>OZ253543.1:180000-4293518 GCA_965262555.1 Vicinamibacterales bacterium
TACCCTTGGCCAGGGTGAAGCGTGGGTAACACTACGTGGAGGCCCGAACCAGTGTCGGTTGAAAACGGCTTGGATGAGCTGAGGGTAGGGGTGAAAGGCTAATCAAACCTCGTGATAGCCCGTTCTCCTCGAAATGCTTTTAGGAGCAGCCTCGGGAGGTCGGCGTCGGCGGTAGAGCACTGGATGGACTAGGGGGACCACAATCTTACTGAATCCAACCAAACTTCGAATTCCGACGACACGCATCCCGGGAGTGAGACTCTGGGGGCTAAGCTTCAGAGTCGAAAGGGAAACAGCCCAGCCTACCGGCTAAGGTCCCTAAATCTGTGCTAAGTGGTAAAGGAGCTGGGGACGCCGAGACAACCAGGAGGTTGGCTTAGAAGCAGCCATCCTTTAAAGAAAGCGTAACAGCTCACTGGTCAAGCGGCTCTGGACCGACAATTCAACGGGGCTCAAGCACAGTACCGAAGCCGTAGATTTGACGGATCCTTCGGGGTCCGGAAGTGGTAGAGGAGCGTTCTCTGGGCAGAGAAGGCGGACCGTGAGGACCGCTGGAGCGCAGAGAAGTGACCCTGCCGGCATGAGTAGCGATAAGAGTGGTGAGAATCCACTCCGCCGAAAGCCTAAGGTTTCCTGAGGAAGGTTCGTCCACTCAGGGTCAGTCGGGTCCTAACGTGAGGCCGAGAGGCGTAGCGGATGGACATCCGGTCAACATTCCGGAACTACCTGAATCCACCGATGGGGGGACGCAGAAGGTAAGCCCAGCCTGCGACTGGACGTGCAGGTTCAGGCATGTAGGGGGGACGGTCAGGCAAATCCGGCTGTCCATGACCCCGAGGTGCCATGGCGAGACCATTTAGGTCACAAAGTGGGTGCGGCCATGCTGCCGAGAAAAGCCTCTAAGGGTTAACGATTCAGGTACCCGTACCGTAAACCGACACAGGTAGGCAGGGAGAACATCCCAAGGCGCGAGTGAGAACCCTCGTTTAGGAACTCGGCAAACTCGCCCCGTAACTTCGGGAGAAGGGGTGCTCCAGCCCGTGAACCGGCTTGCCCGGGGAGCGGGAGGGAGTTGCAATAAAGAGGCCCAGGCGACTGTTTACTAAAAACACAGGACTCTGCAAAGTCGAAAACGACGTATAGGGTCTGACGCCTGCCCGGTGCCGGAAGGTTAAAGGGAGGGGTTAGCCGCAAGGCGAAGCTCTGAACTGAAGCCCCGGTAAACGGCGGCCGTAACTATAACGGTCCTAAGGTAGCGAAATTCCTTGTCGGGTAAGTTCCGACCTGCACGAATGGCGCAACGATCTGGGCGCTGTCTCAACGAGGGGCACTGCGAAATTGTGGTACCGGTGAAGACGCCGGTTGCCCGTGGTAAGACGGAAAGACCCCGTGCACCTTTACTACAGCTTAGTAGTGAGTGCTGGTGTGTTATGCGCAGGATAGGTGGGAGACTGTGAACCCGGCTTTTCGGGGTCGGGGGAGTCGTCGGTGAGATACCACCCTTAGTATTTCGGTGTTCTAACCTCGACCTGTGAAGCCAGGTCAGGGACATTGCTTGGTGGGTAGTTTGACTGGGGCGGTCGCCTCCCAAATTGTAACGGAGGCGCGCGACGGTTCGCTCAGGCTGTTTGGAAATCAGCCGTAGAGTGCAAAGGCAGAAGCGAGCTTGACTGCGAGACTTACACGTCGAGCAGGTGGGAAACCAGGCCTTAGTGATCCGGTGGTTCCGCATGGAAGGGCCATCGCTCAACGGATAAAAGGTACGCCGGGGATAACAGGCTTATCTTGGCCAAGAGTTCATATCGACGCCAAGGTTTGGCACCTCGATGTCGGCTCATCGCATCCTGGAGCTGTAGCAGGTTCCAAGGGTTCGGCTGTTCGCCGATTAAAGCGGTACGTGAGCTGGGTTTAGAACGTCGCGAGACAGTTCGGTCCCTATCTACCATGGGCGGAGGAGATTTGAGGGGGGCTGTCCTTAGTACGAGAGGACCGGGATGGACGGACCTCTGGTGTACCAGTTGTCGCGCCAGCGGCAGTGCTGGGTAGCTACGTTCGGACGGGAGAAATGCTGAAAGCATCTAAGCGTGAAACCCTCCCCAAGATGAGATCTCCCTGGACCTTCGGGTCCCTGAAGGCTCCTGGCAGACTACCAGGTAAATAGGCCAGAGGTGTACGGCCCGCGAGGGCTTGAGCTTACTGGTACTAATCAGCCGTGAGGCTTGACCTTTTTTCTTTATCCATTGCGTTGTTGTGAGAAACTGCCGTTTGCAGAGTATTCCGTTGCGGGGCCTCCGCCAGGCGGTTCTTTGACAGCGAACGGGCCGACGCTGGCGCGGGCCGTTCAGATATTCCCGGTGGTCATAGGAGAGGGGAAACACCCGTTCCCATGCCGAACACGGCAGTTAAGCCCTCTACCGCCGATGGTACTGCGGGGGCAACTCCGTGGGAGAGTAGGTCGCTGCCGGGAGTCCTTTCGTCGACGCCCGGGCTCGTCGTTGGAGCCCGGGCGTTCGTGTGTTTGGAGTGAGATGACGTGACGCTCGAGCGCGGGCGGACCGATGAGCGGGGCATCCCGGTGGAGTTGGCGGCGGAGCGGCCGATCCGGGCGCGCAACAAGGCGTACTATCGGCTGGCGCACTGGCCGATCTGGATTTGGGTGTTTTTCATTCTGCCCGGGCCGCTCACGTTCGAGCTGTTTGAGCGGGGTTTCGACCGCCGGATGGTGATATGGCTGGGCGCGGTCCTGGTCGGTACCGGGGTCGCCGGGCTGCGTGGGCGCCTGCCTGGGGTCGAGCCGCGGCCGTACATCATCCGGTTTACGGAGGACCGACCGAACCCGCTTTACCGGCGGGTCTGCTACACGTTCGGGTGGAGCGCGGTCGTCACCTTTGCGGTGCTGAACATCGCGGGCCTGGCTTGGGCGATCGCGACCGGTGAGTGGCGGATGCGACAAATTTACGACGCCGGGTACTTCCCGGTCGCGGCAGTGATCTGGGTTCTCGGTGCCGCCGGGCGGCTGCCCCGCGTCAAACGGTCCACCAAGGGCGAGGGGCAGGAGCGCCGCTTCTTCTACGGCTCGGTCTGGGCGGTCTGCCTCGGGCAGCCGGTTCTCTGGCTCCTGTGGGCGGTGCTCCCGCCGAGCCGGCCGGGCGACCTGCTCAAGCTGACAGTCTTCGTCGCCCTGCTGGCGTTCGTCGGCTGGCTGTCCTACCGCGGCCGACTCCCCCGCACTAGACCGATCGTTCCGGGCGAGCTGGCGGTCAGCGAGTAGCGTCGGCCGCGGCGGCTTCCGCCTCCTGCACGCGCGAGCCGGCCAGGATGCCTTCCATCCCGTAGTTGCCCTCGTGGCAGGCGAACTCGAAGATCAGGTCCGGGTTGCGCTTCATCGGATGCTGGGCAGTCCAGGACTGGGTCCAGATGGTCGGATCGGTAACCGTGTACTCGTACATGAGGTTGTCGCCATCCATAAGCGAGAACCGTTCGACGAGCGTGAGATTCTCGCCGGAACTGAGGATCGGCCGGCCGATCTGATCGTGCTTCCCGTTGAAGTGCATCGTCTCGACCACCAACGTTTCGCCCTCCCAGCGGGCGCGGGAGTCACCCATCCACTGGCGGATCTGCGGGGACACGTGGGGCCGTCCGTCGAGCGGAATGATCCGTGCGTCGTGGTTCTGCTCGGCCCACACGACGACGTGATCCGGCGTCTGGAAGATCTGGACGTTGTTGTTGTAGCCGCCGGTACTGATGGGCGGGCCCGCCTTCGCGTGCTGGATGCAACGGTCACCCGCGTCGAGTTCGGTATAGGAGGCTGCCGGCAGGTCGCCCCGGCGCACCTGCGCGATGCGTTCGGCTTCGGGTGAGTCGGCCAGGCGCTGCGCCGCATCCGTCAGCGCCGGGAGCCGCCCGTCGGACGGACCCACGATGAGCGACGTGCGCCGTGTCCCGATGGCGGTAGTACCCCTGTCGAGCCAGAAGTTGTTGTAAAAGCCGGGGCTGCCGTCATCACGCCGGTCCACCTGATCGCTCGCCGATGTTCGTTGGGCCGAGCGGCTCAGCAGCCGCTCGTTCCGATCGAGGGTTTCCCGCTCGAGCGCCGCCGCCTCCTCCGCGGACAGGAACGCCTTGTCCCCCAGCTCTTCGGGCCGCTCGAGCGGGGTGAGCGTGCGGTAGTCCCAGACGCCCTGCAGATCCGGGTCGCCCCACGGCGTGACCCGGGAGCCGTCCGACTGCGCCGCCGCGGCCAGCGGCAGCAGCGCCACAGCTGCGATCGTCAGCGCAGAAACAAGAAGTGGTTGGCGCATGTGACCCTCCTTCTGGATTGCCTCGAACTGTCGCTCAATCCGATCATGGACCAGAACGGGCCAGCGCACAAGTACCCCGGGCGGCGCGCCGACAGGGCTACGCAGCGGGCTAGAATACGGACATGCGAGTGTTCCGGTGGTGTCTCCTGGCGGTGCCTGGCGTGCTGCTGGCGGCGGCGTTCGCGGTCCTGGCGCGCGGCGGGCCGGGCGGTGTACATGCGCAGGCCCCTGCGCCGGCCGACAACTTCGACGCCTATTTTGTCGACAAAAGCATGCGCGTCGACTACATCCACGCCGGTGGCCTAGGGACCGAGATCGTCGCGCTCGATCAGGTGGTTTCCGACGGACCGTGGCCCGGCAGCCGGACCCGTCTGGTGGATGACCTCAACCTGGGCAAGTATCTGTTCGAGGTGATCGACCGCCGGACGAACCGCGTGATCTACTCGCGCGGCTTCGCGTCGATCTACGGCGAGTGGGAAACGACGCCCGAGTATCGCGAGACACACCGCGCGTTCCACGAATCACTCCGCTTCCCCTGGCCGCGCCGACCGGTACAGGTGGTGCTGAAGGTCCGCGCCGCCGAGAACAGCTTCCACGAGATCTGGTCGACCGTCATCGATCCCGACTCCCGCTTCGTCAACCCGGCCGATCGGGCGCCCGCGGGGGACGTCTGGCCGCTGTTCGAGAATGGACCACCCGCCGAGAAGGTGGATCTGCTGGTGTTGGGTGACGGCTACGAGGCAGACGAGCTCGACAAGTTTCATGCCGACGCGCGTAGTCTGGTCGAGGCGCTGTTCGAGGAGGAGCCGTTCCGGAACCGGCGCACCGACTTCAACGTCTGGGGCCTCGACCTGCCGTCGGCCGAGTCCGGCGTGACGCGTCCCCGCGCCGGTGAGTTCCGGCGGACGCCGCTGTCGGCGGAGTACAACATCTTCGACTCCGAGCGCTATGTGCTGACGTACGACAATCGCGCACTGCGCGACACCGCGTCCGCCGCGCCATACGAGTTCATCGAAATCCTGGTGAACGAGGCGCAGTACGGCGGGGGCGGCATCTTCAACTTCCAGGCGACGGCGGCGGCCGACACCGGGTTCGCCGAGTACGTCTTCATTCACGAGTTCGGCCATCACTTCGCCGGACTGGCCGACGAGTACTACACGTCGGACGTTGCGTACGAGACCGGCGCGTCGCACCACCCCGAGCCGTGGGAGCCGAACGTCACCGCACTGCACGACCCGGCAAGTATCAAGTGGGGCGACCTGATCGAGCCGGATACGCCGCTGCCCACCCCCTGGGACAAGGAGGCGTTCGAATCGGGCAGCACCGAGGCGCAGCGCGAACGGCGCACGCTCCGGACCGACGGGGCGCCCGAGACCGAGCTGGACGCGCTGTTCACCGCCCAGATGGAGCGCGAGACGGCGCTCCTCGCCGGCATGCCGCATGCAGGGAAGGTGGGGGCGTTCGAGGGGGCGTCCTATGAGCCGACCGGCCTGTACCGGCCGGAGATCGACTGCATCATGTTCACGCGGAACCCGGTCGGGTTCTGCCGCGTCTGCCAGCGCGGCATCACGCGCGTGATCGATCAGTACTCGAGGCCGTAGCCAAGCGACACGGGGTCTGACGAGTCCCGGGAGGGTGAGAGTCCGCGGCAGCGCCCCGCTGTGTTGGACGCGGGGGAGTTCACCGGACGACGGCCGAATACTTGCCGTAAGATCCGTGGAGGTTCAGGAGGCGCAACGATGGCCACCACGCTCACGGTGAACGGGAAGACTCGTTCCGTCGATGTCGAACCCGACACGCCACTGCTGTGGGTGCTTCGCGACACGTTGGGACTCACGGGCACGAGGTTCGGGTGCGGCATTGCCGCCTGCGGCGCCTGCACGGTGCACCTGAACGGCCGTGCCGTGCGCACCTGCACCCTGCCGGTTTCAGCCGCTGAGGGCGCGGACGTCACGACCATTGAGGGACTGGCCGACAGCGGCGCCCTGCACCCGGTTCAGCAGGCCTGGATTGATCATCAGGTGCCCCAGTGCGGGTACTGCCAGTCGGGGATGATCATGGCGGTGTCGGCCCTGGTCGATCAGCGCCCCGATCCGACCGACGAGCAGATTGACGCCGCGATCACGAACATCTGCCGTTGCGGCACGTTCGCCCGGGTGCGTCGCGCCGTTCACGGCCTCGCGAAGGGGTAAACCCAGGGCCGCCATGGGTAAGTGGACGCGACGCGCTTTCATCGGCGCCGGCACGCTGGTCGGGGGAGGTTTCGTTCTGGGAGTGGCGGGGGTGGCCTTTGCGCCGGGCCGCCACAGCGTCGTGTCGGCCGACGCGGCGGAGAAGGGCGAGCTGACCACCTGGATCACGGTCACCCCGGACAACCTGACCACGATCCTGATTCCGCACTGCGAGATGGGACAGGGCTCGCAGACCGCGCTCGCGATGATGGTGGCCGAGGAGATGGCGGCCGACTGGGGCCAGGTCCGGATCCAGGAAGCTCCCGCGCTCGACGCCTACGCCAACGCGTACCTGTTGCGGGCCTTCACCGGCGACGCGATCCCGGCGCCGCTCGAGCGCGCCATCGACTATGGGGCCTATCGGCTGGCCCGCTGGTTCGGGACCCAGGTGACCGGCGGATCGACGGCGATCCGCGGCACTGGCTACGGCATGATGGTGGCGGGCGCGGCGGCGAAGGAGATGCTGATTGCCGCCGCGGCGGAGCGATTTGGGGTGCCGGCCTCGGAGTGCACGGCCGCGCGGTCGCGAGTGAGTCATGCCGCGTCGGGACAGGGCGCCAGCTTCGGCGAACTGGCTAGGGCCGCGGCGACGATCCCGGTGCCGGCGCATCCGGCGCTGAAGGATCCGGACACGTACACGCTGCGCCGCACGGCCGTGTCACGCTTCGACATCCCGCCGAAGGTGGATGGGAGCGTTCAATACGGGATCGACGTCACGCTGCCCGGGATGCTGTACGCCGCGGTCGACATCGCGCCGGTCCAGGGTGGCAGGCTGGTCTCGGTGGACGAGGGTCCCGCCCTGGGGATGCCGGGCGTCGCGCGCGTCGTCCAGCTCGATGAAGCGGTGGCCGTCGTCGCGGACAGCTACTGGAGGGCCCGCCAGGCGCTGGCCGCGCTCGATCCGGTGTTCGACGATGCCGGCCATGGCGACGTGTCGAGCGCGTCGATCTTCGCGGCCTTCGACGAGTCGCTTGGCGCGGCGCCGGCGATGCCGGACGGCGCGGAGCAGGTCATCACGGCCGACTACCGCGTGCCGTTCCTTGCCCACGCCACCATGGAGCCAATGGTGTGCACGGCCCGCGTCGACACCGACCGCGCCGAGGTGTGGGCGGGAACCCAGGATCCCCTGAACGCACGCTCGGTCGCCGCCTCCGCGCTGGGGTTCGACACCGATCAGGTCCAGCTTGCGAATTTGCAGTTGGGCGGTGGGTACGGCCGGCGCCTGCCGTTCACCTTCGACTACATCGATCTCGGGGTCCGGGTCGCAAAGGCGATGTCGCCCGCGCCGGTCAAGGTGGTGTGGAGCCGCGAGAACGACATTCAACACGACTACTATCGGCCGGCCGCCATGGCCAGGTTTGCCGGTGCGCTGGACGCCGGCGGGCGCCCCGTCGCCGTCGCGTCCCACTACGCCGGCGGGGGCGACGGCGAGTCCGTGTTCATGCCCTACGCCATCGACGACATGTGGTTTGAGGACCGGGACGTCCCCCATCCCATTCGTCTCGGGGCGTGGCGGTCGGTGCTCAATTCGCAGCACGGGTTCTTCAAGGAGTCGTTCATCGACGAGCTGGCGCACGCGGCCGGCAAGGATCCGTACCGGTTCCGGCACGAGCTGCTGGGCGATCAGCCGCGTTTTCAGGCGGCGCTCGAGCGCGTCGCGGCGATGGCGGACTGGGACCGGCCGCTTCCTGCCGGGGAGGGGCGCGGGATCGCGATCGCCGAGAGCTTCGGCTCGATCGTTGCGCAGGTCGCGCATGTGGCGGTTGAGCCCGACGGCCGGCTTCGCGTGCGGAACGTGTTCGCGGCCGTCGACTGCGGCGATGTCGTCAATGCCGATACCGCGGCGGCGCAGGTGGAAGGCGGCATCATCTTCGGGCTGTCGGCGGCGATGGTTGGCGAGATCACGATCGCGGGCGGCCGTGTGGTCGAGAGCAACTTCCAGGATCATCAGATGATCCGACTGGCCGATGCGCCCGCGGTCAGCGTGGAGTTCATCCACTCCGGAGAGCGCCTCGGTGGGTTGGGCGAGCCGGGGGTGCCGCCCATCGGCCCGGCCGTCACCAACGCGATCTACGCGGCGACGGGCGTCCGGGTGCGGACCCTCCCGATCAAGAACCACGACTTCAGGCGGGCGTAGCCGTCGGGACGGCCCCCGTAGAGGTGCCATGGACGCGCGGTTGATTGCGGAGTTGGAACGCATCGTCGGCCCGGACGGCGTGGTGCGCGACGACGGCGAGTTGCTCACCTACGAGAGCGACGGCCTCGTGAAGCTCCGCTCGAAGCCGGGCGCCGCCGTGCTTCCCACCTCCGCAGCACAAGTGCAGGGGGTGGTCCGGCTGTGTCACGAGCGTGGCGTCCCGTTCGTCGCGCGCGGGCAGGGGACGGGCCTGTCGGGCGGAGCCTTGCCGCACCCGGACGGCGTGCTGATCGTGATGACGCGCATGAACCGGATCCTGGACATCGATATTCCGAACCGGCGCATCACGGTGGAGCCGGGCGTGATGAACCTCGACGTGAGCAAGGCCGTGGCGGCCGACGGCTACTACTACGCTCCCGACCCGTCGAGCCAGGTGATTTGTTCGATAGGCGGAAACCTGGCGGAGAACTCCGGCGGTGCCCACTGCCTGAAGTACGGGTTCACGGTCCACCACGTGCTGGGAGTGGAGGCGGTTCTGCCGAACGGCGAGATGGTCCGGATCGGCGGTCCGGCGCTCGACGCACCCGGCCTGGATCTGCTTGGCGTCCTGGTCGGATCGGAAGGGACACTCGCCGTCGTGACGCAGGTGACGTTGAACCTGCTCCGGAAGCCGGCCGCGGTGGAGACGCTCCTCGCCGCATTCGACTCGACCGAGGCGGCTGGCAACGCTGTCTCCGGGATCATCGGCGCCGGGATCATCCCCGCGGCAGTGGAGATGATGGACCGGGTGACGATCGACGCAGCCGAGGCAGCGGTCCATCCCGATTTTCCCAAGACCGAGGCGATCCTGATCGTCGAGCTTGACGGCGCCGCGGCGGACGTCACCGCCCTCTTCAGCCGCGTCGAGGAGCTGTGCACCGAGGCGGGCGCGCGCGAGATCCAGGTGGCCGAGACTGCTGAGCAGCGGGCGCGGTTCTGGCAAGGGCGCAAGGCGGCGTTCGCGGCGATGGGGCGTGTGTCGCCCAACTACTACGTGCAGGACGGCGTCATCCCGCGGACCAGCCTGCCCGAGGTGCTCAGCCGGATCCGCGACCTGTCGGCACGCTCGGGGCTGACGATCGGCAACGTCTTCCATGCCGGCGACGGCAACCTGCACCCGCTGGTTTGCTACGACGAACGGATCGCCGGGCAGGCCGGTTTGGCGCAGGAGGTGGCGGCCGAGATTCTCACCTACTGCCTCGACGTCGGCGGGTCCATCACCGGCGAGCATGGGGTCGGCGCCGACAAGGCGGCGCACCTGCCGAAGATGTTCAGCGAGAGCGACCTCGACACGATGCAACTGGTGCGCTGCGCATTCGATCCAGGCCATATCTGCAACCCGGGGAAGATCTTCCCGACCCCGCGCCTTTGCGGCGAAGTGCCGGGGCCGTATCGCCGCCACCCGGCGGAGGCGGCGGGCTTGGCCGACCGCCTGTGAAGTCGCATTCGGCAGCCGAGCGCATCAAGATCCATGGAACCCTCCGGGACTGCCGCGCTGCTTGATCAGCTCGTAGCGCGGAGCGGTGGCGGTGAAGCGCGGGTTGGAACCGACGCCGACGCGATCGATGGGGTCCGTCCCCTCCTGGTCGCATCACCGGCGTCCGGCACCGCGGCGGCGGAGACGCTCGCGTGGGCGGTGGGAGAGGGGCTCGCCGTGCACGTGGCAGGCGGCGGGACCAAGCAGGCGTGGGGCGCGCCGCCCGCGTCGATCGGTCTACTGCTCACCACGGCGCGGCTCGGACGTGTCCTGGAACATCGCCACGGCGATCTGACGGCGACGGTGGAAGCCGGGGCGACGCTCGCGTCGGTCAACATGGAGCTGGCGGCCCGCGGCCAGCGCCTGCCGTGGGATCCGCCTTGGCCGGAGCAGGCCACCATCGGGGGAATCGTCGCGACGAACGACAGCGGGCCGCGCCGCCACGACCATGGCGCGCCCCGCGCCGCGATCATCGGCGTCAGCATGGCGCGCGTCGATGGACAGGTGGCGAAGGCGGGGGGCATCGTCGTCAAGAACGTTGCCGGCTACGACCTGTCGCGCCTGCTGACCGGATCGTTCGGCTGCCTGGGCGTCATCCTGACCGCGACATTCAAGCTGGCGCCCACGCCCTCCGCGTCCCGCACGGTGGAGGTGACGTGTGGTTCGCTGGAGGCGGCGGCGCCAGTCGCCGCGGCGCTCGCCAACGCGCCGCTCACGCCGACCGCGATCGAGGTGACCAGCGCCCCGCCGCGGCTGCTGATCCGGTTCGAGTCGGTCGAGACGTCGGTCGTCCAGCAGGCAGAGGAGGCGTGTGCCATCGTCGGCGGCGAGGGGGGCGCGGCAGCGGTGCTCGACGGCGCGGCGGAGGCAGAGGCGTGGCGGGCGCACGCGGCGCACTGGGACGGAGACGCGACGCTCGTCAAGCTGACCACGGTGCCGGCGGAGCTGTTCCCGACCATCGCGCGCGTGCGAGCCCGTGCGGCGGGCGCTGGCGTGGAGGTGTCAGTGGCCGGCCGCGCCGCGCTGGGCGTCGCCGACCTGAAGCTGGAGGGGATGGAGGCGGCGCAGGCGTCGCTGATCGCCCACGTGCGCGAACAGCTCGCGCCGGACCGCGGCGCTGCCGTGATCCGCCGCGCCAGCGCGTCGCTCCGCCGCGCGGTCGACCCGTGGGGCCCCATCGGCGACAGCCGCACCGTCATGCAGGCGATCAAGCACCAGTTCGACCCTGCCGGTCTGCTCAACTCCGGACGCGGCCCCGGCAACCTCTAGCAGCCCGTGGCGAAACCCCGCGTGACACCGAGAGCGGTGAGGCGCCTGACTGACAAGGCGCGACGAGCGAGCATATTGGCCATATGCGAGCGAGGAGCAACGCCGTTCAGGCAGGATGCGTCGCCGCTCGAATGTAGCGGCGGTTTCGCCACGGGCTGCTAGGAATCAGGAGCCCTGGTGCGCCGGCCGATGCCGGCGTGGACGTCGTCATCGGACCCCGGGACTACGCGATCCGCGTGCCGCGGATGGAGGCGTCCACCAGCTCCACCAGGTGCATCGTCCGGAGGGGGCGTCCCTCCCGGGCGAGCGTGCTCTGAAGCTGCAGGAGACAGCCGGGGTTGGACGAAATGACCGCGTCGGCGCCGGTCGCGAGCACATTACGCGCCTTCCGCCGGCCCAACTCATCCGCCGCTTCCGGTTCCACCAGGTTGTAGATGCCAGCCGAGCCGCAGCAGAGGCCCCCTTCCGGCACGTCGTGCACGACCAGGTCGGGGATTGCCGCCAGGACCCGCCTCGGCTCGGCGCTCACCTGCTGTGCATGCTGAAGATGACATGCGTCGTGGTAGGCGATCCGCCCCGCGACCGGGTGGCGCGGCGCGCGCGGCTCGAGTTCGGCCAGCACCTCCGATATGTCGCGGCACTTTGCCGCGAGTGATGCGGCCCGCTCCGCGTACGCCGGATCGTCGCGCAGCAGGTGGCCGTACGCCTTCAGTGTCGACCCGCAGCCGGCCGCGTTGATCACGATCGCGTCGACGTCGGCGATGACCGGCTCGAAGGCGTCGATGAACCTCCGGGCCATTGCCGCCGCGTCCGCTTCAAGGCCGGCATGCAGCATCAGCGCCCCGCAGCAGCCCTGCGCTGGCGGGATCGCGACGTCGCACCCCTCTGCGGCCAGAACGCGCACCGTCGCCCGGTTGACGTCGCTGAAGAAGACCCGCTGCACGCAGCCGAGGAGCAGCGCGACGCGCCGCCGCGGTTCGCCCTCCGCCGGCACGTGTGCCGGCATCGCCGACCAGGCGCCGCGGAGGGAGAACCACCGGGGCGCAACCGCTTCCATGGCGCGTACGCGCGCGGGCAGCAGCCGCAGCAGGCCGGTCGTGCGCACGAGCCACTGCAGCCCCGACCGCCGGTACGACCAGAGCGCGAGCGCCATCCATCGGAGCCGCGCCGGGTACGGAAAGAGCGCGAAGATCAGTCGCCGGAACAGTCGGTCGCCGAGTGGACGCACGACGTGGCGCTCGATCTGCGCGCGCGTTGCCTCGACCAGCTTGTCGTACTGCACGCCGGACGGGCAGGCGGTGACACAGGCCATGCAGCCGAGGCAGGTGTCGAAGTGGCGGGCGAACGCGCTGTTGATCTCCGCCTTCCCTTCGGTTGCCACCTTCATCAGGTGGATCCGCCCGCGCGGCGAGTCGGTCTCCCGACTCCAGAGCGCGTATGTCGGACAAGGGGGCAGGCAGAACCCGCAGTGGACGCAGTCGGCCATCAGGTCCGCCGCCGGCGGATGGTCCGCATCGAACGCCCCGGTCGCCGAGGTCACTGCGCCGTTCATGGCTGCTACCGATCCTAGCCTAGCGCACTCTCGCGCGGCTGCTAAGATCAGCCCCTTCGCGGATGGATGGCCATCCGCGAAGGGGGGCAACGACGATGACGCATGCGATTCGTATCCACGAGACGGGCGGACCGGAGGTGCTGCGCTGGGAGGAGGTGGACGTTCCCCATCCCGGGCCGGGCGAGGCGCTGATCCGGCAGACCGTGTCGGGGCTCAATTTCATCGACGTCTATTTCCGAACCGGGCTGTACAGGGCGCCGTCGATGCCCGCGGTGATCGGCAACGAGGGGGCGGGCGTCGTCGAGGCGGTGGGGCACGGCGTGACCGAGGTGCAGGTGGGCGACCGGGTCGCCTACTGCATGAGCCTCGGCAGCTACACGCAACGTCGCGTGATCCCGGCCCGCATGCTGGTGACGATCCCGGACGGGATCACGGACGAGCAGGCGGCGGCGGCAATGCTGAAGGGCTGCACCGTGCAGTACCTCGTCCGGCGGACGTACCCCGTGCAGGCCGGCGACACCGTGTTGTTCCACGCGGCGGCGGGGGGCGTCGGCCTGATCGCCTGCCAGTGGCTGAAGCATCTGGGCGCCACCGTGATCGGAACGGTCGGAACCCCCGAGAAGGCGGAGCTGGCACGTGCACACGGCTGCGACCATCCGATCGTCTACACGACGGAGAATGTCGTGGAGCGCGTGAAGGCGCTGACGGGCGGGACGGGCGTCCCGGTGGTGTACGACTCGGTCGGCAAGGACACCTTCCACGACTCGCTCGACTGCCTGCAGCCGCGCGGCATGATGGTCAGCTTCGGGAACGCGTCGGGTGCCGTCGAGCCGTTTGCGCCCGGCGTGTTGGCGGCGAAGGGATCGCTTTATCTGACCCGGCCGACGCTCGCCACGTACACGGCGTCGCGCGCCGATCTGGAGGCGACGGCTGCCGAACTGTTCGACGTCATCGGCCGCGGCATCGTGAAGATCAAGGTACACCAGGCATACCCGCTCGAGGGGGCGGCCGATGCGCACCGCGATCTGCAGGCGCGGAAGACGACCGGATCGACCGTGCTGCTGACCGGCGCGTGACGCGGGCCGAGGCAGCGCGACGGGAGGACGCACCATGACACGACACGGAACGATGCTCGTCTTCGTCGGCGGGATTGTGCTCGGGGCGCTCGTCTCAGGCGCGGCTGTCGCGCTGACTGCTACGCAGGACTCGTCGCCCCGCGCGATCAACCTGCCGGGGCGCACCACCGCCGCGCCGTTCAGCGACGCAGTGCTCGCGGGCAACACGCTCTACGTCGCCGGGCGCCTCGGGCTGGATCCCGATACGGGCCGGCCGCCCGCGTCGGCGGCGCAGGAGGCGCGCAACATCCTCGACGCCATCCAGGCGGTGCTGGCCGAGGCGGACATGAGGATGGACGACCTGGTGAACGTGCAGGTCTTCTGCTCGGACGTCTCGCTCTACGGCGAGTTCAACCAGGTCTATGCGGAGTACTTCAGCGACGATCCGCCGGCGCGCGCGTTCCTCGGATCAGGCCCGTTGCTGTTCGGCGCGCGGTTCGAGGTGAACGGCATCGCGGTCAAGGGATGACCGGGAGGATCCGCGCGGCCGCCGCTGTCGCCTGGCTTGCCACCACCGCGGCGGGGGCGGGCGCCGTCCGCGCGCAGCCGCTCGAACTGCCGTGGGTGACGGTGCCGGCCGGCACGTTCCGGATGGGGTGTGTCCCGGGGGACGGTCTTTGCCTCGACAGCGAGCTGCCGCAGCACGAGGTGACGCTGTCGACGTTCGAGCTGATGGCGACGGAAGTGACCGTCGGCCAGTACGCGCAGTTCGCCGCGGCGACCGGCCGCGGGCATCCGCTGCAACCCGACTTCGCGCAGGACGATGACCACCCGGCGGTCCATCTCACCTGGCACGACGCGGCGGACTTCTGCACCTGGGCGGAGGGGCGCTTGCCGACCGAGGCGGAGTGGGAGCACGCCGCCCGCGCCGGGCATGACGGCCGACTCTACTGGTGGGGCGACGACGTGTCGCGCGACTACGCGAACTTTGGCGCGATGACCTGCTGCAGCGGCGACACCGGGGGCGCCGACACCTGGGTGCAGACGGCGCCGGTCGGCTCGCTTCCGGCGAACGACTTCGGCCTGCACGACATGATCGGCAACGTCTGGGAATGGGTCGACGGCTGGATCGACGACGCCTATCCGGACGGCCCGGTCACCGACCCACGGCCGCCGGATGACGGTTACCTTCGGATCATGCGAGGCGCCTCGTGGCTCAACTACCCGGAGGTCCTCCGCCTCTCGGTCCGGCTCCCCTTCGCGGCGCGGAGCCACACCAGCAACGTCGGCGCCCGCTGCGCGCGCGACGCGACCACTGTCGCCGTGGAGTGACGATCCACGGCCGCACACGACGCCTCGTGTCGCGGTTCTTTTGACACGCTGGCGACGGCGCCACTAGCATCCGGCCCGTGAGTGCCGCGATCGAGTACCGCCCGATGACCGCGGACGAGGCGCCCGCGGTGGCGGCGATGGTGATCGCGGCGTTTGACGAGTTCATCGCGCCCGGCTACACGCCGGAGGGGATCGCGGAGTTCCACGAGTTCGCCGCCCCCAACGCGATTCTTGCCCGGATGGCGCAGGACCATTTCGTCCGCGTCGCCCTAGCGGACGGCGCCCCGGTCGGCATGGTCGAGATCCGCCAGAACAACCATGTCGCACTGTTGTTCGTCGACCGGGCATACCAGCAGCACGGCATCGCCACGCACCTGCTGGAGTTGGCGCTGGCCGATGCGCGCGCCGCGGACCCCGACCTCGCGCGGGTCACCGTCAACTCGTCCCGCTTCGGCGTGCCGGCGTACGAGAAGCTCGGTTTCCGGCAGACCGGTCCGGAGCGGACCGTCAACGGCATCGTCTTCATCCCGATGGCGAAACAACTGGACGCCTGACCCGATGCGCGTCCCGTTCCTCGATCTGGCCGCGCAGCTCGAGACCGTGCGTCCGGACGTCGAGCACGCCATCCGCAGCGTCGTCGACTCCGGCGTCTACATCGGCGGGCCGGCGGTCGAGGCGTTCGAGCGGGCAATGGCCGAGCGTCTTGGCGTGGCGCACGCGGTCGGGATGTCATCAGGGACCGACGCGCTGCTGGCGGCGCTGACAGCCCTCGACGTCGGTCGGGGTGACGTCGTGATCACGACGCCGTACACGTTCTTTGCAACGGCTGGCTCGATCGCCCGTGTCGGCGCCACGCCAGCATTTGTCGACATCGAGCCGTCGCGGTTCACGCTCGACCCGGCGGCGCTTGCGGCATGGTTCGAGCGAGAAGCGGCGCGGCGCGCGCAGGTGAAAGCGATCGTACCGGTCCACCTGTTCGGGCAGTGTGCCGACCTGGCGCCGATCCTGCGAATGGCGACGGAGCACGAGGTCGCGGTGGTGGAGGATGCGGCGCAGGCGCTCGGCGCGTCGTACCCGGGCGACGGCGGGGCTGCACCACTGCCGGCCGGAGGCATCGGGGCGGCCGGGTGCTTCTCGTTCTATCCGACGAAGAACCTCGGTGCGATGGGAGACGCCGGGTTGGTGGTCACCCGCGACGAGCCTCTCGCGCGGCGGCTGCGCCAGTTGCGCAACCATGGCGCCGATGTGGCATACCGGCACGAGATGGTGGGCGGGAACTTCCGCCTCGACGCGTTGCAGGCGGCGATCCTCTCGGCGGAGCTGCCGCATCTCGACGGCTGGATCGACGCGCGCCGCGCCCGTGCCGCGTGCTACGACCGGCGTCTGGCGGTGGCGGGCGTCGCGTTGCCAGCCGCGACGTGGGGACCGGGGCACCACGCATACCACCAGTACGTGATCCGCGTGCCGGAGCGGCGCGACGAACTGCGCGCGTACCTGACGGCGCGGGAGATCGAGACGATGGTCTATTACCCGGTTCCGGTGCACCTGCAGCCCTGCTTCGCGGAACTGGGGTACGCGCAGGGTGACTTCCCGGTGGCCGAGGCGGCCGCGGCGACGACGTTGGCGCTGCCGATCCATCCGGGGTTGACCGAGGCGATGCAGGATCGTGTCGTTGACGCGATCGGGGCCTTCTACTCCGGCAGGGCGTAGGCGACGATGCGGGAGCCGCCGATGGCGACGGCGATGTACTGCCGGCCGTCCGCCATGTAGGTCATGGGCGTGCCGACCGGGCCGGCCGGCAGGTCGGCGGCGCCGCGGATCTCGCCCGTCTGCTTGTCCCAGGCGACGAGCGCCGGTCCGCCTTGGCTGCCCGCGGTCGGCACCGAGCTGATCAGCAGCGTCTTCGTCAGCACCGGTCCGGCGATCGCGCCGTCGCCGAGCGGCGGCAGGTTCAGGTGGCGCAGGCGCGGGTGGTTCCGGAACCGATCGCCGTTGCCGAGCGGCACCATCCAGACGTGTTCCCCGGTGTTCATGTCGATCGCCGTGATGCGCGAATAGGGCGGCTTCAGGAGCGGCAGCCCCTGCGGCATCCGCGCCTGGTAGCTCTGTCCCTGGCGGATCTGCTCCAGGCGCTGAGTCTCCGGTGCTCCGTGCGTGTAGCGCATGGTCGCCCCGCGCGCCGGATCGGGCGTGTAGAGCGGGATGGAGACCGCGACGTTGCGAGACGGGACGTACAGCCACCCGGTCTCCGGGTCGATCGCCGCACCCGCCCAGCCGGCGGCTCCGAAGTCGGGCGGGCGCATCAACGTGCCTTGCGTGCCCCCTTCGATCGGGCGGCTGGGTGGCGTGAAGAGTGGGCCGATGATGTAGTTGCTCACCACCTCTTCCGCCATCGCGCGGAGCTCCGGCGTGAAGTCGATCAGATCGTCAAGCGTCACGCCCTGGTAGTCGAACGGCGCCGGCTTCGTCGGAAACGGCTGCGTCGGCGAGGGGATCTCCCCCGGCATGTTCGTCTCCTGCGGCACCGGGCGCTCTGCGATCGGCCAGATGGGGTCGCCCGTCTCCCGGTCGAACGCGTAGACGAATGCCTGCTTGCTCACCTGTACGAGCGCCTTGATCGGCCGTCCGTCGACCACGACGTCCACGAGGTTGGGGTGGGTCGGGAAGTCGTAGTCCCACAGCCCGTGGTGGACCGCCTGAAAGTGCCAGACCCGGTCTCCCGTCTCGACGTCGACCGCGATGATCGATTCCGAGAAGAGGTTGTCACCCGGCCGGTCAGCGCCGTAGTAGTCGTTCGTTGTCGTGCCGGTCGGGAGATACACGTGTCCCAGCTCGTTGTCACCGGCCAGCATGGACCAGACGTTGGCGTTACCCGAATACCGCCACGAATCGTTGAGCCAGGTGTCGACGCCGTACTCGTCGGCACTGTTCGGGACAGTGTGGAAGTCCCAGGCATGCTCGCCGGTTCGCACGTCCCAGGCGCGCACCCATCCGGGCGGCGCCTCCTTCGTGATCCGCCGGTCGGCGATTTGCGAGCCGTGGATCACCTTGTCGCGCACGACGATCGGCGGCGAGTTGATCGAGTAGAGCAATGCGTTGAGGTAGTCGCGCCCCTCGCGGTCGACGCGCGGGATGCCGACCATCGCGTCGACCATGCCGCTGCCGTCCGGTCCGAAGTCGGCGCACGGCCGGCCGAGCTTCGCCTCGACGCAGACGACGTAACCGTTGCCGGTTCCCCAGAAGATGCGCTTGTCCCCTTCGCCGTCGGTCCAGTACGCGACGCCGCGCTGCGTCCAGGGGCCGCTCATCGACGGCGTCCCCTCCTCGTAGCCCTTCGGGTTGAAGATCCAGAGCGTCTCGCCGGTCGTCGCGTCGACCGCCACCCCTTGGGAGAGCGGTGTATTGAAATAGAGCACCCCGTCCACCATCAGCGGTGTCACCTGCAGCCGGGCCGGGTTGGGCGGCTGGCTGCTCCGGTAGAGGTTTGGCGTTTCTTCGACCAGCGCGTCGACGATGGTGTTCAGCGGCGCCGACCACTCGCCGCCGTTCGGCGTCGTCTTGCTGACGAACGTGTCGACCGATCGCCACGCCCAGACGATCTCGAGGTCGCTGAAGTTGGTCGCGTCGATCTGGTCGAGCGGCGAGTACTTCGTACCCTTGACGTCTCCGGCGTAGCTCATCCACTCGCCGTTCGAGGTGTCGTACGTTTGCCATTCACCGCTGCTGGCGGTGGTCCGTCCCTGCGCCAGCGCGTCCGGAACGCCGGCCGCGACGGCGAGCGCGGCCGCGACGACGGCGGCCGAACCGATGGCGTGCGTGGTCATGCGGAGGCTCCTCTCCCGACAGCGGACGGTGCAGTGGTGCGGCCGGGCGCCGCACCCTGGCGATCCTATACTCCCCGCACCGCGCCAATGGGACGATCCACCACCCCGGCCGAGGGCTGGCACGGCTGGGATGCCTACGCGCCGTTCTACGACTGGGAGAATCGTCGGACGCAGGGACGCCGCGACGTCCGGTTCTGGACTGACCTGGCGCGCCGCGCGGACGGCACGGTGCTGGAGTTGGGCTGTGGTACCGGCCGGTTGTCGGTCCCGGTGGCGCGCGTCTCGAAACGCTTCGTCGGGATCGATCGCTCGGCGCCGATGCTCGCGCAGCTCCGTGCGCGGCTGCGCCGGGCTCGTCTGACTGACCGCGCGTCGATCGTGCAGGGGGATATCCGCGCCCTGCCGTTCCGGCGGCGCTGGCGGTGCGGGCTGGTGATGGCGCCGTACGGCATGCTGCAGTCGCTCCTGTCGGACGCCGACCTGGACGCGGCGATCCGCGGCGTCGCGCGCGTCCTGCCGCCGGGCGGCACATTCGGCATCGACCTCGCGGCGGGCCTCGCGCGCTGGCGGGAGTACGACAGGGAGATGAGCCTGCGCGGGCCGATGGCGGGCGGGCGCCGGGTGACCCTGATCGAGTCGGTCCGGCAGGTGCGCCGCCGCGGATTGACCGTCTTCGATCAGGAATTCATCGAGTGGCGCGCCGGCCGGCGCACGCTGCACCGCTTCTCGATCGCGTTCCGGACGGTGACGGTCCCGCAGGTGGCGGTGAAGCTCGAGGCGGCGGGCTTCAGGGTGGACGCGGTGCTGGGCGATTACCGGGGCGCGGAGTGGTCACCCGACGCGGAAGTATGGGTGATCATTGCGCGACGTGCGCCGGGGCGCCGTTGATCCTGCCGCGGAGGTTGATCGACGCCACGGGTGTTGACTCCACGCGCGGGTGTTGATCCGACGCCGCCGGCGCTGACCCACGGCGCAGACGCCGTGCGATAATGATGCGGCAGTGACGGCCCGCTCGATGCGGCGGGCAGCAGCGGGGCAGGTTTCATGTCAGGGCATTCCAAGTGGGCATCGATCAAGCACAAGAAGGGAGCGGCGGACGCGCGCCGCGGCAGGCTCTTTACCCGCATCATCAAGGAGCTGACGGTCGCCGCGCGCGACGGCGGCGGGGACCCGGCCTCGAACCCCCGGCTGCGCACCGTGATTCAGGACGCCAAGGCGGCGAACATGCCGCAGGAGAACATCAGACGCGCCATCCGCCGCGGGACCGGCGAGGAGCCGGGGGTCTCGTACGAGGAAGTGACCTACGAGGCGTACGGCCCGGGCGGCGCCGCGCTGCTGATCGTCTGCCTCACCGACAACACGAACCGCGCGGTGGGTGAGGTACGGCATGTCCTGTCGAAGCACAACGGAAACCTTGGCACTACCAACTCGGTCGCCTGGCTCTTCGAGAAGCAGGGGCACATCATCGTCGAGCAAGGGAGCGTCGACGAGGAGGTGCTGATGAGCGCAGCCATCGACGCCGGAGCCGACGACTTCCGCGAGGATGGCGCCAACTGGGAGATCGTCTCCAGCCCGGAGGCGTTCGAGACGGTCCGCGCTGCGGTCGACGCGGCGGGCGCCACCCCGGTGTCGGCCCAGATCGCAATGCTGCCGCAGAACTACGTGAAACTGGAGGGGAAGCACGCGCAGCAGATGATCAAGCTGATGGACGCGCTCGAGGAGCTGGACGACGTCCAGCACGTCTGGTCGAACTTCGACATCGAGGAACACGAAATCGAGGCGTCGCTGGCGTGAGAATCTTCGGGGTCGATCCCGGCTCCGCGCACACCGGCTACGGTTGCATCGAGACCACCGCTGGCCGCCACAGGGTTGTTGCCTGCGGCGCGCTCAGTCCTCCCTCCCGCGCCCCGTTCCCAGAGAAGCTCCGGGCCATCCACGCCGGTCTCGCCGCCGTGCTGCGTGAGTGCGCGCCCGACGCCGCCGCGGTCGAGGATCTCTTCTACGCGCGCAACGCCCGCAGCGCGCTGACACTAGGCCATGTCCGCGGCGTCGTGATGCTGGCGGTGGCGGAGGCGGGCGTGCCGGTTGCCGAGTACGCGCCGGCCGAAGTGAAGCGGGCGGTCGCGGGCTACGGCCGCGCCGACAAGCGGCAGGTGCAGCAGATGGTCGCGCTGCTGCTCGGCTTGACCGCGCCGCCGGAGCAGCTTGACGTGACCGACGCGCTGGCAGTGGCGATCTGTCACGCCCACCAGGTGGGACAGCCCTCTGCCGTCGCGGCGGCGCCCGCGACGCGCTCATCGCCCCGCAGTTGGAGGCGCTACCGGCCCGGTCCGCCGGCCGGCGGCGCGCGCTGACGCAGCGACACGGCGATGATCGCGACGCTGCGCGGAACGCTTGCCGAGAAGGCGCCGGACCGGCTGGTGGTTGACGTCGGCGGTGTTGGCTACGACGTGCAGGTGCCCCTCTCCACCTTCTACGCGGTAGGGGAACGCGGCGCGGATGTCGATCTCCGGATTCACACACATGTCCGGGAGGACGCGCTCTCGCTCTTCGGCTTCGCCACCCGGCTGGAGCTCGACCTGTTCGAGCGGTTGATCGCCGTGAACGGTGTCGGACCGCGCGTCGCGCTCGCGGTCCTTTCCGGGATCGAGCCACCAGCGCTGGTCCTGGCGATCCGGACCGCGGACACGGCGCGCCTCACCCGGATTCCGGGGGTCGGCCGGAAGACCGCCGAGCGGATCAGCCTCGAGTTGAAGGACAAGCTGCCCGCGTCGGTGCTGCCGAGGGGGGACGAGGGCGACGGCGGACGGGCGGAGGACGACCTGCGAACTGACGTCATCTCGGCCCTGCTCAACCTGGGCTACCACCGCACGCAGGCGGAGAACGCGGCCACTACCGCGCTGCAGGCGGGGCCGGACGGCTTCGAGGCGACGTTGCGGCAGGCGCTCCGTGATCTGGCCGGGTGATCCTGGGCCGGCCCGGCGCCTGCCGGGCGGATCGTCTCCGGTGGGTCTCCCATAGAATGATGCAGCCCGTGGACACGACCGATCGTGTGCTGAACACAGTCCGGACCGACGAGGAGGTGCAGTACGAGGCGGGGCTGCGTCCGCGCGCGCTTGACGACTACGTTGGCCAGGACCGTGTCCGCGAGAACCTGACGGTCGCCATCACGGCGGCGCGTAACCGGAACGAGGCGCTCGACCACGTGCTGCTGTACGGTCCGCCCGGGCTGGGGAAGACGACGCTTGCCTACGTCATCGGCAACGAACTCGGCGTCGCCGTGCGCGCCACCGCCGGCCCGGTACTGGAGAAGCCGGGCGACCTCGCCGCCATCCTGACGAACCTGACATCGCGTGAGGTGCTGTTCATTGACGAGATCCACCGGATGAGTCCCGTCATCGAGGAGATCCTCTACCCGGCGATGGAGGATTACGAGCTGGACATCGTTATCGGGCAGGGGCCGGGGGCGCGGTCGGTGAAGGTGCCGCTGCAGCGCTTCACCCTGATCGGCGCGACGACGCGCGCCGGACTGCTCACGTCACCCCTCCGTGCGAGGTTCGGCATCGTCCACCGGCTCGACTTCTACAGCGAGGCGGATCTGGTCGAGATCGTCGGCCGATCCGCGGGCATCCTGAAGGTCCCGATCGACGGTGCGGCGACCGCCGAGATCGCGCGCCGATCGCGCGGGACGCCGCGCGTCGCCAACCGCCTACTCCGCCGCGTTCGCGACTATGCCGAAGTGCGCGCCGACGGCACGATCACGATGACGGTGGCGTGCGATGCGCTCCTGCTGCTGGAGGTGGACGACCATGGCTTCGACGAAGCGGACCGGCGGCTGCTGCACGCGATCATCGACAAGTTCGGCGGCGGCCCGGTCGGGCTGAACAGCCTGGCGGCCGCCATCAGTGAGGAAAAGGACGCGATCGAGGACATCTACGAGCCGTACCTGATTCAGGCCGGCTTCCTCGACCGGACGCCGCGCGGCCGCATGGCGACCCCGCGCGCCTACGACTACTTCGGACTGCAGAATCCCGATCGGCACCCGCGCCTGTTGTAGCGCGGCGAGAACAGGACGGCACGAGTGGCGAACGACGCGACCGGACGGATGGCCGGCGGCGGCAGGCTGCGGCGGGTGAAGGTGGCGTCGCTCGGCACCTACGTGCCACCGCGCCTGCTCACCAACGCCGATCTCGAGCAGATGGTTGACACCACCGACGAGTGGATATTGAAGCGAACCGGCATCCGCCAGCGGCACATCGTCGACGAGGGAGTCGCCTCGAGCGACCTCGGGAAGGAGGCGGCGCTTGTCGCGCTGGCCGAGGCGGGGCTGACACCGGATCAGATCGGCTTCATCGTCGTCGCCACGACGACCCCTGACATGTTCTTTCCGAGCACCGCCTGCCTTGTGCAGCACAAGATCGGCGCTTCGAAGGCGTGGGGTTTCGATCTGGGCGCCGCCTGCTCCGGGTTCGCCTACGCGCTGACGACCGGTGCGCAGATGGTCGCCACCGGCGCGCACGACCACGCGCTGGTGATCGGCGCCGACGTGATGTCGTCGATCATCGACTTCAAAGACCGCGCCACCTGCGTGCTGTTCGGCGACGGCGCCGGCGCGGTCATTGTCTCGTCGGCCGACGGTGACGAGGAGGGATTGGGGATCATCGACTTCGCCCACGAGATCGACGGCAGCGGCGGGCCGGCGCTCTGCATGCCGGCTGGCGGCAGCCTCCGGCCGGCGACGCGCGAGACGGTGGAGCAGCGGCTCCACTATGTTCATCAGGACGGGCCGGCGGTCTTCAAGTTTGCGGTCCGCAAGATGGCCGCGATCTGCCGGCGCGTGCTCGGTGCCAACGGTCTGACGGCGGACGACATCGACCTGTTCGTCTCGCACCAGGCGAACCAGCGGATCATCCGGAGTGCGGCGGAGCATCTGGGAGTCGACCGCGCGAAGGTCGTCCTCAACATCGAGCTTTACGGCAACACCACTGCCGCGACGATCCCGCTTGCGCTGGCCGACGCGCGCGCCGACGGGCGCCTCAGGAAGGGAGCGCGGGTGCTGCTGGTGTCGGTAGGCGCCGGCTTCACCGTGGGCGCCGTTCTCCTGCGTTGGGCGTACTGACCCGCGTGCGCCTCTCCGACTTCGACTACGACCTGCCCGCCGAACTGATCGCGCAGGAGGCGGCGTCGGCGCGCGACGCGGCGCGCCTGCTGCGGCTCGACCGCGTGAATGGCGCGCGCAGCCATCATACTGTCGCGGAACTGCCGGCACTCCTCGCGCCGGGCGACCTGGTGGTGGTGAACGACACGCGCGTCGTCCCGGCGCGGCTGCTCGGCCGGCGCCACCCGAGCGGCGGCGCGGTCGAGTGCCTTCTGCTCGGCCGGATCGAGGACGATCGCTGGGACGCGCTGGTCCACCCCGGACAGAAGCTGCGCCCCGGCACTCGCGCCCGTTTCGAGGGGAACGGCCGCCGGCTGGAGATGGAAGTGCTCGAACGGCACTTCCACGGCCGGCGAACGATCCGCCTTACCGCCGCGGTCGGCACGGTGGACGAGGCGATCGACGCGATCGGGCATGTCCCGCTCCCGCCGTACATCAGGCGGCTTGACCGCCCGGCTGACCGGAAGCGCTACCAGACGGTGTACGCCGCCGTGCGCGGATCCGTGGCGGCACCGACGGCCGGACTCCACTTCACGCCGGCGCTTCTCGACCGGCTCGCCGACCGCGGCGTCGAGCGGTGCAGCGTGACTCTCCATGTCGGGTACGGAACATTCGAGCCGGTCCGCACGGAGGTCGTCGAGGAGCATCGCGTCGCCCCCGAGCGGTACTGCGTCCCGGCCGCCACCGCCGAGGCGATCAACCGCGCCCGAAGCGACGGCCGCCGCGTGGTCGCGGTCGGTACCACCACGACGCGAACGCTCGAAGCGGCTGCACGCCGCGACTACCCGCTGCGGCCGTCGGAAGGCGAGACCGACCTGACGATCACCGGCCAGTTCGACTTCCGCGTCGTGGACGGCCTTCTGACCAACTTCCACCTCCCCCGGTCGTCGCTCCTGCTGCTGGTAGCCGCCTTCGCGGGCCGGGACCGCGTGCTGGCTGCCTACCGTGAGGCGGTGGAGCAGCGCTACCACGTCTACAGCTACGGCGACGCGATGCTGATCCTGTAACGGCCCGGAGTGTCCGCGGTATCGCGCTGCGCGGGGCGTGGCGTATAATCAAGGGTTTCTGCCGGTGTAGCTCAGCTGGTTAGAGCAAGCGGCTCATATCCGCTAGGTCCGGGGTTCAAGTCCCTGCACCGGCACCATACTCCCCGTTCCGACCTGTTCCTGCCGCGTCGCCATCTCCGAAAGACGGAATCCGCTCGCGGGAACAGCAATCGGGGTCCTGGCGTTGACCATGCTGGTGCTGCCGGCGGCAGCTTCGGCGCAGGAGTCACCACCGGCTCGCCCCACGACCGGCGGCCCCAACGGCCCGGGTTCCGAGACCCGCGGGAGCACCCTGCGTACGCGACGTAGAATGAGGCGTGGTGCCTCCCTCCGGGCCGACGCGGCTCCATCGGCGCGTCCTGCGCGCGATCGAGCGGGACCGACTGATCCCCTCCGGCGGGCGGATCTGGGTTGCCCTTTCCGGCGGCGGGGACTCCGTGGCGCTCGCCGTGATTCTGTCGGATCTGGCGGCCGACGCCGACTGGTCGGTCGCCGGGCTGTTCCACCTGAATCACCGGTTGCGGGGCGCGGAGGCGGACGGGGACGAACGGTTCTGCAAGACGCTGGCGATTGATCTCGAGCTGCCGCTGCAGGTTCAGCGGGTCGACGTCGCGGCGCGCGCGCGGGCGGACCGGACGTCGACCGAGACCGCCGGGCATCGCGTCCGCTATGAACGGTTCGATCAGCTCACGGCCGGCGGCACCGCGGACCGGGTGGCCACCGCTCACACCATGGACGACCTGGCGGAGACGGTGCTGCTCCGGATCGCGCGTGGAGCGGGACCGACCGGCCTGGCCGGCATCCGTCCCCGCGCCGGGTCGGTGATCCGGCCAGTGCTCGACATCCGCCGCGATGAGCTGCGCGCGTTCCTGCGCGCGCGCGGCGTGCCGCACCGGGAAGATGCGACCAACCACGACCTGGCGGTCCTGCGCAACCGGATCCGCCACCGAGTGCTGCCGGTACTCGAGGCGGAGTGTTCCCCGGCGGTGGTGGCGGCGCTCGCCCGCGCCGCCGCGATCGCTCGGGCCGACGCCGACTGGATCGACGCGTCGGTAGCGGCGGCGGCGCCAGACATCACGCAGGAGGGCGGCGGCGCAGTAGAGATTGACGCAGTGGGTCTGGCCGCTGAGCCACTGGCGCTGGCGCGCCGCCTTGCCCGGCTGGCGCTGGAGCGGGCGGGCAGCCGCCGGATCGGATTCGATCAAATCGAGCGGCTCCTGCAGATGGCGGACGGCGGGGGACCGGCGTGCGCGGATCTGCCGGGAGTTCGGGTGGAGCGGCGCGGCGGCCGGCTGCATCTCGCGCCGTCGGCCGGCCGCCGCAGGGGGGATCGACGCGATCGGCGGCATGGCGGCGCGGCGAACCGGGCCGACCGTTTTGAGTACCCACTGACGGTTCCGGGCGAGGCAGAGATCCCGGAGGTAGGCGTGCGGGTATCGGCCGCGCCAGGCTTGGCGCCAGCCGTCCTCGACGCCCGGAGCGACACGGTGGCGGTCCGGGCCGGGAGCATCAATCCGCCCCTGACGGTCCGGAACTGGCGTCCCGGCGACCTGTTCCGGCCCCTCGGCCTGGGCGGGCGGACCAAGAAGCTCCACGACTTTTTCGTCGACCGGAAGATCGCGCGGGCGGACCGGGGTGGGATTCCGCTTGTGGTCGACCCCTGCCTGGGGGTGGTCTGGGTGGCGGGGCATGCGCTGGCGGAGGATGTGCGACTTACCGCCCCGGGGGAAGGCGTGCTAGTCTTAAAAGTGTCCAATTTGGGAGGCATGGGGTGAATCCGTCTGTCCGCAGCTTTGCCTTTTGGCTGGTGCTGGTCGTTGTCGTCGCACTGATCTGGAACTTCTCGACCACGTACCAGGCGGGCGACAACTCGATCTCGTTCAGTGAGTTCATGCGCCAGGTCGAGACCGGCCAGATCGAGACCGTCACGATGGCCGGCAGCGAGGTGACCGGCACCACCACGTCCGGCGAATCGTTCCGCACCTTCGCCCCGCCGCAGTACGAGGGGCTGGTCAACCGCCTGATCGAGCGAGACGTGGCGGTCACCGCTGAAGAGGCGACCGGGAGCCCCTGGGCGACGCTCTTGTACTCCTGGGCTCCCATCCTGCTGATCATTGGCTTCTGGATCTTTTTCATGCGGCAGGTGCAGTCAGGCGGCAACAAGGCGCTGTCGTTCGGCAAGAGCCGCGCCAAGCTGTCGTCGAGCGCGCAGAAGAAGGTCACCTTCAAAGATGTCGCCGGCGTCGAGGAGCCGAAGGAGGAGTTGCAGGAGATCATCGAGTTCCTCAAGGAGCCGCAGAAGTTCCAGAAGCTGGGCGGCCGGATTCCGAAGGGCGTACTGCTAATGGGCGCGCCCGGGACCGGCAAGACGCTGCTTGCGCGCGCGGTCTCTGGCGAGGCGAACGTGCCGTTCTTCTCGATCAGCGGCTCCGATTTCGTGGAGATGTTCGTCGGCGTCGGCGCTTCGCGCGTCCGCGACCTCTTCGAGCAGGGAAAGAAGAACGCCCCGTGCATCGTCTTCATCGACGAGATCGATGCGGTGGGACGCCATCGTGGTGCGGGATTGGGCGGCGGACACGACGAGCGGGAGCAGACGCTGAACCAGCTACTGGTGGAGATGGACGGCTTCGAGTCGAACGAGGGTGTGATCCTGGTCGCCGCTACGAATCGGCCCGATGTCCTCGATCCAGCGCTGCTCCGCCCGGGGCGCTTCGACCGGCGCATCGTCGTCAACCGGCCCGACGTCAAGGGGCGCGAGGGGATTCTGGGCGTTCACACCCGGAAGATCCCGCTGTCGGACGATGTCGACGTGCACGTGGTGGCGCGCGGCACTTCCGGCTTCTCCGGCGCGGACCTGGCCAACCTGGTGAATGAGGCGGCGCTCAACGCGGCGCGCTACAACCAGAAGGTGGTTCAGATGCAGGACTTCGAGTTCGCGAAGGACAAGGTCCTCATGGGCTCGGAGCGCCGCTCGATGATCATCAGCGATGACGAGAAGCGGGTCACCGCCATTCACGAGGCGGGCCACGCGCTGCTGACCGTCCTGCTGCCGCATGCCGACCCGATCCACAAGGTGACGATCATCCCGCGCGGCATGGCCCTCGGCGTCACGCAGCAACTGCCGGTCGATGACAAGCACAACTACTCGCGCGACTACCTGGACGATCAGATCGCCATCCTGCTCGGCGGCCGCATCGCCGAGGAGTTGACCAACGGCAATGTCACCACCGGCGCCGGCAACGACCTCGACCGCGCCACGGAGATGGCGCGCCGGATGGTCTGCGAGTGGGGGATGAGCGACAAGATCGGGCCGCTCACCTACGGCAAGAAGGAAGAGCAGGTCTTCCTCGGGCGCGACTTCGCGCAGTCGCAGGACTACAGCGAGGGGACCGCGGTCCGGATCGACGATGAAATCAAGCGGATCGTCACCGAGAACTACGACCGCGCGAAGCACCAGCTCGACACGCACAAAGAAGAGCTGGTCCGGATCGCCGAGGAGCTGCTGATCCGCGAGGTGCTCGACGGCAATCAGGTGAAGCGGATCGCGAAGGGGCTGCCGCTCGACGAGCCGGCGGCCGCGTCCGCCGCACCGCCCCCCCCGGCCGGCACCGTGCGGTCGGACGCGGACGAGGAGGCGACGGTCGTTCCGGCCGTGCCGTCTCTCGACAAGGCCGTCCCGCAGGAGTGACGCCACGCACGCGGTACACGCTCGCGTTGCCTGACGGGCGTACGCTGGCGCTCGGCGCCCGCACGCTCGTGATGGGTATCGTCAACGTCACCCCAGACTCATTTGCCGACGGTGGGGCCTGTCTCGATCCCGACCGGGCCGCCCGCCATGCGCTTGCCCTCGAGGCGGCGGGTGCCGACCTGATCGATATTGGCGCGGAATCGACGCGGCCAGGCGCGGATCCGGTGTCGGCCGATGAGGAACGGCGGCGGCTGCTGCCGGTGCTTGAACGTCTCTCCGGCCACCTCCGCGTCCCGATCTCGGTCGACACGCGGAAGCCGGACGTGGCCCAGGCGGCGCTCGCGGCGGGGGTAACGATGGTGAACGACGTCTCGGCGCTTGCCGACGGCGGGGCGCTCGCCGCGCTCGCCGCGGCGGCGGGCGCGCCGCTCGTCCTGATGCACAGCCGCGGATCGTCACGCGACATGTACGGACAGGCCGACTACGACGATGTTGGTCCGGAGGTGGCGGCGGACCTGAGCGCCGCGGTCGACCGCGCCGTCGCGGCCGGGATGCCGCGCGCGCAGCTCGTCATCGATCCGGGGCTTGGCTTCGCGAAGCGGGCGGAGCAGACCGCCGCTGCACTCGCGGCGCTGCCGGCGCTCCGCGCG
The DNA here is from genome assembly GCA_965262555.1 of Vicinamibacterales bacterium. Lineage (GTDB taxonomy): Bacteria > Acidobacteriota > Vicinamibacteria > Vicinamibacterales > UBA8438 > VXRJ01. The sequence goes on from OZ253543.1 coordinate 209,760, forward strand.
CTCGACCGTCCGATCCTGGTCGGGCCGTCGCGGAAGTCGTTCCTCTCGGCGGCGCTGGGCGAGCGGACCCCGGACGAGCGGGAATGGGGAACAGCCGGCGCGGTCGCCGCGGCGGTCTGCCTCGGCGCGCACATCGTCCGGGTCCACCGGGTGGACGCGCAGCGGGACGTGGCGCGGGTGGTCGACCTGATCCGCGCCGCTGCGTAGGGCCGGACACGGGGATACCAGATGGCGTTCGACGGGATCGGCGGTTTGCTCGACGGCATTCGCATCGGCTGGCGCGACCTCGTCGACATTGCCGTCGTCACCTTCCTCATCTACGAGTTCCTGAAGCTGATCCGCCATACGCAGGCGATCCAAATGGTGGTCGGAGGCGCGCTCGTCGTCGGTCTCTACTACCTCTCGGAGATCGCAGAGCTCCGCACGGTCAACTGGATCATCGGCGACATGTTCGGCTATGTCGTTATTGCCGCCATCGTCCTGTTCCAGGCGGATATCCGGCGCGGGCTGTCGCGGCTCGGCCGCGCGCCGTTCGTTCGCTACCTCTCGCAGCGCGACACGACGGGCGAGACGCTGGCGGAGGTGGCGATGGCGGCCGGCCTGCTGGCAAGCCGGAAGGTGGGGGCGATCATCGCGATCGAACGCGGCATCGGATTGCGCAACTACGTCGACAGCGGCATCCCGCTGGATTCGCGCGTCACCTACGACCTGCTGGTCAGCATCTTCCTCACTGACGCGCCCCTGCACGACGGTGCGGTGATCATTCAAGAGGATCGGATCGCGGCCGCCTCCTGCTTCCTGCCGTTGACGATCCATCCGCAGCGGACCGGTCTCGGCACGCGCCACCGTGCCGCGATCGGGCTGACTGAGGAATCCGACGCGGTGGCGCTCATCGTGTCGGAGGAGACCGGCGCCGTCTCGCTGGCGGTGGACGGCCGGATCGAACGTGATATCGATCCGGGGCACCTGGCCGAGCGGCTGGAGCAACTGGTGCAGCCGGGGCGCCGCAGCCGTCCTGTGTCGACGGCGGACGAGGTGGCGTGATGCGGTGGCTGCGCGACCTGGTCCGTCGCGACCTGAGCCTGAAGCTGCTCGCGCTCGGCCTGGGGGTCGCCTTCTGGCTCAGCGTAGCGAGTGAGCCGGTGATCGAACGGCGGGTGATGGCGCCGCTCGGCCTGGAGAACGTGCCGGACGATCTCTCACTGGCGGGCGACCTGCCGGAGAGTGTAGAGGTGCGGGTACGCGGCGCGTCAAGTGTTATCAACGGCCTGGTGCCGGGTGCCGTGGTCGCATCGGTCGATCTGGCCGACGTGGGGCCGGGCCGCTTCACGCTGCCGGTCGCGGTCGCTTCGGGGCCGGGCGTCGACGTGATGCGCGTCGACCCGCCGAGCGTCAGCGTCACGATCCGTTGACGGTCGGGCTCGATTCGCGCGGCGAAGATCGCAGATGGCCAACCGCATGTTCGGAACCGACGGGGTGCGCGGGGTCCCCGGGGAACCGCCGCTCGACAGCGTCACCATCGCGCGCCTCGGCGTGGCGATCGTGGAGGATCTGCGCCCGGCGTCCGCCGGATCGGACGCGCCCCGTATCGTCTGCGGCCGAGATACGCGCGACTCCGGCGCCTGGATTGAGGCGCAGCTTGCCGCCGGAATCCGCGCGGCGGGCGGCGCGCCGGTCAGCCTGGGCGTCCTTCCCACGCCCGGCGTCGCTCTGATCGCTGCCCGGCACGGCTTCGACGCCGGCGTCGCGATTTCCGCCTCGCACAATCCGCACCCGGACAACGGCATCAAGCTGATTGCGGCGGACGGATCCAAGGCGACGGACGACGTGGAACGCCGCATCGAGGCGCGGGTCGGCGCGGAGGCCGCCGCGGTCGTCGCTGGTGGGACCGACAGCGCGGTGAGCGATGCGCCGGAACGAGACGAACTGCTGGCCGCGTATGGGCGGCACCTCGCCGGCGTCGCAAACGGTGTCGCGCTCGCCGGAATGCGCGTCGCGATCGACTGTGCGCATGGGGCGACCAGCGCCATCGCGCCAACGGTGCTGCGCCGCCTGGGCATCGACGCCATTACGCTGCATGCCGAGCCGGACGGGCGCAACATCAATCAGGCGAGCGGCGCGACCCACCCCGAGGCACTGCAGGCGGCGGTGGTGACGCACGGCTGCCGGGCCGGCTTCGCCTTCGACGGCGACGGCGATCGGGTAATCGCTGCCGACGCCCGCGGCCGTCTGGTGGATGGCGACGGCATCCTCTATCTGACCGCGCGGGCGCTGCGCGCCGCCGGCGGACTGCCGGGCGACGGTGTCGTGGCGACCGTCATGAGCAACCATGGCCTGGAGGCGGCGCTGCGCGATGCCGGCATCGCGCTCCACCGCTGTGGCGTCGGCGACGCGACGGTGTACGCCGAGATGCGGCAGCGAGGCGTGGCGCTCGGTGGCGAGCAGTCGGGCCACGTCATTCTCTCGGAGCTGCTCCCGACCGGCGACGGCATTGCCACCGCGATCACGGTGCTCCGCATCATGGCGGAGCGGCAAGCGTCGCTGGCGGGCCTGGTGGCGAGCCTGACGATTCTGCCGCAGGTGCTGCTGAACGTTCCGGTCACGCGGACACCGCCGATCGCGGAGGTGCCGGACCTCGAGGCCGCGGTTCGCGACGCCGAGACGCAACTCGCTGGCGTCGGGCGGGTGTTGGTCCGCTATTCCGGTACCGAGCCGCTGCTCCGTGTCATGATCGAGGGAACCGACCGGGACGCGGTCGAGGCGCTGGCGGCACGGATCGCCGACCGCGCCCAAGCGTCGCTGGCCTGAGTCCGGCCGGCCGGGTCAACCCGAGGGAACGAGTCACTATGCGTCTTGGCGTCAACATTGATCATGTCGCCACGGTGCGCCAGGCGCGGCGCGCCCGCGAACCGGAGCCGATCACGGCGGCGCTCCTCGCCGAGATGGCGGGCGCCGAGGGGATCACGGTTCATCTCAGGGGCGATCGGCGCCACATTCAAGAGCGGGACATCGAACTGCTGCGCGAGGCGATCGCGACGAAGCTGAACGTGGAGATGGCGGCGACCGCCGAGATGGTCCGGATAGCGTCGCGCGTGAAACCGGATCAGGTCACTCTGGTGCCGGAGCGTCCGGATGAGCTGACCACCACCGGCGGCCTCGATGTCGCCGGCGCCGCGCGTGCCCAGGTGTCTCGGGCCGCCGGCCGGCTGACGAAGGTGGGCATCGCCGTCAGTGTTTTCATCGACGCGGACCCGGCGCAGGTGCGGGCATCCCGCGCCACCGGCGCCGGCGCGATCGAGATCAACACCGGTCCGTACGCCGACGCCCGCACGGGCCATGCGCGGAAGGCAGCGCTCGCGCGCGTGGCGGACGCTGCCCGTCTGGCCCGCGACGAGGGTCTGGAGGTGCTGGCCGGCCACGGTCTCACCTACGTCAACGTCCACCCCATCGCCCTCATCCAGGAGATCGCAGAGGTGAACATCGGCCACAGCCTGATTGCCCGCGCCGTCCTGGTCGGGATGGACCGGGCGGTCCGCGAGATGATCGCGCTGCTGAACCCGCGCTAGGATCAGACGGTCCGATGTGGGGCTGGATACTGCGTGGCGTCTTTCTCGTCCTGATCATCCGGCTCGTCTGGCGGTTCGTCAGCGGGCTGGTTGGGGGGCTCTGGGGGCCGCCGCCGAGGCAGCGGCCGGTCCGCGGGGGCGCGCTGGAGCGCGATCCCGTCTGCGGGAAGTTCGTCGAGCCCTCGCGCGCGCTCACCGCGCACGCGCAGGGAAGGACGCACTACTTCTGTTCGGAACGTTGCCTGCAGGCGTTCAAACGGACGGCGTGACGGGGCGAGTCACGATGAACAACCGCGAGCCACGATGAACGACACCGAAGCAATCCGCGCTGACATCGTCGAGGTGGGACGCCGTCTTCACGAGCGGGCGTACGTCGCGTCGAACGACGGCAACATCAGCGTCCGCCTCGAGGGGGACCGGATTCTGACGACGCCGAAGGGGGTGTCGAAGGGGTTCATGACGCCCGACATGCTCGTAGTGACCGACCTCGACGGGAAGAAACTGGCCGGGGAGCGCGATCCGTCGTCCGAGCTACTGATGCATCTGGCCGTGTATCGGCGGCGGTCCGACATTCGCGCCGTCGTCCATGCGCACCCGCCGGTGGCGACCGGGTTCGCCGTCGCTGGCATCCCGTTGGATCGGGCGGTGCTGGCGGAGGTGGTGACGACGCTCGGCAGCATTCCGATCGCCGACTACGGCACGCCGTCGACACAGGAGCTGGCGGACGCCGTCGACCAGCACATCGCGGTGCACGACGGCCTGCTGCTGGCGAACCATGGCGCCATCACGGTGGCGGGCCGGCTGATGCCCGCCTACTCCAAGATGGAGACGATCGAGCATTTCGCACGAATCAGCCTGGTGGCGCGCCTGCTGGGCCGCGAACGGCTGCTGTCGCGCGAGGAAGTGAACCGGCTGCAGGAGCTGCGGGGGGTGTACGGCATCGCCGCACCGGCGCCGATCTGCCCGGAGGGAACGGACGGCATCGTCGCCGGGGACGACCCATCCTGCCAGACACTGGAGGCTCCGTCATCTCCTGGCCAGCGGCTCGTGGACGACACGCCGCCGCCGCCCGGGCGGGCGCCGGTGGCGGCCGGCCCGACGGACGGCGATACGGAAATTCGGCTAACATACGGTGAACTGGCGTCCCTCGTCGAGGACGCCATGAACCGGTTGCGGCAGTAACCACGATCGCGCGAGTGCGTGAACAACGGCGGGGATCACATGGGCGAAGCGTTGGGCATGGTCGAGACGAAAGGCCTCGTGGCGATGATCGAGGCGTCCGATGCGATGGTCAAGGCGGCGAAGGTGACCCTTGTCGGCTGGGAAAAGATCGGCGCCGGCTATGTCACCGCGATCGTTCGGGGTGACGTGGCGGCCGTAAAGGCGGCGACCGACGCAGGCGCCGCCGCGGCGCGCCGGGTGGGCGAGCTGGTTTCGGTCCATGTCATCCCGCGGCCTCACGAGCACCTCGAGGAAACGCTCCCGATCGGCAAGGCGGGCAAGTAGGCAGGCGCTGGTGTGATCCTCGCCAAGGTGGTCGGCACCGTCGTGGCGACGCGCAAGGACGAGCGCCTCGTCAGCAGTAAGCTGCTCCTTGCGCAGCCGATCGATCCGGACGGCCAGCCACGTGGCCATCATCTGGTGGCGGTAGACACGGTGGACGCCGGCGCTGGCGAAACGGTGCTGATCATCACTGGCAGTTCGGCGCGCATGGCGGACGGGTTGCGCGACGTGCCGGTCGACGCCGCGATCGTCGGCATCGTCGACGCGGTGGAAGTGTCGTCCGGGTGAGATGCATCTGGCGCGCGTCATCGGCGACGTCGTCTCCACGCTGAAGGACCGCGGCCTCGAAGGGCACAAACTACTCCTGGTGCAGCCGGTGTCGCCATCGGACGATCCAGTCGGCGGGCCGATGCTGGCGATCGACGCCGCGCAGGCAGGCGTCGGCGATCGGGTGCTCGTGATCCGCGAAGGGCGCGCAGCGCTTGCCGCCGTCCGGCGTCCCGCCGCGCCGGTCGAGGTGGCGATCATCGGCGTGGTCGATTCGGTGTACGTGACGCCGGAGTCGTGACGAATGACCGAGGCAGCGATCCGGGCGGCGATCGACGCGGCGATCCGTAGCCACCTTGAACGCCGCCGCGGCGCACCGCCGCCGCGGGCGGCGGCAGCCGGCAACGACGCGAGCCATGCGCAGGTTGCCGACAACCGCCTCAGCGGCGATCCCCCGCCCGGCCGCTGCGTCATCGAGCCGTCGGTCGACTGCGTCCACTGCGGCTATTGCCGGTCGCAGGGCTACTGAGCCGCCGCCGGGATGCCGTCCGCGCTCACCTCCCCACGGGGTATCGGCGTCACGATGCGCCGGATCGGGCGTGCGATCGAGCGGATGGACCTGCCCGCGATCGAGAAGGTCGCGGAGGAGCAGCAGGGAGACCCGTTCCAGGTGCTGATTGCGACGATGCTCTCGGCGCAGACGAAGGACGCCGTGACGCACGAGGCATCGACGCGGCTCTTTCGAAGGGCGTCAACCCCGCAGTCGATGGCGCGTCTCGACACGAAGACGATTGAGCGCCTGATTTATCCGGTCAGCTTCTACCGCAATAAGGCGCGTCATGTGAAGGAAACATGCCGCCAGATCGTTCAGGACTTCGGTGGCCGCGTGCCGACGACGATGCGGGAGTTGCTGACGCTCGCCGGCGTCGGCCGGAAGACGGCCAACCTGACGCTGATTGTCGCGCACCGGAGCGAGCGGAACATTTGCGTCGACACGCATGTCCATCGAATCGCCAACCGCCTCGGTTGGGTGACGACCCGTTCGCCGGAGCAGACCGAGCGTGCCCTCTACGCTGCGGCCCCCGGTCGCTGGTGGGCGTCGATCAATCTGTATCTCGTCACCTGGGGCCAGAACGTCTGCCGCCCGGTCTATCCTCTCTGCACCGCCTGCGCCGTCGCGGATCGCTGCCCCCGAATCGGCGTCACGCGCATGGGCCGGCCACGGCCCGTGTGCGTTCCGCGCGTGGATAGCGGTGGGTAGAATGAGGGATTGAACGCCGGATCGAGCGCCATGCTGACGGTGAACGAGATCTTCTATTCGATTCAGGGGGAGTCGAGCTTCGCAGGGAAGCCGTGCGTCTTCGTCCGCCTGACGGCGTGCGACCTGCGCTGTCGGTGGTGCGACACGGAGTACGCGTTCGACGAAGGCGCGCCGGCGTCGGTGGACGAGATCATCGAGCGCGTCGGGGCGTACGGCTGTCCGCTGGTCGAGATCACCGGCGGCGAACCGCTGCTGCAGTCGGAGGTGTGCACGCTGATGCAGCGGCTGCTCGAGGGCGGGAAGACGGTGCTGCTCGAAACCGGCGGACACGTCGACATCTCGTCCGTGCCGCGCGAGGTCGTGAAGGTGGTCGACGTCAAGTGTCCCGGGAGCGGCGAGGCGGATCGGAACGACTGGAACAACCTGGATCGCCTCGCGCCGCACGACGAGGTGAAGTTCGTCATCGCCGACCGCGCGGACTACGAGTTCGCGCGCGACGTGGTGCGGGACCGCCGGCCCGACCGGCGTTGCGCCGGAGTCCTGTTCTCGCCGGTCCATGGCGAGCTCGATCCGGCGCAACTTGCCGCCTGGGTCCTGGCGGATGGGGTGCCGGCGCGCGTGCAGGTGCAACTGCACAAGTACCTTTGGGGTCCGGAGACCCGTGGCGTCTGATCCGGGCGGGCGACCCGCCATCCTGCTGCTGAGCGGCGGTCTCGACTCCTTTACGGCCGGTGCGATCGCGCAAGAGGACGGGTTTGCGCTTCACGCGCTGACCGTCCACTACGGACAGGTGCATGCGGAGGAGATCGCGGCGGCCCGTCGCGTCGCCGCCGCGCTCGGCGTAGCGCGGCACCTGGAGCTGACCGTCGATCTTTCGGCGATGGGGGGGTCGGCGCTGACCGGCGCCGGCGCGGTGCCGAAGGATCGGCCGCTCGACGACGGCGCGATCCCGGCAACGTATGTGCCGGCTCGCAACACGGTGCTGCTGTCGCTTGCGCTCGGCTGGGCCGAGGCGCTCGGGGCGACCGACCTGGTGATCGGGGTGAACGCGCTCGACTATTCCGGATATCCCGACTGCCGGCCGGAGTATGTCCGGGGGTTCGAGCAGTTGGCGTCGCTCGCGACGAAAGCGGGGGTGGAAGGGGCGCGATTCCACGTGCACGCGCCGCTGATCGCGATGACGAAGGCGGAAATCATCCGCCGGGGGGCGGCGCTTGGGCTCGATTATGGTTTGACGCACAGTTGCTATGACCCCGGCGCGGACGGGCGTCAGTGCGGGCGGTGCGACAGTTGCCGGCTGCGGGCGCGCGGGTTCGCCGAGGCGGGGATCACGGATCCGCTCGACGCTGATTGAAACGTGCGGCGGACGGCCGTCCCGGCCTGGCCGCGGGCGGACGATGGCAGGCACTGGCGTGCGCTGGCGGCCATCAGCCTCGCGGCCTATCGGCGAGCATACGCCGCCAGGGCGGCCACGGCAGCATCGATCGCGCCGATCACCTGATCCGGCGGGACGGTGAAGTTGTTGGCCAGGATCGCGAACACCAGCACGTCGCCGCCCGGCGGCGCGACGTAGCCCGCCAGCGCCCGGACGCGGGTCATGGATCCGGTCTTCGCCATCGCCACACCGTCCGCCGCGGTGCCCACCATCCGATTCCGCAGCGTGCCATCGTAGCCGGCCACCGGCAGCGATGCGACGAACGGCTCGCGGTGCGTCGGGTCGCGCCAGATCCGCACCAGTAGATCGACCAGCGCTCCTGCGCTCACGTAGTTGTAGCGGGAAAGGCCGGAGCCGTCGGCGATGATCGCCCGCTCCGCGCCGATGTCCCAGCCGGCCAGCACCTCCGCCGCCACGGCGCTCCCGCTGCCGTTCGCCACGGCGCCCAGGTGCTGCAGGAGCGATTCGGCGTACAGGTTCTGGCTCCCCTTCATGAGTTCGCGCGCCACCACGGAGAGCGGATCCGATGTATGCCGGATCAGCGGACGCAACCGCTCGCGCAGCGAACGCTTCACGGCCGGATCGAACTGATCGATGTCGACCGCCTCGCCGTCCACCTCGACGGTCGTCTCTCGCAGCGTTGCCCGGAGGGCCTGCACGAAGAACAGCGTCGGATCGGCGACCGCACCACTCCGGACCACCGGTTCCGCATCGCGCGGGATCGTGCCGATCACGATCAGCGCGCCACCATCGGGCCGCCGCACGAGGCGGATGTTCGCCGTTCCGCCGGCGTCCGCCGTCACCGCCTCGTTGACGAGCGTCACGCCGTTCGGCACGTCCGCCGTCACCTCCGGCGCGCGGATCTCGATCCGGGCCGGCGTCCCCGGTGCGCTGCCCGGCGCCACTTCCACCACCACCATGTTCTCGTGCTGCTGCAGTGCCCCGGCGGGCGCGGCGAACGGGCGCGCCAGATCGTCCCACGCCCAGCCCGCGCCAAGGCCGGGGCCGCCGCCGCGGCCTGCCCCGCCGTCGAACACGTCGTCGTCGCCGACGATCCGGCCGGCAATCCGCCGGACGTCACGTGCGCGCAGCTCCTCCGCCCAACCACGGAACAAGTTCGCGCTGCCCGGCATGTTGATCGTCGGGTCGCCGGTGCCACGCACCACCAGGTCCCCCTCCAGGATGCCGTTCCGGATCGGGCCGGTGGCCGAGAGCGTCGTCTCGAACCGGTGATCCCAGCCGAGCCGCTCGGCGGCGGCGGCCAGCGTGACCAGCTTCATTGTGGAGGCGGGTGTCAGCAGAAACGACGCATTGCGGGCGTAGAGCGTCGCGTCGCGGTCGAGCGCCCGCACCTCGATGCTCCAGAGGATCGGTCCGAGCGCCGGGTCGCCGAAGATCGCATCAAGCGTGGCGTTGAGTGGCGCGTCGGCGGCGACCACCGGATCGGCTGCCGCTGCCCCGCCGATCGCGACGTCGGCTGGCCCGCTGGCCGCGGCCGGCGGCACGGCCGAGCCCGGCGCCGGGGCCCGGCGGACGACGCAGCCGGACGTGAGCAGCGCGAGCGCGACGACGGCGGAGGCGAGCCGGAACGGGATCGCCGCGGGCACGGATCAGCCGGCGGAGGCGTTCGGGTCGAGCACGTCGAGCGCCTCAAGGGCGGTGTCCACGGCGGCGGGGTCGATCACCGCGGCGCCCGGCTCGTCGCCTCGCGCGCCGTGCGCGGTGTCGCCGGTCCGGCTGATCACCACCACTTCCGTCTCGCCGTCGCCGAAGGTGGCGGTGACGCGGAGCGTGGGCGCGTCGAGATCGACGCCGTCCGGGCGCTCGGTGAATGAGTCGGCCGAGAGGTTCGACAGCCCGCGGAGCAGCGCGTCCATCTCGGTCCGTCCGACCTCGGCGGAAGACGGCTCGACGCGGCGCCAGACGTCGTCCGCGGTCGAGACCACCGGCGCGTCCGAGTCGTCATCCTCGCCCTCCGGCGGTGGCTGCTTCTCGAAGCGGAGACTCCGGCCGTCCCGTTCAATCACAAGCGCGGTCGCGTTGAAGGGGCGGAAGTCAAACAGGTCCGTCTGCCGGTACGTCTCGGAGCCGCGCAGCAGATCGTCCACCAGTGCGGCGTCGATCGTGAAGACGAGCGGGCGCGAGGCGTCTCGCGCCCAGACAGTCATCTCGGGGTTCTCGTCACCTACCAGCACGGTGTGCGTCTCGCCCGCCGCCTCGATCGTCACCGTTGCACGCGGCGCGCCCAGGCCGAACGGCTCGAGCGCCTCCGCCTCGGCCGCCTCCTCGACGATCGCGATCATCTCGCCCGAGCCGACGCGGCCCACCATCGCCTCGACCAAACCGAAATCGGCGCGGACATCGAGTGGATCGACGATGCGCCAGTCGCCGTCCGCCTTCGCAAAGCGGAGAGCGCCCTCAAGCTGGCCGTCCGCAGGCGGTCCGGCGTGGTCGATCGCGAGACGTGTGACGTCCGGACTCGTGAACTCCAGGATGGAGCGGTCGCGCAGGTCGAACGTCGAGCGGTTGAGTGTCGATTCGACGTAGCTCGGGATCAGCACGACGCGCCCGTCGTCGCCGACCATGGCGTAGCGCTCGCCGCCGGTCGGCGTCTCGTCCCCCACCGCGACCGTGACCGGGTCTGCCTCCGCCGCGGCGAACGTCACGGTGAACATGGACGGCGCGAGGCCGAACGGGGAGAGGTCGGCCGCCGATTCCATCACGATGCGCCGAATCTCAAGGTCCGCCAGGCTACTGGCGATGGCCCGCGCCGCGTTGTCGTCGGCGGGCGCGTCGACGGGTGCGGTGACCGTCCACTCGTCCGCACCGGCTTCGGGGCGCCCCAACTCGGTGACGTCGCCGGTATCGGCGGTAACGGTGAGCGTGGTGATGGCGTCCGCCTCGAGATCCGCGAACGCCGGATCGGGCGCGTCCGCCTCCGAGGCGGGCGGACGTTCCCGTTCGATGAACCAGGCGTAGCCGCCGATGACGAGGAACGCCACCAGTAGCGCCAGCGTGGAGCGCAGGCCTCGCATGGGGGGTGTCCTGTCAGCCGCGCCGGTTCCACCAGGTGATGAACCCGAGCGCCATGATGCCGCCCGGCACCATCAACAGCGACACCCAGTAGATCCGCTGCTGCTGATCGGCGGTCAGCGTGATCCGCCGGTCCTCCGGCTCGCGCGGCCGAATCGCGATCAGGTTCTCCTGTTGGGCCAGCCAGTTCACGGTGTTCAGCAGCAGGTCGCGGTTGCCCTGAATGCCGACCGAGGCGTTCGAGGCGAAGTCGGAGTCGCCGAAGACCGCCAGGCGCGCCTGGAGCGGCGGCGCGTCGTCGTCCGCGTCGCCGGTTTCCGGCGCCGGCGTCTCGGGTCGCTCGACGGTCTGCGACACGACGGCCGCGATCGTCACCGGTCCGGGCCGATCGCCCGCTGCTTCGTCGAGCGCCACCTCGCCGGTCCGAAGTTCGTCCAGGTCCGCCTCGGCCCAGCTTCGCTCACTCGTCTGCACAATCGCGTCGGCCGTCCGGCCGTTGGCGCCCCCTTCCACCGGGCGGATGGAGCGGGCGAGCGGAAAGGCGGTCAGCAGGTTGAAGTTCTCCGTGATCGCGTGCGGCGGGTAGACGGCGGCGACCGGTACCGATGCGTCGGTCCCGAGCAGTTGCCCGACGCCGCTCGCGTCCACCACCACGTCGGTTCCGACCTCGATCCCCCACTCGGCGGCGATTGCTTCGAGGTTCGGCTTCGGCGGATCCTCGCCGGTCTCGGGCGGGTCGAGCAGAACAAGCAGCTTGCCGCCACGGTCAAGGTAGGCGCGCAGGAGGTTCGCCTCGCCAGGCAGCACGTCGGTGTCGGGGCCGGCGATGACGATCACGGTCGCGTCCGCGGGCGTCTCCGTCGCCTGGGCGAGGACCACCGTCTCGACGCTGAAGTTGTCACGCCTGAGCGCGTCGGTCACCGCACGGTAGCCGTCGCGCTGATCCCCCTCGGGGTCCGCCTCGCCGTGGCCCTGCACGAAGTAAACGGTTCGTACCTCTCCCTCGACCACCGTGATCAACGCGTTGGTCAGGTCCTGCTCGGTGTTGCTGGTGGTTCGTTCGGTGCGCCCGTCGTACTCGAAGACGATCGTGCCGTAGACCTCCACCTCGTACTGCCGCGCCCGCACCGGATCCTGATCGACGTCGATGTACTCCACCTCCATCTGTGACGAGAGGTACTGGTACTCGTCGAATCGATCGCGGTAGCGCGGGAACTCCGCCTCACGCGTGAAGACCAGCACGCTGACCGGCTGCTCGAGCGATTCGACGACGCGCCGGCTCTGGTCGGAGAGGGAGTACTGCTGTGCCGCGGTCAGATCCCAGCGCTGATTCTGCCGCGACAGGATGTAGTTGGTGGCCACCACGATGCCGAGTGCCAGGACGATGCCGGTGGTGGCGACCGCGCCGACCCGCGCCTGGCGGCGGCCGAAGTACGTCAGGATCTCGCGCCACTGCGTCGCGGTGTGGATTGCCACCAGCGCGAGACCGCTGACCGCCAGCCAGTACCAGAGCTCCTGCTGCGCCGGCAGCAGGAACCGGACCCCGACGCCCGCAAAGACAATCGCGACGCCCACCCAGCCGAGCGACTGCACCACCCTGTTCAGCATCGGTCCTGACCCCGTCCGTCTACGCGCGCCACCGTTCGCTGTCGACTGACTTCCCGGTCAGGAACAGCCCGAACACGATGAAGCTGAGGTAATAGGCGATATGCGCCGTGTCGATCACGCCCTGCGCGAAGTCGTCGAACGGCGCGCGGATCGCCAGCGCGTTCATGACAGCTCCCACGACCGGCCCGGCCGCATCCGACATCCAGTCCATCACGAACAAGAGGAGCACGACGGAGAACGTGACCACACCCGCCACGATCTGGTTCCGCGTCGTGCTTGACACCAGCAGGCCGAGCGAGACGAACGCTCCGCCCATCAGGAAGAGGCCGAGGTAGCCGCTCACGATCGGTCCTAGCTCCGGCTCGCCATAGATGAAGAGGATGGCCATGTGCGGGGCGGTGACCGCCAGCATAAGCGTGAAGAGGGCCATCGCGCCCAGGAACTTCCCCAGGATGATCTGCAGGTCGGAGAGCGGCGAGGTGAGCAGCAGTTCGATCGTGCCGGAGCGCTTCTCCTCCGCATAGGCGCGCGCCGTGAGGAACGGCAGGGTGAACATCATCACGATCGACGTGTTCGCCAGCAGCGGCCGGATCATGAACTCGTTGATGTTGATCGTCTGCGGCCCGCCGCCGAACATGCCCGCCTGCGCGCTGAACTGCACCATGAAGCTGAGGCTGGCGACATAGAAGTAGCCGTACAGCAGCGCGAAGAAACCGACGACGACGTACGCGATCGGCGAGACGAAGTAGGCGCGCAGTTCCTTCTGGGCGATCGCCAGGATGTTACGCATCGGCCTGCTCCCCGTCTGTGTCGGCCACGTCGGCGCCGGGTGCGTCATCCGACCGGCCCTCGTCAGTCTCTTCGGTGGTCAGCTCCAGGAAGATCTCCTCCAGGCTCAATCGCGCGCGGGCCATCTCCAGCAATCCCCAGCCAAGAGTGACCACCCGGTGTGCGAGCGCGCGGCGGATGTCCTCCCCCGGCGCCGCCTGCACCTCGATCAGCACGCCGTCGCCATCCGGCGCGCCCGCCGTCACGGTCGCCACCCCCGGCGTCCCGCGCAACGCCTCGGCCGCGTCGGCGCCCCCCGGGTCGATCCGGAGCCGAATCGTGTCGGAACCCTGCAGCCGGCCCGTCAGGTTATCGGGCGTGTCCTCGGCCACGACCTTGCCCCGGTTGATGATCACCACCCGCTCGCACGTCTGCGACACCTCCGGCAGGATGTGCGTGCTCAGGATGATCGTGTGATCACCGGCGAGTGCCTTGATCAGCTCGCGTGTCTCGATGATCTGCTTCGGGTCCAGCCCGGCGGTCGGCTCGTCCAGGATCAGGACGTCTGGGTTATGGAGAATCGCCTGCGCGAGGCCGACCCGCTGCCGGTACCCCTTCGAGAGGTTGCCGCAGAGGCGGTCCGCCAGGTCGCCGACGGCGGTCCGCCCCATCGCCTCGTCGATACGCTTCGTCCGGTCCGCCCCGGGCAGGCCGTTGATGCGGGCGCAGAACATCAGATACTCGCGCACCGTCATGTCCGGATAGAGCGGCGGCGTCTCCGGCAGATAGCCGGTCCGTCGCTTTGCCTCGATGGGCTCGTCGAGGATATCGAACCCGGCGATCTTCGCCGTCCCGCCAGTCGGAGGCACGCAACCGGTCAGTACCCGCATGGTCGTGGTTTTCCCGGCGCCGTTCGGACCGAGGAATCCGAGGATCTGCCCCTTCTCCACGCGGAAACTGACGTCGTCCACCGCGGTCACCGGGCCGTAGTGCTTCGTGACGTGCTGAACCTCGATCACCGTGTCACACCTCGTTCGCTCAACCAGTTCGGGTTCGCCGAGAGGGGTTGCCACCAACGGACTGGCCGGAAGGTGGCCAGCGATGAAAAATGGTAATCACGAGTCTAGGAGGGTGTCAACGCTTCCGTTGCCGTGGCGGTCGACGAACGCGTCGATCGCCGCCTGATCCGCGACGTCCACACGCTCGAACTGCAGCCCCATACCGAGGCGCCGATCGCTCCAGGCGACGCGTGCGTCCGCGCTGATCTCGCGCTCGCCGCCAGGTAGGCGGAAGCGGACCGCGACCGCGGTCCCTGCCGCTGGGGGGGTCATCGTCCGGACACCGATCCCGCCCGTCCCCAGATTCAGCATGAACGCGGCGGTGATCGTCCCTTCCACGCGGCAGGTGACCGGAATGCCGAGCCGGACGCGCGGGCTGGTCCGGCGGTTGAAGCTGTCGGGGAAGAGGTGGGGCGCGAGCGACGGGACGATCCGATCGGTGCCGCTGTGCTCGTTGACGTAGCCCTCGACGCCGAGGTCGGCAAGGTCGCGCACCTCGCCGGCCGTGGTGATCGACCCGCTGAACACCACGATCGGCCAGCGGCCGACCTCGATCGAGCGGATCGAGCGTACCAGATCGATACCGCCGGGTCGGCCGATGCGGAGGTCCAGCACAACCAAGTCGATCGGATCGCTGCGGCGTCGGAGGCAGGCGAGGAGCTCCGGCTCGCTCCCGACACCGATCGACAGATGGCCCGCCCCTTGCAGGGCAGCCGCAAACCGCACGCGAACCGCTTCGGCGGGGTTGGCCACCACAACGGTCTTGGCGGCCGTGGCCGGCGGAGTCATCCCCTGATGTATCGGCCGAGACGCCGTGCGGAATCAGCCCAGGATTGTCCCCGGGAGCCGATTGACACGCTTCGGCCAAAGTCTGTACCCTTTCGCCCTAAAGGGTGGCGTCCTCCTAAGGCGTTGCCGGCCTCTGGATGTGTGTCCTGGGGTCCGAAGTTGACGGATGTTCAATGCAGGAGATCGAACCATGAGATCAGCATGGCGACACCTGGTGGCAGTTGGTCTGAGCGCCGTGTTGGTGCTTGGTGCCGTGGCATGCGGCGGCAACCCGCCGCCCGAACCGCCGCCCCCGCCCCCTCCGCCGGCTCCGGAGCCCCCGCCTCCGCCGCCGCCCCCGCCCCCTCCGCCCCCGCCTCCGCCGCCGGCTCCACTCAGCCCGGAGGAGTTGTTCGAGCGGATGTCGCTGGACGAGTTGAACAGCACGGCGCCGCTTGATCCCATCTTCTTCAACTATGACGAAGCGGAGATCCTGCCGGAGGGGCGCACCATCCTGCAGCGCAATGCCGACTGGATGCAGAAGTGGCCGTCCACGCGGATCCGCGTGGAGGGACACTGCGACGAGCGCGGCACGAACGAGTACAACCTCGGGCTTGGCGACGAGCGTGCCAACGCGGTCCGGGACTACATGGTGAGCCTGGGTATCCAGGTGAGCCGTGTGCAGACGGTGAGCCGCGGCGAGGAATCGCCCTTCTGCACCGACAGCCACGAAGGCTGCTGGTCCCGCAACCGCCGCGGCCACTTCGCCATTACGGCGAAGTAGCGGGCGGCGACGGCAATCGGCCGGCAGGTAGCGACCCGCGGGCTGTCAGCCCGCGGGGGCGCGCGTGCGCCAACGGGTGCGTCGCGGTTCGATTACGAGCTGACCCACGTCGTTCCGCGGCCGGTCAAGTCGACCATGCCGACGATCTCGCTGATGGCGGCGTGGCCGTGACCCTCGAGGTACCCAGTCACGCCGTCGATCAGCTTCGGCCAGATCCCGGGATCCTCGAAGTTCGCCGTTCCCACCTGTACCGCCGACGCTCCCGCGATTAGAAACTCGAGAACATCCCTCGCAGACGTAATGCCTCCCATCCCGATGATCGGGATGTTGATGGCACCACGACACTCGTACACCATCCGCACCGCGATCGGCCGAATCGCCGGCCCGCTGAGCCCTCCGACCACGTTCGACAGTAACGGCCGTCGCGTCTCCACATCGATCGCCATCGCGAGGAACGTGTTCACCAGCGACACGGCGTCGGCCCCAGTCTCCTCGGCGGCCCGCGCCATCGCTGCAATGTCGGTCACGTTCGGTGTCAGCTTCGGAAAGATCGGCAGCCGCGTTACCTTCCGCACCGAGCCGACCACGTCGCCGACACCGCCCGCGCTGCAGCCGAACGTATGCCCGCCCTCGTCGATATTCGGACACGAGATGTTGATCTCGATCGCCGCGACGCCCTCGGCGTCTGACAGGATGCGCGCCAGTTCCGCGTACTCCCAGACGGTCGATCCACAGATGTTGACGATCACCGTCGCGCCCGCCTCGCGTAGCGCCGGCAGCTTTTCGTCGACGAACCGGCGCACACCGATTCCCTGCAACCCGATCGCGTTCAGCATCCCGGACGGCGTCTCGACGATTCGGGGCGGCGGATGCCCATCGCGCGGTTCCAGAAACAGTCCCTTCACCGCGACGCCGCCGAGCGATCGGAGATCGACGAGGTGCGCGTACTCGACCCCGTAGCCGAAGCAGCCGCTCGCCGCAATGAGCGGGTTGGACAGATGAAGCGTGCCGACGTCGACGCTCAGGTCAGGTGCGCCCACGCGACTCGCGTTCCCTCGAAGACCGGTCCGTCAATGCATCCCCGCACGAACCGGGTGCCGTTATCGGTCACCGGGACGACGCAGCTGTAGCAACCGCCCATGCCGCATCCCATCACCGGCTCCAGCGACACCTCCAATCCCACCGTCACTCCGCGCGCCAGCGTCCTCCCGGCATCCTGATCGTCCGCCGTCGCGCCGCCGCGCGCCGCCACCAGCTCCGCCACCGCCCGCATCATCGGCGTCGGCCCGCACGCGTAGATCTGAAGCGGCCGATTCGCTCCGCCACGCGCCGCCATCGCCGTCAGTTCGCGCGCGAGCGGGACGGTCACGCGGCCTTCCTCGCCCCGCGATCCATCCTCCGTCGTCAGCACCACGCGAACGCCGAGCGCCTCGAAGAACGGCACCCGATACAGATCACCCGCGGTCCGCCCCCCATAGAAAAGGACGGTCTCGACTGAGCGTCCTCGCAGCGTCTCCGCCAGCGTCGCGAACGGCGCCAGTCCCACACCCCCCGCCACCATCCAGGCGACGGCGGGCGGATCAATCAGTGTGAACGACAGCCCCAGCGGTCCGAGGCACTGAATCCGCTCTCCCGTCTCGGCCGCGAACAGCTCGCGCGTGACGGTCCCGACCGCCTTGCTCAACAGCGACAGTCCCCGCACCGTCCCGCCGTCGTCGCGCAGTACTTCGAACACCGAGAACGGCCGCCGAAGCAGCGGTTCCCGCCCCAGCGCCCGCTTCACCATCACAAACTGCCCTGGTCCCACCCGGTCCGCAATCGCAGGCGCCTCCAGTTCAATCACGTTGTAACCGTCAGACAGCCGATGATTCGCCAGAACCGGCGCATCGACATCCAGGGGAGGCGTCACAGCCGCGAGTATACTGCCCCGCGATGATGCGCCGGCCCTCCGCCGGCAGAGACGGTCACGCGCGCGCCGCAAGCGCGAATGCTGAATGTTGCGACCGTGATACCTGAGTGAAACCGTCGGAGTACTTCGCCGGGAATGCCGACGGCCGGTACGACTTCAACTCGATTGACGACTTCCTGGTGGGCAGGGCCAGGCTCGCGCGGATCTTTTTCGGCGACGTGTCGAACCCGAACGTCGACGTCAATCAACAGATCCTCGGCGTCTACGCGCAGGACACCTGGACGCCCGGCCCGCAACCGGTGTCTTCCCGCGCTACGGGAACGCGATCGTCGGTCCGGGCGACATCGGCTACGCGCCGCTGGGCGATCCGATCGACAACACGAACCCGCCCGCCGGTCTGATCCCGGGGCTCAGCTACGTCTCGCCCGTTCTCCGGCCGCGTGCAGTTCCAGGCGCACTACACCTGGTCGCGCGGCCGCTCGAACGACGACAACGAGCGTTCGGCGAGCGGCCTGTCGTTGACCGATCCTTTCGATCCCGACTACGACTGGGGTGTGTCCAGCCGCGACATCCCGCACAACCATCCCGGCTTTAGCGTCGGGCCGGTGGGATCGCAGGCGCGCGCCGTGGTGAACGGCGTGTTGGCGCCGATCAACGGCGAGCGGAACGAGGCGTGGCACAACGTCGACTTCCGCCTGACGAAACGGATCGCGATCGGAGGCACCCGATTCCTCTGGTAGCCGGAACCGGCCGGGTGCGCCGCCGGGAAGCGGCCCTTCGCCCGGCTCAACGCGGGGGTGTGGTAGGATCCGTCCAACTCTTTAAGTGCGGCACTGCGAGGTCGCAAAGAGGTAACGATGCCGGTGGTGATGGCGGCGGATCGCATCAGCCATGCGCTGACGCGGATCGCCCATGAGATTGTCGAGCGCAACCGGGGCGCTGACGATCTTGCGTTGATCGGCATCCGCCGCCGCGGCGTCCATGTCGCGAAACGGCTCGCCCGGCTCCTGAAGGACATCTCCGGCCGCGAGATTCCGACTGGCTCACTCGACATCACGCTGTACCGCGACGACCTGATGCGCCAGGCGCTCGGGCCGCAGCCGGTGCTGCGCCAGACGGACATCCCCTTCTCGATCGACGACCGGCAGGTGCTGCTCGTGGACGACGTGCTGTTCACCGGGCGGACCATCCGCGCTGCGCTCGACGCAATTATCGACTTCGGCCGCCCGCGCGCCATTCAGCTCGTCGTGCTCGTGGACCGCGGCCACCGCGAGTTGCCCATTAAGGCGGACTACGTCGGGAAGAACGTCCCCACGTCGCGCCAGGAGAGCGTCGAGGTGCAACTGGAAGAACAGGACGGCGTTGATGAGGTGCGCGTGCAGAGACTGGACGAAAGCAGGGACGACGCAACGTCGGCGCATGCGGCAGCCGCCTCGCGGGGAGACGCGCGATGAGTATCGAAGCGCGGGCGGGAGGGAGTAGCGCCGGCGGTGGTGTCGTCGTGAGCGCGCCGGCCGAGGATGCGCGGATCACACCGACCGAGCAGCTTCTCTCGAAGCACCTGCTCGGGATCGCCGGCCTGAGCCGCGAGGAACTGCTGCTGATTCTCGACTCCGCCGAGGCGATGAAGGAAGTGGGAGAGCGGCGCATCAAGAAGGTGCCGGCGCTCCGCGGCGTCACTGTCGTGAACCTCTTTCTCGAGCCGAGCACGCGCACCCGGATGTCGTTCGAGATCGCCGAGAAGCGGCTGAGCGCAGACACGGTCAATATCGCGGGCAGCGCCTCCAGTCTGCTGAAGGGGGAAACGCTGGCCGACATGGCGCGGAACCTGCAGGCGATGGACCCGGAGATGATTGTCGTCCGCCACGCCGCGTCCGGCGCGTGCCACATGCTGGCAGAGGTCTGCGACGCGCGCATCGTCAACGCGGGCGATGGCATGCACGAGCATCCGACACAGGCGCTACTCGACGCGTTCACGATCCGCGAACGGAAGGGGCGGATCGCGGGCCTGACGGTGGCGATTGTCGGCGATCTGCTACACAGCCGCGTGTTGCGTTCCAACATCCTTGCGCTGACGACGCTCGGCGCGGAGGTGCGCGTGTGCGGACCGAGCACGCTGATGCTGCCCGATGCCGGACGGTTCGGCGTGAGAGCGACGACGTCGGTCGATGAGGCGGTGGAGGATGTCGACGTCGTGATGCTGCTTCGCATGCAGCTCGAGCGGATGCACGGCCACTTCTTCCCGTCGCTCCGCGAGTACTTCGCATTGTTCGGCATGACGCGCGATCGGTTGGCGCGCGCGAAGGATGACGTCATCGTGATGCACCCGGGCCCGATGAACCGTGGCGTGGAGATCGCCTCCGACGTGGCGGACGGGCCGCACTCGGTGATCCTCGAGCAGGTGGCGAACGGCGTCGCGGTGCGGATGGCGGTGCTCTACCTCCTGGCGGGGAGCGATCGTGGCGGGGGGCGCGTGTGACGGCGAGGAAGGCAGTGTTCTCCGAGCGCGCTGTTCCTGCTGACGGCTCGTCCGCGAATCCAGGAGGCGTGTTACTGAAGGGCGGGCATGTCGTCGATCCGTCGCAGGGGATTGACGGCAGGTCCGACATCCTGATCGATGGCGGTGTCGTGGCCGCGGTTGGTACGAATCTCCCGGTCGACGGCGCCACTGTCGTGGAGGTGCCGGCCGGTTTCGTCGTCTGTCCCGGCTTCATCGACATGCATGTCCATCTGCGCGAGCCGGGGCAGACGCACAAGGAGACGGTTGCGACCGGCGCCGCCGCCGCCGTGGCGGGCGGCTTCACGGCGGTCGCCTGCATGCCGAACACCGACCCGGTGAACGACCATGCGGGAATCACCGAGGAGATCCTCCGGAGGGCGGCCGAGGCGAACCTGGCCCGCGTCTATCCGATCGGCGCGGTATCACTCGACTCGGCGGGCGAGCAGATGACCGAGGTGGGCGCGCTCCGCGACGCCGGCTGCGTTGGCATCAGCGACGACGGCCACCCGGTGGCAAGCGCGCTGCTGATGCGGCGCGCGTTGGAATACGCCGCGATGATCGGGCTACCCGTGATCAACCACTGCGAGGATCCGACGCTCGCCGCCGGATGCAGCGTCCACGAGGGGTTTCGCGCGGCCGAGCTGGGGCTGCGCGGCCAGCCGGCAGAGACCGAATCGATCATGGTCGCGCGCGATGTCAGCCTGAGCGGCCTGACCGGGGGGCCGTACCACGTCGCGCACATGAGCGCCGCGGCCTCGCTGCGTGCGGTGCGCGACGGGAAGGATCGCGACATCCCGGTCACCTGCGAGGTGACGCCGCATCACTTCATCCTGACCGACGAAGATCTGCGCTACGACACCAACTACAAGATGAACCCGCCGCTCCGCGCCGCGGCAGACCGCGACGCCATGCGTGCGGGGCTGGCTGACGGCACGATCGATGCGATTGCGACCGACCATGCGCCGCACCATGCGGACGAGAAGGCGCGCGAGTTCGAGGCGGCGCCGTTCGGCATCATCGGCCTCGAGACCGCCGTGTCACTCTCGGTCGATCGGCTGGTGCATACGGGCGTCGTGCCGATAGCGCGGATAGTGGAGCTCTACACCGTCAACCCGGCGCGCATCCTGGGGATCCCGGGCGGCACGCTGGCGCCGGGCAGCGCGGCGGACATCACCATCCTCGCACCCGACACTGCGATCGAGGTGGCGGCCGACACGTTCCGCTCCATGGGGCGCAATACGCCGTTCGACGGGTGGCGGCTCCGGGGCGCGGTGGCCGCCACCGTCGTGGGGGGCCGCGTCGTCTACACGAACGGTGCTGTGCCCGGCAGCGACGCCCTCGCCTGGCCGGCGCCGTGACGCGCGCCCTGCGTCCCCTTCCGGCCGAGGTGCGCCGTACCCTCGACCGGCTCTACCGGCAGTTCGACCGCCGCGACGACATTGCGGATCCGATCCGCCTGGTTCGGCGCTACACGGATCCGCGCGACCTGGAGGTGGCGGGATTCTGCGCCGCTGCCCTCGCCTTCGGCCGCGTGGCGAGCGTCCTTCAGTCGGTCGGCGCACTGCTGGCCGCGATGGGCCGCTCGCCGGCCCGGTTCGTCCGCCGGTTCGACCCGTCGCGCGATGCGGAGGCGGTCGGCTCCATTACCCACCGCTGGGCACGCGGCGCGGATCTGGTGGCGCTGCTCTGGATCCTCCGGCGCCTGATCGAAACGCACGGCTCGATCGAGCGCGCGTTTCTGGCAGGGCACGATCCGGAGGCAGAGGATGTCGCCGGCGCGATCGACCGCTTCGCGGCGCGCGCGCTCGCAACCGACGGCCTCGACGATCTGTACCGCGCTCTCGACGGCACGGACGCCCCCGGCGCGCCGGGGGCGGCGCGCCGGCGCGGCGTTGGCTACTTCTTCGCCCGCCCCTCGACAGGGAGCGCCTGCAAGCGCTTCAATCTGTATCTCCGCTGGATGATCCGACGTGACGGTCTCGACGTGGGCGCCTGGACCGGCGTCCGCCCGGCGCAGTTGATTGTCCCGCTCGATGTCCACGTGATCCGCGTCGGGCAGTGTCTCGGCCTGACGCGCTACCGGAGTCCCGGCCTCGCGATGGCGCGCGAGATCACTGCGTCGCTCCGCCGCCTCGACCCGCTCGACCCGGTGAAGTACGACTTTGCCCTCTGCCACATCGGCATGCTCGATCAGTGCGGGTTCAGGGAGCGGCGCGGGAGTGCGGACTGTCCGCTGAGCGACTGGTGCCGGCCACGCCGGCGTAGACCGCGGCGGTCTCGTCCACCATCCGCGTTGCGCTGAACCGCTCGCGCGCCCGCTGCTGTCCCGCCGCGCCGAACGTCCGGCGCACGTTGCTGTCCCGCAGCATCCGCGTCATGGCATCGGCGAGGGCCGCCGGGTCGCGCACCGGGACCAGCAGGCCGGTCTCGCCGTCGACGACCGACTCAGGGACGCCGCCGGCACGGGTCCCCACTACAGGCAGTCCGGCCGACATTGCATCGAGCACGGAACTGCCGAATCCCTCGGTCACCGAGCTCGTGACAAACAGGTCGAGCCCGTGCAGCAGCGCCGGCACGTCGTCCCGAAAGCCGGTCAGTATGACGTGCGCTTCGAGGTGATGGTGTCGGATCCGGCGCTCCAGCTCGCTCCGTAATTCACCCTCGCCGACGATCAGTACGCGGACATCCGGCACCTCGCGGACGAGACGTGCGGTCGCCTCCACGAGGTCGACCTGCGACTTGTGCGGTACCAGCGCGCCGACGTTACCGACCACCGGGCACCCGGCCGGCAGGAGAAACTCGCGATGTACGTCGAGCGGCGGAGCCGACGCCACGCGCTCGACCTCCACACCGTCGTGCACCACAACGGTCCGATCCTTCGGCGCGCCGTCGTGCACCAGCATCGTCTGGATGGCCCGCGACGCGCAGATGAACCGATCCACCTGGCGGTACTTCCACTTCGAGAAGGTGTTCCTGCGGATGTGGAAGTCGACCCGACGCGACATGATGAGCGCCGTCCGCCGGCCGCTCGGCATGCTGGCGGCCGCCGTTCCCTGCTCGAGCCGCGCCGCCGCCCGCCCCCGCGCGAGCGACATGCCGAGCGCCGCCACCGACACTGCGTGCGCGTCATGCGCATGGACCACGTCCGGCTGCACGTCGCGGAGCAGCCCTGCCAGTGTCCACCCCGCATGCAGATCCATCTCCATCCGCGGCGCCAGCGCGAAGAGGTCGGCCGCCCCAACACTTCTTGCGCGCCTGATCAGCTCCCCGTCGGGATGCGCCACAAGCACCGCCCGCTGTCCGAGCCGCCGCAGCCCCTGTACGGTGAGCAGCGCCTGCCACTGCCCCCCACGCCAGGTCCGACCCGTATCGAGATGAAGCGAAACCACGGATCTGGCCCTTCATGGCCTGTTCGCCGTGCTAACGGTCAACAGGAATGGTTATCTCCAGGCGCTTCGCGAACTTCAGGAACACGTAGTAGCTGTTCAGGATGGACACGAGGAGACCGACGGCGCCGTCGCGGATGCCGGCTCGGAGGAAGTAGTTTCGGACGAAGGCGGCGGCCGGTTGGACAACGAGGTCGACCGGCGTCGCGTGGCGGCCGTCCCTGTGCATTTGCTGCGCGGCGAGCGTGGTGTAGCGGTTCATCGTCTCCAGGTGGTGCGCGATGTCGTGGTAGGGGTGATGTTCCAGTTCGCCGCGCAGGCGTAGCGGTACTGCGCCGTCGAGAATGACCGACTCGTGGACCAGGACATCGGCCCACCGCGCGCGCCGGCGGTCGTAGAGGCGGAGCTGCGGGTCGGGGTACCAGTCGGTGCTCCGGATCCAGCGGCCGAGGTAGCGCGTGACGCGCGGGATACGGAAACCGGACGCCGGCGGTTCGTCCAGCAACAGCGCGCGGATCTCGTCAGCCAGCGCCGGCGTCACGCGTTCGTCCGCATCGATCGACAGCACCCAGTCGTGCGTCGCGAGCGATGTCGCGTGGTTCTTCTGCGCGGCGTAGCCCTCCCACTCGTGCGTCGCGACGTGCGCGCCGGCCTCCCGCGCGATCCGGACCGTGGCGTCCGTGCTGCCTGAGTCGACGACGAGCCGCTCGTCCGCCCAGGCGACCGAGTCGAGTGCCTCGCGTATATTGGCAGCTTCGTCGCGGGCAATGATGACAACCGACAGGCGGGGCATCGGCGCGCGTCAGTATACTTGCCGTTCCATGCAGCAGGAGGCTGTCCTTCAGCGATTTCGCGAGGCCGGCGCCCTGCTCGATGGACACTTTCGGCTCTCCTCGGGGCTGCACAGTCCGGGCTACCTACAGTGCGCCCTGGTACTGCAGCATCCCGCGGCGGCGGAGGCGCTCGGCGCGGCGATCGCGGAGCAGGTGCAGGAACTGGCGCCGGCGGTAGTGCTGTCGCCCGCGCTGGGCGGCGTCGTCATCGGGCAGGAGGTGGCGCGCGCGCTGGGTGTGCGCAGCATCTTCGCCGAGCGCCGCAATGGCGCGCTGACGCTGCGCCGCGGCTTCACGCTGGCGCCGGGAGAGCGGGTCCTTGTCGTCGAGGATGTCGTCACCACCGGTGGATCGACACGCGAGACCATCGAGGTCGCCCGCGTCGCTGGCTCGACGGTAGTGGGCGCGGCGACGATCATCGACCGGAGCGGCGGCGCCTCGACGTTCGACGTCCCGTTCTGCGCACTTGCCACCGTGGCGTACCCCGCACTCGACCCGTCCGACTGCTCCCAGTGCGCGAGGGGCGAGCCGGCCGTGAAGCCAGGCTCCCGCTCCGGCGCGTGATGCGCACGATCAAGTTGACGCTCGCCTACGACGGCACCGACTATGTCGGCTGGCAGCGGCAGGCCGAAAGACGATCGGTACAGGAGGAAGTCGAACGGGCGCTGGCCGAGATCGAAGGCACGCCGGTGACGGTGAACGGTGCTGGGCGCACCGACGCCGGCGTGCATGCGCTGGGGCAGGTGGCGAGCGTGCGGATCGCGCACACGATCGACACCGCCTCGCTCGTCCGCGCACTCAACGCGAAGCTGCCGGTCGACATCCGGGTCCTGTGCGGCGCCGCGGCCGCGGACGACTTCCACGCGCGGTTCGGCGCGAAACGGAAGACGTACCGCTACCAGATTGAAACGGGCGATGTTGCAGACCCATTCCTCCGCCGCTACGCCTGGCGCGTCACCGATCAGCTCGACGTCGGCGCGATGCGCGCCGCCGGCGCGGCGCTCGTCGGCGAGCATGACGTCGCCGCGTTCCAGGCGGCCGGTGCCGACGTCGGATCCACAGTTCGGACCATCCATCGGCTTGCGATCGATCCGCACGCCCCGATGTCGCTGCTTGCCACCCCCGGCCTCATGATCAGAGTGACCGGCGACGGCTTCCTCCGCCACATGGTCCGTATCATCGTCGGCACGCTTGTCGAGGTGGGGACCGGCCGCCGCCCGGCTAGCGACATGCCGCGCATCCTCGCATCGCGTGACCGCAACGCGGCAGGCCCGACGGCGCCCCCGCAGGGACTCGTCCTGGCGTCGGTCGACTACGCTTGATCCGCGCCAGACCGGCCTGATCCGCGCCAGACCGCACCGCCTTTGTTTATCATTACGGTGCCATGAGCCTCCAGGATCTCCTCGACTGGGCTAGCCACGGGTCCCGCGAGGCCCACCTCGCGCGGCAGATCGACTTCGACCGGCTGCCGGCACATATCGCCATCATCATGGATGGGAACGGACGGTGGGCGGCGCAGCGGAACCTGCCGCGCGTGGAAGGGCACCTGGCAGGCATCGAGTCGGTGAGAGAGACGGTCGAGCTCTCGGCGCGACTCGGCCTCCGCGCGCTGACGCTTTACGCCTTCTCCGTCGAGAACTGGAAGCGGCCGCCGGCCGAGGTGGCGGCGCTGATGGGCCTGCTGAAGCGGTACCTCCGGCAGGAACTGGCGGCGCTGATGGACAACGACGTCCGCTTCCAGTTGATCGGCAGCAAGGCGGAGCTGGCGCGCGACGTCTGCGACGAGCTGGACGCCGCGCAGGAGCAGACCAGCCGCAACACCGGACTGACGTTCAACATCGCGCTCAACTATGGCGGACGCGCAGAGATTGTCGCCGCGGCGCGCCGCGCGATCCACCAGGGGATCGACCCGGAGGAGCTGGACGAGGCGCGCTTCGCCAGCCTGCTCTATACCGCGGGACAGCCCGACCCCGACCTGCTGATCCGGACGAGCGGCGAGATGCGCGTCAGTAACTTCCTGCTCTGGCAGATCGCGTACACCGAGATCTGGGTGACCGATACCTACTGGCCCGACTTCCGCGCCCGTCACTTTCTCGAGGCGGTACTCGACTACCAAGCGCGCGACCGCCGCTACGGCGGCATCAGGGAAGAGTTGGCGGCGGTCGGACGCTAGCCACGAGCCGCCCGGCAACGACCGACGCCGTGACTCGCGAGCTTAGCGCCGCCGCGCTGCTGCCGATCGTCATCGGCGTCATCTGGTTCCTGCCGCCCGTCGCGACCGCCGCGTTCGTGGGCTCCGTGCTGACGTTGGCGTGCGTCGAGTACGCGCGACTCGCCCGCGCGGCGGGCATCGCCGGACCGGCCGCGGCCGCCGTCGGCGTCATCTACCTGGGCCTGCCGCTCGGGGCGATGGTGGCGCTCGTATTGGAGGCTGGACGTGAGGCGGTGCTGCTGCTGCTTGCCACGGTCGTGGTGAGCGATACGGCGCAGTACTACGGTGGCCGCGCGCTGGGCCGGCGGCCGCTCGCGCCGATGATCAGTCCGCGGAAGACGGTGGAAGGGGCGATCTGCGGCGTCATCGCCGCGACAGCCGCGTTCACGCTGATCGGCGCCTGGTGGCTGCCGGCGCTACCGCCGGCTCCGCGTGTGGCGCTCGGCGCGGCGCTCGCGTTGCTCGGCATCGGCGGCGACCTGTTCGAATCGCGCCTGAAGCGGGCGGCCGGCGTCAAGGACGCGTCGAATCTGATCCCGGGCCATGGCGGTATCCTCGACCGCATCGATGCGTTGCTCTTCGCGGCGCCGGTTTACTATGCGGTTATCGTGGCGTTCGCGCGTTGACGCAAGGTCGGGATGTACAGACCCAGGGTCATGACGTAACGATGAAGCGGATCGCGATTCTCGGCTCCACGGGATCGATCGGTCGGAGCGCGCTTGCCGTTGTCGCGGCGCACCGCGACCGGCTGCGCGTCGTCGGCCTGTCCGCCGGCGCGAACGTCGATCGGTTCGCCGAGCAGGTGGCGGCGGTTGGGCCGGCGATCGTGTCGCTTGCCGACCGCGGCGCGCTCGATCGGTTGCATGCGTCCGGCGCGCTCGGCGATGGCGTCGCGGCCGGCTGGGGCGACGACGGACTGACCGCGGTTGCGACACACCCTGACGTCGACCTCGTGTTGTGCGCCTCGTCCGGCACCGCCGGGCTCGGCGCGACGCTGGCGGCGATCGAGGCGGGGAAGACGATCGCGCTCGCCAACAAGGAAGTGCTGGTGATGGCGGGTGCACTGATGGTGGACGCGGCGCGGCGGCACGGCGTCACGCTGCTGCCGGTCGACAGCGAGCACAACGCAATCCATCAGTGCGTCGACGGCCGGCCGCGTGAGGATGTCGTCCGCTACATCCTTACTGCTTCCGGCGGCCCGTTCCGCGAGCGGCCGGCGGCCGAGCTGGAGCGCGTCACGCCGGAGGATGCGCTGCAGCATCCCACGTGGTCGATGGGACCGAAGATCACGATCGACTCGGCGACGCTCATGAACAAGGGACTGGAGCTGATCGAGGCGCGCTGGCTGTTCGGCGCCCCGTCCGAGCAACTGGACGTCGTCGTCCACCCGCAGTCGATTGTCCACTCGCTGGTGGAGCTTCGCGACGGATCGTTCCTGGCGCAACTGGGTGTCACCGACATGCAGTTGCCCATTCAGTACGCCTTCTCGTACCCGGAGCGGTGGACGGCACCGTTGCCGCCGCTCGATCTGGCGGCGGCCGGACGGCTCGAATTCCACCAGCCCGACCCGGAACGATTCCCCTGCCTGCGGCTCGCCCGTCAGGCGCTTGATGGCGGGGCAGCGCTGCCGGTGGTCCTGAATGCCGCGAACGAGGTGGCGGTCGCCGCGTTCCTCGACCGGCGACTTTCGTTCATCGGCATCCCGCGTGTGATCGACGCGGCGCTCGATCAGGCCGCCGCCCGCCCAGACGCTGCCCCGTCCACGCTGGCGGAGGTGCGCGAGCTTGACGCCTGGGCCCGGTATGTGGCCCAGCAGCAGGTTGGGAAGTAGCACACCCTGCAGGTGCGTCGCCGGCGTGGACGCCGGCGCACCCAGGACATAGAATCGAAGGAGGCTCGTGACCAGTCTGCTGGCGTTCCTGTTCGTTCTGGGTGTTCTCATCTTTGTCCACGAACTGGGGCACTTCGTGGTGGCCCGCCGGCTCGGCGTGCGCGTGCTCACCTTCTCGCTCGGCTTCGGCCCGAAGATTCTGAGAGTCACGCGTGGCGACACCGAGTACTGCGTCAGCGCCATCCCACTCGGCGGCTACGTGAAGATGGCGGGCGAGAGCCTGGGCGACTCGCGCACCGGCGCCGGCGACGAGTTCATGTCGAAGACGAAGTGGGAGCGCTTCCTGATCCTGGTGGCAGGGCCGGCGATGAACCTGATCCTGGCCGTGATCGTGATGTGGGGCGTGCTCTTCCAGGGGGCCGAGGTGCCTGCCTACGAGGAGGAACGGCCCGTCGTGGGGCGCGTCGTCGACGATTCGCCCGCCGCACGCGCCGGAATCCGGGCGGGCGAGCTGATCGTGAGCGTTGCCGGCCGCGCCGTCGAGACGTGGGACGAGTTGTTCGTCGCCGTCATGCCCCGCGCGGAGCGGGAGATCCAGGTAGTGGTGCGCGATGTCGCCGGGCGGGAGCGGACGCTCGATGTGGTGCCGGAGGCACGCACCCAGTTCGAGATGGGCGACCTGGGCATCGGTCCGACGATGCGTCCGCAGATCATCAACGTGACGGCGGGCGGCCCGGCCGAGCGCGCCGGGGTGGAGGTGGGTGACGTCATCGTCGCGATCGACGGCGAGGAGATCGCGGGCAACGAGCTGGTCGATCGGATCGGGGCCAGTGCCGGCACGTCGCTCGCGTTGACGGTTCGTCGCGACGGCCAACTGACCGACCTGCGCGTTGCGCCGGAGCAGCAGGGCGACCGCGCGCTGATCGGTGTCGGCTTCTCGCCGTACGAGTTGCGCGTGATGGAGCCGGATTTCCTCGAGGCGTTCGCGATGAGCCTGGAGCGGAACTACGAGTGGTCCGGTTTGATCGTCCAGACGCTGGTCGGTCTGGTGACTGCCGAAACGTCGCCGCGGCAACTGGTCGGCCCGGTCGGCATCGCCCAACTGTCGGGCGGCGCCGCACAGGTGGGCTGGGTGGCGCTGTTCAGCCTGATGGCGATGATCTCGCTCAATCTCGGGATCCTCAACCTCCTGCCGATCCCGATCCTCGACGGCGGTCACATCTTCATCATGGCGATGGAGGGAGTGAGCCGGCGCGACTTCAGCATCCGTGTCAAGGAACGGATGCTGATGGCGGGGTTCGTCGTCCTGATGATGCTGATGGTCACCGTCATCTACAACGACCTGACCCGCATCGAGTGGATCGAAGGCCTCATGCCCTGGCGCTGACCGGCGCCCGCGGGAGATACCGGGGCGGTGAGTAGCATGAGCGAGGTACGGCTGCACCGGACAACCGCTGTGCCGGTGGGCGGGCTGACGATCGGCGGCGGCGCACCGGTGGCGGTGCAGTCGATGACGATGACTGAGACCGCCAACGCCGCAGCGACCGCGCAGCAGTGCATCGAGCTGGCCGAGGCGGGATCGGAGCTGGTGCGCGTCACGGTCAACGTGGACGTGGCCGCGCGTGCGGTCCCCGAGATCAAGCAGCGGATGCTCGACGCCGGCGTTGCCGCGCCGCTCATCGGCGACTTCCACTACAACGGCCACCTGCTTCTCACGCGCCACCCCGACTGCGCCGCCGCGCTCGACAAGTACCGGATCAACCCGGGCAACGTCGGCACCGGCGAGCGGCGGGACGAGCAGTTCCAGACGATCTGCCGCGTGGCCGCGGACCGGGGGAAGCCAGTCCGGATCGGCGTCAACGGCGGCTCGCTGAACCAGGAACTGGTGATGGATCGGATGCAGGCGAACACCGATCACGAACTGGGGATGACGTCGGAGGAGATCATCAACGACTGCATGGTGATCTCGGCGGTGGAGTCGACCGCGCTTGCGCTCGAAAGCGGACTGACCGAGCAGCAGGTGATCATCTCGACGAAGGTGTCGCGCCCGCGCGACCTGGTGCAGGTCTACCGCGCGCTCGCCCGGGAGACGACGCAGCCGCTCCACTTGGGGCTGACCGAAGCCGGCATGGGGACGAAGGGCCTGGTCTGGTCCGCCTCCGCGATGGGGATCCTGCTGAACGAAGGGATCGGCGACACGATCCGCGTCTCGCTGACGCCCCGGCCCGGCGGCGACCGGCGCGAGGAGGTGTACGCCGCGTGCGAGCTGCTGCAGGCGCTGGCCCTCCGGTCGTTCGCACCGAGCATTACCGCCTGCCCCGGCTGCGGGCGGACGACGAGCGCGACGTTCCAGGAGCTGGCCGAGCGGGTCCAGGCGTACGTCCGCGGCATGATGCCGGAATGGAAGAAGGCGTACGACGGGGTGGAGGGGATGACGGTCGCGGTGATGGGCTGCGTCGTCAACGGTCCGGGCGAGTCGAAGGCAGCGAACATCGGCATCAGCCTCCCCGGCACCGGCGAGGCGCCCACCTGCCCGGTCTACATCGACGGGAAGCATGCCGCCACGCTGCGCGGCTCGTACGATGAGCTGTCGGAGGCGTTCCGGCAGTTGATCGACGACTACGTCGAAGCGACCTACGCCCGAAAACCGGCGGCAGCCACCCCGTGAGTCGTCCCGCGCCGGACCCCGACGCACGCAACGTACAGGCGCCGGCCCCCGCCGTTCGTCTCGTCGCGATCGATATCGACGGCACGCTGCTCAACAGCCGGGGCAAGTTGCCGGACCGGAACCGCGACGCCGTCCAGCGTACCGCGCGCGCCGGCCTTCACGTCGCGCTCGCTACTGGCCGGGCGTTTCACCACACGCGCCCGATCGCCGGAGCACTCTGGGACGGCACGCTGCCCGACGACGGCCTGACGCTGCTGGTAAGCAACGGCGCCCTCACCAAGCGGCTGGACGGCGCGACGCTCGCACGCCGGCTGCTGCCACGGGACATCGCGCGCGCCATCGTCACCGCGATGCGGCCGAAGCACCAGGGCGTTGCCGTCATCTTTGACCGCGTCGACGGGCGCCAGTACGTCTACGACAGCATCGACTGGAGTCACCCGCGTCGCGCCTGGTACTACGAGCAGAACCGCGACTACATTACCAGGACGGAACCGATCGAAGAGGCGCTGACGGAAGATCCGGTGCAGGTCGCCTTCAACGGGAACGTCCGGCAAATGCGCAGACTGGCCGACGAGGTGCGCAAGCTGCCGGAAGCTGACCGGCTCACCATCACGCTGACGGAGTACGCGGCACAAGACTTCTCGCTGCTCGACATCATCACCGCTGGGGCATCGAAGGGGGCGGCGCTTCAGAGGCTTGCGGGCCGCCTGGAGGTCGACCGCGACAGCGTCATGGCGGTGGGCGACAACCTGAACGACCGCGAGATGCTGGCGTTCGCGGGATCCCCCGTTGTGATGGGCAACGCGGTGCCGCCCCTGAAAGCGTACGGCTGGCCGATGACCGGCACCCAGGACGACTGCGGACTCGCCGACGCCCTCAACCGCCTCTTCGACGCGTGACGGACGGGCGACGGAGTGTCCGCGCGGTGTCCGACCGGCCCTGTCAGGCTGCGCCGAACGCACGCCGCGCGGCGCGGACTGTGCGATCGACGTCCCGTTCGGTGTGCGCCGCCGACAGGAACCATCCTTCGAACTGTGACGGGGGCAGGTAGACTCCCTCGGCCAGCATCCCCCGGTGGAATGCCGCGTAGGCCTCGGTGTCGGACGCCGTGGCGGAGATGTCGTCGGTCACCGGGCCGGGGTTGAAGAAGGGAGTCAGCACCGACCCGGCGGCGTTCACCGTCAGCGGTACGCCCGCGGCGCGCGCGGCATCGCCCAGGCCGTCTGCGAGGCGTGCGCCCAGCTTGGCGAGGCGCCGGTAGAGTCCCGCCGACAGTTCCGACAGCGCCCAGATACCGGCGGTCATCGCAAGCGGATTACCCGACAGCGTTCCCGCCTGATAGACCGGCCCGGCGGGCGCGACCCGATCCATCAGGTCGGCCCGTCCGCCGTACGCCCCGACCGGTAGGCCGCCGCCGATGATCTTGCCGAGACAGGTGAGGTCGGGTAGGACGCCGTAGAGCGACTGTGCGCCGCCCTTCGACGCGCGGAAGCCGGAGATCACCTCGTCGAAGATCAGCACGATGCCGTCGTCGTCGCAGATGCGGCGCACCGCCTCCAGGAATTCGGACGCCGGCGGCACGACCCCCATGTTGCCGGCGATCGGCTCCACGATTACCGCAGCGATGGTGCCACGGTGCCGCTCGACGAGGCGCGCGACGGAGTCGACGTCGTTGTAGCGGGCGATGAGCGTGTCGGCCGCCGTCGCACGCGTGACGCCCGGGCTCGTCGGCACACCGAGCGTCAGTGCGCCGGATCCGGCCGCTACCAGGAACGGGTCGGCGTGGCCGTGGTAGCAGCCCGCGAACTTCACAATCCGGTCGCAACCGGTCGCCGCGCGCGCGACGCGGATTGCGCTCATCGTCGCCTCGGTGCCTGAATTGACGAACCGTACGCGCTCGATCGATGGAACGAAGCGGCAGACGAGGCGTCCGAGATTGACTTCGAGCGCCGTCGGCGCACCGAAGCTGGTGCCGCGCGCGGCCGCCGCACGGAGCGCCCGCTTCAGTCCGGCGGGGGCATGGCCGTGAATGAGCGGACCCCACGACATGACATAGTCGATGTACGTCCGCCCGTCGACGTCGGTGATTCGGGCGCCGCGCGCCCGCATGATGAAGGGAGGCCGGCCGCCGACCGATGCGTACGCGCGAACCGGACTGCTGACGCCGCCGGGGAGGACCGCCCGGGCTCGGTCGAACAGGCGGTCGGATCGGGTGCGGGGCATCGGGAGCGAACGATATCACGGCGCCATGATGCGCCGGCGTTCCCGTCGGCCTGCCGCCGGGCGATATCATGCCGCCCCATGGGCCGCGGCGCCACGCCACTCTCTGTCGACGATCCGTGCGACATCTGCGGCTCGGCGGATTCGATGGCGCCGCTCATCGACGTGGGTGTACCCGGCGTCGGGTCCGCCAGAATCCATGCATGTGCCCGCTGTGGCTTCCGCCAGATCCGCCCGCGCCTCGGCCGGCTGGCCCTCGACGTCCTCTACGGTGCCGGCTACTTTGATGCCTCCCCGGCGCACGGCTTCGCGGCGTACGCGCGCCAGCGCCAGCGGTACGACCGCGACGCGTTCTTCCTGGCACGCGAACTGCGCGCGCTCCGTCCCGGCGGCGGCCGCCTCCTCGAGGTGGGGAGCGCGCTCGGCTTCCTGCTGACGTCGCTCGCGCGGCAGTGCAACTGGCAGGTCGAAGGGGTGGAGGTGTCGCGCTTCGGCGCTTGGTACGCGCGCGACCGCTTCGGGGCCACCGTGCATCACGGCACGCTTGAGGACGCGGCGTTCGACTCCGGGACGTTCGACTACGTCGTGCAGAAGGATCTGCTCGAGCACGTGACGCACCCGCGGCGGCATCTCGAGGAGACCTGCCGCATCATGCGGCCCGGCGGCCGGCTCCGCCTGATCACACCGAATGGCGAGGCCGATGTCCGTCCGCTCAAGCGGGCCGCCGCGTCGGCACGGCCGGACGAGGTGCCGCTCCTCGGGCAGGGGCACCTGTCGTTCTTCACGCGCGCGCACCTGCGTGACCTGCTCGAGGAGACCGGCTTCCACCTGTTGCGCGTCCGCGCGATCGGTCTGCGCCGCGGCGTCCGCGCGCTCGGCCTCGTACCGGGCTGGCGGGGCCGCGCGCCGCTCGCCGCGCGCGTGTCGCTCGCCGATCCGGTGCCGGCGGAGGATGCCGGCGCGGCGCCGTATGCCGACGCGGGTACAGCCGCGCGTATCGATGCCGAGATCGAACGGCGGCATCGTCCGATCCGTGGCTGGCGCCCGTACTGGTACTACCGCCGCGGGCTGAAACGGCTTGACGCCCTGCCGCCGCCGTTCGATCTGGGTCAGGACTTCGACCTGCTGCTCGAGAAGTGCTGACATGCGGCTGCCGTCCAGCACCCGGGATATGGCAGAATAGGCGCAAGGAGGAGTGAGAACGTTCATGCCCATCTCACGACAGTTCGGCTTCATGGTGAGTCTTGCGGGGCTGGTGGCGGCGGCATTGGCCGTGGCGCCCATCGCAGCGCAGGAACGGACGATCAGCGACGGGGTCTACACGGCCGAACAGGCGGCCCGCGGCGCAGACGTGTTCCGCGAAAACTGCTCGGCGTGTCACGCGGAAGACCTGATGGGGGGCGAGATGGGGCCGGCGCTGGTCGGGCCCGACTTCATCCGGGGCTGGAGCGGCGAGACCCTCTGGGAGTTCGCGGACTTCACGAACGCGACGATGCCGCAGGACGCACCCGGCCGGCTGACGCCGGCCGAGTTGAACGATATCGTCGCGTTCCTTCTCGAGTCGAACGAGTATCCGGCCGGATCGGACGAATTGGTGATCGACCTCGACAACGAGGGCGATCCGATCGTGATCAACTGACCGGCGGGCACCCTCCGCGCCCGCGCGGAATTCCCGCTCTGACACCGGCGCGCGCCGCGCGGGCACAGCCGCGTGGCGGCGTCAGGCGAGCGCGCGCGCGGCGTCGCGTGCGTAGTAGGTAATCACGATGTCGGCGCCGGCGCGCCGGATGGCGGTGAGCGTCTCCAGCATCGCACGCGGCTCGTCGATCCAGCCGTTCCGGGCCGCAGCCTTCAGCATTGCGTACTCGCCGCTGACGTGATAGGCGGCGAGCGGGTGGTTGAACTCCGCCTTCACCCGCGCGACGACGTCGAGGTAGTGGATCGCCGGCTTCACCATGACGATATCGGCCCCTTCCTCGATGTCGAGCGCCACCTCGCGCAGCGCCTCCTCGACGTTGGCCGGATCCATCTGGTGGGTCCGCCGGTCGCCGAACGCCGGCGCGGACTCGGCCGCGTCGCGGAACGGGCCGTAGAAAGCGGAGCAGTA
Source organism: Vicinamibacterales bacterium (assembly GCA_965262555.1). Taxonomy (GTDB): domain Bacteria; phylum Acidobacteriota; class Vicinamibacteria; order Vicinamibacterales; family UBA8438; genus VXRJ01. The sequence continues at coordinate 245,477 of OZ253543.1, forward strand.
CTTGGCCGCATACGCCATGATCGCGACCTCGGCGTAGCGGCCGTCGTGCTCGGCATCGTCCAGCGCGGCCCGGATGGCGCCCACCCGGCCGTCCATCATGTCCGACGGCGCGACGATGTCAGCGCCGGCGCGTGCGTGCGAGACCGCGACGCTGGCGAGCCGCTCGACCGTCGAGTCATTCACGATCGTCTCCCCCTCGACGATGCCGCAATGGCCGTGCGACGTGTACTCGCAGAGGCAGACATCGGTGGCGACGAGCAGATCGGGCGTCGCCAGCTTGATGGCCCGGACCGCCGACTGCACCGGCGCTGTGTCGTCATCCGCCGCGCTGCCGATCTCGTCCTTCGCCGCGGGCAGGCCGAACAACAGGACTCCGCGGATGCCGTCGGCGGCGGCGGCGGACGCTTCAGCGACCGCTTCGTCCACCGAGAGCTGGCAGACGCCGGGCATCGATGGCACCTCGCGACGGAACCCTTCGCCCTCGCAGACGAAGAGGGGGTAGATGAAGTCGGCGGGCGAGAGCTGCGTCTCCCGCACCAGGTCGCGGATCGCCGCCGACCGTCGCAACCGCCTCGGCCGGTGCGTCAGATCGAGCGCCGCCGCCTCCCGGATGGTCCCTGTCACGCTCCCTACTCTATCAACCGCAACGCTGTGCGATGGCGTCGACGAGGGCCGGGACGGTGGCGCGGTCGGGAGTGATGTCCGCCGTGAGGTCCAGTGTCCGGAGCGCCGTCGTGGTGACCGGGCCGATGGAAGCCACGAGCGTGTTGGCCAGGAGTGAAGCCGCCCGTTCCGGGCCGCCGAGGAGCGCGGCGAGCGTACGAACGGCTGAAGGGCTGGTGAACGTGACGACGTCGAGTTCGCCCCGCTCGAGCATGCCGGCGAGATCGACATCGCCGGTGCCGGTGGCGGGCACGGTCCGGTAGGCGACGACGTCGGTGACGTCGGCCCCGGCGGCGCGCAGCGCGTCGGGGAGTTCCGGCGTCGCGAGGCTGGCGCGCGGCAGGAGGACGCGGGCGCCGGTGAGGTCATGGGCGGTCATCAGCTCGGCCGCGGCTGCTTCCGCGCGGTGCTCTGCCGGGACGAGGTCTACCGCGACGCCATGGCTGGCGAGCCGCGCCGCCGTTGCCGGGCCGACGGCCACGACTCTCGTGTCGTCGAGTGGACGGTCGCGCCGTGGGAGGCGCGACATCACCGCGTCGGCGCCGTTGGCGGATGTGAAGACGATCCAGTCGAACGATGAAGCGGCGGCGCAGACGTCGACAAGAGGGCGATCATCCTCGGGCGGGGCGATCTCGATCATCGGAACAACTACCGGATCGCCGCCGAGGGCGCGGAGCGCGGCGGCGAAGTCGTCTGCCTGGCCGCGCGGGCGCGTGATGAGGACGCGTCTACCGGCGAGGGGCCGGTACTCCGTGCGCGGACTGGTCGTTTCCCGGCCCGATGCCGGTCTGGAGACCGGCGGACCCTGGGCGGAGCGAAGCGCCGGTGATGATGTCGGTCCAGAGACCGGCGCACTCGTGCTGGCCGGGCGCGTCGGCGTCGTCGCACCCAGAACGTGGGCTGCGCCGTTCTTGAGCAGCGCCTCGGCGACCTCAGCCCCGAGTGTGTGTGCTTCGTCCGGGGAAGCATGGGCTTCGTGTTGGACGAGTCGGCTGCCGTCCGGGCTGGCGACGAGCGCCCGGAGATGGAGGCCGGCGCCGTCGAGGGTGGCGATCGCGCCCAGTGGGGTGTGGCAGTCGGCGCCGAGGGCCTGGACGAGTGTCCGTTCGGCGGTGAGGGCCGCCGTGGTATCGGGGTGGGCGAGCTGGCGGATCATGGCGCCGGTTGCGTCGTCGCCGGTGCGGTACTCGGCAGCCAGGATGCCCTGGCCTGGCGCCGGCAGGCAGAGTTCGAACGGGAGTTGGGCCGCGTTGCCTTGCGCGAGGCCGAGGCGTTCGAGGCCGGCGCCGGCAAGGATCAGTGCGTCGTGGTCGCCGTCGTTCAGCTTGCGGAGACGGGTGCCGACGTTGCCGCGGATCGGCGCGATGTCGAGGAGCGGGTACGCGTGGAGAAGCTGCGCGGTGCGGCGAATGCTGCCGGTGCCGACGCGCAGGTTCGGGGTGGCGAGAATGTCGGCGGCGGGCGTTTGCGCGCCGCGTGGCGCCGCTCTGTCTGGGAGCCGACGTCTGGCGGACCCGGTGACGACGACATCGTGGGGATCGGCGCGGCGCAGGACAGCGCTGACGGTCAGCCCAGGCAGGCGGTCGGCCGGCAGGTCCTTCGCGCTGTGAATAGCGATGTCGATGCGACCGTCCAGCAGCGCGTCTTCGATCTCCTTGACGAAAAGGCGCTTGCCCCCCTCCTCGGCGAGCGGCCGGTTCTGCAGCCGATCGCCGCTGGTCCGGATAATGACCAGTTCGGTTGCCGGGCCGTCACGCTCCGCGATGGCGGCGGCGACCGCGTTCGCCTGCCAGAGCGCCAACGGGCTGCCGCGCGTGCCGATCCGGATCGCCCTCACCGACGGCGCACCGACTGATCGCGCAGTCCGAAGAGACGGCTGATGGTGTCAGCGTCGGCGGCGGCGGCCTCGTCGTCCGGCGCCTGCTTCAACTGTTCGGTGGGCGACGACAGCAGCCGTTCCACCAGCAGGCGCGTCACCTCGTCGACCCGATCCCGCGCCGCGGGCGAAAGCGACGCGAGCTTCGGCGCGAGGCGGTCGAGTTCGGCCTTGCGGGTCCGCTCGAAGTGTTGCCGGAGCGCCACGACGGTCGGGATGGCGCCGCGCGAGCGGAGCCACCGCATGTATCCGTCCACCTCCTCGCGCACCATGTGTTCGGCCTGATCCACCTGTGCCTGCCGCCGCTCCAGGTTCTCTCGGACGATCTCCCGCAGGTCGTCGATGTTGTAGAGGAAGACCTGCTCTAGGTCACTTGCGGCGGGATCGACGTCGCGCGGCAGGCCGATGTCGATGATGAAGAGCGGACGGTCGCGGCGCGGACGCATCGCGTCGGCGACATGTACGCGCGTCAGCATCCAGTTCGTAGACCCGGTTGCCGTCACGACGATGTCGGTCTCGGTCAGCTCGTCCGTGATCGATGCCCACGGCACCGCGACCCCCTCCACCCGTGCGGCGAGTGATTCGGCGTGTGCCGCGGTACGGTTGGCGACGCCGATCCGGCCCACGTTCTGCGACCGCAGGTGCGTGGCGGTCAGCTCCGCCATCTCGCCCGCGCCCACGACCAGCGTCCGCCGTCCCGCCAGCGATCCGAAGATCTTCCGCGCCAGCGAAATCGCCGCGTAGCTGACCGAGACGGCGCCCTCACCCAGACCGGTCTCCGCCCGCACGCGCTTGCCGGCCGCGAACGCGTGATGGAACAGCCGGTTAAGCGATGTGCCGGTGAAGCCCCACTCGGACGCGGCGGCGAAGGCGTCCTTGACCTGTCCGGCGATCTGCGGCTCGCCGACGACGAGCGAATCGAGCCCGGCGACGACGCGGAACAGGTGCCGTGCAACGTCGCCGTGCGTCCGGCCGTACAGATGCGGCACGAGTTCCGGCTCCGGCACGTCGTGAAAGGTACTCATGAACGACGTGAGCCGCTCGCGTGCCGGCTCCGGCGCATCGCAGACGGTGTAGATCTCCGAGCGGTTGCAGGTGGAGAGCACCACAACCTCCGCGACGCCGTCGAGATCGGCGATGCCGGCCAGCGCATCCGGCATGCCGCGCCGCGCAAAGTCGATCCGCTCGCGCAGGTCGACCGGCGCGCTGTGATGGCTCGCGCCGAGCAGGAAGAGATGCATCGGTCCGTCCGCCGCGCCCGGTTCCACCGCCCGTCAGTAGAAGTTGTGGCTGTCGGTGCCGAAGTAGCCGATCGGCACGAAGTTCAGCATGAGGATCGCGAAGCCGATCGCAGACAGCCACGCCGAGCGCCGCCCACCCCAACCGATCGCCCGGCGGGCGTACAGTTCAAACGTATAGCCCCCCCAGCAAAGCAGGACGATGAAGATCTTCGGGTCGAGCAGCGACATCGCCTGCACGCGCGGATCAGCCGCCGCTGGTCCTACCTGCGCCAGCCAGACGCCACCCACCGCGAGGCCGACGGTCAGGAAGATCCATCCGATCGCCACCGCCCGGCTGTTCATCTGGTCGAGAATCTGCAGCGACGGCAGCCGCGCGTAGAAGACGCCCAGGTGCTTTCCCTTCAGTTCCTTGAAGAGCAGGAGGTACGTGACGCTGACGACGCATGCGAGCGCGAACGCCGCGTAGGCCACGAGCAGCGACGAGACGTGCGTCTCGAACCAGTGGCTCTCGAGCACGGGCGGCCGCGCCGCGACGCTGTTGCCGAGCGCCGGGATCAGTTGCAGTGCGACGAGCAGCGGGGCGATGAAGATCCCCATCGCCCGCTCGCCAGTCGTCATCTCCGTGTAGAGGTAGGCGAGCGCCAGCAGCCAGACGAACGCCGAGATGGCGCCGGTCGTCCCCACCAGCGGAACGTGGCCCACCTGCATCGTCTGCATCCCGATGATGAAGGTATGGACCAGGGCGCCAGCGCCGAGCGCAACGGTTGCCGCGCGCCCGGACGAGCCGGTCCGGCGGCAGAAGTGGATGGTATAGGCGACGCCGGCGGCGGCGTACAACGCCAGCGGAACGGTGTTCATCGACTTATCAACCGCGTTCGGACCGGCGGCCGCGCCATCACTTTTTCGGCGCGTAGTATCCCTGCCGTGTCCGCGACGTCACGCCCTCACGGCCGGTCTGCACAATGATGCGGCGCCACGCGCCGTTACGCAGCGGGTTCGCCGAACTGTAGCCGAGGGCGTACTGGCTGGAGAGCTCGTCGGAGATCTGCTGGTAGAGCGCCGGCAGTTCTTCCACCACGTCCGGAAAGAACGCCCGGCCACCAGTCTCGAGCGCCAACTGCCGCAGCACGAAGTCCGCCTCGCGGAATCCGCGGCGCGACCGGCTCTCCTCCGACTGCAGGCCAATCGGGTAGATCGCGGTGTCGGAGCGCTTGGCCAGGTCCAGCACCTCTTCGAACGTTACCAGGCTGGAGGTGTCCTCGCCGTCCGAGAGCACGACGATCGCCTCGCGCCGCAGGTCCGACCGCTGGAGCGGCGCCTTGGTCAGCTCGCGCAGCGCGATGTACAGCGCGTTGTAGAGCGAGGTCGATCCGCCCGCCGTCGTCTTTCGGATAGCGGACTGCAGATCCTCGATGTTGTTGGTGAACGGCTGGAGGATGTCGACGCGGCTGTCGAAGTCGACCACCTCCGCCAGATCTTCCGGCCGCAGCCGATCAGCGAAGCCGATCGCCGCCTCGTGCGCGGTCGCCATCTTCTCGTCCATGCTGGCGCTGGTGTCGATCAGCAACGCCAGCGCTATTGGCAACTGCGTCTTCGTGAAGAACGTCACCTCCTGCTGCACACCGTCCTCGTAGACCTGAAAGTCGGCCTGCTCGAGGTCGGTCACGAAGCGGCTATCCCTGTCCGTGACCGTGACGCTGAGCGACACGATATCGATGCCGGACCGGAACGACGGCGGCTGCACATCGGGAGGTTGCGCCGCACCCGCGCCGGTCCACGTCCCGAGCAGCCAGACGCCCGCCAGGCTGGCGCCGACCGCCGGAAGCACCGCCGCGAGGGTACGCCGCGCCCCGCCCGTCAACGCCGCGCCTCATGGTCCGGCAGGAGCGTTCCGCGCGCCGTCAGCCCCGGCGCGGTGGCTTGTACCGATACCTCCTCGGGCGGGATGAGGATGGGGGGACGCGCATACGTGACCAGGTACTGGCTGCGCAGTTCCGCGATCAGATCCTCCATGGCCCGCGGGAGGGCGGACGAGGCGAGCAGCTGGCGGTGCCGCCCGCCGCTCGCGGCGGGGGCCCGATCGAGCGCCATGTCACGTTCCATCCGCCGCCGGGTGAGGTCGGCGCTGAACAGGTTCGCGTCCGCCGCGGAGGACCGCAGGTTCGGCAGCGAGATCGCGTAGACCGCGGCGCCGGCCGCTGCCACCCCCTCCACTACCTCTCGGGCGTTCCGGCTGCTGTAGTCGATGCCCCGCCCGGTCAGCACCACCATGATCGGCCGCGGCATCCGCCGCTGCGCGAACCCGTCGGCTATCGCCGCCATCGTGTCGACGAGGTACGCCGGCTGATTGCCGAGCGGGTAGACCCGGCCGACACCCTCGTGCAACGGTTCGGCCTCGCGGGTGGAGCCAACCAGGATGTGCGGCGGCCCACCGAACGTGATGAGCGTGATCTCGTTGTCGCCATGCATCCCGTCAACGAAGGCGGTGAGCGCGCGCCGGAGGTTGGCCGTCGCACCGGTTGTCGCCGCGCTGGTGTCGACCAGCAGCGCGATCTGCCGGTCCATGCCGGCGGACGCAACCTCCAGCACCTCGCGCCGGACGTCGTCCTCCCGCACGTCGAAATCGTCCACGCCCAAGCCGTCAACCGGCACGCCGTCGTCGTCGGTGACGGTGACAATCAACTGGTGATTCGTCGCCTGCGCGGCGGCTGCCGCCGGCAGGACGAGCAGGGCGGTCAGCGCCGCCACCAACGGGAGGACGGGCATCGTGCAGTGTCGTGGCATCAGCACCGGAGCGTCTCCGGGTTCGGTGACCGTGGCCGGAAGCTACTCCGAGTATAGGTCCCGCCTTCCGGCAACGTCAAGCCCTTTCGAGATGGATAACCCCTGTAATTTCAGTAGTTTGATCGGCATGCTGGAACCGTCGGCGCGCTGCCCGATTCCTTGACACTCCCCAAGGCGTCTGCAATAATCTGCGCGGTCTTACGGCCCGCACGCGCGCGCTCCCGAACCACGATGCTTGACGTATACATCCCGGTTCTGCTGTTCATTCTCGTCGCGGTCGGCTTCGCGATCTTCACGCTGATGATCTCCAGGCTGGTCCATGCGAGCGGCTTCAACCGGGTGAAGCTCGAACCGTACGAGTGCGGGATCGAGCCGCTGACCGACGCACGCGACCGCTACAGTGTCCGCTACTACCTGGTGGCGATGCTGTTTGTCATCTTCGACGTCGAGACCGTCTTCATGTTCCCCTGGGCGGTCGTTATGGACGAACTGGCACTCTTCGGCCTGATCGAGATGCTGGTCTTCCTCTTCATCCTGGTGATCGGCTACGTCTACGCGTGGCGCAGGGGTGCGCTCGACTGGGCCTGACGACAGGTCCGATAGCGACTTCCATGACGGACGAGACCAAGCCGGGGGGAGGGGGAGGCGGCGCGCCGCAGAACAGGCCGAAGCCGGTCCCGGCGGCGGCCGCTCGGCCGAGACCGAAGCCGGCTCGCAAGGCTCCACCGGAGCCTCCCAAGGGTCCCGAGGATCAGGCGCCCCCAGACGGGATGGCATTGCCGTCGGCGGTCTCGGCGCTTCAGGAGGATGTGCCGGGTGGCGTGTTGCACGTGTCCTACTGGGTGGGCGACTGGACGGTAATCGTCGCGGCCGACCGCCTGCTCGACGTGATGGGCTTCCTGCGGGATGACCCGCAGACGTCGTTCGATTACTGCTCGGATGTCACGGCGGTCGACTGGCCGCCGCGCGAGCAGCGGTTCGACGTCATCTACTGTCTCTATTCCACTCGCCATCGCCACCGGTTGCGGGTGAAGGTGCGCGCCGGAGAGGACGATCCGATCCAGTCGGTCACCGGCATCTGGCCCGCCGCGAACTGGCTGGAGCGTGAGGTGTGGGATCAGTTCGGCGTGAACATCGTCAACCACCCCGACCGGCGGCGGATCCTGATGCCGGACGAGTGGCAGGGGCACCCGCAGCGGAAGGACTACCCGCTCGAGGGTCCGGGCGAGCTGCTGATGGAGAATCCGCAGGACTGGTTGCGCGTCCGGAACCTGCCGGACGAAGCGGTGGTGAACGGCGAGTCGTCCGCGTCCGCTCCGTCCACCGGCGTCCCTGACGCGGAGATCGAATAGCTGTGGCCGATCAGGTGGCACCGACGCTTGACGCCCCGCGCGCCCACGCGACGCAGTTCGACACGGACGAACTGGTCCTCAACATGGGCCCGCAGCACCCGTCCACGCACGGCGTGCTGCGCATCGTGCTGAAACTGGACGGCGAGCGGGTGGTGGACGCCGACTGCGTCATCGGCTACATCCATCGCGGCATCGAGAAGCTGTCAGAGAACCGGGACTGGACGCAGATCATCCTGCTGACCGACCGGATGGACTACGTGGCCGCCGCCACCAACAACCTCGGCTACGTCGAGACGGTCGAGAAGCTGATGCAGGTGGAGGTACCGCGCCGGGCACGGTACCTCCGGACCATCCTGGCGGAGTTGCAGCGGATCGCGAGCCACTGTCTCTGGCTCGGAACGCACGCGATGGACATCGGCGCGATGACCGTCCTGCTCTACGCGTTCCGCGAGCGGGAATTCGTGCTCGACCTGTTCGAGGAATACTGCGGCGCGCGGCTCACCTACAACGCGATGCGGATCGGCGGCCTGCCGCTCGACATCCCGCCCGGCTGGGACACGAAGGTGCTTGCGTTCTGCGACCTGATGGAAGGGAAGCTGAACGACTACGAGACCCTGCTGACGAACAACCGGATCTGGTTGAAGCGGACCCGTAACGTCGGCGTCATCTCTGCGGACGAGGCGATTGGGCTCGGCCTGTGCGGCCCGCCGCTCCGAGGCTCCGGCGTGCTGCGTGACGTCCGGAAGGACGAGCCGTACGCGGCGTACGACGAGTTCGATTTCAACATCCCGATAGGCACGAAGGGCGACACCTACGACCGCTATCTGATCCGCATGGATGAGTTCCGCGAGTCGATCCGGATCATCCGCCAGGCGGTGGAGGGACTGCCGGAGGGGCCCATCGTCGGCAAGGTGCCGCGCCTGCTGAAGCCGGCCGCCGGCGAGACCTACCACGCGATCGAATCGCCGAAGGGAGAACTGGGCTACTTCATCGTGAGCGACGGGAAATCGACCAACCCGTACCGCTTCCGCGTCCGGCCGCCGTCGTTCTGCAACCTGCAGGGACTCAAGCGTCTGGCGGTGGGGCACATGGTGGCGGACGTGGTGGCGCTGATCGGCACGATCGATATCGTCCTGGGCGAGGTGGACCGGTAGGCGGCGAGCCGACCGACGAACGCGATGGGCACCTTCCTCGACACCTTTGTCGTCCCGCTGCTGAAGATCGCGGTGCTGCTGAACGCACTGTTGGTAGCGGTCACCTTCCTGGTGCTGATGGAGCGGAAGGTGATTGCCTGGGCGCAGTCGCGGCTCGGGCCGATGCGCGTCGGACCGCACGGCATCCTGCAGGCCATCGCCGACCCGATCAAGCTGATCCTGAAGGAGGACATTACCCCGCGGAAGGTGGACCGTCCCATCTTCACACTGGCTCCCATCATGAGCCTGGTGCCGGCCCTGGCGGTCTTCGCGGTGGTGCCGTTCGGACCCGATCCGCTGTATTACATCAGCGACATCAACGTCGGCCTGCTGTTCATCATTTCGGTGACGTCGATTGGGGTCTATGGGATCATCCTGGGGGGTTGGGCGTCGAACTCGAAGTACCCGCTGCTTGCCAGCCTCCGCGCGTCAGCGCAGCTCATCAGCTACGAGATCGCCGTCACGATGACCCTGGTGAGCGTCATCCTGACCACCGGCACGCTCAGCCTGGTGGGCATCGTCGAGGCGCAGCAGGAGCGTGGCCTCTGGTTCGCATTCGTGCAGCCGGTGGCGCTCGTGCTCGTCTTCATCGGCGGCCTCGCCGAGACGAACCGCGCGCCGTTCGACCTGCCGGAGGCGGAGACCGAACTGACCGGTGGGTTCCACACCGAGTACAGCGGGATGCGGTTCGCGCTCTTCTTCCTGGCGGAGTACGCCAACATGATCGTCATCTCGGCGGTAGTCGCCGTGCTGTTCTTCGGCGGCTGGCTCCGGCCGTTCCCGAGCGTCGAGGCCCTCGCGTTCCTTGACTTCGTGCCCCCCTGGATCTGGTTCATCGGGAAGATCTTCGTCTTCCTCTTCGTGTTCATTTGGATCCGCGCCACCCTGCCGCGCTACCGCTACGACCAGTTGATGGCGCTTGGCTGGAAGGTGCTGATCCCGGTCGCCATCGCCAACCTGGTGGTGACCGGCGTGTTGAAGGTGCTGCTGTAGGCGATGGTCGACGCACTGGTCTTCTGGCTGCTCGCGGGGGGGATTCTCGGGTTGGGGATCGCGGTGGTCTCCGCCCGGAGCGCGGTCTACAGCGTGCTTTTCCTGGTGATGAACTTCCTGCTGGTCGCAGTGCTCTACGTGACCCTCGCCGCGGAGTTCGTCGCCGTCATTCAGGTGCTGGTCTACGCGGGCGGAATCGTCGTTCTCTACCTGTTCGTCGTCATGCTGGTGAACCTGAAGAAGGAGCCGGAGCGCTTCTCCGATCCGCGGCGCGCCGCCCGCGCCGGCCTGCTGCTGGCGGGCGCCGTGCTGGCTGAACTGGTTGGCATCGCGGTCGTGGCGGCGTACCGTGGCGCGGGCGCGTCGGCATCGGCGGGTGGCGGCCTGGGATCGGCGACGCCGTTTGCGACCGGCAACACCGAGCAGCTCGGCTGGGTGCTCTACACCAGCTACCTGATTCCGTTCGAGTTGGCGTCGATGCTGCTGCTGGTGGCGATGGTCGGCGCAATTGTCCTGGCGAAGCGCCACCTCGGTGAGATTGGGGAAGCCGATCCGGGGAGCAAAGGATAACGATGGGCCTGCTCGAGGTGACGCCGCTCCACTACAGCCTGCTCTCGGCGGCGCTCTTTATGATCGGCGTCATCGGCGTTCTGGTGCGCCGTAACGTGATCATTATTTTCATGTCGATCGAGCTGATCCTGAACGCAGTGAACATCAACCTGATCGCCCTGGCGGATCAATTACACGATCTGGCGGGACAGGTGTTCGTGGTCTTTATCATCGCGGTGGCGGCGGCTGAGGCGGCGGTCGGACTCGGGATCATCATTGCGTTCTACCGCAACAAGGAAACCGTCAACATCGACGAGATTCAGTTGATGCGGTGGTAGTGCCGTCACGACGACCATGGACCTCATCTGGCTGATCCCGCTCCTGCCCGGCGTTGGCGCCGCCGTCAACGGCCTGGTCGGGATCCGCTACTTCAGCAAGAAGACCGCCGGGCTGCTCGCCGTCACGATGATGGGGGCGGCCTTCGTCCTGAGCGTCTACGCGTTTGCGCAGCTCCTCGGCGATCCCGACCGCTACCATCAAGTGACGATCGCGAGCTGGATTCCGCCCATTCCGCTTGAGACCGCGACCGGCATCGGCGTATTCGAGGTGCCGTGGGCGTTCACGCTCGACCCCCTGGGCGCAATGATGCTGCTCGTCGTCACCGGCATCGGGTTCCTCATCCACATCTACTCGGTCGGCTACATCGACCACGAGCCGCGCGGCGGCGTCGCGCGCTTCTTCTGCTACCTGAACCTCTTCTGCTTCTTCATGCTGACGCTGGTGCTGGGGAGCAACTTCCTGGTGATGTTCGTCGGCTGGGAAGGGGTGGGGCTGAGCTCGTACCTCCTGATCGGCTACTGGTACACGAAGCAGAGCGCGTCCGACGCCGGCAAGAAGGCGTTCATCGTCAACCGCATAGGCGACTGGGGCTTCATTCTCGGCATCTTCCTGATCTTCTTCACGTTCGGGACGCTCGACTTCCGCGCGGTGGCGGAGGCGGCGTCGCAGATGCCGGCCGAGACCGCGGCGGTCGGGTTCGGCGTGGTGTCGCTCATCTGTCTCTTCCTCTTCATTGGCGCCATCGGCAAGAGCGCGCAGATCCCGCTGTACGTCTGGTTGCCCGACGCGATGGAGGGTCCCACACCGGTGAGCGCCCTGATCCACGCCGCGACAATGGTGACCGCCGGTGTGTACATGGTCTGCCGCAACGCCGTGCTGTTCACGCAGGCGCCGATGGTGATGGAGATCGTCGCGGTGGTGGGCGTGCTGACCGCGCTGCTGGCTGCGACGATCGGGCTGGTGCAGACCGATATCAAGCGGGTGCTGGCGTACTCGACGGTGTCGCAGTTGGGCTACATGTTCCTCGCGACCGGTGTCGGCGCGTTCGCGGCGGGCGCGTTCCACCTGATGACGCACGCCTTCTTCAAGGCGCTCCTCTTCCTCGGCAGCGGCTCGGTCATCCACGGGATGAACGACGAGCAGGACATGCGGAAGATGGGTGGGTTGAAGTCGAAGATGCCGATCACCTTCTGGACGATGACGATCGGCGCGGTGGCCATCGCCGGCATCCCGCCGTTGTCAGGCTTCTTCAGCAAGGACGAGATCCTCTACCGGACGTTCCTGCACAGCCCGATCCTCTGGGGCCTCGGTGCCCTGACCGCGCTGATGACGGCCTTCTACATGTTCCGGCTGATCAACATGACCTTCTTCGGCGCCTACCGCGGGCCGGCGCCGGATGCGCATGGCGGAGATCACGGCGACGCGCATGGAGAGGGTGACGACGGAGGCCAGGGCCATGCGTGGCACGGACCGCACGAATCGCCCCCCGTGATGACCTGGCCGCTTGTCGTCCTCGCGACCGGCGCGGTGGTGGCCGGCTTCGTCGGCGTACCGGCGGCGCTCGGCGGCAGCAACGCGATCGAGCACTTTCTCGAACCCAGCTTCACCGTGCCGGGCGCCGTGCATGCCGCGGAGGAGGCGCACCACTACGAGGTGGAGTGGGCGCTGATGGCACTGTCAGTGTTCCTGGCGGTCGGCGGCATCTGGTTCGCGTACCGCAACTACGTTCAGCAACCGGAGAAGTCGGAGCAGATGGCCACGTCCTTTGCCGGGGCGCACCGTTTGCTGACCAACAAGTACTACGTCGACGAGCTGTACGACGCGACTGTCGTGCGCGGCACGATGGGGAGCGCGGGCGGCCTCTGGACCTTCGATAGCCGGGTGGTGGACGGTGCGGTGAACGGGACTGGCTGGACCACCATCATGGGGTCGTGGGTATCCCACGTCATCGACAAGTACGTCGTTGACGGCCTGGTCAATCTGACCGCCTGGATCTTCGGCGAGGCGAGCTATGTCCTCCGTCGCGCGCAGACGGGCCTGATTCAGAACTACGCGTTCGCCACGCTGGCCGGGGTGTTCGCGTTCATCACCTGGTATCTGTTCGCCCGGTAGTTCGGTCAAGAGTGCAGTGTCATGAATAATGCCGCCGAGTTTCCGCTGCTGTCGCTGATTCTGTTCACGCCAGTCGTCGGCGCGATCATCCTGCTGTTCGTCAGCAAGCAGCAGGAGAATCTGATCCGCTGGATCGCCAACATCACGGTCGCCGCCGGCTTCCTGGTGTCACTCCCGCTCTGGTTCTGGTACGACGGGTCGAATCCGGAGTGGCAGTTCCGCGAGCAACTGCAGTGGATCCCCTCGATCGGCGCCTCCTACAGTCTCGGCGTCGACGGCTTCAGCGTGCTCCTGATCCTCCTGGCGACCATGATGGGCGTCATTGCCGTCCTGTCGTCCTGGACCTCGATCCAGATGCGGGTGAAGGAGTACTACATCTTCCTGCTAATACTCCAGACCGGGATGATCGGCGCATTCGTCGCGCTCGACTTCCTGCTCTTCTTCCTCTTCTGGGAAGTGATGCTGGTGCCGATGTACTTCCTCATCGGCATCTGGGGGAGCGACAACCGGCTCTACTCCGCGATCAAGTTCTTCCTCTTCACGCTGATCGGCAGCGTGGTCATGCTGCTCGGCATCCTGGCCGTCTACTTCTACCAGGAGTCGATCACCGGGGTGTACACCTTTGACGTGACCGTGTTCCACGAGCTGAACATCCCGTACGACCTGCAGTGGTGGATCTTCCTTGCCTTCTTCCTCGGGTTCGCGGTCAAGGTGCCGATGTTCCCGTTCCACACGTGGCTGCCCGACGCGCACACCGACGCACCGACGGCCGGCTCGGTCATCCTGGCCGCGGTGCTGCTGAAGATGGGAACGTACGGCTTCATTCGCTTCAGCCTGCCGATCCTGCCGGAGGCGACGGCGGCGTTCGTGCCGGTGGTGGTGATCCTGTCGATCATCGGGATCGTCTACGGCGCGCTGGTCGCCATGGCGCAGCGCGACTGGAAACGACTGGTGGCGTACTCGAGCGTTAGCCACATGGGGATGGTGATGCTCGGGATGTTCGCACTGACGCCGGTCGGCATCACCGGCAGCATCGTGCAGCAGCTCAACCACGGCATTTCGACCGGCGCGCTGTTCCTGATCGTCGGCATCGTCTACGAACGGCGGCACACGCGCCTCATCTCGGAGTACGGCGGACTGTCGAAGGTGATGCCGGTCTACGCGACGATCTTCCTGGTGATGACGATGTCGTCGATCGGGTTGCCGACGCTGAACGGGTTCATCGGCGAGTTGCTGATCCTGCAGGGGATCTTCGTCGTCTCGAAGCTCTGGACGTTCTTCGCCGCGAGCGGCATCGTGCTGGGCGCCGCCTACATGCTCTGGCTCTACCAGCGGACAATGTTCGGGACGGTCGACAATCCGAAGAACGAGGGACTGCCCGACCTCAGCCTGCGCGAGTTCGCGACGTTCGTGCCCCTGCTGATTCTGGCGGTCTGGATCGGCCTCTACCCGAAGCCGTTCCTCGACCGGATCGAAACCTCGGTCGACAAGGTCATGATGCGCGTGAACACCGACTACACGCCGCGATTTGCGCTGCGCGAGGCGGGAGACGGAGCGGTCGAGGTGGCGGTGGATGCCGACCCGGCTGCGGATGACGCGGCGGGCAACTGACTGCCCGCAGGAACCTGAATGCCAGCCGGATTCACTGCCGCCGACTTCTACTACATCCTGCCGGAGCTGTTGCTGACGGCGGGCGCGCTGATCGTGCTGGCGGTCGATGTCCTGCTGCCGAGGCACGACCGCGCGATCATAGGCGCGACGCTGGCCACACTGGTCGTAAGCGGGGGTGCCGTTCTGGCATTCGCCGGCGTGGATACGACGGCGTCCGCCGGCCTGCTCGCGATTGACGGCTTCGCCGCCTTCTTCAAGTCGATCTTCATCCTCTCGGCCGTCCTGACCGTGTTGATGTCGGTGTCCTACCTGAAGGTCGAGGGGGTGCGCGCTGGCGAGTACTGCTTCCTCGTCCTCTGCGCCACGCTCGGGATGATGTTCATGGCGAGCGGGATCGACCTGATCACGCTCTTCATCGGCCTCGAGACGATGGCGATCTCGTTTTACATCCTGGCCGGTTTCCTGAAGCCGAGCCAGCGGTCGAACGAGGCGGCGGTGAAGTACTTCCTGCTGGGCGCCTTCTCGCTCGGCATCCTGCTGTACGGGATGTCGCTGCTCTATGGTGCGACCGGCACCACCAACCTGGCTGGCATTGCCGAGTCGGTGGCCGACTCCGAGGGTTCGCTGTTGCTGTCGCTCGCGCTCATCCTGGTGGCGGCGGGCATGGGCTTCAAGATTGCGGCGGTCCCGTTCCACATGTGGGCGCCCGACGTGTACGAGGGATCGCCGACCCCGGTCACCGCGTTCCTCTCGGTCGGATCGAAAGCGGCGTCGTTCGCCATGCTGATCCGGATCTTCATCGAAGGACTGCCGGGCCTGGTGGCCGACTGGCAGGTGATCTTCTGGGTACTCGCGGCGGTGACGATGACCGTCGGGAACATCGCTGCGCTCACGCAGACCAACACGAAGCGACTGCTGGCGTACTCGTCAATCGCGCATGCGGGCTATGTGCTGATCGGCGTCGTCGCCGCCACCGGCCGCGGCGTCGCCGCGGCGATGGTCTACCTGTTCGTCTATCTCTTCATGCAGCTCGGCGCGTTCGCCGTCATCACGATGCTGCGCCGGAAGGACGTCGTGGGAGACGAGCTGAAGGACCTGAGCGGCCTCTACTTGCGGCAGCCGCTGGCCGCCGTCGCGATGCTGATCTTCATGCTGTCGCTCGGCGGCATCCCGCCCACCGCCGGTTTCATGGGCAAGCTCTGGCTCTTCAGCGCCGCGATCGAATCGGGCCTCGTCTGGCTCGCCGTCATTTTCGTCATCAACAGCGTCATCTCGCTCTACTACTACTACCGCATCATCGTCTTCATGTGGCTGAAGGAGGAGCAACTCGGCTCCGAGATCACGATCAGCCCGGCGCTGGCCACCGCCCTCGTGATCGCCGTTGCCGGCTCGATCATCTTCGGCCTCTACCCCCACCCCCTCTTCGACAGCGCCATCGTCGCCATCGACATGTTCAACGCGCCGTTCCCCGGCGCTACCGGCAACTGATCCCGTCGTCAGGTGCGCCGGCCCTGGTGCGCCGGCCTCTAGCAGCCCGTGGTGAAACCCCCGCTACATTCGAGCGGCGATGCATCCCGCCTGCACGGCGTTGCTCCTCGGTCGCATATGGCCGATAGGCTCCCTCGTCGCGCCTTGTCAGGCGGGCGCCTCACCACTCTCGGTGCTACGCGGGGTTTCACCACGGGCTGCTAGGCCGGCAATGGTCGCGCACCGATCCTGCCGCGCGGGCTTGGTGCGCTCTCCTCCAGGCCGGCAACCCCGGCACGTTGGCGACGCACCGTCGTCGAGCAAGACAGCCGGAACGTGACTGATGATTACTGAACCCGGCGGGATTCGACCTGCTTCAGGGCTTCGTCGATCAGGGACTCGTTGTCGGCCTTTGTGAGGTTGCGGCGGATCAGCTTCGAGGCGATCGCCAGGGAGAGGTCGACCGCTTCCTCCCGGATCTGCGCGACCGCACGGTCACGTTCGAGCTGAATCTGACGCTGGGCGTGCTCAACGATCGACTGTGCCTCGGCCTGGGCCTGCTGCTTCGCTGCGTCGCGCAACCGCACGCCGTCGGCCCGCGCCTCGGCAATGATGGTGTTGGCCTCCTGGTGGGCCTGACCCACCACCGCCTGAGCCTTACCCTGTACCTCCTCGAGCTCGCGCTTGGCAGTGTCCGCATCGTCAAGCGACCGTCGGATGCCAGCCTGCCGCTCCTCAAGCGCATTGAGGAGCGGCATCCACGCGAACTTCCGGAGCAGTGTCAGGAGGATGACGAAGACGGCAATCGTCCAGAAGAAGAGACCGGGATCGGGCTGGACGAGGTCCATGCGTGTTCCCTACCGGAGCAGGACGATGACCAGCACGAAGACCTCGCCGAGGATCGCGACGCCTTCGAGCAGGAATAGCGGCAGGTTAACCGCGCCGATGATCTGCCCAGCGGCGCTCGGCTGGCGCGCGACCCCCTCGGCGGCAGCGGCGGCGAGACGGCCGATGCCGAGGCCCGCGCCAATCACGATCAGTCCGAGCCCCAGCGCCGCGCCGGCGATGTACAAGCCTTCCATCCGTGTAACCCTCCGTTTCGGTTGTGTTTGTGATCAGTGATGCACGTTGATGGCCATGCCGATGAACACGGCCGTGAGCAGGGTGAAGACGTATGCCTGCACCAGGACGACGATGATCTCGAGCGCGCTGATGCCGACCGCGAGCGGTAACGCAACCGCGACGCCGACGCCGACGCCGGCCGCCGCGCCGAACAGTTCCGTGAAGATGAAGACGAACCCGAGAATCGCGAGGATGGCGATGTGCCCGCCGGTCATGTTGGCGGCAAGCCGCATCGTCAGGGCGAAGGGCTTGACGAACATCCCCATCACCTCGATCGGGATCAGCAGGATGTAGAGCGGCCAGGCGAGACCGTGCGGCACCATGTTGATCCAGTGCTTGATGAAGCCGTGCGCGAGCGTGCCGGCGACGATGATGGAGAAGAAGGTGATGGTGGCAAGCGCCGCGGTGACGTTGAAGTTCGCCGTCGCCGTAGTGCCGCCATGGATGATGTTCTTGACCAGCGAATGCTCGCCGGTGTGGAAGACGTAGTGGTCGATCAGGCCGAGCACCTCGAAGATCGGGATCAGCCCGACCATGTTCGCCACCAGGATGAAGCAGAAGAAAGTGAGCACCAGCGGCGCCCAGGTCTTGACGTACTTCGCACCGACGTTCGGGAGCACGACCGAGTCGCGGATGAACTCGACGACGAACTCCAGCGCGTTCATGAAGCCGGCCGGCAGCAGCCGGTCCTGTCGCAGATAGCGCCGGACGGTCAGCGTGATCAGCAGGAAGACGGCCGTGGCGACGAGCAGCAGCATGAAGACATGCTTCGTGATCGAGAAGTCGATGCCAAAGAGGGGCGGCAGATGCAGGATCGGGTGCTCGTGCGATCCGTTCGCAACGTGCGAGATGATCACCTCGCCGGCGTCGAAACCTCCGGTCGCCTGCTCAACGGCGTGGTCGTCGTGGTCGGGCTGAAGCATGGGCTCGCGGCGTCAGTTCGAAAACAGCCCCTGCAGGTGCACTGCCTCGGCCATGTGGAATGCGACGAATGAGACGGTGAAGCTGCCGATGAACCAGACTGGGTCGAGTGACAGCGTGGCGATCGCCAGTGCAACATAGAGGCCGAACGCCACGATCTTTCCGAGAAACAGCTTGAGCATCAGCTTGGTTACGCGCTGGGGGCTCCGCCGGTAGGCCCGGTCCATTGCCACCAGCGAGCCGGTGGCGACGACGAGCGGTCCGAGCATGCCGAGCAGCACCGCCGGTGCGGCGCCCGGGACGGCCAGGGCGACGATGGCGCCGGTGGCGGCCACGAGCGCGCCGGTGATCCAGGCTGTCCGCATCTCCATCATTCCCCGTTGGGTCACGCGTCTCATCCGTGCCGCCGTCTGTCCGCTCCGCCTGGAGCCGTCTACGGCCGCCAGACCACCTTCGCCATTTCGTAGAAACCGATCACCAGCCCGATCAGCAGCCCCACCAACACACCCCACGGCTCGGTGCCCTGCCAGCGATCCACCGCATAGCCGGCGCCGCCCAGAAGCAGAATCGCTCCGATCAACGTGTAACTGGCGGCTGCCGCCGGTCCTGCTTGACGGATGTTCTCTTGCAGGACACGGAGGGAACGCGCCAGGTACGGGTCTCGCTCGTCGGGCATGCGAACGCTCGCCAAAGGCGCGTGTTCCAGCCGCCCGGTCTCCCGGTCCGTTTCTTGGTGGTCCCGGACGGCCCCCTCCTGAAGCAAAACAAACGGGCAAATAATAACAGGCGCGTACAGCGGTGGGCAAGGCGGGTGGGCTCGCAGCGGGGCGTCCCACACGGCGTCGGTGAGAGCGGTGTGACGTGCTGCCGCCGGCCGCTCACCAGACGGTGAACTCGTAGCAGCCAGGCGCCACCAGCAACCGCGTCGCGTCAGGAAAGTGCAGGCTCGTCGGCACCACGACACCGGCCGCTTCGAGCTGTACGGTCCGGATTTTCTCGCCGGCCGGGTTGTAGACGTAGACGAACGGCACCGACAGCGCGATCCAGAGGTTGCCCCGCCGATCGAGCGCTGCCGTCCGGACGTTCGGCGGCACCACCGGCAGTGTTCGTCCCCGCTCGTCGGTCCGATCGGGCCAAACCGACGGGAGGGCGTTGACGATCGGGTCGATTTCCGGTCCCTGGATCGACCGCTCGAACAGCAGCGCGCCGTCACGATCGTACTTCCGGAACACCGGCCGGCCCCCTTGGAAGACGAAGTAGTAGCCGCCGGTGTCCGGGTCGACGAGCGGGATGCCGCTGTTCAGTGCGATGTGCAGATCGCGTTCCGCCTCGTGACCAGTGGCGCGGAACGATCCGATCGTGCGGTAGGGGTAGCCGTTCAAGCTGTAGAGCGTGATCAGGCCGCCCGCCTCCGCCTGGTTGATCAAGATTGCCCGACCGGTGAAATCGAGCGAGCCGATGCCGTTCAGCACCCAGTCGCCCACCGTCAGGCGGGGCGCGGCGCGGCCGGGGATCCGGAAACCGCCAAGGCGGGTGCCGTCACCATCGAACAGTTGCACCCGCTCGTGGCCCTCCGGTGCATCGGCAACGACGAAGCGGCCGTCGGCGCCCAGGTCGAACGTGCTGGCGCCGATGATCCGCCCCGCCTCCGGACCGACGTCTACAAGGGTTTCCACCGCATCGCCGCCCGGCGCGATGCGATGGACCGAGTGCCCGCGCCTGTCGAAGACGTAGTAGTGTCCGGTGTCCGACCGCTGAATGACCGACGGCTCGCGGAACGTGCCGACGATGTGCGCGGGCAGGCCGCCGGTGGAGCGGATCCGTTCAACATGATCCTGCTGTGCGCCGGGGGCCGACCAGACGAGCAGTGTGAGCGTCGGCGCGAGCAGGATGGCCGTCAGGGGGCGGTTCAGTAGCGCGCCACCTCTCGCACGGCGTCG
The DNA here is from genome assembly GCA_965262555.1 of Vicinamibacterales bacterium. Taxonomy (GTDB): domain Bacteria; phylum Acidobacteriota; class Vicinamibacteria; order Vicinamibacterales; family UBA8438; genus VXRJ01. The sequence goes on from OZ253543.1 coordinate 265,640, forward strand.
AGGATGTCCGACGCCTGCGGGAGGATCGCCTCCTCGAGGACTGGGGCGTAGGCAACGGGACAGTCGAGCGCGGCGACACGCCGGACCGGCGCGTCGAGCTGGTCGAACAACTCGCCGACGATCCGCGCCGCCAGCTCTGCGCCGAAGCCACAGGTAAGTTGATCCTCGTGCGCGATCACGACGCGGCTGGTGGCACGGACCGCCTCCGCGATCCCGTCCCAGTCGTACGGCGCAATCGTCCGCAGGTCGATCACCCGAACGTCGATTCCTTCCCGGCTCGCCCGCTGCGCCGCAAGCAGCGTCCGCTGCACGAGCGCGCCCCAGGTGATGACCGTCACGTCCGAACCCTTCCGCCGGACCGCCGCACGGGCGAATGGCAGAGTGTAGTCCGCTCCGGGGTAGACCGCCTTGTTGTAGGTCTGGCGGTAGAGATGCTTGTGCTCGAGAAACAGCACCGGGTCGTCGCAGCGGATCGCGGTTCGAAGCAGCCCAGCCGCATCCTCAGCGTTCGACGGGAAGGCGATCCGCAGACCCGGGCAGTGGGCGAAGATGCTCTCACCCGACTGGCTGTGGTACCCAGCGCCCCCCTTCAGGTAGCCGCCGATCGGCACCCGGATCACCACCGGGCATGACCAGGTATTGTTCGACCGGTATCGCAGCATCGACAGCTCGTCGCGGATCTGCATCATCGCCGGCCAGATGTAGTCGAAGAACTGAATCTCGACCACCGGCTTCAGTCCGCGAATCGCCATCCCGATCGCTCGGCCAACGATGTTCGCCTCGGCCAGCGGCGAGTTGAACACGCGATCCGATCCGTAGGCACGCTGCAGGCCAAGCGTCGCCTTGAAGACGCCCCCCTTGCCGGCGACTTCCGAAAGGATCTCGGAGCGGCTCGCGTCGGCGACGTCCTCGCCAAAGATGACAATCCGCGGGTCGCGCCCCATCTCGTCGAAGAGCGTCCGGTTGATGGCGGCAACCATCGTGTCGGGCCTGGGGCCTTCGTCGTCAGCGGCGCCCGTCGCGTCGCCGCCGCGCGCCGGTGTCGACTCGAACGTCGCCGATGCCGGGTCGACATCGGGAGAGTAGACGTAACGAGTCGCCTCGAGGACGTCCGGCTTCGGCGCGGCGATGGCGCGGTCGGTCGCCTGTTGCACTTCGCGGGCGACGTCGTCGGCGATCGCCGCGAGTTCCGCCTCGGTCGCGTGGCCGCCGTTGCGCAGGAAGTCGACAAAGCGGCGCAGCGGGTCGCGTGCCGCCTCTGCCTCGCGCTCGGCTTCGACCTTGTAGTGCCGCTCGTCGTCCGACATCGAATGGGAATACGGCCGGATCACATGGGCATGCACCAGCGCCGGGCCGGAGCGGGCACGCGCCCAGGCGACCGCCTCGGTCAGCGCCCGGTAACTGGCGATTCCGTCGGTGCCGTCCACACGAACCACATGCAGGCCGGGGAACGGCTCGACGAGTTCCGAGATGTCACCCCCCGGCGTCTGCACCTCGACCGGCACCGAGATGGCGTAGCCGTTGTCCTCCACGAGGTAGATGATCGGCAGCCGGAGGTTGGAGGCGGTGTTGAGCGATTCCCAGAACTCGCCGCCGCTCGTCTGGCCGTCGCCCATCGAGACCAGGATCACCTCGTCGCCCACACCGTCGACCACGGACTCGAGGCCGGGGAGGCGGCGGCGCAGGTCGCCCGCCTCAGCCGCTCCGACGGCGTGAAGACATTGCGTCGTGCAGCAACTCGACGGCGAGACGATCTGCAGCCGCGGCGAGCTCCAGTGGGTCGGCATCTGCCGGCCGCCCGAGAAGGGATCATCCTTCGCGCCGACGGCGCTCAGCAGCATTTCCTCGGCGGTCAGGCCGAGCGTCAGACAGAGCGCCCGGTCGCGGTAGTAGGGGAAGATCCAGTCGTGGCCCGGCCGAAGCGCGAGGCCGGCCGCTACCTGCACTGCTTCGTGGCCGGCGCCGCTGATCTGGAAGTAGCTGAGGCTCTGATTCTTGAGCTGTAACTCGCGGTCGTCGAGTCGCCGGGCGAGCAGCATCGTCCGGTAGAAACGGTGGATCTGCTCGCGCGACAGCCCTCCCGTCTGTCGCGGGACGGCTCCCGGGGCGCCGACCGATGCCCCGTTGGAGACGGCCGGCGGCTTCATCGTGCAGGATCTCCGAGGGGAGGGGGCGCGGAGGGCGCCGGCCAGCCTGATGGCGTGACGAGCACGTTTCACACTATACCACGCGAGGGCAGCGGCCATTCTGTCAACGGTTCGCGCAGTCAGTTCATAAGTCTTCTAAAATAAGTAAGTTAGGAACATCCATTCCGCTTACGAAACTGGAGGAACCCGATGCCGCCGACACCTGCCGTGCACCGCTGGGATGACCTCGATCTGGACAAGGTGACGGAGCTGGTGTCACGCAAGATCGTCGCCGGCGAGCGGCAGATGCTGGCGCAGGTCTACCTGAAGCGGGGCGCGCTCGTTCCACTCCACCGCCACGAGAGCGAGCAACTCCAATACGTGCTGCAGGGGGCGCTCCGGGCGGTCGTCGACGGCGCCGAGGTGGTGGTGCGCGAGGGAGAGGTGCTCCGAATCCCGCCCGGCGTCGCCCACCAGGCGGAGGCGCTCGACGACACCTTCACGCTGGAAGCGTTCAGCCCGCCCCGCGAGGACTGGCGCCCGTCCGGCGGCAAGTGAGTATGCGACACTCTCCGGCGGGATGCTGCGCGCGGGACTGATCGGATTCGCCTCGTCCGGCAAGACGACGCTCTTTCACCTGCTGACCCGTGGGCACGAGGGACACTCCGGCGGTCGGAAGGATGCATGCATCGGCCAGGCACAAGTGCCGGACGCACGGCTCGATCGGTTAACCGCGCTGTATTCGCCCAGGAAGCGGAGACCGGCAACGGTGACGTTTGCCGACATGGCGGCGCGATCGGGCGCGGGCGGCGGCGCGGCGGCGGGCGCGCTGGTGGATGTCGCCTCGTACCGGACGGCGGACGCGCTCCTGCATGTGGTCCGTGCGTTCCGTGACGACGCGGTGCCGCACCCGGCCGAATCGGTCGACGCGGGGCGCGACGCGCGCGCAATGGAGGACGAACTGATCCTGGCGGACTTGGTGGTGGCGGAGAAGCGTGTCGCGCGGCTCGAACAGGACAGGAAGAAGGGCGCGCTGAAGCAGGCGCAGGAAGGCGAGGCGGAACTCGCCGTGCTTCGCCGCTGTGTCGAGGCGCTCGAAGCAGGGACGCCGCTCCGCGCGCTCGAACTCGATGCGAACGCCGCGAAGCGGTTGCAGGGCTTCCAGTTCCTCTCGGAGAAGCCGCTGCTGATCGTGCTCAATGTCGACGAGGCGGATGTTGCCCGCTCGACCGGCGATGCCGTCTCCGCCGGCGGCCTGGACGACTTCGTCGCGGGACCCGGGATTCAGGCGGTCACCGTCTGCGCGAAGATCGAACTGGAGATCGCACAGTTCGATCCGGACGACGCCGCCCCGTTCATGGTGGACCTGGGCCTCTCGGAACCAGGACTCGACCGGGTGATTCGCGCGGCGTACGACCTACTCGGCTACATCTCCTTCTTCACGGTGGGCAAGGACGAGTGCCGCGCCTGGTCGGTCCCCGCAGGGACCGGCGCGCAGGAGGCGGCGGGCGAAATCCACACTGACTTGGCGCGCGGTTTCATCCGCGCCGAGGTGGTCGACTGTGACCGACTGGTCGAACGGGGCTCGTTCGCCGACTGCCGCAGGCAGGCGGAGGTGCGCCTGGAGGGCAAGGACTACGTCGTTCGCGACGGCGACGTGATCAACGTCCGCTTCGCCACATGACCCGACCCGACGCTGGCGCGCCCGCTCCAACCGGCACGTCGCCGTCCCCTTCCACTGGCCTCGCGAGGGCGGCTGGCGTCGTCGGCGCGGCAACGCTCACCAGCCGGATTCTCGGCCTCGTGCGCGATCAGGTGCTCGCCTATCTGTTCGGTGCAGGGAACGCGATGGACGCCTTCAACGTCGCGACGCGCATCCCCAACCTGATGCGCGACCTGTTCGCCGAGGGGGCGATGAGCGCAGCCTTTGTTCCGACGTTCATGCGGAAGCTGACCCACGATGGCCGCGCGGCGGCATGGCGGCTGGGCGCGCAACTGATCAACGCGCTGATCGCGGTGACCGGCGTCGTTGCGCTCGCCGGCATGGTGTTCGCCGAACCGCTGGTGCGCCTGCTCGCCGGGTCGTACGCAGAGGTGCCGGGCAAGCTGGAGCTGACGGTCCTGCTGACGCGGATCCTCTTCCCGTTCCTGACGCTCGTGGCGGTCGCGGCGGCGATGATGGGGATGCTCAACTCGGTCAACCGCTTCTTCGCACCGGCGCTCTCGCCCGCCATGTACAACGTCGGCATCATCGCGGCGGGCGCCCTGCTGCTGCCGCTCATGCCTGGCCTTGGCCTCGATCCGATCGTCGCGATCGCCGTAGGCGCGCTGCTGGGGGGCATGGGGCAGGTGGCGTTGCAGGCGCCGATGCTGCGCCGCGAGGGGTTCCGGTACCAGGCGGCGCTCGACCCGCACGACGAGGGACTCCGCAACATCCTGCGCCTCATGGGCCCTGGCACGCTGGCGGGCGCGGCGGTGCAGATCAATCTGCTCGTCAACATGGTGCTGGCGACCGGGCAGGGGACCGGTGCGGTGTCGTGGCTCAGCTACGCGTTTCGGGTGATGTACCTGCCGATCGGTCTGTTCGGCGTCTCGATCGCGGCCGCGAACCTGCCGATCGTCTCGCGCCACGCCGCGCGGGACGAGCCGCACGAGATACGCGCTGCAGTGTCGCGCGCGCTCCGGCTGATGCTGATGGTAAGCATCCCGGCAACGGTGGGCCTGATGGCCCTCGGCCAGCCGATCGTCGAGCTGATCTTCGAGCGGGGGAGTTTCACGCCGGCCGACAGCATGGCGACCGCGGCCGCGCTCCTGTTCTATGCCCCGGGCCTGGCAGGCTACTCCGCGGTCCGGATCGCGGTGCCGTGCTTCTACGCGCTGGGCGACAGCCGGACGCCGACCGCCGTCAGCCTGGGCGCCGTGGCGCTTAACATCGTGTTGAACCTCGCCCTCGTGCAGGTGCTCGGCTACCGCGGTCTCGCTCTCGGGACGTCGATCGCTGCGGTCGCGAACGCGCTCACCCTGCTCGCCCTCCTGCGCCGTCCGCTCGGTGGTCTCGACCTCCCGAGGATCGTTCTCGTGCTGATCAAGATCACCATTGCCGCCGCCGCCATGGGCATCGCCGCCTGGTCGCTGCACGCCTGGCTTGCCGAGACCTGGACGGGCGCCACCCTCGTCCTCCGGCTTGTTCGGGTCACCACCTCCGTCGCGGCCGCCATCGCCGTCCTCGTCGCCGTCGCGCGGCTCCTCAGGATCCGCGAACTCGACATCGCGATCGATCAGTTCACCTCCCGGCGGCGGTAACTGGTACGATGTGCCCGATGCGGCGGTTCGACTACGGCTACGGCGGCTACTCGTTCGGACCTGGCATGATGACGCCAGCGGTTCGGCTCCTCCTTTGGACGAATGTCGGCGTCTTTCTGGCAATGGTGCTCGTCCCGCCGCTCGGGAGCCTCTTCACCCAGTACTTCGGCCTCCGGCCCGCCGCGGTCCTTACGCGGTTCTGGCTCTGGCAGCCGTTCACCTACATGTTCCTGCACGGCGGCTTCGGCCACATCCTGCTGAACATGCTGGTGCTCTGGATGTTCGGCGTGCAGCTCGAGCGGCTCTGGGGATCGCGCTTCTTCTTCCGCTACTACTTTGTCACCGGGATCGGGGCCGGTCTCGCGACGATCGTCATCGCGCTGATGCCGTTCGGCTTCGCCGACGCCACGTATGCCGCCGTCACCATCGGCGCCTCCGGCGCGATCTACGGCCTGCTGATGGCGTTCGCGCTCTACTACCCCGAGACGCCGATCCTGATGTTCTTCCTCTTCCCGGTCCCGGCGAAGTACTTCGTGATGATCATCGGGGCGATTGCGTTTCTCTCCGTGCCGCGCGGCGGCGGCGTCGCGCACATCGCGCACCTGGGCGGCCTGGTGGTGGGCTACTGCTACCTGCAGTTGTACGTCCGGCGGCCGAGCGGCTTCGAGCGCCTCAGCTTCGGCCGGCTCGGCGTCATCGCCGACATCAAGTACCGCTGGTTCAAGTGGAGGATGGGGCGGCTCCGGAAGCGGTTCGACGTTCACGAAGGGCGTGGCCGCCGCTGGGACGACCACGTCCACTAGCAGCCCGTGGCGAAACCCCCGCTACATTCGAGCGGCGATGCATCCTGCCTGAACGGCGTTGCTCCTCGGTCGCATATGGCCAATATGCTCGCTCGTCGCGCCTTGTCAGGCAGGCGCCTCACCGTTCTCGGTGTCACGCGGGGTTTCGCCACGGGCTGCTAGGAAGATCCTCCCCCGCCGTTGAGGTGCGCCGGCAACCTGCCGGCGGGACCCGCGTTCAGCACATTGACATCGAGGCGCGGACTCCCCTAGGATACCAAGTGGTCTCAAGTGGACTAACGTGGGTTGCCGCAGCTATCTGGGGGCTGCGGATGGCGGGATGCGTGTCGGTGTGGGGGATCGCAGGTGCTGAGGGGGAGTATCTCCGCTCGCATTGACGAAAAAGGCCGGCTGAAGGTGCCGAGTGCCTTTCGATCGGCGATCAGCGCTGCATACAGCGATGCCCTGTACGTCACCAGCCTGACGGGCCAGTCGGTCCTGATCTATCCGATGCCGGTCTGGACCGCTCTTGAGGACAAACTGCGTGAAGTCCCGTCGTCTCTGCCGGCGCGGCAGCGGTTCTTCGACCGGGTCAACTACTACGGCCAGGAGGCGTCGTTCGATCAGCAGGGTCGCGTTTCGATCAATGGGCACCTGCGCGAGGCGGCGGAGATGGTGGGCGAAACGCGAGTGTTCGGAAAGCTGGACCATCTCGAAGTGTGGAACCACGAACGCTTCACGAAGAAGCTGACGCAAGAACCGCTGACCGACGAGGACCTGATCGCGCTGGCCGAATTCGGGATCTAAGGAGATCTGACAGCGAACAAGGACGGACAGATCTCGATGCCTGGAACCGACCCGATGCCGCCCGCCGGGAGCACGCCGCACGTTCCGGTGATGGCGGCCGAGGTGGTCGCCCTGCTCGACCCGTCACGTGGTGGCGTGTTCGTCGACTGCACGGTCGGCGCGGGTGGCCATGCACACGCGCTGCTCGAAGGTGGGGCCGACCGGCTGCTCGGCTGCGACCGCGACGCCACGGCGCTGCCGATCGCGCGTGAGACGCTCCGCCTGTTCGGCGACCGTGCCGAGCTCGCGCACGCCGACTTCCGGACGATTGACGCCCTGCTCGACGCACGCGGCATCGAGGCAATCGACGGTGCGCTGGCCGACCTCGGCGTCTCGTCAATGCAGTTCGACGGTCCCCGCGGCTTCAGCTTCCGGCGCGACGAGCCGCTCGATATGCGGATGGACCGCTCCACCGGGCCGACGGCTGCAGACCTGCTGTGCGAGGCGCCGGAGGCTGAACTGGCCGACGTCATCTACCAGTACGGCGAGGACCGGCACGCGCGCCGGATCGCCCGCGGCCTGGTTGCCTGCCGCGAGCGGGCGCCGATCGCCTCGACCGGCGAGCTGGCCGACGCGGTCCGCCGCGCCGTCGCGCCTCGGGGACGGTGGCGGATTCATCCGGCCACCCGGACCTTCCAGGCGCTCCGGATCTGGGTGAACCATGAACTCGACGGACTCGACGCCTGGCTCGAAGCGCTCTGCCGGCGGCTTCGAGCCGGGGCTCGCCTTGTGGTCATCACCTTCCACTCGCTGGAGGACCGGATCGTGAAGCGGACGTTTCGACGCCTGGAGCGCGAGGGCCTCGAGGGGGAACCACCGGTGCGGCTCCGGATTCTGACGAAGCGTCCGCTTCGGCCTTCCGAAGCCGAGACGCGGCGCAATCCGCGCGCCCGTAGCGCGAAGCTGCGCGCTGCCGAAAGGGCTGCATGATTCAGGAGGACTTCAAGGACCTCTTCCAGCAGGAGATTCGCAACAACCCGATCGTGCGGGAGGTGGATCAGGCGCAGCGGCGGGAGCTGCGGCGGTCGCTGCTGATCCTGATCCCGTTCGTCGCGGTGCTCCTTTGTTCGGTCTGGCAGCACCACCAGTTGTTGCAGCATGGCTACCGCCTCGAGCAACTGCGGCAGGAACAGACGCGCGCACTGGAGATCAACCGGCATCTCCGGCTGGAGATCGAGACCCTTCGGGCGCCGGCCCGGATCGAACGGATCGCGACCGAGCAGTTGCACCTCGTCCCGCCCGCCGCGGACCAGACGATGGTGATCGAACGTCAGGAGCCCACCGGTGAACGAACGAACTGAACGGGCTCCGGGGCTGACCGCGGCGCGAACCCCCTGGCGGCGGACGGTGCGCCGCCGGATCCTGGTGGCCGGCTGCGCCTTCGCCGCCTGGATCGCCGCCGCCGAGGCGCGGCTGGCCTACCTGCAGGTGGGGCAGCGCGACATGCTGGTGGAACGGGCGCGCAAGCAGCATCAGCGCACCGTTGAACTGCACCCGAAGCGGGGCGACATCCTCGATCGGCACGGGAGGGTGCTCGCGTGGAGCGTCGAGGCCGACACGATCTACGCCGTCCCCGCCGAGGTCGCGGAGCCGGCGGCGACCGCCGACGCGCTCTGCGCCGCCCTCGATGATTGCTCGCCGGCGCGCCGCGAGTCGATCGTGGCCCGCCTCGGTGGCGACAGGGCCTTCGCCTACGTCAAGCGTCGGGCGACGCCTGACGAGGCGCGCCGGGTTGCCGCGCTCGGCCTCCAGGGGATCGGCTTCCTGGCGGAGGACCGCCGCTACTACCCGAACGGGACGCTGGCGGCGCACCTGCTCGGCTATGTCGGGGTGGACAACCAGGGGTTGGGCGGCATCGAGTCGACGTTCGACGACGCGATCAGCGGCAATACCGGCCAGGTGCTCGTGCAGACCGACGCGCGCCGACGCGCGTTCAGCCGGATCGAGCGGCCTCCGACCGCCGGCGCCGCCATCGAGCTAACAATCGACGCGCAGCTCCAGTACATCGTCGAGCGCGAACTGCGCGCCGGCATTGCCGCGTCCGACGCGGATGCCGGTGCTGCCGTCATGCTCGATCCGCACACTGGCGAGGTGCTTGCGCTCGCCAGCGAGCCGACGTTCAATCCCAACTTCTTCGCCGAGGCGACCGCGGACGAGCGCCGGAATCGCGCCGTGCAGGACCTCTACGAACCCGGCTCCACCTTCAAGGTGGTGACCGCGTCGGCCGCGATCGAGGAACGCGTGGTCGACCTGGAGGAGATCTTTGACGTGAGCGCCGGCGCGATCGTGGTGGGAGGCGATCGCATTCCCGACTTCACGCGTCACGGCCCCTTGACGTTCAAGGACGTCATCGTCAAGTCAAGCAACGTCGGCGCCATCCTGATCGGGCTCAGGCTCGGGCCCGAACGGCTCAGCCGCTATGTCCGCCGCTTTGGATTCGGCCGGGTGATCGCTCCCGACTTTCCGTCGGAAAGCCCCGGCCTGGTCTCGGCCCCCGAGACACTGACGAACCGCGCCATTGCCTCGATCTCGATGGGTTACCAGGTGGCGGTGACGTCGCTGCAGATGGCGGCCGCGGTTGCCGCCGTGGCGAACGGCGGCGAGTTGCTGCAACCACGGCTCCTCCGGGCGATCTCGCGGCCCGGCCAGCGGGAGACCACCGGGCGCCATGTGATTCGGCGGGCGATCTCGCGCGCGACGGCAGCCAGACTGGCCGCCATCATGCATCAGGTGGTGGAGCGAGGCACGGGGCGCCGCGCCCGCGTGCCGGGTTACGCCGTCGCCGGGAAGACCGGCACGGCGGAGAAGCTGATCGACGGGGAGTACTCGGACTACGACCACTACGCGTCGTTTGTCGGCTTCGCGCCGGTCGAGGATCCGCGGATGGTGCTTCTGGTCATGCTCGACACGCCGCGCACACTCGATATCAATGGCGTCCGCCAGCGCGCCTATACCGGTGGCGCAGTGGCCGCGCCGATCTTCCAGCGGATCGCGTCGGTGACGCTCCGGCGCCTCGGGGTGCCCTCCAACGGGAACGGCGCCTCGCCGCTCGTTGTGGCCGCGGCCGCGCCGGTCGAGTCCCGGCCGGTCCTGTCCCGCCCGGCGGCCACCACCTCCGGTGGTGTCCGGTTCGATCGGATGTCCGTCTCGGCCGACGCTTCACCGCCCGGCGATCCGTCGCACCCGTCCAACGTCTGGCGCATGCCGGACCTGCGGGGACTGAGCGCGCGGGAGGCGGTCGAATCGCTCGGCCGGCTCGGTCTCGGCGCCCGCGTGGTGGGCGATGGCACCGTGGCCAGGCAAGACCCGCCCCCCAACCGCATCATCGAGGCGGGCGGAGCCGTCAGGGTATGGCTTGATCGTCATGGGGTCTCCGCGCCGGTGCGGGAGGCACCGGCCCCCTCGCCGCCGCGGTCTCCACCGGACGCGCCGCTGCACGCGGACGTCGGGGGAGGCGCGGCAGGGGGTTGGCCGCTCGACCCGTGATGGCCGGCGATGTCGTCACGGTCGCCGTGCTGCTGGCGCGCGCCGGTATCCCGCCGAGCGGCGCCTTTCCTGCCCTCGACCCGGACCTGCTTGCCACGCCAGTCTCCGACGTCTGCCATGACTCGCGCCGCGCCAGCGGCGAGTCGGTCTTCGTGGCTGTTCCGGGCGCGCAGTTCAACGGCACCCGGTTCGCCGGCGCCGCCGCGGCGCGCGGGGCGCTGTTCGTCGTCAGCCAGACGGCGCCGCCTCCCGATCCGCCGATTCCGTGGGTGCGCGTGCCGGATGCGCGCGTGGCGCTCTCCGCGCTAGCCGCCGCGTTTCATGGCAATCCAAGTCATGACCTCCTAGTCGTGGGGGTGACCGGCACGAACGGCAAGACCACGACCACGTACCTCATCGAGTCGGTCCTTGAGCAGGCGGCCATTCCGACCGGACGGATCTGCACGGTTGCCAACCGCATCGGGCGCGGGGCGGCGAACGATCTGCCGCTGCCGGTCCATACGACGCCGGAGGCGCCGGACGTGCACCGGATGCTCCGCGGGATGCGGGAGGCGGGAACGCGCGCCTGCGTCCTGGAGACATCGTCGCACGCCCTTGCACTCCACCGGGTGGACCATGTCCGCTTCACCGCCGGCGTGTTCACCAACCTGACGCGCGATCACCTTGACTTCCACGGCGGCATGGAGCCGTACTTCGCCGCGAAGCGGCGGTTGTTCGAGTTGCTCACCGCCCGCGCGCCCGCCGTCGTCAACATCGACGATCCGTACGGCGCACGGCTGGCGGCGACTGTTGGCCGGCCCGTCACCTACGCGATCGATGCGCCGGCCGACGTCATGCCCAGCCGGCTGGACGCCGGCGTCACCGGGACGCAGATCGATGCCGAGACACCGAGCGGCGCGCTCAGGATCCGCTCGCCGCTGATCGGCCGGGCCAACGCCGGCAACCTGCTGGCGGCAGCCGCCACCGGCGTGGCGCTCGATCTGCCGGCCGGCGCGATCGAAGCCGGACTCCGAACGGTCGGCGGTGTGCCGGGGCGAATGGAGCGGGTCTCGTCGCCGGCCGACGACATTGCCGTCATCGTCGACTTCGCGCATACCGACGATGCGCTCCGGCGCATGCTCGAGGCAGTCCGCCCGCTCGCCGGCGGCCGCCTTGTCACGGTGTTTGGCTGTGGGGGTGATCGCGACGAGACGAAGCGTCCGTTGATGGGCGCCGTCGCCGCGCGGCTGAGCGATCTGGTCGTCCTCACTTCCGACAATCCGCGCTCGGAGGATCCGCTCGCAATCATCCGCGAGATCGAGACCGGGATCGCCGGCGAGGGCGGGCGCACGGACCATCGCGCGGTGGTGGAACGCGGAGCGGCGATCACCGGGGCGATCCGGGACGCCTCGCCGGGCGACATGGTCGTGATTGCCGGCAAGGGACATGAGCACACGCAGGTGATCGGGTCGGACGTGCTGCCGTTCGAGGATGCCGCCGTGGCGCGGGCGGCGCTCGCCGCGCGGCGGACCAGGGGAGAGGCGTGACGGCAGGGTGGCGGGTGGCGAGCCGGTACGGCTTCGGGTGGACGAACTGGCGACGGCGGTTGGGGGCGAACTCATCACCGGCCCGCCCAACCGCGTGGTGGAGAGTTTCTCAATTGACAGCCGCCGGATTCGGCGCGGGGACTGGTTCGTTGCGTTGCGCGGCGAGCGGTTCGACGGTCACGACTTCATCGCCGACGCACTCGAACAAGGAGCGGCGGGCGTGATCGCAAGCGAGCGCAACGCGTTGCCCGGATCCGGCGGGGCGGGAGCTGCCCCGGTGGTGATCGTCGACGACACCACCGGGGCGCTCCAGTCGATTGCGCGTCACGTCCGGCGCCGCTCCGGCGCCACGGTGGTCGCGATTACCGGAAGTGTCGGAAAGACCAGCACGAAGGAGCTGGCCGCCACGTTCCTGGCGACGCGTTGCGATGTGATTCGGAACGAGGGGAACCTGAACAACCACATCGGCCTTCCGCTCTCCCTGCTCTCGCTGCTCCGCGGCGCGCGCGTGGCGGTAATGGAACTGGGGATGAACCACGCGGGCGAGATCCGGACGCTGGTGCGCATCGCCGAGCCGAACGTCCGCGTCTGGACCAATGTGCGCGAGGTGCATGCGGCGTCGTTCCCCTCCATCGAGGCGATCGCGGATGCGAAGGCGGAGATCCTCGAGGGCGCCGGCCCCGAGGATCACCTGGTGGCGAACGCGGGCGACCCCCGCGCCATGGCGCGGATCGTCGGCTTCCCGGGGAGCCTCACGACGTTCGGCGTCGGCGAGGCGACCGGCGCCGATGTCTGCGCGACCGCGGTGGACGATCGGGGCGTCGACGGCTGGTCGGCCGAGGTTCGCACGCCAGCGGGCGACGTCACGGTCCGCGCCTGCCTCGTGGGCACGGGGCATGTCGGGAACGTTCTCGCCGCTATCGCCGTTGCGCTCCGCTTCGGCGTACCGCTCGATGCGATGGTGGATGCGGCCGCGACGTTCCGCCCGGCACCGCGCCGCGGCAAGGTGATCCGCCTGCGCAACGGTGTCACGCTGGTGGACGACACCTACAACTCGAGCCCGGCGGCGCTCGCGCAGGTGCTCGTCTCGCTCGGACGCGACAGGTCGCACCGGCGGTGCGTCGCGGTGCTGGGCGAGATGATGGAGCTGGGCGAGCGGGCGCCCCGGCTGCACCGCGAGAGTGGTCGGACGGCGGCCACCGCCGGGTTCGCCGTGGTGATCGCGGTTGGAGGTGACAACGCGGCGGCGCTCGCCGAGGGCGCGCGCGCCGCCGGACTGCCGGACGACGCGGTCGTTACCTGCGCCGACAGCATCGAGGCAGCCGACGTTGCGACCGGTCGGATCGCTCCGGGCGACCTGGTGCTGGTGAAGGGGTCACGCCTTGTCCGGACCGAGGTGGTGGCGGACCGGCTGAAGGAGAGGTGGGGCTGATGCTGTACCACCTCCTTTTCCCGCTCCACGAGCAGTTCGGGGTGTTGAACGTCGTGCAGTACATCACCTTCCGGACCGCCGCCGCGAGCATCACCGCCTTCGTCGTCACGCTCGCGTTCGGGCCGTTCACGATCCGCAAGTTGCGTGCGCTCGGCGCGCGTCAGCCGATCCGGGAAGACGGACCGGCGACGCATCAGCAGAAGCAGGGCATCCCGACCATGGGGGGATTGCTGATACTGACCGCGGCGTTCGTTCCCACGCTGCTCTGGGCCGATCTGACCAACGTCTATGTCCAGATCGCGCTCGTCGCCACTGCCGCGTTCGGCGCCATCGGATTTGCGGACGACCTGCTGAAGGTGCGGCGCGGATCGCACCGGGGGCTGTCGGTGCGCGGGAAGCTGGTGCTGCAGGGAGCCATCGGCGCCGGCGTCGGTGTCGCGCTGCTGCAGCTCTCGGCTGCCGGGGTCTACAGCACCGAGATGCTCTTCCCCTTCTTTAAGCAGTTCACACCCGACATCGGCTGGCTCTATGTCCCGTTCGCCATGCTGGTGCTGGTTTTCGCGTCGAACGCGGTCAATCTGACCGACGGCCTCGACGGTCTGGCAATCAGCATCTTTACTGTGGCGGCGGGGGCGTTCACCGCGCTCACTTACGTGAGCGGCCACGCGGAGATAGCGGAGTTCCTGCTGCTGGTCCGCTTCCCGCCGGCCGGCGAGTTGACGATCTTCTGCGGCTCGCTGGTCGGCGCCGGGCTCGGGTTCCTCTGGTACAACTCGTACCCCGCCGAAATGATCATGGGCGACGTCGGAGCGCTCGCCCTCGGCGGCGCCCTCGGCACCGTCGCGCTGCTGATCAAACAGGAGCTGCTGCTACCGATGATCGGAGCCGTCTTCGTCATGGAAGCGGTGTCGGTGATCCTGCAGGTCGGCTCGTACAAGCTGACCCGCCGGCGCATCTTCAGGATGGCGCCGATCCATCACCACTTCGAGCAGATCGGCTGGAGCGAGCCGAAGATCATCAGCCGGTTCCTGATCATGGCGATCGTTTTCGCGCTCTTCAGCCTGACGACGTTGAAACTGCGATGACGGCGAACGCGACCGACGACTACTCGGTAACCGGCGCGCAGGCGGTGGTGGTCGGTGCCGGCCGGAGCGGATCGGCGGCAGCAGCGCTGCTCGCCCGCCGGGGCGCCCGCGTCACTCTCAGCGAACGGCGTTCCGAAGGGCCCGATGCCGCAGCGGATCTGCGGGCGGCGGGCGTCGCGCTCGAGCTAGGCGGCCACCGGGCAGAGACGTTCGATGCTGCCGATCTGATCGTGCTGAGCCCGGGGGTGTCACCCCGTCTGCCCGAAGTAGCGCAGGCGCGCGCGCGCGGTATCCCGGTGATCAGCGAAGTGGAGTTGGCGGCGCGCTGGTTGCGGGGGCGGATCGTCGCGGTGACCGGGACCAAGGGAAAGTCGACCACGGTGGTACTGGCCGGGCGGATGCTCGACGCCGGCGGGCAGCGCGCCATCGTCGGCGGCAACATCGGTGTCGCCCTCAGCAGCCAGGTGGATGAGTCCACGCCCGATGCGGTGCACGTGGTCGAGGTGAGCAGCTTTCAACTGGAGCTGACCGACACGTTCCGCCCCTGGATCGCCGTCTGTTTGAACCTTTCGCCCGACCATCTCGACCGCCACGCCAGTTTCGCGGAGTACGCCGAGGCGAAGGGCCGCATCTTCGCCAACCAGACGACCGACGATGCGATGGTGATCAACGCCGACGATCCGGCGGTGCTCGAGCTGGCCCGGAAGGGCCGCGCACGCACGCTCCGGTTCGCCATCGAGACCCCGCTCGACGCCGGGGTGCAGGTGACCGACGACTGGATCAGCCGGCGCTCGGCCACGGGTGAACAGCGCCTGGTGCCGCGCGACGCGGTCCGGGTACCGGGCCGCCACCTGCTGAGCGACGTCGCCGCCGCCGCCGCGGTCGGCTCGCTTGCCGGAGTACACGCCGAGGCGATGACCCGCGCCGTCAGATCGTTCGCCGGTCTGGAGCACACGCTGGAAGCTGTCGGCGAGGTGCAGGGCGTGCGTTACGTCAACGACTCCAAGGCGACGAACCTCGTGGCGGCACGCGCCGCGATCGAATGTTTCGGACCGGGTCTCACCGTGATTCTTGGAGGCCGGTACAAAGGCGGTGCCTTCGAGGATCTCCGCCCGGCACTCGCGGACCGGGGCGCATCGGTGGTGGCGATTGGCGAGGCGCGCGACCGCATTCGCACGGCGCTCGCTGCCGCGGTGCCGGTGTACGAGGCGGCGTCGATGAAGGACGCGGTACGGGTGGCCTCTGCTAGGACCCTCCCGGGCGGGACGGTGTTGCTGGCGCCGGCGTGCGCCAGCCTGGACATGTTTGCGGACTACGCCGCGCGAGGTGCGGCGTTCAAGGAGGCAGTGGCGGGGCTGGAGCGGTGAGCAGTCATCAGCCGGGTCGCGCGGTGGAGCGCAGGCCGCTGGGAGCGCAGGCCATCCAAGGTCTACGAGGCCGGTGTCTCCTCCCCGGTCCGACTGATGACTGCTGACCGCTCCGGACGCAGTACACCACTGTATCGGGTCGGACGGGCCGGGTCTGTAGGCCGGCGCGAACGGAGAGTATGGCTCGAAAGCTGAAGTCGGACAAGATGCTGTTCACCGCGACGCTGGTGCTGCTCGGCGCGAGTGTCGTGATGGTCTACAGCGCGTCAGCGGTGCTTGCCATGGAACGGTTCGAGCAGGCGGACTTCTTCCTGTTCCGTCAGCTCACCTGGGTGGTCTGCGGCGTCCTGCTGCTGTGGGGCGCGATGCAGCTTGACTACCGCGACCTGAAGCACCCGGCGGTCGTCTGGGGTGGGCTCGGCGTCACCGCGCTCGCCCTCGTCGCGGTGCTCTTTGCGCCGCCGATCAACGGCACGCGACGCTGGTTCGGTATCGCCGGCTTCGGGGTGCAGCCGTCGGAGCTGGCGAAGATAGCACTGATCGTCTTCGCCGCCGCACAGCTCGACCGGCGGATGGACCGTGTGAACAGCAGCGTCCGCGCGCTGGTTCCGATCGGCGCCGTCACGGTCGGCACGACGGCGCTGATTGTCCTACAGCCGGACTTCGGGACCGCAATGGCGATCCTGGTGATCATCGGAACGATAGTGTTCACGGCCGGATTGCACTACCGCTACATCGCCGGAGTGGCGCTCGTCGCCGCGCCGCTCGTGATGTATGTCCTCGCGGGGGCGGAGTACCGGCGGCGTCGGTTGCTGGCCTTCCTCGATCCGTGGGGCGACCCGCTCGGCGACGGGTTCCAGGTAATCCAGTCCCTGATCGCGGTCGGGACCGGCGGCGTGTTCGGGCAGGGGCTGATGCGAGGCGTGCAGAAACTCTTTTACCTGCCAGAGCCCCATACCGACTTCATCTATGCGGTGATCGCCGAAGAGACCGGGCTCATCGGCGCAACGGTGATCCTTGCCTGCTTCGCCGTGATCACTTGGCGCGGGTTCCTGATTGCGACGCACGCTCCCGACCGGTTCGGTGCGTTCCTGGCGATTGGGCTGACCATGATGGTGTCGCTTCAGGCGCTGTTGAACATCAGCGTGGTCCTCGGGCTGGTGCCGACCACCGGCATCCCGCTGCCATTCGTCAGCGCCGGCGGGTCGTCGCTGCTGATCAACATGCTGGGCATGGCCATCCTGCTGAACGTCTCGCAACACGCGTCGGCCAGGACATGACAGTGATGTTTGCGGGAGGCGGGACCGGCGGCCACCTGTTTCCGGGGATTGCGGTGGCGCGTGCGCTCGTCGCGCGGCACCCCGGCGCGTCGATCCTGTTTGCGGGAACCGGCCGCGGCATCGAGGCGTACGCGCTGGCGCGCGAAGGGTTCGCATTCGAGGTGGTGCGGAGCGCGGGGCTGGTGGGGAAGTCGCTCCCGGCGATCCTGCGGGCGCTCGCGCTCGTCCCGGCATCGCTGGCCGATGCCGCCCGGCTGCTCCGCCGAGCGCGGCCCGACCTGGTGATCGGCCTGGGAGGCTACAGCGCCGGCCCGCTGGTCCTGCTTGCCGCGCTGGCCGGCCGGCCGACGATGCTGCTGGAGCAGAACGTGGTGCCGGGGCTCACGAACCGGCTGCTTCGGCCGGTAGTGCGCGCGGCGGCGGTTTCGTTCGAGGCGGCGGGCGCGTGCTTCGGCCGGAAGGCGTTCGTCAGCGGCAATCCGGTCCGCGCCGACTTCTTTGCGGCGGGTGCCGCGCGGGTAGTGCGCGCCGCCGGGCGTCTCCGGCTGCTGGTGCTCGGCGGGTCGCAGGGGGCGCACACGCTCAACGTCGCGATGGTAGCGGCGGCGCCGGCCGTTGCGGCCGCCGTGCCGGGCGGGATCGATCTAACACACCAGGCGGGAAGGCGGGACTGCGACGCTGTGCGCGACGGCTACCGGCAGGCGGGGATCACGGCGCGCGTCGAGCCGTTCTTCGATGCGATGGCGGAAGAGATGGCGGCCGTCGACCTCGTGGTCTGCCGGGCTGGCGCAACGACGCTCGCCGAGGTTGCGGCGTCCGGCCTGCCGGCGGTCGTGGTGCCGTTGCCGCAGGCAGCCGGGGATCACCAGCGCCGTAACGCGGCGGTCTTCGCGGAGGCGGGGGCGGCGGAGGTGATCGAGCAGGCGGACCTCGAGGATCGCCTCGCGGCACGACTGGTGGCGCTGGCGGACGATGCGGATCGCCGGCGCGCCATGGGCCGCGCGGCGCGGCGTCTGGCGCGGGCGGATGCGGCGGCGCGGGTGGCGGAACGGGCAGAGGAGTTGATGGGGATCGCCGTGGCGGCCGCGTGACGGTGCGAACGGGGATGAAGGGACGAGTAGTGTGCTCGACGGAGTCAGGCGAGTTCACATGGTGGGGATTGGCGGTGTCGGCATGAGCGGCGTCGCCACGCTTCTCGCCGGCCAGGGGTACGAGGTGAGCGGATCCGATCTTGCCGCCACGGACGCAGTGGAGCACCTGCGTGCAGCCGACATCCCGGTCGCGGTGGGCCATGACGCGGCGCACCTCGATCAGCCGAGCCCCCCGCACCTGGTCGTGGTGTCCTCCGCGGTCCCGGACGACAACCCCGAGCTGGCCGAGGCCCGCCGCCGCGATATCCCGGTGGTAGGCCGCGGTGCGATGCTGGCGGAGTTGGCCCGAACGAAGCGAACCGTCGCCGTCGTCGGTTCGCACGGCAAGACCACCACCACGTCGATGGTGGCGCAGGTGTTGGAAGCGGCCGGTCTCGATCCGACCGTCGTCGTCGGAGGTGTCGTCCGCTCGTTTGGCGGCAACGTCCGGCAAGGGATGGGCGACCTGATGGTGCTCGAAGCGGACGAGAGTGACCGATCGTTCCTGGCGCTGGCGCCGTCGGTGGCGGTCCTCACGAACGTGGACGACGAGCACTTGGAGGCGTACGACGGCATCCGCGGCCTGGAGGAGGCGTTCGCCGGCTTCGCGCGCCGCGTGCAAGCGGCCGGTGGAGATGTCGTCTGGTGTGCCGACGATCGGCGCCTCTCGCGGCTATTCGGCGTGCCGCGCGGCGGCGACGACACCGCAGCCGGCGCGTTCGGCATCACGGCGGAGGGGGCGTACGTTCGCGCGCACGATCCCGACTACCGTCCAGACGCCACCCGGTGCGTCATGACGGTCGCCGGTCGTGCGGTCGACCTGAACCTGCAGGTGCCGGGCCGGCACAACCTGCTGGACGCGCTCGCCGCCATCGCCGCCGCGATGCGGGTGGGCGTCGACCCGGGCGCCGCCGCGGCGGCGCTCGCGGGATTCACTGGTGTCGACCGCCGCTTCGAGCTGCACCGTGCCCCAGGCGGTATCGAGTTGATCGACGACTACGGCCACCACCCGACCGAGATCACGGCGGTGATCGAGACCGCGCGGCTGCGCTCGCCGCGCCGGCTCATCGTCGTGTTCGAGCCACACCGCTACAGCCGGACGGCGCGCCTGCTCGACCGCTTCGGTGCGGCGCTCGCGCTCGCCGATTGGGTGATCCTGACCGGCCTGTACGCGGCGAGCGAGCCACCGATCCGCGGCGTCGACGCCGACGCGGTGGCCGCCGCCATCCGGCGTGCCGCTCCGATCCCGGTCGAAGTCGCGCGGAGTCTGGACGACGCGGCGGCGCGCGTCGCGGCGGTGGCGGGTGCGGGAGACATCGTGGCGATCCTGGGGGCCGGAGCCATCGGACGACTGCGACCCCGGATCGTCGCTCGACTCGGAGGGCGGCGCCGATGACGACGCGCTCCGTGCCGCCGCCGCCCCGCCGTCCGCCGGGGCGAACTGGCCGCCGCCGCCGCCCCGCCGGACGCCGCCTCCGGCGGCTGCTGCACAGGCTGACCCTCGTGGTGTTCGCTGCGGGCGCACTCGGGCTTGCAGATCTGGCCCGCCGATCGTCGTTGCTGGCAATCGACACGATCCGGGTCGAGGGCGAGGCGTGGATGTCGCGCGGCGAGTTGCTTGGGCTGGTCGAGCCGCTCCGGGGCCGCAACCTGATCGAGGCGGATTTCCAGGCGGCACGCGCCAGCCTTCTGGCGTCCGGATGGATCCGCGACGCCGTGCTCCGACGCGTCTTTCCCTCGACGGTGGAGGTGATCGTCGAGGAACGGACGCCATTCGCACTAGGCCGCTTCGGCGATCGGATCTACATCGTCGACACGGAGGGCCGGGTGATTGACGAGTACGGCCCACGCTTTGCGGCGCTGGACCTGCCGATTGTCGATGGCCTTGTGGCGGACGAGGCGCCGGCGACGGCTGCAAGCTCGAGCGGTGGCCGCGCCGCGCTCGCGGTTGGCGTCGTCAGTGCGATCGCTGATGATCCCGCGCTGGCGGCGCGCGTGTCGCAGATCGACGTCGCCGATCCGCACGACGCGGTGGTGTTGCTCAGCGGGGATCCGGCGCGGATCCATGTGGGGCACGAACAGTTTGCCGAGCGGCTCCGGACGTACCTGGAACTGGCCCCGGCGTTCCGGCGCGGCGTGGCGGTGATCGATGCGGTTGACATGCGCTTTGGCCCGCAGGTGTACGTCCGTCCGGCCGGGGCGGCGAGGGGATCG
The DNA here is from genome assembly GCA_965262555.1 of Vicinamibacterales bacterium. Classification (GTDB taxonomy): domain Bacteria; phylum Acidobacteriota; class Vicinamibacteria; order Vicinamibacterales; family UBA8438; genus VXRJ01. The sequence goes on from OZ253543.1 coordinate 286,217, forward strand.
GCGGCGACAAAGGTCGGGCCTTGACGCGGCCGGTGGTAGCGGCCGCGGCGGCGATCGGCCGCGGCGTGTGCAAGGAACGGAGGGGGCGTGACACGTAGGGATCGGTACCTGGTGGGGCTCGACGTCGGGACGTCGAAGATTGCAGCCGTCGTCGGCGAGGCGCTCGATGACGGCGGTCTCGACATCATCGGGATCGGTGTCACCGACGCGGCGAACAGTATCCGGCGCGGCGTCGTCGTCAACCTCGAGGTGGCGGTCGAGGCGATCAAGGGGGCGATCGAGGAGGCGGAACTGACCGCCGGCATCGAGATCGACAACGTGCACGTCGCCCTCTCCAGCGAGCACGCCAGCGCGTTCAACAGCCGGCGCGTGGTGGCCGTGGCGGGCAAGAACCGCGAGATCACGCGGACAGACGTGGCGCGCGCCATCGAGGCGGCCAAGGCGGTTGCGCTGCCGCACGGCCGTGAAGTGATCCACGTTCTGCCGCAGGACTTCATGGTGGACGATCAGGACGGGATCGGTGCGCCGGTCGGGATGACCGGCGCCAGGCTGGAGGTGAACGTCCACGTCGTCACGGGCAACGTTGCGACGATGCAGAACCTCGTCGCCTGCGTCAACCGGGCGGGCGTGGAGGTTGCCAGCACGGTCGTCGGGCCGCTTGCCGCGGCCGAGGCGGTGCTGACGGCCGACGAGAAGCACCTGGGCGTCGCGCTGGTCGACATCGGCGGCGGCACCACTGACTATGGGGTCTTCGAGCGAGGCAGCGTCTGGCACACCGGCGGGATACCGATCGGCGGCGATCACTTCACCAACGATGCCGCGGTCGGCCTGCGGATGCCGACCCCGGAGGCGGAGAAGACGAAGCGCCGGAGCGGCTGCGCGTTTGGTGCCATGGTGGACGAGGACGAGCCGATCGAGATCGCCAGCGTTGGTGGCCGGCAGCCACGCGTGCTGAAGCGGCGCCTGTTGGCCGACGTTCTGCAACCGCGCGCCGAGGAGATCTTCCACAAGCTCTGGGACGACCTGCACTCGGGCGGCTACGAGACTTCGCTCCATTGCGGCCTGGTACTGACCGGCGGCGGATCGGTGCTGGACGGCATGCCGGAGATCGGCGATCAGATCTTCAACATGCCGATCCGTCGCGGCACGCCGGTAGGAATCGGCGGGCTGACCGACCATGTCAACAGCCCGGCGTTCGCGACGGCGGTCGGCCTGGTGATGTACGCGCACCGCCACCGGGCGATGAATCGGGAACAATCGTCCGGTGGCCTGCGCAGGGTCGCCGGCCGGCTGCGCGGTTTCTTCAAGGAGTACTTCTCATGAGTGGACCCGAGACTGTGACTGAGCGCGAACTCCGGATCACGCTGGAGGACGCCGCTGCGAACGGCGCCCGGGTCAAGGTGATCGGCGTCGGTGGCGGCGGCGGTAACGCCGTCGACCGGATGGTGGCGCGGGGCCTTGGCGGCAGCGGCGTCGACTTCATCGTTGCCAACACCGACATGCAGGCGCTCGCGCAGAACAAGGCGCCGGTCCACCTGCAGATCGGCGCCAAGCTGACGAACGGATTGGGCGCCGGCGCAGACCCGGAGATCGGTGAGAAGGCCGCGCTCGAGGACACCGAGCAACTGCTCGGCGCTCTTGCGGGGGCCGACGTGGTGTTTGTCACGAGCGGTCTTGGCGGAGGAACGGGCACGGGAGCCGTGCCGATCGTCACGTCGCTCGCCTCCGAGCTGGGTGCGTTGACGGTAGCGGTGGTGACGATACCGTTCACCTTCGAGGGTCGTGTCCGTGCGCGGCGCGCGCAGCAGGGGCTTGCGAGGCTGCGCGGCGCGGCCGATTCGGTCATCACCATTCCGAACGACCGGCTGCTGCTGATGATCGACCGTAACACGCCGGTGACCGAGGCGTTCGAGATGGTGGACGAGGTGCTGCATCAGGCGATTCGGGGTATCTCCGACCTGATCCTGGTGCCGGGCCTGATCAACCTCGACTTCGCCGACGTGAAGACCATCATGGCGGCCAAGGGAACGGCCCTCATGGGGACCGGTACCGGCGAGGGGGAGAATCGGGCGACCCATGCGGCGACGCGCGCGGTATCGAGCCCGATGCTGGATCACGTTGGCCTCGAGGGGGCGCGCAGCGTCATCGTCAATGTCACCGGTGGGCCGAACCTGTCGATGGTCGAGGCGGGCGAGGCAGCCGCCACCGTGCAGGAGGCAGCACACGAGGAGGCGAACATCATCTTCGGTGCGGTGATCGATCCGGCAATGAAGGAACAGGTAAAGGTCACCGTGATCGCCACCGAGTTCGATCGTGAGTCGGAGGCCGGGCGGGAGTCTCACGCGGCGGCGAACGGCCCGGCCGCGCGTCGCGCGTCGCCAGTCCACCCGGCGCCGCGTGCCGCCGCGATCAACGCTCCTACGCCGGTCGACCTCAAGGACTACGCCGCTCGGCAGGAGGCGCTCGAGACGGAGCCGGCGGCAGACGCCGCACCGTCGTCCAGCGCGGTCGAATCGGCGGGAGACGATGCGGATGACGTGGACGGTGCGGACGCCGAGACCACGGAGGGTCCCGACACGGTTCCGGTGGAGGACACTCCCGCCGCCCAGGCGATCGCCAAGGCGCGTGCACTCTCGAACGTAGCCATCACGCGCCGCCAGACACTCGACCTGCTGGCGCTTCCCGATCCGCTCGCCGCCGCGCCATCCCCGGACGGCAACGATTCGGACGGCGCCGACCCGGCCGCCGATGTGCAGATCGACTCGGACGTCGACGCCGGCCCTGACAGCGTCGACGACATTCCGGCGTTCCTGCAGAACGAACGGCAGGCGTAACGCCAGCGCCTGCCGGCGGTTGCGCGGCCCGCGGCGCAACCGCGCACCGCAGGCGCCACCTCATTGCCGACCCAGCAGGATCACCTGCGCGATGGAGTACTGCCGAGAGTGCGTCAGCGTCAGGAGTGCGCCGGTGCCCCCCAGCGCATCGAAGCGTCGCGCGGCGCCGCCGTGCAGCGCGAGCGTCGGCGGCCCGCCGTGGCGGATCACTTCGATGTCGCGCCAGAGCACACCGCGCGATCGGCCCGTGCCGAGCGCTTTCATCGTCGCCTCCTTGGCGGAGAACCGTGCCGCGAAGTGGGCCGCGGCGTTGCGGCGCTTCCGGCAGTAGGCCGCTTCGCCGCCGGTGAAGATCCGCGTGACGAAGCGGTCGCCGTAGCGCAGCAGGAGATCCTTGACGCGCGTCACCTCCTCGATATCGATTCCAATGCCGACGATGCCGGCCGTCGCGGCCGCGGGCGCCAGGCGCGGCGGCTCGGGCGCCGCCGCCGCGCCGTCCATAGCCAGGTTCGCCAGCAGGTCGGCCCGGGCGTTTTGCCGGCGCGGGACATGTTCGAACACGACGCGGCCGAGCCGCGCGGCGACGGCGGACGCCTGAACATGAAGCGGGCGGAGCGATGGCGCGCGCACCTTGTACTCGCCGCGCATCTGCTTCATCATCAGTTCCGAGTCGGAGCGGATCACGACGTCGCGGTGCCCGTGGGCGGCGAGGTAGTCGAGCGCAGCGATCAGGCTGCGGTACTCGGCGACGTTGTTGGTTGCTACACCGATCGCCTCGTGCAGTTCCGTGAGGAGCTTGCCGTCGGCCGACTCGATGTGGACCCCGTAACCAGCGGGGCCGGGGTTGCCCCGGGCGCCGCCGTCGATCCAGGCAATGGCGCGCGGACTGGCCGGTGCAGGCGCCGTCACGAGGCCGCTGTCTCGGTTGCCGCCGGGAAATAGAGGATGCGCTGGCAGCTCTCGCACCGACGCAGCGCATCGTTGCGCCGCACCTCGTTCTGGAGTTGCGGCCGCAGCCGCACCTGACAGGCGCCGCACCGACCGTCGCGCACCCCGCTGACGGCGATGCCCTTCCGCTGCCGCACCACGCTCTCGAACAGCGCCATCGTCGCGGCGGGCAGTGCCGCCGCGACCGCTTCCCGCTCGCTCCCCTTCCAGTCCATCTCGGCCTGCAGCCGGTCGCGCTGCGCCTCGAGTGCCGCCTGCGCCCGCTTCACCTCCGCCTCTTCGGCCGTGAGCGCGGCGCGTGCCGCGTCGGCCGCCGCCTGCAGCTCGTCGGCCTCAAGCATCAGTTCGAGCAGGCGGTCCTCGAAGCGCTGCACCTCCGCCTCTGCGGTGGCGATCTCCGACTGCATCGCGTGAAACTCCTTGTTCGTCTTCACCTCCATCAACTGATCCTTGAAGCGGGAAAGCCGTCCCTGCACGGTCGCCAGATCCTTCTCGATCGCGGTGCGGTCCGTCTTCTGCTCGGCCTGACGCGCCTCCGCCTGTTCGAGGGCGGTGCGGCGTTCGGCGAGGCGGTCGTTCAGTGCGTCGTGCTCGTTGGGAAAGGCGTCGATCGCCTGCCGCGCCGTGGCGACATCGACGTCTAGTTGCTGGAGGCGGATCAGTCGTTCGAGCTCGGGCAGCATGACGTGCGCGGTGCAAGAAAAAAGCCCCGCGCGAGCGGGGCCTGATGACGCCAGTCACGCGGCGATCCGGCCGCGTGCGCGGCGAGAGTGGTGGGCCCGCCAGGATTCGAACCTGGGACCGCCCGGTTATGAGCCGGTGGCTCTGACCGCTGAGCTACGGGCCCGCGGAGTGTCATGGGATCCCGCCTTCGAGAAACGCGCGGAGCTTCCGGCTCCGGGAAGGGCTCCGCAGCTTGCGGAGCGCCTTCGCTTCGATCTGGCGGATCCGTTCGCGGGTGACGGCAAAGCTCTGGCCCACCTCCTCCAGCGTATGCTCGCTGCCGTCTCCCACGCCGAAGCGCATCTTGATCACCTTCTCCTCGCGCGGCGTCAGCGAATGGAGAACCGATGCGGTCTGTTCCTTCAGGTCCAGGCTGATCACCGCCTCGGCGGGGGAGATGGCCTGCCGGTCCTCGATGAAATCACCCAGGTGGCTGTCCTCTTCCTCGCCGATTGGGGTCTCCAGCGAGATCGGCTCCTGCGCGATCTTCTGCACCCGGCGGACGCGGGAGGCAGGGATGTCGAGCCGCTCGGCCAACTCTTCCGTGGTGGGCTCGCGGCCGAACTCCTGCACCAGCGCGCGGGATGTCCGGAGCAGCTTGTTGATCGTCTCGATCATGTGGACCGGAATCCGGATCGTGCGAGCCTGATCGGCGATGGCGCGGGTGATGGCCTGCCGAATCCACCAGGTGGCGTAGGTGGAGAACTTGTAGCCCCGGCGGTACTCGAATTTGTCGACTGCCTTCATCAGCCCGATGTTCCCCTCCTGGATCAGGTCGAGGAACTGCAGTCCGCGGTTGGTGTATTTCTTGGCGATCGAGACCACCAGGCGGAGGTTCGCCTCCACCAGTTCCGTCTTGGCCCGTTCCGCTTGGGCGCGGCCGTGCGTGACCATCTCGAGGAAGCGGGCGAGCGACGCCGGCGTCTCGCCGAGGGCTGCCGCCCTCGTCCGGATGCTGATTCGCAACTGCCGCTGCCGGCGCGCCAGCCGCTTCCGCTCGTCCGTGCCGAGCCGCGCCACGTGGGCCGGGCGCAACCGCCGGTTCAGTGCCGCCAGCTCGACCCGCGCCTCCTGCATTGCGGCCGCGGCCGTCGTGAGCGTGCCGAGCCACTCCTCCATCACCGTGTCGTCAAACTCGATCGCGCGGATTCGCCGCGACAGCGCGATACGGGCGCGGAGCAACCGGCGTCTGCTGCGGCGGTGGCGCGCCTGATCCTGCTTCGGGATCTTCGACAATCGGGTCTCCGCCCGCTTCGTCTCGGCACGCGCGGCCCGGATGGCGTCGATCTCGTGGACGAGCTGTTCCGTGTGTCGGACTACCCGGTCGGGAGTCAGTCTCTCGTCGTGCAGGACGATCAGGTCACGAACGCTCAACGCGCCGCTCATCAGTTCGTTGCCGATCCGAATGATCGTGTCCGCCACCACCGGCGACCGCGAGATCGCCCGCAACACCGCGTTGCCGCCCCGCTCGATCCGCTTTGCGATCACTACCTCCCCCTCGCGGTTGAGCAGCGGAACGGTGCTCATCTCCCGCAGGTACATCCGGACAGGGTCGCTGGTCTTCTCAACGGCGCCCGGGGTCAGGTCGAGCTCACGCTGCGACGGTTCGTCGGCGGAGCGGAGCTTCTTCCGATCCTTGAACTTCTCCTCGGATTCGACCACCTCGACGCCGGCCGCGTTGAGCGATTCGAACAGATCATCCAGGTCGTCGGAGGTGATCTCGGAAGGGAGCAACTCGTGGAGTTCCTCGAAGAGGAGGAACCCGCGTTCCTTGCCGACGACGATCAATTGCTGGATCTCGTCGTACCTCTCTTCGATGGACAACGGCTCGTTCGGCATCCCGTCACTCGTTGCGATCCGACGGCCAGCGCGCAGCCAATCCATGGCTTCCGGGTCGCAGGCGCCGATTGTAGCGGATCGGATGCACTGTCAAGTCGCGCCTCCCGACCGGGCCACCGGCGCGTCTAGTCTCGCAGTGCATCGATCTGCCGTCGCACGCTCTTCTTCTCCGCCCACAACGCATCGATCTCGTCCAGCGCGCCGTCCCGCTGCTTACGATCGATCGCCGCCTGCAGCGCGGCGCTCTGCCGTGCCAGGCGCCGGCGCCGCAGCTCGACGCCGCAGTCCTCGACGCCGGCCGGCGCCGAGTCCATCCCGGCGATTGCCCGTACCAGCGCCGCTTCGTCTTCGGCCAGCCGTTCAAGCAGCGTCTCGGGGACCACCTGAGCCGGCAGGTCGGCCAGTGTCCGCGCCACCTGCAGGATCGTCTCGCTCCGCAGATCCTGGAAGTCCTGCGGTTCCATCCCGGCGAGCACCGACTGGGCCGCCTTCGGGTTATGGATCGACGCCCAGATCAGGCCCTGCTCGGCCGGCAGCGGATCGCGCTGTGCCGCTGAGACGGCGGCGGGCGGCTCCGCGCGGCGGCCGGCGATCGCCTGCCGGATGGCGTCACGCACCACCGCCTCGGTGGCGGCGCCGCGGTGCGCGATCCGGTCGGCGAACTGATCGCGCGCCACCGGATCTGGGATCCGCGCGGCGACCGCGCGCAGCTCGTTGATGAACTCGGTCCGCTGACTCTCGCGCGTCAAGTCCCGTGCGGCGGCGGCGCGCTCGAGCACATAGTCGAGGTACGGCGTCGACGCCTTAAGGCGCCCGACGTAGTACGCGCCGCCCCGCTGGCGGATCACGGTGTCTGGATCCTGCCCGCCCGGCAATTGCACGACGTTCACCTGAAAACCGGCGGTGAGCAGCAGTTCGCCGGAGCGAGTCGACGCTCCGTCGCCGGCGGCGTCGGGGTCGAAGCTGAGCAGCGCCTTGCCGCAGAAGCGTCGGAGCAGCGTGGCCTGCCGGTCGGTGAGCGCGGTGCCGCAGGTGGCGACCACGGGCTCGACCCCCGCCTGCAGCGCCTGCGCCAGGTCGAAGTAGCCCTCCACTAGCACGGCGAAGCCCGTCTTGCGGATTGCTTTCTTCGCGAGGTGGAGACCGTAGAGGGTGCGCCCCTTCGTGTAGAGGGCGGTCTCGGGTGAGTTGATGTACTTCACCTGTTGATCGCCGCCGAGCGCGCGACCGCCGAACGCGACGATCGATCCGGTGTCACGGCAGATCGGGATCATCAGCCGTTGCCGGAACCGGTCGATCGGCGGGCGGCCGTCAGACCCGGTCACCAGGCCGCTTCGCCGGAGCAGTTCGATCGGATGACCGGCGTCGAGCAGGTGCCGTGTCAATCCGTCGCGGCGAGGGGGCGTGCAGCCGAGACCGAGCGCGTCGATGGTTTCGGGACGGAGGCCGCGCCCATCGACGTACGCACGCGCCGCCGCGCCCGTGGACGAGGCGAGCTGGTCGCGGAAGTACGCCGCGGCCAGTTCGTGCACCTTGAGCAACGCCTCGCGTTCCGCCTCGGCTGCGCGGTCGCGACCTGGATCATCCGACTCGGGCACCTGAACGCCGAAGCGTTGGGCGAGTGAGCGCACCGCTTCGGGAAAGCTCAGCTTCTCGTACAGCTCGATGAACTTCAGGACGTCGCCGCCGGTGGAGCAGCCGAAGCAATGAAAGAAGCCTTTGTCCTGGTTGACGCTAAAACTGGGAGTCTTTTCGGTGTGGAACGGGCAGAGTCCCTTGTATGTCGATCCCGCCTTCTTGAGCGGCACCACCTCCTGGATCACCCGCACGATGTCCGCCTGCATCTTCAGGTCCTCGATGAAGCCTGACGGGAAACGTGCCATGCCGCCTCCTTGTTCTTCGTCCTCGATCTATTCCTTCAGCGAGATGACGGTGACGCCGCCGCCGCCATACTCCGGCTCGGCGGGGGCGCAACGCTCTACCAGCGGGTGCTCGCCCAGGTAGCGGGCGATCGCCCGGCGGAGCTGGCCGGTGCCGTGGCCATGGATGACGCGCAGCTCGCGCCGCTCGTGAAGCATCGCCCGGTCGACGTATTTCTCGACGCGGGCGATCGCCTCGTCGACGCGGCAGCCGATGACGTTCAGCTCAAGCGGCGGCGCGCTCTCCTCGATGACGCTCACGGTAACGCCTCCGCCGTGGGGCGTGCGGGAGGCTGCCCGGCCCGCCCCCGCCGCGGTATCGACGGCGTCAACGGTCTCGAGCGGACGGATGTCATCCACCCGCACATGGATCCGTTTGCCCAACGCCTCCACCTCGGCGTTGTTGCCATCGACCGCCGCCAGGATTCCGTCGAGACGGAGGCTGCCGACGTGCACGCGGCTTCCCACCTCCGGCGTCGCACCACCCGCTGCCCGCACGGCGACGTCCGCCTGTGTCTCGCTGTCCCTCCCAGGTGGGTCTTGCTTCCCCGCGCTCTCCTTGGCGGGCGCGTGGACATCCACGTCCGTATGCCGTGGTGCGATCGCCTCCAGCGCCTCCACCGCCTGCTTCCTGAGCTCCCCCGTATGCCCCGTGGAGAGCCGCGGCGCCGACGGCCAACGCCGCGCCGCCTGCTTCTCGAGCGCCGCCGCCCGCTTTCGGAGATCGCCCACAATCACATCGATCGCCTGCCGCGCCTTCCGCACTTCGTCATTGATCCCGTTCCGGAGGCGCTCCTTCGCCTTCGCCTCCCGTTCGGCCAGCGCCCGCTCGGCGGCGGCGAGATACTCGCGCTGCTGCGTGAGTGCACGCCGGTCGGCGGCCAGCACGTCCCGTTCCTTCGAGGCGGTCGCCAGGTCGCGTTCCACCTGCGCCAGGTGATCCGCCAGTTGCGCCTCGCGGGCGCTCCGGCGGGCGCGGGCGTCGTCGACAATGGACGATGCAACGCCGAGGCGTGACGCGATTTCCAGCGCGAGGCTCCGTCCCGGCGACCCGTACGTCAAACGGTAGGTCGGCGCGTACGTCTCCTGATCGAAGCCGAAGCCGGCGCACGCAACTCCCTTGGCGGTCGCCGCGTACGACTTCAGCATGTCGTCGTGCGTCGTTGCCAGCACCAGCGCGCCGCGACACCGGAAGTGCTCGACAATCGCGGCGCCGAGCGCCCCGCCCTCGACCGGATCGGTGCCAGCGCCCACCTCGTCGAGCAGCACCAGTGCCGGCTCGCGCAGCCGCGCGTCCATCGCGACGATGTGCGCGATGTGGCCGGAGAACGTGGAGAGGTTGTTCGCGATCGACTGCTCGTCGCCGATGTCGGTGAAGATGGAACGGAAGACCGGCAGCAACGCGCCGCGCGCGGCCGGGACGTGCAGCCCCGCCTGGGCCATCAACGCCAGCAGCCCCGCCGTCTTGAGCGCCACCGTCTTTCCCCCGGTATTCGGCCCGGTCACGATCAGGGCCCCGGTCGGCGGCGTCACACGGATGTCGACCGGCACCGGCCCGTCGTTCCCGGATACGCTCTCGCTCCCAGGTCCGCCACCGCCATCGTCGGCATCCGACCGATCCATCACGGCCCGCATGAGCAATGGATGCCGCGCCGCGGGCAACTCGATCCAGAGATCGGTGGTCAGCGTTGGCTCTACGCCGTCGATCAGCTTCGAGAACCGGGCCCGCGCCTGCATCAGATCAATCTCCGCCGCGGCCCCCAGCGTCCGCCGCAGCTCGAGGGCCCGCACCCGCAGCGCGTTGGACAGATCGAGCAGGATGCGGTGCACCTCCTGCCGCTCCTCCTCCTCGAGTGCGACAATCTCGTTGTTGATCTCCACCGTGCTGAGCGGCTCGAGAAAGAGGCTGGCGCCGCTCCCGGAACTGCCGTGGATGATCCCCGGAATGGCGCCGCGGTGCTCGGCGCGCACTATCAGGACGAAACGTCCCGCGCGCTCCGTCACCACCTGTTCCTGCAGGTACTTCGCCGTCTCGCGCCCGCGCACATACGACTCGAGCGTGCCACGCAGCCGCTGGCGCTGACGCTGCAACTGGTTGCGGATGGCAGCGAGGCGGGGGGTCGCGTCGTCCGCCACCTCACCCTGCGGTGTTATCCGGCGCTTGATGTTCGCTACTTCGCGGTCGAACTCGGCCAGGCCGTCGGCGGCAGCCCCGAGCAACGGCCAGCCGGCGTCGTCGCCGGCCGGCGTCGTCGATCGAATGGCCTTTACGGTCGCGCCAACGGATAGCAGGAACGCGGCCAGACCGACGAGCTGGCCTGCGTCGAGAGGCCGGCCGTCGATCGCGAGCGCGGCAATCGTTACCTCGATGTCGTCCGGCGCCTCAAGCGGCAACGGGTGGTTGGCGTCGAGGTACGCCAGGGTCTCCGTGGTCGCCCGCAGATCCTGGGCTACAGACGCCGCGTCGGTCATCGGCAGGAGATCCCCCGCCGCGGTCCGGCCGAGCGGCGTCAGCGCGAAGCTGCGAACCGCCGCGACGACCCGGTCGAACTCGAGCGTCCGGAGCGTCGCCTCGTCCATTGGAGCGGCAGCCATCGTGATCGCCTGAGCCTACCCCAACGCTCCTCCGTACGGTGGTTCCGTGTTGGGGGGCGGCTCAGTCGAGGTGGTTGATCAGATGGGCTACCACCGCGGCCCCCAGGCCGTTGTCGATATTGACGACGGCGACGCCGGAGGCGCACGAATTCATCATGCCCAGAAGTGCGGCGAGGCCGCCGAAACTGGCGCCGTAGCCGACGCTGGTGGGGACCGCGATGACCGGTGTCCGGATCAGGCCGCCGACGACGCTCGGGAGTGCCCCTTCCATGCCGGCGATGACGATCGCGACGCGCGCTGCGTCGAGGCGCTCGCGTTCGGCTAGAAGGCGGTGCAGGCCAGCGACGCCGACGTCGTAGAGCGCATCGACGTTGTTACCGAGTGTTGCGGCGGCGACACGCGCCTCCTCGGCGACCGGCAGGTCGGAGGTGCCCGCGGCAGCCACCAGGATCGTTCCACGCCCAGGCGGCATGTTCGCTGCCGGCCGCGCGATGGTGCGGGCCGTCTCGTGCCACACGGCGTCGGGCACCACCGCGCGCACCGCGTCGAACGCCTCGCCGGTCGTGCGCGTCACGAGGATCGGATCGCCGGCGGCGGCAATCCGCTCGGTGATTGCGGCGATCTGGGCTGGCGTCTTGCCCGCGCCGTAGACCACCTCGGGGAAACCCTGGCGCGCGGCGCGGTGGTGATCGACGCGGGCGAAGCCGAGATCCTCGAACGGCGCGCGGCGGACAAAGTCGAGCAGACGCGTCTCCGCTTCCGCAGCGTCGATCGCGCCACTGGCAACGGCGTCGAGCAGCGGCCGCAGGTCAACCTGTGTCATGGCGGAGATTGTTTCATACGGGTGACTGCAGACACCCTCCCGGGCCACGCGGCGCGTCACTCCATGTTCCCCTGCGCGGCTGCGTTGACGGGCGTGCGCGCGCGCAGGTACCGTCAGCGGCACATTGATGGCGGCGGGCGACGCAATCATCGTCATCCTCTACTTCGCAGTTCTGTGCGGCCTCAGTGTGTACGGGGTGCATCGCAGTCTGCTGGTGTGGATGTACCTGCGCGGCGGTCGGCAGCCGCCGGTGCGCGCGGCCTCGCACGACCTGCCGAGGGTGACCGTGCAGCTTCCGCTCTTCAACGAGCTGTTTGTCGCCGAACGCCTCATCGATGCCGTCGCTCGGATGCGGTATCCGCGGGAGCGGTTCGATGTGCAGGTGCTCGACGATTCGACCGACGAGACGTCCGCCGTCGTTGCGCACGCGGTGGAGCGGTGGCGGGCGCGCGGCATCGCGATCCGCCACATCCGGCGCCCGTCGCGCGATGGGTTCAAGGCGGGGGCGCTGCGCGACGGGCTGCGCACGGCGGTGGGCGAGCTGATCGCGCTGTTCGATGCCGACTTCATGCCGCCGGCCGACTTTCTCGAGCGCGCCGTCGCTCCCTTCGCCGACCCCAGCGTCGGGATGGTCCAGGCGCGATGGGGGCATGCAAACCGGAACCAGTCGCTCCTGACGCGCGCCCAGGCGTTGCTGCTCGACGCGCACTTCGTCCTGGAGCATGGCGGACGGAATCGGGGCGGCTGCTTCTTCAACTTCAACGGCGCGGCGGGCGTGTGGCGGCGCGCGGCGATCGACGCCGCCGGCGGTTGGCAGGCGGACACGCTGACCGAGGATCTCGACCTGAGCTACCGCGCGCAGTTGGCTGGCTGGCGCTTCGTCTTCCTGCCGGACGTTGTCGCGCCGGCGGAGCTTCCGGTTGAGATGAACGCGTTCAAGTTGCAGCAGCACCGCTGGGCGAAGGGGTCGATGCAAGCGTGCCGGAAGCTGCTGCGGTCGGTGCTGCGCGCACGGCTGCCATGGCGCGTCAGGCTGGAGGCGGCGTTGCACCTGACGGCGAACGTCAACTACCTGCTGGTCCTGGCGCTCGCGCTGCTCGTCGTGCCGGCGATCGCGGCGCGGACCGGACCGGGCGGTGACCCCAGCACGCTCTGGATCGACGCCGCCTGCTTCGCCGCCGCCGCGGTGTCGGTTTCGACGTTCTATGGTGTCAGCCAGCGCGAATTGGGAGGCCGCTGGTGGACGCGCCTTCGTGACCTCCCGGTCGTGATTGCGCTGGGCTTGGGCCTGTCGGTCAACAATGCGCTGGCCGTGATCGAAGCGCTCACCCGCCCCACGGGCGAGTTCAGGCGGACGCCGAAGTATGGGGTGATGGCCGAGGGGAGGTCGCGCGCGTCGCGCCACGCTCGCGGGCGCTACCGGGTCGCATCCCGCTGGCAGCCGTGGGCGGAAGTGGCGTTCGGCGCCTGGTTCACGATTGCCACCGCCTGGGCGCTTGCTGCCGGTGCGTACCTGCTGGCGCCGTTCCTTGTCTTCTTCCAGGTCGGCTTTCTCTATGTCGGCATTGCGTCGCTGCGCCCCGTGGCGCGTTTCGGGTTGCGCCGGCACGGGCACCCGGACGTTCATGCGCGCGGAGCGCCGGCGACCCACCTTGCCGAGGAGACGTCATGACGACCGCGAAAGGGGGTCTGGAGGGGGTCGTCGCCACCTCGTCCTCCATCTGTTACATCGACGGCCAGCAGGGCCTGTTGTCGTACTGCGGCTACGACATTCACGACCTGGCGCGCGAAGCGACGTTCGAGGAAGTGTGCTCCCTGCTGTGGCGCCGCCGGCTCCCGACGCGCGCCGAGCTGGGTGACCTCCGCTCCGACCTTGCCGTCGGTCGTCCGCTGCCCGAAGCGATGCGGCGCCTCATGCGCACACTGCCGCCCGGCGACGCGATGGACGCGCTGCGGACGCTCGTGTCCGCGCTGGCGCTGATCGATCCGAAGGCGGACGCGCGGACCGGCCCCGCCGTGCAGGATCCGGACGCCGCGTACCGCACCGCGGTGCGTCTCACCGCGCAGGTGGGAAGCCTGGTTGCCACCTGGGGCTGCGTGGCGGCCGGCCGCAGTCCGGTCGATCCCGATCCGGCGCTCGACCACGCCGCGAACGTCCTGCTGATGCTGAACGGCGAGCGCCCGACGCGTGAAGCGGCGCGCGCGTTGGATGTCGCGCTGATCCTTCATGCCGATCACGAACTGAACGCGTCGACGTTCGCGGCGCGAGTCACCGGTGCGACACTGAGCGATCTCTACTCGACCGCGGTCGCCGGGATCTGTGCGCTCAAGGGTCCGCTCCACGGCGGCGCGAACGCCGAGGTGATGCGGATGCTGCGTGATTTGGGCGAGGATGCATCGGACGACGACGTGGAACGACGGATCCGAGGCATGCTGGCGAAGAAGCAGAAGGTGCCCGGTTTCGGCCATCGCGTGTACCGGACCGCGGATCCGCGCGCCACGCATCTCCGCCGAATGTCGGAGATGCTCGCGACGCAGCAGGAGACCCGGTGGTTCGCCATGTCGCAGACGATCGAGCGGGTCATGAAAGAGGCGCGCGGGATCGATGCGAACGTCGACTTCTATTCGGCCTCGACGTACCACATGCTCGGCATCCCGACCTCACTCTTCACGCCCATCTTTGCCGTCAGCCGGATCGCCGGTTGGACGGCGCATGTGCTGGAGCAGTACGCCAACAACCGGCTGATCCGGCCGCGAGCGGAATACACGGGTGCGACACCGCCGCAACCGTTTCCACCATGGAGCTTCAGCGTGAGTCGTCCAATAACGTCCCATGTCGTCCATAACTATCTCATTTATAGATAGTTATGACAGTTTATCTTGGCTTGACACCGGCCAGAGCGACCTATAACATCCACTACGTTCCACCACATAACGGTGGAAAGACCGGTGGAAAGGATGCTGCCGACTCACCCCCCCACGCGCCAGCCCGAACACGCCCTCTCGACCGCCTTCGTCCGCACCGTTGCCGCGGCCGGCCGGTATTGCGACGGCCAGGGCTTGTACCTCGACGTCCAGCCGTCCGGCAGCCGGAGTTGGGTCCAGCGGATCGCCATCCGCGGACGCCGCCGCGAACTCGGGCTCGGCGGCTTCCCGCTCGTCTCGCTCAAGGAGGCCCGCGCGCTCGCCTTCGCCAACCGCAAGCTCGCCCGCGCCGGTGGCGACCCGCTCGCCGAGAAGCGCCGTCTCCAGCGCACGCCGACCTTCGCCGCCGCCGTCGAGCAAGTCTGGACGCAGATGCAGCCCGGCTGGCGCAATCCGAAGTACGGCAAGGATTGGATGTCGAGCCTGACGCGGTTCGCGTTCCCGCGCATTGGCCAGCTGCCGGTGTCCGAGGTGACGAGCGCCGACGTGATCGAGACGCTGCGGCCCGTCTGGCATGTCCGGCCGGCGACGGCGCGGCGGGTGCGCGAACGCATCAGCACGGTGATGGAATGGGCCGTGGCGATGGACCTGCGAGCCGACAACCCCTGTGACCGCATCGGGCCGGTCCTGGGCCCGCAGCAGCATCTGGTCCAGCACATGCGGGCGCTGCCGCATCGCGACGTGGCGGCGGCCATCGGCGCGGTGCAGGCGTCGGGGGCTCCGCCCGTGGTGACGCTCGCCTTCGAGTTCCTCGTGCTCACGGCGGCGCGATCCGGTGAGGTCCGCGGGGCGCAGTGGGCCGAGGTCGACGCGGAGCACCACGTCTGGACCATCCCGGCCACGCGCACGAAGGCCAAGCGGGAACACCGGGTTCCCCTGTGCCGGCGTGCCGCCCAGATCCTCGACGCGGCGCGCGCGCTCGGCGACGGCCATGCGCTGGTGTTCCCGAGCGAGCGGGGGAAGCGGCTGGCCGATATGGCGCTGTCGGGGCTGCTCAGGGACCTGGAGATCGGCGGCGTTCCGCACGGCTTTCGTTCGAGCTTCCGGGACTGGACGGCCGAGGAGACCAATCACCCGCGCGAGGTCGTCGAGGCGGCGCTCGCGCACGTGGTCCAGAATAAGGTCGAAGCCGCCTATGCTCGCTCGGACCTGTTCGAGCGGCGGCGCCGGCTGATGGACGATTGGGCGGCGTATCTCGACGGAACACACGGAGCCCGCCCTACTCCCGCCGCCATCGGGAGTACGTCTGCTCACTGACCCCGAGCTGTTCGCGCACAACGCGCACAGCGACGGTGGTAGGAGTTCCGTTGCACGGCGAGGAGGGTGACGATGCCGCACACGATCGTGGGACTGCCGACCATCAACGCCCGCACCGGTGGCGGCGCGGACGTGGGCCGCGACCGCTGGACGCTCTCACTCCACTTCATGTTTTTGGAGACGGTCGATCCCGAGCTGATGATCGTGAATCCGATGGGGATTCTCATCACGTACGTGCGCGGCGATCGCGCGCTGGTGACCGGATGACGACGAGCCCCGCCCCGGAGACACCGCGCCCCGTCACGGTCTCGACGTTGCAGGACCGCGCGCGCTGTCTTGCACCCCTCGGATGGAGCGGCCGAAAGGCCGAATGGATCGCGCTCGTCGCGCTGCATACCGGCGTCTTTACGCGGTCGCAATGGTGCCATTTTTTCGACGGCGCGAACCGCGAAGCGGCGCGCGTGTTCGTGCACCACCTCATCGACAAGCAGCTCGCCATCGAGGACGAGCGGGCCATCTTCCCCGGCGGCGCGCGCGCCGTCCTCCTCACCGGCAAAGCGCTCTATCGGGCGCTGGGCATCCCCGACGTGCGGCACCGTCGGGGCAAGAACGCGACCACGCCCATCCTCATGCGCCGGTTGCTCTCGCTCGATTACCTCATCGAGCGGCCGACCCTCGGATGGCTCCCGACTGAGGCCGATAAAGTTCGGCGGTTCGAGGCGCTCGGCATCGACCGGGCCGTGTTGCCGTACCGGAAATATGGTGAGGGTGAGCAGGGCCAGCCGCGCTACTTTGCGCTGAAACTTCCGATCGCCATAGACGCGCGGGCGGCGACGTTCGTGTATGTGGACGCCGGGCAGTCCACCGATAGCGAGCTGCGCGCGTGGGGCGTGGCCCACGCGCCGCTCTGGGCCGCGCTCCGGGCGCGGACTTTCGCCGTGCACGTCGTCGCCGTCGGCACGGGTGTTGACGCCGCGGAACGCGCCGCGCCCGTGCTGAAACACTGGACCCAGAACGGCGACGGCCAGGGCGCGGCGGACCCGGTCGGGCCGACCAAGGCCGACCCGGACATCCGCCAGGAAATCGCCCGGCTTGAGAAGGCGATTACCGCCGGCAATCGTGAACTCTTGCGCGCGGCCGGCGGGTTCGACAAGGCGGCCGATCGTCTCGTCTTCTTGCAACAACTCCCCGACGGCACGCCCACCAAGGCGACGGCGCGAGGGGCGATTGACCGCTTCACGATCTGGCCCACCGTCCGGCTGACGACCCCCGAGGTGGCTATCTGATGGTGCCCCGTCCTCTGGACCGTTCCGGGGTCGAAGCGCAGGGCGATGCCGGGGGCGAGCAAAATCTGACACGGACACAGGGGGGGGTGTCCCAAAAACAGCAGGGGGGGTGTCCCATCCCCCCCTTCCATTTGTCGCTGTCGTTGTTCGGCTTTTCGTCCTAAGACCGGCCGACCCGAACCGCGCCAGCGGAGAGGGACGTGACGGGAGCGACCCCCCCTTTTGTGCCGCTGGCGCGGCACGGCGAAGGGGGGGTGTCAGCCACGGTGTCAGGCACCGTGTCAGCCCCCCCCTCGCCTTCGGGGAGGTCGCTCCCGTCTGTATGTATCCCTGCGGGAAGGCTCCTCGGCCCGCACGCGGGCCGGACGATCAGCAGCGACGCGCGGCCCCAGGCTTGACCGATTCATCCGCGCGTTCCTGGTCGTCGGCGGCGTCAGTGTCGCGTCCGCCTGGACGTGGCCCGGCGCGTTTCCCGAGGCCGATCCCGTGGCGGTGCTCGTCCGCTACCACACGCCGAACGTGTACACCGCCGTCGTCGCGTGGTACTACGTGGCGCCCGGCGTGGCCGCCTTCCTGGCCGGCCAGGTTCTTCTCAGCTCATCACGGATCTGGTTCGCCCGGATGGGCGTCACCGTGGGGCTCTGGTCCCGCCTTCCCACGTGGCCACTTTCGCCTACGGCGGACGGGCCGGCGATCGTCGTCGGCGAGGTCCATCACCCGGTCAGAGCCATCGAGAGCCCGGCCCCCGAATGGCTGATGATCCCGGAGCGGGGCCTCTATACCGGCGTGGCGATTTTCGGCGCGGTCGGGTCCGGCAAAACCTCGGCGTGTATGCACCCGTTCGCCCGCCAGCTGTTCGGCTGGCAAGCGGACAATCCCGAGCGGCGCGCCGCCGCGCTCGTCCTTGAAGTGAAGGGCGATTTTTGCCACGACATCCGCCGGATGCTCACCGAGCTGGACCGAGGCGGCACTACATCGAGCTGAGTCTCGATGGCCGGCTGACGTGGAACCCGCTCAGTGCCACCTGGCTCGATTCGTACTCGCTCGCCTACACGGTCGCGTCCCTCTTGAATCAGCTCTTCGGCAAGGGCAAAGAACCGTTTTGGCAACAGGCCTACACGAATCTGGTCCGCTGGATCATCGAGCTGTACCGGGTGCTGTCCGGCGGATGGGTGACGCTGCGCGACGTGTACCACTGCGCCATTGACAAGGGACGCTTCCATCTCTACCGCGTCACCCAGGTCGAGCTGGCGGCGTCGGTGATCACGGCGATCCACCAGCCGCCCGCCAGCGGTAGTACGTCTGCTCGCTGATACCCAGCTTCTTGCAGACCTGGGGCGTGCGCAGCCCCCGGCCGAGCTCTACCTCGGCCTGACGGAGCTTCGTGACGATCTGTTCTGTGCTGTAGCGCTTCCTTGGCATCGTGCCTCCTGATCGCTGCGCCCGAATCCTATCGTTCGGGCTGGAACGGTTTCAGGGGGCAAGGTCAGTGGAACTCGGCGAGGTAGGCGGCGAGGCTCGATGCGCCCTGTCAGCGGTTCGGGCGCTGCTCCAGCGACTGCGAGACCTCGACCTCTACGACCGAAGCGCCATCATCGTCACCTCCGACCATGGACCGAGACTGGCTCGCATCACACCCGAAGATCAGCACCCATTGCGCGGATTGATGTCACCGGCCTGGGTGACCCTCCCCAACATCGCGTCTTACGCCACGCCTCTGCTCCTGGTGAAGCCCTTCGCGGCCCAAGGTCCGCTCCAAGTCTCGTACGCTCCCACCTCGATCACCGACGTGCCCGCCACGCTGCTCGACCTTGCAGGTCTCCCCGACGCGCTGGGACGGGGCGCTTCCGTATTGCGGATCGATCCCACAGGGCCTCGGCAGCGCACGTACGCACACCATGCGACCGGCCGAACGAATCGCTTCCTCGATTACCTCTACGTCTTCTCGGTCAATGGACGGGTCGACGACCCGGACGCCTGGAGCTATTACCGGACGATATTCGGGCCCACGGATGATCGTGTAGCGCAACGCCGAGAGCATCAGCTCGGATTGTCCGCAGATCCGGATGACGCAGCCGAGGCTGGCGCCCGCACCTACCGAACCGGCGGATACGTGGTCTTCTACGCGGCGGCCGAGAACTCGCGCGTTACGTTCGATGTCCGCAGGATGCCGACCATGACAACCGCCCAGACGGTGACCGTGCGGGTCGACGGCGACATCGTCGACCAACACGTACTCGCGGACGACGCCTGGCACACGCTGTCCTATCCGGTCGCGGCGCGGTCCGAAGACAGCCCGTTCTGCATCGAGTTGCTGACAAGTCCTGTTTGGTACGACGCAACGGGCGAGTCCTGGGGCCTGATGCTCCGGGGCGACATCTGATGCGGCCTCAACCCGCCGAGGGTGGCGTGGAGGTATCCATTTGATACGTTCCCAGCGACTCCCCGGCGCTCGCCGGCCGTCGAGCGCCGGGAGCGCGTCAGCCGCCGTCATCGCCCGCGGCCGGCGGCGAGGCTCACGTCATCGAGCGTCTGGCCGGCGAGACAGGCGTCGAGCTGACCGAGGCGGCGACCAGGCGTCACGCGGTCGGGCTCGGCGGGCCGATCGCGGTCGCCGACGGGGCGATCCCAGGGCGAGCGAATCATTCATGTTGGGAATTATCGGTAAGGATTCTAGCGCGCCACACGAGCCATTCTGAACCCCCCGCGGGGGCTTGCGCGGGGCTGACGCCGGCTCCTGGCCGACTGTCGGCCGCAGGGTCCGGTGGGGCTGACCAAGTGGACGGGGAGATTCGCCTCGGCTGCGGCCGCGGTAGCCTCCCAGGAGTGGTACGGCCCGTCATCCAATCACGGGCTTGTACGTGTGGACGAACGACGTACCGCATGCGGAAGTGGAATGGCCGCGCCGCCGGCGGCGGGTTGTGTACGTCAAGTTGTGCAAAATGCCGGTCATGGCTGAGGCCGTGCTCGCTCAGGCCGCCGTCTGAAGCAGGTCCCATGTTCAGGTAGCGGTGGCGCGCAGGTATGCTATTGGCGTTGTTCCTTACCGACGGTTTGCCTAGCCGCAGCTACGACTGCTACGTGATTGGTGCCGGCCCGGCCGGCATCACGCTCTCCCTGGAGCTCGCCAAGGCGAACCGGACGGTCCTGGTGTTCGAGACCGGAACCGTGACCGAGGCGCGGGACGACATGCCGAACGCCGTCAATTACGGGCACTTCCGTGACGGCTGGTGGGATCGGCACTCCATCCGCGTGCTGGGCGGCACCTCAAGAGTGTGGTCGGGCTGGTGTGCCACGCTGATGGAGGTGGACTTCGCCAACCCGGCCGCCGGCGTTCGGTGGCCCATCACGAAGTCCGATCTGGCCCCGCACTATCGACGTGCCGCCTCCGTTGTGGACCGCGAACCCTCCATCCTCGACGTCGAAACGCCGCTCAGTCCGGGATTCGTCTACCGGCCGTTTTCCCAGCGCGCTGGAACGCGCTTCGGACGTAAGTACGGGGGGGCACTGAGCACCTCCTCGCTGGTTGATGTTGCGGTCGGAACGTCGGTTATCGGCCTCGACGTCAATGCGTCACGGAGTGCGGTTCGCGCCTTGACCTGCTTTCGTCACGCTTCAGGCGCCACGGAGCAACTGGACTTCGACCCGGCGCAGAACGTCGTGGTCGCGGGCGGTGGCATCAGCAACGCGCAGTTGTTCCTGCAGCCACGCGTGGACGGCGCGGTCCCGGTCGGCAACGAAAGTGGCCTGGCGGGCAAGTATCTGATGGAGCATCCGCACCTTTTCTCCGTGGGCGCGGTGGTGTTGGACGACGACCTCGCTCAGCAGTCGCGGCCGGCCGACTTCGGGGGCGTCCGCCACGCGCTGGTTCCCGACGATCAGCAGATGCGGCGGCACGGCCTGCTCGGGTGCAGCGTGGAGTGTCGCAACAGCACTACCGACCATCCGATGGCCGAGTATCTCGTCGGCAAATACGCGAAGCCGTTCCATCACTATGTCTGCAACGTGCGGTCGGAGATGGCGCCTGCGGCGAGCAACGAGGTTTTCCTGACCGGCGAGCGCGACGCCGCAGGCCTGTACCGACCCGCCGCGCGGTGCGTCATCGGCGCCGGGGACTTCCGCAACGTCGAGATGACGTTGCGCCTCCTGGGGAAATCGCTGATCGCGTCGGGGAAGGGCCGCGTGCGCATCAACAACGAACGCCTGTACCGGCAGCCGACCGGCGGCGGTCACATCATGGGGACCACCCGGATGGGCACGAGCCAATCGAACTCCGTGGTTGACCGAGACTGCCGGGTCCACGGATACGACAACCTGTTCGTGGCCGGATCCTCCGTGTTCCCGACCGGCGGATACGTGAATCCGACGCTGACGATTGTCGCGCTCGCGCTGCGCTTGGCCGATACGCTGGCGACGGCAGGGTGATCATGGCGAACACGACACGCGGCTTCTCGCGGCGGACGTTCCTCCTGGGGGTGGGCGGCGGCGCCGCCACCATGTCCATCGCGTGGGGCGTGTCTGAGCTGGAGCTTCCGTTCCTCGAGCCAGGCGACGACTCTCCAATCCCGGCGACACTCGACGCTCACGCGGAATACGACGGATGGCTGGTCACGCCGGATGAGAAGGCGCGCATGATCCTGGTCGAGTTCACCGACGGCTGGTACGCCCGGGAAACGGGCGGCGGATCGTCCTGGCGATGGACACAACAGACGGCGACGCTGGCGTTCCTGAACCCGCGGAAGGCCGCCGTGCTCCACTTGGACTACGGCGCCCGCGCGGATCTGTCCGAGGACTCGCCCCGGATGCTTACCCTCACCGTCGGTGATCAGGTCGCACGTTCCTTTGCGTCTGACACCCCCGGTCGACAGCAGACCAACGTCTTGCTGCCCGCGACATTGCTGGGAGCACGGGACCGTGTCGAGGTTCATATCGCCGTGGACCGGCCATTCGTTCCGGCGAACGTGAGCCCGGGCTCGCAGGACACCCGCGAACTGGGCATTCAGGTCTATCGGGCGGCGGTTGAACGAGCACCCGAACCGATCCGCTGACCCGCTACCAGTTCATCCAGGCTGCCACGAGCTTGAACGGCATGACGAACCGTTCCGCGAATACAGTCCAGAGATCCGTGCCTGTAGGACTTCGTCTTCCACAGTGACGTTGCAGCGCGGCACAGAGACGATAACGGCATCAGGTGGATGAACCCTGAACCGGCTCGAGCGGTTGAGGAAGGCCGAAGCAAGATCGACTATTTGGGAAGGGGGGGCGCGATCTCGCCAGATTTTATGGCGGGAGCCATAAAGAAGCCACTCAGAGGATCTGCCACCTTGCCTCCCGGAGATCATCCGGGCGAGCCGCGTGGCGCAGGCGCTGATGCGTGCCCGTTTTGCATCCCAAGCGCCCGTGCCGTAAAGGCGACCGACGTTCTCGACCGCGTTGATGGTCGGCACCACGACAAAGGCGGACTCATACAACAGCCGGCCGAGTGGGACTGGTAAACAGTTGATGGTATGGTGCTGATCCTGCCGTCAACGGATGTCTCCACGAGGACTATCTCATTCACCTGCGCTTGTAAATGACGAGTCCTCCGCTGTTCTTCCATGGATAAAAGCGCTCTTGCAGAGTGTTGGTGAGGCGCCGGCGCTCCTGCCCGGGCGTACGGAAACTCCATCTTCTCTCAGGATTTATGACGATGTACCCGATGTTTCGTTCCAGGATCCGCCGCTGTTCGTCCTCTGGGACGTACCCGTGCGCCACCAGCGGCGTCATGATTGCGGGGTTATTGACGGAAGACGGATGAACCAAGACCGTTGGCGGTCGCTGCTTCAGATACCAGTAGATGAGATGGTCACGAGGTGCATACACCAGTTCGCCGCAACATCGATCCTCCAAGATGCGCTCCGCCGCCGTGCGGAGATCTGCCTGATGAGTGCGACCGTCTGCATGCGAACGTACGGATAGGGCGAGTCCTTGACGGACCTGCTCGACGCTGCTGCCACCGAAACGAGCCAGGCTTGCTCCGACGGTCAGAACGTAGAGCCCGAGAAACAGTAAAGCGCCCAGCCGTCGCGTCGTCATCCTCTCGAAACCGGCGGCCGCAAGTAGTAGCACCAGGGGAAGGGCTTGAAGCAGATAGTGACCCCACGCCGCGCCGCCTTTCAGTATGGACAGCGACACGGCGCCAAGCACCAGGAGCAACAGACCGTTGTCTCCGAAAAGAAGACCTTTTCCGCGGCTGATGGCATGGGTCGCCAGCCCCGTGCCGATGAGTAGCGTGGCAGGCAGAAAGATGTACGGGTCGTTCCGGACGAAGGACCTCCAGTTCGAGACCTGCTCAAGCATGACCGCCGCCATTCCCTCTTGGGAGGCGGCGTAGTGCAACGGCACGCGAAAGACGGACAGGACGAAAACGTCCAGACCGCCCGCGAGCCAGTAGAGCAGCAGCAGGGGCGCCAGTGGCAGGGCGCCGCCGACGCCATATGCGGTGATCGCCAGCCGCGGGACGTCCGGACGCGGTCTCACGAAGCGCCAGACATAAAAGCCCCCCAACGCCAGCACGACGAAGGCGATGTTCGTTCGCGTGAGTGTCGCCGCGGAAAGCAGCACCCCGATGAGAAACGCCGCCCAAAGCTGGTCACGGCGCGCCACGAGGAGCCAGCATGCCGGCATCGTCAGTGCGATCGTCAGATGCTCTGTCAACGTCGGCTGGAATTCGCTCGCGCATGTCAAGGCGCAAAAGACTGCCATGGACGCCCCGGCAATGAGCGGGGTCGTCTGACGGATGGCGATGGCGTAGCCTGCAATGGCGGACACGAACAGACAGAAGGTCCCGAAGAAACGGACGGACAGGAGGTTTTCGCCGAAGACGGACATGATGCCCGCCAGAGCGAAAAAAATGCCGGGCGGCTTGATGTCAAACAGCTCCAGGTAGGGGAGATGACCTTCCAGCACGTGAGATCCCATGATGATGAAGGTGCTCTCGTCCACATACTCGAAGTCGAGATACCACAACCGTACGCCCAGCAGCACGATGACGAAGACGACCGTCCAGACAAGAGTCGGTGTGCGCCTGGACCGTGGTGTGGCCAGCCTGCTCGCGACAGCCGGGCCGCTCGCCAGGAGCGAGCCGGCGGCGATAGCGGCCGCGACCGCAATCGCGCGCAGGTTGACGACGATCGCGGCATGGAGGGCCCGGTCGAGGTTCGCAGCGTTGCCGTCGGGCGCCAGTCGATCCGCGATGGCTCGCAGCAACTCATAGCTGAACAGTGAACCCAGGGCCGCGACGGCGGCCACGAGGAACGCCAGCCGGGCCACGGCGCGAACGTCGTGGGCCATGGACCCCTCGTGTCGAACCTCGGAACACCGTTTCAGTATGGACAGCGACACGGCGCCAAGCACCTTGCACCGCCGGAAGGCACTTTCCCAATGACGACCGTAGGGTGAGTGCGGGCCAACACGCTGCCAGGCGAGCGTTCCCAGCCAGGCGAGGATGATGCCGACGATGGCTATCCAGATCGTCGCGACGGCGCGTTGGAGCCACGCCACGCCGTGCGCCAGCCGGACGTCGTCGGTGTCGGGCCATTCCCGAAACAGGCGGTACGCGGGGAGAGGACGCGCCCGCCCCCCCGGCGGCGCCCACTCCAGTCGCATGTTGAACCCGCCGCCGTGCTGCTCGTACTCCACGCGGAGCTCGTGCACGCCGGCGTCCAGCCGCACCGTCCGGACCAGCGTATGCATGTCGGCCGGCGGTGTCCGCCGAATCACCAGTTCGCCATCCAGCCACACGTCGAGGCGGTCGTCGCCAGCGCCGTGCAGTTCGACGTCGCCCGCTTCGGGCGCGTACCAGTAACCGGTCCAGCGCGCGCTGAAGAATCGCCGGGGCAGGTCGGGGTCGTCGTTCAGGAAGTCGAGGGTGATCGTGGTGCCGACGTTGTCCAGGAGCGGTGTGCCGTTGAAGCCGACAGCGGGGAAGACCTGCCGGCGGACGCCTGTCCGATCCGCCGCGCCGGGGCTGAGGAAAAACAGGAGCGCGGTGAGCCCGGCGGCCACGCCGATGGTGCCCAAGGCCAAGGCGCGAAGCCGTTGCCGGTTGAGCCGGGGAAGACGAAGTCCTACGGGCACGGATCTCTGGACTGTATTCGCGGAACGGTTCGTCGTGCCGTTCAAGCTCGTGGCAGCCTGGATGAATTGGTAGCGGGTCAGCGGGTCGGTTCGGGTGCTCGCTCAACCGCCGCCCGATAGACCCGAATGCCCAGCTTGCGAGTGTCCTCCGAGCCCAGGGCCATGTCCAGTCCTCTGGCCGCGAGGGTGGCCATGATAACGTCTCCCCCGGATGAATCACCAACCCTTCCGCGAACTCTCGACCCCAACATCACCCCGCTAAACAAAGCCCCCCCGAGTGCCGTTCTCTTCAGGCGCGAGCCGTTGGTGGGTAGCAGCGTACCTTGCGGTGACGTTGGTATGCACCACGGGATGGCTGATTCTCAGTCAGCAGCTGGCGGAACAGACCGGCCTTCGTCGACAGGTGTGGCTGGCGAACGACTTCCAGGGCGCTCCGGTCATCAACGACGTTACCCGCGAGCCAACGCTCGACTTTCTGGCCGACGACCCGCGACTGCCACGCGAGTTCATCAGCGCCCGGTGGCGCGGGTACTGGTACGTTCCGAGCAGTCGGTCGGTCACACTGCATGTTGAAGCGGACGATTACGCCGACATCTGGATCGACGGGGAACAACGGTTTGCTCGGAGTTCCGCGGCGGAGCGGACAGTACGACTAGACGCTGGCGTCCACGAGCTGCAGATTGCCTACCAACAGTACGCTGGCGCCGCCAATCTCGCGTTCACCGGAAGATCAGGGGATGCGTACCAGCTACCGCTCCGAACAGGCTACCTGTTTCCCGATCAACCGGACCCGAACCTGCTGCGGTTGGTGGGTATTGTCGACCGACTGACACTCACCGTAGGCATCCTTTGGGCTGCGGGTGCGTTGGCCGCCGCGGTCTTCTTCATCCTGGCAGCGCCTACCCGCTTGGAAAGACCGAGAACCAGGATCACCATCGCCGTTCTGCTCGGACTGCTGTTCGTGGGCCACGTGGGCGTCTTCGGATGGCGCTCGATCACCTTCGACCGCCGGCTCACCGGCGACTCGATGAACTACATCGATGTCGCCCGCAACCTGTCCGCTGGCGAGGGGCTGGTTCAGAGCGCCGCAGGTTTCAATCAGGCCACGTTCTGGGCGCAGGACTTCTCGCCGCACTTCCCGGACAAGACGCGCGCCCGCCACAACCCCGGCTACTCCGTGCTGATTGCGGCGGTCGCCGAGGCCACCGGACTGGAGCATGCCGACGCAGCATTTGTCATCGGCCCCGCGGCCTACGCCGCCGCGTTGATATTCACCTTCCTGTTCGCCTCGCGCCTCCTGGGACCTGCCGGCGGCCTACTGGCTGCGGCGTTCGTCGCCCACCAGATCCGCTGGGTCTTTCTGCGCACGTGGACCGAGCCCGTGGTGATCGCCCTGCTCCTCGCCCTGCTGGCGCTCCTTGCGCGCGGCACTACGCCCCGACGGGCCGTTGGCGCAGGGCTGCTGGCGGGGCTAGCCCTACTTGTGCGGAGCAGCTTCGTACCTATTTTGGCGCTGGGTGGACTCGCCTGCCTGCTCGGCCACGGCTCCCGGGTGCGCCGACTGCTGCTGTTCGCCGCGGGGGCCAGCATCGCGATGGTCGGACCATTCCTCGGTGAAGGACAGGTCTATCCGACGCAAACGACGGTCGCCGCCGGTTGGTTTCCGGACGTCTCGTTGAGTGAACTGTCTGCCGCGTTTCTCGAACGTGTCGGGTGGACTCTCGTTGCGCCGCCTGCGTTCCTGGGCGCGTGCGCGTTGTGGCGGGCCGTCCGCGACGGCCGGCCGATTGTTCCGGATCGGGCGCGATACGGGTGTGTGCTGGTTATCGCGTGGATAGCCGGATGGTCGGTCTTCCTCTTGGTGGTGACTCGGCTGATCGTGCTGACCAATATGTTCGACGATCGGATGCTGGCGCCGGGTGCGGCGGTGACCGCCATCGCCAGCGCACTTCTCGTCTGGCGCCTGTGTCCTGAAGGCCGGCGGCTCTCCGTGGCGGTTGTCGTCTTCACCGTGACGATGGCGCTCGCGACGGCCGGCGACGCGATCGTGCAAGGCGACAACGGCACGGCCCAACGTATATACGCGTCATCCGCCCGACTTCTCGTCGGGCGAAACGTGACGGCGCGGATCCTTCCGGCGGATGGCGATCGATCGGACTACTCCTACTGGATTGCGAACTCCCCTCGCAGACTTTGGGTGAGCCAGCATGTCACGCCGCGCGATCTCGTCGTCGGCACCGGCACGATGGATCTCCCCTACTTCTTCCGGCAACAGGTGCCCACCACCGTGTCGTTCTCGGGCCAGCCGAAGTTCCCAGAGATCCACGGCGCGAAGTTCAACGCCCTCTTTCTTGCCCGCTGTGACCGCTACGACAACCTGTACCTGATCCTCAGCAAGCTGCGTCGGAGATGGGGCCGATTCGCGCTCGACCTCCTGGCCGAGGCCCCCGCAGAACCTGGCACACCGGCGGCGAATTTCTCCAGAGTAGCCGACTTGCCTGACAGTGTCGTCTTCCGCTTCACAGCGTGTGAAGGGTAGGCCCTGGGACGCGATCTGCCGTTTGGCGTGTCGCTGTTCGCGGTGGCGAGGAAGCCCGCTGCGACGACATCAGGGCGAGCAGGAAGCCGGACAACATCGCCTGCACCCCCAGGATCACCAGGGTGATGCCGGCGATCCCGATCCGCTGGCGCGCTTCGATGTCGGCCACGGACGCCACCGCTTCGGCCTGAGCCCATGGCGCGTCACCGATCGAGCTGAGCAGCCGCCGGTTGTTTGAACCAATCCACCCAGTCGAGCGTGGCTAACTCCACGGCCTCGGCATGTCGCCAGGGTCCGCGTCGGTCGATGACCTCGGTCTTGTAGAGGCCGATCGCTCATTGCTGTTCTCCGGGACTCATCAGAGGGACCTAGCGGCTCGGGCCGTCCCATTCCCGCGCCTGCTGGCGTTGCGCGATGTGTTGCCGGATCCGGTTCAGACCTGCGGCAACACGTCGGCGAGCGCCTTGTAGTCCGCTGCGATGCTGTCGTACTGCGTCGTCAAGAGCCCGACCTGCGTTTCGAGATGCTGTAGCTGCGCCTGCAAGGCGGCGGCTTGCTGCTCGTGCTGCCGCGCGAAGTCGGTCACCAGCTGCGTGAGATCGTCGATCCGCACGTTCAACATGTCCTGTTCGTCGGCGTGCTGATGTTGTTCCGCTTCCCACTGCGCCGAGAGCGCGGCCAAGGCGTCCATCAAGCGTGTCTCTAGCTCGGTCATACCACGCCCTCACTCGCTCGAAAGCCTGACGGCAGAGTGCCCGTGCACGGTCCAGGGCCACTCCTCGACCTCCAACGTCCCCTGGGGCAGCACCACGTACCTCCCCCCGTCCTCCGCCTCGTGGAGCCACACGCCCCACGTCTGCGCCTGCAGGTGTTCGAGGGCCTCCTGCTCCTGCGCGATCGCGAGCCGGAGGGCCTCCTGCCTCTCGACCAGGCGCTGCACGCGGGCTCGACTGCCACTGCGTCAGCCCCCAGCTCCCGCCGAAGATGCCCAGACAGACGCACAGCCCGACCACCAGGGACCGGAGCCATCCGCGCCACAGCAGCCCGTGAATCCGCCCGACCTGCGCCGCCATAGCGGCTTCGGTGATACGCAGCGTGGCGTTCGCGCTGGCGTTCAACGTCTCGCCAAACGTCCGCAGCTCGCGCTCGGCGATCGCGGTCGTCTCCCGGTCCTCGTCCTCCATCCGGCGCCGCAGCCGGGCGCTCAAGTCGTTCACGTTGGAAGTCATGCTCGTACAGCGCTCCTTTCAGCCGCCAGCGGTCCCCACGCTCCGGATCGAGCACGGTGACGTAGTGCGTGCCCTCGCGCGGCACCGCAAAGCCCGCCTCTTTCAGGGCGGCGACCACGCCGGCCCGGTCCTCCGCCAGGCCGCGCTCGACGCGCTGCACCAAGTAGGCCTCGATCACGTCACGAGGGTCGGCCTCGCGCGCGATCCCGGCCCGCAGCTCCGCCGCCTCAAGGTAGGCGCGATGTCCCGGCTGCTGCACCCGCGCCCGCGCCGGATCGTCCGGCCGGCTCCAAGCGTGCTCGAGGTTGCAGGCGTCCACCAGCGGGCCATACGTCTGCTCCCAGCCGGGCGGCGCGATGTTCAGGCTCTTGCCCGTCTCCAGGTCACACCGCGCCGCGACCACATGCACGTGAACGCCGCGCCCCGCCTCGCCGTGCCGCACCGCCGTCCAGGCGTAACGATCCGGCGCCAGACCGGGCCAGGCCGTGTCCTCGAACTCGTCGAGCACCCGGTCGATCTCCGTGTCGCTCGGCTGGTCCTCCGGAGCCCAGGCGATCACGGCCGACGTGTACTTTTGCTCGAACTCGAGCGCGTCCGCCACCGCCGCTACCTGGTCCGGATCGCCGCGCAACACCGACACGTCGGCCCGCTCGTTGCCCTGGCTGTCCGTCTCGCGCGTGAGGTAGGCCGCCGCCGCGGCCGCCGACCCCGTCCCGCGCGCGATGAACTTAATCAGCATCGCCCGTGCCCCGCCCACGCAACCGCGCCAGCGCCCGCTTGATGGCGACCAGGTGCGCGATGACCTCGACCGGCGCCAGCGCATCGAGGTGCGTGTTCGCCCAGCGCGCAATCTGATTCAGGTTCGAGCCAATGCGTGCCACCTGACGGGTGCGCTCGCGCTCGACCTCCATCGCCGGCGCCGTCCACGTCTGCGTCCGCGACATCGCCTGCCGCAGCAGCTCGGACAGCGTGACGCCGGCCGCAGCTGCCTTCGCGTTCCACGCGGCCAGCTCGGCCGGCGTCACCCGGGCGTGGGCGACCACGGTGCGACGCACTGGGGCGCGACGGGGCATCGGGATCGTGAGGGTTCGAAGGGGGCAACGCCCACTCGCCAGCCCAGTTCCAGGACATCACGGCGCTGAGTGGCCTCGCGGCACTCGTCGTCACGGTCCGCGTCCTGCGGACAGGGCAAGCTCCGCTGGCACGGTGTGCAAGACGATCCGGGTACGGTCGAACTGCGCGCTGATCTGCCGACGCTACCGGCCGGCGAGCGGCACATCCTCGTTCACGATGCGGACCGACGTCGCCGCGTCGGATCCGCCGTCCGACTCCGCCCGCTCGCCGCGCAGACGGCCCATCCGAGGTGCCCGTGGGGAACCCCACCTGTTGCGGTCTCCGATCCCAATTCATGCGAGGACGGTGCACTGGGTCCGCTGGAATCCGATGCAGAACGAGGGATGGAGCGAGGGGAACAAGAACCCAGGAATGCTTTAAGGTACATATGTGTCAATGACTTACAAGACATTCACATCGGAAACCGTTCCTGCCAATCGACGATCGCTGATCCGTACCGACGATCGCTGATCCGTACCGACGATCGCTGATCCGTACCGACGATCGCTGAACCCGTATACTTCAAAGGGCTGTTCGGCCCTTCCTGCATGAACCACCGGCAGATCCGCAACTTCGCCATCATTGCGCATATCGATCATGGGAAATCGACCCTGGCGGATCGGTTCCTTGAGCTGACCGGTGCGCTTCGCCCCCGCGAGATGGAGGCGCAGGTGCTCGATTCGATGGATCTGGAGCGCGAGCGGGGGATCACGATCAAGGCGCATGCCGTCCGCCTCGCCTATGCCGCCGACAGCGGTGAGACGTACATCCTCAACCTGATCGACACCCCCGGCCACGTCGACTTCTCGTACGAGGTGGCACGAGCGCTCGCCGCCTGCGAGGGGGCGCTGCTGCTGGTTGACGCATCCCAGGGCGTCGAGGCGCAGACCATGGCGAACGCCTACCTCGCGATTGACCACGACCTGGAGATTATCCCGATCATCAACAAAGTGGACCTGCCGGGGGCGCAGCCGGCCGAGACGGCGCTGCAAATCGAGGACCTGGTCGGTCTTGACCCGTCCCACGCGCTGCTGGCGAGTGCGAAGGAGGGGATCGGCACGAGGGAGATCCTCGAGGAGGTGATCCGTCGGGTGCCACCGCCCGGGGGCGATCCGGATGCGCCGCTCAAGGCGCTGATCTTCGATTCCTGGTACGACGCCTATCGCGGCGTCATCATCCTGGTGCGGGTGGTGGACGGCTCGGTCCGACCGAGGATGAAGATGCGTCTCATGGCGGCGGCGCACGACTGCGAAGTGGAGCAGGTGGGAGTGTTCGTGCCGAAGCCGCAGCCGGTCGACGCACTCGGCGTCGGCGAGGTCGGCTTCATCGTCGCGAACGTCAAGAACGTGTCGGACGCGCGGATCGGTGACACGGTGACCGAGGCAGCGCGTCCCACCGCCGATCCGTTCCCCGGCTTCCGCCAGATGAAACCGATGGTCTTCGCTGGCCTGTACCCGGTGGAGAGCCACGCGTACAGCGATCTGCGCGAGGCGCTCGAGAAGCTGCGGCTGAACGACGCGGCGTTCTTCTTCGAGCCGGAGACATCCGCCGCGCTCGGCTTCGGCTTCCGGTGCGGCTTCCTCGGGCTGCTCCACATGGAGATCGTGCAAGAGCGCCTCGAGCGGGAGTTCGACATGGACCTGGTTACGACCGCGCCGGGCGTGCTCTACCGCGTCACCACCACGGACGGCGAGGTGACGGAGATCGATTCACCCGCCAGGCTGCCCGACGCAGGCCGGATCGAGCAGATCGAAGAGCCGGTAATCACCGCGATGATCCTGACCCCGGCGGAGCACGTGGGGGGCATCCTGCGGCTCTGCCAGGAGAAGCGGGGCGTGCAGAAGACACTGGAGTACCACGCCGCGCATCGCGTCATGATCACCTACGAACTGCCGTTCAACGAGGTGGTGCTCGACTTCTACGATCGACTGAAGACGATCTCCAGGGGCTACGCGTCGCTCGACTATCATGTGAGCGGGTACTGGCCGTCGCCGCTCGTGAAGCTCGACCTGCTGGTGAACGGCGAGCCGGTGGATGCGCTGTCGATCATCGTCCACCACGATGGCGCCTACGCGCGCGGGCGGGCGCTCGTCGCGCGGATGCGGAAGCTCATCCCGCGCCAGATGTTCGAGGTGTCGATCCAGGCGGCTATCGGCACGCGCATCATCGCGCGCGAGAGCGTCCGGCCGCTCCGGAAGAACGTACTCGCGAAGTGCTATGGCGGTGACATCACCCGGAAGCGGAAGCTGCTCGAGAAACAGAAGGCAGGGAAGCGCCGGATGAAGCGGGTGGGCAGCGTCGAGATCCCGCAGGAGGCGTTCCTCGCCGTCCTGCGGGTCGGCGATGACGATCAGGCCGCGACCAAGGCGAACAAGTGATGGCAAGGCGGGGCGCGGCGCGGGCCACGTCCGCCGCAGACGCGCTGCCGGTCGCATTCCGGAAGTCGACCGCGCGGGAGTACCTCGAAGCGATCATTCTCGCGGTCATCCTGGCGCTCTTCGTCCGGACCTGGCTCTTCCAGCCGTTCACCATCCCGACCGGGTCGATGGAGCACAGCCTGCTTGTGGGTGACTACCTGCTGGTCAACAAGTTCGTCTACGCGCCGGCGCTGTCGGCGGCCGAGCAGGTGGTGCTCCCGAAAGACGACATCGCGCGGGGCGACATCGTCGTCTTCAAGTTCCCGCGCGATCCGGCGCGCGACTTCATCAAGCGGATCGTCGGCCTGCCGGGCGAGACGCTCGAGGTGCGCGCCCGACAGGTGTACATCGATGGGGCACCGCTCGACGAGCCGTACCTGGCGGAGTACGCGCGGCGTCTGCGGCCGGGGGAGGAGGCGGTCGACGGCCGGGACAATCATGGCCCGGCCGTGATCCCGGCAGGACACTACTTCGCCATGGGCGACAACCGCGACGATTCGGAGGACAGCCGGTTCTGGGGGGCGCTGCCGCACAACCACATCAAAGGGAAGGCGGTGGTGATCTACTGGTCCTACGACGCGGGGCCACCGACAATCCTGCCGCAGCCGGGGTTCGCCGCGGCAGTCCGCCGCGCCGCCTCCGGGGTGGCCGGATTCTTCACCCGCACACGCTGGGACCGGATGCTGCATCAGGTGCGGTAGGGGGGCGCGGGCGGCGGTGCCGCAGCCGCTGGCTCCCGTGGGTCGCAGACCGGGTTTCTCCTAATATGATTCGGTAGTCGTTTCGCAGGCGTACCGCATCCGCTGGGCACTCCATGAGGAGGCACTCATGTTCGAGACGCTGAATCCCAGATCCGTGTTCGTTGCCGCCGTGGCGGTCCTGCTCCTGTTCGTCCCGGTCCTGCCCGCCGTGGCGCAGGACCCGAACCAGCAGGCGGAGGAGCAGACGGAGGATCAGCCCATCACGTTCGCGGAGACTGTCGTGGTGACCGCGTCCCGCATCGAGCAGGAGATCGTCAACGCGCCGGCAACGGTCACGGTGATCGGGTCCGAGACGATCGAGGCGCACTCGATCGTGAACGTCGGTGAGCTGGTCCGCCAGGTGCCTGGCGTCAACGTCGTGCAGACGTCAAACCGCGACTTCAACGTGACGAGCCGCGGCGCCACCGGCACGCTTGCCTCGTCGCAGATCGTGATGGTTGACGGCCGGACGGTCTACCAGGACTTCTACGGCTTTGTCGCCTGGGATCTGCTCCCGATCACCATGGGCAGCCTCGAGCGAGTGGAGGTGGTCCGCGGCCCCGCCTCTGCCGTCTGGGGGGCCAACGCAATGACCGGCGTCATCAACCTGATCACGAAGCGGCCGCGCGACATGCTGGGTACGACACTCGACATCAACTTCGGGATGTTCGACCGGAACGTCACCGGCCAGGAGATGGATCCCGGCTCCACCTACTCGGTGATGGGGACCCACGCCGGCGCGCCGAGCGACACATTCGCCTACAAGCTGTCGCTCGGCTACACCGAGTCGGCTGCGTTCGCCCGCCCGGTCGGTGAGATCCCGAACGTCACCGGCCGGTCGCAGTTCTATCCTCCGATCGCCACCTTCGACAGCCGGTCACCGAAGTTCGACTTCCGCGGCGACTGGGACTCGCCCGACGGCGAGAGCCGCTTCAAGGTGAGCGGCGGCTACGGCGGCAGTCAGGGCACGCTCCACACCGGCATCGGCCCGTTCGAGTTGAAGCCGGGCACGCGGATGGCGTACGGCCGACTGCAGTACCAGCGGAGCGGTTTCGAAGTCGGCGGCTTCGTCAACTCCTCCTACTCGCCGTACCGGACGCTGCTGGTCCAGGGTCCTATGGGGCCGATCGAGGGGGAGATGTCGTCGAACACCCTGGACGTCAACTTTTCGAACACGACGGTGATCGGCACGCGGAACATCGTGAGCTACGGTGGCAACGTCCGACTGATCACACTGGACTTCGACCTGGCGCCGGCGGGGGACGGCCGGAACGAGCAGGGGTTCTACATCCAGGACGAGATCTTCCTCCATGACCGGTTGCGCTGGATCATCGGCGGTCGCGTCGACCGCATCAGCACGCTCGATGACGTCCGTTTCTCGCCCCGGACGACGTTGATCTTTAAGCCGGCGGCCGAGCACTCGATCCGGCTGTCGTACAACCAGGCCTTCCGCGCGGCTTCGCTTACCAACAGTTTCCTCGACGCCCATATCGTGTCGCGGGTCAACCTTCCGCTTCCGACGCTGATCGGCGCCGCTCTCGGACCGGCGGTCGCCGCGCTCCCGATTCCGTTGCCGGGCCCGATCGACTACATCCTGCCGTTCCGCGCAGCCGGGAACGAGACCCTCGGCCGCCCGCTCGGCGCGGAAAACCTGACCGCGTACGAGCTGGCGTACGCAGGAGGCATCGGCAATCGCGTTGGCCTGACGGCGGCGTTCTACATCAACGACACCACCGACAGCATCGACTTCACGGAACTCCAGTACTACTCGACGGCGAACCCGCCGGCGAACTGGAACAGCAGCCTTACCGAGCTGCAGCAGTTTGCGCGGACGTTGTCCGCCGTGCTGCCGCCCGGCGCGGTGTCGCCACAGACTGCGGCGCTCGTCGGCGGGCTGGCGCAGAACCCGGCCATCCTGATCGATCTGCTTGGCGCCTTCGGAGTCCGGTTCCCAGCCGCTCTCAGCTATCTCAACCGTGGATTCACCCGGAACATGGGGATTGAGGTGGGCGTGAACGCCGCGGTCACGAACCGGATCAACACCTACGTCAACTACTCGTGGCAGGCGGAGCCGGAAGTCCGCGACTGGGACCCGAACCAATACAACATCCCATCGGCGCACCGGTTCAACGCCGGCATCGACGCCCGCACCAACCGGATGTCGGCCAGCCTCTCGGTAAACCACACGACCGAAGCATTCTGGAGCGATGTACTGACGGCGGACTTCGCCGGCTGGACCGATCCGTTCACCATCGTGAACGCCAACTTCGGCGTGAAGTTCGCGGATGGCCGCTTCAACCCGCGGATCCAGGTGATGAACCTGCTGAACCAGGAGATCCAGCAGCACATCTTCGGCGACATCCTGAAGCGTCAGGTCATGGGCCAATTGCACGTCAGCTTCTAGCAGCGCCCGTCCGGACCGTCCCGTCCCGGGCGTCAGGCGGGTGGTGTGCGCCGCCCGAACAGCGCCGTGCCGACCCGGACCATCGTCGCGCCCTCGGCGATGGCGACCTTGAAGTCGTGGCTCATCCCCATCGAGAGCTCGGCGAGGGCGGACCCCGGCACGCCTTCCTGCCGCAGCGTGTCGCGCAGATCGCGGAGGCGGCGAAAGTACGGGCGGGTCTGTTCCGGATCGTCGTTCCAGGGAGGCATCAGCATCAGGCCACGCACCTCGGCGGCCTGACACGACGCGGCGGCGTCGAGCACGCGACGCACGTCGTCGGGCGGGACGCCATGCTTCTGGGCCTCGCCGGCCACGTCGGTCTGAATCAGGAGCCGCGGTGTGGTGCCGGCGGCGTCTGCCGCGTCGTCGAGCCGGCGGAGCAGCCTCACGCTGTCGACCGTGTGGATCCAGTCGAACCTTCCGGCGGCCAGTCGCGCCTTATTTGACTGCAGGTGGCCGATCAGGTGCCACCGGACGGGGAGACTGGGTGCCTGATCGATCTTGGCGAGCGCCTCCTGCACGCGGTTCTCGCCGAAGTCGGCCAAGCCGGCAGCGGCGGCCGCCGTTACCGCCGCGATTGGGAACGTCTTCGAGACGGCGACCAGCCGAACCTGGTCTGCCGGCCGGCCAGCAGCCGCGGCGGCAGCGGCGATTCGCTCACGGACCGTCCGAATGTTCGCGGCAAGCCGGTCGGTAGGCGGCGGGGCGGTCAGCGGCCGCGCTCCAGGCCGCTGAGACGGTCACGGGCGTCGTCGACATGCCCGCCGTCCGGATCGATGCTGAGGTAGCGCCGCAACGCAACCCTGGCGTCGCGCGGGAGCGCCAGCTCTGCCAGCGTTACGCCCAGCCAGTAGAACGCCGGTGGGTAAGTGGCGTCGTGAGTCGTCGCCTCCTCGAAGCGGTCACGCGCGTCCGGGAGGTTTCCCACGTCCCGGAGGACGACGCCCCGATCGACCGCGGTGACCGCCCGCTCGCGGTTGGCGGCCATCTCCGAAAGCGTCAGCGTGGCTGCTTCGTTGCGCGCCGCTGCCGCCTCCTCCGTCCGTCCCTGCAGCGTGTAGATGCTCGCCAGGCCGTACCAGGCCGCCGGGTACTCCCGCCGCACGGTGAGCGCGTCGTTGAAGGCGCGCTCCGCGTCCTGGAGCTGCTCCAGCGCGCGGTAGGCGATGCCGGTGTTGAAGTGGCACTCGATGCAGTTGGGGTAGAGCTGCGCCGCGAGCGTGTAGTAGGTGATCGCCTCCGCGTGCCGCCCGTCGCGGTCGGCGGCCACACCGGCGGCGAACAGCGAATCGAGATCGTCCTGATCGGCGTCCGACGCGAGCCGGGCGCCGGCCCGCGCACCTGCCACCACGACGAAGCGCACCTCCACCGATCGGCCCTCCCGCACCTGGATGCGGTAGACGTCGCTCCGGCGGTCGCCCTGCGCCGCCGTCGCCGTGTAGAAGCCGGGCGGCACGTCCGTGCGGGCGAACCTCCCGTCCCCGCCGGTCTCCAGCTCGATCGACGCCTCTTCCCCACTGAGCGGCAACAGGATCACGAGCGCGCCGGGTACCGCCGCTCCCTCCGCGTCGGCAACGGCGCCACGCACTGCGCCAGACTGTGCGGTGAGGATGCCGACCCAGAAGGCGACGATGGCAGCGATGGCGCAGACGCGGCTCACGCCAACAGTCTATCGCGCGATTGCGTGATCGCGCTGCGCGTCCGGCGGTGTGCTACACCGCGTCGTGCGTTTGGGTGAAGAACCGGTGGACCTCCGCCAGGTCATGCGTCACCGGGGCGGGGGGAAGCGAATCGAGAAAGCGCCGGCCGTAGCCGCGCGTCCGGAGGCGGGGATCGAGCAGCGCGAGCACCCCCCGGTCACTCCGGTGACGGATCAGCCGGCCGAGCCCCTGCAGCAGGGGCAGGATGGCGAGCGGCACCTGATAGTCGGCGAAGGGGTTGCCCCCGTTCTCGCTGATCTGATCCATGCGCGCGGCGACCAGCGGATCGCCGGGCGAGGCGAACGGCAGCTTGTCGATGACGACGCAGCTCAGTGCGTCGCCCACCACGTCCACCCCCTGCCAGAAGCTGGACGTCGCGAGCAGCACCGCGTTCGGCGTGGCGCGGAACTCGCGAAGCAGGACGCTGCGGGGTGCGGTCCCCTGCGCCAGCACCGGATACGGACACACCGGCTCGATTCGCGTGCGGACCGCTTCCAGGTTGGCGTAGCTGGTGAAGAGAACGAACGCGCGGCCCTCGGTCACGTCGAGCAGCGCGCGCACCTCGCTGGCAACCGCGTCGGCAAACTCCGGGTGGTTCGGCGACGGCATGCGGCGCGGCAGGTACAGGATCGCCTGCTCTCGGAAATCGAACTCGGACGGAACCTGCAACTCACAGGCGCGATCGATCCCAAGTCGGCCGCGGACGTAGGCGAACGACCCGTCGACAGTCAGCGTGGCGGAGGTGAGGAGCACGGACCGCATGCGATCGAGCAGCAGTTCGCGGATGATGTTCGACACGTCGATCGGCGCGGCGCGCAGGAAGGTGCCGCGCCCGCGCCGTTCGAGAAAGTAGACGAAGCGGGGATCGTCCGCCGCGACGAGAAACGCGACCTGGTCGGCGAGAGCGCCGGCGCGCCGGCCGAGGCCAGCCAGCTCGGCGTCGTCGGTCGGCCCGGCCGCCTTCGAGAGCAGGTCGGCCAGATCACCCAGGTGGCGTGCGAGCTGGCGCCCCCCTTCGACCGCTGGGTTGAGGGTGTCGGCGGTGATCCGGATCCGATCGCGGCTGCCGGCGAGCGGGTGGAGCAGCGCGAAGAAGCTGCGCGCGTCGGCCCCGACTTCGTCGAGCCGCGCGTGCAGCTCGCGAGCGTCGGCATCGCTCAGTGCCTGGCCGGCCGTCGCCGCGCCGCCGTTGCCCCCGGCGCTGCCGCCGGATGACCTGCGCTCCGGCCGCGCCGCGCCGGAGCGGCTGCCGGTGGCGAGGCGCCGGCCGTCGCGCTCGATCTCGTCCAGCTTGAAGTTGCTGATCGTCATCGCGAACGACTGCGTCGCCACATCCTCGAGCTGATGCGCCTCGTCGACCACTACCGTGTCGCAGTCGGGGATCACCGAGCCGGCGCCAGGCGCGACATGGCGCACCGCCGCGTCGGCGCAGAGGAGATGGTGGTTGACGATCACGAGATCCGCTTCCGCCGCGCGCTGCCGCATCACCGTGACGAAGCAGTCGCGGTAATGGGGGCAGTCCATACCGATGCAGTTCTCGGAGGTGGCGCTAATGTCGTGCCAGAACGCCAGGTCGTCCGGCAGATCCTCGATCTCCGCCCGGTCGCCCGTTTCGGTCTGCTCTGCCCACTCGGCGATCCGCTCGAGGATGTCGGTCTCCGCCGTCGGGAGCAGCCTGATCTGCGCCTCGGATCGCGTGTTCTCGAAGCGGTGGAGGCAGAGGTAGTTACCGCGCCCCTTCATGTAGGTGGCGCTGAAGTCGACGCCGAGCGCGTCGCGGAGTTCCGGCAGATCCTTGTAGAAGATCTGATCCTGCAGGTTGCGCGTGCCGGTCGAAATCAATACGCGGCTCCCGCTCAGGATCGCTGGCACGAGGTAGGCGAGCGTCTTGCCGGTACCGGTTCCCGCCTCGGCCAGCAGCACGCCGCCCGTCCGGAGTAGCTGCGCCGTGGCGGCGGCCATCCGACGCTGGCCGGGCCTCGGTTCGAAGCCGGGCATGGTGCGGGCGAGCGATCCGCCGTCGGCCAGCGCCCCGGCGACTCGCGGCGCCAGATCCGTGGCGGCTCCCGGGTCCGGGTCGGTGCCAGGATCGAAGTCGGAATCGGGGGCGAAGTCGGGATCGATTGGAGTCTCCGACTCCGTGTCCGCCCAGGGGTCGTGCCGGGCGTCGGCGTCCAGCTCGACCGTCAGTTCTCGCTTGGGCTCGACGTGGTCGTCGGGTACAGGGGGAACTTCAGGCATAGCGCCTCCACCTCGGTCCGGACCATGCGGGCGGCGCGCTCGTCCTCGGGGTCGGTCAAAACGCGGCCGATCAGCTCCGCCACCGTCTCCATCTCCGTTTCCGCCATGCCTCGGGTCGTGAGCGCCGGCGTCCCCAACCGGATGCCGCTGGCCACCATTGGCGGCTGCTCGTCGAACGGGATCGCGTTCTTGTTCACCGTGATTCCGGCACGGCCGAGCGCCTCCTCCGACACCTTCCCGGTCAGGCCGCGCGAGAACACATCAACCAGCAGCAGGTGGTTATCGGTGCCCCCGCTCACGATCCGGAAATCCTGTGCCGCAAGCGCGTCCGCCAGGCGGGCCGCGTTGCGGACCACCTGCCGCTGATACTCCGCGAACACCGGCTCGGCGGCTTCCCTCAGGCAGACCGCCTTGGCCGCAATCACATGCATCAGCGGTCCCCCTTGCACGCCGGGGAAGAGTGCCCGGTTGATCGCGGGACGATGCTCGTTCCGGCACAGGATCAATCCGCCGCGCGGACCGCGCAACGTCTTGTGGGTCGTCGTGGTGACGACATCCGAGTGCGGCACCGGGCTGGGATGGATGCCGGTCGCAACGAGGCCGGCGATGTGCGCCATGTCGGTTACCACCGCAGCGCCCACCTCGACGGCCACGGCAGCGATCCGTGCGAAGTCGATCACGCGCGGATAGGCGGAGGCGCCCACCATGATCATCTGCGGCTCGTGTTCGCGCGCGAGCCGCTCCAGGCTGTCGTAGTCGATCCGCTCGTCGTCCCGCCGGACGCCGTACGGAACAATCGTGTAGAGCTGGCCGGAGAAGTTGAGCGGGTGGCCATGGGTCAGGTGTCCGCCATGCGCAAGGTTCATGCCGAGCACGGTGTCGCCCGGTTTGATGAGCGCGAAGTACGCCGCCATGTTCGCCTGGGCGCCGGAGTGAGGCTGCACGTTCGCGTGCTCGGCGCCGAACAGCGCCTTGGCCCGATCGATGGCGAGTGACTCGGCGACGTCCACGAACTCGCAGCCGCCGTAGTAGCGCCTCCCCGGATAGCCTTCGGCGTACTTGTTGGTCAGCACCGACCCCATCGCTTCCATCACCGCCGTGCTGGTGAAGTTCTCCGAGGCGATCAGTTCGAGGCCGTCGTTCTGCCGAGCGATCTCATGGTCGATCGCCTGTGCGATCTCCGGGTCGCGCGCGGCGAGCGGAGCGGTGATGTCGAGA
Organism: Vicinamibacterales bacterium; assembly: GCA_965262555.1. Classification (GTDB taxonomy): domain Bacteria; phylum Acidobacteriota; class Vicinamibacteria; order Vicinamibacterales; family UBA8438; genus VXRJ01. Next base: position 327,124 of record OZ253543.1, read on the forward strand.
GCGGAGAGGGTGTCGGTCATGGCGTGCGGCGGCGCTCGATCGCCGCGATCTTCTCGACGCGGCGCCGGTGGCGTCCGCCAGCGAAGGGCGTTTCGAGAAACGCCTCGATGATGGCCAGGACGTCCGCGTCGGCGAGCGACCGTCCGGCGAGCGCCAATATGTTCGCGTCGTTGTGCTCGCGGCAGAGCCGCGCGCTCTCGACGGAGTGTACGAGCGCCGCACGGATGCCCGGCACCTTGTTGGCGGCGATCGACATCCCGACGCCACTGCCGCAGATCAGGATGCCCCGGTCGTACGCGCCGCTGGCGACACCGGCGGCAACTTCATGCGCGACATCGGGGTAGTCGGCCGGATCGGCCGAGTGAACGCCGAGGTCGACGACATCGCGTGTGCTGCCTCCGGCGCCGTCGCCACCGTTCGGATCGAGCGCGCGCCGAACCAGATCCTTGAGTGTCACGCCTGCATGATCAGCCCCAAGCGCCACGCGCATACCGCGATTGTACAACGTGACCCTTGTGCGCCCGCCGGACGTGAACGCCGGCGCGCCGGGGGGCGTGCTATATTCGTCGGCAGTCTCGTCTGCACCGTCGCGGACGGAGGAGCCAGAGCCTATGGCGAGTCCCGCCGTTCCGGCATCCACCGGATCGACCACCAGTACCTCATCCCGCTTCGCCGACGCCTTTCCCAACTCCCGGAAGGTCTACGTGGAGACCGGCCGGGTCCGGGTGCCAATGCGTGAGGTTACGCTGACCGCCGGCGAGCCGCCGCTCCGCGTCTACGACACGAGCGGCCCGCACGACACCGACGTCCGCGCTGGCCTCCCGTCGGTCCGCCGCGACTGGATCAGCGCTCGTGGCGCTGTCATCGAGAGCCCCGGCGACGTCAGCGAGATCACCCGCCGGCCCGGTTCGCAGCCGATCCCGGCGTCGCTCAGCCGACCGGTTGTGCGCGGCTGCGGTCCGGTGACGCAGATGCACTACGCGCGCAAGGGCGACGTGACGCCCGAGATGGAGTTCGTCGCGCTCCGCGAGGGGTTCGACCCCGACTTCGTCCGCGCGGAGGTGGCGCGGGGGCGCGCGATCATCCCGGCGAACATCAACCACCCGGAGGTCGAGCCGATGGCGATCGGCCGGAATCTCCTGGTGAAGATCAATGCGAACATCGGCAACTCCGCCGTCACGTCGTCGATCGACGAAGAGGTGGAGAAGCTCCGCTGGGCGACGCTGTGGGGCGCCGACACGGTGATGGATCTTTCGACCGGCCCCGACATCCACGTCACGCGCGAGTGGATCATCCGGAACTCGCCAGTGCCGATCGGCACGGTGCCGATCTATCAGGCGCTCGAGAAGGTGGGCGGCGAGCCAGAGGCCCTTACCTGGGAGATCTATCGCGACACGCTCATCCAGCAGGCGGAACAGGGGGTCGACTACTTCACCGTGCATGCGGGGGTTCTGCTCCGCTACATCCCGATGACCGCGAACCGCCTGACGGGGATCGTCTCGCGGGGCGGATCGATCCACGCGAAGTGGTGCCTGGCGCACCATCAGGAGAACTTCGCCTACACGCACTTCCGTGAGATCTGCGAGATCATGCAGGCGTACGACGTCTCGTTCTCGCTCGGCGACGGGCTGCGCCCCGGATCGATCGCCGACGCGAACGATGAAGCGCAGTTCGCAGAGCTTCGGACGCAGGGCGAGCTGACGCGCATCGCCTGGCAGCACGACGTGCAGGTGATGAACGAGGGCCCGGGCCACGTTCCGATGCACCTGATCCGGGAGAACATGGAGAAGCAGCTGGAGTGGTGCGACGAGGCGCCCTTCTATACGCTCGGTCCGCTCACCACCGACATTGCCCCCGGCTACGACCATCTCACCTCGGCGATCGGCGCCGCGATGATTGGCTGGTACGGCACGGCGATGCTCTGCTACGTCACGCCGAAGGAGCACCTGGGCCTGCCGAACCGGGACGACGTCAAGGCGGGTGTGATCGCCTACAAGATCGCCGCGCACGCGGCCGACCTCGCCAAGGGGCACCCCCGCGCGCAGGGATGGGACGACGCGCTGTCGAAGGCGCGCTTCGAGTTCCGCTGGGAGGATCAGTTCAACCTGGCGCTCGATCCGGTCACCGCGCGTGCGTTCCACGATGAGACGCTCCCGGCGGAGGGGGCGAAGGTGGCGCACTTCTGCTCGATGTGCGGGCCGAAGTTCTGCAGCATGGAGATCACGCAACAGATCCGAGATTACGCCGCCGAGCACGGTGTCGACGAGCGTGGCGCGGTGCAGGCGGGGCTCGACGAGAAGTCGGCGGAGTTCCGCAACGCGCGCGAGATATACGTGCCGACGAAGTAGCGGGGACGGGCCGGGTGCAGGACCGGCGCCCGCCCGCGGTCGTTAGCGTTCGTCAGTCGCCGCCGGTGAGTTCGGCAGCGTCGTGATCTGAATGATCGTCGCGAACGCCAGCGGGTCGCCTGCCGGCGTGGTGTTCGGATAGCCAGCTGATCCGTTCCACATGTAGTCCTTGATCGTAACGCTGGGACGGTAGTCCATCTCGCGGTCGCGGAACCGCGCCGTCTCGAACTGATGGATCGGCGGCTGGTCGTAGACACGACGTCCCCGGTCGTCGAGCACCCTGGTGTAGTAGGTCACCAACTCACCGAATGTAGTGATAGCGCCGAAGAGGTGGAAGCGTTGGCCGCGGCCGGCGTCGTACGACGTGATGTAGTGGGCGGTAGGAAAGATCGGAACCCCGAGCGATTCCTCGGTCGGCGCCCCCATCTCCGGCATCAGCGACGCTGCCGCCGGCATTGACACGGTGTCCGCCGTTGCGACGGGCGGCGCTGCCTCGAGCGTCTCCGCCGCGTCCGGTCGTCCCGGGTCGTCCGGCGTCGGGAAGGGTCGGGGAACCGGCTGCCGCTGCTGCGCGCTGGCGGCCGGAACCGCCATTACCGCGACGAGCGCGGCGCCGACAGCCGTTGCCGCGGCGCGCCGCAGCCAAGCGTCGGGCAGCCTCACGCGTCTATTATGCCTCAATGCGGGCAATTCGAGAGTTCTGCGACGCGTACTACGACTGGCTGATCGAGACGATCAGTGCGCTTGTCCACGCCGAGTCCCCCACGACCGACCGGAAAGCCACCAACCGGTGCGGCGAGCTGCTCATGGCGCTGATGCGGGAGCAGGGTGGTGAGGTGGACACCGTCGCGTCCGAGACATGCGGCGACCACCTGCGTGCCACGTTCGGCGCCGGACCTGGTGAACAGGTGCTGCTGCTGGGCCACTTCGATACCGTCTGGCCGGTCGGGCAGCTTGAGCGGATGCCGGTCCACGAGGAGGACGGCCGCCTGCATGGCCCGGGCGTCTTCGACATGAAGGGAGGGATCGGCATCGGTCTGCTCGCGCTGCGTGCGCTCGGGGCCACCGGCCGGCTCGATCAGCTCCGCGTGGCGATGCTGCTGACGGCGGACGAGGAGCGGGGGAGCCGCACGTCACGCGCCCTGGTGGAGGAGGAGGCACGGCGGAGTGCGGCGGTCCTGGTGCTGGAGCCGTCGCTGCCGGGGGGTGCGGTCAAGACGGGACGGAAGGGATGCGGCGAGTTCGAGTTGTGCGTGCGGGGCATCGCGGCGCACGCCGGGATTGATCCGTCGCGCGGCGCGAGCGCCATCGACGAACTGGCGGTGCAGATTGGCGCCATCGGCGCGCTGCGGGATCCGTCGCGCGGCGTGACGCTGAACGTCGGCGTCATCGAGGGGGGCGCACGCCCGAACGTCGTCGCCGAAGAGGCGCGTGCGGTCGTGGACGCCCGGGCCGGGACAATGGCCGACGCGCGCCGGGTGGAGGCGGCGATGAACGCCCTGCGCCCGACGATACGGGGGACATCGATCGAGGTGACCGGTGGCTTTGCGCGGCCGCCCTTCGAGCGGACACCCGGCGTGGTGCGCCTGTACCAGACGGCGCGCGCGGTCGCAGCGGAGCTGGGACGCGACCTGGGCGAGGGATCGACCGGCGGCGGCTCGGACGGCAACTTCACCGGCGCGCTCGGCGTCCCCACGCTCGACGGCCTGGGCGTGGCGGGCGACGGCGCGCACGCGCTGGACGAGCACCTGCTGACGGCCGATCTCACCTGGCGCGCTGCCCTGGTGGCCGGCCTGATCGAGCGCTGCGCTACAATGGAGTGAGGGAGAACGAACAGATGGGTAACGCGTTCAAGACCGCACTGCTGCTCGGTCTGTTGAGCGGCGTGCTGCTCGCGATCGGACAGTGGTTCGGCGGATCGAGCGGCCTTGTGATCGCCTTCGTTTTTGCCGTGGTGATGAACTTCGGGTCGTACTGGTGGTCCGACAAGGTGGTGCTCCGGATGTACCGCGCGCGCGAGGTCGGGCCGGATCACAAGCTCCACCAGATCACGGCGCGGCTCGTGCAGCGGGCGGAGCTGCCGATGCCGCGGGTGTACGTCATCCCGGACGACTCGCCCAACGCGTTCGCCACCGGGCGCAACCCGAAACATGCGGCGGTGGCGGCGACCGAGGGCCTGGTCCGAGTTCTGGACGAGTCGGAGATCGAGGGTGTGATGGCGCATGAGCTGGCGCATGTGAAGCACCGCGACATTCTGATCAGCTCGATTGCGGCGACGATCGCGGCGACCATCATGATGGTCGCCAACATGGCGCAGTGGGCCGCCATCTTCGGCGGCCTCGGGGGGCGCGACGCGCGTGGGGGCAACCCGCTCGCGCTGCTGGCTACGATCATCGTCGCGCCGCTCGCGGCGGGTTTGATTCAGGCGGCCATCTCACGGTCGCGCGAGTTCGCAGCCGACCGGGGCGCCGTCCGGATCGTCGGCAGCCCCTACGGCCTGGTGAACGCGCTGAAGAAGATCGAAGTGGCGGCGCGCAGGGTTCCGCTCGATGCCAATCCGGCGACGGCGCACATGTTCATCATGAAGCCGTTCGGCGCGCGGGTGTCGTCCCTCTTCAGCACCCACCCGCCGACGGAGCAGCGGATCCGCGCGCTGCTCGGGACGATCTAGACCGAAATCGTCTACGTCGGCGCTCTTGCCTGCCGCACCTCGGCCCGCCAATGGTCAAGCAGGCGGGCGAGGGCATCGTCCAGGCTGACCGCCGGACGCCAACCCGTGGCGTCGCCGAGGCGGCCGTTGTCTCCCAGCAGCATCGGGTAATCGTTCGGGCGGAGCCTCGCTGAATCGGTCCGCATCGCGATCGGACGGTGGGCAAGCGCCAGCAGGCGATCGAGCACCGTCCGCATCGGGTGCGCGGTGCCTGAGCAGACGTTGTAGACGGTTCCGCTCGTGCCACGATCCATCAGGGCGTGGTAGGCGGCCACCACGTCGCGCACGTCGAGGATGTCGCGCCGCGCATCGAGTGAGCCGACGTCGATCACGGGGTCGATCCGGCCCGCTTCGATACGGGCGATCTGGCTCGCGAAACTCGACGCGGCGTACGCGGTGCGCTGGCCCGGGCCGATATGCGTGAACGAGCGGGTCAGGACGATATCGAGCCGGTCTGCGGCGGCCCGCTGCGCCAGCATTTCCTGCGCCAGCTTGCTCAGGCCGTAGGGGCTGATCGGTCCGATCGGATCGTCCTCGCGCAGGGCGGTCGCCTTTGGGCGGTAGACGAGGGCGGAGCCTGGGATCAACACGCGCGCGCCGGGGGCGTGGGCGTGAAGGGCGGTGAGCAGGTGTTCCGTGCCGATGACGTTGGTGCGGAGCGTAGAGGCGCGTGTGCGCCACGAGTCGGCGTCGCTCGCGGCACCAGCCAAGTGGTAGACCTGGGTGGGCCGGAGTGCCGCGATCGCGTCCGTGAGGGTGCTCGCGTCGAGGAGATCAACGTCCGAGCGGCGCCAGGCGGCGAGCTCGGACGAGGGGGTCCGCTCGCGCAACGCAGCAATCAGGTGTCGGCCGACGAAGCCGGCTGCGCCGGTGACGAGGACGCGTTCAGGCATCGTTCACGATGTCGCGCGGACATGAACGTTCGCCCGCCCATGGGAGCATGGACGCCGACGCATCCGCCGCATCAGTCAGGCGCCTCCGAGAGCGCCGAAGGCGTTGGTGAAGCGGCCGAGGCCGGCGAGGGTGAACGCCAGGCTGATCCGGCGGTCACGCGGCAGGAACGCGCGGGCGCCGAGCCCCTCGAAGTTGTACACCTGGTACTCGAGGCTGAAGTTGCAACACTGGGCGTTGAAGTAGATCAGCAGCCGCTGCATCAGGTGCTGACCCCGACGGACGTCGTAGTTGAACGAATAGAGGCCGCCAATCGTGTTGTCCTGTGTCCGCATCGCCGCGAAGGCGTTGAGGTAGTGGTCGAGCCGATCCTTATCGTTGAACCCGGGCAGATCGGCAATGAACCGCCGCTGGCTCCAGCCGCCGCGCGCCTCCAGCCAGCCCCCTCGCTCGTAACTCCCCTCAGCCGAGATCGATCGGAGTGTCCGGTGCGTCGGATCGATCTCGGCGCGCACGGTCGTGCTGATCTGCCGGGTCGGCTCGGCGCGGACCACGATCGACATCGGCGACCAGTGGGTCGGGTTCGCGCCACTGAAGCTCGTTCGGAACGACCGGTCGTACTGCGAGGCGTTCTCGTCCGTGTAGTAGCTCTGGGTCAGTGACGCCGAGACGATCTCGCGCGCCACCGACTCCTCCCGATCGTCCTCGAAGACGCGCGCATAGAGGCGGGTGTCGATGCCGTACTGGTACTGCCAGACGTCGCCGACGATCGAGTCGATCCCCTCGAGGCGGACAATCCGATCGAAACTGTCGATCGCGCTGACGCGCCGCATCCCGTACCAGGGCTCGATCACGTGCTTCATTCGTTCCGAGTAGCCGCTGTTCGGCGTGTCCCAGATCTTGACGAACGACGGCCCGGTGGCGCGGGTCGCCAGTTCGAAGTAGGAACGGCCGACGCCCACGGGCACCTGCTGCCGATCCGCCAGACTCTCGTCCCAGTACGTCCAGCGGAACTGCGCACTCGAGTCAACGGTCAGAAACGGCCAGCGTGTGAAGGGAAACTGGATTCCCGGGTTGACGTCGACGCGGTTCAGCCCAGAATCCAGTTCCCGCGTGCCACTGCGCGAGACGCGGAGCAGCCGGACGTACTCGGTATTGAGCGAGTAGTAGAGCGGCGTGCCGGGGATCTCGGTCTTCCCCTGGTTCATCATAATGCGCGGCCCGCCGCCGTACGTCGTCGACTGGGTGCCGCCAAAGAAGGTCTCGCTCCGGTCGAACGTGCCGCTCAGCTGGTATCGGCCGAGCTGGCCGCTCATATTGCCCGACATGTTACGCGAGCTGTTCGACGCGTCGAAGACGTTGTGGTTGTACGTCTGCTGCACGTCGATGTTTGAGAAGTAGTTGAGCTGACCCCGCGCCAGCCAGCCGCCGCCGAGCGCCTGGCGTGCCTGGCCAGTCAGGCGGTAGCTCTTGCGTGCCGGCCGCGTGAAGGTGCCGCCGAGTCTCGAGCGTTCCGCCTCCTGCTCGTTCAGGTAATGGATGCGGGCGTCGCCCTGTGATCCCGCGCCACGCGTGTACCGGTACTCGGCAGCCGCGCCGGTGCCGCCGAGCGAGGTGTACCAGTCGTGGTACAGCGTCAGGTCCTGGCTCCGGCCGAGCGCCCAGAAGAACGCGTTGCTGATGCTGGTGCCGTGGTAGGTGGAACTGCCCCAGCTTGGCATCAGGAGGCCGGTGGCGCGCCCCTCCTCGGGCACCGGGTAGGGAAGGATCGGGATGTAGAAGACCGGCACGCCCTTCACCTTGAGCACCGCGTTCCGCAACAGGACGTAGCTGTCGAGGTTGATCGTGAACGACGTGGACACCAGCTCCCACCGCGGCGTCGGCTGCACGCAGCTCGTGAACGCGCCCTTCGTGATCCGGTACTTGCGGGGCGCGAGTCGCTCGATCCGCTCGCCGTAGAAGAGCATGTCCGGTTCCTGGGTGCCGAACATGCTCCGGTCCACCTCGTTGCCCAGATTGATCGAGCCGCTGGCGTTCTCGAAGGTCGCCGTCTGGTCCTTCGTGCGGTACTCCAGGCGATCGGCGGCGATCCGCGCGTCGACGCCCACGTAGACGACGCTGCCGCTGGCGACCAGGCGCGCGCTGACGCTTGCCAGCGGATCGGCCGGTGCATCGCCAGTCCCGTCGTCCGGCGCGCCGGCACCCGCGTCGTTCTGGGGGCTCCCGCTCGCGTCCTCGCCGGCGCCAACCCCGGTGCTGCCCTCGGACGCCGCCTCGTCTTCGATGTCGATGTAGATGTCCACCTGATCGGCAGCGAGATCGAAGATGTCACCGTCGATCTGCACGTCCCCCGACAGGCGGAGATGGTTGCTGCTCACCACCTCATACTGCCCCTGCCGGTAGTCGAACGGGAGACTGGGGAAGAGCTGTGCCGCCACAGTCGCCGGCGCCGCTACGGCCACCGCGGCGACCGCCACGGCCAGGCTCGCCGGTGGAGGCTTCAGACGCACTGCCGTCGATTGTACCTGCCCAGTGGCCGGTCCACCGACCAGTCCGCGGCGGTTGTGCGGTCCGACTCAGGCGACCGCCGCCGCGTCGAGCGCCTGCAGCAGCGCCCCCACAAGGTACATCGAGCCGGTGGCAGCGGCGAGCGGACCGCTCTCCCAGGCGGCTTCGAGAGCGACGGCGGAGGACTCGGCTGCGTCGACCGGCAGGTCGGGGCGCGCGGCGCGGGCCGTCGCAAGCAGGCGCGGCAGCGGCAGGGCGCGGGGACTCTCGATCGGGGCGCAGATGATCCGGGTCGGAGCGCTGCCGAGCGCGCGGAGTATCCCGGCGGCGTCCTTGTCGGCCAGCGCGCCGAAGACGACCGGCAGGCCGCCGGGCGCGGACGTCGCGAGATATCGGGCGAGCGCCGTCGCGGCGGCAACGTTGTGCGCGGGGTCGAGCAGCAGTTGGCGGCCGGGTCCCGCGTCGATTAACTCGAGGCGGCCGCGGCAACGGGCGCCGGTGAGCGCCGCGACGATCGCCTCGTTCGATACCGGCAGGCATGCCGGGGCCAGCTCTTCGAGGAGCCGGACCGCCACGACTGCGTTGCGCACCTGGTGCGCACCGCGCAGGGCGAGCGTCAGCGGACCGTAGACGCCGCGCGGCGTCGAGAGGCGATCGACCAGTGTCACGCCGTTTGCGAACGCCCACTGCACCGTCACGCCGTCGTCAACGTCGATCAGCCGTGCGCCCTGTTCCGCCGCCGCCGCGTCGATCACCGTGCGCGCCTCCGTTTTCGTCTCGCCGGTGACGACCACGGCGCCCGGCTTGATCACGCCCGCCTTCTCGCCGGCAATCGCAGCGAGCGAGTCGCCCAGGTACGCCTGATGATCAAGATCGATCGACGGAATCGCGACCGCCGCCGGCGTGACGATGTTCGTCGCATCGAAGCGCCCTCCCAATCCCACCTCGAGCACCGCGGCGTCGACGCCGCGTCGGCGGAACAGGGACAGGGCGAGCGCGGTGGTCGCCTCGAAGAACGTTGGGGGGTGGGCGAGGCGACCGGCGCGCTGCAGAGCGTCGGCGGCGTCCAGGATGACCGCCGCCTCGGCCGCAAGTGTCCCGCCGTCTATCGCGTCGCCGTTCAGGGCGAAGCGCTCGGTCAGATCGATCAGGTGCGGGGAGGTATAGAGGCCGGTCCGGTACCCGGCCGCCCGTAGGCCATGCTCCACCATCGCCGCCACTGACCCCTTCCCGTTGGTGCCGGCGACGATGACCGCCGTGAAGTGACGCTCGGGGTGGTCGAGCGCCTCGACCAGCGCCCGGATATTGTCGAGACCGAGCTTGATGCCGAAGCGTTCGAGGCTGAAGAGACGGCGGACGGCGTCGTCAGGCGGGGCCAAAGGCGCATGCTATCATGCCGCCGCGATGTTCCGCGGCCGCTTCGCATCCTTCCTGTTGCACAGGTCGCTCACCCGCCTCGCCCAGGGTGCCGCCGTGCCCATCGTGATCGCCCTCGTTGCTCCCGGCTGCGCGCCACGGACCGCGCCAGTCACCGCCGCGCCGCCGTCGGTCTCGGAGCAGGTCTCCTGGATCCTTCGTCTGGAGGACGAACGCCGCCTTGAGGATCCGCCGCCCACCCCGCCTCCCGGCGAGCCGGTCGGCGGGGACGGGAACGGCGAGGCTGGCCCGCCGAGCTCCGGGTTCGCACCGCCGCCGCCACGGCCCAGCCTGGTGGATCTGCTCGAGGCGCCGGAGGCGTACACCCGCCGCCGCGCCGCACTCGCCATCGGGCGGGTGGGCCTGAGCGAGGGTGTGGAGCCGCTGACCGCGAGCCTGAACGACCGGGAGCCGGAAGTGCGGCAGATGGCCGCGTTCGCCCTCGGCCTGATCGGCGACCCGGCAGCGACTGAGGCGCTGCTCGGGAGCCTGCGGGACGTATCGCCGAAGGTGCAGGGGCGTGCGGCGGAGGCGCTCGCCCGGCTCGGCGCCCACACAGCCGCTCCGGCCATAGGCGCGATGGTCCGCCGGTATGTCACCTCCACGTTCAGCCTCGATCCGGAGGATCTCGCCTACCCGCACACGGACGAGATGGAGGCGTTCCGCCTCGGCGTGTACGCCTTGGGTGCACTGGGAGCGTACGAGCCGCTCGCCGAGGCGGTCATCGGCGATGAGGAGCAACCGATCCTGTGGTGGTGGCCGGTTGCCTACGCGCTCGGACGGACCGGCGACGCCCGCGCGCTGCCGGCGCTCGCCACACTGGCAGGCGTGCAGGGGAGCCACGGTGTCGCGCTGGCGGCGGAGGGACTGGCGGCGCTGCGCGATCCGCGCGCGGTCGAGCCTCTCATCGCGCTGCTCGATCTCGACCGACGCGACCACCGGGTTGTCGCCGTGGCTATCCGGGCGCTGGGCGCCATTGGTGAGCCGGCGGCGGTGGAGGCACTCGACCGGTTCGTCCGACTCCGGCGCTTGGACGATCCGCTGCGTCTCGCGGCGGTCGACGCACTGGCGCACTACCGCGCAACCGCGTCGATCGAGGTGTTCATCGAGCTGCTGGGACATCCGTCGCCGTTGTTGCGGGCGGCGTCGATTCGGGCACTGGCGGCGGCCGACCCCGAGTCGTTCGTTTTCGTGCTGTCGGGACTCGGGAGCGATCCTGACTGGCGTGTCAGGCGGGCGGTGGCCGATTCGCTCCGCAGGGTCGATCCGGCCGGCGCGGTGCCGCGGCTCTGGTCGATGCTCGACGATGACGACGCGCGGGTGGTGCCGGCGGTGCTCAAGGCGCTCGCCACGGTCGATGCGCCGGAGCTGCCAGCGTTGTTGATCGACCGGCTACAGGCGGAAGATGTCGTGGTCCGCGCGACGGCGGCCCGCCTGCTGGCCGCGCGCTGCACGTCGGAGAGCACCACGGCGTTGGTCGAGGCGTACGCCGCGGCGGAACCGAATCCGTCGCATGTCGCGCGCGCGGCGTTCGTAACGGCGATCGGACGGTGCGGCGGCGAGGAGGCGGTTGAGACGCTCCACGCTGCGCTCACCGACCGCGACTGGACGGTCCGCGTCGCGGCCGCGGCGGAGCTGGACCGGCTTGATCCGGAGGGGGATCACGACGAGGCGATCCGGCCCGCGCCCGGGTTGCGACGGGTCGACTATACGGCGCCGCATCTGGTCTCGCCGTCGGTCTCGCCGCATGTCTACCTGGACACGCGCCACGGCACGATCGAGATCGAGCTGGCGGTGCTCGACGCGCCCCTGGCGACCGAGAGCTTCATGACACTGGCCCGCGACGGCTACTACGACGGGCTGACGTTTCATCGGGTCGAGCGGCACGAGGTGGCGTACGCCGGAGAGCCGCGCGGCGACGGCGCGGGCGGTCCGGGCTATACGCTGCGCGACGAACTGAACCAGCGGCCGTTCCTGCGCGGCACGGTCGGGATCGCGCGCGAGACGGCCGACGCCGGCGGCAGCAGCTTCTTCATTACGCTGACGCCGCAGCCGCAGTTCGACGGCCGCTACACCGCGATCGGCACCGTGGTTGCCGGCATCGAGGCGGCGGACGCCGTCGAGGAGGGCGACCGCATCGAGCGTCTCCTGGTCTGGGACGGCGTCCAACCGTTCCGCGGTGCCGAGGACAATCCGGAGGACGATCCCGAGGATTGAGAGCCCGTGGTGAAACGACGGGCTTCTAGATGAACCTGACCAGCCGCACGTTCAACGTGCGGCTGGAGGCGCCGGCCGCCTTCCACTGAACCAGGATCGGGCTCTGGTAGGTGCCCCAGCCGATCTCACCCACGCCCGTGCCCTTCCGGTCCAGGACGGGGAGGCTGATACCGCGTTTCATCCGCAGGAAGTGGGATACGGGAAGGGCCAACGCCCGGTTCACCACCCGCTCCACGAACGAGCGACGGGCGCCTATCTGGTCCATGAGCCTGTTGAACACCTGTACTGCGTCGTACTGCGCGTAGTTGAGGGCCTTGGCGGGGATGGCCCGGGGCGACTGGAGCGCCTCCTTCCCTATCTGCGCGACGAAGCGAAGCGGGTCTCCCAGGACGTCGCGCAGGTCATGGGTCATGAGCAGGGTCTCGTACTCGTTGACCGTCAGACCCGCGTCGTTCTCTTCCACCGCGAGAGAAAGGTCAAAGCGACCGAACGATACCTGGTGCGCCCGGGCCAGTTCTTCGAGTTGCCTGATCAGGCCGAGACGCGGGTCACGGAGGTTTTGGGCGTCAATGGAATGTGGCGACGCCGGCACCCCCACTTCGCTCTGCGCCACATCCTCCTCGTCGGAGTAGGCGATAACGGTCGTCCGGCGATAGCGCGTCCCGCCGACGTGAACCCCGTCCAGTTCCACAAACCAGACCGGTTCGTCCCCGTGCAGCTCGTACGACGCGGCGTTACGCATGCCGCTGCCCATGAACGCGAGGTGGGAATCGGCGTTCAGCGGCTCGACCGCGCGCTGCTCTGCTGACAGCTCGGTCCGAAGATGGAGCTTGTCGTGGTTGTAGTCGGCGCCGGCCGGAAACAGCTTCAGGAAGACCTGGAGGTAGTCCTGAATATTGTCGCTGTCATGATCGAGCACCTTGGCGAGGCGCTGGTCCAGATAGCCGGCCGTGGTGTGGTCCGAAATGTAGAAGGCCTTTGGGTAGCGGGTGAATTCAGGACCGAACTCATCGCGCAACTTGCCCCGAACATCGATCAGGTCGACCCGGGCCCCCGGCGTTATTCGAAGCGTCGCGCGGAAGGGCGCCCCGTGGACATCGGTGTGCCTGTTTGCCAGAATCATTCGCGCGGCCTGCCAATCTATACAATCTGCCGGCGCCGGCGCGCGTGCCGGTCGAGGGCCAGGTCGATCAGCCGGTCGAGCAGCGCCGGGTACGCGAGACCGGACGCTTCCCACATCTTCGGGTACTGACTGATCGTCGTGAACCCGGGCAGCGTGTTGGCTTCATTGACATACAGGCGCCCGGCCGCTTCGTTGAACAGGAAGTCGACGCGCGCCATGCCGGCCAGCCTGAGCGCGCGATAGGCCTCCACCGCCATGGCCCGAATCTCCGCGACCCGCGTCTCGCTCAGTTGTGCCGGAGCGATGACCTGCGAGCGGTCGTCGAGGTACTTCGCCTCGTAGTCGTAGAACTCGCCTGCCGGAATCACTTCGCCCGGCATCGATGCTTCGGGCGCATCGTTTCCCATCACCGAACACTCGATCTCGCGCGGGCTCGGCACGGCGGTCTCGACGACGAGTGTGTCGTCGTACCGGTAGGCGTCCGCGAGTGCGGCCCGCAGGGCCGGCGCATCCGGCACCTTCGAAATGCCGATGCTCGAGCCCAGGTTCGCCGGCTTGACGAACAGGGGGTAGTCGAGCCCCCGTGCGATCCGCGACAGGACCTCACCGGGATCGGCTTCCCAGTCGATGCCGCGGACCACCTGGTATGGCACGACCGGAAGGCCGTGCGCGGCGAGCAGTACCTTCGAGACCGACTTGTCCATCGCCACCGCCGAGCCAAGCACGCCGGCGCCGACGTACGGGAGGCCGGCTATTTCGAGCAGTCCCTGCAGCGTGCCGTCCTCGCCGCCAGGGCCATGGACGATCGGAAAGGCGACATCGAGGCTGAGACGCGCGAGGATCGATCCCTCGCAATCGTCCCCCCCGCCGTCCGCGGGTGTGCCGTGGCCGCTCCGCGCCTCGCGAATGACCGTACCCGCCGACGGATTGGCGGGGGGAGCGGCCGGGACGGTCCATCGGCCGGCGCGATCAATGTAGATCGCCACGCCGTCGTAGCGTGCGGGATCGAGCTGGCTGAAGATTGAGGCGGCCGACGCGATGGAGACCTCGTGCTCGCTCGACCGGCCACCATAGATCACGCCGACGCGCAGGCGCTGCACAGCTAGCCTGTAGTATACGCGAGCGTGAGCGGCGAAACGGCCAGGAACACCTTCGGTTTCGAGTTGACGGCGACCGACGGCGCGGCCCGCCGCGGGCGAATCACGACACCGCACGGCGGATTCGACACGCCGGCGTTCATGCCGGTCGGGACAGCCGGCGCCGTGAAGGGACTGACGCCGCGCGAGGTCGAGGATGTGGGCGCCACGATCATTCTGGCGAACACCTACCACCTGCATCTGCGTCCCGGCGACGAGCTGATCGCTCGCCGCGGTGGCCTGCACCGTTTCATGGGCTGGAACGGTCCGATCCTGACCGACAGCGGCGGCTACCAGGTCTTCAGCCTGGCGGCACGCCGGGTGATCGACGAGGCGGGGGTCCGCTTCCGATCGCACCTCGACGGGAGCGAGCAGGCGCTCACGCCCGAGTCGTCCACCGACATCCAGGCACGCCTCGGCGGCGACATCGCCATGGCGTTCGACGAGTGTGCCGCATGGCCCATCAGCGAGGCGGAAGCGCGCGCGTCGATGGAGCGGAGCCTCCGGTGGGCCGAGCGATCGCGCGCGCGCCATGTACGGCTCCGCAACTCGCCGGCCGGTGCAGGGACGGCGCTGACGACACCGGGCCAGGCGCAGTTCGGCATCGTGCAGGGGGGGATGTTTCCCGGGTTGCGCGAGGAGAGCGCCCGCGCCACTGTGGCGCTTGGCTTCGATGCCTATGCGATTGGAGGCCTGAGCGTCGGGGAGCCGATCGCGACGATGTACGAGATGACCGGGGCGACCACAGCGTGCCTGCCAGCGGAGCAGCCACGCTACCTGATGGGGGTGGGCACGCCAACCGACCTCGTTGAGTCGGTGGCTCGGGGGATCGACCTGTTCGACTGCGTCCTGCCGACCCGGAACGGCCGGAACGGGCAACTGTTCACCCGGACCGGGCCGATCTCAATCAAGGGGGCGGCGTTCGCGGAGGACGATCGGCCGGCCGACCCGGACTGCGGCTGCTACACGTGCCGCAGCGTCTCGCGCGCCTACCTCAGGCACCTGCAGGTGGCGAACGAGATGACCGGCGCTGTTCTCAACACGCTGCATAATCTACACTTCTACCTTGACACCATGCGGCGGATCAGGAACGCTATTGGGTCGGGCGGGTTCGAGCGGTTCCGGCAGGCTTTCCACCACGCCTACGCTGGCGCGCCGGCGGTTGCGCCGGCCGCGCTCGCGCCGTAGTCGCAGCCAGCATCGTCACCCCCCCACCAGCCGCATCAATGACTCTGTCAGACACCGTGACGCTGTTCGCCATGGCAGGACAGACGCCGGCCGGCCAGCCGGTGGGGGGCGGCCTGACCGCGTTTTTGCCGCTCATCCTGATCCTGGGGATCTTCTACGTCGTCATCTGGCTGCCGATGCGGCGCCAACAGAAGCGGATCCGGGAGTTCCAGGGTGCGCTCAAGGTAGGCGACCGGGTCGTCACGACCAGCGGCATTTACGGATCAATTACAAAGGTGAACGATAAGTCGGTGCAGGTGGAGGTGGCCGACCGGGTCCGGATCGAAGTCTCGCGCAGCGCCATCGGCGGCCACCAGGGAGAGGATCCGGTGGTGCAGGATCGGAGCGGATCGTAGCGCGCGGCCAGAGGAGTTAGTCATGCAGAGGAACCTGCAGTGGAAACTGCTGTTCATCGTCGCTGTCGCGGGGCTGGCCGTCTGGGGAGTCTATCCGCCGGCGGACAATATCCGGCTCGGGCTGGACCTGCAGGGGGGCGCCCACTTGGTGCTCCGCGTCCAGACCGACGACGCGCTGCAGGTAGAGACCGAAACCTCGGCCGAGCAGTTGGCTGAACAACTGTCGCTTCAGGGCATGGACACCGTGACGGCGGTGGCGACCGATCCGACCACCGTCCGCGTCGAGGGCGTGCCGCCGGAGCGCGACGCCGAGTTCCGGACAATCTCCGACGAGCGGCTTGCCCTGTCGTACGACCGCGAGCCGGGGGCCGGCGGGTCGTACACGTTCCGGATGCGGCCGCCGATCGCTTCGTCGCTCCGCGAGGAAGCGGTCCGCCAAGCGCTGGAGACGATCGAGCGCCGGGTGAACGAGCTGGGTGTCTCTGAACCGATTGTTGCCCCGCACGGCATCGGCGGCGATCAGATCCTGGTGCAGTTGCCAGGGGTCTCTGACGTCGCGCGCGCGAAGTCGCTCATCCGTTCGACATCGCTGCTTGAACTGAAGCTGGTCGAGGAGGGGCCGGCTGCTTCGCGCGAGGCGCTGCTGCAGGCCCGCAACGGCGTCGTCCCGTCCGACATGGAAGTGGCGACCGGCACGTCCGGTGTCGTCGGGTCGACCGAACCCTTCTACTACTTGGTGCGGCGGGTCGCCGCGGTGACCGGTCGCGACCTCCGGAACGCCCGGCCCTCGCTCGACGAGTTCAACCAGCCGGCGGTTAGCTTCACGCTGAACCGCGAGGGCGCCAGCAAGATGGGAGAGACGACGAGCGCCAACATCGGCCGCGCGCTCGCGATTGTCCTCGACGGGCAGGTCCGCTCGGCGCCGACCATCCAGGGGCGGATCACCGACAGCGGTCAGATCACGGGTGTCTCGCAGCAGGAGGCGGAGGACCTGCAGATCACGCTTCGTTCAGGCGCACTGCCGGCGTCGCTCACGTACTTGGAGGAGCGGACGGTCGGGCCGACCCTGGGGGCCGACTCCATCCGTGCCGGCGTCGCCGCGGCGATCACGGGGCTGATCCTCGTGGCGATCTTCATGCTGCTCTACTACCGCCTGGCGGGGATCAACGCGGTGGTGGGCGTCGGGTTGAACCTGCTGATCCTGATGGCGTGCATGGCCTACATCGACGCCGTGCTTACGCTCCCCGGCATCGCCGGCCTGATCCTGACGATCGGTATCGGCGTTGACTCGAACGTCCTGATCTTCGAGCGGATCAAGGAGGAGCTCGCCTCGGCCAAGACGATCAGGGCGGCCGTGGCGGCAGGCTTCGACCGCGTGCTGCTGACGATCATCGATACCCACGTGGCGTCACTCATCGCGGCCGCCTTCCTGTTCCAGTTCGGTTCGGGCCCGATTCGGGGATTTGCGACCACGCTCTTCTTCGGCCTCGTGTCGAACATCTTCACGGCCGTCTTCGTGTCCCGGACGCTGTTCGAGACCATTCTGTCGCGCCGCCGCGCGGCAACACTGAGCATCTGAGCCGGCGGGAGGACGATGCCGCTCTTGAGGGTTCCGCACATCGACTTCGTTCGCCTGCGCTGGTGGGCGTTCGCGCTCTCCGCGCTGGTGATCGCCGTGGGCGCACTCCTCGCCACCGTCCGCGGGGGGTTGCCGCTCGGGATCGACTTTTCCGGCGGCTCGCTCATCGTGTTGCAGTTCGACCAGTCGACGGGCGAGGGGGCGGTGCGCGACGCGCTGGGCAGCATTGAGGAGAAGGTCGTTCAGCAGTACGGCGATCCTGCCGACAACCAGGTACTGATCCGCCTGCCGATCACCGGCCCCGAGAGCGGCGCCAGCCTCGAGGAGGGCGCCAACGCGGTCGCGGCGGAACTTCAGGCGAGCGACGTCGGCGAGTTCCAGGTGCTCAGCCAGGAGCTGGTCGGCCCGGTCATTGGAGAGGAGTTGCAGCGGCGCGGCATCAATGCGTTCGTGTTCGCGATGGTGGGGATCCTCATCTACATCGGTCTCCGATTCCGCTTCTCGTTCGCGGTCGGTGCGGTGGTCGCGGTCGCCCACGACATCGCCATCACGCTCGCGATCCTGGTCGTCTTCGGCTACGAGCTGTCCCTCAACGTCGTTGCCGCGATGCTCACCATCACCGGCTACTCGGTCAACGACTCGATCGTCGTCTTCGACCGCGTGCGGGAGAACCTGCGCGTGATGCGTCGCGACACGTTCCCCCACCTGGTGAACACCAGCATCAACCAGACGCTCGCCCGTACGATCATCACGTCGGGCACGACCGGCGGCGCCGTGCTGGCGCTGTACCTGCTGGGCGGCGAGGTGCTGCGAGGCTTTGCTTTCACCATGCTGGTGGGCATTGTGAGCGGCACCTACTCGACGATCTTCGTTGCGTCGATTATTGCCATCGTGATCACCGAACGGCGCGCCGTTCGGGCGCAGCGGGCGGGCGCGACGCCGGCCGCACCGGGGGCTCAGACGGTTTCGCCGTCGCGACCGCGCCGGCGGCAACCGAAGGCAAGGGCATCGTAGGCGTCGGCCAGCGCCGGTCCAGAGTCAGTGACACCGCTGGAGGCCGCGCTGCTCGGCGTCCTCCAGGGGGTGACCGAGTTCCTGCCGATCTCCAGTTCCGCCCACCTGTTGCTCGCACGCGCCCTGTTCGGCTGGACGGTGGATGCCCGCTTCGGCCTCGCGTTCGATGTCGCCGTCCACGTCGGCACGCTGGCGGCGGTGGCGATCTACTTCCGGAAGGACGTTGCCGCCCTCCTTCGCGCAGCGGGCGACCCGCGCGCCTGGGCCGCGACGGAGGGCGCCGGCGGCCTGCTCCGGGCGATTGCCATCGGTACAATCCCGGTGGCGGTGGTCGGCCTGGTGGCGGCCGACCTGATCTCGGGATCGCTGCGGAATGTCGAGGTGGCGTCGGTGGCGCTCGCGGCCGGCGCCCTGGTGATGCTGGCGGCCGAGCGGATCCGTCGCGGTGAGCGGGACGGGAGCGGTCTTGGCGCATGGGAGGCGCTGCTGCTCGGGGCGGCGCAGGCGACGGCGCTCGTGCCGGGCGTGTCGCGTTCCGGCGCAGTGCTGAGCGTCGCGATGCTGCTCGGGCTCCGGCGCGAGCGGGCGGCGCGCTTCGCCTTCCTGCTCGGCATCCCGGCGATCCTGGCGGCGGGGGTTCGTGAAGCACTCGCCCTGGCCAGCGCCGGTGTGCCAGCGGGTGGCGCGGGCGCGATGGTGATCGGCATCGCCTCGTCGACGATCGTCGGGTACCTCGCGCTAAAATACTTCCTGCGGTACGTCGCGTTGCATTCCCTCGACCCGTTCGCGGCGTACCGACTCGCGCTCGCCGGGCTGATGCTCGTCCGGGGGGTGGGAGGGTGAGCAACGCGGGAGGCATAGACCAATGCAGTGGTTACGCCGGAACCTGATTACCGGGGTCGTCGTCATCGTGCCGATCGCGATCAGCGTGGCGGCGTTCATCTGGATGTTCGGCCTGATCGACGGCGTCATGGGGCCGATCTATGCCCGCTGGCTGGGCCGTGAGATCCCGGGACTCGGCTTGGTGACGCTCATGGCGCTGGTGGTCCTGGTGGGTGGGCTCGCGACCAACGTCATCTTTGGCCGGCTACTGCACCAGGGCGAGGCGTGGCTGCTCCGGCTGCCGATGTTCGGCGCGGTCTATGCGACAGTCAAGCAGATCGTGACCGCCTTCTCGCCGGAGAACCAGGTCGGCTTCAAGCGCGTGGTGCTGGCCGACGATCCGAAGCGAGGTCTGGTGCTTGGCTTTCTGACGAAGGAGTTCACGCTCGAAGGACGCGACGGGGGCGGCGCCGTCGCGGACGCGGGCGACGGCGCGTGGACGCATGTCGCGGTCTATGTTCCGACGAACCATGTCTACTTCGGGGACATTCACATCTACCCGCGGTCCGTCGTCTCGTTTCCGTCGCTAACCGTGCAGGAGGGCCTCCAGGTGTTCCTGACCGGCGGCATGGCGCTGGGCGAGCGGCTCCGGACCGGGCCGGACGGACTGCCCGGTGCCGGTCCAGGATCGGCGGCCGGTTCGTAGCTTCCCGGTTTCTTGACACGTTTCGAGAAGGCGCGCTAACTTCGGCGTTTGCACGGAGGCGGATGACGCCTGCCGTGTGCATCAAGGGGGGATATGGAACAGCAACTGTACTACGCGCTCGGGTGGGGTGCGCCGGTGGTGTCGGCGCTCTTTGCTCTCTTCCTGATCCGCCGGATCAACAGCCACGCACCCGGAAACGAGCGGATGCAGCGGATCGCCGCGTTGATCCGGAGCGGCGCGATGGCGTTCCTGCGGACGGAGTACACCGTCCTGGCCGGCTTCGTCGCCGTCATGTTTATCGTTCTGGTAGCGTTCCTGCCGGGCAACGCGCTCCTGACCGGCGTCGCGTTCCTGGTTGGCGCAACGCTGTCGGCATCCGCCGGCTGGATTGGCATGTGGACCGCCACGAGCGCGGGGGTCCGGACGACGCACGCCGCCACCGAGAGTCTCTCGTCCGCGCTCCGTGTAGCGTTTTCTTCCGGCGCCGTGATGGGCCTGACCGTCGTCGCGCTCGGCACCCTCGGCCTCGCCGTTCTGTACTTCGCGTACGGCGGCCTGACCGGCGCCGGATCGAGCGCGGTCGAGTCGCTCTTCGGTTTTTCGCTCGGCGCCTCGTCGATCGCGCTATTCGCCCGCGTCGGCGGCGGCATCTACACAAAGGCGGCCGATGTGGCGGGCGATCTGTCCGGCAAGGTGGAGGCTGGCATTCCTGAAGACGACCCGCGGAACCCCGCCACGATCGCCGACAACGTAGGGGACAACGTCGGCGATGTCGCGGGCATGGGGGCCGACCTGTTCGAGTCGTACGTCGGCAGCATCATTTCGTCGATCGCCCTCGCCTGGGCGATGGTCGCGGCGTCGGCAGGCGCGCTCTGGGGTGTCGACGAGGGATCGTTCACGGCGCTGCAGGGACGCCTGGCGATCTTTCCGGTGCTCCTCGCCGGCGTCGGCATCCTGGCGTCAATCCTCGGCACGTTCGCCGTCAACACCAACGACGAAGCGAAGATCGGCAGCGCGCTGCACCGCGGCCTGATCGTGGCGTCGGTTCTGGTCTTCGCGGGCGCCGCCGTGCTGATCGCCCTGCTCGAGATCCCGTTCGCCGTCCTCTGGTGCGTTGTGGCGGGGGTGGCGGCGGGCGTTCTGATCGGCCAGATCACCGAGTACTACACCGGCAAGGACAAGCCGCCCGCCCACCGGATCGCGCAGCAGTCGGAGACAGGCCCCGCCACCAACATCATTGCCGGCCTAGGTGTTGGCATGATGTCGTGCGCGCTGCCGATCGTGGTCATCTGCCTGGCGATCTGGTTCAGCTTCGCGCAGGCGGAGCTGTACGGCATCGCGATCGCCGCGGTCGGGATGCTGTCCACCCTCGGGATCAGCCTGGGAGTGGATGCCTACGGTCCCGTTGCCGACAACGCGGGAGGGATCGCCGAGATGAGCCGGTGCGAGGCGTATGTCCGCGAGCGGACCGACGCGCTCGACGCGGTGGGGAACACCACAGCGGCGATGGGAAAGGGCTTCGCCATCGGATCAGCGGCGTTGACGGCGCTTGCGCTCTTCAGCACGTTCCGCGCCACTGCCGACAGTGCGGTGATGGCGGCCGGGGGCGTCGCGGCGTTCGAGCCGCGGCTGCTCGATCTGGCGCTGGACAACCCGAACGTCCTGATCGGGATGCTCCTGGGCGGCATGCTTCCCTTCCTTTTTTCCGCCCTGACGATGAATGCGGTGGGCCGTTCGGCGAACGACATGATCGGCGAGGTGCGCCGGCAGTTCCGCGAGATCCCCGGTCTTCTGGCGGGCGAGGCGGAACCGGACTCGGCGCGGTGCGTGGAAATCTCGACCAGGTCGGCGATCCGCGCGATGGTGGTGCCAGGACTGATCGCGGTGCTGGCGCCGCTGGCTGCCGGCTTCCTGCTCGGTATCTCCGGACTGGGTGGCCTGCTGGCGGGCGCGCTGGTGACCGGCGTGCTGATGGCCCTGATGATGGCGAACGCCGGCGGCGTCTGGGACAACGCGAAGAAGTACATCGAGGAGGGGCACCACGGCGGCAAGGGGTCCGACCCGCACAAGGCTGCCGTCATCGGCGACACGGTGGGAGACCCGTTCAAGGACACATCTGGGCCCAGCCTCAACATTCTCATCAAGCTGATGACGATCGTCGCCGTGATCTTCGCGCCGCTCATCGTCGGGTGGATGCAGTAGTGGGAGGTCATGGCCGGCTCCCGGCGGCGGTTGACGGCGCCGGGCGAGGCCGGTAACATGCCGCTCTCCCGTGTCCGGCAGGATCGGCGGCGCGTTGCTCCCGTGGCGCCTGAGGGGGAGCGGACGGGCCATTTTTCGTCGCTCGGTGTCCAACAAGATTGACAGGCGCGGGCAAGGATGTTCGTTCGTTGACACTGGTAATCGGCCTGCTATAATCGCCGCCTTGGAATACCGCGTCCGCGCGCAAAGCAGGTCAGGAGGGCGTACCCGTGGCTGACACGCACCAGGCAAAGAATCCGTCGTCGCAGGCAGCGCCGAAAAGGCAGGCTGGGCCGCCCTCGGGCGGCAAGCCCCCGGCTCGGGGTGGCCCGCCGAAGAAGGCCGAACCGATGATATTCGGGGAAATCGCCAACCCGTCCATCCAGGTGGGCGCGCGCAAGTGGTACACGCTGCCGCTGTCGATCGTTGCGCACGTCGTGGCGATCGGCGCGGTAGTGGTCATCCCGCTGATGGCGGTCGACGCATTGCCGACCCCCGCCAGCATGATGGCGTTTGTGGCGGCGCCCCCACCCCCACCCCCACCCCCACCCCCGCCCCCGCCCCCGGCCGCGGCCGAGGCGGCGCCCCCGCCGATCATCGACATCAATCCGAACGCGGCGCCGATCGTCGCGCCGGAGCAGATCGTCGAGGAGTCCGGCTTCGACCTCCAAGAGGTGCGAGGCGTTGAGGGTGGTGTATCGGGCGGCGTTGTCTCCGGCATCGTCGGCGGCCTGCTGACCGCGCCGCCTCCGCCCCCCCCCCCGCCAGAGCCGGTCCGCGTCGGCGGCAACATCAGCCCCCCGACGAAGGTCCGCGACGTGCCACCGGTCTACCCGCCGGTGGCGCAGCAGGCGCGGGTCCAGGGGGTGGTCATTCTCGAGGCTGTCATCGGACCGACCGGTGCGGTGACCGACGTGCAGGTGCTCCGGTCGGTGCCGCTGCTCGACGAGGCGGCCATCACCGCGGTGAAGCAGTGGCAGTACACGCCAACGCTGCTGAACGGCGTGCCGGTGCCGGTTGTCATGACGGTGACCGTCAACTTCACACTGCAGCAGTAAGTAGACCCGTTTCGAGTGAACCTTGTGCATGCGTAGTTGTTGAGGGTCCGTGCGACCCACGAGGAGGAGCAGATGGATTTCCTTGAACTCTGGGACCAGATGGGGCTGTTCGTCAAATTGCTGATGGGGGTCTTGGCCGTGATGTCGATGGCGTCGGTGGGCGTCTTCTTTGAGCGGCTGTTCACCTTCATGCAGGCGTCGAAGCAGTCCAAGCTGTTCGCGCCGCAGGTGGCGAAGCACCTGAAGGATGGAAAGCTCAAGGAGGCGATTACCATCGCGCAGTCCAAGAACTACAAGTACAGCCACCTTGGCAAGGTGGTTCTGGCCGGCCTTCAGGAGTACCAGTTCCAGAATGACAGCGGCGGCGACCTCATCAAGGACGATGTCGTCGACGGTGTGCACCGCGCCATTCAGCGGGCGGCGGCGCTCACCTCGTCCGACCTCAAGCGGGGCATGGGCATCCTGGCGACCATCGGGTCGACCGCCGTGTTCGTCGGCCTGCTGGCGACCACCCTGGGCGTCATCAACGCCTTCCAGGGAATCGCGGCGACCGGGTCGGGCGGTCTGGGCGCCGTGTCGGGCGGCATCTCGGAAGCGCTTGTCGGTACCGCGATCGGGCTGTTCGTGGCGATTCCGGCGGTCTGGTTCTTCAACTACCTGACCGGGCGCCTCGAGTACTTTGCCGTCGAAATGGACAACTCGTCGTCCGAGCTGGTCGACTACTTCATCAAGAAGTCATAGGCCGACTTACAGGAGATAGGGTCGGACGCGTCCGCCCACGGGCGGACGCGTCCGGGTCGTGTCTTTGTTGAGGAGAACAAACCATGGGGATGCAAGTTGGCGAGAGGCAAAGCGGACTCAACTCCGAGATCAACATCACGCCGCTCGCCGACGTGATGCTCGTGCTACTCATCATCGTCATGCTCATCGCCCCACTGTTGCAGGCGGGTGTGACGCTGACGCTGCCTGAGGCGACGAACACGACGGACAAGGCGGACAACGACAGCAACACCATAATAGCGGTGACGGCCGACGGCCGGTACTTTGTCGACAACCAGCAGACGTCACAGACGGAGCTGCTCACGGCGATCAACGCGGCCCTTGACCGGAAGCTGGAGCGCATTCTGCTGGTCAAGGGCGACGTGAATGCCCAGTACTCCTCAGTGATGAACCTGCTGGATCGGTTACAGCGGGCCGGTATCGAGAACGTCGCACTCGTCACCGAGCGCGAAATCGGTGGCGTGGCCGGCGGGGGAGAATAAGTCGCAATGGCGAAGAAGAAGCACCACGGCGCAGAGGTGGTTGTCGGCGCCACGAAGGTCGCGGCGAACTCGGATATCAACATCACGCCGTTCATCGACGTGCTGCTCGTTCTGATCGTCATCTTCCTGGCGGCGCTGCCGTTGGGACAGCGCGGCCTGGACATCAACCTGCCGCTGGAAACCCAGGGCGCGCAGCAGGCGCAGACCGACAGCAGCCAGATTGTGCTGGAGTTCACGGCGGACCGCCGGATCTCCGTCAACCAGCAGCCGATGGACATGGCGACACTCGAGTCGGACCTGCGAGATATCTTTGAGACCCGGAGAGAAAAGACGATGTTTATCGCGGCTGCCGGCACGCTCACCTACGGCGAGATCATTGACGTGATCGACGCCGCGCAGGGCGCTGGGGTCGAGAAGGTGGGGATCGTTACCGAGGGGATGCGCCGCGCTGCCGGCGCCGCGCCGGTTGGGTAGCCGGCACGGGTGGCCAACGCGGACAGGGGGGGAGAACATCATGCAGACGGCACGGACCTTCGTGAGACTAGTTCTCGTCGCGGCGCTCGTGATGCCGCTGGTCTCATGCGCCTTCTTCGCTCAGCTCGGCGCGATGCGCACGTTCAAGGAGGCGAACCTCCTGTACGGTCGCGCCGACTACGAGGGAGCCATTGAGGAGTACGGGCATGTGCTCGAGGTGATCGACGCGGATCCGGAGAGCGAGCTCTCGCAGGCGATGACGGTCGCCTACTTCTACATCGCGAACTCCTACGACAACCTCTACACGCCGGCCTTCAGGGGCAATCCGGAGAACGATCGGTACCTGGAGAGTGCCATCGAGTATTACCGGCTGGCGGCGGACCGGATTCCGAGCGCCGAGTTCCAGACGCTGTCGATGCAATACTTGGTGGCGTCGTACGGCCCAGACCGGGCCAACGACCCGACTAACCGGGCAATGCTCCTGCAGGAGATGATCCAGTTGGATCCGTCCAACCCGGACAACTACTTCGTGCTGGCGCAGCTCTTCGAGGAGTCGGGTCTCTTCGAGGATGCCGAGGCGATCATGCTTGAGGTCCAGAACCTGCGGGACGACGACCCGACCGTCTACCTGCAGCTTGCAGGGTTCTACAACCGCAGCGGCGACTTCGAGCAGACGATCGATGCGCTGCGGCAACGCGCCCGCATCGAGCCAGACAACCCCGAGGCGTTCTACACCATCTCCACGTTCTACTGGGAGAAGGCGTTCCGCGACTTCCGCATCACGCAGGAAGAGAAGGCGGAGTACGTCCTGGCGGGTATCGAGGCAGCCGATCAGGCGATTGCGCTAAACGACCGCTACGTCGATGCGCTCATCTACAAGAACATCCTGCTCCGCATGCAGGCGAACATGAGTGAGGATCTCGACGAGCAGGAGGCGCTGCTCGCGCAGGCGGACGAGCTCCGCGACCGGGCGCAGGAGATTCAGGAGGCGGCGCGAGGAGCGGCGGCCGCGGCGGCTGAGGGCTAGTAGGCAACCCCGGAGCTTCACGCAACCAGTTCACATCGGCGACAATCAGGGCCGGGCGCTCGTGAGGGCGCCCGGCTTTTTTCATGGGCAGTCTCGACACACTCATCCGTACGGTCCGCGCCTACAGGCCGGACGCCGATGTCGACCTGCTGCGGCGGGCCTACGACTTCTCGGCTCTGGCGCACGCCGGGCAGACACGGAGGTCGGGCGAGGAGTACATCACCCATCCGCTCGAGGTAGCCGGACTGGTGGCAGAGATGCATCTCGACGATGTCGCGGTGGCGGCCAGCCTGCTGCACGATGTGGTCGAGGACACGCTCACCACCGAGGAGAAGGTACGAGAGCTGTTCGGGGCCAATGTGGCGAACGTCGTCGCCGGTGTTACCAAGATCGGCGCGATGCACTTCTCGTCGAGGGAGGAGCGGCAGGCAGAGAACTTCCGCAAGATGCTGCTCGCCATGGTGCACGACGTTCGGGTCATTCTGGTGAAGCTGGCAGACCGCCTCCACAACATGCGGACGCTCAACCACCTGTCAGAGAACCGGCGCCTCACCATCGCGCAGGAGACGGTCGACATCTACGCGCCGATCGCCCACCGGCTCGGCATGAGCAAGGTGAAACACGAACTGGAGGATCTCGCCTTCCGGCAGCTCGAGCCGACGGAATACAACGCGCTCCTTACGCTGGTGGAGAAGCGCCGGAAGGCGACCGACCGGACAGTGACGCGACTCAAACGGACGCTTGCCGACAAGTTGCAGGAGACCAGCATTCCGGTCGTTGCGATCGAGGGACGCATCAAGCGCCTGTTCAGCATCCGGGAGAAGATCAAGCGGCAGCGGATCTCGATCGATGAGGTGTACGACTTGGTGGCGGTCCGCGTCATCACCCGTTCAGTCCACGACTGCTATGCCGCACTCGGCATCATCCATCAGACCTGGTCGCCGGTACCGGCCCGGTTCAAGGACTTCGTGGCGATGCCCCGGCCGAATGGCTACCAGTCGCTGCACACGTCGGTGGTGAGCGATCGCGGCTTTCCGTTCGAGGTGCAGATCCGGACCGAGCACATGCACCAGATCGCCGAGGAGGGGATCGCCGCCCACTGGAAGTACAAGGAAGGCCGGGTCGGCGCCGAGGCGGACGAGCAGTACTTCCTCTGGATCCGGCAGCTGCTTGAGTGGCAGAAGGAGGTGCCTGACCCGAGCGAGTTCATCCACACTCTGAAGATCGACCTCTACCCGGAGGAGGTGTACACGTTCACGCCGAAGGGGGAGGTGAAGGCGCTGCCACGCGGCGCCACGCCGATCGACTTCGCCTACGCCATCCATACCGACATCGGCCACACCTGTGTCGGTGCGCGCGTCAACGGCCGCATGGTGCCGCTTCGCACCCGCCTTGAGAGCGGCGACATCATCGAGGTGGTGACCGCGCCCGGACACCGGCCGAGTCGCGACTGGTTGAGCATCGTCGCCACCACCCGCGCGCGCAACAAGATCAAGCACTTCATCCATGGCGAGGAGAAGCTCCGCGCGGTAGAGCTGGGACGCAAGCTGATTGAAAAGGAGGTGCGCCGGTTCGCGCTCAAGGCGAAGGCCGTGCTTGACGCGAAGGCGGTCGAGACGGTCTGCGGCGACTTCAATGCGTCGAAGCCGGATGACCTCTACGCCGCCGTCGGCTACGGCAAGGTGGCGGCGCGGGCGGTGCTCGACAGGCTCGTGCCCGAGAATCGGCTGCAGCAGCCAAACCCGGAGACGCCGATCGCGTCGGTCGTGCGTCGCATCCTCCGGCCGAATCAGGACACCATCAAGGTGCGTGGCTTCGACGATCTGATGGTCTTCCGCGCCGGCTGCTGCAACCCGATCCGGGGGGAGAAGATTGTCGGCTACGTGACGCGCGGCAAGGGAGTATCAGTCCACTCGGCGAACTGCCCCAACGTGCTGAACCTGCTGTACGACCCGGAACGACGCATCGATGTCGTCTGGGACAAGGCGGACGGCGAGGCATCGTTTACGGTCTGTCTCACCATTCAGGTGGAGGACCGCCGCGGCATGCTGGCCGACGTCACGTCGCGCATCGCCGAGACGCGGATTGACATCCGCAAGGTGGAAGCCTCGGCGCACGAGGATCAGCACGGGCATATCAGCGTCACGATGGATATCAAGGACCTGAAGCACCTGCAGAAGGCGATCAAGGTGGTCCGGGCCGTCCCCGGCGTGTTGAACGTCGAGCGCGTGTTGCGCCAGCAGTAGATCCGGTCGCGGGCGGCAGTCGTTCCTCGGACAGGGTATCAGTCGGCGCCGCTGGCGGGCGGCACACTCACGCGCGCGACGGCGTCGATTTCAACCAGGGCGTCCTTCGGGAGACGGACCACCTGGACCGCGGCGCGAGCCGGGGAGGGAACGGCGAAGAAGGTGGCATACACTCGGTTCATCGCCACGAAGTCGTTCATGTCAGCCAGGTAGACGGTCGTCTTCACGACGTCGTCGCGCGACGCACCAGCAGCGGTGAGGATGGCATCCAGGTTCTGGAGCGCCCGCTCGGTCTGAGTGCTGATGTCGCCCGCGATCAGTGCTCCCGACCCTGGATCGAGTGGCACCTGGCCAGACACGAAGAGGAGATCACCGGTCCGGATCGCCTGCGAATAGGGGCCGATGGCGAGGGGTGCGGCAGGCGTGCTGATGGGAGTCCGCGTCACGCGGCCTTGACGACCTTGTTGGACCGGATACAGCGGGTACAGACCCGCAGCCGCTTCACGCCGCGGTTGACCACCGCGCGGACCGTCTGGATGTTCGCCTGGAACCTCCGCCGGGTCACGTTGTGGGCGTGCGAGACGTTCCGCCCGAATTTCGGTCCCTTCCCGCAGATGTCACACCGTCGTGCCATAAGTGTTCTTCCTATTCTATCACCTCTGGCCATGTCGACGTCCGGTCGGCAACCACGGCGCGCACCCGACTTCACTGGCGTGCTTTCCTCCAAGCGCGCGTCGGTGGGGCGGACATCCTACCGCCCAGGGATGATCAGCGCCGACTCCGGTGACTGTGCTGGCGCCCCCTGCTCCGACCCCGCCGCCGCCATGGCGGCGGCGAGCCGCTTCAGCATTCCGAGACAGGCGGTCTCGTCCGCCTCGCCCCCCAACAGCGTCCGTCCCTTGCGCGCCCCGCGTTCGATCCGGCGGAAGATATCCGCCAGATCGTGATCGGGGAGCGGTGATTCCTGCTGTGCCGCGGCGTCAACGAGCGCGGACATTTCCTGCACCAGACGCTGCGCGGCCGACGTCTGGGCAGCGTGCTGGTACACGATGCCCCGGCTCGCGGTCTCGGCGGTCTGTGCGAGCGCCTGCGCGGCCTCGGCGATATCGGCGTCAGTCAGTCCGGGCAGGTCTGGCCGATCCTGTGCCAGAAGTGCGAGCAGCCGATAGGAGAGCGCCTGCTGCGGTGCTGTCATGCCATGCAGCAGGGCGATCAGGAAGTGGACGTCCCGCTCCCGTTGCCGCTGCACCACGGCCGGCGGATGAGCCGAAGCGGACTGCAGCCAAGTGCAGTCGGGCGGGCAGGCGATCTCGATCAGGCGCTTGGTGCCGCAGCAGACCGAGCAGATCGACGCCGCCTGGGCGGGACAGGCCCGCCGTGGCTTCCGGCGGCCGCAGAGCGGACAGACAGCTTTCGACATGCCGGCAGATTATGACAGCAATAGCTGGGTCCCGGTTGCGTTGGGGCGCCCGTACTGCCGCCGATCGGCGGCAGGAACGTCCTCTGGAGAGGTCGCTGCCGAACAACGAAACCAAACCGGTGTTCCCGTCGTCTAAGGGATTAGCGACGTGGCCTATTGGCACGGATCTTGCTTACGGTAAGGAGGAAGGCAGGTTGCGGCTGGCCCGGATCCACGTTTCGCCGGTGACGCCGGCACAACATGCCGCCGCACCAAGGAGCAGGCACATGACGATCCAGGAACGGAACACGAAGAAACGGTTGAACAGGGCTCGCTACATCGAGCTGAAGGAGATGCTCGAGGCGCGGCGTCTCGAGATCATCGGGGAGGTGCAGCACAAGATGCGGGATGCCCGCCTGGAGCACGCGGCGTCGGTCACGCCCAACGTGCGGGACGAGGCAGAGAGCTCCGAGGCGGACATTCAGGGTGACATCGAGTTCGCCGTGCTGCAGATGAAGACGGAAACGCTCCACAGAATCACGGAGGCGATCGACCGCCTGGACGAGGGTACCTTCGGGTGCTGCTACGAGTGCGGTGCGGAGATCTCGACCGCGCGGTTGCGCGCGCTGCCGTTCGCCGTGCGCTGCACGGAGTGCGAGGCGGAACGCGAGATGGCGATCGAGCGGGAACAGATGTACGCTGCCCGCCGGTCGCCCGCCTCGCTCTTCGCTGACTTCCAGGGATAACCGTGAGCGACGATCGCGAGCGCCCGTCAAAGCCATCCCCGCCGGACCCGCCATCCGAGCAGGTGGTGCAGGTGCCGTCCGAGCTTCCGGTACTGCCGTTGCGCGACACGGTGCTCTTCCCGGGCGGCGTCATGCCGCTCGCGGTGGGACGTCCCCGTTCCGTTCGGCTGATCGAGACGGCGCTTGAGGAGAGCCAGTTGATCGCGGTTTTTACCCAGCGCGACGCCTCCCAGGAGGAGCCCGGCCAGGGCGATCTCTACGCCGTTGGCACGTTGACGCAGGTCCACAAGATCTTCCCGCTGCCGGACGGCAGTTACCGGCTGTTTGTTGAGGGGGTTCGGCGGATCGCACTCGACCGGCTGATCGCCGTCGAGCCCTGTCACCGCGCCGCCGTCCACGCCGCCGACGAAGTGGAGGCGGACGGCGACCGGATGGAGATCGACGCACTCGTCCAGAACCTTCGGACCAGTTTCGAGCAGATCGTCTCGGTGTCGCCACACCTCTCCGACGACATGCGGGCGCTGGTGAACAAGATCGTGGAGCCGGGCCGGGTGGGCGACTTCATCGCGGCGGGTCTCCGGACGATCACGACTGAGGATCAGCAGTCGCTGCTCGAGGCGCTCAACGTCCGTGACCGCCTCGCGCAGCTCAATCGCCTGCTTGCCAAGGAGATCGAGGTACTTGAGCTCCGCTCGAAGATCCAGTCACAGGTGCAGTCGGAGATGGGGAAGAGTCAGCGGGAGTACCTGCTGCGGGAGCAGATGAAGGCGATCCGCAAAGAACTGGGCGAGTCGGACGATCAGGCGAAGGAGGTCGAGGAGCTCCGCGAGAAGATCGAGCAGGTCGGCATGCCCGAGGCGGTCCAGAAAGAGGCCTTGCGCGAGCTGGACCGGCTCTCGAAGATGCCGGTGGCGGCGGCCGAGTACACCGTCTCGCGCACCTACCTCGACTGGCTGGTCTCACTCCCCTGGAATGTCCGAACCGAGGAGTCGATCGACCTCGCACGGACCAAGGAAACGCTCGACCGGGGTCACTCCGGCCTGGAGAAGGCGAAGGATCGGATCGTCGAATACCTGGCCGTCCGGAAGCTGAAGGCGGACGTCAAGGGCCCGATCCTCTGCTTTGTCGGGCCGCCGGGCGTCGGCAAGACGTCGCTCGCCAAGGGAATCGCCGAGTCGCTCGGCCGTGAGGTGGTGCGGGTCTCGCTGGGCGGGATGCGCGACGAGGCGGAGATCCGGGGCCACCGGCGCACCTACATCGGAGCCCTGCCCGGGCAGGTCATCCGTGGCCTGCGCCGGGCCGAGACGAGGAACCCGGTCTTCGTCCTCGACGAGATCGACAAGATCGGCATGGACTTCCGCGGCGACCCCGCTGCCGCGCTCCTCGAGGTGCTCGACCCGGAGCAGAACCACACGTTTCGCGACCACTACCTCGACGTGCCGTTCGACCTGTCGGAGGTGTTGTTCATCACGACGGCGAACGTCCTCGATCCGGTCCCGCCGCCGTTGCTCGACCGCATGGAAGTGCTCGAGCTGCCGGGCTACACCGAGGATGAGAAGGTCGCCATTGCAACCGAGCACCTGGTTGCCCGTCAGGTGGAGAACCACGGCCTCACGGCGGATCAGATCACGTTCACGGAACCGGCGCTCCGGATGCTCATCCGTAACTACACCCGGGAAGCGGGCGTCCGGAACCTGGAGCGCGAGTTGGCGGCACTCTGCCGAAAGGTGGCGCGTCGTTACGCGGAGGGGGACGCATCGCCGGTGGAAGTGCAGCCAGTGCTGGTGGCCGACCTGCTCGGCGCTCCGAAGTTCCAGGACGAGGAAGTCGCGGAACGGACGAAGTGTCCAGGCGTCGCGACCGGCCTGGCGTGGACCCCGGCCGGCGGGCACGTACTCTTTGTCGAGGCGGTCCGGATGCCTGGTGGGGGCGGGCTCGAGCTGACGGGGCAGTTGGGCGACGTGATGAAGGAATCGGCCTCCGCCGCGGTCTCCTGGCTGCGGACGCACGCTGCCCGCTACCACGTGGATGATGACTTCTTCGGGAAGGGGGATCTCCACATCCATGTTCCGTCTGGCGCCATCCCGAAGGACGGACCCTCGGCCGGCCTTACGATCGTCGCGGCGCTGGTCTCCGAGATGACTGGTCGCGCGGTCCGGGGTGACGTCGCCATGACGGGCGAGATCACCCTCTCCGGTCTGGTGCTGCCCGTGGGCGGAGTCAAGGAGAAGGTGCTCGCAGCGCGCCAGCTCGGGATCTTCCGCGTCATCCTTCCGAAGCGGAACGAGCCATATGTCAAGGAAGATCTTGGCGAGGAACTACGGCGCGAGATGGAGATCGACTACGTCTCCACCATCGATGAGGCCCTCGCCCTTGCGCTGATGCCGGCCTCCCCGGCGGTGCCGCACCACGCGGCGACGCCTGGCGCCACGGGCTCCGGCCCGGTGGCGGACGTCGTTCAGTAGCGTCCGGCCATCGGCCGACGCTACCCTCCCGGGTCAGCCTGCGCCGCTGCAACGGTTCGCAGCTCGTCCACGGTCTGCTGCAGGTCGTGCGGCAGGGCACAACTGAACGCCAGTCGGCGGCCGTCGCGCGGGTGCGTGAACGCCAGTCGCGCGGCATGGAGGAACGGCCGGTCGAGCCGCTGAGCGATCCGGTGGGTGTCGCGGAGCGCCGGCGGCGCGTGGCGCTTCCGCCCGCCGTACGTCGGGTCACCTGCGACTGGATGGCCGATCGTGCTCAGGTGGACACGGATCTGGTGCGTCCGTCCGGTAGCGATTGTCACCTCGGCGAGCGTCATCCCGGCGAGGGGCTCCGCCCGGGTCACGCGCGTCACGGCTGAGCGCGCGCGCCGGGCCCGCGCCGAGATCCGCTTCCGGTCGAGCGGGTCGCGGCCGATCGGCAGATCAATTCGGCGGCCCTGCCGCACCAGCCCCCAGACCAGCGCAACGTACGTCTTCTCCACCTCGCGCGCCTGGAACTGCCGTGCGAGTTCCGCGTGCGACGCATCATGCTTCGCCACCACCATCAGGCCGGAGGTGCCCCGGTCGAGGCGGTGGACGATGCCTGGCCGTAGCTCGCCACCGATACCGCTCAGGTCCCGCACGTGGTGGAGCAGCGCGTTCACCAGCGTTCCCTCGCCATGCCCGGCGCCCGGGTGCACCACCATCCCGGCCGGCTTGTTCACGACGACGAGGTCGGGGTCGTCGTGGACGATGTCGAGCGGGATCGCTTCAGGCTGCGGCGACGCCGGCGTTGCCGGCGGGATCTCCACCTCGATCCGGTCGCCGGCGTGGATCTGTGCGCTCGGTCGCGCCGGTGCGCCATTGAGCTGCACCTGACCGGTGCGGATCAGGCGCTGCAACTGCGAACGGGTGGCGGCGAGGTGCGTCGTCAGGAATCGATCGAGGCGCAGTCCTGCCTCCTCGGCGGTTGCAGTCGCCGCCCAGGATGTGCCTTCGCTAGCGGTCATGTGCTCGGCGGCCTGACGTCGGCGCAGGATGGCATGGCAGGTCGCGCCGTGCAGCTAGGCTGGGTGGGGGTGCGGAGTGCGGGTCAATCGGACCAGCATGATCAGGCTGAGGGGGATCAGCAGCGCAGAGACGAACTGGGACGTGGAAAGGAGATCGAAGACGGTGCCGCGGGGGTCGCCGCGGAAGAACTCGATCGTGAAGCGGGCGACGGGATAGAGGAGCAGGTATGTCCAGAAGGTCTGTCCTGGGAAGAACCGCCGGCGGCGTTCGATCAGGAGGAGGATGCCCAGAATCAGGAGCGCTGCGGCCGACTCGTACAGCTGCGTCGGGTGGAGCGCGACGTCGAGTGGCGTGCCGACGTTGGCGCTGGCGATCGGACTGGTGAAGGTGATGCCCCATGGCAGGCCGGTCGGCTTCCCGTAGCAGCAACCGGCGAGGAGGCAGCCGATCCGGCCCACCGCCTGGCCGAGTGCGATGCCGGGGGCGAAGGCATCGCAGGTGGTCCAGAGCGGCATCCGGTGACGTCGCATGTACCAGAAGGCGGCGACGAGAGCGAGGATCAGCCCGCCGTAGAAGACGCCCGCCGAACGGAGGAGCGTCAAGGCGAATGCCGGGTTCTGGACGATGTGGTCCCACTCGACGACGAAGAGCAGCAGCTTCGCCCCCAGGAACGCACCGACAATCACCAGAATGCCGAGATCCATGACGCGCACGTCGTTCAGGCCGAGGGTCCGGCCGCGGGCGACGGCGACGCGGAGGCCGATAAGGTAGGCAGCCACCAGCATCAGCCCGTACATATAGATGCTGATCCCGCCCAGCTCGAAGAGTCTCGGATACACCTAATTGCCTGCCTGCGAGGAAGCCTGTCCTTTCCCGATGACCATCTCTAGGATGACACACCCGGCGCCCACTGTGATCGCGGCATCCGCCACGTTGAATGCCCAGAAGTGCCAGCCCCGCCAGTAGACGTCGATGAAGTCGACGACGGAGCCGGTCGCGATCCGATCGATGAGGTTGCCAACGGCGCCCCCGAGCACAAGCGCCAGGCCGATCCTCGTCAGCGGCTCGTCCGCCGCCGCGCGGCTGGCGTAGACGGCGATGGCGATCAGTGCGAACAGCGCGATGGCGGTCATGATCGCCGCCTTGAACGGAATGTCGGCGCTGTTCAGCAGGCCGAACGCAGCGCCGGTGTTGCGGACGTACCGAAAGTCGAGCAGGTTGGGGATGACCGTGACCGAGTCGTACAGCGGCAGCCAGGCCCGCACCATCCCCTTGGAGAGCTGATCGGCGACGACGACCACCGCGGCGATCGGGACGAGGATGCGGCCTCGGGGCACGTCAGCCGACACGTCCTACCGCCTCGGCCAGGGCGTCAACGCATCGCGCGCACAGTCCCGCCGGGTCGGTGTCAGTGACCGACGGCACGTAGCGCCAGCAACGGCCGCACTTGACGCCGCCCGTGCGCCGCACCGTGATTACTGCCGCGCCATCCGGCTCGGTGAACTGCGCGCCCGCCGCACGTGCCTGCTCCGGGTCGACCGGGAGCGATGGGTCCGTATCGACCGACACCGCCGACGTAATGAACAGCATGGGGAGCTCCGATGCGTACTCTTCCGCCAACGCCGCCGTCATGCCGTTTACGCGAAGAGTCACCTCTGCCTCGAGCGAGGTGCCCACTACCTTCTCCTGGCGCAGCCGTTCCAGCTCGACGTTCACCGCATCGCGCAGCTCGCGCAGCCGCGTCCACCGGTCGAGCAGCTCGCGGTCGACCAGGGCGTCACACCCCTCCGGGAAGTCGGCCAGGTGCACGCTCTCCTCGCGCGCACCCGGCAGATGACGCCACAGGTCGTCGGTCGTGATCGGCAGGATCGGCGCGAGCAGCCGCGCCAGACCGTCGGTCATCGTATAGATCGCCGTCTGCGCCGATCGCCGCGCGGGCGATCCCGCCGCGAAGGTGTAGAGACGATCCTTCGAGATATCGATGTAGAACGCGCTCAGATCGACGGTCAGGAAGCGGTTCACCGCGTGCGAGATCGGCTGTAGCTCGTACCGGTCGTACGCGGCGAGGATCGCCGTGGCGGTCTCGCCGTAGCGGGCGAGCGCGTAGCGGTCCACCTCGTCCAGCGCGGAGGGCGGCACCAGATGGGCCGCCGGATCGAAGTCGTACAGGTTGGCAACGAGTATCCGTAACGTGTTCCGGATCTTGCGATACGCCTCGACGACCCGCGCCAGGATCTCGTTGCCCAGGCGCATCTCTTCGCGATAGTCGGTCATCGCCGCCCAAAGGCGGAGGATCTCGGCGCCGTGCCGCTGGATCACCGTCTTGGGGTCGACGCTGTTGCCGCGGGATTTCGACATCTTGCGGCCGTCGGCATCGACCACGAATCCGTGCGTCAGCACTTGGCGGAAGGGTGCGGCGCCGCGAGTCCCGATGCCGATCAGGAGCGAGCTGTGGAACCAGCCACGATGCTGATCCGATCCCTCGAGATAGAGCGTCGCCGGCCATTCCAGTTCCGGGTGGGCTGAGAGGACCGCCTCGTGGCTTGAACCGGAATCGAACCAGACGTCGAGGATGTCGGTCTCCCGGTTGAACGACGTCCCGCCGCACCCGGGACACCGGAAGCCGTCCGGAACAAACTCCTCCACCGCGCGCTCGTACCAGGCGTCGGCGCCATGCTGCTCGAAGATCTCCGCCGCACGGTCAATCAGCGCCGTGGTGAGCGTGGCCTGGCGGCACGAGGTGCAATAGAGCGCCGGTATGGGGACTCCCCACGAGCGCTGGCGCGAGATGCACCAGTCGGGGCGGTTCGCCACCATCCCGCGGATCCGTTCCTCACCCCATGCCGGAAACCACTCGACGCCCGAGATCGCCTTGAGCGCCCGCTCGCGCAGGCCCTGTTTGTCGAGAGCGATGAACCACTGCGCGGTCGCGAGAAAGATGACCGGCGCGTGGCAGCGCCAGCAGTGAGGGTAGGTGTGCTCGACATCAGTCCGCCGCCAAAGCCTGCCGGCCGCGTCGAGCGCATCGGTCACGGTGGCGTTCGCGTCGAAGACCTGCATGCCGCCGACGATCGGGACATCGTCGAAGAAGCAACCGTCGGGGCCGATTGGGGCCAGGATCTCCAGGCCGTACTGCACACCGGTATGGAAGTCGTCCGCGCCGTGCCCGGGAGCCGTGTGGACGGCGCCGGTGCCCTGATCGAGCGTCACGTAGTCCGCGAGCACCCCGACCGAGTCCCGGCCGTACAGCGGGTGGCGAAAGCGGAGGTGCTCGAACGTCCGGCCGGCGAAGGTTGCGAGCGGCTCGCCCAATGTCCGGCCGGTCTCGGCCGCGACCCGCTCCGCCATCGGCTGGGCGACGATCACGACGGCATTGCTGTTCGCGGTGGCGTTGCCGGCGGCGGCCGCGTCCGGTGCGTACACCGCATACGTCACCTCGGGGTGGAACGCAATCGCCAGGTTCGACGGAATCGTCCAGGGAGTTGTCGTCCAGATCAGCACTGACGCGTCGTGTCCCTTTAGTGCCGGCGCGAGCGCGGCGAACGCGTCGCGGCTGGCGTCCGCCAGCGGAAACTCGACATGGATCGACGGCGAGCGGTGCGTCTCGTATTCCACCTCCGCCTCGGCCAGCGCGGTTCGGCAGTCGATGCACCAGTGGACCGGTTTCTTGCCGCGGTAGACGAGGTCCTGCTCGACGAACTTCCCGAGGGCCCGGACGATAGCCGCCTGGTAGGCGTAGCGCATCGTCAGGTACGGCTCCTGCCAGGCGCCGAGGACGCCGAGGCGACGGAATCCGTCGCGCTGAACGTCGATGTACTTCTCGGCGTACTTCCGGCAGGCGCGGCGCAACTCCACCACTGGCGGCGCCGCCGCGCCGTCCCCTGGGCTCCTCGCCAGCTCGCGTTCGACCTGCAGCTCGATGGGCAGGCCGTGGCAGTCCCACCCCGGGACGTACGGCGCGTCGAACCCCGCCATGGTGCGCGAGCGGACGATGACGTCCTTCAAGATCTTGTTGAGCGCGGTGCCGACGTGGATCTCGCCGTTCGCGTACGGCGGTCCGTCGTGCAGGACGTAGCGGGGTGCCCCGGCGCGGTGCTCACGGATCTTCCCGTACAGATTGGTCGCTTCCCAGCGGGCGATCACCTCCGGTTCAGTGGACGGCAGGCTCGCCTTCATGCGGAAGGCGGTCTGCGGCAGGTTGAGCGTATCTTTCAGATCCGACATGGGGGGACAGACGCGCCTGCGCGTCTTGCGACGAATGTTCAATATTAGCGCCAAATATAATGACGCGCATGGCGGCTGGCCGGCGTGTCGAGGCGGTCTTCTTCGACGTCGACTACACGCTGATCCACCCCGGACCGGTCTTCGACGGTGAGGGCTACCGCGCCTTCGCGCGCACTCACGGCCTGGATGCTGATCCGGCGCGCTACGAGGCAGCGGTGCGCGAGGCGTCGAGCGAACTGGACCACCTGCAGGAGCAGATCTACCGCCCCGAGCCGTTCGTCCGCTACGCCCGACGCGTGCTGACCGGGATGGGCGCCACGGGCGACGGCCTCGACGCCTGCGCCATGGAGATCTACGAGGAGTGGGCCGCCTGCCACCACTTCACGCTGTACGACGATGTGCAGCCCGCGTTCGCGGCACTTTGCGATGCCGGGTACCGGATCGGCCTCATTTCAAACACTCACCGCTCGCTCGAGGCCTTCCAGACCCACTTCGAACTGAAACCGTACGTCACCGCCGCGGTGTCGTCGTACGAGCAGGGTTACCTGAAGCCGCACCCAAGCATCTTCGAGGCCGCCCTCGCCGCGGCAGGCGCGGACGCCGCGGTGTCCGTCATGGTGGGCGACAGCCTGGCCCATGACATTGCCGGCGCCCACCAGGTGGGGATGTCGGCGGTGCTCCTGATCCGCGCGTCTTCCCCACACCTCCCCGGCACTGCCACCGTCCTGCCGGATGCTGTCCGGGAGGTCGCGGTCATCTATTCCCTGACCGACCTGACGGACGTGCTCCAACAGCTCCAGCTCTAGCCAGGCGGCCAGGTCATGGGGCGGCCGGCCAGCAGGTGGAGATGGATGTGGAAGACGCTCTGGCCCGCCTCGGCGTTGCAGTTGAAGACGGTACGGTAGCCTGCCTCGGCGTGGCCCCGCTCCGCGGCGATCTCCCTGGCGCGATGGACCATCCGTCCGACGAGCGTCGCATCGTCGGGCGCCAGGTCGTTCAGCGTCGCGATGTGGCGCCGCGGCACGATCAGCACATGCGTCGGCGCCTGCGGGTTGATGTCGTTGAACGCGATCAGGTCGTCATCCTGGTAGACGATGTCCGCCGGGATCTCCCCGGTCGCAATCCTGCAGAAGAGGCAGTCAGCCATAATCCCTCTCACGCCCCGCCGGCGCGGATCACCACCACCCGCGGAATGCCCTGGAGGTCAGCCCGGATGTCTACGAGATCGAGTCCCTCCACCTCGTCGAGCAGCTCCCCCAGCCGGTGCGCCTGCCCCGCCCCCAACTCAACGATCAGCCACTGGCAGCGCCTGCTGCTCACTGGCGGCGCCTCGCACCAGCCATGGCCATCCGGGGTCCATCCCGGTAGTCGCTCTGCGGGCGTCCCTTCCGCGGGCTGCGCCGCCAGACGCAGCAGGGTGCGCAGCGGCTCCAGTCCATCGACCCCGCCGTCGAGCGCCAGGCGCGGCTCGTGATCCCGCACCTCCGGCGGCAGCGATTGCAGCTCCCCCGTCGGTACGTATGGCAGGTTCGCCACGACCAGGTCACACGTCACGCCGCCGCTCTTGCCCAGCCACGCCTCAAACGGCGCATGCACCCAGGCGATCCGCTCGGCCACGCCATGCGCCTCGGCGTTCCGCCGCGCCACCTCCAATGCATCCTCCGACAGATCGACCGCGGTCACCACGGCCCGCGGAAACTCCCGCGCCAGCGTCACGGCCAGGCATCCGGACCCGGTCCCGATGTCGGCGATCGCAATCGGCGCGCCACGCCAATCCGCGCAAACTTCCAGCGCGGTCTCCACGATCAGCTCGGTCTCCGGCCGCGGTGTCAGCACCGAGGGTCCGACCGCGAACGGCAGCCCCCAGAACTCGCGCTCACCCAGGATCAGCGACACTGGCTCCCGCCGCTCACGCCTCGTCACGAGCGGCGCATACCGCGCGGCGAATCCCGTCGGCGGCGCCTCGCGGCGTCGCGCCAGCCAGGCTGCGCGGTCCCACCCTAGCGCGTGCCGCGCCAGCCGTTCGGCGTCGGCTACCGCCGCGCCATCCGCAATGCCGGCGCGGACGAAGCGGTCGCGCGCGCCCGCCACCTCGGCGGACAGGGCGGCGCCAGCGGCGGCCGCGCTCGTAACCTGGAGCGCCGCGAGCGTCACGACGCCGCCGCCGTCGCCTCGGCGCCGCCATCCGCCCGTTCCGCCGCCTTCAGCTTCTCCGACTGGTAGTGGGTCACCACCGCGTCGATGAGTGCGCCCAGGTCACCTTCGAGCACCGCGGGCAACTGGTGCGTCGTGAAGCCGATGCGGTGGTCGGTAATCCGACTCTGCGGGAAGTTGTAGGTGCGGATCTTCTCGGATCGCTCGCCGGTCCCCACCTGGCCGCGGCGGTTGCTTGCGATCTCCGACTGCTGCCGCTGCAGCTCCATCTCGTAGAGGCGCGAGCGGAGCACCTTCATCGCCTTCGCCTTGTTCTTGACCTGCGACTTCTCGTCCTGCTGCGACACGACCAGGCCGGTCGGGATGTGAGTAATCCGGACGGCGGAGTAGGTCGTGTTGACACTCTGGCCGCCCGGGCCGCTGGAGCAGAAGGTATCGATCCGCAGATCCTTCGGATCGATCGTGATGTCTACCTCCTCCGCCTCCGGGAGCACCGCGACCGTTGCCGTCGACGTGTGGATCCGGCCGCTCGCCTCGGTGGCGGGCACGCGCTGTACGCGGTGGACGCCGCTCTCGTACTTCAGCCGGCTGTAGACCTGCCTGCCCTCGATAAGCGCGACCACCTCCTTGATGGCGCCCACGCCGGTCTCGTGCGACGAGAGCACCTCGGTGCGCCATCCCTCCCGCTCGGCGTAGCGGCTGTACATCCGGAACAGATCGGAGGCGAACAGCCCTGCCTCGTCACCGCCGGTGCCGGCGCGGATCTCCAGAACAACGTTCTTCTCGTCGTTCGGATCCTTCGGGACGAGCAGCAGCCTGAGTTCGTCCAGCAGCGTCTCGCGCCGCGCGTCGAGTGTCTCCAGTTCCTGCCGTGCGAGGTCGCGCAACTCGGCATCGTCGCTGGCGGCGAGTTCCTTTGCTTCAGCCGCTTCGTCGACCACGGCCCGGTACTCGCGGTACTGCTCGACGATCGGCTGCAACTCGGCCAGCGCGCGGGCGTGCTTCCGGTATTCCGCCTGATCTGCCTGCACCGCCGGGTCGGCGATGAGCGTCATGAGGCGGTCGTACCGATCTTCGAGGCCGTGCAGTTGTTCGAACATTGCGTTAACCACCTGAGACGGGGGGCAGGAACGCGATGTCGTCGCCGTCGGCGAGCGGCGCGTCCATCCGCGCGTACTCCTCGTTGACAGCGACCGAAACGGTTGCGCGATACGGCGCGAACTCCGGAAACTCGCCGGCGAGGGCTTCCCAGAGCGCGCGCGCCGTCGCCTCGCCCGGGAGCTCGCGCTCAAGGTCCGACGCACCGGCGATGTCACGGAGCCGGGCGAACAGCCTGACGGTCACGCGCATGCCCGCTCCAGGGCGGTCTGCCGCGCCGCCTCATCGTCCGGGTCGGCGGTCGCGCCCTCGATCCAGACGTCGCCTCCCGCGAAGAACTCGTGCTTCCAGACCGGCGCGATCTGCTTGATCCGTTCGATCGTGTAGCGGCAGGCGGCGAACGCGTCGGCCCGGTGGGGCGACGCCGCGGCAATGGCGACGCTCGCCTCGCCGATCGCGAGCGCGCCGACGCGGTGGTGTACCGCCAGGACCGTCTCCGGCCAGCGTTCAGCCGCCTCGGCGGCAATCCGCTCGAATGCTTTCACTGCAAGCGGCGCATACGCCTCGTACTCGAGCCGTTCCACCCGCCGCCCCTGATTCTCGTTCCGGACCGTCCCGAGGAACGACGTGACCGCCCCGGCGCTCGCCGGCGCTGAGGCAAGGCGGTCTGCGACAAGGTCTATGAGCGGCGCCAGATCCAGCACGGCGTCCGTCACCGCGAAGGGAGCCGTTGCCATGTACGACAGTATAGGCGAGCGTCCCGCCAGCGGCGGCGCAACCGGTGCGTACGCTCAGGCGAGGAGGTCGGCCACTTGGTGCTGGGCCTGCCTGGCGGCTTCGGCCACGCTACGGCCTGCCGCCAGGCCGGCGGCCAGGGCCGCGCTGTGCGTGCATCCGGTCCCGTGATGGCGGGTCAGGCCGCTGCTGCGCGGGAGTTGCAGATGGACGACCCGCCCTCCGTCATCAACAACATCGATAACCGGGCCGTCGGTGTCCAGGTGGCCACCGGTAATGACGACGGCCGACGCGCCCAGGTCGCGGATCCTCTTCGCGGCTGCTTCGGCGTCGGCGACCGACCTGATCGCCACACCGCTCAGGCGCTCGGCTTCCATACGGTTGGGCGTGACCACCGTGGCGCGCGGCAGCAACCGCTCGATCAGCAACTCGACACCGTCGTCCGCCAGCAGCTCGACGCCACTCGTGGAGACGAACACCGGATCGACCACGAGCGGGGCGTCAATCCGTACCAACCGTTCCGTCACCGCCTCGACAATCTCCGCGGTCGCCAGCATTCCGGTCTTGATGGCGGCGATCGTGAATCCTTCCGCTACCGCATCGATCTGCGCCGCCACCAGCTCCGGCGGCAACGGATGCACGGCAGTGATGACCCGGTCGTGCTGCGCGGTAATCGCGGTGACGGCGCTCACGCCCCAGAGCCCGCTCGCGGCGAACGCCCGCAGGTCCGCCTGGAGTCCAGCGCCGCCCCCGGAGTCACTCCCGGCGATGGTGAGGGCAG
This sequence comes from Vicinamibacterales bacterium, assembly GCA_965262555.1. Taxonomy (GTDB): domain Bacteria; phylum Acidobacteriota; class Vicinamibacteria; order Vicinamibacterales; family UBA8438; genus VXRJ01. Next base: position 370,095 of record OZ253543.1, read on the forward strand.
CCTTCATCAACGCGCGCCCGCTATCCGGCCGGCTCGGCGGGCTCCTGCGCGACGAAGACCAGCAGGTACTGAAACCGGAACCGGTCGATACGCGACTGCAATCGCAACCCGGCCGCCACCGCGTCGCGGATGATCGTCTCCGGCACAACCCGCTCCTCGAGCGGTGGTCCCGGTCCGCCGCCGTCGGGGCGGTACTCGACGATGCCAACCCGTCCGCCCGGCTTCAGGCGTGGGACGACGTTCCGCAGCAACGTCACCGGATCCTCGAGCTGGCCGTACACCTCCACCATCAGCACGGCGTCGATTGGCGCGGGGATCATCGGGTTGCTTGCCGTCCCGATGATCGTCTGTACGTTGGTCAGCCCGGCGCGGCTCACACGCCGGGTGATCGACTCGATCATCTGCGGCTGAATGTCCTCCGCGTAGACCAACCCGTTCGGCCCGACCCGCTGCGCCAGGCGGACCGTGAACCAGCCACCGCCCGCGCCGACGTCCGCCACCACCGCGCCGTCGGCGATGCCGAGTACGTCCATGATCAGTTCCGGTTCCTGCCAGGCATCGCGGTCCGGTCCCTCGAGCAGGCCGAGGTCCTCGGGAGGGAACAGCGAGCCGTGCGGCGGCCGCACCTGGGCGCCGGCAGGAGTGGCGCCCGCGAGCAGTCCGAGCCCCAGGCAGGCGACAATCGCAACCGGCACGCGCATCGATCGCATCCGCGATCTATCTTACGGGTTCCTCCGGCGGGGGGCAGGGCAGGTCGCGCGTCGGCACATGACGCATCGACGGTCGTGTGTAGCCGCGCCCCGCCGCCGCCACGTCGAGGTCGCTCGTTTCCAGGTCGAGCACCGGGAGCAGCAGAAACGGCGTCGGCGCCGAGACCTCCGCCTGTTTCAGCCAGCCGCGGCAGCCGCGGCAGAACTCGACGCGTCGCGCGCGTCCCGGATCGGTCGTCGCATCGCCGGCGGCGACGAGGTAGCCATCATCTGTCCGCCCGCAGTAGACGCACGCCACCTCGGCCGGCGCCCAGTCGGCGCCGCAGAACGAGCACCGGAGATGACGCTGTCCCTTCCACACCTCGGCGAGGGCCGGCCACGACCCGCACGCCGGACAGTGTCCCCTCCGCCACCCTGCCGCCGCTCCCTGCACCTCCGCCGCCGCCGCCGGCCCGAGCGCCGTCTGCTGCAGGTGATTTGCGATCGGACCGACGGTGAGTTCCGCCACCAGCCAGACCAAGTCGGGCGCCACGGCGAGGTGCTCCGCCCGCATCCGGATCGCCGTCTGCTGTCGCGCGAGCGATGCACGTAGGAGCGATCCGGGCTCGATGTCGCCCCCCTCGATCACGGCCCGAACGCGCCGCGCCGGGTCGCCGACGCCGCCGGCGGCGAAGTCGTCGCAAAAGCCCAGCAGGACCATTGTGAGGCGCTCGACGTCCAGGGTGTCGATCGCAAGATCGAGCACCGGAGCATCTTCGCGCAGGAGCCGGCCGAGGAGGTCATCCGGGGCTGCGGTTGCGCCATGCGTCAGGCGCTGGGCGTCAGCGGCCACTTCGGCGCTGCGTGTCACTAGCACGCGCTGCAGGTTGACGGCAGCGGCCAGGTCGGGCCACCCGTCGGCGATCAGGAGCCAGCGAGGCTCGGCGTCGGTGAGGAGGTCGGTGGGGGTGGCGTGGGGCGGCACGGGCACCATCGATTATCGCGTGACGGCGGCGTGGATGCCACTACGCCCGTGGCGCTCGGTCGAGCGGCGCGCCAGGTGAGGAACGGGATATAATCGGGATTCGACCGGTTGGGGTGGACCCAGGGAGAGATCACAATGGCTGAGACGATGGTGGCCAGCGGGCCCGTGAACGTCACTAATGCCGCCGCAGGGAAGATTCAGGCCCTGCTGGTGGAGGAACGGAAGTCCGAGGCTGGGCTGCGCGTCTTCGTGCAGGGGGGCGGCTGCTCCGGGTTCCAGTACGGGTTGATGATCGAGGATGGTCCGGGTGATACCGATGCGGACAGGATCTTCGAGTCGAACGGCATCAAGCTGTTCGTCGACCCGATCAGCGTCCGCTACCTGGCGGGGGCGGAGGTGGACTTCGTCGACAACCTGACGGGGGGCGGTTTTACCATCAGGAACCCGAACGCCAAGACCACCTGCGGCTGCGGCCAGTCGTTCGGCGTCTAGCCACCGTCAGCCCAGCCCACCGGGCGGGACTGTGCCAGAGACGGCGCCCGCAAGCGGCGGAGCGCCACGGACCGCGGCATCGTGATGGAACCGCGCGCAGCATTTCTTGAGAGTCACCGACCGGCAGGCGGCCGGCGGTCGAGCAAGCGCGATCGGATCGTCAACTACTTCCTGCAACAGGAAGGTCACCTGACCGCCGACGAGCTGGTCGACGCGATGCGCGGCGCTGGCCACCGGATCAGCCGGGCGACCGTCTACCGGACGCTCCAATGGATGGTCGATGCCGGCATCGCGCGGAAGGTGGACTTCGGTGAGGGCCGTGCCCGCTTCGAGCATGCCTATCGCCACCCGCGCCACTTCCACCTGATCTGCCGGAGTTGCAGCCAGTCGTTCGAGTTCCTTTCGTCCGACATCGAGGGCCTGCTCGAAGAGATCGCCGAAGACCGCAGGTTCGACGCGGCGGAGCGCGTCGTCCAGATCTACGGCACGTGCGACGCCTGCAAGGCGGGCCGACACCCGTTGGGCGAGCCGGTGACGGCTGAACTGCTCTTCGCGCGCGACGCGCTCAGGATTGCGATCGCGACGGAGCGGAGCGGCCTGGAGTTCTACCGGCGCGCCGCCCGCCTCACGAAGGATGCGCGCGGCAGGAAGATCTTCCGGAAGCTGGCCGGGGAGGAGAAGGAGCATCTCAGCACGCTCCAGACGCGCCACGTCGAACTGCTGCAGCAGGATGCACGGCTCGAGAGCTGGCCGACGTTCCTCTTCTTCAAGGGGGCGGCCGACGGCCTCTTCGCGGCCGGTGCGAACGAATTGACCGCCGGAGTGGATGACAGGGAAGCGCTCCGGATCGGCATCCGCTGCGAACGGGGTTCGCACCGCTTCTTCCGGCGCTACGGCGAGCGCTTCGAGGACTCCGAGGGGAAGCGGATCTTTCTGGAGTTCGCGAAGGAAGAGCGGGATCACCTGAGACTGCTGATCCGCGAGTACCGCGCGCTCTGCGCCCGGCAGTCGTCCACGCCGGCCCGCCGGCGGAAGCGGCGGGCGACCGCCTGACCCGTGGGCAGACCCCGTCCGTTGGCGACCATTCAGCCGTGCGGGTCCCTCGGGCGCCCGACCTGGCCGCCGAGATTCGCCCATGATTGATCTGCACATGCACACCACCGCGTCCGATGGTGCGCTGGCGCCGGCCGACTTGGTCACGCGAGCCGCGGGAGTCGGCATCTGGACGATGGCGGTGACCGACCATGACACGATGGCCGGCGTCCCGGCGGCGGCGGTGGAGGCGGACGCCCGAGGCGTGGCGTTCCTGGCGGGCATCGAGATCACCGCGGTCGACGAGCGTCGCGACGTGCACGTGCTGGGCTACTTCCTGCATCACGAACCGTCCGGCCTGACGCAATTCCTTAAGGCGGCCCGGCAGGACCGGGTGCGGCGGGCGCGCGGCATGGCGGAGAAGCTCGCCTCGCTCGGCGCGCCGATCGAGATCGAGGATCTGATCCGCGCGGCGGAGGAGAGCGGCAAGGCGGTGGCCCGGCCCAACGTGGCGCGGGCGTTGATTGACGCGGGGTATGTTAGATCGCTCCAGGAAGCGTTCGACCGGTACCTGGCCGACGACGGTCCCGCCTATGTTGCCCGGACCGGCGCGTCACCGGCCGAGGTGGTGCGTCTCGTTGCCGCCGTCGGCGGCGTCTCAGCGCTCGCGCACCCGGGACTGCTTCGGAAAGACCACCTGATCCCGAACCTGGCGGCAGCCGGCCTCGACGCTCTGGAGGTGTTCCACAGCGAGCATGGCTCGGGGGATCAGGCGCGGTACCTTCGCCTGGCGGAACAGCACGGTCTTGCGGTCAGCGGCGGGTCCGACTTCCATGGCGACGATCACCACCGAGCCCGTTGCTTCGGCCGTGTCGGTCTGCCGGCGGAACGGTTCGCCGCGCTGCGGCAGCGGCTACAGCGGAGACACGCTGCGGTCCACGGCGCGGCGAGCCTGTCCGTCCATGCGCCGGGCCCGCCCTCGCCGGACGGCGTGGCCCGATCCGGCGCCGCCTCGCCGGGGACCACGGCATGACGGCGGCGCTCGCCACCGTCGCCGTACTCGGCATCGGCGGCCTCGGCTACTGCACGATTCAGGGCTTCCTGGCGTCGCCGGACGAGGTGGCGCGCCATGTCTCGTTCGGCATCTTCTTCACGCTCGTGACGCTGCTGGCCCACTCGATGACGATGTTCTACCTGATCGGCAAGGGGAAGGCGATTCGGGAGGCAGCCACCGAGGCCGGACTGCCCGACGAACTGCACTTGGTGGTGGCGCGGGCCCGCCGGCCGGTCTTCTCGGTCGGGGTGCTGGCGATGGGGGTAACGATGGCGGCCGCGGTCGTGGGCGGCGGGGTAGACACGGGGGTCCTGCCGGCTGGGATTCACTCGTCGATGGCGCTGCTCGCAGTCGCATCCAACCTCTACGTCTTCAAGGTGGAGTTGCAGGCGCTGGCGACGGCGATCGAGTCGACGGCGGAGGTTAATCGCCGGGTGCAAGATCAGGACGGCTCCTGATGGCTCGACCGTCTGCGGCGGTTGGACGGCTTGGCCGTGGTCACGTCCTGCAGGAGGCCCGTGTCTGCAGGCGCGCCTTGGCTATGGCGGAAGCGCCTGGGAGTCGAACCCAGCCCCCCCGCGTCAGCGGGGAGCGACCGATTTTGAAGACCGGGAGGGCCACCGGGCCCCATTCGCTTCCCGGAGTGGAGGTCGAACACAACTCGACCCGAATGGGAGACCGGACCGGACGACGTGGGTCGTCGCCCCGGGGCTAGCCTTCGATCAGCCGGACTTCCCCGGCCCGCGGGCCCTTTTCGGACGACTCCGGCGTGAATTCAACCCGCTGGCCTTCCCGCAGCAACTCGAAAACCGCGCTACGCACAGAGCTCCGGTGGAAGAAGTGCTCGATGCCCCCTTCGTCGCGGATGAACCCGAAGCCCTTGTCAATCAACAGACGTGCAATCGTACCGGTCGGCATACCGTCCCTCCGAGGGGCAAGGCGCCGCGCTGATGCACCACCGCCGAATCCCCCAAAGGCGACAGTCTAGGAGACCCCCGTGGCAATGTCAACCAGGGAACCGTGCCGTTTCCGGTTGCGGCGACGCGTACTCCGTTATCCGTTGTCCGCCCCAGCGGCCGGCGGCGACTGCGCGGGCGGTGTCGCCGTCCCCTCGGGCGGCGCGGCCGGCTTCGGCGGGGGTGGTGGTTTCGGGGCCGTATAGGTGGTCCAGAAGTTCCGGCCGCACTCGGGGCACTTCCAGAACTGCTGCGCCGGCCAGATCTGGCCGAACTGCCAGCCGACCGGGTCGGTCAACGTCATCTGGCTTCCGCATCGCTGGCAGCGAATCTGGACGTGAAAGTCGCTCATGGGTCGGGCTCAAGAAATGGTGGACCAGACGGGGATCGAACCCGTGACCTCGTGAATGCCATTCACGCGCGCTCCCAGCTGCGCCACTGGCCCACGTCGCGCCGTTTACGCGCCGCGCCAGCTCATTCTAATACGGAACCGAAGACCTCTTCGTAGGTCTCGGGGGTGTCTATGTCGAGGAAGGGGCCGTCGTCGGCGACGGGAATGGTGACCGCCTCCGCCTCGAAGGCGCGGATGACCGGCTTGGCGCCCCGGGCGGGGTCGGCGGCGCGTAGTGGATCGAAGAGGGCGCGGTCGATGATGATCGGGTGGCCGTGCGTGCGCGAGGCGCCGACGGACACTGGTTCCGCGCGAACCGGACGGACAATGGGAGCGCGGGTTCGGATGTAGGCGTCCAGAAGGGCGCGGACCGTGTCGGCCGGCACCAGCGGGAGGTCGACAAGCGTCAGGAGCATCGCGTCGACGCCGGGACAGTCGATCGCGTCGAGGCCGCAGACGAGCGACGAGAGCTGTCCGCGAGAGGGATCGGGGTTGAGGACGATCCGCGCGTCCAGGCGATCGAGCGAGGTGCGCAGTTCGGCCAGCGGTCCGTCGGCGGCGGCGACGACCGCGATGTCCGTGATGCCCCCCTCGTGCAGTGTGCGGACGATGCGGGAAAGGAACGTGTCATCTCCGCCGGCCGGCAGCAGCGCCTTGGGCCGCCCCATCCGCGACGACCGGCCAGCAGAGAGCACGACACCAGGCACCACCACGCCGTGGATGCTAGCACCCCGGCGCGCTGGTCCGTCCCCGGTGACTCGGCAACGCAGCGCGCTAGTAGATCCCGAACATGCGCTGTATCTCGTTGCCGTCGTTGGTGACTGCCAGCGCGAGCATCAGGAGGATCCGTGCCTTCACCGGAGTCAGGTCCTCGGCCGACACCCGGTTGGGGTGCAGCCGCCAGTCGATAGCGGTGTCGCCGTCCCCGTCCGCCGGCGCCTTGAGTAGACGGCTCCGCGCCGGCACCCGCCCGCCACCGGTCCGCGTGGCGATCACCACCACGGTTCCTCCCTCGACCAACTGCTGGATCGCGTCATCCTGTCCCGGCGTCGTCGATCCCGCCCCGCCGGCCGCGATTACCAGTCCGGCGGCTCCCCGATCGCGTGCCGCAAGCAGCAGGTCGCCCGGCGCGCCCAGATAGGTCATCACGACGTCGACACGCGGCAGGCGGCTGATCGTCCCGACGTCGAACTCGGTGCGCCGCGTGTGTCGCCGGCCCGGCCGGCGGTAGTAGACAATCCGGTCGTCATCCACCACCCCCAGTAGGCCGTACGAACCGGAGTCAAACGTGTCGAGGCGCTGCGCATGCGTCTTCTGCACCTCGCGCGCAGCGTGGATTTCGCTGTTCAGCACCACCACGACGCCCCGCCCTCGCGAGACCGGAGCTGCCGCTACCCGGACCGCATGCAGCAGGTTCGCGGCGCCGTCGAAGCCGGCGTCGTCCGGCATCCGCATCGCACCCACCACGACGACCGGCCTGTCGCTCCGGACGGTCAGGTTGAGGAAGTACGCCGTCTCCTCCAGCGTATCGGTGCCGCTGGTGATGACAATCCCGTCGAGGTCGGCGCGCTCGCGGAAGAGCGCGTTAATCCGCCGCGCGAGCGCGAGCCACTGATCGAGGGTGATTGAACTGCTGGGCAGGTTGGCGAACTGCTCGGTTTCCACGGTGGCGTGGCGGTCGAGCGGTGGTACGAGGGCCACCAGCTCGTCCACCGACAGCCGGCCCTGCGCCCGGTTGGCGATCGTGCCGCCGGTTGCGATCAGGTGAACCGTGGGGCGTCCGCCCACCGCGTCGGCGCGCGGCTGAGCGTCGGCCGCGGCTGCCCAGGCGAGACAGAGGCACGGCAGGATCGCGAGCGCATGACGGAACAGGGTGAGACGCATCACGGCTGGATCGCCCACAGTTACTATACCGCGCCTGACCCCGCGGAGCGCGGGAACCGCGCCTGCCGGCGCTCACCGGGCGCGGTCTGCCGCCGGATCTGCTGCGGCGGACCTCTCCGTCCCGGCGCCGGCGGCCACCTTGTGCGCGGCGATCAACCAGCCGGTGAGGCGACCGAACGCCTCCTCCGGCGTGGCGCCATAGAACGGCATCAGCGCCATGGGGACGCCCGCCGTCCGGACCAGGGAGGCTCGCCACCGTCCGCCCAGTGCGGGGTTCACCTCAATGGCGTAGTCCCGGCCGTTGATCTGCTCCAGAAAACGGTGGGTGGGGCGCGCGGTGGTCAACGATCGTCAGTCGGATGGGGGTTCTGTAACGTGCGGGAAACCTGAGCATTCTTAGTGACACGCGCGGCGCGATCAAGCGAAGAGCAACGCGAAGGTGGCATCCACAGACGGTGAAACCGTGTGGCGGCAAGGGTAACCGCCACACATTATTTTTCGTCAACATGGCATCCACCGTTCATGCACAGCCTATCCACCGTTCATGCACACCCGCGCCTCGACACGCCCTCTACAATGCCGATCCAGCCGCTGTGATCACGCCACGCGAGACGCTCCTGCTCCGCGCACCCACCCTCGCCGCGTTCCAGCGGGCGATAGCCGCGCGAGTGGCCGACGCCCGTCTCGGACTGGAAGGAGGTGAACCGGCGGTTCTGGTGCCGACGCGGGCCGCTGCCGATCAGTTGCGGCGCACACTGCGAGGGCTCGGCGCCGATGCAGGCGGAGGCGTCCGGCGTCCGGCGATCGTTCCACGGAGCGAGTGGTACGACTGGCTGCAGGCGCGCGCCGCCTCGCCGGTTCGCCTGTTGACGCTGGTCGAGCGTGAGGTGCTGGGCAGCCTCGCCGCGCGCGACGCGGCCGCAGCCGGCGCACCGCCGCCGTTCCGGCTGCGTCCTGGCATCGTCGCGGCGTTGTTGGCGTTCTACGACGATCTGCGCCGGCGTCAGAAGACGGTCGACACGTTCGAGCGGCTGCTGATCGAAGATCTCGAGCCGAGCGCAGACATCGATCGGGGCGCGCGCCGCCTGCTGGAACAGACCCGCTTCCTGATCGCTGCGTTCCGCGCGTACGAGCAGCGGCTCGACGCGGCGCCGGGAATCGACGAGCATCGTTTCCGCGATCACCTCCGGGAGACGGGGACGCGCGAACCGGTGCCGGAGGTGGTCGTCACCGTCGCGGATGAGGTGGCGAACCCGGCGGGGCTCTATCCGGCCGACTTCGACCTGCTGGCCCGCCTGCCGGGGCTTGCGCGCGTCACGATCGTGGCGACCGACTCGCTGCTTGACAGCGGTTTCCGGCAGCGCCTCGACGATGTGCTGCCGGAGATCGGCGAGGTGCGCGTCGCGCCCGATCCGGCGCCGCCGCCACGCCTGGTCGTCCCGGGCGACACGGCGGGCGACTCCGCGTACTTCACCTGCCGAGACCGCGAGGAGGAGCTGCGCGGGGTCGCGCGCGCGGTCAGCGGCGCGCGCGTCGACGCGCCTGGGTTGTCGGCTGCCGTCGTCGTGGCGCGACCACTCCCCTACCTCTACCTCGCGCCTCCCATCTTCACCGGCGCCGGCCTCCGCACCCGCGCTGGCGACGGTCTCCCCCTCGCGGTGGAGCCGTACGCCGCCGCCGTCCACCTCGTCCTCCAGTACGCCGCCGGTGACCGGAGCGCCACCACGATGTCGCTCTTCCGAAACCCGCAGTTCGCATTCGCCGGGGACGAGGCTGCCGGCATCGCTGATCAGGAACTGGCGCCGCTGGGCGCATCCCGGCCGCTCGCGCATCACCTCGCGACGCTCCGTGCGTTCCTCCAGCGCCACGCGGCGCGGTTGCCCGATCCCCGCGACGCCATTGCCGAACGGACCGCGCGCGCCCGCGCGCTGATCCATGACGGGCTGGAGGCGCTCGAGACCGCACACCGCGCCCTGAACGACGGCGGCGCCAGCGTCAGCCTCGCCGAGCTCGCCACCACCGTCCGCCGCTGGATCGAGAGCCGCACCTACCCTCCAGACCGCAGCGTCCCCCGCGACGGCGATGTCCACCTGATCGATCCGGACACCGCCCCATACGGCCGCTTCGACCATCTCTTCATTGCCGGTCTGATCGAAGCGGAGTGGCCGCGGCGGGCCGAGCGGAACATCTTCTACCCGGTCGGCATGCTGGCGTCGCTCGGCTGGCCGGCCGAGCGGGATCGCCTCCGCGCCGCGCGTGCGCTGTTCAACGACCTGCTGTGCCTGCCGCGCGCCCGGGTGCAGCTCTCAGCGTTCCTGCTGGAGGATGATACGGCAGTGACCGTCTCGCCGATGCTGGAGGATCTGGACCTCGGCGCGCTCGATCGGATCGCCGCACCCGCTACGAAGGAAGAGGACAGTCAGGCACCACCGGATGCTGCCGCCGCCGCGGAGCGCTGGCGCGCGTTCCGCCTCGCCCGCGCCGCGACCGGCACGGCGCGCGACCGTCTGCGCGGCGACATCGGTCCGCAACCGTCCCGCCCATACGCCGTCGGTGCGCTCGAGCGCTACCTCGATTGCCCGTTCAAGTACTTTGCCCGCCACGTCCTCCGCCTCAAGGAGGAGGACGACGAGGAGCAGACGATGACGGCGGAGGAGCGCGGCCGCTTTCTCCATCGGGTGTTCGAGACGTTCTTCAAGGCATGGGGGGAGGAGGGCCACGGCGCGATCACGCTGGAGACGCTCGACGACGCGCTCGCATGGTTCGCGCAGGTGGCCGAGGCACGCCTCGTTACGCTGCCCCCGGCGGAGCAGGCGGTGGCACGCGCGTGGCTGCTCGGATCGCCTGCCTCGCCGGGCCTGGCGGAGCGCGTGTTCAGCCGCGAAGCGGTGAGTCCGTCGTCCGACATCGTCGAGCGTCTGCTTGAACACCGGATCGACGGCGAGTTCGAGTTGGGTGCGCCGCCCAACCGCCGCACCATCTCGCTCCGGGGCCGCCCCGACCGGATCGACCTGCATGCCGACGGTACGCTCGTGGTGATCGACTACAAGACCGGCCGGGCGCCGGAGCGCTCGCGCGCACTGCAGTTGCCGCTCTACGGCCGATGCGCCGAGCAGCGGTTGCGCGGCTACAGGGGTCGCGACTGGCGTGCTGCCGGCGGCATGTACGTCGCGTTCGGCGAGCCGCGCCTCACCGTGCCGATGGAGGGGAGAGGAAGCGCCGGCGACGCGATGGACGAGGGCGAGGCGCGCGCCGTCAGCGCCGTAGCCGGCATCGAAGCGGGGCAGTGCCCGCCGCGTCCGGCCGACCTGTACCGCTGCACGATGTGCCCCTACCAGACAGTTTGCCGCAAGGACTATGTCGAGGATCTCTGAGGGCAGGCTACCGTTCGATACGGCGTCGGGCGATCCAGCCCCTGCGCTCGCCGCACCACCGGCGTCGGTTGAGCCACCCGATCAGCCGGCGCGCGCAGTGTCGAGCGATCCCGCCCGCAACGTCGTGCTCGAGGCGTCCGCCGGCACCGGCAAGACGACGGTGCTGGTCACCCGCTACCTCAACCTGCTCCGCGCCGGCGTCGATCCGGCCAACATCCTGGCGATTACCTTCACACGCCAGGCGGCGGCGGAGATGCGCGAGCGGATCATCCGCGAGCTGCGCGCCGATGCCGAGCGTTCCGCGGACGGGACCGCACGATGGACCGCGCTACGCGACCGCTTGGCCGAGATCTCGATCAGCACGATCGACGCGTTCTGCTTCTCGCTGCTGCACGAGTTCCCGCTCGAGGCGGACCTCGACCCCGGCTTCGCGCTCGCCGACGAGATCGAGATACCGAACATCATCCGGCAGGCGGTGGAGCAGGCGCTGGTCGTTGGAAGCGGCCGCGCGCGAACCGATCCCGACCTGGCGATGCTGATCGCGCAGCTTGGACCGTGGCGGATCCGCGCCGCGCTGACCCACCTGCTGCGCCGCCGCCTCGCCGCGGAGACCACGATCAACCGCTTCCTCGCCGGCGCCCCGCGCGACCTGACTGCGGCCGGCGTCTGCCGCGATGCGGTGACACGCCTGGCCGATCGCCTCAGCGGGCCGGACGGCGTGCGCGGCCGCCTGCTCGCCGACGGCCCCGATGCCGGCCCGTTCGCACTCATCGCGCGCGACCTGTCGGATCTGGACGGGTTGGCGGAGCGCGACCCGATCCGGATCCGGGCTGCCCTCGACCGCTGCCGCGACTACTTCCTGACCCAGGAGGGCAAGCCGCGCAAGCGGGTGATCGACAAGCAGCTCGCCGGCAGCTCTTCACGTTCCAAGCGGTTCCGCGCCGCGGCGCGCGAGGCGTCGCCGATCGTGCGCGACGTGCTCGGTCGGTTCGACCGCGATATCAACCTGGTGATGGCCTACGGCGTGCAGCGGCTGTTTCGAATCGCGGTCGATGCCTACCGGCGGCAGCTCGATGCGAGTACGCTCCTCGACTTTTCCGACCTGTTGGAACGCGCCGTGGCGCTCCTCCGCCGGATGGATGAGTTCGCGCGGTCGCGCTTCCGCCTGGAGTCGCGCTACCACCATGTGCTGGTCGACGAGTTTCAGGACACCAGCCGCCAGCAATGGGAACTGGTGTCACTGCTGGTCCGGTCGTGGGGCGAAGGCGCCGGCCTGGTCCACGAGGCGACGATCCCCCCCAGCATTTTCGTCGTCGGCGACCGCAAGCAGTCGATCTACCGCTTCCGGGACGCGGACGTCGCAGTGCTGGACGACGCCGCCGAAGCGGTGGCGGCGCTACGGGAAGAAGCGGATCGAGCGGGCGCCGCTTCCCCAGGCGTCCGCCAGTCGATCACCAACAGCTTCCGCGCCGTCCCCGCGCTCCTTGCCTTCCTCAACGACCTCTTCGCCGCCGTTCCGAAGGCGCCCAACCGCCCAGACGCCTTTCGGTTCGACGAGCGCGACCGCTTCCCGGTCGGTCCGCCGGCCGCCGCCACCACGGCGGGCGTCCCCGCCGTCACCCTCGCCGTCGCCACCACCGTGGAGGGAACTGCCGACCTGATCGCCTCGGAGGTCTCCCGCCTCCTCGACAGCGGCACCGTGCGCGACCGCCGCACCGGCCAGCGTCGCAGCATCGTCCCGAACGACATCGCCATCCTCTTCCGCTCGCGCCAGAGCCACCGTGAGTTCGAACGCGCCCTGAACGCACACGGGATCCAGACCTGCGTCTACAAGGGCCTCGGTTTCTTCGACACCGACGAGATCAAGGACGTCCGCGCGCTGATCCGCTACCTCGCCGAGCCGCAGGCGGAGCTGCGCGCCGCCGCCCTTCTCCGCTCCCGCTTCATCGGACTCTCGGATGCCGCGCTTGCCGCGATGGCTGGGGGACTCTCGGCCGCCCTGCTCGATCCGGCGCCGCCCGCCGCCGTCCCGTCGGTCAATGACGCCGACCGAGCGCTGCTCGATCTCGCGCGCGCCACCGTGCCGCACTGGGTCGCGCTCGTCGACCGCCTCCCTCCCGCCGAGGTGCTCGACCGCGTCCTCGCTGCATCGTCGTACGACGTCGAGCTCTCGGACGGCCACTCCGCGCAGGCCCGCGAGAACGTCAAGAAGATCCGGAACCTGGTCCGCCGCGTGCAGAACCGTGGCTACGCAACGATGGCGCGCGTCGCTGACCACATCGATCACCTCTCGGGCGACATCTCGAACGCCGTGGTCGAAGCGTTCGACGCGGTCAACCTGATGACGGTCCATGCGGCCAAGGGTCTGGAGTTCCCGATCGTGATACTGGTCGACCTGGGTCGCGGCACCGGCACTGCCGGCCCGCCGATCCGCGTGGCGACCGACACGGCGGGCGCTCCGTGGGTGAGCGTCTGGCCGTACCGGACGCCGGCCGATCTTGAGGAGCGACTCCGCGATCTGGAGGAAACGAAGCGCCTGTTGTACGTCGCCGCCACCCGCGCGCGCGACCGCCTCTTCCTGTCCGCGGTGATCAACGACGACGGCGCGATCCCCACCAACCCCGGCAGTCTCGGCACGGCGTTGCCCGAGCCATTCGTTGACCTGATGGCCCGGGCGGCGACGGAGCGCGGCCCCCTCGTCTGGATCGGCGAGAGCGGCCATACCCACCGGCTCGCCGCTGTCCGGTAGCTACGCGTCGGGGGTGTCGTTCTCCTCGCCGGCGGCAGCCGGCGCCGGTGCGGGCGGCAGCAGGCGTGGGTCGGCGGAGATCCGTTCCATCCACTGCCGGACGTTGGCCTCCGCCTCATCCTGCGTCTGCCCCGGCACGATCACCGATCCGACCGGCGTTGACGTGCCGGGCGCGGTCAACCATGCCACCCAGTGTCCCGCCCGCGCCTCGCTCTGAATGCTGTAGTCCATCGTCGTGTCTGTCCGTGGTTCGTCAAACCGGTCCAGCGGGATCGTACACCACACGGGCGTCCCGCGCATCTTGACAGGGTTGGAGCCGACTCCTATCGTACCGATCCGATGTCGGACGACCGGATGCCTTACACCCTGCGGGTGAGCGACCGCGCGCGGATGCGCCGCGCGCCGGCACGCCGGTGCATCCTCGCTGACGAGGTGGCGGTCGATTTCCCGTCGATGCGGCCGATCGTCGAGCGGATGCGCACGGCGTTTCTCGCGGGCGGGGAGGAGGCCGACGCCCGGGCTACCCGCCAGACTCGCCTTGAACTGACTCAGCGGCAGGCGCTCGAAGGGGTGCGCGTCCCGCTCGACCTGACGGTGCGGCATATCTGCCCCGCCTGCGGCGGCCGGGGGGAGCTTCAGACCGGCGTCTGCGGGCTGTGTCGCGGCGCCGGCGCCGGTCTGCTCGAACATCGTCTTCACGTCCCCGTGCCGCCCGGCGTTCGTGACGGCGCCTGCCTCCGCTACGCTCTCGCGCCGTTCGGTGCCGACGAGACGCACGTGGAGGTGCGCATCGCCGTTCAGTAGCGGTTAAGCTTTCCCTGACTACAGATGCCAGCCATCAGCGACGCTGCGGTCCTGGACGCACTCCGGGCGGTGACGGATCCCGACCTCAAGCGGGACATCGTCAGCCTCGGGTTCGTCAAGAACCTCGCGATCGAGGGGGGCCGCGTCGCGTTCACGATCGAACTGACCACGCCTGCCTGTCCCGTGAAGGATCAGATGCAGCAGCAGGCGCGCGAGGTGGTGGCCGGGCTCGACGACGTGACCGAAGTCGCGGTGGAGATGACCGCCAGTGTCCGCCCGGCGGTGGCGCCCGGCGCGCAGCAGGCGCCGATTCCCGGGGTGCGCAACATCATCGCGGTAGGCGCCGGCAAGGGCGGCGTGGGCAAGACGACCGTCTCGGTCAATCTGGCGGTGGCGCTTGCACGCTACGGCGGGCGGGTCGGCATCATCGACGCGGACGTCTACGGTCCCAACGTCCCGATCATGCTCGGCGTCGACGCGAAGCTCGAATCGGACGGCAGGAAGATCCGGCCGGCCGAGCAGCATGGCATCCGACTCGTTTCGATGGGGTTCCTGACCAGCTCCGACGCGCCAATCATCTGGCGGGGTCCGATGCTGCATGGCGTCGTCCGGCAGTTCTTTTTGGACGTCACCTGGGGAGAACTGGACTACCTCGTGGTCGACATGCCGCCCGGCACCGGCGACGTCGCACTCAGTCTGAGCCAGACGGTGCCGGTGACCGGCGCCATCGTCGTGACCACGCCCCAGACCGTCTCGCTGGCGGATAGCCGCCGCGCCGTCGGGATGTACCGCAAGCTGAACATTCCGACGCTCGGTATCGTCGAGAACATGAGCTTCTACACCTGCCCGCACTGCGGCGACGAAGCGGATCTCTTCGGACGGGGGGGCGGCGAGCGTATCGCCGAGGAGCTCGGGGTACCGTTCCTGGGACAGATACCGCTCTACGCACCGATCCGCGTCGGCAGCGACACCGGCGCCCCCATCGTCAGCGCCGAGCCGGATTCACCGGCCGGCCGTGCCCTTCTCCAGATCGCCGAACAGACCGCCGCGCAGGTCTCGATCGCCAGTTACCGGGAGCCGGTCGCACCGGCGCCGGGTGGCTGACGCGGACGCGTCCTGCGGAGGCCCGGTCAGCGTCCAGGCCTGACAGCGCGGCGGTCGGGCCGCGGCCTGCTACCGTTGCGCCTCCCCCGTCATTGGCACGAACCGCACCGGCAGCACCGACTCCGTTGTCGTCCCCGTTTCGGTCTTCGTCACGATCAGGATGTCCTGGAAGAAGTTTCCGACCGGAATCACCAGCCGCGCGCCAACCGCGAGTTGCTCCACCAGCGTCGGCGGCACGTGGTTCGGCGCTGCGGTGACGACGATCGCGTCGAACGGCGCCTCGTCCGGCCACCCCCGGTAGCCGTCGCCGGCCCGCGCCTCGATGTTGTCATAGCCCAGGTCAGCCAGCAGCGCACCGGAGCGTTCGGCCAGCTCCGGGACGATCTCGATCGTATAGACACGGTTCGCGATCTCCGCGAGCACCGCCGCCTGGTAGCCGGACCCGGTGCCGATCTCAAGCACCCGGCTCTCGGGCCGCAACGCCGCCGCCTCGGTCATGAAGGCGACGACGTACGGCTGCGAGATCGTCTGGCTGTAGCCGATTGGCAACGGGCGGTCATCGTAGGCGTCCGGCGCCAGTTCGGCCGGGACAAACCGGTGGCGCGGGACGGCGGCGATCGCCGCGAGGACCGCCTCGTCGGCGATCCCGCGGTCGCGGAGCTGTCGTTCCACCATCTGCTGCCGCTCCTCAAGCCGGCCAGCCTGTCCGCCCCCTTGACGCCGGGGCGCCGTCTCCGCCACGCTCGCAGCCACGCTGGCTGATTCGACCGCCCCTCCTGCGCATCCCGGTGCGGCGAGGGCGGCGACGCAGCCGGCGAGACAGGCGGCGCGGATCGCACATGCACGTTTCCGCCGCCGACCACGACCGCGAGACCTGCGATGCTCTGGCTGTTGATCGCCATCGGCGCCGGCCTGTTTTCGCTGGCGCACGTCGCACCATTTCCCTTCCTGCTCGACATTCGCGCGCCGGCGCTCTGGAGCATGCCGGAGGGGGACGGGCCGCCGGCGGTCTACCTGACGTTCGACGACGGCCCGAACCCGACCGCGACGCCCGCTCTGCTCGACGCGCTGGCGCAGTTCGATGCGCGCGCCACCTTCTTCATCATTGACCGCCACCTCCAGGAGGACACCGCGCCGATCGTTCAGCGGATCTTCGACGAGGGGCACGCGGTCGGCATTCATACCAACACCAGAGGCTGGGCGTTCCTGCCGCCGGACGAGGTCGCTCGCCGGATCCATGCTGCGGCCGAGCGGATTGAAAAGCTCGCCGGAGGTACACCCTGCCGGGCGTTCCGCCCTCACGCCGGCTTTCGGAGCGCATGGATGTACGTCGGCCTCGCCCGGGCCGGCTACACGCTGGTGGGATGGGGATGGAGCCTGTGGGACTTCAACTGGTATCGCCGCCCTGATCCGGTCCGCCTGGCGGCGCGCCTCGCGCGGCGCGTCTCCGGCGGCGACATCATCGTCATGCACGACGGCCATCACCTCAACCGCGTCGCCGACCGCCGCTACACGATCGACGCCGTACGCCTCCTGATCCCAAAGCTCCAAGCCGACGGCTACACGTTCGGGACGATTTGCTAGCACTCTACCATCAGTGCGCGGCGGTGCCGCGCCGTCAGGAGGCGGCGTCAGCGGCGAGGGTACCGGCGGCGACGGCCGCGCCCAGCAGCGCCGGCTGTTCGGCGCGTATGACGTGGATCGGCATCGCCGCCATCAATGCCGTCATCGGCCCCTTCGCCCGGAACGGGTCGAGAAACGCGGGTGCGTCGAGCGCCGGGAGGATGTGCGGCGCGATGCCGCCGCCGATGTAGACGCCGGCACTAGCCATCGCGCGGAGGCCCAGGTTGCCAGCCTCGGCGCCGAGCGCGCCGACGAAGAGGTCGAGCGTGGCGGCGCAGCGGGGGCAGCGGCCGGACAGCGCCGCCTCGGTGATCCGGCGCGGCAACGGATCGTCGCCATGCTCCGCGTCCCCCGCGTCGACGGCCGGGCACGGCTCGCCACCGTGCATCACCACACTGATGGTGACGAGTCCTGGTCCGCAGAGGACATGTTCCAGCGACGCGCGGCCGAAGCGGTCGGTCAGCGCGCGGAGGAGATCGATCTCGGCGTCGGTCCGCGCGGCGAAGTCGGTGTGGCCCGGCTCGGCGGCGACGGGAACGATGCGTCCGTCGACCCGGTGCAGGATGGTCGCGCCGAGGCCGGTGCCGGGCGCAATCAGTGCCGCGTTGCCATCAGGGTCGGGGCGGCCCACCTGCAGCGTCGCCAGCTCGTCCGCCGCGAGGACCATGACTGCGTGTCCCATCGCCACCAGGTCATTCAGCAGACGCACCGACCGGATGTCGAACCGCCGCGCGATCGCGGACGCCTCGACCCGCCACGGGACGTTGGTCAGGTCCGACGTGTTGTCACGCACCGGCCCGGCGACGCCGACAACCGCCGCATCGATCGTCCGTCCCGCGGCGTGGGAATCGAGGAACGTGGCGAGCAGCGGTTCGATGCCGCCGTAGTCGAGCGTCGCCGCCTGCGCGACAGCGATCGGATTGGGTCGTGCACCGTCGCCGGTCGCCGCGAACAGTCCGCAGACTGTCTTCGTGCCGCCGACGTCGGCGGCGAGCAGGGTAGGCATGAGTCGTGCGCGCTTGACTTTACGATCGAAGGGTTACATCTTTCCACCGGTCGAGCCGAACGGAGCGCCGCGCGGGACGGCGCGCAGGCGATCCGGACAGAGCCCACATGTCGCCCACGCCGCAGAGACCGGCGACGCCGGCGGACAAGGAACTGCGGCAGCGCTACCACGGCCGGAAGCAGATCCGCCAACGGTACCCCGAGGTGCGCGAGCCGTGGCTCCGCCACCTGGAGAAGTGGGGGCTGATCCGGCCGGTGGTCCGGACCGACACCGACACGTACTACGCGTTCCCGGATCTGGGCGTTGTCAAGCGGATACAGGAGGAGGTCGCCAACGGCGGGTCGTTCCGAGGCGCCGTCCGGCTGCTGCTGGCCGAGCGGGATGGCCAGCTCGCGCTCGACTTCGACACGGTGCATGGCGAGGCGCAGCCGGCGAAGGTGATCGCGCTGCCGCGGCGTGACAACCTGGCGGCGCGGCCGCCTGCCGCGTCCGACGCTGATCAGTCGGACCGCACCGCGCTTGCCGCCCGCTTCTTCATGGAGGGCTCCGAGCTGGACGAGCAGCCGGGCGAGCGGCAGGAGCGGGCGCGGGTCGCGTACCAGAAGGCGCTGCTGCTCGATCCGACGCTCGTCCCCGCGCTGGTCAACCTGGCCAACATCCACTATGCGCACGACGAGCTGGTGGAGGCGCAGGCGCTCTACGAGCGGGCACTGATGCTCGACCCAGACTGCTTCGAGGCGGCGTTCAACCTGGGGAACATCCACCACGACCTGGGCCGCTACGACGACGCTGTCGTGTGCTACATGGACGCGCTACGGGTCAACGACAGCTACGCCGACGCCCACTTTTACCTGGCGGTCACGTTGGAGAAGACCGGCCGCTCCGGCGATGCCAAGCCGCACTGGCGTACCTACCAAGCGCTTGCCCCGGACGGCGACTGGGTCGATCTGGCGCGGGAGTTCAGCGAATAGACAGACGAACCGACGCCTCGGGCAGGTGGGCTAGTAGTTGCCGTAGTCGTCGTCGAATTCGAAGCGGTCGGGCTTGTTCGGCTTCCGGCGCGTCTTGTAGAAGTCGCAATCGGGGCACCAGGCGGTCGGGTTGAAGCCGTGCTGCCCGGCGTACGGCTTCACGTCGTGGTGCCCGCAGTACTCGGTGCCGTCGGTCAGCGCGCAGTGCCAGCGACACGCGCGGAACCGGGCGACGGCCGGATTCGATTCGTCGGGAGGCGGGGTCGGTGCGTCATGTTCCGCGCCGGCCGGGTCATCGAACATGATCCCAGTCTATCAGCCGGCGGCGGGCGCACGAGGGTTCAGCGGGCGCGGAAGGTGATGATGCCGCGGTTCGGGTCGTAGGGGGAGACGCCAACGGTGACGCGGTCGCCCGGGACCACCTTGATGCGGAACCGGCGCATTCGGCCGCTGAGCTGGGCGAGCACCTCGTGACCTGCGTCACACTGCACCCGGTAGAGGCCGCCGCTGTGCACGGCCACGATTGTTCCCTGGACGTCGATCAGGTCGTCTTTTGCCACGGTGTGCCGGGATTATAGTGCCTTGACCGCCTCCTCGATCCGGCGGGCGATGGAATCGTAGTCATCGCCGTCGAAGCGGAGCGGCTCGCCGAAGGCGACGCGGACGCGGCCGGGCCAGGCCCAGCGCGCGCCGACCGGCAGCACGTGGTCGATGCCGTCAATCCGGACCGGCACCACCGGCACCTGCAGGCGCGAGGCGAGCATGCCGACGCCGGACTGGAACGGGTCGATGCACCCCGTGACGTTCCGCCGCCCCTCCGGAAAGATCAGCACCGAGGAGCCCTGGCCCAGGAGCGTGCCCAGGTGGCGCATCGCTTCGCGGGTGCCTGCCGTTCGTTGCGGCAGTGGCGCGATGTCGAAGCAGAGCACGCCCAGGAGGTACGCGAGGCTGGTGCGGAAGCGCTCGCCCGGCGTGAAGCGCTCCGGGTGGAAGTGGGGTGCGAACCACTCGCGAGCGGCGGCGGTCGCAACGCGACGACGCGACGCCGGCAGTGCCGCCAGGATGACCGGGCCGTCCATCAGGCTCTGGTGATTGGCGGCGTAAAGAACCGGATCGTCCGTGCCGGTGAGATGCTCCAGGCCCTCGATCCGCGTCCAGGCGAAGCAGCGGGCGAGCGGCAACAGGAAAAGCGTCTGCGCGACTCGGCGGAACCAGCGGATCGGTGCGAACTGGCTCCAGGTCGGGAAGATGAGTGCGCCGTCGCGGCGGCTGGCCGCCGCGCCGCCCGCGGTCGCCGCGCGCGGGGCATCCGCCGCCGCATCCGGGGCCCTCGCAGCGCCCGCGTCGCTGCGTCCGGCCGCAGCGCCAGACGCGTGCCCCACCAGCGCGCGGAGATCGTCGACGGTCACAAGCGCGGCGAATGCCGTCTCGTCCACCGTGGTGTCGAAGCGGCGCTCGAGCGCCAGCATCAGCTCGATCCGCTCGATCGAGCTGAGTCCCAGCTCATCCAGCGTCGTCGCGCCGGTGACGTCGCGGCCATGCGCGAAATGCGCCACCACTACCTCAACCGTTCCGTCCTCCGCGCCGTCGCCATCATGCGCCGCCGCCTCGCCGGCCGAGGTCGCGGCGTCTCCCTCGACCCAGCGCTTCACCTCCGCCCGCTTCAGTTTCTGGGTGCCCTCCGTCCGAGGTAGTGACGCGTCGGGCCAAACCGAGAAGGCGCGGATCCGTTGATGATCCTCCAGCCGCGCGTTGGCGCCGCGCACGATCACGTCCGCGTCGGCATCCGTCTCCATCACCAGCACCGCGTGGACGTGCTCGGTTCCCGGCGGTCCGCCTGCCACGACGGCGGCGTCGCGAACGCCCACCTGCTCGCGCACCGCCCGCTCGACGTCGTCCGGGAAGACGTTCAGGCCGTCGGGCGTGACGATCATTTCCTTCTTCCGGCCCCGCACCGTCAGGCGTCCCTCCTCGTCGATGGCGCCGATGTCACCCGTGTGGAACCAGCCGCCGCGGAACGCTTCGGCCGTCGCGTCCGGCGCGTTGTAGTAGCCGGTGGTGACATTGGCGCCACGCACGAGGATTTCGCCATCGTCGGCGATCCTGACGTCGACGCCGTGAATGGGTGTCCCGACCGATCCGCGTCGCGTATGGAACGGATGGTTCAGCGTGACAATCGGCGCCGTCTCAGTCAGGCCGTAGCCCTGGACGACGACGAAGCCGAGGCGCGACCAGAATGCTTCCACCTCCGGGTCGAGGGGCGCCGCGCCGACGACGAACGCCCAGAACTTGAAGCCGAACATCCGGTGGACACGCCGGTAGCGCCACCACCGCCGGGCGACATGTTCCGGCCGGGCGAGCGGCGCGGCGGTCTCCGGCATCTCGTGGATCACGTAGTCACGCAGCACTTCCAGGATCTTCGGGACCGAGACCAGGACCGATACCCGTCGGCTCCGGACCTGCCGGACGATGTCGACCGGGTTGTAGCCCCGCATGAACACCGTGATCCCCTCGAGCATCGGCGGAATGAACGTCGCCATCACCTGCCCGAACATGTGGCTCAGCGGAAGGAGGTTGAGGAAGCGGAGCGGGAAGAACGGGCGGCCGTAGCGGCGGTACTTGAGGATTTCTCGTTCGATCGGGACGATGTTCGCCAGCACGTTCGCATGGGTGATGCGCACACCCTTCGGCGCGGCGGTCGCGCCTGACGTGAAGATGATCTCGACGAGATCGTCGCCCGTCACGTCCTCCGGCATGGCGATGTCCGACGCGTCACCGTCGCCGGAGGCGCCATCCGCCAGCAGCTCGTCCAGATCCCATCTGTCGACGCCGTCGAGTGCCGTCGCCGGAAGATCGCGTCCCGCCACCACGATGCGCGCCGCGACGATCCGGGCGACGCGCGCCACCAGGTCGGGCGACGCGCGGACATCGATCGGCACGGCGACCGCGCGCGCCAGCAGGCAGCCCCAGAAGGCAACCACCCACTCGGCGCGGTTCTCCCCCCAGAGGACGATGTTCGTCCGGGGCGCCGCCCCCGCCCGCTGCAGGCGCCGCGCGAACCGGCCCGCGGCGCGTCGGATATCGTCGTACGCCCAGGTGTGCGCGCGGTAGCCGCCGTCGTAGACGAGGAAGGGCTGGCCGGACCGGATCCGGTCGTCGAAGAAATCGAGAAGCGTGGCCCGAGGCATCCAGGCTCTATGATCGCACGCGCGGCAGGCGGGCCGTCAGCGGAACGAGACGCCGACGTTCAGTGTCATCTGTGTCATCCGGGGCGACCACGGCGTGTCAGACGTGCCTACGATCGGGCTCATCGCGTAGATCCGGATGTCGATCGTGAACGCCATCCGGTTGCTCGTGAACCAGCGGACGCCGCCGCCGTAGTTGAGCGTGTTGGCAGTTGGCTGCGCCGGCGCGTCGGCCCCCGCCGCGTACAGCGACAGGCGCGAGCGCCCGATCCCGCCGCTCAGATAGCTCCAGCCGTCGCGCGTGCCGAAGTTGAACGAGACCTGTGGCGACAGCGCCGTGAAGGTCTTGCGGAGCGTCGGACCGTCCGGGTTCGGGGACAGGACGCCCGGACTCTGGCTGGCCGCAGTGACGTGGTAGCTGGCGCCGATCCCGAATGTGACCACCCAGAGGCGGAGCGGATACACGTGCGCGCCGATGTCGAAGCCGAACCCCGCGCCTGGCGTGTCGGGCGGATGCAGGCCGCGTCCGGAGGCGAGGTCGGCGTTCCGGCCGAAGGGGATGACCGACCCGCGCAGGTCGATAACGTACCGGCCGATCGGTTCCTGCTGTGGCTGCGCGAACGCCGGCGCGGCGAGAAACAGGATGAAAGGCAGGAGCAGGAGCGATGAGCGCGCCGGTGACATCGGCGCATCAGTATAGTGATCGGGTGCGCTCGCTGGTCACCCTCGACGCGATCCGGGCCGCGGCAAGCCGCATCGCTCCCATCGCCCGGCGCACGCCGCTCCTCGACGTCTCACCGGCCGCTGGCCGCCCGCTGTATCTGAAGTGCGAGAACCTGCAGCGGACCGGGGCCTTCAAGATACGCGGCGGTTTCAACCTGATGTCGCAGCTCGCCGAGGCGGGCGAGGTCGCCTCGGGCGTCATCACCTACTCGTCCGGTAATCACGCCCAGGCGGTCGCCTGCTCGGCGCAGACGCTTGGCTTGACGGCGGTGGTGGTGATGCCGACGACGGCGCCTGCCGTCAAGGTGGACGGAACGAAGGCGTTGGGCGCAGAGGTGATGTTCGAAGGTACCACCTCGCTCGAACGGCGAGTGCGCGCCGAGGCGGTGGCGCGGGAGCGGAACCTCACCATCATCCCGCCCTTCGATCATCCGGAGATCATCGCGGGCCAGGGAACCGTCGGGCTGGAAGTCGTCGAGGACCTGCCTGACGTCGGAACGGTCTACGTGCCGATCGGCGGCGGCGGACTCGCCTCCGGCGTCGCCGCGGCGGTCAAGGCGCAGCGCCCGGAGGCGCGCGTCATCGGCGTCGAGCCGTCCGGCGCGGCGGCGATGCTCCGCTCGATCGAGGCGGGCGAGCCGGTGACGCTCGATCGTGCCGGCAGCATCGCCGACGGCCTGGTCCCGGTCCGTCCCGGCGACCTCACCTACGCCCACGCGGCGGCGCTGATCGACCGGATCGTGACGGTGGAGGACGACGCGATCATCGACGCGGTCCGCTGGCTCGCCGCTCGTGCCCACCTGGTGGTGGAGCCGAGCGGCGCCGCCACGGTTGCCGCGATCCTGACGGGCGCCGGCGCTGACGCGGAGGGGGCGGGCGGCGCGACCGTGGCGATCCTGAGCGGGGGCAACATCGCGCCAGACGCGCTGGCCGGCCTGCTCAGCCCAGCTCGCTGATCAACTCGCGCGCCGCGGCGGTCGCCTGATCGACCGTGGTGATTTCCCCCTCGAGCTGCCGCTCGTAGACCTGCTTCAGGAGCCGGCCCATCTCCGGCCCGGGCCGAACGCCCAGCTCCAGCAGGTGCCGCCCCTGCAGGATCGGCGGCGGTGGGCCATGCTGCACGCCGAGCGCGCGGGCGCGTTCGAGGAACCAGTCCATTGCGGAGCAGTCGAACTCGCCGGTCCGGCCGAGGCAGTCCGACTTCGCGAGGCGCGCCAGCAGCTCCAGGTCCACCTTGCGCGCCAGCCGCCGGAATGCGCCGTCGCCGACGCCGTCCTTCGCGGTCCGCCACATCCCGGGCTTCAGGTGGTGCGCGACGAGGCCGAGCACCTGGTGGCGGACATCGTAGCCGTCGAACGAATGGACGTTCAGCCGGTCGAGGAACGCGGTGGCGGGCGCCACTCCTTCCGCCTCGTGGTCGCGCGAGCGGATCCGTCCGTCGAGGAACGCGGTGGTGGCCGGCTTGCCGAAGTCGTGGCAGACCGCGCCCAGCATGATCACAAGCTGCTGCGGCCGCGGCAGGTCGTCGATCCGCGTCCGCGCCTGATCGATCACCAGCAGCGTGTGTACCCACACGTCCCCCTCCGGGTGCCATTCCCGCTCCTGCGGGCAGCCGACGAGTGCGTGCATCTCGGGGAACAGACGCTCGACGACGCCGATCTCGCGCGCCAGCCTGAATCCGATCGACGGCCGCCGGGCGAGGAGGAGCAGCTTCTCCATCTCGCCCCAGATTCGTTCGGCCGGCAGATCGTCGAGCGGAATCTCCCGGCACCGCGCCTTCGTTGCCGGGTCGACGTCGAACTCGAGCCGCGCCGCGAACTGCACCGCCCGGAGGACCCGCAGGCTGTCCTCGCCGAACGTCTCGGGATCGACCATGCGAAGGCAGCGCCGTTCGAGATCGTCGCGTCCGCGGTGGGGATCGATGTACTCGTCGTCGAGCGGATCCCAGGCGATCGCGTTCACCGTGAAATCGCGCCGGCGCGCCGCCTGCTCGATCGGCAGCGACGGGTCGCCGGTAACCGTGAAGCCCCGGTGGCCTTTCCCGGTCTTCGACTCCGTGCGGGGGAGTGAGACATCGAGCCGTCCCAGCTTGTAGACGGTGAAGCTGGCGCCGACCGTGTCGACGCGGCCGAAGCGATCGAGCAGCACACGCAGGCGGTCCGCCGCGAGGCCGTACACCTCGAGGTCGAGGTTGTCCGGGTCGATGCTCTCGGCCCCGAGCAGGCGGTCGCGGACGTAGCCGCCGACGATCAGCGCGCGTCCGCCTTCGGCGCGTGCCGCACGGGCGACGTCGAGCGCGAGTTGCAACGCGTCGCGACGCATCGGGCGAGCGCCACCCGCCGCGGATGTGTGGGTCACCGACCGTCTCTTGCCGGCAGGTCGCGCGCCACGCGGAAGCCGTAGTCGGTGTACCGGAACGACGGGTCGAGCTTGCTCCGCGCGGCGACATGGCTGATCGTCACCGCGTGGCGCCACGATCCACCGCGCGACGCCCGGCGGACGCCCATCGCCGGTCCGGACGGATTGCGCGCCGGCGACCGCGCATACCAGTCGCGCGCGTGCCAGTCGGCGCACCACTCGTGGACGTTCGCCGCGATGCCCCGCACACCGTACCGGTTCGGCGGCCCGAGACCGACCGGCCAGGGACCGTCGAGCGGTCCGCGCCCGCCGTTCGGGATCCAGTCCGGAATGGCGCCGTTCGCGCCCCACGGAAAGTCGCGTCCGTCCCGGCCGCCGCGCGCGGCGCGTTCCCACTCCGCCTCCGTCGGCAACCGGACGGGCACGGCATTGTCGCCGCCGCCGCCTGCCGACGAGCGCCAGAGGCAGTACACCACGGCGTCGTTCCAGCTCACCCCCACCACCGGCAGATCGTCCGGCGCGAAGGCAGGCGCACCCCAGTCCCGCGGCAGATCGCGTCCAGTCGCCCCCAGGAAGCGTGCGTACTCCCCTCGCGTCACCGGGTCGATCGCCATCTCGAACCCGTCCACCCAGACCCGATGCGTTGGTGCCTCGTCCGCCTGGCCGGAATCGCTCCCCATGACGAACCACCCTGCGGGAATGGCGACACACCGAGTCATCTCCGGAATGATGACACACCGCGAACCGTGCGCCAGCCGTCAGCCGGCAAGGGCAGTCGGACGGGCAGCGACCGCAATTCCGCACCGCCCGGCTGATATGATCACGGGCAGCCGGTCATTCGCCTATCGATGAGAGTCCCCATCCGCGGCCAGGTCCACCTCGCCGGGATCCTCTTGGCCATCGGCGTCCTGACCGGCTGCTCCCTCCGGACGATGGCGGTCAACGCCGTCCTCCCGACGCTTGTCAATCCCGCCGTCTACCTTTCCGAGGAGGATCCCGAGGTCGCCCGCGCCGCCCTGCCGTTCCTGCTCAAGACCATCGAGTCGATCATCGAAGCGGATCCCGCCCGCCAGGATGTTCTGCTGTTTGCCAACACCGGCTTCGTCCTCTACGCCAACGCCTTCCTCCAGGCCGACGCCGCCATTGCCGAATGGGATGACTACGCCCGTACCACGGAGCTGAACGAACGTGCCCATCGGATGTACCTGCGCGCCCGCGACTACGGTCTGCGCAACGTCGAGGTGGCGCACCCCGGCATCACCGAACGTCTCCGCTCCGACCCGGAAGCGGCGGTCGAGGTGTTCGGGCCGGACGACGTCGAGAGCCTGTACTATCTGGGCGGCGCCTGGATCCTCGCCATCTCGCTCCGCCTCGATCAGCCGGCGCTCGTAGCCGACCTGCCGGCGGCGCGCGCGTTGCTGGACCGGGCGCTGGAACTGGACGGGGACTTCGAGCGAGGCGCACTGCATTCGGCGTTCATCACGCTCGAATCGGTCGGCGAGGTGATGGGCGGTTCGTACGAACGGGCGCGCGAACACTTCGCCCGAGCCGTTGAACTGTCGGAGGGGCAGGATGCCGGCCCCTACGTGTCGTTGGCGACCGGCGTGGCGGTCGCCGAGGAGAACCGCGAGGAGTTCCGCGAGCTGCTGGAGGTCGCCATCGCGATCGACCCGGACGAGGTGCCGGAGAACCGGTTGCTCAACACGATCGCGCAGCGGCGCGCCCGCGTGCTCCTCGACCATATCGACGATCTCTTCTTCCCACCGCTTGACGACGAAGCGGAGCAGGAGATTCGACCATGAGAGAAAAGTTCGGGCCTCCGGCAGCCCGGTTCGCCGTACGGGTGCGCCGGCCTCCAGGCCGGCAATCACCCACGCCGGTCACCGCCTTCCGCGTTGCGGTCGTCGCCCTGCTGCTGCTCGCCGCTCCGGCGTTGCTCACCGCGCAGCGCGCCAACCTGCGCCTCGGCACCATCTTGCCCGCCAACTCGATTTGGGACCGCGCGCTGAAGCAGATGGCGTCGGAGTGGCAGCAGGCGACCGACGGCCGCCTCCGGCTCCAGGTGCGCGGTACGACCGGCGACGAGTCGACGATTATCCGGCGAATGCGGATGAACAACCCGCAGGTGGCGGCGTTTTCGTTGCCCGCCCTGACCGCTATCGATGACGCGTTCGACGTGTTCGGCATCCCGTTCTTCTTCGCGGACGACGCCGAGGCGCGCCACGTGCTCGACGCACTCACGCCGAGGATGCGCGACGCGCTCGCCGACAACGGCCTTGTGTTAGTCGGATGGGGCCATGGCGGCTGGGTCCACATCTTTTCCGCCGATCCGGTAACCGACATCGACAGCCTGCGCCGAACGAAGCTCTTCACGGCGTCTGGCGACGACGGGATGGTGCAGTGGTACAAGGAGAACGGCTTCAACCCGGTGCCGCTCGCCCTGACCGACGTGCTGATGGGGCTGAACACTGGTTTGATCGACGCCTACCCGAGCCCGCCGTATGGCGCGCTCATCTTCCAGTGGTACCGCCAGACGTCGCACATGCTCGACGTGCCGCTCGGGCCCCTTTTTGGCGCCACTGTCGTGACCGAGCGTGCCTGGGAACGGATCAGCGAAGCGGACCGCGCCGCAATCCGCGAGAGTGCGGAGAGGATGGCCGACTTCCTCTTCGCCGAGGTGCCGCGCCAGGACCGCGATGCCGTGGCGGAAATGCAGAAGCGCGGTCTGACTATCCACTCGGTGAGCGGCGCCGAAGCGACCGCCTTCCGCGCGACGGTCGAAGAGCTCACCGCGAGCTGGCGCGGCACCCGCGTTCCCGCCGACGTGTACGACGAAGCGGTTCGGGCTCGCACCGAGTATCGCAACCGGTAATGGACCCACCGCCACCGGCGCAACCGGTGTGTTGCCGGGCCGCACTGACCGATAGATGACTACCCGGAGCGAGACGAACGCCGGGCGCGCGCCTCGGCTGCTCGGTTTCCTGCACACCGGCGAGGAACTGCTTGCCGCCTGCGCGCTCGGGGCGATGGCGCTGCTGCCGCTCGCCGAGATCGTCATCCGTCCGTTCTTCGCGGGAGGGATTCCGGGATCGATCCCGTTCGTCGAACACCTGACCCTCTGGGTCGGCTTCCTCGGGGCGGGGTTGGCGGCGCGGCAGCGGAAACTGATTGCGCTGGCGACGGCGACCTTCATGCCGGAGGGCGGCGTGCGTCGCGTCGCGCAGGCGTTCGCGGCGATGGTGGGGGCGGGCGTGTCGGCGCTGCTCGCCTGGTCGGCGATCGACGTTGTCGCGATCGAGATGGACGTGGGGGGCGAGATCGCCCTCGGAATCCCGTCGTGGGCGTTTCAGTTAGTGCTGCCGTTCGCGTTCGGTCTGATCGCTATCCGCCTCGCGTGGGGAGCGGGAGGCTGGGCGGGGCGTGTGGCCGGCGCGCTGGGAATCGTTGCCGGCGTCTGGCTCAGCACGACCGGTGCGGCGTGTGTGAACGTCGACGAGGCATCGTGCGTCGTCGCGGGGGGCGCCGGGTGGCCCTGGGTGCTGCTGGTAGTGGTGGCGGCGCTTGCCGGCGCGCCGATCTTCACTGTGCTGGCCGGCGCGGCGGTCTTCCTGTACATGGTCGACGCGTTCGATCCGGCGACGGTGCCACTCTACGCCTACGACCTGGCGACCGAGCCGCACCTGCCGTCGATCCCGCTCTTCACGTTGACCGGGTTCATCCTGGCCCAGGGGCAGTCGTCCGAGCGGCTGCTGCGGGTCTTCCGCGCGCTGGTCGGCTGGATGCCGGGCGGCACGGCAGTGGTCTGCACGGTGGTCTGCGCCTTCTTCACGATCTTCACCGGCGGCTCCGGCGTGACGATCCTGGCCCTGGGCGGCCTGCTGCTGCCGGCGCTGCTCAGAGACGGCTACCGCGACCGCTTCTCGGTCGGCCTGCTCACCGCATCCGGATCGCTCGGACTGCTGTTGCCGCCAGCGATGCCGCTCATTCTGTACGCCATCGTCGCGCAGACGGCGCCGGAGAACCTTTTCATCGGCGGCATCCTGCCGGGCCTGCTGCTGATCGGCCTGGTCGCCGCCTGGGGAATGCGCGAGGGGGTTACGACCGGCGCCGGTCGCCACGCGTTCGCCTCCGGCGAAGCGATCCCCGCGCTCTGGCAGGCGAAGTGGGAGCTGCTGCTGCCAGTCGTGGTGCTGGGCGCGCTGCTGAGCGGTCGCGCGACGCTGGTGGAAACCTCCGCGTTGACGGCGCTTTACGCGGCGGTCGTGACCGGACTGATCCACCGCGACTTCCGCCTCGGCCCCGGTCTTGGCGCGGCGTTCCGGGAGTGCGTCGTGCTGATCGGCGGCGTCTTGATCATTCTGGCCGTCGCCAAGGGCTTCACCGCCTACATGGTGGATGTCGACATCCCGTTCCGCCTGCTGGAGTGGACGCAGGCGCGGATCGAATCGCCGCTGCTGTTCCTGCTGGCGCTCAATGTCTTTCTGCTGATCGTCGGTTGCGTGATGGACATCTTCTCGGCGATCGTCGTCGTCGTGCCGCTCATTTCCGAGATTGGCGCGGCGTACGAGGTGGACCCGGTCCACCTCGGCATCATCTTCATCGCCAACCTGGAGCTGGGGTATCTGACGCCGCCGGTCGGGCTGAACCTGTTCCTTGCCTCGTACCGCTTCAACCGGCCGCTGCTCGACGTCTACCGCGCGTCGGTGCCGCTACTGATCATCCTGGGCATTGGCGTGCTGGTGATCACGTATGTACCATGGCTGACGCTCGGCCTGCTGGAGATCGTGGGCAGACAGTAGGAGCCAGGAGGGGATCGTGCTGATGAGTGACCTGCGTTTCCGGTTTGCGTCGATCGGGGTCGTTCTGTCGTTCGCGATCGCGTGCGGCGCGCCGGCCGAGGACCCGGCCGAAGAGGTGCCTCCCGCAGGTGATGCCGGCGCGGCAGACACCGGCGGAGACACGGAAGTCCACCTCGTGAACGTCCGCCAGCTCACCTTCGGGGGCGAGAACGCCGAGGCCTACTTCTCGTTCGACGGCTCCCAGATCATCTTCCAGTCGACCCGCGAGGGGGTTCCGTGCGATCAGATCTTCCGGATGGACCTCGACGGGTCGAACCAGGAGATGGTGAGCACAGGCGACGGACGCACCACGTGCGGTTACTTCTACCCGGACGGAGAATCAATCGTCTACGCCTCGACGCACCTCGGCGGGGCCGAGTGCCCCCCGCCCCCCAGCTTCGCGATGGGCTATGTCTGGGCCATCTACGACAGCTTCGACCTCTTCCGCGCCGCACCTGACGGCAGCGGCGTCGAGCGGCTGACCGACACGCCCGGCTACGACGCCGAGGCGACGGTCGGACCGGACGGACGGATCGTCTTTACGAGCGTGCGCGACGGCGACATGGAGATCTACTCGATGAACCCGGACGGCTCCGATGTCCGACGCCTGACCCACCGCCAGGGTCCGGACGGCGGTCCGTTCTTCTCGCCCGACGGCTCCAAGATCATCTTCCGCGGCCGCGAGATTCCGGACGGAGGGGAGTACGACGACTACCGGAAACTGCTGGACGAGGGCCTGTGGCGTCCGACGGCGGTCGAGGTGTTCGTGATGGACGACGACGGCAGCAACGTCCGGCAGGTGACCGACTTCGGCGGCGCCAGCTTCGCGCCGTACTGGCATCCCGACGGCGAGCGGATCATCTTTGCGTCGAATCTCCACGACCCGGACGGCAGGAACTTCGACCTCTTCATGGTGAACCTCGACGGCACCGGCCTCGAGCAGATCACCTACAACGACACGTTCGACGGCTTCCCGATGTTCTCGCCCGACGGCTCGCGGTTCATCTTCGCGTCCAACCGGGACGCCGCCGAGGAAGGTGACACCAACATCTTCATCGCTGACTGGGTGGAGTAGGAGCGGCGACACTGCGTACGGTTGTTCCAGGGCGTCGTTCGTTCTCTCCATCGCGTGGCCGGCCCGCCACGCTCGACGATGTCGGATCGCTACAGGAACTGCTCCGGGAGGATGCGCCGCGGGCACTGGTGGCGGCGCCCTCCGTCCTCGGGTCGACACCGTCGGTAGCCCGGGCGGCGGCGCTGCTCGACGACGCCGCCGGCGTGTTGCGCGCGCCGGCGGAGACGCTGGCGGCGGTACTCGCGGCGGAAGGCGCCGAGGAACACCACGTCAACCTGCCGATCCCGTTCCGCTTTTCCGGCTATGACGCGCGCGGACGGACCATCCGGATCGATCCGTCACGCCGGCAGTTCGAGACGCGCGCCGACTGGGCCGCCTGGGTGGTGACCGCCGTCACGGCGTGGGGCGTCCGCCTGGCGACGCCGAAGCCGCCATTGCCCCGGCACGACCGCTCGCCTGACGGCTTCCGGTATCCGCTGCGCACCCGCGAGTCGGACGGCGCCGCCGTCGTCGCCCTGTTCTCCGACTGGGGGACGGGCTACTACCATGCGCGCTACATCGCGAAGCATGTTGGCACCGCGGTCGGCGCCGGCCAAGCGATCCACCTGGGTGACATCTACTACACCGGCGCCGCGGTCGAGTTCAGCCGCTGCTTCGACCGCGCCTTCGACCGCTGGGTGCTTCGCCACATGCCGTTCTACACGATGAACGCCAACCACGAGATGGACTCGCACGGTATCCCGTACTTTGCGTTCCTCAAGCACAAGCGCCGCCGCGGCCGCGCCGGGACGATCCATGCGCAGCCGCAGGAGGGAAGCTACTTCTGCCTCTCGAACGACCACTACCAGGTCATCGCGCTCGACACGGCGTACGCGGAGAACGGCCGCTGCCGCGATGCCGGCATGCTCGACTGGCTGCGTGATCACCTGCACCGCGGCCGCGAACGTCGCCGGGTAAACATCCTCCTGACCCAGAGCGAGCCGTACGGCCGGACCGGCGCGCGCCCGCTTCTGCACGACGATCTCGCGCGCGACGCCGTGACGGACCGCCTCGTGGATCTCTGGTTCTGGGGCGACGAACATCACTGTGCGCTCTACCATCCCTCGGACGCGGCGCCTTTCGTCGGAAGCTGCATCGGTCACGGCGGCTATCCCTATAGTCGCCGCACCGCGGCAGAGCTTTCGTCGCCCGCCGCCGAGCTGGCGTGGGGCGAGACCGCGCCACGGTTTCCGGAACTCGTCGGTCTCCGTCCCGGCCGTGGCAACAACGGCTTCTGCTGCCTCACCCTTGGTCCCGGTGCCGTCGAGTTGACCTACTACGACTGGCGTCTCGACGTCCGACACACGCGGCGCTACCCTGTCCGTCAGGGCCGGCTGGACACGTCGTAAGTGTCGGATGCCAGGGTTAACAGCCCGTGGTGAAACCCGCGTGACACCGAGAGCGCTCAGGCGGGATGCATCGCGGCTCGAATGTAGCGGGGGTTTCACCACGGGCTGTTAAGGCCGGTGCGCGCCCAGTTGCTCGTGCAACAGGCTGCGGACGATGAACAGCACGTTGGCGGGACGTTCGGCCAGGCGGCGCATGAAATAGGGAAACCAGTCGGCGCCGAAGGGCAGGTAGACGCGGATGCCGTAGCCTTTGGCGGCAAGCGCGGCCTGCAGGTCGCGGCGGACCCCGTAGAGCATCTGGAACTCGTAGCGCTCGGCCGGGATGTCGCGCGCTGCTGCCGCGGCGTTCACCGCCGTGACCATCCGCGGGTCATGCGTGCCGAAGGCGGGCGCGGCACCCGATTCGAGC
This sequence comes from Vicinamibacterales bacterium, assembly GCA_965262555.1. Classification (GTDB taxonomy): domain Bacteria; phylum Acidobacteriota; class Vicinamibacteria; order Vicinamibacterales; family UBA8438; genus VXRJ01. The sequence goes on from OZ253543.1 coordinate 403,185, forward strand.
AGCGTCTCGGCGAGCCGTGTGAATGCGCGGTCCACGTCCCGCTTGTCGGGGAATGCGACATCCGGCTCTTCCCGGTAGGCGCCCTTCACGAGGCGAACCGGCACCCGCGCCTCGTTGAGACGGGCGAGATCGTCCGGCGTCCGCCGCAGCATCGACTGTAGAACGGTCCCTACGTCCGGGTGATGTTTGCGTGCGGCCACCGCGATCCGGAGCGTTTCCTCCAGCAGCGCGGAATGCTCCATGTCTATCCGGACGAAACAGCCGGCGGCACCCGCCTTGTCGAGGATCTGGTCCAGGTTCGCTTCGCACAGGCCGGGGTCGATCTCCAGGCCAAGCTGGGTGAGCTTGATCGAGAGGTTGCACTCCAGCTTCGCGGCGCGCACCTGGTCAATAACCGTCCCGTAGGCCGCCGTCGCCTCCGCCGCTGCCTGTTTCGTCCGAACGTGCTCGCCCAGATAGTTGAACGTGTGGGTCATGCCGCGCCGTTCGATGGCGCGAGCCGATTCGATGGCTTCCGAGATGTCGCGCCCGCCGATGAATCGGCCGGCGGGGGAGTTGGGACCGCGCATGCCGTAGCGCGTTGCCGCTGCCTTGAGCAGGCGGCTGTCGGCGGCGGTCAGGAAGAGCCAGCGGGAGAGCCGGTCAACAAGCAAGAGTCAACACGATTGCCAGCGCCGCCTCTCAATGGGTCAGGACGGATGCGCCGTGCGGCTTGAGCAGGTGCTCGATCGTGCGCGCGTAGTAGCGGAGCACCAGCCGCTGCCGCGCGCGGTAGCGATTCCCTTCGACCACGATGATGCCGCGTGTTGCCAGCGGCTCGGTCGCCATGTCGACCGCCTCGCGGCCGGTCGTGACATCCAGGTTGGCGCCGGTGGACTGCAGGATCTCAATCAACCGATCGATCCGGTCCTCCAGCGCGGCCCGCTCCATCGGCGGCCGGAGGGCGGCTGCGAGCAGGGCTGACGGCAACACCTTGTAGCAGCGGCCGACTGCCTCGCGGACCCGGCGCTGCAGGCGGACCATGTCGCGCCGGTCATCCGGGTCGCAGCCGTCGAAGGTAATCGGATCGCCAAAGGTGACGATGCTGCGCGAGCGGTAGCCGACCGCGTAGCGGATCATCTCGGCCACCTCCTGGCTGAACGGCCGCTGGATGCGCTTCACCTGTTGGCGCGACAGGATGAAATCCTCGAGTATCAGGTCGTAGGCGATTGCGGTCGGGACGATCACGGTGTCGCTCCGCTTGGCGGCCGCTACGGCATGAAGCAGTCCCGTCTTGAACGGTTTGAGCGCGCCGCTGTAGCTGCGTCCCCCTTCGAGATAGAGGAACAGGTCGGTGCGCCGCAACGACTCGGCAACGTAGGCCTTCAGCGTAACCAGGTACGCGGGGTCCTTCGTCTCGCGGCGGATCGGGATGGCGCCGGTCACATACTTGTGGATCAGACCCAGCGCGCCGCCGAACAGGTTGATGCCGGCGGCAATCACCGGCGGGCGGATGCCATTGTCGTCCAGGACGATCGGCTGGACCAGATAGTCGAGGTGGCTCTTGTGGTTCGACGCGTAGATGACGCGGCCCTGCCGCGTCGCGGTCCGGACCACGTCGATCCGCTCGCCGATCCGTTCGATCTTCCGGAGGATCGGGTAGACCGGATGCTGCAACGCCCGGTACATCCGATACCGTTGGGTCGTGCGGAGTTCCTCGAGATAGCCCTGAATGGCGGCCTGCGCTTCGTCGGGGGTACGGCCGCCGCCCCCTTGCAGGTACCGGACGACTTCGTCGCGGGTCAGGACCGCTTCCGCGATGTCGTCCGGCTCCGACACAGCGCGTACTGTAGCAACCGGGCGTTGCATCCGTTGCACGGCCGCGTTACGGTTCGACGGTGATCGCGGCGGGCCGTGACAGCCGGACCGTCACCGTGGTGCCGGTGGGCAGCGTGGCCGGCTCCCCCTCGCCCGCGGCGGCTGCCGCCGTTCCCCCGGCGGCGCCAGCCGCACCGCCGATAGCCGCGCCCCGGCTGCCGCCGAAGATGGCGCCCAGGATCGCTCCGGCGATAGCGCCGCCGCCAACCTTGGCGGCGTTCTCCCGCCCGCTCGACTCGCCCTCCCGGAAGATCGTCTCTGTCACGATCGGCGCTTCGCCGCCACTGTCGAACACGACGGTGTGAAAGCGGACGCCGAGCCGCGACACTCCGCGGAATCGGCCCGCCTGCTCGACAAGCACCACCGACCCCATCACTACCGTGCCGGCAGGGATCACCACGCGGTCGGATACGACAACGTCGCGCGTCACGCGCGCCTGGACGTCGTCCTCCACCTCGGCCGTGTCGCTGGAGACGTAGGTGTCGACCTGAAGGCCGATCACCGAGTCAGCCGCCAGCAGGACATCGTCAGCGTCCGGCACCGATGGGACGGCGAGCGGGTACGGCCGGTCGGCGCCGCCGGCCGCCGCGGGAATGCGGGCGAGCGGCCAGCCGTCGGCGTCGGTCGCAGCCGGGGCGGAATCAGCGTCCGCCGTACCGGCGCCAGTCGCGGCTGTCTCCGCAGCGGCTGGCTCCGGCGAACGCTCGGCGCGCCGCCAGCCGTCGATCTCCGGAAGTCCGTCGAGGACGTCGCGGCCCTCGGCCGGCGCATCAGCGTCCGGACTGCCGGCGGGTTCGGGGTCTGTCGGAGCCTCCGCCACCGGTGCGGGCCGCGGCGCGGGTGGCGGCTCCGGTTCCGGTGCGGGCTGGGGCGCGGGTGGCGGCGGTGGCGGTGCAGGCTGGCGCTCGGCGACCCGGCGCTCGGCGGGCTGCTCGTCCGGCGGCGGCGCCTGGGCGGGCGCGGGCGGCTCCGGATCGGGGACCGTCAACTCGACGACCTGCTCCGTCGCATCGACCGGCATCGCCACGTCCGTCGCGCGGCTTGCCATCAGGGCGTCGTCGCTGAGGGTGCTTCCGGCGGGGCCGCTCCGCAGGGCCAGGTAGGCGCCGAAACCGCCGGCAGCGGCAATGAGCGCCACGGCGGCGACGAAGGCTGCGGGTCTCATCACCATCTCACCACTCCTCGTCCCGGACGCAGGGGCCGCAGGCGCGTGGCCCCTCGCCCGGTGTGATCCTGCCTTGATTATCTCCCGATCCCGGCCGGTTAGAAAAGGCAGTTGTTACACCGCTGTGACCTTCATTCCGGCCATCGTGTAGAATGCGCGCGCCCGCATCGGACCGGGGGGCCGGCCGGGCACCGGAGAGAGGCCCGACACAAGGTACCACGTCGACGTGCCCGTAACCCCGCTGGCCCCTGACCCGCATCGGTCGTTTGTCGCTCCTCGCCTTCTGAGGGCCATTGGCCTCCTCTTTGTGTTTCTGGTTGGCGTCAAGGGTCTGGGCGAAGGTTTCGAGCTGCTCGGCCAGGACGTCATCGAGGGTTTCTTCGCCGCCACCTCCAACCCGTTCGTCGGCCTGGTGGTCGGCGTGCTCGCCACGACGCTCGTCCAGAGTTCGTCGGTCACCACCGCGATGGTGGTCGGCCTGGTCGCCGCGCCGGAGAATCCGCTGCCGCTCGGCAACGCCATCCCGATGGTGATGGGGGCAAACATCGGTACGACGGTCACGGCGACCTTGGTGTCGCTGGCCCACATCGGCCGCAAGGACGAGTTCGAACGCGCCTTTCCAGTCGCCATCTGCCACGACATCTTCAACATCCTGACCGTGATCATTCTGCTGCCGCTCGAGCTGGCGACCGGCTACCTCCGGACCGCCGCGACCACGCTGGCGGGACTGCTGGGCAACTGGGTCGCGGGCGTGGAGTACGAAAGCCCGTTCAGCACCGCGATCGACCTGGGCTATGCGCCGCTCGCCTGGGTTACCGCACTGATGCCGGTCCAGGGGGCGCAGGCGGTCGTTCTGATCGGCCTGAGCGCGGGCTGCATCTTCGGCGCGCTCTTCATGCTGGTCAAGGTGCTTCGTTCGGCGGTTCACTCGCGAGTGGAGCGGATGGTCAACGGCACCCTTCGGGCGAGCGCCGTCGTGGCCATTCTCGCGGGCGCCATAGTGACCGTGATGGTTCAGTCGAGCTCCATCACGACGTCGCTGCTCGTGCCGCTCGGTGGCGCCGGCCTGATCGCCCTGGAACAGGCGTTCCCGGTGGCGATCGGCGCCAACATCGGGACCACGGTAACGGCGCTGCTGGCCGCGCTGGCGGTCTCCGGCCCGAACGCTGCGGCCGGTCTGCAGATCGCGCTCGTCCACCTGCTGTTCAACGTGAGCGGGCTGCTGCTGATCTATCCGGTCCAGGCCATCCGGCGCGTGCCGCTGGGGGTGGCGCGCTCTGTGACCCGGCTGGCGCTCCGCTCGCGCAAGCTGACCGTACTCGCGGTGTTTCTGCTGGCGTACGGCGTGCCGGCGCTCCTGATCTTCGTCTCGCGGCTGCTTGACTGAGGGTTGGAAAGACGATGCGGTGAGGGCAAGTCGATGCTGCCGTACGCACTGTTGCTGATGACGCTCCTCAAGGTGGACTACTACGACGAATCGGACGCCATCGGCGACACGGCCGAACCGTAGCGGACCGTAGTACACTGATCGGTCCGGGCTGCGGCCGACCCTGCGACCGGGCTCGCCACCGTGAAGCAACCGTCTGACGTCGTTGTGATCGGCGCCGGCATCGTCGGCTGCGCGGTCGCCTACGAACTGGCCCGGCGCGGCGTGCGCGTGCAGGTTATCGACCGGCGGAGCGTCGGCCAGGGGGCGACGCAGGCGTCGGCCGGCGTGCTCGCCCCCTTCATCGAGGCGCACGACCGTGGGCCGTTGCTCGACCTCGCGGCGCGCAGTCTCGACCTTTACGATCAGTTCGTTGCGCGCGTCGTTGAGGATTCCGGCGCGGCGGTGCAGTACGTCCGGACGGGGACGCTCGAGATCGCCTCCGACGAGGCAGGCGCCGCCCGGCTCGACGCGATTCATGCCACCTGCACCAAGTGGGGGATCCCGTCGCGCCGGATCGACGGCGACGCGGTCCGCGATGCGGAGCCGCACCTCGCCCCGTCGGTGACGGCAGGCCTGCTGGTCGAATCGCACGGCTTCGTCGGTGCGGCGGATCTGACCGCCGCTCTGAAGCGCGCCGCCACCGCGCATGGCGTCGTCTTTCGGACCTCCGCCGAGGCGACGCGCGTCCGGGCGAACGGCGCCACCGTGCGCGTCGAAATCTCCCACGACGCGATCCACTGCGAGGCGGTTGTCGTGGCGGCCGGGAGCTGGTCGGGCCTCGTCGAGGTGGACAGCGCCACGCAACTGCCGATCCGGCCGGTGCGGGGACAGCTTCTCCATGTCGGCTGGCCGTCGCCGCCGCTTCGCCGCGTCGTCTGGGCGCCCGACTGCTACCTGGTCCCGTGGAGCGACGGATCGGTGCTGATCGGTGCGACGGTGGAGGAAGTGGGCTTCGACGAGCGGGCGACCGTCACCGGGGTTCGCTCGCTGATCGACGCCACGGCGCGTGTCGCCCCGGAGGTGGAGCAGGCGTCGTTCCTCGAGGCCCGGGTCGGGCTGCGCCCGGCGACGCCGGACGAGTTGCCGGTCATCGGACCCTCCGCATCGGTCCCTGGCCTGGTTTACGCCTGCGGTCATTTTCGGAACGGGATCCTGCTCGCGCCGCTTACTGCCGCGCTACTGGGCGACCTTCTGGTCGATCAGAGGCGCGACGCCGCACTCGACATCACCACGCCCTCCCGCTTCGGCGACTGCTGAGGAGGGTTCGGCGGCGTGCTGGACCCTTAGTTTCAGAGAAAGAGAAAGGAGTCGTTCCGCGATGATCAACGCCCGTATCAACACGCCCGCCCCGGTCAACGAGCCGGTCCGCGCCTACGCTCCCGGCTCGCCCGATCGACGCGAGTTGACGGCGCAGCTTCAGCAGTGCGCCGGCGAGCAGATCGAGATCCCGCTCGTCATCGGCGGAAAGGCCGTCCGGACCGGCGACACCGCCCAGGCCGTGATGCCGCACAACCACCAGCATGTGCTGGCGACGTTCCACCGGGGGAACGCAGACACGGTCCAGCAGGCGGTGGAGGCGGCCGGGGCGGCGCGGCCGGGCTGGGCCGCGCTGCCGTGGGAGGCGCGTGCGGCGGTCTTCCTGCGCGCGGCTGAGCTGCTGGCGGGAAAGTACCGCCCGATCGTCAACGCGGCGACGATGCTCAACCAGAGCAAGACCGTCCTTCAGTCGGAAATCGACGCGGCGTGCGAATTGATCGATTTCTTCCGCTACAACGTTTCGTACATGCCGCAGATCTTCGGCGAGCAGCCCGGCAACGGGCTGGCGATATGGGACTACGTCGAGTACCGGCCGCTCGAAGGATTCGTTCTCGCGGTGACGCCGTTCAACTTCACGTCGATCGCTGGCAACCTGCCGACGAGCCCGGCGATGATGGGGAACACCGTGATCTGGAAGCCTGCTTCCACCGCGGTGCTCTCCGCCTGGCACCTGATGGAGTTGCTCCGCGAGGCGGGGTTGCCGGACGGCGTCATTAACTTCGTCCCGGGCAGCGGCGGGGCGATTGGCGATCCGGCGATGCACCACCCCTCGCTCGGCGGCGTCCATTTCACCGGCAGCACGGCGGTCTTCCAGGGGATGTGGCGGACGATTGGCGCAAACATCGCCAACTACCGGAGCTATCCGCGCATCGTTGGCGAGACGGGCGGCAAGAACTTTGTCGTGGCCCATCCGTCGGCCGATCCGTCGGCGCTGCTGACCGGTCTCATCCGCGGCGCCTACGAGTACACCGGGCAGAAGTGCAGCGCCGCGAGCCGAGCCTACATCCCGAAGTCGATCTGGGATAAACATGCCGACAACTGGTGCCACGAGATCGAGGGCATCCGGTACGGCGACGTTGCCGATCTGACGAACTTCATGGGCGCCGTCATCGACGCGTCGTCGTTCGCAACGCAGAAGAAGGCGATCGACGAGGCGCAGGCCTCGCCGGACGCGGAGGTGGTCTGTGGCGGGAAGTACGACGACTCCGTCGGGTACTTCGTCGCACCGACGCTGATCCGGGCGCACGATCCGAATTACCGGACGATGGAGGTGGAACTGTTCGGCCCGGTGCTGACGGTGTACGTCTACGACGACGACAAGTACGCCGAAACGCTCGAGCTGTGCGACCGGACGTCCCCATACGGGTTGACCGGCGCGATTTTCGCGACCGACCGCCAAGCGATCGATCTCGCGCACCGAACCCTCGTGAACGCGGCAGGGAACTTCTACATCAACGACAAGCCGACCGGAGCGGTGGTGGGGCAGCAGCCGTTCGGCGGAGCGCGGGCTTCCGGGACGAACGACAAGGCAGGGAGTGCGCTCAACCTGACCCGATGGGTAAGCACGCGGACGACGAAGGAGAACTTCGCGCCGGCGACCGACTATCGCTATCCGCACATGGAGGCGGACTAGCGCGCCCGATGGCACCGAGCGACAATCAGCGGGACGAGCCAGACATCAGCGAGGGAGGCAGGACGCGATGGGCTTTTGTGAACATTGTGCAGGTCAGCGCTTCGACCGGGCGCAGGTGCTACGCACGCTGCGCGCCACGCGCCAGCGCTTCAAGATCGGGGGGACCAAGTGCAGCGGCCTCGAGGCGCTTGAGCTGGCGATCCAGGCGATCCGCGCGCTCGAGACCACCCACCTCGAACTGCTGGAGGAGATGGGCGACGACACAGTCGTCCACTGACCGCACCGCCGCCCCTGCGCCGCGCTACTTCGGCTGCGGCACCATCCGGATGTAGGGCAGAGGCCGCTGCCAGCCGTCCGGATAGGTCTGCTTGGCCTCGTCGTCGCTTACCGCCGGCAGGATGATGACGTCGTTCCCCTGCTTCCAGTTGGCAGGGGTCGCCACCTTCTTGTGCGCGGTGAGTTGGCACGAATCGAGCAGGCGGAGGATCTCGTCGAAGTTCCGCCCGGTGCTCATCGGGTAGGTGAGCGTCGCCTTGATCCGCTTGTCGGGGCCGATCAGAAAGACCGACCGCGCGGTGGCGTTGTCGGCCGGCGTGCGCCCCGCCGAGGTGTCGCCCGCATCCGCCGGCAGCATGTCGTACTGCTTGACAACCGCCAGCGAGGGGTCGCCGATCAGTGGGTAGTTCATCGTGTTTCCACTGAAGGAGGCGATGTCCTGCGACCACTTCGCGTGGTCGCTCACGCCGTCGACGCTGATGCCGAGCACCTTGCAGTTCCGCTTCGCGAACTCGTCGCGCAGCCCCGCCACGGTCCCGAGTTCGGTGGTGCACACCGGCGTGAAGTCCTTCGGGTGCGAGAAGAGGATCGCCCAGCCGTCGCCGATCCACTCGTGGAAGCTGATCGGCCCCTCCGTCGTCTCCGCCGTGAAGTCGGGTGCGATATTGTTGATTCTGAGTGACATTCCGGTTCCCTCCGTCTTGGGGCGCCAGAGCGTGGCTGCGTCCGGCGCGCCAACAGCTTACTAACGAGCGCGTTCGCCAGGAACGCACCCTTCCCTGATCGCGCGAAGCCTAAGTTTATACCGTCGCCCCAAGTGATATCCTCTGCACGGTTCCGGCGGCACCGGACTGTGTTCGGGTCCAAGTTCCTGTAGGCGCAGTGGAGCAGCAGATGGAGCGGATACAGAGTGCAATACCGGTGCGGGGATTCGGTGAGACTTCCCGGCGCGATACCTGGTGGCTGCAGCCGGCCGCTGTCTTCGCCGGCTTCACGGCCTTCGTCGTCTACGCGACGTGGGCCGCGTTCCAGGGCGAGTACTACGCATACGGCGGTTACCTGTCGCCGATGTACTCGCCGGAGCTCCTGGGCGACTCGCCGCATGCCATGTTGGGGCCGTCGCCGGCGTGGTGGCCGGCGTGGCTACCCGTTGCATACTCGCCCACGTTCTTGATCCTGTGGGCGCCGCTCGGCTTCCGGTTCACCTGCTACTACTACCGGGGCGCGTACTACAAGGCGTTCTGGGCCGATCCGCCGTCGTGCGCGGTCGGCGAACCGCGGAACGTCTTCCGCGGCGAGAACTCGTTCCCGCTGATCGTGCAGAACGTCCACCGCTATTTCCTGTATTTCGCACTCATCTGGGTCCTCGTGTTCTTTCCGTACGATGTTTGGAACGCGCTCTGGTTCGAGGACGCGGCCGGTAACCTGTCGTTCGGCATCGGAGTGGGCACGTTGGTGCTCGCCCTCAACGTCGTCCTGCTCGGCAGCTACGTGTTCAGTTGCCATTCGCTCCGCCATCTCGTCGGCGGCCGGCACGACTCCGTCTCGGATCGCCCGGTGCAGAAACTCGCCTACGACTGCGTGAGCTGCCTGAACCGCCGGCACATGCTCTACGCTTGGCTGAGCCTCGTCTGGGTCGCGTTCGCCGACCTCTACGTGCGGCTTTGCGCGATGGGGATCTGGACCGACCTGCGGCTGCTCTGATCGCGCAACCGTACGATGGATTACCAGACACTCGAACATGACGTCCTCGTAATCGGCGCCGGCGGCGCCGGCCTCCGCGCGGCGATTGAGGCATCCGCCGCGGGCGTCTCGGTCGGCCTGGTCTGCAAGTCGCTCCTTGGCAAGGCGCATACGGTGATGGCCGAAGGCGGGATGGCGGCCGCCCTCGCCAACGTGGACGACCGCGACTCCTGGGAAACCCACTTTGCCGACACGATGCGGGGCGGGCAGTATCTGAGCAACTGGCGGATGGCGGAGATCCACGCGAAGGAGGCACCCGACCGGGTGCGCGAGCTCGAGGCGTGGGGCGGCGTCTTCGACCGGACTGCCGACGGGCGGATCCTGCAGCGCAACTACGGCGGCCACCGCTATCCGCGCCTCGCGCACGTCGGTGACCGGACCGGGCTGGAGATGATCCGGACCCTGCAGGACCATGGCGTCCACCAGGGGATCGACGTGCACATGGAGTGCACCGTCGTCGAGCTGCTGACGGACGGCGACCGGGTTGTCGGCGCGTTCGGCTACGACCGCGAGCGGGGACGGTTCCGGGTCTTCAGGGCCAAGGCGGTCGTGCTGGCCTCGGGCGGCATCGGCCGCGCCTTCAAGGTGACGTCGAACAGTTGGGAGTACACCGGCGACGGACAGGCGCTCGCCTACCGTGCCGGCGCCGAGCTGCTGGACATGGAGTTCGTGCAGTTCCATCCGACCGGGATGGTCTGGCCGCCATCGGTCCGTGGCATCCTGGTGACCGAAGCAGTGCGCAGCGAGGGGGGCGTGCTGCGCAACAGCGAGGGCCGCCGCTTCATGTTCGACGACATCCCGGAGCTCTACCGGCACCAGACCGCCGACAATGAGGAAGAGGGGTGGCGCTACACGCAGGGAGACAAGGAGGCACGGCGGCCGCCCGAGCTGCTGACGCGCGACCATGTGGCGCGCTGCATCGTCCGGGAGATCAAGGAGGGCCGCGGCAGCCCGCACGGTGGCGTCTTCCTGGACATCGCCTGGATCAAGGCGAGGCTGCCGAACGGCGCGGAGCACATCCGGAAGAAGCTGCCGAGCATGTACCACCAGTTCAAGCAGCTTGCCGGCATCGACATTACCGAAACGCCGATGGAGGTTGGGCCGACCACCCACTACGCGATGGGGGGCGTACGCGTCGACGCCGACTCGCAGATGTCGGCGGTGCCGGGGCTGTTCGCCGCCGGCGAAGTGGCGGCCGGCCTGAACGGCGCCAACCGGCTGGGAGGCAACTCGCTTTCGGATCTGCTGGTCTTCGGCAAGCGCGCCGGCGATTACGCGGCGGCGTTCGCGAAGGAGCAGGGGCAGGGCCGCGTCGACGACGCCGCGGTGGAGCGGGCGGCGAAAATGGCCCTCGAGCCGCTGGAACGGCAGGGCAGCGGCGAGGCGCCGTACCAACTGCAGTACGAGCTGCAGGACCTGATGCAGAGCCAAGTGGGGATCGTTCGGAATGACAGGGAGCTCCGCGCCGCCCTCGACAGCCTGCTCCGGCTGCAGGAGCGCGTGAAGCGGGTCGAGGCGCCGGGCAACCGGGAGTACAACGCCGGCTGGCACACCGCGCTCGACCTACGCAACCTGATGGTGGTGTCCGAGGCGGTGACACGTTCCGCCATCGAGCGGCAGGAGAGCCGGGGCGCCCACTTCCGCGAGGACTACCTCGGGAAGGACGAGACGTGGGGCAAGACCTCGCTCGTGATCCGCCGGGGGGAGGGGGGCGCGGAGGTGCGGCGAGAGCCGCTCCCGCCGCTCCCCGACAACCTGCAGCGGATTATCGACGAGAACCAGGAGAGCTAGCGGGCCGGGGGGCGAGATGGCAAGCGCAACGTTCAGGATCTGGCGGGGCGGCCGGGACGGGGGCGCCTACGAGGACTACACCACCGAGGTATCCGAAGGGATGGTGGTGCTCGATGCGGTCCACCAGGTACAGGCGGAATCGGCCAACGATCTGGCGGTCCGGTGGAACTGCAAGGCGGGCAAGTGCGGGTCGTGTTCCGCCGAGGTGAACGGCAACCCGAAGCTGATGTGCATGACACGCCTCAGCAGCCTCAACCTGGACGAGCCGGTAACGATCGAACCGATGAAGGCGTTCCCGCCAATCCGCGACCTGGTGACCGACGTCTCGTGGAACTACGAGGTCAAGAAGCGGATCAAGCCATTCAAGCCCCGGACGCCCGACGCCGAGGACGGCACCTGGCGGATGGCGCAGTCCGACGCCGAGCGGGTGCAGGAGTTTCGGAAGTGCATCGAGTGCTTCCTCTGCCAGGATGTCTGCCACGTCCTGCGCGACCACCGGCTGCACCACGAGTTCATCGGCCCGAGGTACTTCGTCCATACCGCGGCGCTCGAGATGAACCCGCTCGACACCGAGGACCGGACCGACGAGTTGGCGAATGCCTTCGGTATCGGCTACTGCAACATCACCAAGTGCTGCACGAAGGTCTGCCCGGAGGAAATCACGATCACCGACAACGCGATCATCCCGCTCAAGGAACGCGTCGTTGATCGCCTCTACGACCCGCTGACCCGTCTGCTCCGCATCTTCCGCTCGTAGCGCACCGGTTCCGATCGCAACTCACGGGCCGCATGGCGCGCCGGCACCCCTGCCGGCAGCGTGTACGACGTCCGCCGCGACGTCAGCGCGCCGACTGCATCAGCGGCCGCACCTCTACCGGAAAGTCCTGCCGCAGGATCTCCTCCGCCGACCGCGGCCGGTACATGTCGTGCCCGAACGCGAGCAGCAGCACCACCACCACTTCGAGGGCCACGAACGTCACCGCCGCCGCGCGCCACGGGGTCGTGCGGCGCCAGAAGGTCTCGCTGAGCAAGCCCGCCATCGGGAGGCAGGCGGCATGGAACGCGATCACCACGTGCCATCCCTGAACCGGGACCGGCGAGATAGCCGCCGCCGCGCACATCGCGACCAACCCCCACCACGCATAGCCCCGGAACCAGTCGGCCGCGGCGGCGCGCCGCGCGTCGGCCGGCGGATCGAACGCCGGGTCGCGCTTGAAGCAGCGCCACGCGGCGTAGAGGGCTATCACGACTGACGCGCTGCTGACGGCGATCATCACCGTCAGCAGGATCGACGCGGCATCGCCGCCGGATGCGTCGGCCCAGACCACCTGCCGCAACCGCCGGCCGATATCGAGCGAGCCGAGCCGGAACCAGTAGCCGATCGCCTTCGCGCCGTTCAGCGCGGCCAGCACGATGCGCGAGTACGGCTCGGTCTGTCCCGGCACCAGCGACGGGAGCGTCCCCGCGATGAACATCTGGGCGGTCGGAATGAGCGTCGGGCTGCCCACCGCGAGACCGAGCACCGAACCCTTCCAGTTGATACGGATCAGCCGCCGCGCCGCGAGCAGCACCGTCAGCAACACCAGTACCAGGAACGATCCATGCAGTTGCAGCGCAGCGGCGAGCGTGGCGGCAAGCAAGAGGCTCCAGCCGACGTGTGCCTGCTCGCGAAGCTGGTACGCGGCAGCCAGGTGCAATGCGGCCGGCAGGAAGACGTACGCCGGCTCCCAGAGGAACCCAGCGTGGTAGAGCCGCCAGGGCGAGAGCCAGTAGAGGGCCAGGTACGCGGCGGCGAACCGGGCGCCGAGCGCGCGTCCGACACAGGCGGCCAGGATGCCGGCCGCCGCTACGTGCGTCAGGCCCGCAAGAAGCGCTGGTGCCCGGTAGTCGGCCCATAAATCGAGCGGCGCCGCGATCAGCATCGGCAGCAGCGCGCCCGGGATCCGTCCGTCGCCGCTCATCATCTTGGCGAAGGGCGGAAGCTCCCCAGTCGCGAGCAGATCAAGCCCCGCGAGCAGCAGCGCGTACTGATCGCCGTAGACCCACTGCCGCGACCAGAGCAACGTCTGCAGCAGCAGCCCGATGATCACGACCGCCCCGATGACGATACGCGGCTGGCTCACGTCAGCGGATCTCCGCGGCGCCGGGACGCCCGGCCGGCGCCCAGGCAGGTTGCGGCTGCACGAACGTCACCGCGGCGCAGGCGGCGACGTTCACGGCAAGGGCGACGATGCCGGCGTGGATGTTCCACACCTCCGACCGGCCGGCCAGCAGCAGGCCGGCGTAGGTGGCGCAGCCGGCCAGTATGCCGGTAAAGGCGGCGGCAGTGGTGAGGCGCCGCCAGCTCACCCCCAGGATGAAGAGCGGCGCCACCTGGGCCAGGATCTCCATCTTGATCTCGGTCAGGCCCCAGAGCGTCACGCGCGGCGCGAGCGCAATCGCCACCAGCACCGCCACCACCGCCCAGGAAAGCCGCTTCCCGATGCGTGTGAGCTGCGCCTCCGGCGCCCCCCGCAGGAGCATCGCGCCGACGATATCCTTCGCCAGGATGGACGAGAGGCTCAGCAGTACCGAGTCGGCGGTCGACATGACGGCCGCCACCACCGCTGTGATGACCACCACCGACAGGATGTAGAGCAGCACCGACCGTCCGGCCCAGGCAGTTAGCAGCGCCGGTATCACCTGATCCGCGTCGGCGATGCTCCCGAGCTCCGCGATCGCCAGGATCCCCACTATGAACATGACTCCGGTGGTGACGAGCGGCAGGAAGATCATGATGCTGAAGGCGCGCTTCAGCGTGGCGGCGTCGCGCGCCGCATAGATCCGCTGAATCGCGTGCGGATAGACCGCACCGGACAATCCGATCAGCAGGATCGTCGAGAACCAGTTGCGCGAGACGTCCCAGCCCGGGACCGCCACCTTCTCGGGCGCCGCGGCGGCGACCGCGGCCGTCAGCTCTCCCAGATGGGCCGGCGTCGGGACGACGGCAAGCAGCAGGCCGACCAGGCCGATCAGCAGCATGATCCCCTGTACGCAGTCGGTCCAGGCGACGGCGCGCATGCCTCCCACCGTCTCGTAGACGATCACCACCAGCGTCAGCAGCACGACGCCAACCCAGTAGGGCACCGCGCCGCCCGACAGCCCCGCGGTCACGTGCCCCATCGCCATCAGTTGTGCCAGCAGGTAGTTCGAGATCGCCAGGATCAGCAGCACGTTGGCGATCAGCGTGAGCGGCGGCGAGTTGAACCGGTGCGCGATCCAGTCGCCCGGCGTGACGAAGTGATGGCGGCGGGCGATAACCTGCAGGCGCGGCGCGAACAGCAGGTAGGCGACGATGATCGCCATCATGAAGCCGACGCTCATCACCCAGGCGTAGCCGACGCGGACCGCTTCGCCCGGATAGCCGAGCAGCGTGTTGCCGCTGTACTGCGTCGCATAGAGCGTCAGCAGGAGGACGAAGCCGCCGAGGCTGCGGCCGGCAAGATAGAAATCGTCCAGGCCGGTCCGCGCGCCGGCGCGGCGGGTTGCCCAGCCGACGCCGATGAGTACCACCAGGTAGAGGCCGACTGCGATGCCGGCGCCGAGGGCGAGGCTCATGCCGCGCCGTCCTCCCCTGGGGTACCGCCGCGCGGGCCGTCCGGTGGGTCGTCGTCCGCTTCCGGCCAGCAGTGACGCACCACCCAGACGGTGAACAGCGCAACGCCGAAGTACGCGGCCAGCGAGATCACCACCCAGTGCGGCAGGCCGAACCAGAGGCGGAGCGGTTCGTCGGCCGGCAGGTACCACGGCACCGACAGCGCGAAGAGACAGCCGTAGACGGCCCAGACCCAACGGCGCGGACGCGGTTCGACCCGATCGGGCGTGGCCGGCATGGTCGCGGGGGTGCGAGCGCCGCGCGGGGGACGCCCGGCCCGGTGCGCCTATGATAGTGCGTGACCGGAGGAGGATGACTGATGACTCGGACGATGACGATGCGGCGCCTGCTAGCGGTGGCTCTCGTCTGCACTGCGGTGGCGGCCCCGCGCGGGCAGGAGGTGTCGCTTGACGGCGTTGTCGACCTGCATGTCCACGCTGGCCCGGACTCCCGGCCCCGGTCGGTGAACGATGTCGAGGCGGCGCGCCTGGCGCAAGCGGCGGGGGTGCGCGCGATCCTGCTGAAGAACCACTTCACGATGACCGCCGACCGCGCCGCCCTGGCGATGGCGGCGGTGGATGGCATCGAGATCTTCGGCGGCGTCGTGCTGAACCGCGCCGTCGGCGGGATCAACCCGGAGGCGGTACGGCAGATGGCCACGTTTTCCGGCGGACGCGGCAAGGTGGTCTGGCTGCCGACGTTCGATGCGGAGCACTACGTCACTGCGGCAGGGAGCGGCGCGCCGTTCGTGTCGGTCCTCGAGAACGGTGAACCGCGGCCGGCGGTGCTCGAGGTGTTCGACCTCCTCGCCGAGCATGACCTGACGCTCGCGATGGGGCATTCGTCCCCCGAGGAGGTGCTGCGACTGATCCCGGAAGCGCGGCAGCGCGGCGTCGAGCGGATCCTGGTGACGCATGTCTTTGGTCAGGACGCCACCATGGAACAGATGCGGGCGATGGCGGACGCGGGCGCGGTGCTGGAGATCGACTGGCTCGCGGTCTTCTCGGGCAGCCGGTCGATCGGGGAATACGTCGACGCGATCAACGAACTGGGTGAGTCGGCGTTCGTCATGTCGTCCGACCTGGGGCAGGAAGGCAATCCGACGCACGCCGACGGCCTCCGCGCCTACATCCGCGCGATGCGCGACGCGGGCATCGCGACCGACGTGATCGATGTCATGATCCGCCGCAACCCGGCACGCCTGCTCGGCCTGGCTCCGTGGTGACGCCAATCACGCACTGATGACCGACATCGTCCGCCTCGTCCGGCCGAGGGACTGGCTGAAGAACATCTTCGTGTTGATGCCGCTCCCGTTCGCGCTGGAGGGGAGCGGCACGTTCGATCCGGTCGTGGTGCTGGCCGGCCTCGTGGCGATGAGCCTGGTCAGCAGCGCCTCGTATGTCTTCAACGATCTGTGGGACGCCGGCCGCGACCGCGCCCATCCCGACAAGCGGCACCGGCCGATTGCCGCCGGCACCGTCTCGCCGGCGTCGGCCCGCGCGTTGAGCGTCGGGCTGGCCGTGGTGGCGGGCGGGATCGCGCTCGCGGGAACGCCACTCATCGCGGGGTCGATCCTGCTCGGCTACGCCGGACTGCAGCTCTTCTACACGCTGTACGGCAAGCACCTTCCACTCGTCGATGTCTTTCTGCTCTCGTCCGGCTTCGTCCTGCGGGTGCTGCTCGGCTGCGCGCTGGTGGACGCACCGCCGTCCGGCTGGCTGCTCTTCTGCTCGTCGTCCCTTGCGCTCTTCCTGGCCCTCGCCAAGCGCCGGGGCGACCTACTGCGCGGCGTCGACGACGCGCACCGTCCCAGCCTGGCCGGCTACAGCCGCGTCTTCCTGGATCAGAGCCTGACGGTCGCAGCCGGCCTGACGATCATGGCCTACGCGCTCTACTGCCTTGACGCGCCGGTGCTTGTCGCGGGTCGCGAGTTCCTGACGCTGCCGTTCGTCGTCTTCGGCGTGCTGGAGTACCTCCGGATCGTCCACCTGCGCGAGGCAGGCGCATCACCGGTCGATGTCCTGCTCGGGTCCCGGCCGCTGCTCGTCTGCGGCGCCGGCTGGGTCGTTGCGGCAATCTACAGCGTCGGAGCGCCGGCCGGACCGTGAGTGGTTGGACGCCATGATTCCGCACGACGTAACCATTGCCGGCTGGGGGCGAATCGGCGTGACGGGACGCGAGGTGCGTTCGGACGACCTGATGCGGTTGAGCGAGCGCGCGGTGCTGTTCCGGGGCCTCGGCCGCTCGTACGGCGATTCATCCCTGCCGCCCCCGTCAACGCCGGAAGTGGCCTGCACGGTGCTGGGAGACCGGCTGATCGACTTCGACGATGCGACCGGCCGCCTGCGGGCTGAAGCGGGCGTGAGCCTGGCGTCGCTTGCCCGGATCTTCCTGCCGCGCGGCTGGTTCGTGCCAGTCACACCCGGCACCCGCTTCGTCACGCTGGGCGGGATGGTGGCGGCCGACGTGCATGGCAAGAACCATCATGTCGACGGCTGTTTCGGCGCGCATGTGGACGCGCTCCGCGTCCGGGTCGCCGACGGCCGGATCGTGGACTGTGCGCCCGGCGACGAACCGGACCTGTTCCACGCCACCGTCGGCGGCATGGGACTGACCGGCCACATCCTGGAGGTGGACTGCCGGATGGAGCGCCTGCCATCTCCCTGGATTCAGGGCGGGAGCGTTCGTGCGCCGAACATCGACGCACTCCTCGACGCGCTGGAGACGTCGAGCGCGGACTGGCCGTTCACCGTGGCGTGGGCCGATCTCCTGGCTCGCGGCGGGGACTTCGGCCGGGGGATCGTCTACCGGGGACGCTGGGCGCAGGCGGCCGAGGCGCCGGGCAGTGCGCCGTCGCCGCCGCCCGGGTTCGACGTGCCGTTCGAGGCGCCCGACTGGCTGCTGAACCGGACCGCGATGGCGTGGTTCAACGACGCGAGGTACCGGATGCATGGCGGAAGACAGCGCACCGCGATGGAGTCGCCCTACCGCTTCTTCTATCCGCTCGACCGGCTGCGCAACTGGAACCTGCTGTACGGCCGGCGCGGGTTCATCCAGTACCAGTGCGTGATCCCGGAATCGCACGGCGTTGCCGGGGTTCGGCGGGTGCTCGACCTGCTCGCCGCGCGCCGCGCGCCGGTTTTCCTCTGTGTCATCAAGAACTGCGGCGACGAGGGACGCGGGTTGCTCTCGTTCCCGTTGCGAGGCATGTCGATCGCGGTCGATGTGCCGGCGGGCGATGGCATTCAGGCGCTCGTCGATGCGCTGAACGAACTGATGATCGAACTGGGCGGACGGATCTACCTCGCCAAGGACCGCCACACGCGGGCTGAGCACTTCCGCGCGATGGAGCCGCGCCTGGGTCGCTGGACGGCGGTGCGCCGGCAGTGGGATTCGGAGTTGCGCCTCCGGAGCGCGCAGTCGGTCCGCGTCCTGGGGGATCCGGCATGAACGTTGTCGTGCTCGGCGCGACGCGCGGGATGGGGCGCGCCGTCGCGCGGCTCCTGGCGGAGCGGGGCGATGCGGTTTGCCTCCTCGGACGCAACCACGACGCTCTCGATGCATCGGCACGCGACCTGCAGGTGCGCGCGGGGCTGACCGAGCCACCCGTCGTCGCCAGGTGCGACCTGGATCGGCCGGACACCTTCGTCCCGGCGCTCGATGCCGCCGGGGCCGCGCTCGGCCGGATCGACGCGGTGGTGGTGACCGCCGCGCGCTTCATGACGGAGGACGAGATCGAGGCGGAAGATCCCGACGCGGCGCGCGCGCTCGCCACGATCAACTTCGCGAATACGATTGGCTTCTGCGAGGCGGCTCGGCGACGGCTGCTTGCGGACGGCGGCGGCACGCTCTGCGTCTTCTCGTCAGTTGCGGGCGAGCGGGGGCGAACGCCACTCGTCACCTATGGCGCCACCAAGGCTGGGCTCAGCGCGTACCTCGAAGGGCTCGACCACCGCTACGCGCGGCGGGGACTGCGCGTCGTCTGCGTCAAGCCGGGGTTCATCCGGACCGGGATGACCGCCGGGCTGAAGGAGCCGCCGTTCGCCGGCGACGCCGAGCCGGTTGCGCGCCGCGTGGTTCACGCGATCGATCGCGGAACGCCGGTCGTCTACGCACCGGCGATCTGGCGCTGGGTCATGCAGATCGTCCGCGCTCTGCCGCGCGCCGTCATGCGTCGCGCCCGCTTCTGAGCTTCGGGTCGTCGCTGTCCCACCCCTCGAGCTTCCGCTCGATCGCTTCCTGCATTTCCCACTCGCGGCGGCGGGCCGCGCGGCGGAGCCGGTGGCGCCAGATGGCGGCGAGCGCCAGTGCGGTGATTGCCGTCCAGAGCGTGAACGGACTGGCGACGAACGTGATCCACTCCTCCCAGCCTCCGGCGCTGCGCCAGAAAATCCGTGTCGCACCCCGCACGGTCGTGCCGGTCGCGTCGATAAACGCGCTGTCGAAGGTCGCGCCCGCCGCCACCCCCGACAGGATGCGGGGCACGACCGATGCGCCGTGCCGCCGGAGCGTGTCCCGCACGATCGCGTGCGAGATGATGTAGGCGCGCGCCACGCTGTCGGCGTCGCCGGCAAACAGTCCCTCGAGTTCGGTCACGGTCGGTTGGCCCGCAAGGAACGCGGCGGTGAGAAACCGTGTCCGGTTCGCGATGCCCCAGGTCCGTTCGGCGACGCTGGCAAGCCCCTCACTGAACCAGCGCGGCAGCCGTCCTCCTCCCGCCGCGCGCGACGCGAGGATGTGCGCCGCCTCGTGGTGCAGCACCACCTCGAGCGAGTCGTGCGGGTACGAACCTATCCGCGCCGGAAAGAGGACGATCAGGTCGTTCCGCGGATCGGCGAACGCCGCGACCCAGGCCGGCAGGTCGCGCGCGAGGCGGGAGTCCTCCGGGATGATCGCGACCCGGATGGGATCCCCCGGATCGTCGAGGCCGACCAGACGCATCACGCCGCCTATCCGGTCGATCTCGAGGCGGAGCACCTGATCCGCCACGCCGCGGTGGCTCTCGGGCGCTTCGACGATCAGTTCAGGCAGACGTGCCTGCGCGTGGGCGGGCTGACCCGCCGCGACCACGATCGGCAGTGCCAACAGCGCGGGGATCGCCACCGGCGCGCCCGCGCGCGCCGCAACGGCGCGCCAACGGTGTGGCTTCGGCGTCATGGTTGCACATAGTCCGCCGTCACCTGGGTCGTGATCCCGCCGCGTACCGAGAAGTCCCCCACCACTGTCATCCGGCGCGGCCGGCAGACCGCCACCAGGTCGTCCAGGATCCGGTTGGTTACGGCCTCGTAGAAGATTCCCTGGTTGCGGAAGGCGACGAGGTATAGCTTCAGCGACTTCAACTCGACGCAGCGTTCGTCCGGCACGTAGGTGATCCGGATCTCGCCGAAGTCGGGCAGGCCGGTCATCGGGCAGACTGACGTGAACTCGCGGCAGCGGACGGCGATCTCGTAGTCCCGCTCGGGCGCTGGGTTCGGAAACGTCTCAAGGATCGGCGCCTCCACCGTCGCCGCCGAAGCGGTGTGGCTGGGACCTCCTGCCTCCACCATGCGGCGATTCTAGCAGTCGCCATGCGCCTTGGATCTGGGCATGGCGACTGCCAGCAATCCGCGGTGGCACCTTCGCTGCATGCGATCGCCGACGCATCCTGGGCGCGGGCGCCGTTGCCGCACAAGCACTGTGCAGTGACGGACTTCGTTTGACACCCGAAGGGGGGAGCGATAGCATTACGCCCGGTTCTGGAAACGATTCCGGGTGGCCGTCGCTGCAAGGCCGCACCGGGGTAAACAACAGGTAGGCGCAGCCGGGAGGGGAACGCCAATGGCGGAAGGCCGCAGGATGGGCAAGACGGAACTGTTCGGGCATTTTGCCGATCGTTTCAGCGTCAAGCGCGCGGACGCGCGCGACTTCTTCGACGAGTTGCAAAGTCTGTCGGAGCAGGAACTGAAGCGGTGCGGGGAGTTCGTGATCCCGGGCGTTGCCAAGCTCGTGCTCCAGAGCCGTCCGGAACGGGCCGGTCGGAACCCGGCGACCGGCGCCTCGATCGTGATCCCGGCCAAGACGGTCGTCAAGGCTCGCATCGCGAAGCCGCTCAAGGACGCCGTGCTCGACTAGGGCTCCCTCACGCCACGGTCTTCCGGCCGATAGATCACTGGATCGGAGTCCCGGGCCGTTCGCAGTCCGGAAGCGGCGCGTCGCCTGCCCGGTGACGATGGCTACCAATGTCCTGATGCCACAGCTCGGCGAGTCGATCGCCGAAGGGACCATCGTTCGCTGGAACAAGCGGGTCGGCGACACGGTTGACCGTGACGAGCCGCTGTTCGAGGTTTCCACCGACAAGGTCGACGCCGAAGTGCCCTCGCCCGCCGGCGGCGTGGTGGCTGACGTCTGCGTCGAGGCAGGCGAGACGGTGGCGGTCGGCAGGGTCGTGGCGATCATCGCCGTGGCTGGCGAGGAGATGGCAATCGGCCGCGAGCCGAGCACCACGCCGCCCGCTCGTGACACCGATGCTGCGACAACCGCGCCGGCGGTGTCGGGCGGATCGGATGTGGCCGTGGGTCCGGCTCCGGGCCGCGACGGCGCGCACCTGTCGCCGATCGTCCGCCGGCTGGCTCGCGAGCATGGCGTCGACCCGACGGTGATCGCAGGGACCGGCGCCGGCGGCCGCGTGACGAAGGAGAACATCCTCGCCTACGTCGCCGCCCGCGGTGCGGACGGTGCGCCGGCGGCCGTCGGCGCGCCCCCCGGCGAGCGCGTCGAGCCGCTGTCGGTGATGCGGCAGCAGATCGCACGGCGCATGATCGCCAGCCGCCACACGTCGGCCCACGTCCACACCATCTTCGATGTCGATTTCACACGCGTCGCGGACCTGTTGACGGCGCACCGCGACGCGTACGCCGCGCGCGGCGCGAAGCTGACCTATCTCTCGTTCGTCGCACGCGCGGCGGTCGACGCCCTCGCCGCCGTGCCGGTCGTCAATGCGACGCTCTCGGAGGATGGCGCCTCGGTCCGCTACCGCACGACGGTGGGGCTCGGGATTGCGGTGGCGCTCGATGAAGGAGGGGGGCTGATCGTACCGGTCATCTCCGACGCTGGCGGGAAGAGCGTCTTCGACCTGAGTCGGGCGATCGCGGACTTGGCCACGCGCGCGCGAGAGAAGCGGCTCTCACCCGACGAGGTGCAGGGTGGGACATTCACAATCACCAACCCCGGCGTCTTCGGGTCCATCGCCGGGATGCCGATCATCAATCAGCCGCAGGTGGCGATCCTCTGCATCGGCGCCGTCGAGCGCCGGCCGGTGGTGGATGCCGACGGCGCGATTGTCGCGCGCCACCGCGCGTACCTCACGCTCGGCTTCGACCACCGCCTGATCGACGGCGCGATCGCCGATCGGTTCATGTCGGCGGTCAGGACGACCCTCGAGCAGTTCGACGAGGCGTGGCTGTAGAGGCCGCCCACCGCGCGGCGCATCCATCATGTCTCGACCGTCCGGCCGCCGGCCGCTGGAGGTCCGGCGACTCGGCGTCGTTCCGTTCGCCGACGCCGCCGTGCTGCAGCAAGGGCTGGTGACGGATCGGCAGCAGGGTCGCATTCCGGATCAGTTGCTGCTGCTCGAGCATTCCCCGGTCGTCACCCTCGGCGTCAGTGCGGATCGCGGCAATCTGCTCGCCCCGCCGGACGAGCTGGCGCGGCGCGGCATCGAGCTGCACGAGGCGCGGCGGGGCGGCGACATCACTTACCACGGGCCGGGCCAACTGATCGGCTACCCCATCCTGCTGCTGAAGCCAGACCGGTGCGACGTACACCGCTACGTGCGCGATCTCGAGGAGGCGGTGATCCGCGCGGTGGCCCGCTTCGGCGTCCGGGCGGGGCGGATCGAGGGGCTGACCGGCGTCTGGGTGGGGAACGACAAGCTGGCCGCGATTGGAGTCCGGCTCTCCCGGTGGGTGACGTCGCACGGCTTCGCCCTCAACGTCACGACCTGCCTGGAGGACTTCGCTCTGATCCGCGCCTGCGGCCTCGACGATCGCGGGGTCACCTCGCTCGCCCGTCTGACCGGCGGCGAGCCGGACATCGACGAGGTTGGCGACACGGTCGCGGCGTCCGTCGCGGAGGTGTTCGGCCGCGAGTTGCGCGTCGCCGCCGGGGCGATCAGTCGCCCCGCGCCCCCTGCAGTTCTCCGCGTTCCCGTTCGGTGAGCGGCGGCTGGAGGATTCGCGCCACGCCGGACCGGTCGAGTGCAACCGGCATTGCGAGCGGGGCGGGCGTGTCCTCGACCACCACAAAGCAAGAGGGACGGTGACCGCTGCCGGTGAGTGCCGTCGAGACGACGTGCGCCGCCGCTGCGGCCAGCGCGTACGGCCCCGGCGGCCACAGCGCCGCGACCCGGTCGCGAAGGCGGGCAAGGCGGGCGGGGGGGAGCAGCGCTTCGATCGACAACCCGCCGGCAGTTGCCTGGCTCCAGGGGACGACAACATGGTCGGGCGGCGCGCCGAGCAGCGTCAGCGCCACTTCGGAGGCCGGGCACTCCACATCGAGCGCGACGATAGCCCGGAGCGCGGCCCGGAGCGCTTCCGGCGCGGAGCCGATCAGGCGGCGCGGGTGGAGCGCGGCGTCCGACACGCCACGTGCGACGAGGCGGCAATGGCCGGCGCCGGCGCAGATGACCGGCGCCTGCTGGTTTGCGGCCGCCACCTGCTGCAACTGCGCCAGTCCGGCCTCGTCGTCCCACTCCGCGTCGGGCGTGACCGGCCCCGCCAGCACCACGACGTCGGCGTCGGCCAGTCCAGCGGGTGGGCGGTCGGCCGCGAGGCGCGTGTCGAACCGGTCGATCGGTCCCGCCTGCCGGATGTCGAGTGCCTTGCCTGCCGCCACGTCCGAGGCGGCGTCCAGCAGGCGGATCTCGTGGCAGAGGCCGCGCACGGCCAGCGTCTGGGCCAGTGTGCCGCCGAGGGTGCCGGCGCCGACGATGGCGATGACGGACATCTTGGTTCGTCGGTCACCCGACAGAATGACGCGGCGCCCGCAGGCGCCGTCCGGGTGACGCTCGCGGTATTCTAGTGTCCGCAGTATCCATGACCGCGGATCAGGGAATGGCGGGGGCGCGGCAGTTCGCAGGGAAGTCGGCGGTGGTGACTGGCGGCTCGCGCGGCATCGGCCGCGCCGTGGCGGAGCAGTTGCTCGCGGCGGGCGCGGATGTCGTGATCTCGGGACGCTCGGACGATGCGCTGCGGGACGCGGCAGATGCGCTCGCGGTGGTCGCCCGAACGAACGGTGGCGCTCGGCTCGAGACGGCACAGGCGGATGTCCGGCGTCCCGGTGACGCCTCGCGCCTGATCGAGACCGCAGTCGAGCGCTTCGGCGGCCTCGACATCCTGGTGAACAACGCTGGTGTCGGCCACTTCGCACCGGTCGCGGATCAGGCAATCGACGACTGGCTACGGATCATGGAGACCAATCTGCACGGCGTCTTCTACTGCTGCCGCGCGGCGATCCCTGTGCTCCGGCAGCGCGGCGGCGGGTGGATCGTCAACGTCAGCAGCCTCGCCGGCGCGAACCCGTTCGCGAACGGCGCGGCGTACTGCGCGTCGAAGGCGGGCCTCGACGCGTTCACGGCCGCGTTGATGCAGGAGGTGCGGCACGACGGCATCCGGGTGAGCACCGTCGCCCCAGGATCGGTCGGCACCGCGTTCGCCGGATCGGACGACCGCCATGCTGCCGCGCCGTGGAAGCTGACGGCGTGCGACGTGGCGCAAGTGGTGGTCGACCTGCTTGCGCACGACGCACGCAGCCTCCCGAGCCGAGTGGAGGTGCGGCCGTCGATGCCGCCGCGCAAGTCATGACCGCACCGCAGCAGCTGATCATGTGGGTGCTCCGATCGGACGGGGAGGACGAGCCGCGGACGCTGCGCCTGCCGGCCGGCTCGGTCCGTACGGTTGGACGGGGAAGGCAGTCCGACTTCATCATGTCGAACGACACGTTGATCTCGCGCGTCCACTGCCGGCTGTCGGCGTCCGAGGCTCAGTTGGTGGTCGAGGATCTCGACAGCACGAACGGCACCTACGTCAACGGCGAGCGCGTGAAGGCGAACCGTCTCGAAGAGGGCGACCGCCTCCGCGTCGGCCGCTCCGAGTTCAGCGTCGCCCGTGATCCGTCCCGCGTGGAATAGTCGCGCCTGCGCCGTTAGCGCCCTCGCCGGCGCGCGTCGGTCAGCGCCTCCCCGGCAGCCGCTCGATCCACTCGGCGATCCGCTCTATCACCACCGGCGCCACGTGCGTCTCCGGGAGCGATTCGTACTCCTCCACGCTGCCCGTCTCCGCCGGCGTGAACAAGTGGTTCAGGCCGTCGAGCCGCGCCACCTCCACCGTCGCCTCGCGCCGCGTCCGCTCGCCCGCAATGGTCTCGATCCGGTCGGCGTGGCGCGGTGGCACCTCCTGATCGAGCGCGCCATGGATCACCAGCAGCGGCTGCCGGATGCGCCGCAGCGTGTCGGCCGGGTCGAACGCCAGGAAGCTTTGGAACCACGGCGTGTCGGCCTGGGTGCGCAGTCCGTCCGGGAGCCCCTCCCAGGAGCCCTCCTCGAGGACGGCCTGGTTGATGCGTGTCTGCAGGTCTATCCGCTCCTGCCGCACCGCGCCAGTCGCACCAATCTGATCGAGGGCGGCCTCCTGCTGTTCCAGCACGAGTTGCTCGCCGGTGACCGACGGCGCAGCCAGGACGATCAATCCCTTGATCCGGTCCTCACGCCGGGCGGCCATCAGGGCGATCCAGGCGCCCTCGGCATGTCCCGCGACAACGATCCGGTCGCGGTTGACGTCGTCGCGACGCTCGAGGAAGCGGACCACCTCGCGCGCGTCGTCGGCGTAGTTGCCCAGCGTCGCCGATTCGGCGCGCCCGCCGCTCTGGCCCGCCCCGCGCCGGTCGTAGCGCGCCACGACGACGCCCCGGTCGGCGAGGGCGCCGGCCAGTTGCCCGAAGATCGAGACGCCGTGGTGGATCTCGTTCCGGTCGGACGCTTCCGGACCGGGAACGAGCACCACCGCCATCCGGCCGTTCGGGCCAGAAGCCGGGGCGGTGTCGACCGGCGTCGTGATGGTCGTCGCCAGGCTGAATCCGGCCGCCTGCACCCGCACGTCCTCGTCGCCCGGGTGTGCCTCGTCGGTCAGCCGCGTCGACGCAAGCGCGAGATCCTGCCGGGCGACATCGATCGACGCCCCCGGCACGGTGATACGCACCAGGCGCCGCTGCTCGTCCACCCAGACCACGGCGGGGAAATCCTGTTCCGGATCGATGATCGTCAGGTTGTACGTGGTGGCGACGATCACCCGGTCGAGCGTCCGGATCCGTTGGCTGCCGACGTTGTCCACGCGCACCGAGGCGGTGCCGCCGGGCGCGACGAAGATCGCAAGCTCGGCGCCAACCGCCGACTCGCTCAGGCGGACCGCCAGCGCCTCGTACGCCGCGAACATCAGATTCGGCAGTACGACGGCGCCGGGGTCGATCGCGATCTCGTACGTTTCCCGCGCCGTCTCCTGCCGCAGTTCACTGGTTGCGATGCCGTCGACGATCGTTGTGTCGAGCGCGAACGGCACCCCGTCGCGCGTCCCCTCGATGGCCACGTGCACCGGCCGCCAGTCCGCATCGTAGGTCGCCTCGAAGAGACTGATGTCGTTCGTCACCGGTGCCGTCACCTGGCCGCCCGCCCGGATCACCCAGCCATCGTCCGTCCGAAGCAGTCGCGTCCGTTCGAAGCCGACCGGAATGGAATTGACGAAGACGTTGAACGTGGCGTCGCCGGTCGCCGGATCGGCCAAGGCGGTCTGGGCCTCGCCGCTGGGCGGCAGCAGCGCGGATAGGCCGAGCAGGGCGAGACAGGCGGCGCCCGAGCGCACCGCAGGTCGCCATGTCACGTGCGCAGCATATCATTTGCCCATGGCGCCGCCCGACGGATACGACGCGCTCCGGACCGGCGCCGCATGCGCCGCGCCGCCCGGCTGCGGCTGGATCGCGGTCGGCGGCGCGGACCGGGCGACGTTCCTGCAGGGCCTGCTCACCAACGATATCGCCGCGCTCGCGCCTGGCGGGGGCTGCTACGCGGCGTACCTCACGCCGCAGGGCCGGATGATCACCGACATGCACCTGCTGGCCGAGTCGGATCGGATCGTGGTGGATGTTCACCTCGACGTGAAGGACCGCCTGCTCGAACGGTGGGACGACCTGATCTTCACCGAAGATGTGAGACTGGCGGACCTGACGCCGGAGACCGCCGCCGTCGACCTGCACGGTCCCGGCGCGGCGGACGTCGCGGCGCAGGTTGCCGGTTCGGCGGACGGCGGCGGTTCGATGGCGCTCTACCAGCACCGGGCCTGCCGCGTCGGATCGCACGACGTCACCGTCGCGCGGCTGGACCACCTCGGCATCGAGGGCTACCGTGCGCTGATCGCGACGTCAGGCGCCGATGCGCTGCTGAGCGCGCTGATCGAGACTGGCGCGGTCGAGGCGAGCGCGGAGGCGTGCCGGACGGTCCGTATCGAATCGGGGCGCCCCGTGTTTCCGATCGACATGGACAGCGGGACGATACCGCTCGAGGCAGGCATCACCGCCCGCGCCATCGACTTCGACAAGGGCTGCTATGTCGGCCAGGAGGTGATTGTCCGGATCCTCCATCGCGGCCAGGGCCGCATTGCCAGAAAGCTGACCGGCCTGACACTGGAGGCAGGCGCCGACGCCGTGGCGCCGACGTCCGGCGCCGCGGTTGCCGGCGAGGACGGTACGGAAGCGGGCCACGTCACCAGCACCGCCCACTCCCCGGCGCTCGGCAGGCTGATAGCCCTCGCCTATCTGCCCCGCGCCCTCGCCGACACTCCCGGCGCCAGGGTCACCGTCGCCGCCGCCGGCGGCGGCCAGACTCCCGCCGCCGTCACCTCCCTCCCGTTCGTGCCGGCCGTGTAGCCGGGCTGGCTGTCAGGTCGGCACCGGCACGCGAGCGGAGACGAGGTTCATGATCTGTCGGTCGCGCCCTGATAGGTGCGGCAGATCGGGCGCATGGGGCACGACTCGCACTTCGGACGTCTCGCGACGCAGACGACGGCGCCCAGTTCCATCAAGGCCTGGTTGTAGTCCCATACCTTGCGGCGGGGGAGCATCGCGTCGGCGATCCTCCAGAGGTGGCGCTGGAGGGCATGGCTCTTCGGGTCGCCCCGAGCGACGAAGACGCGGAACAGGACGCGGGCGACGTTCGTGTCGACCAGCGATGCGCGCTGGCCGAAGGCAAAGCTGCGTATTGCCCCCACCGTGTAGGGGCCGAGGCCGCGGAACCTTCGGAGCGTTGATTCGTCGGACGGAAGTTGGCCGCCGTAGTCCCGGCTCACCTCGCGGGCGATCGCGTGCAGGCGGAGCGGACGCGCGTTGTAGCCGAGGGGGCGCCAGGCGCGAGCGGCGTCGCGGACCGGTGCGTCGGCGAGCGCGCGGAACGTCGGGAAGCGCTCCAGCCATTCGAGGTACTTCGGCGCAACGCGGTCCACCTGCGTCTGCTGCAGCATCACCTCCGAGACCAGGATGCGGTACGGGTCGCGCGTGTTGCGCCATGGAAGGTCGCGCTTGTTGCGGGCGTACCAGCCGAGGATTCGGCGACGGAAGCGGCGCCGCCACGCCGCGTCAGGCAGCGCAGGAGGCGCCGCGGCTGTGGAACGTGTCGTCATGCCGGGCCTGTGCGCATGGGCGTGCCGGCCGGATGTGGGCGCGGCAAGCCGGCCGCGCCGGGTGGGAAGGACGACGTCGTCATGCGGTCGGGGGCGTCCGCTCGCCCGGTTCGATCACCGTCTTCACCGCGCCGAAGATGGTGCGCGCCAGTTCCTGGGAGATCCGATCGCGGAGCGCGCCGCACGGCACCAGCACCCTGTGGTCGTCGGTCTCGATCTCGACGTCCCATCGGTCCCGGCTGAGCCCCTCCGCTCGGTCTCCCATGACGTCGGTCGGGATGGTGTTCGCCTCGGTATGGCCGGGAGCGACGGCGGCGGCGATCGGCGCGCCGTTGATCAGCACCCGTGCCGCCCTGATGGCTCGCTTCGGGATCCGTCGGTCCCCATGGTGGAACGCCTCATCGTCCTCGCTGAAGAACGTGAGGCCTTCATCGCCCGGGATCTCCGCCAGGACCGTCCGGCCGCCCGCCTCCAGCTCGTCCCGCTCGGTCCGGCGGCGGCGCCGATCCCGCGTGAGCGACGTGGCAAGGCGCAAAGCGAAAACAAAGAGCAGGAGGGCGACCAGCGCCGCCACAGCGTCTCGCATCAGGGGTATCGTAACGCTGGCCCGATGGCGCCGTCGCCGATCGTCGCAGTGAACCTCTGAGTCGCCCCGCTTCGGCCGGGAACGCGCGTGCCGGCCGGAGCCACGGCGAAGCGCGCTGAACGCACTCTGCCAAGGAGCTCAACGATGCATTTCTCACTCCTCATCACACGGTGGATCGTGCTGGGCGCGGTCGCCGTCCTGGCGCTGGCGTCGGACGCGACATGGGTTCGCGCGCAGTCCGGCGACGACTTCCCGCCGGTCACCGACGCCATGCTCCAGCAGCCGGCTGACGGCGACTGGCTGACCTGGCGCCGGACGACGGATAGCTGGGGCTACAGCCCACTGGACGAGATCAGCATCGGCAACGTGGGCGAGCTGCGCATGGTGTGGTCGCGGGGGCTCACCGACGGCTTTCAATCGGGCACCCCGCTGGCCTACAACGGCGCGCTGTACATGCCGAACCCGAACGACGTCATCCAGGCCCTCGACGCGGTGACCGGCGATCTCATCTGGGAGCATCGCCGCGACGTCCCGGACGATGTCGGCGACTACCTGCTCGGGGCGCTCGCCACCAACAACCGCAACATCGCGATCTACGGCCGGCTGATCATTGACACGACCGTGGACGACCACATCCATGCGCTCGATGCGGTGACCGGCGAGATGGTGTGGGAGACGCAGGTCCTCGACTACCAGGTGAACCCGGCCACGCAGGGGGCCGGACCGATCATCGCCGGCGGCAAGGTCGTCTCTGGTCGCAGTTGCCAACCCCGCGGCGGACCGGAGGCGTGCGTCGTGGTTGCGCACGACGCAATGACCGGCGCCGAGCTGTGGCGGCGGCGCCTGATCCCCGGTCCCGGGGAGCCGGGAGACGAAACCTGGGGCGGCGTGCCATTCGAGGAACGCTTCCACGTCGGCGCCTGGATGGTGCCGAGCTACGACCCGGAGCTGAACCTCGTGTACGTCGGGACGTCCGTCACCTCACCGGCCCCGAAGTTCATGCTTGGCGGGACGCAGAACAAGCACCTCTACCACAACTCCACGCTGGCCCTCGACGCCGACACCGGCGAGATCGTCTGGTACTACCAGCACCTGAACGATCACTGGGATCTCGATCACCCGTTCGAACGGATTCTCGTCGACACCCCGGTGACGCCCGATCCTGCGGCGGTGCAGTGGATCAATCCGCGGCTGCAGGCCGGCGAGACGCGCCGCGTGGTCACCGGGATTCCGGGCAAGACCGGCGTGGTGTACACCCTCGACCGGGCCACCGGGGAGTTCCTGTGGGCAACCCCGACGGTCACCCAGAATGTCATCGGGGATATCGACGGCGCCACCGGAGAGGTGTCCGAGAACGCCGAGGTCGTCTTCACGTCGGTGGGACAGGAGGTCTTCGCCTGTCCCACCTGGAACGGCGGCAAGGACTGGGAGGCGGGCGCCTACAGTCCGCTGACCAACACCATGTACATGCCGTTGCGCAACACGTGCGCGCGCATGATGGCGACAAGGGTCTTCTCCGATGACGCCCCATTGGCGCGCTCGGAGAGCCGGTCCAGGCTCTACGGCATCGCCTACCGGCACCAGTTGGCGCCCGGCACCGAACACGCCGGTACGGTACGGGCAATCTCCGCCGAAACCGGGCAGACCGTCTGGCTCCACGAGCAGCGGGCGGCGACCATGTCGCTGGTCGCGACCGGCGGCGGACTCGTCTTCGGCGGCGACATAAACGGCCGGTTCCGGGCCTTCCACCACGAGACCGGCGAGGTGCTCTGGGAGATCAACCTCGGCTCGCCGATCACCGGCTTTCCGATTACCTATGCCGTCGACGGGCGGCAGTTCGTGGCGGTCAGCACTGGCACCGGAGGCACGTCAGGGCACTTCACCGCCCTGACGCCGGAGCTCCGTCCAAGCTCGGGGAACACGCTCTTCGTGTTTGCGCTGCCTTAACAACCGCATGAACTCCGGTAGCGTCCAGTATTGTGCTGTCTAGTCCATAAACTACTGATTAATAATCGTTTATCTCTCGTGGGCGCGGACTGAGCGGGCTAGGACGTGCGGTGGAATCCGGCTGCATCCCGTATATAATGGCGGAATGGATGTTGTAGCCAAACCCGTCACCACAACCCGCAGAACCAAGCGCCGAGGACGCCATCCCGACAAGGCGATCTCGGCCGCCTTCGTCCGTTCCGCGCCGCCCGGACGCCACGCTGACGGCAACGGGCTGTACCTGTTCGTCCAGCCCTCCGGGACGCGAAGCTGGGTCCAACGGCTCGTCATCCGCGGCCGGCGCCGCGAACTCGGGCTCGGCGCCGCCACGCTGGTCCCGCTCGCCAAGGCCCGCGAGCAGGCCCTCGCCAACCGCATGCTGGCGCGGTCGGGCGGCGACCCTCTCGCCGACAGGCGCCGCGTCCAGGGCGTTCCCACCTTCGCCGAAGCCGCCCAACGCGTGCTCGAACAGAAGCGCGACGGCTGGCGCGGTCGGTGGCACGCACAGAGCTGGATCCGGAGCATGGAACGGTACGCCTTCCCCCGCATCGGCAACCGGCCCGTGTCCGAGGTCAACACCGCGGACGTGCTGGAAATCCTCACGCCGATTTGGCACGTCAAGGCGGAGACCGCCCGCGCCGTCCGCCAGCGCATCCGGTCGGTGCTGGAGTGGGCCATCGCGTTGGACATGCGGAACGACAACGCATGCGACCGCGTGCTGCCGGTGCTCGGTCCGCAGAACGACATCGTGACGCACCGGCAGGCGTTGCCCCACCGGGACGTGGCCGCGGCCATCGGGACGGTACGGGCGGGATCCGCGCAGCCCGCCGTCAAGCTGGCCTTCGAGTTCCTGATCTTGACCGCCTCGCGGTCGGGCGAGGTACGTGGCGCGCAATGGGCCGAGATTGACACGACAGACCGGGTATGGACCCTGTCGGCGCTGCGGATGAAGGCGAAGCGCGAGCATCGTGTTCCGCTCTGCGGCCGGGCGCTGGAGATCCTCGCCGCGGCTCGGACGCTCGGCGACGCCAATCCGCTCGTGTTCCCGATGCGGAGCGGGAGGCCGATGTCAGCGTCAACGCTGCTCAAGATGCTCAACGACCTTCGGATCGCGGCTGTTCCGCATGGCTTCCGGTCGTCGTTCCGGGACTGGGCGGCCGAGAAGACAGACCATCCGCGGGAGGTCATCGAGGCTGCGCTGGCGCACGTGGTCCAGAACAAGGTCGAGGCCGCCTATGCCCGGTCGGACCTGTTAGACCGGCGGCGGCTGCTGATGAACGACTGGGCGGCCTACCTTGCCGAGGACTGCGGGCAGATGGTCTCACGGCGGCGGTGAACGGTCGCCGACTCGCCTTAGTGCGCCGATCGCCGGTCTCGATTATCTGGAGCCAAGTAATTAACACACTGGTTGGCCGCTGGACCGTTCCGGGGTCACGATGGGGGTCACGGCGGGGGTCGATCAGAATGGTACGCAGACAGAGTGGGGGTGTACCAAAAACAAAGTGGGGGGGGGTGTCACACGCCGCCCGTCGTTTTTTCGCTGTCGTTGTTCGGGTTTTTCGTCCTGGCCCGTCGCCGACGAACCGCGCCAGTGGTGAGGGGAAAGACGGGAGGCCCCCTTTTTTTCCGCTGGCGCGGCTCGGCTGAGTGGGTGGGGCGGACCACTCAGCCACAGCCCCGCCAAAGAACGGCTTCGGGCGACGGCGGGACGCCCCGTCGCGATGCGGATCTAGCGGCTAGGACCAGAGTCCCGCTCCCGGGCGCGCTGCTGGGCGTGGCGGTGCATCAGCTCTACCACTCGCGCAACGTCGCGGCGATCGTCTTGTAGTCCGCGTCCAAGCCTGTCACATGCCCGGTGAGCTGCTCGATTTGCCGCCGCAAGGTTTCGCTCTGCGCGGCCTGCTGCTCGACACGCTGCTGCAAGGCTTCGACCTGCTCGGTGTGCCGCCGCTGTTCCGTCTCGTACTGCGCGGACAACGTCCGCAAGGCCGCCGTCAGCTGCCGTTCTAATTCGGTCATACAGCTCCTTCACTCGCTCGACAGCATCACGGCAGGCCGCCCGCCCACTCTCCAGGGCGGATGGTCCAGCGAACCGGCCGGCAGCACCACGAACCGCTCCCCGTCGATCTGGTTCAGCGTCACGCCCCACGTCGTCTCCTCGAGCTGCGCCAAGGTCTCGCGGGCCTGCTCGATTCTGACGTTGAGCACGGCCACGGTCCTGATCCGGCTCTCGATGCTCGCCGACAACCAGTGCATCGTCGCCCAGCTGCCGCCGGAGATACCGAGAAAGAGGCTCAGGCCCATCACCAGGGGCCGGAGCCAAGCGCGCATCAGCAACCCGCGCATCCGTCCGGTCGACGCCGCCATATCGTCTTCGATGGAACGAAGCGCGTCGCTTGCGACACCGTTCAAGTTCTCGCCAAGCCTCCTCAGCTCGCGCGTGGCCGTCTTCTCGATCTCCAGCCGTTCGGTTTCCAGCTTCTGCCGCAGCCTCTCGGTCAAGTCGCTCTGGCTTGAAGTCATGCTCGTACAACGCTCCCTTCAACCGCCACCTCCTGCCGCTGTCGGGATCCCGCGCGGTCACGTAGCTGTCGCCCTGGCGCGGCACCTCAAGGCCGGCCTCCTCCAGGGCGGAGACCACATCGGCGCGGCTCTGCACGGCGCCGTTCTCGACGCGCTGCACCAGGTAGTCCCGTATCAACTCCCGCGGCTCGGCTTCGTGCTCAAGCCCGGTCCGCAGCGTTGCCGCGTCGACGTAGGCGCGGTGTCCTGGCTGCTGCACCCTGGCGCGCGCCGGGTCGTCGGGCCGGCTCCAGCCGTGCTCGTGGTTGAAGCCGTCGCGAAGCGGGGCGAATGTCTTCTGCCAGCCGGGCGGCGCGATGTTGAGGCTCTTGCCCGTCTCCAGGTCGCAGCGGGCGGCGAGGACATGCACGTGCACCCCGCCGCCGCGCTCGCGGTGCTCGACGGCCGTCCACGAGTAGCGGTCGGGCTCAAGCCCCGCCCAGGCCGTCTGCTCGAACGTGTCGAGGACGGCTTCGATCTGCGCATCGGTCGGCCGGTCCTCCGGAGCCCAGGCGATCACGCCCGAGGTGTACTTGTGCGCGAACTCGAGAGAGTCGGCGACCTCGGCCACCATGTCGGGGTCTCCGCGGAGGACCTCGACGCCCTCGCGCAGCTTGCCGGCCGCGTCCCGCTCGCCGAGCAAGTAGTCGACGGCCGCCTTGGCCGAACCGGTCCCGCGCGCGATGAACTTAATGTGCATCGTCGGCCTCTCCGCCGACGAGGGCAACCGTGCGCACCGCCCGCGCGATGTCGACCAAGTGAACTATCACGTCAACGGCCTCGAATCCCGAGGCGTGGGTGTTCGCCCAGCGCGCGACTTGGTTCAGGTTGTTGCCGATGCGCGCGACCTGCCGGGTGCGCTCGCGCTCGACCTCGGCCGCGGCGGCGGTCCAGGTGCGCGTCCGCGCCATCGCCTGCCGCAGCAGGTCGGACAGCGGCACGCCGGCCGCCTCGGCCTTGGCCCGCCACGCGGCGACCTCGGCCGGCGAGACGCGCAGGTGGAGCTGCCCGGTGCGGCGATCAGCCATCAGCGCACCGGAAGGATGGAGCGGGGACGCCGCCGCCCGCTCTCCCGCGAGCCGGAATCAGGCGACGCGGCAGTGGGGGTTCGAAGGGGGAGGCAACTCACCCTCGCCAGCCCTTGTGTACACAAGGGGTATGCTGGCTCCTGCCATCTACATGACAGGAGCCAGCGGTTCCCGTGCGCCGTTTCCGTCGTTCGTGCGCTGGTCATTTCGGATCTGGTGAGCGGGACCAGATTCTCAAGTGCGGCCGGGTTTCTCTGACTTGAGGTTGCCCCGTGCCCGTCAGCCGCCGTTGTTCTCGTTTCCGGACCCAGCGTCGTCGTGGTTCCGTTCGCCGTGCTGGTTCTCGTCTCGGACGCCGTGGTGGTCCTGGCGGTGTGGTCCGTCGTTGTCCTGGCTCTGCGGTCTTGGGTGTCGGGTTCGGTGGTCCGAGGTGGTACGGGTTGCATGGACCAAGGGGACTGTGTTCGAGGTTGGGTTCGATTCTCGTGGCAGGTTCCGACTTCCACGCCATTGGGGTCTGGACGATGGAAGGCGCGTCACCCAGCCCAAGCCCGACCGCCTGACCGTTGCAGACGGTCGGGCAGGTCGTCTCGGCTAGGCGGCCGGACGCTCGGAGCCGCCGCGGGGCCGGCTGGCGATGAAGTCGGCCACTTCCTGCTCGACCCAGCGGACGGCGCGGCTGCCGACCCGGATCGGCTTCGGAAACCGCGACTCGGCCATCAGTGCGTAGATGGCCGAGCGTGAGAGCGCCGTCATGGCCATCACGTCGCGGAGCGTGAGCAGTTTCGTCGTCATGTCTTCCTCCTTGGGTTGCGGCCCGCCGACGGGCGGAACCGACGTGGTTGGTTCACCGTGCATCACTACGGTCTAGCGTAGCACAGGAGTGCTGTAAGTGGTTGTGTAATAACAGGTTATTACGTATGGACGCCCTGGGAACCAGTGGCACGACATGGGACGGGGTGATGAGGTCGCGTGACGTTTTCTGACGTGCTGAGCCACGTTCTGCTCGCAAAAAAAGTAAAAAATCGCTCGACTTGCTGCTGTCTGCTCATGAGGGACGCCGCAGGACGATCTGAAACGAGGTCTAAAACGCCGTCGGGGTTGCGCTTCGGGCAAGTGGTCGCAGCGGCCAGTGGGCCGCAAGCGTCGCTTGCGGCCCACTAGCTGCCCACTACCACCTCGGCGGGCGGTGGGTCACCTGAAAGGCCGGAACGAAGTGGAGGAGCCGCAAGGCTTGACGCGCCGCCCGACGGGGTGGTTCCGCTCCGCGGGGTCCCGTCGGGGCCGTGATACCCTGTCTCCGATGGACACCCACGCGGCCGTGAGGATGCTGACCGCCGCCGGCGCGGACGAGACGCTTGCTGTCGCCGTGGTCAATGTCGCTCAGAACGCCGCCGCCGACCACGGCCACGAGTTGGCCACTCGCTCCGATCTCGACCACCTGCGTGACGTGCAGCGGGGGGATCTGGCGTCCCTTGAGGCCCGGCTGACGTGGCGTTTCGCCGGTGCGATGCTGGCGCAGACACTTGCGATCCTCGGCGGCGTGATCGCGATCCTGCGCCTCCTGGATTGACCCATACCGACTGACGGCGGCCGATGAGGCTTTCGTGGAACGAGATCCGAACGCGGGCCGCCGGCTTCGCCCGTGAATGGGCCGACGCCGCGTACGAGAAGGGCGAGACCCAGAGCTTCTACAACGAGTTCTTCGAGATCTTTGGCAAGCGCCGCCGCGACGTGGCGCGGTACGAGGAACGCGTCCAGCGGCTCGACAACACCGCCGGCTACATCGATCTGTTCTGGCCCGGCGTCCTCCTGGTCGAGCAGAAGAGCGCCGGACGCGACTTGACCGCTGCACGTGAACAGGCCGGCACGTACTTCGACGCGCTGACCGAACGGGAGCGGCCCCGCTTCCAGCTTCTCTGCGACTTCCAGACCTTCGAGCTTCTCGACCGGGACGAACGCGAGGAGACCCGCTTCGCCCTTGCCGACCTTCCGCAGCACGTCGAGAAGTTCGGGTTCTTCATCGGCGTGCAGCGCCGCACGTTCCGCGATCAAGACCCGG
This sequence comes from Vicinamibacterales bacterium, assembly GCA_965262555.1. Taxonomy (GTDB): domain Bacteria; phylum Acidobacteriota; class Vicinamibacteria; order Vicinamibacterales; family UBA8438; genus VXRJ01. The sequence continues at coordinate 439,951 of OZ253543.1, forward strand.
TCAACATCGAGGCGTCCGAGTTGATCGCCCGGCTGCACGATGCGCTGAAGGCGTCCGGCTACGACGGTCACGACCTGGAGCTGTTCCTGGTGCGGACCGTGTTCTGCCTGTTCGCCGACGACACCGGCATCTTCGAGCCACGCGACATCTTCCTGGACTTCATCGAGGAGCGCACGGCCCCCGATGGCTCCGACCTCGGTCCGTGGCTGATGCGCCTGTTCCAGGTGCTCGACACGCCGCCCAACCGGCGGCAGGCGAAGCTGGACGAGGACCTGGCGCGGTTCCCGCACGTGAACGGCGACCTGTTCGACGGAGCGGTCCGCATCCCGGACTTCGATGCCGAGATGCGCCGAGCCCTGCTCGACGCGGGACAGTTCGACTGGACGGCGATCTCGCCGGCCATCTTCGGGGCGCTGTTCCAGTCGGTCATGGAGCCCGCCGAGCGCCGCGCCCACGGGGCGCACTACACGACCGAGAAGAACATCCTGAAGGTCATCGAGCCGCTGTTCCTCGACGACCTGCGGGCCGAGTTCCAGCGGTTGCAGGCTCGCCGGGACGGCCGCGCAGTGGCCGATCTGCGGAGGTTCCGGGACAAGCTCGGCTCGCTGCGGCTCTTCGACCCCGCGTGCGGCTGCGGCAACTTCCTGATCATCGCCTACCGCGAGCTTCGGACCCTGGAGATCGACGTGCTGCGGGAGATAGCTTCCAGGGCTTCCGACGCACAAATCACGTAAAGTATTTGGAATCAGTGGTTTCCAGGATCACGTCCAGCCCGTTCCCATCGTTGCACCCACCGTTTTCGAGTCGGGCTTCACTGGACCACTGGGGCCGTTCCCGGACGACACTGCACCCCTCATGCAGAGCCTGACCGTCGAGCAAGGACAGCTCTCTGTTGCACGAACACGCTCGGCACGACAGAGAAGGATTGCCGTCCCTCAGGGCTGCTCGAGCGTCTTCGTCGCTTGCAGGTATGCACCCAGCCATCCGGGCGGGGCGCCAAACACGTCTGCGAACAAGGCTCTATTCTCGTTCTCGAAAGCGATTAGACCACCGATGATCTGATCCGCCAGCACAAAACAACGTCTCACAAACGTCGGCGTCATCAGGAACATCACCGGCACGCCGTTCGACGTGACCATCGAGAACCACTCGACCGGCCACTCCTTTAGTCGACCATTGAATGCATTCCGGTCGTCCGGCGGCCATTCCAGTCCACAATGAAGCACCTTGTTCCGGTAGAGGAAGAGAGCGTCCGCCACCCGCTCGAAGTCATCTGGCATATGCGGCTTGAGGCCGACTTCAACGATGTCCCGTTTTGTGTCCTGCCATGTACTGCGACGTCGGCTCCCGACGATGCTAGTCTTCTTCAGGCGCTCAATACCGCGGACAGCGCGATGGAGAACCCCTTCGATGAATGGAGCCAGCAAGCTTGCTGCGACCATGCTGTGGGCCGCGTCCTGATAGGTGGACACGTCGAACAGATAGAGGAGGTCATCAGCAGCCCGTTCGCTTCGAGTTCTCTTGGCCATAGCATCAAGTTTCTCCATCTCCGCGTCCAGCCCTATTTCAGCCGCACGGTTTCTCACCAACACGCCGCGAATCGCACGGAGTTGTGATTCGTCGTCGATGTCGTCGCGAGCGCCGCCGCCTTCACGGCGGGTCCACGTTCCACTCAGGATGAGCGGGGCCACATGGCGGCGAGAGATCGGCAAATCACTAAAGTCGTCGGTACTCTTCAAGCGTCCGTCCTTCTTGGGTTGCGCCGGCTGAGAGCAACTCGGCCTGTTCCAGAACCGTCCGGGTCGCCGATTCCTGCTTGTCCGGCGGGTAGCCGTGCTTCCGGAGGACGCGCTTCACGAGGCGGCGGAGGTTGGCGCGGACGTTCTCACGCCGCGTCCAGTCGATGGTCAGGTTGGCCCGTACGGTCTCGACCAGCTCGCGGGCGATGTCCCGCAACGTCTCGTCGCCGAGCACCTGCACCGCGCTGTCGTTGACGCCGAGCGCGTCGTAGAACGCGAGTTCGTCGTCGGTTAGCCCGAGCCTCTCGCCGCGGGCGTTCGCCTCCCGCATCTCGCGGGCCAGGCCGATCAGCTCCTCGATCACCTGCGCCGCCTCGACCGCGCGGTTCTGGTAGCGGCGGATCGTCTGCTCCAGCATTTCGGCGAACGAACGCGCTTGCACGACGTTCTTCCGCCGCCGGGTCGCCAACTCGCCCTTCAACAGCTTCTCCAGCAGTTCGACGGCAAGGTTGCGCCGGCGCATGCCGCGCACCTCGCGCAGGAAGTCCTCCGACAGGACCGAGACGTCCGGCTTCTTCAGCCCCGCCGCGGCGAAGATGTCCACCACGCCGTCCGAGGCCACGGCCCGCGAGACGATCTGGCGCACCGCGTGGTCCAGCTCTTCGTCGGACTTCGGGCTGGGGCCGGTCCGCTTCGACAGCGCCGCCCGGACGTGCTGGAACAGCGACACATCGTCGCGGATGCGGACGGTCTCGGGATGCGGCACGGCCAGCGCGAACGCCTGCGACAGCTCCCGCACAGCCTTCAAACAGCGGGCCTTGCCGTCCTCCTGCGCCAGAACGTGCTCCAGCGCCGCCGGCAACAGGTTGAGGCGGTCGGCCGGCGAGCCGCTCGCCCACGCCGTCCGGTCGAAGCCGTGGAACAGGCCGCAGCAGACCTCGTACTTCTCCAGCATCACTCGGACCGCCTGCTCCTTGTCGACCGCCGTCTGGCCCTTGCCGCCGCTCTCGGTGTAGGTCGCCAACGCCCGCTTCAGTTCGTGGGCGAGTCCCAAGTAGTCGACGACCAGGCCGCCCGGCTTGTCCCGGAACACGCGGTTGACCCGCGCGATGGCCTGCATCAGCCCGTGGCCGCGCATCGGCTTGTCCACGTACATCGTATGCAGGCTCGGGGCGTCGAAGCCGGTCAGCCACATGTCGCGCACGAGCACCATGCGGAGCGCGTCGGCGGGGTCGCGGAACCGCTTCGCCAGCGCCTCGCGGCGGGCCTTGCTGCCGATGTGGGCCTGCCAGTCGGGCGGGTCGGATGCCTGACCCGTCATCACGACCTTCAGCGCCCCGCGGGTGTCGTCGTCATCGCGCCATGCGGGGCGGAGGCGCACCAGCTCGCGGTACAGGTCGATGCAGATGCGCCGGCTCATGCAGACCACCATCGCCTTGCCGTCCATCGCGTCCGTGCGGCTCTCGAAGTGCTCCACGATGTCGCGGGCGATGAGCGCGACGCGCTGCTCGGCACCAACGACCGCTTCGAGTTGCGCCCACTTCGTCTTCAGTTTCTCGCGGCGGTCGGCCTCTTCGCCTTCGGTCACGTCCTCGAAGCCGGCGTCGATCCGCGGCCGCTCGGTCTCGTCGAGGGCCAACTCCGTGAGGCGGCTCTCGTAGTAGATCGGCACGGTCGCCTCGTCGTCGACCGCCCGCTGGATGTCGTAGACGCTGATGTGGTCGCCGAACACGGCGCGGGTGCTGGCATCGGCCAGCTCGATGGGTGTTCCCGTGAAGCCGATGAACGAGGCATTGGGCAGCGCGTCCCGCATGTGGCGGGCGTATCCGTCGATGAAGTCGTACTGGCTCCGGTGCGCCTCGTCGGCGATCACCACGATGTTCCGCCGGTCCGACAGCACCGGATGCCGGTCGCCCTTCTCCTCGGGGAAGAACTTCTGTATCGTCGTGAACACCACGCCGCCGGATTCCACGGCGAGCTTCGCCCGCAGGTCGGCGCGGCTCCCGGCTTGGACGGGCGGCTGGTGCAACAGGTCGGCGCAGCGGGAGAAGGTGGTGAACAGTTGGTCGTCGAGGTCGTTGCGGTCCGTCAGCACGACGACGGTGGGATTCGCCATCGCCGGCTCGCGGACGATGCGTCCGGCGTAGAACGCCATCGTCAGGCTCTTGCCCGACCCCTGGGTGTGCCAGACCACGCCGATCCGTCGGTCGCCGCGGGTGCCGCCCGGTTGCCGGCTCGACTCTGGGCGGCCGTGCGCGTCGTCCGCCACGGCCTGCTGCAATGCCGCCGCCCGCAGGGTTTCTGTGACGGCGGTCTGGACGGCGTGGAACTGGTGGTACCCAGCAATCTTCTTGACCAGCGCGCCGCTGCCGTCGTCCTCGAACACGATGAAGTCGCGGACCACCGCCAGTAGCCGGCGCGGGTCGCAGACGCCTTCGAGCAGCACCCGGAGTTGCGGCAGGCTCGGGTCGGCCAGCGCCTCGCCCGTGATCGTGCGCCAGCGCTTGAACCACTCCCAGCCTGCGGTCAGCGTGCCGATCCGCGCCTCCAGCCCGTCCGACACGATGAGCGCGGCGTTGAAGGCGAACAGCGACGGGATCTCCTCCTTGTAGGTCTGAAGCTGCTGGAAGGCCGTGTGGATATTGGCGTTCTCGTCGGCGGGGTTTTTCAGCTCGACGACGGCGAGCGGCAGGCCGTTGACGAACAGCACGATGTCGGGCCGGCGTTCATGGCGGTTCTCGACGACGGTGAACTGGTTGACCGCGAGCCAGTCGTCGCCCTCCGGCTCGTCGAAGTCGAGCACGCGGATCTGACCGCCGCGGACGCGGCCGTCTCCGTTGGAGTACTCCACCGTGACGCCAGCGACGAGCATTCGATGGAAGTCGCCGTTGCGGGCCTCCAACGTCGCCCCGGCCGGGCGGGTGAGTCGGCGCAGCGCGTCGTCGAGTGCTTCGTCGGGCAGGGCGGGATTGAGGCGGGCGAGCGCGGACCGAAGGCGGCCGCGCAGGACAACCTCGCCGTAGTCGGCGCGTTCTGCGCCGGGCGTGTCGGGCGCGATGTCGGGGCCATACAGGACGGTCCAGCCGAGCGACGCGAGCCAGTCGAGGGCGACGGCCTCGACGGTCGATTCCGACAGGGATGCATCGGCCACGGTCGCCGCTCCGTCAGGCTCCATGCGTCGCGACTGGTGCTGGGCAGTCATCGCGCCCGCTCGCCGGTTTCAGCCCGGACACCCGTAGCTCGCCGGTTTCAGCCCGGACACCCGTAGCTCGCCGGAGACCAGCCTCGGCAGCAGCGAGTCGCGAAGGCTGACGAGGACACGGGATTCCGCAGAAGCCTCACGGCGACGCGCGTACATGGCGCCCACGTGACCATCGAAGCACGCCACGACGCTCGTAGGCGGCCTAAGCTGCTTGTTCATGTACGCCAAGTTCCGGTTCAATCCTGGAACTGCCGAATCCGCCGCCACTGACGGTAAATCCTGCGCCTGTAGCGCGAAAAACAGGAAGTACAGGCACTCATGACGATCGTGCTTGGGCAGGACGTAGAACGTGGTATCGATCGGAAAGAACCCGGCTGACGACAAGGTCACCGTGCCTGGGTTGCCCTTTCGGCCGACGACTATTCCCGGCCTCTGGACAAGCGCCTCGCCGTGCCAGCCGATCTGACCGTTCGAGCCGAAGACCGGCACTCCACCGGCGGCATTCCGAGACTCGGCCTTCAGCGCCTTCCCGTAGGCCAACTCGATCATGTCTCCCAGTTCCGAAACCGTCCATCCCTCCGGTATCTCGCCCAGCTCCGAATCCACCAGCCGGTCGGGGAACAGGTCGGCGATCTCCTTCGGCAGCCCGGTGTCGCGGCCCGCCATCTTGGCCCGCACAGGGTCGAAATCGACGAACCAGGACCGGAACAGCGCCCGCGCCAGCGCCTCCAGCGTCGCGTTCATCCGACGGTTCAGCTCGATCTTCTCGTCCAGCGTGCCGAGGATGTGCGCGATGGCGCGTTGTTCGGCAATGGGCGGAACCACGAATGGGCAGGCAGACAGTATCGCCGTGTTCAGGTTCGGCATGGTCGCGCCATGGGCATGGCGGACGATCCACTGGCGAACAGCGGGGTGTCCCAAGTAGTACGAGGCATATCCCGGATCGGCACCGTTCTCGCCCAGGCGTATGCGAAGGCAGCCCGTGCCGCACAGCCAGCCATCCTCACAAGGTCCGATGAGCGCTCGCTTTTCGACATCACCTCTGCGGCTGTAGACGATATCGCCCTTGCGGACCAAGTACCGCCGCAAGCGGCTGGCGTCACGGTCTCCGATGCGTGCGATTCCGTCCACGATGACCCGATTGTCACCGAGGTTCTGCGGCATGATGGAGGGAATGCCGACGGGTCGGTAGTCCGAGGCGTGGAGTTGACTGCCGAACGGTCCGGTCTGGATATTGCCACCACCGCGCTCGCAGACGGCCCCCAAGGTTGAGCACTCCCAGCCGGGTGGCAGAAACCCCAATGGGCCGCCGCCGCTCCCGCCAGCCCCGCGTGAGCCGTCGCTCTCCGGCAACCGGACCCGCTGCTCGGTCACGATTCGCCGGAATCTCTCGCCGATTCGGTCTACGTCCACAATGTCCACAGATCTGAGTGCCGCCCCTCCCAGTTGTGCACTCCGGTGGTCATCGGCTCTCCTCGATGGGCTGGAGGGATCGGTATTCAAGCAACGACGTGTTGCCGACGATGTCCACGATGGTCACCGACAGCTCGACCCCGAAGGCGTCCGTCAGCCGCATTGGTCTACCGAAGCGAAAATGCACCGGTTGCTGCTGACCCTGTTCGATGGCGATGTTATCCGCGTACAGGTACGTCCTGTCGGCAGTGTCTCGTATCGGATTCAGCCGCCCCGTTAGTCCGGGGAGATGCCCGGTTGCTGAGGGGAAAATGGCCGAGCCGCCGGTCGGCAGTCGCTCAAGAGCAAGCAGAAGGCCGCCTTGTTGCGGAATCCACTCGCGCTGAAGCCCCGCAACGTACCCCGGCGCGGCGGCGTACACGGTCATCGGCAAGTGCGTGCTGTGCAGGTCGAAGGCTACTTCACCGGCTTCGTCCGTCTTCCCCTGTCTCCAGGTCTTGTTCGGAAAGAGCGCGACAACGTCGATTCCAGGCAGCGGTTCTCCTGCCGAATGCACTGCGATGGTGGCCTCTGCGGGGGTGAGATGGAGCTTGGCCGCCGGAATGCTCAGGACCAGACTCGACTCGCCCACCAAGCTGTACTTCGGCGGCACGCCAGCCGTTTCCTGCGTCTCCTTGAGGATGATGGCTACGCCATCGCCGCGGCGCTCCATCAGGAATGCGCGATGCGCGGACCCGGGCACATCGCCGACGGGGATCCTCCCGAACACGGAAGCGATGACTTCGTTGCGTGTTGCCTGACTCGCATGCATGCTCTCGATCGTCATCCCGTTGGGGAGCTGTCCCGGCGTATCGATCTCAAGCCGATCCGCGAACATCGACAGCCTGACCCGGCGCGAGGACATCGAGTAGTCGCGGTGCGCCAGGGCGTTGACGAGGGCCTCGAAGACTGCGGCGGTGCTGTATTGCGGCATGTTCTCGCGTGCCGGTGACTTGCGGGCGGCCACCCTCATGTTTCTGGCGACAAACTTCATCCCGTCGGCGATCTGATTCTGGAGCGGACCGTCAATCTCCTGCGCGTCGAGCTGCTCGGAGGCGCGATCTCCGCCCCGATAGTGCGTCGCCGTTATGACTGCATGCGGCAGCCACTCCTGGGGCATCCTGGCGCACAGGAGCACTCCGGCCACAGTGGCGCGGAGCACCTCGGCCTCATCGCGGGCCAGGAGGCGCATGTTCTCCAGACCGCGGATCGGATCGGTGGCCCCGGCAACGCTCAGCAGCGGCCCCCATAGCCGCTCACTGAGAGTCGCGAACCCGGTGTTGGGAACTGCCTGCCTGTCGAACCAGAGGTAACGGGCTTGCGCCCGTCTCTGCGCCAGGCGCATCCGCTCGTCGCTGGTCAATTGACGTTTGCTTGCGCCGACCCGGATCCAGCTTCGGCCGCCGCGCTCGTGCAGGGAGTCACCTCGGGGCACCTCGACCACGACGAAGGCCTTGCCATCAATTTCCCTATGGTGGACGTCGATGCGCAGGGCGGGTTCGATGCTGTCGGTGCTTACCTCGACCATCAAGTTGCCGAGCGCCGCCATCTCTTCTTTCGACATCCCCTGGAGGAGTCCGTCATCCGCCACACCCAGCAAGAGCAGGCCGCCGTTCGCGTTGGCGAACGCGATCATTTCGTCTGCCAGATCGTCACGGGCGGGGCTGGTTGGGCGGCTACCCGCGAACTCGACCTGTTTGAACTCCCACCGACTGTCTTCGCCCAACTCCAGCCGGTGCCGGATGTCCTCGTCCCAAACCGTCACTCGTCGCCTCCGAGACCCAACGTCTTCAGGTTCTGGGCGATGGCGGCATCGAGCCGCGCCCCCTCGGCCTGCTGCGCTTGCAGTTTTGCGACCAGCCGCTGCATCTTCGCCTCGAAGGGCTCGCCGTCGTCCGGCTGCGGCTCCGCGCCGACGTAGCGGCCCGGAGTCAGCACGTGGCCGTGCCGGCGCACCTCGTCGAGCGCGGCGCTCTTGCAGAAGCCCGGAAGGTCTTCGTAGGCGTCCGCGCCGTCGCGCCAAGCGTGGTAGGAGCCCGCGATGCGCGCGATGTCGTCGTCGGTCAGCTCGCGGTGCGTGCGGTCCACCATCCGGCCCAGCTTGCGGGCGTCGATGAACAGGATCTCACCTCTCCGCGGTCGGCGTCGGGCCAGGAACCACAGGCAGGCCGGAATCTGCGTCGAGTAGAAGAGCTGGCCCGGCAGCGCCACCATGCAATCCACCAGGTTCGCCTCGATCAGGTTCTGGCGGATCTCCCCCTCGCCCGACTGGCTCGACGACATCGACCCGTTAGCGAGCACGAACCCCGCCACGCCGGCCGAGGCCAGATGGTGCACCATGTGCTGCACCCACGCGAAGTTGGCGTTGCCCTTCGGCGGCACGCCGTAGCGCCACCGCTTGTCGTCGGCCAGCCGCTCGCCGCCCCAGTCCGAGACGTTGAACGGCGGGTTGGCGAGGATGAAGTCGGCCTTCAGGTCGGGGTGGCTGTCGCTGTGGAAGCTGTCGCCGTGGGCGATCTGGCCCTCGATGCCCCGGATCGCAAGGTTCATCTTCGCGAGCCGCCACGTCGTGTAGTTGGACTCCTGGCCGTAGATGCTGATGTCCGCCTTGGCCTTGCCGCCGTTCCCGTTGCCGCTGGCGTGGGCGCGGACGAATTTGATCGACTGCACGAACATCCCCGACGATCCGCAGCACGGGTCGTAGACCCGGCCCCGGTACGGCGCCAGCATCTCGACCAGCACGCTGACGACGCAGCGCGGCGTGTAGAACTCGCCGCCCTTCTTGCCCTCGGCGCTCGCGAACTGCGACAGGAAGTACTCGTAGACGCGGCCGAGCACGTCGCGGGACCGGGCGTCCTCGTCGCCGACCCGGATGTTGCTGACGAGGTCGATCAACTGGCCGAGGCGCCGCTTGTCGAGGGCCGGCCGGGCATAGTCCCTCGGCAGCACGTCCGTGAGCGTCGGGTTGTCGCGCTCGATGGCGGCCATTGCCTGATCGATGGTCAGGCCGACGGTCGGCTGCCGCGCCTGCGCCCGCAGATGCGCCCAGCGGGCCTCGGCCGGCACCCAGAAGACGTTCTCGGCGATGTACTCGTCGCGATCCTCGGCGGCGTCCTCGCCCCACTGGGCGAGTACCGCCGCGTGGCGCTCCTCGAAGGCGTCTGAGATGTACTTCAGGAAGATCAGGCCGAGGACGACGTGCTTGTACTCGGAGGCATCCATCGAGCCGCGTAGCGCGTCGGCCATCGCCCACAGCTCGGCCTCATGACCGATGGTGGCGCCACTGTTCGGAGTTGCCCCCTCGTCACCTGTCGGCTTCCCCGACCGTCGTCGCGCCATGCTCGTGACTCCCGTCCGTTGAATCGAGACTCGCGGGCCGAAACCGGACCCCATCAACCAGATAGGGTACAACCAGCGACCGGCCTGCCTCAACGCGATGGCCTGTGCTCGGAAGATGTGACGAGGCACAACAGGAGGGCGCTGGCTCCGAGAGGCGAGTACCCCCGACGGTGATGCCTGCGTCGCCGGCTGCGTGGGGGTGCTCGACAGCAGGCTCTTCGACGACCGTCAGCGGCGGTCGCCCGAGCCGCGACACCCTTCCCGGAGGGACACTTTCGATGGGGAGCGACCAGCCCGGCGGGTGTGACGGAGGAACACCTGCCGGGTCCGCAAAACGTCAGTTTTGCGGTGGGTCGCTCCCCTACCTCCCCCCTGTACCTATTCTCTGTACGTGGGGGTGGTGTGTTGTGTTGGGATCTGGTTTATATGCAAGGACTTATCGGGTGCGGGGGCGTAAGTTGAAGTGTGACTGGGGGTGTAAATTGAGGCTCCGGGTCTGCTTACACCTCCCGTGCGGCTTCTCTGGTGTAAGTTCGGGCCTTGTCTTGTTGTGATCGGGCGACAGGGCAGATCACACGCTCACTCCGTTCCCTGTTCTTCGTCGTGGTCCCGCTCCGTGACCTCGACTCCCATCCCGCGCCCGATCTCCGTCACGTTCGCCACCTGCTGATTCCGTTAATCGCCGTGACGTGCCGCCCTCCCAATCTGGATCGGTGGCGCCGTTTCTGCTGCCCTGGATCCGGTGTTGCTGGATCTTCTGTACCGGCTCGGGGCTGGCGTGTTCGGCGGTGGCTCGGGGCTGGTTGAGGACGTGGTGGGCTCCGGTCCGTTCCGGGCCGGACGCCTGCGTTCGGCCATAAGCGACCAACACCGCGCCGGTGGCCGGCGTGTCACCGAAGGCCGTAGCGTCAGCGAAGGAGCTGCGGAGCAGCTTGACACGTCGGCCACCGGCGTGGTTCGTCTCGTCAGGCGGCTTCGCCGATGCCGCGGCCGGCAGGGGTCCATTCCGGCACCCGCGTCGAGCGCCACGTCCGGCCGCTCGTGATCGCCGCCCTCGACCTCCGGCTGCCGGCGCAAGCGGCGTCGAGGACGCACGCCCGCTGTATCGCGGGGTTCAGGCCGCCGTAGACCTCCAACGCGGCCCAGTCGCTCGTCGCGATCGCCTTCTTGATCGCGGCCATCTCCGCGGCCGCCTCCTGCTGGGACATCATCACGGACTCGGGAGGCGTCGCCGCCCACTGGTCGAGCACGCGCTCGGCAGCCGCCAGACGCACTGGGTCGCGGCCCACGACGACCACCTCGACGGCGCGGCCGGCCGCCGCGAGCGCCGCCCACAGCGCGGAATGCTGCGAGCCCCACGTGCGGACCGCGCTCGCCGTCTCGTCCTCCGCCTGCACGAACAGGAACGTCGCCCGCTCGCCGTCGAGCGCGATCGGCAGCTTGTGGGGGAAGTAGCGGTACTGCGCCCCGACCGCGCCCTGGTAGATCCGGTGCGGCAACACCTGCTTCGAGATCCCCGCCGCGGTCAGCGCGCTGACCTTCTCGTCCTCGGTCGGGAGCCACGCGGCGTGCGGGTGTTCGAGCAGATAGTCGAGCGACAGCAGCCGGCGCAGCACGACCTCGGGCGCAGCCGGACGGCGGTGCCGGATGTGCTCCGCGCCGAGCGTCCGGTAGATGCGCCGGGCCGCGATCCGGCAGATGCGGAGCCGGGACCCGTTCCAGGGCTGTTCGACGGCGTGTCTGCGGCACCGGCGGACGAAGCGGTTGGCGAGCGCCGGATTGGTCCGGCCGATGAAGGCGAGGTACTGGGAGCGGAGGAACACCCCGCTGTGCAGGCAGACCAGCGCCAGCCACTCGGCCTCGCGACGGGTCCAGCCGACCCGCACGAGCGCGTCCGCCCGGTCCCGAAGATGGGCAATCATCAACCGGCGCCCCCTGCACCGCCGACGACGTAGGCGGACCAGTCGTCCATCAACTGCCGGCGGCGCTCGAACAGGTCCGAGCGGGCGTAGGCGGCCTCCACCTTGTTCTGCACCACATGGGCCAGCGCCGCCTCGACGACCTCGCGTGGGTGGTTCGTCTCCTCGGCCGCCCAGTCCCGGAAGGTGGAGCGGAAGCCGTGGGGCACGGCGGGGACCTCCAGCGTCCTGAGCAGTCCCGACAGGGCCATGTCGTTGAACCGCTTGCCGCGAGGGCTCGGGAACACGAGCGCGTTCCCGTTGCTGATCGCTCGGGCCGCGTCGAGGACCTGTTCGGCGCGGCGGCACAGCGGTACGCGGTGTTCCCGCTTCGCCTTGGTCCGCGTGGCCGGGACGGTCCACACGTGGTCCGCCGTGTCGATCTCGGCCCACTGCGCGCCGCGCACCTCGCCGGACCTCGCCGCCGTGAGCACGAGGAACTCGAACGCCAGCCTGACCACGGGAGCCGCGCCTGACGCCCGCACCGTCTCGACCACCGCGGCCACGTCACGATGCGGCAGCGCCCGCATATGCTGGACGAGATCCTGCTGCGGACCGAGGACCGGCCCGATCCGGCTGCACGGGTTGTCGTCGCGGTAGTCCATCGCCACGGCCCACTCCATGACCGTGCTGATGCGCTGGCGGACCCGCCGCGCCGTCGCCGGCCGCTCGTGCCAGACCTTGCGGAGCGTCTCGACCACGTCGGCGCTCGTCACCTCGGAGACGGGCAGCTTGCCGAGCCGGGGGAAGGCGAGCCGGGCCATGCTCGACAACCAGTCCTTGCCGTGCTTGGGGTTACGCCAGCCGGGCCGCATCTGCGCCAGAACCGCCTCGGCGGCGGCGGCGAAGCTCGGCATGCTCTTGAGGCGGCGCTTCTCGGCGAGCGGATCGCCTCCGGCGCGGGCGAGCCGGCGGTTGGCGAGGGCCTGGGCGCGGGCCTCCTTGAGCGGGACGAGCGGGAAGCCGCCGAGTCCGAGTTCGCGGCGGCGTCCGCGGATCACGAGCCGCTGGACCCAGCTGCGGGTGCCAGACGGCTGCACGTCCAGGTAGAGGCCATCGCCGTCGCAGTACCGTCCGGCTTGTGCTACGTTGCGGACGAAGGCGGTCGAGAGCGCGTGGCGGGGCTGCCGGCCGTTCGGCTTGGCGGTCCGGGGTCGTGTCGGGAGTTCCATGGCCTACCAGTATTCCCCTCAGTTAATGGCGGATACTGGTGGATCGTACCGGACGGAATCGGCACTCGTCAAGCCCGTGAATGAGTAGTAATCACCGGTTATTCAGTCGTTTATGGACCTTTCAGAACTTGGAAGGACGGCACCGGCTCTCCGTGTATGGTGGACAGGGCTACAGCCACTGACACGCAATTGGAGCTCGATGTCGACATCAAGTTTCTGTCGGTCGTCAATGTCGACCAGTTCTACGGCATCGAGATCGGCGAGTTCCCGGCCCGCATCGCCGCCACTGCGCTCTGGATGATGGACCACATCATGAACAACCGGCTGAGCCTGGAGTTCGGCCAGACCTACGCGCGGATCCCGATCGAGAAGTCGCCGCACATTCGCAACGCCGACGCGCTGGAGATCGATTGGGCCGACGTGCTACCGCCGAATGAGTGCTCGTACGTCTTCGGCAATCCGCCCTTCGGCGGGGCTAAGTTCCAGTCGCCAGCGCAACGGGCGCAGGTGCGGCGCGTCGCCGCCCTCGGCGGCAGCGGCGGGACGCTAGACTACGTGGCCGCGTGGTTCATCCGCGCCGGGGATTACGTGCGGCGGGTGCAGCCGCCAGCCGGCGCGAGACTGCCGCGGATCGGCTTTGTGGCGACCAACTCGATCACGCAGGGTGAGCAGGTGGCGCAACTGTGGCCGCTGTTGCTCGACCATCGCCGGCTGGAGATCGCCTTCGCTCATCGGACCTTCGCCTGGGGTTCTGACGCTCGCGGCAAGGCGCACGTGCACGTGGTCATCATCGGGCTGGACGCGGCCGACCACGCGCCACGCGACAGGCGCCTGTTCTCCTACGAGGACCTCGCTGGGGAGCCTCTCGAAGGGAACCATGCCGTGATCACGCCGTACTTGTTCGATGGCGGCGCTCTGGGCGATCCTCACCTCGTCGTCCGTGAGGAGAGCGAACCGATCAACGGCATGGGGCGGCTCATCACCGGCACCCAGCCCCTGGAAGACGGCCATCTCACGTTCTCGGCGGACGCGAAAGCTGCCTTCCTTGAACGTGAACCGGACGCGGCGCCGTACTTCCGCCCGTTTCCTGGTGCTCGGGAGTTCATTCGAGGCCTGGAGCGATGGATCCTTCACACAACAGGCATCCCGCCCCAAGTCCTCCGTGATCTGCGGGAGACCCGCGACAGGCTGCAACGAGTCCGAGATTTCCGCGCTCGAAGCAAGCGCCAGACGACGCTGCGGCTCGCGGACTACCCGACTACCTACGGCGTGACCACCGTGCCGGACACGCCGTTTCTGATCGTGCCTCAGGTCAGTTCGGAACGGCGCGAATACGTTCCCATCGGCTGGCTGGAACCGCCAATCATCCCGAGCGAGAAGCTCCGGCTCCTGCCCGACGCGACCGTCACCGACTTCGCGCTCCTCACCTCGGCGATGCACATGGCCTGGATGCGGGCCGTGACCGGCCGCATGAAGAGCGACTACATGTACTCGGTCGGCGTCGTCTACAACACGTTTCCGCTGCCGCCCGGCTTCGCGGATGCGGACACTTCGGTGCTGGAACCGCTCGCGCAGGTGGTGCTCCACGCCCGCGCCGCGCACCCGGACGCGACGCTGGCGGAACTCTACGACCCCGATCTGATGCCGCCCAACCTCCGAAGGGCGCATCAGCGGCTGGATCGGGCTGTCGACCGCCTCTACCGCCGGAAGCGCTTCACCTCAGAACGTGAACGCGTTGAGTACCTGTTCGCGCTGTACGAGCGCATGCAAGCGCCGCTCGCCGCGAAAGCCGCTGTCAAGCGCCGATCACGGCGGCGGGCGCGTCGTCCGCGGTAGTCCGATGGCGACACCACTGGTCCCTACTGGCCGTTCGCCGATGGCGTTCAGGCCATGCAAGGCCAGGCGCGAACGGACCAGAGTGCAGTCCAGTCAACGGCTAACGGCCACAATCAGCTTGGTCCGCCAGGTCTGCCCGCGAGTCTTCTCATCGGTTCGGAGTTATCCCGGCTCGGCAGGGCCGCTTCCGGCAACCCGCATTCGCGCAGCAGCCGCAGCACGACAAGCGTGTAGACCAACTCGGTCGTCCAATACAGGTCTTCGCCGTCGGGGTCCCCGCACAGTCCGGGATGCACCACGTAGTTGCTCCGCGTCTGCACGATGCGGCTCACCCACCTGTTGACGTCGGCGATCAGGTCCCGGAACGGCTTCCCAACGGCGGAGATGAGTTCGCGAAGCCCGTCGTCGAGCTTGACGGTCTGTTTCTTGCGGCGTATCCGCTCGAACGTCTCGGCGGCGGTGACCGTGGTGAAGAAATCGCTGTAGCCGGTCTGTGGTGTATACCAGCGGTTCGTCAGGGTGCCAGCGCACAGGCTGAACTTCTTCCACACCGTCAGCCAACGAGCGACGCCTTCCAAGCCGCCGATGACATCGTAGGTGAAGAGCACTTCCGCGGGATGGATGTTGCGTGGCTCGCCTGCGTCGACATCGTCCCCTCGCCATTTCGCCCAGAGCCGAATCGGACGCTGTGTACTGGTGTGTGAGAGCCAGATACCCGACACGCGAGACGGAGCCGCAACACCGATCGTGACCAAATCCTGCACCGCGGCGGCCACCTTGGAAACCTGGTCGAGCGGGCTGCCTTCCGGGCACCGAAGCTCAAGAAAGCAATCTCGGTCAAAGCCAACTCCAACGATTCCGTTGCCGCGGGGGATGTAGCGACACGCAAGCACAAGTTCACCTGCGTCCGTCGAGGCCACGTATCGTTCAGGAGGGGGCACCGTTATGCGTATGTGGTCAACGGTCTTCGGATCCGGCTCCTGATCGACGCGCAAGCCCGACCGGGCGATCCACCGCGCCAAATGACCCAGCCGAAACGTGATTGCGTCAAACCGGAGAGGGGTGTGGTCGTCGAAGTGGGCGCCCTGGAACACTCGAAGTGCAAGGTACTCCGCCGTCGACGAACCGGAAGAACCGAACGACCAGCTGGACCTCCCGAGGTGACAGTGATCCAACGAAACCGGCCCCTGCGTCGTGTCGCCGAGAATGCGGATCGGCGGGCTGCCAGATCCGAGCATCTCTTCAGGGTCGTGGAACGACCCGCACAACGCGAGAACTGGTCCCTTCCTGGCGTCGAAAGCCAAGCGGCCCGGCAGGCGGTTGTCGGGTTGTCCAGCCGGCCAGAAGGACCCGAGCAGGTCAAGATTCGTCATCGGCGGATGGTCGGCATGGTCCCGATGATCCGTTTCGTGTCGCCGCTCATTCAGGAAGCGTACCATGGCCAGAATGACGTGGCACCGGCAGCCGGAACGCCGGCCCGATCGGGACGACCCGTCGCGACACAGCTTTGGGTTGCGGTGTTCGGTATGATGCCCGGTGGGTGATTCAGCATCGCCGGACGAGAGCCGTTCCCCGGAGGGTGCGCAGAGCCAACGTTAAGGCCGGCAGCCTGCCGGAGCGGGGCGGAGCACGAGCGGAGCGCATTGACCGCGGAGTAGCACAGTTGGATGTTATGTGGTCCGACGTACCGGCTGTGACCACAGCGCCGCGGAAGCGGCATGACGACTTCAGCCGCCGACAGTCCAGCGCCTTGTCGGCTCCTCTGCGAGTACAGGCCGACGGTCGGACTGGTGAGAGCGGCGGGAGTTGCACGCCCGATGCCGTCCGTGAACGGCGTCGAGGGTCCCGTGGATTCCCGCTCAAGATGATGGGAGCGACGAGGGAATGACGGTTGACTCACCTGCAGTAAGTCGTTTATTTGGAGGGATCTGCAAGATTCTTATCGCTAACGCTGCCTAAACAAGCGTCACAGCCTCAGCCATGACACCGAATTTGCACAACTTGACGTACACAACCAAGCCGCCACCGCGGTTGCAAATCGGAACTTGGAATCCGGGCGGCAACACCGCAGCGAAAGATCACCAATCAGCTTGGCGTCTGCCCGGTTACAAACTTCGCCCAGCGGTCCATCAGGTCACGGCGCTTCTCGAACAGGTCCGACCGGGCGTAGGACCGCTCCACGGCGCTTCCCACCTGATGCGCCAGAGCCGCCTCGGCGACCGCATGCGGGACATTCGTCTGCTCGCTCGCCCAGTCGCGGAACGAGGACCGGAACCCGTGCACCGTGCAGCTGTCCCCATAGATCGCCTTCAGAGCCCTTGCCATCGATGACGCGGCGATCGCTTTGCCGGCCCGTGTCGGTGACGGGAAGCACCAGCCGGCCGGACTGTGCAGTTCCCTCACGGCCTCCAGCGTTTCGATGCTGGCCGGGGAGAGCGGCACTCTATGCTCACGGCCGCCCTTCATGCGCTCGGCCGGGATGCGCCACTCGGCGGCCTGCAGGTCCATCTCGCTCCACATGGCGCCGCGTGCCTCACCCGACCGAACGGCGGTGAGTATCGTGAACCGGAGACAGGCCTTCACCGTATGGCGCCCCCGGTTTTCTTGGACACGGATGAAGGGAGAATCCGATGTCGAAGGAGGTGGGGGACATGGTTGGGTCGAGGCGAGTGCAGGGAGCGGGGTCGGCGCGGCGGTTGGGGCGGGTGCCTTGGCGCCCGGGCAGCGGTGGAGCGCGAGCCGGAAACGGGACGTGGTTCTGCGGCTGCTGCGCGGCGAGTCGCTTGATGCGGTCTCGCGAGACGTCGGTGTGGAGGTCTATCGCCTGGAGGCGTGGAAGGCCCGTGCGCTGGCCGGTATCGAGTTGGGTCTGAAGGCGCAGGCCGGTGAGCCGCTGGCCGCCGAGCTGGATGCGGCCAAGCGACACATTGGGGAGCTGTCGATGGAGAACGAGCTATTGCGGGAGCGTGCCCGCGGAGCGGAGCATCGCCTCCCGTTAGCGACGCGGAGGTCGCGACGATGAGCGCAACGACCTCCGCGACGACGGCGCGGCGCTACGGTCTCGAGCGGGTGTGTCGAACGTGGGAGAGGTCGCGCTCGGCATTCTACGCGCGGCGGGCTCGTGTGCGGCGCCCAGAGCGGGGTGAGGGCCCGGGGCGCCGCGGGCCGACGCCCGCACTGTCGGATGCGCAGCTGCTGGCGGCCATTCGCAGCGACCTGGCCCGCTCCCCGTTTCAGGGCGAGGGCCATCGCACGGTCCACGCGCGGCTGCGGATCCTCGACCGGATCCGAGTCTCCCGGACGCGGGTGTTGCGGGTGATGCGCGCGCAGGGGCTCCTCTCGCCACACCGCGGGCGGCAAGGTGAGAGGAACGCGCACGACGGCACGAGTGTCACCTCGGCGCCCGACGTCATGTGGGGCACCGACGGCGTGCGGGTGTTCACCGCGGACGACGGCTGGGTCTGGACCTTCGCGGCAGTCGACCACTGGAACGCCGAGTGCGTGGGCTGGCATGTGTGCAAGGTAGGGAGCCGCTTTGCGGCCCTCGAGCCGCTCGCGCAAGGGCTCGGACGACGCTACGGCTCGGTCGAGGCGGACGTGGCCCGCGGGCTGGCGCTGCGGATGGATCACGGCAGCCAGTATCTGTCGGACCACTTTCTCAACCAGCTTCGGTACTGGGGCATCCACCCCAGCTTCAGCTTCGTTGAAGAGCCCGAAACCAACGGGGTCGTCGAGCGCTGGAATCGCACGCTCACGGAGCAAGCCGTCTACGGCCGGGTCTTTCGAAACCTCGCCGAGGTGCGCGCGGCCGTCGCCGAGTTCGTCGAACGCTACAACCAGTGCTGGCGCCTCGAAAAGCTGGCGTATCGCACGCCGCTCGAAGCGCGCGAGGAATACGAGCGACGCCATGCCGCGTAGCGCAAACGTGTGTCCAAGAAACCGGGTGCGGTACAGTTAGCAGCGTCACGCCCTGCGGCACCGACCCGATCACATCGTCGTCGGCGAAGTGCGCGGCGGCGAAGCCGCCGACCTCTGCTACACGGACAGGTCGATTCCCGCCAACACGTCGTCGGCGGGCACCCGTCGCAAGGTAGGGCCCCACGCCTGTCTGAACGTTTCGATACTCAAGATTTGGTCCAGGTCAGGCTTGCTCAGGAACCAGCGATCGACCGGAACGTGCTGACTCCGGTGCGCCCGAAGTGCCTCGGTCTTCACGGTCCGATACGGGGCGATGTCGATCGCGAAGTCCACCCCCGCCTCGAGACGCAGGGCCGCCGGGCGCGTCACCTCCCACGGCGGAATTGGCGAGGTCCACAGGAGGCGTTGCACCAGGTGCGGGGTGGTCGGTTCGGACGCCCAGCGCGGATCGGCGGCCGCTGCCACGGCATCCGTCGTGAACCGCGAAATCGCCACATGGTCGGCATGACCGTTTTGGCCGTTCGGATCGAATGTGATCACCACATGCGGCCGGTGGCGACGGATGAGTGCGACCAACTCGCAGCGAATCTGATCGATCGGCGCCTCTGCGAGCCGCGTGTCCTGATAGTCCAACAGGTGCACCTCTGAAATTCCGAGGATGTCGGCTGCCCCACGAAGCTCGGCCTCGCGGAGCGCGGGTAGGGAGTCGCGGTCGCACAGCGGTGGATCTCCCACTTGGCCGGCGTCGCCACGAGTGGCCGTCACGAGGGCGACCTTCACGCCCCGCTCGACGTGGCGCCGCGCCAGACCGGCCGCGAAAAAGCTCTCGTCGTCTGGATGGGCAAGGATCAGAAGGATGCAGGCTGGAATCGGCATACGCCGAATATAGTCGATGCCGTGAGTTGTAAAGCTCGCACTCGGCGAACTGGCGACGGCAGCGTGAGCAAGGCGCGCTGCGGGACATGCGGGGACGTCGGCGCGGCCCGACCGCACGTCCGATCGACCCGCGTGTGAAGCAGGCGGGTGTCCTCGAGTCGGCGACATCATCACCGGGATCGACGGCGACGATCCGGGGGTGCCCCGGCGCGCGCGGCCCAGCGGTCTTCGGGGCCGGACGTCCACGGTCGCACCCAAGGAGCCGCACCAATGAAGCTCACCCGCGCCCAGGCGCACCGCCTCATCGAGCTCTACGGATACACCGGCCCGCTCGAGCCGGTCTCATGGGTGGCACAGGACCAAATCGACCGCCTCATCTACCGCTAGCAGTTAGTCGACGACCTTCCCGCCTCGGCGAACCTCGGGTAACACCGGCGCGGGCTGAGTGCCGAGCCAGTCCTCTGATCGCTGAGTCGCTCTTGTCGGGGATGGCGCCGTTGCTAGGTGTGCATTCGCCGTCGTCATCCCGGACTGACGATGAACGCGACCGCGAGGAGGGCGCACGCCACACCGATGACTTGCCAGCCATTGAGGTGCTCGCCAAGCACGATCCGCGCGAGGATCACAGTACTCGCGGGGTACAGCGATGACAGGGTGACAGCGATGCTGAGGGGCCCGTAACGGGTGGCCAACAGGTACAGTGCGTTGGCGCCTATGTCGATGGCGCCGGCGGCGATGGCGATCCTGGTGACGGCCGCCGCCATGCGCCACGGCCGCGCGCTGACCAGCGCGATGACGCCGAACAGCGTCACCGAGGCGGCACGCGCCGCCACGAGAGGCCACATGCCTGCCTGGGCGTCTGTTTCAGCGAGGGCCAGGAAGAACAAGCCGATCGCCACGCCCGACGGGAGCGCGAGCCCGACACCAGGCGGCAGCGCCCAGGCCCGCACCGACACGGGACCCGCCGCTGCCTCCTGCTGACTGACCAGCACGATGGCCACGATCGCCAGCGCGATGCCGAGCATCGTCAGCGGCGCGAGCCGTTCGCCGAGCACGACACTGGTGACGACCGGAATCGTCATTGCGCACACGGCCGTCGTCGGAGCCACGACCGCCATCCGCCCCACGGCAAGCGCCCGATACAGGAGCGTCACTCCGACGCCACCGGCCAATCCGGCCGCGCCGCCCCAGACCAGATCGCGCGCGGCAGGTGTGGCCGCGGGCAACAACGGCAGACTGAGCACCAGCAGCGTCAGGCCACAGCCCTGCGACGTAACGACGATGACGAGGGTGTTCGCTCGGCGCGAGGCGAGGCCGCAAAGGAAATCGGCTGTGCCGTACAGCGCCGCCGAACTGAGTGCGAGCAGGTAAGCCATGGAGACTCTGTGACGGGTGGTCGTCGTGAGACGTCAGGGTAGGCGGATGTGTCGCACATCTTAGAACCCATCTCAAAATTGAAATCGGAGCTGAATTAATTTATTCTTATTGTAATGGTGAAGTTGACCGACGAGCAATGAGAACGGATTCGCGAGCACTTTCCTGAGGAGTGTCGTGTTCCGGGGCAAGCGGGTCGCAAACCCATTCCGACCCGCCGGGTGCTGGAGGCGGTCTTGTGGATTCTGAACAAGGGCGCACAATTCTCGGTCAGCACACACGCGGCGAACCATTATGAAGTCACGTTTGTGCAGTTGAGCTTCGAGTTCTACATGATTGAGGCGACGCCGGAGCACCTGATTGGCAACAAAGCGTATGACGGTGACCCCTTGGACGCTGCACTGAAGGTCGAGGGTGTCGAGATGATCGCGCCGCATCGCAAGAATCGGAAGAGGCGCAGGACACAGGACGGTCGGCCCTTACCTCGCTACGCGCGGCGGTGGAAGGTCGAGCGCTTTTTCGCCTGGCTCCAATGGCAACGCCGCATTTTGACGCGCTGGAAGTACTATCCGAACAACTTCCTGGGCTTTGTGCAACTCGCATCCCTGCGGATATTGTTTAAACGATTTTGAGATAGTAGGGGCGGGCGAGGAGGTCCGACGATGGCGACACGACGGCAACACAGTGCGGCGTTCAAGGCGAAGGTGGCCGTGGCGGCGCTGCGGGGCGACCGGACGTTGAGCGAACTGGCGTCGGCGTTTGGCGTTCACCCGGTGCAGATCGCACAGTGGAAGAAGCGGGCTCTGGCGGCGTTGCCCGAGACGTTCGCGACTCGCCGGAAGACCGTTGATGCGGACCAGGCAGCGGTGCAGGCGGCGCTCTACGAAGAGATCGGGCGGTTGAAGGTCGAACTGGATTGGCTGAAGAAAAAACACGAGTTGGTCGGCCGCTGAGCGCCGTGCAGCGGTCGACCCGATTCATCCGGATCTGAGCATCGCACGTCAATGCGCGTTGTTGGGGATTCCCCGCTCGTCGTTCTACTACCGGCCGCAGCCGGTCAGCTCGACCGAGTTGGCACTCATGCGCGCGCTCGACGAGGTGTACACGGCGACGCCGTTCTACGGGTCACGGCGTCTGCAGGTGGCTCTCCGGCGCCAGGGACAGTCGGTGAACCGGAAGCGGGTGCAGCGGTTGATGCGGTTGATGGGCATCGAGGCGGTAGGGCCAAAGCCGCGGTTGAGTCAGCGGCATCGAGGGCACCAGGTGTATCCGTACTTGCTGCGCGAGGTCGCGATCGAGCGGGTCGATCAAGTATGGAGCTGCGACATCACGTACATCCGGCTCCGGTCGGGCTTCGTATATCTGATGGCGGTCCTGGACTGGTTCAGCCGCTACGTGCTGGCCTGGGAACTGTCGGTCACTCTCGACGGACAGTTCTGCCGGGACGCGCTCGAGGGGGCGCTGGCGACCGGGCGGCCGGAGATTTTCAATACCGACCAGGGCGCGCAGTTCACCAGCGACGCGTTCACGGCCCTGTTGCGGACGGCCGGCGTGCAGATCAGCATGGACGGCCGCGGCCGGGCGCTCGACAACGTCTTCGTCGAGCGGCTCTGGCGGTCGGTGAAGTACGAAGAGGTCTACTTGAAGGACTACGACTCGGTGCCCGCGGCCCGCGCCGGGTTGGGGGACTCCTTCGCGTTCTACAATCACGAGCGACCGCACCAGGCGCTGGCGTATCGGACGCCGGCGGAGGTGTACGGCGAGCTGCCTGCGGTGGTGCTCGCCAGCGCACCGTCAGGATACTGATGGGAACGGGGCGTGGACATGTGGAAATCTCGCAGACGAGATTCCCACAAGCCCACACCCTTCATCATCTCAATATGACGGAGACGACCTTAACTTCCTCAACCCCGTAAGCTGTCCAGACAACGGGGTCCACCTCATTACTCACCACCGTGAACATCATCAGGAGACTCGAATGCATGATCACATAGCGCTTGTGTATGGGTTCAACCTTATGCGCGCAGAAACCCTCGTCAAAGACCTCTCAGCCGAACAGATGGTCGAACAGCCGAACGGTGTAATCAACCACCCGGCGTGGTCCCTTGGTCACCTCGTCGTCTGGGCCAACAACCTTGGCTCGATGCTCGGACTTGAATCGAGCCTGCCGGATGGGTGGGACAAGACATTTGCCACCGGTGAAACACCGTCGTCAGACGTTTCAGCCTATCCGTCGAAAGACGAGATCCTCGGTGCGCTCAGGGAACAGCATTCGCGCAACACTGAAGCGCTGAAGAGCGCCGACCTTGAATCGTGGGCCAAGCCCCATCCGTACGTGAAAACACTTCCCTATTTCCCGACGGTCGGCGACATGATCACGTTCTTGATGACGGCCCACGAGATGAACCACGTCGGACAGATCGCGGCCTGGCGACGTGCAATGGGACTCGGCTCCGCGACGGGAGTCTAAGCCGGGATTTCCGATTTGCCTGCCTCGGAGGGCCCCGTTATACACCCGACCGCGGAGCTGGAGCGGGTCGGGCTGTCGGGTCGGCTCGATTTCCGGGCGTTGATGGCGTCCGATCTACAGGGCCGGACTCGGGCATTCCGACAGCTTCGGGACGTCGGGATGGGCGAGTCAGAGACGCGGGCCGTGTGCGGATTCGACTAGGCCGGCCGGGCCGTCGATCTCGCGGTAGAATCCCCCGTCATGCATGCTTGCGGCCGTGGGCGTCACCTTGAGGGCTTACGCATGGGCGGACGAAGAGCGTTTCAACCAAGCGGAGTCGTTCGGCTTGGGGGCTGGTGTCGCAATGGCGGGCGTTCTGTTCTGGCGTGACCCGCCCGGCCCGCACGCCCCCCGGTGACAACGGCCCCCGGCGGTGGGCGGCGGTCGCGCGTGGGTGTAATCGTGGGCGTACCCGGCGCGTCCTGACAGAAACCCCAATGAATGCTGGGGTGTTTCGCTGTATTCGTGCTATCGCTGCCTTAACAACCATGAACATTCCACTAGCGTCCAGCCTCGTGCAGATACGACCATAAAGCGCTGACGGGTAATCGTTTATGATTCGTCGTCGCGGGCTAGGCGGTTCAGGACGTGTGGCGGAATCCAGTCCAATCCCGCATATAATGGAGGAATGGATGTTGTAGCCAAACCCGCCGCGACACCCCGCAGAACGAAGCGCCGAGGTCGCCATCCCGACAAGGCCCTCTCGGCCGCCTTCGTCCGCTCCGCACCGCCTGGACGCCACGCGGACGGCAACGGGTTGTACCTGTTCGTCCAGCCGACCGGTACCCGAAGCTGGGTCCAGCGGCTCGTAATCCGCGGACGACGCCGCGAACTCGGACTCGGCGCCGCCCCGCTCGTCCCGCTGGCCAAGGCCCGCGAGCAGGCCCTCGCCAACCGGATGCTGGCCCGCTCGGGCGGCGATCCCCTGTCCGAGAAACGCCGCGTCCAGGGCGTTCCCACGTTCGCCGAAGCCGCCCAACGCGTCCTCGAACAGAAGCGCGGCGGCTGGCGCGGGCGGTGGCACGTGCACAACTGGTGGCGGAGCATGGAGCGGTACGTGTTCCCGCGCATCGGCACCCGGCCCGTCTCCGAGGTCAACACGGCCGACGTGCTGGAGATCCTCTCGCCGATCTGGCACGTCAAGGCCGCGACGGCCAGGGAGGTCCGCCAGCGCATCCGGTCGGTGCTGGAGTGGGCCATCGCGCTGGACATGCGGAACGACAACCCTTGTGATCGAGTGGTGCCGGTGCTCGGTCCGCAGAACGACATCGTGACGCACCGGCAGGCGCTGCCCCACCGGGACGTGGCCGCGGCCATCGAGACGGTGCGGGCGTCGGAGTCCGGGCAACCCGCCGTCAAGCTGGCGTTCGAGTTTCTCGTGCTGACCGCGGGGCGGTCCGCCGAGGTGCGGCTGGCGACGTGGGACGAGATGGACGTGGCCGGCCGCGTGTGGACGATCTCCGCCCTGCGGATGAAGGCGAAGCGGGAGCATCGGGTTCCACTCTGCGGCCGGGCGCTGGAGATCCTCGACGCGGCGCGGGCGCTCGGCGACGGCAATCCGCTCGTGTTCCCGATGCGGAGCGGACGGGCGATCGCCATGTCGACGCTGCCCAAGATGCTCCAGTACCACAAGATCGCCGCCGTCCCACACGGGTTCCGCTCGTCGTTCCGGGACTGGGCGGCCGAGCGGACCGACCACCCGCGGGAGGTCATCGAGGCGGCGCTGGCCCACGTGGTCCAGAACAAGGTCGAAGCGGCCTACGCGCGGTCGGACCTGTTCGAGCGTCGGCGGCTGCTCATGGAAGATTGGGCGGCCTACCTTGGAGCGGCGGCAGGTCGTCCCGCTACGCCGGCAGCGCCCGCACCGCATAGCCATACGCCGCGCTGACGTTACGATCAACAGGAGCCGTTGCGCGCGGCTGACGCGAGGACGCCGCGCACGATGACATTCGCCCGTCATCCCGTCGTGGCACGAGCGCCGCAGGGCTGATGCGCGGGACGCCGACGGGAGCAAGTGGTGAAACAGTGGAATACTCGACCCTGGTCGACACCGGCGACGATTGGTGCGGGCATCTTCGTCGCGACTACCGGCCTGACCATGTTCTTCGTGACCGAGGAGCCGTTCAAGTTCGCACATGAGCTTGGCGGGCTCGCATTCTCTGCGGCCATCCTGCTGCACGTGCTGAGCCACCGGCGGTCCTTCACGAACTACTTTCGTCAGCGCCGCGCTCTCGGCATCGTCGCGGCTGCCTGGGCGATGGGCATCGGTCTGGTCACAGCGTCGTCGGTCCTGGAGATGGGAGAGGCCGATGCGCTGGTCATCGCCAGAATCGACAGTGCGCCGCTGGCCGTGCTCGCACCGGTCGTCGGCATGGAGGTGCGGCAGATCGTCGAGCGGCTCGGCGACGCGGGCTTCGTTGTCGAGGACCCGGAAATGTCGATTCGGCAACTGGCTGAGCAGCACGGCGCCGACGCGGATGACTTGCTCTTCCTGGTGTTTCGGTAGCCTCGCGGCTGCGATCCTCTCCGTGGTCGTGCTCCTGGTGTGCGGCCGCGACGGAACAGGACACGGATCGGTTTCTGGGACGTCGAGACCGTGAGCGTCAGCGACTCGGGCCGTGGTCCCGCTCCGGCCCGCGCTGCCGGGCGTGCTGCTGCATCAGCTCCACGGCCCGCGCAACGTCTCGGCGAGCGTCCTGTAGTCTGTGATCAAGCGCGTCACCTGCCCGGCGAAGTGCTCGACCTGCCGCTGCAAGGCCGCGATCTGCTCGGCGTGCTGCGTCCGCTCCCTCGCGTATTGCGCGGACAACTCCCGATAGGCTCTCGTCAACTGCCGTTCTAACGCGGTCATACAGTTCCCTCACTCGCTCGACAGCTTCAACGCAGGCCGCCCGGCCACGGTCCAGGGCGGATTGCTCAAGGTGCCGGCCGGCAGCACCACGAAGCGCTCCCCCTCGATCTCGGTCAGCTCCAGCCCCCAGGTCGTGTCCTCGATCCGCGCCAGTGTCGCGGCGGCCTCCTCGATGTCCACGCGGAGCACCGCCAGCGCCTCGATCTGCTGCTCGATGGTCGTCCACAGCCAGCGCGTCCCCGCCCAACTCCCGCCGCAGATGCCGACAGAGAGGATCAGGCCGAACATCAGGGGCCACAGCCACGCGCGCAGGAACATCGCGCGGACCTTCCCGGTCCACGCCGCCGTATCGGCTTCGATGGTACTGAGCGCGCTCGTGGCGACGCCTCTCAAGCTCTCGCCAAGCACCTTCAGCTCGCGCGCGGCCGTCGCCTCGATCTCCGCCCGCTCGTTCTCCAGCCGGCGCCGGAACCGCGAGGTCAAGTCGCTCTGGCTTGAAGTCATGCTCGTACAACGCTCCCTTCAGCCGCCACCGCTTCCCGGTCTTCGGGTCGTGGGCGGTCACGTAGTCCTTCCCCTGCCGCGGCACGTTGAGTTCCGCTTCCTTCAGCGCGGCCACGACATCGGCGCGGTCGCGCACAACGCCGTGCTCGACACGCTGCACCAGGTAGTCCCGGATCAACTCGCGCGGGTCGGCCTCGACCGCCAGACCGGCCCGCAGCTTCACCGCGTCGATGTAGGCGCGGTGGCCGGGCTGGTCCGCCCGCGCCCGTGCCGGGTCGTCGGGCCGGCTCCAGCCGTGCTCGTGGTTGAAGGCGTCGCGCAGCGGGCCGAAGGTCTGCTGCCAGCCGGGCGGCGCGATGTTGAGGCTCTTGCCCGTCTCCAGGTCGCACCGGGCGGCGAAGATGTGCACGTGGACCCCGCCGACCCGCTCGCGGTGCTCGACCGCCGACCAGGCGTAGCGGTCGGGCTCGAGTCCGGCCCAGGCCGTCTGCTCGAACTTGTCGAGCACAGCCTCGATCTGCGCGTCGGTCGGCCGGTCCTCCGGCGCCCACGCGATGACGCCGGAGGTGTACTTGTGCTCGAACTCCAGCGAGTCGGCGACGGCGGCTACCACGTCGGGATCGCCGCGGCGAACCTCGACGCCCTCGCGCAGTTGGCCGGCCGCGTCCCGCTCGCCGAGCAGGTAGTCGGCCGCGGCCTTCGCCGAGCCGGTGCCGCGGGCGATGAACTTAACGTGCATCGGGCCGCTCGCCTCGGAAGCCGGCCAGCCGCACGATCTCTCGCTCGATGGCGACGAGGTGGGCGATGACCTCGAAGGCGTCAGCCTTCTCGGCGTGCGTGTTCGCCCAACGCGCGATCTGGTTCAGGTTGTTGCCGATGCGAGCGACCTGCCGGGAGCGCTCGCGTTCGACGGCGACCGCCCGCGCGGTCCAGGTGCGCGTCCGCGCCATGGCCTGCCGCAGCAGGTCGGACGGCGACACGCCGGCCGCCGCCGCCTTCGCCAGCCAGGCGGTGTGCTCCGATGGCAACACGCGGGCGCGGACAACTGCGGTGCGGCGGCGGTCAGTCATAGGACGCCACCGAGGGGGATCGGGGAGTGGCGCTCCCCGTCCGCGTGCCCGGCCGGGGCACGGGAAGCCGGGGGATCGAAGGGGGCGCGCCGCGCCCCCTCGCCAGCCCAATGTGGCACATTGGGTAAGCTGGCTCCTGACATCTACACGTCAGGAGCCAGCTTTTCCCGTGCGCCGTTTCCGTCGTTCGTGAGCTGGTCATTTCGGATCTGGTGAGCGGGTCCAGATCCTCAAGTGCGGCTGGCTTTCCGACTTGAGGTTCCCCCGTCGTCATCTGCCGCTGTGGTTCTGATCGGATGGATCGGGGTTGTTGGGATCTGGTGGGTCGGTGGGAGCGTTCGGATCTCATGTGCCCGTTATCCTCGTCCCGTGTGCCCCGGTCGGTCGTTCTGGTTCGGTGGATCGACGTGGTCCAGGTTCCGTGGACCGTCGCGTCCTGGTGCCGGAGATCGACGTTGTTTCGCTGCGTACGGTGACGGTCGAGCGTAGCACAGAACGCATGTAAACTATTGACCTGTAATGCTTTACGGAAATGGACATCTCTGGACAGTACGAGGGTAAACAGGACCGCACAGGCGTCCCGTACGACCTCCTTCTGCACCGACGAAACCGTCTGGAGCCTTCAGGAATCCCTGCGAAGGCGCCGCATCGCCCAGACGGCGCCGGCATGGTCCAGACCGAAGTCGAGGCGGACGACACGCCGCCGCCCGTCCCCGGTCGAGCGGACGGGTTCAACGGTCGCCCGCAGGGCGCTATCGTGGTGGGGGCGTAGGTGCGGGCATCGTCGTCAAGGGCCAATCTTGGAGGGGCGTGCGCGGAGCCGGCGTCAAGGCCGGTAGCCCCGCGCAGCGGGGGCCGGAGCGGAGCGAGGGCGCCTTGACGCTGGCGAGCACACGCGCACGCTGCTGGCCCGACGATGCCGCCGGTGACCACAGCGCCGCGCAAGCGGCGTGA
The DNA here is from genome assembly GCA_965262555.1 of Vicinamibacterales bacterium. Classification (GTDB taxonomy): domain Bacteria; phylum Acidobacteriota; class Vicinamibacteria; order Vicinamibacterales; family UBA8438; genus VXRJ01. The sequence goes on from OZ253543.1 coordinate 468,705, forward strand.
CGCGCCGCCCGCCGGGGTGGTTCGGCTTCCCGGACTGCCTGGGACTACGACGCGCCGGAGCCGATCTCAACGTGGACAGTGAACCAAGTGAAACTCTGCCCACGAGCGTCGAGTTCGATGGACTTCGTCTCTCCCGCCGCCAGATTCGTCCGGGGCGTGGGACCAAGCTCGGCTCCGTTCGATAGGTGGATCTCGACACGAACCTGCGTGACCGTCGCCGTCGTCGTGTTCCTGACCGTGCCGGTGAACACTTGACGCGTGCTGTCGTAGTTGAGAACCAGCTCGACCCCGTTGCGGGTCTCTCTGGCCGTGTCCGATGGCGCGTACCGTGTGCCGGATTCGCCTGGCTCGCCGCCTTGTCCTTCGGGACCATGCACTTCGCTGGGTTCCGTTGGAGTGCCATTGCAGTTGATGGCGGCAAGGGCGGCGGCAAGGACGACGATTCTCAGTAGCTTCATCTCGGTTTCTGCGATCCTGGGGTGAGGGTCATCGGCGGTCGCCAAGCGTGGCGGCCGCCGGCGGCACCGACAGCCGCCACAGCGAGTGCCATGAGTGGCAGAGCGATTCGGCGCGTACTCTTACAGATGTCCATTCGTGCGGTGTCCGTTCAGCGCGTGTGTCTCCCCGGAGGAAAGCAAGACTCGCGCCAGACACTCGGAGGCCAGGAAACAGAGCGGCGTTTCCAGCGGTACGGCGGCGCGAATCGTACCCCGGAGAGACACGAATTGTCCACGGGAGAGGCCAGTAGCACACGCCGAGGAACCTGTACAACGCCCCCGCTCGCGAGTGGCTCGTCGAGGCGCACTCTGCCCTTGACGCGGCGGTGGCTGCCGCGTACGGTTGGTCGGCGGACATCTCCGCCGACGATGTTTTCCGCGAGTTGCTGGCGCTGAACAGCGGCGGGTGAGCAAGCTGCGATGCTGTGCGGTCCGTAAACGGCTCCACTCTGCGGGCGGGCGCTGGAGATCCTCGACGTGGCGCGAACGCTCGGCGACGACAATCCGCTCGTGTTCCCGATGCGGAGCGGGAAGGCGATCTCGGCGTCGACGCTGCCCAAGATGCTCCAGTACCACCGGATCGCCGCGGTGGCCCACGGCTTCCGTTCGAGCTTCCGCGACTGGGCGGCGGAGGAGACGGACCACGCGCGCGAGGTCATCGAGGTCGGACCTGTTCGAGCGGCGGCGACGACTGATGGACGAGTTGGGCGGAGTACCTCCGAACCGTACCGCCGTCACCCTCAGCCCGACATCGACGCAACCGGAGCGACGCGGTTCTGATGCCGCCGGCGTTCGGCTGATGTATCGTGAGAGGAAGTGAAGGCGTCCACTCTCCTGCGCTCGTTCCTGACCGCCGTTGCGACTGCCGGCGCCATTCCCGTCGGCGCGCAATCGATCGTCGTGGACGTAGGGCGAGGCAGCATCGGCGATTACGTTGTTGTCAGCCGCAGCAACGATCGGTCGAGCGTGTGCGACGAGTACATCAATCCGAACGCGCTCGGAGTGCCCGAGTGTACGACGCCGGACCGGGGCGTCGGCGACGGGTGGTCGGCGCCCTTTTCGGATGGACGCGGCCTGCTGGCAGGGGCCGGCGTCGAGTTCGATATCGGCGGACCATTGAGTCTCGCCATCGACTACAGCCGAGTCGAGGCGGTCTTCGATCAGACCGTCGCATCCACGAATGCCGAGGGCGTGGACTTCGAGAAGCTGTCCAGCGAGCTGGAGGTCGGCCAGGAGCGTCTGGGCGCTTTGCGGACGCACGGCGTGCACGGCGTCCTCAATCTGTATCCGATCAGGAGCGGCCCTGTTCGGCCCTACGGCGGCATCGGTGTCGGCTATGCGGCCCTGCGCGCGGACTTCGGATGGAACTGGCGCCGCAGCGCTGACCCGCTCGCCATCACGACGGGGCGGGATCAGCCGAACTTCGACGAGATTCGAAGGAATCTGGCTGGCACGGTGAGCAGGGGCACGGCCCTGTTCAGGAAGAACGTGCACGTGTTCGTCTACGTCGGGGGTGTCGATTTCGCGGTCAGCGATCGCTTCAGCGTGGGCGTTCGCGCCAGACGCCTCCAGTACCCGTCGGTGGACGTTGGGCCATACGTCGGCGACACTCTCCGGGGTCACATTCCCAACCTGCGTCTGGATGGCAGCGAGCCCGTATCCGCGTGGTCGACGCTGCCGGGCACGGGCGTGACCGAGGTGGCCGTGCTACTGAAGTACCACCTGCGCCGGCACGAATAGATGCCGCCTGAACCGCTAACCGCAGCGGCTTGGGCCATGGTTTCGCTCCGGCCCGCACGGCCGGCCGTGCTGCGGCATCAGCTCCACGGCCCGCGCAACGTCTCGGCGAGCGTCCTGTAGTCCGCGTCACCTGCCCGGCGAAATGCTCGACCTGCCGCTGCAAGGCCGCGATCTGCGCGGCGTGCTGTGCGGCGCACCTCGGTGTCAAGCACCGAACTGCCGACGCGCTGCGTGGCTGAGATGCCTGCGGCGTTGGCTACCTGCACCTGCAACTCGGGGTTGGGGGCAGGCTTCGGCATGCCGCAAGCAACCACGACACGTGCCGACAACAGCGGGCACGCATGCGTCTGTTTCGTCACGACCGGTCACCATGAAAGGGGCAACCGCCGGTTGCGGCCTCCGCGGGAACGACGGCCGCGGCTTCCGGCGCCGGCCGTCCCGGGGCCGCGGCACGCACTGCGTAGCGGACACGCGCCGGCTGCGCCGGCCAGCGTGTCACGGTGCCGCCCGCCGGCCGCGGCGGGTCGAGGAGTTCCATGTCGTAGTGCCGGACGAGCAGCGCCAGGACGACCTTCATTTCCAGGCGCGCGAAATTGACGCCGATGCAGCGGTGCACGCCGCCGCCGAATCCGATAAGGCGGTTGGCCTCCAGGCTGGCCGCGGCGCTGCCGCGCTCGAAGCGGCGCGGCCGGTAGGCGAGCGGGTTTGGAAACACCTCGGGCATCAGGTGCGACACGCACGGCGCCGCCAGGACATACTCTCCCCGCGGCACCCGGTACCCGCCGAACCGGACGTCCTCGGTGGCCCGCCGCAAGGCCATATGCGCGACCGGATGGAGCCGCTCGCTCTCCTTCACTGCGCTCTCCGCCTTGGCCAGCGCGCCGACCTCCGGCCAGCCGATGTCCGCGGGCGGCCGGTCCCCCAGCACGCCGTCGACCTCGTCGCGCACCTCGTCCAGATAGTCGGGATGTTGGAGCAGGTCGATCAGCGTCCACGCCAGCTGACCCGCCGTGGTCTCGTGCCCGGCCCAGATCAGCATCAGGGTGAAGTTGACGGCCAGCTCGTCAGAAATCGGCTCCCCGTCCGCGAAGGTGGCGTTGATCAGGTTCTGAAAGAAGTCCGGCGGATCCACCGGATGCGCGCGACGATGGCGAATCCAGTCCCCGAAAATGCGATCGAGCTTGCGACGCGCCCGGCGGCTGCGCCGAAGGTGCGGGAGCGGCAGCCACAGGGGCCACGTCACCTCCATGCCTCTCGAGAAATCGCGGAAGCAGTCGAAGAAGCCGTCATCCAGCCTGCGTCGGAAATCGCGTCCCAGGAACGCGTGCGCCGCGATGTTCATCACCAGCGGGCCGACCTCCGGTATCAGGTCGAACTCGCCAGCGTCGCCCAGCCGCGCGATCAGGTCCTCGGTCTCCTCCACCATCAGCGCCACGTACGAACGCATGGCGTCGGACTTGAACTTCGGCAGGACGACCTCGCGCTGCCGCATGTACTCTTCGTGAGGCGCGAAGAAGAAGAAGTCGCCGCCGAACATGCGCGGGAAGAAGGGGTAGCCCTCGCGGATGGACAGGAGTCGGTCGGTCTCGCGGAAGAAGAACTTGTTGTGCTCCGGACCCAGCACCACGGTGTACCAGCGGGCGCCGAGCCGGCAGCGGAAGACGTCGCCGTTCTCCCGCCAGCCGCGGTGGAGGAATACCTCGGGACTCCTGACGTACTCCACCGTGTGCCCGAACAGCAGGTTGCCGCCCGACAGGGTCGGTGCGACAGGCGCCGCCACGCGCTGCAAGGCGATGGTCGTCATATCCTGTCGCCTCCTTCCCGCCTCGTCTATCTCCCAGGGCGAGAACCAACCTCAGAATAGCAGTACGGCTGCGGTCAGCGCGAAGGAGCCGCGCCCCGCGCGTCTTGACGAGTCGGACTGCGGGGTGGAACGCTCCCCAGCGGCTTCGTGCGCGCGAAACAGCCGGACCGTCATGTCGGACCCGCACCAGACCCGGCGCCGGCCGCGTCGCCCGCGGGGTCTGAACCCGGCGCAGCGCGCCGTATCTCTGTGCGGGGGTCGAGGGGCCGGCCACGGAGGATGTGGCGACGGAGACAGGTACAAGAGGACCGGCAGCGGGGAACGACAAGCACCAGCCAGCGAACCACGAGAGCAGATCGGACACGGGGCCGATCACTGAGAATCGGAACCGCGGAATCGGGAAGCGCCAAAGCAAAGAGATCCGGCATGGAGGAAATCAGGACCAGGACCAGAAACACGACCATGTAGCGGACCATGAAGAGGTCGCAGAGGGTCGGGAGCAGAGGTAGAACGGCGAGATCGGACACGAGTTCACTCAAAGAACCCCGTAAACATTGACCAAACTGAACAGCCACGTACCAACCCCGGAACACATAAAGGGTCGGGGAAAATGAGGGAGCGCCCCCCCCGAAACTGGCGTTTCGTGGCCCCGGCAGGTGTGCCTTCGTTACACCTGCCGGGCGGGTCGCTCCCTCCTGAATTCTTCCTGCGGAAGGCCGGAAGACCGCGTCTCGGTGACGCCGAGGGCCAGCGTCAGAACCGGTAGCTGGCCCGGCCGGCCACTTGGGCGGTGTCGAGGGCGTCGTAGCTGCGGAGGACCCGCAGCCAGCGGATGTCGACGCCGACGCCGAATCCCCGCCACAGCCGTACATCAACGCCGCCGCCGAGCACGAGGGCTAGTCCCAGCTCGGAATACGCGGTTGGATGCAGGAAGATCCCTGAGTCACTGAAATGAACGGCGCCGTCGGCGCCGACTGCCTGACCGGTGGTCTGGTTGTCTTCCCACGGAATCCACGGGATCGGATCGATGACAACGCTGGAGCGTTCCGTCACGCGAGCGATGCCGCCCCCGCCGGTGAGGTACGGAAACAGGAGGCCATCCGCGATCGGGAACTCGACGGTGAACTTCGTCAGGAACGTGGTCACGTCTCGTCCGTGGTGCTCGAAGCGGATGGAGGGAAACAGGCCGTCGCCGCCAGCGCCGAGGGACGGATAGTCTTCGGCGGCGCCCGCCGCGGACGTCGTGCTGAACACCGAAATGCCTCCGGACCACGGCGCGCCCACCCCCGCGCCGTTGCGGCCCGACAGATGCGTCAACTCCACGTCCAAGCCGAGATGCCGCGTCAACCGCAGGCCCGCGCCGGCCCCGGTCGCAACGAACCTGCCGTCGCCGAGCGCGCCCCCAACCAGGCCGTATACCCGTCCGCCGGTATCCGGAACTTCCTGCTGCGCCGCCGCGGGTCCGGCAGCCAGCGCCAGCGCGGCAATTGCAGGCGCCAGAGCCGGCCGTGTTCGGAAGATCGTCACGGGTTGTCACTCCAAGCGGCGGGTCCGGATGGTCGTGCCGCCAACCGCGCCAACAGCGCCGATCGAGCACCTGTCGCACGACCGCATGCTACAACGATACCTCTGGAAGCGCCGCGACGGAAGGCCGAACTTCCTCTGGAGGCTCGTCCAAGGATGCGTCGCCAACGGATCCACCCGCGCCGTTCCGCCGCCGTGTACTCGACTTGGCTGCCGGTTCGACGCCATCCGGACAGAGACACGGTGAGCCTGTTCTGCGCCGCCTCACGCATTCCGGTGTAGGAGGTGCAACATGCAGAGAACCATTGCGGCGCTTGCAATCGCGGTCGCGTCGACCGCGGTCCCTGCCGATGCCCAGGAGGTGGAGATCACGGCCGGCGGGGGCCTGGGACTGGAGCTGTTCGACGAGCACGTCCTGACGTATCCCACGGCCGATGTCGGGCTCACGCGCTGGTGGGCCAGCGGGTGGGGGCTCGGCGGTCGCGGGACGTTCGGGATCGGAACCGTGCTGCATCCCTACTCCCAAGGCATCTACTCGACGGTCTCCAACCAACCCCCTGGCACCCGGTACATCGGGGTGAGCGGGTCGACCCGAGCGGCGATGCTCGTGCGCCGCCGCTGGATCCCTCGTGGCACCGAGATCGACGTCGGGTTCGGGTGGGCTTTCTTCTGGCACACGGACCGCACGCTGCAGCCCGACCGGCGCATCGGCAAGGACAGACACGGCACCGGCATTACCTTCCGGGGAGGGGGACGTCAATTGGCGTACGAAGTGCTGGTGGGGCGACCGCTCACCGAGAGGGTCGGCGTCAAGGCGGGCTGGTCCTGCGGGCCGGTTACGTTGGGCTGCGGAGTCGTGGGCCTCTTGACGATTGGGCGGTAGGAGAGAGCATCTATTCGCTCAGCACGGGACGAATCGGGAAGTCCCCCCGATACGGCGACACCACGTCGAGAGGTTCCCGTTCCGGCTGGACTGACGCCGAAGATCCGTGAACAACTACACGGCCGGCGGCCGTGCATTGATGGCTCGCCGATGCGCACGAGGCTCTTGACGCGGCCGTGGCTGCCGCGTACGGTTGGTCGGCGGACATCTCCGACGACGATGTTCTGCGCGAGTTGCTGGCGCTGAACGGCGGCGCGCGGTGAGCAGGCTGTGATGCGGCGCGGTCCGTAGACGACTTCGATGGTCCGTTGGATTCCCGTTTGATATGTGGGAATAGACGAGGGAATCACGTCCTTGGCACTGACAGTAACTCGTGTAGTGTGAATGGGTTACGAGAATGCAGAGACTCACGCTGCCTTAGCGGCGCGTCATCCGCGGACGGCGCCGCGAACTCGGACTCGGCGCCGTCGCGCTCGTCTCGCTCGCCGAGGCCCGCGAGCTGGCCCTCGCCAACCGCAAGTTGGCGCGGTCCGGCGGCGACCCCTTGGCCGACAAGCGCCGCGTCCAGGGCGTGCCCACCTTTGCCGAAGCCGCCCGGCGCGTCGTGGAACAGAAGCAGGCCGGCTGGCGCGTCCCGTGGACCGCTTCGAGCGGGACGAGCGTGAGGTGCTGCGTCCCGTGGCAAACCGTCCCTACCAGCGTCTCGGCGTCCACCGCGGTGCCGAGCCGGCCCACCGGCGCGTGCCCGACACCATCGCGGTGGAGCGCCGGTCGTTGCGGGTCTACGCGGAGGCGGCGGGATGACGGCGACCGCGAGTGACCGGCGCGACCGGCTGCGGGCGATGCTGGCGGATTTGAAGATGCCCGGCGCCCTCGAAGCGGTCGACGGCGTGCTGGCGCAGGTCGACAGCGGGGGGGTGACGGCGGGCGAAGCGATCGCGCTGCGCAACAACCGACGGCTGCAGGCCGCGATGCGCTCCTCGCGCCTGCCGGCCGTCAAGACGTTGGCGCAGTGTGATTTCGCCTTCAGCCGAGCATCAAGCGCGAGCAGATCGAGAGCCTGCACGAGCTGGGATTCGTCGACCGCCGCGAGAACGTCATCCTGCTCGGCCCGCCGGGGGTGGGCAAGACGCATCTGGCGGTCAGCCTGGCGATCGCGGCCGCCGAGGCTGGCCGACGCGTCTGCTACGGGACACTGGCCGGCCTGATCGACTCGCTCACGGACGCCAGGGCCATGGGAGCGCTGTCCCGGCGGCTGCGCGCGCCGTTCACGCCTAGCCACAAACCTTAACAAACACCGTATTCGTTGGGGAAACCGAAACACAGAGCGGGTCTAAACGGGTCACAAAACGGCTAGGAGAACCCGAAACGGCTGGCGGTACCGCTGGCAGTGTAGCGAGCCAGCCAGCGGTTGCTAGCGTTCCGCATCACGTTGGCAGATGCGGCCTTCCGGAGAACCAGCTGGCCGCCCTCCAGGCACCGTTCGTTCAGGCTCCGAGAGCTGCGTGCGCTCGGTTCTTCTCCCTAACCTGACCTTCTCCGCCGCCCGCACTCTCACGTTCCCGTAGCCCGGCGCGCACACCCTGCGCGCGGCGTTGGGACTTCGCCCTTATTCGTCCTCACGTTCCCTGCGTTGCTGCCGGCGCCGCTTTGCGCGTCGTTGCCGCTGGTACTCGTACTGCTGCATCCCGTAATCGCGTGGGTACTCGCGCTGTGTGCGGCGTTTCAGTTCCTGATCGGCGACGTCGGCCATATAGCGCTTGGCCTTGAGCTGCTCGTCGTACTCGTACTGCTGCATCTCGTAATCGCGTGGGTGCTCGCGCTGTGCGCGGCGTTTCAGTTCCTGATCGGCGACGTCGGCCATATAGCGCTTGGCCTTGAGCTGCTCGTCGTACCAGTCCTCCCGCTTCGTGAGATTGCGCGGATATCTGCGCCTGGCGATTTCTCTTATCTCAGGATCTCCATCGTCCTCGGTTGATTCGGGACCTTTCGTTTCAGCTCCACCGCTGGCGGGTTGCTGTGCGGCGTCATGGTCCGGAGGCTCTCGATAATCGAGTTGGTCCACTTTATCGTCCTCAACGGACTCAGGTCCGCTGATCACCGTGTCAGAACCACCACCCTTGATAGGGATGCAATGCAGCAGGTTACCGCGCTTCTCGATCGCACCGTCCCGGATAAGGCTGTCAAGCACCTTGTCGAACGTCGCTTGGATTTCTGAGCCAACTCGCTTGAAGCCGAACAACCGGCTGGCTTCCGCGAGAGCACCGTCGGCATCGATACCGTGGCTGGCCTGGACGGCGTGCCGCAGTGCGGCGCCGATTTCCTCGGGAGCAATCATTTCCGGCTTCCGCAACCGACCGGGCAACTCGTCTTCGCCGCGGCGTCGAAAGAACTCCATTCGCTCGTCATTGATGCGCCACAAGAAATCGCCCTTCATGGAGAGTCTGCCGTTGTCGCCTCCCTGTCGGGCCACGCTACGAACGCGGGCGCGGATCCGCGTTCCGGCCCGCTGGAGACCAGCAGCGTTTGCGATTCGGAATGCGGTTTCGTCGATATGGACCGGGCTTTCGACCTCAACAACATGCAGGATCCACGCAAGCACTGTTCGGTCGTCCATCTCGTGGAATTCCCGAACACCCAGTTGAACGTTCGGACCGGCTAGTTCGTAAGGCTGGCCGCTCTCGACCGGCAGGTTGCCGCCTTCGACGCGCTCAAAGGGCGCTGGGTTGGTAGGCGATTGCGGGTCCTTGGCTAATGACTCGCCCCGCTCGGCTTGCCTGATCGCTTCCTCGGCCTTCTCCAGTTCGCGCGTGGGGTACTTGAACCAGTCTGTGCTCCAGATGCGGTGGATTGTCCAGCCGAGTCCTTCCAGTACCTGCTGCCGGAGGCGATCCCGGTCGCGAGCCGAACGGGCGCTGTGATACGAGGCGCCGTCGCACTCGATCCCCAGCAGGTAACGTCCAGGCTGGCGTGGGTCCACGACCGCTAGATCGATGAAGAACCCGGCCGACCCTACTTGGTGGTGGACGTCGTGATCGCACGCGCGCAGGGCTTCGGCAACCGCTTCTTCGAACGGAGAGTCGGCCTCCTGACCGGTCGGCCGGGGAACATCCAGGACCCCTGTCTCGGCGTACTTCAGGAAGGTTTTGAGCGCCTCGACGCCACGCGCGCCGGTGCGACTCAAGTCGAGGTCGCCAGCGACGAAGTTCGCATGAACCTCCAGGCGCCGGCGGGCACGAGTGATGAGCACGTTGAGACGCCGCTCGCCGCCGGCCTGATTGAGAGGACCGAAGTTCATCGACATGTGACCACCATCGATCTTGCCGTAGCCGACGCTGATCAGAATCACGTCTCGTTCGTCGCCCTGCACGTTCTCCAGGTTCTTGACGAAGAACGGCTCCTCCGGGTGCTCCGCAAAGAACGCCTCGGTGGACGGGTCTGCGCGGCGTCGCAACTCGACCTCGTCTTCGATCCGGCGCGCTTGCGAAAGGCTGAAGGCGGCGACGCCGAGCGTCAGGTCCGGCTTCCGTCGAGCGTGTTCGATGACCGCGTCGGCCACCACGCGCGCTTCGCCGGTATTGAATCTCTTCCGGGCACCCCGTTCGTAGCAGGTGCCCGTATCGTGACGGAAGCAGAGACCGGTTTCCTCACGCTTCGCGTCCGGGCTGGGGAACAGGATTAGCCGGTTGTCGTAGAACTCGTGGTTCGAGACGGTAATCAGTGATTCGTGGCGGCTGCGGTAGTGCCAGCGCAGCATCCGTTCAGGCGCGCCAGACGCGCAGAACATGCCCAGGATGCTTTCGAGATCGGCAGTTGCCGGCGATTCCTCCTCATCGCCGTCGCCGTCAGCCACACGGTCGAAGAAGCTTGTCGGCGGAAGTTGCCTGTTGTCTCCGACCACCACTGCCTGTCGAGCCCGAAGTATGGCGCCAATCGCGTCGACCGGCCTGACCTGACTGGCTTCGTCGAAGATGACAAGGTCGAAGCGAACCGATCCGGGCGGAATGAACTTGGCTATCGATAGCGGGCTCATCATGAAGACCGGCTTGATCTGGAGGATCGCATTGCCGGCCTCTGTCATCAGCTTGCGTAGCGGGAGGTGGCGACGCTTCTTCTCGAACTGCCGTCGCAGGACGCCGATTTGGCCCCCGCCTGGCCCGCGCGGTAGACGTTGCCAGTGAGTCTGCGCGACAAGCGCTCGGTTGTGCTGAAACAGGTCGCGGTCGAGCAGCCGGAACCGATTGATGATGCGCTGGTGCGTATCACCGTCGAACTCGGTCAAGGCGGGACGTTCACGAAACGCCTCTGCCATGACGGCCGACAGGTAGCTGCTCTCGAAGCACTTCGCGAGATGGATGCGTGCGTCCTTCCAGGATGCGGCAATTTCCGTGACCGCATGGAGTTGGAGTTCGGCGAATCGTTCCTCGAGTCGGTTGAAACGAACAATGTCGTCGAGTGAATCGATCCGGTCGCGTGCATTCTTCAACCAGGATTCCAGATGGGAGAACGGACGGTCGGGCAGCCCGGTCTCCCCGGACCGTCGGTCGGGCTTCAGTGCAAGCTCTGCAACGACGGCTTCGGCGGCGCGCCTGAAGTGCTCGGCCGACTGAGCGCAGTGTTCAGCACGGGCCTTCAGCTCCGCGCCGTCCAGATCGGCGTCAAGGACGTCGTGGATGCTGTCGTCGATGGTGTCCGCTGTTTTCGTGGCATGGAAGTCAACCAGCCGATCCAAGGTTTCTTCCAGCATTCGGCACGACGCAACGGACCCTTCGAATTCTCGGCCGGGGAAGAGGTTCGCGAGGAGTTCGCGTGAACCGTCGACGCTCTTGGTGAGGCGCTGCACCTGCAGAATCGCGTCGACAATCGCGATCTGCACTGTTCCATCGTCTGGAAGATCACTTCGACACAAACCGCTCAGCCCGGCGCGCGCGGCGCGATACGCGCCCGAGACGAACCGCCACCACCTGCCGCCCCACATGCGGATCGGTTGGCGGTACTTCAAGACATCGGTTTCCCATGCTTCGGGAATGAGGACAGCGTCGTATTCGGCGTGAACCTCCGCAAGCGCCAGGGCATCGCGGCTGATGGCGCGAAGCTTGTCGGCGCGGGCAATCCACGCTGGACTGCGGTGGTTGATCCCTTCGACGTCCGGAGCGTCAGCTGCCAGGCGGGCCATGCGGACCAGCGTTTCAGCCGCCGCGAGGTCCAATGTTGGCAGATCCACTTGCAGGAACCGCCCGAGGTCGTCCACTTCACCCTGCAGCGTTCCGAGCGCCTCCACCGCCGGGGTGAGTGTGTTGGCGATGCTCCGGCGATCCATCGGTAGAAACGATGGCCGGCCGCTTTCCCAGAAGATGTGCTTATCGGGCGCGCCGATATCAGCGACCAACGCCTGAAGCCCGGCTACCTGGTCAAGCCGCACGACGAATTCGGTGCGGCTCCAGGACATCGATGCATCGATCGAGAGTACCGGCCAACCCGCGGGATCCGGTTCCGCAAGCTGCGCCAGTCTGCCGACAACATCGTGTGGCGAGATACCGCTCTTGCCGATCGGCGTGTTGACGGCGCGAGAGTAGTCGTTGAGACGCTGGCGGTTCGCCGTGAGCAATGCGCGGTCTTCCGCGGGATCCGACAGCCTCGGCTGCCCGAGGCCGAGCGTCCGATTCAGTTCGTGGAGCGCTGCCCGTTTGTTTGCCTTGTGGCTGTGCAGTTCCAGGCAGGCATCGCCAATTTGGATGTCGTCCAGGCGCCGCTTGACGACTTCGAGCGCTGCCATCTTCTCGGCCACGAACAGGACCTTCTTGTCATCGGCGATCGCTTCGGCAATCAGATTCGTGATGGTCTGCGACTTGCCGGTGCCCGGGGGACCCTGAATGACGAGGTTGCGTCCTGTCTTGACGTCGATAGCGGCAAGCGTCTGGGAGCTGTCGGAGTCGAGGACTTGGTGCGTGTCCGAGACATCAAGGTGGTCGTCGAGATGATCTTCGTCGGAGATCGTTGAGTCCGGTTCTCGAAACCCCTCCGGGTCGAGCAATGCTCGCAGGATCGGATGATCGGACGGCGCGTCACTGTCAGGCCACGACTCCGGATCGAGATCCTCGTAGATGAGCAGCTTGGTGAAGGAGAAAAACCCGAGGTGGATCGCACCGGAGTCCACTGACCAGCGATCCTGATCCGCGATCACGTTACCGATGTGGCCCAGATAGGCGTCTACGTCGAGGTCGTCCGCGTCGGTGATTGTGGGGAGGCGGATGCCGAAGTCCTGCTTCAGCTTCGCCGCCAGTGAGAGATTGGCGGCGATCTCCTCCCCGGCGAACCGGAGCGTGAAGCGTGCTCTGGCGTCGGTCCGGGAGAGCTCGGCGGGAATCAAGATCAGCGGCGCCCGCCGGCGGTCAGTGCTCGTGTCGGCCTCGTACCACTCCAGCATTCCCAGCGCCAGATACAGAGTGTTGACGCCCTGCTCTTCGATCCATGTGTGCGCCTCCCGGAACGTGTTCCTGAGGCGGGTGTCTAGGTGCGGCTTGTCGTAGCGTGTCTGGAGCGCCGAGTCTATGTGGCGATCCGCAGACGGCGCATCCACCGCGGTGAGCTTGCGTTCGAGTTCGGAGAGCAGGCTCTCCTGTTCCCGATCATCAGTGTTGGCCACGCCGGGGCCAGCCACGGCGCCAGGTCGGAAAGACATCGCGCGCCCGTTGCGCACGAGAATCCTGAAGACCTCACGCGGGATCTCATCAATGATCTCCACGCCGCGCGTTTTTGAGGGGCGGAAGTTCAATAGAGCGTTGCGCAGGGTCAGATCGAGCAACTCCGCTCGAGCCTGGTTCAACTGCGCGGCGACTGACGTCTCCGCTTGTGCGGCCCCGGCAGGGCGTGGTGCGGGGCTCATTGCGTCCGTGGGATACTCACCCGAAGCAGTAGAGGATGCCGTCCTGGGAGCCGATCACAACCTTGCCGCCGTGGCAATAGCGGGGGATGCGGACAGCGGCGCCCCGGTGTCGAACCTCCACAGTTTCTCGCCGCTCTCCCGATCGAGCATGTACAGGCGCCTGTCGCCCGATCCGATCACCACCCGCCCGCCGACGACGGCGGGCGACGAGTCGATCTGCGCGCGCGTCCTGAAGGTCCAGCGCCCCTCGCCGGATGCCTGATCGATCGCATGCGCCATCCGGTCCCGGCCGCCGATGACGATGGTACCGTCCACGGACAGGGCCGACGAATAGAACGGGACGTGACACTGCGGGTGCTCGTACCGCCAGAGCTGCTCCCGGGAGGAAAGGTCGAGGCCGCTCACCTCGTTGTTGACCGGGATTTCCATTTCGCCGGTCCCGGACGGCACCTTTATACACCCGAGAGCTGCCGAACCCACGAAACTTTCTTCGTCGCACAATCGTCCAGCTCCGGAGGCCCGTCACCTCAGCCCCCGCTGACGTGCAACCGACTGGAGCTCCTACTTTTTGGGCATTCCTCAGACACGGCTCCACACTCATGATTTTTCTTCGCCAGGCGGACTTCGTTGCACTCGCCGCGCGAGGCGGCGTCTACCGGAGTCCAGGACCTGCGCCGTGATAACAGGAATCTCAAGCAGGTCGTGGCCGAGACGGTCCTTGAGAATCGCGTACTCAAAAAATCTGCGGACCGTCGGCTCGGAAGACGATACGTGCGACTGACCGCCGCCGAGAAGCACGAGATCATCCGCCTCGTCGAGGGCTCGGATCGCCGATCGGGCATTCAAGCAGCTCGACCTTGAAGGGATCGACGATTCCGGAGCCGGATCGCTGTTCCTGTCGAGAGGCCATCGAATTACCGAATTGCGGACGCTACCGCCGCTGCAGTTCACAAGGTGTGTACGGCCGGCCCTCTTGCCAAACACGCCCCGTCGGCGGCGCCGTTACGAGGAGCCGATCCCGCCATCGTTCCGTGTGACCGTCACCGTGTAGAGCTTCGTCGAGGTCCCGTCCGCTTGAGGGCGTGGATTGCGAGGTTCTCGACAACCTCTGCTCAGACGGCTGGCCGGGAACCTTGGGCGTGGCTTCATGACGCCAAGGCTCTTTTCACCAAGCCGGATGGATCGGCATCGGGATTTGTCCAATCCACCCTGCCTGGATGAGTAGCTACTACTACCGTGAGCGCTTTATGATTGGTGAAGGAGCGGCTCCGCCAACCACGATTATTATTTTCGACAAACTCATCGATCTGATCTCTGGCCCCGGTTTTCCTCTGAACGAAATTCCCAGCCGTTTTACCCAAACAGAGAATGACCCGTGGTCTGATTTGCTCGATTACCGCTTGGTGGAACGGCCAACAGGCTTCTGCAAGCTGGTTCATGTCACCATCGAGAGCTTGTTCGTCGCGGGATCTTACAAAAATAACATTACTGGACGGCACGTTGCCCGGCTCGAGATGGAGTTCTTGAAATAGATGGAGGATTCTTGGTTGCATACCCCATTTGCCCGGGGCATAGCCTTCCCAGCTTTCGTCACCGTACTCCGACCATTTTCCCGGTTTCTCGTCGAGGACTTTCCGGGTGTGCCAGTCCACCGTTTCTTCAGCTTGAACCGCAGGGTTGCCGCCAGGGTTAATTCCCAGAATGTACAGCTTACTCGACCCTGAAAACGCATCGCGGCCAGAGTAGAAAACTGATCCGGACCTATTCCTGAGCACCTTCGGGATGTTTTTCGCCAAATCCTCAATCATGCCATGCTCTTTCTGGCCGGGCAGCTATCTGCCATGTTTCTGCATAGAGGGGATGTCCAGTGCACTCCCCGCATCGCACACTGTAGAAACTTCAGACCTCGCTGAACACATTGTGTAACCGTAAGTGTCCCAGAACCAGGAGATCCTCAACCAGGGGCTCGCTGTCCGTACCAATCCGTCGCAGGATCCAGCGCGCAAGACGTCGGGGTCTGGAGCCCATCATGCTCTCCGGTGGTCAGTTACTTACGAGCGCTAGGGAGCCAACGCTGCCTTAAGGGTCCCGTCCGTCCAAACGGGACGCTACTGGCCACGCCGCACGGCCAGTCGTACGGCGATGGACCGGCTGGTAGGCAGCCTCAGCGCAGGCTGTCTCTCAGGGTCTGTAGTTCCTGCTCGCTCCGCATCACCATGCGCCCGACGCGATGGGCCAGACCCGACGCGGAGGTGAACTCCAGGACGCCGTTCCGCTCGAGCATGTGGTTCTGACGCTGAGCCATGCCCTTGGTCGGCCAACTGTACATCGTCCAGGTTTCGGTATCCGGATCGAAACGGCCCGTTTCGTCGGAGTTCTGGAACGTCACCCACACCCGGTGCTGGCTGTCGATCATCGCTTCGTACGGGTACATCCCGGGATACGGCGCGGCGTAGTACTTCAGTTCCTTAGTCTGCGTATCGATCCGCAGCAGGGTGTTGCCGTAGAAGTTCGGTACCCAGACCGCCGTACCGTTCAGGTCGGCGCTTGGCCGGCGCGGTGCCTGCTTGCCCCCGAGTCCGGGCTGCGGAACTTCCTCGCCCTCCGCGAAGTCGCCCGGCTGTACGTACTCGGCAAGCGGCATAGGCGGCAGCTTGATCTCGTGAACCTCGCCGGCGGCATCCGAGTACACCATGATGTCGTCGTTGACAGCGGTCCACCAGCCGTTGCCTTCCCTGTCCCCGGCGATCCCGTAGGTCAGCCCCCCGGTCGGCGACAGGAACTGTGTGAATTCCTCGGTTCTGGGGTCGAACCTCACCGCTCCCGTCGGCGGCCGCATGCCGCCGCTTGCCGCCCAGATGTTGCCCTTGCCGTCATACGAGAGCCAGCCACCGACCCCGTGCATTCCTTCCGGCAGGGGAACGCCCTTGACCGTCTGCGTGGATGGATCGGCGATCCCCAGATCGCCGAACAGGTAGGCGACCTGCGGCGACGCGTTGAAATAGACTCGCCCATCCGGGCCGAGAATGATGCCGTGTGACTTGGCCACCGGGTTGCCCTCGACGGCCACGGCAAAATTAGTGGTCTCGCCGGTCTTGCCGTCAACGCGCCCAACCGTCCGCGCGGCGCCCTGGCGGGTGGACGTGAACCAGAGGTTGCCGTCCCAGTCGACCGTCGCGTCGTGGATCGAGCCGCCACCGCCCGCCGAGCTTGCGTGACCGTACCGCCAGTCACTACCGTTGTGGGCTGAATAACCACCGTCCTCGAACTCGACGTCGTACTGGTAGAAGACCGGCAAGGTCGCTTCCCCGGTCGGCCGGAACACTTTCGGCTGCATCGGTGACTCGCCGGGCCCGCGCATCTCGGTGAGATAGGCCGCCAGTTCCTTCTGAACGGGCGTGAGCGGGTCGGGAGTGCGCGAGAAGCCGTTGGTCATCGCCTGGACGATCGCCTCCCAGCCCTGTTGATCGAACCGACTGCGCAAGGTGACGCTGCTCTCGTGGCAATACGTGCAGTTCTTCTGCAGCAGCAACTTCCCGCGACGGTGTGCGACAGTATCCTCGGGCAGGGCCGCTATGACCTGGTAACCGGACAACTGGAGCAGGATGTCGCTGGTCTCCGTCATCGTGAAGTCGAGTTGCGTCAGATTGGACCCGACGACGGCCTTCGCTTCCGCACGCTCCAGCCCGGCCGCCTGCGCCCATATGTTGTACTCGCCGGCCTCCAGGGGCGGGAAGAAATAGAGGCCGTCGGCACCCGTGTAGACCGAGGTGGTGATCGGCACGCCAGGGATTTGCGCCGAGACCGCCACACCTTCGATTGGCGCGCCGCTGGCTGACGTGATGGTGCCCGTCAGCACCCTTTCCCCGACGGCGTCCGCCGAGACAGGCCCTTGCGCCGAGCACGCCAGCGCCAGGGGCGCGGCGGCCATCAGGGTGACTACTGCGTGCAATTGTCTGCGTCGTGCGCTCATCGACTTGCTCCTTATTCGCCCGGGCGAGCCACTGCCAGCCGCGTGAGGGGGCCGTCTATCGTCTTCATGAATGCGATGACGTGATCGATCTGCTCATCGGTCAGCGTGTACCGGTAGCCTGGCATCCGATCGCTGCCGAGCTGGATCTTCTCGCGCAGCCCCGCCTCGTCGTTGGCATGGCGCTGGCTCAGCACCGGACCAAGCGTCGGCCGTGCCTGCGGGGCGTTGTCGTCCCTCGTTTCAGTCCCAGGTTCCTGGCCCACATGGCACATGGCACACTTGGTCTGAAAGAGAGTCCGACCGGACTTCTCCGCGGGCGTGAGATCCGCGGGCGACAGCGCCTGTTGGGCGGCTGTCGTTCCGCTCAGGAGAAGCACGAACGCAAGCACAAGGGGGATTCGGAACACGATAACCTCCGGTCAACTCCTGGCGGTCTACTGCAAGGAGAAGGCGACCAGCTCCGCGATTCTGTCCTCGTCCAAAGCGGCTACGACGATGTACTGCCGGCCATCCGCCATGTACGTAATCGGGAAACCGGTGGTGGGTCCACCCGGAAGCGCGATCTCATGGACAACGTCACCCGTCCGCTTGTTGTACGCACGGAGAACCGGAGCCCCCTGTTGTCCCTCACCCGAAAACAGCAGGGTGGAGGTCACGAGAAGTCCGGTCCCTCGCGTGGGACCCCCGGTCGGCGGCACGTTCACGCCCTGAAGGTCCGGATGCTGCCGGATATAGCCGGGCGTATCGCCGAGCGGGACCTGCCACAAAATCTCTCCCACGGTCAGGTCGATCGCGGTGATCCGGCCGTAGGGAGGCTTCACGAGGGGCAGGTCACGGACGGTCGGAACACCCCGGGAAAATGAGATGTGGTAGCGAACGCCAGTCCCTTCAGTGCCGTCTGACAATCCGAACAGCGTCGGCCTCGTAGCCGACGGAACAAAAAGGAGACCCGCCTCGGCATCCACCGCACCGCCCGGCCAATTGACGCCGCCACCCGCGCCGGGGAGCCCGAGGGTCCCGAGATTGACGCCCGGCTCAATCAAGGACGGCGGAGTATAGAGCGGCCCGAGCCGGATTTGCTCCACGATCCGCAACGCCTCGGCCCGGAGCTCCGGAGTGAAGTCGATCAGGTCGTCCTCGGTGACGCCCTGGCGGTCAAACGCAGGCGGCTTGGTGGGGAAGGGCTGGGTGGGAGACGTCCACTCGCCCGGAACATCCGACTCCGGCACGGCCCGCTCCTCGATCGGCCAGACGGGTTCGCCCGTTTCGCGGTTGAGTACGTAGGCAAACCCCTGCTTGGAAAGTTGCACCACTGCCTTGATCGGGACACCATCGACCTCGATGTCCACGAGGATGGGGGCGGTAGGGATGTCGTAGTCCCAGAGTTCGTGATGGGTGAGCTGAAAATGCCACACCCGCTCGCCGGTCTCCGCGTTGAGCGCCAGCAGAGAGTTGCCGAAGAGGTTATTTCCCGGCCGATAGCCGCCGTAATAGTCGTTTGTGGGAGTCTCGGTAGCCACGTAGAACAGGCCGAGCTCCGGGTCGGCCGTCACGGGCGCCCAATGCCCGACGTTCCCCGTGTACTTCCAGGAGGCATCGAGGAGCTCCGGATGCTCCTGCACCCAATCGTGGGTGCCGGCCGGTACGTCCCAGAGGGACTCGTCTGCCTTCAGCCAGGTCTCGACGCCGAATTCTCCCTCTTTCGGGACCGTATTGAAGCGCCAGAGTCTCCGACCGGAGCGGGTGTCGTACGCCACCACGTCGCCGGGCATGTTCATGGGCCAGACCTCGTTCGGAGAGGCCCGGGTGGGAATGCTGCCGGTATGCATTGTGATCGAGGCCACGATCGCGTTTCCAAGAATCGACGGCGGTGACGTATTGGCCACTCGACCCGCTCGCTCCGCGGCCGGACGTTCATTCCAGCGCAGGTCGTCCATCATGTCCACCACGCCGGCCGAACCGAAATCCTCCACCAGATTCCCCGTCCGGGCGTCCAGGGCCGCCAACTGAAAGCTTGGCGTCACCACGAAGATGCGCTCATCGCCTGCCCCGTCCGTCCAGTAGGACACGCCGCGCCCGGCGCTCCGCGCAACCGGCTCGATGATGTCGCCCCACCTGCGCTCGCTGTCACCCGGGTGCCAGTTCCAGATGGGCTCGCCGGTTGCGGCATCGAGGGCAATCACGCTGCGCTGGTTACCGATGGTCGTATAGAGAACTCCGTTGACCACAATGGGACTGATCTGCGTCCGGCCGGACGGAGGGGGATCGCCCTGGTCTCGTGCGCTCCATCGCCAGGCCACCTCCAGATCTCCGACGTTGCCGGAATGAATCTCGTCGAGCGGCGAGTAGCGGGTGGCGCCCGCGTCCGCCCCGAACCTACTCCATTCCCCGTCGGCGGCGCCGGTCTGAGCGCTCACGCCAACTGTTCCCAGACACGCGACGGCCGCAACCGCAGCGTAACGGATCATCGGGTGCCGACTAGAAAGCGTTTTGCACATGGTAGAAAGCCTTTTGCACATGGCTGTTGACGCACCTCCTCAACCGACGCGACCGCCGCCCGGCGGAGCATGGCACAATCATTTCAGGACGTCAAAACGGCGCCAGCGAGGACGTCGATGAGCACGTCGAGGTCGTCGGCGTCGTTGTACAGATGCGGCGCGATGCGGACGGCGCCGCCACGGAGCGACACCGACACCTTGCGCGCGGCGAGGCTGCGGCCAAGCTGCTCGACGTCGACGCCGGCCGGCAGGCGCACGCCCAGCAGGTGTCCGGCGCGCCAGTGCTCCTCTTCGATCCTGCAGCCCAGCTCGCGGAGCCGCGGCACCGCCGCGCCGGTCAGGGCGCGCGTGTGCGCCGCAACCGTCTCCGGCCCCCATTCGCGCACTTGATCCAGCGCGGCTTCGAGCATCGGCAGCAGGATGAAGTTCGACCGTTCGCCGACGTCGTAGCGGATGGCGCCCGGCCGATAGTCGTCGCGGTAGTTGACGAGCTCGTTGAAGCGGTCGCTGCCGACGCGGGTGATCCAGTTCTCCTCGATCGGTGTTCCGCCGTCGAAGGCGGGACCGTACCAGGCCACGCCGACGGAGTACGGTCCGGTCAGCCACTTGTAGCCGGCGCAGGCCACGGCGTCCGGCCGGGTGCGTCCGACGTCGAACGGCAGCGCCCCGACCGACTGCGTCCCGTCGATGACGAGCCGGGCGCCCACGGCCCGCGCCCGCGCGCCGACGGCGTCCAGATCGAACCGCAGCCCGTCGGTCCAGTGCAGCTCCGGAATGGCAACCACCGCCGTCCGCTCGTCGATCGCGTCGAGCAGGGCGGTGTTCCACGCCTCGGCGCGCGAACCGGCGGTCTCCGGCACGGCGACGGCGCGCAGCGTGGCGCCCGCCTCGCGGCAGGCGCGCCGCCAGGTGTAGATCACGCTCGGGAACTGTTCCTCCACGACGACCACCGCCTGTCCGGGCGCGAGCGGCGTGTTGCGCGCAATCGTCGCCATTGCATAGGAAACGGACGGAATGATGGCGACGCGGTCCGGGTCGGACGCGCCGATGATCTGTGCGAAGAGCCGGCGGACGCGCGCGCTCGGCTCGAAGAAATCGGGGACTTCGAGCCGGGCCGGCGCCTCGATGCGATCGAGCGCCCGGCGTCCGGCAGCGGCGACGCGCTTCGAGGCCGGCGCCATGAACGCGCAGTTGAGGTAGTGCGACTCGGGCGGCAACGAGAAGAGCGACCGGTAACCGCCTTGTTGAGGCCCCGTTGCTACCCCTCGCTGAGCTCGTCGTACGCCACGCCGAGCACACCGCTCAGGCTGAGCAGCGCAAACGGCGACAGGTGGTCTTCGAACCCGGGCAGCGCCTCGGTGCCGGTGATTTCGTCCCTCGACCGGCCGGCCTGCATTTCGCGGCGCGTCAACTCCAGCGCCGCCGTGAAGTAGTCGCGCAGATGCGCGAGCTCGCCCTGGTTGCCCGTCACGCCGGCACCCGGGGTGCCGTGCCCGAAGATGTAGATCGTGTCCGCCGAGTGCGCGGCCGATACCTGCTCCAGCGCCTCGATCCAGCTCGAGATTCGCGCACCGGAGGCTCGGTCGACGAACGGGTGCAGGCGATTGAACATCAGGTCGCCCATGTGCACGACGTTGGCCTGCTCAAAGGTCACCACGCAGTCGCCGCTCGTATGACCGGCGCCGTGATACCGCGCCACGATCGTCTCGTCCCCGATGGATGTCCGCCATTCGTCGGCGAAGGTCTCGTCCGGGTAGGCCTGCGAGTCTGCGTTCCCCGCCTCTTCGGCCGTGCGCCGCTGCCACGCCGCGCTGTTCTCGTGCGCGACGATCGTGCCGACCACCGGGCGAAACGTCTGGTTGCCGCCGACATGGTCACCGTGGTGGTGCGTGTTGAGCAGGATGTCGATCGCGTTCGACGACCGCTCCCGGATCCCGTCGATGCATGCCGCCGCTGCGGCGGCGTTCTGGCTGTCGATGATCAGAATCCCGTCCGCGTTCACGAGCCACCCGATCGTACCGCCCTGGCCGTTGAAGATGCCTACGCCTCGTCGCAGGTCTTCGAACGATGTCGTGAGCTCCTGCCATCCGGCGAGCGGCAGCTCCCTGAGCGCCGCCGCCATCACCGTCATGCCCGATGTTGCGAGAAACTTACGCCTGTTCATGATTCCATTCTCCCTTTTCCCGCAACCTGTGTTGCGTCTTCGGCGCCGGCGCGCACCGAAGATGTCGCCTACCGAAGTGTCAACTCCGGCGCGCCGGTGGCGACCAACTCGTCGCCGATAATCGAGACAAGCCCAATCATAGCCAATCGACGATCGCGCTGGTTCCTCGCGCCGATCATCAACGGGGCGCCACGCTCCGCCATGGAAGACACGCTGCAGGCGGTCGCGAAGCGGCTCGGAACGGGCGTCCCCGCGGACGTGCAATGAGCGGCGCTCCGGCGCCGCCGGTCGCCTAGCAGCCCGTGGTGAAACCCCCGCTACATTCGAGCGGCGACGCATCCCGCCTGAGCGGCGTTGCTCCTCGGTCGCCTCTGGCCAAGAGGCTCCCTCGTCGCGCCTTGTCAGGCGGGCGCCTCACCGCTCTCGGTGTCACGCGGGGTTTCACCACGGGCTGCTAGCGTTCAAGGCGCGCGCGTTTCTGGAGCTCCGCGCGGTGCGCGTCGTCGAAGCGCAGGGTACCGGCAGCTGGTGGTGAAGCCCAACAGAGAATCGGGTAGAATGCACAGCCGCCACGGGGCGGCGGTCTGGAGGCAGGAATCCCGGTGGAGGTGAAGCGTCACGACATCGTACTGGTCGGCGGGGGAGCGGCCGGTCTGCGCGCGGCGATCGCCGTGGCAGAGAGCGCTCCGGAACTCTCCGTCGCGGTGGTCTCGAAGCTCTACCCCATGCGCAGCCACACGGTGTCCGCCGAGGGCGGTGCCGCGGGCGCGGTGGGGACGGACGACAGCCTCGATCTCCACGCCTACGACACGCTGAAGGGCAGCGACTTCCTCGCGGATCAGGACACGGTCGAGACCTTCGTAGAGGCGGCTCCGCGGGAGCTCGTCCAGCTCGAGCACTGGGGCTGCCCATGGAGCCGCTCGCCGGACGGTCGGATCGCCGTGCGCGCCTTCGGCGGCATGAGTGTGAAGCGCACCTGGTTCGCGTCCGACAAGACCGGCTTCCACATGCTGCATGCGCTCTTTCAGCACTCCATGCGCTACGATCCGATCGTCCGCTACGACGAGTACTTCGCGACGCGACTCCTCGTGGACGGCGGGCGCATCGGCGGCGTTGCCGCGTTCGACATCCGCAGCGGAGAGATGCACGCGGTGCTCGGCCGGGCCATCATCCTCTGTACCGGCGGCGCGGGCAAGATCTTCCCCTTCACGACGAACGCCGCGGTAAAGACGGGCGACGGCATGGCGCTCGCCTATCGTGCGGGCGTCGGGCTGAAGGACATGGAGTTCGTGCAGTACCACCCGACCGGTCTGCCCGGCACGGGCATCCTGATGACCGAGGCGTCGCGCGGAGAGGGGGGCTATCTGCGGAACTCCGCCGGCGAGCGCTTCCTGGTCGAGTACGACTACGGCGTGGGCAAAAGGGCCGAGCTCGGTCCCCGCGACATGGTGGCGCGCGCCATTCTGAAGGAGTTCGAGGCGGGGCGCGGCTTCAAGGGCCGCTACGGCGAGTACGTGCACCTCGACCTGCGCCACCTCGGCGAGGCCACGATCGACAAGAAGCTCCCCTTCGTGCGCGAGTTGGCGCGGAGCTACGTCGGACTCGATCCCGTCCGGGAGCCGATTCCCGTGCGGCCGGTCGTTCACTACATGATGGGCGGCGTCGACACCGACGTGAACGGCGCCACCGAGATCGCCGGCCTGTACGCGGCCGGGGAGTGCGCTGCCGTCTCGATTAACGGTGCGAACCGGCTCGGCTCCAACTCGCTGACCGAGTGCCTGGTGTTCGGCCAGCGTTCCGGGCAGGCGGCGGTAGAGTTTGCCGGCGGGGTGGAGACGCTCGCCGAGCCGGCGTTGCTGGAGCAGGCGCGCGCAGAAGAAGGACGCATGGACGCGCTGCGTACGAAGGCGGGCGGAGAGAAGATCGCGCAGCTCCGGCGCGAGCTGAACCTGACAATGGAGTCGGGTTGCGGGGTGTTCCGCGAGGAGGACTCGATGCGCGCGACCCTCGACACGGTGACCCAGCTCAAGGGCCGGTACGCGGACCTCGGCCTGCAGGACGGGAGCAAGGTGTTCAACACCGAGCTCGTGCAGGCGCTCGAGCTCGGCAACATGATCGACGTGGCCGAGGCCGTCGCTATCTGCGCGATCCAGCGCAACGAGTCCCGCGGCGCACACACGCGAACGGACTACCCGACCCGAAACGACGCGGAGCTGCTGAAGCACAGCGTTATCAGGTTCTCTCCGAGCGGACCGACGCTCGAGTACAAACCCGTAACGCTGACGCGCTGGGAGCCCGAGGAGCGCAAGTACTGATGGCCGATGTGACCTCGCTCGTATTCCGGGTCCGGAGATACCATCCCGAGAGGGACGACGGACCCTTCTGGCAGGAGTACGACGTTCCGTGTCAGCCCGACTGGGTCGTGCTCGACGCGCTCAACTACATCAAGGACGAGATCGATCCGTCGCTCTCGTACCGCTGGTCGTGTCGGATGGGCGTGTGCGGAAGCTGCAGCATGCTCGTGAACGGGCGGCCCATGCTGACGTGCGCGGCATTCGTGCGGGACTACAGCGGCTCAGTTAGCGTCGAGCCGCTCTCGAACTTCCCCGTGGTGCGTGACCTGGTCGTCGAGCTCGACAGCTTCATGGACAAGCTCAAGAACGTCAAGCCGTGGATCATCCGCAGGGCGGAAAGGGATCTCGACCTTGGCGAGCACCTGCAGACGCCGGAGCAGCTCGAGGAGTTCAAGAAGTTCAGCATGTGCATCAACTGCGCGCTCTGTTACGCCGCGTGCCCCGTGCTCGCACACGAGCCCGACTTCGTGGGGCCGGCCGCCGTCGCGCTGGGCTACCGCTACAACCGCGACTCGCGCGACGAGGGCGAGGCCGAGCGCTGGGAGGCCATGCACGGCGGTGAGAGCGGGGTCTGGTCGTGCTCCTACGCGAACGAGTGCTCGGAGGTCTGTCCCAAGAACGTCGACCCGGCCATGGCCATCCAGCAGACGAAGCTCACGGCCGCGTTGCAGTGGACGAAGCTCCTCCCTAAGCGAGGCACCCGATGAGCGCCGCTGCGCCGACTCCGACGCTCCCCGCGCGTGCGCCGGACGGCTACCCGTTCCGCTTCTCGAACTACCGGAACTACGTGCTGTTCGCCATGACGAGCCTGTTCATGGCCGTGGGGTGCATCATCCTGCTGGTTGGCGTGAACGCGCTGGCGAGCGGCGAGGAGGCCTGGAACGCGTATCTCGCCGGTCTCGGATCACCGGTCATGCTCTTCGTGAGCAGCGTGGTGCTGATCTTCACGCTCTACTTCGCTCTTCGATTCGGCTGGGTCGGTCGCAAGATCCCCGCCGGCGGAAAGATCGGCCGCATCCCGCTCGCACCGGCGACCATCCCGATGCCGCTCCTCGGCCTCGCGCCGATCGGCGGCTTCGTGGCGCTGTGGCTCGTGGTGTTGCTTGTTCTGGGTGGGGCCATCGGATGAACTTCATTCACAAGCTCGAACCCCTGTGGTGGATGCTGTTCGGCGGGGGTGGCTTCGTCGCGTCCTTCTTCCTGCCGGGCCTGCTGATGGGCGTCTGCCTGTTCGCGCCGCTCGGCCTGTTCGAGTCGGGACTCAGCTACGAACGCGCCTACGCTCTGGCCTCCAGCGGCGTCGGCCGGATCTTCCTCGGCGGCGTGATCTCGCTCACCCTGTGGCACTGCGCCCACCACCTCCGCCACCTGGGCCTCGACATGGGCCTGGGTGCCGTGGTCCCGGCGATCACCTCCTACAGCCTCGCCCTCGTCGGCACCATCATCACCATCGCCCTCGTCACGGCTCTCTAGCTCTAGCAGCCCGTGGCGAAACCCCCGCTACATTCGAGCGGCGATGCATCCCGCCTGAGCGGCGTTGCTCCTCGGTCGCCTCTGGCCAAGAGGCTCCCTCGTCGCGCCTTGTCAGGCGGGCGCCTCACCGCTCTCGGTGTCACGCGGGTTTCACCACGGGCTGCTAGCCCGCGTCCAACGCACCTGGATTGCTAAGGCGGTTCACGGACACAGACCGTTGAATTGACGAACAGGCTACCTTGCGGCCGGAGCGCAGTACTCGCCGTCCGTCCGGGTGTCGACGATCGCAGCGTGGCGCCCGCCTCGCGGCAGGCGCGCCGCCAGGTGTAGACCACGCTCGGGAACTGCCACGCTGTCGGGCCGACCGACGTTACTGGCACCGGCTGATGGTCAACGGACGGCCGGCGGCGCCAAGCCCGGCCGGTGAGGAGGTAGGCGGCGAAGGTGCCCAGCCAGTGGCCGCCCTCGTAGGTCGCCCCGGTGACCGAGGCGAGCCCCGACGCTCGGTGCGCCGCCGCGGCGGCGAGGAGCGCGGGCCTGCGGCCGTCGCCCGCGGGGAGCCCGGCCACAATGCCATCGAGCATCCAGGCGCGGCTGAGATTCAGGCCGTCGAGGTGCACCAGCTTGCCGTCGGTCGGGTCGTTCACCACTGCCGGCTCGAGCCACCCCGCGCTGGCGTCATCCGGAATCCCGGGCAGGAACCGGTGCAGCCAGTCGGCGAAGGCGACCGGGGTCTTCACCCGGCGGACGAGGTCCGCCTCCGCCAGGCAGGGAGAGAGGAAGTGCTGCGGATCGGATGCGTCAGCTTCGGCAGCCACTCCCGAATCCGCTCCGCGGCCAGCGTCTCGACCGGGGCGAGGGCGTTCCGCCAGCGCCGCGCGTCGGGATCGTCCCACTCGCGCAGCTCGGCTGCGAGCTGCAGCAGCCACGCCAACCCGTACGGCCGCTCAAACTCGTTGCGTCCTGGCGCTTCCAGGTACTTCGCCTCGTCCCGCAGGTTTTCCACGGTGAGGCTCCTGGCCAGTGCGGCCCGGGACGCCCCTGTCGTCTCTGCACCGGGATCGAGCCGCGCCAGACGGGCGAGCAGCCAGTGCCCGTGCACCGAGGAGTGCCAGTCGTAGCAGCCGTAGAAGGCCGGGGTCAGCTCACGTGGTGGCCGCGCGCGCGAACCGCGTTGTGGCCGTTAGAAGCAAGTGTGGCGGGCCACGATACCAGGTTTATAATAGAAGGTGAGCACTCCTTCTAATTCGAATCCTCATGACCATCCCTCTACTAATGGTTGCGGTTCATTTTGCGGAGTGCTGCTTCCGCATCGGGCAGGCGCGCGCAAGAGACGATGGCTGACGACCAGACCTTCCGGCTGATCCTCGCCCTCGGCATGGTGGCCTTCTTGCCGGTCGCCCTCTACCATCGGGTCCGATCGCAGGCGAGCGGCGAAAAGCTCGACCGCCGTCAGGAAGGACTCTTCATCCTCCTCACGCTCCGCCCGTGCGGACTGGCGGCGATGGGGGGCCTCGTAACGTTCGTCCTCAATCCGGCCTGGATGTCGTGGGCCTCCCTGCCGCTGCCCACCGCCGTGCGCTGGGCCGGCGTCGCGGTCGGTGTGCCCACGGTGGCGTTCGGCATCTGGACGTTCCGTAGTCTCGGCCGGAACATCACCGACACCGTCGTCACCAGACGCGAGCACACGCTTGTAACCAGCGGTCCGTACCGCTACGTCCGTCACCCGTTCTACGTCACCGCCGCCCTCGCGTTCGCCGCCAACGCCCTCACGACGGCGAACTGGTTCATCGCGCTGACGGGCTTCGCCGCCCTGGTCCTCATGGTGATCCGGACCGCGACCGAGGAGACGAAGCTCGTCGAGCGCTTCGGCGACGACTACCGGCGTTACATGGCGCGGACGGGCCGCTTCTTCCCGCGCCTTCGGTCCGCGCCGCCAACGGCGGAGTAGGCCATCGTCCAGCCGCCGATGGGGGCTCCCGCCGCGCGGGCTACTCTCCGTCGCCGGGACGTTGATCTCTGGATGCCGGACGGCGGGTTGCAAGAAGTGTAGCCCCCCCGCCTGCCGGTTGCGTCGTGACGGCCGGCTATGTTGTGGTAGGGACTTCGACGGGCAGGTGGTCCCGGTCGCCCCATTCCTTCCACGAGCCGAGGTAGTTCCGGACGCGGGGGTAGCCGATCAGGCGGAGCGCCAGGTACCCGTGCGCCGCGCGGTAGCCTCCCTGGCAGTAGGTGACCACTTCCCGGTCGGGCGTCACACCCGCGGCTTCGTACATCGCGCGCAGGTCGTCCGCCGACTTGAAGGCGCCGTTCTCGTCCAGGTTGCGCGTCCACTCGACGTGGATCGCGCCCGGGATCGCCCCGCCGCGTTTCGCGCGGACGAGTGTGCCGCAGTACTCGCCGTCCGTCCGGGTGTCGAGGATCGCGGCATCTGCCTGACCCAGTCGCGCCTCGACGTCGCGCCACGTGGCGAGTCGCGAGTCGTCGCGGCCCACGTCCCACTGCGCCGGCTGGGGAGGCATCGCCTCGGTGGTGGTGAAGTAGCCGTCCCGCTCCCAGGCACCGACGCCGCCGTCGAGCAGCCGCGCATCGGGGTGGCCGAAGAACTCGAGGAACCAGAAGGCCCGCGCCGCGCGGATCCCCGACTGCTCGTCGTACACCACGACCGGCCGGGTCGCCTCGACTCCGCGCGCCGCCAGCAGGTGGCTGATGATCCAGAGGAACGCATTGAGCGGTGCCGGGTCGGTGTCGACGAGGCTGATCCCGAACAAGTCGAGATGCACCGCGCCTGGGATGTGGCTGGCAGCGTACTGATCGGCGGGCCGGAGGTCGATCAGCACCGGGACGCGTGCGGCATCGGCGGGCGGGCGGCGCGCGGCGGAGCCCGCCGCCACACCCAACTGCGTCGCCAGCTCGTCCGGCGTCATCAGGAGGTCGGCGCTGGCGTAGCCCTTCGGGTTGTCCATCGTTCCCGCAGCCTCAGGTGACGACCGGCGAACCGCTCCTCAGCGCCTCGAGCTTCTCGCGGAGGGTATCGGGGATCCGGATCGGACGCCCGGCGGAATAGTCGTAGACCACCTGGACCGACTCGCTGGTGGCGACCAGGGCATCGTCGCGCGAGCGCCGCGCCTCCATGTCGAGCGTGAAACTGGCGCCGCCGATCCGGGCCACGCCGACGCGCACCTCGATCTGGTCGCCGAACACCACCTGCACCTTGTAGTCGCACGAGGTGTGGGCCAGGATCAGGCTCAGCCCCGCTTCCTCAAGCGCCCGGCGCAGGCCGAGCGTCTCCGCCATCACCAGGCGCGCCTGCTCGAAGTAGGTGAAATAGACGGCGTTGTTGACGTGCTTGTACGCGTCGCAGTCGCGGAAGCGGACCTCGATCCGGTGGGAGAATGCGGGGGTCACAGGCGCGGCGCATATTATATCGCGTGCCTTCGACGGTCGCGACGACCGAGCGGTTCACGCCCGAGGAGATCGTCGCGCTGACGCCCTACGTCGGCAACACCGACTCTCCGGTCTTCGTCCTGACGAACCTTCCAGAGGTGGTGAAGGGGGCGCTGTTCGCCCGCTACTCCCGCTCCGCGAAGTCGGTCCGCCGTCTCTTCCTCGACGAGTTCCTCGACGCAGCGAGCGGTGGCGGCGCCGGTGGGGCGGAGGGTCCCGGCCTGCAGCGGGCCGAGTCGCTCTACCGGCGCGTCTTCGATCAGTACGGCGACGACTCGGTGGCGCAGCTCGGCGGCGCGCACCTCGCGTGCGAGGGGGTGTCGAACGTCCTCACGAAGGTGATCGAACGGGGCCGGCTGATGTCGTACCTGGAGCAGTCGACGCGCTACGTTCCGTACACCGACCGGCCGGACGGGCGCTGGAAGTACGTCGTGCCGGGCGAGCTTGAGGACGCCGCGGAGCGCAACGCCTACGCCGCCGTCCTCGACCGTGGGTTCGAGACCTACGCCCGGTGGATCGAGCCGGTGCAGCAGCTGTTCCGCGAACGGCATCCTCAAGCCGAGGGAATCACCGACGGCGTTTACCGCGCCGTGATCCGGGCGAAGGCGCTCGACACGCTGCGCGGCCTGCTGCCGGCGGCGACCCGGTCGAACGTCGGCATCTACGGTTCCGGCCAGGCGTGGGAGGCGCTGCTGCTTCGGATGCGTGCACACCCGCTCGCCGAGAGCCGCGAGGTGGCGTCGCTGATGCTCCCGGAATTGCGGAAGGTGATCCCCGCGTTTCTGCAGCGGGTGGACCGCGAGGACCGGGGCGTCCGCTGGAGCGACTACCTGCGCGCGCGGCGCGCAGAGGCGGACGCGCTGGCGTCGACGATGGCCGGCCCGCCGGTCGGCGGGGACGCCGGCGATGCGGCGGCGGACGAGGTGACGCTGACCGACTTCGATCCCGACGGCGAGGTACAGGTGGTGGCCGCGGCGCTCTACGCCGGGTCGCACCTGCCGCACGCGCAGCTCCTGGCAACGGCGCGCGCGATGACGACCGACGACCGCGTGCGGGTGCTGCGGACGTACGTGGGCGAACGGAGCAACCGGCGTCACCGTCCCGGCCGCGCCTTCGAGCATGCCGACTACACGTTCGACATCGTGTCGGATTACGGTGCGTTTCGCGATCTGCAGCGACACCGCCTGCTGACCCTCGACTGGCAGGCGTTGACCGCGCGCCACGGTTGCGCGCGGCCGGAGGCGATCGACGACGCGGGCGCCCGCGCGGCGTGGGACCGGGTGATGGACGACTCTGCCGAGCTGGCTGACCGCCTCGCGCGCGATCATTCGCCGCTCGTTGCGCAGTACGCCGTCGCGATGGCGTACCGCATCCGCTTCTACATGCGGATGAACGCGCGCGAGGCGATGCACGTGATCGAGCTCCGGACCGCGCCGCAGGGACATCCGGCGTACCGGCGGGTCTGCCAGCGGATGCACCGGCTGATCGCCGAGCGGGCCGGCCACCGCGCGATCGCGGACGCGATGACGTTCGCCGATCATTCGGCGGTGGAACTCGAACGGCTCGACGCCGAGCGGGCGAGCGAACGGAAGCGGAACGCGCGGTAGGGGCGGCCGGTCAGTCCTTGGCCGCGAAGCGCTCGAACTCCGAGAGGAAGGTGAGACTGTCGAACGACCGCATCCGGTCGAGGAAGAGCACGCCGTCGAGATGGTCCGTCTCGTGCTGGATCACGCGCGCCGCGAAGCCGCGCGCCGTGATCTGCTGCGGGACGCCGTGACGGTCGAGGGCGCGCACCCGGATTTCCGCCGCGCGCGGCACCAGGCCGCGGATGTCGGGGATGCTGAGACAGCCCTCCCAGTCCTCCTCGGTGGCGGTTCCGACTGGCTCGATCTCCGGGTTGATCATCACGACCGGCGGCACGTTCTGATCCGGATCGTCGACGCCGGCGACGAACAGCCGGACGTCGCGATGCACCTGCGGCGCGGCGAGGCCGATGCCGGCGTACTCGTGCATCGTCTCGAACAGATCGTCGATCAACTGCTGGATCTCGGGCGATCCCACCTCGGACGGGCCGAGCGGCAAGGTCCGGCGGCGGAGCACCGGATGTCCCATCCGCGCCACCTTCAGGATGGACACCGCGGTCGATTATAAGCCGCCGGGCGCATCCGCGGCGCGCGCGGCCCCGTCCGCGGCGGCGGGAGCAACCGGTGCGGCGCGGCGCGGCACGGGGAAGGCGACGTCGGTCCGCTCGGCGGAGGCGACCGCCTGCTCCACCATCGCGTCGATCGGCAGATCCTGCTCGGCCCGCTCCACATCGGCGCGTGACGCGCGCGTCGCCGGCCGGCGCGGCATGAAAAGGGTGCAGCAGTCCTGATCCGGAATGATCGAGACCGGGTAGGTGCCGAGCCGGCGCGCTTCCGTGACGATCTCCTCCTTGTCGGAGCCGATCAGCGGGCGGAGCACCGGCATGGTGACGATGTCGTTGATCACCGCCAGGTTCTCGATCGTCTGCGACGCGACCTGCCCGACCGACTCGCCGGTGACGAGCGCCTTCGCGTGGCACGCCGCGGCGATCCGTTCGGCGATCCGCATCATCAGCCGCCGGTACAGGACAACGCGGAGCGGCGCCGGCGCCGTCAGCACCACCTGCTGCTGAATCTCGCCGAACGGCACCGCATACAGTCGCGACTGCAACTGCTGGCGCGTGAGCATGTCGACCAGCTCCCGCGCCTTGTCGAGCGAGGCGCGCGACAGGATCGGGTACGCATGGAAGTGGACGAAGCGGACGCGGCAGCCCCGCTTCATGAGGCGGTAGGCGGCCACCGGCGAGTCGATGCCGCCCGAGAGCAGGCAGACGACCGCTCCGCTCGTGCCGGTCGGCAGTCCGCCCTGCCCCGGTTCCTTGCCGACGGTGTGGAAGATCCGGTCCGATAGCACCTCGACGCCGATCGCGACATCGGGCCGGTCGAGGTCGACGCGCCAGCCGAGCGCCTGCCTGATGCGGCCTCCGACCTGCCGTTCGATCTCGGGCGACGTGAGGGGATAGGTCTTGTCGGCGCGGCTGGCGCGGACCCGGAACGTGGTGCCGTCCGCCCTTGCGCCGGCCGCTTCCGGGTCCGCCTCGATCCGCTGCAGGATGGCGGCGGCGATCTCGTCGACATCGCGGCCCGACGCGCCGGCGCGTGCGAAGTTGGCAACGCCGAAGACATTACCGATCCGCCCGCTGAGTGCGGGCCAGTCGGCCGACGGACCGAGCATCATCTCGATCCGTCCCATCAGCGCGCGCACCTGAGTGACGTCGAGGTCGGCTGTCGCCTCGCGCAGGTTGCGGACGAGGCGATCGATAAACCAGGGCCGGTTGCGCCCCTTCAGCGCGATCTCGTGGTAGTGGACGATGACCGAATCCATGGCGATTCCGGGGGACGGCGGCGCGCCGAGACCGCGTCACGATACCCCGGATGCGAGACGCGCGCGCCATGCTGTGGCAGAATGGCTCGATGAAGCGGCCGGCCGTCGTGGCTGCGGCCCTCACCGTCATCCTGGCCCTCGCCGCGGGCGCCGCGTTCGCCCAGTGGGGGTCGGGCTGGCGAACACGGTATCCGCCCCGCATCCGTCCCCCTGAGCAGCGCGACGCCGGATTTTCGTTCTGCCGGCTCATGTACTCCAGCGAGTACTCCGGGCGCGGCATGGGCCGCTGGTCGACCGACTACCCCTTCGCCGACATCAACTTCATGATCCGGGTGTCGGAGATGTCGACCACCGACGTCAACTTCGACGCCGACGACGAACCGATCCACTGGGTGGTCCCGGTCACCAACGACACGCTGTTCGGCTGTCCCTTCATCATCGCCTCTGCCGTTGGGTCGATGGTGCTCTCCGACGAGGACGCCGGCCGCCTGCGCGAGTACCTGCTGAAGGGCGGCTTCCTGTGGGTCGACGACTTCTGGGGGAGCTGGGAGTGGGATCAGTGGGTGAGCCAGATCCGCAAGGTGCTTCCAGCGGGGCAGTATCCGATCGTCGACCTGCCGATCGAGCACGGGCTGTTCCGGACCATGTTCCACATCTGGGAGGTGCCGCAGATCGCCAACATCAGCTTCTGGCTGCGCTCCGGGGGGGGCACGTCGGAGCGCGGCGCCGACAGCGCGGAGCCGCACTTCCGGGTGATATTCGACGAACATGGGCGCATCATGGTGGCGATGACGCACAACACCGACATCCAGGACGCTTGGGAACGCGAGGCGGACGACCCGCGCTTCTTCGAGGCCTTTGCGCCCGACGGCTACTCGTTGGGGATCAACGTCCTGCTCTACGCGATGGGTCACTGACGGGCCGGGTAAACGCGCTCGCGTCCCACAGGGTCATCAAGAGGCAGACCCCGACGGCGTCCGGCGACACGACTCCGGCCGGGATCGACGAACGGGAGGGTTGACGATGAGAAACGGAATTCCGGCGCTGCTCGCGGCGGTTATCGCGTTCGGGGCGTTCGGCACGCTTGTCGCGGCCCCGGCCGCGGCCGAGGACATCGAGATCACCGAGTGGATGGTGCCCTGGGAGAACACCCGGCCGCGCGACCCCTATGTCGATGGCCAGGGACGCGTCTGGTTCGTCGGGCAGCGGGGCGACTACCTGGCCTACCTCGATCCGGCGACGGGCGACTTCCGGCGCTACGAGCTCGAGCCGGGCACTGGGCCGCACAACCTGATCGTCGACGAGGACGGGTTCGTGTGGTACGCGGGCAACCGCGCGATGCACATCGGCCGGCTCGATCCGGAGACCGGCGACATCGAGAAGTTCATGATGCCGAATCCCGACGCGCGGGATCCGCATACGCTCACCTTCGACCACAACGGTGACATCTGGTTCTCGGTGCAGGGCGGCAGCTTCGTCGGCAAGCTGGGCACGCAGACCGGCACCGTGGAGCTCATCCCGATCGAGGGCAACGGGCGGCGTCCCTACGGCATCGTGGTCGACGCGAACAACCGCGCCTGGTTCTGCCAGTTCGGCACCAACGTGCTCGCCACCGTCGACCCGGAAACGATGGAGCTCGAGGAGTTCAAGCTGCCGCGGGCCGAGGCCCGGCCGCGCCGCCTGGGCCTGACGTCGAACGGACACCTCTGGTACGTCGACTACATGGGCGGCTACCTCGGCCGTTTTGATCCGGCCACCGGTGAAGCGCAGGAGTGGGCGGTCCCCGGCGGGGCCGAGGCCCGGCCGTACGGGATGGCGGTCGACGCCGAGGATCGGCTCTACTTTGTGGAGTCGGGGATCGAACCGAACCGTTTCGTCGGATTCGACCCGGCGACCGAGGAGTTCTTCGCAATGACCGAGATCGCGAGCGGGGGCGGGACCGTGCGCCATATGTACTACCACCCGCCGACGCGCGAGATCTGGTTCGGCACCGACACGAACAACATCGGCCGCGCGCGCGTGGTGCCCTAACGCGGAAGCCCTTACGTGCCACGCCTGCCATTTCGAGAACGACCTTGATGCGCCCGGCGGCGCGCTCACGCTCAGCGGCGTGCCGGACACGTTCGACCCCTCGGCGACCTACCGCATCACGGTGTCCCTGGAGCGGCCCGAGATGGAGCGCGCCGGTTTCCAGTTGGCGGCTCGCGTCGCCGAAGGGGCCGGCGCCGGCGGACCGGCGGGCGCCCTGCAGGCCGTGGGCGGCGACGAGCGCGTGCAGGCCGTCACGGCAGCGGACGGCGTGACCTACGCCCAACACACGGAGCCGGGAACCGCGCTCACCGGTCCCGGAACGGCCTCCTGGACCGTCGAATGGCGCCCGCCCGCCGGCGACGCCACGGCGGTCGTCTTCCACGTGGCGGCGAACGCGGCCAACGACGACGCCTCGGAGTTCGGCGACTTCATCTACACGGCGTCGGCGACGACGCGTCCGGCTGGTCCCTGACGGTTGGCCCACGATGCTTCCATCGCTCCAGTTCCCCGTCACCCATCGAACACCGTCGCCGCGAGCGGGTGTCCCATTACCGGAGGGAGGCGTTCCTTCACCGGCGGCGGCGCCCGACGAACATCTCGTGGCGGCCCGAGGCCGAGCGGCTATTCGACGGTGAATGTCCCGGTTGCGGTGCGTCCGCCGTCCGCGCGCTGCCGGCGGACCGAGGGGACGTCGCCGACAGCGAACTCGAACGTGCCGGTGCGGATCGGCGTAAAGCTGAACTGGGCCGTGCCGCCGACGTCGAATTCGATAGCGCGGAACGCCAGCGCCTGCAGGTGCACCTCGATCCCGTTGATGGTGACGATGCGCAGGTGCGAGTTGCTCAGGAGGTCGTCGACCTCGAGCCGCCACGGCTCGACGCCGTCGCTCGTGACGTTCAGCCGGTAGTACTCGCCCGTCACCAGGTCGAACTCCGTGGTGGACAGCACCGGGCCGTCCGGGCCCGTCGCGATCTCCAGGTGAATGTCGAGCGGCGGTCCGGCGGCCAGATTACCGCCCACCTGTGCGTGCGCGGTGGCGACCGCGAACGCCAGCCCGCAGGATGCGACAACGATGGCTCGTAGCAACATGCCGGTTAGTTGAGGCTGGCGACGCGGCGGCGGAGCATCTTGACATGCTCCCAGATCTCGGCCTGCTCGCCGTTCTTGTTCGACTCGTCGTCCTCGTCGTCCGGATCGCGCGCGGCCGGCGCGGACCGCGACACGACACGGAGGTACGCCTCCAGATCGCGCAGCGCCGCCGCGTAGTCGTGCAGGTGATAGGAGAGCAGCCCCCGGTCCCGCAGCTCGGTCGTGGCGGCCGGGTCGATCCCCAGCAGCAGCCTGGTGATCGCATGCGCTTGCGGGAAGGAGCGCATCCCGACGTAGAGGCGCTTCAGGTTGACCAGCATCCGAACCAGGATCTCCTGCTTGGTCGCCCGGGCGAGGAGCCGTTGATCGAACGCGGCATCGCTGCCGGAATACTTGTGCAGCAGCGATTCGCAGTCTACCTCCGAGAGGATCGTGCCGCCATGGAACGGGTCGACGATGACCGGCGTGCCGCTGCCGCCTGACGCCTTCGGCCGGGCCGGCGCCTTCAGCAGGAAGTGGCCGGGGAAGTTGACGCCGTCGATCCGGACGCCGGCGCGCCGCGACACCTCGATGTAGACCAGCGCCAGCGTGATCGGAATGCCGGTGCGGCGATCGATGACGTCATTCAGGAAGCTGTTGCGGGGATCGTCGTAGTGCGTGCGGTTCCCGGCGAAACCCTGCACCTTGAAGAGGTAGTCGCTGATCTCGGTGACGTGCCGCATCGGGCCGGCCTTGTCGCCGAGCGCCGCGACGCGCGCCGTCGCCTCTTCGCCCATCCGGTCCAGTTCGCCCAGATAGTGCGACATGTCGAGCTGCGGGTACTCGAGTCGCGCGATCATGAACGCGGCGGGGGCGAGATCGGGCGCGGGCGACTTGACGACTTCCGTGAACCGGCGGATGAAATCGTCCGAGACCATCGGTGCCTCAGTGTACCCTCTGCCTGCGCCGGCCGCCACGCAGGCACACGTGCCGCCCGGGTAGCCCCGGCGCCGGCCCCGCCGGCGTGAGAGCCGGCGCGATGGGCCGAGC
This sequence comes from Vicinamibacterales bacterium, assembly GCA_965262555.1. Classification (GTDB taxonomy): domain Bacteria; phylum Acidobacteriota; class Vicinamibacteria; order Vicinamibacterales; family UBA8438; genus VXRJ01. The sequence goes on from OZ253543.1 coordinate 505,505, forward strand.
GGCTACGCCGCGGCGATCGCGTCGAGCGTGCCGCGGTCGAGTTCGTCGAGGCTCGAGACCACGGCCACGACGCCCGGGAGCGCGTCGGCCCCGTAGCTGGTGGTCACGCCGATGCACGGCAGTCCCGCCGCGGTGGCCGAGTCGATACCCCAGCGCGAGTCCTCGACGGCGACGAACCCGGCCGGCCCCGCGGCGCGGCCGAGCGTGGCGCAGAGCCGTTCGACGGCGCGCGCGTAGGTGTCGGGGGCCGGCTTGCTCGCCGCCACGTCGTCCGCCGCCACCACCACCGCGAAGTGCTGCCGCAGTCCCGCCCGCGACAGGATGGCGTCGATCTCGTGGTGCAGCGCGCCGGAGGCGACGCCCAGGGCGACGCCGTCCGCCGCGAGCCGCTCGACGCAGCGCCGCGCCGCCGGGTACACGACGTCCGCCTCGGCCACCAGCGCCGCGAACTGTTCCACCTTTGCCGCGGCAAGCCGCGCTGCGCCATGTGCATCGAGCGGCGCGTGCTGATCCCGCGCGACCGCCGCGAACAGCCCGACGTCGTCGAGACCGAGGTAGCGCTCCCAGTACGCCTCGTCCGTCAGCGTCATCGGTCCGCCCGCCAGCGCCGCCTGGAACGCCCGCAGGTGCAGCGGCTCGGTATCGGCAAGGACGCCGTCGAAGTCGAAGATGACGCCGAGGAGGCTCACGGCAGCCGGCGTTCGTCCTCCGGCGGCAGCTTTTCGCCGGCGAGAATCGGAATGGGCAGGCGGTTCTGCGGTGGCGGGAACGGGCAGTCGAACTGCTCGTCGAAGTAGCACGTGGGATGGTAGGCGTAGTTGAAGTCAAGATCGTACACGCCGGTGGGGGAGAACGGCAGGTCGAGGTAGCGCCCGGCGGCGTACGTGTCGGTGCGGCTCGTCTCGTCGCGGAATGGAACGAACACTCCGGCCTCCCCCTCGGAGACGAGCGCGTCGAGCCGGTACTGTTCCCCCCTCAGCACGAACGCCAGGTGGCCGACATGCTCCATCGGCCGGATGAGGCCGGTCGACGTGGGAATGTCGAAGACCTGCGGATCGTCCGACAGGACGAGGCTGGCCGGGACGCGGTACACCAGGTCGGGCTCGTAGTAGCGGAGCGGCACCATCCACGACCGCCGGTCGAGGGGCACCGGCGATTCCGGATCGTTCCTGAAGAAGTCGTCCTTGAGCGCGCGGTCCTGGAGCAGGCGCACTACGTAATTGCCCTCGTCGGGCGGCGGTGGACCGCATGCCGCCGCCGCCATGGCCGCCGCGAGCAGCACTCGCATCAACATCATCGTTTCGACTCGCTAGATGGGGTAGGCACCACGCTCGACCGCCGCGTCCGCCAGGCGGCGGCGGATCGCGACGGTGTTGACCGGTATGACCTTCAGCAGGCGGCGAAGCGCCGCAAGGTGCGTCCGAAGCGTGTCGCCCTCCGCGAGCGCCGCAAGCGCCGCGCGCGCCGCCACGTCGATCCGCATCGCCGCATCGTTGACGTACGTGGTGGCTGCATCCGCCTGCAGGTCGGCGCCGGGCCGGCTGGCCGCTGCCGCCGCGCGCGCCCGCTGCACGACACTGTCGGCCGCATAGGTGTCGATGATGATATCGGCGGCGAGCGAGAGCAGCTCCTGCTCGTCGGTCAACCTGTCGCCATGGGTCTGAAGCGCCAGACCGACGATGGCCAGCGCGACTCTCCGGAACATGCCGACGGCGGCCGCCGGCGCGTCGAGCAGCCTATCGTCCGCCGGCGGTGGGGGCGAGGGGGCGAGCAGCTCGTCCTGCACCTGCCGGGCGGCGTCGATCAGCGGCAGGCCGCCCTTGACCGCCCGCCTGATCAGCATCCCGGGGATCAGCAGCCGGTTAATCTCGTTGGTGCCCTCGAAGATCCGGTTGACGCGAGAGTCGCGGTAGTGGCGCTCGGCGGGGTAGTCGCGGACGAAGCCGTTGCCGCCATGGATCTGCACGTTCTCGTCCAGCACGTAGTGAAGCGCCTCGCTGCCCGCCACCTTCAGGATGGACGACTCCACCGCGAACTCCTCGAGCGCGGCGAGCAGCGCACCGCTGTCGTCCACGTCGTCGGCGAGGGCGGCGTCGATCAGGCCGGCGGTCCGGAAGACCATCGACTCGACGGCGTAGGTCCGGACGACCATCTCGCCCAGCTTGTGCTTGATGGCGCCGAAGTTCGCGATCGGCTGGCCGAACTGCCGGCGGCTCGCCGCGTAGCGGGCCGACTCGCCGATGGCGCCAACGGCGCCGCCGCCGGCGAGGGCGCCCAGCTTGAAGCGGCCGTAATTCAGGACGTTGAAGGCGACGCGGTGGCCCTTGCCCACCTCGCCCAGCAGGTTGCCGGCCGGCACGTGGACATCCTGCAGCACCAACGGGGTGGTCGACGAGCCGTGCAGGCCCATCTTGTGCTCCTCGTTGCCGCTCGCCACGCCGTCGAACCCTCGCTCGACGATGAACGCGGTGAACTGCTCGCCGTCCACCTTGGCGAACACGATGTAGAGATCGGCGAAGCCGCCGTTGGTGATCCACATCTTCTCGCCGTTCAGGACGAAGCTGCCGTCCGCCTGCCGCGTCGCCCGCGCCCGCGCCCCGAGCGCATCGGAGCCGGAGCCGGTCTCGCTCAGGCAGTAGGCGCCCACCAGCTCGCCGGACACGAGCGGCGGCAGGTAGCGCTGCTTCTGCGCCTCGGTGCCGAACATCACGATCGGGAGGATGGTAAGTCCGGTGTGCGCGCCGAACGTCGCGCCGAACGATCCGGACCGTCCGATCGATTCGCCGATGATCGCCGAGCTCACCTTGTCGAAGGCGAGGCCGCCGTACGCCTCCGGCACGTCGGTGCCGAGCAGCCCCAGCTCGCCCGCCTGCTGCAGGAGCCGGCGCGCCAGGTCCCAGTCCTTCGTCTCGAGCTGATCGTTCTGCGCGGCCACCTCCCCGGCGAACTGATCGGCGGTCTGACGAATCAGGTGATGCTCGTCGGTCATCCGCTCTGGCGTGACGACGGCCTCGGGCTGCGTCTCCTCGAGCAGCCATGCCCCGCCGCGCGTTGCCGTCTCGCTTGCCGTCAGCGTCGTCATCATCTGCTCCCGGCGTTCAGGCGCCGTCAGCGGTCAGAGCCGCTCGAAGATCCCGGCCGCGCCCATGCCACCGCCGACGCACATCGTCACCATGCCGTAGCGTCCGTTCCGCCGCCGCAGCTCGTGCAGCAGCGTCGCGGTCAATTTCGCCCCCGTGCAGCCGAGCGGGTGGCCGAGCGCGATCGCGCCGCCGTTGACGTTCAACCGCTCCGGATCGATCGGGAACTCGCGGAGGCAGGCGAGCACCTGCGCCGCGAACGCCTCGTTCAACTCCACCAGGTCGATGTCGTCGATCGTCAGGTCCGCCAGCCGTAGCGCCTTCTGCATCGCCGGCACCGGGCCGAGGCCGAACAGCTCTGGCCTGACCCCCGCCGTGGTGTAGGTGACGAACCGCGCGAGCGGCTGCAGGCCCAGCTTCGCCGCATGCTCCGCCGTCGTCACGACTGCGGCGGCGGCGCCATCACTCGTCTGCGACGAGTTGCCGGCGGTGACCGACCCGTTGACCTTGAAGACCGGCCGCAACGATCCGAGCTTCTCGATCGACGTATCGGCGCGCGGCCCCTCGTCGGTGGTGACCAGGATGTCCCGGACGGTCGGAGCGGATCCATTGGGCCCGTTGCTCCCGGCGCCGCTGCCGTTCCCGTGCGGCGGCTCGGCGCGCTGCACGGTGACCGACACCATCTCGTCGCGGAACCGCCCCGCCTCGATGGCGGCGAGCGCGCGCTCGTGGCTTCGGAGCGCGAAGGCGTCCTGCTCCTCGCGCGTGATGGACGATTCGCGCGCGTGGTTCTCCGCTACCAGGCCGGTGCTGAGGTAGACGTCGGGGTAGTGCTCCACCAGCGCCGGGTTCGGCACGAACTTGTGACCCACCATCGGCACCAGGCTCATCGACTCGGTGCCGCCGGCGACGATCGTCTCGGCGGAGCCCGCCAGGATCCGTTCCGCCGCGAAGGCAATCGCCTGCAGGCCGGACGAGCAGAACCGGTTGATCGTCACTGCGGACGCCTCGACCGGGATACCGGCGCGCAGGCTGGCGATGCGGGCGACATTCATCCCCTGTTCCGCCTCGGGCATGGCGCAGCCCAGAATCACGTCGTCCACCTTCGCCGGGTCCATGTTGCCCGCGCGATCGAGCGCCGCTCGGATGGCCGTGGCGGCCAGTTCGTCCGGCCGGGTGTTGCGAAGCACGCCCTTAGGCGCCTTGCCGGCAGGGGTGCGGACGGCGGAAGCGATGACTGCCTCTCTCATGGTCTACTCCGTTTACGCATGCGCTTCGGCCGGCACGGCGGCGGGCGCCGCGGCGTCGCTGGCGAAGTCCGCCACGACGCCGGCGAACCGCTCGGGCCGCGTCACCAACCCGATGTGGCCGGTCCGCTCGATCTCATGGTACCGCGCTCCTGGGATGGCGTCGAGGTACGCCCGCGTGCTCTCGACCGCCACCACCCGGTCGAGTCCAGACTCGCCCGTCACCACCTGCACCGGCGCCCGCACCCGCTCGCAGTCGGCCGCAAAGTCGACCGTGGCGGCCAGCCGCATCCGTTCGGCCATCTGGACCGGTGACATCGCGTGACGAGTCACCCGGTAGAGGTGGCCCCCCGCGAACCGGGCGCGATCCGCCAGACGGGGGAACGCGACGACAATCTCCGGGTAGAGGCGGACTGGCGACGTCAGGGCGAAGACGGGGGAGAGCAACCGCGGTGCGCGCAGGTACCACTCGACGCGGCAACCGGGCCGCCAGCGGGGGTCGGGGGTGGAGGCGAGCGTCAGGCTCGTCACCCGGTCCGGGCGGGCGGCCGCGTAGTGAAGGGCGATCCAGCCGCCGAACGACACGCCGCAGATCGAGGCGCGCGCGACACCTGTGCGGTCGAGCAGCGCGTCGATCCAGCCGGTGTAGCTGTCGAAGCCGAGCGCCGGGTCGATCGTGTGGGTCGCGCCGGTGTCTCCCGGAAGCGATCCGGTCAGCACCCGGACGCGTGACGCGAGCGCGTCCACGGTGGGCGCCATCCACTCCCAGCGGCCCTGAATGCCCGGGATCAGTACGAGCGGCGTGCCGGCGCCGCGGTCGATGATCATCGGTTCTCCGCCCGCCGTCAGTTCCTGAGCGGCTTGCCTGTCTTCAGGATATGCGCCATCCGCTCCCGTGTCTTCGGCTCGCCCAGCAGACTGAGGAAGGCCTCTCGCTCCAGGTCGAGCAGGTACTGCTCCGGCACCGTCGTCGGATGTGGCAGATCGCCGCCCGCCAGGATGCGGGCGAGCAGCCGGCCGATCTTCGCGTCGTGGTCGCTGATGTGACCGGCGCGCCAGGCGATGTGGACGCCCAGATCGAGCGCCGCGCGGACGCCGGCGCCCCCGACCGGAATGTCGGTCAGCGGAGGCGGCGGGCGGTACCCGGCGCGAGCCAGGCCGAGCGCCACGCGTTTGGCGTCCGCCATCAACCGCGCGCGGTTCATCGTGACGCCGTCGGTCTCGCGCATCAGGCCGAGCTGCTGGGCGTGCGGGGCACTAGCGGAGACGGTGCCGAAGCCGATCAGCTCGAACGCGCGCTGCACCAGCGGCAGTGGATCCCCACCGGGTGGAACGCGCCGCGTGAACCGGACGAGCAGCTCCTTCGTCCCGCCGGCGGCCGGGATCAATCCGGCGCCCACCTCCACCTGGCCCATGTAGGTCTCGGCCGCGGCCTGCACCCGGTCGCTGTGCAGCGTCACTTCGCAGCCGCCGCCAAGGGTCAGTCCGGCGGGCGCGGCGACCACCGGCACGGCGGCGTCGCGCAGGCTGACGACCGTCGACTGAAAGGTCCGGATCATCAGATCGAGCTCGTCCCAGTTCTCCTCGTGCGCCTCGAGCAGCGCCAACATGAGGTTGGCGCCGGCCGAGAACGCCGGCGCATCGTTGCCGATGACGAGCGCCTCGAAGTTCCGCTCCGCCTCCGCCACTCCCGCCCTCAGCATGGCGAGCGTGTCGCCGCCGATGGTGTTCAGCTTCGAGTGGAACTCGACGGCAAGGACGCCGTCGCCCAGGTCGATCAGGCTGGCCCCGGCGTTCCGGCGCACCGGCGACCGCGCCGCCTTCGCGCTCCGGAGGATCTGCAGGTCCGCTGCGGCGGGTGGCAGGGCGCCCTCACGGAAGCGGACCGCCTTCGCGGGTGCCGCGCCGGCGCGCCGCTCAGCCACCAGCGGAGGGGGATCGGCACTCGCGTCCGCCGCCTCGAGCACCGCGTCGACGCCAATTGCATCCCACAGCTCGAACGGACCGAGCTCCCAGCCGAAGCCCCACCGCATCGCGCGGTCGACATCGTCGATCGAGTGCGCGATATCGGGCGCGACACGAGCCGCATAGACCAGCATCGGCGCCAGCGTCGCCCGCAGGAACTCGCCGACGCGGTCGCTGCCCAGGAACAGCGTGCGGACGCGCTCGCCGACCGATTCGATCGAGGCAGCCGCCTCGATCGACGGCAGGCGCGGCGCCTGCCGCTCCCGGTACTCCATTGTCGCCGGGTCAAGCGTGACGATCGCGCCGCCCGCCGCCTTGGGCCGCTTCATGTAGAAGCCGCGGCCAGCCTTCGCGCCGATCCAACCCCGCTCCACCATGCCGGCGACGACCGGCGGCAGCGCGAACGTCGCGCGCTCCGCCTCGTCGGTCAGTTGTTCGGCCAGGTTGGCGGCGACATGGGCCAGGATGTCGAGCCCGGCCACGTCCATCGTCCGGAACGTCGCCGACTTCGGCCGGCCAATCGCCGGGCCGGTGATCGCGTCCATTTCCTCGATCGTGTAGTTCCCGATCTGTTCGAAGACGCGCATCACGCCGTAGAGCCCAATCCGGTTGCCGATGAAGTTGGGCGTGTCCCTCGCGACCACCACGCCCTTGCCCAGGACGTGATCGCCGAACCGGGCGATCGTCTCCACGACCGCCGGGTCGGTGTCGCCGGTCGGGATCACCTCGAGCAGCGACAGGTAGCGGGGCGGGTTGAAGAAGTGGGTGCCGAGCCAGTGCCGCCGGAACGCCTCGCCCCGTCCGTCGGCGATGCTCGCGATCGGGATGCCGGAGGTATTCGAGCTGACGATCGCGCTATCCGCCCGAAGCGGCTCCACCTTCGCGAGCAGCGCCTGCTTGATGTCGATCCGCTCGACCACGGCCTCGACGATCCAGTCGCAGCCGGCGAGCCGGTCGAGGTCGGTGTCGAACCCGCCCGTCGTGATCAGCCGGGCGGTCTCGGGCGTGAAGAACGGATCGGGCTTCAACGTCCGCGCGCGCGTCAGTCCGTCGCGGGCGGTCGCCTCATCGAGGTCGAGCAGCAGGACGGGAAGGCCGGCGTTGGCGGCATGGGCCGCAATCTGCGCCCCCATCACGCCCGCGCCCAGGACGCCGACCGACCGGATCTGGTGCACGGGGCTGTCGGGTGCGGGCTACGGGAGGGCGGAGAGCGTCGCCTGTGCCTGAGTGCCTTCGTCGGAGTTGGGGTCGATGTCGACGACGCGCTGGAAGTACTCCTTCGCGCCCGCGATGTCACCGCTGTTGAGCGCGACCAGCGCGCGCTTGAAGAGCGGTGGCGCCCAGTTGCCGTCGACGGCGATCGCCTTCTCGTACCAGTCGCGCGCCTCATCCAGGTCACCGCGGGCGAACGCCACCTCTCCCTGGTTGTAGAGATCCTCGCGAGAGGCGCTCAGGCTGGACGCCGCCGTCTCGAGCAACTGGATCTCCTCCTCGCTGGCGGCGCCGGCTGCCACCCTCACCCGCGCGCGGGCCTGGAGGGCGTCCGCGTTGTCCGGATCGATCTCGAGCGCCCGATCGTACGCCGCGATCGATGCCTCATAGTTCGGCATCCTGGCGTAGACGGCGCCAATGCGCACCAGCAGTAGTGTCCATTGCGGCAGTTGCTCCAACACCGCCTCGTACCCGGCGATCGCGGCCTCGAGGTTGCCGCTGTTGTACGCCTCGTCCGCCGCCTCCACCGAGGCCATGACCGCATTGAGGTCGACGCCCGCGACCGCCGCGTCCCCCAGGATCTCCTGAAGCGGGTGGCGGACTCGGCGCAACGTGAAGTCGACCGGCGAATTGCCCGACTGGAGGACCGGCCAGACTCCCTCGGACGGCCGGTACCCGTACGGGCTGCCGTTGGCCTCGGCGCACGCCTCGGCACATTCGACCCGGAACAGCCACTGGCCGCTGATCAGCCCCAGGATCGAGTAGCGCCCGTTACTGGCCGTCTCCGTACCGAACTCCGGCGGATTGGACTCGGGGTTGGCGGTAGTGACCCGGACACCCTCCATCGGATTGCCGTCCTCGTTCACCACCCGGCCGCGCACACGGCCGTTGCCTTGGGCGGCGGCCGAGGCGGCAAACGCGAGGACGACGATGGCGACGGCGGCGATGCGGACGGTTTCCGCAGCATACGTATGGCGTGAATACAAACTCATGGCATGGCCCTCAAAGACTACGAAGTTTCCCGATGAATGCACAGTATATCCGATGCGGGCGCTATCATTGGACGATGATTCGGGCCGCGATCGGCGCGCTGGTGGTGGGGCTGGTGATCGGTGGGGGCATCGCCGTCTGGGTGTCGGCCGGCCGGGCCGAGGGTCCGGCGCTCGACATCATGCAGCCGGCGGCGTACATCGGTCGGACCGCCTCCTTCGTCGCGACGGCCGACGCGCCGGGGGCGGAGTTCACGGCGCTCGAGGCCTACGTCGAGCAGCACGGGACGGTCCATCCGCTCTTCTCGCTCGACGGGACGGCGGGGGCGGCAGCGCAGGCGGCGGTCGATATGGACACCGAGACCCGCCTTCGCATCAGCCGGACCTTTGACCGCGACACTCACCCCGATCTCCTCCCCGGTCCGGCCCGCGTTGTCGTCACCGCTACCCGACCGGTGCTGTACGGCCTGCGCGAGCGGACGAGCGAGGTGTCGGTGGATGTGACCGTGCGTTTCGACCCGCCGCGCCTGACACCGGTTTCCACGTTCCACTACATCACCCATGGCGGCTCCGAGCTGGTGGTCTACCGCGTGACCCCGGACGATGCGGAGTCGGGTGTTCGGGTGGGCGGCCGCGAGTACGCCGGTTATCCGCTCTCGGCCGCCGGCGTCGACGGTGCCGACGATCTGCGCGTGGCGTTCTTCGCGCTGCTGCACGATCAGGATCTGGCCGCGCCGATCGAGCTGTGGGGGCGCGACCCGGCGGGCAACGAGGCGGCCGCGCGGTTCGATTACCGCATCTTCCGGCGCGAGTTTCGGCGCGCGCGCCTGTCGGTCGGGGACGCGTTCCTGCGGCGCGTCGTCCCCGCGCTCGCCGAGGCGGCCCCGGAACTGGCCGACGAGGAGGTGGATGCCGACTCCGAGCTGTCCAACCTGCTCGACCTGTACTTGTTCGTCAACCGGGACCTGCGCCGGCAGAACCGCGAGACGCTCGTCGCGCTCGCCGCGCAGACCGCGCCGCGCCGACTCTGGGACGGACCGTTCCGCCAACTGGCAAACTCGCAGGTCGAGTCGGGATTCGCCGATCACCGCACCTATCTCTACGGCGGCGAGGAGGTGGATCAGCAGGTGCATCTTGGCTTCGACCTCGCCTCGACGGCGAACGCGCCGGTCCATGCCGCCAACGCCGGCGCCGTCGTCCACGCCGGCTACCTCGGCATCTACGGCAACTGCGTCGTGATCGACCACGGCCTTGGCCTGCAGTCGCTCTACGCCCACCTCTCGTCGATGGACGTCGCGGTTGGGGACGAGGTAGCGCAGGATCAGCCGATCGGCCTGACCGGACAGACCGGTCTCGCCGGCGGCGACCATCTCCACTTCGCGATGCTGCTGCGGGGCCGGCCAGTGACGCCGATGGAGTGGTGGGATCCACACTGGCTCGAGGATCGCATCGTGCGCAAGTTGCGCGAGGCAGAAGGCTCCCCGCCCGCCGGATGACCTGGATGGACCGCTGACGGTATAATTGCCAGGTTTGGAAGGCGTCCGGGACGCCCGCAGTGGCGGCGGCACTCCCGGTTTCCCAGCCAGTCACAACGCGCAGGAGAGAGGCTCGATGCGACAGCGAACACTCTGGACATTCGTCGTGCTCGTGGCGATTGCGATGGCGGTCGCGTGCAGCCGCCGTTCCAACGTCCCGCCGGTGTCGATCATTCCGGTAGCCGGAGGCGGCGCCAGTACGGCGGCGGGTGCCAGCGGCACGAGCCGCATCACCGGCGCGATTACATTCGACGGCGACGTCCCGCCGGCCGAGACGATCCGGATGAACTCCGACCCGGTCTGTGTCATGGAAGCGACGGACACCGAGACCGAGTACTACGTCGTCGGTGATGGCGGCGCCCTCGGCAATGTCTTCGTCCACGTGACGAGCGAGAGCATCGCCGGGACGTACCCGACGCCGGACGAGCCGATCCTGCTCAATCAACAGGGCTGCCGCTATGCCCCGCATGTCTTCGGCGTGCAGGTGGGCCAGACGGTGACCGTCCGCAACTCCGATCCGACGCTGCACAACATCCACGCCACGCCGGCGGTGAACGCCGAATTCAATACCGGACAGCCGATCCAGGGAATGACCATGAACCGCACCTTCGACGAGGTCGAGGTGATGGTGCCGTTCAGGTGCGACGTCCACGGCTGGATGAACGCGTACGTCGGCGTTCTGTCCCATCCGTACTTCGCGGTCACCGGCCCGGACGGCAGCTTCGACATCTCGAGCCTGCCCGCTGGCGACTATGTGGTCGAGGCGTGGCACGAGCTGCTCGGGACGCAGACGCAAAACATCACCATCGGCGACGGCGCGACGGCGGAGTTGTCGTTCAGCTTCAGCGCCGGCTGATTCCCCGGCCGAGGGGACCGCGACGTGCGCTGGTTGCACCGCTACACCCGGCTCCTGGCCGTGGCGTCGCTCCTGCTGATTACGGCCGGGGGCCTGGTGACGAGCACCGGTTCCGGCCTTGCCGTACCGGACTGGCCGAACACATACGGCTACTTCATGTTCACGTTCCCTCTCTCCAGCATGGTGGGGGGGATCCTCTACGAGCATGGCCACCGGCTGATCGCAAGCGTCGTCGGCTTGCTGACCATCGGTCTGGCGCTCTGGCTGGCGCGGGTCGAGCCACGCCGGTGGGTACGCCGCCTCGGCTGGATCGCGCTCGCGGCGGTGGTCGTGCAGGGCGTGCTCGGGGGCATTACGGTTCTCTATTTCCTGCCCGCACCGATCTCGATCAGTCACGCCGGACTGGCGCAGCTCTTCTTCGTGCTCATCGTCAGCCTGGCGATCGTCACGTCGCCCGGATGGCATGACCACTACCGTGGCCGGGCGGCCCCGGGGACGGGACCGCGCGCTTCGGCCGCCGATCCGATCCTGGCGCGGCTGGCGATGATCCTGCCAGTGGTCATCTACGTGCAGATCCTCGTTGGCGCCACAATGCGGCACACCGGCGCGGGACTGGCGATTCCGGACGTTCCGCTCGTGTTCGGAGGCATCGTTCCGCCGGAGTGGACGGGCGCGATTGCCATCCACTACGCGCACCGAGTCGGCGCGGTGCTGACGACGGCGTTCGTGTTCATGACGGCAGGACATGTGCTGCGCCATCACGGGGCGCGACGGGAGCTGGCGCGACCGTCGATGCTGCTTGCCGGGCTGGTGCTGATACAGGTGGGGCTCGGCGGATGGACGGTGTTGAGCGAACGGCAGATGGCGATCAACACGGCGCACGTCGCGGTCGGCGCGCTGCTGCAGGTGACGTCGGTCGTTCTGGCGTTGCGGGTGCATCGCGCCTGGTTTGCCGACGCCGGCGAGCCTCGCCATGCCACGTAGCCGGCCGAGGGGGATCCGTTGCACCGCGCACTCCATTTTCTTGCGTTGACGAAGCCGCGGCTCAACACGCTGGTGGTGGCGTCCGCCGGCGTCGGCTACTGGCTGGGCGCGGCGGGCCCCGTCGACCTGATGGTGACGCTGCACCTGCTGATGGGGACGGCTCTCGTGGCGGGAAGCGCCGCGGCGCTGAATCAGGTGGCGGAGCGCGACATCGACCGGCGAATGGCACGGACCCGGATGCGTCCGCTGCCGGCCTCCCACGTCACCCCGTTCGAGGCGCGGCTGTTCGGCGCTCTCCTCGGTGTTGCCGGCCTCCTCGAGTTGGCGGTGTGGGTGCACACGCTCGCGGCGACGGTCGCGCTGACGACGTTGCTGAGCTACGTCTGGATCTATACGCCGCTCAAGCGCCGGACCGGCTGGGCGACAGTCATCGGCGCCGTGCCTGGCGCGCTGCCGCCGGTGATCGGGTGGACCGCGGCGCGGGGCGCACTCGGGGTGGAGGCGCTGGTGCTGTTCGGAATTGTCTTCTTCTGGCAGATGCCGCACGTCCACGCGCTGTCGTGGCTCTATCGCGACGACTACGTCCGCGCCGGTCTGCCGCTCCTGGCGGCGGGCGATCCGGATGGCCGGCGGACAGCGCGCCACGCCCTCGGCTACGCGGCGGCACTCGTGCCCGTCAGCCTCGCGCCGGCGGTCGTCGGCCTGGCGGGAATGGCGTACCTGGCGCTGGCGGCGCTGCTCGGATCCCTGTTCGTGCTGCTGGCGATACTGTTCCTGCAGCAACGTTCCGAGTGGCGCGCGCGCGCACTGTTCGTTGGCTCGCTCGTCTACCTGCCCGTGCTCTGGAGCGCACTGCTCATCGAGCGGATGGTGTGATGCCGCGCGGCGGGCGAGGCGGGCCGACGCCGGCGGGACGACTCGAGGTGACACGATGCCGGATGTGACGTGGCTTCCGCACCTGAACGCGATACTGAACGCGACCTCCGGCATCCTGCTGTCGGCCGGCTACCTCGCGATCCGCGCCGGCCGCATCGGCCGCCACCGCGCTTGCATGCTGGGCGCGGTCACCGTATCGGTGATCTTCCTGATCTCGTACGTCATCTATCACCTGGACGTGGGGTCTGTGCCGTTCACGCGCGAGGGTCCGATCCGGATCGTCTACTTCGCGGTCCTGATGACGCATGCGGCGCTGGCGGTCGTCATCGTGCCGCTCGCCGCCATCACCGTGACGCGCGCGTTGCGGGAACGCTTCGCGCAGCACGTGGCGATCGCGCGGTGGACGCTGCCGATCTGGATCTACGTCTCGGTGAGCGGCGTGGTGGTCTACTGGATGCTGTACCGCCTCTGAATCGGCGGCCGGCTCACGATCAGTCGCCGCCGGCGCCAACCGCGGCGGCCGCCAGCGTCGCCACCCGGCCCCGCAGCGCGACGACGTTGCCGCCGCCGTCGGGGTGGACCCGGTTCGACAGGAAGACCACCACCGTCTCACTCGCCGGATCGATCCAGATCGACGTGCCGGTGAAGCCGGTGTGGCCGAACGATCGGGTGGCGGGGAAGCGGTCGCCGCGGGCGGACGAATAGCGGGAGTCGATGTCCCACCCGAGGCCGCGCCGGTCGTCCAGGTGCGGCGGCGTCGCGATCGCGGTCATCCGGTCGACGGTGTCTGGCGCGAGCACCGCGCCGGCGTTGTCCGGGGTCCGGCCGCGCGCGAGCAGCATCGCGCCGAAGCGGGCCAGGTCGTCCGCCGTCGAGAAGAGGCCGGCATGCCCGGCGACGCCTCCCATCCGCCGCGCCGTCGGGTCGTGCACCGTCCCGCGCAGCATGGCGCTGCCCGGTGCGCCGCAGGGCCAGCCCAGCGGCGTGCATGCCTCGGTCGGTGCAATGCGGGGGGCGAGACCGGCGGGCGGCAGGAACATCGTCTCGTGCATGCCGAGCGGGCCGAACAGTCGCTCGCGCGCGATGCGATCGAGCGGCTGGCCGCTCACCCGCTCGACGATCGCGGCCAGCAGGATGAAGTTCAGGTCGCTGTAGATGAACGCCTCGCCCGGAGGCGATTCGAGCCGCTCGTCGAAGATCCGCCGTAACGCTTCGTCCCCGCCCTCGAATTGCTCCTCGAGGGGAAGGTCGGGCCTGAGCCCGGAGACGTGCGTCAGCAGGTGTTCGACGGTGACCGTCCCCTTGCCGTGGCGCTCGAACCCCGGCAAGTGGCGCGCCACCGGGTCGCGTAGCCTGACCGCGCCATCCTCGACGAGCGCCATCACGCTCGGCGCGGTCGCCACCGCCTTGGTGAGCGAGGCGAGATCGAAGATGGTGTCGGTGGTCATCGCCTCCCGTGCCGGGCGGACCGATCGCTGACCGAACGCCTTCCGGTAGACGGTGTCCCCGTGGTGGGCAACCAGAACCACCGCGCCCGGGAGCTGCCCCTCCGCGATCGCGGCCTCGACGGCCTGGCCGATCTCCGCCAGGTGCGCGGCGTCGATCGCCGGGGCGCGCGGCTGTCGGGCCTGCGCCGCGAGGGAGAAGGCAAGGGCGGCCGGAACCGCGGCGGCGACAAGGCGTCGGCGGATGGCGCGCATGGCGTGGCCGGCTGCGAGTATACTGTTTGATCTGAGTCAGCCGGGAGGTGAAGCGGATGTTCCGCCGGGTGGTGATCGTCCAGGCGCTCGTGTTGCTCGCGGCGGTATCGCTCCTGCCCGGGATCGTCCCCGACGCCGCGGCGCAGACCGGCAGTATTGTCGGCCACGTGAATGACCTCGCCGGCAGCCCGATCGAGGGCGCGGAAATCACGGGTGAGAACAGCGAATGGCGGATCCGTATCGAGGGGACGACGAACGACAGCGGGCAGTTCTCGTTTGTCGGCCTGCGCGCGGGGGGGTGGGTTATGAGCATCCGCCGCCGCGGCTTCCAGCCGCTCCGGGGGCTGGTCATGGTGAACCGTATCGGGACGGCCAGGATCAACATCGGGATGGTGGCCGATGCGCGCTATCCGCCGCCGCCGCCCACCGGCGCGCTCGCCAACATGCGGGCAACCGACCTGGAGGCGGCGCTCGACGCGGCGGACACGCAGTTCGAGGACGGGGACTACGACAGCGCGATCGATGCCTACGAGCGGATTCTGGAGCTGGCGCCCCGCCTGACCGGCGTGCACGTTCAGATCGGCCATGCCTGGCTCGCGAAACGGAATGTCGCTCGAGCCCTGGCGTCCTTCCGCGCCGTCCCGGCGGAGGATCCACTCAGCGTCGAGGCGCAGACCGCCATCGATGCGCTGCAGTCGGACAACCGCAACCGCTGATCGCCACAGGCTCCGCCGTTGACCCCAGCTCGAGCCGGCTGCTAGGATCGCATCCCCTCCCGCGATCGTGGCGGTATCGTCTAGGGGTTAGGATACGTGGTTCTCAGCCACGGGACCGGGGTTCGATTCCCCGTACCGCTACCAACCTCCGCCTTCTGTTCGGTTAGCCGGGACCGGTGTACGGCCGCATGACGTACGTCGCGGCGGCGCGCGCGCACCGGCGGTCGCCCCCTTCCCCGCAGAGCCGCCGGCTGCGGACGTAGTGACCGCGCGCCTGCTGGTGATTCCCCTTGAGGTCGAACGCCTTGCCCAGTTCCAGGTGGGCCTGCCCGATCACCCAGGCCGTCGCGCCGCCCCGCGCGGCGCGCAGCAGGTCGATCCGGGCCTCGTCGGTCTGGCCGAGGGCTAGCCGGGTGGCGCCCCGCTTCAGGTGCCAGATCGCATCCTCGCCAAGCATGCGCGGCCGTTCGTCCGCCTGCAGCCGGTGGAAGCCGTGCGACAGGATCAGCTCCGCCATGGCGGGCCGTCCGGAACGCAGCCAGATCGAGGCGGTCTCGAGCCAGAGCAGCCGGTTGCGGGGCACCGCGCGACGCAGGTTCGCGAGCACCCGCTCCGCGCGCCGGTACTCCCGTTCCCGGTTGTACAGGAGTGCAAGAGCGAACTGCGCTTCCTGCCGTACCTCGGTCGAACGCCGCGCCGCGTCGGCCAGCATCCGAAGCGCCTCCTCCTTGCCACCGTCGAAGCCGACCAGGTAGGCGACCCACCGGAACGGGCGCGGCATCACGGACACGATGTAACGGTAGATGCCGAGCAGGAGCTTGGCGTCGTGGTGCGACGGATCCAGCTCCAGCACGTGCTCATGAGCGAGGTAGGCCCGCCGCGCGGAACGGAGCGCCTGGAACGGCTGGCGCCGGATGGTGCCGGCGTACGACGCGTCGAGCGCCACCGCGACGCCCAGTTCATAGTGGCCGTCCGGATCGTCCGGGTTGCGGTCGATTGCAGCCTCCGACAGTGCGATCGCCTGGGCGACGTGGTGCTCGAACGTGTCGACCAAGTGCTCCGGCGGATCGTCGAACTCACCCGACGGTCCGTACATCGATCCGGCGAGGTAGCTGTCGGTCAGGGCGGCGCCTCGCTGGAACAGCAGTTGCAGCCAGACGGCGGCGCTCACGGCGCGGTGCGGGGCAGGATCGTCCGGCCGCGCCGCAATCAGGTCCCGGAAGGCGGCGATCGCCGCGGCGTAGTCCAGGTTGTAGACATGATCGAAGCCGGCGGCCAGTTGCGGGTCCGGTTCGGCGGCGCGAGCCTCGCTGCCGGGGAACGCTGCGCCCAGCGCCAGCACCGCTGCGAGCGCCGCCCGAACCGCCACCCTGCGGTGCCGCATCGCCGCCCATGATACGCGACGGGCCGCCGACTGCCCGGACGACCCGTCCTGGGATAGACTTAGGATCTACTGAGATCCAGTCCTCTTTAGGTGAAGGCAGGCGTTCACGTGCACCAGGGGCTTCGCACACTCGATCAGTTGGCGATCGGAGAGTCGGCCGTCGTCCACCGGGTCGGCTGTGCACCGCGCGTCGGCTGCCGCCTCATGGAGATGGGACTGCTGCCCGGGACGCGAATCGAGATGGTCCGCCGCGCCCCGTTGGGCGATCCGATCGAGATTCGGCTGCGCGGGTACCTATTGAGCGTCAACTCGTCGGAAGCCTCCGACGTGCAACTTGTACCGGATGGCCACGCGGACCCTGACGTCGACGGTGCCGGCGGGAATGGGCGGGGCGGCGGCGCCGCCACGCGGTTCGCCATGCACCCGCCGGGCGACGGAGCGCCGCGCGAACGTCCGCCGCGCGTGCTGATGGCGGGCAACGCGAACTCCGGGAAGTCCACTGTCTTCAACGCACTGACCGGTGCGCGCGCCAAAGTGGGCAACTACCCCGGCGTCACCGTCACACGGGCGTCGCGCGAGGTTGATCTGCGGGACGGTACGCGCGTCGAGGTGGTCGACCTGCCGGGCACCTACAGCCTGAGCGCCTACTCGCCCGACGAACAGGTGGCGGTGGACGAAGTGCTCGGTCGCCGCGGGCATCTCCCGGACACGGTCGTGGTGGTGGTCGATAGCGTCTCACTGGAGCGCGGCCTCTACCTGGGGTTGCAGATCGTCGAGACCGGCGTGCCGGTGGTGGTGGCGCTCAACATGCTGGACGAGGCATCGGCCGCGGGCATCGAGGTGGACGCCGCCAAGCTGAGCGACCGGCTCGGCGTTGCCGTTGTGCCGACGGTCGCCTCGGCCGGCGAGGGCATCGACGCGCTGCGCGATGCCATCAGCCGGTCGGTCCGTCTCGCGGCGCACGACGAAGTGGACTCGCCCGGCTTTCCGCCGGCGGTCCAAACCGCCGTCGGCGAGGTGGAGCGGTCGTTCGACGACGCGCCGTTCGTCCGTACGCCGGCCGAGCGTCGCGCGTGGGCGATCTGGTCGTTGCTGTCCCACTCGAACGACGAGGACGACGTCGTGGGATTGCCGGACGGCGTGCGCCGAACAATCGACGACGTGCGGCGGCGCGCGGCTGACGCCCAGGTCGATCTGAGCCGCGACGTGATCGCTGCCCGCTACCGCTGGATCGAGGCGACCGTGGGTGACGCGCGGCGCGTCCTGCCGGCCATGGCGGCGGGGGTCCCCTGGACCGACCGGATCGACAGCGTCCTGACCCACAGGGTCTGGGGCCTGGGCGCTTTCGCCGTTGTGATGTGGGGGCTCTTCGAGGCGCTCTTCGCCTGGTCGGAGCCATTCATCGGCGTGATCGAGACGGTGACGGTCTGGCTGCAGAACACGGTGACCAGCCTGCTGCCTGCCGGTGCGCTGCAGGATCTGCTAACGAACGGCGTGATTGCCGGCGTCGGCAACGTCGTGGTGTTCGTGCCGCAGATCGCCATGATCATGTTCTTCATCGCGGTGCTGCAGGATGTCGGCTATCTGGCCCGTGTCGCGTTCCTGATCGATCGCCTCATGGGCCTGGTCGGTCTGCACGGCAAGGCGTTCGTCCCGATGTTGTCGGGGTTCGCCTGCGCCATTCCTGCGGTGATGGCGACGCGGACCATCGAGGGCCGGCGCGATCGGCTGATCACGATGCTGACGCTGCCCATGATCTCGTGCAGCGCGCGGCTGCCGGTCTTCGCGCTGGTGACCGCCGTCATCTTTACGGGCAGCGGACGCGTGTTCGGCCTGTTCAGTACCGGCGCGGTCGTGCTGCTGGCGATGTACGCGCTGTCGGTCGGCGCGACGCTCGGCGCCGCGGCGGTGCTTCGCCGGACCGTGCTGCGCGGCCCGCGTCTACCGCTGGTCCTCGAGCTGCCCCCGTACCGGGTGCCGGTCTGGCGTGACATCTTCCTCTCCACGTGGCGCTCGGTGCGCAAGTTCCTGGAGGACGCCGGGACGATCATCCTGACGATGACGATCATCCTTTGGGCCCTCCTGTCGTATCCGAACAGCCCGGAGATCGGCGAGCGTTACGACGCGGAGCGCGCCGCCGTGGAGGCGTCGGCGGCCGCCCCGGCGGTGCAGGCGGAGCAGGTCGCCCTGTTGAACGGCGAGGAGGCAGGGGAGCAGCTCCGCTATAGCGTTGCCGGGCGAGTTGGCCGGCTGATGGAGCCGGCGATCGAGCCCCTCGGCTTCGACTGGCGGATCGGCGTCGGGATCCTGGGGGCGTTCGCCGCCCGCGAGGTGTTCGTCTCGACGCTTGGCATCGTCTTCGGCCTCGAGGAGGCGGACGAGGAGAGCGTCACGCTCCGAACCTCGTTGCAGGAGGCGGAACATCCGGACGGCAGCGTGCTGATGACGCCGCTCGCCGGGGTGTCGTTGATGGTATTCTTCGTCTTGGCCTGCCAGTGCATGAGCACCATCGTCGTCGTCCGGCGCGAGTCGGGCTCGTGGGGCTGGCCAGCCTTCATGTTCGGGTACATGTCGGTCCTTGCGTATGTGGCGTCGCTCATCGTCTACCAGACGGGAGCGTTCTTCGGCTGGGGGCTCTGACAAGAGATCGCCGATGTCGGTGGAGTGGCTGACGGCGGGACCGGGGGGCTGGCAGGAGCTGGCGGCGGTGGTGATCGTCGGGCTGGCCGTCGTCTCGCTCTACCGGCACTTGCGCGGCGTGTTCGGTCCCGCCACATCCGGCGGGGGGCCTGCCTGCTCCGGTTGCGGCGGCGAGTGCGAGGATACGGCGTCGCCCGTCGCGGCTCCGGTTACGCCGACGTCGAACGGGACGCCGCGCTGACGAACGCGTCCAGCCGGCGGCGGTGCTCGTCGAGGACGGGGTCCGACCAGCGAGCGGCGATCGTCGCGTAGATCGTCTGCTGGTACCAGAGCATGCCCTCGAGACTGGCGTTGAACGCGTCGATGAACGTCACACCCTGCGTCTCGAGTTCAGCATGCATCTTCGTCAGATTGTGGATCTTGTCGGCCGACGCAACCGCGAGCGATCCGAGCCGCGGCGTGGCCCGGATCTGCTCGATGTAAGTGTTCTTCCGCTCCCGCCACGGCGTCGGCTTCGGCGGCTCCGAGACGTCGCGGACCATCTGGAGCACCGGTTCTCCGAAGCGCGACAGGATGATGCCGGGATCGAGTTCCGTGTCCTCCAGCGTGTCATGCAAGAGCGCGGCGACGACGGTGTCCTCGTCGAAGCCGAAGTCGGCGGTGATCAGGGCGACCGACAGGACGTGCGCCGTCTGGAAGCCGCGCTTGGCCTTGCGCCGACGCAGGCCGTGCGCCTCGATCGCCGTGGTGATGGCCAGCTCGATCCGGGGGGACCAGGTCACGGGCCGGCCGTGTCCGCGCTCGGTGCGAGGTAACTCCGCCGCGCCCGCGCCCGGAGACCGCGCCGCTCGAGCTCCACCTCGATCTGGTGAAGCTGTCCGTCGGTCCGCGGCCTGAAGCCGAGGACGTACTGACTATGTAATTCCTGCGCCACACGCGTGAAGGTTGGGCCGAGGTCGGCCGCCTCGGTCAACTCGAAGAAGCCACCGCCCGTCTCCTCGGCGAACCGGCGGAGGTTGCGGTCGGGCCGCGTCGTGACGTAGCGCACCCCGTTGAAGTAATTGCTCTCGAACCCGATGGTGTAGATCATCACGTCCTCGGCCACCGCGCGATCCAGCACATCGCCCGCCCCGACGTCGCTCTCGGTGTCGTCACCGTCGGTGAAGAGCAGGACGACGCGGCGCCCGTCGACGCCGATCAGCGCGTCGAGCGACGTGAAGGCCGCGTCGTACACCCGCGTCGAGTTCCCGTAGTCCAGACCGCCGAGCTCCGCGATCAGCGCGTCGCGGTTGCCGATGAACTCGGGCGGCCCAATCTCCACCTTGTCGTTGAACGCACCGACCCGCCCGCGGTCCGCCGGCAGCAGGCGCAGCAGGAACTGCTCGGCGCCCGCCATCAGCCGGCTACGGTTCAGGTCCATGCTGGCGCTGGTGTCGAGCATGACGACCACTGTGATCGGCCGGACGCTGTTCTCGAACAGGATGATCTCCGTCTCCTCCTCGTCGTCGAAGATCGTGAAGTCCTCGTCCGTCAGGTTGGGCACCAGGCGACCCTCGCGGTCGGTCACCGTGACGAAGAGGTCGACGATCTGCGTTCCGCTCCGGAACATCGGCTGCTGCTGCGCGGCGACGGCGACAGCGGCCGCGAGGAGCAGCGCGACGGCGAGCGGGGCGCGGCGCAAACCGATAAGCATGGACTCAGCTTATCGCCCTGGCGGCGCCGGGGCAACGCCATGGCGCCCGCGGCGAGGTTAAAGCCCTCCGATTGTCAGGCGCTGCCGCTGGTAGTACGGTTAAGGCATCAGAGTTCGGGCGGGGCGGCGCGCCCCGGGAATGATGAGATCGATGGTCAAGCATGCGCTGACGGCACCCCTGTGCGTGGCCCGCGCGGCGGCGGCCGCTACGCCCGCGTTGCGGGAGGTGAGCGGCCGGTGACCGGGCCGGTGTGACCGGCACCGGCGTGCGGCCCCGGCTCGACGCCGCGCTCGGGGATCGGATCCTGATCCTCGACGGGGCGATGGGGACTGCGGTCCAGCGCTACGGGCTTGGCGAGGCGGACTTCCGGGGCGCCCGGTTCGCGGACCATCCGCGCGACCTGAAGGGCGACACCGACCTCCTGGTCCTGACGCGCCCGGATATCATCGGCGCGATCCATGACGCCTACCTCGAGGCGGGCGCCGACATCATCGAGACCAACACGTTCAGTGGCACGTCGATCGCGCAGTCGGACTACGGCCTCGAGCCGATCGTCCCGGAGTTGAACCGGGAAGCGGCGCGGCTCGCCCGCGCGGCGGCCGACCGCTGGACCGAGCGTACGCCCGACCGGCCGCGCTACGTTGCCGGCGCGATCGGCCCCACCAACCGCACGCTGTCGATTTCGCCCGACGTCAACGATCAGACGTTCCGAGCCTCGACGTTCGACGCCATGCGTGACGCCTACGTCGAGCAGGCGCGCGCGCTGATCCAGGGCGGTGTCGACCTGCTGCTAATCGAGACGATCTTCGACACGCTGAACGCAAAGGCGGCGATCGTCGCGGTGCGCGACCTGTTCGACGAGCTGGGGACGGAGCTTCCGCTCATGCTGTCGGTGACGATCACCGACCGGAGCGGCCGGACGCTCTCGGGCCAGACGATCGATGCGTTCTGGGTCTCGATGGCGCGCGCCGACCCGTTCGCCGTCGGTCTGAACTGCGCGCTGGGCGCCCGCGAGATGCGGCCGTATCTGGCGGAGTTGGCGCGGGTGGCGACCGACACCTGGATCAGTTGCTACCCGAACGCGGGCCTGCCGAATGCGTTCGGCGGCTACGACGAGCAGCCGGACGAGACCGCCGGCCTGCTCCGCGAGTTCGCGGAGAGCGGCTTCGTCAACATCCTGGGCGGATGCTGCGGGACAACGCCAGACCACATCCGCACGCTGGCCGCGGCGGTGGCGGACATTGCGCCGCGCCCACGGCGGGTGACGGCTGACGCCGATCGGGTCACCCAGTACAGCGGCCTCGAGCGGCTTACCCTCCGCCCCGACAGCAACTTCCAGATGATCGGCGAGCGGACCAACATCACCGGATCGCGCCGTTTCGCCCGGCTCATCAGGGAAGCGGACTACGCCGCGGCGGCCGACGTGGCGCTCGATCAGGTGCGGGGCGGCGCCAACATCATCGACGTCAACATGGACGAGGGCATGCTCGACTCCGAGGCGGCGATGAGCCATTTCCTGCGACTCATCGCCACCGAGCCCGAGATCGCGCGCGTCCCGATCATGGTCGACAGCTCGAAGTGGTCGGTCCTCGAGGCGGGACTGAAGTGCGTGCAGGGAAAGGGCATCGTCAATTCGATCAGCCTGAAGGAGGGGGAGCAGCCGTTCCTCGATCAGGCGCGCCGCATCCGGCGCTACGGTGCCGCGATGGTGGTGATGGCGTTCGACGAGACGGGCCAAGCCGACACGGCGGAGCGGAAGGTGAAGATCTGTGCCCGGGCGTACCGGTTGCTGATCGAACAGGCGGGCGTCGCGCCGGAGGACATCATCTTCGACCCGAACGTCCTGGCGGTCGCCACCGGTCTCGAGGAACACGCCGACTACGCGGTCAACTTCATCGAGGCAACCCGGCAGATCAAGCAGCGTTGCCCCGGAGCGAAGGTGAGCGGCGGCATCTCGAACCTGTCGTTCTCCTTCCGGGGGAACGACACGGTGCGCGAGGCGATGCACGCCGCGTTCCTCTACCACGCGGTCCGCGCCGGCCTCGACATGGGCATCGTCAACGCGGGCCAGCTCGCCGTCTACGCGGAGATCCCGGACGACCTGCTCGAGCAGGTCGAGGACGTCATCTTCAACCGGCGCGATGATGCGACCGAGCGGCTCGTCAGCTTCGCCGAAGGGGTGAGGGGGAGCGCCCGCGCGCGGCAGGAAGACCTGACGTGGCGCGAGGCCTCGGTGGAGGAGCGCCTGTCGCACGCCATGGTCCGCGGCATCGTCGACTACATCGAGGAAGACGTGGAAGAGGCGCGCCGGCAGTCCGGGCGACCACTCGATGTGATCGAAGGCCCGCTGATGAACGGCATGAAGGTGGTGGGCGATCTGTTCGGCGCCGGCAAGATGTTCCTGCCGCAGGTGGTGAAGAGCGCGCGCGTCATGAAGAAGGCGGTCGCGTACCTGCAGCCATTCATGGAGGGCGAGCAGAGCTCCGGCGCGACGCAGGGGACGATCGTGATCGCGACCGTCAAGGGGGATGTCCACGACATCGGCAAGAACATCGTCGCGGTGGTGCTCCGCTGCAACAACTACAACGTGATCGACCTGGGGGTGATGGCGCCGTGCGACGCGATCCTCCGGCGCGCGGCAGAGGAGGAGGCCGACCTGGTTGGCCTGAGCGGCCTGATCACGCCGTCGCTGGACGAGATGGTCTTCGTCGCGGGTGAGATGGAGCGGCGCGCCTTGCGGACGCCGCTCCTGATCGGCGGCGCGACAACGTCGCGGCAGCATACGGCGGTGAAGATTGCGCCGGCGTACGGCGGCAGCACCGTCCATGTGGCCGACGCGTCGCGTGTGATCGATGTGGTCTCGGGCCTGCTCAATCCGGACCGGCGCGCCGCGTTCGATGCCGCGAACCGCGCCGATCAGGAGCGGTTGCGCGCGCAGTATGCAGGACGGACGGAGCGGGCGCTCGTGCCGTACGCCGAGGCGTGCGCCAATCCGTTACGGACCGACTGGGACGCGGTCGACCTGCCGGTCCCATCGTTCACCGGCCGCCGGCCGGTGGATGTGGCGCTGGACGAGCTGACGCCGTTCATCGACTGGACCTATTTCTTCGCGGCGTGGGAGCTGAAGGGGCGTTTCCCCGACATCCTCGACCACCCGGAGCGGGGGGCGGCGGCGCGCGAACTGTACGACCACGCAACGGCGCTGCTGGGCGAGATCATCCGCGACGGCAGCCTGGTGGCCCGCGGGGTCTATGGTTTCTGGCCGGCGGCGTCGGAGGGAGATGACATCGTTCTCCATGCCGCGTTGTCCGGCGACTCCGGCGGCGAGCCGGGGCCCGAGCTGATCCGGTTCAACATGCTCCGCCAGCAGGAGCCGTCGGGCGGCGGCCGTCCGCACCGCTCACTCGCCGACTACGTCGCGCCGCGCGCCTCCGGCCGGCGCGACCACATCGGCGGATTCGCCGTCACCGCCGGTCTCGGCGTCGATGAGCTGGTCCGCCGCTACGAAGCGGATCACGACGACTACCACGCCATCATGGTCAAGGCGCTCGCCGACCGCCTGGCGGAGGCGTTCGCGGAGTACCTGCATGCGCGGGTCCGGCGCGAGTGGGGCTACGGCGCCGGCGAGCAGCTTGCGAACCACGACCTGCTCGCCGAGCGCTACCGCGGCATCCGCCCGGCGTTCGGGTATCCCGCCTGCCCGGACCACAGCGAGAACTTCAAGCTGTTCGACCTGCTCGACGCCCGCGAGGCCGGGCTGGACCTGACCGAGAGCGGGGCGATGACGCCCGCCGCGAGCGTCAGCGGCCTCTACTTCGCGCACCCGGAGGCGCGCTACTTCACGGTTGGCCGCGTTGGTCCGGATCAGGCGGCCGACTACGCGGCGCGCAAGGGCATGCCGGTCGCCGAGGTGAAGCGGTGGCTCTCGACGAACCTCGCGGCGTCGCCCGCCGATACGTCGCCGCTCGCCGCGACCGGGCGCTGACCGACCGTGCACGATCTCGGCCTGCTACGCGACCTGGCGATCATCGTCGGTCTCGCCATCCCGGTCGTCGCGCTGGCGCACCGCCTGCGCCTGCCGCCGCTGGTCGGCTTCCTGGTGGTGGGGGTGCTGATTGGTCCGTCGGGACTTGCGCTGATCCCGGATCCGGACACCGTGTCGGTGCTGTCGGAGATCGGTGTCGTCCTGCTCCTCTTCGCGATCGGGCTGGAGCTGTCGCTCTCCGACGTCCTGCGGTGGGGACGATCGGTCGTCATCGCCGGCGGGCTGCAGGTGACCGGCTCGGTCGGCGTCGTTCTTGGTGTTGGCCTGGCGATGGGGCTGCCGCCCGGGCGGGCGCTCTTCTACGGCACGCTCGCGGCGATGTCGTCGACGGCGGTGGTCACCAAGGCGTACGCCGACCGAGGCGAGCTGGACACGGCGGACGGCCGCGAGGTGATCGCGATCCTCCTGTTCCAGGATCTCTGCATCGTTCCGATCATGCTGCTGCTCCCGCTCGCGGCCGGCGGGACGGCGGACCCCGGCGCGGTGACGGTGGACATCCTGGTGGGTCTCGGAGCGATGACGGCCCTTCTCTTCGGCGGCCGCGCGGTGGTGCGCGCCACCCTCGACCGCATCGTCCTGCTGCGCGACCGCGAGCTGTTCACCCTCTGCGTTGCGTTCGTCGGCCTCGGCACCGCGCTGATCGCGGCGGGGGCAGGCTTCTCGCTCGCGATCGGTGCGTTCATCGCCGGCCTCGTCATTTCGGAGTCGGAGTACGGCCTGCAGGCGCTGTCCGACGTCATCCCGTTCCGCTCGCTTTTCAGCGGCGTCTTCTTCACCTCGATCGGCATGCTGGTCGACCTGCAAGTCGTGATGCAGGCGCCGCTCGCCGTCGTCGGCGGAACGCTCCTCCTGATGATCGCGAAGGGCGCCATCGCGACGACCGCCGTGCTCCTGCGCGGCCGGCGCCTCGAGACCAGCCTGCGGAGCGGCATCAGCCTGGCGCAGGTGGGGGAGTTCTCGTTCGTCCTGGCCGCGGTCGGCCTCGACCTGGAGCTCTTCGCCGGTGACGACTACCAGGTCTTCCTGACCGCGGCGGCGCTCTCGCTGATGGCGACGCCGTTCCTGATCGGATCGTCGCACCGCGCGTCGGAAGCGGTCGGCCGGGCGTTGCGCGCCACGTTGTGGCGCGGCCATCGCGCCGAGGCGGCGCGGGGCGGCGGCGGCGAGCTGAACGCGCTGCGCGACCACGCGGTGGTGGTCGGCTACGGCGTTGCCGGACGCTACCTGGCGCGGATGCTGCAGGCGGCCGGTATTACGTGCGTCGTGATCGATCAGAACGCCGTGCTGGTCCGGCAGGCGCACGCCGACGGATTGACGGCTGTCTACGGCGACGGCGCGCGCCACGCGATGCTGGAGCAGGTCGG
Source organism: Vicinamibacterales bacterium (assembly GCA_965262555.1). GTDB lineage: Bacteria > Acidobacteriota > Vicinamibacteria > Vicinamibacterales > UBA8438 > VXRJ01. The sequence continues at coordinate 531,792 of OZ253543.1, forward strand.
GTGCGCGCGGGCGCGTATCGTCGTCTACGCGATCTCGTCGCCGGTCGAGGAACGACGCGGCGTGACGGCGGCGCGCGAGGTGGCGCCGGCCGCGACCATCGTCGTCCGGACCCGCTACGTCCGGGCGATCGACGACCTGATGCGTCTCGGCGCCAACGAAGTGGTGGTGGAGGAGTTCGAAGCGTCGCTCGAACTGTTTGCCCGCGCGCTCCGCAGCTACGAGATCCCGGCCCGCCGGATTGCGATCGAGCTGAGCGCGGTGCGCGACGAACACTACGGCCTGCTCCGCGGCACGGCGGCGCCCGACCTGACCCTCGATGCACTGCAGCATCTCGGCATCCATGACGCGCTGGAGCTGGTGGAAGTCGAAGCAGGCTCGACGGCGGATGGGGAGAATGCCCGCACCCTCGACCTCCGCCGTGTGACCGGCGCCATCCAGGTGGCGGTGGTGCGCGACGGCGCCCCCATCTACCGCCGCGACGACACGTTCCGGTATCGGCCGGGAGATACCGCCGTGGTGGTCGGCGATCCCGAAGCCCTGGAACGTGCGGCGGCGCTGTTCCGCGGGGATGTCCCCACGCCGTGACGCCAGGCGCGTACCCGCCGTCGCCGGCGATGGGCCGCTACGCCGGCGTAAACCGGTATCATCCGACACGCTGACGATGGAGTACCAGATCCGCCAGTACGGCCTCCAGCAGGGCGCCCTCGAGATCGAGTACATCGAGGAGTACTTCGGTGAATTCCCCCGCCGCAAGCGCGCCGACGAGGTGATCGCCCGCCTCGGCGACCGTGACCACCAGATCCTGATGGCGGAGGCGCCCCTCCCGGACGACCCTTCCACCATCGTGCCGGTCGCCTACAAGGTGTCGCACGAGCTGCGGCGGGAGGAGGCCGAACCAAAGCTGGCCGATCTGCTCACGCGGCTCCGGTCCTCGATCGACTTCGAGGGGCGGAAGATCCTCTATAGCTGGATCGGCGGCACGCGGCGCGACTGGCGCGGCCGCGGCTTCTTCCGGGCGCTGACCGAGGAGCAGGAGGCGTGGGCGCACGATAATGGCTTCGCCGAGATCATCGTGAAGACGAAGAACTGCTTCTACGGCATGCGCGGCACGCTCGACCACCTGCAGTTCAACGTGATCAAGTTCGAGCCGAACGAGGCGGACAACCGCGAATCGAAGGTGTATCTCAGCAAGCAGCTCGGTCTCGAGGTGCTCGACGGCCACCGCAGCCAGCGCTCCGTTGTCCGATCGGTGTGACACCCGTCACGATCGACGCGATCGACGATCCCCGCATCGGCGATTTCCGGGTGGTCTCAGACCCGGCGCTGATGCGCGAGCGCGGGCTGTTCGTCGCCGAGGGATCGCTCGCCGTCGAGCGGCTGCTGGGCTCGCCCTTCCGGACGCGCGCCCTGCTGGTCACCCGGAGCGCTCTCGACCGCCTGGCGCCGGCGCTCGGCCGCCCGGCCACGGGTGCGCCTGCTGCCGGCGACCAGGCGTGGGGACCTGACGCGGGCACGGCACCGCCGACACCTGACATCTACGTCACAGGCTCGTCGGAGCTACGGCGGATCACCGGCTTCCGGTTCCACCGCGGGTGCCTGGCTCTGGGCGAGCGCCCCTCGGACGGCTCGACGCCGGGCGGTCTGCCGCCGCTCCGTGCGAACGCCCCGGTCGTCGCTCTCGACGCGGTGGCCGACCCCGACAACGTCGGCTCGATCTTTCGCAACGCCGCGGCCTTCGGCGCGAGCGGTGTCGTCCTGTCGCCCCGCTGTGCCGATCCGCTCTACCGCAAGGCGATCCGCACGTCGATCGCCACGACGCTCGCGCTTCCGTTTCGGGTCGTGGCGGACGGCGACTGGCCCGTCGCGCTGGAGCTGTTTCGCGAGCAGGACGCCCGCCTCATTGCCCTCACGCCGGCTGGCGACGCCGCCGACCTCGAGTCCGTCGCCCGGTCGCCGGCAGCCGGTCCGCTCGTCCTGATCGCCGGCAACGAAGGCGACGGCGTCAGTCAGGCCGTGTTGGAACGGTGCGATGCGACCGTCCGGATTCCGCTCGACCCTGCGGTCGATTCCCTCAACGTCGCGACGGCGGTTGCCATTGCCCTCTACCGTCTGCGCGGTGGCGCGGCATGAGATCCGTCCTTCCGCTAATGCCGCCGCATGCGGCCCGCGCGGCGCTGGCTGGCGCGGCGGTATCCACCCGACGCGACCGGTCCGTCCCCGTCACTGACGGCCACGAATTGCGAACTGCCCGTGTTGGACTCGCATCGCGCGCCAGTGTCGCCCCCATCACGGAGAGTGCCGGTCCGGAGACCGGCGCACCCCGCGGGCTCTAGAAGATCGCGATCGGATTCAACGGCGACCCCGTTCCCCCGATGACCGGGAGCGGCGCCGCCGTCAACATGAACTCCCAGCGGTTCTCTGCCGCCGCGGTTTCCGCCAGCGCCTCGAGATCCAGGTTGTCGAAGATGTCGGTCCCCATCGCCGCAATCAACAGCGTGTGGACCGGCAGGTTCACGTCCGCCACCATCGACGGCTGCACGTCGCTCGCGGCATCACTCCCGACGAACGAGACGTCCCGCTCTCGGATCCAGCGGACGACCGACGCGTGAATGCCTGCGGAGTTCCCGGAGAGCTGCCAGGGTCCTTCCGCCGCACGCCGCGCCCAGCGGCCGGTCCGGATGAAGATGACGTCGCCCGATCCGACCGTTACGCCCGCCTGTTCCTCCCACGCCAGGATGTCCTCGGTGTAGATGGCGTCGCTTGGTTCCAGGTACGGCACGCCCTTCAGCCGCGGGATGTCGAGCAGAATGCCGCGCGTCACGATCCCCTGCTGCAGGTTGGAGATGCCGTTCTTCACACACCCGTCCTCGAGGGTACTTACGTCCGCCGCGACGCCGTTGTACTGCATCCCGTTGTAGAGAAAGTGGCACAGCGCATCGATGTGGCTGACGCTGTAGCCGTGGTACGAGAATTCGTACGTGTCGCTCGTCAGGCGTTCCGCCATCGTGTGGTTGAAGGCGCTGTCCGGGTTGTCCTCGGCCTCGTCCGGCAGCGGGTTGTGCGCCAGCGAGACGGTAATGCCGCTCTGGACCAGCCCCGCCGCCTGCCGCACCTTCTCCGGTGTGATCAGGTTGGCGGTGCCGCGCTCATCGTCCGGACCCCAGCGCCCCGCGTTCGAGACCTCCTGGAAGAGCGCGTCGAATTCCTCCGCGTTGCGCGGATAGTCCCGGTCCTCCTGGCTGTCCGCCCCCGAGCAGGCGCCGATGATCACCGCGAGCGCCGCCGCCACTGCCGCTGCCGTCGTCCACTTCCGTCTCATCGTCGTGTCTCCTTCGATGCCGCCGGGTTCAGGCGGCCATTGTAGCGAGCCTTCTCACGTTCACGGTCGCGCGGTTCGATGTCACGCCGTCTCGCGCCCCAGTTCCCGAACCTCTTCGTGCCGAAAACAGTCCGCCTGGTGGTCATTCACCATGCCAGTTGCCTGCATGTGCGCGTAGCAGATGGTGGAGCCGACGAACGAGAAGCCGCGCGACTTCAGGTCCGTGCTGAGTGCATCCGACTCCTCTGTCCGCGCCGGCACCTCCTCCCACGACCGCCACCGGTTCTGCGTCGGCCGCCCGTCGACAAAGCGCCAGATGTAGGCGTCGAAGCTCCCGAACTCCTCCCGCACCACCAGAAACGCCCGCGCGTTCCTGATGGCCGATTCGATCTTCAGGCGGTTCCGGATGATACCGGCGTCGTTCAGCAGCCGCTCCACCTTCCGGCTGTCGAACCGCGCCACCTGCTGGGGATCGAACTTGCTGAAGGCGCGGCGGTAGGCGTCGCGCTTCTTGAGGATGGTGAGCCAGCTCAGCCCCGCCTGCGCCCCCTCGAGCACCAGCATCTCGAAGATCCGCTGATCGTCATGAAGCGGCACGCCCCATTCGGTGTCGTGGTACGGCAGGTAGAGCGGGTGCGATGCGCCCCATGGGCAGCGCGTCCGCCGGTCGGCCGGGCCGGTCATCGGGGCATGATACTGTCGTAATCGATGCGTAGCGCCCATCTTTCCGCCCTGTTTGTGGGGTTCGCCATTGTGTCGCCGGCCGCCGCGCCAGCCCTCGCGCAGCCGGCGGAGCGCGAGCCGTTCGTCGCGACGCTCAGCGTCGAGGCGATGTCCGGCAAGCAGGCCGTCTTCGAGACCGACCTGGGCACCATGGCGATCGATCTCCGGCCGGACCTCGCACCGAACCACGTTGGCCTGATCATGCGGCTCGCCGAGGAGGGGCTGTTCGACGGCACGACGTTCCACCGAATGGTGGCGCACGGCATCATTCAGGGGGGTGATCCGAACACGGCCGATCCGGAGCGGACCGCCGACTACGACCGCGGCGGCCTTGGCCTGGTGAACGCCGAGTTGAGCGACGCGACGCACGTCCGCGGCGCGGTTTCAGCGGTGGTGGCGGCGGGAGATCCTGACAGTGGTGGATCACAGTTTCTGATCTGCGTCGTCGATCAACTCGGACTTGATGGCCATCACACCATCTGGGGCCAGGTGGCGGAGGGCATGGACGTCGTCACGCGCATCTCCGAGACGCCGGTCGATGCCGACGGTCGCGCCACCGAGCGCGTGGTGGTCCAGAGCGCCACGATCCGTGACAAGCCGCCGCCGGAAGTGCCGCCGTTCACCACCGAGACCGACGCCGAGCTGGCGGCGTACCGCATCGTGCTGAACACGACGCATGGCCGGATCGCGATCGACCTCTATCCCGACCGCGCGCCGAACCATGTCCGGAACTTCCTCCGCCTCGCCGATGCCGGCGTCTACGACGGCATCGCGTTCCACCGCGTCGTCCCCGGCTTCGTCATCCAGAGCGGCCACCTGCCGACCCGCCGCGACATGCTGACCGACCGGCAGCAGCGCTTCATCCAGAACCTCGACCCGGAGTTCAACGACACGCCGCACGTCCGCGGCATCGTCTCCATGGCCCGGCTTGACGACCCGTCGAGTGCATCGACCAGCTTCTTCATCGTCACCGACACCTCCCCGGAGCTGGACGGCGTCTACACCGCCCTCGGCGTCGTCACCGAGGGCCTCGATGTCGTGTCGGCAATCGAAGCGGTGCCCACCGACGGCGAGACTCCCGTCGATCGGGTGGAAATCCTCGACGCGAAAGTGGTCCGCCGGTAGACGGGCATGGTGAGACACCTTATGGACCTCGCCTACCCTGCACGTTTGGAAAGAGAACCCGACGGGCGCTACACCGTAAAGTTCCCGGATCTGCCGGATGCGATCACGCAGGGCCAAGACCGTGAAGATGCCCTCGAAATGGCGGTGGATTGTCTCGCGGAAACCATCGGCGCACGCATCGCGGAGCGTGCGGATATTCCGGTGCCGAGTTCTCCGGAGCCCGGGCAGGTACGCGTTCCGGTTCGTGTGCACGTCGCGGTCAAGGCATCGCACGGCTCTTGAGGCGGGCCGATCAGCCTTCGATCCCTCCGGCTACAATCTGTCCACCTAGTGGATCTCGAAGCACGCATTTCCACGTTGTTCGCACGGGGCGCCGATGCCGATCGGGCGGAGGCACGAGCCGCGTTCGCCGAACTGCGGGAGGAACTGTCCGCTGGTCGCGTCCGAGCGGCAGAGCCGGACGCCGCCGCGCCGACCGGCTGGCGCGTGAACGCCTGGGTCAAGCAGGGGATCCTGGTCGGCTTCCGTTACGGCGACATCGTGCCATTCCCGTCGCCCGACGCCGCCTCGCCCTGGCTCGATAAGGACACGCTGCCGCTGCGGCCGCTCTCGGCGGCGTCGCGCGTGCGGCTCGTGCCGGGCGGATCCTCGGTGCGCGACGGCGCGTACCTGGGCGCCGGCGTCATCTGCATGCCGCCGATGTACATCAACATCGGCGCATATGTCGGGGACGGCAGCCTGATCGATTCGCACGCGCTGGTCGGATCGTGCGCGCAGGTCGGAAGCGGCGTCCACGTCAGCGCCGGCGCACAGATCGGCGGCGTGCTCGAGCCGGTCGGCGCCCTGCCGGTGATCGTCGAGGACGACGCCCTCGTCGGGGGCAACACCGGCCTGTACGAGGGAGCCGTGGTAAAGCGGCGTGCCGTGATCGGCGCCGGCACGGTGCTGACCGGTTCGACACCGATCTACGATTTGCCGAACCGTCGGGTGATCAAGCCGGCGGCTGGCGAGCCGACGGTGGTGCCGGAGGGTGCGGTGGTCGTGCCGGGCGCACGCGCCGTCACCACGGATCCCGGACCGGAGTGGGGACTGTCGCTCGCGACACCGGTCATCGTGAAGTACCGCGACGAGAAAACCGACACGCGGACAGCGCTCGAAGACTGGCTCAGGTAATGGAACCTGCCGCGACCGACGTCGTCGATCTCACCCGCTCGCTCATCGACATCGAGTCGACCAGCGGCCGCGAGGCGCAGGTGACCGACTGGCTCGCTGCCTGGCTGCGTCGCCAGGGCTACGCCGTCAGCGAGCAGCCGGTGGCCGACGACCGGGTGAACATCATCGCGACGATCGGCACGGACGATCCGGAGATCGTCTTCTCGACCCACATCGACTGCGTGCCGCCATTCTTTCCGAGCCGCATCGACGGGGACGTGCTGTACGGCCGCGGCGCGTGCGACGCAAAGGGGGTCCTGGCGGCGGAGATCCTGGCCCTCGAACGGTTCCGCGTCGCCAACGAGCCGCGTGTGGGCCTGCTGGTGGTGGTGGGCGAGGAGCACGGCAGCCACGGCGCCAAGGCGGCCAACAAGCTGGCGAACCGCTGCCGCTACCTGATCAATGGCGAGCCGACCGACAGCCGATTGGCCGTTGGCACGAAGGGGGCGTACCGCGTGCGGGTCGCCGCCACGGGTCGCGCGGCGCACTCGGCCTACCCCGAGCTGGGAGAGTCTGCAATCGACAAGCTGCTCGACGCGCTGATGACGATCCGTAGCCTTGATCTGCCGTCCGACGAGAAACTGGGCCAGGCTACCTGCACCATTGGCCTCATTCAGGGCGGCGTTGCGCCGAACGTCGTCCCGCCCGAGGCGGAGGCGGACGTTAACTTCCGGATCGTCGGCCCGTCGGCCGGCATCCGGGCGCTACTCGAGGCGCGCCTTCGGGATGTGACGATCGAGAACGTGATGGACGTCCCGGTGATGAAGCTGACGACGCTGCCCGGGTTCGACACCCAGGTCGTCTCGTTCGCCACCGACATCCCGTTCCTAACCGCGTGGGGCCAGCCCCTGCTGCTCGGCCCCGGCTCCATCCATGTCGCGCACACGGACCACGAGCAGGTGGCGATCCCCGAACTCGTCCGCGCCATCGATCTCTACGAGTCGCTGGCGAAGCAGCTAGTGGACGAGGCCTAGATCTTTCAGGACGCTGATGATCCGCGCGTGGCTCTCCGGCCGGGGAGGCGACATCGGCGAGCGATAGGTGGCAGTGTCGATCAGGCCCATTTCCGCCAGCGCCGCCTTCACCGGGATCGGGTTCGACTCGACGAAGTTCACCTGCATCAGCGGCAGCAGGCGGTTGTGGATGGCGCGCGCCCCTGCGAAGTTCCCGGCCTCGGCGCAGTCGACCAGCGCGGCCATCTCGTCCGGCGCCTCGTTGGCGATGACCGAGATGACGCCGCGGCCGCCGAGCACCATCAAGGCGAGGGTGAAGGCATCGTCGCCCGAGAGGACGGCGAAGTCGTCCGCCATCGTCTGGCAGATCTCGCACATCTGGCCCAGGTTGCCTGAGGCTTCCTTCACGCCGACGACGTTCGGGATCTCCGCAAGGCGCTGCAGTGTCGCCGGCGTCACGTTGCAGCCGGTGCGGCTCGGGACGTTATAGACGATGATCGGAAGCTCGGTCGCCCCAGCGATGGTCGAGTAATGCAGGAAGAGGCCGTCGGGGGTCGGCCTGTTGTAGTACGGCGTCACCGACAGGATGCCGTTGGCGCCGGCGCGCGTCATGTCGGCCGCCAGCTCCGCGGAAGCTCGCGTGTCGTAGCCGCCAGCGCCGGCCAGCACCGGCACGCGGCCGTCCGCCGCCCGCACCACCAGTTCGACGACCCGGATCTTCTCCGCGTGCGACAGCGTCGGGCTCTCGCCGGTCGTGCCGCACGGTACGAGGAAGTGGACGCCGCCCTCCACCTGCCGCTGCGCCAGGCGCGTCACGGCCGCTTCGTCGATGTCACCCGCCTCGGTGAACGGTGTCACCAGCGCCGGACCGCAGCCTGCCCACTTGCTGGCCATCGCCGTCACTCGTTCAGTGAATCCCGAGCACGTCGCGCATCGTGAACCAGCCCTGCCGGCCGACAACCCACTTTGCCGCTTCCAACGCGCCGCGCGCAAACGTCGACCGGTCCCGCGCCGTGTGCGTCAGCGTGATCGTGTCGAACGGGCCGTCGTAGCCTACCGTGTGCAGGCTCGGCATCGTCCCGGCGCGCGTCGATGCCATATTGATCGCGTCGCTGTAGCCCGCGCTGCGCATCGCCGCCTCAAGCGCCAGCGCAGTGCCGGACGGCGCGTCCTTCTTCCCCGCATGGTGGTGTTCGTGAATCCAGGCGCCGAAGTCGGAGTGCTTTGCAAACAGCGCCGCGCTTTGTTCCACCACCGCCTGGAACAGGTTGACGCCGAGCGAGAAGTTCGCCGCATGCACGATACCGATGCCCGCGTCGTTGACACGTCGCCGCACCTCGGCTTCGCGGTCGCTCCAGCCGGTGGTGCCGATGACGACGTTGATGCCGCGCGCCGCCAGTTTCGCGACATTCGTCGCGACGGCGTTGCCGAGGGAGAACTCGATCGCCACCTGCACGCCGTCGAGGGTGGGCAATTCGATCCCCTCGCCGTTGCGGTTGTTGTGGATGTCGAGCCGCTCCGCCACTTCGCAGCCGTGCGCCTCGGCAATCGCGTCGACCGCCTGACCCATCCGGCCGTATCCCACGAGAACGATGCGGAGCGGAAGGTGAGGCATCGACTGCGCGGACATTGATCAGGTCTCGGCGGTTCAGGGCGCGCCGCCGGGCACAACATCTTGAGGAAGCGAACGGAGGCAAGCACCCGCGTGCGGCAGCCGCCGTCGCGCCGGCTCGCGTCCCCGGGCGACGCGCGCGGGACGATTATACTCGCGCGTCATGCCGACACCCGACGCACCACCAGGGACGATGACCGCCATCGAGATCACCGAGCCTGGCCCGCCCGAGGTGCTGCGGCCCGCGACACGCCCGACGCCGCGGTCGGGTCCGGGCGAGGTGCTCGTGCGGGTGGCGGCCGCCGGCGTCAACCGCGCCGACGTGATGCAGCGCGAGGGACGCTACCCGCCACCCCCCGGCGCATCCGACATTCCGGGGCTGGAACTGTCGGGAACGGTGGTCGCGGCAGGGGATGGCGTCACCGACGTCGCGGTGGGCGACGACGTGTGCGCCATCGTGACGGGCGGCGGTTACGCGGAGTACTGCCTCGTCCCGGCGCCGCAGTGCCTCCCCATTCCCGCGTCCGTCAGCCTGCGGGACGCTGCCGCGCTGCCGGAGGCGTACATGACCGTCTGGACCAACGTGTTCGAGCGCGGCCGCCTCGCGGCAGGGGAGACGTTCCTCGTGCACGGCGGATCAAGCGGCATCGGTACCGCGGCGATTCAGTTGGCGAAGCTCTTCGGCGCGCGCGTCTTCGCGACCGCCGGATCCGCCGAGAAGTGCCAGGCATGCGTGGAGCTGGGCGCCGATGTGGCGATCAACTACCGCGAGCAGGATTTTGTGGAGGCCGTGCGCGAGGCGACCAATGGCCGCGGCGCGGATGTCATCCTCGACATGGTGGGCGGCGCCTACCTGCAGCGCAATGTCGGCTCGTTGGCCGTCGAAGGCCGTCTGGTCATCATCGCCCTGATGGAAGGCACGAAGGCCGAAGCAAACCTCGCCAGCCTGATGTCGAGACGCCTCACCATCACCGGCTCCACCCTCCGCGCGCGCTCCGTCCACCAGAAGGCGGCCATCGTCGCCCAGCTCCGCGCCAATGTCTGGGCCAGGATGACCGCCGGCGAACTCCGTCCCGTCATCCACGCCACGTATCCCCTCGCCGATGCGGCCGAAGCCCACCGGGTGATGCAGTCTAGCACCCACATCGGAAAGCTGCTGCTGATCCCGTAGCCTGGTGCGCCGGCTGGTCCGCCGGCATTCCTTTGGTGTGCCGGTCGGTACGCCGGCTGGTGCGCCGGCCTCCAGGCCGGCATTTCCGCGCACCGGCACCGACGCCGGCATTCCGGTGCGTCTACTGGTGCGCCGGCCTCCAGGCCGGCACGTCCGATGCGCGGACGGCGCCCTACGGGACCGTGTGGTAGTGCCCGTGAACCGGATCCCAGACTTGGCGGGGACCGCTGCCTTCACTGGTGAAGGTGTAGGCAATGACGCCGGCGATGGCGACAATCACGGCGGCGACGGCGTAGACGCCGAGCCTGGAGCGGGACTCCGTCTTGTTGGCGCAGCACTGCTTGTACTTGCGCCCGCTGCCACACGGGCAGGGGTCGTTGCGTCCGACCTTGGTGGCTGCCATGGGAACTCCCCCGAGTGAATGCGTGCGTAGGAGTATATCGCGAGGCCGGCCTGGAGGCCGGCGCGCCAGGGGAGGCCAGCGCACCATGGAATGCCGGCGCGGTGAGAGGCCCGTCGGACGGCCGGCCTGGAGGCCGGCGCACCAGTACGCTTACCCGGACAGCCGCGTCATCGCGGCGGTGTAGACCTGCCGAACCTGGTTGGTGGTGGTGCGGTACCGGTCGAGGAGGTCGGAGCCGGACATCGGGGTGCGGAGTCTGCGGGCCAGCGGGTCGAGGGCGTCCGGGTTGGTGGAGATGACGTTGGTGCCGGTGTCCGTTTCGATGCGCAGGACAGTTTCGAGTTCCCGGAGAAAGGTGTAGGCGTTCTGTAGCACCGTGGCTTCGCTTGAGGGGAGGAACACGGTGTCCGGCAGCGCGGACAAGAGGTGGCGGGAGCCTCGGACGCGGAACTGTTCGTTGTTGCAGCCTTCCCGGAGTTGGAGGACCTGAAGGAGGAAGTCGATGTCGGCGAGGCCGCCCCTGCCTCGTTTCAGGTCGAAGTGGTCCCCGGACGATTCCTTGGCAAGTTCGGTTTCGATGCGGCCTCGGACGTGTTGGGCGTAGGTCGGGATGTCCGGCGACCAGTTCCCGTAGACGAAGCTGTCGACTACTTCCTGAGCCTGTGTGCCGAGCGCCGCGTCCCCGCCGGCGAATCTGGCTCTGGTCCAGGCCATCTGTTCCCAGATTTCGGCGCGGGTGTGGAGGTACCGTTCGAACGCGATCAGCGGGATCGCCAACGCGCCCATCTTGCCGTCGGGCCGGAGTCTGGTGTCGATCTCGTAGGCGCTGCCGGCAGCAGTCCGCTTCGACAACAGGTCGTGCGTGGCGCGAACGAACTTCTGGTGCTGTTCGAATCGTCGGGAATCCGAGGGGTCGCCGTCGTAGATGAAGACCAGGTCGAGGTCGGAATGGACCGTCAGCTCAGAGCTGCCCAGCTTGCCTAGAGCGAAAACGGCCCAGCCTGCGTCAACGTTCGAGTCCTGGGGAGATGCCGACGTGGCGACCGCCGAGCCGGTACTGACGGCGCGTGCGGCGGCCTGGATGGCGCAGTCGGCAACCAGGGAGAGTTTCTCGTTCAGATGGGCGAGTTCGCCCAAGGTCAGCCACTCGACGATCACCTTGAACTCTGCGATCGCCTTGGCTCGGCGGAATGGGTCGAACCTTGACTCCAGGTCGCCGTCGGCGTTGACCACTTCCGCGAACGCTTCCTCGACTGCGGTGCGGAACGCTTCGATGTCGAGGACTGCCGATGCCATGAAGTCGAGCAGCTCCGGGTAGGCGGAGAGTCTGGCGGCGAAGAGATCGCCAGCGTCGAGGCCAGCCATCAACCGGCGGCGCAACCCGGCGTTCTCCAGCAGCGTACGGTACAAGCCGGCCGCGCCGCGAGCCTTCGAGACGACACGCTCAAAGCGGATCAGGACGCGGTCGCGAGCGGACAGCGGCGTATCGTCCGACATGATCGCCGCCAGCAGGTTCGCGAGCAGGTTGCGCGAACTCGCCCGGCCGGACGACGGTGCGGCGTCGAGGCTGCGCAGCGCCGCGAGGGCGCTGTCGGGGCGGTCGAAGCCGGCGCGCATAAGGCGTTTTCGCGCCTCGTCGCCATCCATTTCACCCGCCAGTAGCCGGAAGATGGTGCGGCCCGCCAGTGCTTCCGCTTCCTGTTCCTCGTAGAAGAGGTTGGCGTAGATCGCGTGCACCGTGTCGCGGTGCGTGTCGAGGACGCCGGTAAGCGACTCGATGTTGTCGAAGCCGAGCCGTCGCGCCAGCGCGCGCAGGCCGCGCTTGGTGCCCGACAAACTGTGCGTCTGCTGCCCCTGCGCCGCCTGCAGGCCATGCTCGATGTTGCGGAGGAAGATGTATGCCGCTGCGAGATCTCGTTCCTCCCGCGCCTCGATGAAATCGAGCCTGCCCAACTCGCGCAGCGCGGTGAGCGTGTGGCCGGTGCGGAGCGACAGTTCCGTGCCGCCGTAGATCAACTGGAAGACCTGCGCGAACAGCTCCACCTCACGGATACCGCCGCGCCCCTCCTTCACGTTGTCGTCCAGGTCGCCATGCTTCGCGTGCTCGCGGTCGGCCCGCTTCTTGTATCGCCCCAACTCTTCAATGGCGGCATGGTCCAGGTACTTGCGGTAGACGAACGGCGCGACCCGTTCGACGAACTTCGCACCCAGCTCCGGGTCGCCTGCGATCGGCCGCGCCTTCAACAGCGCGAACCGCTCGAACGTCTCGCCCATCGTCTCGTAGTAATGGACCGACTGCTGCAGCGAATACACCAGCGCACCCCGCTGACCGAGCGGACGGAGCCGCATGTCGACGCGGTAGAGGTAACCCTCGGCGGTGTGCTCGCTCAGCAGCGCGGTCAGCCGGCGGCCCAGCTTCTGGTAGCGCTCGTGCGCCGCGTTCGCCAGCGGATTGTCATCGCCGCCAGGCAGTTCGTAGACGTAGATCAGGTCGATGTCGGAGCTGTAGTTCAGGTCGCCGCCACCCAGTTTTCCCATGCCGATGACGGCGAAGCGTCCCGGGAGCGGCCCGCCCTTTCCCGCCGCGAGCTCAGCCGACGCGATGCTCAGCGCGCCGTCCACCAGCGCCTCCGCCAGGTTCGACAGTTGCGCGGTCGTGGTGGTGAGCGTCGCACGGTCGAGCATGCCGAACAGGTCGCGCGTCGCGACCCGCAGGAACTCGCGCCGCTGCAGCCGCTTCAGCGCGTCCACCTGGTGCTCGGCACCGGCCATCTCGTCGAGCAGCCGGTTCGCCTCGGCGACGTAGTCGTCGTGCTCCGGGGGACGGTTGTCGAGTTCGTGACGGAGCCAGTGGAGGTACTCCGGGTTGCGGATCAGGATCTCGCTCAGGAACGGAGACGTGCCGAGGATCTGTGTCAGCACGTCCAGGACGCGCGGGTCGGCCTGCAGGTTCTTGATGAAGGCGACCTTCGGGGTGTGTTCGGAGGCGAAGCGGCAAAAGCCGACTAGGGCGGCGTCAGGGTCGGGCGTTGTCGCGAAGGCGTCGAAGAGGGTGGCGGCCATATCGCCAAGCGCAAGGCGGCACGGGAGGTCGGCCGCGAGCTGCTGCAGGTGGGTGTCGGCGGTAGCGCCGTCCCGGAGGCCGCACGACTCGAGGAATGCGACGGCGCGGTCGGGAGCGAGCTGGCTGGCGAGGAAGATGTCGCGGGCGGTGACGACGTCCGGTTCGGCTGGCGGCATGGCTGAGGAGGAAGTATCGGGGAGGGGGCAGGCTGGCGCAAACGGAGGCCTCCACGGTGCGCCGGTTTCCGGACCGGCAACCTGCAACGGATGCCGGCCTGGAGGCCGGCGCACCAGACCGGCGCACGATGGAGAAGCGGCCCGAGGCGCCGGCGGGGCGCCTCGGGCCGCTTGCATGCACGTGCGAGACGATCGCGGCTCTGCTTCGGACTAGATATCGAAGTAGAGGGCGAACTCCCACGGATGGGGCCGCAGCCGGATCGCGTCGACTTCGTTCTCACGCTTGTAGGAGATCCAGTTCTCGATGACGTCGGGCGTGAAGACGTCCCCCTTCAGCAGGAAGTCGTGGTCCGCCTCGAGCGCGTCGAGCACCTGCGCCAGATCGGCCGGCGTGCTCGCGATCTTGCCCAGCTCCTCTGGCGGCAGGTCGTACAGGTCCTTGTCCATCGGCTCCGGCGGCATGATCTTGTTCTGAACGCCGTCGAGGCCCGCCATCAGCATGGCGCTGAACGCGAGGTACCCGTTGCAGGTCGGGTCGGGGAACCGGCACTCGATCCGCTTTGACCTCTCGCTCTTCGAGTAGACCGGGATCCGGACGGCCGCGCTCCGGTTCCGCATCGAGTAGATGAGGTTGATCGGCGCCTCGTAGCCGGGCACCAGCCGGCGGTACGAGTTGGTTGTCGGGTTGGTCAGCGCAAGCAGCGCCGGCGCGTGCTTGAGGATGCCGCCGATGTAGTGGACGCCGATCTCGCTCAGGTCGCCGTAGGTGCCGGCGGCGAAGAACTGGTTTCGCCCCTCCTTCCAGATGCTCTGGTGCACGTGCATGCCGGAGCCGTTGTCCTGGAAGATCGGCTTCGGCATCAGCGTCACCGTTTTGCCGTGCTTGCGCGCGACGTTCTTGACCGCGTACTTGTACTTCAGCAGCTTGTCGCCCATGTTCACGAGCGAGTCGAACCGCATGTCGATCTCCGCCTGGCCGGCGGTTCCCACCTCGTGGTGGTGCACCTCGATCTCGACCCCTAGCGCTTCGAGGGCGAGCAGCATCTCGGTCCGCAGATCCTGCTGGCTGTCCATCGGCGGCACCGGGAAGTAGCCCTGCTTGTAGCGGATCTTGTAGCCAGGGTTCCGCGAGTTCCCCGCGCCGTCCGGATTCTCCACGCGCCCGGCGTTCCAGAAGCCCTCACCGGCGTCGATGTGGTAGTAGCCCTCGTTGTAGGTCTGACCGAACCGGACGTCATCGAAGATGAAGAACTCCGGCTCCGGCCCGAAGTAGGCCGTGTCGCCGATGCCGGTCGACTTCAGGTAGTTCTCCGCCTTCTGCGCGATGTAGCGGGGGTCGCGGGAGTAGTCCTCGCCGGTCACCGGATCCTTCACGTTGCAGATCAGGCAGAGCGTCGGCTCGGCCGAGAACGGGTCCATGAACGCGGAGGTCGGATCCGGGAAGAGCAGCATGTCGCTCTCCTGGATCTGCTGGAATCCGCGGATGCTCGATCCGTCGAAGCCGATCCCTTCCTCGAACACGTCCTCCGAGAACTCCTTGGTGGACACCGTGAAGTGCTGCCAAAGTCCGGGCAGATCGACGAATCGGAGATCGACCACGCGGATCCCCTCGTCTCCGATCTTCGCCATCACGTCAGTCGCTGTCATGCCTCTACCTCTCCATCCTGTTGGTGGTCGTCACTCCCTGGTGTTCCTCGTCGCGCGCCGTCCGACCATCACGTCCGCGCACACCCTGTCACGTTCTCGCCTGCATGGAGAGACGCCATGACTACACGATGTCGCGCTCTCCCGTCCGGATGACGCGGCTGTGCTCAACGGGGAGAACGAACACCCGCCCGTCGCCGATCTCGCCGGTCCGCGCCGCGTCCATGATCGCGTCGATCGCGGTCTCGACCGCCTCGTCCGCCACCACCACCTCGACCTGCACCTTCGGCAGCAGGCTGATCTCGTACTCGCGTCCGCGGTAGACGGAAGAGTGGCCTCGTTGCCGGCCATGCCCGCGTACCTCGGTCACGGTGATCCCAGAGATGGCCGCCCGATTCAGCGCATCCTTTACCTCGTCCACCTTGCTCGGTCTCACAATCGCCTTGATCAGCTTCATGCCGCCACCGCCGTCAGTCCGCGCGGGCCACGCCGCCCTGCGCCGTTCACTGCTTCGCCGACGCCGCGAGCGTCTGCTCCAGGTCGGCCCTCAATCGCTCCCGCGTCGCCTCGTTCAGCTTGCCCCGCTGCTCCGTCAGGTGGAAGACGTCGAGCGCCTTCGTCCCCTCGGTATTGATCAGCACCAGGTCGATCGAGCAGCCGTTATCCGCGATGGCGCGACTCAGACGATAGAGCAGCCCCCACGAGTTCGGCGCCGCGATCTCCAGTACCGTAAAGCGCTTCGAGTAGTGGTTGTTGTAGTGGACCAGCGGGTCGATCCGCTCAACCGGTGCGCCCTTCCCGCCGGCGCGCCAGCGCCCACGCAACTTCTCGTCGATCGCCACGCGTCCGGCGATCACGTCATCGAGTAGCGCGGTCAGCTCGTCGGGCGCCGATTCGTTCAGCGTCAGGAACTTCTCCCGGTCTTCGAACTCGAAGATATCGAGTGCCACGCCATGCAGATTGCCCATCACGTGGCCCCGCATGATATCCATGCCGAAGAAGGACAGCACGCCGCAGATATTCGAAAAGAGCCGCGGCCGATCGAGGGCAATCGTGCTCAGCTCCCACGAGGTCTCGTGCTTCGTCAACGTCGGCCGCACGCTACTCGGCGCCAGATCCCGCGCGAGCCGGAGGTGCTCGTACACAATCGGTCCATCCGCCAGCCGGAGGTACCGCTGGGGGAACCCTTCGAGGTACGTGGTCAGTTCGTCTTCCGAGATGTCGTCCGGCCGCTGCGCATTGAGCGCGATACGCGCCACCTCATCGTGGTCGATCGCATCGTCGCCGTAGCCGAGCGTCAACTGGTTGTAGCTCTCGACGTAGAGGCGCCAGAGCATCTCTTCCTTCCACGGCGTCAGTACTTCCGGGCTGACCGCGTCGACATCGGCCAGCGTCAATAGCACCAATAGCTTCAGCCGCTCCTCGGTTCCGACGAGGCGCGTGAAGTTGGTCACCGTCCTGGGATCCTCCGCGTCGCGCCGGAACGCGACGACCGACATCTGGAGGTGCTGACGGATCAGGAACTCGACCGTCTGCCGCGACTTCTCCGGCAGATGCAGGCGTTGCATCGCACCGTTGGCCATCCGGACGCCTTCCTCGGCGTGGTTCTTGTTCGTCCACTTGCCGACATCGTGGAACAGCAGGGCGAGCACCAGTAGCTCCGGTTCGTCCACTTCCTTGAGCAGATTGCCGAATCGCCGGCGGCTCTCGGTCATCGGCGTGCAGAGATGCTCCAGGTTGCGGATGGCGCGGAGCGTGTGCTCGTCCACCGTGTACTTGTGGTAGAAGTCGCGCGTCACGTGGCAATAGATCTTCTGGAACTCCGGGAACATCCGGCCGATCAGGCCACGGCTGTGCATTTCCTCCAGCCGCTCGTACAGCCCGGGGCGCGGCCGGAGCAGCCGGAGCAGCCGGTCGCGCTCTTCGTCAGAGGGGAAGAACGCCTCCGGTGCGTAGCGCTCGCCATGACGCTCGATGCATGTGAGCACCTGCTCCGACACCGCGGTGTCGGTGTCGAGCGCCGTTTCGAACGGCCGGAGCCAGAGCCGCGGCCGCAGCGACGCGCGGGTAGCGTCAGCGAAGCGGATGCCGTCCCAACCCTGGACCAGATCGTCGTCGATCTGCGTCACCGCGCGGTCCGCGTCGGCGGGCGCGTCGGTCGCCTTGAGCAGCGTCTGGAGCGACCGGTTAATTCGCCGCGCATGGTGGTAGTACGTGCTCATCAGCCGTTCCACCTGTTGCCCCGTCTGCTCGCCGGGTGAACCGAACAGCTTCGCCACCAGCTCCTGCAGCCCGTGATCGAGCACGTTCGCGTTCCGCTTCCGTTCCATGTGCAGGATCGAGCGGACCCGCAACATGAAGTCCTCCGCCTCGCGCAACCGGCCCAGGTCGACGCTGACATCGTGCGGCGCGCCGGGGTCCATCTTGAGCAGCAGGCGGATGGCGGTGGCGTCGCGCAGGCCGCCCGGCGAGTCCTTCACGTCCGGCTCAAGGTGGAACACCGTGTAGTTGTGGTGCGAGAGGCGCCGCTTCACCAGGTCGACCAGTGCTTCGCGCATCGCCGAGGGCCAGGCAGAGTCCGCCGCATGGCAGGCGTCGGTGACCCGATCGAACAGCGCGCGGTCACCCTCGAGGAAGCGCGCCTCCATCAGTGCCGTCAGGTACTCGGGATTGTCCGTTTCCGGCGCCGCGAAGTCGGCGAAGCGGCGAATCTGATGGCCCACTTCGAAGCCGAGGTCCCAGAGCGGGTGGAGGATCGCGCTGATGAACCGTTCCTCCGCCGCGCCGATCTCGCCGTCGAGAACGATGAGCAGGTCGATGTCCGAGTGGGCACAGAGGTGCCGCCGGCCGTAGCCGCCAATCGGGATGAGCGCGTGCGGCACGTTGGGATAAGCGCGGGCCGCCCGGTAGATGTCGCGTAGGATGTCGTCGACGCGCGACGTAAAGCGGTCGAGGTGCCGGATCCCGCCGCGCGCCTCGCACGTCTCGGCGGTCAGCTCGTCCCGTGCCGCGGCGAGCCGCCGTCGCCACGTCGCCCCGGCAGCGTCGACCGGCGCGGCATCGTTCATGGGGAACATGGCGAGTCTGACCAGGTGTAGGGCGCGCGGTGGGCAGCCTGAGCGCCGATCGGCGTATCTTATCAAGGGGGCGGCGGCAACGGCGTAACGAAGGGGAGCCGGAGGGGGTGCCTCCGGCTCCCGCAGGACTCTGCCGAGGAGGTAAGCAGAGTCAGGCCGCATGCTGTTCCCTACCTAGTAGCCGAGGCTCAGTCCGAACAAGGCGATCAGCTTGGTGCTGCTGTCACCGCCATCGATGGCCTTGGCGCCCTCGCCGAGCACCAGCGCGTTGATGCCGAGCGCCAGTTCCCACGCGCCGAACTGTTCCGGCAGGGCGAGGGGGACGCCGAGCGACGCACCGACACTGAAGAAGCCGAACCCACTGTCCGAGATGACGCCGGGGGCGCTCTCGTACTCGTAGTAGTTGCTCAGGCTCATGCCGACCGCCACCGGGAACGACAGGCTGACCGGCGCGTCGTCGAGGGGCGCCGCCGGCTCGATGCCGAACTCCAGATAGTTGCCGGTGTTGTAGCCGTCCGCGCCGCCGGAGAGTTCCGCCGCGACCGTCAGATAGGGGCTGACGTAGCCGTCATCGATGCTCAGCCCGAACGCCAGCTCCTTTGTGGTGCCCCAGCTCCCGCGTGGGCTCATGTAGGCGGTGTAGGTGACGTCGACGCCGACCATGCCGGCCGATACCCCGAGTCCGGCGTAGAAGTCGGTCTCGTAGAAGCTCTGCGGCGCCCCCGAGAACCCCTCGTCGCCCACGGAGTGGAGGCTGCTCCAGGTCCCGGCGGTGAGCGACGCGTTCCCGAAACTCATGCTCCCGTCGAGGTACGGCTGCGCGATGAAGCCTCCGGTCTCCTGCACGATGCCGCGGAAGTAGTAGTCGTTGACGAGGTCGACGCCGGCACTCAGGCTGACGCTGCCGCTGTTTCCCATGTCCTGCGCCGCGGCGGGGGTGGCCGCGAGGCCGGCCGCCGCGACGAGTGCGAGTGCGAGCGTGGCGAAACGATTCGTGATTCTCATGGTTGTCTGCTCCTCCCGATGCTTGTTGCGCCCTTCAGGCGCGGATGAATCCATCCGTTCGTGTCTGCTGACACTGTTCCTACTGTGCTGACACTGTTCCTACTGATGCAGGTGTTGAATCTGGAACCCGCCGTAGGCCTCCATTCCATGCTCGCCCACGTCCAGGCCGATCCGTTCCTCGTGCTCGCTGACACGCAGCCCGATGGTCGCTTTCAGCGCGTAGAAGATCACCAGCGCCGCCGGAAGCGAGAAGGCGCCGTAGGCCAGGATGCCGATGAGCTGCGTGACGAACGAGTGGTCCGGGTTGACGCTGAAGATGCCGACGGCGAGCGTCCCCCACATGCCGCAGACGAGGTGGACGGAGATGGCTCCGACCGGATCGTCGAGTTGCGCCCGGTCGATCAGGATGACCGAGGCGACGACGATGAAGCCGGCGACCAGGCCGATGACCATCGCCGCGTTGACACTGACCGTGTCAGCGCCCGCCGTAATGCCGACCAGGCCGGCGAGCGCTCCGTTCAGTACCATCGACAGATCCGGCTTGTGCTGCACCGACCACGAGCCGATCATCGAGCCGATGACGCCGGCTGCCGCCGCAAGCGACGTGGTGACGAATACGAGCGATACCAGCCCGGGGTCGGCGCTCAGCACCGACCCGCCGTTGAATCCGAACCAGCCGAGCCAGAGCAGGAAGACGCCGATTGTGGCGAGCGGCATGCTGTGGCCCGCGATCGGCCGCGCCTTGCCTTTGAGGTACTTTCCGAGCCGCGGCCCGAGCACAATCACGCCCGCCAGGGCGCCCCAGCCGCCCACCGAGTGGACCAGCGTCGAGCCGGCGAAGTCGTAGAAGCCCATCTGATCGAGCCAGCCGCCGCCCCACTTCCAGGAGCCGGCGATCGGGTAGACGAGCGCGACGTAGATGGTCGTGAAGATCAGGAACGACGGCAGCTTGATCCGCTCGGCCACGGCGCCCGAGACGATCGTGGCGGCCGTGGCGGCGAACATCGCCTGGAAGATGAAGTCGGTCCAGTAGGTGTAGCCGGGATTGTAGGCGCTGGTGATGCCCTCCGCGCCCGCGTCGATGCCGAAGCCGGCGAAGCCGAAGAACTGTCCGATCGAGAAGTCGCCCGGATACATCAGGTTGAACCCGACGAACGCGTAGGTGAGCAACCCGATCGCGATGACGCCGGTGTTCTTGAACAGGATGTTGACGGTGTTCTTGGCCTGCGTCAGTCCCGACTCCAGGCAGGCGAAGCCGAGGTGCATGATGAACACCAGGAACGTGGCAACCAGCATCCACGTGTTGTTGATGGCGAACATCTCCGCCGACACTCCCTCCTCCTGCGCGAACGCGGCGGTCGGCGCGAGTGCCACGAGGAGTAGCGCCGGCAGGACGAGGCGGCCGATCGATCGGCCGATCGATGTGCGAATTGGGTGATTCATGGCGTGGTCCTTGTTGTGCTGTCGGTCGTTGGCTGTTGTGGTCCGTTGGCGTCCTAGAGCGCCGTCGGGCCGGTTTCCCCGGTCCGGATACGGACCGCCTGCCCGATATCGCTCACGAAGATCTTTCCGTCGCCGATCTCGCCCGTGCGGGCGGCGCCGGTGATTGCCTCGATGGCGGCGTCGACCTGGGTGTCGTCAACCACCAGGTCGATCCGGATCTTCGGAACGAAGTCGACCGAGTACTCGACGCCGCGGTACACCTCCGTATGTCCCTTCTGGCGGCCGAAGCCCTTCACCTCGGTGGCCGTGAGCCCCTTGATGCCCGCCTTCGCGAGGGCATCCCGCGCGTCGTCGAGCATGTGCGGTTTGATGATGGCCGTGATCAGTTTCATGCGCTCTCTCCTGGATACCGTCCGTGTATGTTCCGGCTCGTCGTGCCGGAAGCTTTGTCTGTAAGCAAAAGTCATGCCAACTCTTGTCCGGTGGCCAAGAGAGTCACAAAACATCAAGAACAAAGGGCGGAACCGACCTGATCCGGGCTGACTGTGGCTGGGATGGTTGCTTGAGATAACTACAAATATGTATTTGTTCTAACCGTAGACTACAAATATGTAGTTACTGTCGATTCTGCTCGTGTGCCGGGTCTGTTTCTTCGGGAAAGGGGGTGCCAGGCACACACGAGATCTACATAATTGTATGGCCGAAGGCCAACAAACTACAAAAATGTAATTCACGAATCGCTACCGGAACCGCCGGCAGTCGATCCCGTATTTCTTCACCTTGTAGCTGATGATCCGCTCGGTGGAGTCGAGCAGCTTGGCCGCCTTCACCCGGTTGCCCCGGGCGGTCTTGAGGGCATCCTGCAGCAGATCCCTCTCGTAGGCGCCCACCGCTTCGGCGAGCGGGACGCGCGTCATGGTGCCGGACGCCTCGGCCGTCTGGAGGCTGGGGGGGAGGTGGTGCGCGTGGATGACGCTCCCGTCGCACACCACGGTGGCCCGCTCGATGGCGTTCTCCAACTCGCGCACGTTGCCGGGCCAGTGGTACGCCATCAGCATGTCGATGGCGGGCGTGGAGATCCGCTTGATCAGCTTGCCGTGCTCCACCGAGTACTTCTCGATGAAGCGGTCGGCCAGCAACTGAATATCGGTCTTCCGCTCGCGGAGCGGCGGCACGAAGATCGTGAAGACGTCGAGGCGGTAGTGCAGGTCCTCGCGGAAGGTGCCGTCGACGATCGCCCGTTCGAGGTCGGCGTTCGTTGCGGCGATCAGGCGGACGTCGGCGCGGATCGGTTCCACGCCGCCCAGCCGCTCGAACTCTTTCTCCTGCAGGACGCGCAGCAGTTTCACCTGCGTCGATACGTTGATGTCGCCGATCTCATCCAGAAACAGCGTCCCCCTCGCGGCCAGCTCGAAGCGTCCCTTCTTGCGGGCCGCGGCGCCGGTGAACGCGCCCTTCTCGTGGCCGAACAGCTCCGCCTCGATGAGCGAGTCGGGCAGCGCCGCGCAACTCACCTTGATGAACGGCTGCTTTGCGCGCGTCGAGTTGTAGTGGATGGCGTGCGCGATCAGCTCCTTGCCGGTGCCCGACTCGCCGCGGATCAGCACCGTGGTGTTGGTTGCCGCCACCTGCGTGATCTGCTCGTACACCTGCCGCATCGGGCCGCTCGTCCCGATGATGTGCGCGAAGTCGTACCGTTCCTGCAGTTCCGCTTTCAGGTGGATGTTCTCGTCGAGCAGCCGCTGCCGTTCCGCCTCGGCCGCCTCCTTCAGGCGGATCGCCTGGCCGAACATGCTGGCGACGACGCGGCAGATATGCAGGTCCTGGTCGTAGTGCCGCTTCGCCTCAAAACGGAAGTCAATGTTGAGCGCGCCGATGGCGCTCGTGGCGCCGGGAATCGGCACGCACATGAAGGTGATCTCGGAGCCTGCTCCTTTCGGCCGGCGCCCGGTCCGGTGGAGGAACTCAGGCTCCTGGCTGATCTGCGGCACGACCACCGGCTGGCCGGAGGTGACCACCCGCCCGGTGATCCCCTCGCCCATCTCCCACTTGGCATGCCGTCCCTCGCCCGGCACGCCGGCGGACGTCCAGACTCGGAGCCGGCCGCTGTCCGGGTCGGAGAGCACCACGGCGCTTCGGATGACGCCGTAGTCGTGGTCGAGGATCTCCAACGCGCGCTGCAGACCGGCCCTCGGCGACTGCGCCACGGTAAGCGCCTGATTGATCTCCGCCAGCATTGCCAGCGGTCTGACCTCGTCAGGGAGCGATTTCAGCCTGATCTTCGGCATCGCACGTGATTGTCCAACGACCCGACTGGTCGTCCGCCGCCGGGAGGTCGTTGGGCGCGCGCGGGGCGTGCGAGACGGCATATGCCCAGAGACACATGCAAACTCCGTACCAGTTTCGCAGTCAGTGCCTGCGCGCCCCCCCAAGCGCAACGGGACACACACGTACCGAAGAGGCCAGACGACGCGGTGACTTCAAGCGGTGCTCCCGCCAACCGCGTCCGCCGCGCCGCGCACGTACGGTCAGACCGGCGCCGGGAGGCTTGAGCTGCCAATCAGCCAGGCGTCGATGCCTCGTGCGGCGCTTCGGCCCTCGGCGATCGCCCAGACGATGAGCGACTGCCCCCGCTGCATGTCGCCGGCGGTGAAGACCGACGGCACGCTCGTCATCCAATTCTCGTCCCGCCAGACGTTGCCCCGCTCGGTCAGCCGGACATCCAGCTCCTCGAGCATCCCCGGCCGCTCCGGCCCAAGGAACCCCATGGCAAGCAGCACGAGGTCGACCTCGTGCTCGAATTCGGTGCCCGGCACCGGTTGGAACGACGGCCGACCGTCCGCCCGCACCATCTCGACCTGTTTCCCGTGCAGCTTCGCGACCCGCCCGTCGCCGGTGCCGCTGAATCGCTCGGTCGACACCGAATAGACCCGGTCGCCCCCTTCCTCGTGGGCGGCCGAGACCCGGAGGATGTTCGGCCACAACGGCCAGGGGTTGTCGGGCGCCCGCTCGTCCGGCGGCCGAGGCAGCAACTCGAACTGCGAGACCGCCGCCGCGCCCTGCCGGTGCACGGTACCGAGGCAATCCGCGCCGGTGTCGCCCCCGCCGATGATTATCACACGCTTGCCGGCTGCCGTGATCGCCTCCGCGTCCGGGACGATGTCTCCCTCGTTCCGGTGGTTCTGCTGCGTGAGGTACTCCATCGCGAAGTGGATCCCCTTGAGCTCTCGCCCCGGCACCGTCAGGTCGCGCGGCCAGCCGGCGCCGCCGGCGAGCAGCGTTGCGTCATGCCGGTCGCGCAGCTCCGCCCCGGAGACATCGATGCCGACGTTCACGCCGGTCCGGAACAGCACTCCCTCGGCTTCCATGATGTCGAGCCTCCGGTTGAGAAAGCGCTTCTCCATCTTGAACTCGGGGATGCCGTAGCGGAGCAGTCCGCCGATCCGGTTCGACTTCTCGAAGATGGTAACCGTGTGGCCGGCGCGGTTCAGTTGGTCCGCCGCGGCCAGGCCAGCGGGACCGGAGCCGACCACCGCCACCGTCTTGCCGGTCCGGATCGCCGGCGGCTGCGGCGCGATCCAGCCCTGCTCGAAGGCATGTTCCACCGTGGCGAGCTCTATCGACTTGATCGTGACCGCGTCGTCGTCGATCGCCAGCACGCACGAGCCTTCGCACGGGGCGGGGCAAAGGCGGCCGGTCCACTCGGGAAAGTTGTTCGTCTTATGGAGCCGGTCGATCGCGTCGCGCCACTTGTCGCGGTAGATCAGATCGTTCCAGTCCGGGATCAGGTTGCCGAGTGGACAGCCTTGGTGGCAGAAGGGGATGCCGCAGTCCATGCAGCGCGCCCCCTGCGCCCGCAGGTCGGCGTCCGCGTAGGGCAGATACACCTCGTTCCAGTCGTTCAGCCGCTCGACCGTCGGCCGCTTCGGCGCCCCTTGCCGGTCGATCTCGATAAATCCCTTCAGCTTGCCCATCGGTTCCGTTCGGTATCTGCGCGCACCTGCGACTACGACGCCGCGCCGATCAGCTCGGCGAACTCCGGCTCGCGCGCCTCGGCCCGGGCGCGCGCTTCGGCCTCGAGCACCCGCTTGTAGTCGCGCGGCATCACCTTGACGAACTGCTCGCGCGTCGCCGCCCAGTCATCCAGCAGGCGGCGCGCGACCGGGCTGCCGGTCAGATCGGCGTGGCGTGCGAGCAGGTCCCGCACCAGCGGCTCGTCGTCGTCGCCGAGCCCTTCCAGATCGACCATGCCGGGGTTGCAACGGGTCGCGAAACGGCCATCGACGTCAAGCACCCAGGCGACGCCGCCGCTCATGCCGGCCGCGAAGTTCCGCCCGGTCCGGCCGATGACGACGACGCGGCCGCCGGTCATGTACTCGCAGCCATGGTCGCCCACCGCCTCGACCACCGTGTGCGCGCCGCTGTTCCGGACGCAGAACCGCTCGCCGGCGATGCCCCGGACGAACGCCTCGCCGCCGGTGGCGCCGTACAGCGCGACGTTGCCGATGACGATGTTGTCCTCGGCGACGAACGTAGCCTCGGCCGGCGGCCGGATCACGAGATGGCCACCCGAGAGTCCCTTGCCGAAGTAGTCGTTCGCGTCGCCGTCCACCGTCATCGTCACGCCGCGCGGCAGGAACGCTCCGAAGCTCTGGCCGGCCGAGCCGGTGAAGTGGATCCGGATCGTCTCGTCCGGCAGCCCCTCTGCGCCCCAGCGCTTCGTGATGCGGTGGCCGAGCATCGTGCCGACGGTCCGGTTGACGTTCCGGATCGGCAGATCGATCTCGACCGGCGTCCGGCGTTCGATCGCGTCCCGGCACCGTTCGATCAGGGTGTTGTCGAGTGCCTGGTCGAGGCCGTGGTCCTGCCGCTCGGTGCAGTACCGGCCTACCGAGGGCGGCACGTCGGGCTGATGCAGGATGGTGGAGAGATCGACGCCGCGCGCCTTCCAGTGGTGGACCGCCGACTTCATGTCGAGCCGGTCGGCGCGGCCGATCATCTCGTCCATCGTCCGGAAGCCCATCTGCGCCAT
This sequence comes from Vicinamibacterales bacterium, assembly GCA_965262555.1. Classification (GTDB taxonomy): domain Bacteria; phylum Acidobacteriota; class Vicinamibacteria; order Vicinamibacterales; family UBA8438; genus VXRJ01. Next base: position 557,752 of record OZ253543.1, read on the forward strand.
CAGCTCGCGCAGTTCCTGGGCGACGAACCGGAAGTAGTTCTCGACGAACTCCGGCTTGCCGGAGTAGCGCTTTCGCAGCTCCGGGTTCTGCGTCGCGACGCCGACCGGGCAGGTGTCGAGGTGGCAGACCCGCATCATGATGCAGCCGGAGACCACCAGCGGCGCGGTAGAGAAGCCGTACTCCTCGGCCCCGAGCAGCGCCGCGATCGCGACATCGCGCCCGGTCTTCATCTGGCCGTCCACCTGCACCACGATCCGGTCACGCAGGTCGTTGAGCGTCAGCACCTGCTGCGTCTCGGCCAGCCCCAGCTCCCAGGGGACACCGGCATGCTTGATGCTGGTCAGGGGCGATGCGCCGGTGCCGCCGTCGTGGCCGGAGATGAGCACGACGTCGGCATGCGCCTTCGACACGCCGGCCGCAACGGTGCCGACCCCCACCTCGGCCACCAGCTTGACGTGGACCCGGGCCTCCGGGTTCGAGTTCTTCAGGTCGTGGATCAGTTGCGCGAGGTCCTCGATCGAATAGATGTCGTGGTGCGGCGGCGGCGAGATGAGGCCGACGCCCGGCGTCGAGTAGCGCACCTTCGCAATCCAGGGGTACACCTTGAAGCCGGGCAACTGGCCCCCCTCGCCAGGCTTCGCGCCCTGCGCCATCTTGATCTGCAGGTCGTCGGCGTTCACCAGGTACTCGCTGGTCACGCCGAACCGGCCGGAGGCGACCTGCTTGATCGCGCTCCGCCGGAGGTCGCCGTTTACATCCGGGATGTAGCGCGCCGGATCCTCGCCTCCCTCGCCGGTGTTCGACTTGCCGCCCAGGCGGTTCATCGCAATGGCGAGCGTCTCGTGCGCCTCGGCGCTGATCGAGCCGTACGACATCGCGCCGGTGGCGAAGCGCCGGAAGATCGACTCGGCCGGCTCCACGTCGTCGATCGGGATCGGCTGAGCGGCTGGCCTGAGATCGAGCAGGCCCCGCAGCGTCGCCCGCTTCCGGTTCTGATCGTTCACGAGGGTGGCGTACTCCCGGTAAATCCGCTCCTGGCCGCTGCGCGTCGCATGCTGCAGCTTGAACACCGTCTCCGGGTTGAACAGGTGGTACTCGCCGTCGCGCCGCCACTGGTACTCGCCACCCGTCTCCAGCTCGTCGTCCTCGCGGCGGCGGCCGGCGAACGCCTGACCGTGGCGGCGGATCACCTCCTCGGCCACCACGTCGATGCCGATGCCGCCGATGCGCGACGCGGTCCAGGTGAAGCAGGCGTCGACGAACTTCTTGTCAAGGCCGACCGCCTCGAAGATCTGCGCGCCGCGATAGCTCTGCAGCGCGGAGATCCCCATCTTCGACATCACCTTCAGCACGCCCTTCGTGCACGCCTTGATGTAGCGGGCGATCGCCTGCTCCAGGTCGATGTCGTGCACCTCGCCGTCGGCGAGAAGCTCCTCGAGCGTCTCGAAGACGAGGTACGGGTTGATCACCGCCGCGCCGTAGCCGACCAGCAGCGCCATGTGATGGCACTCGCGTGCCTCGCCCGTCTCGACGATCAGCGAGCAGCGGGTCCGCGTGCCTTCGCGCACGAGGTGATGGTGGACGCCGGCGGTGGCGAGCAGGGCCGGGACGGGCGCGTGATTCGCGTCGACGCCGCGGTCCGACAGAATCAGCAGCGTGGCGCCGTCCGCCACCGCGGCGCTCGCCGCCTCGCGCAGGCGTTCCATCGCACGTTCCAGGCCGGCCGTGCCCTCCGCCGGGTCGAACAGCATCGGCAGCGTCGCCGCCCGGAACGCGGGGTCGTCCAACGCCCGCAGCTTCGCCAGGTCGCCGTTGGTGATCACCGGCGCATCCACCTTGATGTGGTGGCACGAGCGGGGGTCGGGGGCCAGCAGGTTCCCTTCGGCCCCGAGGGTCGAGCCCATGTCGGTGACCAGTTCCTCGCGGATCGCGTCGAGCGGCGGGTTCGTCACCTGCGCGAAGAGCTGCTTGAAGTAGTCGTAGAGCGGGCGCGGCCGGTCGGAGAGGACGGCGAGTGCGGTATCGGTACCCATCGACCCGATCGGCTCGAGGCCGTTCTGCGCCATCGGCGCGATCAGGATCCGGAGGTCCTCCTCGGTGTAGCCGAACGCCCGCTGCCGGTCACGGACCGACGACCGGGGCGCGGGCGGGTCGGCGGGAACCGCCGGCAGGTGGTCGATGTGGGTCAGTTCCTGCCGCAGCCAGTCGGCGTACGGATGCTCGCGGGCCAGCTCCGTCTTGATCTCCCCGTCGTCGACAATCCGTCCCTGGGCCGTGTCAACCAGGAAGATGCGTCCCGGGTGGAGCCGTTCCTTCACCAGGACATTCTCCGGCGGGATGTCGAGCACACCCACCTCGGACGCCATCACCACCAGATCGTCCTTCGTCACGATGTAGCGCGAGGGGCGGAGGCCGTTCCGGTCGAGGACCGCGCCGACCACCGTCCCGTCGGTGAACGCGATCGACGCCGGCCCGTCCCACGGTTCCATCAGCGAGGCGTGGTACTCGTAGAACGCCCTCCGCTCCGGGCTCATCGACTCGTGGTTGCGCCACGGCTCCGGGATCATCATCAGCACCGCGTGGGCGAGCGGGCGCCCCGTCAGCGCGAGGAACTCCAGCACGTTGTCGAACGTTGCCGTATCGCTCTGCCCCTCGCGGATCAGCGGGAACAGCTTCCGTAGGTCGTCGTCGCCGAACGCCTCGAAACGGCAGAGCGACTCGCGCGCCCGCATCCAGTTGATGTTGCCGCGCAGCGTGTTGATCTCACCGTTGTGGGCGACGTAGCGGTACGGGTGGGCCAGCGGCCATGACGGGAAGGTGTTGGTCGAGAAGCGCGAGTGGACCAGCGCCAGCGCCGACTCCACGTCCGGATCGACCAGATCGGGGAACATCTGCTCGATCTGATCGGAGATCAGCATCCCCTTGTAGACGATCGTGTTCGACGAGAGGCTGGCGACGTAGTAGAGCGCGCGCTCGCGCAGGTCCAGTGTGTCGGTGGCGTGGGCCATCCGCATCCGGATGACGTACAGCTTCCGCTCGAAGCGGAGCCGGGCGTCGGGAGCGCCGTCGAGCGCGCGGTCGCGGCCGATAAAGATCTGCCGGATCACCGGTTCGCCGCTCCGCGCCGTGGCGCCGAGGTGCGAGCTGTCGGTCGGGACGTCGCGCCAGCCGAGAACGCGCTGGCCTTCCTCGGCGACGATCGCGGCGAACCGCGCCTCCACGCGGCGCCGCTCGTCGGCGTCACGCGGCAGGAAGATCATCCCGACGCCGTAGGCGCCCGGCTCCGGCAGGTCGAAGCCCGCCGCCGCCGCCGCCTTCCGCAGGAACGTGTGGGGAAGCTGCAGCAGGATGCCGGCGCCGTCGCCGGTGGTTTTCTCGCAGCCGCACGCACCGCGGTGGAGCAGGTTGATCAGCACCTCGTGGGCCTGGCGGACCAGCGTGTGCGAGCGATGGCCCTTGATGTTGACGACGAAGCCGACGCCGCACGAGTCGTGTTCGTTGGCGGGGTCGTACAGGCCCTGTGCGTCCGGCGCCGCTCCGGTAACACCGGCACGGGGAGCGGGATGTCTGTCGTGCATGTTGATCCCCCTCCTCAGGCGGCCTGTTCGGTGCTGGCTGGGCGAAGCACCCGGATGAATGCGGTCACCGCGGGGTTGAGCCGCCGGCCACGGCGATGGACGATGCTGAGCGGGCGGACGAACGGCGGTTCGCCGTCCAGCGTCTCGAGCCGAACGGCGACCAGCGCGCGCAGCTCCACCTCGCGTCGGAGGGTCGGCTCCGGCAGGATCGCAACCCCGGCGCCATCCTCCACTGCCTGTTTGATGTTCTCGATGTTGTCGAACTCGGCGACGACATCGACATCCGCCTCGTGCCGCCGGAGGTAGCGGTCGAGCTCGCGGCGCACCGGCAGCCCCCGATCGAACGTGACGAACGCCTCGCCCCCCAGTTTCCGCGGGCTGATCGCGGAGGCTTGCTTCGCAAAGCGGTGGGAGGGCGGGCAGGCGACCACCATCACCTGCTCTTGCCACGGCACCACCGTCAGGTCGCGTCCCGGCGTTCCGAACGCCAGCAGCCCCAGCTCGTACTGATCGCTCCGGATGCAGGCGGGGATTTCGTCCGGGTGCATGTAGTCGATGTCGACATGCGCGCCCGGCTCGGCGGCGCGGAACCGATCAACGTACAGGGACAGATCGTGCATGCCGACCGAGTAGATCGACGCCACGCGTATCGTGTGGACCGCCCGTTTCTGCTTCTGCACCGACTCCTCAAGCTCGCGGTAGCGGTCGACGATTTCCTGACATCCCTTGAAGAACAGTTCACCCTCGGTCGTCAGCCTCCACGGCCGGTGCGAGCGGTCGATCAGTTGCGCGCCAATCCGACGTTCGATATGCCGCACCGTCTGGCTTGCCGACGACTGCGACACCGAATTCGCGAGCGCCGCCCGCGAAAAGCTCTGGTGGCGCACCACGTCGCAGAAGATCCCGAGGGCTTCGATCTGCATGGGTAACGTGGACACTTTACACACGTTGACGAACTAATAGCAATCCACTTGAACATTAGCGTTTGTGATAGTTTGACGGGCGATGCGCCGGCTGCCAGCCGGCAGGGTCGTCCTGTGCGAAGCGGAACGCAATTACGTCAGCGTCTCGATCGGCGGTGCGTCCGGGATGCGGACGGTTACGCCGGTTCGGCCAGGGTCGGCGAGAGGGGACGATTCGACGCGCGCGTCGCGGAAGACCTGGCGGGCCGCCTGTTCGACCACCGCCTGCAGCGCCCGTTCCACGTCGGCGGTCTTTGGCGCATGGAGCCGGTCGTTAACGACGAGCTCGATCCGATCGGTCCGGAACGGCATCGGGCCCCCGTCGTCCGCCGCCGTCTCATCCTGCAGGCGCCGGGCGGCGGCGATCAGGATGCGCGCCGCGCCGGCGACCCGGTCGGCAAGCGCGCCGGGGCTCGATCGCTTCGTCGCGTATGCGAGGCCGGGGCGGCCCGCACAGTCGAACGCGTAGTTCGCCTCGTGCGCCACCAGCAGGACGTTCGGCCCCTCCGCCAGATGGCCGTAGTCGGCCACGTCGATCAGCAGCCCGGGCACGGCCTGCTCGCGGATCCAGCGGTGGAAGATCGTGATGATGTCGTTCGGGTTGACGTCCCGGCCGTCCGTGACGAACAGCTTCAGGCTGAAACGCTCGATCGCGTCGACGGTGGCGGACTGATCCATCCGGATGGCTCGCTGGCGGGGTCGTCCCGGGCTACGTGGTCTGGGCCGCAGGCGCGAGGTCCGCCACCGGGCGCGCGGCGATCCGGGCGGCACACGTGTGGCACGCGTCGAGGAAGAGCTGCGCCTCCTCGATCAGGTGGTGCACCGCCTCCGCCGTCTCGCGCGGTCCGGCGTTGTGCCGCCGGAAGAGGTACATCGCGAACTTCCCGCCGGCGTACCGGTCGAAGAAGATCTCGGTATCGAAGAATCGGGCCTTGAATTCGCGCACCACCGTATCGGGATCGTCGCCGATGTCGATGAACTCGGTCTTGATCAGGCCGCGGGCACCCAGCAGCATCGCGCCGAACGCGAGTGCGTCCGCATCCACCGGCAAGCCCTCCTCCAGCTTCAACTGCGCCTCGAAGACCTGCGCCTCGGCGGCAGCGAAATCGAACTCGGTGAGTGAGACCACTTCTCCGGCGCACTCGCCAACCCCCATATCGCCCAGCGTGAACTCGCGCGGATCGCCCCAGTCCGCATAGAAGGATGGGTCGTCGTCGTGCGACGGCACCGTCGCCAGGTCGGCGAACATCTCGCGTAGCGCGCGCTTGCCGATCCGTCGAGTGTAGTCCTGGAACGACTCGTCCTCCTGCCGCTCGGCGACGAAGCGTCGGGTGATGCGGTCAATCACCTCCGGGATTCGCTTCGACGGAATCGCGCCCGACGCCAGCCCGTACGACGCGGCGTTGCTGGTCCACTGTCCGCCCAGGATCACCTGGAAGTGGGGCACCGCGTAGCCGCCGATATTTCGGCTGACGCCGTAGAACCCCAGGTCGGCGACGTGATGCTGGCCGCAGGAGTTGAAACAGCCGCTCGTCTTGATCCGGAGTCCCTCGATCGCCGGATCGGTGGCGCTGCCGGGCTTGGCAAGGTGGCGGGTCAGTTCCGCGGCCAGGCCGCGCGACGAGGCAATCCCCAGCTTGCAGGTGTCGGTGCCGGGGCAGGCGGTGATGTCGCTAATCGTTCCGGCGCCGGCCTGGTCAAGTCCGAGCGCCGCCAGCTCCGTGTAGAGCGCCGGCACATCCGCTTCCCGCACCCACCGCAACAGGATGTTCTGTTCGACCGTCGCGCGCGCCTCGCCGCCTGCGTAGCGCTGGACCAGCGCGGCCAGGCGGTGCATCTGGCCGGCCGTGATGTCGCCCAACGGCAGCGCGACGGTGACCGCCGCGTACCCGGGCTGACGCTGCCGGTACACGTTCGTCCGCGCCCACGCCTCGCGGGATCGATCCGCGCCGCCGTTCCCGCCACCACCGTTGTGCGCCCCGGGCGCGCGGAGTGCCGCGTCCGCAGACGCCCGCGCAGTGGCCGTCCCGTCCTCATCCTCGCCGGCATCCGCGCGTCCCGCCTTGTCCAGGTGCGCCGTCCACCGGTGATCCTCGGGCAACCCGGCCCGCTCCTCCAGCACCAGCCGGCGAAACTCGTCGATACCGAGCTGCGCCACCAGGAACTTGATCCGCGCCCGCGCCCGGTTCTTCTTCTGGCCCAGCCGCGCGAAGACCCGCGCGATCGCCTGCGCCGTCGGCGCCAGTTCTTCCACCGGCAGGAACTCGTCGAACAGCTTCGCCTGGTACGGCACCGCGCCGAGCCCGCCGCCGACGTACGTCTCGAAGCCACGCCGCTCGACGCCCTGCTCGGTTCGGGTGACCGCGATCAGCCCCAGGTCGTGCATCGAAACCAGGCCGCAGGCGTGGTCGCGGCAGCCGGAGAACGCCACCTTGAACTTCCGGCCGAAGTCCTGCGTGTCGGGGTGGCCCAGCAGGAAGCGCATGCAGGCCACCGCATACGGCGTGACGTCGAACGTCTCGTCGTGGCAGACACCGGCGAGCGGGCAGGCGGTGACGTTACGCACCGTGTTGCCGCACGCCTCGCGCGTCGTGATGCCGGCCGCGGCGAGCCGCCGCATCAGGTCGGGCGTGTCGTCGATATGGACGAAGTGCAACTGGATATCCTGGCGCGTCGTCACATGGCACACGCCGTCGCTGTACTCGTCGGCCAAGTCCGCAAGGGTCGCCATCTGCTCCGGATTCAGCAGTCCCATCGGGATCTTGATCCGCTGCATCCCGGGCGCGTCCCACACCGTGTCGGGTCCCTTCGTCAGCCCGTTGGACGGATAGTGCAGCGGCTTCGGCCCGGTCCCGTCGTTCCGCTGGCCGTTGTCGTACCGCTGCCCGTACACGCCGCGCCGCAGCCGCGTCTCGGCAAAGACCTTCTCGTCGATCCGTCCATGCCGCCGCAGCTCGATTTGGTTCTCGAAGAGATCGATCTCGGCGCCAAGCGTTTCCGGGATCCGATCGCCGAGCTGTTCCTTCCAGGTCATGACCCTCGCCCCCCGGCGCGGCGCTGTAACGCCGCCCTGTCGGCACCGGCCGATTCCCCCGCACCAGCCTGCACAGCTGCCGCAATCACCGCCCGCAAGCCGACCACAGCGCCTACGATGATCGTCCCCGGCGCCTCGTTCACGGCGGCGCCTCCGGCGCCGGCCGGAACCGGCGCCGCATCGCGGCGTTCGGGCCGGCACCACGAATCCGACACCAGCTCGGATTCGCTGTCTGCAAGCGCGTCGAGTGTGCCGACCCAGGTCGCCATCCGGTCCGTCGCCGCACCGAAGACGACCGCCGCTGGCGTCTCCTTCCGCCATCCGCCGTCAAGCAACGTCTGCGCGATCCGCCTGCGATTCCGCAACCCCATCAGGACCACGACCGTCATCGACCCCGGTCCCACGCCCGCCAGTACTGGTTCGAACGCCTCCGGCGCATGCCCCGACACGACGGTGAACCCGGCCGCCATCCCCCGGTGCGTCACCGGAATCCCGGCGAGCTCCGGCGCGGCCACGGCCGATGTCACCCCCGGGATCACCTCGAACGGCACCCCCGCCGCCGCCAGTGCCAGCGCCTCTTCGCCGCCGCGCCCGAGAAGGAACGGATCGCCGTTCTTCAGCCGGACCACCCGCTTGCCGCGGCGGGCGCTCCGGATCATCAGCCGGTGCACCGTCTCCTGCGTCACCGCCGGACGTCCGGCGCGCTTCGCGACACTGAAGTGCTGCGCGCGGGTCGCCAGCGCAACGGTCGCCTCCGGCACCAGGCCATCGTAGAGCACGAGGTCCGCCTCGGCGATCCGCCGAGCCCCGCGCACCGTGAGCAGATCGGGATCGCCCGGCCCCGTGCCGATCAGCGAGACGAAGCCACCGCCACGGTGCGCCACCGCGTCAGGGTGCGCCGCGTACTGGTGCGCCGGCCTCCAGGCCGGCATGGCTACCCCCGGTGCGGCGGCAGTCCGCCGCCCGTCCCTCGCGTACAACGCGATCAGCGCATCGAGCAGCTCCGGTCGTCGCGCCGCCATCGGCGTGCCATCCTGCCGCCAGCGCGAGCGCAGTCGATCCGATGCATCGAGCCACCGTTCCAGATCCGCCTCAGGAAGGATGGCGTCGAGCCCTTCCCGCAACAGCCCGGCGATCGCGGGCGCGCGCCCCTCGGTCGAGATCGCGATCGTCGTCCCGGCGCGGCGCACCACGCCTCCCAAGTAGAGGCTGGCGTTCGGCGGATCGTCCACCGCATTGACGAAAAGGCACCGCTCGCCCGCGGCATGCGCCACGGCGCGGTTCACCTCCGGCGTCGCCGCGGCGACGACCAGCCAGGCGCCGTCGAGGTCGGACGGCTCGAACTGGCGGCGGATCAGTGTGACGTCCGGTGCCTTCGCGATCGCCTCGATGATCGCCGGTGCGACCACCGTCACCTCCGCTCCCGCGTCCCATAGCGCGCGCAGCTTGGACGCGGCGACCACGCCGCCGCCCACCATCACCACCCGCCGGCCGTTCAGCTTCAGGAACGCCGGGAAAAGAGGCATTGGTTCTGGGACTCCCGGTTCACGGGCCCGCCGGGAAGGTCGCGGGCTCCGGTGCCGCATGGAGGCCGCACTCGGTCTTCGTCGTGCCGCGCCAGCGCCCCGCCCGTTCGTTCTCGCCCGGCGCGACCCACGTGGTGCAGGGCCAGCAGCCGATGCTGGGGAAGCCCTGGTCGTGCAGCGGGTTGTAGGGCACGTCGTGCTGCGCGAGGTAGCGCCAGACATCCGCCGACGTCCAGGTGACCAGTGGGTTCACCTTCGCGATCCCGAACTTGTCGTCCCAGTCGACCGTCCGCGCAGTCGCCCGCTGCGGCGTCTGATCGCGGCGGATCGCGGTAATCCAGGCGTCCACGTTCGCAAGTTCCTCCCGGAGCGGAGCCACCTTCCGGATCGCGCAACAGCGGTCGGGTGCGCGCTCCCAGAGCTGCTCGCCGTGCACCTCAGCTTGTTCGTCGACCGTCAGCGGCGGCGTCACTCCGCGGATCCGGAGTCCGTAGCGTGCCTCGAGCCGCCGCCACAGGTCGCGCGTTTCCTCGAAGATCAGCCCGGTGTCGAGCGTGAACATGTCGATCGGCAGGGCGTGGCGTCCGATCAGATCGATCAGGATGCACCCCTCCGGACCGAAGCCAGTGGCGAACGTCAGCCGGTCGGCGTAGTGCTCTACCGCCCAGCGCAGCGTCTCCTCGGCGGGCGCTCCCTCGAGCGCCGCCGCGGCCGACGCGATGATGTCGCCGTCCGTGTGTTCACCGTCAATCCCAACAGCCTCAACCGGGTCCAGAACCGTTTCGATCACCAGCCACCTCCGTATGCCGCCGTCACGCCGTTCGACGCGCTGAACACCGACAACCGCAAGCCGAGAAGGACCAGAACCGTCGCCAGGCCGACGCGCAGCGCGCGTTCCGGCACTGCGATTGACATCCGTGCACCGATCAAGACGCCCGGAATGGCGCCGGCAAGCACTGTCGCCGCCAGCGCGAAATCGACGCGTCCCGCCGCGGCATGGCCGACGGTTGCCGTAGCCGACAGGACGAGCGCGTGGACGAGGTCGGTGCCGACCGTTGTGCGGGCACCGAGCGGGTAGAACAACACCAGCGCGCAGAGCAGCAGCGATCCGCTCCCGACGCTGGTCGTCGCTACCAGTACTCCGATGACAAGGCCGGTCGCCACGGTGACAACCGCGCGTGGCTTTCCGGCGGGTCGCCACCGGGCCTCGAGGCGAACGCGCAGCCAGAGTGCTGTGCCTGCCACCAGCAGGACGGCGCCGAGCGCGCGCGTCAGCCAGTAGTCGATCTGCGCCGCCGGAAGCGCGCCCAGAATCGCCAGGCCGATGATCGCGCCCGGGATCGATCCGAGCGCCAGGCGTCCGACTGTCGGCCAGTGCACCTCGCGGCGCAACGCATAGAACCCGCCGCCGAACAGCTTCATGCCGCACGCGATCAGCATGTCCGAGCCGATCGCGATCGGTGCCGGCACCCGGGCAATCAGGATCAGCGCCGGGGTCAGAAGCGCGCCGCCGCCGGTTGAGGTGGCGCCGACCAGCAGGCCGATCGCAAAGCCGATGATGCCGGGTGCGATCTCGGTCACGCGGAAACCTTCCCGCCGCGCGCCGCGCTGCCGGCCGTTACCAGTCTCGTTCCGTTCACCACGTTCGTACCGTCCGTTCCTTCCGCGCGCGGCCACAAAAAAAGCCCGGAGGGCGTCGCCCCCCGGGCTTCAGTCTGTCGTGTGCTGTTTGCTGCCTGTTCGCTACTGCTTCAATGCATCCGCACGCGTACGACCGTCGCCCAGGGGAGCCCCGTGGGGCCCCATACAACAGCAACAACAGGCGCAGCCAGACGCAGCGAGAATCACGTGCATGGGTTAACAGAGAAACTCTAGCCTCGGATCCACCCTGGAGTCAAGCTGTGGTCACCTGCCCCGGTTCCCTCCCCGGGCGCCCGCTACCGCATGCTACAGTTACCGGTTCTACCTCAGCGCAACTACCACAGAAGGAGCAACGACGATCGTGCCGGACCATCTCATCGCCCCCCACGGCGGGAAGCTCGTCGATCTGTTCGCCCCCGACGCCGACCGCGTCGTCCTGAAGGAGGCCTCCCGCGACTGGCCTTCCCACGACCTCACGGAGCGTCAGCTCTGCGATCTCGAGCTGCTCGCGAACGGCGGCTTCTCTCCGCTGACCGGCTTCATGCCGCAGCCGGACTACGACCGTGTCTGCAGCGAGATGCGGCTCGCGGACGGCACGCTGTGGCCGATCCCGATCACGCTCGATGTGCCGGAGGATCTTGCCGGATCCCTCGCGCCCGGATCGAAGCTCGCCCTCCGCGACCCGGAAGGCGTGATGCTCGCCGTTCTGGATGTCGAGGACGTCTGGCAGCCGGATCGTACCGCCGAGGCGGTGTCGGTTTTCGGCACCGACAACCCCGAGCACCCGGGTGTCGCGCACGTGCTTGACCGGACGCATCCGTTCTACGTCGGCGGCCGCGTCACGATGGTGCAGCCGGTAACGCACTACGACTACCGGCAGATCCGCCACACCCCGACCGAAATCCGCGCGCAGTTCGCGAAGCTGGGCTGGACGAAGGTGGTCGCGTTCCAGACGCGCAACCCGATGCACCGCGCGCACCAGGAACTCACCCTGCGCGCCGCGAAGGAAGTGGGCGCCGACCTGCTGATCCACCCGGTAGTCGGCATGACCAAGCCAGGCGACGTCGACCACTACACGCGCGTCCGGTGCTATCAGGCGCTGCTGCACCGCTACCCGTCGAACACGGCGCAGCTCTCGCTGCTGCCGCTCGCGATGCGGATGGGCGGCCCGCGCGAGGCAGTCTGGCACGCCATCATCCGCAAGAACCACGGCTGTACCCACCTGATCGTCGGCCGCGACCACGCTGGCCCGGGCAGCGATTCCGCCGGCAACCCGTTCTACGGACCATACGACGCGCAGGAGTTGCTCCGCCAGCACGAGGCGGAGCTGGGCGTTGCGATGGTGCCGTTCAAGCTGATGGTCTATGTTCAGGATGCCGACGCCTACCTCGCGATCGACGAAGTGGAGGAAGGGCGGCGCACCCTCAATATCTCCGGCACTGACCTGCGCGAGCGCCTCGCGGAAGGGCGCGACATCCCGCACTGGTTCACGTTCCCGGATGTCGCCGAGGAGCTGCGCCGCAGCCACCCGCCGCGCGGGCGGCAGGGATTCACGGTCTTCTTCACCGGACTGTCCGGTTCCGGCAAATCGACCATTGCCAACGCGCTCTTGGTGAAGTTCCTGGAGTTCGGCGGCCGGCCGGTGACGCTACTCGACGGCGACCTGGTTCGCAAGCACCTGTCGAGCGAGCTCGGCTTCTCCAAGGCGCACCGGGACATCAACATCCGGCGCATCGGCTACGTTGCGTCGGAGATCACGAAGAACGGCGGCATCGCCGTCTGTGCCCCGATCGCGCCCTACGATGCGGTGCGCAAGGATGTGCGCCGCATGATCGAGCCGCTCGGCGGCTTCGCTCTCGTCCATGTCGACACGCCGCTCGACGTGTGCGAGCAACGCGACCGCAAGGGCCTCTACGCCAAGGCGCGGGCGGGCATCATCAAGGAGTTCACCGGGATTTCCGATCCCTACGAGGCCCCGGCGGACGCCGACGTATCCATCCAGACTACCGCCCTTACGCCTGACGAGGCGGCGCAGCGCATCATTCTGCACCTGGAGCGCCAGGGCTACGTCAGCGCCGCGGAGTAGCCGGCCGGGTGCGCCGGCCTCCAGGCCGGCACGGGTACTGGTGCGCCGGCCTCCAGGCCGGCACGCGTACTGGTGCGCCGGCCTCCAGGCCGGCACGCGTACTGGTGCGCCGGCCTCCAGGCCGGCACTACCATCAACAACGGAAGCTGCATCCAGTGACCACACCCGGCGACTCATCGCCCCGCTTCCGTCAAGCGGTACACCGCTTCGACGCCGCCAACGCGGAAGACCCCAACACCGAGGTCGTGGACGGTGTTCCGCAGCCGAAGGAACTGGTCTACGCCAACCGCATGACCGCGGCGCTCCACCGGTTTACTCCGGACGCCCGCGAAACCGTCCAGCTCGCCGCCCGCTGCCAGCACATCCGGCGCTGGACCATCCCCCGCGGCGACTACCCGGACGGTCGCGCGGGCTACCGCCAATGGCGCACCGACCTGGCGAACTTTCACGCGGACACAGCGGTGGAGATCCTTCGCGACGTCGGTTACGACGAGGCCACGATCGCGCGCGTCCAGTCCCTCGTCCGCAAGGACCGCCTCAAGGCCGACCGCGACGCCCAGCTCCTCGAAGACGTCATCTGCCACGTCTTCCTCACCCACTACCTTGCCGACTTCGCGGTGAAGCACGACGAGCCGAAGGTGATCGACATCCTGAAGAAGACGTGGCGCAAGATGTCAGACACGGGCCGCGCCGCCGTCCCGTCCCTCGAACTGCCGGAGGCTGTCCGCGCTCTGGTGGAGAGGGTCGCCGAGTTCGGCCGACGTTCCTGACCGCGAGACGGCGGCCCACCCGCCCGCCTGACGGGGCCTCCTGCGCGTCCGCGTTGGCGGTGAACGGATGCAATGCTGTTATGCTCTGCATAATGCGAACGACCATTTCTCTTGAAGACCGGCTCGCGATGCAGGTGCGTCGTGAGGCGGCCGCGCAGGGCGTCAGCGTGAGCGCCTTCATCGCGAAGACGTTGGACGATGCGCTCAAGCGGCGGACGCCAGCGGAACCGGCCAGACCGTTTCGGCTGATTGCGGTTGGCGGGGACGGCCCGCGACCGGGGGTCGATCTTGATCGGCCGCGAGCAATCGAGGTGGCGGACGACGAGACCCATTTTGGCCATCAGCGGCCCTGACCGTCATGCTCCTGCCGGACGTCAACGTGCTGGTCTATGCCCACCGCGAGGACTCCATCGCGAATCATGCCGAGTACGCGCAATGGATCTCCCGGCTGGCAACGGGTCCGGAGCCTTTTGCGCTCTCCGTTCTGGTGCTGTCGGGGTTTCTCCGAGTTGTGACCAACCAGCGTGTTTTCAGTTCGCCGTCCACCTTCGACAGCGCGTTCGCCTTCCTCTCGGAACTCACTACGCGGCCCACGGCCCGTATCGTCGGTCCCGGTCCCGAGCACCTTGCTATCTTCGAACGCCTGTGCCGTGAGGCGGGCGCCACCGGCAAGCTGATCGCTGACGCACAACATGCGGCTGTCGCGATCGAGAACGGGTGCACGATGGTGTCGACCGATTCCGACTTCGATCGCTTCCCCGGACTTCGGTGGCAGCACCCGCTACGCCCGTAGTTGCGCGTTGTCGGTGCGGGGTGCGGTCGGGACCAGGGCCGGCCGGAGTTGTCGAATGACTATCGCCCGGGCCGCGCGCGCCAGAGGGCGGCGGCAACGCTTCCGACCAGGGAGTGAAGGACGGCGGAGATGGCGCTCGGGACGGCGGTCAGGGGATTGGTGAAGTTCTGCTGGGCGAGGACGACGCCGAGGCCGGAATTCTGCATGCCGACCTCGATTGCCGCGGTCCGGGCGGCCTGCTCCGTCGGGAGCCAGACCTTGCCAGCCGCATAACCGAGCACGAAGCCGCCGGCGTGCAACGCCAGGACCGCCAGCAGCAGGCGCATCCCGGCGTCGATCACCTGCTCGCGGTTGCCGGCGATCACGGATCCGGCGATCAGGATGATCGCAAGGATGGCGACGAGCGGGGCAATCGGCAGGACGCGGTCGCACGCCCGCGGGAACCGCGCCTTCAGGAGCGCGCCGGCCGTGACCGGAAGGATCACCACCTGCACGGTATCGGTCAGCAGACCGACGATAGGGACGTCGATCCGGTTGCCGGCAAGGAGTGCGGTGAGCGCCGGAGTGGCGAGTGCGGCGAGCAGCGTCGAGGCGGTGGTCATCGTGACTGAGAGCGGGACGTCGGCCCGCGCGATGAAGGCGATGACGTTCGACGCGGTGCCGCCGGGGCAGCAGCTCACCAGGATCAGGCCAACCGCGAACGGCGTCGGGAGGCCGAACAGCCAGCCGAGCGTCAAGCCCAGCAGCGGCATGAGCGTATATTGGAGCGCGACGCCGGGCAGGACGTTCGTACGCTCGCGCACGATGCGGCGGAAGTCCTCGACGCCGACGGTCATGCCCATGCTGAGCATGATGAGTCCGAGTCCGAGCGGGATCAGCGGGCCGCTGAACCACGTGAAGAACACGGGGCGCCAGAGGGCGAGCGCGCTGGCGAGGATGAGCCAGAGCGGGAAGGCGTTGGTGGCGGTGGTAAGCAGGCCCAACGCCGGGGATTGTATGCGGGCGCCGCGCACGCGCGTTGCCCGCCGGGAGGCACCGAGAGGCTGATGGGGTTCCAGGCTGACCTGTTGAAGGGGAAGGCGGCATTGGTGACCGGTGGCGGATCCGGCATCTGCCGGGGGCTGGCGCTGGCGCTGGCGGCCCATGGGTGCGACGTGGCGGTGACCGGGCGCCGGCCGGAACGGCTGAAGGCGGTGCGCGCCGAGATTGAAGGGCTGGGCGTGCGCGGGTTCGAGGCGGCGGGCGACGTGCGGGACCCGGCGGCGGCGGGCGCGACGGTGGCATCGACGGTTGAGGCGTTCGGACGGCTGGACATCCTGGTCAACGGGGCGGCGGGGAACTTCCTCTGCCTGGCGGAGGATCTGTCGCCGAACGGGTTCGGCGCGGTGGTCGACATCGACCTGAAGGGAACGTTCCACATGTGCCGGGCGGCGCTACCCCACCTGCGCAGAGACGGGGGCGTGGTGCTGAACATCAGCGCGACGCTGCACTATCTCGGGACGGCGGCGCAGGTGCACGTGTCGGCGGCGAAGGCGGGCGTGGACGCGCTGACGCGGGTGCTGGCGGTGGAGTGGGGACCGTACGGAATCCGCGTGAACGGGATTGCGCCGGGGCCGATCGAGGGGACCGAAGGGGTGAAGCGGCTGCTGGTAGGGGAGGCAAGGGAGCGGACGCTCGGAACGACACCGTTGCGGCGGCTCGGGGCGATCGATGATGTGTCGAAGGCGGCGTTGTACCTCTGTTCGGATCTCGCGGCGTTTGTGACGGGGGTGACCCTCGTGGTCGACGGCGGGTTGTGGCTGGCGTCGAGTCGGATGAGCGAGGCCTGGGACGCGGCGGTTGCGTCGCGCGCGGCAGGGGGAGTGACGCCGGGGGCAGACTGATCTGGAGGGGAAGGACCGATGAGCGATCTAGCGAAGCAGGACTGCGTGCCGTGCAAAGGGGGCGTGCCGCCGCTGACGGGGACGGCGCTCGTCGCCTACGAGGAGCGGCTCGGGGGGAACTGGGCCGTCGTCGAGGCGCATCACCTGGAGAAGGTGTACACGTTCGACGACTTCAGGCAGGCGCTCGACTTCACGACCAGGGTGGGGGAGATGGCAGAGCAGCAGGACCATCATCCCGACATCTACCTGTCGTGGGGGCGCGTGAAGGTTACTATCTGGACGCACAAGATCGACGGCCTGACGGAGAGTGACTTCGTCTTCGCCGCCAAGGCTGACGCGCTGCTGTAGATGGTCAGTCGTCCCAGGCGACCGGGTCGCCGACCCGGATAGTGCCATCGTCGATCGTCTCGGCGTAGGCACCGCCCGCGTAGGGGGGATCCATCACGGCGCGCAGGCCCGGCGCCGCCTCCTCCATGCGTGCGCACGGTCTCGTCTCGCCGTTGATCCTGAAACGGCACGACCCGATGCGCAGGATCCGGCCGCGGCTACCCTCGAACTCGATGTCCGACACCAGGATGTTCGCCCGGCGCACCGCCGGGTCGATCTGATCCGCCATCGCTTCGCTCAGGCGGTCCCACCGCCCGCGTGCGATGATCGTCACCTGGCGCCGGCCACCCTGATCGGCGTTCCCGGCCAGACCGCGCCCGACGCGCAGCTCCGCCTGCTCGACCGGATCCATCGGCCCGCGGTGCAAGCGCTTGATCCAGATCTGTTCCAGCCGTCCCGGCATGCGTGGAGGTTCTCCTCGTCGCGCCGTGTCAGCCACCTGCCCGGCCGCTCGGTGCGGCCCGCGGCGCCGCACACACTCTAGCAGCCCGTGGCGAAACCCCCGCTACCTTCGAGCGGCGATGCATCCTGCCTGAACGGCGTTGCTCCTCGGTCGCATATGGCCAATATGCTCGCTCGTCGCGCCTTGTCAGGCAGGCGCCTCACCGCTCTCGGTGTCACGCGGGGTTTCGCCACGGGCTGCTAGTGTAGGATCGCCGGTTGATGAGTGCACCGGCGACCGATACTGATGCCCGCGCGACCGCGGCGCGCGAGGCGCTCGACGCGCATGTCTGCGACATCATTCAGTGGCACTTCGACCCGGCGACCGGCTGCCCGTTCTGGCTCGACTGGGCCGAGAAGGCGGGTTGGGATCCGCGCACGGAGGTGCGGGGCGTCGACGACCTGACGAAGTTCGGCCACTTCGAGGACGAATGGCTCCGCGGTGGCCCGGTTCGGCGCTGGGTGCCGAAGGCGTACGCCGACCGCCCGATCTACGTCTTCGAAACGGGCGGCACGACCGGCATCCCGAAGAGCCGCATCGCCATCGATGACTTCCGCACCGACTATGAGCTCTTCTCCGAGTCGCTTCCCGACGACTGTTTCCCGAAGGGCTCCAACTGGCTGATGCTCGGCCCGTCCGGCCCGCGCCGCCTTCGCCTCGCCGTCGAGCACCTGGCGCAGTACCGCGGCGGCATCTGCTTCTGCGTCGACCTCGACCCGCGCTGGGTGATCAAGCTGATCCGGAAGGGGTGGATGGATCACCTCAAGGCGTACCAGGCCCATGTGATCGATCAGGCGCTGACCGTGCTCTCGGCCGGCCACGACATCAGGTGCCTTTTCTCGACGCCGAAGCTGATCGAGGCGCTCGCGACCCGCCTGGAAGAGAAGGGCTCGAGCATCCGTGAGACCGGCATCACCGGGATTTTCGCTGGCGGCACCGAGTTCACGCCGCAGTGGAACCGCTTCGCGAACGAGGAGCTGCTCGACGGCGTCTACATGACCCCCACCTACGGCAACACGCTGATGGGACTCGCCGGCTCGTCGCCGAGCGGACCGGAGGAGGGCTACAAGATCACCTACTACGCGCCGCAGCCGCGCGCCGTGCTGCAGGTGGTCGACCCAGACGGCGCCGGGCGCGTGGTGGGCTACGGCGAGACCGGCCGGGTGATGCTGACGACGCTGACGAAGGAGTTCTTCGTTCCCCGGTTCCTCGAGCGGGACGAGGGGGAGCGCGAGCCCCCCTGCGAGCAGTATCCGTGGGATGGCGTAAGCGGCGTCCGGCCGTTCAGCGCGCTCTCGTCGTCGACCACGGTCGGGGTCTACTGACCGGAAGTTTTTGACCGGGTCAGGTATCATGACGCTGGCCGCCCCGCGCGGCCATGGCGAGCAACCACATACGTCGGATGGAACCATCGGACGTGCAACCTGCACCGAAGGAGCGAGAAACAACGATGCGAACCGAACTGCTGAACCGGAACATGCTGATTGCGCTGGCCCTCGTGCCGATCGTCGGCCTGGCTGCGGTCGGGTGCGGCGGCGGCGGGGACATGGCTCCCGCCGAGGAGCCGATGGAGGAAGAACCGATGGCGGACGCGGCCCCGGCGCCGAGCGGCCCGCCGCGCGTCTTCTTCGTCGCGCCGGAGGACGGCAGCGAGATGTCGAGCGACCTTGACGTCCATGTCGAGATGGGTGCGGAGAACTACGTGATCAGCCCCATTCCGGAAGATTTCGACGCCGAGACCGATACGCCCCGGCCTGATGTGGGGCACTTCCACGTCGGCCTCAACACCGACTGCCTGCCGGCGGGCGAGGTGGTCCCGCAGGCCGCGCCCTGGCAGCACTTCGGCGATGGGTCGAGCACCTACACGCTGCAGGTGGAGCCGGGTGCGTACACGCTGACGGTCCAGCTTGGCGACGACGCGCACCGGACCCTCGAGGGCGAGGGGTTCTGCGAGACAATCAGCGTCGAGATCGCCGACGGTATCTGACCGCCAGCGGTGGCCATCGAACCGTGATCCACTTCCCGGCGCTCCGGTGGGGCGAGCCCTACCGGAGCCTTGAGATCGACAAGGTTGTTCACTTCGACACCGGCGAGCCGGTGGCGGAGGTGAGTCAGGCCAACCCGGGCATCGTCGCGCGTGACTTGCGCAAGGCGGAGCGCGCCCGCTCGGCGCTGCGCGAGGTGCCGCCGGCGGACCTCGTCGCGATGATCAAGCGGGGCGCCGAGCTCTTCTCCACGGCGGAATTGCCGCTGGGCGACGGCGTGCAGACACCCGACGACTTCGTCCGGCAACAGTCGGCAACCACCGGTCTGCCCGAGCACATGTGCCGCATGAACATGGAGAAGCTGCGGTACGTGCTGGACCACGTCGACGACATCCTGACGTCGCTCACACGCCGGCTCGATCCGGGAATCCTTGCGCGCGGCTTCGGCGAGGAGGATGGCGTGATGCGGAGCTACCAGGCGACGACGCCGGTCCTCGGCATGGTGCTGCCGTCGAACTCGCCGGGGGTGCACAGCCTGTGGCTGCCGATCATCCCGCTGCAGATCGGTCTTGTCCTCAAGCCGGGGCCGCAGGAGCCGTGGACCCCCTGGCGGATGACCCAGGCCTTCTTCGAGGCGGGGGTGCCGCGCGAGTCGATCGCCCTCTATCCAGGCCTGGGAGAGGTGGGTGCGGCGGTCCTGAACCACTGTCCGCGCAGCCTGATCTTTGGCGGGACCGCAACGGTAGAGCAGTACGCCGGAAACCCCGCGGTGCAGGTGCATGGCCCCGGTTTCTCGAAGATCCTGCTGGGGGACGACGAGGCGGACAACTGGGAGCAGCATCTCGACCTGATGGTCGACAGCGTCCTGATCAATAGTGGCCGGAGCTGCATCAACTGTTCCGGCATCTGGACACCGCGCCACGGCCGCGCAATTGCCGAGGCGCTGGCGGAGCGGCTCGGGCCGATCGCGCCGCTGCCTCCGGGGGACCCGGACGCCGCGCTCGCCGCGTTCACCGTGCCCGGTCAGGCGCCCGCGATCTCGGCCGACATCGACAACGCGCTCAAGGAAGGCGGCGTCGAAGAGATGACCGCGCCGCACCACCGGGATGGCCGGCTGGTGCAGCGCGAGCGGTGCGACTACCTGCGGCCGACCGTCGTGTTCTGCGCGTCGCCCGATGCGGCGATGGCCGGCAAGGAGTACATGTTCCCGTTCGTCACGGTCGTCGAGTGCGATCAGGCGAAGATGATCCGATCGATCGGGCCGACGCTCGTGGCGACGGCCCTGACGAACGACAGCGCGTTCGAGCAGGAGCTGCTCGATGCGCGGAACATCGACCGGTTGAACCTGGGCCCGATTCCGACCATCCGGCTGAACTGGCTGCAGCCCCACGAAGGCAACATCGTCGATTTCCTCTTCCGGCCGCGGGCGCTGCAACGGGCGTCATAGCGGCATCTCGAGCGGGGAGCGGCCGTGCTGGACGTCAGGAACGTTTCCAAGACGTATCCCACCGTTCGGGGGCCGCTGTCGATCCTCGCCGACGTGTCGTTTTCGCTCCAACGGGGTGATGCCGCGTCGATCGTCGGGCCGTCGGGCAGCGGGAAAAGCACGCTCCTCTACATCGTCGGTGCGCTCGAGCCGCCGACCGGCGGGCAGGTCACGCTGGAGGGCACCGACCCGTTCGCGCTGAACGAGCAGGATCTCTCCGCCTTTCGCAACTCGCAGGTGGGCTTCGTCTTCCAGGACCACCTGCTCCTGCCGCAGTGCACGGTGCTTGAGAACGTCCTGGTGCCAACACTGGTGAGCGAGCCGGACGGCGCGGTGGCGGCGCGCGCGGCGTCGCTGCTCGAGGAGGTGGGCCTGGCCGACCGGATGGATCATCGGCCTGCCGAACTCTCGGGCGGCGAGCGGCAGCGGGTCGCGCTGGCGCGCGCGCTGATTCAGGAGCCGCCGCTCGTCCTCTGCGACGAGCCGACCGGCAACCTCGACCATGAGTCGGCGGCGATAGTGACGGAACTGCTGTTCGCGCTGCACAGGCAGCAGAACAGCGTGCTGCTGATCGTGACGCACAACCAGAAGCTGGCGGGGCGGTGCGGCCTTCGGTACCGTCTGGACAACCAGCGACTGGCGCCGGCCTGATGTGATGTACTGAGCCTGATGGCTGTCCGGGCGCTCGTCAACCGAAACCTCCGTTACTACTGGCGCACCAACCTCACCGTCGTCGGGGGCGTTGCGGTGGCGGTCGCCGTGCTCGCCGGCGCGCTCCTGGTCGGCACATCCGTCCGCTCGAGCCTGCGCGCCCTCGCCCTCGAGCGCCTCGGCGCGATCGATCGCGTCGTCACAAGCGGCCGCTTTGTCCGAGAGACGGCCGCCGCGGAACTGCTCGCCGCCGAGGGCATGGCGGCGCACTTCCCGGCCGCGGTGCCGCTGGTCGCCGTCGAGGGGTTCGTCACGCACCAGCCGAGCGGCCGCCGCGCATCGGGCGTGCAGGTGTACGGCGTGGACGACCGCTTCTGGGCGTTCCACGGCCGCGATCCCGCCCCGCTCGCACTCGATCGCAACGGTGTATTCGTGAGCGAGGGACTGGCCGGAGAACTGGGTGCCGCGCCGGACGACGCGCTCCTGATCCGCGTGGAGAAGCCCTCCGCGGTTCCGATCAGCTCGCTCCACGGCCGCCGCGACGACGTCGGACGGACGCTCCGCCTCACAGTCGGGGGGGTCCTCGCACCGGAGGATCTGGGTGAGTTCTCGTTTCGCCCCGCGCAGGGCCTGGCGCGATCAGTCTTCGTCGCGCTGCCCCGACTGCAGGAGGAATTGGAGACCGAGGGCCGCGTCAACACCGTGCTCCTGGGCGGCGTGTCGGCCAGCGGCGCGTCCGCCATCGGCGCCGCGGACGCCGAGCGTCAGGCAACCGCCGAAGCGGCGGTCCGCGCAACCGCGACGCTCGCCGACCTGGGTCTCCGCGTCCGTGCCCTCCCGTCGCAGGGCGCCGTCGCCGTCGAATCGGATGCCGGCCTCCTGACCGACGCCGCCGTCGCGGTGGTCGAGGCGGCCGCCGCTACGCTCAACCTCGACGCCGAGCCGGTCCTCTCGTATCTCGCCAACGGTCTTCGCGCAGCCGGCCGCGTCACCCCGTACTCGGTCGTCACCGCTCGCGACCTCTCTTCCCTCGGAGCGCCAGTGGACCAGCCGGCGGCCGGCGGGGACCCACCCCCCGTCATCCTCAACCAGTGGATCGCCGACGACCTCGACGCCTCGGTGGGCGACCCCCTCACCGTCGAGTACTACGTCTGGGAAGACGAGGGCCTGCTGTCGACGCACGAAGCGGACCTGCGGGTTGCCGCCATCGTCCCGATCGAGGGCGCCGCCGCCGACCCCGACCTGACCCCCGACTATCCCGGTATCACCGAGGCGAACGACGTGATCGACTGGGATCCACCCTTCCCGGTCGACCTTGGTCTGATCCGCCCGGTGGACGAGGAGTACTGGGACGACTACCGCACCACGCCGAAGGCGTTCATCCCGCTGGCGTCCGGCCAGCAGCTCTGGGCGTCGCGCTGGGGCCAGGTGACGTCGGTCCGCCTGACGCCCCCCGGTGGGGCCGCCGCAGACCTCGACGCGGCCGCCGTCATGGTGGCCGACACGCTCCGTGCGACGCTCGATCCCCTCGGGCTCGGATTCGTCGTCTATCCGGCGCGCACGCTCGCGCTCGAGGCATCGGCCGGCGCGACCGACTTCGGTCTCTACTTCATCTACTTCAGCTTCTTCCTGGTGGTCTCGGCGCTGCTGCTCGCGAGCCTCTTCTTCCGCCTCGGCGTCGAGCAGCGCCTGCGCGAGCTCGGCCTGCTCCGCGCCACCGGCTGGACGCCGCGCGCCATCCGCCGCGTCTTCCTGGGCGAGGCGCTGATCCTGTCAGTCGCCGGCAGCGCGATCGGCGTCGTCGGCGCGGTCGTGTACGCCTGGCTGATCATGCTTGGCTTCCGGACGATCTGGATCGACGCGGTCGGAACGACCCGCCTGACGCTCGACCCGTCGCCCGCAACGCTGGCGGCCGGGGCGGCGGGCGGGATCGTCGCGGCGCTGCTCTCGATCGCCTGGACGCTCCGCGCGCTGTCGCCCGCGACCCCGCGCAGCCTGCTGACCGGCGCGGTCGCCGAAGTGACCGGCGTCCCGAAGATCACGGAGACGCAGGGGAGCCAGCGGCGCGCCTGGCGGATCGGATTCTTGCTTGCCGGCGCCGGCGTTGCGCTGGTCGGAGTCTCCGCGGTGGGTCTGATCGGCGCCGCGGCCGGATTCTTCGGCGGTGGGATGTTGCTGCTGCTGGCGTCGCTCGCGCTGGTGTGGGCCTGGATCGGCGGTCGCCCCGGCGGTCACATCCGCGGTCCCCGGTCGCTCTTCCAGGTGGGCTACCGCAACGCGGTGTACCGCCCGGGACGGAGCGTGCTGTGCATCGCGCTGATCGCGTTCGCGGTCTTCATCATCGTGGCGGTCGATGCGTTCCGGCGCGACGGCGAGGCTGATCCGAGCGACCGCGCGTCCGGCACCGGCGGGTATTCGCTACTGGCGGAGACACTGCTGCCGATCGTGCACGACCCGTCGAGCCGGGAGGGACAGGCAGAGCTGTTCATCGACGACCTGTTCGGCGCCGGGGAGGCGCTCGACGGTGTGTCACTCGCCCGGTTCCGCCTGCGCCCGGGCGAGGACGCGAGCTGTCTCAACCTCTACCAGGCGAAGGATCCGCGCGTGTTGGCGTCGACGCCGGCGTTCATGGCGGAGAATCGCTTCACGTTCGGCGCGACCGCCGCCGAGACGCCGGAGGAGGAGGCGAATCCCTGGCTGTTGCTCGATCGGACGTTCGATGACGGCGCGATCCCGGCGATCGCCGACGCGACGTCGCTGACGTACGCGCTGCACCTGGGCGTGGGGGACGACTTCGTGCTCAACCGCGACACCGACCGGCCGGTGACGCTCCGGATCGTCGCCGCGCTGGCCGACTCGATCTTTCAGGGCGAGCTGTTGATCAGCGAGGCGCACTTCGGGCGGGCGTTCCCCGGCAACGAGGGCTATCGCGTCTTTCTGGTCGACGCGCCGGCGGAGCGGATGGAGATGGTGAGCGCGGCGCTGGAGGACCGCCTGGCCGACTTCGGCTTCGACGCGGTGTCGGCCGCCGAGCAGCTCGCATCGTTCCACCGGGTCGAGAACACGTACCTCGCGACGTTCCAGACACTCGGCGGGCTCGGCCTGATCCTCGGCACATTCGGCCTGGGCGCCGTCCTGCTGCGCAACGTCCTTGAGCGGCGGCGGGAGCTGGCGCTGATGCGCGCCGTCGGTTTCAATGCCGGCCACCTCTCGCTGCTGGTGGTGGCGGAGAACGCGTTCTTGCTCGTCCCGGGCCTCGCGGCGGGTGCCGGCTGCGCGATCGTCGCCATCGCGCCGGCGTGGCTGGAGCGGGGGGGCGTCGTTCCGATCCTGTCGCTGGCGGCGCTGCTGATCATGGTGATCGTGGCGGGTCTGACGGCGTCGATTGCCGCCACCATCGCGGCGGTGCGGTCGCCGCTGCTGAGCGCGCTTCGCGCGGAATAGGGCCGATGTTCACGACCGAACAGCGCGACGCCGTCACCCTCGTCCGGATGGAACATGGCAAGGTCAACGCCATGGACACCGAGTTGATGACCGCCTGGGTCGGCGTGCTCGGGCGCCTGGAGCGGGCGGACGGCACCGCGGCGGTCGTGCTCACCGGCACCGGCTCCGTCTTCTCCGCTGGTGTCGACCTCCGCCGCCTGATGGACGGCGGGCGCGACTATGTCAGGTCGTTTCTCCCACTGCTTGGCGACGCGTTCTTCCGGACGTTCACCTTCCCGAAGCCGCTTGTCGCCGCCATCAACGGCCACGCGATCGCCGGCGGCTGCATCCTGGCGTGCGCCTGCGACTACCGCGTGATGGCGGAGAGCGGGGGCCGCATCGGCACGCCGGAACTCTCGGTCGGTGTCCCGTTCCCCGGCATGGCGCTCGAGATCCTCCGCCTTGCAGTCCCGCCGCACCGGCTGCAGTCGGCGATCTACGGCGGCCTTACCTGCGCGCCGGCGGCGGCGCTGGCCGCCGGCTTCGTCGACGAACTCGCGCCACCCGACGCCTGCATCGACCGCGCCGTCGCCTTTGCCGCCCGTCTCGGCGCGCTGCCGCCCGTCTCGTTCGCCCTCACCAAGCGCCTCATCCGAGGCCCGTCCCGCGACCGCGTGGTGGCCGGCCTCCGTTCGATCGACGAGGAAGTGCTCCAGGCGTGGCTCTCCCCGCGCGTGCTGGACGCGGTCCAGTCCTACGTCGACCGGACGTTGCGGAAATAGGCAACCATCCCGCCTCCCTGCGCCTCGAGTGAGTGCTCTTCGTGACCACATCCAAGCCGCCCGTCGCCCCTCGCCGGCCGCACCGCCACCAGGCGCATGGCGACGTGCGCGAGGACGACTACTACTGGCTGCGCGAACGGGACACCCCGGACGTGATCGACTACCTCAAGGCGGAGAACGCGTGGACCACCGCCGCGATGGGGCATACCGCGACGCTTCAGGCGGAACTGTTCGAGGAGATCAAGGGGCGGATCAGGCAGACCGACATGTCGGTGCCGTACCGCGACGGCGCGTACCGGTACCACGTGCGGTACGAGGATGGGCGGCAGTACGAAGTCTACGGCCGGGTTCGGACGGACGACGCACCCGCACCGGCCATGCCGGATGCCGCGGCCGGCCCGCCGCCGGGAGAGCAGCTCCTGCTCGACGTCAACGTGGTGGCCGACGGGCACGAGTTCTGCGACGTCGGCACGCTCCGCGTCAGCCCGGACGACCGGCTGCTCGCGTACGCCGTCGACACGGTGGGGCGGCGGCAGTACGCCATCCGCGTACGCGACCTCGAGACGGGCGACGATCTTGCTGACGTCATTCCCGATGTCACCGCCAACCTCGCCTGGGCGGCGGACGGCCGGACCTTCCTGTATACCCGGCACGATCCGACGACGCTCCGGCCGTTCCAGGTGCTGCGCCACCGTCTGGGGGACGACCCGGCGAACGACCGGCTCGTCTTCGAGGAAGCCGACGACACCTTCGCGTGCGGTGTCTGGCGCAGCCGGTCGCGCCGCTACCTGCTGCTCGGATCGTTCCAGACGATCACCAGCGAGTTCCATCTGATCGACGCGTCGGATCCGGACGCCGCGCCGGTGGTCTTCCTGGCGCGCGAGCGGGGCCACGAGTACGCGATCGACCACTACCGCGACCGGTTCTACATTCGGACGAACGCCGACGCCGTCAACTTCCGCTTGATGGAGACGGACGAGATGCGCACGGCGCGCAACGCGTGGCGCGAGCTGATCCCGCACCGCGAGGATGTACTGATCGAGAGCTTCGAGCTGTTTCGCGACCACCTGGTGGTGGCCGAGCGCGACGACGGCCTCACACAGATCTCCGTCCGCCCCTGGAGCGGCGAAGGCGCTCACACGATCGCGTTCGGCGAAGCGGCGTACGAGGTGTCGATCGACACGAACCGTGAGCCGGAGACGACGACCCTTCGGTTCCACTACGGCTCGATGACGACGCCGTCGTCGATCTACGACTACGACATGGCGACCCGGGCGCGGACACTGCTGAAGCGCGAGGAGGTGCTGGGCGACTTCGATCCCGCGCGCTACGAGACACTGCGACGGTTCGCAACGGCGCCCGATGGCGTCCGCGTCCCCATCTCGCTGGTTCGCCGGCGCGGGGAGGCGCGCGCCGGCCCGACGCCGCTGCTTCTCTATGGCTACGGCTCGTACGGCATCAGCATGGATCCGACGTTCCGCTCCGCCCGGCTCAGCCTGCTCGACCGCGGCTTCACCTACGCGATCGCTCACGTCCGCGGTGGCCAGGAGATGGGTCGCCCCTGGTACGACGCCGGCAAGCTGATGCGGAAGCAGAACACCTTCACCGACTTCATTGCCTGCGCCGCGTACCTGGTGGCGGAAGGACATGCCGACCCCGCACGGATCTACGCGATGGGAGGCAGCGCCGGTGGCCTGTTGATGGGCGCCGTCATCAATCTGCGCCCCGACCTCTTTCACGGCGTCGTCGCGCAGGTCCCTTTCGTCGACGTCGTCACGACGATGCTCGACGAGAGCATCCCCCTGACCACGGGTGAGTACGACGAGTGGGGCAACCCGCATGACCCGGAGGCGTACGCCTACATCCGCTCCTACTCCCCCTACGACAACATGGCGCCTGTCTCGTGGCCGCATCTGCTGGTGATGACCGGCCTCCACGACTCGCAGGTGCAGTACTGGGAGCCGGCCAAGTGGGTTGCGCGCCGCCGCACCATTGCTCCACCCGACGAGGGCCGCCGCCTCCTCCTCCGTACCAACATGGACGCCGGCCACGGCGGCGCCTCCGGCCGTTACCGCCAGTACCGCGAGACCGCCCTGCAGTACGCGTTCCTCCTCGACCTCGCGGAACGCACTGGCGGCCAGGCGTGACACGGGGGGGCGGAGCGGTACGTCTCCGATGCAGGGCCGGACGATCTAGGATCCTCACCACGAAGATGCAGCGACTTTCTGCCGGCGGGCTGTGCGTGCTGCTCCTCGGGGCGACGCTCGGCGTCGCGCCCGCTGCGGCGGAGAACTGGCCCAACTGGCGGGGGCCGACGCGGGACGGCGTGAGTGCCGAGACGGGACTGCCGGTCGAGTGGGACACTGAACGGAACATCGCGTGGAAGCTGGAAATGCCTGCCTGGTCAGGCTCGACGCCAGTCATCTGGAACGAACGGATCTTCATTAACGTCGCGGTCGACGACGACAACATCGAGCTCTGGGCGCTTGATCGGGCGGATGGCGCGGTGCTGTGGCAGCGCCACCTGAGCGACGGGAACAGGCGGCTGCGGAAGCAGAACATGTCGTCGCCGTCGCCGGTGACCGACGGCGAGCGGGTCTGGGTGATGACCGGCACCGGCATCCTGACGGCGTTCGACGTCGAGGGCAATCAACGGTGGCGGCGCGACATTCAGCAGTCGTACGGACGGTTCGGGCTGAACTGGGGCTATGCCTCGTCGCCGCTGCTGCACGAGGGTGCGCTCTACGTGCAGGTGCTGCACGGGATGCGGACCGACGATCCGTCGTACCTGCTGCGGTTCGACGCCGCGACCGGCGACACGGTCTGGCGTGTGGAGCGCCCGACCCTGGCGCGGCGCGAGTCACCCGACTCCTACAGTACGCCGGCGCTGCTCCGGTACGACGGCGTCACCGAAATCGTCCTGACCGGGGGCGATGCGGTCACCGGGCATGATCCCGAAACGGGCGACGAGCTGTGGCGGGCCGACGGGTTGAACCCGCAGCGCGAGGGGCACTACCGGATCGTCGCGTCGCCCGTCGTCCATGACGGCGTCATCTACGCGCCGACCCGCATCCGGCCGATGCTCGCGCTGCGCCCGGGCGGGCGGGGCGACGTGCTCGAGACGCATGTCCTCTGGCGGACCGACGATGGGCCGGACGTGCCGACGCCGGTGAGCGACGGCGAGTACCTCTACGTCGTGAACGACCGCGGCATCGTCTTCGTCATGGACGCGAAGACCGGCGAGCCGGTCTACGGGCCCCGGCGGCTCCGCCGCAGCACCTACAGCGCGTCGCCGGTGCTGGCCGACGGGAAGATCTACGTGACGAACGAGGATGGCGTCACGTCGGTCTTCCGCGACGGGCCGGAGTTCGAGCTGCTGGCGGAGAACGACTTCGACGACTACTGTCTCAGCTCGCCCGCGATCTCCGACGGTCAGATCTTCATCCGCACCACCGGCCACCTCTACGCCATCGGCGAGCGCCGATGACTCGTCCGTCGCGCGCGACATCCTGGCTGCTTGCGGCCGCCGTCGCCGCCCTCTACCTGCTGCACCAGGACTACTGGTTCTGGGACAGCGCGCGCCCGCTGGTGTTCGGCTTCCTGCCGATCGGCCTCTTTTACCACGCCGTCTACTCGCTGACTGTCGCCGCGCTGATGTGGGCGCTGGTCCGTTACGCCTGGCCGGCGCATCTCGAGGTTGAGGGGCAGGCGGAGGCCGGGGCCGACGGGCCGCCGGGGGGGGAGCCGCCGCCGTGATTCCGGCCCTCGTCGTCATCGCCTACCTCGGTGTCGTCCTCTACATCGGCATCTTCGCGTTCCGCCGCGCGCCTGGCGGCGAACAGGCGGAAGGCTACTTCCTCGCGAACCGATCGCTCGGCCAGTACGTCTTCCTGCTGTCGCTCTTCGGCACCAACATGACGGCGTTCACCATCCTCGGTTCGGCAGGGCACGCCTTCGCCAACGGCGTCGTCACCTACGGGCTGATGGGATCGTCGTCGGCGTTCATCATCCCGGTGACGCTCTACCTGTTCGGCACGCGCATCTGGGCCCTCGGCAAGCGCCATGGCTTCATGACGCCGGTGCAGATGTACCGCGACCGCTGGGAGTGCGGTCACATCGGCACTGCCATCTTCGCGCTGCAGGCGGCGCTGCTGATCCCCTACATCGTCATCGCGGTGATGGGCGGCGGAACGACGCTCAGCGCGGTGAGCGGCGGCATCGTGCCGTACTGGTTCGGCGGGGCGATCGTCGCCGCGGTGGTGATGAGCTACGTCTTTTTCGGCGGGATGCGCGGCACCGCCTGGGTCAACGCGTTCCAGACCGTGCTGTTCCTCACGTTCGGGGCGGCGGCGATCGTCTTCATCGGGGTGAGCATCGGCGGCTTCCCGCAGGCGATGGAACGGCTGCTCGGCTCGGCGGAGACGGCGCCGCTCCTGACGCGCGAGCAGATCTCGCCGCGCTTCTTCTTCAGCTACATGCTGATTCCGCTCTCGTCAATCATGTTCCCGCACATCTCCATCTTCTGCCTGACGGCACGGCGGATGGGTCAGTTCCGGAAGACCGTGATCTTCTATCCCCTCTGCATCCTCGCGATCTGGCTGCCCTGCACCTTCCTGGGTCTCGCCGCGAACGCGATGACCGACGTGCCGGCGATCGACGCGAAGCTCGAGGCGCGGGCCGAGCTGGCCGCCGAGCGCGACTCGCTGACAGCGGAGGAGACGGCGTCGCTGCAGCGCGCCGCGGCAGGAGACGACGTCATCATCCTGATGCTGGAGCACTACGCGCCGCTCTGGCTCGCCGGCCTGCTCGGCGCCGGCATCATGGCGGCGGTGATGGCGAGCGACTCGCAGATCCTGGCCCTCTCGACGATGTTCACGGAGGATGTCTTCACCTACTACGGCGGGACCTCCCGCTTCGGCCCGGCGGTGCAGGTACAGACGGGGCGATTATTCGTCGTCCTGATCGCGGCCATCGCGTATGTCATCGCCCTCAACGTGCCGCCCGGCATCTTCGGTCTGGCCGTGCAGTACGCCTTTTCCGGCTTCGCGTCGATGTTGCCGCTGCTGGTGGCGGCGCTGTTCTGGCGCGGCAGCACGAAGTGGGGGGCGCTCGCGGTGGTGATCTGGACCGCCGTGACGATGGCGGGCGTCGCCCTGCTGCAGGCAGTCATTCCCGCTCCGCCCCCGGGTGTGACTATCCCGGTCTGGACGGTGGGCAGCGCCGAGGTCATCACCCGCACCCCCGGCGGCACCGACGTCCTCGGCTTCATGCCGGTGCTGCCGATGCTGCTCGGCTCGTCGCTGCTGATGCTGGTGGTGTCCTGGCTGACGCCCAGGCCGGCCGCGCGGACGCTGGCCCGCTACTTCTCGGAGAGGTCCCAGCCGCCGCGGACCTGACGCGCCACTGAGGCGATGCGGTACCTGGACGCGGTCGGTCTGTGGTGCGCCGTCGGGTACGCCGCCCTCGCCGTCCTGGCGCGGCAACCCGGCGAACCCGACCTCCCCGCGTTCTTTCTCCTCGTTGCCTGGACCGGGCTGCCGGTCTTCGGCCTCTACTGGTACGCGCGCCGGCGCGGCGAGCCGGTTCCGGTCGGCCGCCTCTTCCTCTGGGCCGTTGTCTTCCGCCTCTGCGGGCTGGCCGGCGGTCCGTTCTACGAGGACGACTTCTATCGCTACCTGTGGGACGCCTACCGCTTCGCGACCACCGGCACACCCTACGGCGCCGCCCCGGAAGCGTTCTTCATCGATCCGAGCGTGCCTGCGCTGTTTCAGGGCGTGCTGGACGGGATCAACTATCCGGAGTTGCCCACCATCTACGGTCCGACGACGCAACTGGTCTTCCTGCTCGGCTACTGGGTGCAGCCGGCCAGCGTCACCGCATTGCAGGCCATCCTGATCGCGGTAGACGTCGTCACGCTGGTCCTGCTGCTGCGTCTGACCTCGACCACCAACGTGTTCCTCTACGCGTGGTGTCCGCTGGTCGTCAAGGAGATCGCCTTCACCGCGCACCCGGACGGCGCCGGGGCCTGTCTGCTACTGGCGGCCATCGTGCTGGCACTGGATCGCCGCTGGTCGGGCGCTGCCATCCTTCTGGGGCTCGCCGCCGGGGCCAAGACCTTCGGGCTGGTACTCGCGCCGCTGGTGCTGGCCCGCGCCCCCGTCCGGTACTGGCTCCTGTTCGGTGCGACACTCGCGTTGCTGTACGGGCCGTTCGCGCTGCAGGGAGGAACGGACCTCGCGTCACTTCAGGTCTTCGCCCTGGAGTGGGAGTTCAACTCGGCGCTCTTCGGACTGCTTGCGACCGTGGCCCCGCGCTTCGAATCGAAGCTTGTCCTGGGCCTGGTCTTCGTAGTGCTCTGGGGTTGCTACTATCGGTCGTACGCGCGACGCGACATCCACGGAATACCGCGTGGTGACTGGCTGTACGGCGCCTTGCTTGTGGTCTCCCCGGTCATCAATCCGTGGTACCTGCTCTGGCTGCTTCCGTTCGCCGCGGTCTTTCCGAGCGCCTGGGCATGGACCGCCTCGGGCGCCGTCCTCCTGAGCTACGTCACCTTCCTCAACCTGCAGGACTACGCGATGGATCCCTACGCGCAACCCGTCTGGGTCCGCTGGCTGGAGTTCGGCCTGATTCTGGCGGCGGTCGGTTACGATCTGGTGAGGCGCAGAAAGAACCGGCATCGCAAAGAGGAAATCCCACGATGAAGACACTCCGGATCGAAGACACAGCGGGGCCGTGCCGCCGGCAACTTGCGGGGGCTCTGATCAGTGCCACGCTGTTCGCCGTGGCGTGCGGCGCGCCGGAACCAGTGGAGTTGGCGGGCTGGGACGCGAGCGACGAGACCAGCGTCGAGCGTATCGACCACGGCGCGTGGCAGGAAGTTCTGGACGGCTACGTCGCCACCGACGAGTCGGGCGTCAATCTCGTCGACTACGAGGGTCTTGCCGCCAACGCCGACGACACCGCGAAGCTGAACGGCTACCTCGAATACCTGGAAGGACTCGATGCCCGCGACTACTCGCGCGCGGAACAGATGGCCTACTGGATCAACTTCTACAACGCGCTCACCGTGAAGGTCGTGCTGGACGCCTATCCGGTGGAAACCATCCGGGACATCCACGAGGGCCTAGTTCCGTTGACCGGCCCGTGGGAGGACGTGCACGCCCGTGTCGCGGGGGAAGACCTGACCCTGAACCACATGGAACATGGGATTCTGCGTCCCATCTGGCAGGACGAGCGGATTCACTACGCGGCGAATTGTGCGGCCTACGGCTGTCCGCATCTGCTGGACACGGTTTTCACCGCCGCCAACACCGAGGAGCTGCTCGAAGCCGGGGCGCGGGCGTACGTGAACAATCCGCGGGGGGTCGACGTCGTCGACGAGGACTTCATTGTCATATCGAACATCTACGACTGGTATGCGGAGGACTTCGGACACACCGAGGCGTCGGTGATGCAGCACCTTCGCAAGTACGCCGACGACGAGCTCGGGACGTTCCTGGAGACCTTTGAGGGAGCGATCGAGTACGACTACGACTGGAGCCTGAACAAACAGAAACGCTGAGGCGCGGGACGGGGCGTCACAGAACGAGAGCGCCGACCGCAGGCTCTCTATGTCGGTTCAAGTCTGGAGCTCATAGTCAGTCGCCTGGGCGACACCGGCTCCCGCGACGGCTCCCCGTTCAACGACGCCTTCGGGGGGCGTCCGATCGATGCCGCACCCGACCGCTAGCGGGATGACATTTTTTGTCTGCTATCATCCGCGCGCGTCTGTCCGGAGACAACCATCTGACTGGAGTAGAGAAGATGAGACATTACTTCTTCCTGGCCGTACTGCTCGCCGGCGGCATCGGCCTTATCCACGGCTCGGCCGAGGCGTCCGGTTCCATCGGCGCCGGCGCCGGCAAGGTGAGCCCGCGCGCCGCGTACTCGCAAGGCAAGGCGCTGACGTTCGACCTGCTGGTCTGCGATTCCTGTCCGCTTGAGAAGAACGACCTCGATCGGGATCGAGCCGTGAGCCTGACGACCAGCCTCGTGGCGGTGTTCGAGGGCAACGAGACCGGATCGCCCGATGACGAGGCGGTCAGCGCGGTGTGCGGCGGCGGCGCGGTGCAGGGAGAGGAGTGCAATCTCCGGATGGAGCTGGTGCACTATTTCCTCACCCGCCGCTTCAAGCTGTAGCGTTGGCGTCCCCCGAGGTCCAATCCACCAGACGCCCGGAGAAAGAGAAATGCAAGCAGTACTGCGCAACGCAAGCTTCCTTCTGAGCCTTCCGGCAGGCGCGGCGCTCGCGTCGGGCCTGCTTGTCCAGCCCGCGTTCGCGCAGGGTACGCCGTGGCTCGCGGAGCCCGGGACGGGCACCTTCAGTATCTCGTACGTCAATCAGAACGCCACCGAGTTCTTTCGCGAGATCGAGAACGAGACCAAGAAGGTCAAGGGGCCGCTCGAGGCGACCAACGCGAACCTCTCGCAGAACACGGTGTGGTTCGGCGTCAACTACGCGTTCACGGACACCGTGGCCATCGACGTGCAGTCGGCCTGGGCTCGGAGCTTCGTGGCCGGAGGGGTCGGCCCCTCGGGCGGACAGGAGAGGTACAGCGGCCTGTACGATTCCAACATCGCGGTGACGTGGCGAATCGTCGACGAATTGATCAGTAACGCGCCGAGTGTTGCGCTTCGGATAGGGGCGATTGCCGCCGGCGCCTACGACACCGGCTATATCAACTCGATGGGCGACGGGGGCCACGGCATCGAGACCTCGCTCATCATCGGCAAGTTCGGCGACGTGGCTGGCTTCTCCGCGGAGATTGGCTACCGGAACCGGACGAGCACCGAAGTCAACCCGAAAGCGGTAGGGGCTTCCGGGTCCAGCGAACAGGTCGACATCCCGGCGGACATGTTCCTCAACCTCGGTCTCTTCGTCCCGGTGAGCGGTAGCGTCACCATCGCCGCCGACTACCAGATGGTCAACGCACTGTCCGGTATCGACATCGGTGGCCCTGGCTTCTCCCCGAGCCGTTTCCCCGGGCTGGAGGAGGATCGCCACCTCGTGGCGGGACGGCTGCTCGCCAACGTCACCGAGACGGTCAGCCTGAGCGGCTTCTTCGGTCAGGTCGTGGCCGGCCGGAACACCGCGGTATCCCGGATCGTCGGCTTCGGCCTGAGCTTTGGCTTCGGCGGCGGCAGCCTCGGATTCTAGCCACTCCGGCAACCGCCGGGAGGCGCGACCGTCAGAGCACCGACTGGTTGAAGCCTCCGATGCCGGCGTAGGTGCAGTCTCCCGCCAGGTCATGCTCGATACGGAGCAGGCGGTTGAACTTCGCCGTCCGTTCACCGCGGCAGCCGGAGCCGGTCTTGATGTGACCGCAGCGGGTCGCGACGGCGAGGTCGGCGATGAAGGTGTCCTCGGTCTCGCCCGAGCGGTGCGACATGTAGGCGCCGTAGCCATACTCCTGCGCCAGGCGCACGGTCTGGAGCGTCTCGGTGACCGTGCCGATCTGGTTGAGCTTCACGAGGATCGCGTTGGCGGCGTTCCTGTCGATCGCCTCGCGCAGGATGGTCGGGTTGGTACAGAGTAAATCGTCGCCCACCAGCTCGATGCGCGGGCCGAGCGCCGCGGTCAACCGCACCCACCCGTCCCAGTCGTTCTCTGCCAGCGCATCCTCGATCAGGACGATCGGATAGCGATCGATCCATGACCGCCACAGATCGATCATCTCGGTCGTGCTGCGCACCGACTGATCCGACTTGAACGCGACGTAGGCGCCGTCGCGCCACATCTCGCTGGTGGCCGGGTCAAGGCAGATCGCGATGTCGGCGCCGGGACGATAGCCGGCCGCTTCGATCGCGCGCAGGATCAACTCGACCGCCTCCTCGTTGCTCGCCAGGTCGGGCGCGAAGCCTCCCTCGTCGCCGATGCCGGTCGACTTGCCGTCCGCCTTCAGCAGCCCGCGCAGCGCATGGAACGTCTCGATCCCCATCCGCAGCGCCTCGGCGAAGGTGGGCGCGTTGTGCGGCGCGATCTTGAACTCCTGGAAGTCGACGGTGTTGTCGGCGTGTCGGCCGCCGTTGATCACGTTGAGGCACGGAACCGGCAACACCGCGCCGTCACTGGCGCTCCCGCCATGAAGGCTTTGCAGGTGCCGGTAGAGCGGCGCCCCGATCGACGCCGCCTCGGCGCGCGCCGCCGCCATCGACACGCCCAGGATCGCGTTCGCGCCCAACCGCTCCTTGTTCGGCGTGCCGTCGAGCTGAATCATCCGCCGATCGAGGCCCTCCTGATCGGCCGCGTCGAAGCCCGTGAGTGCGTCTGCGATGCCGCCGTTGACGTTGGCGACCGCCTGCTGCACGCCCTTGCCGCCGTAGCGCGGGCCGCCGTCGCGGAGCTCGGCCGCTTCCCGCTCGCCGGTCGACGCGCCGGATGGGACGCGCGCCTCGGCGACGGTGCCGTCCTCGAGGTGGACGCGCGCCTCCACCGTCGGGTTGCCTCGGGAATCGATCACTTCGAGGGCATCAATCGCTCGGATCTTCATCGCTGTCGTTCCCTCCTTCCTGTCGGATGACCGCCGGTCGCGGTGGCGCCGCGCGCCGCGCGCGTACGACGGCTCACGTGCTGCCTACACATGTCCACGGGCGAGCGTGTCGTTCAGGTTGACGCCAAAGCCCGCGCCGTCGGGCACGCGGAGAATGCCGTTGACGAACCGCTCCGGCGGATCGAGCAGGTCACCGCGCCAGTCGGTCTCGTTCCACTGGTACTCCAGGATGTCGAAGTTCGACATGCCGGCGCAGGCGTGTGCCGACACGACAGTGCTGACTGGGCCGCTTGGGTTGTGCGGCGAGACCAACACGCCGTGCAGCTCCGCCACGGTCGCGATCTTCGCCATCTCGGCCAGGCCACCGCAATGCTTCACGTCCGGCATGATGATGTCGACCGCGCCTTCGCGGCAGAGCGGCTCGAATCCCTCGACGCCGAAGAGGAACTCGCCGCCCGCCATCGCTTGGCGGATGCCTTCCTTGATCGTCCGGGTGCCCGCGACGTCGGTGGGCGGCACTGGCTCTTCGTACCACGACAACTGCTGTGGCTCGAGACGGCGCGCCACCTCGATCGCGAGCGGCACGTCGAAGAAGCTGTGGGCGTCGATCTTCAACTGCACGTCCGGGCCGATCGTCTCGCGCATCGCCTCGATGCAGGTGATGCCCAGCTCGGTCGCCGCCTCGACGTCGGCGGCCGGGCCGTCGAGCGGCGGGAAGCCGTCGAATGGCGCCGCCTTGATCGCGCGGAAGCCGTCGGCCACGGCTTGCCGCGCGTTCGCCGCGAACCCCTCCGGCGTCCGGTTCGACGTGGCGCGGTTGATGTTGGCGTAGACCGGCAGGTCGTGACGGAGCGCGCCGCCGGTCAGGTCGTACACCGGCGCGCCGAGCGCCTTGCCCACGAGATCCCACTGCGCCTGCTCGATCGCGCTGAACGCGGTTGCCACCACGCGCCCGCCGCCCGCCGCCGTCGCGCGGCCGTTCAACCGGTAGCGCTCGATCTCGAACGGCGAACGGTTACGCACCAGGTCGAAGAACCGCGCCAGCTCTGGCATCTCGGTCCGCCGGCCCATCGACGCCTCGCCCAGGCCGGTCATCCCCTCGTTGGTCGTCAGACGCACGAAGATCCAGGTGGTCCGCCCGGTGGCGCGCACCGCGATCGTCTCCATCCCGGTGATTCGCACCCCGAGTTCCGCCTGACCGTGCGGCAGCGCCACCGCGCCGGCGGGCCGCGCCAACGCCGGGTGCATGGACGCGACGCCGGCGAGCGCCGGAAGCGCAGACAGGAACGTGCGGCGGGTCAGGGAAGTCATCGGAAGGCTGCCCGCGTGGCGGCGCGCGATGGCCGCCTCAGCGGCTCATCGAGTAGAGCAGCACGTTGATGCCGAGGCCGTACCCGTCGGGGGAGAACTGCTCGAAGAACCGCGGGTCGTCCGACTCGCGCTCCCAGGCGTCGGCGACATCGGTGTTGTGCGTCATCACCACCAGGAAGCGGCCGTGCGTGTCGGTAATGGCGCGGAAGTAGGCGACGTCGCTGTCGCGACCGCGCTCGGACGTCGTGCGGCCGCCGGAGCGATACCAGAACTGGATGGACGTGATCTGCGGCACCTTCTCGACGTGCGTCAGCGCCCGGAAGACGGGGTGGTCCATCGGAACGTCGCGGATCGGGTACTGCGACGGTGGAAGCACGCGGCTGATTTCGCCCACCCAGTGGTCCCAGGCGCGCGACCCCCAGAAGTCATCCACCCAGAGGAAGCCCCCCTTGAGCAGGTAGTCGCGCAGCGCCGCCGCCTCCTCGGCGCTCAGGCCGATCGTGCCGACGTCGGCCGCCATCACGAACGGGCAGTTGAACAGCGCAGGGTCCGTGAGGCGGACCACCCAGTGGTTCGGCTCGCCGTGCCGGTCGGTGCTGATCTCGGTCGAGGTGAGATCCTCCATCCGGTACATCAGGTTGATGCCGGCGAACGGGTAGTCGGTCGACCAGCCCATGCCGAGCGCCTCGTAACGCACCTGGTCGTACATCAGCTTGCAGAAGGTGAAGCTGCGGTCCGGCATCGACTCGGGGGGGAACCGGGGCGGCAGGTTCCCCTCGCCCACACCCCAGCCCCACTGCGCCGACCCGACGGCGAGGAGGCCGGTGAAGAGGAACGCGACGACCAAAACGGCAACGCGGCGCGCCACGGCATCGTCAGCATACCCTAGTTGCGTATGATCGAAACAACCCGATGCCGGGAACCGCGGAAGGGACGGGAGACCGATGCACAGGATGAGAATGTCGACCGGACGGGCCAGCCTGCAGGCAGTGCTGCTGGTCGGAGTCATCACGTTGGCGGCGACGCCGGCAGTCGCGCAGCACGACCATGGCGGCGCTGGTGGCGAGGCGGCCGGGGGCGACCTGCCGGAGAGCTTCGCGGAGCCGATGTCGCTCTACGACGTCTCGGTGCGCGGTCCCCACGCCCATCCGATCTCCACGACGGATCCTGAGGCGCAGGCGTACTTCGATCAGGGCTTCGCGCTGATGTACGGCTTCGCGAAGGAGGAAGCGACCCGCTCGTTCCGCGAGGCGTGGCAGCGCGACCCCGACTGCGCCATCTGCTACTGGGGCGAGGCATGGAGCTGGGGGTCGTACCTGAATGGGCCGATGCGGCCGTTCGAGGCCCCGCACGCATACGCCGCACTGCAGGAAGCGCTCGAGCGGGCCGGGAATGCCAGCCCGAAGGAGCGGGCCTACATCGAGGCGCTCTCGCACCGCTACGTGGAGGACTTCGACCCGGAGACCCGGCGCGAGCAGGACGACGCGTATGCCGAGGCGATGCGACAGGTGGCCGAACAGTACCCCGACGACCTGGACGCGGTGACGCTCTACGGCGACGCGCTCTTCCTCCTCGAGCCACGCCGGGGTACGCGCGACCTCGACGATCCGAACGTGCAGCGCCTGCACGCCGTGCTCACGAGCGTGCTCGACCGCGACATCCGCCACCCGGGCGCATGCCACCTCTACATTCACGCGACCGAGTCGACGGTCGATCCGGGCCTCGCATCCGACTGCGCGGAACACCTGGGCAGCGGCATTCCGGGCGCGAGCCACATCAACCACATGCCGTCGCACACCTGGAACGAGATCGGCCGCTGGGCGGACGGGGTCCGGGCGAATCTCGACGCCTGGCATTCCGACCTGAAGGCGGAGCGCAACGAAGGCATTGCGATCTATCCGAGCCACAACCTCCACATGCTGCTCTTCGCGGCGTCGATGGACGGGCAGGGGGCGGTCGCGGCGCAGGCGGGGAAGGACTACACGAAGCTGACTGACGACACCGTGTACGAGGTGCTGACGCTCCTCCGCTTCGGCCGGTTCGACGAGGTGCTCGAGGTGACCGAGCGCCCGGAGCAGGAGACGTCGGCCGGGCTCTGGGATTTCGCACAGGGCTACGCCCACCTGCGCACCGGCGAAGCAGACTTCGCGCGGGTCTACCTCGATCGCGTGCTGGCGCTTGCCGAGACCACCACCGCGCGGTTCCGTTTCGACGAGGCCAAGCTGCTGCTTCAGACGGTCGGTGGGATCCTCGAGGGTGAACTGCACCGTGAGCATGGTGATCTCGACGCCGCGATCCGCTCGTTCGAGCGGGCAGTCGAGGTGGAGGATCGACTCGAGTACTCCGAGCCTGAACCGCTGCCGTTCGCCGCCCGCCACTGGCTCGGGGCGGCACTGATCGAGGCGGAGCGGTATGCGGACGCGGAGCACATCTATCGGGAGGAGCTCGAGGATCACCCGTACAACGGGTGGTCGCTCTTCGGGCTGAAGACGGCGCTCAAGCAGCAGGGGAAGGCGACCGCTGACGTCGAGGCGGGGTTCGAGGCGAGCTGGGCGCGTTCCGACACGTTGATGCGGGCGTCGCGGTTCTAGCCCGAAACAACCTGCACGCAGGCCAGACCGCCCCAGGCGCGGGCGTCGGCGCGTTGCCGGCGGTTGGCCTCAGCGCGCCGT
The DNA here is from genome assembly GCA_965262555.1 of Vicinamibacterales bacterium. Taxonomy (GTDB): domain Bacteria; phylum Acidobacteriota; class Vicinamibacteria; order Vicinamibacterales; family UBA8438; genus VXRJ01. The sequence continues at coordinate 597,697 of OZ253543.1, forward strand.
TACCGGCGCTCGGTGCCTTCGATCTGGGCGACGCCCGAGCGCTGCGCCTCGAGCGACGTCCGCGCGCCGAGGCGGATCAGCGAGGTGGTCCCCGGCCCCTGGAAGAACGAGAAGCCCTCGCGGTCCATCCATGCCTGGGGGCCGCCCAGCTTCAGGCCGGCCGAGAGCGTCGCGTCCTTAATCGTGGTGATCAGCGCTTCGTACTCCGGGTCGCCCTGCCGCCGGCCGGAGAAGCTGCCGAGGTCGCTGCTCGCCGCGAAGACGACGTCGACATGGTCGACCGCGGCAATCGCGGCCGCGTTCTCGACACCGCGCACCGTCTCGATCATCGCGATGATGAGCAGGTTGTCGTTAATCGTCTGGCGGTAATCGTCCCCCCAGAGCGCGCGGTACTGGCCGCCTCCCTGGCTCCGCTCGCCGATCGGCGGGTAGAAGGCGTACGTGACCGCCTCCTCCATCTTCGCGGCGTCGGACACCATCGGCACGATGAGGCCGAGGGCGCCGATGTCGGTCGCCTTCTGGATCGCCCCCTCGCTCGAGTCGGGCACCCGGATGAAGGGGATCGACGGCGCGTCCTTGCATGCCCAGATCATCCGCGCCGCCTCGGAGAAGCTGAGCGGGCTGTGCTGCATCTCGATCCAGATGTAGTCGTAGCCCGCGTCGGCCATGGCGCAGTAGATGTCCGGATCCGGCGTCGACACGGTGCCGCCGACGATCGGTTCCCCGTTCATCAGCTTCACCTTGGCGGTGTTGTACATCCGCGACGCCTGCTCGGCCTGCGGGGCAGAGCCGGCGGCGAGAACCAACGCGGCGAGCGCCGCGGCGGCGGCGACGAGACGCAGTGGGATCATGATGCTGCTCCTGTCTGGTCCGGTATCGCTGCGGTTTCCGATCCGGCGCGCCGGCCGGCATCGGCCGGCGCCGGGCGGGCTACTTGATCTTCGAGTAGTCGGTCGCTTCCAGCCAGAGCACGTCGACGCTCTCCACCAGCCGTCCGTCGCGCTGCGACTCCTCCGCCGCGCGCGCCCAGTCCGGATCCTCGCGGAACGCGGCCCAGCCCTCTTGCGCCGCATCTCGGCTGTCGTGCGCCAGGATGTAGACCAGCGTGTTCTCGGAGAGCGGCGCCTCCTGAGGTGTCCAGTAGGCGACATTGGTGATCCCGTGCCGCTCGAAGATCCGCGTCGTGTGGTCGCGGAACCGCGCGTTCAGGGCGTCGAGCTTCCCGGGGTGCGCCGTGTAGGTCCGCATCTCGAAGATCCGGCTGCCCTGTGCCGAGGCGACCGGTTCGACGTTCGCAAACTGGCCGGCCGCGAAGCCGAGGCCGAACACGAGCAAGCCGAGCGCGACGAGCATCCATCTGTGCGTCATCATCGTGGGTACTCCTTCATCTGCCGGGTGAGTCCGGACGACTCTGTCACCGACCGCGGTCATCATAGTCGGATCGGGGGTTACTGCGAAGCGTAGCGTTCGATCAGACGCCGGCGATCCGCCTCGGTGAGGCGCATGTACTGCGGCCGGTCCACCGCCAGACCGTGCGTCCGGCAGGGTCCGCACATCAGCGTTGTCGGGTTGCGGTTGTGGCGCAGGCCGAGCGTGTGCCCGATCTCGTGCGCCAGGATATTGCGCGCGATGTTCGGATTGCGCGCCATCGTGGTGGCGTCCTCCTCGATTGCGACGAAGTAGCGGCCCGGGTGCCGCGGGACCGGCCAGGCGAACGACATCAGGTCCTGCCGCGACAGCAGCAGCACCGCGTCGGCGTCGAGGTCGGTCACCTCCGCCGGCGCGCCCGGATCACTCGGTCCGCCGCGCAGTCGTCCCGCCCGCTGCGAGATCGAGCGGGCGTAATTCTCGAGCGGGCGCATGACGGGCGTGCCGATCCGCAGCTCCTCGACGAGGCGGATATCGAGGTTCAGTGCCTCGGCGACGCCGTTCCAGAACTTGATGGCGTCGAACGCCATTGGAAGCCGGACATCGTTCGTGTCGTAGGCGAGGATGACGACTTGATGGATGACCGGGTCGTTCGGCGGGGTGGCGGCAGTGGCGGGGGTCCCGGGCGCGGCGCCAGGGGTCAGCCAGAAGGCCCCGAGCAGTGCGAGCGTGGCGGCCGCCGTCACCCTGCTGATCATCGCCGCGTTCACCTACGCGTCGCGCAGGAAGTCCAACAGGAGCCGCAGCGTCGCCTCCGGCTGCTCCTGCTGCACCCAGTGGCCGGCACCGTCGACGAAGTGGACCCCCCGCATATCGGTGCAGGCCGATTCCTGCATCCGTTCAAGCGACCCGGGGCGCTGGTACGCGCCCCAGTCGCTCCGCCCGGCGATGTACATCGACGGGATGTCGATCGTCCGGCCGGCGAAGGTGCGCAATTCGTCCGAAAAGACGCCGGAGCGGTACGCGTTGAGGCCGCCCTGAAAGCCGGTCCGGCGGTACTCCTCGCTGTAGACCCGCAGTTCGTGGTCTGGGAGCCAGGTGTTCGCGGCGATCTTCGCCGCCGACGGCATCTCCAGTGCCACGGTTTCCGGCATCGTCATGTCGAGGTCCATGATGTAGTACGTGGGCATCTTCGCCAGCTCGGTGGCGGTCCATCCTGCCAGGCGGGACGGCCGGTTCTCCGCCCAGTCGGCGCTCTTGTGGTGGTAGTAGGCGCGGAGGAAGTCGTGCACGCCCTGCGGCGCATGCCACAAGTCCTCGTTCGCCTCGCGCGTCCTGTAGTAGCGTTGATAGTGCTTCCGCGGGCGGGGGAGCCGCGCCATTGCGGCGTACACGTCCTCCTCCGGCGCCGCCTCGCGCGGGTTGTCCGCCGTGTCGAACGGGAACGTGGACGTCCCGCCGAACGGCGCGCTCATCAGTGCGACGGCGCGGAAGACGTCGGGCCGGGTGACGGCGCACCACGCGGCGACCGGCGATCCGTAGTCGTGGCCGATCACGGCGTCGACCGTCCGGTAGCCGAGCGCCGAGACCAGCGCCAGCGTGTCCCGGACGACATTCAGCCGGCTGAACGACCGGAGGTCGCCGTCATAGTCGGCATCCCAGCCGGTCGTCCGGCCGTAGCCCCGCAGATCGGGCGCGACGACCCGGTAGCCTGCCTCGGCGAGGGGCACAATGACATGCCGCCAGCTATAGGCCAGTTCCGGAAAGCCGTGCAGCAGCAGGAGCAGCGGCGGGCGGGTCCCCGTGTTGTATCCCGCTTCGAGCAGGTGCACATCCAGTCCGTGGACGTCGGCCACGAAGCGCGAGCGGACCCCGTCGGGGAGCACGCTCTGGTCGTACGGCCCGCCCGGATCGGTCTGCGTGGCCGCGCGCGCCGCCGGCGCGGCGGTCCCCAGCGCCGCCGCGCCGACCACCGTACCGGCACCGCGCAGCAGGTCGCGTCGTGTGATGGTCGTCACCGTGACAGTTCTCCCCGGTCGAGCATTGCGACGAGCGCCTCCGCGCGCGCCAACGACCCATGCTCGCGTAGGAGGTCCATCCGGTCGAACTGGCTCATGCCGAGGAACTGCGCCAGGCCGTCGACCAGCGCCGGGTCCGGCAGTTCGTCGGGCGGCGGTGTCTCGCGCGCATCGTCGACGAGCAGCGCGAGCAGCAGGGGACGGTGCCGGCGCAGCGGCGCGCGTTCGTCGTCGGCGAGCGGCTCCGGGATGGCGTCGACATCCGCGACGCGGTACGCGCGGCTCTCATCCTCGGCGGTGACGCGGAACTTCGTCAGGCCGCGCAACACGATGTTGTAGCGGCCCTCCGGCAATTCGTCGACGTGCGCGATGACGCCTGCGGTGCCGATCTCATAGATCGGCGGGTTCCCCTCGTACTCATCCTCGTAGCCCGGCCGGAGCATCACCATCCCGATGATCCGGTCGCCGGCAAGCGCGTCGGCCGCCATCTGACGGTAGCGCGGCTCGAAGATATGCAGGGGGCGGGAGGCGTTGGGGAACAGCATGATGTCCTCGAGGGGGAAGATGGGGATCGAGGGGGGCAGGTCGACAGGTTCGGGTGTGGTCTGTGTTGCGGCCGGCGCGGGGGCGAGCAGACAGACGAGCGCAAGCGCCGTGGCCGTGAGGGCGCGGGGGAGGAATCCGGCATCGGACATCGCCCTTATAATACGTCTGGGCCATTGTTTGCTCGGACGACACGTACGGATACTGGGCGAAGAGGCATTCGACGGCTGACGGCGAGCGGATGACAAGACCGCCCTGGGGGATCGGTCGGGCTCGGGCGCGCGTGCGGCATCTCGTGGGTTGCGCGGCGGCGGCGGCGTCGCTGTGCGCGACCGTAGCGCCTGCCTTCGCGCAGACCGAGTTCCACTATCAGTTCGGCCGGCTGGTGAACCCATTCGGCAGCGCGCAGGGCACCGAGGCGCGGACGCATATTCTCACGATCCAGCAGGCGTCCACCTGGAAGGGAGGCGACAGCTTCTTTTTTCTCGACCTGATCGAAGATGCCGGCGAGGACGGGTTCAACGAGAAGGAGATCTACGGCGAGTGGTATCCAACGCTCAGCTTCTCGAAGCTGTCCGGCAGCACCGTCGGCGGCGGCCCGCTTCGCGACATCGCCCTGATTGGCGGGATCAACATGGACGCGGACGCCGACTTCTTCAAGTTCCTGCCGGGTGTGCGGCTCTCGTGGAACGTGCCCGGCTTCATCTTCCTGAACACCGACATCACGGCGTTCATCGATCGCAACACCGGCCTTGCCCGTGGGGGCGGCGCGCCACGGTCGACCGACAGTTGGATGTTCGACGTCAACTGGCTCTCGATCTTCACCATCGGCACGCAGTCGTTCAACTTCATGGGGCACGCCGAGTACATTGGAGCGACGACGTTCACTGAGGGGACCGGTAGAACCAACGGGTGGATCCTGGCGCAGCCGCAACTCGTCTGGGATCTCGGTAACGCCATTGGCGGCAGTCCGGCCGCGAACCACATCTTCATCGGCGTGGAGTACCAGTACTGGCGGAACAAGCTGGGAGCTGCGGCGGATGAGAACACGGTGCAGTTTCTTACCGTCTGGCGGATGTAGCGCCGGATGCTGTAGCAGCGAAATGCACAGGGCGAAGCTTCGCGTGGACGGAGTGACATGAGTCGAGCGGCTGTGGCATCCATGCCGATCGCCGGGGAGCAGTCCAGGCCGCGCCTGCGGCTTGCGGTCCGCGGCTTCCTCGCGATGGCGATCCTGCTTGCCATCACCATTACAGCCACCTCCACGACCCAGCTCTACAACAGCGCCACGGCGCTGCGCGCGGAGGCGGAGCAGTCGGCCGTCAACCTGTCGGAGCTCCTCGCGTCGAGCTTCGCCGAGATGGGGGAGATCTCGCTCGCGAACGTCGCGCGGACGCTCGACTCGACGCTCGACGGCCAGATGACGGCGCAGGCGCGTCTCGTCGCGCACATGGTGGCGGCGGCCGAGGCGGCCGGGCTCGCGCCGCCGGAAGTGATCGCGCTGCTCGACAGCATCGTCGACGAGACGGTGCTCGACGAGTTCTGGATCACCGACGAGGCCGCCTTCTCGTACCTCACCAACGTGCGTGACGAGAACGGTGAACTGGTGCCGTTCAGCTTCGATCCCGACCCGGCGGTGCAGCCGCAGGCGTCGAAGTTCTACGTCCTGCTCGCTGCGCCACTCGGCGGCGACGACTTCATCACGCAGCCGGCGCAGGTGCGGGAGATCGATCAGCAGGTCTACAAGTACGTCGGCGTCGGCGGAGTGGACAAGCCGCGGATCGTGCAGGTGGGCAACGCGCTGAACTTCGGCGAGCAAGAGATCCTGACGAACGTCTACGCCTCACAGCGGGCTGACGTCTCGGCCGTGATCGAAGGCATTCTGGGCCAGCACATGATGGCGCAGGCGGCGATCCTCGACCGGTTCACGTACGCCGCCGGGCTGGCCGGCTGGGATCGCGGCGAGGTGGAGGCGCGCCTGCGGCGGATCGTCGCGACCACCGCCATCGGCGAGGTTCGCGTGGTAGATGCGGAGGGCGCCGTCCGCTACTCGAGCCTGCCGCCCGCGCTGGCCGACGGGCCGCTGCCGCACGATGCAGAACTGGGGGTTTTGCGCGACGGGACTCAGCGAATGGTGGAGCATCCCTCCGCGCCGCGCGCTTCCGACGGTGAGGTCTTCAAGTACGTCACCGTCGCCGGCCGCGATGCGCCCCAGTTCGTGCAGATCGGGATCCCGATCGAGGGCAGCGCCGGCAACCTCCTCTACTCCGTGTACCAGCGCGAGGCGGACGTACTGGTTCGCTCGCGCAACCTCGAGGCGCTCTGGGTGGTGAACCTCGAACGTGCACTGGCAGCCGCGGCGCCCCGGCCGGAGTTGGCGATCGGGGAAAACGTCACCGACGCGCGCGCCATCTACGGCGAGCGCGCCGAGGGCATCATGACGCGCGCGATGGAACAGAGCCAGGTGGTAAGCGAGGCGAGCCTGGCGCTGCTCTCGCCCGACGAGCGCGGGCTCTGGGTCGCCTCGCCGATCGTCAACGCGGGCGGGATTCTGATCGGCGGGTTGGCGATCGCCGTCAACCTGGACGGGATCGCCGACACGGTGTTCGCCCAAGTGGTGAGCACGACGTTGATCGCGCTGGTGCTGCTCGGCGGTGCCGGCGCCGGTGCGCTGTGGGGGACGCGCTGGCTGACGCATCCGATCGAGGTGATTGCCACCGCCGCGCGCGAGGTCGAATCCGGCCGTCCACCCGACGCACGTGAGATGAAACAGGTCATCGAACGCCAGGACGAGCTGGGCAGTCTGGCGCGCGTCTTCAACGACATGACGGCGCAGGTCTTCAGCCGCGAGGAACAGCTCGAAACGCTTGTCTCCGCGCGGACGCAGGAACTGCAGGCAAGCAACCAGCAGTTGCGTCTCGCGCACGAGGCCATGGAGCAGGACCTCGAGATGGCGAAGGTGGTGCAGCACGCGCTGGTGCGCGAGGGGAGCGTCGACGTGGGCGACTTCCATGCCTATGCGCGAATGACGCCGGCGCAGCAGGTGGGCGGCGACCTGGTCGACATCGTGGAGTTACCCGGCTCGCGGTTCTGCCTGGTGTTGGGTGACGTCTCGGGGAAGGGCGTCGCAGCGTCGCTCTTCATGGCCGCCGCACAGAGCGCCATCAAGTCGTCCTTGCAGGCGCATTCAGACATCTCGACGATCGCGGCCGAGGCGAACAACCGGCTGTGCAGCCAGAACCCGATGGGCTTTTTCGTCACGGGCATCGTCGCGCTCGTAGACCTCAAGGAGGGACTGGTTGACTATGTCTGTGCCGGCCACGATCCGGCGGTCGTGATTCACACGGACGGCACGTGCCGGCCGCTTGAGACGACCGGGGGCCTGGCGATGGGGGTGATGGACGGCGTGCCGTACCCCAGCCGGCGGGTGCTGCTGCGACCGGGCGAGACACTGTTCGCGTTCACGGACGGGCTCACCGACGCCGTGAACCTCGACGGCGAGATGTTCGGCAAGGAGCGGTTGGACCAGACCCTGACGGGCGCGGAGTCTCGCACGCCCGAGGCGATCACCAACCGTATCTGGCAGCGGATCTCGGATTTTTCGGCCGGGGCAGACGTGGTCGACGACATGACCTGCCTGGTGCTGCAGCGCCGCTGAGCTATGGTAGCATCCGCCGGTGCCTGACGAATTCCACGTTTCGCTGGCGCCCAGGCTGACGGAAGTGCGCAAGCTGTCGCGCATGGTGGAGGAGTTCGGGGACTCCCAGGGCCTGCCGGAGCCAATCGTGTTCGTCATCAACCTCGCGCTCGACGAGTTGATCACCAATGCCGTGACGCACGGGTTCACCGGCGTGACGGAGCCCCGGATCGACATCGGCCTGAGGGTCGATGGCCTGACGTTGGTGCTGACAATCGAAGACAACGGGCATCCGTTCGATCCGACGGCCGACAGCCATCCCGACCTGGATTCACCGCTGGAGGCTCGGGAGATCGGCGGCCTGGGGCTGCACCTGGTGAAGACGTTCGCCAGCCGGGTCGACTACCGGTACCTGGATGGCCGGAACTGTCTGACGCTGGAACATGATCTGAACCAGGGGTCGGAATCGGCGGCGAGTTGACCGCGCGGCCGGCTGACGGAGTCCTCGGCGGAGTGGATTGATGAACATCGACGTGGCGGCGGAACGGGACGGAAACGCACTGGTGCTGCTCCCCGTGGGACGGCTGGACAGCGCGAACGCCCGTTCGTTCGAGCAGGTCGTCATGGAGCACATCGGCAGCGGAGAACAGAGTCTCATCGTCGACTTCAGCCGGCTCACGTTCATCAGCAGTTCCGGCATGCGTGTGCTCCTGATCGCCGCGAAGAAACTGCAGGCGACCAGCGGCAAGCTGATCCTGTGCGAGATGAAGGAGCACATCGAAGAAGTGTTCCGGATCAGCGGTTTCGATCAGATCATCCCGATCAAGACCTCGCGCGGCGACGCGGTCCGGGCGGTCTGACCGGCCAGAACGACCGAGCGCCGGATCAGCGAACCGGCGCGCCCACAACGTCGTACTGGACGTGGGCGGCCATCACGAGTTCGTGCAGCGTGAAGCACTGTCCCTGCAGAGCGCGTAGACGCTGTTCCCGCGGCTCGAGGGTCGACCCGGCCGGCCAGTCGTGGCGGAGCACTGCCCCCGCCTGCTGCGCAAGCCGCCGCGCGTCGGCCGTCGGACCGGGACCGAGCGGCAGCGCCTGCAGCTCCGCCGACGCCCTCTCGATGGCATGGCAGAGCGAGCGGGGGACCAGCGGGTCGTTCACCAGCAGGTCGATGACCCGCGCCGGGTGCACCTCTGCGCCGTGGCGGCGGCGGTAGGCGTCGACCGCCTGGCAGACCCGAAGCAGGCTCGACCAGTCGGCGCCGGTCGGCTCGACGTCATCGTCGGGACCCCGCCTCGTCTCCAGGTGCGCCAGCAGGAGCGCGATCGTCAGTTGCGCGCGTTCGGTGTAGCGGCCCAATTCCAGGAAGCGCCACCCCTGGTCGCGGTACATCGTCGTCGCGGCAACGCCGGCGAGCGTGTCGATGTCGCGCGCCAGCTCTGTGTAGAACGCCTCGGGCGCCGTCTTCCAGATCTGCTCGATCCGCTGCGTCCTGAGGCGCAGCCACGCCAGGTTCAGACAGCTCCAGAACTCGGCGCTGATGCAGTGGCGCATCTGCCGCGCGTTCTCGCGCGCCCACGAGAAGCCGTTCCAGACCGAGTCGGGGTTCGACCGCTCGAACGTGAGATCGTCCGCCAGGGTGAACGCGTCGGCCAGCGTCAAGTCGTCGTCGCTCCCGCCGAGGCTGACATTCGCACCGGGCGGCACGCGGCCGAGCGCGGCGTAGATGCGCCGCCAGCCGAAGTGGATTTCTCGCGTTGGGCGATCGACGAGGGTCTCCATCTGCCCGCGCAGCAGACGGCAGAGGTGGTCGGTCCGCTCGAGGTAGCGGCCGGTCCAGTAGAGTCCCTCGGCGCTGCGGGCGAGCATCGGATCAGCCTGTCTGTTGGCCGCGAATCGCTGATCTGTCCGGCGCGGGCGCGTCGTCCAGCACCCAGACATCCTTGCCGCCACCTCCCTGGCTGGAATTCACCACCAGGCTGCCCTTGCGGAGGGCGACACGGCAGAAGGCGCCCGGCACGATCCGCGTCTCGCGTCCGCGCAGGATGAACGGCCGGAGGTCGACGTGGCGAGGTTCCGCGCGGCCGTCGATCAGGCAAGGTGCGCGCGAGAGCGACAGTACCGGCTGCGAGATGAAGTCGGCCGGGTTCGCGCGGACCGTCTTCGCGTACTCGTGCCGCTCGGCCGGCGTGGCATGCGGACCGACCAGCATCCCGTAGCCACCCGACTCTCCGACGCGCTTGACGATCAGGCGCTCGAGATTGTCGAGCGTGTACTCGAGGTCCTCCGGCCGCCGGCAGAGGCGCGTCGGGACACTCGCCAGGATCGGATCCTCGGCAAGGTAGTAACGGATCATCTCCGGCACGTACGCGTAGACGCCCTTGTCGTCGGCGACCCCGGTGCCTGGCGCGTTCGCGATCGCGACGTGCCCGAGCCGGTGCGCCTGCAGCAATCCCGGGACGCCGAGCATCGAGTCGGTGCGGAACACCTCCGGGTCGAGGAAGTCGTCGTCGATGCGCCGGTAGATCACGTCGACGCGCCGCAACCCTTCGGTCGTCCGCATGTAGACATGGCCGTCGCGGATGACCAGGTCGCGTCCTTCCACCAGCTCGGCGCCGATCTCGTGCGCCAGGAACATGTGCTCGTAGTACGCCGCGTTCCAGACGCCGGGGGTGAGTAACGCGAGGCAGGGATCGGCGTGCCCGCCCGGGGCAAGCTCGACCAGCGTGTCGCGCAGCAGACGGCCGTAGTGCTCCACCTCGCGGACGCGGCAGCGGCGGTAGAGGCGGCGGAGGTTCGACTTGACCGCCTTCCGGTTCGCGATCATGTACGACACGCCGGAGGGGACACGCAGGTTGTCCTCAAGCACGACGAAGCCGTCGGTGGTCCGGACGATGTCAGTGCCGCAGATTGAGACCCAGGTGCCGTGGGGCGGCTTCGTGCCGCGAACCTCCGGCCGGTAGTGCGGGCACTCGTGCACCATGTCTTCCGGGATCGCGCCGTCGGCGATGATCCGTGCGTCGCCGTAGACGTCGTCCAGGAAGTGGTTCAGTGCGAGGACTCGCTGCGCGAGGCCAACCTCAAGCTGCCTCCACTCGTCGGCGGCCAGGATCCGTGGCAGGCAGTCGATCGGGATGATCCGCTCGTCTGCCTTGTCGTCACCGTAGACCGTAAAGGTGATCCCCTCGTTCAGGAACGACCGTGTGACGCGCTGCTGGACGTCGGCCAGCTCCTCCACCGAGATCCGCGCGAGCTCCTCGTGCACAGGGCGGCTGTGGGCGCGCGGCGCGCCGCCCGGCTCGAACATCTCATCGTAGATGGCGTCGTCGAGCTCGTACCCGTCGAAGTCCATGACGGTGACACACCGACCATATCACGCCGCCGTCACGGTGCCCGCTCGCGCCTCCGACGGGCGGTTGAGAGCGAAGACCGCGCCGAACAGCGCGACGCCGGCGAGATCGAGGATCGGCAGGGCGATGCCTGCCACACTCGCCGTCGGCCCGGGTGCGAGCAGCAGCGCGGCGGCGGCGAAGACCGCCAGGCGCAGCCCTGTGCCGAGCGGCGCCCGCAACTGTCCCGCGATGCCGGCGGCGAAGCAGGCGACGCCCAGTACGGCGATCGTAACCGGCAGCAGCAGGGCCAGCCAGCCAGCCGGTTCGCCGGCCGACGTCAGCATCAGCAGTTCCGGCCGGTAGATGAACATATACGGCAGCGTGAAGCCGACCAGCGCGAAGCGAAACGCGGCGAAGCTGGTCGGCATGATCCTGGTGCCGGCGATCGACGACGCGGCATAGGCGGCGAGCGCCACCGGCGGCGTGACCATCGACATCATGCCGAAGTAGAAGATGAAGAGATGCGCGGCGAGCGGGATCACGCCGAGGTTGCTCAGCACCGGGCCGATCAGCGTCGCCATCAGCAGGTAGCAGACTGCCGACGGCAGTCCCATGCCCAGAATGATCGAGGAGATCATGATCAGGACCAGCGCCAGAAAGAGGCTCTGCTGGGCAAGCGGGATGATGGTGGCGGGCAGGCGCGTACCGACGCCGGTCAGTGTCACGATACCGATGATGATGCCGACACAGGCGGCGGCGGCGACGAGCGGTACGACGCCGCGGGCGGCGGCGATCAGTCCGCCGAGCGTCCGGCGCGGGTCGAGGCGCGTCGCCGGATGGAAGGTGCTGGTCACCACGATCGCCACAAGCGACAGCGTGACAGCGCGGAACGCGGTATAGCCGAGCAGCAGGAACAGAATCAGGCTGCTGAGCGCGACGGCGAAGACGATACCGGCAGCGCGCGTCCTGCGCGCGTCGCCGCTCGCCGCCGGGGGCGTGGTCGCGGCGGCGTCGTTCGCGCGATCCTCGCCGAAGTCGCCGCTTGCTGCCGCGGTCGACGTTCGGCGCGCGTGCAGGTGCACGATCAGCAACAGCGACAGGTAGTAGAGGATCGCCGGGATGAGCGCCGCACGGATGATCTCCACGTAGGTGACGGGCGGCTCGACGATCTCCAGCATCATGTACGCGCCCGCCCCCATGACCGGTGGCATCAGCGCGCCGCCGGAGCTGGCCGCCGCCTGCACGCCCGCCGCCGTGACCGGCTGGAATCCCGCGCTCCGCATCATCGGGATGGTGAACGTGCCGGTCGTCGCCGTGTTCGCGACCGCGCTGCCGGAGAGCGACCCCATCAATCCGCTGCTCAGCACGGCCACCTTCGCCGGCCCACCCGAACTTCGCCCGAAGACCCGCTGCGCGAAGTCGACGATGAAGCGTGTGGCGCCGGTCGCCTCGAGGAACGCGCCGAAGATGACGAAGAGAAAGACGTAGGTGAACATGACGTTCAGCGCCACGCCGAACACCCCTTGGGCGTGAAGGAACGTCTGCGCCACGATGCGCGGGATTGTGTAGCCGCGATGCGGGAAGAGCCAGTCGGGAAACGACGCGCCGAACAGGGCGTACAGCAGGAACGCAATTGCCAGCAGAGGTAACGCCAGACCGAGCGCGCGCCGCGCCGCCTCGATCACGAGCAGCAGGCCGACCAGCCCGACCGCCGTGTCGAGTGCGGTTTCGAAGCCGGCACGGTTGCCGAGCGACTGCCCGTCGATCCACCAGGTCTCGAAGATCCGGTCGGTCTGCACGACGATGAAGCCGCAGCAGGCGGCTGCTGCGAGGGCGAGCAACAGGTCGGCGGTCCGCGCGGCGGGGTGCGCCGCCAGTTTCGGGTGGGCGGGAACGTTCAGGAAGCAGAGTGCGAGCCCCACCATCGCGAAGAGGGCGAGACGGCTCTGCGGCGCGAGCAGCGGGTAGTTCACCTCGACAAGGGTGAACGCGCACAGCAGGACGCTGAGGCTGCTGCTCACCAGGCGGCGGACATCGGATCCCGCCGCGGCGCCGGTGGTCACGGCGCGGCCGGCGTCTGCGTCGGCCAGATCCCCTGCTCCTCGTAGAACCGGATCGCACCCGGGTGGAACGGAGTACCGGTGTCGCGCACCACGTTGTTGGGGTTGATCGCGCGCCCGGCGGCATGCCGCTCGACCACCCGCTCGCGGTTCTCGAACAGGAGCTGCGTCACGTTGTAGACCAGATCCTCCGGCGCGGTGGCCGATGCGATCAGGTGCATCGAGCCGACGTCGAGCGCGTCGAAAGGCTCGGTCTGGCCGCGATAGGTGTCGGCCTCGATTGTCGCGGTGCGGAAGAACACGTACTCGTCGATCAGTTGCTGCCGCTCCGTCTCGCCGAACGGGATGAAGGTGACCTCCATCGACGCGGCCGCTTGCGTGATCGACGCCGTCGGCACCGCGCCGCCGAGGAACGCCGCGGCGGCCGAGCCGTCGGTCAGCATGTCGACCGCCGCCTGCTGCGTCGCGTTGAGCGGGGAGAAGTCGTCATAGGTGACGCCGTGCGCGGCGAGCAGCGGGCCGACGAAGTACTCGAAGCCGGCGCCCGGCGGTCCGACCGTGACACGCCGGTCGCGCAGGTCGTCGATCGTCTCGATGCCGGAGGCAGCCTGGGCGATGAAGAACGCCACGTTGGGCGCGAGTGTCATGACCGCCTGCGTTGGGTAGGCGCGGTCCCATCCCTCGGTGCCCCGGACGGCGAAGTAGGTGATCGCGGAGTTCGACAGCGCAAAGTCGAGCTCGCCGCTCGCCAGCCGCCGGATGTTCTCTTGCGATCCGCTGGTCGCCTCGGCGGTGACGCTGTAGCCGAACGACGCGCCCGCCTCGTTCATCACCTCCGCCAGCGCGCTGCCGACGACGAAGAACGCGCCACCCGCCGGCGCCGATCCCAGGCTGAGGAACTGCCGCGATGGTGCGGCGTCGCCGGCGTCCCCCCCCCCGCCGCACCCGGCGAACGGCACGAGCAGCACAAAGAGGGCGCCCAGCGCAACGGGGGCATGGACGCGGCGGCGGGGCGGACATGATCGGCGCACGAGTGACACTCTCCTTGGACGTTCGGGATCAGATCATGCTACTACGTCTCGATCGACCCCGGCCGCTAGCAGCCCGTGGTGAAACCCGCGTGACACCGAGAGCGGTGAGGCGCCCGCCTGACAAGGCGCGACGAGGGAGCATATTGGCCAGAGGCGACCGAGGAGCAACGCCGCTCAGGCGGGATGCATCGCCGCTCGAATGTAGCGGGGGTTTCACCACGGGCTGCTAGGGCGGGCCGAAGACCGACAGCAGGTGGCCGTCCGGATCGCGGAAGTTCGCAGCCCATTGCGCGCCGGTGACGTTGAACGGCTCGCGCATGAATTCCACGCCGTTCGTGCGGATCGCCTGGTACGTCTGGTGGACATGATCCACCGCGAAGACCACCTCCGTGGGGCCCGGCTGCTCGGCGAGCGTGGCGTGCGGCTCGCTGAGGCACAGCGTCACCGGCCCGGTTTCGAGAAACAGGAAGCCCGGCGCCTCACGCTGCAACGCGAGGCCGAGCGCGCCGCAGTAGAAGGCGCGCGACACGTCCAGGTCGGTGACGCCCAGCATGACGTGAGCCAGTCCGTTGATGCTCATTGATTGGCGTCACTCATATCGACGACGAAGCGGTGCGCCTTCATGTCGAATCGCGGCAGCGTGCCGGCGCGCACCGCGGTGACTGGTGTCGCGAGGCCCAACGTGTTGCGCATCCGTTCGGCGGCGAGCGCGATGATCTTCCCCGTGTCGGCGTCCTCCGCCACTTCCACGTCGACCGCGATCCCGCGGACCGATCCGTTCGGCCAGACCGTACAGCGGTACTCCACAATCGGTTCGATGGCGCTCAGGATCGCCTCGACGGCCGAGGGATACACGTTGACGCCGCGGACGGTCACCATATCGTCAGTTCGCGCAACGATCCCTCCCTTGAGCCGTGCGAAGGTCCGCCCGCAGGCGCAGGGCTGGGTAGCCCGCACCACCAGGTCGCGCGTCCGGTACCGGATGACCGGACTGGCGATCCGACCAAGGTTCGTCAGGACCAGTTCGCCCCGTTTTCCGTCGGCGACCGATGCGCCCGTCTCCGGGTCGATCACCTCGGCGATGTACTCCCGCTCGTTGACATGCAGGCTGCCGGGCACCTCCCGGCACTCGAAGCTGACCGGTCCCACCTCGGTCAGCCCGTGGTGATCGATCACCCGCGCCGCCCAGCCCCGTTCGATCCGTTGCCGCGTCGCCGGGATGTTGCCGCCCGGCTCGCCGGCCACGATGATCAACCGGACGGCGCTCTTCGCGAGGGATGGGCCAGCTACGCCCGTGTACGCGACGTCGAGCAGCCGCAGCGCGTAGGTGGGCGTGCAGCAGACCACGGTGGGCGCGAGCGCGTGGATCAGACCGATCCGCTGGCCGCTCGTCATCCCGCCCGCCGGGATCGCGTGGGCACCAATCTGCGTTGCCGCGTCGAAGCCGGTCCAGAAGCCCAGGAACGGTCCGAACGAAAAGGGGAACAAGACACGGTCGCGACTCGTGACGCCGGCGGCGCGGTACACCGCCTTCCAGCAGTCGACCATCCACTGCCAGCTCTCGCGCGTGTCGACCCAGCGCAGCGGCTGCCCGGTGGTGGATGACGTCTGGTTGTAGCGGATGTAGTGATCGATCGGTTCGGTCAGCGCTGTTCCCCACGGCGGATGGGCGTCCTGATCCGCCACCAGTTCCTCCTTGGTGGTGAACGGCAGCGCCGTGATCCCGCCGCGATCCGAAAGCGTGCTGATGTCGACTCCGGCGAGCTTCCGGTCGTAGAACGCGTTGCGGCCGCGGATCTCCCGGAGCAGCTCCAGCAGTCGCTCCTCCTGATGGACCGCGATCGCCTCGCGCGCGTGGCACTCGTTCGCCGGGGGTGTCGTGGCCGCCGCGGAGGGGATGGACGCCGGGTCGGCCGGTGCGATTCTCAAGCCGGCCGGTGCTGAAGTGCCGCTGGTCGCCGGCGCGACGGCGCGGAACTGGTGGACCGGCCGGACCCTCATCCGTTCGCCTCGGCGGTCGCCACGGCGAACCGATCGACGATCCCGGCCGGGATCGGCGTCGACCGGAGCGGCGCGCCCGGTTCCTTCGCGACGCAGGCGATGGTGAGCGTGCCGCTGGCGATCGGCTCGCCGTCCCTGGTGATCTCGGTGGCGTAGCGGATAGACCTCGGGTTCAGCGCGGCGATCCGGATGTGCACCTCGAACTCGTCCTCGAAGCGGAGCGGCCGGCGGAAATCGAATGCCGCGGCGACGCGCGGAAAGCCGACCGTCGCGTCGGGCGGCGCGATGCTGAGGCCCGCCGACCGCCAGAGCGCATGCTCCGCCTCTTCCATGTAGCGATAAAAGCAGGAGAAATGCACGATGCCGGCGGCGTCGGTCTCGTGCCACTGCACGCGCCGCTTCAGCCGATACTCGCTCGTCACGTGATCCCCTCGTCCGTCAACCGGCCCATTGTAGCCAGTCCACCTGCGATCGTGCCCCATCGCCGGCGGACAGGAGGTTCAGGACCGGCTGGCCACCGCCTCCGGCCGCGTGCCTTGCGACGTGCGCGCCGAAAACTCCTGCAGCGCGTCGAACAGCGGTCCGAGGTCCGCAAAGACGTTGCCGACGAGCGCGTCGACCAGGCCGGGATGCAGGTCGGGGTGTGCGCGGATGAAGTCGCGGAAACTGAACGCCTGATTGTAGAACGACAGCACGAGCTGCCGGAACTGATCGAGCGCCCACCGCATGTCGCGCTCGTACCCGGCGAAGGTCGCGGCGGTGACACCCTTCGGCGCGTCAAGGCCGGCGTGGATCGCGTCGGCCGCCAGCTCGCCGCTCTTGAGCGCCATGAAGACGCCAGTGGAGAAGACCGGGTCGAGGAACGCGAAGGCGTCGCCCGTCAGACAGAAGCCGTCGCCGCCGATCCGGTCGGCGCGATAGCTGAACTCGCCGGTGGCGCGGACCGGCTCGACCCGCGTGCCGGGGGCGAGGTGATCGGCGATCCAGCGGCACGCTGACGCTTCTCGCGTGAAGATCGCTTCCGGATCACGCGTGTCGCGGTACAGGTAGTCCGCCTCGGCGACGACGCCGACGCTCACGACGTCGTCCGGCAGCGGGATGTACCAGAACCACCCCTTCTCCGGAATGTAGGCGACCGTCGTCGCGCCCTCGTCCAGTCCCGGGTCGCGCTTCGCGCCGCGGTAGTAAGTGAAGATCGCGATCTTGTTGAGATCCGGATCGCGCCGCTTCCAGCCCAGCTTCGAGGCGACGAACGTGTCGCGCCCGGAGGCGTCGATGACGGCGCGCGCGCTGAACGTCTCGCCCGCGCCGTCGGTCGTCACCGCGCGGACGCCGACTGCGCGCGATCCGTCCATCAACAGCTCGCGCACCGCGCCGTGGTGGATGTCCACCCCCTTGGCGCGCGCGTTGTCGAGCAGCATCCGGTCGAAGTCGCTCCGAAGTACCTGCCAGGTGGTGGCGCAGGGGTGCTTGATCGTCTCGAAGAAGTAGAACGGCTGCGACACCTGCCCGCTCGTGGCGACGAACTGCACGCTGTACTTCTTCGGGCAGGCGGTCCGCTCGAACCAGTCGAGCACGCCGAGCCGCTCGAATGTGAACCAGGTGTACGGCATGAGCGACTCGCCGATGTGGTAGCGGGGGAACGCCTCGCGTTCGACGAGCGCGACGCGCCGCCCCTGCTGCGCCAGCACGGTCGCTGCCGTCGCGCCGGCCGGGCCGCCGCCGATGACCACCACGTCGTGGGTGTGCGTGTCGCGCATCAGCGGATCACCCGCGGCAGCACCTCGACGATGTCGCCGATCTTCTTGCCCTTTCGAATGATCTCGGTCCGCCGCCCGTACAGCAGGTGCGGCTCCCGCATCCAGAAGACGCCCATCATCTCCGGGTTCGGCGTAATCGCCAGGAACGCCTTCGGGACGCTCCGGTAGTCGAAGTGACCGTCCCGGAGGATCCGCCCGAGCGGGATCTCGTTCTGGAGGATCCTCTGGCGGAGCGTTGCGTTGAACGCATCGAGGTTCATCCGGATCGCTCCCATTTCGACCGGTTGTCCTGCCTCCTCCTGCACCAGCAGGACGCGGCGGAAATAGGAACGGCCCCGTGTGAAGACGCCGAGCGGCCGCAGCACGATCCGTCCGCCGAAGTGGCGCTCGAGCGTGATCGTCATGTCGCTCTCGTGGACCAGCAGCGACTGGTACGGCAGCGGAATCTCGTCCGGCGCAACGGCGCGCGCACTCGGCGGTTCGATGCCGGCGCGCGTGTAAACGGCGTCGAGTGGATAGAGGAGTCGGAGCGGCGCCATCGGAGGGGTGCGGGCGATCAAGTGTACCGGATGTCGGTGTGCGCCGGCAGGAAGAAGCGGGGGAGCAGGCTGTCGACCCGCAGCAGGCCGTCGCGCGAGAGGCGGACCGTCTCGGCGGACGATTCGGCAAGGTAGCCGTCCGTCTCGAGCGACGCGAGGGGCGCGGTGAAGTGGTCGCGGATGTCGACGCCGTACTTGTCGCGGAAGTAGGCGGGACGGATGGACCCCAGCTTCAGTTGCAGCACCAGCTCGCGAATCAGCCGCTCCTCCTCGGTGGGCCGGTAGGCGCGGTTGAGCGGCAGACGGCCCTCGTTGAGCGCGGCCACGTACGGCCCCCATGAATCGAGGTTCTGCATGTGGACGCCGTTGATGTGGCCGAACGACGCGACACCAAGGCCCGCAAGGTCAGCCCCCTGCCAGAGCCGGTCGCGGTAGACGAATGTCGTGCGCGCCTGATCCTTCACGGCGGTGTAGGCGCTGCCGACGGTGTAGCCGGCCCGCTCCAGCGCGCCGAACGCCTCGTCCACCCAGCGTCGCTTGGTCGCCCAGTCCGCGACGGCTTCGGTGAACTGCCCGCCGGCGTGCAGCCGGTCGCTGCTGATCGTCGTGTTGAAGGGAAGCTCCATCTGGTAGATGGTGACGCTGTCGGGGTCGAGCGCGACCGTCCGTTCCACCGCGTCGCGCCACTTCGCTTCGGTCTCTCCCAGCATGCCGGCAATCAGGTCGACGTTGATCTGGGGGAAGCCGATCGACCTGGCGAAGTCGTAGGCGCGGAAGATCTCCGCCGAGCGGTGCGCGCGGCCGTTCAGTTCGAGGATCGCGTCGTCGAAGTGCTCAACCCCCAGGCTGAGCCGCGTAACGCCGAGGTCGCGGATCGCGGAGAGCTTCGATTCGGTCAGGGTGCCCGGTTCGCACTCGAACGTGATCTCGCGCGCGGCGGACCAGGGGGTGACGGCGGAGAGCCGTTCGACCAGGCCGGTGAGCTGCCGGACCGACAGGAACGACGGTGTACCGCCGCCGAAGTAGACGAAGTCGAGCGGGCGCCCCGCAATCGCCGGCTGCCCGGCGTACAGCTCCCACTCGCGCGCCAGCACGTCAAGGTACGCTTGCACCTCGCTGGCGTTCCGGTCGGTGTAGACGCGGAAGTAGCAGAAGTGGCACCGCTTCCGGCAGAACGGGATGTGCAGGTACAGCCCGAGCGGTACGTCGGCCGGCGGCGATGCGAGCGCCGGCAGCGCCGCGTCGACGACGGCGTCGTCGGTCCAGACCGAGAACGGCGGGTAGTTGGCGACGAAGTAACTGCCAACCTCCGTCGCGCGGGCGTCGCCGGGTGTCGTAGCGGGTGCCGCGTGGGTCATCAACGTCTCACTATACCGTCAGCCGCGGGTGTGCCGGCTTCAGTCCGCATCCGTCGTCCCGCCGCGTTCGCCGTATCACCCGAAGCAGTAGAGCACGCCATCCTGCGACCCAATCACCACCTTGCCTTCGGCGATGGCGGGCGAGGCGAAGAGCGGTGCGCCGGTGTCGAACTCCCACAGCTTCTCGCCCGTGGCGAGGTCGAGGACGTAGAACCGTCCGTCGCCCGAGCCGATGTAGACGCGGCCGTCCGCGGCGGCAGGGGAGGAATCGACCCGCGCGCGCGTCATGAACGTCCAGCGCGCTTCGCCGGTCGCCTCGTCGATCGCATGCACCATCCGGTCACGCCCACCGATCACCACCGTGCCGTCCGCGTTGAGCGCCGACGAGTAGAAGGGGAAGTGCCGCTCCGGATGCTCGTAGCGCCAGAGGATCTCGCGCGACCTGAGATCGAGACTGATCACCTCGTTGTCGAACGTACCGAAGTAGGCGCGGCCGTCGCGGACGGCGGACGACGCGGCGGTGTAGGCGCCCGCCGGCAGGCTGACCACTTCGACGCCGTCCGAGATCCGGACGCCGTGGAAGATCTCGTCGCAGCCGCCGAAGTACGCGATGCCGTCGATCACTGCCGGCGTCGCATGGACGTAGCTCTGTGTTTCGACCTGCCAGGCGAGCTCCCCAGTTGCCGCGTCAAGCCCGTAGAGGTAGCCGTCGTACGAGCCGATCAGCACGCGGTCGCCGACGACGACCGGCGACGACTTGATCTCGCCCTGGGTCGCGTAGGTCCAGAGCGGATCGCCGGCTGCGGCGTCGACCGCATGCAGGACGCCGGCCAGGTCGCCGATGAAGACGCGCCCGCCGCCGACCGCGGGGGACGACTCACCAATACCCAACTGCTCGCTCGCGACGTACCGCCACTTCGGCTCGCCCGTCTCGAGGTCGAGCGCGATGAGCTCGCCGGTATACGTCCCGACATAGACGGTGCCGTCGGCTATCGCCGCCGACGAGTCGATCGACTCGCCCGCCTCGAACGTCCAGAGCAACTCCAGGTCGTCCGGCATCGCGGACATCGACACGCCGGTCAGGTTTGGATTCGCCCGGAACTGGACCCATGCGTCGCTGGGCGATACTGTCTGTCCGGCCGCCGGTTCGGCGACGGCGGCACATAACACGACGATCAGCGAGTGCGTCAATACGCGCATTGATACATCCCCAGCGCCTCACGCGCGCCGAACGGCCGTGGGTTGAACCTCCCGGTCCACTGCTGTCCCGCCGCTTCGGCCAGATCCGCCAGCTCGGCTTCCGGCACACCCGCCGTTCGGAGATCGGACGGGAAGCCGCCCGTCCTGCCCATTTCGACGAGCCGGGCCGCCAGATGGTCGCCCGCACCGTTCCCAGCGGCCGTCGCGCCGCACAGGTCGCCGTAGAGATCGCCGTTCGCCTGCGCGTTCCACCGAACGACATGCGGCAGAAGGATGGCGAGCGCGACACCATGCGTCACGTCGTAGCGCGCCGTCAGCGGGTTCGCGCAGGCGTGCGCGGCGCCGAGCATCGACTGCTCGATGGCGACCCCGGCGTAGAACGCGCCGAGCTGCATCGCGCTCCGTGCCGCGAGGTCGTCCGGCTGGGTCAGCACACGCGCGTAGTGCTCGTCGAGCAGCCGAAACGCCTCGCGCGAGAAGAGTGTCGAGATCGCCGTCCGCCGCGTCGTCACCGCCGTCTCGACGGCGTGGGCAATCGCGTCGAAACCGGCGGCGGCGGTCACCGGGGCGGGCTGCGACAGCGTCAGCTCCGGGTCGAGGATCGCCGCCGCGACGAAGAGCTTCGGATCGCCGCACGCCATCTTCATGTGCGTGTCGGCATCGGAGATCACCGCGTAGCTCTGCGCTTCAGAGCCGGTTCCGGCCGTTGTCGGCACGGCGATCATCGGCAACAGTGGCCGTCTCGCCTTGCCATACCCCTTGTAGTCGATCATGGCGCCGCCGTTCGTCAGCAGCAGATTGATCCCCTTCGCGCAGTCGAGCGAGCTGCCGCCGCCCAAGCCGATGACCGAGTCCGGCGCGCGCTCCGCGGCGGCCTGCACACCCCGGTCCACCATCGCGGTGTCCGGATTCACGTCGAAGTCGTCGAAGACCGCCACGTCGAGGCCCGCGCCGCGAAGCAGCCCGAGCGCCCGGTCGACATGTCCCGCCTCCTCAAGGCCCCGATCCGACACCAGCAGCGGCCGGGCGAATCCCAGGTCGCGCGCCACTTCGCCCAGCTGGGCGATCGATCCCGCGCCGAAGAACAAGCGCGTCGGCAACCGAAACTCAAAAGGTGTCATTGCAGAATCCGCCCGTTGCCACGGGACGAACACGCGATCATAGCCGTACCCGACCGTGGTGCGTCCTCACTGGCGATCAGATCGATGCAGCGCGTCGGCAGAGGCGAGGGCGGCGAGAGTGAACAGGCGCGGGTAGAGTGCCTCGCTGTACCAAAGCCGGGCGAAGTAGAGGCCAATGGGGGTGGCGGGGGTCCGGCGTCCATCGTCGGTGGCGTCGATCAACCAGCGGAGGCCCGGCTCAATCGCCACGTCGATGGCGGAGAGGCTGGCGCCGTCGAGCGAGCCGACGCGCGGGAGACGGCGCCAGATGGTGAGCGCGCTGAGGGCGGCGGCGGTTTCCTCGATCGAAGGAGGAACGCCCGGCGCCCCGCCCCAGCCACCGTCGGGGCTTCGGGCCGCGGCGAGCCAGCCCGCGGCGCGCGACTCGGTCGCGGGCATGGCGGCAGCGTCGTCGAGGGCGGCAAGTCCTTCCAGGACACGGGCGGTGCCGTAGACCGGATTGGCGTCGTCGGGCGCCTGCTGGTTGCCGAACCAGAGGGGAATCCAGGAGCCGTCCGGCCGCTGGGACTGTTCGAGGTAGCGGACGGCGCGGGCGGTCGCGCGTTCCACCCGGGAGGCGAGCGCGGCGGGAAGCTCCGGGCGCCAGGCGTTCCAGGCGCGGATCGTGTGGGCGGTCAGGTCCGGGCTGCTTCGGTCGAACGGCAGTGCGCCCCAGCCCCGACAGAAGGTAGGGATGCCGCCGTCGCGATTCTGGAGGTCGAGCAGCCAGCCGATCCCGGCGCATGCGGCGTCGAGCGACTCGCCGGCATCCGCGCGCGTAGCCGCCGACAGTGCGTGCAGCGCCAGCAACGCGCCGGGCGTGTCATCGCCGTCCGGAACGCCGCCGGACAGATCGGTCCATGCCCAGCCGCCAGGAGACGCATCCGTGTAGACATGACCCTCGCGGTGCTGTTGATCGAGCAGCCAGCGGATGAGGACCCGCCGCTCTTCCTCCGGAAGGCGCTTCTGCCAGGCAGGACGTCGCGACAGCGCGTTGATGCCGAGCGTCGTGACCCAGGTGGCGAGGTTGGTGTCGATCGGCCAACTCCCGTCCGGTCGGGCGGAGCGTTCGAGAAACTCGATGCCGCGGGCGACGACCGGGTGTGACGCTTCCCCCGCCGCCACCAGGCTCATGACGACGAAGCTGGTGAGCGGCGTCGCCTCCAGAAACCCGCCGCTGCTCGGTTGCAGCGTTCCCAGTTGGCGCAGCGTGCGGGCGGTGAAGACGCCGCGCACGAGGCGGGCGAGCGGGTTGCGCGTCGGCCGCTGCCGGTGCCGCACCAGGCCGATCGCGATGAGTGCCGGCAGCGCGTAGCTCACGACCGGTAGGCGCAACCGGCGGTACCACGCGGGCGGAACGGCGGCGAGCTCGAACGGCAATTGCGGCACATGCCGCCAGCCGCCCCGCCCCGCGCCGTCGTCCAGCAGATCCGCCAGGGCGAGCACCGTCAGGATCGGCACGGAGAACGTGCGGTCCTTGCCGTAGCGGCGCCGGATCGTGCGGGCGAGCGCGAGCGGTTCCAGGCTGCCCGCCGCGCGCGTCATCCAGCCACGCACACGGTCGAGCGCCGCGTCGGCACCTGGGCGCCCGGCGCCGGCAATCGTCAGCGCCGCCCAGCAGAGCGCCGTCGTGCTGACGTTGGCAGGACTGTCGGCCGTATCGCCCCACCCACCGTCTTCCTGCTGCGTCCGGACGAGCCAGTCGACGCCGGCACTGGCGCGAGGCCCGGGCGATGGCCGCCCGCCTTCCCGAGCGTCGAGCGTCAGCGCAATCACCGCCGTTGCGGTCGAGAGCGCCGACGGCGAGAGCTCTCCCTCCCAGTGACCGGCGGGGTTCCGTTCCGCCAGCACCGTGTCGGTCAACCGGTCGAGTGTCTGGCCGAGTGCGCTGGCCAGTGCGTCGTCGAACGCCATTCAGAGACTCAGATGCCCCAGGGCGAGGAGCGCGTACCAGGTGTACTCGCAGTCCTGCACGTCGTCACCCCAACTGCCGTAGAAGCCACCGGAGTTGCTCCAGAGGCTGTCGATGAAGTCGAGGCACGGTTCCTTGATCGGCTCGAGGCGCACGTGCGCGCCCGCCAGGGCATGGATGGCCGTCGCGGTCGACAGCAGGTCGGGGGCCGGCACCGCCGGACCCGCGCAGAAGCCGCCCTCCGCCGCATGCCGCGCCAGCAGCCAGTCGGCCGCGCCCGGCGCAAGAGGATGCGACAGGCGTCGCAGCAGCGTCAGCGCGGCGGCGGTCGGTGGCGTCAGCCCGACCGGCGCGCCCGGGTGATTCGCGTAGCCGCCGTCCGCCGCGCGCAGCCCTGTCAGGCAGCGCGCCACGTCGTCCGCGTCCGGCAGCTTCGCGCCCAGGTCCTCGTACGCGCCGACCGCCAGGAAGCAACCGTACGCCGAGCCATGCGCCGCACCGGACGTCTGGTTGTAGCCGCCGTCCGGTGTGCGAAACGCCTCAAGCCGTGTGCGCAGGGCCTCCGCCGGCGCTGCGTCCATGGCGCCGATATCCGCCCAGCAGCGCGCAAGGCAGGCGGCATGCACGAAGTCCAGCGCCTCGGGATCGTCGTGCCGCGCCAGGAATGGCCGCACGTGCTCCGCCGGCGGATCGCGCTGCAACGCGATCAGTCCCTCGAGGCCGAAGACGGTGTAGTAGAGGTCGCTCGCGCCGTCGCGATCCTGAAAGCCGCCGTCGGGATTGAGCCGGGTGGAGAGGAAGTGCGCAGTCAGGTCGGCCGCATCACCGAGCAGCGTCGGCGACAGCCTGGCCACCTGCAGCATTTCGAGCCTCAAACTCACTGCACCAGCCTTGAATCTCGACACTGAAGATCTTGCCGATGACCCGGCGCAGCAACCCCTTAAGGCTGGGGTTGGTCAGGCCGGGGAGCGAGCGGATCGCTTCTTCCTTATAGCCTTCCATCATCCGGCGGCTCCGCTCGACCGCGTCGAACCGGTCCAGCAGCGCGCGCAGGTGGTCCGGCGAGGCGCTGCCGTTCACCAGCTCGCGACGCCAGGCACGCTCCAGGATCGGGCGCAGCTCCGGCTCCGACTTCGCCTGCTCGTAGCCGACGGCAAGCGGTAGCGATGGACGAAGCGCGGTGATGTCGTCCGGAGCGTCAGCGGAGGGCGCGAAGTCGTCCAGATCGTCGCGGATCTGGTACGCGATGCCGAGCGCGTCGCTGTAGTTGCGCAGCGTCTCGAACACTGCCGGCTCGGCGTTCGCAGCGGCCGCCCCAAGCTCGAGTGCCACGCTGAACGCCGGTGCGGTCTTCTGCCGGAAGATCTGCAGCACCTCCCGCGAGCCGAGCGGCCTCGGACTGCGCGCCCACAGCAACTCCTCGCCCTGGCCGAGGCAGAGGGTACGGTGGCCCCGCGCCGCTATCGCCGTCATGGCGGCGCGCACCTCCGGCGGAAAGCCGCTCTCGGCGAGCAGGCGGTAGCCCTCGCCCACCAGAAAGTCGCCGACGTTGATCGCCGCCGGCACGCCGTGGGTCGCATGCAGCGTCGGCTCACCGTAACGCCGTGTGTCGCCGTCCTCGATGTCGTCGTGAATCAGCGACGCCTTGTGGAAGCACTCGATCGCCACCGCCACCTGCCGGAGCGCATCAGGCGCCGGCGCGTGCGGATCGTCCTGCAGCGCCTGATGGACGCAGACCGTCAGGAACGGCCGCCACCGCTTGCCGGCGCGGGTCAGTTCGGCGCGGGCGAGGGTCTCGGTGCCGCTGGCGGCCGGACCGCCGAACACCGCGTCGAGCGCCGCCGGCTCGAACCAGCCTTCGACATCCTTCCGTAGCGCGTCGAGGTCGAGCCGCCGCGTCCTGTCGTCGCCGGTGGCATGGAGGAAGTCCCAGACCCACTCGATGTCGACTGCGGTGTCCTTGCAGTCGTCCTGCAGCAGCGGGATCGCGACGCCCGGGATCGCCGCCGATTCCATATAGGGGAAGGCGCGCTCGAGGACCGAGAGGCAACTGACCCCGACGATCGCCTCGATCTTGCCGGTCTGAATCATCGCCATGACGATGGCGGAGCCTTCCGCCACGAGCACGGCGTAGCCGAGCCGCTCCGCCTCCACCTGCAGGTCCTCGATGGAGCAGAGGCCGCACTGCTTGCAGAGCAGGCCGAACTCGTCGAACGGAGCCGGGCAGCGGTCCTCGACGCGGAGGCACTTCGGCAGCAGCAGCAACCGCCGGTCGTACGGCACGGAGGTGAGCTGCTCGCGCCACACCTCGTTGTTAATCAGGATGCCGGCGTAGTCGACGTACTTCGGATCGATCCCGTGCCGCGCGACAAGGGCACTCGCACGCACGCGCAACTCGTCCAGCACGAGAGGTGGCGTCAGCTCGTCCTGCGTTTCGGCGACGTAGGCCTGCACCTGTCGGAGGATCAGCTCGCGCTCGCCGCGCGTCTGCGGGATGGTCTCCTGCGGCGGACGGACCGGCATCTCCGGCACTGCGCGCGGCAGCGAGACAAGCGGCACCGGGACGACCGCCGTGGCTGTGTACATGGATGTCCTGCGACGTTGCTGCTAGCTGTAGGCTCCGAATCCGAAGAACCAGTGCTTCTTGGCAAACGCGTACGCCCAGTGCTCCTCCGGAATCTCCTGCCCCGGCAGATGCTGGCTGCCCCGGCCGGTCAGGGCGGCGAGTTCGGCCGTCGCGGTCTGCCGCTGCGTCGTGTCGCGCGCCCCGTGGCGCTCGACCAGCTCGCGCACTAGGTCAGGCCGCTCCAGGACGATGCAGCCGCGCGTCGTCGCGGCCGCCGTCTCGCGGAAGTCCTTCAGGAATGCCGACTGCGTCATCGTCTCGAACAGGCTCGGGCGATCATAGACGGATTCGGTCGCGAACTGAATGATCGGGCACGGCTCGATGTCGCCGTAGGGGCTGATGTGGTGGCTGGCGCCGGTCGCCATCGGACAGAGCGCCTGCCCCTCGTCGTCCCAGTAGGCGTCGACGATGGCGATCGGGAGCTTCGCCCGCATCTCCACGATGAACCGACGGACGCGGAGTACTTCCTCCGGGTCGAGGGCCAGCTCCACTGACGGCTTTGGTCCGGTCACCCGGTAGGTGTGGAACCAGGCGTAATGCACACCCATCCCGATCAGGCGGCGCAGCCAGGTCTCCTGCACGAGGTCGTCGATGTTCGTCTTGCAGACGCTGGTTGCCACCCCGGTCACCAGCCGGTTCCGCGTGCATGCCTCGAGGCCGGCGATCGATTTGTCGAGGACGCCGGTGCGGCCGCGCCGCTCGTCGCTCACGACGGCGGTCCCCTCGATGCTGACGAGCGGCGTGACGTTCCCCAGGCGGCGCAGCTCGGCGGCCTTCGCGTCGTCGATCAGGTGGCCGTTGGTGAAGAGCTGGAAGTAGCAGTCCGGGTGTGTGGCGAAGAGGTCAAACAGCTCGGGGTGCATCAACGGCTCGCCCCCGAGGATGCCGAAGTAGCTGTTGCCGTGCGCCTTCGCGTCGCCGACGATCCGATTCAGCTGGTCAAGTTCAATCTTGCGGCTCGGCGCCTCGACATCGACCCAGCATCCCTGGCACCGCAACTGGCAGCCCGAGATGACCGAGATGAAAAGGAACGGCGGGAAGTGTTCCCCCCGCTTCAGTCGCTGCTTGTAGCGCTGGACGGAGCGGACCCCCTTGACGCCCATGTTCCACACGAGCTTGCGGAGTGCGCGGGGATCGGGCTCGGTCAGCATCCGGCGGGCGAGGGTGAGCATCATGGGATCAGGACTCCCGGGCCAGTCCGGCCGTTTCGCCGCCGGGTTCGCCGCCGGCGCGGTTCGCTTCGACAGCCGCCTGCGCGCGGGTCTTCGCCGCTTCCGCCTTCGCCTGAATCTCGTCGAGCGTCGGCAGGCTGGACAGCACCTCGGCCGGGATGTCGAGGTTCGCCTGCAGTTTGACCAGGCACTTCTGCCGTTCCTTCAGTGCGCGCTCCTCGTCCCGTTCCTTCGAGAAGCGCGACTTGGCCTTCGCGCTCCGGTCGCGCAACGCGGCGTAGATGTCGCCGCCGAGGAGGGCGGAGATGTCCACCTTCATGGCTTCGCGCCGCACGTCGTCGGTGTTCACTTCGCCGCCATGGATCGGGCCGTGGCGGTATTTCGGGAAGAGGATCGCCACCTCCGGGCAGACGCGCGAGCAGGCGGGGCAGTCGGTCTTGCAGTTATCGTGGTTCTGGACCTGAATCTGTCCCTGTTTCGTGACGCCGTAGACGTCGAAGAGGCAGAAGCTGAGACACTGCATGCAGTTGGTGCAGCGGTCGAAGTCGATGACGGGGAACCACGGCTTCCAGCCGCCCGGCTCGCGTGCGTCGCATTCGGCGCGGATCGCTTCGACCTGCGCGAGTACCGCGTCGGGCGTGGCGTCACCGATGTCGCGGAACCAGACGCGCCCGCCGCCGTCGGTGCCGAGCGCGTCGGCCGGCTGATGGGTGGTGAAACGGCCGAGGACAGCGAGTGCGTTGCCGTCGTCGGCACGCGCCGCGGCCCCGTCAGTGACCCGTGTCACGCGGTAGCCCCGATCGAGCAACGCGCCGATCAGCGCGAAGCGGCGGCCTGCGTCGAGCGGCTCCGCGCCGCGTCCTTCGTAGAGGGCGATCTGCAGGACCGGGAGCGACAGGGCGCCGGCGCCGCTCACTTGCCGCCTCCCGTGCCGGGCGCCGTGTTTCCGCTGCCAGTGTCGCCGCCGGCCCCGTTCAGCATGGCCGACGCCACGTCGTCGGCGGATTGCTCGCGCATGTTCAGGATGGTCACCTGCTCCGTGTCGAGCGGCGATCCGGCGTCGTTGAAGAGCCACCGGACGGCGCGAGGATAGCAGGCGGCAATCGTGACCCGGCCGGCGCCCGCGATCTCCTTCAGACGCGGATCGCGCCGGGCCGACATTTCGCACAGATCGGGCGCGGCGTCGAAATCGACGCCGGAGGCGGCAAGCGCCTCCAGCACGCCATCCTTCACCTTTAGCGGCACGACGCGCGCATAGGCGCAGCGGCAGTAGACGAGCGCCGGTGCGGCGCCGGCGCCGCCGTCCGCCTGCGTCGGAGCGTTCCCGGTGGCTGCGGCCCGGTTGCTGTCGCTCATTCCAGTCTCGTTCGCTCAGGCGCTCGCCGCCGCCATCCGGTACGTCGGCTCCGGCTTCGCGGGCCTGAAGTGTTCGATGTGATGGATCGCCGCCCGCCGGCCCTCGATCTCCGCTTCCCAGCCGCTGAGCGCCGCGAGTGCCGCCTCGTTGAGCAGTTCCGGGTCCGCCTCGGCGCGCAGGTTCAGGATCAGTTCACCCGCGTCGACCGGCGCCTTCAGCGTGTGCGCCATCTCCGCCCCGCGGTCGTCCGCCACCAGGTTCAACACGGCGATGTCGGACGGTAGTTCCTCCGCGGTGAGCGTCATCTTCAGGTGCGCGATCTCGGCCGGGCCGATCGTCGCGGCGATCCGGCTGGCCAGACGACGCAGCAGCGCGTTGCCGTCGAACGGCGCGCCGGCCGTGACTCGCACCGTCGCGTTCAGCCAGCCGAGCAGCGCTTCGCCCTCCGCGTAGGTCTCGTAGTCGACGTCGGGCGAGGCGCCCAGGCCGAGCACGCCGCCGGTGATCCGCCCGAACCAGCGGTCGACACCGTCGCCGTCACGCGCCGACATCGCGATCACCTCCGCCTGCTCGTACCGCTCGGCGAGCGCTTCCCGCAGCCGCGCCAGGCGGGCGGCGTCGACGATGTCGGTCTTGTTGACGACGATCAGATCCGCCTCGGCCAGTTGCCGGTCATAGACGTAGCGCACCTTCCCGGAGAACGACCGACCCGGCTCCAGCTCGAGGATGCGCAGCGCGCGGATCGGATCGACCAGGACGCTGAGTGGCGCCATCTCGAACGCGTCGCCGTACATCCGGCGGAGCGGATAACTGACCGCCGCGCGCAGGTCGGTGCAACTGCCGACCGGCTCGGCGATGAAGACGTCGGGCCGCGCCGCGGCCGTGAGCTTGTCGGCCGCCTCCATCAACGTGTTGAAGCGGCAGCAGAAGCAGCCGCCGGTGATCTCCTCGACCGGGAAGCCCTCGGCGCGCGCCAGCGTAGTGTCGACCAGGCCGACGCTCTGATCGTTCGTGATGAGTCCCACGCCTTGGCCGCCGGCGGTCAGATGGCGCGCGAGTCGAAGGATCGCCGTGGTCTTCCCGGCACCGAGGAAGCCCCCCACCATGATGTAGCGGGCGGGACGGTCGTCCCCGCGCGCCTCAGGCATCCGGATCCCCCGTGCCTCGGCCCGCCAGCATCCGGTCGATCGTGGCGTCGAGCACCGAAATGTAGCCTTCCACGTCGAGACTGTTGGGGTCGGGGTCGCCGTCCACCGCATAGAGCCAGCCGTCGCCGTAGGGCGCCGATTCAACGAGCGTGATGTCCATAGCAAGCGCCCCGTTCGCCCCGGCGAAGCGTCCCCCCGCCACGGCGTAAAGGTCTGACATCGCCTTGAACCCCTCGATGGTGCCGATCCGTTGGCCCACCGCCACCGGATCGGCCGCCGCCACCGTCAGGTTGCATTCTACTAGGTCGCCAAGCATCCGCGTGGCAAAC
Organism: Vicinamibacterales bacterium; assembly: GCA_965262555.1. Lineage (GTDB taxonomy): Bacteria > Acidobacteriota > Vicinamibacteria > Vicinamibacterales > UBA8438 > VXRJ01. The sequence goes on from OZ253543.1 coordinate 628,248, forward strand.
GTGGTGAGACCGACCTGCCACGGGCCGTCGTCGCGCTCCCGGTGGAGCCAATAGTGGGCCCGCGTGTAGCGGTAGTGGACCGGAAGCCGGGTGGCGAAGCGCGAGCGCTTGTAGCGGATCACGTCGCCGGCGGGACGGCGCGGTGTCATGACGGCCTGCCCGTTGCGAGCCGCCCGGCGAGTCCGCCCGTGCTCTGGTCGGTGCTCTGGCCGGTGCGCCGGCCTCCAGGCCGGCAAGCCCTGACCATCGCCGCCAGGTCCGGCTCTTCCGTCACGTGGCACCACGACAGCCGAACGGCGCCCGTCTCCGCTTCTCCCTCGACTCCCATCGCGGCCAGCACGTGGCTGCAGGTGTACGACTGCGACGTGCAGGCGGCGCCGTCCGAGATGGCGGCGAACGGCGCCCACGCCTCGATCAGCGTTTCCTTGTCCCAGCCCGGGATCCAGAGGTTCAGGATGTACGGGATCCGGCGTTCCGTATCACCGTTCACGCGCGGCGCGATGGGCGCAAGGACTTCAAGCAGGCGCCGTTCGAACGCGGCCGCGGCTTCGTGACGCACCGCATGCTCTTCGAGCGCGAGCTCCGCGGCGCGGCCGAACGCCGCGATCAGCGCGACCGGAAGCGTGCCGGGCCGCAGCCCCATCTCCTGGCCGCCACCGTGCAGCAGCGGCGCGAGCGGCAGCTTCCCGGTTCCTCGCCGGCGGGCAATCAGCGCGCCAATACCCTTCGGACCGCAGATCTTGTGCGCGCTGATGCTGATGAGATCGATCCGTTTCAGCCGCAACGGCTTGATCGCCTTGCCGAAACCCTGCGCCGCGTCGACGTGGAGGAACGCCTCCGACCCGGCGTCCGCCAGCCGGTCCGCAATCGCGTCGACCGGCTGCACGACGCCCGTCTCGTTGTTTACCTGCATCACGGAGACGAGCAGCGTGTCGGGACGCACTGCCGCCGCAACGCGATCCGCATCGACCCAGCCGCCCGGTTCCGGCTTGATCAGCGTCAGTTCGAACCCACGCTCGGCGAGGGCGCGCAACGGCTCCAGCACCGCGTGATGCTCGATCCGCGTGCTGACCAGGTGCCTCCGTCCGTGCGCTCGCCCGTGCGCCTCCAGCCCCAGGATCGCGAGGTTGTTCGCCTCGGTCGCACCGCTCGTGAACACCACCTCGTTCCGTCCCGCGTCCACGACGCGCGCGACGTGCACCCGTGCCCGTTCGACCGCCTGCCGCGCGATCCGTCCGAAATCGTGCGTGCGGCTGCCCGCGTTTCCGAACTCCACCTCGGAGAATCGCCGCAGTTCCGCCGCCACCCGTGGATCCAGCGGGCAGGTTGCGGCGCAGTCCAGATAGACTGGCCCGGTTCGTTCCGTCGCGGCAGAATCAGTCACCGTTGGTTGCCCGGATTGTACCGCCAGCCCCCATGGAGCTGACCGACCTCGGGTTAGTGCCACCCGCCAGGGGAATCCGCGAGGAACGGGAGATTCTGGCCAGCGTCGAGGCCGCCCGGTGCGCCGGCGTCCACGCCGGCACTACACGAAGCGGTCTTCGAGGAGGAGAGCGCCTGCTCGTCTGGGAGTCCGCGCATCCCGCCGTCGTCCTGCCCCGCAATGGCGCCGCGGACGCCTGGGCGAACCTCGATGCCTGCGCGTTTCGCGAGATCCCGATCCTGCGCCGCGACTCCGGAGGGGGAGCGGTCGTCCTCGGCCCCGGTTGTCTCAGTGTCGTGCTAATCCTTTCACTCGACGCGCGCCCGGCCCTCGCCGATGTCGCGGGCAGCTACGCAACGCTCCTCCGCGCCCTCGCCGATACGCTCGCCATTGCGGACGTCACCATCCGCTCGACCGACCTCGCGCTCGGCAATCGCAAATTCGCCGGCCATGCGCAGCGCCGCCTGCGCCACACCCTCCTTCACCACGGCACCATCCTGTACGGCTTTGACCTCGGCCTGATCGACACGCTTCTCCCCGAACCGCTGCGGCGGCCGGCTTGGCGAGGCTCGCGCCGGCACCGTGAGTTCCTTGCCAATGCCCCCCTCGATCGCGCGGACCTCGTGGCACGCCTTCAAGAGCTGCCGGCGGCCGTTGCCGCGTAGCGGACGTTCGAGTCTGGCACTCGCGCGTTCTCTAGGAACAACCTGTTGAGGTACCACAGCTAGGCCGGCGTGATCGCGCAGCGCGACCGGGAGATCAAGGCACTGGGCACTGAACTCTCACCGGCGCGTCGTTGTTGAGGGTCGGATCCGGGATCGCGGGGGCGGTGCCGGGGCGGGATGTGGATTTCTACACGACCATCTGGTCGCGGGCATGTCGTTTCGAAACCAACGACCGGCATGGGGCCGGCGCTATAGCCAGTTCGGGTTCATAGGGCTCAGCCGCGCCCGAGTTTCTTCGCTAGTTTCTTCATCTCCTTGAGGCGTTCGACGAACTCGTCCGGGTTCTTCGCCCAATAATGTGCTTGTCTAACGGGCTCGTTCCAGTCATGGGTAATCGCTCCACACATCTCACAGTGGTGCGCTGTAGTCCCCATGGGTGACACATAGGCGGAACGGATCCCAATGTTCCCGTTTTCGTCGATTTCCGGACTTGCATGCGGGCACAGCAGTCTCAGGTTTACCTCTTTCTGATGCCTGCGCTCCTTCAGCCAGTCATTGACGTCAAAGCGGATCGACCCTCGAATGGCTGCAATTGTGGCCAAACCCGCTGCAAGCCAACCCATCCAACTCCATACTTGCTCCATCATAAGCTCGTCGTCGAGCCGGCGTCCAGCAGCGCTATTCTGGTCTCCGCCGTTAGGGGCCGGGCCGACTTATTGACGGGACTACTTGAGCATCAAGCAAAGCGGGCCATTGTCACGGTGCTCGAAGTGCGGGTCCCTCCCGCCGACGCTCCTGCGATGTAGCTCGACCCCCCAACCGCAGCCTTCGCACTCGATCTTTCCGTCGAAGTGGCTGTAGTACAGAACAAGTTCATCGACCAGTAGAATCAGCCGAAGAGCGTCGCGCGTAGGGATCTTCGCTATGTTGCCGATCTTCATGGCTGACGGCCTATCCCTTGCGCCCTCAGTGGACCGTACGGCGAGGCTGCCGACCAAATATGGCGATCAGTTCCTCGGGCGTGGCGTCGATCCGCATGTCCTCCTCCAACTCGGCTTTGGTCGGCGCGTAGCGGGGGTCGTCCTTCGACGGCTTCGTTTCAGTCTTGAGCATGGCTACCTTACTGCACGAAGACTGACTGATTTTACCCCATTGACCAGTCACTTGCGCGTGGGTTGATCTGCTCTCGCTACTGTACCGTGCGCTAAGTACTTGTACTGGTCACCGAAACTTGGTACTGTCTGATGCATGCAGACGACCAAGGACTTTCAATTGCTCCCGGAGGACCGGGAGACCTTGAAACGGTGGCTGCGCCGGTCGACAACGCCGAGCGGTCAGACCCGGCGGGCGCGCATCCTGCTCTCGCTCGACGGGGGCCGCAGCCCCACGGAAACTGCTCGACTGTTGCACATCAGCCGGGCGACCGTGCACCTCTGGCACCGCCGCTACCGCGCCGATGGGCTCGGAGGATTGGTGGACCGGCCGCGCTCGGGGCGACCGACGGTGCTCAGCCGGCGGACCGTCGAGCGCATTCTGTTTCTGACCACCGAACGGGTGCCCGCCGAGGCGACGCATTGGAGCACCCGGCTGATGGCGCGCTACGCCGGCGTCACGCAGTGGGAGGTACGAAAGGTCTGGCAGGCTGCCGACGTCAAGCCCCATCGGCTCAAGACCTTCAAGCTGAGCCGGGACCCGAAGTTCGCCGAGAAAGTCATCGACGTGGTTGGGCTCTACCTCAACCCACCCGACAACGCACTGGTGCTCTCGGTCGACGACAAGACGCAGATCCAGGCCCTCGACCGGACCCATCCGATGCTCCCGCTGCGGCCCGGGCAGGTCGCGCCGCACCCACGGACTACAAGCGGCACGGCACCGCGAATCTCTATGCCGCCTTCAATGTCGCCACCGGCGAGGTGCTCGGGCGCATCACCCGGCGCCATCGCGCAACGGAGTTCCGGCAGTTCCTTGCGCAAATCGACCGGGCGACGCCCCCCGAGCTGGCGTTGCACCTGATCGTCGACAACAGCAGCACGCACACGACCGAAGCGATACGCGACTTCCTCGCTGCCCATCCCCGCTTTCACCTGCACTTCACGCCGACCAGCGCATCCTGGCTCAATGCCGTCGAGACCTGGTTCGGCCAGTTGGAGCGGCGCGCCCTCAGACGAGGCGTCTTCACCAGCGTGAGCGAACTGCGAGATGAAATACGCCGCTTCATTGAGACCCACAACATGCACTCTGCCAAACCGTTCAGATGGACCAAGTCGGCCAGCGCCATCCTCGATGCTGTCGAATGGGCGCGCCAATCATTGCGTCAAGAAACCTCCCGCACGGGACACTAGAGCAGCGTCGACGCCGAGATCGGCCTGCCGCTCCGCATCGGGAACACGAGCGGATTGCCGTCGCCTAGCGCACGCGCCACGTCGAGAACCTCCAGCGCCCGCCGGCACAGTGGAACCCGGTGCTCGCGCTTCGCCTTCATCCGCAGGGCCGACAGGGTCCATACGCGGCCGGTGGTGTCGATCTCGGCCCACTGCGTCCCGCGCACTTCGCCGGACCTCGCGGCGGTCAGCACGAGGAACTCGAACGCCAACTTGGCGGCGGGCTGCGCGGACCCCGCCCGCACCGTCTCGATGGCCGCGGCCACGTCCCTGTGGGGCAGCGCCTGCCGGTGCGCCACGATGTCGTTCTGCGGGCCGAGCACCGGCAGCACCCGATCGCATGTCGGTCCTGTCAAGAATTTCGTGTGCTGAGCCGTTCTCCATCGTTTACGCCGCCAGTATGAATCGGTCGCCGAACTGGATCGCGAACTGCACCTTGGCAGCATGCCATTGCCTGGGTGGGCTTTTCCACTTCGCCGTGATATTCCTCAGCGCCAGGTAGATCAGTTTCGCGGCGGCCTCGTCGCTGGGGAAATGCCCCTTGTTTCGAATCGCCTTCCGGACTTGGCTGTGCAGGCTCTCGATCGCGTTGGTGGTATAGAGAATCCTGCGCACCTCGGGGGAGAAGGCGAAGAAGGGAATGATTTCCTCCCAGCGCCGGCGCCAGATGTCGGCCACGGCGGCGAAGCGTTTGCCGTAAGGGCCGGCTTCGAACCGCTCGAGCTCCGCGGCGGCGGCCTCAGCGGCTCCAGCGGTCGGTTGTGCCACGCCGCGACGTCGTCGAGCACCGCGTCGGTGACCGCCGATATCAACGTCGCGGACACCCCGATGCCGTACAGCTCCTCGATGTGCGCCTGGATGTCCCGCGTGCTCATCCCGCGCGCATACATCGCGATGATCTTCTCGTCGAAATCCGGAAAACGCCGCTGATACTTGCCGATCAGCACCGGGTCGAATCGACCCTGCCGGTCCCGCGGGATATCCAGAACGACCCGCTCGTTGCCCGTATCGACCGTCTTCCGAGACGTGCCGTTGCGATGGTTGCCCGCCTCGCGTTCGGACGCGTCCGCCAGATGAACGTCCATCTCAGCGCCCAGCATGCGCTCGCCCAGGGCTTTCTTCAGCTCCGCGGCCAGCGTTTCGAAATCCACAGCCCCGCGGGCTCCGCGCTCAGCAATCAGCGCATCCAACAGCTCGCGCGGAATCCCGTCGTCGTACTCCTTCGCCATACCTGCCCTCCCGTTGAATTAGTCCCACGGTATGGCTCATACACACAAAAATCCTTACAGGTTCTTGCTGTCGGGTTCGCACCCAGCGCGGAAAAGGGCCTTGACGGGCGGAACACCCGTGCGGCTGCCGCCTCCCAGCACGGAAGCAACTCCGCCTATTCGGCGCCGCTACTCAGACGATAACCACAGCGTCGAGAAGGGCTCCGAACTGTGTGGGCATCATCGTAGTGATGCGGTGCTGAGGTCCGTCCAGCCTAGTTCTCTGAGATCGCGAATCAGCCAACTATGTGCCAGATCCGTTGCTGGACGCACAGTGCCGATACTTGGCAGTGACCCACCCACGACGGGATATGGCGTTGCATCGGTCCCAGGCCGCACCGACCTCAGATTGTCTTCCTCGTCTCTCCAATAGGAGAGAGAATGAAAGTCGTCGGCCGGCCCCCATTCCAAAGCCACCCGTGAAGTCTCACCCATAGGCAAGGCTCTCGCCCGCCAAGTCAACCCGGGCGCCCCCTCGAAGCGGGGCTGATGCGACTTCGTGAGTCGACCCTCCAACAGAATTGGAAACAAACCAATGAACCGGAACCGCCTTCGAAAACTACTAAACCACCGGTCAACCATCTCCATGTAGAGCCGTAACCCCGCCGAATAGACAGCGGTGGCCCGCTCGAGCAATCTGTCGTCGCTATAGAAATCCCAAGTGGAGCAAGTGCGCGTGTCTGGTGAAGGCCTTCGGTCGAACAGAGGCCACGGATCGCGAACCGTGCCGTCACCCTCCTCTCGCATCTGTTCGAGTCGCCGTTCCACGAGGACGAGCTCGTCGAGCGTCATCTCCAGCCGCTGAACCACAAACACATCACCAGGCCTAGCCCCGGCCGTGAGTCGCCGAGCCACCTCAAGGACTGTATTCGTTGCAATCGGTCGCGGACTGAACTCACCCTGGTTATTAACGGCCAACGCAAACGCCCACACCAGTTCGCGAACGGCGTCATCGGATGGGAGCGCGAGGCGCCTTGTTATTACTACCCGCGAGAGAGACTCCGTCAGGTGCCGTCGCGTCGCTATCCATGGCCATTCCAAGCCACGTGGGGCGGATTCTGTGTGCAGGACAACCCAACCCGGATCCAAACTGTCGGGGCCCCTCTCGGATGGCTCTGGCAATGGAACGACGCGCTGAGGCAGCGTGCGGTCGCCGGTGTACCACGACGTGGTAACGGTTGTGGAGCTCATCCGAATCCCCAAGCCCGCCGTGTTGCCGTTCGCGTCGGCCGGACCTATCGCCCCAAAGAGGTCGCCCATCCCCTGTCGCCAAGCATCCATGGCCTCCCAGAGCTGTCGGCCTACCTGCACCGCGGAGCCGGTGGGTCCGTAGACTTCCGCCTCGTCATGGTCGCTGCGGCGTTCTGGCATTACGAGGCCCGCCATCCCAGGATCCGAAGAGGCCAGCTGGCGGAGCAGCGCGTGCCCCGTGTTTGAATAATCAGATTCGACAACGAGTTGAAAGGAGGCGATCCAGCGATCTGAAGCGGGGATGAGGTCATCCAGAGACACGGCTTCTTCGATAATGGCTCTTGCTGCGAACCACTCCCTCAGGACTTCGTGCGTGAAGTCGAGAGTATCCCCAGATTCGTCCACCAAGCGAGAGTCTGCCACGTGTCTCTGGTCCGCGTGATGGGGCGTCAAGTCAGCCTTGCGCACCCGTGACCCGGTGTTGATCGCGCTCACGGCAAGCCTCTGAAGCAGTGAGTCAAGGTGCCTCCCGCCGGCTGGGGCACTCTCGACCACCTGCCGAGCCAGGCGGTCGAGGAGCTCAACCGACCGATGAAGACGCATGTTGGCAGAACGCCGCAGCTCGACGCCGATCATGACAGCGAAGAGTGGACGTGCCGCGGCGGTTCGCACTGAGTCCGACCAACCGTGTAGTTCCGGAAGTTCGACTGGCCTGTTGGCGATTCTCGCGATGAGGGCAGTGGCCTCTGTGTCACTCATGGAGGAGATCGGAGCGTGGGGCTCGGGGAGACCCAGGCCTGGCAGCGCCCTGCTGGTGGCGAGAACGCGCGATCTCGGATAGGCGTCGGCGTAGTACTGGATCTGAGTCAGTAGTTCGTTCCCCTCAAGTACACCCCTTTCGTCTAGTCCGTCGAGAATGATGACCGTGGGCTGATCGGGGAGTTGAACCAGGCCGGCGGTGCGTCGTTCGATGTACTCCTCCAGCGGACCGTGGAGGTCCCTTGCCGCGACGAAGAGAGGAAACGGCTGGTTCGCATCGGCAAGTGCGCTGTCGATTGCCTCCTGAAAGAGGCGGGAAGCGGCCAAGGACTTGCCGGATCCGGCGGGACCGGTGACCAGCTGGAAGCCCGGCGCGGGGGCCGTCAGTACCTGGCCGATGGATCGGTTGTTGGCTAGCTCGGTGGCGAGTTCGTCGGGTACGCCGAGCGCGATCCATGACTGTTTGCACTTGGCGATGGACGAGTCGAGCCATTGCTGCAATGTCCGCTGGCGGACCGGTGCCGCTGGGTCGCGTAGGACGCGAGCGATCTCATCGGATATTGAGGCGGTGAGGGCCTCGCTGAGCGAGGTAGCGGAAGTGACGCTCTGCCATTTGCAGTACGTGGACACGGTAAGAAGCAACTGACGAGTGTCGGCGTCGCGGCTTCGGGCGGGCAGCTGGAACACGAGGAGGCGCCGGCCGGCGGCCATACGGGTGTTGACCTCGCGAACCACGGGCTGCGTGGTCCGGGAGCCTACAAGCCACACCATGAAGTCGGCATCTCGGGCTTTGCGAAGGTACGCATCGTCAGGCGTCTCGGAACTAGCAGGGGTGCACTCAAACGCCCAGGGTTGGGCAAAGGGAATGGTCTCCAGGGTCCGAACGACCTCTTCCCTGGCCCACTCCAATTCGTCCGTCATCACGCTGCTGATGAAGACGAGAATATTGGACTCCGATCGGTACATGGGTTCGTCGGGCGTTCTTGGCGCGGCACTCACTGTCGCGGGTCCATGGATGAGTGGGACTAGGCGTGAGGGCCGGAGGTTGCGGTAGCCGCCGCACGGTGGGCCAGGCGGCGTCTTGACTTATTCGGCGATTCCCCGAGCACGGACACGGGGCGTCTCTCGCGGACGCTCGATACGCCCGAGGAGAATCGGCCCGTGGGAAGTCGGGCGTTGGAGTCCGACGTGAGGCGTATCTGGGATGCCCGGAGGGTTAGGGCCATGGTGTGTCGAACTACGGGGAGGGCGGTCGGTGCGGGAGCGACGAAAGTCGCAAGTGTTGTCATGGAGATCAGGTCTCGTTCAGCAGGTTCGTCACCAGCTGCTCGAGTCGAACGCCGATTCCGTGCTCGGCCAGCGCCTCGCGAATCCTTTTGCGCGTGGTGAGGAACCGCCGGCCCGCCGGCTGGGAGATGCGATCGGCTACCGATGCGGCAGTGGTCGCGGCCTCGGAGATAGCCCGGTGAAGTGAATCGTGATCGATTTCACCGGAATGCGCAACAGTGGGCTGTGCAGCGCCGATGCCGCGACCAAACGGAGGTTCTCACGCGACCTGCTGAATCTCACGCTGGCGAGTCCGAGCGTGAACCGATACCAAAAAGGCGCGAAGGATGCTGCCGACTGGCAGCCGGAGGCGAATCAGTGCTGGTTCGCGCAGACCGTCGTGGCCGTGCGCCGCGCCTGCCAACTGACGATCGACCGGCGCGAGGCCGATGCGCTCGATCGTATACTCGCCGGGTGTTCATCGACGGAGGCGATGACGGTCCGTCGAGTGTTCCGGTGAGTAGACGCATGAGTCGCTATGCCGTACGCGCTATCGTCGCAGTTGCCGCTCTCAGCTTCGCGGTAGGGCTCGTCGCATGTGGCGGGGCTGAACGCCCCACCGCTCAGGCACAGGATGCACCACCACCACCGCCCGCACAAGTCGGGGAGGCTGGCGATCTCACGTCAGATCAAATCGATCTACAGCGACGAGCTAGGCAGGGCGACGCCTCCGCGCAGATCAACCTCGGGGTCATGTACGCCACCGGTCGGGGCGTGCCGCAGGACGATGCTGAAGCCGTCCGGTGGTTCCGCCTGGCTGCCGAGCAGGGCCACGCCACCGGCCAGTACAATCTCGGATTCAGGTACGACGCCGGTCAGGGCGTGCCGCAGGACGCCGCTGAAGCCGCCCGGTGGTTCCGTCTGGCCGCCGAGCAGGGCGACGCCAGCGCCCAGTCCAGACTCGGGCTCAAGTACGCCACGGGTGAGGGCGTGCCGCAGGATTACGTATCCGCGCACATGTGGCTAAACCTTGCCGCTGCGGCCGGCGTCGCGCGCGGCGGTGCGGGTGCCCGCGAGGCCCTCAAGATGGTCGCCGAAAGCATGACACGCGAACAGATTGCCCAGGCGCAAGCGCGGGCACGGGAATGGGCGAATGCTAATCGATAGTCTCACGCAGACGAAATTAGCGCTCCGAAAGAAGAAGGCTGGTTAGGGAGGGGCGTCGCTTGATTCAAGGGGCCAGGATCTTCTTGCCTTGCTTGCGCAACTGGCCCTTGGCCTCTTGTCACTTTCCCAGACGCCAAAGGAACCAGACTACTACCCAACCCGCCAGAACACCCGTCCAGATTTCCCGATCTGTTCCGAGCAGGCTGTCTACTGCTACCCAGAGGGTCAAGGTGAGTGCCCAGACCGTCCCCAGTACGACCGCAAGAGCAAAGGGGCGCCACAACCACCAGAAAAACAGCCCTCGAGGCGTCCACCACGGGTGAGCGCCATATTCCTGCTTCGAGTCCCATTCAGAAATGCGTCGTATAACGGTGGCGATCCGAACACGCATGTTTCTAGACGGTCGCCTTGTCCACCAGCTCACGGGACTGCCAGATCAAGTCGTAGCTAGTACCGCGCAGGAGTGATTGAGATCGTCGCGGACGCCGGACGCGAAGGGTTAAGACGTGGCATGTGTCGTAAACGGTCGTTTGGGACATACGGGGCGCGGGCGCCGTCCGGCGCGCGACGCCGTGTGTCGTATCCCGTGTCTGATTCTATGTCTTGCAGACGTCCAGTGGCTCATGGACAGAGACCCGTTCTGACAAGCCGGCAGAGGTCGGCCCTCGGGCGCCAGCGATCGCGGGCGCTCTGCGTGATTGCTGGCTGGCGCAGGAGACCTCCGCTGCGTATTCCGGTCGAATCCGATCAGTGATTCCGGCCGAAATCGATCACTGATTCCGGTCCAAAGCGATCACCTGAGTTAGAGCTGAGCGGCGCGGGACAACCGGCCGGCTGTGAGACCCTTCGTGCTTTTCAGGAGGGACGAACGCTGGTGAACAGGAGGTTGTCGATGCGCAAGATTCGAGAGGTGCTGCGGCTGTACTTCGCCGCGGCGTTGAGCATCCGGGCGATTGCTCGGAGCGTAGGGGCGTCGCCGTCGACGGTGGCCGATTACCTGCGTCGTGCCGAGGGGGCCGGGCTGAGTTGGCCGGCACCCGAGGCGATCGACGACGTCGGGCTGGAACGGCGACTGTTTCCGGCATTGCGGCCGAGCAGCCCGTCGCGTCCGCTGCCGGCGTGGAGCGAGGTGCACCGGGAGTTGGGGCGGAAGGGTGTGACGCTGTCGTTGCTGTGGCAGGAGTACAAGGCGCTTTACCCGGAGGGGCTGCAGTACAGCTGGTTCTGCGAGCAGTACCGGGCCTGGGCCGGGAAGCTCGACCTGGTGATGCGCCAGGAGCACCGAGCCGGCGAGAAGCTGTTCGTCGACTACGCGGGTCAGACCGTGCCGGTGGTCGACCCCGAGACGGGTGCGGTGCGCGAGGCACAGGTCTTCGTGGCCGTGCTCGGAGCATCGAGCTACACCTTCGCCGAGGCGACCTGGACGCAGACGCTGCCGGACTGGACAGCGTCGCACGTGCGCGCCTTCGAGTTCTTCGGCGGGTGCCCGGAGCTGTTGATCCCGGACAATCTGTGCTCGGGGGTCAGTCGGGCGGATCGCTACGAGCCGGACCTGAATCCGAGCTATCACGACCTCGCGCGCCATTACGGCGTGGCGGTGCTGCCGGCGCGGGTGCGTCGTCCTCGGGACAAGGCGAAGGCGGAGGTGGCGGTCCAGGTAGTCGAGCGGTGGATACTCGCCGCGCTTCGCCAGCCACGTCCGCTCCCCGCACCAGGGGCGTCATTCCACCGCGCCGGAGCACATGCCGGAGCAACACCGCCAGATGGGCGAATGGACGCCCGAGTGCTTCATCCGCCGGGCCGCGAAGGTCGGGCCCCAGACCGCCGCCCTGGTCACCGCCGTCCTCAACGCCGGCCGTCATCCCCAGCAGGCCTGCCGCTCCTGCCTCGGGCTCCTGCGCCTGGCCAGGTGCTACGGCGACGCCCGCATGGAAGCGGCCGCCGCACGGGCGCTCGCCATCGGCAGTTACAGCTACCGCAGCGTCGAATCGATCCTCCCGCACCGACTCGACACCACTGCCGCCAGATCATTTGAACGTGCCGACCCGGTCGAGCACGGCAACATCCGCGGCGCCCTCTACTACGAGTGACTCCCGAAGGGAACCGCAACATGCTGACTCATCCGACCGTGGACAAGCTCCAGCAGCTACGATGCGCCGGGATGGCCAGGGCCTTGATGGAACAGCTCGCCTCCACCAAGGTGGACGCCCTCTCGTTCGAGGAACGGCTCGGGCTGCTCGTCGACCGCGAGCTCACCGAGCGCCACTCGCGACAGCTCACCCACCGGCTGCGTCGAGCCCGGCTCAAGCACGACGCCTGCATCGAGGACATCGACTTCCGTCACCCGCGTGGGCTCGACAGGCAACTGGTCCTCTCGCTCGCCGATGGACGCTGGGTCCGCGAGCATCTCAACGTCCTGATCTGCGGCCAACCGGCGTCGGTAAGAGCTGGATAGCGTGCGCCCTCGCTCACAGCGCCTGCCGCAACGGACACAGAGCGTTGTACCTCCGCGTCTCCCGCCTGCTGAGTGCCCTGGCCATTGCGCGAGCCGATGGACGCTACCCCGAAGCTGCTCGAGTCGCTCGCCAAGACCGACGTGCTGGTGATCGAAGACTGGGGACTGGCTCCGCTCAACACCGAGAACCGCCACGACCTGCTGGAACTCCTCGAGGACCGCCACGCCGTGCGCTCCACGGTCGTCACCAGCCAGCTTCCCGTCGACACGTGGCATGACGCCGTCGGTGACCCGACCCTCGCCGACGTGATCCTCGACCGGCTCGTCCACAATGCCTACAAGCTTGAACTGGAAGGAGACTCCATGCGAAAGAGACGACGGCCAGCGGCGCGAACGGAGAACCGAAACTCATGATTTCGTCCCGTGCCGCCTCGCTTTGACGGGTGATCGGTTTGCGCCGGAACGGGCGATCGATTTCACCGGAATGCGCAGCCCCGCGAACACTTGCAGTTCGCGGCGGAGAGTCGCTTGCGGAGCGCGCACCTGTACGACAGCGAGTCGGCCTCTGCGTACTGGTACGTCAACATGAACGTTGTTGGCACGGCGTTCAGCGTAGAGTTTGCGTACCGCAAGCGGGTGCTGGACTTCGCGAGCGCCCGCGACGGCTTGGCGTCGACGTGGAGGCACGGCAGCATTGGAACCGCTCGCGGGTACGAGTTCGTCGTTTCGCAACTGTCGGGACTCCTGGACATATTTCTGACCGAGTACCTGCGCGTGAACGAAGACGCCTGCGACCGCTGAGCCGAGCTATCCCTGACACAGCTTCGCGGCGGCCTCCTCCGGGCGTACGATCTCTCCGGCACCCAGCCGGGCAAGCGGCTTCTTCTGCCGGAGAAAGTCGCCGTCGGATGTGACGAAGACACCCCCGCCGTCGTGCATGTGCGTCCACAGACCCCATGTGTCGGCCGCACGGTTCCGCCATTTGCCGTCCAGAGGTTGTGCTTCGGGATCGATGCCGAAGCGCGTGCAAAAGGCCCCGTAGGCGAAGGGGCTGGCGGGGAACAGGATCTCGTGAATCCGCTTCGCCTCTCCTGTCCACTCATCACACCCCCAGATGCAGTGATCCCAATACGTCACGCCCAAGATGGCTGGCGGTTTCAGGATCTCGACATCCCTCAACCCGACCCCGGCGATCCTCGCCTGGAAATCGCTAAAGCTCTTGGAGTAGCCCCCACCGGGTTGCCGCTCCGACGCGCTGATCCCAACGACACGCAGCTTCAATCCCCGCTCCGGCGCGGCCTGCACGATGCGGCGCACGTAGGGCGCGTTCTCGTCGTTCGTTTGCAGCGCGATGATGCAGTTCGTGTCGAAGGTGACGTTCATGCCAACGCCGGGGCGTCAGAGAGGTGGCGACGCGCCCTTACGCTTGAATACGTGCGCTGCAAGCATATGATCCGCAAGTCCGAGGGAGGTCCGATGCGAACAGCGGCCATTTTCTTTGTCGCGGTCGGAGTCTGGTTGCCCGGTCTGGCTCACGCGCAGGATTCCACGTGCGACGCCGAACCGAGGTATCTGGTGGTTACAGTCGTCGGGTCCGCGACTTACTTTGACGGCCAGCGAGCGGAAGTTCTAGCGGACATGGGCCTCGGGACCAACATGTTTGATCGATGTGGCGGTACCGCCGTCATGATCGGCCAAGCCGGAGGCCCTGGGGCTGTCCTCGCCGACCATCCTCGACTGGCAGAAGCGCAGGCCGCGATCACCGTTCACCGCAGCGATGGTGACTTCACGACGTACTTGGTGCACGAGTCGCTCCACGACATTTGCGCGGTTCTCGCCGACTGTGCGGACGCCACGAAGTGATCCCACAGGTCGAGCGGGGGACGGCCCGACCGGCGCGGCACCGGATCATCGCCACCCGGCTGGCCGGGGCTATCGCCGCGGCTGCGTGCAGCGGTAGAAGCAATCCTGCGACTACGCCGACTGCGCCGACGACGCCGGTCACATCTCTGCCGGACGGCATGTGGCGCGGGCTGACCATCGCTTCCGAGGACCGCTGCACGCCCTACGACGCCGACGACCACAGCTACCCGCAGTCGGTAGAGGACGACATCGTGCGCGACCTGGGCGGCGTCTACTCGCCTTACACGTGCGAATCGTTCGACTCTCAGCGCGAGACGGACATCGGGCACATCATCGCCCGCTCCGATGCGCACGACTCCGGGCTGTGCCGCGCCGGCGCTGACACGCGGCGCCAGTTCGCGCGCGATCTGCTGAACCTGACGCTGGCGTCGCCCTCGGTGAACCGCCACCAGAAAAGCGACCGGGACGCGGCCGAGTGCCGAAGAGGGCACCCAACTGATGAAGCGTGACATGGATCTCTGCCGACGTCTCCGGCGGCCAATTCTGAATCGAGTTCGTGAATCGAGGTTGAACGGATGAATCCGATGCTCGTGTTATGTGTGAAGATCCTCGCACCATTGCTTGCGTACGCCTTGAGCGACTACCGCCCGTGGAGTAGGCAACACAGCAAGCGGGCGCGGGCAGTCGCCGCGGTTGGCGTTGTGGCTTCGGTGATCGGCCTCGTCGTCGATCACACGACCCAAGCTGCTGCCGTCGCAGCGGCGATGGATCAGGCCGAGGCGGACCGCCAGTCGCTGCAGCGTGTCGAAGACTCTGTAGACAGTCTCGTAGCATACATGCGGGAGCGGGAGCCATGGGTCACCGTGGTGGAGGCCATAGATCGAGTCATCGAAGAGTTGCGCGAACTGCACGAGCGATCAGCGGATCTTGAGGAGCAGCTGACCGGCCTAAGGATGTATGGCGAAGTCGCGAGACTGGACGTCTTGGGCTTGACAGGCCTCGGAGGAAAGGGCCTCAGGGAGACTACGGAATGGAGCCTGGCCTTGGACGGGGCCTGGGTCGAACGCAACGGCCGTTTGTATCCGGGTTGCGATCAAACCGCCCTAGCCACGTTCTCAGCCGTAACCAAGAGCCACCCGTCCTTCCCGGTTTCGCACTACGCCCTTTCGGAATGCGCCTTTCATGCCGGTGACGAGACTTGGCGCGAGCACGCTGAGCGAGCCCTGGAGATCCTGAAGCACACAACTCAGATCGCGGGGAATCATGACCACCATGCCGAAGTCGCCCGACGCTTGCGAAATCGCCTAGAGCAGCAGCAATGACTAGCGTAGTAGCGTGCCGGACATTGGTCGGCATGCTGAACGCCCTGTGGTATCCGCTGTGATAGCGGATTCAGCCCTGCTTGCCATAAGCCCCTGCAAACACTGGCAGTTGCGGGAGGTGAAGTGGCGTGCCCGACTGGACTCGAACTTGGGCCTTCGACTCCGGAGGCCGAGTAACGGTAGCACAACCCCCATTGTTGGGTCGGAAAGGCCTCGACGGGGTGGGCTATGGAATAGGCAGGCTGCGTGCGGCGGTGCGCGACGTGTGAGTAGCGGATAGCATGATCGTGCGACCAGGAATCCGGACATGCGGGAGTCGAGTTGCTGTCATTCCCGGTCGCGAACACCTGAGATTACTGCGAGAAGATTGACAACAGCGCTGGTGGCCTCGGAGCAGAGTGCGGCTTGCCGGTAGGTCGCGGTGCGATGGTGTTGGAGGTCGATAGCCAAGGAGAGCGCCGCCTTCGCGTAGCGGCGAGCGGCTTCATCGGGGTTGCCTGCAAGCTCTGCTGCTATGTACGCTTCAAGCATCCGCTTGGCGTCGGTGCGAGATGGAGCCACCCCATCGAGTGTCGGGTGCCGTTGGGGGTCGTAGACTGTTTGGGCCGCTGAGATTAGGATCTCACGCCCGTAGAGACCCACCGCCTGGAAGTGCTCCTCATTCTGGCCGCGTTCGAGTTGGCGGCGCAGTTCATAAATGCCGCGGTCGACACGAGTCCAGCCTGTGGGTTCGTCGAAGATTTCGGTGGCGGTGGCATGGCGCTGGGGGATCTGATCCGCAAGGGGTTGATACAGTTCTAGGAGATGAGCGCGTCGAGAGGCCCACGTTGGCATGTCGCCGGCACTCCAGCGGCCATACCACGCCCATAGATCGTGGTATGGATTAGGGTCATCGAGTCGGCGGGTTTGCAGCTCCTGGGTGATCTGGTCACGCCGTTCGATGTAATGTTGATTTACTTCTTGAATCCGAGGACCGCCAGTGGCGACGGCGACCATCAGGCTACGCTGCGCTTCGATTGCTGTCAGCAGCTCGTTGTCAGTCATACTGCACCGGGTTGCGTCTGGACCGGGTCACTTGTGAGCGAACAGGAGGTTCGGAGGTCGCGAGCGGCAGCACCCGCTGAGGTGGACCCCGGTGTCTGGACACGAACCGGGGCCGAGTAAGTTAAGGTCGCTCCCGTCTTCTCCGTTCTTGTGATCGATGAAGGGTGTGGGCGTGTGGGAATCTCGTCTGCGAGATCGCCACAGGTCCACACCCCGCGCCAATGGGCGTCATCGCGCCAACGCCACTGTACACTTCCGCCGGCGTCCGATACGCGAGCGCCTGATGCGGACACTCGTGATTATAGAACCCAAAAGCCCATGCCTGCGCCGGGGCCGCGAGATTCCTACATTCCCACAGCGCACCGTCATCTTGCCTATCATCAATCGGGCAAACGAGGGCGTGCCTTCGCAACCGGAATACACCTTAGCGAAGCCCTCAAACTGTCCAAACAACCGGGACGACGTCATCCATCGCGCGGCGCGGAACTGGCCGCTCTTGACCGTCAGTGACCCGTACGTATAATGGGTTTTCACATGTAGCGGCTACCGGTCGCAAGATTCGCGCGAGGAGGTATACATGGTTTTGGCGACGCTCTTGGCAGTCGATGCCTATTCGTGGAGGGCGCGCATCGCCCCCGTCCTTGTCGCACTGCTGCCGATGCCCCTTGCAGTATTTGTCTGGTTTCCTGATGCCTCGTTGGTTGCACGAATTGCTGCGATTGGAGGAGTGCCTGCACTTCTTTTGTGGCTCTTGTCCGAAATAGGGCGTGACATGGGCAAGCGAAAAGAGCAAGAGCTGTGGAAGAGTTGGGGCGGTGCACCGACCACACAGCGTCTTCGGTTCGCAACACCGGACGCCAATGTCATGCTTGTCGAGCGTTATCACCACCTTCTGAGTGAACAGGTTCCAACTTTGAATCTTCCGACGGCGGAACGTGAGGCGTGTGATCCGAGGGCAGCCGATCAGGCTTACGAAGTCGCCACCAAGTGGTTGATCGACAACACCCGTGATACGGACAAGTTTGGGCTTCTTTTCAAGGAGAACGTGTCGTACGGATTCCGACGGAATCTATGGGGCCTCAAGCCCTTGGCGCTACCTTTGGCAATCGCCGGATTGATCCTGTGTGTCATTGGTGGGTGGCAGTCAGTGGGCAGTGTGGAGTTGGATTGGGCCGCGACCTGTGCCGCGAGTGTGGTAGTCGTCGTGTTCTGGTTGGGATGGGTTCGGCCGAGTTGGGTTCGGATTCCGGCGGAGGCCTACGCGGACCGTCTATTCGAAGCCTGTGAAGTTCTGTATGCGTCTGATGGGTAGAGCACAGTAGAGATGTCGCTGTCTACACATATCTTCATGTTTGCGATTGGCCGCGGGAACGCGGCGTTCATTCGCTCTGGTCTGCATCAGGGTTTCATCTTGGACATGGGTGGTGATGGCCTTTTTGATCCGGCGAGCTTTGTTGAGAAGAATATGTTAGCCCGCCTGGACCAGTACAAGAACAACAAGGTTGCGCAAGCCATCCTGTCACACCCCCACACGGACCATGTCGCTCAGTGCGGGCGCTTGGCAAAGGGCAAGCTGTATCCTACGCTTCTCACGTGCCCGACGGATCATCGGGACCTTGCAAGTCATGAGCGAGTCGACTGGAGTCGGCTCGGACAGAGCGATCCAGGCAAGGAGGAGCTGGTCCGTACCTATAAAGGTCTATACGAGACTCGCAAGCCGCTAATACAGACGATTGTCTATGACTCCGCGAGGACGGTTCCCAACTTGGAGTATGGGATCTACTACATCGATCCAGGGGTCTGCGGAACGTTGCATCAGACGGACGACAACAAGTACGGGAACGCATTGAGCATAGTCTTCTACTTTCGCCATGGGAACCATACGATCTTGTTTCCGGGCGACATGACACCAGAGGGGATGGCCCGGGTCCTTGCGGGCGGCAAGGGAGTTCAGAAACGCTTTTCGCGTTTCGAACGGGGATTCGCGCAAAGCCATCCGGGTTGGCACGAGAAGACCACGACACAACCCGGGTTGAAGGAGCGCTTAGGTGGAGGGTTGACAGTGTTGGTTGCGCCGCACCACGGATTGGAATCGTGCTACTCAAAGGAACTATTCGCAGCGATCCGGGGCGGCAAGCCGGGGCTGAACCTCCTGTCTGAGCGGCGGAAAGCCCGCGAAGGCGACGGGAAAACGGATACTAGATACCAGTCGGAAGCGGGTGCCGTCGGGCTCCGTGTTGATGTGGATGGGAAGTCAGTGATACGTCGTTCGGTTTCGACGAAGAACGGTCATCACATCTTGATTACGTTCGCTGGTTCCGGCGCCCCGCGAGTCTACTTGCGGCAGAATCCGAAAGATCTGATCAAGTTGGCATCGTAGGGAGACGTTGGTGCGTTTGCTCGTGCCGTGCGATTCCCAGCAGGCTGTATATGGACACCTCCCGATTGATGAGCGAATGAATTTGTGACAGATGGTCCTTCGCGTCGGCTGCGGTCGTATATCCGGCCCGTTGATGGAGGGCATCAGCGTCCTGGCCAACATGGATAGTCGCGTACCGCGGGCCAATCGTGGTGCCGGCGTCGAGCGCCAGGGCTGCTATCGGCCTGTTGCGGTGTCGGTCGGACCGAAGGGCCATGGAAGGCTTCCCCGTCAAGTGGACCACTCATAGTTGGACTCCGAGCGCGGTGTGACGCGCGCCAAGTAGGTGAGCGGCGGTACCCGACCCAGCGCGTCGTGGGGCCGGTGCTCGTTGTAGGTAGTGAGCCACGCATCGGATAGCTCCTGCACTTCCGGCGTGGAGACGAGCAGATAGGCATCGAGAACCTCCTCGCGGAAGGTTCGGTTGAATCGTTCGATGAAGGCATTCTTCACGGGCTTGCCCGGCTGGATGTAGAGCCGGGCAAGCCCGTTTCGGTCGCAACAGTCGACAAACACCTGGGCCGTCAGCTCCGGCCCGTTGTCGGGCCGGAGCGCCTGGGAACACCCGTAGAGCGTCAACAGTTGGTCGAGCACGCGGACCACCCGTGGCGCGGGGATCGACGTGCCAACCTCGATGGCCAGACCTTCGCGATTGCCTTCGTCGAGCACGTTCAGGGTACGGAACCGTCGTCCGTTGTACAGGGCGTCATGCATGAAATCGAGCGCCCAGATCGCGTTGAGCCGGTCCGGTGCCACGAGCGTCCGACGCACGCGCGGCGGCACGCGACGGCGGATCCGCCGCGGCAGGTGCAAGCCGAGGGCGCATACACGCGGTACACGCGCTTGTGATTCCACCTGCAGCCATCAAGGCGCAACCGGCTATGGCACTTCCAGAATCCCCATCGGGGATTGGCCGCCACCACCCGCTGAAGGCCCTCGATCACCGGGGCGTCCCGCGCGGTGGCGTCCACCGGCGGGGCATACCATGCCGCCCGGGCCAGTCCGACGACGCGGCAGGCGCGACGGACCGAGAGCCGATGCTCTGGGGTCCACACCTCGATGGCATCACGACGCGCGGCCGGCGTTACAGTTCTTGGCTCAGCAGATCCTTGATGGCGGCGTTCTCCAGCGCCAGTTCCGCATACATCCGCTTCAGCTTCGCGTTCTCCGTCTCGAGCTCCTTCGGACGCTTGAGTTCGGAGATGTTCGTGCCCGCGTAATTCGACCGGCAGTTGAAATATGTCGCGCGACTGATGCCGTGCTTGCGCACCAGGTCCGCGATCGGAACCCCTGCCGCGCCCTCCTTTAGAATGCCAACAATCTGACTCGCCGTGAACCGGGACTTCCGCATGGCAACTCCTTCCAGAGCGCCCGAAAGTCCAATATTCTATGGGTCCGGCATTCAGGGAAGGGTACCGTCCGGGACGGAGGAGCCGGGCTCTTCCGACATCCGGCGGTGCTCGGCGAGGCTTTCGACACCGCCGAGCGACGTCGCGTTGTGGAACAGGCGGAGCAACCGGACGAAGCGCGCCGCCGCGTCCGGCCTGGCGAGGCTCGCGCCGGCATTCGTCCCCGGTATCGTGGCGGAGTGCCGAAGTCTCCGCGCTTGAGCCGGAGTGGCGTTTGAACGATTGCTCGCGTGACTGCACACTGATATATTGACAGCATGGAAAGCGTGGAGGCTCATCGACTATGGCGATACTGACCGTGCGTAACGTGCCCGACGAAGTGCATCGCGCCTTGCGCGTGCGCGCGGCCCTGCGCGGCCGCAGCACGGAGGCGGAAGTGCGCGCCATCCTGGAGGAAGCGGTCCTGCCGGAAGGACGGGTCGGTTTGGGGTCGCAGTTGACCGCCGTGGGCCGGCGCGCCAGGTTGACGGATGACGAGTCGGCAGGCTTTGCCCGGCGCGACTCGGCTCCGGCCCGGCCGCTCGATTTCGAATGATTCTGGTAGACACCAATGTGATGTCGGAACCGTTGCGCATGTTCGCCGGCCGGGTATTGGCGTTTGATCTGGCGGCTTCGCAAGCCTATGCCGAGTTGATGGCGAAGGCGCGGTCCGCCGGTCGGGCAATCTCGGTGTCCGATGGCTACATTGCGGCGACCGCGGCGGCGAACGCGATGATGGTGGCGACACGGGACGCGGCTCCATTCGAGGCGGCCGGACTGAAAACTGTCGATCCTTGGGCGGCGTAAGTAATGCTCGCCATGATCGGCGTGCGTACCACGTGGCTACACGTCGAGGTCGAGCGCTTCGTCAGCCCGGTCCATGATGAAGCGGAAACGGGCTGACGGATCCTTGCCCATGAGGTTGGCAATCACCCGGTCGGTGCGGTTCTGATCGTCGATGGCGACGCGCAGCAGGCGACGGGTATCCGGGTTGAGGGTGGTTTCCCAGAGCACCTTCGGCATCATTTCGCCGAGTCCCTTGAAACGGGTGATCTCGGGGTTGCCCCGGCCGTTGGTGTGGGCGTTGACAATGGCGTCGCGGTGGGTGTCGTCGAGCGCCCAGTAGGTCTGCTTGCCGATGTCGACCCGGTAGAGGGGCGGCTGCGCGAGGAAGATCTTGCCGTGCGCAATCAGCTTGGGCAGGAAGCGGTAGAAGAAGGTGAGGAGCAGCGTCGCGATGTGATTGCCGTCGGCGTCGGCGTCGGCCATGATGATGATGCGGTCATATCGGAGCTTGCTGATGTCGAATGTCTTGCCGACGCCGCAGCCGAGGGCGGTGACGACGTCGGACAGCTCCTTGTTCTCGAACACCTTGGTGCGGGTGCGCTCTCGACGTTCAGCACCTTGCCGCGCAGGGGGAGGATCGCCTGCCGGGTCCGGTCGCGCCCCTGCTTCGCGGAGCCGCCGGCGGAGTCCCCCTCGACGATGAACAGCTCGCTCCCGCCACGCCCACTGCCGGTGCAATCGCTCAACTTGCCCGGCAGGTTCAACCGGTTGGAGGTGGCGCTCTTGCGCGAGACCGATTGCTGCGCGGCGCCCTGGTAGCTCCAGGTGTAGTCCACGCGGATGAACTTTCCGCCCAGCAGCGTGGCCACCACCAGCGTCGACTCGGTGTCCTCGGGGCTCCCGGTACGCGGATCGTGCAGGCGGTTCAAACCTTGCCAGCACCCGGCGCATGCCGCCAGCCGGTCCAGTGCATTCATCGCTTCCGCTCCACGCGTCCTCCCTCTGCCTGGGAGCAACTTGACACCTGGGGAGCACGTCGCAACGTCCTCCTTCGCGGTCACACCCCGGCGTGAGCCGATTCCTCCCTCGTTTGCGCACCACCAAACAGAGGGAGGAAACATCGATGCGCAGCTCACTGACCGCCATAGTCCAGAAGGTCAACATATCGACGCTCTTGATCGTCCTGCTGGTATTGACGACGACGCTGGCCGGCTGCGCCACGCTGCGGCCGGCGACACTTCCGCAACCTCTTCCCGACACATCTCCCGACCTCGCCCGCTGGGAACGCGTGCTGGTGCTGACTCCCGGTTCCCGCATCCGGGTCGAACTGAACACGGGCGGGTGGATGCGAGCCCGCTACCGGGACGCGCACGCCGAGACGCTGACCGTGATCAACGGGGCCCGCTCGACCGTGCTGCAGCGGGCGGACGTGAAGCGCGTGCGTCTGGTCAGCACCCGCGCTGGCGAGTTCAGCATGTGGGGCCTTGGGGTGGGCAGCGCGGCCGGCGCGCTCGTAGGCATGCTCGTCGATGAGCGCGGTGGTGACACGGTGGCAGTCACGGCCCCCTGGCTGGGTGGCATAGGGGCTGCCGCGGGCGCGCTCCTGGGATTGACGCCGCTGGAGTCGATTGTCTACGAAGCTCCGTGAAACCCGCGCGCGAGAAGGCTTCGCCCTCCGTTCCGGCCTATTCCGGAGCTGCCGGGCGGATCCGGACGCGTTCGTTCTCCACCGTCACGATGGCTCCACGCTTCAACTGCGTGCCGAAACGGCTGAGGATGTTCACGCAAACGGTGCCCTGCTCACGAGCTTGAAGATTGACAAGTCGCACAATGCCGCGGTGGAACTGTCGGCGTACGACGGCCAGTTCGCCGAAGTCCTTGTCGAGCGTCACCAGAATGCGATCAGTCTCGGCGGCGACTTTGAGGATTTCCGTGTCTCCGGGGTCGGACGGCCAGTCTCCGACCCATTCGACTTCGTGGCCAGCCTCGGTCAACGCGTCCCTGGCGCCGCCCCACACGCAGGTGTCCAGAAGGACCTTCACCCGCCGGAGACCGTAGTAGTCGAGGACTCGATTGGTACGTGATCAATCGAGCGGCGAGCGTACGCGAAGCAGGCTCGGATGTCGTCACGTTCGAGCCAAGGGTAGCCCTCCAGCAAGGTCTCGAACGTGTCGCCGGCAGCCAGCATGCCAAGTACGTGTTCGACCGCCAAGCGCCGATTCCTGATGATGGGCTTTCCGCCGAAGATGTCGGGATTCGACGTGATTCGCTGGAGCAGAGCCGCTTCGTCGACGTTGGGTGTCATCGCGGGTATCCGTTCATTTCTCATGCTACTCGATCGCCAACTTGCCGACGCCGGCGCACCTGCACTGGCTAAACGTCGAGGTCGAGCGCTTCGTCCGCCCGGTCCATGATGAAGCGGAAGCGGGCTGACGGGTCCTTGCCCATGAGGTTGGCGATCACCCGGTCGGTGCGGTGCTGATCGTCGATGGCGACGCGCAGCAGGCGACGGGTATCCGGGTTGAGGGTGGTTTCCCAGAGCACCTTCGGCATCATTTCGCCGAGTCCCTTGAAACGGGTGATCTCGGGGTTGCCCCGGCCGTTGGTGTGGGCGTTGACGATGGCGTCGCGGTGGGCGTCGTCGAGCGCCCAGTAGGTCTGCTTGCCGATGTCGACGCGGTAGAGGGGCGGCTGCGCGAGGAAGATCTTGCCGTGCGCAATCAGCTTGGGCAGGAAGCGGTAGAAGAAGGTGAGGAGCAGCGTCGCGATGTGATTGCCGTCGGCGTCGGCGTCGGCCATGATGATGATGCGGTCATATCGGAGCTTGCTGATGTCGAATGTCTTGCCGACGCCGCAGCCGAGGGCGGTGACGACATCGGTCAGCTCCTTGTTCTCGAACACCTTGGATGCGGGTGCGCTCTCGACGTTCAGTACCTTGCCGCGCAGGGGGAGGATCGCCTGCCGCGTCCGGTCGCGCCCCTGCTTCGCGGAGCCGCCGGCGGAGTCCCCCTCGACGATGAACAGCTCGCTCCCGCCACGCCCACTGCCGGTGCAATCGCTCAACTTGCCCGGCAGGTTCAACCGGTTGGAGGTGGCGCTCTTGCGCGAGACCGCCTGGTGCGCGGCGCGGCTCGCCTGCCGCGCGCGCGCGGCCAACATGATCCGCGCGACGATCGCCTCGGCCGAGCTGATGTTGTGGTTCAGCCAATGCTCCAGTGCGGGGCGGATTGCACCGTCGATCACCTGGACCAGCTCGGGGTTGTTCAGCCGATCCTTCGTCTGCCCCTGGAACTGGGGGTCGGTCACGAAAACGCTCAGCACACCGGCGAGCCCCTCGCGGATGTCGTCCGCCGTGAGCGTTACCCCCTTCGGCGTCAGGTTGTGCGTCTCGATGAAGTTGCGGATGGCCTTGCCCAGGCCGGCGCGAAAGCCGGTCTCGTGGGTGCCGCCGGAACCGGTTGGGATGCCGTTGACATAGCTGCGGACCGCCTCGTCGGTCGCCTCGGTCCACTGCAGCGCTACGTCGATCCGGGTCCCGCTCTCGGCATGGCCGCGCGCGAGGACAAACGTGGCGTCGTGCACCGGCGCGGCGTCCAGCTCCCGGACGATGCGCGCGAGATAGTCGGGCAGGCCATCGTCGTGTCGGAACGTTTCACTGATCCGCCGCGCCTCGTTGTCGAAGACGAACTCGACGCCGCCATGGATATAGCTCGCGATCTCTATACGTTCCCTGAGCAGCGCCGCGTCGAACGCCGTCTTCGGGAAGATGCGCGGGTCGGGACGGAACCGGACCGTCGTGCCGGAGCCGCGCGCCGGCTTCACCCTGGCGAGCGGCCCGGCCGGCTTGCCGCGCCGGAACGTCTGCCGCCAGATGGCGCCGTCGCGTTTCGACTCGGCGATCAGCTCCTCCGACAGCGCGTTGACGACGCTCGCGCCGACGCCGTGGAGACCGCCGGCGGTCCGGTAGTTCTGGTTCTCGAACTTCCCGCCGGCGTGCAGGGTGGTGAAGATCACCTCAAGGGCGCTCTTGCGGCTGCCCGTGTGCTGATCGACCGGGATGCCACGGCCGTCGTCGGTCACCGTGATCGACGAGCCGTTCGCATGCAGCGTCAGCCGGACCTGGGTGGCGAAGCCGTTCATCGCCTCGTCGACGGCGTTGTCGAAGAGTTCCCAGGCCAGGTGGTGCAGGCCGGCGGATCCGACGCCGCCGATGTACATGCCGGGACGCTTGCGGACCGGTGCAAGGCCTTCGAGAACGGTGATGTCTTTCGCCGTGTATGACTGCGCCACGACCCTGTTTGTTTAAAGGCGGGATCCGAAGTGTACCATGCGTCTGATCACGTACCGTTCAATGACGGCACGTTGACTGGCCGCGGGACGATCCGGGTAAAGCCACCGCGCTGCATCAGTTCGCGCCCCGTGCCGCCGCGGCTCACGACGTCGTACTTCGCCGTGCTGATGGTCTGCTCGGCGCCGCGGTTCGTCTCGACCGTCAACAGGTCGCGGGCACCGGTCGACGCGACGAATCCGATCACCTGATCCTCCTCCCGGTTCAGCTTGATCAACTGCACGCCCTTGCCGGGGCCAGACAGGAAGTTGATCTCGCCGACCGGGCACAGGATGGCCCGCCCCTGGCGGGTGGCGGCGATCATTACCTCGTTGCCTGCGATCGCCGCGACCCCCACGACGTCGACGCCCGCCGCCGGCCGCGCGAACTTCCGGCCGGCTCGCGTGCTCGGCTCGGCGAACGGCTCCAGGCTGAAGCGAAGACTGTAGCCGTCGGAGGTGACGGCCACCGCGTGTGTCCGCGGTTCCGGATGGCTCGGCGTCTCGGCTATGCCGGGCGTGATGCGGTGGTCCAGGCTGAGCGCCGTCACCACCCGCTCGCCGTCCTTCAGCTTGAAGAAACGCTGAATCGGTTCGCCGTAGCCGGTTGTCGCCGGGACGTCGATCAGCCGGCACGAGTACGCCGCGCCGAAGTTCGTCAAGTAGACCATCACGGCGCGGGTGCTACCGGCGACGGCGGCGAGTAGCGCGTCCCCTTCACGCAGGCGCGTCGTCGATGGGTCCTTGACTTCCTTCTGTCGCTTCACCCAGCCGTCTCGCGACACCAGGACCACCGCGTCCTCGTCGACGATCAGGTCGTCCGCGCTGTACGTCGCCTCGGCCTCGTCCGGCTCCGCGATCAGGGTCCGGCGCGGGTTCCGCGCCGGGTCGCCATACGTCCTCTGCACCTCGACCAGTTCGTCGCGGACGATCGTCCAGCGGCGGTCCTCGTCGCCGAGCTGTTCGTCGATCGTCTGCGCGCGCGCCCGCTTCTCGTTCAGTTCATCCCGGATCACGAGGATCTCGAGGCGTGCGAGCCGGTAGATCTTCAGCTCGAGGATCGCGTCGGTCTGCTCGGCGTCGAGTGGAAACCGCTCCATGATGCGCGTCGCCGCGTCCGCTTTCCCGTCCGACCGCCGGACCAGCGCGATGATTTCGTCCAGCGCGTCGAAGACCAGCGCGAAACCCTCGAGCAGGTGAATGCGCTGTCGGAGTGCGGCCAGCTCGTGCTCCAGCCGGCGGGTCACCACCTCCAGGCGGAAGCCGAGGAAGTGCATGAGCACTGCCTTCAGGTCCAGCCGCTCGGGGCGTCCGATGCCCGGCTGCTCGGTCGGCACGAGACAGGTCAGGTTGACCGGGAAGGTGGACTGCAGCGGCGTGTGCCGGAAGAGATACGCCATCACCTTGTGTTCGTCGGCGTCCCGCTTCAGTTCCAGCTCGATCCGGACGTCGTCGGTCGAGACGTCCTTCACGTCGAGCAGGTGCGGCAACTTCCGCCCGACCACCACGTCGGCGATCCGCTCGACCAGTTGCGACTTGTTGACGCCGTACGGCACCGACGTGATGTGAATCGTCTTCGACGAGCGGAGCGCTTTCCCCGGCTCCCAGGTCGCACGGATCCGCAGGGTGCCGCTGCCGGTCCCGTAGATCCGTTGCAGCTCGTCGCTGCTGTTCACCAGCATCCCACCGGTGGGGAAGTCGGGTCCGGTGATGCAGCGCGCCAGTTCCTCTTTGCTCAGGTCCAGATCGTCGACGAGGTTCACGAGCGCCGTCGACACCTCACCCAGGTTGTGCGGCGGGATGTTGGTCGCCATGCCGACGGCGATGCCGGTGGCGCCGTTCACCAGCAGGTTCGGCATCCGTGCCGGCAGCACCACCGGTTCCTGCTTCGTGCCGTCATAGTTCGGCTGGAAGGGGACCGTCTCCTGATCGATCTCCGCCAGCAGTTCGGCGCTGATCGGTGCGAGCCGGCACTCGGTGTACCGCATCGCCGCGGCGCTGTCGCCGTCGAGCGATCCGAAGTTGCCGGATCCGTCGATGAGCGGCGCACGCAGGGTGAACGGTTGCGCCATCCGGACCAGGGTGTCGTAGATCGCGCTGTCGCCGTGCGGGTGGTAGCTCCCCATCACGTCGCCCACCACCTTCGCGCACTTGCGCGGCTTCGCATCGGCCCGGAGCCGCTGCTGCCACATCGTGTACAGGATCCGGCGCTGCACCGGTTTCAGCCCGTCCCGCACATCGGGCAGGGCGCGCGACGTGATGACCGAGAGCGCGTAGTTGAGGTAGCGCGACTCGGCGGCCGCGTCGAGGCTCACCACCTCGTCGCGTTCGACGCGACGGGCGAGGACGTCGATGCTCCCTTCGGCGCTCTCGAAGAGCGGCGCATCGCGCATCCCCCGGGTATCAGACGACCGGTGCCCGCCGCCGCCCCGCGTGCTGGTCCGTTTCGCCATCGATTTCCTCGCTCCCCAGAGTTATCGGACGATCCGTGAAATTCCGTGCCATTCCGGATGCGCCGCCGGCGGTCGTTCCCCGGCTGGTGTGAACATGAACGTCCGCGAACCCGGGTATGGCGCCGGCGCAGCGCTCACCACCGGTCGCGCGGTCCCAGGCCGAGAAGGGCCAGCATTTCCGCCAGCACCATCGCCGTCGCCCCCCAGACCCGTTCGTTGCGCACTGCGAAGTAAGGCACCTCGTACCATCGGTCCCTCCGCCAGCGGATGCCGAGCCGCAGGTTGTCAGGGTCGGCGATCTCGCGGAGCGGCACCGGCAGCAGGCGCGCCACCTCCGCTGCTGCCGGCCGCATCGCCGGCGCGTGGTCAAGCACGCCCACGATCGGATGCAGGACGTAGCCGCTCACGTTGATATAGAGAGGCGAGAGGTCGCCCACCAGCTCGACTGCGGCGGTGTCGAGTCCCACCTCCTCGAAGGCTTCGCGGAGCGCCGCCTCGCGCACGGTCTCGTTCGGGTCGACCAGGCCACCGGGGAACGACACCTGTCCCGCATGGTGCGCAAGTCGCCCGGCCCGGACGGTCAACAGCACGTTCGGTGCGTCGTCATGAAGGAAGAGCAGTACGAGCGCTGCCGCAGCGGTGGCGCCGTCCGGGATCACGCCCGGCTGCCAGCCGGGCGGCAGCGGTGTCGGGACCAGGCGACGGTGTGCCTCGACCCCCGGCAGCGGAGCCCGGCAGGCGTCCTGCAGGCGCGCGGCAATCTGATAGAGTGGCGGAGACTCGACCGGCACGGTAGGACCTTCATCTTACTGCGGCCCGCGCCGACCTCCCTTGCCGCGAATGAGCGACAGAGACCAGGGCCGTCCCAGAAGATCGTTCGATCGCGGCATCGTCGAGGGCCCGCTCCGCCGGGTGGTCTGGCGCCTCGCCTGGCCGACGATGCTGCAGAACGTCATCGGCGGCATCCAGGGGATCGTCGACCAGGCGATGGTGGGCAACATCGTCGGCCATGTCGGCAACGCGGCGATCGGCGTCAGCACGCAGATCTTCATCCTGGTGATCGTCTTCGTCGCCTCCGTTTTTAGTGGGATGGGGGTGCTGGTGGCGCGCTACGCCGGCGCGGACGATCCCGACCGGGTGAACCGCGTCGTCTACCAGGCGTTCCTCACGGCGGTCTTCATGTCGGTCGGTATCCTCGCGCCATTCGGCTACTTCATGGCGCCGACGCTACTCACCCTGGTGAATGCCGCACCGGAGGTGCAGGTCGAGGCGCTGCCGTACCTGCGGATCAGCTTCGTGTTCAGCATCGGCATGCTGATCTTCTTCATGATGGGCGGCGCGCTCCGATCGGCGGGCGACGCGCGGACGCCGCTCAGGCTGGGCGCGGCGATGACCGTCCTGAACGTCATCCTGAACGTCATCTTGATCAGCGGGCTCGGCCCGATCCCGGCGTTCGGGACGACCGGCGCCGCGATGGGCACCGCGATCGCGAGCGGCCTGACCGCGGTCACGTTCCTCTGGCTGCTCTTCTCGGACCGCCTGGTGGTCCGCTTTTCCCGGACGATGTCGTTCGCGCCCGACTGGCGGATCATCCGCGAGCTGTTCCGTTTCGGCCTGCCCACCGGCTTCCAGGGCATCGTGATGAATGTCGCCGGTCTCCTGATGCTCCGGTTCATCGGGTCGCTCGAGCACAGCGCCGAGGCGCAGGCGGCCTACGCGGTCGGCTACACGCAGCTCTTCGCGCTGATCACATGGACATCGGTCGGGCTGATGGGGGCGACGGCCGCCGTGGCCGGACAGAACCTGGGCGCCGGGCGGCCGGAGCGGTGCGTGCGGGCCGCGGTGGTCGCGTCCATGGTGGGCGTCGGCGTCGCGGCAATCGCCGGTCTCGCGTTCATTGCAATCCCGGGGTCGCTGCTCGCCGTCTTCGGCATGCGCGCGGGGACGCAGTTCGAGTTGGCACGCGAACTGCTTGCGTACCTCGCGGTTTCGGGCGTGTTCGTCAGCGTCGCGCTGATCTATACCGGCGGTCTGCAGGGGACCGGCGACACGCGCAGTCCCCTCTACATCTCGGTTGTCTCGCAAGTAGTGGTGCCGATCGGTCTCTGCCTCTGGGTCCAGGCGACGAGCGGCCTGGAGGCATCCGACATCTGGCTTGCGATCGTCCTGGGCCACGTCGCCCGCGCCATCCTCAGCGCCGCTCGCTTCCACCAGGGCAAGTGGCGCGACATCGCGGTGGATATCGGCCCGGCGAGAGCGTAGTGCACCGGCGACAGCCCTTGTTCCCGCCGGGAGTACACTCCCGCTCCTATGTCTGACCTTCCTCCAAACCAGCAACCCTCCACGATCGCTGCGCAGGCCGCGGGCTGGGTCGATTCCGCGACCGGCGGTCTCGTCCCCCCAATCCACGCGGCGGTGCAGTACCAGCGCACACCCGAGGGCGAGGCGACGGCGGGCCGGATCTACACGCGCGATCAGAACCCGACGTACGAACAGCCGGAAGCGCTCCTCGCCGTGCTCGAGGGGGGCCGCGCCGCGATGCTCTTCAGCTCTGGCGTGTCGGCGGCGATCAGCGCGTTCGAGACGCTCGAGATCGGCGCGCATGTCGTCGCGCCGGTCGAGATGTACTGGATGCTCCGCCGCTGGCTCGAGATGCAGCACGAACGCCGGCGCCTCGTGCTCGACCTCGTGCCGAACGGCGACCTCGACGCGCTTCGTGCCGCGCTTCGTCCGGGCGAGACGCGGATCGTCTGGGCGGAGACCCCGGCGAACCCGGGCGGCGCCATCACCGACCTCAGCGCCACCGCCGACCTGGCGCACGAGGCGGGCGCGCGCCTCGCGGTCGACAACACGGTGCCGACGCCGGTACTGACCCGTCCCCTCGCGCATGGCGCCGATCTGGTGATGCACTCGGCGACGAAGCAGTTGAACGGCCATTCCGACGTGCTCGCCGGCGCGCTCGTCACCGCCGAGGAAGACGATTTCTGGAAGGCCTGCCGCCGCGAGCGGGCGTTCCGCGGCGCGGTGCTCGGGCCGTTCGAGAGTTGGCTGCTGCTGCGCGGCATGCGGACGATCTGTCTGCGCGTCAAGACCTCGGCCTGCAGCGCGCAACAGATCGCCGAGACGTTCGACGGGCACCCGGCGGTGGTGGAGGTGCGCTACCCGGGTCTGCCGCACTTCCCCGGCCACGTGATCGCCGCGCGCCAGATGGACGGCGGCTTTGGTGCCATCGTCTCGATG
This sequence comes from Vicinamibacterales bacterium, assembly GCA_965262555.1. Classification (GTDB taxonomy): domain Bacteria; phylum Acidobacteriota; class Vicinamibacteria; order Vicinamibacterales; family UBA8438; genus VXRJ01. The sequence continues at coordinate 659,664 of OZ253543.1, forward strand.
CGGATGGCGGGAGGCGCCGCCGCCGCGGCGCGCGTCGTCCGGTCGCTCCGGCTGTTCCACAACGCGACATCGCTCGGCGGTGTCGAGAGCCTGGCGGAGCATCGCCGCATGGCGGAGGGGCCCGGATCGCCCGTTCCGGACGATCTGGTGCGGTTCTCGGTCGGGATCGAGGCGACCGAGGATCTCGTCGCTGACATCCGCCAGGCGCTCGATCGTCTTGCCGCTTGACCGCCGGTGGGCCGGGCGATAGCCTGAGCGCTCGATGTCGATGGAACTCGTCAGCCTCGTCGTGACCGCCGTGCTGCTGCTGGTCGCGATGCTGCATCTCGGTCGAAGAATCGACCGCCGGTTCGAGGACGTCAACGCCCATGTCGATGAGATCGTCGGCGGGCTCGCCAGCGAGACCGACCGGAAGTTCGAGCGAGTTGCCGAGACGGGCCACCGGCAGGTAGGAATCCTCGACCGCAACGTTCGCCTGCTGATCGACAAGCTGGATGCGCAGATGCACGAGATCCGGGTGCTGCGCCGTACCGTCCGGCTGATGGTGCAGCACCTCGAGACCATAACCGGGTCGTCTGACGTCGGCGTCTGCCGCGCCGCCGCTGAGCGCCGCCTGGGCGACGCGCTCCGCCGCGTCCGCCGTCCCCCGATCGAGCGGGACGCCTGCCGCGGCAATCAGCCACGCGGGGCACGGCGTCCGAGACCTTCCGCCTGATCGGGCGCAACCACCGGCAGGACGACGACTGACCACCGCACTCCCGGATCCTGACTCGCGTGGCGCAGCCAGACGATCAGTTTCGGATCGACCCGGCCACTCTCGCCGACGTCCCGCTGATCCTGGCGCTCATCCGCGAGCTGGCTGAGTACGAGAAGCTCTCGGACGACGTGGTGGCGACCGAGGCGCGGATCGAACGGGCGCTCTTCGGCGATCCGCCTCATGCCGAGGCAGTCGTGGCGCGCGTCGGTGACGAGCCGGTCGGCTTCGCCCTCTATTTCCATACGTTCTCGACCTTCCTCGCGCAGCCCGGACTCTACCTGGAGGACCTCTACGTCCGCCCCGCCCATCGCGGAAGGGGCTACGGGCGGCGCCTCCTCGCGCACCTCGCCCGCATCGCCGTCGATCGCGGCTGCGGCCGGTTCGAGTGGTCGGTCCTCGACTGGAATGAGCTGGCGCAGACGGCCTACCGCCGCGCCGGCGCTCGCCCGATGGACGAGTGGACGGTCTGGCGCCTCACCGGCGACGCGCTCCGCAAGCGTGCGTCGGAGGCGGGCTGAAGCCGGCGCACCATGTTGCATGAACCGACCCCTCGGTCACCACGGTCTCCAGCGGGTGAAGATCTACGGCTCGCCGACGTGGTGGGAGATGAAGGCTCTCGCCTCGTCACGGAGGCGGACGATCTCTGACCAGTCGGTGCCCCGGGGGTGGATCGGGTCGCCGAAGGTGACTGTGACGCGGCCGCGGCGGAGGAGGAGCGTGTCGGCCGGCCAGATGTCCCGGGTGCCGCGGATGGCGACCGGTACGATGGGGCAGCCGGCGTTGACCGCAGCGCGGAACGCGCCGAGCCGGAACGGGAGCAGGCGCGGCGCGCGGTCGAACGTTCCCTCCGGAAAGACGAAGAGTGCCTCGCCCGCGTCGAGCGGCGCGCGGATGCCGGCCGCCCCCTCAATCCGCTGCGCCTGATCGGTCTTGTGCAGGCGGATGTGGCCTCCCTTCCGGATCGCCAGACCGACCATCGGATAACGCGCGAGCCTCGCCTTCACCGCGAAGCGGACGCCGACCGGCAGTACCGCCATCATCAGCGGCGGGTCAAGGAAGCTGGCATGGTTGGCGACGAAGACGACCGGCGGCTCGATCGGCGGCCCGTTCGGCGTCACGACATCGATCGGGCAGCGGGCAAGCCGCATGACGAGGCGGGTCCAGCGGCCGACGAGCTGGTCGGACCGGCCGATGCGCGGCCAGTACCGCAGGAGCCCCCAGGCGGGGATGGCGGTGCCGAACACCAGGAGGTAGGCGTAGCCGGTGAACAGCAGCCGCGCGCCGCGCGCCACCTGTTTCGCCACCATCGCGGCGGCGGTCGTCGCGCCGAGGTGGAGCCACTGCGCGGCGAGACTGGCGCGGCCCCGTCCGATGTCGCCCGCGAGCCAGGCGTCGCGCGTCGCCCCGCGTCGGATCTTTCCGCTCGACGTCTTGCGTACCGAGCCGGGCGACGCCAGCACGATCCGATCCGGCACGACTCCCATCGCGCCGCTTATCGTGCGGTTCACCGCCTGCCGGAGCGCGGTGCGCGCCTTCGTGTCGGTGACGCGCGTCTCCGCCAGGACAACGAACTGCTCAGTGCCGCGTGCGTCGTCGCGGACGCCGAACGCCGCGACGCAGCCGGCGCGGACGCCCTCGACCGCACTCGCCAGCTCCTCCGCTTCCGGCGGCGCGAGGTTGCGTCCCGCCTTGATGATGACGTCCTTCGAGCGGCCGGTGATGAAGAGTTCGCCGTCGGCGATGTAGCCGAGGTCGCCGGTCTCCAGCCAGCCGTCGTCGCCGATCAGCGCGCGGGTCGCCTCCGGGTTGCGGAAGTAGCCGTGCGTCGCCGAGGGGCCGCGGAAGCGAATGCGTCCCCGCCACCGCTCCGGCACCGGGACGTTCGCCTCGTCCATCACCGCCACCTCGTGGTCCGGCAGCGCGCGGCCGCACGAGACGAGTGTCAGCGCGTGGTCATCGTCCGCCGCCGCCCCCACCGCCTCGCCCGTCCCCTCGTAGTGCTCGCGGTCGATTCGATCGATCCGGAACGGCGTCTCGACGGTCGGTGTCGCCAGCCCGACGGAGCACTCGGCAAGGCCGTACACCGGGAAGACCGCGGTCCGCTTGAGGCCGTACGGCGCAAATCGATCGGAGAAGCGGCGGAGCGTGTCGGGCGAGACCGCCTCCGATCCGTTCAGTAACGCGCGAACCGAGCTGAGGTCGAGCCCGTCCAGCTCGTCGTCGGCAATCCGCGACACGCAGAGGTCGTACGCGAAGTTGGGCGCGGGCGACACCGTGCCGCGGTGGGTCGAGATCGCCTGCAGCCAGCGAACGGGCCGCGCAAGGAACGCCAGCGGCGACATCAGGATGAGCGGTGCGCCGGTGTAGAGGGTGCCGAGCCAGGCGCCAATCAACCCCATGTCGTGGTAAAGCGGCAGCCAGCTCACCCCGATGTCATCCGGCTCGAGACGGAGCCGGTCGATGATCGCGCGGATGTTCGCGAGCAGGTTCGCGTTCGTGAGCAGCACCCCCTTCGGATCACCGGTGCTGCCGGAGGTGTACTGAATGAGCGCCGGATCCTCCGGCGTCGCCGTCGCCGGTCGCCTTGTCTCGCCCGCGATCGCGTCCGTGCCCACGACCGCTTCGAGCGACGGAACCTGCTGCTTCAGCATGCCGGCGACCTGCTGCACCTCCCGGAACGCGACGAGCACCCGTGCGCCGGCGTTCCGCAGGATTGCCACCTGCCGCGTCGCGTACTCCTCAATTCGGTCGGCGCGGAACGGGGGATAGAGCGGCGTCGGCACGCACCCCGCCATCAGCGTTCCGATGAACGTGGGAAAGAAGCGCCGTTCGGTCCGGAGCATGAGGGCCACGCGGTCGCCCCGGCCCAGACCGCGTGCGGTCAGTCCCCCCGCCACGGCGCGCGCCTCATCCCAGAGCCAGCCGTAGGTGAGGGGCGTCTCCGATCCGTCATCCTCGCGGAGGTGAATGTGGACGCGGTCCGGCGTCCGTTCGACATGCCAGGCGAGCGCCTCGACGATAGTCCGGGCGTGCACCGCCGGGCCGCCGCTCGTCCCCGCCGCCCCCGCGTCCGCGACGGCTGGCGCCGCGCCGGCGGCGATGGGCGCGTCCGCCGCGGCGGCAATCGCCACCGCCAGGTCGGCCGGTGTCTCCGCCTCCATCATCGCGTCGTCGCCCAGCCGGACGCCGCACGCGCGTTCGAGACGGATCAGCAGTTCCACCCGCTCCAGGCTGCTGATCCCGAGGTCTGCCTCGAGCGAGTCGCCGCGCCGCACCTCGGTGCGTGCGCCGGCCGGCCCGCCGCGCACCTCGCCGGCCAACTCGGCGACGATGTCGAGCACACGCTCTTCGAGCCCGGCCCCCGCGGATGTCGAAGACGGCGGCATCCGCCTATTCTTACCCGTCGGGGCCGATGGAGTGAGCGGCGCCGCGGCCTGCGGGCCGGACTACCGCCGGGTCACCGACACGATGGTGACCGGATCGACCGGCACGTTCTGGTGGGGACCGCGGTTGCCGGTCGGGACGCCGGCGATCTTGTCGAGCACCTCCATCCCTTCCGTCACGCGGCCGAAGACCGCGTAGCCGTAGTTCTGCTCGCTCTGATAGTTGAGGCTGGTGTTATCCACCAGGTTGATGAAGAACTGTGCCGTGGCGCTGTGCGGCTGCGGCCGGCGCGCCATCGCGAGCGTCCCCCGCGCATTGCTGAGCCCGTTGTTCGCCTCGTTCTGGATCGTGCTTCGGGTCTCCTTCTCGATCATGTTGGTCGGGAAGCCGCCTCCCTGGATCATGAAGTTGGGGATCACGCGGTGGAAGATGGTGTCCGCGAAGAAGCCCTCGTCGACGTACTGGAGGAAGTTCTCCACCGAGATCGGCGCCTCCGCCTCGAACAGCTCGATGGTGAGGCTTCCCAGGTTGGTTTCCATGACCACGATCGGGTTCTGTGCCGCCGCCTGGCCTGTCGCCGCCACCATCATTCCCAGTACACCGCCGATAATTGCGCTACGCACAGCCATGGATCCTGCTCCTTCGCGATCGTCACCGATTTGTCTCCCACCCGTGCCCGTTCTCCAAGATTCTGAATCGGCGATCCAACGAACCGGATCTGATCGCTGCCAGCGCTGGACCGCCAATGCCAAGAACGCCCGAATACGTGGGCCAATCTGCGATTTTCCAGATTGGACCGGATCTGGCCCAGAGTATGCATAATCCATTGCAGCCTGTCTACCAGACTGGTCGATGAAATTGCTCGAACGACTCCGCGCGCAGCCCGCTTGGCAGAGTGGTGACCCGATGGCACGGGTGGCCGCGCTGCGCGACCTGGAAGACGAGGCGGGCGATCTACTGATCGAAATCGCGCGCCACGACGACGATGCTGCGGTGCGCGTCGCCGCTGTGGAGCAGATGCCAGACCTGCGGACACTCGTCGCGTTCCTGCGCGAGCCGGGAGACGACGACGCGGCGCGCACCGAGGCCGCGGCTGGCGTGCGAGAGACGCTGATCGAGGCGAGTGCTGCCGGGGCTGTCCTGGACGACGCCTTGGCGGTACTGGCCGACGAGCGCGACATCGCGGCGGTCGCCCGTTCGGCAAAGACCGAAGCGATCGCCCGCGCGGCAGTCGCCCGCGTCTCGACAGAGAAACTGCTCGCGTCGATCGCGCGCCGCGCGGAACAGAGCGGCGTGGCGGTCAGCGCGGTCGCGCGGATCGACTCGCGGGACGAACTGTTCGCGGTCGCGATGAAGACCGAGGACCGCGCGGCGGCCATGGCTGCGTGCGAACGGCTGACTGCCTCCGACGACGAGCTGGAGACGCTTGCCCGGCGCGCACGCCACAAGAGTGTCGCGCGCTGGGCGCGGGCGGCGCTTGACGCGCGTGCCCAGCCGGAGGTGGCCCCCGAGTCTGTCGAGCCGGTGCCCGATCCGACCATTGGCGTCGAGGAGTGCCGGGCGCTGGAGACGCTCGCCACCCGGATCGCCACGCTGGAGCAGGGTCGTCGCGACCTGGATGCCGCGCTCGTGGGCTGGGCGGCGCTCGACGGCCCGATCACGGCCGCGGTGAGCGCGCGCTTCGCCGCGGCGCGCCGGACGATCGAGGATCGGCTGCTCGCGCTCGACCACACCGTGGTGGAGGAACGGCGCGCCGCCGAGCAACAGGCGGTGGAGGCGGCGGCCGACGCGGAACGCCGCCAGACAGAGGCGGCCGACGCGGAAGCGCGCCGCCAGGCCGACGCGGAAGCGCGCCGCCAGGCGGAGGCGGAAGCGAACGCGGCGCAGAAGCAGGAAGCGCGTGCCAATCTGAAGCGCCTGCGGAAGCTGGCCGATCGGATCACCGTCGTGCTCGAAGGGAACCGCGCGACGGAGAACGGTTCCAACGGCGCCGGCGCGACGGCCGGAGACGACACGAAGGGCCCGAACGCCGCGGGCACTGTCTCGCTCGGCGAGGCGGAGCGGCTGCTCCGCAACGCGCGCCAGGCGGTGGCCAAACCGCCGCCGCTGCCCTCGCGGCGTGACCACGACGCCATCACGCGCCGGCTCCGCGAGGGCGTCAGCCGGCTGAGCATCGCCGTACGAGAGTTGCGCGACTTCGCCGACTGGCAGCGGTGGGCGAACCTGGCCGTGCAGGAGGAGCTCTGCCGCGAGATGGAGCGGCTGGGTGCGCCTCCGGACGATGCGCCCGCGCCGGACGACGCGGCGGTCGCGACCGCGTTCACCGACATCATGAGGCGGTGGCGCACGGTGGCCGACGTGCCGAGGGATCGCGGCCGCGCGCTCTGGGAGCGGTTCAAGGCGGCGCACGATCGGGTCCATCCGCGGTGCGAGACGTACTTCGCCGGGCAGCGCGAGGCGCAGAAGGAGAGCCTCAAGCGCCGCCGCGCCCTGGTGGAGGAGGCGGAGCGACTGAGCGAGTCGACCGACTGGCTGAAGACGATCGAACGGATGACCGCGCTGCAGGCGGGATGGAAGGCGCTTGGCCCGGTGTCGCGCCGCGAGCAGCGGAAGCTGTGGGAGCGGTTCCGGACCGCGACCAGCACCTTCTTCGAGCGCCGCAAGGCGGACCTGGTGGAGCGGAAGGCGGTCTGGGCGGAGAACTACCGGCAGAAGGAGGCGCTCTGCGAGCGCGTCGAGGCGCTCCGCGACGCCGAGGATCTGACCGCCACCATCGAGGCGGTAAAGCAGGCGCAGGTGGACTGGAGGAGTGTCGGCCCGGTGCGCCGCACGAAGTCGGACGCCATCTGGACGCGGTTCCGCGCCGCCTGCGACGCCGTATTCGACCGCCCGCGCGAGGGGAGACCCCGTCCGGCGGCCGAGGTGGTCGATTCGACGCAGCAGCTCGAGCGCCTCGAGCAGCTCTGCGCGGAGGCTGAGGCGCTGGCGCCGGCGGAGGAGCCGACGCAGGAGACCGCGGCCGCATCGCCCGCCGAGCTTTTCGCCCGCGAGTGGCGCAATCGTATGGCCGCCAACACGATGGGGCAGGGCGCGGCCGGCGTGACTCGCCAGCGCGCCACGCGCGACGACCTGAGGCGCCTCGTGGCGGAGCGCCGGCAGCTCGGGCCGTTGAGCGGCACCAACGCCCGGGCGCTCGACGTGCGGTTCCAGCGCGCCTGCGACCGCGTCTTCCGCGATCAGGAAGCGAGCGTCGCAGCCGTGTAGCGCCGGCGTCCCCCGCCGGCCCGGTTGTCCGTTGCCTTCCCCCCGTTGTTTCGGTCAGCATGCGTGCGGGAGGCGGGCGATGGTGCTGCGGACGGTCCGTCGGGACATCGGCCGGGTCACGGTGCTCGACCTGACCGGCAAACTGGCTGGCGAGGCGGCCGACACGTTCGCGGCGGACGTGGACCGGTTGATCGCTACAGGCCGCACCCAGCTCATTCTCAACCTGGCGGGCGTCTCGTTCATCGACAGCGCCGCGCTCGGGTGGCTCCTGTCTAAGCGTGCCGCGGTCGCGAGCGCAGGCGGCCAGCTCAAGCTGATCAACCTGACCGAGCGGGTGCGCGACTTGATGGTGACGACGAAGCTCGAGGTGGTCTTCGACACCTTCGGATCCGAGGCGGACGCCCTCGCAAGCTTCCCCTGACGAACGGCGATCGATGGTGCCTGCATCTGTCCCCGGCGGTCCGGTCCGTGTGCTGCTCGTCGAGCGCGACCCGGACGTGGTCGACCTCGTGACCTCGCTGCTCGCGCTGGCGCGGACGCCGTTCACCGTCGCAACGGCGCCCGATGCGCAGGTCGCTTCGGCGGCGTTGCGAAGCCGGCCGTGCGATCTGATCCTCCTCGGACTGGTGTCTCCGCGGGTGGACGATGCCGATCCGTTCGCAGAGATCCCGGCACTGGGACATGCGCAGCCGGTGGTGGTCCTCGGCGCCGTCGACGACGAGGACCTGGCGGTTGAGGCGGTCCACCACGGTGCGCAGGACTACTTGGCGAAGGATCGGCTGACAGTCGACCTGCTGGTTCGGAGCATTCGCTACGCGCGCGAGCGGCACCACCTGCTGGCGGAGCAGACCCGTCGCCTCGAGCACGAGCTGCGGGTGGCGGCGCTGGTGCAGCGGTCGTTCCTCCCGTCGTCGGTACCGTCGGCGCCCGGCCACGACATCGGCGCGTACCTGCATGCCAGCGGGCAGGTGGGAGGCGATTTCTACGACTTCATCCGGGTCGCGCCGGACCGGATCGCCGTCGCGCTGGGTGACGCCTCCGGCAAGGGGATCCCGGGCGCGATTCTGATGGCCGAAACCCAGGGGGTGCTGCGGGCGGAGGCGGCGCAGTGCGCCCGCCCGATCGACCTGGTCCGGACCCTCAACCGGGCGCTGCTGCACGACCGCAACCAGGATCGGTTCGTCACGCTCTTCTACGGCGTGCTGACGATGCCGACCGGCGAGTTCACCTTCGTCAACGCGGGCCATCCCCGGGCGCTGCTTCTACGGGACGGCGAGGAATCGACGCTCGCCTCGACCGGACCGCCGTTGCGGCTCTTCGCGGACGCGGAGTGGGAGGAACAGACGGTGACGCTCGGCGCGGGCGCGTGGCTCGTGATCTACAGCGACGGCGTCACCGAAGCGCAGGACGACGCGGACCGCTTCTTCGACCTGGCGGGCGTGCGCGACGTGATGGCGCAGCATGCCCACTGCACGGCGGGAGAGCTTGCCCGGCGGATCTGCTACGCGGCGGAGCAGTTCGAGGTGGCGAGCCCAGACCAGGGCGACGACAAGACGGTGGTGGTGCTGCGCGGACTCGGACCGTGAGGCGCGGCGCGCGGAGCACGGGCGCCGGTGTCAGTCCTGCCGCTGGAGGGCCGCGCGGCGCTTCAGCAGCGTCACCTCGTTGCCGGCTTCGTTGTAAGTCACCTCGTCGAGGAACGTCTTCATCAGGAAGATGCCGCGGCCGCTCGGCTGCTCGAGGTTCTCGGGCAGTGTCGGGTCCGGAACGGCGCTGACGTCGAAGCCCCGCCCCTCGTCCGCGATCACGAACTGCGCCGCATCGTCGGTCAGCGTCACGCGGACGAGGATGCGCCGGTCGCAATACGGCGGCGCCTGCCGGCGTTCCTCCGCGAGCGCGCGGTAGGCACGCGGGTCATATTCCCGGATCTCGGAAGAGATCTCCAGGTTGCCGTGGAAATAGGCATTGGTCAGCGCCTCGTCGAGCGCGGTCGAGATCCCGTGACAGTCCGCCTCTTCGAACATCCCGGAGTCGCGGAGGACGCCGGTCAGGTAGCTGACGAGCGACGCAATCAGGTGCAGGTCGTTCTCCAGGACGAACGACGCGCTTCGGAGGTGGCCGAGCAGACGGGTGTAGTTGCGCCGCTCGCGCGACCTCTCGAGGATCCGCTCGACCACATCGACGAGGTCGCGCGTAAGGTCCTTCTTCGGGACGTAGCTCGCGGCGCCAGCGTTTAGCGCCTGCATGGCAATCGCCTCGCTGCCGCGCGCCGTCATCAGCACCACCGGCACGAGCGGATGGTCGGCCGCTGCCCGCTCGACGAACGCGAGGCCGTCCATGCCCGGCATCACGAGGTCGGTCAGCACCAGGTCGACCTCTGCCTCCGCCATCCGTCGGAGCGCCGCCTCGCCATCCTCCGCCAGCAGCACCTCCCAGGACCGCCGCTCCAGCAGGTGTCGCGTGAGCTCCCGGTCCGCTGCCGCGTCGTCCACAACAAGAATCGTCGCCACCGCTAGCCCCCGCTGTCGCGTCCACCGCCGGTCATGACGTGCCAGACTCCCGGCCGGCCTCGGTTGCTATCCACTTCCGCAACACGCCGTCGATGCGCGCCAACTCCGGCTCCAGCACCACCCACGCGCGTGCCGCCGCCGCAAGGTCCCCGGCCTGCGCCCGATCCTCTAGTTCATGCGCCAGTGCGACGACGCGCGCGCTCTTGAACAGCCGCAACGATCCCGCGATCGTATGCGCCACCCGCCGCACGACGGCCAGGTCGTCCCTGCCGAGCGCCTCGCGCAACTCGTCGAGCAGCGCGTCCTGTTGTCCCAGATAGCCGTCCAGCACCTTTCGCAGCAGCTCGCGGTCGCCATCAGCCGCCCTCAGCGCAGCGTCCCAGTCGAGACCCGCGCCACCCTCCGCGGCGTCGTCGGCGACCGCCGGCGCCTCCGCGGCCGGCCCCGCGCGACCGCGGATCGCCGCCGTGAGCACCTCGAACAGATCACGCGACCGGTACGGCTTGAGCAGGTACCCGTCGAACCCCGACGCCAGACAGTACGCTTCACTCCCGCGCGATGCGCGTGCCGTGAGCGCGACGATCGTCGCCGGCGCCGAGCCGGTTGCCTGCTCGCGCTGCCGGATGAGGCGCGTCGCCTCGTAGCCGTCCATCACCGGCATCTGCAGGTCCATCAGGATGACGTCACATGGCTCACCCGCCGTTGCCTCCACTGCCGCCTCGCCGCTACCGACGACGCGGACCGTGTGGCCCCGCTTGCCCAGCACTCCGATCGCCACCTGCTGATTGGCGACGCTGTCCTCCACGACGAGGATCCGGCGCGGTCCGAGCGTCTCCGCGTCCGCACGTGCCGGCGCATCGACCTTGGTCGTGGCCTGGCCGGCAGCAGCCATCGCGAAGCGGGCCGTGAAGTGGAACGTACTCCCCTTGCCCGGCTCGCTCGTCAGGCCGATCCCGCCCCCCAGCACGTCGACCAGCCGTTCTGCGATGGCCAGGCCGAGCCCGGTTCCGCCGTATCGCCGCGTGGTCGAGGCGTCGGCCTGCACGAACTCCTTGAAGATCACCTGTTGCTTGTCGGGCGGGATACCGATGCCAGTGTCTTCCACCTCGAACTCCAGGGTGACGTGGTCACGGCCGCGCGCCTCGGTCCGGACGCGCAGGACGATCCGACCCGCCGCGGTGAACTTGATCGCGTTCGACAGCAGATTGGCCAGCACCTGCCGCAGCAGCCGCGCGTCGCCGACGAGCCCATCGGGTACATCATCGGCCACCTCGGTCGTGAGAGCTACTGGCTTGCCGTGCAGGCGCGGCCGTAGCGAACGGGCCCACGCCCCGATCCGTTCGCGGAGGTGGAAGGGGTAAGGGTCAAGGTCCATGCGGTGCGCTTCCAGCTTGGAGAAGTCGAGGATGTCGCCGATGATGTCGAGTAGCGCATCGGCCGAGACGTGGATGGCCTCGACGTGGCCCCGCTGCTCCGGCGTCAGCTCCGTAGAGCCCAACAGCTCAGCCGTTCCGATCACCGCGTTGAGCGGCGTCCGGATCTCGTGGCTGACGTTCGCCAGGAAGGTGCTCCTCGCGCGGTTGGCCCGTTCGACGGCGTCGCGCGCCTCGCGCAGCGCGTCCGCCTGCCGCCGCAGGTCCGCTTCGGCCTGCGTCAGCGCCGCCGCCTTCGTCGGGTCGTCCTCGTCCTGCTCCATTGGCGGTTCTCTTCGCCGCGTTCCCCATCCTACCCCCGTTCCGCGCCGCCGCCGGCGTGCCGGCGGGTGGTCGAACCAAGGCCCCCACGCGCCAGCCTGCCGACCGAGGCGTAGACTGTGGGGCGGTGATGGAAGATTTCTGCGCGCTGACGGCGGACTGGTTCCGGCAGAAGTTCGGGCAGCCCACGCCGGCGCAGGCGGAGGCGTGGCCGTTGATCCGGCAGGGGGGCGACCTGTTGATCTCGGCGCCGACCGGGTCGGGGAAGACGCTGGCGGCGTTCCTCGGCTGCATCGACCGGCTGGTGGCGGACGGGCTCGACGGGCCGCTCCCCGACCGGACCTCGGTCGTCTACGTCTCGCCGCTCAAGGCGCTCAGTAACGACATCCACCGCAACCTGCAGGAACCGCTCGCCGAGTTGGGCGACCTGGCGGAGACGTCGGGCGCGGCGCGCCCGGAAATCCGCACCGCGATCCGGACCGGCGACACGCCGCCGTGGGACCGCGAGCAGATGGTCCGCCGTCCGCCGCACATCCTGGTGACCACGCCCGAGTCGCTGTTCATCCTGCTGACCGCGGAGCGGAGCCGCACCATGCTCTCGACCGCGACGACGGTGATCGTCGACGAAATCCATGCGGTGCTGGACGACAAGCGGGGCGCGCATCTCGCGTTGAGCCTGGCGCGGCTCGATCGCCTGGTGCAGGAGGCAGGCGGCGCGCGGCCGCAGCGGATCGGGCTGTCGGCGACGGTCAAGCCAATCGCGGAAGTGGCGCGCTTCCTGGTGGGCGGGACGGATGGCGACGCCGGCGCGGCGGAGATTGTCGACTCGGGCCACCGGCGCGAACTGGACCTCGCGGTCGAGGTGCCGCAGGAGGAGCTGGGCGCCGTCGCCACCACCGGGATGTGGGGAGAGATCTACGACCGGATCGGGGAGCTGATCCTGTCGCACCGGACGACGATCGTCTTCGTCAACACGCGCCGCCTCGCCGAGCGCGTGGCGCACCAACTGGCCGAGCGCCTCGGTGACGACGCGGTACTCTCGCATCATGGCAGTTTGTCGCGCCGGCTGCGGCAGACGGCGGAGACGGCGCTCAAGGAGGGACGCCTCCGCGCCATCGTCGCCACCGCGTCACTCGAGCTCGGCATCGACATCGGCTCGGTCGATCTGGTCTGCCACATCGGTACGCCCCGCTCGATCGCGGTTGCGCTGCAGCGGATCGGGCGTTCCGGCCACAAGGTGGATCGGACGTTCATTCCGAAAGGGCGCTTCTTTCCGGCGACGCGCGACGAGCTGATCGAATGCGCCGCACTCGTCCGCGCCATCCGGGGGGGCCTGCTTGACGAGCGGACAGTGATGCCGTGGCCGCGCGACGTGCTGGCGCAGCAGATCGTCGCCGCGGCGGCGACGGGCGACTGGGAAGAGGACGGGCTGTTCGACCTGGTGCGGAGCGCGTACCCGTACCGCGACCTGGCGCGCGGCGTGTTCGACGAGGTGGTGACGATGCTGTCGGACGGCATTGCATCGTCGCGCGGGCGGCATGGCACCTGGCTGCACCGCGACCGGGTGAACGGCGTGGTGCGCGGACGGCGCGGCGCGCGCCTGGCGGCGATTACCTCCGGCGGCGCGATCCCGGACAACGCCAACTACTTGGTGGTGGCGGAACCGGAGGGAACAACGGTCGGGACGGTTGACGAGGACTTCGCCGTCGAGAGCCTGGCGGGCGACATCTTCCTGTTGGGGACCACGTCGTGGCGGATTCGGCGGATCGAGGCGGGACGGGTCCGGGTCGAGGATGCGCATGGCGCGGCGCCGTCGGTGCCGTTCTGGCTGGGGGAGGCGCCGGGGCGGACACGCGAGCTGTCCGAGGAGGTGTCGCGGCTCCGCGAGCGTCTCGCCGGCGCCGGCCCCGGCGACGGTCCGGGTGCTGGCGGGGCGGCGGGCAATGGCGCGTGTGGCAGAGCGGACGAAACTGCCGGCGACGCCGACGCGATCGCGTTTCTCGTCCAGGAGTGCGGTCTCGACCGTTCGGGTGCCGAGCAGGCGGTCGCCTACGTCCGCGCCGGCGCGCGTCCACTGGGCGCCGTGCCGACGAACCGGACGGTGGTGGCCGAGCGCTTCTTCGACGAGAGCGGCGGGATGCAACTGGTGCTGCACGCGCCGCTCGGCGCGCGGATCAACCGCGCGTGGGGCCTTGCGCTCCGGAAGCGCTTCTGCCGCAGCTTCAACGTCGAGCTGCAGGCGGCCGCCACCGACAACGGCCTCGTGATCTCGCTGGCCGAGCAGCACAGCTTCCCCCTCGAAGTCGTCTTCCGCTTCCTGCAGGCGGCGACGGTGGAGGAGGTGCTGACGCAGGCAATGCTGCCGTCGCCGATGTTCGGCGCGCGCTGGCGCTGGAACGCGTCGCGCGCGCTCGCCATTCTCCGCTTCGCGGGCGGGAAGAAGGTGCCGCCGCCGATCCTCCGGATGCGGTCCGACGATCTGCTGGCTGCGGTCTTCCCCGATCAGGTGGCGTGCGCCGAGAACCTGAGCGGCGATATCCGGATCCCGAACCATCCGCTGGTGGACGAGACGATCCGCGACTGCCTCCACGAGGCGATGGACCTCGACGGCCTGCGCGATCTGATCGCCGGCATCGAGGATGGGACCATCACGACGCATGCCATCGACACCGCCGAGCCGTCCCCGCTCGGCCACGAGATCCTGAACGCCAACCCGTACGCCTTCCTCGACGACGCCCCCCTCGAGGAACGCCGCGCCCGCGCCGTTCAGCTCCGCCGCACCCTGGGCGACGGCGGCGGCGAGATGGGCGCCCTGGACGAAGCAGCGATCAGGGAGGTGGCCGACGAAGCGTGGCCGGTCGTCCGGGATCCCGAAGAGCTCCACGACGCCCTGCTGACCCTGATACTCGTTCCTCCACGCGACGATTGGCGCGGCTGGTTCACGCAGCTTGCCGCAACCAACCGCGCCACCGCCCTGACCCTTGGTGCGCCGACCCCTGGTGCGCCGGCCTCCAGGCCGGCACCGAACGCCGAAGGCGCCACGACTCCCTCATTCTGGGTCGCTACCGAACGCTTCCGCACCGCCCGCCTCATCCACCCCGAGGCCACCCTCGATCCGATCCCTCCCGACATCGACCAGCCAGTCCCTGACAACACGGAAGCCGCCATCACCGCACTCCTTCGCGGCTGGTTCGATTCCGTCGGCCCGATGACCGCCGGCGCCCTCGCCGCGACGTTGGCCCTTCCCGAGGATCGCGTCACCGCCGCCCTCGCGCGCCTCGAAGGCGAAGGACAGATCCTCCGCGGCAGCTTCACCTCGACCGGCCGCGCCCCCGGCGCCGACACGGAATGGTGCAACCGCCGCGTCCTCGCACGGATCCACCGCCTGACGCTCGGCCGCCTCCGCCGCGAGATCGAACCGGTCAGCTCCGGCGACCTCGTTCGGTTCCTCGTCCGCTGGCAGCGCCTCGCCGACGGCACCAGGCTGCACGGTGCCTCCGGACTGCTGCAGGTGATTCAGCAGTTGCAGGGCTGCGAGGTCTCGGCCGCCGCGTGGGAGCGCGACGTCCTCGCCGCGCGCATGGCGACCTACGACCCGGAGATGCTCGATCGGTTGTGCCTCTCGGGCGAGGTGATGTGGGGTCGGTTGTCGCCACACCCGGCGTTTCACATCCGCGGCGACGGCAGTGGCTCGGACACCGCCGGCGGCGCGAACGGGAACGGCCGTCGCCGCCGTGTCCGCCCGACGCGCGTCGCCCCGGTCGCGCTCTTCCTCCGCGAGGATCTCGACTGGCTCCTCCCGCCCGGCCGCACGCTGGATGCGACCGCCGATGCGCCGGCGATGGGCGGCGACGACGCGTGCGCCGGCCGCCAGGTTCTGTCACACCCCGCCCAGGCGGTGCTCGACGCGCTCCGCCGTCGCGGCGCCAGTTTCCTCCGCGAGCTCGTTCAGGAGACCGGCCGCCTCCCGAGCGAGGTGGAGGATGGCCTCTGGGAGCTGGTCGCCGCCGGCCTGGTCACCGCCGACGGCTTCGACAACCTCCGCGCCCTCGTCAATCCGAAGCGCCGCCGCGGCGAAGGGCGTTTCCGCGCCGCCCGCCCCCGCCACGCCGCCGGCCGCTGGGCGCTGCTCGTCCCGCCGGTCGACGCCCACCCGACTGCTGCGGGCGTCACCCACGGGTCGGCCGACGCCCACGTCCGCGCGAAACACAACCACGGCGCCGATGCCGCTGCCATCGCCGCGGCCCGCGAACGCGCCGACGCCTTCGCCCGCCAGCTCCTCCTCCGCTGGGGTGTCATCTTCCACGACCTGGTTCGCCGCGAGACCCTGATGCCTCCGTGGCGCGACATCCTTGCCTCGCTCCGCCGCCTGGAAGCGCGCGGCGAGGTACGGGGCGGCCGCTTCGTCACCGGCTTCGTCGGCGAGCAGTTCGCTCGCCCCGACGCGGTCGAGCTGCTCCGCATCGTCCGCCGCGACGGCGACCAGATCGACCATGGCCGCGGCGTCCGCGTCAGCGCCGCCGACCCGATGAACCTGGCGGGTATCGTCACGCCCGGTGCCCGCGTCAGCACGCTCTCGGGCGAGACGGTCGAACTGCTCTCGCCGTTGCCAACGGACGCCGGCGCGCGTGCCGTGCAAGAATGATCGCGGGCCTCGAGGGGATTGCCGATGCACACGACGACGCGCGCCGGATTGTTGATCGGGCTGATCGTTCTGACGGTCGCCTGCGGCCCGCCGCCGCCCGACGGCACGCGCACCGTGATCGAGACGCTCGCGGGCGATGACTACGAGGGCCGTCTCACCGGGTCGGCCGGCGAGCGGATGGCGGGGCACTACCTGATTGGCCAGTTGCAGTCGTTCGGCGCCGAGCCGCTGCCGGACCAGAGCGAGTACCGCCACGAGTTCACCTTCACCGCGGGCGTCGAGGACACCGGCACGACAATCGCGCTGACCGACGCCGATGGGGCGCCAGTCGCGCTGCCCGAGGTGGCGGGTGGCGGCGAGCCGTCCGTCCGCGCGCTTGCGTTCTCGGAGACCGCGGCCGTAGAAGCGCCGCTCGTCTTCGCCGGCTACGGCCTTTTGGTGCCCGAGACCGCCGACGGCTTCAGCTACGACAGCTACGCGACGCTCGACGTCGAAGGGAAGATTGCCGTCGTCCTCCGGTACTTTCCCGAGGAATCGGACGGCGACGTGCGCGGCGAGCTGACGCGCGTGTCGGCCCTGCGCAACAAGGCGTTCGCGGCGCGCGAGCGCGGCGCGGTCGGCCTGATTGTCGTGACCGGCCCCGCGTCGCCCAACGCCGGCGAACTTGCCCCGCTCACGTTCGACAACGCGATGGGGGACGCCGGCCTGGTCGCGGCGACGGTCGACGGCGCCCTCGGCGCCGCGATCATCGAAAGTGCGGGACGTTCACTCGCCGAGGTGCAGGCGGAGCTCGACACGGCCAATCCACACATCGCCGGTTTCGACCTGCCGCGCACGGCCTCGCTTGACGTTCGCCTCGATCGCCAGCCCGGCACCGGCTACAACGTGCTCGGGTGGTTGCCGCCGACGCGCGCGGCGGAGATCGACAAGCCGTACCTTCTGCTCGGCGCCCACTACGACCACCTGGGCCGCGGCCGCGGCGGCGACTCGCTGGCGCGCGACGAGGAAGTGGGACAGATCCACAACGGCGCCGACGATAACGCGTCAGGCGTTGCGGCGGTGCTGGCGGTGGGGGAGCGCCTCGCCGGCGTCGAGCGCGACCGCGGCGTCATCCTCGCCTTCTGGTCGGGGGAGGAGTTGGGCCTGCTCGGCTCGGACGACTTCGTCGAACGGCCGCCGGTCCCGGCCGGGGATATCGCCGCCTATATGAACTTCGACATGGTGGGCCGTCTGCGCGAGAACACCGTAACCGTGCAGGCGGTGGGCAGCAGCTCCATCTGGACCGGCCTGGTGGAGGAATTGAACGAACCGGTCGGCCTGGATCTGTCATTCGGCTCGGACCCGTACCTGCCGACCGATGTCCAGAGCCTGAACGCGGCGGATGTCCCCAGCCTCAACTTCTTCACCGGCAGCCACGAGGAGTACCACCGCCCGTCGGACGACGCTGACACCATCAACTACGAGGGGATCACGAAGATCGTCGACCTCGCCAGCGCCGTTGCCGCCAACCTCGCCCTCCGCCCCGAGCCGCCCGACTTCGTCCGCGTCGAGCGTGAGGAACAGCAGGGTGGCGCGGCGATGATGCGGATCTACACCGGCACCATTCCCGACTACACGCAGGAAACCGA
Organism: Vicinamibacterales bacterium; assembly: GCA_965262555.1. Taxonomy (GTDB): domain Bacteria; phylum Acidobacteriota; class Vicinamibacteria; order Vicinamibacterales; family UBA8438; genus VXRJ01. The sequence goes on from OZ253543.1 coordinate 677,546, forward strand.
GGGCCTCGCTCTCTCCGGCGTCGTTGCCGGCGGCCCCGCGGCGGAGGCGGGCATGCAGGAGGGCGACGTCATTGTCAGCCTCGCCGGCCGCGAGGTGGGCGACATCTACGACTACATGTACGCGCTCGATCTGCTGCGAGTCGGCCAGGCCGCCGAAGTGACGGTCGTCCGCAACGGCGAACGGGTCACCCTTGAACTGATCCCCCGCGCGCGCGAGTAGGCGGACGAATCATCGGGAGCGCGCGATGCGACGAACACTCCAACGTTTGGCCGTCTGGATGCTCCTGGCGCTCGGTTCGGCGGGCCTCGCGCTGAGCGCGCAGGGCGGTAATCCAGACACCATCACCGGCGTCGTGACCAGCGGCGCCGGTCCCGAGGCGGGCGTCTGGGTCATCGCCGAGACCCGCGACCTGCCGACGATGTTCCGCAAGATCGTGGTGACCGACGACGAAGGCCGGTTCCTGCTGCCGGAGCTGCCGCAGGCGAGCTACGCGGTCTGGGTGCGTGGCTACGGACTGGTCGACTCCACCCCGGTGACGGCTGCCCTGGGCGCGGAGCTGCGGCTGACGGCGGCGGTTGCGGCGACGCCGCGGGAAGCCGCCGCGGTCTATCCCGCCAGCTACTGGCTGTCGCTGATCGAGCCGCCCGGGGAGGGCGAGTTTCCGGGCACCGGCCCAGACGGCAACGGCATCAGCGAGCAACTCCGGACGCGCCACGAATACCTCTACACCGTGAAGGCCTGCCTGCGCTGCCATCAGGTCGGGGGGACGTTCACGCGCGAGCATCCGGCCGGGCAGCAGTACGACTCGACCGTCGATGCGTGGGACGAGCGCGTCCGGATGGGGCAGCGCGGGGCCGAGATGACGCTCGATCCGGCGACCCACACCGCGACGATGCTGCGGATTCCAACCCTCGCGGATCGTTCCACGATGCGGGCGTCCTACGCGCAGTCGGGCTACCCGCCGTCGCGCCTGACGGACCTCGCGCGGTTCAACCCGGCCAGCATCCACAACCCGATGCTCGACAGCCGGGGACGGGTCTGGTACACGGCGACACTCCGCCCTCCGGAGAATCAGCCGGACTGGTGCGGGGAAGGCTCCGACAACAGATACGCGCGGTACTTCCCGCTGGAGCGTTCCGGCCGGAACGTGAGCTACTACGACCCCGAGACGCAGCAGTTCACGATGGTGGACACGTGTTTCGGCAGCCACCACCTGCAGTTCGCGCACGACGACAACGAGACGCTGTTGCTGAGCCGGCCGAACGGCCCCGTGTTCGGCTGGGTCGACACGAAGCGCTTCGACGAGACGGGCCGACGGGCAACTGGCGCAGGGCTGGTGTCCGACCGTGGTCGACACCAACGGTGACGGCGGGGTCACGAAGCCGTGGAACGAGCCGTCGGTGGTGCGCGGCGCCCGGTTCGAGGAGGACGCCACCGCCAGCACCTACGACTTCGACCCAGCGCTGGATACGCGCGTCGAGGTGGGAGCGTACGGGATTATCGTCAACCCGGTCGACGGATCGGTCTGGGGCGCGCAGGACTCCTATCCCGGCAGGATCGTCCGCTTGGTAGTGGGTGACGACCCGCCGGAGAGCTGCATCGCGGAGGTTTTCGAGGTGCCGTCGGAGCGCTGGGACGTTGAGGCGAACGGCGAGGTCGGCTTCATGCCGCGCGGCCTCGACGTCGACCGCGACGGCGTCATCTGGACCGCGCTGTCAGGAACGAATCACCTGGCCAGCTTCGACCGGAGCAAGTGCGGGCCCCTGACCGGACCGGCGGCGCACGAGGGGCGTCACTGCGCCGAGGGGTGGACGCTCTATCCGCTGCCGGGTCCCACGTTCAAGGGAACCGACATCCGGGCCGACTACAACTACTACAAAGGGGTTGGCGAACCGTCCGACCCTGCCTAAAACCGCCTGTGTTAATTGGTTGCAACGCCTGTCTCACGGAACCCGATAGACCCCGTTGACAGCCTAACTGACAGCCTAGCTCCGAGCCTTCGTCCCCGCCGAGAGGCCCCGGACATGTCCATCTGGGCGACGGCCTGCCCACAAGCGTCCACAAGCACCGGGTGTCGATGATGGACTCACGAAGGGGTGGGGGATTTCGATGACCGCGGTGGGGGGGATGACCGTTGACAGATTCGCATGCATCCGGCCGAGGCGGCGCGCATCGGGCGTTGGGCCCGGGGCTACGGCTCAATCCAACGCGTAGACCGCTCGCTCGACCACCTGCCGGGCTGCTTCCCACGACCCGCCCTGCGCGCGCACCTGCTCGCCGGCATCGAGCGCGGCCGAGCGGCGAACACGGGCCAGCGCGATCAGGCTTGCGCGGCCCTCGCGAGCAGCTTGCAGTCGGGCGCCCTCGTCGGTAGCGAGCCAGTGTGCTGCCAAGGAGCGGTCCGCGGGCAGGGTCTTCGCGAGACGACGACGGACAACGGCCCGAGCCGGGGCGAAGACACTGTGCAGGGCCTCCATCGGCTCAGGCGCCGTGGCGATGAGTGCTGCTGTCCCGCTCAGATGCTCCTGCGCCCACCGGCCGGGCTCGTTACGGCCATCGCGGCCATCGTCGGCGGCGTGGGCAGCGGCACTCATGGCAGCAGCATGAGCCGCCGGGGTAACTGCCACGACAACGCCGTCATGGAGAGCTTCTTCTCCACCGTGAAGCGTGAGCTCGCCGATCGGTTCGACACGTACGGAGACGCGAAGATGGAGTTGTTCGACTACATCGACGTGTTCTATAACCAACGACGTCGGCACTCGACGCTTGGCCAGATCAGTCCAGCGGCATGTGAACGACGCGCGAACGAAGAGGGCGTGGAGCCTATGGAAAACCGCCAAGGACGCGGTTTCCCACAGGCTCCACACCCGTTGTCTTTTTCAATGAGAAAAGAACAGACAACGAAGAACGATCAACTCAACGAAACCGTCCACTGAATTGGATCATGGCCACATTCCCGTGCCCGCGCTTGCGCCTCGGCGATCTGTTCGCGCGTCATGCTGTCGGCGACAATATCGCGGGCCTTACGGGCACCCTCGTCGCCGGTCGCGGCGGCCCCCCGAGACGTAGCAGGGCCCGTTGTCGCTCAACAGTCGGGGGCGGTGGACCACGCGCACGTGGTCGACGCCAGTCTTGGCTCGGGCCACGTTCAGCGTTTCCATTACGTCGGCGGCTTGCATTGAGGTCCGGAGCATCCAGGCGATGATGTAGCGCGAGTAATCATCCAGTACCGTGGACAGGGAGTACCAGCCCCAGCCGACGACCTGCAGATACGTGAAATCGGTCTGCCAGAGTTCGTTCGGCCGATGGGTCGGATGCTGGAACGTCTTCCCGGCCGACAGCACGATACAGGCTGGACTCGGCAGCAGGTCATACGCCCTGAGAATGCGATAGACACTCGATTCCGAGAGAAAATGGCCCTCCCGATCCGTTAGTTGCCACGTCAGCTCCCGCGGTGACCGTTCGGGATCCGCCAGCGCCGCATCGACGACCCGCTGCCGCACCCGTGGCGGAATCCGGTTCCAGCACCGGCGGGCCGCCGACGGGTTGGGCTCGAGACCGGCGCGCCCGCGCTGGAGGTAGCGGTGATACCCAGCTCGGCCACCACGTGCTTGAGCCGGCCATTCTCGGATCGCAGGTCTGTCACTTCCGTCGACGTCGCCTCGCGGGTCGTGTCGCCGACCAGCCGCTTCTTCCCAGCGTCGAGAAACTTCTTGCTCCACCGGTCGTAGAGATTCGGGTTCAGCCCTTCGCGACGGCACAGCGCCGCGATGCTCTCTTCGCCCCGCAAGCCCTCGAGCACTATCCGAATCTTCTCTTCCGCCGAGAACTGCCGGCGGGTCTTCCGGCGAATCTCCTGAACGACCTTCTCCGGTGCGTGGTGTGGTCCCGCGCGTCGAGTCCGGTGGCCATCAGGGTCAGGACCGACCGGAGGACGCCCTCGGTCTGACGCCGGTCGCCGACAGTCGGGCCGGCGCGTCACGGCTGTCTCGATCGCCAAGTTCGAGCACGTCCGCGGTCCGCCTGCCATCCCGACGGTGATGGTCTCCGCGCCTGTAGCGCCTTGGCTCGGAGCCGGCAAGTCACAGCGCCCCGCCCCGCGAGGGCCCGCCAGTATGCTGGCCCATGGTGCACGTGGTACGTGGTCCTGTATATCCGGTGCACCCTCGCATGCACGGCTGAATTGTGCGAGACTGGCCGCCGGAGAGGCCTGCGGTGCCGCGACCGCCACTGGGGTTCGGGCGGCAACGACCTACACCATGGAGCCGCTGATGGGGCGACGACGAGGGCGACCATCGCAGGACATCTACGCGTTCGACGTCGGAGACTTCGGGAAGTTCGGCCTGCTGCGGCACCTGATGCTGGCGTTGGTTGCACGGTTGTTCTTCCCTGCCGTGCAAGGGCGCGGTCGTCAGGCCTTCGGCCCGTCGGCCCGCGTCCCGATCCGCGTGGCGCACGCAGTCTCGATGCGGTTGGCGGCGATATTCGGACGGTCGAGGCTGGCGAGGAACTGCGCCTTCCGCGCCCGTCTCAGTTTCTTTTTGACATCCATCGCCGTCTCTTGAAGACCACGCGGTCGAGCCAGGCGATCGGCCAGCGGGGCTGAGGGGTGAGCTTGCGGGCATCCTCTTTCGTGGCTGGCGCACCATCCAGAAGGAGTTGGTCCGGCTGTTTGTACGTGCCAAACACCAGGTCCGCGACCGGGATACCGAAGAACCCGGCCACGTTCAGGTTGCACCGGTAGTTCGCGTGATGGGCTTGATGGAATCCGTAGGCCGCACGCCACACCCGGCCGAACATCCGATTGTTCAGTTTCGGCTTCCACCAGGCATCGTATGACAGGTGATGCGCGACGTGGATCGTTTCGTACAGAAACAGGGCCATGGCAATGGCGGCGTACCCGCCAATGAGTATCGGGATTCGTGGGAACGAGAATGCGAAAGGCGCGAAGAACGGCGTGAACGCCGCAAAGGCGGGAATCAACCCCCAGGGCGGGAACGTGGCCTGGTCGTCGTGCGCGACGTCGCAGATCGGATACCTGCTCCGAACGGTCTTCTTCCCGTCATCGAAGGCGATCGCGGTCAGCTTGTGGTGCGAGAGGTGACTGGTGCAGAAGACGCGGAGGAACCTCACGGTCTCGATATGGAGCAGGTAGCGGTGGAAGAAATACTCTCCAAAGCAGAGCAGCAGACTGCAGAGGAGGCCCGTGAGAACGATCGCCCAGATGCCCGATGACAGGTGCTGGTCCCAGGTCGACCTGAAGAAATACCGCACGAACGCAAAGAGGGTGACCAGTTGCAGGGCGATGAATACGGCAAACCACAGAAGTGCGGCCGAGTCTCTGGCGCGGTTCTCGAAGGAGAGGAAGTTCAAGGTCGACAGTCTCATCCAGGAAAACTCCATGCCGAACCGGTGGTGCAAGACAAGCCGCCGATCTCAGCTGTTCGTGGAGCATATCCTGAGTCTCGAGACGCAGCCGGCCCGAGGCGACGTGGCCGCGGCCGATCTCTGCCGGCGCCTCCGCGAGCCGGCGCCCGAACGGGGTGTCGCGTACGAGCCGCGCTGCTCCGCCTCGAGGTCGTTCGCCCTCGCTCGTTCAGCACGCACACGTCGCCGCATCCCATTCGACGAACGCCCGCTTTCGGAACACGCGGTGGTGCCTCGACCGCAGTAGATGTCGCCCGACTCGAAAGAGATTCTGCACAACTCCGTGTACCGACGCGAACCGTTGCACGTGGGCGGCCGACGTGAAGCGCCGCATCTGGCGCTCCCGCTGACGCGTCGGTTGGTGGGAGACCTCGGCTCGATTGTTCGCGTACTGATCAGTGACGTGGACCACCGACGGCATCACGGTGCGGCACGCGGCGGCGTAGGAGCGCAGTTGGTCGGTGATCAGTCGTCGAGGGATACGGCCCTGGGTTTTCAGCAGCGTCCGAAAGAATCGGACGGCTGCTCGCCGATTCCGGTGCGATTGCACGAGGATGTCCAGGACGTCACCGTCCTCGTCTACTGCGCGCCACAGATACTGTTGGCGACCCTGGATCGTGACGAACACCTCGTCGAGATGCCAGGTGTCTCCCATCCGACCGCGCCGCCGCCGCAGCTGCCGGGCGTAGACCGGACCGAACCGCTGGCACCACTGCCGAATCGTCTCGTAGGTGACCGTCACGCCTCGCTGCGCGAGGAGATCTTCAGCATCGCGGAAGCTGAGGCAGAATCGATAGTAGAGCCAGACCGCGTGGCTGATGATGTCGGGTGGGAATCGATATCCGTGATAGCTGACCGACTGACTCCTCATCGGCCTACTCTGCCACTCGTCGCCTCAACCTGACAATACCGTTGGCAGGCTTCCACCCGCGCGGCCTGGATGGCCGGATCGATGATCCCGATGCCGACTGGAAGGGCCGCGGCGTCTATTCGTCGACCGGGTCCGACACGGTGTGGCACGCGGAGGATGGACTCGCGGTCGAGGACGGCGTGTACCGGTCGATCTCGAAGCCGATCCTCGTCAAGTTCCAGTTCCGCCCGCACCCGCTCGCAAACTAATGCTTTCGTGACCGCGATGTTAGACGGCGCAGAGCGAACGCAGCGAGCGCGCAGGCGACCTGCCTGCGCGACCCGCTGCGCAAAAGAATCCGAGCCCTGCTGAATGATCCGGGCTAGGCGGGCGTGACGTTCTCGGCGCGGGGGCCCTTCGGGCCCTGGCCGAGGGTAAACGTCACGGTATCGCCTTCGCGCATCGAGTCGAATGGCGTGCTCGTGCACGCGGACTGATGGAAGAAGTATTCGACGCCGTCGGGTGCGGCGATGAAGCCGAAGCCCTTGTCGGTGATGCGCTTGATCGTGCCGGTCGAAGATGCCATGCGTGAGTCCTCTGAGTGAAGTCGGCCGAAATAGGCCGCGCACGCGCCGAGGGCACTGTCAAGTTGACGACGACAGTGCCCTTCTGCCTCCTCATGAGGCCGCGCGCACTTTTACAGCTGCTTTGGTGAGTATTGAAGCTTCAGGATCGGCGGAAGGCCGAGAGTCATCGGCAGGTCTCAGGTAAGTAGCTGCCTAAGCATGCCACCTTCCAACCGCTTTGGCAAGGGGAGTCCCACGTCAACGAAGGAAACACCTCACCGCTCTCGGTGTCACGCGGGGCTTCACCACGGGCTGCTAGGACGCGCGGGGTGCGGTGTCGGAGCACCATCGCCGCGATTAAAACGGCTCGCCCTGCGCGCCTTCCCGGAACGCCCAGAGGCGGTTCCGGGTCAGGATGTAGAGGACGCCGTCGCGGGCGACCGGGGTGCAGTAGACGGCGGCACCGAGGTTGAACTCGCCGAGGAGCTCCATCTCGCGGCCGGCGCGCAGGACGGCGATGTCGCCATCCTCGTCGCCGAGGAACACCTTGCCGTCGGCAACGAACGGCGAGCCCCACACCGCCGCGAACGTGTCGTAGGTCCAGAACTCGTCGCCGGTCTCCGGGTCGAGCGCGTGCAGGAAGCCGGAGAGGCTCGAGATGTAGAGGACGCCGTCGGCGATGGCGGTGGTCGACATCGTCCGGTAGAAGTCCTCGCCGCCGCGGTGCCAGACGACGTGGGTGTCGGTCACGTCACCGCTGCCGGTGGCATCGATCACCCAGAAGTGGCCCGGCGCCTCGCCATGCTCCGGATCCTGGCCGACGCCGATGTACACCTTGTTGTCGTAGACGACCGGCGTCGAGAGGATGTTGTTGCGCGTACCCCGCCCGCCCAGGATCCACTCGGAGTCCTTCGGGTTGCAGTCGAACTCCCAGAGCAGGTCGCCCGTTTCCGGGTCGAGGCTGTAGATGACGCCGTTGCCGCCTGGGAAGATCACCTGGGCGCGCCCCTCGACCACGCCGTACGCGGGGTTGGTCCAGGCGCCGTGCAGGACTTCTTCCCCCACCGGGTTCGACTCCCAGAGGAGCTCGCCCGTGTTCTTGTCGAGGGCGATGAAGGCGGGGGAGAAGGGCGACGGGACGTTGACGTGTCCTTCGTCGACGCCGTTGCCGGTCAGCGTGTAGAGGACGTCGCCAACGATGAGGGGCGAGCCGGTGGCAAGGTTGTGGGGGAAGACATCCAGCTCGCCGATCATGTCGTATGACCAGATGATGTCGCCATCCTGATCGCCCGTCTGCGCCTCGTCCATGAACGGCCCCTCGTTGCCGTCGGCGAGGCCCTTCGCGTCAAGGCAGACGACGTGCGCCTCGTTCGAGACGTACCAGATCCGGTCCCCGTCCATGAACGCCGTCGAGCAGACCCCCTGCAGCGGCCAGTCGTTCACCCGGCCCGACGAGAGCTTGGGATGAACCATCTGCCAGCGGAAGTCGCCGCTCGCGGCGTCGAACGCCATGACGACCCCCTTGTCCCCCTCGATTGCCGGATCACGGCGCCCCTCGTTGTTCGTGCCGACGTAGACCCGGCCGTTGGCCACCGACGGTCCGCCGTAGGCCTGCGATCCGACCGGCTGCGACCAGAGGACGTTCTGCCCGGTCGTGACGTCCCACTCCGAGACGACGCCGGTCTCCTCCGACACCATGTTGCGATCGGGGGTGTTACCGAACATCGCCACCTCCTGCGCGGCGACCGGCACGGCCACGGCGGTGAGGAGAGCGATGCAGGTTCCGGTGATCAGGCAGAGTCGAGTCATTGGTTCTCCATCACCTGCACGTTGTCGTAATAGATGTCGATCGGCGAGTAGCCGATCAGGCCCGGACTCCCGTTGGGGACCGGCTCCGGATCCTCCACCGTCACGGTCCACGCCTCCGGTTCCGGTTGACCGCGCCGCCACGCCTTGCCGCGGACGAGCGCCCGCTCGTCGTCGGTGTCGACCCGCAGCTTCAGCGTGTACCAGACGTCTGTCTCCCAGGCGAAGTCGAACCGCTCCGCCATCCGCAGCTCCGCCGCCCACGAGCGGACCTCGATCCGCTGATGGTTGCCCTGCAGATCCATCGTGTAGCCGCTGTTGATCAGGCCGATGTCGGGTCGGCGCCGCCCCTTCTGCGTCGACATCACATCAGCCTGCACCGTGTAGTTCGACAGGTACGCCGGACCGATGTAGATCGCGTGCCGGTGGATCCCGGTGCGGGACGGGCCCTTCCGGAAGAGCTGCTCGCCTCCCTCGTCCACTGCCTGCAGGCTGCCGCCGCCGCCGATCCAGTGGGGCGGCCGGCCGTTCTCAAAGTTCTCGGCCCAGGGCAGCGGTGAGAAGACGCGCACGCGCGCCGCGCCGGACACGTTGCCGACCGTCGCGATCACCCGACCCGCCTGGTTGCTGGAGGTGGGGGCCGCCTGGAACTCGCCGTTCACGCGGAGGCGCGACCCGGTCAGTCCCTCCATCATCCAGGTGGCGTCGCGCGCGCCGAGCGACTGGCCGTTCGCGTCGAACGCCTCGACGCGGAACCGGATGGGTGCACCCGCTGCTACGACCACGTCCGCCGGGTGCAGCTGAATGCTGGCGACGGTGCCGGTTACGGCGGTCTCGGACGCGAGCGCCGGCGTTGTGCCTGGCATCGGGTCGAACGGCGCGTTCGGATCGCCGATGGAGTAGATGCCAGACTCCGCCGTCACGTAGAGCCGACCGTACGCCGGCGCGAACGAGCCGTAGATCTCGGCGTAGCGTCCATCCGCCACCTGAAGCTCGTCGCTGTCGAGGAACTCGGCGCCGTCATCGCCCGGCCGAAGGATGTGGATGTTGCCGTTCACCTCGGTGATGTACAGCTTCCCGTCCGCCCAGACCGGTGACGATTTGCCCACCGTGCCGACGCTCTCTTCCCAGAGCACGCTGCCGTCCGACGCGTCGATCGCGTAGAGGTTTGCCGAGTTGTCGATCATGTAGAGCCGGCCCTCATGCATCAGCGGAGACGAGAAGCCGACCGCCAGCTCGTTGATCCGCCAGACTTCGCCCGTTTCCGTGATGTCCCCCTCGCGGGTGGCGTCGAGCGCGACGACACGTCCCATCGTTCCCTGATCGATGTTCTCCTCGCTGTGCGCGACGTAGACCGTCGTGCCGTCGATCACCGGCGAGACGTTGATGCCGCGCTGGCTCAGGTGGAACTCCCAGACCTTCTTCCCGGTCCGAGCCTGGAGCGCGTAGATGCGGCCGTCGGCATTGCCGTCAATGATCAGTCGCTGGCCGTTCACCACCGCGACGATCGGCACCGACTGCGTATTGAGGTCGGCCGGAGTGCCCCCCGGCGTCGCAATCCAGAGCACACGGCCGTTCGCCTTGTCGAACGCGACGTAGCGGTGGCGCGGCGGGCCGCCCAGGTCACCCCAGATCGATCCGATGACGCTCAGGATCAGCCGGTCCTCGTCGATGATTGGCGTCGATGTCCGCCCGCCGTAGCCCGACGCGCGCCCCAGATCCTCGTGGAGGCGCCAGCTCCAGGCGATCGCGCCGTCGCGGTCGAACGCGTGCAGGTGACCGTCGACGTTCAGCGCGTAGAGGTAGCCGGTCTCCGGATCGCCGGTGACGTTCCCCCAGCCGACGCGGTTGAACGGGACGGTGGTATTGAGGACGCTGAAGGCATGCTCCCAAAGCATCGTGCCGTCTTCGGCGTCCCAGCAGGTGACAGTCTCCTTCCTGGCGACATCCTCGCCGGTCCGGCCGTTGGCGCAGACCCGCCCGTCGAAGACCGCCGGCGTCGACCGTGCAATGTAGGGCTGGAACCACGCCAGGTTCTCTCCCTCTGGGGACCAGTTCGACGGCAGGCCGGTCAGTTCCGACACTCCGGTCTGCTGCCGCCCGCGCCAGCTCGGCCAGTCCTGTGCCTCCGCGCCGGGCGCCGGCAGGAGGAGTCCCACCGCCGCGAGGCAGGAAGCCAGGACGGCGGCGCGCAGCGGGGAGGAAACAGTCACCCTGATCATGGCCAATCCCTCACTTAATTGGAGTCTTCGGCAAGCGCCAAGCCGGGATTCTAGCACGCGGCCCGGCGCTGTTCCGGCTGTCGGGCGCGGCTGGCGCCCGGTCTGATACGATTCGACACGACGCGTCGCGGCGACGTTTACCGGAGCGCGCGGCGGCCCATGCCAAGCCAACGGGACTCCGCAGTCGTCCGGCGTTTCCGCACCGGCATGCTGGCCATCTTCGTCTTCGGAGCGGCCGGCGCCTGGGTTGAACTGATCCTGCTGGGCCACTTCGAGGATCTCCCGCAGTGGACGCCGGTCGCGTTGCTGCCGGCCGGTTTGCTTGTTGTTGCCTGGCAGCGGTTTGATCGGGGGCGCCTTTCCACGCAGGTTTTCCAGGTGCTGATGGCGGCGTATCTGGCGAGCGGCCTGGTGGGGCTCTGGTTTCACTACAGCGGCAACGCGGAGTTCGAACTGGAGATGTATCCTTCTCTTTCCGGCTGGAGCCTGGTTCGCGAGGCGCTGTCGGGTGCGACACCGGCGCTCGCGCCAGGCACGATGATTCATCTGGGGCTCCTCGGATTGATGTACACGTACCGGCATCCGTTTCTCGCGAGTGGCGACCCGCGGGAACAGAAGGGGGAATAGGGCCATGCGGACCATGACACGGGCGTGCGGCGCGGTCTGGCTGGTGGCGGCTCTGATGGCGGTTGCATGCGGTGGGGGCCCGGCGGAGGAGGCGCCGGCCACGGCGGCGCCAGCAAGCGAGCCTTCCGCGGACGTGACTCCAGCGGCCCCGCTGCCGGCCGAAGCGGCGGCGGGCCTGTTGAATCCGAACCTCGCGGGCGAAGAAGAGATGGCCGCGCTACCCGGCATGACCCCGGCGCTGGCGTCAGCCATCGTGGCCGAGCGGCCATTCCTGACCATGACCGATGTGGACGCGTCGCTCGCCGGGACGCTGACCGACGAAGCGGCGCGCGAGGCGCTTTACGCGCACCTCTTTGTCCCGCTTAACCTGAATGCGGCTAGCGAGGAAGAGATCCTGCTGGTGCCGGGCGTGGGGGACCGCATGGCGCACGAGTTCGAGGAGTACCGGCCGTACGTGGCGATGGCGCAGTTCCGGCGCGAAATCGGCAAGTACGTGGATGACGACGAAGTGGCGCGCCTCGAACAGTACGTCTTTGTTCCGGTCGGCCTCAACACGGCGAGTGACGAGGAGATCCTCGGCATCCCCGGCGTCGGTGAACGGATGCTTCACGAGTTCAAGGAGTACCGTCCCTACACGGACATCGCGCAGTTCCGGCGCGAGATCGGCAAGTACGTCGACGAGGGTGAAGTGGCGCGCCTCGAGCGTTTCGTTACGGTGGATTGATGGCGCGGCACGGTCTGGTCGCGCGGATGAAGGCACGGTGGGGCGTTGGCCCTGCCGGTCTGGTCGCCATCCTGACCGCGTTCGCGCTGGCCGGCATGACCACGGTCCGCCTGAAGGGGCCGGTGATGGGGTGGCTGCTTCCGGTCGAGACGCCGGGGTGGATCGGATGGCTCTTGTACCTGGTGATCATGGTGCCGATCTACCAGCTCCTCCTGCTCGGCTATGGCACGCTCCTCGGCCAGTTCGACTTCTTCTGGAGCAAGCTGAAGGCCATCGGCCGCGTTATCGCCCGTCGCGTCGAGAGCGAGCCGTCCGCCTGATCGCCCCGGCGCAGGCTGAAGCCAGGGGGGTGCCAGGCCGAGCGAGCCCTCAGCCCAGGGCGCGCTCGACGGCCCAGACCAACCCGACCGCCGCGATCGCGAGCGAGGCCGGAATCGTGACGCGCCGCCGGTACCATGGCTTTGCCCGCCACCACCCGACGGCAAGCGCCGCACCGCCGATCACGGCGAGCTGTCCCGCTTCGATTCCGGCGTTGAACGACACCAGCGCCACCAGACGCTCGTCCTCCGGCAGGCCCAGCTCGCCCAGGACGCCGGCGAAGCCGAGGCCGTGGAGCAGGCCGAAGCCGAACACCACGGCCGGACGCCAGCGCGTCAGGCGATCGGTCACGACGTTTTCGATCGCCACGTAGGCCACCGACAGCGCGATCAGCGGCTCCACGACGCGCGGCGGGAGTGTCACCAGATCGAACGCGGCCAGGGTCAGCGTCGCCGCGTGCGCGACGGTGAACGCCGTCACCTGCCAGGCGATCGGCCGCAGCCGCGCGCTGAGCAGAAAGAGGCCCAACACGAACAGGATGTGGTCGGTTCCCTCCGGCACGATGTGGATGAACCCGAGGCGTGCGTACTGCCCCGCAACCTCGGCGCGCGTGAGCGGGGGAGGCGCCGCCGTCAGGTCGAACGGATCGCTGCGGGCACCCGCTTCCAGGATCGCGCGCCGTTGTGTGTCGCGCGCCGTGTCCACCACCGTCAGGTGCACCTCGCCGAAGGCTCGCGACGCAAAGAAGCCGACAGCGAATGCGCCTTCCGGGATCCGTCCGGCCAGGCGCGCGGTCAGCCCGAGCACGGTTGGGATGTCCGCCTCGGTCGCGCGCGGCGTGCCGTAGTCGGGGAACGCGACATCGAACGGTGCCGGCTGGCCGTCGAAGCGGACGCGGACGCGCCGCTCGAACAACATGCGCAGCCGGTCGACCCGCCGGTCGAACTCGTCCGGCGGCAGCCCCGAGAGTGCGGCGACCAGTTCTTCGTCGTCGGTGTCGGTCGGCGCGCCCAGCGCCAGCGCGTCGAGGTCGTAGATCAGATCCGCCGCGAACGTCCCGTCCGGCAGGATCGTCAGCGTCACCTCCGTGAAGCTGAAGGGATGCCCAGACGCGGTCGCGACCGGCGCCAGACAGACGATCAGGAGAGCCGCGCCGAAACGTCTCACGCCACCGATTATCCATGGTGCGCTGGACGGCGTGGTGTGCCGGTCTCCCTGGTGCGCCGGCCTCCCGGCCGGCAGCAAGGCCAACGCATGCCGGCGTGGACGCCGGCGCACCACGCCGGCGGAACCTCAGAGCGGGCCGTTGGCCCAGGGGCCAGTGATGGCGAAGGTAATGCCAGGGGTCTGCACGTTGACGAAGAGCCAGTCGCCCGCCGGGCTGTAGACGGCGCCCGCGAACTCCCGATCGCGGAAGTCGCCGGCGATCGCGTTCCGCTCGCCGTCCAGCACCACGTTGTTCTTTGCGAACGGGAAGATCCCGCCGTCGAGCGTCAGCCCACGGACGTAGTTCTCCGTCGGCCCGTCCTCGCACAGCACCAGGCCGCCGCGCGGGCTCACGGTGATGTTGTCGGGCATGTCGAGCACATCCGTGCCGGGCGACTCGAACAGCAGGCGGATCCGTTCACCGGCAGGGTCGTACTCCCATACCTGTCCCGCTTCCGCGTCGCCGCCGGTCGTGGAGACGATGTAGATCCGCCCCTCGCCGTGCCAGATCCCTTCGAGCCGCGCGAACGTGGCGGCGCTGCCCGCAACGCCCTGACGGTAGACGCTGTCGGTTGCGATCTCCGTGGGATCCGGATCGGCGATCGGCGCCCACGTGACCGGGTGCCACGTGCCGGCGGTCTGGCCGGTCCGGGTGTCGTAGCCCGGAGCGCCGTCGATCGCCAGCATCTCGAGGCGACCGCCGCCGGCCAGGTTGCCCGGCTGCTCCGGGAGGAAGCGGTAGAGCCCCGCGGCCCGCTGATCCTCGGTTTCGTAGACGATGCCAGTGGCCGGATCGATGGCGATCGCCTCGTGGACGAAGCGTCCCATCGCGCGATAGGGCTCGGCCGTCGCCTCCGCCACGCCGTCGGCCGGCACCTCGAAGATGTAGCCGTGCGGCAACTCGTAGTCCGGATCACCTCCCGGACCGAGCACCGTCTCCTCGCAGGTGAGCCACGATCCCCACGGCGTCGGCCCGCCGGCGCAGTTCACCGCGGTGCCGGTGAGGCTGGCGTGCGCGCCTAGCAGCGCCCCGGTCGCCGGATCGAAGTCGAGCGTCGTCGTTCCGCCGCCGCCGTTCGGGTCGTAGAGCGGACGGGGCGCGAACGCGACGCCATCGCGCAGTTCGTGGTTGCGCACCAGGCGGACCAGACCGCTGGGAGTGGGGAACGCCGCCATCCCGTCATGCCAGGCGGGGGTCACGAGACCGCCGTCGAGCGGATCGCCGGTCCAGCCGAACGTGAGGTAGCGGAAGCCGGGGGGCAGAAGAAGCAGCGGGAGACCGGTGGTGCCGTCGGCCACCGGACTGAGTGGCCCGTATCCGACATCGGAGGCGGCGGATTCATGGGCGTCCGGCGCGCCGCCGGTCTCGGCGATGCGGCACCCCAGGGCGTGAAACGGCCCTGCTCCCAGGAACGCCCCTGCGGTCGCCAGAAACCGCCGGCGATCCGGCCGAGCCATCGGCATGACCTCAGTCCACCTCCGGAGGTTTTCAGCGTGTGACGAAGGGAACTACTGCCGCAGCTTTACCCGATACGGCCGGCCGCCGCGCAGGAAGTTCGCCACCGTGTCACGTTCCGCGACGATCCCCGCAAGCCGTTCGGCCGCCGCCTCCGCGCCGGTGACATCGACGCCCCCCACCCGGTAGATCACATCGCCCGCCTGCAGGCCTTCCGTTGCTCCAACCCCGTCCGGGTCGGCCGACACCACCAGGGCGCCGTCACGCACCTGCAGGTTGTCTGCCTCGGCTCGCGCGATCAGTTCGTCGGTCGGCGCCGCGTCACAGAGTTCAACGCCGACGAGCGGCGCCTCCGCCGCCGTTCCCTCGAGACACGTATAGAAGGAGGGTGTGTTCGTCTGTGCCGCCGGTGTGACGGCCAGCATCAGCGCGACGCCGGCCGTGGCCATTGCGGCGCGCGTCACGGCTATGACTCGAGCGTTGCGTTCAGCGTGATTTCGGCGTTCATCAGCTTCGAGATCGGACAGCCGGTCTTCGCGCCGTTCGCCGCCTCGTCGAAGGCCTCCTGGCTCGCGCCCGGGACCTTCGCGGTGCAGTCGAGGTGGATCTTCGTCACGGCGAAGCCGCCCTCCACCGGATCAAGCGTCACCGTGGCGCTGGTGCTGACGTGCTCCGGCGTCAGCCCCGCGTTCCCCAGGAATGCCGAGAGCGCCATCGAGAAACAGCCGGCGTGCGCCGCCGCGATCAATTCCTCCGGGTTCGTGCCCGACGCACCCTCGAACCGTGTGGCGAAGGTGTACGCCGTATCGGACAGCGTACCGCTGCCGCTATTGATCGATCCGTTGCCGTCCTTGAGTCCGCCCTTCCAGACGGCCGATGCCTTACTGTCCATGTTGTCTCCTGGAATGGTTCCGGACCGGCCGTGCCCAGGGTCCGGCGGTCGGTGTCACCGGCGTGCGCCCGCCCCAAGCACGGCGGACCCGCCGGTGAGGACTCTAGATCGCGCGGCGTTGCAGGCGCAACCCTGGAAGTCGGGCCGTGTGGTTGACAGACTTGGGCACGACCGCTACCGATATACGCATGCGTACCACCCTGACCCTCGACGATCGCCTGTTCCGTGAGGTGAAGGCGCGCGCCGCTCGACGACCGGCGTGAGCTTCGACGATAGGGATTCGGCTGTACGAGTGAATGGAGAGTTCGACGTGCAGATGGTCACGCTCTGGAGCAGAACAATGAACCAATGGCGACGGTTGGGGCTGGTTACAGCGATCAGCGGGGTAGTGGCGTTGGCGGCCGGTGCGGTCAGTCCGGCTGCGGCGCAGACGCTGACCGAGGCGGAGGCAATCGCGCGCATGCGCCAGGAGCACCCAGCGGTGCGTGCACTTCGGTTCGGCGTGCGCGAGGTGGAGGCGGACGCGCTCGAACGGAGCCTGCCGCTCAACCCGACAGTCAGCTTCACGCGCGAGGACGCCGCGGGCAACCGGGACGACTTCCTGTTGGTTTCGCAGCAGTTGCCGATACGTGGGCGCACCGGATTGCTGGGTAAAGCGGCGGGCCGCGCGGCCGAGGCGGCGGGCGCGCAGGCGGATGCCGATCTGCTCGACGTCGAGGCGTCGCTCCGCTTGGCGTTCGCCGATCTCGTGCTGGCGCAGGAGCGGACGGCGGCGATCGATGCCGGCGTCTCGGAGCTGCGGCGCCTGGTCGAGTTGTTGCGAGTGCGCGAGCAGGAGGGTGAAGGATCGCGCTTCGACCGGCAACGGGCGGAGCGGGAAGTGGCAGACGTCGAGACGGACCTGGCGATCGCGGGCATCGAGCGGTCGGCGGCGCAGGCGAGTCTCGCCGGATTCTTCACGCCCGGATCCGATCCGGAGGGACTCGTGGCCGCCGGCGGTTTCAACGACGTGGCGGCAGGTGCGGCTGCCGAGAGTCTGGCGATGCTGCTGTCCCGAGCGCTGGAACAGCGGCCTGACTACCGGGCGCTCGCGTCGCATGAGACGCGGTGGGCAATCGAGCGGCGGGCGGCCGAGCGGCTGCGCCTGCCCGGTGCGACGGTGACTGCCGGACTGAAGCGAAGCGCCAGTGCGCTGATCGGAGCGGACGCCGGCTATGCGGTGACCGCGACGGTAGGTATTCCGCTCTTCAATCGTGGGCAGTTGCAGGCGGCGCGCGCCGAAGCGGCACGGGCCCGGATCGAGGCGGAACGCCACGTGCTGCGCGGCCGGATCGAACGGGAGCTGCGTGTCGCGCGGACCGCGGCGAGCCGTTACGCTGCGCTCGCGAGCGAGTACCGGTCGACGTCGGTCGACCCGGCGGCGGAGCTGGCGTCGATTGCCCGGGTGGCGTACGAAGAAGGGGAGTATGGTGTGCTGGAGTTGCTCGACGCGCATCGCGTGACGCTCGGCGCGGTTCTACGGGAGCTGGAGTTGCTCGCCGCGGCCCGTCGCGCGGTCATCGAGCTACACCGGGCGGTGGGGGAGACGACGGCCCCATGAAGATGACGCGGACTGCCGCCGGAATTGTGGCGCTGGTTCTTGCCGGCGCGTGCGGCGACATGCCCGACCCGGCGCCGGCCGAGCTGCCGGGAGTCGATTCGGACGAGCGGCCGGCGGTCGTCGAGACCCGCTGGAGCGACAGCACCGAGCTGTTCGTCGAGTACCCGGTGCTGGTGGCGGGTGAGGTGAGCCGCTTCGCGATCCACCTGACCGATCTCGCGACCTTTGAACCGGTTCTCACCGGCCGTGCCGCCGTTCTGCTGCGCGGCGCCGGAGACGAGACGTTCACGGCCGACGCGCCGGGGCGTCCCGGCATCTTCGGCGTCGACGTCACGCCGTCCGCCGCGGGGACGTACGACCTGGAGATTCAGCTCGACGCCCCCGGCCTCGCCGACCGGCATCGCCTCGGGAGCGTGACGGTTCATGGCACGCCGGATGCAGCGTCCGCCGCCGGCGTCGCCGGCGACGATGGCGCCGTCTCGTTCCTGAAGGAACAGCAATGGGCGCTCGACTTCGCGACCGCCCCCGCCGAGGTGCGTTCGGTCGCCGACAGCCTGGTGGTCGCAGCCGAGATTGCGCCGCGCACCGGCGGGCGCGCGGAGGTGACGACGCCGGTGGCGGGCCGGCTGGCGGAGGAGTTGCCGCCGCTGCCGATCGGATCGCTCGTCGCGCAAGGCGAGACGCTGGCGGAGGTGATCCCGCACAGCGGGCACGGCGAAGACCGCCCGGCGCTTGAACTGGAGGTGGCGGAGGCGCGAAGCGCGCTCGAGCTGAACCGCGCCGCGAGGGCGCGCGTCGATCGCCTGGTGGAAGCCGGGGCGGTGCCGGCGCGGCGGCAGCTCGAGGCGCGAGTTGCCGAGGAAACCGCGGAGGCGCGGCTCCATGCGGCCGAAGCGCATCTCGCCCAGCTCGATGCGACGCGGACCGGCCAGGGTGAAGGCGCACGCGACGTCCGCTTCGTGCTGCGCGCGCCGATTGCCGGCGTCGTCGCGTTCTCGGAGGCCACGCCGGGCGCGAGCGTCGAGGCGGCGGCGCGGTTGTTCCAGTTGGTGGCGGTCGATCGGGTACACGTCGTGGGCTCGGTGCCGGAAGCCGCGCTCCCGCGGATCGCAAACCTCGCGGGCGCCGAACTCGATGTGCCGGGCCTCGGCGCGCCGCTTCCCCTCGACCGGCTCGTGGCGGTCGGACGCGTCCTCGATCCGGTCGCCCGCACCGTGCCGATCACGTACGAGCTGCGTGATCCCGATCGCCGGATCGCGATCGGCCAGGCCGTCGAGTTGCGCCTTTTCCTTTCGGCGGCGACCGAGACGGTGACCGTACCCGAGAGCGCCGTCGTGAATGACGCGGGCCAGCCCGTGATCTTCGTGCAGGTGGGCGGTGAATCGTTCGAACGCCGCGCCGTCACGCTCGGCAACCGCGAGGGGGGCGCCGTCCAGGTGACCGGAGACGTGGCGCCGGGCGAACGAATCGTCGTCCGCGGCGCGCCGCTCATCCGCCTCGCGGCGCTCTCGCCGCAGGTCCCCGCGCATGGCCACACGCACTAGACCGGTAGTCGGCGGCGCCGCACCGTCGCGCCGGGCGCCTCATCGTTCCCGGTGCTGCGCGGGATCTCGCCACGGGCTCCCAGGACATGCTTGACGCGCTCATCGCCTGGTCGGTCCGCAACCGCCTCGTGGTGGCCGCCCTTGCCGCGGTGGGCCTTGTCTGGGGCTCCTTCGTCGCCGTCCGCATGCCGGTTGACGTCCTGCCCGACCTGACCGCGCCCACCGTCACCGTGCTGGTCGAGGGCTATGGCATGGCGCCGACCGACATGGAGGCCCTGGTCACCATTCCGATCGAATCGGCGCTGAACGGCTCCTCGGGCGTCCGCCGGATCCGCTCCGCTACGGCGGTCGGCATCGCCGTGATCTGGGTCGACTTCGACTGGGGCGCCGATCCCTACCGCGCCCGCCAAACCGTGACGGAAAAACTGGGCACGGTCGCCGCGGGGTTGCCGGACGACGTGGAGCCGCCGGTGCTGGCGCCGCTGTCGTCGATCATGGGCGAGATCATGTTCGTGGCCCTCGAGCCCTCGGAGGATCCCGCCGCCGCCTCGGGCCGGCCCGAGCCGACGCCGCTCGAACTCCGGACGACGGCGGACGTGATGGTCCGCCGCCGGCTGCTCGCAACTCCCGGGGTATCCCAGGTGACGGTCATCGGGGGCGAGCGTCGGCAGTATGAGGTCCTGGTCGATCCTGACCGGCTGGCCGACTACGGCATCCCGCTCGGCGCGGTCGAAACGGCGCTCCGCGGCGCCAGCCGGAACACGTCCGCCGGGTTCAGGCTCGCCGGCGGCCAGGAGTATCTGATCCAGGGCGCTGGACGTGCCACCGGGATCGACGGCATCGGCGCGACGGTGGTCGCCACGCGCGACATGCGGCCGATCCGCGTCCGCGACGTCGCCCAATTGCGGGTTGGCGAATCGCTGAAGCGGGGCGAAGGATCGCACAACGGCCGCCCGGCGGTGATCCTCGGCATCCATCGCCAGCCGGACGTCAACACGCTGGTGCTGACGCGCGAGCTGGACAGCGTCCTCGACGAGCTTGCGGCGGAGCTGCCGGCCGGGATGCAGCTTTCCACGCGGCTCCTCCGCCAAGCCGACTTCATCGAGCTGGCCCTCGACAACCTGAGTGCCACGTTGCGCGACGGCGTGCTGCTGGTGATCGCCGTCACGCTGATCTTTCTCGCCAGCCTGCGCGCCGGCGTCATCACGCTCCTCGCGATCCCGCTGTCGCTCCTCGCGGCGGTCGCCGGCCTGAGTGCCGCGGGACTGACGATCAACAGCATGACCCTCGGCGGGATGGCGATTGCCGTCGGCGCGCTCGTGGACGACGCGATCGTCGATGTCGAGAACGTCACGCGCCGGCTCCGCGAGAACGCGAGGTTGCCGGAGGAGGCGCGGCGGCCGGTGCTCGACGTCGTGATCGACGCGAGCCGGGAGATCCGGCGGTCGATCGTCTACGCCACCGTCATCGTCATGATGGTCTTCCTGCCCCTCTTCTTTCTCGCCGGCGTGGAAGGCCGGCTGCTGCAGCCGTTGGGCTTTGCGTACCTGATTGCTCTCGGCGCCTCCCTCGTCGTCGCTCTGACGGTCACGCCGGCGCTGGCGGCGTACCTGCTGCCGGGTGCGCCCGGGATCCGCGTCGGGCAGGAGCCGGCATTCGCGGCGACGCTGAAGCGGTGGTATCGGTCGATACTGCCATCGGTCGTTCGCCGGCCGGGCTGGGTCATTGGCGCGGCGGTGCTGCTCCTCGCCGCCGCGCTCGTCTCCATCCCGCGGATGGGGCGCGAGTTCCTGCCGTCGTTCAATGAAGGCGCCCTCGTGGTGAGCGCGGTGACGCTTCCCGGCACCAACCTGGCGGAGTCGGACGCGCTCGGCCGCGCCATCGAGCGGTTACTGCTGGAGGTCCCGGAGGTGGAGGCGACGTCGCGCCGTACCGGCCGCGCGGAGATGGACGAGCATGTCCAGGGCGTCGAGTCCGCGGAAATCGACGTGCGCCTCACACCCGGCGGCCGGCCGCGCGAGACGGTCCTGGCGGAGATCCGTGACCGGCTGTCGCTGGTGCCCGGCACCAACATCACGATCGGCCAGCCGATCTCGCACCGGATCGATCACATGCTGTCCGGCTCGCGCGCCAACATCGCGGTGCAGATCTTCGGCCGCGACCTCGCGGTGCTGCGGGCGTTGGGGACCGACGCCGCCGCGGCAATGACGGGGATCGACGGATTGGTCGATGTCGCGCTCGAGCCGCAGGCCGACATTCCGACCGTGCGCGTCGTCTTCGATCGCAGCGCCCTCGCGCGGCACGGCCTGCCGGCGGGGGAGGCGGCGGCGACGCTCGAGACCGCGCTGCTCGGCCGGCAGGTCGGCCAGATCGTCGAGGGTCCCGTCCTGGTCCCGCTTGTCCTCCGCCACCTGCGTCCGGTTCTGGCCGACCTCGATCAGGTGGGACAGACCTGGTTCGACGTACCGGCGGGCGCCCGCGTTCCGCTCGGCAGCCTGGCCGAGGTCGTCGAGGATCGCTCTCCGAACTTCATCGGGCGCGAGAACGGAGAACGGCGGATCGTGGTCACTGCGAACACCGCGGGACGCGACCTGGGCAGCGTCGTCGCCGATGTACAGGCCCGCGTCGATACCGGCGTCGTGTTGCCGCCCGGCTACCGCGTGCAGTACGGCGGACAGTTCGTGGCGGAACAGGCGGCATCGCGACTGTTGATGTTGCTGGGCGTCGCGGCGGTCGCTGGCATTCTTGTGGTGCTCGCCACCGCGTTCGGATCGATGCGCGATGCGGCGATCGTGATGATCAACCTGCCGCTCGCACTGATCGGCGGTGTGGCGGGCGTCTTTCTGAGCGAAGGCATCCTCTCGGTTGCGTCACTCATCGGGTTCATCGCGCTGTTCGGGATCGCCTCACGCAACGGCATCATGCTGGTGGGGTACATCCGGCGGCTGCAGCGGGCGGGGGCCGACGCCGGGGCCGCCGTGATTCAGGGATCGGTCGACCGTCTGATTCCGATCCTGATGACCGCCGCGTCGACCGGGCTCGCCCTCACGCCGATCGCGTTCGGGGCCGGTCAGCCGGGCAGCGAGATCCAGGCGCCCATTGCCCTGGTGATCCTCGCCGGCCTCGTCACCTCCACCGCGCTCAACATGTTCGTCGTTCCCGCCGTCTGCCTGGCGACGGCGCGGCCCTGAGGGCCACGTCCGGCGGACGGATCACGCGCACGTCGCTTCCGGCGCCACGTCCTCGAACCGCTGCGCGACCTCCAGGCCCTGGCGCGTGGCGCGCGCCACGTACATCGGCATCGTGGCGTACCCGTCCGACCCCAAGGTCAACGTCCCGGTCGCCACCTCCAGACGGAGTCCGTCGAGCGCGGTGCGCACCGGGCCCGCCGCCGTGCTGCCCGCCTGCTCCATCGCGCGCGCCAGCGCGTGAACGGCCGCATGATGCGAAAAGGCGACGTGCGTGACCAGGTCGTCACCCGCATGCCTCTGGGCGCGCGCGACGAAGTCGCGGACGCCGGGACGGTCGTCGCTCGCGACGAACGGCACGGACGTCCAAGCCTCGACGCCGTCCGGGAGCCGCGACGCCTGCCACTCGCTGAACTCCAGGAAGTGGTAGGCGAAATCGGACGCGGCGCCGAGCGAGTCGGCCTGCGTTACCACATTCACGGCGTAGGGCCGCGGGATGGCGATCCAGAAGTTTCTCGCGTCGAGGTCGCGCGCCCACTGCACGAGCCCCGTGTACTCGCCGGGGCTGTTGCCGCGGACCGGCGTCGTGACCAGGGCCGCCCCGGTCGCGCCGCCTTGCACCCGGCGGTAGAACTGGTTCGAGACCTCCCGTTGCGAGGGACTCCAGTCGGAGATCTGGAACGTGCGCTGCCGGGCCTCCGGGCCGCGGTGCTCGATCAGTGTCGAGATCGCCTGGAGCGTCGTCGACCCGAAGTGGGCGACTCGCCCGCAGTAGGCGCCCGGGGTCTGAGAGGCGTGCACGACCGGGACGTCCAGCCCCTCGCGTTCGAGGGTGCGGTCCAGAATCGGCGGCATCGCCATGATGAAGCCGCTCACGAGCGCTTCGATCCCCTCGTTGCGAATGAGGTCGATGGCCGCCGCCGCTCCGGGCGCCGGGCTGCCCTCGTCGTCGGCGACGAGCAGCTCGACCTGCCGTCCGAGGATCCCTCCGGCCGCGTTGATCTCGGAGACAGCCAGCTCGAGGCCGAGTCGCATTTGCTGGTCGTAGGGCTGGTACAGCTCGTCCTGTCCCTGCCGGTCCATGTGCGAGATGAGCGCGCCGATGCGCAGGGGCCGGGACTGGAGGACTGCGGGGAACCGGGGCGCCGCGGTCGCGACACCCAATCCGGCGCTCATTGCGCCCAGGGAGGCGAGCACTTCTCGACGGCTGATTCTCATCATTCTTTTCCCTTCGCGCCCACGATATCCGAATGCGGCAAGCGGAATGCGCTGCAGGAAAGTCCTGCTGCCAATGCCGTCCAGGCAACTCGCGCTGCCGCAACGTGTTCCACGCCCTGCTGAGCCTGCAGCGGGTGGTGGACGCGAGGATTTCGAGGGATGACAGCGGCGGACCAGGACGCGGCGTACGTCGAGTTCGATCGGGTCAGCAAGAGCTTCGACGGGCAGACGCTGGTCGTGCGCGACGTCGACCTGGCCCAGGTGCGCGCGCAGGTCGACACCGGCAACGTCTACTGGGACGTCCTCGACATGGAGATCGCCGACGCAGTGCGCGCGTGCGACGAGGGGCTGCTCGAGCCGATCGGCACCGACCTGCTCGCGCCCGCGCCAGACGGCACGCCCGCCGTCAACGATTTCCTTCCCGACACGCAGACCGAGTGCGGCGTCGGCACCATCTTCTCGTCGGGCATCTACGCCTACAACGCGGAGCTCCTCTCTGGGGAGCGTCCCGAGACGATGGCGGACTTCTTCGATCTCGAGAAGTTCCCGGGCCGGCGCGGACTGCGTCGGGCGCCGCAGGTCAACCTGGAGTGGGCCCTGATTGCCGACGGGGTGCCGATCGACGACGTGTACGCAATGCTCGACACGCCTGCGGGCATCGACCGCGCATTCGCCAAGCTCGACACGATCAAGGACGACGTGGTCTGGTGGGAGGCGGGCGCGCAGCCGCCGCAGATGCTGGCGGACGGCGAAGTGGTGATGAGCGGCGCCTTCAACGGGCGGATCTTCAATGCGCAGGTGAGCGAGGGCCAGCCGTTCGTCATCGTCTGGGACGGTCAGGTGCTCGATGTCGGCCAGATGGGCATTGTCGCCGGGACGCCAAACTACGACGCGGCGCTCGCGTTCGTCCGATTCGCAACGACCGCCCGGTCGATGTCGCGGCTGGGACGGTACATCTCGTACAGCCCGACCCGGCGCTCGGCGGCGCCGCTTGTCACCTCTCACTTCGATACCGGCGTCGAGATGTACCCGCACATGCCGGCGACGCCGGAGCACCTGAAGCGCGCGCTGCGGCTTGCTGCTCGGCTATCCCGTGGCGCACCTGATCGCGCATGCGCCGTCGCGGCGCGCCAACCTGCTGCTGGCGCTGGTGCTGGTGCCGTTCTGGACGTCGCTGCTGGTGCGCACCACCGCCTGGATCGTGCTGCTTCAGCAGCAGGGCGTGCTGAACGACCTGCTGGTGGCGATCGGTCTCGTCCCGGACGGCGGACGGCTCGCCATGGTCTACAACATGACCGGCACCGCGGTGGCGATGACGCATGTCCTGCTGCCGTTCATGGTGCTGCCGCTGTATGCGGTCATGCGCGGGATCCCGCCGCAGCAGATGTCGGCCGCGGCGTCGCTGGGCGCCGGACCGTGGCAGGCGTTCCGGCGCGTCTACTGGCCGCAGACGCTGCCGGGCGTCGGCGCCGGATCGCTGCTCGTCTTCATCCTGGCGATCGGCTACTACATCACCCCCGCGCTGGTGGGGGGGCAGAGCGGGCAGTTGATCTCCAACCTGATCGGCCTGGAGGCCGGCGCACCATGACAATTAACCACGTGACAATCACGTGTATTATCACTAAGGCGAAGGAGGCGCCTCATGGCCAACTACGCAGAGAAGCGGACAGTGCAGATTGAGGTTCTGGAAGCGGCGCGTCGCGTGGCTGATGGAGACTGGACCTTCAGGCTGGTTGACGTGGTCCGCGAACTCGCGCACTTGAACGAGTCCACGGTTCGTACGCACATCACCAGCCGGTGCTGTGTCAACGCACCGAGTCATCACCAGCACCGTTGGCCGTACTTCCGCCGCATCGGCCGCGGGGTGTACCAGGTGGAACCGGACTATCGCCGCCGTCCGGCCTCCGCCGAGACGCCAGCCGCGACCGCCATTGCGGTACGGGAGACCGCGCCCGCATCCGGGTTCGATGCTGCTGCCGCGGCGTCGACGATTCACGTCGTCGTGACGGAGAGCGAGGGGTGGTACGTCGCCGAGTGCATGGAGGCGGCGGTCGTCACGCAGAGTCGCACACTGGACGAGTTGGTTGGCAACCTGCGCGAGGCTGTCGGCCTGCACCTGGAGGGTGAAGACCCGACCGAGTCAGGACTGTCACCGAAGCCACGGCTGTCGATGACCTACGAGTTCACCCCGTTCGGTCAGTGATGCCTCGTCTCCGACGCCTTACGGCGAAGCAGATCGTGCGTCTGCTTCGGGGGATGGGTTTCGCGGTCGACCGCACGCGCGGAAGCCACGCCACGCTCGTTCGAATCGCGTCGACCGGTGCCCGGCACGTGGTGACGGTGCCGATGCATCAGCAGCTTGCGCTCGGCACCGTGCGCGCGATCTACCGACGTGTCGCGCGGTTCGTTCCGGAGGACGAACTGAAGGCGGTGTTCTTCACCGACTGATGCGGCGCACCGCTACGCGTCCTGAGCGGCAAGGTCGGCGGGAGCGCTGCCGTCAGTCGGATCGCCTGGTTGCCGCAGCATGCGGAGGCTGTCGTCACCTCTTCACCCTACCCGATGCGTCATTCGGCTTGACAGCCGGTGCATGCGTCCGCACGCCTGTGGCCCGCCTGTAGACTGTGCCGATGCCGCATCGTGCCACTCGCCGGTCCGTCAGCGCCACCGCCGCTGCGCTCGCCGCCACACCACTGATTGCGGTGCTGGCGGCAGCCCCCAGTGCCCAGCCCCAGCCCGTCACGCAGGAGGGCGGGCCGGTCCCGCTCACCGTCATGACGTTCAACATCCGGACCTCGGGCAACAGCGACCGGGATGGCGCGAACGGCTGGCCCCACCGCCGCTCGCTGGTGGTGGAAACGATCGGGCGTTTCGCGCCGCAGGTGGCCGGCCTGCAGGAGGCGCTCGCCGAGCAGCTCGACTATCTCTCCGAAAAGCTGCCCGACTACCGTTGGCTCGGCGTCGACCGCGGCCTCAACGGCGGCGTTGGCCTGAGCGAGTTCACGCCGATCTTCTACCGCCACCGCGAGCTGCTCCCCATCGAATCGGGCACCTTCTGGCTCTCGCCCACACCCACCGCGCCGACCGGCACTGGATTCCGCCGCCGCGTCTCGCGCATCGTCACCTGGGCGTACTTTCATCACATCGCCACCGACCGCCGGCTGTACGTCTACAACACGCACCTGACGCTCCGGCAGGGCGAGCGGCAGGTGCAGTCCGCTACGATGATCGCCGAGCAGGTCGCCGCACTGCCCGATGGGACACCGGTCGTTGTCACCGGCGACTTCAACGCGATGGCGGAGGTGAGCAACACCTGGCGCGCGGCGACCGCCACCGGCCTGCGCGACGCCTGGCTACTCACGGATCACCGGATCGGCCCCACCCGCACGTCGAGCGACTTCCGTCCGCCGGAGCAGGCGAACGAGGGGCGGATCGACTGGATCCTGGTAGGCGGGCCGGTCGGGGTCCGTTCGATCGAGACCGTCATCGATCACGACAACGGGCGCTACCCCTCCGACCATTACCCGGTCGTCGCGCAGATCGTCCTCCACCCGTAGGCGTGTGCTGCCCGCCGTGCATGCGGGGCGCTAGCAGCCCGTGGCGAAACCCCCGCTACATTCGAGCGGCGATGCATCCCGCCTGAGCGGCGTTGCTCCTCGGTCGCCTCTGGCCAATATGCTCCCTCGTCGCGCCTTGTCAGGCGGGCGCCTCACCGCTCTCGGTGTCACGCGGGGTTTCACCACGGGCTGCTAGAAGAACCGCACCGAGTAGCCCACCCTCACGCCGCGGCCAATTTCCGGCGCCAGGTCCTTGATGAACGACGTGTGGTTCCGGTACGTCGCGTCCGTCAGGTTGTAGCCGGTGACGCTCAGGATGTGCGCCGTGTGCTGGCGCGGCCAGACGTACGACGCGCGCAGATTGACCACGGAGTAGCCCTCGGTCGCCGTCTCGCCGCGGTACAGACGGTCTTGGGCGCCGGCGAACTCCACTTCCGGGCTGAGCGTGAACCCGCCGATCGGCAGGTCCAGGCTGAGTGTTCCGCGCAGCGGCGGGATCCGCGGCAGCGGCTCGTCGGTTGCGGTGAGGCGTGCATCGACGTAGCCAAGGCCGAGCGTCACCCAGGCGTTCTGCGCCAGGCGGATACTGCCCCGCGCGTCGAAGCCGACGAACCGGCTGTCGTCCTGGGTGAAGTCGAGCACGGGCAGGTCGTCCTCCACCTCGTCGGTCCGTTCGCCGAAGATGAAGTTGTGGATACCGTAGGTGTAGACGTTCAACTCGCTCCGCACCCGATCCGACTGGTGCCGCAGGCTCAGGTCGAGGCCGAGCGTCGTCTCCGCGTCGAGCTCCGGGTTGCCCACCTCGAAGGCGAGGTTCCCGACGTGCGGGCCGAAGTTGTACAGCTCCTCAAGCGCCGGCGCGCGGTGTGAGGACGTCAGATTGGCGACGAACGCGGTGTCGGCGCCCAGGTCGGCATGCAGGCCGACCGAGGCCGACGCGCCGAGGAAGTCCCGGTCGCGCGGATCGGGCGCCTCGAGGTGGTGTTCATCCTCCTCCTGATCATCCTCCTCGTCATGGCCGTGGCCGCCGGTCCGTTCCGCCGTCCGGTAGTCATTCTGCTCGACGCGCGCGCCGAACTGCAGCCGGAAGCGTCCGGCGTTCAGTTCCTCGTAGGCGAAGGCCGCGAACGACGTCTGATCGGTCTGCGGCGCGAGCGCCTCGATCCCGATCGCCTCGAAGTCGCGGAACTGCGCCCAGGCACCGAACTTGCCGGCGAGCCGGTCGGTCTGCCGTTGATCCACCTCAGCACGGACAAGCGTCGACCGGTTGGTGAACAGTGTGCCGATGCTCTCGATCCCGTCCGTAACCTCCAGCTCGTCGTGCTGCCAGTCGATCAGGCTCAGACTGACGCGGGCGCCGTCGATGGCGCGGTTGTCCAGGTTGCGCACGCCGATGTCGAAGCGGCCGACGCGCCGCCGCGAATCGAGGTCGATTGACACTTCTTCCGCGTGGGCCTCTTCCTCGGCGTGGCCGTCCTCGCCCTCATGCCCCGCCTCGTCCGCGTCCTGGCCGTGCCCGTGGAACTCGTCCGCGAATGGGACGCCGTACCGGCCATCCTCCAGCGTGATGCCGCCGCTCGTGAAGAAGCGGTCGCCGAAGTACCCGACGCCCGTCCGTCCGTTTATCAGCTCGGTGGCGGAGTTCCCGATCGTCCCCAAGGGCGTCTGGTAGTCGTCGGTCCGCCGCGCGCTCGCGCCCGCCCAGACGAGGACATTCCCCTGCCCGTGCTGCACGCTTGCGTTGGTGCCCACCTGCTGGTTGGCGCTGCCGCCGTCCACGTTGAACTGCGCGCGCGTGCCGACGAAGCGCGACTCGCGGTAGCTCTCGTGCGGCGTCACCACGTTCACCAGGCCACCCACCGCGTTCGATCCGTAGAGCAGCGTCGCCGGGCCACGGACGATCTCGATCCGTTCGGCGCTGTTCGGGTCGATCGTCACGCCGTGGTCGCCCGACTGACTGGAGAGGTCGCCGGTCCTGATCCCGTCCTGCAGGATCAGGACGCGGTCGCCGTCGAAGCCGCGGATGACCGGCCGGCTCGACCCAGGGCCGAAGCTCCGGCTAGCGATGCCCGGCTCGCTGCGCAGCGCGTCGCCCAGGCTCCCCTCCGCGCCACCGACGATGTCGAACGAGTCGATCGTCGTCACCGCGTTGAACGCCTCGAACGT
Organism: Vicinamibacterales bacterium; assembly: GCA_965262555.1. Taxonomy (GTDB): domain Bacteria; phylum Acidobacteriota; class Vicinamibacteria; order Vicinamibacterales; family UBA8438; genus VXRJ01. Next base: position 706,914 of record OZ253543.1, read on the forward strand.
CGTCTCGGCGCCGCCCACCGACGCGGTCACCGTCACATCCTCGTGCACCGGCGAGAGGCCGAGCACGAAGTCGACCGTCGCGTCGCCTCCCGCCAGGATGCTCACCATCTGGCGCCCTGCGGTCAGGTGTTCGCGCTGGGCGAGCACCTCGTAGTCGCCCGGAGGCACGTTCTCGACCGCGAACATCCCCAACTCGTCGGTCAGCGCGAACGATCCGGCGCCGACCACCAGAATCACGGCGCCATGGACCGGATCGCCCGTCTCCGTCAACGTCACCGCGCCGCGCACCGTGCCGGTCTCCTGGGCGCCGGCAGGCGCCGCCATCGTCGCCAGCATCAGGGCGGTGGCCAGCATCGTCGTTACCCTGTGGCTGCACCTGTGCTTCTCCCGTTCCATGTCGATTCCCCGTGTGCGAGCCGCAGCTCGCGTTACCCAGCTCCAGTTGCGTCATGGCTGCCGTCGATCGCCGCGCGGTTGGTAGGCGACCGGTCGTGCATGCAGGCGGCCACCCGGCCGGAGACGTCGTCGAAAACGGGCGTCCACGCGGGTGCGCCGGCGTCGCAGCCGCCCTCGCGCTTCCGGCGCGCCGTCGGCCGGTGCGCGTTACCGCACCGCCAGGACGGGCCACGGATCAACGATCAGCAGCAGCCGGGACGTGCTCCGGCGCTAGGCGGGCGGGGCGCGTGCGGGAAGGGGAGAGAAGCGGCCGGAGGCGACCCATCCGGCACGTGGAGCCTGGACGAGCGGTTCCGGAGTGTCCGCCGACCCGATCTGGATCGATCCGGTCAGGTCGGCCGCCGGCTGATGCCGCAACTGGCAGATTGCGCAGTCCTGGTCGCCAGCGTGCTTCGCGTGCCAGACGGTCGCAGTGGACGCGGCACCCACCAGCGCGATCGCCAATGCGGCGATCACCATGCGCCAGCGCGGGCCGCGGAACGCGAGCCCTCTGTGCATGAGTCCTCCCATGACCATCGTGATCCTGAACGTACCAGAACAGGGGGGCGCGGACAAGTAGCGGTGAGCCCGGTGCGGGGATGCGATCCACCGCACAGGCGATACCTGCCGTTGGTGACGACCAGTGCGTCACTCGGACAGGTCAACGCCGACGGGGCAGTGATCCGATCCGGTGACATGCGGCCAGATGAACGCGTCGGTCACCCGTCGGGCGGCGGCGGGGGAGGCCAGCACGTAGTCGATGCGCCAGCCGACATTCCGCGCGCGCGCGCCGCCCCATTGCCGCCACCAGGTGTAGCGGCCCGATTCGCCGGGATGCCGGGCGCGGAACGTGTCGACCCAGCCCGCGTCGATCCAGCGTGTCAGTTCCGCGCGCTCCTCTGGCAGGAACCCGCTGGTCCTCGTGTTGGCGGCGGGCCGGGCGAGATCGATTGGCTCGCGGGCCGTGTTGTAGTCGCCGATGACGAGGACCGGCCCGCGCCGGCGCAGCCGCTGAAGGTGGTCGAACAGCGCCGCGTAGAAGTCGAGCTTGTACGGCACCCGGCGGTTGTCGCGGTCCCGGCCGCTCCCCTTGGGGAAGTAGACCGACGCCACCGTCAGGCGCGCGAAGCGGGCGATCACCAGCCGCCCCTCGGCATCGAAGCGCGGCTCTCCCAGGGCGGTGCGGACGCGGACGGGCGGCTCGCGCGAATAGATGGCGACGCCGCTGTAGCCGGGACGCTCGGCGGGAGAGAAGACCGCGTGCCAGCCGGCTGGCGCGCGCACGTCCGGATCGAGTTGATGCTCGAACGCGCGCACCTCCTGGAGGCCGACAATGTCGGCGTCGGCGGCGGCGAGGAACTGGCGGAAGCCTTTCCTGGCGCAGGCACGCAGCCCGTTCACGTTCCAGCTCACGATGCGCATGGCGGAGGATCCATCACGGCGCCGCCGTCACCTCAACTCGACGACCTGCAAGTCCCGGCGGGGAATCGCTAGCCAACCGCGTCGTAGACTGACAGTGCGATGCGTCAGTGTGATGTCAGAAAGTGTACCGCAGCGAGACATTCAGGCCGACAAACGAGAGCGGGTCGCCGGTCTGGATGCGGAACGTTACCGGCTCGCTGCCGTCACGACGCAGTTGCGACTCGTGGCTGCGTAAGCGCTCCCACTCGATATCCTCGGCGGTGAACTGTCCGAAGCGGACCCAGCGGGCCTGGATGCCGAACGACACCCGCTCCGACAGGGCGTAGTCGACGCCGCCCAGCACCTGGTACCCGGTGAGCCTGTCGTGGAGCTCCGCCTGCTTGCTGGTGGTGGTGCCGGCGAGGTTTTGGCGGACCTCGTCCTCGTTCGGCAAGTCGGCGGCGGTAGCGATGGCGTCAGGGTCCGGATTCCGTGCCCACAAGTCGCCGTAATCGAGCTCGGCGAGCCCGACGCCGCCGCCGACCCCGAGGTAGGGCGTCAGGCGACTCCGAGTCGGGAAGTCGACATAGATGTTGGCGAAGACGTTGTGTGAGGAGATGCTGCCGATCCGGTCCTCGGCCCGCAGGATCTCTCCGTCCAGCTTCGCGAAGGTATCGCCGGTGGCGCTCGAGACCGGAGAGGTCTGATCGTACTCGGATTCCCGATGGAACCATTCCGCTTCGACCCGAAGCCGCGGGCCGAACCGGTAGCCGACGGCCGCTCCCGCCAGAATGCCGCTGGCGCGGTCGTACCCGGTCTGCCAGCCCGCCCCCGACCCGCGATCCGGATCGGTGCAGCCGGGTACCTCGGCGTAATGGGGATTGATGAACTCGTCGCAACGGCTGGCCCGGTCGTTGCTCCGGCCGCGCAACACCACCGACGGTGCCACGTTGAGCCCGGTCTGCTGGCTGATGTAGACGCCCGACGCCGGCTGTGCCGAGGCGGTGCCGGCGATCAGCAGAAGGGTGCAGGCGAGCGCCAGCCAGAACCCGTCGTGCGGGTGCGGCAGTCGACCGATGGGAGTACGTCTGTCACGAATGGTGTGTACAGCACGCAACGAACACCTCGCGTTTCATGGCTCAGATCATATCGGTTCTCCTGAGAGGCGGTGTCGGCGGCGGAGATGCCGGCCTGGAGGTCGGCGCACCAGTACGAGGCGCAGCAGTACGAGGCTGGCGTTCCGCGCGGCGCACCACGACGGCCGCCGGCCTGGAGGCCGGCGCACCCGTACGAGGCGCAGCAGTACGAAGCTGGCGCGACGCTAGCCTTCCTTCTCCTCGTACTGCTCGCGCAGCTTCGCGACGATGGACGGGTCGGCCAGCGTGGTGACGTCGCCCAGCGCCTTGCCGGCGGCGATGTCGCGGAGCAGGCGGCGCATGATCTTGCCGGAACGGGTCTTCGGCAGGTCGGCGGTCCAGAGGATCTCGTCCGGCTTGGCGATGGCGCCGATCTTGGTGGCGACGTGCTGGCGGAGCTCCTGCACCTTCTCGTCCGACCCCGTGACTCCATCCTTGAGCGTGACGAAGGCGCAGATCCCCTGGCCCTTGATCTCATGGGCCTTGCCGACGACCGCCGCCTCGGCGACTTCCTGGTGATCGACGAGGGCGCTCTCGACCTCCATCGTGCCGACCCGGTGGCCGGCGACGTTCAGCACGTCGTCGACGCGGCCGAGCAGCCAGAAGTAGCCATCCTCGTCCACCTTGGCGCCGTCGCCGGTGACGTAGGTGGAGTGGCCCCAGCGGTTCCAGTAGGTGGTGACGTAGCGGTCGTGGTCGCCGTAGATGGTCCGGAGCATCGACGGCCAGGGGCGCGTCTGCACCAGGTAGCCGCCTCCCACCTTCACTTCGTCACCACCCTCGGTCACGACCGCCGGCCTCAGCCCCGGGAACGGCCGCGTAGCGGAGCCCGGCTTGAGCGTCGTCAGGCCCGGCAGTGGCGTAATGAGGATGCAGCCGGTCTCGGTCTGCCACCAGGTGTCGACGATTGGGCAGCGGCCGCCGCCGACATGCTCGTGGTACCACATCCATGCCTCGGGATTGATCGGCTCACCGACCGATCCGATCAGCCGCAGCGTGCTCAGGTCGTGCTTGGAGACATGATCCGGGCCCCACTTCATGAAGGCACGGATGGCGGTGGGCGCCGTGTAGAAGATGGTCACCTTGTGGCGCTCGATCATGTCCCAGAAGCGGTCACGGCCCGGCGCGTCCGGCGCTCCCTCGTACATGACGCAGGTGGCGCCGTTGGCGAGCGGGCCGTACACCAGGTAGCTGTGCCCGGTCACCCAGCCGATATCGGCGCTGCACCAGTAGACGTCGTCCTCCTTCAGGTCGAACACCCACTTCGCCGTGATGTAGGTCCCCGTCAGGTAGCCGCCGGTGGTGTGCGCGATCCCCTTCGGCTTGCCGGTCGTGCCTGACGTGTAGAGGGTGAACAGCAGGTCCTCGGCGTCGTTCTCGCGCGCTTCGCATGTCTCCGGCACCTGCGCCATCAGCTCGTGGTACCAGTGATCGCGGCCCTCGACCACCTGGAACGGTGTTTCGAGCCCCTCGCGCTTCACCAGCAGCACGGCCTCGACGCTCGACGTCCCGTCGAGGGCCACGTCCGAGATCTCCTTGAGCGGCACGACGCTGCCCCGCCGGAAGCCGCCGTCGGCGGTGACGAGCAGCTTCGCCTGCATGTCGTTCATCCGGTCGCGGAGCGATTCGGCCGAGAAGCCGCCGAACACGACGCTATGCACCGCGCCGATCCGCGCGCAGGCGAGCATCACGATCGGCAGCTCCGGGACCATCGGCAGGTACACCGCCACCCGGTCGCCATGGCCGACGCCCAACTGTTTCAGCACGTTGGCGCATTTCTGCACCTCGACGTGCAACTCGCCGTAGGTGAGCGTCTTCTGATCGCCCGGCTCTCCCTCCCAGACGATCGCCCGCTTGTCGCGCCGGCTGCCCAGCGCGTGCCGGTCGACGCAGTTGACGCTGGCGTTGATCTTCCCGCCGACGAACCACTTGGCGTCGGGCGGCTGCCAGTCGAGAATGGTGTCCCACGGCCGGCTCCACTCCAGCTCGCTGGCGATCCCGGCCCAGAACGCTTCCGGATCGGCGTCCGCCTTCGCGTAGATATCCGGGTCGTTCATGTTGGCGTTCTTGGCGAACTCCTCGGGAGGCGGGAAAGAGCGGTCCTCGGTCAGTAGCGCATCGAATCCGGCAGAACTTTCGTCAGCCACGGTGTCCTCCTCGTGCGTGTCGTCTGTCGCGGCCGTCACAGCCGCTTGGTTGCAATCAGCAGATTGTGCAGCGTCCCGTCGGCGGTCATCACGTAGTCCCACAGCACCGCCTCGCGACGGTAGCCGAGCTGCCGAAAGAACCCCTGCGCCGCCTCCTGATCCAGCGTCATCCGCGCCGTCAGCATCGTGAGCCGCGTCGCGCCGGCGATCCACTCGACTTCCTCCGCCAGCAGCCGCGCCAGGCCGCGCCGCCGCGCCGCGGGCGCCACCTGCAGGCGCACTTCGCCGATGTGGCGCGTCCAGCTCGTCCGGTTGTGCAGCAGGCTCGCCTCGCCCAGTACCGTTCCATCGTCGACTGCCAGCACCGTGAACGTGCGGCCGGTCTCGATGTAGTGCGCCCAGCGCTGGACGACGTCCGGCTCGGTGATGTTCACCCGGAGGTACATCAGTTCGTCCGGGTCGAGCGCTTTGGCGAAGGCAACCACCGCATCGACATCGTCCGGCGTCATCAGCCGGATCGTCACTGTCCCGCCGTCGGCCAGCGCGACCGTGCGGGGATAGTGGGCGGCGACGGCGTCGGCGGCGGCGGTCGTGACAGTTTCCATCGGTGGTGGTGTGTCGGGGTCCGGACGGCTACCGGCCGTACTTCGCCTTCGCCTCCTGTCGCCGCGCGTGGAGGATCGGCTCCGTGTAGCCGCTCGGCTGTTCGCGCCCCGTGAAGATCAGGTCGCACGCCGCCTGGAAGGCGACGCTGTCGTCCACGGTGGGCGCCATCGGCCGGTAGTTCGGGTCGCCGGCGTTCTGGCCGTCGACCACCGCCGCCATCCGCTCGAGCGTCTCGTGCACCTGCTCCTCGGTGCAGATGCCGTGGTGCAGCCAGTTGCAGATGTGCTGGCTCGAGATCCGGAGCGTCGCGCGGTCTTCCATCAGGCCGATGTTGTTGATGTCTGGCACCTTGGAGCAGCCGACCCCCTGCTCGACCCATCGGACGACGTAGCCGAGGATCCCCTGCGCATTGTTGTCCAGCTCCTGCTGAATCTCTTCCGGCGACCAGTTCGGATTCTCTTCGCGCGGAATCGTGAGGATCTTGTCGAGGTCGGCGCGCGGGCGGGATCGCAGGTCTGCCTGCCGTGCCGCGACGTCCACCTCGTGGTAGTGGGTCGCGTGCAGCGTGGCGGCGGTGGGGGATGGGACCCAGGCGGTATTCGCCCCCTGTTCCGGATGGCCGATCTTCTGCTTCAGCATCTCGGCCATCAGGTCAGGCATGGCCCACATCCCCTTGCCGATCTGCGCGTGGCCCGGCAGTCCGCACTCCAGCCCGATGTCGACGTTCCAGTCCTCGTAGGTGACCATCCAGTCGGCGGTCTTCATCTCCTTCTTCCGGATCATCGGGCCCGCTTCCATCGCCGTGTGCATTTCGTCGCCGGTCCGGTCGAGAAAGCCGGTATTGATGAAGAAGACCCGGTCGGCGGCGGCGCGGACGCATGCCTTCAGGTTGACGGTCGTCCGCCGCTCCTCGTCCATGATCCCGATCTTGATTGTGTGACGCTCGAGGCCGAGGATGTCTTCCACCTGCGCGAGCGTCTCGTCGCAGAAGGCGACTTCCTCCGGGCCGTGCATCTTCGGCTTGACGATGTAGATCGAGCCGGCGGGGCTGTTCTTGCCGCTCGTGACGTCGTGGCTGGCGATCATCGATGAGATCACCGCGTCGAGGATTCCCTCCGGCGCCTCGTTGCCATCCTTGTCGAGGATCGCGGGGTTGGTCATCAGGTGGCCGACGTTCCGGATCAGCATCAGGCTAATCCCGGGAAGCGTCACCGTCGATCCATCCGGCGCGGTGTAGTCGCACGGCGCGTTCATCGCCCGATCGACCGTCCTGCCGCCCTTCGCGAACTGAGCCGTCAGCGTTCCCTTCATCAGCCCGAGCCAGTTCCGGTACGCGTGCACCTTGTCCTCGGCGTCGACGCACGACACCGAGTCCTCAAGGTCCATGATCGTCGTGGTCGCCGCTTCCAGGATGATGTCGCGCACGCCGGCGTCGTCCGCCGTGCCGACCGGATGCGCGCGGTCGATCCGGATCTCGATGTGCAGTCCGTGGTTGAACAGCAGGACGGCGGATGGTGCGGTCGGGTCGCCACGGTAGCCGGCGAACGTCGAAGCGTCTGTCAGGCCGGTGGTCGAGCCGTCCTTCAGTGTGACGCTGAGCGCGCCGTCCGCCACCGCGTAATGCGTCGCGTCGGCGTGGCTGCCCGCCGCGAGCGGTGCCACGCGGGCGAGGAAGTCGCGTGCCCAGGCGATGACGCGGGCGCCCCGGATCGGGTTGTACTCGGCGGTGCGCTCACAGCCGTGGTCCTCCGGGATCACGTCCGTGCCGTAGAGCGCGTCATACAGGCTGCCCCAGCGCGCGTTCGCGGCGTTCAGGGCATAGCGGGCGTTGGTGACCGGCACCACGAGCTGTGGTCCGGCGACGGTGGAGATCTCCGGGTCGACGTTCTCGGTCCGGGCGGTAACGTCGTCGCCTTCGGGGACGAGGTAGCCGATCTCGCGCAGGACGTTCGTGTATTCCTCCAGGTCGATCGGCTCGTCGCGGTTCTCCCGGTACCAGGCGTCTATCCGCCGCTGCAGCTCGTCGCGCTTGTCGAGCAGCGCGCGGTTCCGCGGCGCCAAATCGTGGACGAGGCGGTCGAATCCGGCCCAGAACGCCTCGGGCGAGACACCGGTGCCAGGGAGCGCCTCATCGTTGATGAAGTCGTACAACTCCCTGTCGACCTGAAGTCCGCCCGCCGCGATCCGATCCGCCATGCCCGCTACTGCCTCCTGCTTCGTGGGCGAACGTCCCCGTCCGCACCGGCAGGGGAGATTCTACTCTGGCGTCGCGGACAGGGTCGGAACTCGTCGCGGCCGAAGATCACCAGGGTGTCGATCGTAGGCCCGAGTGCCGCCGCGATACGGGACAGCGCCTGCGTCGAACCAGGCTTGATGCCGCGTTCGATCTCGGATAGGTAGCTCGCCGCCAGAAGGTCCTCAAGATCCTCCTTGGCCGTTACAGCCCATGCTCCCACAGCGCGGCGAGGAAGAACGCCAGGGGCCAGATCTCGATGCCGTCTTCGATGCGTGGGCGATCCTCGCGGCAGACGACGATGGATCGTTCAACGAGTCGCTCCTCGGCGAGGGCGCGCAGGCTGCGCAGGTGCTTCTGCTGGACGTGGCGCGTCGACTTGGCCTCGATGGCGACCCGGTCGTCGAGGATGAAGTCGACTTCGTAGCCGGATCGGGAGCGCCAGTAGGCGAGCGGGGCGCGAGGCTTCCGGTAGTCGATCCAGGCGCGGAGCTCCAGCAGGACGTAGTGCTCGAAGAACTCGCCGAAGTCGGCCGACGCGTCGGTGACCCACGGCAGCCGGCGTAGTGCGCGGACCACGCCGGTGTCGAAGAAGTAGAACTTGGCGGTCTCGATTGCCTTGCGCTTGACGGTCCTGGGCCAGGCGGGCAGCTCGAACGCGATCAGAGTGTCGCGCAGCACCTCGTACCACTGCCCGACGGTCTGGCGTGGCACCTGCGCGTCGCGGGCGACGTTGGAATAGTTGATCATCTGCGCGTTGGTGAGCGCCGCCGTCTGCAGGAACCTAGCGAACCGCGGCAGGTTGCGGGCAAGGCCCTCGGCGGCGATCTCCTCGGTCAGGTAGCGGTCGACGTACGACGCCAGTCCCTCGTCCGGGTCGTCCGACAGGTAGTGCGGCGGGAGGAGTCCGTGGTTGATGGCCCGGTCGAGCGAGAAGCGCTCACGGAGTTCCACCCACGAGAACGGGTGCATCACCCGGTCACTGCCGCGGCCACCGAGCATGTTGACGCCCTTGCTCCGAAGCGCCCGGGCGCTCGATCCGGTCAGGAGAAAGCGGATGCCGCGTTCCTCGATCATGAGGTGGACTTCGTCCATCAGCGCCGGGCACTTCTGAATCTCGTCGATGCAGATCACCGTGTCGCGGAGATTGCGGGCTTCGATCTCCCGCCGAATGCGCGTCGGATCGGCCAGGACGGACGTGAGCAGTCCCTGATCGAGCAGGGAGAAGGAGACCGCGACCGTGTCGGCGAGCTGCCGCTGGACGTAGGTAGACTTTCCGGTCTGGCGCGGCCCGAACAGGAAGACGGAGCGCCGCGCCAGCAGGCGGTTCAGGTCGAGGCAGCGCGGAATGAATATCTCACCGGCAATAGTCATGGCAGTTATCATGATAATCGCCATGGCAGATGGCATCAAGGCAGCACCTACTCGGCGACGACGTCCTGATCCGAGGCGGCCGGGATGCATCGTCTGGGCATGCCGGCATTGAAGTGAGCCGGCGGGCGCGGCGCGTCCGGCCCGGGGGCCGTCATATCATGGCGCATGGCAACGAAACGCTGCTCCTGGCTCGTGTTCTCGTTGCCGGAATAGGCACATGAATCACCGAGGGGGACTCCGCATGGCCGGTCCGACGCTCACTTGCCTTATCGCAACCGCTCTGCTGGCCGGCGTTACCACCGGCGTCGAGGCGCAGGTCAGGAACTTCGAGCCGATCACCGACGCCGAGCTGCTCGACCCCGACCCTGCCGACTGGATCAACTGGCGCCGGACGATCGACGGACAGGGATACAGCCCGCTCGACCAGATCAACCGGGACACCGTCGGGAACCTGCAGCTCGTCTGGTCGTGGGAAACGCTGGCGGGGACCGACGAGGTCACACCGCTCGTCCACGACGGCGTCATGTACATCCCGAGCCGTTCGGGGGTGGTGGCGCTCGACGCCACCAACGGCGACGTGCTCTGGTCGCACCTGCGCACCGGCCGGCCGATGCCCTCCAATCCGGACCAGCCGATCAACCAGCAGCCGGGCCTGGCGCGGCGCAACATCGCCATCTACGACGACAAGATCTACGCCGGCACGAGCGAGGCGCAGCTCATCGCGCTCGATGCCCGTACGGGCGAGGTCGTGTGGGAGCAGCAGGTGGCCGATCACGACCTCGGCTACCAGTACACGAGCGGGCCGATCATCGTGAAGGGGATGGTGGTCGCGGGGATCACCGGGTGCGAGTACTACAAGAACGACGTCTGCTTCATCTCCGCCCATGAGGCCCAGACCGGCGCCGAGCTGTGGCGCACCTCCACGGTGGCCCGTCCCGGCGAGCCGGGCGGCGACACCTGGGGCGATCTGACCCTTACGTTCCGCGCCGGCGCCGACGCCTGGATCCCGGGCAGCTACGACGCCGACGCCGACCTGATCTACTGGTCCACCGCCCAGCCGAAGCCGTGGGCGAGCGCCCAGCGCGGCACCGAGGGCGCGGCGTTGTACAGCAACTCGACGCTGGCGCTCGACCCGGAAACCGGAGAGATCGAGTGGTACTATCAGCACATCCCGGCCGAGACGCACGACCTCGACGAGGTGTTCGAGGTCGTCGTCGTCGACCGCGGCGACGGGCGGGCGCTGTTCAAGATGGGCAAGATCGGCGTGCTGTGGGAGCTCGACCCGAAGACCGGCGAGTATCGCGCCGCCCACGACCTCGGCTACCAGGACATCGTCGATCTCCATCCGACCAGTGGCCAGGGCATCCTGCGCCGCGAACGGATTCCGCAGCTGAACGTCCCGGTCGACTACTGCCCGGGACCCGGCGGCCTGAAGAACCTGTGGGCGATGGCGTATCACCCGGAGACCGAGGCGTTCTACATCCCGCTGACGCCCGGCTGCGCCCATTCGACGTTCAAGCCGATGTCGGAGCCGGCGGAGATTGGCGGCGGCGGGATCGGGCCCGCGGACCGGCGGTTTACGCACCATCCACAGAGTCCGGAGCACCTGGGCATCTTCGCCGCCATGGACAGCCGGACCGGCGAGCTGCTGTGGACCCGCCCGAGCAAGCTGCAATACGGCACGTCGGCGCTGACGACCGGCGGCGGCCTGGTCTTCGTCGGCAACATCGACCGCAACATCTATGCGATGGATGTCCGGAACGGCGAGGTCCTGTGGCGGACGCGCACGCCGACGGCGGCGGACGGTTTCCCGATCACGTACGCCGTGGACGGCCGGCAGTACGTCGCCGTGCCGTCGGGACCGGGCTGGTTCCTAGCGTGGCGCAACGCCGAGCTGGTGTTCGACGACGTGCAGCGGCCGCGGACCCGCGGCTCCGTCATGCACGTGTTCGCGCTGCCGGAGTGATGGCGATCGCACCCCACGGGTTCGGGGACCTGCGCGCGTTCATCAAGCAGCTCCGGCGCGACGGCGACCTGGCGGTGATCGAGGCGCCGGTCGATCCGGTCCTGGAAGCGGCGGAAATCCACCGGCGGGTGATCGCCGCGGGCGGGCCAGCGCTGCTGTTCACCAACGTCACCGGCGCGGCGTTCCCGCTCGTCACCAACCTGTTCGGCACCGCGCGCCGCGCCGAGCTCGCCTTCGGCACGCGTCCACTGCAGTTCATCCGGCGCCTGGTCGAGCTGGCCGAGACGCTCATGCCGCCGACGCCGGCGAAGCTCTGGGGCGCGCGCGACGTCGCCGGGGCGCTCCTGCGGATCGGGACGCGGCCGCGGCAGCGTGCGCCGGTCACCGAGGTGGTGACGGGTGACGTCCGGCTCGACCGGCTGCCCGCGATTACCTGCTGGCCGGAGGACGGCGGACCGTTCATCACCCTGCCGCTCGTCTACACGGAGCATCCGGAGCGTCCCGGGCACAACCTGGGGATGTACCGCCTGCACGTGCATGACGCGCGATCGACCGGCATGCACTGGCAGATCGGCAAGGGGGGCGGCTTCCACTACGCGGCGGCGGAAGCGCGGGGCGAGGCGCTGCCCGCGACCGTCTTCCTGGGCGGCCCGCCTGCCCTGATGCTGGCCGCGATCGCGCCGCTGCCGGAAAACGTGCCGGAGCTGATGCTCGCCTCGCTGCTGGCCGGCGAGCGGCTGCCGGTCGTGGACGGCCTCGGGCCGCACCGGCTGATCGGCAGCGCCGAGTTCGCCCTGATCGGATCCGTCGCGCCGCACGCGCGGCGGCCGGAGGGGCCGTTCGGCGATCACTACGGCTACTACTCGCTCGCCCACGACTACCCGGTCCTGACGGTCGAGCGGGTCGCCCACCGGCGCGATGCGATCTATCCGGCGACCGTTGTCGGCAAGCCACGGCAGGAGGACGTCTTCATCGGGGATCTCCTGCAGGAGCTGCTTTCTCCGCTGTTCCCGCTGGTGATGCCGGGGGTGGTCGACCTTTGGTCGTATGGCGAAACCGGCTACCACTCGCTGGGCGCGGCCGTGGTGCGCGAGCGCTACGCCCGCGAGGCGATGGCGAGCGCGTTCCGGATCCTGGGAGAGGGGCAGCTCTCGCTCACCAAGTTCCTGCTGGTGACCGATCAGCCGGTCGACCTGCGCGACTTCCGCCGGACGTTGGTCCATCTGCTGGAGCGGTCCAATCCCGAGACCGACCTCTACGTCTTCTCGAACCTGTCGATGGATACGCTCGACTACACCGGGCCGGAGGTGAACCGGGGATCCAAGGGGGTCTGGCTGGGCCTCGGGCCGCCCGTCCGGACGCTGCCGGAGGAGTTCTCGGCGGCGGAGTTGCCGCAAGGGGTGACGACGGTGCACGTCTTCTGTCCCGGCTGTCTGGTGGTTGGCGCGCCCGGCTATGCATCGGAGCCGGACGCCGCCGCACGGTTCGCCGCGGCGCCGGCGTTCCGCGACTGGCCGCTCGTCGTCCTCACCGACGAGCCGGACCGCGCCGCCGCGTCGCCAATGAACTTCCTCTGGACGACGTTCACCCGCTTCGAGCCGGCCGCCGACATCCATGCCGCTGCCACGCGCGTCGTGCGCCACCACCTGGTCTACACGCCGCCCATCGTGATCGACGCCCGGCTCAAGCCGTCGTTCCCGACGGAGTTGACCTGCCGGCCCGACATCGCGCGGCGCGTCTCCGACCGCTGGACCGACTACTTTCCGGGCGGCGGCGTCGAGATGGGGGATTCCGAACGGGCGTCGCTCGATCCGCCGAGTCGGCCCGGATAGCTGCTGCCTGACGCCGTGACCACTGTCGTCGCACGCCTCATTCTTGCTGCCGTGACGCTCCCCGGCGCTTCCGGCAGCGGCGCGCCCGACACGATCGCGTCGGCCGGCGATCTGATCGAGGCGCTGTCGGGCGGGCGTCTCGTGGTCGAGGTCGACACCGACGGCCGATCGTGTGGCGCGCCGGACGCCTGCCTGGACGCGCTCGCGGCGGGCGACATCGATCTCTACCTGGCGTCCACAGCCGAGGCGGCCGGCCTCGTGCCGGAGCTGCATGTCCTCGACGTGCCGTACCTGCTGGAGTCCGACGCGGTCGTGGAGCGGGTCTTCACCGGCATCTTCTTCGAGCGGATGCATGTCGCGCTGATCCGTCAGTCGGGCCTCCGGCTGCTGGCGCTGTCCGGAGGCGGCGGGTGGCGCGGCATCGCAACCCGCACGGAGCCGGTGCGCGGGCCGGATGATCTGCACGGCGTGCCGCTCGGGACCGGCGATTCACCGGTGCTGACGGCGTGGGCCCGTGCCGTCGGCGCGACGCCGGCGCCCGTCTCCTGGAGCAATCGCGCTGACTCCGCCCCGGGCCAGGGCGTGGAGGGGAGGGCGGGCAGCGTGATCGACCTCACGGCGGTCGCTGACGGCGGGGCGTATCGGTACCTGACGCGCGACGATCATGGGTTCCCGGCCGGCCTCTGGCTGATGCGCGAGGAGGCGTACCAGGCGCTGCCGGCCGATCTGCGGCAGGTGATCGATGCCGCCGTCGGGGAGCTCGCGCGCCTGGCGTTGGCGGAGGAGGGCCGCCGCACGGCCGACGCGCTCGCGGCATTCGCGGCGGCGGGCGGCACGGTGTATGCGCTTTCGGCGGCGGAGCGACGCACCTTCGTCATGGCCGCCGGACGGGTGTCCACCTGGTACATGGCCGAGTACGGCCACGAGTGGCTGGTCTGGTTCGAAGCCGCGATCGCCGAGGCGGAACGTCAGGTCGCGCGCACGGACAGACGTGCGGAGGCGCGGCCATGACGATGCGGATCGATTTGAACTGTGATCTGGGCGAGCTACCGGGCGAGGCGGCGCGCGCGCTGGACCGGCGGATGATGGAGATCGTCACGTCCATCAACGTGGCCTGCGGCGGTCACGCGGGCGATGCCGACACGATGCGGGCGACGGTTCGCGCCGCGCGCGCCGCCGGCGTGACGGTCGGCGCGCATCCCGGCTTCGCGGACCGCGAGGGATTCGGCCGTCGCGAGATCGACGTGCCGCCCGCCGAGATCGACACGCTGGTCCGGGGGCAGGTGGAGGCGCTACGGGTGATCGCCGCGGCCGAAAGGGTAGCCGTCCGCCATGTCAAGCCGCATGGCGCGCTCTACAACATGGCGGCGCGCGACCGGAGCTTGGCGGACGCCGTGGCGCGCGCGGTGGCGGCGTGTGATCCCGGCCTCGCACTCGTGGCCCTCTCCGGATCGGCGCTCGTCGAGGCGGGGCGTGACGCGGGGCTCGCCATCGTGCCGGAAGTGTTCGCCGACCGTGCATACGACGCGACCGGCGCGCTGGTGTCGCGCACGTTGCCGGGTGCCGTGATCCACGATCCGGCGCTGGCCGTGGCGCGCGCCGTCGGCATGGTGCGCGACGGTGCGGTCGCCGCGATCGACGGACCGCGCGTTCCGCTGACCGCAGGGACGATCTGCATCCATGGGGACACGCCGGGCGCCGACGCGATCGCGCGACAGTTGCGCGAAGGGCTCGAGGCTGCGGGGGTGGTGGTGGCGCCGGTCTGCGCGGCGTGACCGGTGCGCCTGGACGGATGCCGGCCTGGAGGCCGGCGCACCTGTACGGGGCCGGCCTGGAGGCCGGCGCACCATGACGGAAGCCGGCGCACCGATGCTGGGACTCAGTGGAGGGTGTAGGGGCCGGACAGGGCGAACGGCGCGACCTTGGCGTCGAAGCGTTCGCCCTCGGTGGTGACCATCTGGTAGGTCCCCTCCATCGATCCGAACGGCGTGCCGAGCGGACAGCCGGACGTGTACTCGAATGCCTCGCCCGGCGCGAGCGTCGGCTGCTGGCCCACCACGCCGAGGCCCTTGATGTCCTGCACCTGCTCGGCGCCGTCCGTGATCCGCCAGTGCCGGCTGATCAACTGGACCGTCTCGTACCCTTCGTTCGTGATCCGGATCGTGTAGAGAAACAGCCAGCGCTGCTGCAGCGGGTCTGAGTGCTCCTCGGTGTAGTGTGCCCGCACCTCCACACGGATGTGCCGGGTGACCGCTTCGGAGGTGAACTCATTCTGGGCGTCGGACTCGCTGACCATGCATCATATATACGACATTTGGGATGATTCCCTCCACCTCGCTCCTCCACGCGTACCAGGCCGGGTTCTTCCCGATGGCGGTCGACGGCGAGATCCGCTGGTACTCGCCGGAGGAGCGGGGCATCGTGCCGCTTGACAGCTTCCACCTGCCGCGCCGGCTCCGCCGCGTGCTGCGGCAGGGCCGGTTCGAGGTGGCGGTCAACCGGGCATTCGATAGAGTGGTGGCGGGGTGCGCGGCGCGCCCCGGCACGGAGGGGACCTGGATCGACGCGGAGATTGCCGAAAGCTACAGGGCGCTGCACCGCGAGGGCCATGCGCACTCGGTAGAGACGTGGCAGGATGGTGCCCTGGTGGGCGGGCTGTACGGCGTGGCGATCCGCGGCGCGTTCTTCGGTGAGTCGATGTTCCACGCGACCACTGACGCGTCGAAAGTGGCGCTGGCGGCACTCGTCGAACGGCTGCGCGCGCAGGACTACCGGCTGCTCGACGTGCAGTGGCTGACGCCGCACCTGGAACGCTTCGGTGCGGTCGAGGTGCCACGGCACCGCTACATGAGGCTTCTCGCCCGCGCGCTCGAGGCGGAGTGCTGCTTCGTCTGACGGCGCGCGCTCTGACCGCGCGAGCGTGGCACGGACGGCAGCGGATCGGAACCGGACGCGGAACCGAGGAGGCGTGGATGTCACGCGATGACACGGGGCGGCTGACCTGGAGGCTGGCGAGAGCGGCGCTGCTGCTGCCGCTGCTGGCGGCGGCCGGATGCGGCGGGGCGCCGGCGGAGGACGCGGCGGCGTTCGACGTGATGGAGAAGTCGGTCCGCGAGCTGACCGGCGCGCTGGAGCGGGGCGAGGTCACCTCGGTCGAGTTGGTCGACGCCTACCTCGCCCGGATCGCGGCGTTCGATCAACAGGGGCCGACGATCAACGCGATCGTGACGATCAACCCGAACGCCCGCGACATGGCGCAGCGCCTCGATCACGAACGGACGGAGGGTCGGATCCGCGGAGCGCTCCACGGCATCCCGGCGCTGGTAAAAGACAACTACGACACCGCCGACATGCCGACCAGTGCCGGCACGCTCGCGCTCGCCACCTCGATGCCGCCCGACGACGCGGCGCAAGTCGCGCGGCTGCGCGCGGCGGGCGCGATCATCCTGGGCAAGACCAACATGCACGAGTTGGCGCGCGGCATCACCACCATCGCGTCGTTCGGCGGCCAGACCCGTAACCCGTACGATCCGGAGCGCAACCCGGGCGGATCGAGCGGCGGCACCGGCGCGGCGGTCGCGGCCAGCTTCGGCGCCTTCGGCATGGGGAGCGATACCTGCGGCTCGATCCGGATCCCGTCGGCGCACCACCACCTGGTGGGGTTGCGGGGGACTCGCGGCCTGGCGTCGGGCGACGGCATCATCCCGCTGTCGACGACGCAGGACATCGGCGGCCCGCTCACCCGATCGGTGGAGGACCTGGCGCTGGCGCTCGACGCGACGGTGGGCCCCGACCCGGCCGATCCCGCCACGCTGGCGGGCGAGGGACAGATTCCGCAGACCTACACCGCCCACCTCAACGCCGACGCCCTTGCTGGCGCGCGCCTCGGCGTCGTGGAGGCGCTGCTCGGCTCGGGCGCGGCCGAGCAGCCGGTGCGCGACGTCATCGAGCGGGCGGTCGAGGAGATGGAGCGGCTCGGCGCGACGGCGGTCGAGATTACCGAGCCGGACCTGGCGGAGCTGGTGCAGGGAGCGTCGGTGATCCGGCAGGAGTTCCGGTTCGACGTGAACGCGTACCTGGAGGCGACGCCGGGCGCGCCGGTCCGGTCGCTCGCCGAGCTGGTCGAGGCCGGCCTCTACCACGACATCCTGGAGCGCGGCCTCGCCGACACGCTGCAGATCGCGTCGCGCGAAGCGGACGGCTATCGCGAGGCGCTGGCGAAGCGCGACACCGTGCGCGACACGGTGATCGAGCTGATGGACGAGCAAGACCTCGACGCCCTGATCTATCCCACCATCCGGCGGACCGCGCGGCCGATCGGCCAGCCGCAACAGGGGAGCAACTGCGCGTTGAGCGCGGTGTCGGGGCTGCCGGCGATCACCGTGCCGGCGGGCGAGGCGGACGACGCGATGCCGGTCGGCCTGGAGATGCTGGCCCGGCCGTGGGAGGAGCCGCGCCTGATTGAGCTCGCTTATGCCTGGGAGCAGCAGCAGCCGCGCCGCCAGCCGCCGGCGTTCACGCCCAGCCTGGTGTCGCCGCCGGCGCCGGTTGAGCTGGCGTCCCGCGTCACGGCGGCCGACGGTCTGTCGGCGCGGGCGCGGTTCACGCTCGATCCGTCCACGCGGATACTCGACTACGACGTGACGGTCTACGGGCTGCGCTGGTCCGGGCCGGACGACGAGGTGTTGTCGGTTGCGCTGCACCGGCGCGGGCCGGCCGAGGACGCGGAGCACGGGCCGGTCGTGCGGCAACTGGCGCGCCGCGGGGGCGCGCGGACGGCGGGGCAGGTGCGGCTGAGCGGAGCGGAGATGCACGCCTTGCGCGCGGACCGCCTCTATCTCGCGGTCCACACCCGGACGCGCCTGTCAGGCGCTGTCCGCATCGACCTCGCCCTGCCCGGCACCGACGCGTGACCGCAGGCCGGCTGTTGGATGGCAGCGCGGCAGCCTCGGTGGTAGCCGAGGCGCGGCGAGGTGAGTGGCGCAGTCCACGCGCCGGAGCGGAACTTCGGGTTCCTGTATGCTGACCCGGCAGGAGGGTGCACAGGGTGACACTGCTGCGCGGCGCGGCGTTTCTGGCCCTGGCGGCGGCCCTCGCGGCGTGCGATCAGCGGACGCCGGAGGAGCGGGCCGAGGCGGAGATCGTCGAGCGGGCCACGGAGATCCACGATCGGGTCCTGACCCTCGACAGCCATATCGACATCCCGTTCAGCTTCGCCACGCCGGTCGTGGATCCGGGCGTCGACGGCGACTTCCAGGTGGACCTGCCGAAGATGCGCACGGGCGGGCTCGATGTCGGCGTCTTCATCGTCTACGTCGGCCAGACCGAGCGGACGCCGGAGAACGAGGCGCAGGCGAAGGTGGACGCCGGGGTGAAGTTCGACGCGATCCATCGGATGGCGGAGGAGCTGCACCCCGACGAGATCGAGATTGCGTACACCGCCGGCGAGGTCGATCGGATCGCCGCGGACGGCAAACTGGTGGCGCTGATCGGCATCGAGAACGGTTGGGTGATCGGGCGCGACCTGTCGCTCGTCGAGACCTACTACGGGCGGGGCGCCCGCTACATGACGCTCGCCCACAGCGGCCACAACGATATCGCTGACTCCGCCACCACGCGCGACCGCGGGGTGGCGGTCGAGCCAGAGCATGACGGCGTCAGTCCGTTCGGCGAGCAGGTGATCGCCGAGATGAACCGGGTCGGCATACTGGTCGATGTCTCGCACAGTTCGAAGGCGGCGATGCTCGATGCAGTCCGGCTGTCCGAGACCCCGGTCATCGCCTCGCACTCCAGCATGCGCGCGCTGATGGACCACCCGCGCAACCTGGACGACGAGCAGCTCCGCGCCCTTGCCGCGTCGGGCGGCGTCGTGCAGGTGGTGGCGGTCGGCGCGTTCCTGACGGAGCCGGCGCTGCTGCGCTCGGTGGAGTACCGGAACATCCGCAATGCGTTCGGAATGGTGCCGGGCCAGCCGCCGGAGGAGCTGGGGGTCGAGCCGTACTACGACTACATCGGGCGGATCGAGGCGCTCGACCGCCGCTATCCCGACGCGACGGTGGCCGACTTCGTCGATCACATCGACCACGCCGTGGAGCTCATCGGCATCGACCATGTCGGAATCAGCTCCGACTTCGATGGCGGCGGCGGCATCGTCGGCTGGACCAACGCGACCGAGACACTGAACGTCACCGTCGAACTGTTGCGCCGGGGCTACAGCGAAGAGCAGATCTCGAAGCTCTGGAGCGACAACTTCCTGCGCGTTCTGCGCGAGGCGGAGCAGGCGGCGGCGCAGTGACCCACGCGTCCGGCGCCGCGCAGGCGGTCCCCTCGGCGCTCGACCCCGCTCAGATCCCGTGCTGGCTCGCGCCGCTCACACGCGGCCGCCCCGGCGTCTTCCTCGACTACGACGGCACGCTGACGCCGATTGTCGACCGGCCGGATCAGGCGACCCTCGCGGCCGGCACGCGCGAGCGTCTGGCGCGGCTGGCCGACCGCTGCCCGGTGACGATCGTCACCGGCCGCGACATCACCGTCATGCAGCAGTTCGTGCAGCTTGATCAGGTAGGCTACGCCGGCTGCCATGGCCTCGACATCACGGGCCCGGCCGGGAGTGGGCTACGCTACGCCGCGGCCGCGACGCTGCTGCCGGAGGTGGACGCGGCGGAGGCGGATTTGCGCGCGGCCGTCGCCGGCATCGCGGGCGTACTGATCGAGCGGAAGCGCTACAGCGCCTCCACCCACTACCGCCTGGCCAACGCGGACGACCTCCCGCGGATCGACGCCGCTGTGCAGGAGGTGGCGCGCGCCCATCCCGACCTGCGCCGCGAGGTGGGCAAGAAGGTGTTCGAGCTACGGCCCGACATCGCCTGGGACAAGGGACGCGCCGTCGCCTGGCTGATCGACGCGCTGTCCCTCGACCGCTCTGCCGCCGCCTGCATCGGTGACGACGAGACCGACGAGGATCTGTTCGAGATGCTGGCCGTCGACGGCGTCTCGATCGTCGTCGCGCACGACGACCGGCCGACCGCCGCGCGCTGGCGCGTCCGCGATCCGGCCGAGGTGGTGCGGGTGCTCGACCTGCTGATCGAGGCCCTCTCGGCCGCCTGATCGACCTGTTTACCCGAAAGATACGCCTCTGTTACGGCCGGGTAACCGCGGCGCGCACGATGGGCCCCGTGGCGGTTGCCGCGTCCGCACCGCTGGGAGTACGCTGGCTGACAGTCGGGATCCTGAACCGTGCAGAACGTGAACGTCGACGGATCGTCAGCAGCCGGCTCGCACTTCGACGAAGAGTTCAGCAGGCTGAAGGAACGCCTGCTTGCCATGGGCGGCCAGGTTGAGGAGCAGGTGCGCGCGTCAGTCCGGGCGCTTGTCGACCGCGACCTCGATTTGGCCGAGCGCGTACTCTGCAGTGACGATCCGGTCAACGACCTGCAGATCGAAATCGACAAGCGCTGCTACGAGCTGCTGGCCCGCCACCATCTCGGCGCCGACGATGTCCGCGTTGTCGTGTCGGGGCTGAAGATCAATAGCGACCTGGAGCGGATCGGCGACTTCGCCGTGAACATCGCCGAGGCCACGTTCCGCTACCTGCAACATCCGGCGGTCAAGCCGCTCATCGACATCCCGCGGATGGCCGACATTGCGCAGGGGATGCTGCGCGATGCGCTCAATGCCTACGTCCGCCACGATACCGACCTTGCGCGCGACGTGCTCGATCGCGACGACAAACTCGACGGCCTGAAGGATCAGGTGTTCCGCGAGCTGCTGGGCTACATGCTGCAGAAGCCGGCCGTCACCGAGCCGGCGCTCGAGCTGATCCTGATCTCGCGCCACCTGGAGCGTGTCGGCGATCATGCCACCAACGTCGCCGAAGAAGTGATCTTCATGGTGTCTGGCCGCGACATCCGCCACCACGCACAGGAGGGGAGCGCTGGCGACTGACAAGGGCGCCGAACGGATCCTCATCGTGGAGGACGACCGCGACATCGCGGATCTGGTGGCCCATCACCTGAAGAAGGCGGGCTACGCGCCGGAGATCCTCGCCTCCGGAACCGATGTCCTGCCGCACGTGCGGGCGCGGCCGCCGGCGCTGGTCGTGCTTGACCTGATGCTGCCGGGTGAGAGCGGTCTGGACGTCTGCCGGTCGATCCGCTCCACTCCGCAGATCTCGAGCGTGCCGATCATCATGCTGACCGCGAAGACCGAGGAGACCGACCGCATCGTCGGCCTTGAGCTCGGCGGCGACGACTACGTGACGAAGCCGTTCTCGCCGAAGGAACTGGTGGCCCGCGTCGGCGCGGTGCTCCGCCGCGCGCGCCGCGGCCTACCGACCGGCGGCCCGCTCACGGTCGGTCCGTTGACTGTCGATCCCGACCGCCATGTGGTCGTTTGCGACGGCGCGGAGGTGCGGCTGACGGCGAAGGAGTTCCTACTCCTCAAGTATCTGATCGAACATCGCGGCCGCGTACTCTCGCGCGACGTGCTGCTCTCCGACGTCTGGGGCTACACCTACACGGGCGGCACGCGGACGGTTGATGTCCACATCCGCCGGCTGCGCGAGAAGCTGCCGGTGCTGGAATCGGCCATCATCACCATCAAGCAGTTCGGCTACAAGCTGGCCGACCACGACGCGGCTCCCGCATGAAACTGCGCACCCGGCTGTTCCTCGCGGCGTTCGGCATCGCGGGCATCAGCCTGCTGCTCGCCACCGGGCTGGTGGCCTGGTCGCTCGAGAGGCAGCTCCTCGATCGGATCACGAACGAGCTCGTTGCCGAGACGCAGCTCGTCGCCGAGCTGATCGACCGGAGCGGCGGCGGCCGGTCGATGGCCGACCTCGACCGCGAGGCCGACACCCTGGGGGAACGCCTCGACGCGCGGGTGACGATCATCGGCACGACCGGCCGCGTGATGGGCGACTCGGCCGAGGATGGTGCGTCGCTGGCCGCGATGGAGAACCACGGCGCGCGCCCCGAGATCAACATCGCGCGCGACGCCGGGATCGGCGTGATGCGCCGCTACAGCACGACGGTCGACCGCGACCTGCTGTACGCCGCCGTGGCCGTCGACCATCCAGACATCGCCTTCGTCCGGCTGGCGCTCCCGCTGACTGCGGTCGACGATCAGATCGCGTCGGTGCAGGGCGCCGCCGCGGTCGGGTTGCTCCTCGCGCTCGCCGGCGCGCTCGTGCTCGCCTGGATCACGTCGACCGCAATGAGCCGGCGCGTCCGAACGATCGCGGTGGCGGCGCAGCGCTATCGCCAGGGCGACCTGACGCCGCCGGTCGGTCCCTACGGCGACGACGAGATCGGCACCGTCGCCCGCGCGCTCGACGCCTCGGTCCAGGAACTGGGTCGCCGTCTGGGCGAGTTGTCCCGCAACCGGCGCCTGACCGACGCGATCCTCGCCAGCATGGCTGAAGGGGTGTTGGTGGTGAACGAGCGCGGGCGGGTGCAGATGGCGAACGACGCCGTGCGCGAGATGCTGCAGATCGCCGAGACGCCGGTCGACCGCCACTACGTCGAGTTGATCCGGCATCCGGACGTGGCGCGGCAGATCGGCCAGGCGCTCGACGCGGGCGGTTCGAGCCGGGTGGAGATCACGCTCAGCACCGAGCCAGTCAAGGTTTGTCTGGCGAGCGCGGCGCCGTACACCGCGCAGGACGAGCCAGGCGTCGTCCTGGTGCTGCATGACGTCAGCGACTTCCGCCGCGCCGCGCAGATCCGGCAGGACTTCGTCGCCAACGTTTCCCACGAACTGCGCACGCCGCTCACGGCCATCCGCGGCGCGGTCGACACGCTGCTCGACGAGCCGGGCCGGAAGACGCAGCGCCGCTTCATCGCCATCGTCGCGCGCCAGGCCAGGCGGATGGAACGGCTCGTGGCCGACCTCCTGCGGCTCGCTGCCCTCGACGCGGGGCAGGAGCGGCTGCATCGCGATCCATGCGCCACGGTGACGCTCATCTCTGGCGTCGCGACGGAACTGGCGCCGGTGCTCGACGCCAAGCAGCAGCGGATCGAGCCCGACGTCGACTGGAATGCGACCGAGCTGGTGGTCGACCAGGTGAAGATGCACGACGTGCTCAAGAACCTGGTGGAGAATGCAGCGCGCTACGCGCCGGAGGAGACCGTCATCGATGTCCAGGCATCGGTGAACACTGGGGCGAACATCGTCGTCCTCAGCGTTGCCGACCGGGGGCCGGGGATTCCGGACACCGAACTCGACCGGGTGTTCGAGCGCTTCTACCGGGTGGAGGACTCGCGGGCGCGCAACCCGGGCGGGACCGGCCTGGGCCTGGCGATCGTCAAGCACCTGGTCGGCCTCCACGGCGGCAGCGTCGAGGCGGCCAACCGGCCGGGCGGCGGATCGATCTTCACGATCACCCTCCCGCGCGTTGTCGCCGAGTCCCCCGACGCCGGCGCGGACGATACCAGGCCCGGCGCCTCGGCCGAGCAGTCGGCCAGCCTCTAGGCCCGCCGTACTGGTGGTGCGCCGGCCTCCAGGCCGGCACAGACACCTAGCGCCCGTGCGGTACGCGGCCCGCGAGGTGCGCCCGCAGCTTCTGGAACGCCCGCGCGCGGTGGCTCACGTCCGCCTTCCGGGCCTCCGACATTTCCGCCATCGTGCAATCGAAGGGCGGATAGAAGAAGATCGGGTCGTAGCCGAAGCCGCGGTTGCCCGCCGGACGGTCGGCGATCCGTCCCTCGATGGTGCCGGTCGCCTCGAAGACGACGCAGCCGTCCTCCACCGCCGCCACCGCGCAGATGAACCGGGCCGGGCTGCTCGTCGCTCCCTGTGCGCGCAGCCGCGCGTAGATCGCCTCGAACTTCTCGGGGTAGGTCGCGCCGTTGTAGCGGGCCGAGCGAATGCCCGGCGCGCCGCCGAGCGCGTCGACCTCGAGACCGGAGTCCTCGGCCACCGTCAGGTGCGGCATGAACCGGGCGTAATGCCGCGCCTTCAGCCGCGCGTTCTCGGCGAACGTCGCGCCGGTCTCCTCCGGTTCGGGGACCGCGGCGTGCGTGTCGATCGACTCGACAGTGCAGGCGAGGCCGTCGAGCAGCCGGCCGATCTCGCGCAGCTTATTGGGGTTCGTGGTGGCGATGATGACGGTCATCGCCGACGTCGCGGGACGATGGCGCCGACGATCGTCTCCTGCATCGCGATCAACTGATCGATCGCCACGTCCGCCAAGGCCAGCAGGCCGTCGAGCGCGGCGCGGTCGAACGGTTCGCCCTCGGCGGTGCCCTGCACCTCGATGAACCGGCCGTCGCCCGTCTTGACGACGTTCATGTCGACGTCCGCCGTCGAGTCCTCGTCGTAGGCCAAGTCGGCGACCGGGCGGCCGCCGACGATGCCGACGCTGGTGGCCGCGACGTAGTCGGTGATCGGCAGGCGCGCGATCTTGCCCTCGGCGCGCAACCGGTCGAGCGCGAGCACCAGCGCGACGAAACCGCCGGTGATCGACGCCGTGCGGGTGCCGCCGTCCGCCTGGATGACGTCGCAGTCGATGTAAATCGTCCGCTCGCCCAGGTCGGCGAGGCGGGTGACCGCACGGAGCGACCGGCCGATCAGCCGCTGGATCTCCTGCGTTCGCCCGCCGACCCGTCCCTTGGCCGCCTCGCGGATCGACCGGGTCGTTGTGGCGCGGGGCAGCATGCCGTACTCCGCGGTGACCCATCCCTGGCCCTTGCCGCGGAGGAACGGCGGCACCCGGTCCTCGACGCTCGCCGCGCAGATGACGCGCGTTCGGCCCGCCTCGATTAGGGCGGATCCTTCCGCGTGCATCAGGTAATCGGCCGTGATCCGGGTGTCGCGGAGCTCGGCTGGAGCGCGGTTGTCGGGGCGTGCAGGCTGGGTCATGTGCGGTCGTCCGTCGTGCGCCCGGCGTCGTCATCCGCGCGGTCGCCCTTCGTGTCGTCCTCTTCCTCGGTGTCTGGGGTGGCGTCTCCGTCCTCTTCGCCCTCTACCTCGTCCTCCTCCACCAGCCAGGCGAGGCTCGGCTCGAGCGGCTGGCGCAGGTCGACGTGCCCCGCCAGCGTATCCACTTCCTGGCCATCCACCATGATCTGCACCGACGCGATCTCCGGCACGTTGGTCACCAGCGCATTGACCAGCGCGTACACCGTGAACAGCTCGTGGAGCGAGCCGCCCGAGTGCGCGCTGGTCACCTCGCCGCTCAGGTCGACGAAGATGCTGCTGTCGTTCGCCAGGTAGATCGCCCGCAGCACCGTCCCTTCCGGGAAGGGAGAGATCAGGGGCGGCGGCGCCGGAGCGAGCTGCTGCTCCACGACGGCGCGCGCGCGCTCGAGCGGGTCGGCCGCCAACGCAACCGACGTCTCGTGCCCGACCAGCCCCAGCCCGTCCTCCGAAACGTAGTACAGGGTGGCGGTTTCCACCGACCCGGCGAAGCCGGCGCCCGCGCCGCCGTCGGCGTCGCCCGACCCGCCCGGGCCCGCCTGCCAGCGTTGCACGACCATCCACACCGCCGCCGTCAGCGCGAGAGCGAGCAGCCCGAAGACGATCCCCGCCGTGGTCCAGGGGCGGCGGGTCCGGGAGCGCCGCGACCGACGTCGTTTGCGGAGGGGCATGGTCCGCTACGGCCGATCCGGGGCGGCGAAGTCGCCGCCGGTCGGTTGCCGGTCGCCCGCGCCGGCCGGCAGGTCGGGCGCCCGCTCGACGTAGTCGCGGAACCGGATGACGCTGGCGACCAGGGCCTCGACGATCGATGCCTGGAAGTCGGGGTCGGTGAGCTGCGCCTCCTGCTCCGGGTTGGACATGAAGCCCATCTCGATCAGCACCGCGGGTGTGTTCGCCCCCGCGAGCACGCGGAACGGCGCCTGCCGCCGCTGGCGGGGGTTCATCGGGACGCGGCGGCCAAGCTCGTCCTCCACCACGCCGGCGAACAGCGCCGATCGTTCGAGGTAGCGCGCCTGCGCCATCTCCCACGGGATCATGTCGATCTCCCGCTGTCCCCCGTCCGCCACCCGGAGGAATGTACCGGCCCGGTCGGCGATCTCGCGCGCCTCGTCGCCGTACTCGTCGATGCTCAGATGGAACACCTCGGCGCCCGTCGGCCACTCGCTGCGCGATGCGTTCGCGTGCAGGCTGATGAACAGGTTCGCCTGATTGTTGTTGGCGATGGCGGCGCGCTGATCCAGCGAAACGACGTCATCGCGCGTCCGGGTCAGGACCACCCGCACCCCGAGCCGGCTCTCCAGTGCCACCCGCAGCCGTTGCGCGACGGCAAACGTGACGTCCTTCTCCAGCGTGCCCTCCCCGCCGCGCGCTCCCGCGTCGGTTCCGCCATGGCCCGGATCGATCACGACGGTCCGGAACTGCGGCCGGTTGCCGCGGGCGCGCAGCAGGTCGGCGCCGGAGTTGCCGGCCGGCAGCCGCGGGTCCGCCGCCGCGGCGGTCGCCGGTTCGAGATCGATCACGACGCGCGCCGCCGCGCTCGCGTCGACCCGGTGCGACCCGTAGGCGGGACCCAGGTCGATCACCAGGCCGGGAAGCGCGTCGTCGGCGGCGATCGCCCGGATCGTGTCGCCACTCGCCGCCGGCGGGGGGCCGAGGTCGACGGCGTCCGCCTCGAACCGGATCAGCAGACGCCCAGGCTCTTCCGCCACGGCGTACGGGGTGTCGGGGCTCACCTCCAGCGTGAGCCGCCCCGCCGCGCCGCGCGCCTGGTAGCGGGCCACGATGCGGGGCACGCGCACGGCGCCGGCGACGATCAGCCGTGACGGGCCGCGCAGCTCGATCGGCTCATCATGGAGCGGCGCCAGCGCGCGGGGGATGACGTCGAACGGGACGAACCACTGCCCGCCGGCGCGGCGCACCGGGCCATCGAGCGACACCAGCCGTCCGTCCACCGAGGCGAGCGCCTGCTCCGCCGTCAGGATCACCGGCCGGCCGCCGACCGTGACCGTCGTCGAGCGCGTCCGGCTGTCCTCGCCGACGTCGAGGCGGAACAGCGCGGCCAGATCGGCAAGCGGGATCAGTTCCTGGTCGCCCAGGGTGACGGTCGCGACCGGGTGCCGGCCGGCGGCGTCGATCAGCGTCAGGCCCGCGGCGGCTGTCTGCGCCGGCGCGGGGGCCGGAGCTGCGGACGCGGCGGCGAGAACCAGGCTGATCGTGGTAAGCGCGCGCATGATGGACCGGCCTGTTGCATCAGGGATATTCGTCGATCATAGCACCCGCCCGGCGCCACCGCGCCCCCGGGATTGACCGCGCCACCGCCGGGCCGACCCGCGCGTCTGGTAGGCTGGCGCCGTGGCGGCGGGGCCGGCGGTGCGGGACGGAGCAGACGATGCCGCGACGGAGCTGGCGCGCCGGGCGGCGCCGCTCTGGACGTTTCTCGCCGTTGCCGATCCGCCCGCCGCCGCCGACATCATCTTCGTCTTCGGCAGCCAGGCGTTCGCCGTCCCGGCGCGCGCCGTGGATCTGTACCGCGCCGGTCATGCACCGCTCGTCCTGGTGAGTGGCCGGTATGGTCGGATGACGCGAGGGCGGTTTGCGGCGACGGAGGCGGAGGTCTTCCGGGATCGCCTGGTGCAGGATGGCGTACCGCCGGAGTCGATCGTCGTCGAGCCGGACGCGGGCAACACGCTGGAAAACGTCCGGTTCGGCCTCACCGCGCTCCACCGCCGCGGCGTCACGGTGCGGCGCGCCCTGCTCGTGGCGAAACCGTTCGTGATGCGTCGTTGCGCCGCCACCTTCGCCCGGCAGGCGCCGGACATCGAGGTGCGGTGCTGTCCCCCGACGACATCGCTCGCCGCCTCGATCGACCGCGCGCCCGACGTGTTTGCTGCCCGCCTCGCAGCCGAGCTGGACCGCCTGGACCGCTACGCCGCCGCCGGCGACATCGCCCCGCAGGCGATTCCCGCCGCCGTCCGCGCCGTCGCCCGACGCCTACGCCACGACCGGGCTGGGCCGCCGGACCGCTAGCAGCCCGTGGTGAAACCCCCGCTACATTCGAACGGCGATGCATCCCGCCTGAGCGGCGTTGCTCCTCGGTCGCATATGGCCAATATGCTCCCTCGTCGCGCCTTGTCAGGCGGGCGCCTCACCGCTCTCGGTGTCACGCGGGTTTCACCACGGGCTGCTAGCAGCCGGCCACAAAGAAGTCGGACGCGTCATGGACGCGGCAGCCGACCCAGAGGCCGAGCGCCATCATCGCGGCCGCGTAGACCAGCAAGACGCTCAGATGGAGGCTCATGTGCCTATAATGATGCCGCATGCTCCGGTACTCCGCCCTTTACACCGTGGCGGTGGCGATCGCCCTCACGGTGGGGGCGGCGACCGCGGAGGGCCAGTCCAGATCGGACAGCTCGCAGGATCCCGCCGGCGGCGGAGCGGAGCCGGCCGCCCAGGCGCCCGCCTCGCAGAACGGCGGCAGCACGCCCGGCGCCGCTGATCCCGCCACGCCCGCTCTGGCCGCCGGCTTCGAGGTGGCCGCACAAGGCATTGCGAAGACGATCAGCGCCGTGGCTGTGGAGCAGCCGCCGGCGCTCGATGGCGACGTGTTGAACGATCCGGTCTGGGCGGCCGCCACGCCGGTCAGCGGCTTCCGCCAGACCGCTCCGGACGAGGGCCGTCCCGCCACCGAGCGGACCGAGGTCCGGATGGTCTTCACCGACGACACGATCTACGTCGGCGTGGTCTGCTACGACAGCGATCCGTCGTCGATCATCATGAGCGACAGTCGCCGCGACTCGTCGATGACCGACGCCGACAGCTTCCAAATGGTGTTCGACACCTTCTCGGATCGGCAGAACGGCTTCATCTTCGGCACGACCCCGGCCGGGCAGGAGTACGACGGCCAGGTCATCAATGAGGGCGGGATCCGGAGCGGGTTCCGCCGCTCGGGCGGCGGCGGCTTTTCGCGCGGCGGCGCCGGCGGGTTCAACATCAACTGGGACGGCGCCTGGCAGGTGCAGACCGCGATCTCCGACGTCGGCTGGAGCGCGGAGTTCGCGATCCCGTTCCGGACCATCCGCTACCCGGCGCGCGCGGCGCAGTCCTGGGGCGTGAACTTCCAGCGGAACATCCGCCGCCGGAACGAGACAGCATACTGGGCGCCGCTGCCGCGCCAGTACAACCTGTACCGCGTCTCGCTGGCGGGCCGGCTGATCGACCTGTTCGCGCCGGTCG
This sequence comes from Vicinamibacterales bacterium, assembly GCA_965262555.1. Lineage (GTDB taxonomy): Bacteria > Acidobacteriota > Vicinamibacteria > Vicinamibacterales > UBA8438 > VXRJ01. The sequence continues at coordinate 736,193 of OZ253543.1, forward strand.
GCGGGACCCGCAACCTGCAGGTCACCCCCTACGTCGTCGGCGAACTGTCGACGCGCAACGCCGATCCGCAGCGCGGCGCCGTCGGCCAGCGCGACTTCGGCGGCGACCTGAAGTACAGCGTCACGTCCGGGCTGACGCTCGACGCCACCTACAACACCGACTTCGCGCAGGTGGAGGTGGACGATCAGCGGATCAACCTGGATCGGTTCAACCTCTTCTTCCCGGAGAAGCGGCCCTTCTTCCTGGAGAACGCCGGCGCGTTCTCAGTGAACAACGTGGGGCCGGCGAGCGGGATGAACCTGGGACAGACCGAACTCTTCTTCAGCCGGCGGATTGGAATCACCGACGCGGGGGCGCCGATCCCGATCACGGCAGGCGCCCGGCTGTCGGGCAAGGTGACCGACACGACGACGATCGGGTTCCTCAACATGCAGACCGAGGGGCTCGATGAGCGGAACCCCGCCAACAACTTCACGGTGGCGCGTCTGCGCCGCGACCTGCCGAACCGGTCGAGCATCGGCGGCCTGTTCGTCAACCGTCAGGCGACCGGCGCGTTCGCGGGCGCGGACAACCACAACCGGACCTATGCGCTCGACGGCCGCTGGGGCATCGGCGAGAACGGCATGGTGCAGGGTTTCGTCGGCCGCACGCAGACGCCGGGCCGCACCGGGCTCGACCACGGGCTGAGCATCTCGGGTGCGTATGACTCCGAGGCGTGGCGCATCGTCAGCGGCTACCAGGAGAATGGCGAGGACTTCAACCCCGAGGTGGGGTACCTGCGCCGGGACCACGGTTTCCGGAAGTACGACCTGGGCATCAACAACACGTCGCGGCCCGAAGGCATCCTGAAGTTCCAGGAACTGTCGCCGCACATGAGCTTCACCCGCTTCTGGAACTTCAATGGCGTGATGGAGACGTCGTTCCTCCACATGCACTTTCAGGGGGAGTTCGAGGACAGTTCGTCCGCCGGCGTCGCGTGGGATGTCCGGAGCGAGTATGTTGTCGAGGAGTTCAGGGTCTCCGGGCTGGCCGTTCCGCCCGGCCGCTACGACTGGAGCGAGGTCACCTATTCGTATTCCTCCGACCGGTCGGCGCCTATCAGCGCCGGCATGAACGTGGACGTCGGAGGATTCTTCGGAGGTCAGATCGTGACGGTGCGGCCGAGGATCCGCATCCGTTACGGCGAGATCATGAACCTGTCGTTCAGCTACAGCCGGAACGACATCGATCTGGCGTCGGACAGCACGGTCACCAACCTGACGAGCCTCCGGTTCGGCTACAATTTCTCGCCGCGCGTCTTCGTGCAGACGCTGCTGCAGCACAACGACAGCGCCGACCTCTGGTCCGTGAACTTCCGATTCGGCTGGCTGCAGGACGCCAACACCGGCCTCTTCCTGGTCTATAACGAGACCGAGGGGATCGGCGGCATGGTCCCGGAGTACGCCGGCCGCAGCGTTATCCTGAAGTACAGTTATCTCTTCGACGTCCTCGACTGATCAACGGTCGGGAGGTTCGTGTTCGAGGCGCCGTCTGGGGGAACGGGCAGATCCAGACGATGTCGAATACAGGCAACCAGGAGTCACCGGCGGGCAGTGCATCCGGGGGGCCGCCCAGTGGGAAGCACATCTGTGTCTACCTTGGCGGCAACCTCGGGCGGGAACAACGCTACATCGACGAAGCGACGGCGCTGGGCCAGCAGATGGCGACCGAGGGTATCGGGCTGGTGTACGGCGGCGCCCGCGTCGGGCTGATGGGTGTCCTGGCCACTGCGGTCCTGCGGAACGGCGGCTTCGTCACCGGGGTTGTCCCCCGTCAACTGTCGTACCAGGAACTCGCCCACGAAGGACTTAGCCGTCTGCTGGAAGTCGACACGATGCACGAGCGCAAGCACCTGATGCAGCAGCTGTCCCAGGGCTGCATCGCCCTGCCCGGCGGGTTCGGCACACTGGAGGAGATCCTCGAGGCCCTGTGCTGGTCGCAACAACCGCTGGAGCTCCACGAGAAACCGTGCTGCTTCGCCAATATCGACGGCTACTACGACCACCTGTTCGCATTTCTCGATAACGCGACGGCACGGGGGCTGTTGCGGCCGCAGAACCGCGCGCTCGCCAAGCAGGCGCCGACCGGCATCGCGGCGCTGCGGACCATTCAGACGGCGTGGGACGAGGCGGAACAGGCCATGCTCGATGTGATCAAGGCCTACGAGGTGTAACGCCGTCAGGACGAAGCGGCGAGGGCCGCTTCGCGCGAGTCCGTGATGGGGATGATCTGGTTGAAGCCGCTGATCCGGAAGACTTCCTCGATGTGATTCTTCATGGAGCAGAGCACGATCGTACCCTTGCCCGCCTGGAGCGCCTTGGCGGCGATGAGGAGCACCCGCATGCCCGAACTGCTGATGAAGTCGAGATGGCTGAAATCGACGATCAGGCGCCGCTCGCCGCTGCTCACGTGAGCCATGACGACGGACTCGAACGACCGGGCGTTTCCGCTGTCGAGTCGTCCAACGGGCAGCAGCACCAGCACCTCGTCGTTCCGTTCCTCCGTTACTTCTATCTGCATCGACATTCGTGGTGGCCCACCTTTCCCGTTACTGAACCCTGTATCTTCGGACGGAAGACTCCCTGGTTGCAACTCACCGTGTTGGCGATCGTCAGTCCAACGCCTGCGCTTCGATTGTGTGTGGTGAGCCGCCGGGGACTCGAACCCCAAACCTGCAGATTAAGAGTCTGCTGCTCTACCAGTTGAGCTAGCGGCCCACACCGTGTGGAATCAATAACTTACGAGGCTTCTTCGAAGCTCTGCCAGCCGATTCTACCCAGCCAAACAGGCTAGATCTCAACGATGGCGCTGCCCACGGAGGGGCCGGGACAGTGCCATGACCGGCGGCACGCACGCATCCCCGTCGAAGCCAGTGCAGACACGAGCTGTCCCATCCCTCCTGCCATCGCGAAGCCTGGACAGATCCTAGCATGCTGCGTCTGCCGAGGTTCGTCCCTCCGGTCGGGCGGCCGATTGCAGCCGCTCGCATCTCGCTTGCAGACCTCTCCCGATACGCAGGGGGGCAGACGAACTCTGGTGCAACGGGCAGCCGTCAGCACGCAGACAAATCGCAGCTGGGCAGTCGCCCGACGAAAGTCGCCTCGGCCACCCGACCACGCCGACCGCTTCCTATCCCGAAGGGTTCAGCGCTCGCTCTCGAAGCGGCGGCGGAGACCGCGGCACGGCTCAATCAGTGGGACTTCATGCTGGTGATCGCGCCGTTGCGGGTTCCGGGCGGCACGGGCTCGCCGGTGAACCCGCTGGCCATCTTCTGACGGGCGGCGCCGGGACAGCTCAGCGGCCGATCGCGCAGTCGCCGTAGTACTGTTCCGGCCGCGACGTGAACCCGATCAGCGAGACGTCGGTGTACTCGTGCCGCGTATGGACGGCCATGAGCTTGCCGTCCACCGTCTCGCGGTTGAAGATCGTGGTGCTGTAGAGCGGTCCGGTGCTGAACATCTGCAGAAAATGCAGGTAGTCGCCGGTCAGCCGGGTGATGATGTGCGACGGGCCGAACGGCCCGATCACTTCGGCCGTCGCCTCCTGCGTGTCGATGGCCTCGAAGCGGAACGAAAGCTCCGAGGCGTCGAACTCCGCCTCCGGCGCGCCCTCGGTCCACGTCCCGGTCGACATCAGCGTGAACGTGCAGTCGAGGCTGGTCGCGTCCGCCAGCCGATCGCCCTGCGCGCCAACGCCCTGGACCGCGAGGCTGCCCGCGCAGCACCAGGCCACCACCACTCCTGCCGCGACCTGCCGAGTCCGTGACATACGCCCCCCTCAGACCGACATTCTATACAGGCGGATCCCCGCGAGACATTCCAGTTTGACCGCGTGAGCGGCGCGCCGCATAATCGCCCTTCCGGCATGGTGCGCCCGTCGAGCATCGTAACCGTCGCGTTCGCGCTGGCTGCCGCGTCCATCGTGGCCGCCCAGGCTCCGGCCGGCGAACAGCTGCGGGAGCAGTTGGCGCAGTTGTTCCCGGAGGCGGCCGCCTTCTCGCCGAAGGAGGGGCAGCCGCCGCACTTCAAGGCGTTCGCGGGTCCTGCCGGGGGAGCGCGGAAACTACTCGGCTACGTGTTCTGGACCACCGAGCTCGAGCCGCTGGAGCGCGGGTATGACGGGCCGATCAAGATCCTGACGGGGGTCGACACCGACGGCGTCCTGACCGGGATCGTCGTGGTCGACCACTACGAGCCGTACGGCTACTTCTCCATCGACCTTCCGGAGTACGCGGTGCAGTTCCGCCAGAAGAGCCTCCGCGACCGGTTCCGCGTCGGCGAAGACATCGACGCCGTCTCGACCGCGACGCTGACGGTCTCCAGCGCGACGCGCGCCGTGCGCAACGGGGCGCGTCGCATCGCCCGGCAGTTTCTCGTGCCGCCGGAAGCACGCTGATGCGGTGCGTGGCGCTGCTCGCCGGACTGTGCGTCCTGCTGCTCTTTCCGGCCGCCGGCATCCACGCCGCGCAACCCGCCCTGGCCGTCCCCACCCAGCCCGAGTCCGCCGACGACTTGTGGCAGTTCGAGGACGACGAGGAGGAGGTCGAGACCTGGGGCACGCTGCTGCGCGACCAGGCCGGGGACCTGCTGCTGTTCGTCGCCTTCGCGACGCTCGCGTTGATCGGTTTCTTCCGCAAGAGCGTGCGGCTCAAGTACGTCACGCTCGTGGCGGCGGTCGTCTATCTCGGATTCTCGAAGAGCCAGCTGATCTCGGTAGTCAACATCTACGGAGTGCTGACCGGGAATCTGCCGATCTTCAAGTACAGCCTCGCGTGGTATCTGTTCGCCGGCTTCACGGTCGTCTCGACCGTGCTATGGGGACGGCTCTACTGCGGCCGGGTCTGCGCGTACGGCGCGTTGACGCAGTTGTTGGACCGGGTCGTGCCCGTGCGGCTGCGCGTCGATGTGCCCACATGGCTGGAGCGGCGCGCGTCGCTGGTGAAGTTCGGACTGCTCGGCGCCACGCTGCTGTACTTCCTGCTGACGTCGGATATCGGAGTCTACCGCTACGTCGAGCCGTTCTGGATGTTCACGCGCCAGGCCTCGACAGGTATGTGGATCGGGCTGGCGGTGCTGCTCGTCGCCACCGTGTTCGTGCGCAACCTCTACTGCCGCTTTCTCTGCCCCGTGGGGGCCGCACTGGGGCTGCTGTCGAAGCTGACCGTGTTCGGGATCAAGCGCTGGTCCGAGTGCAACAGCTGCAAGATTTGCGAGAAGACCTGCGAATGGGGCGCGATCCGCGGCCCGCAGATCGTCATGACCGAATGCGTGCGGTGCGACGACTGCGAGCGGCTGTACGCGGACACCGCCAAGTGCCCGCACTGGATCATTCTGCGCCGAAGATCCGACTTCCCGCAGACCGCACGCTAGGCGCATCCGGATCGCTGCGCGGGTAAGAGCACGACCGATCAGCGCGAACGGGAGTGTTCGCGAAAAAAGGAGACGATCCGCTGGCTGGTCCCGCGCGGGTAGTCGTGGGCGCCAGCGTGGATCCAGGTCATGACCGGCGCAGCCGTACCGGCTCCGTACACCGTGCAGCCGCTTCCACAGGATGTCGTCGCGTCAACGCCGTTCACCTCGATGGCGACCGCGATCGCGGCTTCCTGATCCGCAAAGCGGACCACCCGATCGCGCTCCCCGGCCATATGAAAAACCGGCGTGGCCTGCGTGGGCCGCACCGAGGGACGGAGGCGGGCTGCCACGGGGGCGTACGCGGCGAACACGCCGGGACGCTCCGCCCAGAGAAGGTAGGTGAACATCCCACCGTTCGAGAAGCCGGTCGCGTAGATGCGATCGTCGTCGACGCTGTACGTCTCACGCAGCGACCGGAGTGCCACGTCGACGAGCTTGAGGTCGCGGTCGCCGCCGCCACGCTCCACCTGCCAACCGGGAAGGCCGCCGCGCCTCTCGAGTCCCTGGAAGTACACGACGATCGCGTCGGGCCACGCTTCGTGAACATTCGTGTACTGAAAGTTCTGCATGTTGTCGCCGTACCCATGGAACGACAAGACCAGCGGAGCGCCTTCCCCTCCCGGTGACGCCGGAACGTAGACGATGGCTTCGCGCGTCTCGCCGTCGACCTGCCATCGCATGATCTCCGCCGCCGCGTCCCGGACGCCGAGAATCAGCAAGAGACCGGCCAGAGCCACTTGGGTCAGACGCATGCTCATCTCTACCTCCGCAGGCGTGGACGTTCGCTGCAGGGAGCCTCCGGGCGGGCGCGCTTCGTGGCGCGTGCAGCGCCCGTCACGGCGGGCTGGTGGGGAGGATAGCAGCGACGGCCGCTGGGCGCATCGCTCTCGTACGCGTGTGGCGGTCGATATTCGATCCAGCCTAATACTTGACGTAGTCCAGAGTAAGTGATTGACTTTGCGCGGTGCACGAGGACGCCGAGCGGCTCCTGAGGCAGCACGGGTTGCAAGTCACCGCCCAGCGGCTGGCGGTGCTACGGGCAGTGTCGACCCACCCGCATGCCACTGCCGAGGAGATCGCCGAGGATGTGCGAGGGAGCATCGGATCGATTTCTCGGCAGGCGGTATATGACACCTTGGGAACGCTGGTCGAAAAGGGCCTGGCCCGTAGGATTCAGCCTGCGGGGTCGCCCGCGCGATACGAGGACCGAGTCGGTGACAATCACCATCACCTCGTCTGTCGCGCCTGTGGCGTCACGGTCGACATCGACTGCGCCGTTGGTGAGACGCCTTGTCTCACCGCCGAGGACGATCACGGCTTCGAGATTGAGGAGGCCGAGGTGATCTACTGGGGGTACTGCCCCGACTGCCGCAATCAGCCCGCGGGAGAGAACAGAAAGGATTGAAAGACATGCACGACACGACTGACGAGAAGATGGCGAGCGAGAGCAAGTGCCCGGTATTGCATCACAGACACACCGCGGTTGGTACCACGGCGAACCAGCATTGGTGGCCCAATCAACTGAACCTGAAGATGCTCCACCAGAACTCCCCGTTGTCCGATCCCATGGGCGAGGAGTTCACCTACGCCGAGGAGTTCAAGACACTCGACCTGGATGCCCTGAAGACGGACATCGAGGCGGTGATGACGACGTCACAGGACTGGTGGCCGGCCGACTACGGCCACTATGGGCCGCTGTTCATTCGGATGGCGTGGCACAGCGCGGGCACGTACCGCATCCACGATGGCCGCGGCGGCGGCGCCTCCGGTACGCAACGCTTCGCTCCCCTCAACAGTTGGCCCGACAACGTGAACCTCGACAAGGCGCGCCGGTTGCTCTGGCCGATCAAGCAGAAGTACGGCCGGAAGATCTCGTGGGCCGACCTGATGATCCTCGCGGGCAACTGTGCCCTGGAGTCGATGGGGCTCAAGACGTTCGGTTTCGCCGGCGGGCGCGCGGACGTCTGGGAGCCTGAGGAGGACATCTACTGGGGGCCCGAGACCGAGTGGCTTGCCGACGAGCGCTACCGCGGCGACAGGGAGCTCGCGAACCCTCTCGGTGCCGTTCAGATGGGCCTGATCTACGTGAATCCGGAGGGGCCGAACGGTGAGCCGAGTGCGCTTGCCGCCGCCAGGGACATTCGAGAGACGTTTGCTCGGATGGCGATGAACGACGAGGAGACGGTTGCCCTCATCGCCGGGGGGCACACGTTCGGCAAGACCCATGGTGCCGCCGATGCAGACCAGCACGTCGGTCCCGAGCCCGAGGGTACCGCCATCGTGGAGCAAGGCCTCGGGTGGAAGAATACCTTCGGCAGCGGAAAGGCCGGCGACACGATCAGCAGCGGGCTGGAGGGCGCCTGGACACCCACCCCGGTGACCTGGGACAACAGCTTCTTCGAGACCCTGTTCGGCTACGAGTGGGATCTGACCAAGAGCCCCGCGGGGGCGTATCAATGGGTTCCGACGGACCCCGGGGCCGCGGACACCGTGCCGGATGCTCACGATCCGTCGAAGAAGCACACCCCGGTCATGCTGACGACGGACCTCGCACTGAGGATGGACCCGATCTATGAACCGATTTCGAGGCGCTTCCTCGAGCACCCGGACCAGTTTGCAGATGCCTTCGCCAGAGCGTGGTACAAGCTGACGCACCGTGACATGGGGCCAATTTCGCGGTACCTCGGCCCGGAGGTTCCTGACGAGCAGCTCTTGTGGCAAGACCCGGTGCCCGCCGTCGATCATGAGTTGATTGATGCGCAAGACATCGCCGCGCTCAAGAGCACGATCCTCGAATCGGGACTGTCCATTTCCCAACTGGTCTCAACCGCCTGGGCGTCCGCCTCGACATTCCGTGGCAGCGACAAGCGCGGCGGGGCAAACGGGGCACGCATTCGCCTCGCACCGCAGAAAGACTGGGACGTGAACCAGCCGGCCCAACTGGGGACTGTGCTGGGCGTCCTGGAGGACATCCAACGGGGCTTCAACAGCTCGCAGTCAGGCGGGACGAAGGTCTCGCTCGCGGACGTGATCGTTCTGGGCGGGTGCGCAGCCGTCGAGCTGGCTGCGAGGAACGCCGGGCACGACGTGCAGGTGCCGTTCTCGCCAGGGCGCACCGACGCGGTGCAGGAACAGACGGACGTGGACTCGTTTGCCGTGCTGGAACCGACCGCAGACGGGTTCCGTAACTACCTCGGGAACGGACGCAGCCGATCCGCCGAAGCGTTGCTGGTGGACCGGGCGCAGTTGTTGACCTTGACCGCTCCCGAGATGACGGTCCTCGTCGGCGGCTTGCGCGTCCTGAACGCAAATGTCGGGCAGTCGGAACGCGGCGTCTTCACCAAGCGGCCTGAGATGTTGACCACTGATTTCTTTGTCAACCTGCTCGACATGAACACGACGTGGCAGGCGTCCTCTGCGTCCGAACACGTGTTCGAGGGACGCGATGACGGGACGGGCGAGCTCACGTGGACAGGCACCGCCGTCGATCTCGTCTTCGGTTCGAACTCCCAGCTCCGAGCCATCGCGGAAGTCTACGCATGTGACGACTCGCAGCAGGCATTTGTGCGTGACTTTGTCGCTGCGTGGGACACGGTGATGAATCTCGATCGCTTCGACCTGGCTTGATCTCGGCGAGGCGATCGCCTGCCACGCACGTTGAACCGTACCGGATTTTCCAGAGAGCTCATCACGTGACTCCGGCCACCATGGCTGGAGTCGCCTGACTGCGAGAGTACTGCGCTTCGCACTCGACCGGAGGGACACAGCCGATCGGGGCGAGGAGCCGCCGGTGGTTGAACCAATCGACCCAGTCGAGCGTGGCCAGTTCGACCGCGTCGACGGTGCGCCACGGTCCGCGACGGGTGATGACCGCGGTCTTGTCGAGACCAAGGATGGACTCGGCCAGCGCGTGGTCGTACGAGTCACCGCGGCTGCCGACCGACGGCTCGATCCCGGCGTCGCCCCGCTGGAGAACGAGCGTACACCCCGACACGGCTGCTCAGTCCTCAGCGCCTTTCGTCGACAATCGTCACGATCAGTCAATGGCTCGGCCACGCCGGCGTCACGACCACGCACCGGTACGCGACCGTCGATCTCGACATGAAACGACAGGCGCTCGCGAAGGCCCGCCCCACCGCCCTCGACACCGCGGGGCCAGCCCTGTGGCGCACAGACGCGTCCGTGCTTGACATCGCCGAGGAGCCGAGCTGGTTTCCGGCCGTCGAAAACCGGGGCGAAGGGCTGTTCCTGCGGCTGCGCACCGAGGCCGTAGGCTGCATACGCTCTCGCACCTCCTGATCCAATCGCTCGCCATGCAGTGCGGCTACCCTGCCAGCTCGCTTCGCGAGCGCGTGTACGCGGAGGATGGACGTTACGGCCTGCTCATCTACACCGGCAGTCCGGACGCCGAGGGCACGCTTGGCGGACTCGTCCAACAGGCGCGGCACCTGGAAGACCACATAGTTCAGGCGCTGCAATCCGGCGAGCTCTGCTCGAACGATCCCACCTGCGCAGAGCATGCGCCCGGCGAGAGCATGGAAGCGCGCTGGCTGCACGGCGCCGCCTGCCACGGCTGCGCGCTGGTCGCCGAGACGTCGTGCGAGATGTGCAATCACTACCTCGACCGCGCGCTCGTCGTCCCGGTGCTCGGCGTGGCGGACGCCGCATTCTTCGGCCGCTCCTGATGATTGACGCGCTGCTGGCCCTGCCGTCCCATTTGCGCAAGCGGCTGGAGAACGCTCTGCATGCCGGCCTCCTCGCACCTCCGTACCAGGCGGCCGCCGTGCGCGCGGAGGTCGGGAATGTAGCGGAAGTCGAGGGAGTTGTGCAGGCGCTGCGCGAGCTCGATGCCAGCGGCGTGTCTGGTCCGGGTTGCGCGGCGTTGCTGCGCTGCGTGGATCGCGCGGTGAGCCGGCGCCCGACGACTGATTTCGTCTGGTCCGGACCGGAAGTGCCGGGTCTGCACGCGCGCGACACGCGGCGCGTATATGAGGAGCTGCTCGGTTCGGCCACGCGCTCCGCGTGGGTGGCGACGTATGCGTTCTTCGATGGCCCGCGAGCCTTCGAGGTGCTGGCGCGGCGGATGGACGAAACGCCGGCGCTGAAGGTCACCCTCCTGTTGAACGTACAGCGCAAAGAAGGGCGATACGACCAGCGCCGATCACCTGGTCAGCCGGTTCGCGGACCGCTTCTGGAAGGAGGAGTGGCCGGGAACCGTCCGGCCGCGCGTCTTCTACGACCCGCGGTCCGTCAATCCGAACGAAGCGGGCGTCCTGCACGCGAAGGCCGTTGTCGTCGACGACGAGGCGGTGTTCGTGACGTCAGCCAATCCGGCCCCTGCCAGCGTGAGCAGATCGATATCGGAAGCGCACCAGGAGCAGGCGCGCCGGTACCTCGTCGCGCCCGTACGGCCGCGGCACGCGCTAGGCGGACCTCGGAGGGACCTGCACGCCGGCGGCCGCCAGTCAGGTCACTGACCGGCTGGCGGCCGCCGGTTCATCAGGCAGGGTACTACCGCTGTCTTCAGCCCTTGACCCGGTTGATCGCCCACACCGCCAGTACGGCGGCGACACTGGCGTTCAGCGCGGATGCCACGGCATCGACGATGCCGTCCAGGTAACCGCCCACCGCGGGAATGTAGCTCAGCGCATCCGCGCCCCCGGCGGCGCCGACGGCGACGACGAGAACGAGATAGTTCGTTGCGTTCTCGGCATCGACGGCCATGACGCCATATGCCAGACCCAGCACGACCAGCAACAGCGGCAGCATGGCCATCATGCCCACATCCGGAACAACGCCCAGTACGATTGCCGCAAGCAGCGTCAACCCAACGATGACTCGGACTGCCATGTTCTTCCCCCCTCGAGATTTACCGAATTACCGGCGCCGTGGTGGTATCGACACATGTTTCCGCTTGATCGTCGTGAGGCCGTCCGCGCCGCTGCAGGTGATGACCGTGTGCGGACTGGGGTGCGGCTGGAAGGGCCAGTATGGTGTCGGGCGGGGCCGCCGACGACGCTGCACGGTGCGCGAGAATGCGTAGCGGCGACAAGGCGCACTTCCCCTCCCGATTCGCAGTGCTGCCCGAACGACCCGCTGCCGAAACGCCCGACCGCGACCGACAGGGGGCATCAGTCTCCCGCGTTCGGGGGTGCGGGTCAAGAGAAATCGCGTGAGTCCGCGTGTATCCTGATGAATTCGGATGCGCCAGCTCCGCGGCCAGCTCACCTTCTCTGCAACTGACCTCAGCCGCTTCCTCGCCGCCTATGCCGGCCGCGGACTCGAGGTCGCAACCATCGAGCGAACGGTCGAGCCCGGCGGCGACGGCGCCGATGCTGCCCGCGCGCGCACCGCGGACGCGATGCGGCGCGGCGCCGACGTGATCTACCAGGGCCGCCTGGAGGCCACTGGAGCGGTTACCCCGATTTTCTGCTGCGGGTGGAAACGCCGAGCGCACTTGGCGCCTGGTCGTACGAGGTTGTCGACGCCAAGCCCGCCTGGGTCGCCAGGGGCGAGGCGCTGCTGCAACTGCTGCTCTACTCGGATCTGCTGCGGGATGTGCAGGGCACGGCGCCGGAACGGATGCACCTGGCGCTCGGCGGGGACGCCGGCCGGATCGAGAGTTTCGGGGTGGCGGAGCACGCCGCCTACTACCGTGTCGTCCGGCAGCGCTTCGAGGCGCACGTGGACGCGCCGCCGGAGACGCAGCCGGAGCCGGTCGCGCACTGCGGGTTCTGCGACTAGCAACGGGACTGCAGCGCGCACTGGCGTCGAATCGACCACCTGTCGCTCCGGCCGGGGCGTCGAGACGCAGCGCGGCGTGATGCCCGGCCTGCGTCAACCGCGGCACGAACTCCTCGGCCGCCGTCGTCAGGCCGAACCGTAGTCGCATGGTGCGCCGGCGTCGAGTCGAGCCCGAAGCGTGGCCTCGACCTGCCGTTCACTGGTCGTGGCCGCCAGGTGCAATACACGCACGTACTCGACGTCAGCCCGCTCGCCATGCGTCCGGCCGAGCGCGTCATCCGCCGCCCGGAACGTCAGCGACGGAAAGAGCTCTTCCCGATAGCGACTGACTGGCTGCGAGGACACGGCGTCACCGCGGCCACGATGGAAGGCACCGGGGTCTACTGGAAGGCTCCGTTCGAAGCGCTGGAAGAGGCCGGCATCCACGCCGACCTGCTCCATGCCCAGCACGTCAGGCAGATCCGCGGCAAGAAGACCGATACCAACGACAGCCTGTGGCTGGCCCGCATCTGCCAGTTCGGCCTCGCCCTGCCGAGCTACGTCCCGCCGCGTCTGTTCCGTCAGTTGCGCCAGTTGACCCGCTATCGCCGCAGACTCGTTGGCGAGCGCAGTTGAGCCCGCAACCGCGTCCACAAGACGCTCGACCACGACGGTCTCCGGCTCGGCGGTGGGCCTGCCTCGGTTTCGTGGATAGGTGTGGCGCCGGGCAACAACACCAGTGCGGGCAAGCGCCGCTCGGGACGCGCACGCCGGGGAAACCCGACGTTGCGGGCTACGCTGGCCGAGTGCGCCCACGCGGCCGCGCGGACCACTGGGTCGCAGTTCCACGGGTATCACCGGGCGCTGGCCGCCCGCCTGGGCTACAAGCGAGCCATCCTCGCCACCGCCCACAAGCTCTTGCGCGTGATCCACGCCGTGCTCCGCGACGACCGGCCCTACACCGACCCGGGCATCGACTACGAACGACTCGTCGTCGTCCGCAACGCGCCGCGCTGGATCCGCATGCTCACGCAGCACGGTTTCCTCGAGGAAGCGCAAGCTCCGCGCCGCTGACAGCCCACGTCCCAACAAGGGGCTTCAACAGCTCGCAGTCCGGCGGGACGAAGGTCTCGCTCGCAGACGTGATCGTTCTGGGCGGGTGCGCAGCCGTCGAGCTGGCTGGGAAGAACGCCTGGCACGACGTGCAGGTTCCTTTCTCGCCAGGGCGCACCGACGCGGTGCAAGAACAGACAGACGTGGACTCATTTGCCGTGCTGGAACCGACCGCAGACGGGTTCCGCAACTACCTCGGGAACGGACACAGCCGATCCGCCGAAGCGTTGCTGGTGGACCGGGCGCAGTTGTTGACCTTGACCGCTCCCGAGATGACGGTCCTCGTCGGCGGCTTGCGTGTCCTGAACGCAAATGTCGGGCAGTCGGAACGCGGCGTCTTCACCAAGCGGCCTGAGATGTTGACCACTGATTTCTTTGTCAACCTGCTCGACATGAACACGACGTGGCAGGCGTCGTCTGCGTCCGAACACGTGTTCGAGGGACGCGATCACGGGACGGGCGAGCTCACGTGGACAGGCACCGCCGTCGATCTCGTCTTCGGTTCGAACTCCCAGCTCCGTGCCATCGCGGAAGTCTACGCATGTGGCGACTCGCAGCAGGCATTTGTGCGTGACTTTGTCGCTGCGTGGGACACGGTGATGAATCTCGATCGTTTCGACCTGGCTTGATCTCGGCGAGGCGATCGCCTGCCACGCACGTCGCGACGACGTGCCTGTCCGTTGGACCCGCGGACGAAGGCGCACGGCATCTTCAGCGACGTGAATCAGGAGGTCGGCGAGATCATCGTGAGCCCCATCAACGTGCTGACCCCGGCCATCGTGGTGCGTGCGGCGGGCACCGGCGAGGCGTTCCTGTCGTGGGCAGCGTTCGCGGCGCTCGCGATCAGCGGCGTCACCACCGTGCTTCAGGCGGTGCGCGTCGGACGCGTCGGCTCCGGCCACGTGCTGTTGATGGGGACGTCGGCCGCGTTCATCGCCGTCTGCGTCGCGGCGCTTGCCGGGGGCGGGCCGGGTCTGCTGGCGACGCTCGTCACCGTGTCCGCCCTGTTCCAGTTCGGACTCTGCGCAGAGTTGTCGCTGCTCCGCCGGATCCTGACGCCGACGGTGTGCGGCACGGTGATCATGCTGATCCCGGTCACCCTGATGCCGATCATGTTCGGGATGCTCACCGATGTCCCGGACGGGTCGTCGCCGGCGGCGGCGCCGGCCAGCGTCATCGTCACGCTGGCCATCACGGTAGCAGTCACGCTCCGGGCCGCCGGTTGCTGGCGCCTCTGGGCGCCCGTCATCGGGATCGCCGCCGGTTGCGTGGCCGCCGCCGCGTTCGGCCTCTACGATGCACGGCTGGTTGCCGAGGCGGACTGGATCGGACTGCCGGCGGGCGCCTGGCCCGGATTCGATTTCAGCTTCGGGATCGCCTTCTGGTCGCTGCTGCCGGCGTTCGTGTTCGTGACACTGATCGGCGCCATCGAGACCATCGGCGACAGCGTTGCCATTCAGCGCGTTTCGCGCCGCAAGCCGCGCGCGACCGACTTCCGCGCAGTGCAGGGCGCGGTCGCCGCCGATGGCGTCGGGAACCTGCTCTCGGGTCTCGCCGCCACGGTACCGAACACGACCTATTCGTCGAGCGTGTCGGTGACCGACATCACCGGGGTCGCATCCCGGGCCGTCGGCGTCGCCATCGGCATCATCTTCGTCGTGCTGGCGTTCCTGCCGAAGTTCATGGCGCGCATCCTCGAGATTCCGGGCCCGGTCGTCGGGGCGTACACCATCGTGCTGATGAGCACCCTCTTCGTGCTCGGCATGCGGGTGGTCGTCGAGGACGGCGTCGACTACCGGAAGGGCGTCGTGGCCGGCGTCGGGTTCTGGATCGGCCTCGGGTTCCAGAACGAGCTGATCTTCGCCGACGCGCTGGGGGCTGGAGCGGGCTGCTGGAAAACGGCATGACGTCGGGCGGCCTCGCGGCGATGCTCATGACGTTGTTTCTGGAGTTGTCCAGGCGACCGCGCCGCCTCCAGACCGCCCTGAACACCGACGCCTATCCGGCGATCGACAAGTTCCTGACGCAGTTCGCCGCCAGTCGCGGCTGGGGCGAGGCGATGACCGACCGGCTGCGCGCGGTCGGCGAGGAGACGCTGCTTACCCTCATCCAACCCGGCCGGGAAGGGGAGGCCGCCGCGGAGCGGCGGCTGCAAATCAGCGCGCGCAACGACGGCCGCGCGGCCGAGCTGGAGTTCGTCGCGGCGACCGACGAGTCGAACATCGAGGATCGCATCGCCGTGCTCGGGGACCGCGTGACTTCACCACTGCGGACGGGCGGCAGTTCGAGATCAAGAACTTTTATCTGACACGGGAGACCTACGAGGACGCGTTCCGCGCGGCAGGATTTCTCGACTTCCGATGGGTCGACGTCTCGTTGCAGCCGTCCGAGCACGGCAATCCGTTCTGGGACGACTTCCTGGCCCATCCGCCCATCGTCGCGTTTGCCGCGTCCAGATAGCGTCCGGCCTTGACTATCATGGGGACGCCGATGTACGAAGGCACGTTCGGTAGTGAGTCGGCGCGGCCGCCGCGCGCCGGCCCGGCACGGGGCCGCGGCATGGCGGCGGAGGCGAGGATGAAAACCATGAGTGGACGGAAGCTCGGGCGGATCCTGATCGCCGGGGTGGCAGTCTGGCTGGTTGCGGCGGCGAGTCCCGCTCCGGCGCAGGACCACACGGAGTACGAACCGGCTGACATCGTGTACGGGCGGTCCGTGTACCAGACGGAATGCACTGAGTGCCACGCGGAGGACGGCGCGGGCGTTGCTGGCGTCAATCTGCGGAGCGGCCCGCTGCGGCGGGCGTCGTCGGACCGCCAGCTCAGCCAGCTCATCAGCAACGGCATTCCGGACACCGGCATGCTGGCGTTCGACCTCGACACGTCGGAGATGGCCGGCATCATCGCCTACCTCCGCAACATGAACTACGAGGGGGACGAGGTCGAGCTGGGCGACCCGGCCCGGGGTCAGGCGGTGTTCGAGGGGGCGGGCGACTGCCTGCAGTGTCACCGCCTGAACGGCGAGGGTTCGCGCGCCGGGGTCGATCTGACGTCGATCGGCGCGCGGCGGCCGGCGAGCGCCCTGCGGCGCACGCTCCTCGATCCGACCGGTACGATGCGTCCTATTGACCGGCCGGTGACGGTGGTGACCGCCGACGGCACGACCTTCAGCGGGCGCCGGCTCAACGAAGACACCTTCATCGTGCAGATCGTCGACGAGACGGGGCGCCTTCGGTCGTTCGAGAAGGCGGATCTGCAACAGTTCGACGTCATGCGTGAATCACCGATGCCGGCCTACGGCGACCGGCTCGATCCGGAAGCGCTGGCGGACCTGCTGGCGTACCTCGTGTCCCTGAAAGGCTGAAGCTGATGATGCGACAGAGCAAGACGACGCGATGGGTCGCGCTGGTGGCCTTCCTGATCGGTCCGGGCGTGGCGGGGCTGTCCGCGCAGGTGCCGTACGAGCGCGTGCGGGACGCGGCGCAGACGCCGGCGGACTGGCTGACCTACTCGGGCACCTACTCCAGCCAGCGCTACAGCGAACTGGACCAGGTGACGCCGGACAACGTCGACGATCTGCAATTGCAGTGGGCCTACCAGACGCCGGTCAGCGGGCCGTGGCAGGCGTCGCCGATCGTCGTCGACGGTGTCATGTACCTGACGCAGCGGCCCAACGACATCGTGGCGCTCGACGCCCGCAGCGGCCGCGTCTACTGGGTCTATCAGTACCCGACGCCGTCCGAGCACACCGCCTGCTGCGGATCGAACAACCGTGGCGTCGCGATCCTGGACGACACGCTGTTTATGGGGACCCTCGACGGGCACCTCGTGGCGATCGATGCGAGGACGGGGGCCGAGCTCTGGAATGTCGAGGTGGCCGAATCGCGACTGGGATACTCCCTGACGCTGGCTCCGCTCGTCGTCAACGACAAGGTCATCGTCGGCACCGGCGGGGGAGAGCGGGGCATTCGCGGGTACATCTCGGCCCACGATGCGGCGACCGGGGAAGAGGTGTGGCGGTTCTGGACCATCCCGGGGCCCGGCGAGCCGGGGCACGAGACGTGGGAGCCCTGTCCCCCGAACCCCACGACGTACTGCGATCCCGAGGCCTGGATGCACGGCGGCGCGTCCGCCTGGCTGACCGGGTCCTATGATCCGGAACTCAACCTGACCTACTGGGGCATCGGTAATCCGGGGCCCGACTTCAACCGCGATCAGCGCCCGGGCGACAACCTCTACTCGGACTCGGTCGTAGCGCTCGACGCCGACACGGGCGAGCTCGCGTGGTACTTCCAGTTCACCCCCGACGACCCCTACGACTACGACTCGGTGCAGATCCCGGTCCTGGCCGACATCGAGCGGAACGGCGTGATGTTCAGGGTGATGCTGTGGGCCAACCGGAACGGGTTCTACTACGTGCTGGACCGGAGGACAGGGCGCTTCCTGACCGGCCAGCCGTTCGTCAGCGTCAACTGGGCGGAGGGGCTCGACGACAGCGGCCGGCCCATCGAGACGCCGCAGCCGCCGGGCGAGCCAACCTACCCGGGCGTGCAGGGGGGGACGAACTGGTATTCGCCGTCGTTCAGCCCGCGCACGGAACTGATGTACATCCCGGCGTGGGAGAGCTATGGAACGGTGTTCCGCGGCGTGCCGCAGGAGTACGAGGTGGGAGGGTCGTTCACCGCCGGGCGGCTGACCACCTACACGGAGGTGCCTGACGCGCCGACGGTGCCGGGGCTGACGCGCGGTCCCATCAACACCTGGACGGACGAGGCGGCCCGCGGGACCGTGATGGCGGTCGATGCCCTGACCGGCGAGCGGCAGTGGACGTTCGAGATGACCGACGTCATCTCGAGCGGCATCCTCACGACGGCGTCGGACCTGCTGTTCACCGGTGCGCGCTCCGGCTACTTCCAGGCGATCGATGCGCGCACCGGCGACCTGCTGTGGCGTACGAACCTCGGCGGGCAGCTCGTCAACGGCCCGGTGACCTACGAGGTGGACGGGAAGCAGTACCTCGCCGTCATCGCGGGGAGTGCGCTGTCGACGTTCGCGCTCCGGGACGAGGACTAGTCCTCGCCGGCCGGGGTGGCTGGTTGCACCTGCACCGCCCGCCACCCGAGACGAGCACGCGTTGAGCAAGCCGACCCGCGCGACGGTCCGCAGACCGGGATCCGCCGTACCTGTCGGCCGGCGCCGCTTTCTGCAGGCGATGGGTGCCGGGGCAGCGCTCGCCGCGAGCGGTGCTGGCCGGATGCACGCGTCGCAGCCGCGACCGTCACCCGACGTGGTCGTCGTCGGCGCCGGGGCGTTCGGCATGTGGACGGCGCTGCACCTGCAGCGTCTCGGCGCCCGCGTGACGGTGGTCGACGCCTATGGCGCGGGGAATTCCCGGCAGACCTCCGGCGGCGAAACCCGTGGGGTGCGCACGTCGTACGGCGATCGGCCGCACGGGGCGCAGTGGACCGGCTGGGCGCGGCGTGCGACCGAGCGCTGGATCGCGTGGGACGAGGCAGGCCGCGACCGGCTGCTGCCGCGGCTCTTCTTCCAGACCGGGGACGTCATTCTGCGCGAGGAGGCGAGTCAGTACTTCACGGAGACGCGCCGGCACTGGGACGCGCTCGGCACTCCCTACGAAGTGCTCGCGCCGGACGAGGTCGCGTACCGGTGGCCCTGGATCCGGTACGACAATCTCGGTGTCGCGCTGTACGAACCAGGCGCCGGGGTGGTCCGGGCGCGACGCGCGATCGAGTCGGTCGCCCGGGTCTTCGAGGACGAAGGCGGCACGATCCGGATCGACCGCGCCGCCTTCGGAGCCCGGACCGGCCGGTCGCTCGTCTCCCTGCAGCTCGCCTCGGGCGAGACGCTGTCGGCGGGAACCGTCATCCTCGCGTGCGGCCCCTGGTTCCCGAAGGTCCTGCCCGAGTTGATGGGGCAGCGGATCCGGATTGCCATGGGGCATGTCTTCTATTTCGCGGTGCCGTCGGGTGATACCCGTTTCTCCTATCCCTACATGCCCAGCTACGGCGTGCCGGGCTGCACCGGCTGGCCGGCGCTACCACTGGACCATCGGGGATTCCGCGTCCGGACCGGCGGCCGCCCGCCGGAGGATCCGGACTTCTCCGATCGGTGGATCGCCCCGGAGTACCACGATCGCCCGCGCGAGATTCTCAGGCGGCACTTTCCGGATCTGGTCGGTGCGCCCATCAACGAAACGCGGGCGTGCCACTACGAGAGCAGCGTCGACGGGAACTTCATCGTCGATCGCCACCCGGATCTGGACAACGTCTGGCTGGCCGGCGGCGGATCGGCGGAGGCCTTCAAGTTCGGGCCGGTGCTCGGAGACTACATCGCCCACCGCGTCCTGAACGACGATCGCGAGCCCGAGCTGGCGGACGGCTTCCGCCTGAAGGACGCGGAGTTCGACTCCGCGGAGTGACGCCCGGAATGCCCCGGCTGCCGTCAGACGTGCACAACTCGTCGTCAACGAAAAACCGTTCCGCACACGCGGTCGCCGCCGCGCTGATCACATGCGTCTTCACCGCTGGTGCGGCCGACGCCCAGGAGAGCCGCCGCGGCGCCTATATCGGTCTGAACGTCGGTCTTGCGAGCTCCGCGCGACTGGATTCGTCGATCACCGCGGTGACGACCCCGACGAAGTGCGACCGGCTGCTCTCTGCCAATCCGGCCCTCCCGCCGAGCGGCGATCGGTTACCAGGCGGTCACAGTCAGCCTGAAGTACCACCACGTTCTACGCCCCGCTCCTTCGCTGTTGACGTCGGAGTGCGTAGATTGGCGGTTTTAACTACGCATTTCATGCGTAGTTAGCCTTGACGGTGCGTCGAAGAGGCCCGATAATATACGTATTGAGTGCGTAGAATGAACCCGCAATACATACACCAACGGCCAGAATGGCCACATTGTCGTTGGGATCAAGAGGCCTTGAGCGGGTCGCTGGCCGAAATCAGGCACCGGCAGGGCCGGCTGCTGGGGCGGATGGAGGGGCTGGGTGTCCCGCTTCGGAAGGAGGCCGAGCTACACACACTTACGCTCGATGTCGTTAAGTCCAGCGAGATCGAGGGCGAGAAGCTGGACGCCGAACAGGTGCGCTCCTCCATCGCGCGGCGCCTGGGGCTCGACACTGCGGGCACCCTGGTGGCCGACCGCGATGTCGAGGGCGTGGTGGAGATGATGCTCGATGCTACGCAACACTTCGCCCAGGCGCTAAGCGCTGAGCGCCTGTTCGGCTGGCATGCCGCGCTTTTCTCCACGGCGCGCAGCGGCATGCGCAGGATCATCGTTGGCGCCTGGCGGGACGATGCCAACGGGCCGATGCAGGTGGTATCGGGCCCCGTCGGAAAGGAGCACGTGCACTACGAAGCGCCCGCGGCCGGGCAACTGCCGGAGGAGATGGACGCGCTCTTGGCCTGGGCGAACAGTGTCGACGCGAAGGCCGACGCTGTGCTGCGGGCCGCCCTGTTGCACCTATGGTTCGTGACGATCCACCCGTTCGATGACGGCAACGGACGCATTGCGCGCGCAATCGCAGACTGGCAGCTCGCGCGATCGGAGAACACCGCACAGCGCTTCTACAGCATGTCGGCGCAGATCCGCGCCGAGAGAAACAACTACTACGACGTCCTCGAGCACACGCAGAAAGGCAGCCTGGACGTGACGCCGTGGATGGAATGGTTCCTGGGCTGCCTCGGCCGCGCGTTCGATGGTGCCGAGGAGACACTAGCGGCCGTGATGCGCAAGGCTCGGTTCTGGGAGCGTGCGGTACAGGTCAGCATCAATGATCGCCAGCGCGCTGTCCTCAATTGCCTGCTGGACGACTTCGAGGGCACGCTGACAACCACAAAATGGGCGAAGCTGACCAAGTGCTCTCATGACACGGCACTGCGAGACATCCGTTCTCTGATTGCACATGGAATCCTGCAGCAGGACGCCGGCGGCGGGCGCAGCACCAGCTATTCGCTTCGAGATTGACTGCGTGCTGCACGATGCAGACGCCTGAAGGCCCCGCCGACGAGTGGCCCGCCCGACATCCACCATCTTTCGGTTTCCGACGTCTTCCCGTGGTGTCCCATGAACGTCCACGTAACTTTCTCTAACAAAAGGTGGTTATTGTCCTAGAGTGCCTCACATCGTTCCGTCGCGTTCACCTGCATCAAAATGTTATCTGTATACAGAACTGTGGGTGCACATCACGTGGTCTCGTCGATGACAGTCACCCCTCCGCGGCCGTCGCGCCGCCTGACCCATCGTTTGAGTGCCGTGTTCGTGCGCACCGCACCGCCCGGCTTCTACTGTGACGGCCACGGGCTGAACTTGCGCGTCGACCCGTCCGGGGCGCGGCGGTGGGTGCAACGGCTGGTCATTCGAGGCCGGCCCCGGATGCTCGGGCTCGGCGGCTACCCGCTGGTGTCGCTGGCCGAGGCGCGCGACGTGGCGTTTGCCCACCGCAAGCAGGCGCGGGCGGGCGGGGATCCGCTGACCGAGCAGCGCCACGCCCAGCACGTGCCCACGGTCGAGGAAGCCGCCGCCGCGGTGCTGGAGCAGCAGCGCTCCGGCTGGCGGCACGCGAGGTACGAGCGGGACTGGCCGCGCAGTCTGCGCGCCTATGCGTTCCCGCGCATCGGGGCGATGCCCGTGTCCGACGTGACCACGGCCGACGTGCTGACGATCCTGACCCCGATCTGGCACGACAAGCCTGAGACCGCGCGGCGGGTACGGCAACGGATTGGCGCCGTGATGAAGTGGGCGGTGGCGATGGGCTACCGGCCGGACAACCCGGCGGGCGACGCCCTCGGGCAGGTGCTCGGGCGGCAGCGGGCCGTCGTCCAACACATGCGGGCGCTGCCCCACGGTGCGGTGGCGGACGCCCTCGCAACCGTGCGAACCTCCCGGGCGTTGGTCACCACCAAGGATGCGTTTGAGCTCTTGGTGCTGACGGCGGCGCGGTCCGGCGAGGTGCGCCTGGCAACGTGGGACGAGATGGACCTGGACGCTGGCGAGTGGACCATCCCTGCCGCGCGCATGAAGGCGAAGCGGGACCACCGCGTGCCGCTCTCTGGGCGGGCGCTCGCGATCCTGCACGACGCACGGAGACGGAGCGACGGCACCAGTCTGGTGTTCCGCAGTCCACGCGGGAAGCCGCTCTCCGACATGACGTTGTCAAAATTGATCAAAGAACTCGGCATCGCCGCCGTGCCGCATGGGTTCCGATCGAGCTTCCGGGACTGGGCGGCGGAGCAGACAAACACACCCCGCGAAGTGGTCGAGGCCGCGCTCGCCCATACGGTGCGCAACCCGACAGAGGCGGCCTATGCGCGCAGTGATCTCTTCGAGCGTCGGCGGTTGCTGATGAACGACTGGGCGGCCTACCTGGATGGGGAGAACGGGCAGGTCGTCCCGCAACGCCGGTAGCGCCCGCACCGCGTCGCCATGCGCCCCGCTGGCGTTACCATCGACTGGGGAGCAGCAGCGCCGCGTTGACGGGGAGGAGACGCCGCACACCATGACATTGGCCTTAGCCATCATTTCCTCGCCACGCGCGTCCGCAGGGGCGCTCGCACGAGACGCGGACGGGAGCAAGTCGTGAAGACGTGGAATACCCGACCCTGGTCCACGCCGGTGACGATTGGTGCGGGCATCTTCGTGGCAGCCACCGGCCTGACCATGTTCTTCATTACGGAGAGGCCCTTCAAGTTCGCGCATGAGGTTGGCGGGATCTCGTTCTCCGCGGCCATCCTTCTGCACGTGTTGAGCCACCGGCGGTCCTTCACGAACTACTTTCGTCAGCGCGGCGCTCTCGGCATCGTCGTGACCGCCTGGGCGATCGGCGTCGGCCTGGTCGCCGCGTCGTCCGTTCTGAACATGGGAGAAGCCGAGGCGCTGATCGTCGACAGGATCGACAGCGCGCCGCTGGCCGTGCTCGCACCGGTCGTCGACATGGACGTGCGGCAGGTCGTCGATCGGCTTGGCGACGAGGGCTTCGTTGTCGACGACCCGGAGATGTCCATTCGACAACTGGGTCAGCAGTGCGGCGCCGACACGGATGACCTCCTGCTCTTGGTGTTTCGGTAGCAGCGGCAGCGATTCTCTCCTCGCTCGTACTCCCGGCACGCGATCCCCGGGGGAAGAGCAGGACACGGACCGTTGGGGCGTCGAAACTGCCGGGTTAGCGGTTCGGGCCATAGCCCCTGTCCGGTCCGCGTTGCCGGCCGGGCTGGCGCATCAGTTCCAGCGCGTGCGCAACGTCGCGGCGAGCGCCCTGTAGTCCGCGGTCAAGCGCGTCACCTGCCCGGTGAAGTGCTCGACTTGCTGCCGATAGACTTCGATCCGCTGCTGCAAGGCTTCGACTTGCTCGGTCTGCCGCTGCGCCCCCCTTCGAACCCCCTGCCATCCGGCGCGCCCGTCCGCTGCTTCCGGAAAGTTGTTCCTCGCTGACCGCCTGCAGTCCGCCGTCGTAGTCGCACACAGCGACGGCATGATGGCGGTCACAGGCGCTGTTGCCGAGCGCGTCAACGACGGCGTCGGAACGCGCAGACTGAGGAGCTTGCAGCCGAGGGGGTCTGTGTGGTGCGGCTTTGGGAACATGAGTTGGGAGGCCGTTTCGGCGTGTGTCCGAATGGTCGAGAGGACCGTTCGAGAGTCACACAGGGGATTGCGCACCCGCGCGGTCGCTCCGGTGGAATGTACCTTCCGGTGGACCGCCTATCTGAACGGACAGCACGGAACCGGCGATTCGCCACACCGCTGATGCGGCGCAGAAGCGGTCCGGCGCCCTGGACTATCGAGCACGGCTGGCGCCCATGGCTCCAACGCGTCTCCAGTTCCGAACGGCGCCTTACACGACCGTTCCGCGGGCCGTGCGCAGCAGCGCCAGCGCGTAGACCACTCCGATGACTGGAACCACTGAGAAGGCCAGCGCCAGCTCCCAATCGCCCCGCACGCGGCCCGCGGCCATCAGCTGCGCAAGGCCCAGGTCGGCGACCACGTTCGCTGTCAGGAGTGCCGCGAGGGCGAGGATCGTCGTCGTGGCGAGGCGGGGCCGCAACACGAGCACCAGCACGCCCGCTGCGCCAAGCGGATGCAGGAGGACCACCAGCAGCCGTTGCCAGATGTCCCCACCGTTCGCGAATGCGCCCACCAGGGCCGTGAAGCCGGCGAAGAGCGCGTGCATCACCGCGAGCACCGTCACCGACAGCCGGAAGCTGGTCATGGGAGACATGATACGTCCCGCCGGGGCTCTCGTCCTCTGAACCGCGCCGTCGACGCCCACCGGCACGCATCGTTGACGCTGCACACGCTAGAACGCGACCGCGCCGACCCGCAGCAGATTGGTCAGGTAGGCGACCGCGTTCGACGTGCGTCTCTTGAAGTAGAAGACCCGTCCCTGCTCATGCTCACTGACGTGATAGCACTCCCACCGCTCCCGTCCCATCGCATTGAGCCGTTCGTCCACGTCTCCCAGATCAGCGTGGGTCACCTCGAGTGACGTGTATTCGATGGCCCAGAGAGCCTGGAGCTCTGCTGCCGACAGCTCGCGCACGTCGTTTGCCCTCGTTCGCGCGTCGTCAAGGATTCCCTGAGCACCCTCTCGCAACTCAGCCAACGGATCCTGTCGGCATCCAACCGAGAGCACCGCGAGTGACACGCCGATCAGCATGATTCGCATCATCGCTTTCGTTCCTTTGTAATCGGTGACAGCGTGGGACATCCGACGCGCGGTTTCTCCGTCGTCTGAACGAGATGCATCCGCGCGAGCCGAACATTCAGCAGTGGGCTGGTGTCCCACTGGCCCACCCTCCAGGGTCGACACCCGTTGGCGCGCTCTTAGACCACTCTGCCTGTCCCACGGCATTCCCCGTCGTACGCCCCGCGCAGTCCTGAAGACCATGCTGCCCAATCACTGCTCGCGCGTCATCGTCATCTGGTCGCGAGCCACGAACATCTTCGCCGTAGTTCATCTCAATCCCATGCTCGTCGTTATGCCGTCGGCAGTTGTTCTAGTTTCTTGAGGATCTGAGCGGACTTTCTGATCCAGAACGCAACTTCCTCTGCATCGATCATATCTGAGTGAACCAGCCGGTTCCGCGCTATCCGAAGTTCTGTCAGGTTGGCAACGTCGGCCGGGCTCAGTAGGCCAGCGGCGAACGCTTCCTCCCATTTGAACGTCGATGTGAAACCGGCATTGTCCAACGTTGTTTTGACGAGCTTTTCGATGCGATTCCAACTGCGAATCAGCATTTCCAGTGACGGCTGCGGTGCTGGTGGTTTCATTGTGACGTCGAACAGGTTCTGTATGAGTATTTCGGCAATACCTCTATAGGCGAGCAAGTACTGCTCGTCCACACTCAGGCCCGTGCCTTCATGGTACAAGGTATTGCGAATTCGGTGATAGTACTCAATGTCTACGGTATCAAGACCAGAGAATCGGTCTGGTGCACGCGTCACGAGCAGTTCAAGAAGCTTCGGGAAGCTCCCACTGATTGCGTTGAGCTCCGCCCGCGACACAGCTATACCGGACTTCGAATTCGGCAACGCCAAGAAGCTGCGGATGCTGACCTCCACGCAGTTGTCGATACTAATGAAGGCCATTCGTTTGTCGAAGGCAGAATTACCCTCGATGTGGGAATGAGCGTGTTCCAGCAACTCAAGCGCGCCTGAGACCCACGGCTTCTCCAATATGACCCTTTCGTGTGTCGTCAACCCAGACTATTCAACCGCCGGCCGTCAACTTCTTCTCTATCAATGCTGGTCATGTGCGGGCAAGCACCGGCTCGAACAATAGCATGGCCGCGTCGCCCTCTTTCGCGTGAATGGGACATACGGACGTGTGATCGATGAGTGGCGTGTCGAAAGGGCGCCAGCAGTCGATGAGACGTGTCCACAGCGCGACGACGAGCGTCAGGACCGCCACCACGCGTCCCTGGAGGCCGCGTGGCGTGCCCACCCCGATCAGCGTTCGCATGAGCAGGCCCAAGTTGAACGCCCCCGTGTGGACGAGCAGTCGCTTGAGGATGTTGGCATGCCCTCGCAGGTGCGTCCGTCGCATGTCGCCGGTGTCGTACAGATGCGCGTTCGGCCGTTCGAGGTGCTCGCTCCGTCGCCGCAGCAAGAGGCGTTGTTGCACGAATCGTCACTGGCCCGCACGAGGCCCACCGACAGGATCCTCACCTGCCGATGTGATACGACACTGGCCGGCCGAGGGCGGTCATCCGATTGAGGATCTCACAGCCGAGGACGGCCTCACTCCCCTGCCCAGCTGGACTCCGGGCGCGAAGACCATCTCCGATGATGGACTTGTAGCGAAAGAAAGCGTTCTCCACCCGGCCCTGACGATGGTACCCTGACGCCTTCTTCCACTGGCGCCGGCCGAGCTGCTGCACCAACGTGATCGTCCGATCCCGCGCGGGTGACCGCGGGCCGTGGCCAGAGACGTTCGCCGTCCTGGCCGGTGGGACGACGACCGTCGCACCCCGCGCCCCCGCCGTTTCGTAGACGGCGACCGTGTCATAGGCGGCGTCAGCGCTGACGCGCACGAGAGGGCCCTCGACCGCGGTGAGCAGATCGAGGGCGGTGGTCGCATCATCACCCGTCGCCTCGGTCAGCGTGTGGACACGGATCACGCCAGACTGATCGACGCCAAGGTGGAGCTTCTTCCAGCCACGCCGGCCGCGGCCACCGTGTTTCGCGGCCGCCCACTCACCTGCCCCGACGAGGGACAGACCCGTGCTGTCGAGCACGAGATGGAGGCCCTCGCCGGGCGGGACGAGTCGCAGACGGCGCCTCAGATGCTGACTGCGCCGGGAGAGCGTCGTATAGTCGGGGGCGGAGAGGTCGAGGCGCATCATCCCGAACAGCGCGTGCAGGAACCCTTCGGCCTGGCGCAGCGGGAGATGGTAGATGAGCCGCAGGGTCAGCGCGGTCTCGATGGCGAGATCCGAGTACCGCCGCTGCCCGCCTCGCCTGCCGCTCCGGCGGGGCGTCCAGGCAGCGATTGCTTCCGAGGACAACCACACCGTTACATCGCCGCGTCGCACGAGGGCTTGGTTGTAGGCCGGCCAGTTCGCCACGCGGTACTTCGTCTTATACGTGGGATGGACCTTCGACTGCATCCCTGTAGTGTGGCTTCTGCGGAGGGTCACGAGAAGTGCAGGCCAAACCGCCCCACCCGCAGAGGGTCTTCATGCAACAACGCCGACCGAGCAGAGCAAGATTTTCGACAACGCCGCGTTCGGCTACTGGAAAGTGACCGTCGACCGGCCGCTACGCATCGCAGGCGCCGACCCGAACCGCGTCTACAAGGCGGCTGAGATCAAGGCGCTGAAGGAGAGCGGCACGCGCAGGGAGGACGCGCCGCCGGTCCTCCGGAAGATCCACAAGCGCGGCACGGAGGCCGACCCGCTGCGCGGCCTGTTCGCGGCCAACGTCAACGGCCGGCCGGCTGTCGTGGAGTACGAGTCGGATACCGACCTGCGCGACACCGAGCAGATCCCGTTGCAGGAAGAGGGCGGCATTGAGGCGTTCCTGCGGCGCGAGGTGCTGCCGTATGCGGCGGATGCCTGATACCAGGCCGAGAGCGTGAAGGTCGGCTACGAGATCAGTTTCACACGCTACTTCTACAAGCCGAAGCCGATGCGGACACTGGCCGAGATTCGGGCGGACATTCTGGCGCTGGAGCAGGAGTCGGAGGGGCTGTTGGCGGAGATTCTGGGCCACGGTGAACCGGCCTCGACGCGATGAAGGCGAGCGCAACGGGAGCGGGCAATGACTGACAATCCATCGGCGGAGACGCGGGCGCGGCCAGCGGAGATCATCTTCGAGGTCACGGAAGCGGTCGAAGGCGGGTACGACGCCCGGGCGCTCGGATACAGCATCTACACGCAGGGAGAGAACTGGGACGATCTGAAGAAGATGGCGAGAGACGCCGTGCTCTGCCACTTCGATGAAGACTGCGCGCCGCGCGTGATCCGGCTGCATCTCGTCCGGGAGGAGGCCATCGCGGTATGAACCCGCGAGAAGCTGTTCGGGTTCGGCCGCTGCGTGGCCCACTTCGCGGTGGACGAGAGCGACGTGCGCTTCTGCACGCACCTCAAGGGGAAGGCGTCCTGGTTCCTGCCGTTCAACCTGGGCTGGAACCACGGCGCTGGCAATCCGCCCAACCCGCGCGGCATCAAGACCGACTACCTGTGGCGCGAGGTGCTGACCCGTGAGAGCCTGACCGACATCCTGGAGAACTACGCCCAGGCGGTGGAGGCGAAGGACGAGAAGACCGGCAAGAAACAGCGGACGCAGATTTGGCCGCGCTACCAACAGCTCGACGTGGTGCACCGGCTGCTGGCCGACGCCGAGACGCGCGGGGCTGGCCGCCGCTACCTGATCCAGCACTCGGCGGGCAGCGGGAAGAGCAACTCCATCGCTTGGCTGGCCCACCAACTGATCGGGCTCGCGAAGGACGACGCCCCGATCTTCGACTCGATCATCGTGGTCACCGACCGGCGCCGCTTCATCTTCCTGAACTTCCTGATTTCGAAGCTGCCGGCGCCCGAGGAGGAGGACCTCTCCAAGGGCATCCTCGACGCCATCGACATGGACAGCTATCGGGTCGAGAAGCGCGCGGTGCAGCAGATCCTGCTGCCCGACGAGAATGCCGAGATCGAACCCGTGCCACCGAGCGGCGGCGGCCACGTGCCGGAGCCGGAGCTGGAGCGGCTCTCGAGCATCTTGAGAGAGTTCAATGACCTGTTCGGTGCCATCGCGTGGCAGGACACCGACCGGGTGAAGGAGATGATCACGGAGACCATTCCTTTTCGAGTAGCCCAGGACGCTGCGTTCAAGAACGCTCGCCAGAACTCCGATCAGGACAATGCTCGCATTGAGCACGGCAAGGTGCTCACTCGTGTCATGACGGCGCTCATCAAGGATGATGCCGAACTGTTCAAGCAATTCATGGACAACGACAGCTTCAAGCGTTGGATGACTGAGACCGTGTTCACCTTGGCCTGTAAGCAGGCCAGTTGACGCACAAGGAGGCGCGCCACCAGCTCAGCAGCCCGCGATCGCTGCCGATCGGGGCTTCGATTCGATCTCGCTGAACTTCGCGCTACGCTTGCTGCGAGTGGTGATGTCCGACGTGTGGTACGCCCGGCAGCTTGCCAAGCAGGCGGTGGCGGCCGGCTGCCACGCGGACACCATCCGCAAACACATGATGGGAAGGTCGGGGGCCATCACGCGGCACGGCTGACGCGACGGACACGGGGGAGATGGCACGACCGTGGTCGAGCCGCCGTCGGTTGGGTCGGGCAGGCATCCACGGCCGAGGACTGATCGATCGACAGCCAAGAGGAGACGGCTCCGAACACTCTCACCCCTCCGTGTAGCGGACGCCAGCTACAGCACGCCCGACAACACCCGGATGCTGATCGTCCCGTCGGAGCCCAGATGTTCCGCCAGACAGGAATCGAACCTGTGGCCTTCGGCTCCGGAGGCCGAACTGTAAACGCGCAAACCGTATTATATCAACTATTTACAGACCGCGCTAACTTTTTTCGATAACTTTTAGGAGCCCGATCTGTTTTTTCGCCACGAACTGTGCCGATTCACGGCCCGCCAAGTGCTCCTCGAAGACCGCCGTCGCAGCCCGCATCGCCTCCGGCACATGCCCCAGCGTGTACCGTTCCGTCATCCGCGAATCCGAATGGCCCAGCACGTCCTTGACGAGCCGCGTGTCCCCGGCGGCGCGGTACAGGGCCGTGCCGTAGCTGTGCCGCAGATCGTAGGGACGCACGCCGCGGATCCCGATCCGCTCGGCCGCCCGGATGAACGCGCGCCGGACCGAGGACGTCGAGAAGGGGCCGATCGCCCCCAGCGACTCCAGATCCTCCAGCGCCTCGACGGCGGGCGTGCTCAGCGGGATCGTCCTCGTCCGGCCGCCCTTCCCCGTCAACACGACGAGCGTCTGCGTCGTCCGATCCAGGTGCTCCGGCCGGTAGCGCATCAGTTCGCTGGGCCGCATCCCGGTGAACGCGAGAACGCGACACCGCGCCTTCGCCGCGGATCCGTCGACGCGCGGGCGTCCCTTGACGGTCGCCCTGCCCTGATCCGACATGGACTCCAGGATGCGCAGGACTGCGTCGTACGAGAGTCCGCGCGCTTCCGGGGCCGGGTTCGGGAAGGGCGCGACCTCCCGCACCGGATTGGGGGCGTCGCGCCCGTCGAGGGTCTTGTACAATGAGAAGAGCGCCTGCCGGTAGTGGTTGCAGGTCGATGCGGCGTGGGTCCGGCGCAGGTCCGCAAGCGCGGCCCGGACGTCGGACGTCGCAATGGCATGGCGCCGAAGGTGGCCGAGCCGCTCCGCCCACCACTCCAGTTGCTGGCGTCGCTCCCCCACCAGCCGTGGCCGATCCGCGATCTGTCGGAGGAAGGGCTCGATATCGGCTGCGAGCGTCCCGACGGCGCGCTTCGTCAGCCCCAGCGACACGCGGGTGTCAGCGCGCCATCGCCGGACCGCGTCCAGCGATGTGCCGGCCGGAAACCGCTTGAAGCGCAACTGCCCGTTGGCGCGGACGTAAGCCTGAATCCGACCGTTCGTGTCACGCCGAATGCCGGGTTCACGGTGAGTTCGCATCGTCAAGGAACGCCCGGATATCGCTCTCGGAGCACCCGGCCTGGGCGAGTGCCGACCGCACGTAGGTCTCGCTAAGCCTGTCTCGCATCGGTACGGAGATATAGTGGGTGCCGCCTGCCTTCCGATAGAGATACGTCCGCTTCTGCGTCGATTTGTACGCGTACCCCAGCGAACGGATCCTAGCGATGAACCGCTGTCGTGGAATCATGCGACCGGACCAGCGCGGGAATGAACGGGACGTCGAACCGCACGGATTCGGCGCCGTCCCTCGTCGGGCCGTCCGCTGCCCAGCCGCGCTCCTGCAAGAAGTGGTCCAGTTCGTTGCTGGAGAGCAGGTCGTTCAGCATGGCATCAAGCGTCAGCGCGATGTCCTCCATCAACTCCGCCCACGTCTCTGACTCGACCGTCAGGCCAAGCGGATCGCAGATGCCGACCCAATGCTCACGGTCGGCGCGGTCGATCCGCCACGGGATCTCGGCTTCGATATGCACGACAGCCATAGTGCTCCTCCTCGCAACTCCATCCTATCGCGTTTGGTCTGACCGCTGCCGGATCGCCGCACTCGTGGTCCGCGCCATCATCCTTTGCGGGCCGGCGGGATGTCGCTCTCGGAGCAACCCGGCCTGGGCGAGTGCCGACCGCGGGCATGTCTCGCCGAGGCTGTCCTCGCATCGGCACGGAGAGCCGGGTCGCGTCGAGCAACACAATCATGCGACCGCCCAAGGATCGACGACCTCGATATCGACGTCCTCGAAGTCCCGAACATTGCGCGTCGCCACCGCCATGTGGCGTGAGCGAGCGATTGCTGCGATCTGGCAGTCGGCGGGTCCGACGGGGCGGCCGGCGGAACGGCGCATGGCGGCAATGTCCGCGTATGCGCGCGCCGCGCCGCTGTCAAAGGGGAGCACGCGACTGCCGAAAGCCTCGTCCATCATCCTCTCGATATCCGAGAGCAGCGTTTCCCGGCGCTGGCCTGCCGGCAAGATGGCGACGCCGTAGCGCAACTCCGCTTCGCCGACCGCGGAGAAGAACAGGTCTTCCAGGCGGTGGCCGGCTGCCCACACCGCGACAACCGGGTCTGGCACCTTGCGCATCAGTTCGGAAACGACGTTCGTGTCCAGCAGCACAGTCATGGCCGCGGGGCTCAGTCGAAGGACGGCGGCTCGCGCCCGGGCTCGCGCGGCGGCAACTCCAGATCCACGCCGTTGGCCGGGCCGAAGTGCGAGCGGATGATGGTTGTCAGATTCCGGGAACTCGGCTTGCGCCCGACAACATCGCGCAGGATCAGCCGCGCTTCCTCTTCCATGGAGCGTCCGTTGTCCGCCGCCCGCACGCGCAACCGGGTCTTGACGTCGTTGTCGAGGTTCCGAATCGTGATGCTCGCCATCTGTCACGCCCTCCGTTCGTCCGGGAGCTTAACCCAAGTGGAGATTGCGTTGCAATCAGTATGCTGATATTGCATGCGACTCACCGAGCGGTGGCAACGGAGCCGACGGAGACTGCCGGGTTCGATGCGGTTTCTCGTCATCTGAAGGTTCTGGCCGTCCACCTGACCTCGCCGACGATTTCGGCGTCAGACGGCCACGGGCGGTTCGGCCAGGTCAGCTTGTCCGGGTTGTCGCTGACGACTTGCCAGACACCCGCCGGGTCCCTGCCCGCGCGATTGACGACGAGACCATCCCCGGTGCGCACGACGTAGATGTGGCCGAGGTGCCGGCGACGGCTGGCGTGGTTGACGAGGATCGAGCAGCCGTCTGCCAGCGTCGGCTCCATGGACTCTCCGATGACCCCGATTACACGGCAATTGCGGGCGACGAGCCCGTGTCGGGCCAGCCACGTCATTCGGAACTTGAGGCGTCCGGTCACGCGCTCGTCGTAGGCGACGGCGCCGCCGCCCGCGGACGTGGCCAGCGCGTAGACACCGACGTAGTCGCCGTCGTCGTGGGATGCGCCGCGCGCATTCCGGTCATCGAGAAGTTGCCCACCAGTGGCGGCGGCGAGGGCGCGCGCGAGCTGTTCGGCGGGGGACGCGTCCTCGGTGAGCCCGTGGAGGTAGTCGGTCGACACGTCGAGCGTCCTCGCGGCGGTGGCCAGCTTGTCAACCCGCATGCGGGACCTGCCGTGCTCGACCATGGAGATCGCCTCTCGCGTAAGGGCGATCTTGGCGGCGAGCTGGGCCTGGGTGAAGCCCCGGAGCACGCGGGCGGCGCGCAGGCGCTGTCCGACGATGTTCACGCGCCAATGATAATCAATGATTACAGTTGACTAGTAATTTCTGGTGCCCCTAGATTCCTGGAGGCACCAATGGTAAGTCCCACACAGGCAATCGGCGCCCGGATCGCGACGCTGGGGCTATCGCAGCGCAAGCTCGCGGCGATGCTCGGCGTCAGTCAGCCCGCCCTGAACGGGTGGATCAACGGCCACACCCGGCCGCCGACCGGATTCGCAGAGCAGGCCACCGAGATCCTGAACGTGGTGGAGGAAGCGGAACGCGCCGCGGACTCGGCGCGGGAGCAGGTTCTGGCGCGAGCGCGTGAGCTACAGCCGTGCTTGATCGGAGCGCGCGCGCGGCGGCACGCGGAGGCCCGCGGCAATGGGGATTCGTGCGGCCCGGATGTCGCGCCGGACGAGTTGCCCAACGTGTTGTTCCTGGAGGATCTGGCGGCGCTGCTGCGCTGCCACCCCAAGACGATCAAGCGCCGACTTGAGGCGCACGTCTTTCCGGTGGCGCCGATTCCTGGCATCGACAGACGCCCGCGATGGAGCAAGGCGTCCGTGTTGCGGTGGCTCGCGGCCGGCGGGGCGGGGCGCAAGCCCGCCCAGAGAAGGCGGATGCGATGAGCGCCCAGCGATGCGGACGGGACTCGGGTTGCAGTTCCCGGCGCACGTGGTTCGAGGGCGAACAGCCACGGCTGCGCTTCGAGAGCGTGGTCGACGCTGATGTCAGCGAGCGGCTGCCCGCGGACGCGCGGCATTGGGGGAAGGGCGCCGGATCGCGACGATCCGACGCGCCGTGGCGTGAAGTGGACGCGGGAACGGGCGCCCCGAAATTCGTCTGTCCCGAGTGCTGGCCGGAGATGGCGGCGCGCGTGCGGGGCCGTTCCGGCGTCGAGGTGCGCGTGCTCGATGAGCGGCCGGGATGGGCGCGTTGCGCGGCGTGCGACCCGGAGCAGGTGTGCTGATGGTTGGCGCGGACACGCCGTCCTGTCCAGCGGTCGCGCGCCTGTATGGGCGCGCGGCGAGAGCATGAGGCGATGCCTGCCGATCGACTCCTGCACGCCCGGCTCGGCCACTCCGCCAAGGTGTCGAGCCTGTCGGATCTGGAGTATCGGGTGTGGACGACGTACCTGCTGGGGGCGGACGACTTCGGGGTGATGCGGGCGGAGGCGGTCGCGTTCCAGGCGGCGCACGACGCGCTGAGCCGGCGGCCGGCCAAGGCGATTGGCGGGTGCATCGAGCGCCTGGTGAAGGTGGGCTTGGTGGCTGCGTTCGTCCACCAGGGCGCGCGCTACCTCTATCAGGTCGATTGGCAGGACTTCCAGCGGGTGCGGTACCCGCTTCGCACGCTCCATCCGCTGCCGGCTGCGGCGGAGGTGAGCCCGAAGACGCGGTATCTGTGGTCGGTGCATCCGGGCGGCGTGAAGGTGCCGGCGTTCCCGAAGGCATCCGGCTCGACCCTGCCGTTCATCCGGAAGCGATCTCGGGAGACTCCAACCCCGCCGCACGACGGCATCCGTCCTGAAGCACCGGCGGCGGATTCCCGGAATATTCCGGGAAAATTCCCGGAAAGTTCCCGAAAACTTCCCGGAATTTTCCCGACTCACGCGCGCGGCTGCGAAACGGCTAATGGCTTACGGCCTACGGCTAATCCGGAAGAGGGGGGTGCGGGGGGAGAGGGTCCGGACGCCGTGGCGGCGCGGGCGGCGGCGTTCGTCGAGCGGTATCGGGTGGAGCTGTATCCGCGGCATCGGGGCGTGGCGTATGCGCCGACGCGCGCGGTTGAGGCGTCGGACGCGGAGTCGGCGCGCCGTCTGTGCGCGACCTACGACGCGGTGGAGCTGGAGCGGCTGACGGAGCGATTCCTGACGACCGAGGGGGACCGGTTCCTGGAGGGCCGGACCCGGACGGTGTCGATGCTGCTGTCGATGGCCCCGGCGCTGGCCGAGCGGCTCCAGGCGGGTTCACGCGGCGGCGAGGCGCGGTCGGCGGATCCGCGCGCGGCGTACGACGCGGTCATCGAGCGAGCGCGGCCATGACGGCGGGATGCGAGCGGTGCCGGCGGACGCCGGGCTGGTTGGAGACGCGGGTCGGGGACGTCGGGCGGTTGCGGCGCTGCGCGTGCTGGGAGCGTGCCCACGGCTTCGCGCCGTCGGTGCCGAGAGAGTTCCGGGACGCGCAGTGGGCGACCTGGCAGGAGACGGCGGACAACCGGCATGCGCTGGGCGTGGCGCGGCATCTGCTGGCCGCCGGGGACGAGGAGCCGGACCTGTTCCTGTGCGGTTCGGTGGGCAGCGGGAAGACGCGCCTGGCGTGCACCGTGCTCAACGAGGCGTGGCAGTCGGAGCGGCGGTCGGCGGAGTTCGTGCGGGTGCCGATGCTGCTCTACCGGCTCCAGCCGCGGGCCGACGCGGATCCGTTCGAGATGTTCGAGCGGCTGATTGGGAGGGAGTTGCTGGTGCTGGACGACCTCGGCGCGGAGCGCGAGGCGGCGACGGACTACACGAGGCGGACGCTCCTGATGTTGTACGAGGCGCGGCACGACGCGGGGCGGCGGACCATCTGGACGTCGAACAGGACGCCGCGCGCGATTGGCGAGTTCATGGGCGACGACCGGCTGGCAAGCCGGATCGCCGGCCGGTGCCGCGTCGTTGCCCTGGAGGGCAGCGACTGGCGGCTGCGGGAGGCCGATCCGCACGGGTCGGCGGGCGAGGTCGGCGGCGCCGAGCGGGGCGCTGCGGGGTCGGCGTGATGCGAGAGCCCTGGAGTCCGTCCGACGCCGCGCTGTCGCGCACGGCTCTGACCGCGTTCATGGGGGACGACCGGCTGGCGAGCCGGATCGCGGGCAGGTGTCAGGTGGTCGGGCTGGAGGGGCGGGACTGGCGGTTGCCCGTCCGCGTCTCGTTCCCCTCAGCCGACAGTGGGCGCGAGAGCGGACCGGGTGACGGCCCGGGCACTAGACGTGGAGGGACCGCGCGATGACACGACGAAAGGGGCCAGACGATGGCCATTCGTGACCTTGGAACCGTGGACGGCATCCCGGCGGTTGAGGTCGATACCGCCGAGCAGTTGACGCTGGTCCTCTTCCCCGGCGTGTGGGTGCGCGCCTCGCGCGCCGTCCTGGCCGAATGCGGGTTGACGGACACCGAGAACTCCGATTCGCCGGAGATCGTGGCCGAGGCCGACTGGCGCGATGACGCGTGGATCAAACAGGGGGGCGACTAGTCATGCCGTGGGGTCGAAGACGGCCGCCCGCCGACAAGCCGCGCTGGAACCAGGACGACTATCACAAGGAGTTTGCCGGCAAGCTCAAGGAGCAGATCGCCGAGGGCGTTGCGCCGTGGCAGAAACCGTGGAAGCCCGGCGAGAGCCGACTCCCCAAGAACATCCAGAGCGACAAGGCGTACCGGGGCGGGAACTCGGTCTACCTCAGCGTGACCCAAACGGCGAAGGGCTACAGCGATAACCGCTGGGCCACCTACAAGCAGATCAAGGAGATGGGCGGGCAGGTCCGCAAGGGCGAGAAGGCCACCCACGTGCTGTTCTACAAGTTTGACGACGAGAAGACGAAGGCGCAGGAGCAGCCCGGCACCCCGACGACCGAGGGCAATGGCGAGAAGGACCAGACGCGCCCGCCGATGGTCCGCTGCTACGCCGTGTTCAACGTCGAACAGGCCGACGGGTGGAAGCTGGAACGCAAGGCCGACGACCGCACCAAAGAGCCCGAGTGGAAGGCGCACCAGACGGCCGAGCGGGTGATACAGGAGAGCGGCGTCCACGTCGCCCACATTCGCGGAGACCGGGCCTGTTACAACATGCAGACCGACAAGGTGACGCTCCCGGAACGTGAGCAATTCGCCACCGCGAACGGGTATTACCAAACTGCATTGCACGAACTCGGCCACGCGACCGGCCACCCCTCGCGGATGGACCGCGACACCCTGAAAAACGGCGTGGGGCATTTCGGGAGCGTGGAGTACGCGCGCGAAGAACTCCGGGCGGAAATGTCCGCGATGATGACGGGCGATCGTGTTGGCGTGGGGCACGACGGGAGCCGGGGCGCGGCGTACGTCGAGGGCTGGATCAAGGCGCTCGACAAAGACCCGAAGGAGATTTACAAGGCCGCCGCCGACGCACAGAAAATCTCCGATTACCTCATGCGGCCGATCCGTGAACGCGAACAGGAAACCGCCAAGGAGCACACCGCCCTTGCGGAGAAGTACTCACCCGACCGCAGCCCGCAGATCAGCCATGCGCCCCCCTCGCAACCCCAGGGCCAAGAACGCGCGGCCAGCATCAGCCGTTAACGCCATGCTGCCGACCGACGAGGCTCGCCATGTTTGACCGTTCCGACGCGCTATGGCGAGAGGAACCGACGCGCGAGCCGGCCCAAAAGCCGGCACGCGACGACCGGCCGACCGATGACCTGGCGCGCCAGGTCGAACAACGACCAGGCGCGTCAGGTCACCCCCCGCGCGACGGCGATCCCGAGCGGGCCGATGCTCACCCCGACGACCCGGCGCGCGCCCACCTCGCCGCCGAACGGCGCGCACGCACCGACGCGGCGCGCGCTCGACTGGACGCCGCCACCAACAAGCCACGCCGCCGCGCCAGCGCCACCGCACGAGCCGCGAGCAATGGCCGCGCGCCGCAAGAAGAAGGCGACACCATCAACCATCATCCGCTAGGGCCGGATGGACAAGCCGCGTTCCAGCGGGCGATAGACCGCGCCCGCCGCGCTCCCCAGGCCCGCCCGACACGGCCCGAGGAATACCGCGAAGCGCCACCGCCGCGCCAGGGCACGCCACCGGACGGACGAGGCGAGGCAGTGGCCGCTACCGCCGACCGCCGCCAGGACCGGCAGGCGACCGAGGACGGCCGCACATGGACCGAAGATCGCGCGTGGACCGGCCAGGACCGCGCCGGCATCCAACGCTTCAAACCGACCGACACCAAGGCCAAGGACACCCGCACCAACGAGCAGATTGAGGTTGACGCATACGGCAAGGCCGAGGCGAGCCGCGAGTACTACCGCAGCGACGAGTACCACGCGAAGCAGCGCGCCGAGTTCCTTGAACGCCGCGCAGCTCGCCAGAACAGGGCCGAGGCGCAACCGCGCACCGGCCACCGCCGCGAGTACACCGCGCGCGAGGCGCAGCCCCGCGAGCGGCGCAGCCGTGCCGACCGCGACCGCAACGCAATCGCCGACGTGGGGATGTATCGCGCCGTCTCCTGCAAGGACATATCCGAGCGGCATTACGACGGACACCCGTACGCCACGCGCCGCGCCGTGAGCCGGATGGTCCGAGACGGTTTCATTGAAGAACACGAAGCCACCGGGCCGGAAGGCAACAGTTTCAAGGTGCTGACCGCCACGGAGAAAGGCCGCGCCGAGGCGCACCGCGCCGCGCTCGAGGCCGGCCACCAGCCCGAGCAGCGAACGTGGACCGGACTGGTAAAGCCGGCCGAGCTGTCACATGACACCGCCGTCTACCGCGCCGCGTTGGACGAACGGGTGCGCATCGAGGCCGAGGGCGGGCGCGTGGTGCGTGTGCGCCTTGACGCCGAACTCAAGAGCATCGTCGCCAAGGCCACCGAGAGGGCGCGCGCCGAACGAGGCGACCGCGCCGCCGATGAAGCCAAGGCCGCAGCCGCCCAGGAGCGAGGGCTCCCCATGAAGGACGGCCATGTGATGTACCCCGATGCTCAGCTCGAAATCGAGGACGCCGACGGTGTGAGCGGACGGGTAAACGTCGAGATCGCATCCGACCACTACCACGCGGCGGCAATCGTGGCGAAGGCCGGCGCGGGCTTTGCCATGCACGGCAGCAGCCGATCGGCCGGCCAGAAGATCGGCCGCGCGCTTGGAAACGCCGCCGCGCGCGAAACCGACAGCGGACCCGGCGGCGGCAGCGGGCCGGGCCGCGAT
The DNA here is from genome assembly GCA_965262555.1 of Vicinamibacterales bacterium. GTDB lineage: Bacteria > Acidobacteriota > Vicinamibacteria > Vicinamibacterales > UBA8438 > VXRJ01. The sequence goes on from OZ253543.1 coordinate 775,262, forward strand.
GGGTCCGTGGAGCTGTAGACGATGCAACCGATCACCGTTGCCCTTGGGCTCACCGTGACCGTCCTCGCGCTGACCGCGCTCGTCGCCGGTCCTTCGTTCGCCTACCTGGCCCCTCACTCCCGCGTCCTACTGTCGCAGTACTGGCCGGCGCTGACCGCATACGGCGCGCTGGCCGTGCTGTCGATGATCGCGGCGCTCTACGCGACCGCGCGCGCCGCCGGACTCGCGGACCTCGGGCGGAAAGTGGATCTCGTCGAACGGTCGATCCGGAGAGGCGCGGGCGGCGATCCGGAGCTGGCCGAGCAGATGCAGCAGCAGGAGCGTGGAGACTTTACCGAATGACCGCCCGCCCGTACCACCAACCAGGACGCCGCTCTATGAAGAGCGCGTGCCCGCACCGAAGGAGAGACACCATGAACCGCTCACCCGTCCTCATCGCCGTCGCCGTGTTGACGGCCGTAGGGCTGGCCGAGGCCCTGCTATTCGCCCAGGGCGTCAGCCCGTGGCTCAATGCCGTGGACGTGCTACAGCAAGCCTTTACCGGCCCGCTTGCGCGCGGACTCTCGCTGATCTCGATTGTGATCGGCGGGCTGATGTTCGCGTTCGGTGAAGGCGGGAGCAAGAAGGCGCTCGCCGGGATCATCTTCGGGCTGGGGATGGCGATGGGCGCGGCCAACTTCCTGACGTGGCTCTTTGCATGATCAGCGGCGGCGCGCGAACGTGGCCGGCGTACCCGGCGCTGTCGGCCCCCCTCACGATGATGGGGGTTGAACGGCGCTGGTTCCTCTTGTCCGCAACGATCGGGATGGCCATGTGGAACGCCATCAACAGCATCATGATCGGCGCGGGCATGTTCTGTGTGCTCTACGGCGTGGGATGGTGGGCATGGCGGACGGACCCGCACATGCTCACCATCCTGCGTGAGTCTGTCCGATTCAAAACCCGATACGACCCGGCGAAGTGGGCCGAACACCCGTGGTACGTCCTCACCACCCAGGCCCGACGACAGGCCCGGCCATGACCACCACCGATCTAGAACTGGCCGACCACCACGCAGCCGGCGCGCTGGCCGACGAGCTGCCGTATTGGGGATGGCTCCCCGACGATCGTACGTGTCTCACCCGACACGGCGAGCTGGTGACGATCGCCCGGCTGACCCCGACCGTCGTAGACGGCCACACCCCCGAACAACTGGACGCCGTATTGAACCGTTGGCAACGGATGCTGAGCGGGATCGACTCGCGGACCCGGATGTATTTCTATTTGCTTCGCCGGCCGGCGACCTTCGAGGACGCCGACGGCGGCTTGTCCGCCGTGGCCGACCTCGGGCAACGGAAGCGGCGCGCGTTCCTCTCGCGCCGCATCCAACAGATGGAGACGTACCTCGCATGGTGCTATGACCCGCACCTATCGACGGCCGCAGCCGGCAAGGACAACGCCCCGTGGTGGCGCAACTACGCGCACACGTGGATGAAGCGGCGGCGGAACCCGAACGAGGCGATCTACTTCCGAGAGCAGATCGAGGACGCGACGGCGCGCTTTCGGCAACAGGTGGACGCCAGCCGTACGCTCGTCGCCGACCTCACCCCCATCAAAATCCTCACCGCACACGAGGGCTCGCGGTTTCTCGCCGAGCTGATTAACAGGCCGGGCTCTACGCCGTGGGATGGAGCCACCGGGAGCGGCTTGAATTGGCGACTCGCCACCAGCGAACTGGAAGCCGAACGCCGGCATCTTCGACTGGACGGCGAGCCCGTGATCCTGTACTCGCTTCTCTCCCCGCCGGCCAGGGGGACCGCGAACCTCCTACACAGCCTGTACCGGCTCGACAGTGTGATGACCGTCACGCTCGAATGGCGACCGTGGGATCTGGACGCGGCGCGCCGCAAGATTCGCGGCGCGCAGCGCCACTACTTCTCAAAGCGGTACTCGATGATGTCTCACGTACAGGAGACGGAAGGGACCGCGACGGCGATGGTGGACAGCGCCGCCGAAGTGGAATCAGACCGCTTGGGCCATGCCACCGTTGAACTCGAAACGCAGGGTGTCGCCTATGGTGATCTGGCGCTCACCATTGCCTTGCACGGCGACCTCACGCACACCGAACGACTCGACGCCGACTTGCACCGCATCTTCGCCGCGCACGACGCCAAGGTGATCCGAGAGGGCTACGGCCAGCTCCCCGCGTGGTTCTGCCGACTGCCGGCGCAACCTCGAAAACGACAGGTCCGATCCGTGTTCGTGTCGGCGGGCGCGGCGGCGTGCCTTGCGCCCATCTACGGCCCGCCGGCCGGCGTGCCGCGCAGCGGGCACCTGAACCGGGCCGCGCTCGCCATCCTCGAAACGCAATGGCAAACGCCGTTTCATTACGACTTGTTTCACGGCGACGTCGGCCACACCCTGGTACTCGGGGCGACCGGCGCGGGCAAGAGTTTCACGCTCAATTTCCTGCTCGTTCAAGCCCTGCAATACAACCCGCGCGTCCTCATCCTCGACCTCGGGGGCTCGTACCGCTGGATCACCCGGTTCCTCGGCGGCGGTTACCTGGAGCTGTCACCCGACGACGCCAGCGGCGAGGGCGGCTTTCGGTTGCGCCCGTTCGCGCTCCCGCGTGCCGAGCGGACCTTGCAATTTCTCACCGGCTGGATCATGCGCCTCCTCAAGATCGGCGGATGGACCGTGACCGGATCGGACCCCTCGGAAATCCGCGCGCGGATTGAAGACCTCTACGCCTTTCCCCCGGAACGCCGGACGATGGGCGTCTTTGTCCACTCGCTCCCGGCCCCGATGTGGCCAGCGATGGGCCGATGGTACGGCGACGGCGCATGGGGCCAGTACTTCGACAACTCGGCGGACGGAGACGATCTCGACCTTGCCGACTGGCAAGTGATCGACCTCGCGGGCGCGGCCGAGCATGAGGACTTGTGTGAGGCGGCGCTGTTCTACCTCCTGGAACGCTTGCGGCTCACCCTTGAGCACCCCGACGAAACGGCGCGGGTGAAATTGATGGTGGTCGATGAAGCGTGGCGCTACCTGCGCGATCCGGCGGTCCTCGCGTACCTCGCGGAAGCAGCAAAGACGTGGCGGAAGAAAAACGCGGCGCTCATCATGGCGACGCAAAGCGCCGTCGATATCACCGGCACGGCCGGCGCAGAGGCATTGCTCGAATCCATGCCGACCAAGCTGTTTCTCGCCAACCCCGAGCTGCCCGACAAGGCGGCTGAAATCTTCCGATTGAACCCGGCGGAAGTGGCGACCATCCGAGGGCTTGTCTCGAAACAGGAGATGTACCTCAGACGCCCGAACATGGCCGCAACCGTCCGGCTTGAAGTGGATCCCGAATCGTATTGGCTCTACACGTCGTCGGCGCGTGACGCCGCCCGCCGTGCAGAAGCCGTGGAACAGCACGGCCTAGAGGGCGCGCTCGCCCATCTTGCCGCCCAACGATGACCCCCAACCCAGGAGAGGCACCCATGACCGCGACCGCCCGATACTTCACTCTCGCCCTGTGCTCTGCGCTCTGGACCGTCCCGGCGCTGGCCCAGGAGCCCGGCGACGTGGCCGGGGCGTCCGTCCTGCAGGTACAAGACGCCCCCGACCAGATCATCAGTCTCACTACCCGCATCCGGCACACGACCGTGATTCAACTGCCGGCGCGCGAGAACATCCTCGATTTTGTCGTCGGCGACTCCGAGTACTGGCACCTGACCGGCGCCGCGAACCTTGCTTTTCTGAAACCGATCGGCGAGGGCGTGAATACCAACGTCGCGCTCGTGTGCGAGAGCGGCCGGATCTACTCGTTCCTCGTGACCGAGCGAGACGCCCCGCCACACCTGATTGTCCGTGTCGGCGCCGCCGATGACGCTACCGCCATCGGTGTGGGGCTCCCCGCCTTTGTCGCGCGATCGCGCGTGGCCGAGTATCAGCTCATGGCCGAGCAGAGCCGCGAGGCCGTGCAACGCGCGCAGTTCGAGGCCGAGGCGCAGATCGCGGCGATGGCCCAGGCCGCGAGCGCCCAGGTAGACGACTTCCGATCCGACTACCCCACGCGCTTGCAGTTTCCCTACAAGCTCGAGGACAAGGCCGCGCGCTGGCCGTTCCTCGTGGAAGGTATGTGGCACGACGGGCAATTTACCTACGTCCGATCCACCGCCCAGGAGACACCCGCGCTCTACGAGAACAAGGACGGAGAGCCGTCCCTCATCCCCTACGACCTTGAGCAAGACGGGCTCTTTATCGTCCGCCGGCTTGTCGGTACCGGCTGGCTCCAAATCGGCCGAGAACGCGCCGGCTGGAAAATTGATCTCGCCGACCTGGACTAACTGTTATGCCGAACTGGACACGACTCACCGCGCCGCCAGCCGGCGCATTTTCAACGACGTGGATCACTCGGATCGGCGCGCTTTTGTTCGCCCTGATACTTGGCGGCGCGTTCCTGGTGCAATCGTGCTTTTCAACGGTTCCCACAGACCCAGAATCCATCGCCGAGGCCGAGGGGATCGCCGGCGATCGCGCCAGCGCGCAGCTTGGCGCGCGGGTGGACGACATAGAGAACCGGGCGGCGCTCGAAGCAGCAGCCGCCGCGCGGCAGCTCGCCACCGACGGCGCGCAGCTTGCCGGCGGACGGATCACGCCCGCCTTTGACCCGACCACGGGAGAGACGCTTACCGAGGGCGAGGCGGCGACGTACGTCCCGTTGACCGACGATGAGGCGCAGCTCCGCGAAGTGCTACGCCTTGAAGCCATCGAGCGGCGTACGCGCTCGCTCCGTTCCGGGCCAGTCGTTATCACGTACCGCCGACCCGACACCGGCGGACTACCACCAGCCGCGGCGACCGCCGCGGCCGAGCCCGCCACCGCGCCAGGAGCGGGCGCGGACACCACGGCCGACGACAACCCCAACGGCGCGAGTACTCCTATTCCTCAGCAGCCCGTGACCTTGATGGAGACGATCGGGGCGTTGCAAGCCCTTGATGCTCAGCAGACCGCCGGATCGGAGCTCGCCGCCGGGCTCGCGCTTCCGGCCGGCTCACAGATCGAGCCGCCGGCCGCGCCTCCCTTGGGAGCCACGGGCAGCGCGCGCGTACCCCAGGGCGACCCGTTGAACCCCGCCATCGTACAGACACCGAACGACCCGCCAGGATGGGAGCGGATCTACGAAGGCGCGTTTGTTGAAGGCGTACTCGTCAACCAGCTCAATGGCGACTTTCCCGGCCCGGTCCTCGCGTCCGTGGCCGTGCCCTTCTACTCGGCCGACCGGCAGCGGATTGTGATCCCGCGCGGCGCGCGCGTCATCGGATCCGCGTCGGCCGTTGCCGGCCAGGATCAAGAACGGCTCGCCATCGGGTTTCACCGGCTCATCTTCCCCGATGGTCGCTGGGTGTCCCTTGAGTTTGCCGGACTGAATCAGATCGGAGAGGGCGCACTCAAGGACCAGGTGAACCGGCATTACTTCTCGATGTTCGCCAGCGTCGGCGCTGTCGGCGTCATCAGCGGCTTGACCTTGCGCGGGTCGAACCCGTATGCCGGCGGGCGTGAGGGCTTTCAAGCTGGCGCCGGGCAAGGGCTGGCCCAGGGCGCGACGAACATCCTAGACCGTTTCCTCAATCGACTCCCGACCATCACGATCCGCGCCGGCCACCGCCTGCGGATTTGGTTCACGTCCGATGTATTGGTGCCCCGTCCGGCGTAACACGGCCGGCGGATCACCGCCGGCTCATAACGGCCATCCGGCCGCAGCGGGCCGGGTGTGTCACCCGAAGGGCCGCAGCGAAGCGAAGGACGGCGCAGCCGTTGACACGCCCGGAACGCGGAGGCATCCGGGCTTTCTGGACGCGGCTCGAGGAATTTCCTTGAGCCCGCGCCCGCACACCGAAGGAGCAGACCGATGAAGAAAACCGCACTCTGGACGCTCGTGCTTTTCACCCCGCTACTCTGGAACACCACGGCGCACGCGCTGTTCGGCGTACCCGACCTGGCGGCGCTCGCGCAGCGCGTGACCATCATCGCCAATCAGGGCATCCAGATCGCCCACAGCGTTACGCAAATCTCCAAAATCACGGAGCAGATGCAGGAGATCAAAGGCCAGTACGAACACTTGAAAGAGCAATCCCTCGGGCAAGTGGGCGCGCTCACCGAACCCTTTTTGGACCTTGCCGCGCTGCCAAGTCAGATCGTCGCTGACGGGCTCGACTGGCGCGACGACTTTACCGGCACCGATACCGCCGGCTTTATTGATGCGCTTGAACAACTCAGCACCACCGGCACGCCCGTGACCGATTACTGGCGCGACCGCTTGAGCGCCGCGCCCGACACGACCGAGGCGGACGTACTGACCGAGTACAACACCTTGCCCGTATCGCTGGCCGATCGCGCGGCCGAGAACTACCGCCGCGACCGCAACCACGGCGAGCGGCGGACGGCGCTGAATCACAGCGTCAACACGGCCGCGTCCGCAGCCACCGCCACCGTCCTGGAAGCGCGCGACAGCTACGCCGAGCTGCGCGGTCAGTCGAACGTATCAAGTACGGCGCTGGCCCAGGCGCAGATCGCCGGACTCATCACAAGCGGCGAAGTATCCACCGCGCTCCTACAGCTACAAGCGTTCGAGGCGAACAAACAGGCAGCAGAAGAACTCGCGGCCGAGGAACGACGGCGCGAGCTTGAAGCCGCGCGCGTCGCTACCCAACGCGCCGCGCGTGAGTCGCATGAGCGGCGACTCGCCGGCATCGACGGCCACCGCGACGGCGGCGACTCTCTACTGTTCGGCGTGCAATAACCCGGACTTGAGGACGTGCCCACAACCCACCCGCTCCCGGGAGAGCATCGGCACGCCCGGCGCGTCACGCGCGCCGGGCGCGCCGATGCAAACGGCCTTGCGGTAAACGCCCCTTACAGGCGTGAGCCGGCATCACCGCCGCGTGTCTGGCGTGCCGCGAGGCGCGCGGCGTGCATCGCCCTGGCCGCGCTCGCGCTGTGCGCCGCGCCCGGCCTGGCGCAGCAGCAGATCGATCCATCCGTCCCGACCACGATCCCGCCCGAGGACTTGCACGACTTCAAAGGCTTTCTCGACCAGGTATTCGAGGACATTACGGCGGCGAACGGGCCGACGATCTTGAACGCCGGCAACACCCTTTGGCGCGGGCTTGCGGCGATCGTCGTGGTCTGGACCGGCGTGAAGATCGCCCTGTCCGGTACGTTCTCGGCGTGGGCGCTCATCGAGCTGGTAATCGGGCTCTGGATACCGTGGGTCATGCTGTTGTTTTACGCCACGCCGATCCCCGGCGTCGGGTTCACCTTCCCCGGCATGATTGCCGGCGGCGGGAACTGGTTGCACTCGTTTTTTCTGTCCGACATTGTCTCCGCCGTGCAGATCGAACTCAGCAACCTCATCCAGGTACACACCACGTCCCTTACCGATGCGTGGTCTGGCACGAGCTGGCTTGAGCTGTACGCCGCCTTCGGTCACATCGTGTACTCGCTTCTCGCCGGCACGACGATGCTTGGGCTCATCGTCCTGTGCATGATCGTGATCTACGCCGTCACCTACGCCCAGGTGATTTGGGCGCAGATGGCGATCCTCATCTTGGTTTTTCTCGGGCCGATGATGATTCCGTGGCTGGTGTTCGAGCCGATGGCCTTTCTTTTTTGGGGCTGGTTCCGGTCGATGATCACATTCGCGCTCTACGGCGCGATCGCGGGCGCGATCATGCGCGTTTTCATGAGCGTGTCCCTCGGGTTTCTCACGACGTTTATTGGCACGGCCGACGTAACCAATCCCATTCAGATGTTGAGCTGGTTACTCATCCTTTTGCCCCTCATGGTGGCCGGCGTCCTCGCATCGCTCAAAGTGGGCGAGCTGGCCGGGATGCTGGTGAGCGGCGGGGGCGGCGGGGGCGCTGGCATGACCGGCGCGCTCATGACCGCCGCGACCGGCGGCAAGGCCATGCTCGCCGGCAAAGCCGCAGGCGCGGCAGGAGTCAAATGATGGCGCAGACCGAACAGGACAGCGGAAAGACGTACGCGGATATTTGGGGCGAGGCCGTGCACAGTAACCGGCACTTGCGGGTGCTGTCGATGGGGCTTGCCGGGCTCATTGTGTTGCTCGTCGTTGTCATCATTCGGCTGTCGTCGGTCGAGCTGCCGAAGCCGATTGTCGTCCGCGTGGACGAGGTGGGCCGCGCCGAGGCGCTGGCCTATGAAACGGTCGAAGTCCAGGCCGATCCGCTGGACCCCACCACCAAGTATTTCCTTAACCGATTCATTGACGATTACTACAGCCGGCGCGCCGCCACGGTCGAACAGTCGTGGCCGCGCTCGCTCCGCTTTCTGACCACCACGCTTGCCAATGAAGCGTTCCGGTTGCAGGGCGATAACGTCGCCATGCTCGCGGCGGGCGCAGCCCGCGACGAGCTGCAAGTTGAGCGGGTGACGCTGCGGATTCAGGCCAGCCCGGAACCCCCGCACGCGGCGGCGGCGGACTTCGACCTGGTGCGGATGGTGGCCGGCGCGGAAGTGGGTCGGGACCGCTGGACTCTCTCACTACAATTCACGTTCCTGGAGACGGTCGATCCCGAGCTGATGATCGTCAATCCGATGGGTCTACTCATCACCTACTTGCGCGGCGATCGGGCGCTGGTGACAGGGTGACACCCGACACGGCCCAGGAGCCGCCCCAGGTCGAGACGACCCCCGCGTCCGTCCCCACCTTGCAGGCCCGCGCCGCCCTACTTGGCCCCCTTGGATGGAGCGGCATCGAGGCCGAATGGCTGGCGCTCGTCGCCCTGCATAGCGGCGTCTTTACGCGCGCACAATGCGGCGCGTACTTCCTTGCCGGCGACGACCGCAAACGCATTTTGCGTTTCGTCCGCGCCCTCACCGAGAAGCGGCTCGCCACCGAGGACGAGCGGATGATGTTCAACGGCGGCGCGCGCGCCGTTTTGCTCAGCGGCAAGCGGATCTATACCGCGCTTGGAATCCCCGAGGTCCGCCACCGCCGGGGCAAGAAGGCCACGCCCCAAGTCATCATGCGCCGCTTGCTCTCGCTCGATTACATCATCGACCGGCCGACGTTCGGATGGCTCCCCACCGAGGCCGACAAGGTGCAGCGGTTCGAGGCGCTAGGCATCGACCGGCGAGACTTCCCGTACCGGCTGTACGGCCCGGACGATCAGCAGGTTCGGCGGTATTTCGCGTTCAAACTTCCGATCGCCGTAGACGACCAGGCGGCGACGTTCGCGTACGTCGATGCGGCGCAGACCACCGATAGTGAGCTGCGCGCGTGGGGGCAAGCCCACACGCCCCTATGGGCCGCGCTTCGCGCGCGGGGTTTCGCCGTGCACGTCGTCGCCGTCGGCACGGGCGCAGACGCGGCCGACCGCGCAGCGCCCGTGTTGAAAAGCTGGACCCAGGACATCGACGGTACGGGCGCGGACGACCCGAGCGGGCAGACCCAGGCCGACCCGGACATCCGCCAGGAGATCGCCCGCTTGAAGGCAGGGATCAGCGGCGGCGATCGGGCACAGCTGACCGCGATCGGCGGCTTTACCACGGCCGCGCGTAGGCTCAAAGAACTCCGCCAGCTCCCCGAGGGAACACCGACCAAGGCGACCGCCCGAGGCGCGATAGACCGGTTCAAATTCTGGACCACCGTTAGGCTCACCACACCCGAGGCGGCGACCTAATGCCCCGCTCCCTTTGCGGTTCCGTTTCGTGGCAGGCGGCGTGGCAGGCTCCGTGGCAGGCGAATTGCCACGGCGACATTGGGGGGGGTGTGGCAATACAGAGGGCGTCGATGTGGCACGCCACCTTTGCACTGACCGCCGGCGTTGTTCGGGTTTTCGGAACTAGACCGGACGACCCGAGCCGCGCCAGCGGAGAGGGAACGGACGGGAGCGACCCCCCCTTTTTGACCGCTGACGCGGCCAGCCGTGGGGGGGGTGTGGCATCCGATGTGGCATCGGCTGTGGCACACCCACCCCCCCCGGCAAGTGGGGGTCGCTCCCGTCCTATTTATCCCTCCGGGAAGGCTGGCCGGCCCGCGAGCTGGCCGGACGAACCGGAACGCCGAGCGGCGCGATGATTGACGCTTTCTTACGCGCCTTCCTCATCGTCGGCGGCGTCAGCGCCGCTGCCGCGTGGACGTGGCCCGGCCCGTTTCCCGAGGCCGATCCCGTCGCCGTTCTCGTCAGCTACCACACGCCGATCGCGTATCGCGCCGTCGTCGCGTGGTACTACCTCGCGCCGGGCGTAGCCGTGTTCCTCACGGGCCAATTCCTCATCAGCGTGTCGCGGATCTGGTTCGCCCGCCTTGGGGTGAGCTTGGGGCTCCGGCCCCGGCTCCCCGCGTGGCCACTTTCGCCTACCGCCGACGCGCCCGCCATTGTCGTCGGCGAGGTTCACCACCCGGTACACGCCGTCGAAAGCCAGAGCCCCGAATGGCTGACCATCCCCGAGCGCGGACTCTATACCGGCGTGGCGATCTTCGGCGCTGTCGGGTCCGGCAAAACATCCGCCTGTATGCACCCGTTCGCGCGCCAGCTTTTGAGCTGGCAAGCCGACAATCCCGAGCGGCGACCGGCCGCGCTCATCCTTGAAGTGAAGGGCGATTTTTGCCACGACATCCGCCGGCTGCTCGACGAGCTGGACCGAGGCGACGACTACATCGAGCTATCCCTCGACGGCCGGCTGACGTGGAATCCCCTCAGTGCTACATGGCTCGATTCGTACTCGCTCGCCTACACCGTGGCGTCGTTGCTCAATCAGCTATTCGGCAAGGGCAAAGAACCGTTCTGGCAACAGGCATACACGAACCTCGTCCGCTGGATCATCGAACTGTACCGCGTGCTCCCGGCCCGCGACGAGGGCGCGACTCCCGGATGGGTCACGCTCCGAGACGTGTACCACTGCGCGATCGACAAAGCGCTGTTCCAGGAGAAGATCGAGCAGGCCCAGGAGTACGCCCGCGACATGCGCGAGGAGTGGGTCACCATCGACGCGACCGAGACGCGGAACGAGGAGCAGATTTTCGCGCTCGATGAACTCGGGTTTGTCTCGCATCCGATGGACCCGACCCGCCTACGCGCGAAGCCGAGCGCCGAGGCGATCAAGTATCTGAAAGACCATAAGACCACATGGACTGCCGAGCGGCGCGAAAGCGCCAGCGCGCAAGATATCCGGCTCCGCGTCGAAGCCGTCAACCGCTGGTACGTCCACGATTGGAACACCCTCGACAACAAGATCCGTTCGAGCATCGTTGAAGGCGTCTCCGTGTTCCTCAGCATGTTCGACTTGCCGAGCGTGTCTCGCGTGTTCTGCCCGGCCGCGCCGCGCATCCGCCGCGCGGCCGAGCCCCAGGACGACCCGCACGAAACGCGCAGCGGCGCGGCGCTCGTCCTCGACAAGCGGACGGACGACCTGCCGCCCCTCGACCAGCTCATCGAGAGCGGCAAGGTGGTGGCGCTCAACATGCCGGCCGGCTCTAACCCGGCGCTCGCCAGGGCGATCGGTGTCATGCTGAAAAATGCGTGGCTGCAATCGTTGTTGCTGCGGCCGGCGAAGATGAAGACCGAGCCCGGCCGCTACTTCCGGCCGGCGGTCTTTATCTGTGACGAATACCAAGCGTTCGCCAGCGTTGGAGAGGACGATCCGAGCGGCGACGAAAAGGCGTTTGCGCTCACCCGGCAGTGCCGCGTGATCCCGATCGTCGCCACGCAATCGATCAGCTCGCTTCGCTCAGTCCTCGGCAGCGGCGAGGCGTGGCGGACTCTGTTGCAAACGCTCCGCACCCGGATTTTCTTGAGCCTCAGCGACGAGGCCAGCGCCGAGATCGCGTCGAAGCTGTGCGGGCAGGTGGCGAAGATCAAAAGCTCGTACACCATCAACGAAAGCGCGAAATCGAGCGGCATCAACTTCATGTCCGCCCAGGCCGGCGGCGGGCGCGGCAGCGTGGGCGCCAGCAAGAGTTTCCAGGAGCGGCGCGAGGCCCTGTTTCAGCCGCGCGACTTCGCCTTGCTTGGCAACTGTCAGGCGATCTGTCTCCCCTACGACGGCGTGCAATCGCTCCCGCCCAGGCGCGTCTATCTCAAGCCGCATTACTTGCCGGCCGACCTTCCGTACTGGACCGCGAAACAGACAGGACGACTATGAGCCAGCGCGACGGGCTGGACCTACTCAAACCCTTTCTACCGGGGCTTGAGAAGGCGCTCGCCGATCCGGACGTGAGTGAGATCATGATCAACGGGCCGGGCAACGTCTGGATTGAAGGACACGGCCGCTTGCGCCGGATCGCCGCGCCCGCGCTGGACGCGGCGGCGCTGGAACGCGCCGCGATCCACATTGCCCGCCCCCTGGGGCTCGATCCCGCAACCATGCCGGTCCTCGATGCGCGCCTCGGCGACGGCTCGCGCGTGGCGATCTGCGTGCCACCCGCGAGCCCGGACGTGGCGATCACCGTGCGGCGGTTCGGCAAGCGATCCTTTTCAGCGGCGCAGCTTGTCGAACAAGGCGCGTTGCCAGAAAACATCCGGCACGCGGCCGAGCGGACCTTGCACACCCGGCGGAATATCCTCGTGAGCGGCGGCACCGGGAGCGGCAAGACGACGCTCCTCAATGCCCTCATCGAACTCATCCCCGACGACGAGCGGATCGTGGCGATCGAGGACACGCTAGAGCTACGTATCGACTCCCCGAACTGCGTACGCTTCGAGGCGCGCGGGCTCCAAACGGGAGCCGTCACGATCCGGGACCTCGTGAAGCACGCCCTACGCCACCGACCCGATCACATCGTCGTCGGCGAAGTGCGCGGCGGCGAGGCCGCCGACCTGTTGCAAGCCCTCAACACCGGCCACGGCGGCTCGCTCACCACCGTCCACGCCAACAACGCCGAGAGCGCCCTCTCGCGGCTGGCGAGCTGCGCCATGCAGGGCGGCGGGGATCTCCCGTGGGAAGTCACGTGCCGGGGCGTCGTCGATGGAATCTCGATGGTGGTCCACATGACCCGCGCCGATGGCCGGCGCTTCGTGGAGGAAGCCGCGTACGTCAAAGGCTACGACGCCGGGAGCAATACATGGCAGATCGAACGACTCGAAAGAGTGCAAGCATGAGAACGGGCCACGTCCCGCTTGGATCGTGTCCCTCGCGGTCCTCGCGTGGCTGGCCGGCGCGCCAGTCCACGCACAGACCGGAACGGCCCGGGTGGACCGCGTGATCGACGGCGACACCATCACCGTACGGCTTGATGGGGATCGCTACACCGTGCGGTTGACCGGCGTGGACACGCCCGAGACGAAGCACCCGACGCAGGGCGTGGAACCCTACGGCCCCGAAGCGGCCGACTACACCGCCCGGCGACTCGCGGGCGCAACCGTCCGGCTTGACGCGGACCCGGCCGGCGACGACCAGGACGCCTACGGCCGACTGTTGCGGTATGTCGTGCTCGCCAGCGGCGAGCATTTCAACGCGACCCTGATCCGCGAAGGGTACGCCACCGCGATCCGCGCGTTTCCGTACTCCCGACAACGCGAGTTTCTACAGCTGGAAACCCAGGCGCGCCGGGCGCGCCGAGGGCTATGGAGCCGTCAACGATGACCGGACACGATCCCACCCCACCGGGGCCAGCGCGCCCCGATCCACGCCGTCCCCTCACATGGGCCGACTCCCCCGAGGAACAAGCCCTCATCGCCCCTTGGAACGCCGGCCACGGCGCGCCGCTCGCCGACGTGCAGCACGCGGCCGAGCTGGACAACGCCGCCGCACAGCACGCCCTCGCGTACCGCTACGAACACGGCGACGGCGTGCCGCAGGACTTCGCCCAGGCCGCGCGCTGGTACAGCCGCGCGGCCGAGCTGAACAACCCGATCGCCCTCAACATCCTCGGGCTGCTGTACTGCTACGGCGACGGCGTGCCGCTCGACGTTGCCACGGCCGCGCGCAAGTTTCGCGCGTCCGCCGAGCGGGGCTATGCCGGCGGACAAGGGAACATCGGCCACGCCTACGCCTATGGCTTGGGCGTGGACCAGGACGACGCCCAGGCCCTTCACTGGTTGCAGCTCGCAGCCCACGACGGCCGGCGCACTACCGGGCTCGCCTACCTGTACGACACCGGCCGAGGCGTGCCCCAGGACTTCGCCCAGGCCGCGCGGCTGTACCGGATCGCGGCCGACAAGAGCCACCCGACCGCCCGATCAAACCTTGGGCTGATGCACCTTCGAGGCGACGGCGTGCCGCAGGACTTCGCCCAGGCCGCGCGCCTATTCCGGCTCGCGGCCGAGCAGGGCTACGCCAAAGCACAGCTCTACCTCGCGGACGCCTACCACCACGGAGACGGCGTGGACAAGAACCCGGCTGAGGCCGAGCAGTGGTACCGCCGCGCGGCCGAGCAGGGTAACGGACTCGCGCGCCTATTGCTCGAATCCCGATACCCCACCGATGAAACGCACAGCTAGACAACCCGGACCAAGACACCAACGAAAGGAGCCCCCACGTATGCCGAACGAAATCAGCAGCGCCACCGTAAAAAGCGCGAAGGCGACCAAGACCCTTGACACCATGCGCGCCCGCATCGAGAAGGCCGACGCCGCGCGCACCAAGGCCGCGCACGAATCCCGCGCCGCCCAGGTCGCCGAGGCCGCGACCGAGGCCGCGACCGCAAACCGCGAAGCAGCCGAGGCGTGGGATGCATTCGCCACCCACGCCGCCAAGCAAGCCGGTGAATGTCGCCACGGCGTAGAACTCGCCGAACGCACCCGACGCCGATGGACGCGCTAATCGTGTTGTCATGGTGTGCAGCACACCACAGTTTTTGACACTCACGAGGCGGTCACTCAGGTGAAGGGCGCGGGCGCGGACGAGCGACTGGCCGAGGCCATCGTTTCCACCTGTAGCGCGGCGGCGGTGCCGCGCCTTGAGGCCCTCGCCACCACAGCCGACTTCGCCGAGCTGCGGGCTAACCCCGCCGAGTCGCTGGCCGACATCAGAACCGAGATCGTTTACACGCGGTTCTCCAGCCTCGGGGCCGTCCTTCTCGCCGCCGCCATCGTTAAGGCGCTCGACTTCCTCTTTTAGAGGCCGGCGCGACCCCCAGTCGTCGGTCCCGAGGGTGGCCCCGGCCAGGACGCGGCTCCTCCCCCAAGCCGGTTTGAGAGCATAGCGGATTACGTTATGCATACAATGCACATGTGCCGAGGGCGTAGCTTCACCCGAAGGGCCACGGCGCACGGCTTAACCGAGCGCAGCATGTTGCAACGACAGCCGATGGACCTGATCGCGACGCGGCGATTGATCACAGCTGAGCGCTTGCTCCCATAGAGGCGAGCATCGGCTGCCACCGGGCCCCTTGCTGTCATCACTCACCAAGATCATCACTGGATCTGAGTCCAAGCAGCCTGCCGGCCCGAATGCCCATCCTCTTGTTGTTGACTGCGCACCGTCGCACTGTCGGTACTGGCCGCCAACCTGCATCGCATCGGGTTGCTCCTGCAAAAGCGCGAGCGCAAACGACGACGACCCGCCGCCTGACCGGCCGCTTCCCCTAACAGCCCGTGGTGAAAGTCCGGCGTTATAGGGATCGACACGATCGATCCCGCGTACTACACTGTCGGGCATGGCGATGGGGACACGACGCGGCCGAACGCAGCAAGCGACCATGTGGGTGCCCACGGCGGATCTGCCGAAGAGCGCTGGGCACCCGTTTTACGAGCGGCTGAATCGGGTGCTCGACGAGGCGGGGTTCGATGCGTTCGTGGAAGCGCAGTGCGCGTCGTTCTACGCGGACGGGGTCGGCCGTCCGAGTCTGGCGCCGGGCCGCTATTTTCGGCTGCTGCTGCTCGGCTACTTCGAAGGGTTGGACTCGGAACGGGCAATCGCGTGGCGCGCCGCCGATTCGCTGAGCATCCGCGCGTTCTTGGACTACGCGGTGCACGAGGCCCCGCCGGACCACTCGACGCTGTCGCGCACCCGTCGCCTGATTGACCTCGAGACCCATCAGGCAGTGTTTACCTGGGTGTTGCAGCGACTGGCCGACGCCACGCTGGTCGTGGGGCGCACGGTCGGCATCGATGCCACGACGCTGGAAGCCAATGCGGCGATGCGGAGCATCGTGCGGCGGGACACGGGCGAGAGCTACGACGCATTTCTGACCCGGCTGGCCGAGGCGTCCGGCCTCTCGACGCCGACGCGCGCCGAGTTGGCCCGGTTCGACCGGACCCGCAAGAAGAAGGGCTCGAACGCGGACTGGACCCACCCCCACGATCCGGACGCGAAGATCGCCAAGATGAAGGACGGCCGCACGCATCTGGCGCACACCGCCGAGCATGTGGTCGACCTGGACACAGGCGCCATCGTGGGGGTGACGGTGCAGGACGCGAGTGCGGGCGACACGACGACCCTGGTCGACACGCTCGTCACGGCCGCCGAGCAGGTCGAGGCGGTCGGCGCACCGGGCATCGCGGAGGTCGTGGCCGACAAGGGATATCACAGCAACGAGACGATGGTCGGGTTTGCGGCCATCGGCGTCCGCAGCTACGTCTCGGAGCCGGATCGCGGCCGGCGCCACTGGAAGGGCCAGGCGGCCGCGCGGGACGCGGTGTATGCCAACCGGCGGCGGATTCGCGGCGCGCGCGGGAAACGGCTGCTGCGGCAGCGGGGCGAGTTGCTGGAACGGCCCAACGCGCATCTCTACGAGACCGGCCGGATGCGCCGCGTCCATCTACGCGGGCATCCCAACATCCTGAAACGGCTGCTCGTCCAGGTCTGCGGCGTCAATCTCGGGTTGCTCATGCGGCACCTGACGGGCGTCGGCACGCCGCGGAGCCTCCAGGGCCGCGCGGCGGCGCTTCTGGGCGCGCTGATCGGCCTCCTGAGCGGGTGCTGGGGGCGTGTGCGCCGCTGTTGGGCCCCCGAGCGCCACGATCGGCCGCATTCGTCGTGGGATGGTCCGGCGACACGCCAATACGGGCACGCGATTCTCGATTGACAATCGGCCCCTTCTGCCACGGGCTGCTAAAGCATGCCGTGACCCGACCCGCGGAAAGACGGGAAGCCCCCCATCCTTGGAAGCCGGACGTCCGGGCTGATTTCTTGCCGGCGCTCCCCGCGGGCCGCCAAGCATCGCCGTCGCGGCCGGTTTCGTGGTCGAAATCCTACCCGAGGTGGGCCGGACTTGTCGCAGATTTCCGCCCGCAAGGGGGTTTTCTGGCTGACACTAGCTAAGGGGCGCACTCGGCGGGCTGATTCGGTGCTCGCAGGGGTGCCAGACACGCCAAGGCCGGCGCATCGTATCATCTGTGACCATTAGCATCAGCCGAATAGTGCAGGCGATACCTTGGTGACCTTCGACCGTCTCGTGGTCGCGGGAGACGCCAGAGCCCCTTCGGCTTGGAGTTCTCCTATGCTGATCGTGGGTCCGGCGCAGATCTGTTCCAGCAGCGCAGCCTGCTGCGGTTCAATTTCAACCAGCCAACCAAGAACGTTCAGAACGTTGATCAACTCGGTCGTATACGCCGCAAGCCAACGGTCTGGTTGGATGTTCCCGAGCGGCGATGGCGGGCGACGGTCGCCAATGATCGGGCGTGTGCGGTCGCGCTTTCGATAGCTGAACCAGTTCAGGAGGACGCGCTTGCCAGAGACTTCATAATCCCACACCGCTGGCGGGACGTTCTCCACGTAGCCGGTCCCGATCAACAGGCGTTGCGTGTGCTCGTCATAGTCGATCGAGTTCGGCATTGCGTCCGAGTTCTGCGAGATCGCGCCGTCCTTTGGAATACTCGGCCGTCTCTTCGCTGCTAGGCGAGGCGGCTGCGCTGGGCGTCCCTGCTCAGGATCGGCCATACGCTCGCCGAAGGTGTGCAGCCAGATGACCGCGCACCCGAGCGCGACGGCTTCGAAAAACAGGTCAGCGTCTACGGTGATCGGAAAGCGCAGGCCGGGTGTTGCGAGGTCATCTCGAAAACGCGCTGTGAAGGCCGAGTGAGCCGCCACGGCGGCCACGTAGGCGACGACATCCTCGGCGCTCACGGCTCTGTCGAGGCGCTGCGCGAGGAAGGGCAGCAGCTTCGGCGGAAGATTCGGGCTGCTCGCGTCGGCATCGCTCCAGAGCGGGAAGACACGGCCACCGCGTCCGTTGTAGTGGTCAAGGTCGGGAATCACCGCCGTCATCGTCAGAGCGGGGCCGTTTGTCGGAGAGTGGTTCCTGGGGGCGGTGATGAAGATCTGATGATTCGAGCGGACTCTCCACAGTGTGGGGTTCGGCTGATTCACCACGCGATTGTCTGGGATGATCCATTGCCTGTCGAACGAGCGGAAGCCGTAGAGAACTGGCGGTGCGCACTCGCCATGCTCATCGGAGACTGGTGTAGGTCGGGCCTCATAGCCGGGAAGGCCATCGTGCACGACGCGCTTGCTGTGTTTGTCTCCGAGTCCCTTCCTGCGTAAGTGCGGGTGAAAGAGGACCTCCTTCTCGATGGCTGGGGCATTGATGAGCTTCTGCCAACGTCGCTCCAATGATTCTGAGTCTGGTGCGATGATCCACGTTCGCCCGGGCATCACGCCGGAGCCGTCGTAGGTGAAGAGATCTTCGAGCTTCGGATACGTCGCCCATGCCCCAGTGGGGGCAGGAAGAAACGGCGCACGCCAATCGGTCGGGCAATCGGTCCAGGCCTTGGCCTGCAGCCGCAGGTTGCCGAGCGCCGTGAACTTTTCTGTGCGATGACCCGCGGGCAGTACGTGGAAACGCACCCTCGCCGGACTCGTCGGATCGCTCTTCGCGGAGCGCGAGGCGAGCACGATGCAGACGGGCTGCTGGACCCCTTCGAAGATGCGCGTGGATACTTCTGGCTGATGTCCCTCGGGCGAGCAGTCGATGATCCAGATGTCGTCACACGTGTGCCGGAGGTAATCCCGCATCTTCTGAAACCCAGGGCCACCAAGGAAGCCGGCAACCGTGATGTAGCAGACGATGCCGGCGCGGCTCTCCGGGTGGTGATCGAAGGCTTTCCACGTCGCCCAACGCCAGAAATAGATATACAGATTTCGCAGGTGCTTGCTGTGAACGCCTACTCCCCATTCAGGCGGGGGCATCCATTGCGCGAGTGGGGCAGCAGTCTTCTCCGCCTTGCGCGTCTCGCCCTCGATCCAGCCGCCGCGGCCCTTGGCCTTCTCCTTGTATGGCGGATTACCGAGCACGACGGTGATGGGCTCCTCGCGCTTGATCGTGTTTGCGGCTCTTCGTGACTGCGCGATGGGCGCCAGCATCCCGGGAATCCAACCCTCGTCGTCGTCGGGGTTTCCGAGCGTGTCGGTCACGAACATCCGCACGGGTTCGGTTGGCTCGGTGCCGGTCAGCGCAACGATCTCTGCCAGGATGCGAAGCTGCGCAACGGCAAAGGGGCCGAGCTGTATCTCGAAGGCGATGAGCCGCTTGACGGCCGCGTCAATCGCGCCGTGCACGGCTCCCGCACCTTCATCGGCCTTGACGGTGTCGGCAATCTTGCGTAGCACCCCGAGCAGGAAGGTGCCAGTTCCAACGGCAGGATCGGCGAGTGTGACGGTGGGCGATCCTAGTCCAGCGTGGAGTCCAAAACGCTTGGTGCGCAGAACGTCGTCTACGAGGCGGACCATGGCGCCAACGACCTCAGGGGGCGTGTAGTAGGAGCCAGTGAGCTTGCGCAGTTTGTTGTCGTAGATCTCGAGGAAGTCCTCGTAGAAGTAAAGCCACGCGTCCGGGTTGCCTTTGCCAATCGTCTTCCAATCCACGGCGTCGAGAACGCGCGTCAGTGTGCCGAGCGAGGCCTTGAGTGTGGCTTGGTTCTCGGTGTTGTCGGTGAGCAAGCGGAGAGCAGCGCCGATGAGTGAGTTCGATTTCGCCAGTTCAGTGGCGACGTATTGGAGGTCCGTCGTGAGGGGGATTCCCTTCGCTCGCGCCATGAGAAGTCCGAACGTGACGGCTTGTGCGTAACCATCAGCGAAACGCTCGTCGGTGGCGTCAGGAAAGAGAAGCTTGCGCCAGTCGGTTGCCAGGGCTGTGAAGGCTTCGCTGCCGAGCGCCAACTGCTCTGTTACTTCATCCCGCAGGAATCGGCAGAGACGCGCGCTGGTCTGGGCGAGTTCCCTTGCGTTGCGGGGCGGGAGAGGCTGCCACTTGAGGAAGCTCTCGAACAGTGCGAGCAGGCTGGGCGGGGCGGCGAGATTCTTGCCTGAGGCTTCGATATCGCCAACGAGCGGAACGACAGCACCGACCAATTCACCAGCCTGCCACAAGCTGAAGGCGTTCCCGTCCGTATAAAGCACGTTGGGTAGTGAACGCAGCTTCCCCCACTGCGCTTTATCGTGCTGCTCTCGGAACTTACGCGGATCACCACCTTTGCCAGGTGCTTTCAACTCCACGAAGCCGACAAGCGCGGTATGGACCGTGACCGCGTAGTCTGGCCGCGTCTTCAGCACGCTGAGCGATGATTCACCGATGGCAGAAACTTGCTTTCTCGGAATACCTGCCAGTTCTGCCATGTCAGCGAGGAGCTGCTCGAAGGGTGCTCGTAGTTGGTCTTCGGGCTCGCCGGCTACGGCGATGCTGGCGAGCTTTTGCTTAGCTGCGGCTCCAAAGGCGGAGATCGCCGATGCGAGGGTCAGGGTCGTCATGCCTGGCAGAGTCTACTCCGCGTCGAAGCATGCGGTGATCGGCTGACCAAGGCCGCAGCGTTGGAGTGGAGTGCCAAGGGGGCCGTCTTGCCGGGCAGTGGGACTGAGTTCGTACGGGTGGTGGTGGCAGGCGCGGCTCAGAGCTGACCACGGCGGCGGCGGTCTCCTGCGCCAGCCAGAAATCACGCAGAGTGCCCTCGATCGCCTGGCGCCAGAGCACCGCCGCGGTTCTCGGCCGCGGGCCCGCGCCGCCGCCGTCGCGGACTCCGACGTACGCCCGCTCGGAGAACATCAGATGCGCGTGGGCGTTCTCCCCCTCGCCGTGATGCACCGCCAGCGTGTAGGGCAACCGTTCGCCGTCGCTGTTGGTCACCGAGGCCGCGAACTCCCGCGCCAGGGCGACCCGCTGGCGCTCGGGCAGCGCCGCGGGTAAGGCAAACTCCACGTCGCGGAACAGCCGCCCATTGGCGCGCTCGTGCGCGTCAGCCGCCGCCCAATACGTACGCGGGTCGTCCTGCGCCCAATCCGGCATGTGGCCGGATTCGGGTAGGGGGGCTGACGCATCTTCCTGCGTCGGGTCCGGGTCGTCGTCCGTAGCAAGCACATCCTCAAGGGAATCCGTGTTTCCCCCGTCCCATGGGTGCCAGGCCATCGCCCGCTTTCGGAACACGCGGTGGTGCCTCGACCGGTGTAGATGTCGCCCGACTCGAAAGAGATGCTGCACAACTCCGTGTACCGACGCGAACCGTTGCACGTGGGCCGACGTGAAGCGCCGCATCTGGCGTTCCCGCTGACGCGTCGGTTGGTGGGAGACCTCGGCTCGATTGTTCGCGTACTGATCAGTGACGTGGACCACCGACGGCATCACGGTGCAGCACGCGGCGGCGTAGGAGCGCAGCTGGTCGGTGATTAGTCGTCGAGGGAGACGGCCCCGGGTTTTCAGCAGCGTCCGAAAGAATCGGACGGCTGCTCGCCGATTCCGGTGCGATTGCACGAGGATGTCCAGGACGTCACCGTCCTCGTCTACTGCGCGCCACAGATACTGCTGGCAACCCTGGATCATGACGAACACCTCGTCGAGATGCCAGGTGTCTCCCATCCGACCGCCCCGGCGCCGCAGCTGCCGAGCGTAGACCGGACCGAACCGCTGGCACCACTGCCGAATCGTCTCGTAGGTGACCGTCACGCCTCGCTGCGCGAGGAGATCTTCAGCATCGCGGGAGCTGCGGCAGAATCGATAGTAGAGTCAGGCCGCGTGGCTGATGATGTCGGGTGGGAATCGATATCCGTGATAGCTGGCCGACTGGCTCCTCATCGGCCTACTCTGCTACTCGTCGCCTCAACCTGACAATACCCACTGACAATACCCACGATGGTGTTGAACAACCGGGAACTAGCCTTGTTCATTTGACTGTTCATTTGACTCGCTGTTGCTGCAGCCTGGGTTCTCTCGCGCCGGGACCTGCGGTCGGAAATCAGGGTCTGCCTTTGCGCGCCTTGGCGACCACGCGGTAGGATCACTTCGGTAACGAGTTGCTCGGTGGATGCTGGGGTTCCATCTTCCGAGAAGAAATCAGGGGCGACAGCTTGCTGCACGGTGGACTGCAAAGATGAGCACCCTAGTTGGCGTCGTTCTGATCGGTCTGTTGATCTATGTGGTGATTCGGGTCGGTGCGCAGTCGAAGCCGCTGTCGCGCGGACAAGTACTCGCGCGCCCGCCACGGGTGACGGTCTCGGTCGATACCGGATCGGGCGGGGAGGTTCAGTTCCCGTCCACGACCCGCCACCGCGTTGAGCCGGCCAAGCTTGCGCGAGCCGCCGACCAACGATGGATTCCGCCTGAATCCAACGTGGCGGTCGCGAATCGCCAGATCTCGGGGGGAATGGTCTACGTAGGTTCGTCACTGTTGCCAGTCGGAGGCTGGCAGGACTGCGAACCGGCTCTGATCGTCCCGGGGTTGAAGGTTGCCCGCGGTCGCGGTGACGATTCCGGCGAGGGTATGGGCTACTGGCCGTCGTATTCCGAGATCCCAGACGAATCTCGCGCCGCCTATCTCGATTGGCTCGCAGGCGGACGGTCAGACGCGGAGGCCTACATCGGGTACGTCTTCCTCTTCTTCTACGGCCTTGAGCGCCGGCTCCTCTTCGACCTTCGGTACCTTCCCGAGCGGCGGGGTGAGGCTCGCGCGCTGATCGGGGAGGTTGAACGTCTGCGCTCAATCTACGCCGGTAACAGATCGTTCGACGGGTACAGCACCTCACTGGTCCAGGTGGCCCGAGCACTCTGGTCGGAAGAAAATGCCTGGGAGCGCCCGCCGACTATTGGCAGCGGGGGCGGCGAACTTGCCTCGGAAGTGCGTCTAGCACTCGGTCAGATCGTCGCCGCTGGCAAGCCTATTCCGTCGGAGTGGGCGCTTGCCTGGGTGACGGGTCATGCCGAGACCCGTCTCCGAACGCCTGCGCGGCGTTGTCCGGACGAATTCCGACAGCTCTTCGTGCGACGCTACCACCAGCGATTCGGAGATGGGATGGCGCTCAAGCCCAACAAGCGCCGACTGAAAATCTCTCACCAGCCCGCGAGCGCCTCGTTCGGCGGCCAGGTGGATGTTCCCTTCGATGACCTTCCCGACGTCAGTGCCCTCACCAAACCGGTTCGGTTGTTGCGCGAAATCGCCGAGACCGTGATGTCAGAACTTGAGGGGTATAGCCGGCTAGTCGGCCGTAGTCCAGAGAAATCCGGCACCCTGGAAGGGTGGGCGCTGCTTCCGCGAGAACTCGCCGAATCCCGCACGAGCCCAGCGTGTGAACGCCTCCGAAGCTGGATCACGGCGAGCCTGGACGGGGGTGAGCGCGCAGCCGTTGCCGGCGCAGACCTGATGACCCACTGGGACTGCGCACGATCCGATCTTATGAGCAAGGGCGAGGTCAGCAGCATTGCCCGGGTCTTGGAGTCACTCGGTTACGGTATTGAGCCTGACCCGCGCTTTGGGGGCGGAGGCATCCGAAAGGGCCAGCAGGTCGTCCTCTTCCCGCTCGGCCCGGACCATCTCTCCGCCGCGTCGCCAGCCTACCGTGCGGCCACCCTATTGCTGCACCTCGCGGCTCTCGTGGCATCGAGTGACGGGGACTTCGGCGAGAGCGAGGAACGCCATCTGGAGGAGCATATCGAGCAAGCGATGAAGCTCAACGAGGATGAGATCCGTCGCCTGCGTGCTCACTTGCAGTGGCTGATCGCCGAAAAGCCGAGCACAGCCGGGATCAAGCGGCGGCTCGAAAGCGTCGACGCCGGCCGGCGCCAGATTCTCGCGGAATTCGCGATTGCCATGGCTGGAGCCGACAGCGTCATCAACAGCGAGGAGATCGGGATACTCGAGAAGATCTACGGCCTGCTGGGACTCGACCCGAAGCAGGCGTACGGGGACATCCATTCGCTTCAGACCGGGGATACTTGGCGCCCCGCGGAACACCCCATCACCGTCCGTCCGCCAGGGCTCGCCGAAGCGGGGCGCGCGATCCCGAATCCGCCGCCGCCGCCGGTCCCGCAGAGAGATCGGATCGAACTCGACATGGACCGAGTGGAGCGCACGCTGGCTCAGACCGAGGAAATTTCTCGTGTACTCGCCGAGGTCTTCGCGGACGAGCCCGGAGAGATTGACGCCCCGGAAGCGAATCGCGTATCGAACACCGTCGCCGGCCTCGACGCCCAACACACGGCCCTCTTGCGCGCTCTCGACGGGCGCTCCGCACTGAGCGGCGCGGAGTTCGAGGAACTCGCCGAGCGCTTGGACTTGCTCGCCGATGGAGCCTACGAGACTCTCAACGAGGCGGCGTTCGACTGCGCCGACAGCCCTCTGCTCGAGGGAGACAACCCAGTGGAAGTAAATCTTGCCGTGATGAGAGAACTGCAGGCATGACTTCCGATTTCAAGATTCGGCCCCGGGTACGGGATGCCATCATCCAGTCCCTCCGATCTGGTGTCACGCCACGAATCGGGCAGACCCATGTTCAGGTTGGGCGCTCAGACGAGGTGCAGGCACTCATCCGCGACATCGATCGCATCGCTGACGGGGGCACCTGTTTCCGGCTCGTGATCGGCGACTATGGTTCGGGGAAGACGTTCTTCCTGAACCTGGTACGGTCGGTCGCTCTGGAGAAAAAGCTCGTCACGGCGCAGGCCGATCTGAACCCTGACCGCCGACTGCACGCGAGTGGAGGTCAGGCGCGCTCGCTCTTCCGGGAACTGATGCGCAGCATGGCCACCCGATCGAAGCCAGACGGGGGCGCACTAGCGAGTGTGGTGGAGCGATTCGTCTCGAGCGCGCGTACCCGAGCCCGCGACGAAGGCGTCACTGCCGAAGCGATCATCCGCGAGCGGCTCGTGTCGCTGACCGAGATGGTCGGAGGTTACGACTTCTCGGAGGTGGTCGCCGCCTACTGGCGTGGCCACGAGACGGGAGACGACGCCGCCAAGGCGAGCGCCGTCCGCTGGCTGCGCGGAGAGTTCGCGACCAAGACCGACGCTCGCAAAGCCCTCGGAGTGCGCACGATCGTCGATGATTCCAACGTCTATGACCACCTCAAGCTGATGGCGCGCTTTGTGTGCCTGGCGGGTTACCAGGGCTTCCTGGTCTGTCTAGACGAGATGGTCAATCTGTACAAGCTCCCGAGCGGGCGAGCGCGCAGCGCGAATTACGAGCAGATCCTCCGCATCCTGAACGACAGCCTGCAGGGCGCAGCAGTGGGCCTGGGCTTCGTGCTCGGCGGAACGCCGGAGTTTCTACTCGACACGCGGAAGGGCCTCTACAGCTATGAGGCGCTACAATCGCGTCTCGCGACGAACTCTTTCGCACGGGAGGGACTCGTCGACATGACCGGCCCGGTCGTTCGACTCGCTAATCTCTCGCCCGAAGACCTATACGTTCTGCTCGGAAAGATTAGACAGGTCTACGCGGCCGGGGATTCCGCTGGCGCCCCCGTCCCCGACGAGGCGCTCCACGCCTTCATGCAGCACTGTTCCCAGCGCATCGGAGAGGCGTACTTCCGAACGCCGCGCAACACGATCAAGGAGTTCGTGAATCTGCTCGCCGTCCTGGATCAGAATCCCGAGGCGTCTTGGCAGCAGCTCGTCGGAACAGTCGAGATTCCCCCAGAGGGCAATCCCGATCTCGCTCCGATCGAGGCATCAGACGAAGATGACGACGGACTCGCTTCGTTCCAACTCTGACCCGAATCGCTCCACTGCGTTCGAGCGTTTCCACGCTGGCGTTCAGCGGTGGATTTGGGACCAGGGGTGGAAGGCTCTCCGGCCGGTTCAGGAGGACGCTGCACTGCAGATCCTGGACGGAAATGCCGACGTCATCATCTCGGCACCGACCGCCGGCGGCAAGACCGAGGCGGTCTTCCTGCCCATCGCCTCAAGGCTTGCAGAGGCCGAGACGGACGGCATCGCCTGCCTTTGCGTGAGTCCCCTCAAAGCCCTGATCAACGACCAGGCAACCCGCCTAACGCCACTTTTCGAGCGGGTGGGGTTGCCGCTCACCCCTTGGCACGGCGACGTTGCGCAGAGCAGAAAACAAAAACTGCTGCGAGAGAAAAGGGGCGTTCTGCTGATCACGCCGGAGTCACTCGAAGCTTTTTTTGTCCTGCGCGGAGCTAAGATCTCCAGCCTCTTTTCCGGCCTGACCTACATCGTCGTGGACGAGCTTCACAGCTTTATCGGGTCCGAGCGCGGCTGTCAGCTCCAGTCCCTCATGAACCGCGTGGAACTCGCCATTCGCAGAAAAGTGCCGCGAGTGGCGCTGTCGGCCACCCTCGGCGACATGCGATTGGCAGCCGAAGCCTTGCGGCCAGGGGCGGGAGATGCGGTCGTGCTGATCAAGGGAGAAGGCGATGGTCGCGAGTTCCGGATACAACTGCGGGGCTACCGGTCGCGCCCACCGGCACCCGGGGGACCAGCCCCGGTCTCCAACGACGAGGGAGACGCTACCCGGCTGGTCGCTGACTTGTTCGGCGCACTCCGCGGCCAGGACAACCTCGTCTTCGCAAACAGCCGGAGCCGCGTCGAGGAACTGACTGATCTCTTGCGGGTTCTGTCGGAGCGCGCACGCGTTCCCAACGAGTTTCTTGCTCATCACGGGAATCTCTCCCGGGAGATTCGCGCGGAGGCGGAGGACCGGGTCAGGAACGCGTCGAAACCGACGTCGGTCGTGTGCACCAGTACTCTCGAGTTGGGCATCGACATCGGGAGCGTCGCAAGTATCGCCCAGATTGGCGCTCCGCCCTCCGTCACTGTGCTTCGCCAGCGCCTTGGACGCTCTGGTCGGCGGGTCGACGAGCCGGCCGTGCTCCGGGGCTTCATCGTCGAGGAGGAGCTGAACAAGACCTCGACGCTGGTCGACGAACTCCGTGCACAGCTCGTCCAATCAATCGCCATGGTGCAGTTACTGCTGGCCCGGTGGTACGAGCCGCCGACACCCCGGCAACTGCACCTCTCTACCCTCGTGCAGCAGATCCTGTCGGTCATTGCCCAGCACGGCGGCGTTCCGGCCAAGGATCTCTATTCGGCGCTCTGCAGGTCGGGGCCCTTCCGTGGCATAGATAACGAACTCTTCGAACAGATCCTTCGCTGCTTGGGAGAGCAACATATTCTGACCCAGACAAGCGATCGGGCACTCACCCTGGGCGACCGAGGTGAGACGCTCGTCGATCACTACTCGTTCTACACCGCGTTCGTCACCCCAGACGAGTACCGTCTTGTTGCGGGCAGCAAGACCCTCGGTACAATACCGATCACTCAACCGCTTGCGCTAGGGAGCCATCTGATCTTCGCTGGCCATCGCTGGGAAGTCCGTCGTATCGACGAGATGGCTCGCGTGATCGAGTTGGCACACGCACGAGGCGGGCGGGCGCCTCGTTTCGAAGGCGGGGGCTTCGATGTCCACAATCGCGTGAGGGCTGAGATGCACCGGATCTACGCGTCCTCGACGGTGCCGGTCTACTTGGACGCCACGGCCAAGGAGCTTCTCACCGAGGGTCGGGACACATTCGAGCGCTGGGAACTCTCCCGGAGACGTATGGTCAATAGAGAGGAATGGGTCATCCTGTTCCCCTGGCGCGGGGATCGCGTGCTACATACCCTGGCCCTGCAACTCAATGCCCTGAACCTCTCCGCTGGGGTCGAGGGGATCGTTATCGGCGTTCGCGACACCGTGCCGGAACGGGTCGCCGAGGCGTTGGGACAGGTCGCCTGCGGGGCGGTGGCCGGCGGGTCCATGCTCGCCGCGCAGGCCTCGAATCAGATCGAGGAGAAGTACGATTGGGTGCTCACCCCCGAGCTTCGCTCAGTGGACTATGCGTCCCGCCACTTTGACGAGTCGGGCGCACGTTCCGCGGCGAGGGAGATCCTGGCATCCCTTCCCAACACCAACCCGCAATGGCACTCGCACTGAAACAGGCGTCGGACGCGGACGATAGTTCGTATTAGCGCCCCCAATTAACGCACCGCAGCAGATGCTGAACAGCCAGACCCACTGGATCTCAAGGTGGCCTCAACAACCACGACTTGCTGTTGAGTGTACTCGTCGGCTGCTCACGGCGTCGCCCCGCTGTTCGTGGTCGTGGATAATGGTGCGGATGGCCACCGCGAACTCTGCCAGTGGGCCCGGAGGCGCGCAAGCGTCGATCACCGTCGAGACGCATGACGACCGGACTACAGCCATGACCCAAGCCGTTCCCAAGCAATTTCTCACGAAGCCGCTCCAATCGCATTGTCAACTTGATCACTGGAAGGCGGTCTTCACCCGGGTGGCATCAGCCTTCGGGTGCACACGTCCTATACGGTCAAGTGAGAGGACATCAATTGGCGCTGGATCGCTGCAGTGGATCGCCGTCGATCAGGTCAGTCTGGTGACCGCACACGCTCGACGCGTCCCGAGGTCATGAAGACGATCAGCCCTCGCCTAGCACCGGTCGCCGCCAGATAGTCTAGGACCTGACCGCGGTAGATATCGACCTGGGCGGGTGCCGGGGCGACGTCACTTTTCCAGTCAACGACCGCTTCGATGCGCCCCCTCTCGTCGATGGCAACCGCATCGGCGATGCCAGCGGTTAGCGTCACGGTGCGATCCGCGAACATGGCAGCATAGACGTTGAGTTCGGGCACAAGTCGCGGCCGTAGTGCGACGACTTCCGGGATTTGGAGCGCACGCTGGAGCGCCTCCGTCTGTCAAGCGGAACGGTGATGGCGGGAATCAGGGATCAGGCAACGTCGCGGTCACGGCGGCCGGAGGAACCCTTCGAGCGAGTCTTCGAGCTTCGTCATCCGTTCGCCGCTGGTCTGCCAGCTCCGGGTCACGTCGTCTGATGCGGTTGCCGCGTTCGTCGGCAGTCCCACTCTCGTCCACCGGCCGCTTCACTTGGTCAGGGTCAATGGTTCGCGTGCTCATCGGCCGGCCGGACATCCGGCAAGGACTGGCACGCCGTTACCGGCAGCGGCATCTGACAGACGGAGGCGTGGCCTTGGGCCGGCGGCTCCGCTGGGTGCTAACTTTTCTGCTAACTTTTGGTGTCTCGCTGGGTCCGTTTGAGTCCATTTCTGTCCATTTTAGGGCACGTGCCTGCTGCTAGCTGCCACGCGCGAGAACCCCGAGAAACCTAAAGAAAAGGCCTGTTTCCACGGGGGAAACGGGCCTTGAGAGTGGCGCGCCCGACAGGATTCGAACCTGTGGCCTTCGGCTCCGGAGGCCGAACGCTAGACGGGCAAGGGGGTGTCATGAGGCGAGGTATCATGGCTGCAAGAACGCGCCAGTACGCACCGGAAACGGGCCGGAGCACCGGAAACGGATCACGCGGCACGCGACGTGAAGAGACGACGTCCCGTGTGTCCCACGCCGGCGCGGCCAACGCCGGCGCCTAACGCGTCCACGCGCCGTCTCGGCGCGTGGACAGGAGGATTTCCATGTCGGTGGTTGTGATCACGCTGCTCGCGCTTGCTCTCGGGGGTGTCGGCCTCGTTGCGATGGTGACGGGCATCTACAACAAGCTCGTGACGTACCGGAACCGGTACAAGAACGCGTTCGCCCAGATCGAGGTCCAGCTCAAGCGCCGTCACGACCTCATCCCCAACCTGGTCGAAATCGCCAAGGGCTATATGAAACACGAGCGCGAGACGCTCGAAGCCGTGATCCAGGCGCGGAACCAGGCCGCCGGCGGCCTCGAGCAGGCGGCGCAGGATCCCGGGAACGCCGACGCGATCGCCGGACTGGCGGCGGCCGAGGGTGTGCTCAGCGGTACCGTCGGACGCCTGTTCGCGCTCGCGGAGAGCTACCCGGATCTCAAGGCCAACCAGAACATGATGCAGCTTAGCGAGGAGCTACGGTCGACCGAAAACAAGGTCGCGTTCGCGAGGCAGGCGTTCAACGACAGCGTGACGCAGTACAACACCTACAAGCAGACATTCCCGACCGTCGGGTTGGCCGGGATGTTCGGTCACGGGAACGACGCGGCGATGCTTGAATTCGACAGCGAGCAGATCGCAGAGCCGCCGACCGTGTCGTTCTAGGACGCATGGCCACCGACTTCTTCGAGCGCCAGGACGCCGCCCGGCGCAATACGACCCGGCTGGTGATCCTGTTCGCGCTCGCGGTGCTGGCGCTGATCGTGTCGATCGATCTCCTCCTCGCGGCCACGATGGGCTACCTCGCTCGGAATCCCGAGACCGGGGCTATCAACTGGGCCCTGGCCGCCGACCCGCGGGTGCTCAGCCTGGCGGTCTTCGGCACGCTCATCGTGGCGGGAGGGGGCAGTCTCTTCAAGATCGCGCAGCTGAGGGGCGGTGGCCAGGTGGTCGCGGAGCAGCTCGGCGGCCGCCTCATCAATCCGGACAGCGCGGTCCCGTCCGAACAACAGCTCCTGAACGTCGTCCAGGAGATGGCGATCGCGTCGGGTGCACCGACGCCGCCGGTCTATCTGCTGGACAACGAAGCGGGGATCAACGCCTTCGCCGCCGGGTTCACGCCCAGCGACGCGGTGATTGGCGTCACGCGCGGGGCGGCCGACACGTTCACGCGCGACGAACTTCAAGGGGTGATCGCCCACGAGTTCAGCCACATTCTGAATGGCGACATGCGGCTCAATATCCGTTTGATCGGCCTTCTCCACGGCATCCTGATCATCGGCATACTTGGCTACTTCGTCCTGCGCATGGCCGCGTTCTCCGGCGTTGGGCGGAGCCGTTCCCGCCAGGAGAGTTCTCCGCTTCCCATGCTGGCGCTCGGTGCCGGCCTCATGGCCGTCGGCCTGTTCGGCACCCTGTTCGGTAATCTGATCAAGGCGGCGGTCAGTCGCCAGCGCGAGTTCCTCGCCGACGCGTCGGCCGTACAGTTCACGCGACACCCAGCGGGAATCGCGAATGCGCTGAAGCGGATCGGCGGTGCGACGACCGGCTCGGGCATCCAGAGCCCGAACGCGCCGGAGGCGAGCCACCTGTTCTTCGGCCGCGCCACGAGCGGCTTCAGCGGACTTTTTTCGACGCATCCGCCACTGGACGAGCGGATTCGCCGGATCGAGCCATCCTGGGACGGCGCGCTGCCTGAGGGGAAGGCAGTCGCGAGTACACAGCCTGCTACAGCCGGCGCCTCCGCGTTTGCCGGCAGTGCCGCATCCTCGGGGTCCCCAACCGTCGACCAGGTGGGGCAGCCGGCAGGTGAGGCGCATCTCCAGTACGCCGCGCGGCTCGTCAAGAGCCTGCCGGCGCAGCTCGTCAGCGCCGCTCACGAACCGTACGGCGCGCGCGCCCTCGTCTACGCGCTGTTGCTCGACCATGAGGCCGCGCCCCGACAGCGCCAGCTCGCTCACCTGCAGGAGGCGGCCGACCCAGGGGTGTACGAGGAAACACGCCGGCTGATGCCGCTCGTCGAGCAACTCGACATGCGGGCGCGCCTGCCGCTGCTCGATATCTCGCTGCCGGCGCTGCGCAGCCTGGTGCCGGCGCAGTACGACCTCTTCACGCAGAACGTTGCCGCGCTCGTCGAGGCCGACAACGAGATCGACCTCTTCGAGTGGTCGCTGCACCGGATTCTGCTGCACGAACTCGAGGCGCACTTTGTGAAGCGGAGTCCGCCGCGCGTCCGCTACCGCACGCTTCGCTCGGTGCGGGCGCACAGCGAGCTGCTGCTTTCGATGCTCGCTTACGCCGGGCACCGCGACCTGGACTCGGCCCGACACGGGTTCGAGCATGCGAAGCGCATGCTGAAACTGCCGAACGCGCGCCTTCGTCCTGTGGACGACCTGAAGTTCACAGCGCTCGACGCCGCGCTCGGTGCGCTCGAGAAGGCGGCCCCCAAGGTGAAACGCCAACTGCTGCGGGCGGCCGTCGCCTGCATCGCCGCCGACCACACGGCAACCGCCACGGAGGCGGAGTTGCTCAGGGCGATGTCGGCATCGCTCGGCTGCCCGATGCCGCCGCTGCTCATCGACTGAGCCGCCACCTGCCACGCGGCGGGCGTTCGGTAGCCGTCAGTCCCCTGGACGTGCGTCAGCGTCGCGTTGCATCCCGGCACTGGGACTTGCGGCGTCAGACAAGGCCGGAACGGTTTGCGACCCCGACCGCAGGTGCAGGTCACGCTGCGGAAACGGAATCTCGAGGCCCTCCTCTTTGAAAGCGGCGAACAATTCGAAATACAGGTCGCTCGCGATGACCTTGGGTGTCGTCACCTGTTTGGTTGTCCACACACGCAGCTCGAAATCGATGGAATTGTCGCCGAATCCCGTGAAGACGACATCCGATGGCGGCGTGTCGAGGACGTCCGGGTGGTCCCGCGCAACTCTCAACAGGACGGAGCGTACGTGTTTGGGATCGCTGTCGTACGAGACGCCCAACGGCACGTTGATACGAACGCTCCGGTCGTTCGCGGTCCAGTTCGTCACCCGTCCCTCGATGAATTCGGAGTTCGGAACGATCATCACGACATTCTCGTTCGTCCGGATCCAGGTCCCTCGCGAGCCGATGTGCACGATGTCTCCCAGCAGGTTGCCCACCTCCACCCGGTCACCTACTTTGACAGGCTGCTCGACAAGAAGAATCAGTCCCGAGGCGAAGTTCTTGGCAATTGTCTGAAAGCCAAAGCCGAGGCCGATTCCGAGCGCCCCGCCGAACACCGCGACGCTGCTCAAGTCGACGCCCAATGCGTGCAGCCCGGTCAGGGCGCCGATGCTGAAGAGCGAGTAGGTGACAACCCGTTGTAAAGAGAATTTCTGTCCTTCGTCGAGCCAGGTTTTGTCCAGGATCCGCCTGCGGAGGAGTGTGCTCGTCATCCGTGTGACGAACCACAGGACCGCCAGGAAGACCACCGTCCTGATCACGTAGGTCACGGTCAGCCCGAAGCTCCCAAGGCCCGAGTACGGGCGGCTCCAGAATTCCCGCAGGCTCTGGTCCAGCCAGGTGATGGCGGATCCCACCAACGGTTGGGCGAACCACCAAAGAGCAGCGGCCGCAACGAGCGACAGCAGGGCGATCCACATCAACACGACTGACAAGCGTCTCATCGCCACCCTGCTCTCCGTCGTGCTCGTAACGGTCGCTGCTTAGTCTGTTCCAGGCGTGTCAGAAGCTGCGGCCGCCGGCCGTGGTAGACGTCAGGCCCTTTTCTTGGAGGCAAAGGGCCTGACGAAGTGGCGCGCCCGACAGGATTCGAACCTGTGGCCTTCGGCTCCGCGTCCGGCCGCCCTTTCCGGTGTAGACCACGAGCGTCTGCGTCGTCCGGTGCCAGTGCTCGGGAAGGTAGCGCATCAGCTCGTTGGGTCGCAACCCGGTGAAGGCCAGCACGCGACAGCGGACCTTCGCCGCGGACGTGGCGGCCCGGGGCTTCCCTTGACCGTCGCGCTGCCCCGATCCGACATGGCCGCCAGGATGCGCTGGACCACGTCGTAGGAGAGCCCGAGCGCTTCCGGCGCCGGGCTCGTGAACGAGCGTGACGTCGCGCACCGGGTTCGGGGCATCAGCCACGAGGCGCGGCCGGTCGGCAATCTGCCGCAGGAAGGGCTCGATGTCGGCGGCGAGGGTCCCTGCAGGCCGCTGCGTCAGTCCCAACGAGACCCGAGTGTCGAGGCGCCAGTGTCGAACCGTCTCCAGCGAAGTGCCTGGCGGGAAACGCGTGAAGCGCAACTGCCCACCGGCACGAACGTAGGCCTGAATCCTGCCGCTGGCGTCACGCCGAATGCCGGGTTCACGGTGAGGTCTCATCGTCGTCATCCAGACATGCCGTGATGTCGTGCTCCGAACACTCCGTCGGGTCCTGCCGTGTCCGGTTCACGATCCTGCAAGAACTGGTCCAGTTCATCGTTGGCGCGCTAGTCGTGGAGCATCGCGGCGAGTGGCAGTGCGATGTCCTCCATCAGATCCGCCAGGCGAGACCGCGAGCGTCCGACGCCGCGCCCGTGCTCCGGCCGTGGACCGAGCACAGCGCGCTCACGGAACGAGCATCGTCCTGAAGGTCAGCGATAGACGCCGCTGGCGGTCACGTTGACCGATAGTGCTCCTTTCCGTCCTACGTTTGTCGATGCCGTGCATCCAACGTGATCGTGAATCGGCGGTCAAGACAAGCACCGACCCGCGCGCGAGCATGATCCGTCTGTCTTCGTTCGCAGTTCCTCCTACGGGCCTCAGTCGCATTTCCCAATCGTCGCCCAGCGATAGCGTGGCCACGGCATCGCCGAAACACTGCCGGTCCGCATGCAATGCGATTCCCTGTCCGGGACAGTATTCATTGACGATCGCCTGGTCCGGAACCCGATCGAATAGCTTCGTTTCGGAATATAGCCGGGACGCGATGTCCTCCACCCAATTCGGCAACGGTCCCAAGTCCATGTCGGATGTAATGGTTCGCGTTCGGTAGTCGTAACGCCAACCGTAATGCTGCACGCGACGTTCCAAGTCTGTTCGCCACGGCTTGGCATCGATGCACTCGATCAACGCGCGTTGAGCGTGCTCATTGAGGAACCCGTAGAAATAGTACAGGCCGCATATCCCTGGAATCCTGTGCATCCCGCGCTCCTGCAGTCCGTAATTGAGGTGCTCCGGCAGCGGCAGCACTGGCGCAGGAGTGTCGGACTCGAACATGTTTAGCTGACCATTGGCGACCATTCTTCTACTCCACTGTGAGGCGAGCGACCATAATGCTACGGAGTTCGGGTGATACGCGATCTTGAAGAGCCACTCCCACTTCATCCAGAGCAGCCGCCAGCGCACGGCACTGATCGTCAAAGGCGCGGCGTGTAGCGCCATCGTTGTGAGCGTCAGCCGCTACCACGATGCAAGAGTGTGACGGAAACATGCAAGCGATCAGTGTGGCGAAGTCGCCCAAGGCAGTCGGGTTGTCGCGCACTTGGACTAGCGCGTAGCCGAAGGTAATCACGACATCGCAGTTTGAAAGATCCCGATCCGCCAGGATCGTCACGATCTCGGCAAGGTCAGAATAGCCATCGAACTCGTACTTGTCGGGGAAACGATCCAGAAACAGGTCCGCCAGTTGAATCATGGCGGCGGCATGGTCGTACCCATAGTAGTCGACGTGGCCGGGGTCTCGTGTTTCGTGCGACGCCATGTGGTCGTACATGACCCAGGAGAACACTCCCGGTCCGCAACCGATGTCCAGGTGAACAACCCGCCGGTCGGCGGGGTTGAAGCCCAGCTCCGCAAAGGCGAGGGATAGCGCGTCATAGTAATACTCGTATCGGAAGTGCGGCGTGGTGTGCACGACGACAAAGTCCCGGGTATATCCGATCGTTGCCTGCAGGGAGTGGTTGGGGCCGATTTGGGCGGTCGATGGCTCTACGCCGCAGTCCTGGGCTATCGTGTCCAAGGTCGATACGTAGTTGTCTCTTATTGACATGTCGAAACCAGACAGAGGTGTGAGCTACCGCTCAAGCATAGCGTCAACGTGGTGCCACCGCGTGGGGTCTTCGTATATGTCGCGCCCTGCCACCTAGCGAGCGCCCGTGCGGGCGTCGTCGACTCCGTGACTCCGGGACTCATGCGGTCACTCCTCACCCGAACGTCCGCGCGGCCCACTTGACCTCGCCGATCACCGGCGCCGTCCTTGCCGGCGCGCTTGACGACGAGGCCCTCCTCGGTACGCACGACGAAGATGCGGCCGACGCGCTGGCGCTGGCTGGCCTGGTTGACAAGGATCGAGCAGCCGTCGACGAGTGTCGGCTCCATGGACTCGCCGAGGACCTGGATGACGCGGCACTCGCCGGCGGCAAGAACTTCGCTCGCAGCCTGATCCTATGGTCGAGCCCAAGAATTCACAGCACCGTGTCGACCGTTGCCAGTCCCTCAAAAGACCCTGGTTAGGCATCTCCAATGATCGCCGTCAGGAACATGATCCCATTCTCCACACGCTTTCTCACCGCGTCCAGCTGTGAGAGGTCGAACGTGCCGGCTGCCCCATGGGTGCCCCTATTGAAGACATTGAACAACTGTACAATGTTCTCGATATCGTCCTCGACGAACTGCTCAAGGTTTTCTGCCGCCATGTCTCGGCGGGCCAGGAAGTACCCAATCTTGGAACGACGCGTGGGAGTGCCGTCTGGTGTCCGGTCGCAATCCGGCAGTAGCGCGATGACGTCAGCGTCGGGCGCCTCCAACTGGAGAATCTGCGCGAGGATTTCCCTTGCACTCGTACAGAAGTGACGAGCCGCGTCGGGATTCTGCGGGTTCAGCGAGAAGACAGCGCCGTTCCAACGGTCGTCGAGGTCCGTGGAGATTCCTCGCAGGCGGTCCAGAAGTTCAGCGTCCTCCAGTTCGTCGACAGATCCCGCTGCCGCCGCCTGATCACCAAGAATGCAATTGGTGACCTCGGCGCTGTTCGCCGCTTCGCGCTCGGACAGGTCAAGAAGTCGGTTATATCTGGCGTCAAGTTGCTGAGAGTCTGCTGACGTCTCAAGACGGCCGTACGATCTCTGCAGAGTTTGGACGGACGTATGGTAGACGGCGTAGCTGGCCGTGGTAATGGTCGGCTTGGAATTAAGACGGGCCAGTTCACTCGCCAATCGCCGCCGGTTCGCTCTGACCCGCTCGTTGTGAGCACGGACAGCCTGATTGTACCGGTTGACTGCCGTTCGGACGCCTTGGTTGTAGCGTCGAACCGCATCATTGTATTTCGTAATCGCCTGTTGTCGTTTCTGCTGAGCCTGACGGAGTGTGCTACGAATCTGCGAGGCCGAGTATCGGCGTGCCATGCAGCCTCCTTCGACGAGTTACGATTACCCTATCCAACCTTTGATTGGGCAACGATCGCGCCACACTTGGACGATTGGGACTTGACTCGTGCTTCAGCACCCACGCACAGCAGGCCCACGATTGCCACCAGCATCGCCCGCGACTCATCCTCCACTCCATTTCCTGGCTGGCAACCGTTGCGACGAATAGTGTAGCTTGAGTGCCGACGCCGCGATGCTGGCGGATTTGAAGATTCCCGGCGCCCTCGAAGCGGTCGACGGCGTGCTGGCGCAGGTCGACAGCGGGGCGGTGACGGCGGGCGAAGCGATCGCGCTGGTGCTGGGCGCCCAGATCGCGCTGCGCAATAACCGTCGCCTGCAGGCCGCGATGCGCTCCTCACGCCTGCCGGCCGTCAAGACGCTGGCGCAGTTTGACTTCACCTTCCAGCCGAGCATCAAGCGCGAGCAGATCGAGAGCCTGCACGAGCTGGGATTCCTCGACCGCCGCGAGAACGTTATCCCGCTCGGCCCGCCTGGGGTGGGCAAGACGCATCTGGCGATCAGCCTGGCGATCGCGGCCGCCGAGGCCGGCCGACGCGTCTACTACGGGACGTTGGCAGGCCTGATCGACTCGCTCATGGACGCCAGGGCCGCGGGTGAGCTGTCCCGGCGGCTGCGCGTGCTGACGCATCCCGCGCTGCTCGTCGTCGACGAGATCGGCTACCTGCCGGTCAGCCAGGACGGCGCCGTGCTCTTCTTCCAGCTGATCAACGCCCGGCACGAGCGGGGGTCGACGGTGCTGACCTCGAACAAGGGCTTCGAGGAATGGGGACACGTGCTCGGCGACGAGGTCATGGCGGCGGCGCTCATCGACCGGCTGCTGCACCATTGTCACATCGTCAACATCCGGGGCAACAGCTACCGGATGCGGGAGCATCAGCACTGGCTGCGATCCGCGTCGGACGAACGGCGTGAGAAAGTCGCCAGGTGACCGCCGGGCGTACAGTTTCGCGGGGCGTCAACCGGAGAGGGTCCGCTCCAGCCGAGAGGTCTCTCCCCGAAGTGTGCAGTTTTCGGTTGCCATTGACAACCGCACGCCGCGCAAGCGGCGCAGGCTGTGCTCGCGCGGTGGCCCTACGCGGGCCGAAGGCGTCCACGGCGATGAAATCTACGGACGACGGCGAGCCGCCCGCTCTTGCCCTGCGGCACGCTCTTGTACGGAACGGGATGTGTGAGGCGGAAGTCAGCCCGCGTGCGCCGTCGCGGGTTGCGTAGTTCAGGACTATGCCTTGTTCATTATTAATGAACGTTATATAAATATGAACATGACTCGGCCACCAGCCGCGCCCGACCTCGACGTGTACCGGCCTGCTCTGCAGAAGTGGATGCCGAAGGCCGAGATTCGCGCGCCCGGAAAAGCTCCGGTCCAATTCGACGGCGTCGTCACCTGGAAGGCTGCCGGGGGAGCGGTTCGGTACCTTGTCGAGGAGAAGCGACACCTCCGCCACCAGGACGTTGGGGTCGTCATCGAGCAGTTGAAGCGACGCCGAGCGACCCTGCCCTCCGGCCAAGCGGGCGACAGGATCCTCTTGCTTGCGCCTCACGTCCGCCGACAGCAGGCAGCCGCCCTCGAGCGTGCGGAGATCGACTACCTTGATCTCGCCGGCAACGCTCACTTGCAGGCTCCAGGCTTGTTTGTTCACGTGGAGGGCCGCCGGCCGCAGAAGGGTCCCGCTACCGCCCCTGGCCGGCCGCAGAAGGGCTGGATCAAGACGGTCATGGCCATCCTCATCCGTCCAGGACTTACCAATGCGCCATACCGCGCTCTGGCGGACGAAGCGGACGTGGCCCTTGGCACCGTTGCCGGATGCATAAGCGACTTGGCTGCACGCGGACTCTTGCTCAAGGGGAAGGATGGCCGGAGAGTGACCGACCGGCAGGCGTTGGTTGCGCTGTGGGTGCAAGCCTACATCGAAGGGCTGCGTCCCAAGCTCAGGGAGCGACGGTTCCAAGTGCGAGCCGAGGGGAAACAGGAAATCTGGCTGCGGCTGCAGAAAGTACTTGCCAAGCGCGCACAGCCTTGGGCGCTAACGGGCGCCGACCTGACCAAGCGACGCATGCCCTTCTTTCGCGCGGACGAGACGGAGATTTACGCGCCCGTCCGTGCGCTCGAGGACCGCGACGCCCAGAAGTCGCTGGTCGCCCAGCCTGCTGCACGAGGCGGAAACCTGCTGGTCATCGAGCCACCTGGCCCTCTGGCGATGGCCGGTGAGATTGAAGATGACCTTCCCGTTGCTCCGGGCCTGCTGGCCTACGCCGAGTTGCGGTACCGAGGCACCGGTCAGGCGCTCGAGGCAGCCGAACTGCTCTTGCCCGAGGTTCTCGACGATGCCGCGCGTTGATCCCAGCCTCGTGCCGGTCGTGTGCGACCTTGAGCGCGGACTGCGGGAGTTGGGGATCCCGTTTGGAATCGTGGGAGCGTTGGTCCCCGAACTTCTCCTGGATGTCCGGCCGCACCGTATGACCAACGATGTAGACGTGGCCGTCGTCGTCGAGGGCCTCGCGGATTTCGACCTACTGAAGGCCCGACTTGCCGACTACGGGTTCACGCGCACACGCCCGCCGCATCGCCTGCAGCACCGCGACGGGGGTTGGGTGGACATCCTTCCGTTCAGCGAAGCGATCGCGCGAGATGGGTTGGAACTCCAAGAAGGT
This sequence comes from Vicinamibacterales bacterium, assembly GCA_965262555.1. Classification (GTDB taxonomy): domain Bacteria; phylum Acidobacteriota; class Vicinamibacteria; order Vicinamibacterales; family UBA8438; genus VXRJ01. The sequence goes on from OZ253543.1 coordinate 814,826, forward strand.
TTCGTCTTGAACATGACCGGCCTCGGCCACGTCGTGCCCAACGCTGTTCCCATTGCGATCGAAGGGGGGCCGACGCTGCCAGTAGCCCCACTGCCGCTGTATGTCTTGCTCAAGCTGGTGGCCTTCAGTGACAGAGCGGAAGGGGGCTGCTCGAGTTGCCGTGGGACGGCACGCGTCGTCGTGAACGAGGTGGCCGCACCGGCGCCGCGCGCCGTGGAGATGTGCTCAGGGAACGCGACGGCTGTCCGGTTCGGGGAGATACCGGACCCACCGGCTCGACGTGCGGGGGGCGCGGGCGAGGTGCTAACTGTTCTGCTAACTTTTGGTGCTCGAAAGGGGCGTGCTACGGGCATGTCTGACCCGATCGGACCCGAACGCGGTCAGCGCGAGTCGAGGTCGTAGAGCGGAAAAACCCTAAAGGAAGGGCCCTTTTCTTGGGGGAAAAGGGCCTGACGAAGTGGCGCGCCCGACAGGATTCGAACCTGTGGCCTTCGGCTCCGGAGGCCGACGCTCTATCCAGCTGAGCTACGGGCGCGTTCGCCGGAGTCAACAAGCGTACTACGGCCTTGGTATCCGGCGTCAAATACGCTGGTTCATCCTTCCCGCCGCCGCGATGCCGTAAGCTGCGGGTCAGCGCGGTCGATTCCCGATCAAGAAGGAGTTGCTGGTGTGCACTAACAGTCTTCGTGGCGGAGCCACCGTCTTGCCCCGGCTGTCGTTCATGTTCGTGATTATCGCCCTGCTTGCGGTCGCCGCGACGGGAGCTCAGGAGCCCGCCGGGGCGCCTGAGGACGTGGGGCTGTCCGCGGAGCGTCTCCAGCGGATCGGCGCGATGATCCAGCGCGCCATCGACACGGAACAGATCTCCGGGGCCGTCACGGTCGTCGCGCGGAGCGGCCATGTCGCCCACTTCGAGGCGCACGGTCTGATGGACATCGAAGCGAACGCGTCGATGCGCAAGGACACGATCTTCCCGATCGCCTCGATGACGAAGCCGGTGACCGGGGTCGCCATCCTGATGCTAGTCGAAGAGGGGAAGGTCCGTCTGTCGGATCCGGTGTCGCGCTTCATTCCGGAGTTCACGGACACGAAGGTGGCGATGCCGCGATCGAACGCCGCTGGCGAGGAAGACGGCATCTATACCGTGCCGGCGAAGCGAGAGGTCACGGTGCAGGATCTGATCACTCACACGTCGGGTTTGGTGAGTGGCGGCGCGGGAAGCGAGGAGGCGTCGCGCGTCGCGCGCCGCAAGTCGACGGACACCGTCGCGGACTGGACGGCCGCGCTGGGGGCGGCCCCTCTCGATTTCCAGCCGGGCACGCAATGGGCGTATAGCGGCCTGGCGGGGATCGACACGTTGGGGCGCATCGTGGAGGTCGCCTCCGGGCTTACGTTCGACGAGTTCCTGCGGCAGCGAATCTTCGAGCCGTTGGGGATGAAGGACACAACCTTCAACGTGCCGGACGAGAGCATGCCGCGCGTCGTGACGCTGTACGGGCGCACGCCCGAAGGGCTGGAACTCCGTCCCGTGCCGGAGTGGGTGGCTACGAAGACCTTGCACTCGGGCGGTGGAGGTCTCTGGTCGACGGCGGAGGATTACCTGCAGTTTGCCCAGATGCTCGTCAACAAGGGCGAGCTGAACGGCACGCGACTGTTGGGTCCACGGACCGTCGACTTGATGGGGTCGAATCACGTGGGTGACCTCTACGCGAAGGCGGGACGCACCGGCGGGAGTCCCGGGAAGGGCTTTGGATTGACCGTCGATGTCGTGCTCGACGCCGTCGAGGCGCGCAACGACCACCGGTCGACCGGCAGCTTCGGTTGGAGCGGTGCCTTCGGCACGACCTTCTGGGTCGATCCCAGGGAAGAGCTGACGGCGATTCTGCTGGTGCAGACACCGGGCGGTCCCCTCCGGGCGGACTTCCAGAACGCCGTCATGCAGGCCATCGTCGACTAGCAGCCCGGGGAACCGAGCACGAGTGGCGCTCACCAACCGACGGACATTCGTACTCCGACGCCGCGATTGCCAATACCCAGTGTCGGAGTCACGGAAACCTGTGCCGATCCGGCCTCGTAGAGAATCGAATTGTGCCTTGAATCGATGGCTCCACCGATGGCTGCGCCGATGATCAGGGGCGCAATAACAGCGCCGACGAAACGTTGAGCGGGCGTCAGTTCGGTGGGCGGGTGCCGCTACTGCACGACAAGCGGCGCTTGGCAGTCGGTGGCGGCGCTGACGTCGAGCGGCCACCAGCTCGCGAAATCTCCGTCGGATCCGGCCAGCGGCATGACCAGCGGAAATCCGTCCGGCTCGAACGCGGCCGTCCCGCCGGCCTCGGCGTACCGGCCCGCCAGCGCCTCGCGGAAGCGGTCGACCTCGGGCGCCTCGAAGAGCGCGTAGTAGAGCTGGCGCGTGCTTGCGGCGCCCTCGCCCCGAACCACGCCGATACAGACCGGCGCAGGGACGGTATCCGACAACCCGGACGCCTCCGCAACCTGGAGCAGGTCCTCCGGCGACAATGCGCTGCCCAGCGACTCGCGGTACTCCGCGTGGAGTACCAGTGGCACTGTCGCCACTACCGGCGACATGAACGACTCCATCGTGCGGGCGAAGATCTGCTGGAAGAGTTCGGCCCTAAGCTGATCCGAGGCTTCCAGCACGAGCAGGCCGGCGCCCCGCTCCGGCCTGTCGCGCAGCGCGAGGTTCCACTCGGACGCGAGACCGGCATCCACCGCGTACGCCTCCGTCAGGCTGCTCTGCACCGTTTGCCAGAACAGCCAGCCGAGCACCGCCAGCCCCGCGAGCGCAATCACCGCCTTACGCATCGCTCACTACCCAGCCTCGTTCCGCAGTGGCCGGCGGTGGCGTCCGATCCGTGCGCGCTCCGGTTCGCCTGCGGGCAACACCCTCTAGTTCGCCAGCGGATTCGGCCGGATCTGGAAGCGGATGATCTCGCTGGTCGCGCCCTTGCCTCCTTCGAGGTGGAACGGCGACCCGGTATTGAAGCTGGACCACACGCCGCGCCCCTTCCACCCGGTATCCGGATTGTCGATCCGGCCGTCGAGCCCGCGGCTGTAGAACCCGAGTGGATACGGGACGCGCATGATCACCCACTCGCCACTGTCCGGATCGACGGCGAGCAGTGCGTCTGAGGTGGTGCCGGTGGCAATCGGCGTGTTTGCACCGAGGCCAAGCGTGTCGAACTGGTCGACCCAGTTGTAATAGTGGTAGTCGGCGTTCGCCGATCCCTCGACGCCCTTCAGCTTCGGTCCGGGGGTCGGATACAGGGTCCAGCCCTCCCGGCAGTGCTGGCCGGTGGCCGTCGGTCCGTTCAGCACCGTGCACTTGGTGCGGTCGAAGCTGGCGAGGTGCCCGCTGCCGCCGAGCGCGCTCCAAATCAGTCCGTTGCGGTCGACGTCGATGCCGCGGGGACCGAATCCCCAGTCGTTCGGGTCCCCGTCCGGATCGTACGGCGGCTCGTAGACCTCGGAGACGCAGGTCTCCGGCGGATTGTCCCCGAGATCCAGGCGGATCAGCCGCCCTGGCACATCGAAGCGCCGCGTAATCCAGATCGACCCGTCCGGATGGGGGATGACGCCGTAGGCGCGCTTGAACTTGTCGAGGCTCCCGATCCGCGTATCCCGCGCCGGGTCGATCTCCACGTCGCCGTTCCAGTTCGGCTCGTTCCAGGGCTTGGTGATAGCGCCGTCACCGTTAGTGTCGATGACGGTCGGACACCAGCCCTGCGACGCTTGCTCGTCGCCGGTCTCGTCGTACAGCCGCGTGTTCAGCCAACCCACGGCCTCGGTCGAGCCGCTCAGCCACAGCGTGTCGTCGGCGTCGTCGGCGAACTGCAGGTGGTGCGTGAAGTAGCAGGTGTCGATCAGCTCGAACTCGCCGGTTTCGGGGTCGTAGTAGGACACTTGGCGGGTCTCGTCGCGATGCTGAATCGGGTAGTACTGCGCGAACCGGTTGTCCGAACCCTCCAGGCACCAGTCCGGTACGTCGTTCGGCCGAACCGCCTGTGTGATCCAGAGGCGGCCCTTGTCGTCCATCATCGGGTTGTGGGCGCTCCGGCTCTGGAGATTGGTCGGTTCATCACCCCAGTACAGCGACGGCACCGCCGTCGACGAGCCCTGATACGAGTCGGTCCGCCGCGGGCGCTCGACCCGCGTTGGTAGGTCCATTCGGATCGACTCGCGGGTGCGGGGATCGGTGATCACGAGTCCGGCGCCACCCACCCCGTACACCGGGCCGTTCGCGTTGAGCGTCGGGTTGCGCTTGTCGGTCGTGACCTCGTCGTGCACCATGCCGCGCGGGTGTCCCCACGCCCACATGCTGAGGACGAGGTTGCGTTCACGTCCCTGTGGGCGCGGCGGGACGGGCGGCAGCTCGCCGGCGGCGATCCGGTTGCTCCAGTCGGCGTACAACTCGAGCGCGCGCGTCCGGCCCATGCGGTTGATCTCGACCGCCATCGCCGGCCCGGCCCTGCCGGCCCGGATGCGGTACTCCCATGCGTCAACGGCCGAGTCGAACTCGTCGAGATCGAGCATCGGCATCTCGCGCGTCGCCTGGTTGCCGAGCTGGTGGCAGAGCTGGCAGCCGTCCTTCAGCCGGTCGATCCAGTCGGCCTGGGTCCGCATGGTGACGCCGATACCGTTGCCGCTCGGTCCGGTGCCCGGAAAATCACCGGCCGGCGGCACCTCGAGCAGCGAGTACCAGTAGTTGGCGGGATAGATCTCCGCTGCCTCGGCCGGGGAGGCTGCCGCGGTCGCGGTCAGCGCACGGTCGTCGCCGGGCCGCGCGGACGTCCTCTCCGAATCGGCCAGGCCGTACCCGCGGACCCACACCTCGTAGTCGGCATCGGGGAGGTCCGGCACGAGAAACCTCCCGTCGTCGTCGGTCACGACGATCTTCCGGAAACCGGTGTCGAAGTCCTGCGTCTCGGCGATCACCCAGACGCCGGCCTCGGGACCAGCCGCACTGGTCACGACGCCGCTGATGTCGTCGTCCTGGGCCGCAACGGTCAGGCCGAGTCCCGCGAAGCCTGCCGCCAAGAACGCCGCCGCCGCGTAGCCACTGAACATGTGCCGGCTCGAGGTCATGTCGTCCCCTCCTGTGTCCGCTCGCGCCATTGTGCAGTCTGGCTGCGCGTCCGGCAACCCCAATCAGAAGTTGCGTTGCATCGAGAGGCGAACGGTCCGCCCGTGCAGGTAGCCCGTCGGCCGCCCGAACACCGGAGACGAACGCACGCCGCTGGAGCCCTGCACGTGGGCCAGGTCGGTGCGGTGAGCCGGTTTCCCCGCCGTCTGCGCACTCCCAGGTAGCCCGTGGCAGGGACGCCGCGTTGCACCGAGTGCCGTGAGGTGGTTGCAGCGGCGTCCTTGCCGCGGGCGGTCGGAACGCGGCGGCATCCAGCCGCCTCACGCGAAAGGGAGGACTCGATGGAGGAGACCATGACGGCGACACAAACGGCAACGGGAGGTACGGTGGCGCCGCCGGCTGCGGCGGCCGCCCGGCACGTGCGGGAGCACGGCAGCATGCTGGCGGACGTGGAAAAGCGTGCGCTGGTCTGGATGGCGGCCCGCCTGCCGCGCTGGATCAACGCCGATCACCTGACGGCGCTCGGGCTGGTGGCGATGGCCGGGGTCGGGGCGGCGTTCTGGGCGTCGCGCTGGAGCGACCTGGCGTTGATCGGCGTCGTCGTCGGCCTCGCACTCAACTGGCTTGGCGACAGCCTCGACGGGACGGTCGCCCGCATCCGAAAGCACGAGCGGCCGCGCTACGGCTTCTACGTCGACCACGTGGTCGACATCACGAGCATGCTGCTGCTCTGCGCGGGAATGGCGCTGTCGCCGCACATGAGCCCGGTCGTGGCGCTGGTGCTGCTGGCGGCCTACCTGATGGTCTGTGCCGAGGCCTATCTCGCGACGCACGCGTGCGGCATCTTCCGGATATCGCTGCTGAAGATCGGTCCGACCGAGCTGCGCATCCTGTTGGCGGCCGGTGCCATCCGGCTGCTCGTGAGCGGGTCGGAGGTCGAGCTGGTGGGCGCCACCTGGCGGCTGTTCGACGTGGGCGGGGTTATCGGCGCCGCCGGGTTGTTCGGGGCGCTGGCGTTCTCGGTAGCACGTAATGGGCGTGCGCTCTACCGGGCGGAGCCGATCCCGCGATGACCATCGAAGGCTTGCGGAGATGGCTCGTGTTCAACGTCGTCGGATCCATGGGTGTGGTGGTGCAACTGCTGATGCTGGTGACGTTGACCGAAGTGGCGGAGTTCGACTACCTGGTCGCCACCGGGCTGGCGGTGGAATCCGCCATCCTGCACAACTTCGTCTGGCACGAACGCTGGACGTGGCGGGACCGGGGCTTCGGCATGCCCGGATGGGCGGCGCGGCTCCTGCGGTTCAACCTGGTGACCGGCACGCTATCGATCTCGGCCAATGTCGTGTTCACCGGACTCTATGCCGAGACGTTCGGCATCCACTACGCGCTCGCCAACCTGATGGCGATTGCGTCCTGTTCGGTGCTGAATTTCATTGCGAACGACCGCTTCGTGTTTCGACGCAGCCCGGCGCCGGCAGGCCGTACGGGACGGCGCCGAGGGCACGCCGCTTTCCTTACGGTGTCTTGACCGGCGGTGCCGGTCGCTGGGGCAGCGCCTTCGGGTTCTCCCGCATCATCCGCAGCACCTCTTCGATCGCCCGTTCAAGCTGCGGGTCCCGGCCGGCGATGACTGATCGCGGATCGTTCTCGACCTCGATGTCCGGCTCCACGCCGACGTTCTCCACCACCCAAGTGCCGTCGGCGGCGTTCGTGCCGAACTGCGGCACGTTGACCGAGCCGCCGTCGATCAGGGGCCCGTGGCTCGTAATGCCGATGACGCCGCCCCATGAGCGCTTGCCGATCAGCGGCCCGAGCCCGGCCTCGCGGAAGCGGTAGGGGAAGATGTCGCCGTCGGAGGCGGAGTCCTCATCGAGGATGCAGACAAGGTGCCCGTGGAACGCCACCTCCGGGTAGGTGTCGGGGGTGTCGTAGGTCCGCGAGAAACTGGTGCCGAGGACGCGCCGGCCGAGGCGCTCAATCAGCATCTGCGAGACGTTCCCGCCGCCGTTCCCCCGGACGTCGATCACGAGCCCTTCCTTGCGGATCTGCCCGTAGAACCACTTGATGAACTCCTGGATCCCCGCCGCGCCCATGTCCGGCACGTGCAGGTAGCCGACGCGGCCGTCGGTCATCTCCGTCACCGTGCGCCGGTTGGCCTCCACCTCGGTCAGGTAGCGCAGGCTCCGCTCCTGGGTGACCGGGGTGAACGCCACCTCGCGCGCCCCGTCGAACGTCGGCTCGGGGTTCAGTGTCAACCGGACCGGTCGATCGGCGCGGTGGCGCAACAGGCGATAGGGGTTGCCCGACCCGAGCAGCTCCTCGCCGTCGATCGCAAGCACGTAGTCGCCAGGGCGCGCGTCGAGCCCGATCTCGGTCAGTGGCGACCGGTAGCGCGGCTCCTCGTTGTGGCCGGCGAAAATCTCGCTGATGCGATAGCGCCCGGCCTCGGCGTCGAGCTCGAAGACCGCGCCCGGCAGCGCGACCTCCGGGCGGTCGGGCGTTTCCCAGTCGCCGCCCGCGATGTAGGCGTGGCTGACGCTGAGCTCCGCCACCATCTCGCCGATGACGTAGTTCAGGTCCGACCGGTGTCCGACGTGCTCCAGCATCGGGCGGTACTGGTCGCGCAGTGCCTCCCAGTCGTAGCCGTGCATGTTCTCGACGTAGAAGAAGTCGCGGAATCGCCGCCAGACCTCGTCGAAGATCTGCTCCCACTCCTCGGCCGGCACCCGATCCACCATCAGGCCCGCCGTCGAGACGGTCGTCGCGTCGCCGCCGCCCGCCGGATAGACGTTCCACGCACGCCCTTCGCGCACCAACACCTTCTGTCCGTCACGCGACACGGCGTAGCCGCCGATGCCGTCGGCGATCGTCTCCGTTTCCCGATCCTCGAAGGTGAAGCGCCGGAGGGCCGGCTGAACGCTGCTGCCCCGCCCGTAGTACTGCGGACCGCCGCGGATGACGAAGACGCCGTCGTCCGCGCCGCTCAGCCCGACGTAGTTATCGAACGGGAGCGGCAGCCGGACGACGCGCTGGGCGAGCCCGTCGAAGTCGATGGCGATAGGCGCCTCTTCGTCCTCGCCCGCGTCCCCGTTTTCATCCTCGTCTGCGTCCTCCGCGTCATCGTCCTGATCCCCGGCGTCATGCTCCTGGTCGTCGTCCCGATCTCCGGCGTCATGCGCCTGGTCGTCGTCCGCATCGGGGTCGTCACCGTCGCCGGCATCGTCGTCCGCGTCCTCCGCGTCATCGTCGCCGGTCAACTCCACCTCGTCGCTTTCCGGCGGCAGCGGATGCTCCACGTCGCGGCGCAGCGCCAGGGCGTAGACGCCGGTCTCGCGATCGACCAGGTAATTCCACTCGAACGAGCCGAGCTGGGGTGCGAACTGCCGGTCGGACAGGTAATAGAGATAGTCGCCGTCCGGATCCCATGCGGGATTCCATTCGTGGAAGTACTCGCCGGTCACCCGATGCAGCTCGCGATCCGCCAGGGTCCAGACGTAGATGGAGCTGAACCCGGTGGCGTCGGTCATCGAGAACGCCAGGTGGCCGCCGCGGGGCGACCAGACGTAGTCGCGCAGGAGCCCACGCGCTTCGTCGGCCACGTCGATCACGGCGTTCGTCTCGACCTCGATCACGTAGAGCGTGCCATCCTTGTCGCTGAAGGCCAGGTGGTCGCCGGTCGGCGACCACTCCGGCGCATAGCGCATCGCCTGCCCACCGGTCGTGAGCTGCTCGGGCTCGCCGGAGCCGTCCTGCGCGACGAGGTAGATCTCGTCCTCGCCGCTCGCATCGGAGACGTACGCGACCCGCCGCCCGTCCGGCGACCAGCGCGCCCACTTGTCGTGCGCCGACGAACTGCGCGTCAGGTTGCGGGTCGGGCCGTTCTCGATCGGCGCCGTGAAGACATCGCCGCGTGCCACGAAGAGCGCGCGCTCACCCTGCGGGCTGAGCTCCGCGTCCTCGATCAGATCGGCCGCGGCCACGCGCGACGGCCGCATGGCGAGGCCGTCGTCCGGCACGGTGATGGTGATCGGGCGCGACGTCCCTTCGTCGATGGTGTAGATCGCCAGTTCCCCGTTCAGCTCGTAGACAATCCGGTTGACCCCGTCGTCGCCCGGCCAGCGGACGTCCCAGGTGTCGCTCTCCGTCAGTTGCGTCGTCTCGCGCGAGGCGAGGTCGTAGCGGTAGAGGTTGAGCGTGCCGCTCCGGTCCGAGGTGAAGTAGATGGCGTTGCCGATCCACATCGGGTCGCGGTCGGCCCGCCGATGCGTCGTTATCCGCTCGACCACGTGGGTCTCGCGGTCGAAGATGTAGAGCTCCTGCGCCCAGCCCCCCTCGTAGCGCTTCCACGTGCGGAAGTCCCGGAACAACGGCGAGTAGACCACGCGGGTCCCGTCCGGCGACAGATCACCGGCGCCCGACTCGGGCATCGGCAGCGGGATCGGCAGTCCTCCGTCGGCGGACGCCAGGAACAGCCGGCTGTCGGACAGGTCGGTGCTGTAGCGAAGCGATCGGAACAACACGGCCTGCCCGTCCGGCGACCAGTCGTAGACCTGGTTGTCGTAACCCCACCGCGGCGCGAGCGGGCCGCGGGCAGGGTAGTAGGTAAGCTGCTGCGGCACGCCGCCGGTGGCCGGGATGACGTACACCTGCTCGTCGCCGTCGTACTGCCCGGTGAACGCGATGCGTGATCCGTCCGGCGAGAACCGCGCGAAGAACTCCAGCCCGGGATGGGCCGTCAGCCGAGTCGCCTGGCCGCCGGCGGTCGACGCCAGCCAGAGGTCGCCGGCGTAGCTGAACACCACGCGGTCGCCGTGGATGTCGGGGAACCGGAGCAGCTTCGTCTGGGCGGCGGCCGGCACAACGGTCGCCGCCACGATGCCGACGACGCACGGCACCATCAGCATCTGGAATCGTCGGAACATCTTGCCTCCTCGGTCACTGCGGGACTCGACCACGCGAGTCCCATGCTTCATCAGACGATACGTCAAGAGGGATGGTGTCGGACCCTACTCGACGCGGAGCACGGGTGGCCTGGGGCTGGGGCGGCGCAGTCACTATCCGCGGCCAACCGCCGCGTCCAATCGGGCGAGCGCGTCATCGAGACGCGCCGGCGCCGATGTCCGCGTCGCGTGCCACAGATCACCCACCCGCCTGATCCGCGCGGCGATCGATCGAAGCGTGAAGTCGTCCGGCCGCAGACTCGCCCGAACCCCGTCGTGCACCTCGGCCCACGTGAGCGGCGTGGAGACGCCGGCGAACGGGCTGGCGCGCGCGCTGTAGGCGCAGGCGAGCGTCTTGCCATAGATGTTCTGCAGGGTGTCGATGTAGACGGCGTCGGGGGCACGGCGGCGCACGATCCGCTCGACCGTCGCTGCCTGCGGGTGCCGCGCGGCGACGACGGTCGCGACGATCTGGCAGAAGATCAGGCCCACCTCGTACGGCGTCTCCGGCGGCAGCGGAATGAAGATGTGCAGGCCTTCGGAGCCTGATGTCTTGGCGAACGACGGGACACCGAGTCGCTCCAGCTCGTCGTGCAGCCAGCAGGCGACATCCAGCACGCGGGTGAACGGCGCGTCCGGCATCGGGTCGAGATCGAGTGCCGCCATGTCGGCCGCCTCGATGCGATCGAGCGTCGAGAACCAGGGATCCTGCGAGATGACGGCGAGCTGCGCCATGTAGAGAAGTGTCTGGAGCTCGCCGCCGATCAGATAGGGCACGTTCCGGTCCGCGCCACCGCCCAGTGTTTCTGCCACGACCGCCACGCGCGTGCCCTCCGGGATCGGGTCGGGCGCGCGGTGCTGATAGAAGGCCGTGCCGTCGACGCCGTTCGGGAACCGCTTCATGACGAGCGGCCGGCCTGCCACAACCGGCAGCAGAGACGGTGCGATCCGAAGGTAGTACCGGAGGAGATCGCCCTTCGTGAGTGCAGGCTCGGGCCAGAACACCTTGTGCAGGTTGCCGACCGGGACGCGCGCGCCGCCGCTCAGTTTCAGCGTGCCGCGCCGCCGGGTCGCTTCAATCGCATCGAGTTGCGCGACGAGATCGTCAACCGCCGGTTCCGGGTGCGGCTCGGACGTCGCGGGCGGCCGCGTCGCGGCGGCCGGCTGGCTGCCGCCCACGCCGCGGCGCCGGGTACGGGCCGGTGTGGCGCGCGCGGGTGGGCGCCTCGGCTCGTGACGCACGTCGGTGGGCCGGATGTCGTCGCGCAGGCCGTCGTAGACCGGGTTGCGAAGGATGCCGTCGCGTGTCCACTGCGTGAAGGTGACGCGCGCCACCAGCTCCGGTGTGACCCAGCGGCGCGTCTCGGGCCGGTGGGGGGCCGGCGCGTCGGCGAAGCACGGCGTCTCGGTGGCGAGCGGCGCGAGGCGTTCGGCGAGGCGATCGAGTTCGGCCACGGTGAAGCCGGATCCGACCTGACCGGCGAAGACGAGCGGTGTCGCACGCGTGACACGCCCGCCGGGAGGGTAGTAGCCGAGCAGCAGCGCGCCGACGTGCCGGCGCGACCCGCGCGGCTCGGTCCAGCCGCCGACGACGAATTCCTCGGTCTCGGTGAACTTCAGCTTCTGCCACTGTGCGCTGCGGCGGCCGGTGGCGTAGCGGCTCGCGGGCTGCTTGGCGATCACCCCTTCCCAGCCGCGCGCACGGACATCGGCGGCGAGCGCCTCGCCGTTTCCCATCCGGCTGTCGGCCAGGCGAATGAGGTCCGTGTCGCGCCGCCGGCCGCGCAGCAGCCGCTCGAGTCGGGCCCGCCGCTCCGTGAGCGGCAGCGGGCGCAGATCGTCGTCGCCGTCGCGCAACAGGTCGAACAGGACGAGTGCGGCGGGCACCCGCCGGGCGGCCGCCGCCGCCGCCGGGCCGGTGACGTGCAGGCGGTCCTGCAGGTACTGGAACGCCAGCGGGTCGCCGCCGTCGCCGGTCGCGACGATCTCGCCGTCGAACAGCAGCGGCCGCCGCAGTCGGCGCGCGAGGCGCGAGAGCGGATCGACAAGGTCGGGGAACCCATTGGTCTTGTCCCGTCCGAGGCGGGTGTAGATCGCCGGAGGCGCGGCGCCGTCGAGCGCGACCAGCACGCGGATGCCGTCGTACTTCGGCTCGAAGACCAAGTCCGGTTTGCTCAGCAGGCGGGCGTGGGCGCCGGGCGGCGCACGTTCCGCCAGCATCGGCCGGACGTCGTGCGGATCGTCGCGCCAGGGCGCCATCGTCGCCGTCCGCTTCGCCACGGGTGATCAGCATATGCGGAGGGGCACGCCGCCGCGAGCGGAGGAGCACGCAACCGCGAGCCATTCCGTGCAACACGTCGTTTCCGCGCCCCGTCGTGCCGATAAACTGTGAACGAGGAGACCGACGATGGCAGCACGTCCCACGTGGAAGGGCTATCTGAAGGTGAGCCTGGTGACCGTTCCGGTCCGGGTGTTCCCGGCGACCAGTCCGGGGGGGCAGGTCCGGTTCAACCAGTTGCACACCGAATGCCAGACCCGCATTCACCAGAAGAAATGGTGTCCCACCTGCGACCGCGAGGTGGACAAGACCGAGATCGTCAAGGGCTACGAGTTCGAGAAGAGCCGCTACGTCGTGCTGGACGACGACGACATGGCGAAGGCGCGGCCCGAGTCGACCCGCATCATCAACCTGCTCCGGTTCGCCGACGTCGAGACGATCGATCCCATGTACGTCGAGCGGCCTTTCTACCTGGCGCCTGACGGCAAGGTGGCGGCGGACGCGTTCGCGGTGCTGCGCGAAGCGCTCGAGGGCAAGGCCGGCATCGGCAAGCTGGCCCTCCTCGGCCGCGAGTACCTGGTCGCCGTGCAGCCGCGCGAGCAGGGCCTGATGATGTTCACGTTGCGGCAGGCGCGCGAGGTGCGCCGGATGTCGGCGATCGAGGAACTCGACGACCTGCCCAAGACGGTGAGCGACGCCGAGGTGAAGCTGGCCCGCCAGGTGATCGGCAGCCTCGAAGGCACGCTCGACCTCTCTGAGTTCACCGACGACTATCAGACGGAGCTCCGCCGGATCATCGACGCGAAGATCGCTGGCGAGGAGGTGATCGTCCACGAGATGGAGACCCCCGCCAAGGTGGTCAATCTGATGGACGCCCTCCGGAAGAGCCTCGATCAGGTGAGCGCCGCCAAGAAGGCCCCGGCCAAGGCGACCGCCAGGCCGGCCAAGGGGACGTCAGCCAGCCGCGGTGTCCGCGCGGCGACGAAGCGCGCCGGCGCGGCGGCCCCACCACGCAAGCGCAAGCGGGCCTAACCCGCCGCCTTCGCCTGAAGGCAGGCAAAGAAACGGTCCATCATCATCTTCGAGACACCACCAAGAAGGCGCTGGCCGACACGGGCGATCGTGCCCCCCACCTGGGCCTTGCCGGTGACGTCGACCCGGGTCGTGGCGCCGCCGTCGGATTCGGCGAGGGTGACGGTGGCCGAGCCATTGACGAAGCCGGACGCACCTTTCCCCTCGACAAACAGCGTGTAGCCGGTCGGCTCATCCTTGTCCGTCATCCGGACGGTCCCCTCGTAGCGGCCGGTGATGGCGGCGATGCCAAGGGTGAGCTTCGCCCGGTACGTGTCGTCGCCGGTTGGCTCCATCGTCTCGCATCCAGGGAGGCACGAGGCGATCACGTCCGGGTCGATCAGCAGATCCCAGACCCGTTGCTGCGGCGCGTCGAACGGGTAGCTGGCCGACACGTCCATAGGGGTCCGCCAGCCTGTCGCGTCCTACTGGCCGTCCGCCGCCGCCCGCTCATCGGCCCGCGCGCCGCTGAGCATCGTCTCCATCGCGTAGTTGCCCTCGTGGCAGGCGTACTCGAACAGCGGCAGGTCGTTCCGCACCATCGGCAGGTTCACCGTCCACGGCTCGGCCCACGTGTCGGGATCGGTGACGGTGAACTCGTACTCCAGCGTGTCGGCGTCGACGCGCCGGAACCGCTCCACCAGGCGCATGTCGGTGGTGGTGCCGCGCCAGTGTCGATCCGCGTTGAAGTTGGCGGTCTCGACGACGAGCGTGTCTCCCTCCCAGCGGCCACGCGACATGCCCGACCACTGCGCGAGCCGGTCGTCGGTGATGGCGGGCCGCTCGTCGATCGGGACCACCCGCACCGTGTGCACCATCTCGGTCAGCAGCACTACCTCGTCGGGAGTCTGGAAGATCTGCACGTTCTGGTTGTAGCCGCCCGACGTGATCGGCGGGCCGGCGTTGAAGCCCATCAGGCAGCGGTCGGCGTTGCTCAGGTCGGTATACGACGCCGGGATCTCGTCGCTGAACGATCCCCGCCACGCCGCCTGACGCGCCTGGCCCTCGGCGGTCGTCTCCGGCAGCCGGCCGTTCGGCGGGTCGATGATGAGCGACGTCCGCCGCGTGCCGATGACGTTGGTGCCGCGATCCATCCAGAAGTTGTTGTAGGCGCCGATGTTGCCCCCCGCCTCGGTCGGGCGGGCCTCTTGTTCCAGTAACTCGATATTGCGGTCCACGGCGGCTCGCTCGCGCTCGGCGGCTTCCTCCTCGGTCAGGAACGCCTTGTCGCCCAGATCCGCGGGACGTTGCAGCGGCGTGATGGTCCGGAAGTCCCAGACCCCCTGCAGATCGGGCGCGTCCCAGGCGGTCCGCGGCGCCTCCTGCGCCAGGACGTACGCCGGCAGTATCAGCAGGACCGCCAGCGCGACGATGAGCGTACGCCGTGTCGATCGGTGATGCGTCATGGCGATTCTCCGGTCGCGGGAGATTGCCCCGCGGCCGCTACGATAGCATGGGCGCCGATGCGGAGCGGATCGATCGCGATCACCGGCGCCAACAGCGCCGCCGGACAGGCGTTGCTGGCGCACGTCGTCGCCGACGAGACGCTACGGGCGGTTGCGGTGGTGCGGCGTCCGGAAGCGGTCGACAGCCTGCCGCGCTCGCCGCGCATCACGCCGCACGTCATCCATTACCGCGATGCCGGCAGCCTGCAGGACGCGCTCGTCGGTGCCGACGTCGTCGTGCACCTCGCGGGAATCCTGTTTGAGAGCCGGACGACCGACTACCGCCGCGGCAACGTCGAGACCACCCGCGCCGTGCTGGCGGCGGCGCAGGCGGCCGCGGCGCCCCACGTCGTGTTCGTCAGTGTGCTCGGCGCCGACCCCGTTTCGCCGAACGGCTACTTCCGCTCCAAGGGAGAGGCGGAGCGCCTCGTGGCTCAATCAGGCATCGACGCGACAATCATCAGGACGCCGCTGCTGCTTGGTCCCGGCACGGCGGGCGGCCGCGCCTTGGTGCGTGACGCGTCCCGTTCGTCGGTTCGTTTGCTGGGCGGCGGCGCGCATCGGCTGCGGCCGCTCGACGTGGACGATCTCTGCCGCGCGATCCTGGCCTGCTGCCAACAGCCGGCGGGCGGTGTCCGGACCTGCGAGCTGATCGGGCCGACGACGGTGGCCTACCGCGACCTGGTGCAGCAGGCGGCGGCCCGCCTGGGCCACGCCGTTGCCATCGGATCGACGCCCGTCTGGCTCGCCGCGCTGGCGGCGCGCCTCGCGGGTCTCGTGCGCACCGGGGGCCTCACCCCAGACGTCATCGACGTGATCACGTCCGACGAATCGGTCGACGAGCATGCCGACTGGGAGCTGGGCGTGACGCTGACGCCGCTCTCCGAGACACTGGCGAAGCTGTGCGGCGCCGGTGCATCCTGAACGTCCATGACCGACACCGCTGCGAACGACAGTGCTGCCACCGAGCAGGCCACCGCCGGCCCGGGACCGGCCGGGTCGCGGCCGCCGGCCCGGCCCGCGTCCAGCCCGCTCGGACGCGCCGCGTTCGTTGCGCTGAGCATCGCCTGCTTCGCGTACCTCTACGTCCGGCTGAACGGCGCCGCGGCGCGCGAGGGACTGTCGCTCGTCGACTACATGGCGGGCGTCTTCGCCAACGTGGAGTGGGTCTCGTGGGTGGGGCTGATGATCGCCTACTCCGGGTTCTATTTCCTGATCGACACGCTGGTGGTGACCCGCGCGCTCAACTGGTTCGTCGCGCCGATTCGGTACCGCGACCTCCTGCCGGTGCGGGCGAGCGCGTACATCATCTCGATCTTCAACGAGCAGATCGGCAAGGGCGCGATGGCCTGGTACCTGCACCGGCGCCATCAGGTGCCGGGCTGGGAAGTGGGCTCGGTGATGCTGTTCGTGATGTTCTGCGAGGTGTTCTACCTGCTGTTCTGGGCGACGGTGGGGTACGCCGTCAGCGGCGGCGCGCTGCCCGCGGCGTTCGGCCTGCTGCCGTGGGTTGCCGCCGCCGCCGTGCCGGTCTTCGCGGTGTGGCTGCTCTACTTCCGCGGCGCGCTCCTGCCGGGCCACGCGCTGCGGAGCAAACGGATCCTCCATGCGTTCCGCTCCGCGACGCTGCGGCACTACGTGCTGTTTCTCGCGTTGCGGTCGCCGGCGCTGCTGGCTGCGGTGATCGTCTACACGACGGCGCTCCGTCTGTTCGGGGTCGACGCGTCCTTCCTGTCGCTGCTCGGCTACCTGCCGGTCATCTTCTTCGCGGCCGCGGTGCCGACGCCGATGCGGGCGGCCGCGATCACCTTCTGGGTCATCCTGTTTCCCGAGAACGAGGGCCAGATGGCCGCCTTCGGTTTCGTGCAGCACAACTTCTTCATCCTCTTCAACGCCCTCATCGGCGTTGCCTTCTGGCCCCGGGCCCGGCGGGAACTGTTCGGATAGGTGACCGCCCACCTGCTGACCGCGCTTCGCGTCGCCCTGACGTTCCCGCTCGCCGCCGCTTTCGCGCGTCCGGCGCTGCTCGACGCCGGCGTTGTCGCACTCCTCCTGACGGCGGCGCTCGCCAGCGACTCTTTCGATGGCGTTGTCGCGCGCCGCCGGGGCACCGCCTCCGCCGGGGGGCAGCTCTTCGACCACGCGACCGACTGCGTCTTCGTGACGATCTGCCTGAGCGGCGCGGCGATCGCGGGCCACGTGCCCTGGCTGCTGCCCGTCCTGATTGCCGTCGCCTTCGCGCAGTACGTCATCGACTCGTATTGGATTCAGCGCCGCGCACGCCTGCGGATGAGCCGGATCGGCCGCTGGAACGGCATCGCCTACTTCGCCCCGCTGGTGATCCTCGCCGTTGCCCGCCTGGATCTGATCCACGCCGTGACGCCGCTGCTGGTGCTGACCGCCAGTGCCGTCGCCTGGGTGCTGATCGCGTCAACCCTCCTCTCGATCGCCGACCGCGCCACCGCGGTCCGCCGTAGCTGAAGCCGGGATCAGGGCGAGACGTTCTCGTACCACGTGAGGTTGGCGGTACGGCTGCCGGCGCAGACGAGATCCGTGTCGGTATCGGCGTCGAGATCCGCGACGACGCAGCCCATGGGGGCCATGTTGGTGTCGAGGGTCTGGCGGGACCAGGTGGCGCCGGCCGGGTCGGTCGATGTGTAGAGATACAGCGTCTCGCCGTCGCCATAGTCGCCGGTAACGATCTCGTCCCGGCCGTCGCGGTCGAAGTCGGCGGTCACGATCATGTGCCCGCTGCCGATGGTGTCGATCACCTGGCGCGTCCAGGCGCCGCCCTCCTCGCGGTAGACGACGACCTGGTGGCCATGCCACGGCTCGATCGTGGTGATGAAGCTCTGGTCGCCGACGCGCCCGGTATCGACATCGCTCGCGCCGCTTTCCGGCCACGGGGCGGGATCGCCGGCGGTGATCAGGTTGGGGATCCATTCGCCATCGGTGTAGCGGTGGATCTGGACGCCGGCAAAGCTCGCCGTGACGACGGCGTCGCGGTTCGGGTCGTCCCACGGCTTCACCAGCAGGCCGTGGACGACGCCCTGGCCCGTGGTGGCGAGGTCGCGGCGGATCCAGTCGTCCGGGCGGTACCAATACAGCGGCACCGCGTCGCGGTAGTCGGGGGCGGTCGCGGCAGCGCCGGAGAGCGGGGCGCTGATCAGGACCGGCCGGCCGGTGCCGTCGATGTCGGCCCAGCGGAGCCGATGTACGGTTGGCGTGCGGTCCAGTTCGCGGAGACGCCAGGGACGTGTCGGGTCTCCCTCGTGGGTCAGCAGCGAGAGGATGCCGGGGCTGTTCTCGTGGGTCGTCCCGAATGCGTAGGCGACCACCAGCTCAGGGATGCCGTCGTCGTCGAGGTCGCGTGCGGCCAGGTTGATCGCCCGGGTCAGGTCGGCCGTGATCACGTGCCGCTGCCAGCCGGGGTTCTCGAACCACGCCAGCTCGGCGAGCCGGGTCGAGAGGCCGATCACGTCCAGCCGCCCGTCACGGTTCAGGTCCACCACCGTCGGTTGGTAGCCGCTCGTGAACTCGGCGGCGATCGTATGCGTGACGAAGCGATGCGCGGGAGCGGTCGGGTCCTGCGCTCCCGAGGGCGCCGCGGCGGCAATCGAGAGCGCAAGCAGCGCGCCCGCCGGTGTGACGACACGAGCGGTAGTGGTCATCCTGTGTCTCCGTGCTGGCGTGTGCGGGTCGTGCCGCTGTGCATCCGGAATTCGGCCTGCCGGTCTGGAGACCGGCGCACCGTTTCGCGGTGGCGCATGCGTGTCCACGGTGCCGGTCTGGAGACTGGCGCACCGTCAGGCGCGCGGGATCCACTCGCCGCCGTGGATCGTGCCGGCAGGGTAGAGGCGCTGCTGGCCGGTCCGGAGGTTCTCGTAGTTGTCCACGAACTCGAACGTGCCGACGCGCAGTTCGAGCAGCGCGATGTCGGCCCGCGCGCCGACGTGCAGCGTGCCACGATCGCGCAGGTGCGGGAAGACGCGCGAGGCGTTGACGGTGACGCACGCCACCACCTGATCAAGCGTCATGCCGAGGTTCAGGAACTTGGACATGACGTTCGGCAGGTCAACCACGCCCGGCACGGTGCGGCTGGTCGTGCTGCCGTCGGTCGAGATCGTGTCGGGCCGGAAGCCGGCCGCCATGATCTGATCGACCGTGTCCCAGCGGAGGTGGCCGGTCCGCCCATTGGCGACGTCGAACCAGATGCCCCGGCGCCGGGCGGCAAGCACCGCCGGATCGACCCGCCCGGCGTCGTCGACGATCGCGTGTGGTGGCGGGGCGAGCATGTGCGTCACCACGTCGCCTGGCTTCAGTATCTCGAACAGCGTGGCGAGTGGCGACGCGGTCTGACCCATGTGGATCATCACCGGCAGATCGAACGTCGAGGCGACCTCCTGCGTGCGGCGCAACACCTCGACGTCGTCGGCGGCCACGCCCTCCGTCAGCCGCGCCTTGACGCCGACCACGATGTCGCGGTTGCGCGCGATCGCCTCCCGCGCCGCTTCGACCGCCGCGACACTGAGGTCCATCGTGTCGCCGCCGGGCAGGATGCCGGACCGCCCGATGTTGATCAGGACGCGGCCCTGCTGCGGCGACGACCGTGCGATGGCCACCTGATCGTCGATGGCGTCCGCACCGGCCGAGCCCGCATCGACCCACGCCGTGACGCCGTCCTCGAGGCAGATCCGCGGACCCTCGGCGTCGCGCGCGTAGTGCGTGTGGATATCGATCAGGCCGGGGACGACGAACCGGCCCTGCGCGTTGACCACCGGCGTGCCGGTGGTCTCGATGCTCGGTTCGACCGCCGCGATGCGGCCGCCGGCGATCGCCACGTCGCGGATGGCGTTGAGGTGCTGCGATGGATCGAGCACCCGTCCGCCCCTGACGACGAGGTCCCAGGCTTGCGCGGCCGGGTCCGCCGGGCGGACGCCGAGCGCCGCGCCCGCGGCGGCGCAGACGAACTGCCGTCGAGTGATCACCATCGCGTGCCTCCTGTGTCGACCTGTCGGCGCCCCGCCATGGTTGTCGGTGTCGGGCGCCGGTGCGTTGCGGCTAGCTGCGCGAGACGACGTGGAACGTCCACCATCGCTCGGGGCGCGGCGAGCCGAGCGGCGCCGGCGGGTTGGCCGGCTCCGCCAGGCCGTGCAGCTTGTCGAGCCGCGCCACCCATGCCTGATCGAGCTCGGCCGGATCGAGCACGCGTGTCAGCGTCACCGGATAGACGGTGCCGTCGAGGCGCAACCGCGCCGAGCCGTCGTTCACCGCGTAGCCGGACCAGCGCTTGCCGTCGCAGTCCGAGCAGCTCAGGTAGAGGTGGCCGTCGCTGTTGGCGAAGCAGTTCAGGTTGATCGCGTGCGGGAGCAACCCGGCGCGGATCTGAATCTGGCAGAGCGTCACGCGGTTCGCGAAGGTCCAGTCGGCCACCGGTTCACCGTGCTCCGAGCCGAACAGGTACGCCCCGGGCGTCCGATCGCACGGGCAGGTTGCCGACCAGCCGACGAATCCGCCCCCCAGAACAATCACGACAACGGCCACTCCGATGAGCGCCGTACGCTGGGTCAACATCGCCATTACGTTGCCTCCTCCTGCGCGTGCTGCACCTGTGCCGTCACGTTCACGTCGAGCCCCGGCCGCACCAGCGCCGCGCGCGCGCTGCCGTGAGCCCACGCCGGCGCCGGCGTTTGCACGACCGGCTGCAGGTCCACGGCGCGATACGCGCGGGCCACCTGCGCGGGGGGCGGCTCGCCGTAGGTCGTCGTCCGCTGGCGCGGCAACCGCCCGGCCTCGACGATCAGCGCTTCCATCCGCTCGGGCGGCAGCTCCTGCCCGAAGCCGGCGCCGGCGGCGCGTGTGATGCTCTCGTTCATCAGCGTGCCACCCAGATCGTTCACGCCCGCGTCGAGCAGCGCATGGACGCCGCGCGGCCCCATTTTCACCCACGAGGCCTGAATGTTGGGAATCAGCGGGTGGAGCGCGAGCCGCGCCACGGCATGCATCAGCAGCGACTCCCGGAAGGTCGGGCCGCGCCGCGCCCGCCCCTGCAGATAGATGGGCGCCTCCATGTGGACGAACGGCAGCGGCACGAACTCGGTGAAGCCGCCGGTCCGCGCCTGCAGATCCCGCACCGCCGCCAGGTGCCGCGCCCAGTGGCGCGGCCGGTCGATGTGGCCGTACATGATTGTCGCCGTCGTCCTGAAGCCGACCCGATGCGCCGTCTCCATCACCTGCAGCCACTGTTCGGTGTTCAGTTTGTCGGGGCAGAGTTCCTGCCGCACCTCGTCGTGGAGCACCTCGGCCGCGGTCCCGGGCAGGGTGCCGAGCCCGGCGTCGCGCAGGCGCCGGAGGTACGTCTCGAGCGGGGCGTCGAGCGTCGACGCTCCCTGCCACACCTCGAGCGGCGAGAAGGCATGGACGTGCATCTCGGGCACCGTCGCCTTCACCGTCCGGCAGATGTCCAGGTAGGTGGCGCCGGTGTAGTCGGGATGGATCCCGCCCTGCATGCACACCTCGGTCCCGCCCCGCTCCCACGCCTCGACGGTGCGGCGCGCGATCTCGTCCAGCGCGAGATCGTACGGCGCGCCACGCAGGTTCTCGCTCAGCTTGCCTTTCGAGAAGGCGCAGAAGCGGCACTTGAAGTAGCAGACGTTCGTGTAATTGATGTTCCGGTTGACGACGTAGGTCACCGTGTCGCCGTTCACCTCGCGGCGGAGCGCATCGGCGGCGCGCACCACCGCCACCAGGTCGTCGCCGCGCGCGGAGAACAGGTGCGCGATCTCCGCCTCGTCGAGCCGGTTGCCGCGTGACGCCTCCGCGCAGAGCGCCGCCGTCTTCGATGTCGCTGCCGCCGCGCCCGCTGCCGCTGCCGGTCGGGTCGCATCGCGCAGGCGATCGAGCAGCGCCGCCGGCAGCACCGCGTCTGGATCGCCCGGCGACCAGGCGCTGTCGCGCGCGAAGCCCTCCGCGTCGGATGCCTGCAGCACCGCGGTGCGGAGCGGCTCCGCCACCCAGGTGTCGAGCGCACGCACGTACGCCGGGTACACGGTCAACCGCTCGGTTAGCTCTTTCCCTTCGCGTGCCGTCGCGCGCGCCAGGCGATCCAGATGCGGCCAGGGCGCCTCGGGATTGACATGATCTGGCGTGACGGGGGAGATGCCGCCCCAGTCGTTGATGCCGGCCCGGATCAACGCGCCGAACGTGTCGGGCGTCAGGTTGGGCGGCGCCTGAATCGCCATCCCGGGACCGAAGATGATCCGCGCGCAGGCGATCGTCCACTGCAGATCCTCGAGCGTCGGCTCCGGCGCATCGGCCATCCGGGTATCCGGCTTCGCCCGGAAGTTCTGTACGATGACCTCCTGCACGTGGCCGTACCGATCGTGCAGGTCGCGCAGCGCGAGGAGCGACGCCATCCGTTCCTCGCGCGTCTCGCCGATGCCGATCAGGATGCCGGAGGTGAACGGAATCGCCAGCTCCCCGGCGCGGCGGATGGTGTCGAGACGCGCGTCCGGATCCTTGTCGGGCGAGCCGTGGTGCGCCGCGCCAGGCTTGAGCAGCCGCCGTGAGACGCTCTCGAGCATCAGCCCCTGCGAGGGGCAGACATCGCGCAGGGCGACCAGCTCGTCGCGCGTCAGCACGCCAGGATTGGCGTGCGGCAACAGGCCGGTCGCCTCGTACACGGCGCCCGCCGCCGCCACCAGGTACGCCACCGTCGTCGGGTAGCCGAGCGCGTCCAGCTCGTCGCGCGCCTGCGGGTAGCGGAGCTCAGGCTTGTCGCCCAGCGTGAAGAGCGCCTCCCGGCAGCCCGCCCTGGCGCCGCGCCGCGCAATCCCGACCGCCTCGTCGATCGTCAGGTACGCGCGCTCGCCCGGCCGGGGCGGCTGAGCGAACGTGCAGTAGTGGCAGACGTCCCGACAGAGCTTCGTGAGCGGGATGAACACCTTGCGGGAGTAGCTGACAGCGCGGCCGAAACCGTCGTCCCGGAGCGCCGCCGCCTGCCGCATCAGCGCCGGCAGATCGTCTGCCCGGGCCAGCTCCAGGGCGGCCTCGCGCAACGGTCGGGCATAGCGGCTGGTGTTCATCCTGATCATGCGGCAGGGGATTGCCGCCCGCAGACGCTTATAGCACGTCGCGCCGCGGTCTGCGAATCGGCGGCGGGCGCCGCCGGCCCGAGTCGGCACGCTTCCGTGCGCTCCGCCCGGCGCGTATACTGACCGAAAGCGCCATCACGGACGCCGCTGACGGGAACCCGGACCGACACGGGAGGTGTCATGACTCGGCCGTATCTTGCTGCCCTGGCGGGCCTGTTCGCCTTCGTCCTGCTGCTGCCGGCCAGCGTGGCCGCGCAGGATCTGCCCCGGACTCCGTGGGGTGACCCCGATCTGCAGGGAACCTACACCAACAAGACCATCACCCCGCTCGAGCGCCCCGACGATGTGGGTGACAAGGAGTTCCTGACCGACGAGGAGATCGCGTCGCAGGAGCAGGCGCGGGTGCAGCGCAACCAGGATCTGATCGACGCAGCAGCCCAGCGGACCGTCGCCGGTGGCAACGTCGGTGCCTACAACAACTTCTGGCTCGACGGCGGCACGCGGCCGACGAACCGGACGTCGCTCATCACCGACCCGCCGAACGGCAAGCTGCCGGCGCGCACGGCGGCGGCGGCGGAGCGCAAGATGGCCCACGATGCGGCCCATCCGGTCGACGGGCCGTTTGACTCGTGGGAGAACCTGGAGCTGAACGACCGCTGTCTCGTCTGGTCGGCCGGGCCGCCCATGCTGCCGAGCGCCTACAACAACAACTTCATCATCCTGCAGACGCCCGGCTACGTCGTGATCTACGCCGAGATGATCCACGACACGCGGATCATTCCGCTCGACGGACGCGACCATCTGCCAGCGCCTGTCCGCCAGTGGCACGGTGACGCGCGCGGCCGGTGGGAGGGCGACACGCTCGTCGTCGAGACCACCAACATCCGCCGGACCGAGGGCCACGCGGGCGCGTTCGGCGGCGACCCGGTGCTGCTCCGGATGGCGAACGGCCGGACGGATGACACGCTCACTGTCACCGAGCGGTTCACGCGCGTCGACGGCGACACCGTGCACTACGAGTTCACGGTCGAGGATCCGACCCACTGGACGCAGCCCTTCTCGGGCGAGTTCCCGTTCACTACGTTCCCGCCGGACGAGTTGCCGTACCTGTTCGAGTACGCCTGCCACGAAGGGAACTACAGCATGACGAACATCCTCGGCGGCGAACGCGTGCAGGAGCAGGCAACCGATCAGCAGTAACGTTATTCGTCCGACCGCGTGCGCCGGCCTCCTCTCCTGGTGCGCCAGCCTCCAGGCCGGCAAGCTCCCTTGGTGCGCCGGTCTCCAGGCCGGCAGTCTCCCCTGGTGCGCCGGCCTCCAGGCCGGCAGGAGATGGCTCTGCGACCGTCTCGCACAGGGGATCGTCGTCGCCACCGTGATCCTCGGCCTCGCCGCGTGCGCGCCGGCGATGCCGCTGGCCACGCTCAACGAGGTCGCCGCCGTACCCGGTGACCCGGGAATCGTCAGCGCTGCCGGCACCACGCGCGACGGCCAGCGGATCAGGACAATCGAGCACGGCGCGCCGTTCGATCCGGCGCGTTCCGAGCGACGCCTCGTGCTCGTGGGCGGGCTCGGCGGCGATTCGGTCAGCGCCAGCATCGTGCTCGACGCCGTCCACTGGTTCAAGAGCGAGGCGTCCGACAGCACCCGTTCCGCCTGGCTCGTCAGCGCGCTGCCGCTGGCGGCGCCCTCGTCCGACGCTTCGCTGCTGTCACCCGACACCTTCCCGCCGGCCGACGGCTTCTTCGATCACCCCGACCGTCCCGACACGCGGTATGTCTGGCGCTGGGTCAGCTATCAGGCGCCGGACCTGGTGGTGGAGGTGCGCGCCGGCGACGGCCTGCAGGTCCGCTCCAGCGCCGGCGGCGATGACCTGCCGGCGGGATCGCTGGCCGCGGCGCTGGCCGATCCCGCGAGCCAGCCCGGCCTCGGTCCGGTGGAGACGATGTTCGTCACGGCGGGCGCATCGGACGGCGCGGAGGTCATGCGAGCGGTGCTCGACCGCGCGGGGGACGCCACGTCGCCACTGCGCGCCGTCATCCTCGACCGGATCGCGCGTGACCCGCTCGACATCGCACGTCTGATGGCGCGGCGCTATCCCTCCACTCCCGGCATCAGCTACATCCCGGCCCTGGCCTGGGTCCACACGCTGCGCGTCGCCGCAATGGACGGCGATGCGTCACTGCGCGAGAAGGTCATGACAGAGGTCCGCCCGTGGCTCTTGGGCGAGCAGCCGCTGTTCGGCGACCGCGTGTCGTACGCCGCCATCGCCGGCACGATGATCTTCTCGGAGATCGCCAGGCTGCCGGACAGCGGCGCCGACGGGGAAGCGGCGGCGCGATTGGCGGCGGAGGGCGTAGCGCTCGGGGCGGCGGAGGTGTCTCCGGGCGAGGGGGAGCATGCGTCTGGCTGGAGCGACGACTTCTTCCTCGGCACGATCGCCGCGGTTCGCGCCGGCGACGAGGACGGCCTGGCTGCCGCCGTCCGTCTGGTCCTGGCGACCGCCGCCCGCCTGCAGCAACCGGACGGCCTGTTGCACCATGATGCGGATGCGCCGATCGCCTGGGGCCGCGGCAATGGTTTCGGTGCGCTCGGTCTTGCGGAGCTGTTGACGGTCCTCCCGGACGACCATCCGGATCGCGCGGGGATTCTCGACATCCACCGCCGGCACCTGGAGGCGATGCGAGCGCAGCAGGCCCCGGACGGAATGTGGCGGCAGATCGTCGACGTGCCCGGCAGCTATCGTGAAACCAGCGTCACCGCGATGACACTGACGGCGATGGCGCGAGGCATCCGCCGGGGCTGGCTCGACGAGTCCTACCGCCCGGTGGTCGACCGCGCCTGGCGCGCCCTGCTGGCGCACGTGGCGGATGACGGCACGCTGGTCGATGTCTGCTTCAGCACCGGTGCCGGTCCGACGGAGCGGCACTACCTGGACCGGCCGGCCGTCCACGGGGTCGATGACCGCGGGGGCGCCATGGTCCTCGGCGCCGCCCTCGAGTATTACGACCTGAGGCGGGCGTACAGCAATTGATTCTGGACGATGCCGTCCTTGATCGCGCTCCGGCGCATGCGGCCTTCGAGCCGGTACCCTGCCTTCTCAAGCACGCGGCACGAAGCGCGGTTCGAAGCGAGAGGCAACGCGTACAGCCGCTCCAACGCTGCAGACGCTCGTTGATCGCTTCCGCCGGCCACCCCGCCCGCTCGGCGCCGGCAAGGAAGGAATCCACCAGCGTCGCCTGCACGATCATGTGCTGTCCCAGGATTCCCTCGAACACCATCCGGATCTCGTCGTACTCGCTCGTGCGCCGGTCCCCGAACAGATCCGGCTCGTCGAACGCCGCCGTTACCGCCGTCATCACCGGCGACACGTACGTGTCGGCCAGTGCCGCCTGTTCCTCGAACGCCAGGGCGTTTCCCACCTGTACGATGCGCGGCCGGTCCACCCCCGCCACACCGACATACTTGAAGATCTCGTTGTCGATCTCCCGCACGCGTGCCTCCTGCGTCACGACGTCGTTGCTGTCGATGCTTGAGAGCAGCGGGTAGAACACGTAGGCCTGCGAACCTCGTCGAGCACTGTCGCCGCCGCCACCGCGTCGATCGTCGCGATCAGACCCGCGGCCTCCTGCCCCGCCGCCACCAGGTGCGCCAGGATCCGCGCCTGTGCCGTCATCACCCCGTCGAGCAGGGCATCCAACGCTCGCGCAACCGCCACCAGTGCAATCCCGGTCGCCATAATGGTGGCACCATACCGTAGTAGTGTGGCGGCATGCCGCGACGGAGCGCGGCGCAGCCGTCATGACCGACTCCTTCCTGCTGCAGAACCTGCTGCACTTCACTCGGTTGCTGCATCGGCTCGGCCTCGACGTGCAGGCAGGGCGGACGCGTGACGTGGCGGCGGCGCTCGTGCATGTCGACGTGGGGCGGCGCACGGACTTCTACCACACGCTGCGCTGCCTGCTGATCCACCGCGTGGACGACCTGCCACTGTTCGACGAGGCGTTCCGTGTCTTCTGGCGGCGGCCGCACGGCGACTGGACGGAGTCGGACTTGAGCGCGATGGGAGAGAAGCGCCGCCTGGGGCGGCCGGAGTTCGAATCGGAGCTACCGTCGGAGGCTCCGTCGGCGGCGGACGGCGGAGTCGAGACGCCGCCGCGCTACCGGGTGGAGCGGATGGCGCCGCTCAGCTATAGCGACCGCGACGGACTCTGGGTGAAGGACTTCGAGCAGTTCACCGAGGCCGAGGTGGCCGAGGCGGATCGGATAATGGCGTCGTTCGACTGGGAGCTGGGCGAGCGCCGGTCGAAGCGGTGGAGGCCAGGGCGCGGTCCCGCGCTCGATCTGCGCCGCGCCGTCCGCCGGAACATGCGGCACGGCGGCGAGCTGATCCACCTGCCGTCACGCCGCCGGAAGACGAAGCGCCGTCCGCTGATCCTGCTCTGCGACGTGAGCGGATCGATGGAGCGTTACAGCCGGATGCTGTTGCACTTCGTCCACGCGCTGACCGGCGGCGGGCGGCTGGGCCGCGTCGAGTCGTTCGTCTTTGCGACGCGCCTGACGCGCATCACGCACCAGGTGACGGCGCGCCGCCCCGCCGCCGCTATCGTGCCGTCGCTGCCGCGCACGATCGGCGACTTCGGCGGCGGCACACGAATCGGCGACGCGCTCCATACCTTCAACACCGAATGGGCGCGCCGCGTCCGCGGCCAGGGCCCCGTCGTCCTGCTCATCTCCGACGGCTGGGACCGCGGCGATCCGGAGCGCCTCCGCGCCGAAATGGGGCGGTTGCATCGCTCATGCCACCGACTGATCTGGCTCAACCCGCTCCTCGGATCGCCCGACTATCTCCCGCTCACCCGCGGTATGCAGGCGGCGCTTCCCGAGATCGACGACTTCCTCCCGGTCCACAACCTGGCGAGTCTCGAATCGCTGGCCCGCCACCTCAGCACGCTTTCGGCCCGGAAGGGCGCCCGCACAGGTCGCGCAGCGCACTGAGCGCATCCTGCGGCGTGCGGAACGGCAGTGCGCCGCCCGCCAGCAACCGCGCATTGCCCGCCGCCTGCGGCACACCTGCCCGCTCCGGGGCATGCACGAGACAGCCGATCGGCCGGGACTGCCGTCGCGCGAAGTCGACGGTGATCATCGTGCCGTCGTCTCCCGGCGTCTCGATGACGATCACCAGGTGGGCAAGCGCCGACTGAATCCGGTCGCGCAGGGCGAAGGCGCGGCGCTCGGGCGGCGCGCCGGGAGGGTATTCCGACACCAGGCAGCCGCCGTGCCGGATCAGCTCGTCGGCGAGGCCTGCATTCTCCGGCGGGTAGATTGTGTCGAGTCCATGGGCGAGCACCGCGACGCTGACGCCGCCCGCCTCGACGCAGCCGCGGTGCGCCGCCGTGTCGCACCCGCGCGCCAGGCCGCTGACGATCACGTACCCCGCAGCCGCCAGGTCGCGACCGAACGCGCGCGCCTGTTGCCGTCCGAACGCGGTTGGCGTGCGGGTGCCGATGACCGCGGCCGATCGCGGCGCGTTGAGCGCCGCGACGGACCCCCGACAGTACAGGATCGGGCAGTCCGGACCGAGTGGGGCACTCGCGCCGCCGCGGCGGCGCTGCAGCGCCGCGAGCCGGTCAGGATACCGGGGATCGCCGATCGTCACCGCGGTGATGTCGTCACGCATCGTCACGCGCACGGGGCGCGATGGGTACCTGCCGCGTAGCGGCCGGCATGGCCGCCGGCGCCCTCTGGCTAGACGGTCCGCGCGGCGGGCGCCTTCGCGCGATTGAGCATCTGCTGGATCCGTTCACCGCGCATCGACTGCATGTCCTCCTGCGTCTTGAGGACCATGCCGAGGGTCCGTTCGATAGTGTCGGCGTCCAGTTCCGTGCGGTCGAGGGCGACGAGGGCGGCGACCCAGTCGATGGTCTCGGAGACGCCGGTCACCTTGTAGAGGTCGGCCTGACGCAGTTCCTGGACGAAGCGGGTCACCTGCTCGGCCAGCGCCGCCGGAGCATCGGGCAGTTTGGTGGTGATGATCCGGAGTTCCTTGTCGAAGCCGGGGTAGTCGATCCAGGCGTAGACGCAGCGGCGTTTCAGAGCGTCGTGCAGTTCGCGCGTCCGGTTCGACGTGATGACGACGACCGGCGGCGCCGACGCCTTGATGGAACCCAGTTCCGGGATGGTGATCTGGAAGTCTGACAGCAACTCGAGCAGGTAGCCCTCGAACTCCTCGTCGGCCCGGTCGAGCTCGTCAATCAGCAGCACCGGCGGCCGCGCCCGGCCGCCGCGGAGCGCCTGTAGCAGCGGCCGCTCTATCAGGAAGTCGGGCCCGAACAGATCGCGCGCGCGGACCGCGCTCCGATCCCGGGTTGCGCGCTTCGTCGTCGTCTTCGGTTTCGTGTCGCGCTTCCCGCCGCCGGCCGATGCCTCCGCGAGACGGATCTCGATCAACTGCCGCGCGTAGTTCCATTCATAGACCGCATGGGTGACGTCGAGACCCTCGTAGCACTGCAGGCGGATGAGGTCGGCGCCCAGGCCGCCCGCCAGCACCTTGGCCACCTCCGTCTTGCCAACGCCAGCCTCGCCCTCGAGCAGGAGCGGGCGCTGCAGCTTCAGCGCCAGATAGATGGAGGTGGCGAGGCCGCCGTCGGCGACGTAGAGCTGTTCAGCGAGGAGCTGTTGCAGCTCCTCGATGGATGCTGGCGTCGCTGGAGGCATGGTCACACGCATCGGCGGATGGAATGGGTGGCGTCCCGGGACTCGCTGCAGGCCGGCCGTGCAGAGGGGGCCAATGCGGCGCGGCCACCCAGTCTACCCGGCCCGTTCGGCGGCGGCGGTGAGGGCCCGGCGGACGTAGACCGATGCGACCGCCTTGCGGTACTCGGCCGAGGCGAAGATGTCGCCGATCAGGTCGTCGCCGACATCGCCGGTCACCGCGTCTGCGGCAGCGGCAATCGTGTCGGCCGACAACGCCTGCCCGGCGAGTGCGCCCTCGACGTCCGCGCAGCGCACCGGCACGGGCGTCAGGCCGCCGACGGCGACCGACGCCGCCGAACAGTGCCCGTTGCTGACCGCCAGGCAGGCGGCGGCGCCCACAACGGCGTAGCGCGATGCCGGGTGCGGAAACTTCGCGTAGGCGCTGCCGGCGTCGCTGGCGGCGGGGACGGTGATTGCGGTGAGCACCTCGTTCTCGGCGAGCGCCGTCATCATCAGGCCCTGGAAGAAACCGTCGACCGCGACCGACCGCTCGCCGCCGGGGCCGACGATGGCCAGCGTCGCGCCCAACGCGGCCAGGACGGTCGGCAGGTCCGACGCCGGGTCCGCGTGCGCGAGGTTGCCGCCGATGGTGCCGCGGTTACGGACCGCCGGGTCGCCGATCTGGCCCGCCGCCTCCCCGAGCCCCTCGGCGTGCGCCTTGACGTCGGCCGACGCGGCGATCTCGGCGTGCGTCGTCAGCGCGCCGATGCGCAAGCCATCCTCACCGGCGGAAATGCCGCGCAGTTCGGCGATCCGGCCGATGTCGATCACTGCCGCCGGCGCCGCCAGACGGAGCTTCAGAAGCGGGATCAGGCTGTGGCCTCCCGCGAGCAGCTTCGACCCCGGGTGCTCCGCCAGCAGCCTGCCGGCCTCGGCGACCGACCCGGCGCGGTAGTAGTCGAAGTTGGGTGCAAACATGGTCAGTTCCCCTTCGCATCCTGAATCGCGCGCCAGACCCGCTCCGGCGTGAACGGCATGTCGACCCGCTTGACGCCGAGGGGCCGGAGTGCATCCATCACCGCGTTGTAGACCGCCGCGGTCGAGGCGATGGTGCCCGCCTCGCCGATCCCCTTCACGCCCAGCGGATGGTGCGGCGAGGGGGTGACGGTCGAGATGACGTCGATGTCGGGCAGAAGATCGGCGCGCGGCAGGGCGTAGTCGAGCATTGATCCGGTCGCCAGTTGCCCGTTCTCGTCGTAGGCGGCCCCCTCCCAGAGCGCCTGGCCGATGCCCTGCACGACGCCGCCATGCACCTGCCCCGCGACGATCGTCGGGTTGATCTGCGGGCCGCAGTCGTCGAGCGCGGTGTAGCCGGTCAGTTCCACCTGTCCGGTGGCGGCGTCCACCTCGACGACGGCAAGGTGCGCGCCGTACGGGAAGACGAAGTTGGGCGGATCGTAGAAGGTCGTCGCCTCCAGGCCGGCCTCCATCCCCTCGGGCAGATCCCAGGCGACGTTCGCCATCAGGGCGATGTCCTGAATCGTCTTCGCCTTGTCGGGCGATCCCTTCACGAAGAACTTGCCGTCCTCGTACTCCATGTCTTCGACGGACGCTTCCAGCAGATGCGCGGCCAGCACCTTCGCCTTGTCGCGGATCTTCCGGACCGCGAGCGCCAGCGCGGCACCGCCGACCGCCGTGGTCCGACTGCCGTAGGTGCCCCAGCCCATCGGCGTCGCGTCGGTGTCGCCGTGCACCACCTTCACGTCCCCGGCGTCGACGCCGATCTCGCTCGCGACGATCTGCGCGAACGTCGTCTCCTCCCCCTGACCGTGCGGGGAGGCCCCGATGAAGACATGCACCTTACCGGTGGGATGGAAGCGGACGATGGCGCTCTCCCACAAGCCGCCCTGGAAGCCGATGGCGCCCGCCACCTGCGACGGTCCGAGGCCGCAGATCTCGACGTAGGTAGAGAGCCCCAGCCCGAGGTATCTTCCGTTCGATGGCCCGGCCTGCTGCTTTGCCCGCAGCTCGGCATAGCCGGTGCGATCGAGCAGCTTCTCCAGCGCGCCGGGGTAGTCGCCGCTGTCGTAGTTGAGGGTGGTGACCACGGTGTGGCCGTCGTCGAACTTTGGAATGAAGTTCTTCCGGCGCACGTCGGCCGGATCCATGTCCAGCTCGGCGGCGAGCATGTCGATCAGCCGCTCCAGCATGAACGTCGCTTCCGGCCGGCCGGCGCCGCGGTACGCCTCCACCGGGACGCCGTTGGTGTAGACGCCGTAGACATCCTCCTTGAGCGCCGGGATGGTGTAGCAGCCCGACAGCATCAGGCCGTGGAGGATGGTCGGGATGCCGGGCGCCGCGGTCGAGAGATACGCGCCCATGCCGGCGTGAACGGTGCAGCGCAGCCCGGTGATCCGGCCGTCCTTCGTCGCCGCCAGCTCGATGTCCTGGACGTGGTCGCGGCCGTGGGTGGTCGCCTGGTAGTTCTCGCTGCGGGTTTCGGTCCACTTGACCGGCCGGCCGAGCGTCTTCGCGCAGAAGACCGTGACGAAATCGGCGGGGTAGGCGGCAATCTTGGAGCCGAAGCCGCCACCCACTTCGGGCGCGATGACGCGCAGCTTGTCCTCCGGCACGCCGGTCACGACGGAACACAGGAACCGGACGATGTGCGGGTTCTGGGTCGTGTTCCAGAGCGTCAGCTCGCCCGTCGCCTGGTTGTACTGCGCGAGGGCGCTGCGCGTCTCCATGGCGTTCGGGATGAGACGCTGCTGCCGGATCCGCTCCGTCAGCACGACGCCGTTCGTCTCCGCCTCGGCGAACGCCGCGTCGACGTCACCGCCCGCCACCACCCAGTGGAACGCCTGATTGCCCGGGATCTCCGCGTGGAGCTGCGGCGCGCCATCCGCCGCCGCCGCCTCGGGATCGGTCACCGACTCGAGCGGTTCGTAGTCCACCTCGATCAACGCCAGCGCGTCGTGGGCCTGGTACGGCGTCTCCGCCACCACCGTCGCGACGATGTCGCCGGTGTAGCGGACGACGTCCTTCGCGATGCAGGGGTAGTCCGCGATCTTCAGGTCGGCGTTGGGGAGCAGCCAGGCGCACGGCGTCGGCGCGAGCGCGCCGTCGATGTCGGCGCCGGTGTAGACGGCAATCACGCCAGGCGCACTGGCGGCCTGGCTGGTGTCGATCCGGGTGATCCTTGCGTGTGCATGCTCGCTCCGGAGCATCACCGCATGGACCATGCCCGGCAGCGTGATGTCGTCGGTGTAGGTGGCGCTCCCGGTAATCAGCCGCGGGTCCTCCCGGCGGCGGATACCTGAGCCGAAGATTCTGCTGCTCATCGTTTCCCCTCCGCGTGGCCGCGTGCTACGAATCCGCCATCGCGCTCGCCGCGTCGCGCACGGCGCGCACGATGTTCTGGTAGCCGGTGCACCGGCACATGTTTCCTTCGAGGCCGTGCCGGATCTCGGTGTCGCTCGGGGAGCCGTTCGTGCGGAGCAGCTCGTGCGACGCCATGATCATCCCAGGCGTGCAAAAACCGCACTGGAGACCATGCTTGTTCCAGAAGCTCTCCTGCAGTTGATGCAGCTTCGCGCCCTCGGCCAGTCCCTCGATCGTCGTTACGCTGGCGCCATCCGCCTGCACGGCCAGCGCCGTGCACGACTTGGCGGAAACGCCGTCAATAAGCACCGTGCAGGAGCCGCACTGGCTGGTGTCGCAGCCCACCTTCGTGCCGGTGAGGCCGCCGAGATCGCGGATGAAGTGGACCAACAGGAGCCGCGGTTCCACCTCCCGCTCGTAGAGACGGCCGTTGACTGTGATGCTGACCGGAACTCTCACGCGTCACCTCCCCTGTTGCCGGCGCCTGCCGTGCCGTCCCCCGTTCCGGCCGGCTGGCAGCCGGCGCATGAGTGGGGGGCGGAAGTATACCGCCCGCCGGGAGTGTGCGCTACCGCCTACTTCCCGGCGTAGCGTTCCGCCAGCGCCTGCCGCTCACCGACCCCGATCAGATCGTTGAAGCGCTCGAACGTGAGCAACTGATCCTCGCAGGCCGTGGTGCGGCCGTCTGCGCGCATCTGCGCGTACACCGACTCGAGCGCCCGGGCGGCGGCGTAGAGGCCGGTCAATGGATACAGGATCAAACCGAAGCCGAGGGCGGCCAGCTCATCGTGCGGCAGCGTCGGCGTCAGGCCCCGCTCGATCATGTTGGCGACGGTCGGCTGCGGGGCACGGCGACCCACCTCCGCAAGCGCGTCCATCGACGGCGGCGCCTCGATGAACGTCGCGTCGGCGCCCGCCGCGCGCGCCGCCTCCATACGGGCGACCGCTTCGTCGAGGCCGCCGTCGGCGATCGCGTCGGTGCGGGCGACCAGGAAGAAGTCGGTGTCCCCCTTCGTGTCGACCGCGGCGCGAATCTTGCCCAGATACTCGTCGCGCGGGATGACCGTCTTGCCCTCCATGTGGCCGCATCGCTTCGGCCACTGCTGATCCTCGAGAAAACAGCCGGCGGCGCCCGCGTCGATCAGTTCGCGCACCGTCCGCGCGACGTTCAGCGCGTTGCCGTAGCCGGTGTCGGCGTCGACGATGATCGGGATCGTGACGCAGCGGCAGATCCGCCGCGCGCGGTCGATCGTCTCGCTCCCGGTCAGGAGGCCGATGTCGGGCTCGCCGATCGTGGTGGCGGAGAGGGCGTAGCCGGAGACGAAGGCGAGCTCGAAGCCGACCCGCTCGGCCATCTTCGCCGACAGCGTGTCGTAGACCCCCGGGAAGACGAGGCTGCCGTGGCGGGCGAGCAGCGTGCCGATCCGTGTGGCCATGCGTTCCTCCGATCTCCGGTGCGGATGTCGGGCTCCTACGGCTCTGGCGCAGCCTGGAGAGCGGTCCGGAACGGCGCAAGCGATCCGGCGACGCCGTCCGCGGGTGTCAGGCCGAGCAGATGGGCGACCAGCGGATAGACATCGACCGCTTCGACCGGTGGAAGCGTGACCCCCGTCTCGATCCCCGGGCCGGCGGCGAGGAAGATCCCGTGCATCGCCGGCAGGCGCGGGTCCCACCCGTGCTGACCCTGACGGAACGTCACGCGTAGGCGTTCCACGAAGGAACTGAACCCGACGAACCCCGTTCCGTTCGGAAGCACGACGATGTCGCCGATGCGCGGGTTGCCGCGGGCGTGCAGATGCTCCGGTAGCTCCGCGCGCAGGTACGCACGGGCGTGTACCAGCCGCGTGTTCAGCTCGTCGCGCAGTGTGGCGGCACGGTCGGGGTTGGAGACGTGCACGCTCATCGCCGGACCGGCGGCCACCAGGCGCGCGTCGCTAAGGTCGGCCATCTCCGACAGCACGGTCAGTCGCTCCGGGTCCACGGCGGCCATCCCGTGGTCAGCCACCACCACCAACCCGGTCTGTTCGGCGTGCGGCAGGGCGTCGAGACCGTTCATGAGTTGTCCGAGCAGGCGGTCGGCGGCTTCCACGCTCTCGCCCATGTCCGCGTGCGCCGGGCCGAGGCGGTGGCCTGCACTGTCGACCAGCGAGAAATACAGCGTGATCAAGTGCGGGCGCTCCACGGCGGGCATCGCCAGCCAGGCCAGCACCTGCTCGATACGCTCGACGTTCGGCACACTCCCGTCGTAGGGTCGCCAGTGGCTGGGGCGGACGCCGCCGATGTTCGCTTCCGTACCGGGAAAGAAGAAAGCCGCCGCCACCATCCCCTGGTTCTCGGCGGTGACCCAGATCGGTTCGCCGCCCCACCACGAGCCGTCCTGCGCCTCCTCACGCTCGCGGTAGTCGAACTCGTCATCGCGGACCGGATCGTAGAAGCGGTTGCCGACGACGCCGTGTGCCTCGGGATAGAGCCCGGTGGCGATCGAGTAGTGCGCCGGAAACGTCAGCGAGGGAAAGACGCTCACGAGGCCGCTGGCCCGTACGCCGCGGGCCGCGAGCCGGTCGAAGCTCGGAGTGTCGAAGCGGTCGAGGTAGTCGGCGCGAAAGCCGTCGAACGAGACGAGCACGACGTGCGGCCGTAACAAGACCGCCGGATCGTTCGTGCCGCCGGTGCCGGACGATGTGAGCGGCCCCGGTGCGGGCTGTTCCGGCTCGGCGGCCGCGCAGGCAAGAACCGTCGCGAGGAAGACGGCGCCCACTAGGGCGGCGCCGACACGGGCAGGGGCCGTTCGGTGCACGGTTGCCCGGACGCTGTGGACGGTCACAGCGGTCGCAAGCAGAATGGCGGTGAAATGGGGTGAGTGACGGGGATCGAACCCGCAACATCCGGAGCCACAGTCCGGTGCTCTACCATTGAGCTACACTCACCACACGAGCCAAACGAACATTGTAGCAGTCCCGCCAGCTACAATGAGAGCGTGAGCCGCGACACCAGGGCCGCGACCGAGAGTCTCCCCCGGCCGACCTCCCGGATCGACGACGGTGCCGTCAATGCCGCCCGCGTCATGGTGGAGGTATTCCGCTTGGCGACCGACGCGACTGACGCCGGGCGCGTCCTGAATGGCGTTCTCGACGGCCTGGTCTCGCTGGTCGATCACGACGCAGCCGGCATCTACGTCGTCCATCGGTCGGGCGAGCGCGTCTCGCACAGTCTGGCGCGCGGTTGCGTCAATCCGGTGCCAGTGCAACTGCGGGCACCGTTCGAAGAGTTCGGCCCGGTGGGCCGGGTGCTGGCGGGGGATGGGGTCGTGTCGCTGCGCGACGAGCCGTGTGTCTGCGAGGGGCGTCCGTTGGCGCGTTCACGGCTGATCACGCCGCTGATCGGCGCCGGCGGGCGTATCCGCGGCGCGCTCGACCTCTGGTCTGACCGTCCCGGCGGCTACGACGACGCGGCGGTCGAAGCGGTCGAGGTGTACGCCGCCGCGGTGGCTGCCGCCATCGAGAATGCCCGTCTCATCAGGGAAGTGCGCAACCGGCGGCGCTTCGACAGCGAGCTCCGGCTGGCGCGCGACGTGATGGACGACCTGCTGCCCAACGACGTCCCGGTGCTGTCCGGCTTCGACATCGCGGGAGCGCACGAATCATCGCGCGAAGTCGGCGGCGACTACT
The DNA here is from genome assembly GCA_965262555.1 of Vicinamibacterales bacterium. Classification (GTDB taxonomy): domain Bacteria; phylum Acidobacteriota; class Vicinamibacteria; order Vicinamibacterales; family UBA8438; genus VXRJ01. The sequence continues at coordinate 851,505 of OZ253543.1, forward strand.
ACGAGTTCATGCCACTGCCGGAGGACCGCTGGGGCGTCGTGATTGCCGATGTCGTCGGCAAGGGGATTGCCGCGGCCATGATGGCGGCGGCGACGCGCGCCTCCATGTTCTCACTGGTGGGGCACGAGCTGGCGGCCCGCGCCGTCATGCGGCGGGCCAACACGTTCTTCCACCAGTCGGCGGAGGAGGGGCGCTACGCCACCCTCTTCTACATGGTGCTCGACGTGCACGCACAACGCCTCCTCTACGTCAACGCCGGCCATGTGCCGCCGGTGCTGATTCGCGCCAACGGCGAGGTGGAACTGTTCACCGAGGGCGGCGTGCCGCTCGGCCTGTTCGAGTCGCCGCGCTACTTCGAGGGACACGCCGCGTTCGAGCCGGGCGACGTGCTGGTGCTGTACACCGACGGTATCGTCGAGCAGACCAACCGGGAGGGGGAGGAGTACGGCCGCGCCCGCCTGGTCGAGACGATTCGCGACGCGATCGACGCGAGCGCGACCGAACTCTGCAGCCGCGTCATGCAGCAGGTCCACCGCTTCGGCGACGGCGCGCAGGCGGACGATCGGACGCTGGTGGTGATCAAGTCGACCGCCCCCGCCGAGCACGACCCCCGTCCGTCGTAGCGGCCTTCTTAGTTCGCGTAGCGCGGCTGATTACCGTGCGGGTACTGCTGATAGTGCTCCGCCAGCAGGTCGCGTCCGAAGTCCCCGTCGAAGTCCCGCCAGACGCTGTGGGCGTGGTTCGCCTCGTTCTGGACGTTGTCGTACTCGATCAGGAACGTCGGTCCCTGCACGCGGTAATAGTGCGGCCCGTCCGGCATGATGCTCCCCATCCAGGCGAAACGGATGCCGGCGGTACCGCCCGCGCGCACCTGCTCGAGGCGCTCCGCTGCGACCGGCGCCGGCTGCACCTGGGCGTACTCTTCGATCAGCGCCCAGAGCGCCGCCTGCTGATCGCCGTTGAGGTCCGACCACACGACGCCAACGTCTTCCTGCATCGCCGCCTCGCGCTCGGCCGCCGTCAGGATGTCGCGCGGCGCCTCGTCGGCGATGAGCGCGGCCTCGCGCTGTGCCTCGGTGAGCGACCCGAGCAGCGTGCGCGCCAGATAGTCCTCGGCGTTGAGCACCCGTTCGCCGGCCCGGCTGCCCTCGCGCACGTACGCCGGGTTGGTCCCGAAGAACTGCGGTGTGGTGGCGCTGAGCACACCGTTGATGACGGTCCAGTTGTGCGAGATGTGGTGTCCCTCGTACCGCCAGCCCCACGAACCGTCGGCCGACGGTTCGCCGAAGATCATGAAGAAGTAGAGCTCGGTGTCGCGAATGTCGCGCCCCTCGCGCTCGAACAGGATTTGCTCGAGCTGGCGGATCCGCTCCGCCTTGTCGTATCCCTCCGCGCTCAAGCCGGTCTGCACCAGCGCCAGCGCCGCCGCCTGCTGCTCTTCGGTCATTGCCTTCAGCGGCACGCCCTTGCGCTCGCGCGGGATGAAGTGCCAGTCGAACCGATCCTCGCCGGTGAACGAGAACATCACGGCCGTCCGCTGCTCAGGCGTCAGCGTCTCGAGGAACGCGTGCGCCGCCTCTGCCATCGCGGCAGTCTGCCCGGCGTTGTCCTGCATCGTTGCGGCGCCAAGGGTGACGAGGCCGAATGCGACGACGACGATCGGAATGAGACGGGCCGAAGCCTTCATAGGTCCCTCCTCTGGGGGCATCGTGCAGCGAGCCTACAACCCCCCGGGAGCAGCGTCAAGAACGCGGCAGGCAGTCCGGGATCGGCCGGATATGGGACGATCTCGCGGTCATGACCCATCGGTCAGCTCGTCGCGGATGTTCTTCAGCGGTCTCCTGCAATACAATTCGACGAACCACACGGTCGGGACCAACCTCCGCCTCCCGTGGGAGTACACGCCCGGCAGCGAGCTGTTCGTCGTCTACACCGAGGAGCAGAACATCGAAGCGCTCCGATCGGATCGATCGGCGGAGCTTCGCCGCCGGGGCTTCGTCGTCAAAGTGACCCGGCTGTTCCGGTGATCGGGCTTCGCGTCAACGTGTCACGCCCGGCGAGCGTATGACACGGTGACACCCCTCATGATCAGAATGTCCGCAACAGGCCTCGATCTGTCCGCGGCCTGGTTGGTTGCGCTCCTCGGGCTGGCCGGTCCGCTGGCCCCCGTGCCGGCCGCGGCCCAGCGGTCGTCGAATCCCGACGGGGAGGCGGGCGTGCCCGCAGCCGTTTCCGTGGCCGCGGCGGCGGTCGATGCGTCGCTCATCGACGGCCCGCCAGCGCCGGTTGCTCCGGCCGTGATGAATCGCGACGCGGACGGGCGCACCACCGTCCGGGCCATCAGGATCGAGCCGGGGTTGCGGCTTGACGGCGCGCTCTCCGAACCGGTCTACGAGACCATCCCTCCGATCACCGACTTCATTCAGCACATCCCCAACGTGGGCGAGCCGGCGACGGAGCGGACAGAGGCATGGGTCATGTTCGACCGCGAGAACATCTATGTCGCCGCGCGCCTGCATGACTCGGCGCCGCCCAGCGAATGGGTCGCCAACGAAATGCGCCGCGACACCCGCCAGCTCCGCCAGAACGACACCTTCGCGGTCTTCTTCGACACGTTCTACGACCGCCGAAACGGGTTCAATTTCTATGCCAATCCCCTCGGCGCGCGGGCCGATCAGCAGTTCACGAACGAAGGGAACCCGAACGGCGACTGGAATCCCGTGTGGGACGTCCGCACCGGCCGGTTCGATGGCGGCTGGACGATTGAGGCGGAGATCCCGTTCAAGACGCTTCGCTACCGGCCGGGCTCGCCGCAGCTCTGGGGCATCCAGCTCCGCCGGACGATCCGCCGCAAGAACGAGTACGTCTACCTGACGCGCCTGCCGCTCTCCGCCGGGGGCGGCAGCGGCGGCACCGGCATCTTCCGCGTATCGGCAGCCGGCACGCTGGTTGGTCTCGAGCCGCCGCCGGCGAGCCGCAACATCGAGATCAAACCGTATGCGATCGGCGGCGTCGCCACCGACCTGACCGCCGCCGCGCCGCTCGTCAACGAGGGTAGCGGCGACGGCGGGATCGACATCAAGTACGGCGTCACGCAGAACCTGACCGCCGACTTCACCTACAACACCGACTTCGCCCAGGTCGAGGTGGACGAGCAGCAGGTGAACCTGACGCGGTTCAACCTCTTTTTCCCGGAGAAACGGGAGTTTTTTCTCGAGGGGCGCGGCATCTTCGACTTTGCGCGCGGCGGGGTGACCGGCGGTGCGCCGCCCGGCGGTGCGCGCGGCGGAGTGTTCGGGGACGTCAACGCGCCGACCATCTTCTACAGCCGGCGCATCGGCCTGGAGCGAACGCCGGATGGCACGTCACGCGTCGTCCCGATCGTGGGGGGCGGGCGGCTGACGGGCAAGCTGGGCGAGTTCGACGTCGGCGCGCTCAACATTCAGACGGCCGACGAGGCGGTCTCCGGCGTCCCGTCCACCAATTTCACCGTGCTGCGCCTCCGCCGCGACATTCTGCGGCGGAGCCAGATCGGAGCGATCTTCACCAACCGGTCGCACTCGCTCGAGGGCCGGGGGGCGAGCCGGGCGTACGGTGTCGACACGACGATGGTGTTCCGCGAGGACTACAACCTCGTCGGCTACGTGGCGCGCACTGATGTGCCGGGCATGACCGGCGAGAACCTGAGCTACCGCGGCAAGTTCGAGTACAGCGCCGACCGCTACGGCTTCGAGGCGGACCACCTGCTCGTCGAAGACCACTTCATCCCGGAAGTGGGGTTCCTGCGACGGGACAACTTCCGCCGTACCTACTCGCGGGCGCGGTTCAGTCCGCGGCCCTCGAGTCTGGCCGCCGTCCGCCGGTTCCGGGCGGAGGCGAGCTTCGACTACATCGTCACGGCGGATGAGGGCATTCTCGAGACCCGGATGGCGCAGGCGGTGTTCGAAACCGAGTTCGAGTCGAGCGACGGCATCAGCGTGACGGCGACCGACAGTTTCGAGCGGTTGCACCGGTCCTTCACGCCGCCGGGCGCCACCTTCGCCATCCCGATCGGCGCCTACAGGTTCCGCGACGTCGAACTGAGCTACGGCATCGGCGAGCAGCGGCGGTTCAACGGCGCGTTCGTGATCAAGCGGGGCGGCTACTTCGGCGGCGACATCACGACGCTCACTCTCCGGCAGGGGCGCTACGCGGTGCTGCCGCAGATGTCGGTGGAGCCGAGCGTCTCGTTCAACTGGATCCACACGCCGTTCGGGTCGTTCCGGACCGACCTGGCGGTGACGCGCGTCAACTACGCCTTCAGCCCGCGCATGTTCTTCAGCGGCCTCATCCAGTACAACTCCGCCGCCGAGGCGGTCAGCAGCAACCTCCGCTTCCGCTGGGAGTACCGCCCCGGCAGCGAGTTGTTCGTCGTCTACACCGACGATCGCGGTGTCGCGACTCTCCTCCCGGATCGCCTCGCCGGCCTCCGCAGCCGCGGCTTCGTCGTCAAGTTCAATCGCCTCTTCCGCTTCTGAGAGTCACGCCCCCTCGCGGGACCCGTCGCCGTGTCCGGATGTCCGCCGCAGGCGCCGCAACGCACGCCGACAGTCAGCGACGGACTCACGCCAGGCCGAGGTTGCGCAGGATGGCGAGGGGGGCGTGGGCGCGGTTGAGGCCGTAGAGGTGGATGCCGGGCGCGCCCCGGGCAAGAAGGTCCTCGCACTGGCGGGTCGCGTAGTCGATGCCGAACGTGGTGACGGCGTCGTCGTCGTCGCCCAGGCGGTCGAGTTCGGCGAGCAGCGGCAGCGGGAGCGTGGCGCCGCACAGATCGGTGAAGCGCTTCACCTGCGACGTGCTCAGGATCGGCAGGATGCCGGGCGTGATCGGGACGGTCACGCCAAGCCTGTTCGTCATGTGCTCAACCATCTCGAAATAGTACGCGTTGTCGAAGAAGAGCTGCGTCAGGACGAACTCGGCGCCGGCATTCACCTTCGTCAGCAGGTGGCCCCAGTCGGCATGCTTCCCTTCAGCGCAGTCGGGGTGACCCTCCGGGAAACCGGCGCAGCCGACGGCGAACCGGCGGGGCCGGGTCCGCTGGATGACGTCGATCAGTTGGGAGGCGTAGTCGAAGCCTCCCTCCGGGCGCTGGAAATCGGTCTCGCCGGCGGGCGGGTCGCCGCGCAGGGCCAGGATGTTCTCGATGCCGAGCCCCGCCGCATCGTCGAGGAACACCTCCATCTGCGTGTGGGTGAAGCTGACGCAGGTGACGTGGGCCATGGCGGTGAGTCCCTGCTCCCGCTGCATCCGGTCGACGATCTGCAGCGTCTTCCGCCGCGTCCCGCCGCCGGCGCCGTAGGTGACCGAGCAGAAGTCGGGCGCGGCCTCGGCCAGGCAGGGGAGCACTTCGCCGAACAGCCGCGCCTCTCCCTGCGGCGTTTTGGGCGGGAAGAACTCGATCGAGACGACCGGACGGCCCGCGGCCCGCTTCGCGGCGTAGATCTCGGGAATGCGTTTCACGTCGATGGTGTCGGCCGGAACCGTCCCAGAGCATAGCCCACGCGCCGCCGGCGCCTTGATTTTGGCCAGCGCCTGTGCGACATTCCGACACTGAACCCGTGCGCAGGCGACCGCAGCGCTCCACCGCGGCATCCAAGGAGGTTCGAGATGCGTAACCGACCGTTCCGCTCCGTTGCCCTGTCCGTGCTGGCGCTCGCGCTCCCGCTGCTCCTGGCGTCGCCCGTCGCGGCGCAGTCCGGGGCGGCTGATGTGGCGGGTGACGCGGGCATCGAGCTGCCCCGGCTGCCGTGGGGCGACCCTGACCTGCAGGGAATCTGGAACTCCTCCGGCGAGACGCCGATGGAACGTCCCGACGAGTTCGCGGGGCGCGAGACGTTGAGCGACGAGGAGGTGGCGCAGATCCGCGGCAGCATCGCCGCGCGCAACGAAGAGCTCCTCAGCGCGCCCGCCCAGCCGACCCAGTCTGGCGGCAACGTCGGCGCCTACAACAACTTCTGGATGGACCGGGGGGCACGGACGAACCGGACGTCGATGGTCGTCGATCCGCCAGACGGGCGCTTCCCGCCGCTGACGCCGGCCGGGCAGATCGCCAGCGTCAGCCAGCCGCGTGGTGACGATTCGCCGGCCGACCGCCACATCTGGGAGCGGTGCGTCACGCGCGGCGGGATGCCGAATGCGATGTTTCCGCGGTCGTACAACAACAACATGCAGGTGTTCCAGACGCCTGGCTGGGTCGTGATGCTGCTGGAGCAGGTGCACGAGGTGCGGGTCGTGCCGCTCGACGACCGCGCGCCCGTGTCGACGCAGATCGGCCAGTGGAACGGCGTCTCGCGCGGACGCTGGGACGGCGACACGCTCGAGGTCGTCACGACCAATCTCGACCGCCGGGTGAGCGCGCTGCAGCCCTGGTCGGTCTTCAACTCGCACGACGGCTCGGGCGAGGGGATGACGTTGATCGAGCGTTTCACGCGGACCGGTCCCGATACGCTCGAGTACGAGATCGACGTGCATGACCCGGAGATGTACACGCGGTCGTGGACCGTTGCGTATCCGTTCACGCTGTCGGATGAGTTGATGTACGAATACGCCTGCCACGAGGGGAACATGGGCATGGAGGGCATCCTTTCCGGTGGCCGGGCCGAGGACGCAGAGGAGGCTGCGCGGTAGCGCACCGATGGCGTCGACCCCGGACAGCGTGTCCCGTCCGTTCGTTCCGTTCGTTCCGGAATCGTCCGACCTGCCGGAACTGACGTTCCGCGCCGTCTTCATCGGGACGGTGATGGCCATCGTACTCGGCACGGCGAACGCCTACCTAGGCATGCGGGCCGGTCTGACGGTGGCGGCTACCTTTCCGGCGGCGGTCGTCGCGATGGCGGCGCTCCGCGTCGTCCGGGGCTCGGTCCTCGAGGAGAACATGGCGCGGACCACCGCCTCGGTCGGCGAGGCGCTGGTCGCCGGCGCCATCTTCACGATCCCCGCCTTTGTCATCAGTGGTGTCTGGGACGAGCTGCGCTACTGGGAGAGCACCGCCATCATGCTGGTGGGAGGCGTGCTGGGCGTGCTCTTCATCATCGTCCTGCGGCGCACGCTGGTGGTCGAGGCGGAGCTGCCGTTCCCCGAGTCCGTTGCCGCCGCCGAGCTGGTGAAGGCGGGACAGGGGGGACGGCAGACCGGCGCTGCCTTCGTCTTCATGGCGATGGGAGTCGCCGGTGCGTGGGAGCTGATTAAGAACAGCAATGGTGTGAAGCTGGTGGCCGACTCCGCCACCACCTTCGTGTCGCTCGGCCGCTCGACCATCGAAATGGCGGGCCAGCAGTTGAGCTACGTCGGCGGATTCCTCCTGCAGTCGCCCGCCGCGTCACCGGCGCTGGTCGGTGTCGGGTTCATCGTCGGTCCCCGGATTGCCGCGACGCTCTTCGCCGGCGCGGCGATGGGTTGGCTGCTGCTGGTGCCGCTGGGGCTGTATCTCAACCCCGACCTGGCCGCGCAGGCGACCGATACCGACGGGTTCATTGCGCTCAGCAACGAGGTCTGGCTGCGGCAGGTGCGTCCGCTCGCGGTCGGGACGATGATCGTCGCGGCGTTCTACACGCTGTTCAAGCTGCGGACGTCGCTGATGCAAGGCATCGGCCGTGCGTTCGGCGACATCGGCCAGTCGCACGAGGCGGCCGCCGGACGGCAGGACACCGACATCAGCGTCAGGAAGACCGGGATCAGCATCGCTGCGCTGGCCGTCCCGCTGTTCGGCCTCTACTGGTACTTCAGCGAGAGTCTCGGCGGCGCCGTCCTGCTGACGATCATGATGATGATCCTCGGCTTCCTCTTCGCCGCCGTGGCCGGCTACCTTGTCGGCCTGCTCGGCAGCTCGAACAATCCAATCAGCGGCCTGACGCTCAGCACGCTGCTGATCGCCGCGATCGTGATGGTGGGGATCGGCGTCACCGGCTCCAGCGGCATCCTGGGAGTGCTGGCGGTGGCGGGCGTCGTCTGCTGCGCCTGCGGCATCGCGGGCGACATGCTGCAGGACCTGAAGGTGGGACACATCCTGGGTGGAACCCCCTGGAAGATGCAGGTGGGCGAACTCATCGGCGTCACCGTCGCCGCCATGGTGCTGATCTGGCCGATGATCCTGATGGATCAGGTATACGAGATCGGCAGCCCGCAGCTGCCGGCGCCGCAGGCGGGTCTCATGGCGCTGATCGCGCAGGGAATCGTCGGCGGCGAGATGGCGTGGCCGCTGGTGATCGCCGGAATGGCGCTGGCGGGCGTCCTCATCCTGATCGAGGCGCCGTCTCCGATGCTGATCGCGGTCGGGATGTATCTGCCGTTCCCGTCGACCGCCGCGATCTTCGTCGGCGGCCTCGTGAGCTGGTGGCTGTCCCGGAAGATGAACGAGCGGCAGGCGACTGACGGGGAGCGCACGCGCGCCACCAACACCGGCGTCCTGCTGTCGTCCGGTTTCATCGCGGGCGAGGCGCTGATGGCGGTGCTGCTCGCGTTCGTCGTCGGCGCCAGCGAGGCGGTGCCGTGGCTGGTCCTGCCGCAGATCGCCGACAGCGCGCTTGCCGGGGCGCTCATCTTCGTCCTCCTGTACTACATGCTGGTCCGGATGCCGCTGAACGCGATGCGCGGCGGTCACGCCGACAGCGGGGCGTGAGCCCGGACACACGGTCGGGGCCATCGGCGTGGGGTTCCGGGACGGGTGCCGGATCCGCCGATGCCGTTGCGTTCTGGAATGCGCGTCCGCACCGCCGTCTAAGCTGGCGCGAGCTGGACAGCGGGCGTTGCGTCGTTCTCCGTCCGACGTTCGGGGAGAGCCGCATGGGTCGCTGGCTGGCCGGGAAGCTGGGCGACCCCTGCTACCGCATCCGCCTCGACGACGTAGGAGCCTTCATCTGGAAGGCGTGCGACGGCGAGACCGCGCTGACCGACATTGCGAACCGGCTGCGGGCGGAGTTCGGCGAGCGCGTCGAGCCGGCCGAGGAACGCCTCGCCCGGTTCGTGCAGTCCATGCTGCGGTCGCGGATGATTCAGATGTGAGCGGGTGCTTGGGCGACACTGGGGAGTGAGCGCGATATGTCGTGGTGGGGCTGGTTGATCGTTGGAATCGTCCTCATCGGCGCAGAGCTGATGACGGATGCCGCGTTCTATCTCGTCTTCGCGGGAGCGGCCGCAGTCCTTGTCGGTATTGTTGGGCTTGCCGGTGTGGTCTTGCCGGTCTGGGCGCAGTGGGTCGCATTCTCCGTGCTGGCCATTGCCCTGATGGTGCTGTTTCGACGGAAGCTCTACGACCGGCTTCGAGGGGGCCTGCCTGAGTTCCAGCACTCGGCAGTGGGTGCGGTGGTGGTGGTGAACAAGGAGGTGGCTCCCGGCGGACGAACGCGGGTCCGCCTGCAGGGAACGGACTGGAACGCCGTGAATACGGGACCGACGCCCATCGCAGCCGGCGCCGAAGCCCGGGTCGTCGAGGCCGATGGCGTCGAACTTCGGATCGCGAAGCCGGCGCCGGATCACCCGGGCTGCTAGGCCGACGAGGAGAATCACTATGGAAGCGGGTTTGATTGTCGCTCTGATGCTGGCCGGCGTCGCGATCGTCGTGATCGTGAAGACGGCGGTGGTCGTACCACAACAGAACGCCTATATCGTCGAGAACCTCGGGAAGTACTCGCGGACGCTGGAATCGGGATTCGCCATCCTGGTCCCGTTCGTCGAGCGGATTGCCTACCGGCACAGCCTGAAAGAGCGGGCGATCGACGTCGAAGAGCAGATCTGCATCACGGCGGACAACGTGCAGGTGGGGGTGGACGGCGTCCTCTACCTGCAGGTCATGGACGCAAGCAAGGCGTCCTACGGCATCGGCGACTACCTGTTCGCCATCTCACAGCTTGCCCAGACCACCCTGCGCAGCGAGATTGGCAAGATTGAACTGGACAAGACCTTCGAGGAGCGCAGCCACATCAACCTGCGAGTGGTCGAGGAGCTCGATCAGGCGTCCAATCCGTGGGGCGTGAAGGTGCTGCGCTACGAGATCAAGAACATCAACCCGCCGCACGACGTGCTATCCGCGATGGAAAAGCAGATGCGCGCCGAGCGGGAGAAGCGCGCGACCATCCTTCAGTCCGAGGGTGAGCGCGACGCGAAAGTCAACCAGGCCGAGGGCGAGAAGCAACGGGTGATCAAGGAGTCCGAAGCTGTGAAGGAGCAGCAGATCAACGAGGCAGAGGGTGAAGCGGCTGCCATCCTTGCGGTGGCCGAAGCGACGGCGGAAGGATTGAAGAAGGTGGCGGAGGCGCTCAAGGCGGAGGGCGGAGACAAGGCGATGCAACTCCGTGTCGCCGAGGACTATCTGGAACGGTTCGGCAACCTGGCGAAGGAGGGCAACACCCTGATTGTGCCCGCCGACCTCAGCAACGTGGCCTCCATGATCGGGGCCGCGACCTCCGTGCTGAAGCACGTGACCGACGCAGGCAGCAAGGGGTAGCGCGGGATGGTTGCCGCGCGCACGGACGCGGTCAGACTCCCGCACGCGGCGCGTAGCGGTTCGTGATCGGCAGCCGCCGATCCTTGCCGAACGCGCGCGTCGAGATACGCACCCCGGGTGGCGCCTGCCGGCGCTTGTACTCCGCGCGGTCGACGAGCTGCACGACGCGCTTCACCGTTTCGCAATCGAAGCCCACAGCCTCGATCTCCGCCGGGCTGCGATCGTCCTCGACGTACGCCGCGAGAATCCCGTCGAGCACGTCGTAGGGCGGCAAGCTGTCTGAGTCGCGCTGATTCTCGCGCAACTCCGCCGTCGGCGGCTTGTCCAGGATCCGCTGCGGGATCACCTCGCCGTCTCGGTTGCGCCATTCCGCGAGGCGGTACACCCACGTCTTCAGCACGTCCTTCAGCACCGCGAAGCCGCCAGCCATATCGCCGTAGAGCGTGGCGTAACCGACGCTCATCTCGCTCTTGTTCCCGGTGGTGAGCACCAGCCAGCCGAACTTGTTCGAGAGCGCCATCAGCAGGTTGCCGCGTATGCGGGCCTGCAGGTTCTCTTCGGCGACGTTCGGCGCCGTGCCCGCGAACTCGTTGGCAAGCGCTTCGCCGTAGGTGCCGGCCAGATCCTCGATCGGCAGTTCCACCAGGCGGACGCCGAGCCGCCGGGACAGTTCCGCCGCGTCGTCGCGGTTCATGTCGGCGGTGTAGCGCGACGGCATCGAGACCGCGGTGACCGCGTCGGCGCCGATCGCATCGACGGCCACCGTGAGCGCCAGCGCGGAGTCGATGCCACCTGACAGGCCCAGCACCACGCCAGGAAAGCGGTTTTTCCGGACGTAGTCGGCGGTGCCGAGGGTCAGGGCGCGGTACACCTCCGCTTCGGGTGCGAGCACCTTCCACGCGGGCCGGGGAGCCAGCGGCGGCCGTGCGTCGCCGCCTCGTCCGGCCAGCGGCAGCCTCTCGACGCGGTCCGATGCGGCCGGTATCTCCCATCGCCCACCGCCGCCGCGCGCCGCCCGCGCCTGTCCAGGATCGAGATCGACGATCAGTAGGTCCTCGTCGAACTGCGCGCCGCGCGCGGTGACCGCCCCGTGCGGGTCGATCACGAGGCTGTGGCCGTCGAACACCAGTTCGTCCTGGCCGCCCACGGCGTTGCAGAATGCGAGGAAGCAGCGATGGTCCGCCGCCCGCGCCGCAAACAGGCGTGCCCGCTCCGCGCCCTTGCCCCGGTGGTATGGCGACGCGGAGAGGTTGACGATGACCTCGGCGCCTCCCTCGAGCACCGCCCATTCGGCCGGTCCGCCCGGCACCCAGATGTCTTCGCAGATCGTGACACCGACGCGGCAGGCGGGCATGTCGATCACCAGCGCCCGGCCGCCCGGGTGGAAGTAGCGTCGCTCGTCGAAGACGGCGTAGTTCGGCAGGTGGTGCTTGTGGTAGGTCGCGGCGACGCGGCCATCGGCCAGGACCGCCGCCCCGTTGCCCACGAGCAGTCTCGCACCGGCGTCCGGCTCCGGATGATCCGTGAGGATCGCCGGGTCTCCCGTGCCGGTTGCCACCGGGCCGTACGGCACGCCCACCAGCGCGACGATGCCTGTGACGTCGCCCGCCAGTTCCTCGACCGCGGCGGCGGCGTCGCGCGCGAAGCTCGGCTTCAGCAGCAGGTCTTCCGGGGGGTAGCCGGTGATCGCCAGCTCGGGGCAGACGACGAGGTCGGCTCCCTGCGCGCGCGCGTCGGCGATCCCCGCGCGCAGCCGCTCGACGTTGCCCGCAAGATCGCCGACCGGCAGATTCGCCTGGTACAGCGCGAGGCGGAGAGCGTCCGCCATCTACCGGAGCAGCACGCTCCCGCGCGGCAGATCGGGAACTCCGATCGCCTCCGCGATCTCGCGCACCTTCGCCTGGATCGTGCGGAGGTTCTCCGGTCCGACCCACATCAGTTGCTTCGCTGCGGGCGAGAGGCGCTCCAGCGTTGGGTCGGTATAGACGACGAACGGTCCGCGCGGAACCACCTCCGGCCGGCCTTCGATCACCGGCGCCTCGAGCAGGCGTGAGACCGCGCGCCGGAACGTGTCCATGAAGGTGACGTCGGCCGCCGCGCCAAGCTCGGCGTACGCCTCGTCCATCAGCGGCAGGAGGTCACGGTACAGCCGGGCCGACCCCGCGGCGTCGATCGACGCGACGATGCCGGTCAGGCGGTCGTAGCGACCGTGGCTCGTGTCCGCGATCAGCAATCGGCCTTCCACGATCTCCGTCTCGAACCGACTGTCGGGCCTCGCGACCGGCACATGCTGCGCCGGGTTGGTCCCTTCCGCGACGTTGTCCACCACGACGACGAATGTCCGGATCAGGTGATCGGTCACCAGCCACTCCACCCATTCCGGGTGTGCGGAAATCGCGGCGGCCAGTTCGCGGACGAGCGCGTCACTCTCGTCGAGTGGCGGAAGCTCGATCGGTTCCCGCGCCGGCGGCGGAGCAGGTGGAGCTGGTGTTGGCGCTTCCGGCCGGTCGACCACGGACGTGTCGGCCACCGGCGGCGCCTCCTCCTCCGTGCCGTAATACCAGAAGCCCGCGACAGCGAGGATGACGGCAGCGCCGACGCCGGCCGCGATGCGCCAGTTAACTGTGGTCATTGGCCTGCTCCCTCCCCAGTCTATCTGTCTTTTCGGCTCGTCCGATTTGGCCTGCTCCCAGCGGGCACGCGCAGGGGAGACTGAGACCAAGTCACAGGTTATCGTCCGCTGCGATCCCTGTGGTATGTGTCAACGATGCCTGCCAGATACCGTCAATGGAGGCGACCATGCGCGTGCGCGATGGCAATGCTCTGCTGGCCGGTGATCGCGTGGAGCCAGACGGCGAGCGACGCAGAGCTGTACACGAGCGCGTGTGCCGCGTGTCATGGCGACGACGGCGCAGGACGTCCGTTCGAGGACGTCGGCTTCGACACCCCGCTTCCCGACTTCACCGACTGCGAGTTTGCGTCGCGCGAGCCCGATCCCGACTGGTACGCGGTGATCCACCAGGGCGGACCGGTCCGGGCGTTCGACCGGATGATGCCGGCGTTCGGGACGGCGCTCGGCAGCGACGAGATCGACGCCATCCTTCGTCACGTCCGCACCTTCTGCACCAACGATGCCTGGCCGCGCGGCGAGTTCAACCTGCCGCGGCCATTGTTCACGGAGAAGGCATTTCCCGAAGACGAAATCGTTGTCACCACCGCGGTGGGCGCGGGGAGCCCGGGCGCGGTCGACGCGGAGTTCCTGTACGAGAAGCGGTTCGGCTCGAACGGCATGGTGGAGATTGCGCTGCCGGCCGGTTGGCAGGGAGCGGCCGACGCCAGCGCGGGCGCCTCGGCGCCGCCCGACGCCGGCAGTGCCTTCGGCGTGGCGGACCTGGCGATCGGTTGGAAGCAGACGGTTCACCACAATCTGCAGCGGGGATCGATTTTCAGCGTCGGCGGCGAGGTGGTACTCGCGGCGGACGGCCCCGGGGGGCTGACCGACCGCTGGGCCATCGTCGAGCCATTCGCCGCGTACGGGCAGTTGCTGCCCAACGACGCGTTCATTCAGGTGCAGGCGCTCGCCGAGATCATGGGCGATCGGTCGCGCGACGACGAGATGGCGGTGCGCGTCGCATTCGGCAAGACCTGGACCGAGGGGGAGTTCGGCCGCGCCTGGACCCCGATGGTCGAGCTGCTGACAACGCGCGATCTGGCGGACGGTGCGGCGACGCATCTCGATCTGGTGCCGCAGGTGCAGGTGGCGCTCAACACGCGGCAGCACATCCTGCTGAATGTCGGTGTCCGGGTGCCGGCCGTCAACCGGACGGGCCGGAGCACGGAGGTGGTCGCCTACGTGTTGTGGGACTGGTTCGACGGAGGATTTCTGGATGGCTGGTGATCGACCGCGTCGCTGGCTCAGTCCCGTTGGGGTGCTGACGGTTGCGGCCCTGCTGCCGTTCTTCGCGGCGGCGTCGGTGCACGAGCCGGCCGCGGCGCAGGATCCGGCGCCGACGGGTGCGGGTCCCGTCTTCGCCACCTCCGATCAGTGCATCGCCTGTCACAGCAACATCGAGGATGACGACGGCGCCGACATCTCGATCGGCCACGCGTGGCGGGCGACCATGATGGCGAATGCGGCGCGCGATCCCTACTGGCAGGCGAGTGTCCGGCGCGAGTCGATAGACAACCCCGGGCTGCGGCCGGCGATCGAGGACACATGCTCCACCTGCCACATGCCGATGGCGCGCACCGCCGCGCGGGCCGACGGGCGGATGGGTGAGGTGTTCGCGCACACCGGACGGGCTGCGGACGCGTCAGTGGAAACGGCGCAGGCGTGGGACGGCGTGTCGTGCACCGTCTGCCACCAGATCGCGGCCGACAACTTCGGCGAGCACGAGAGCTTCGACGGTGGATACGTGATCGCGACCGGCGCCGCTCCGGACGCCGACGGACCGGCCCTGAGCATCCGGAGCATGAACGCGTTGCCGCCACGGAACCGGTGTTGCGACACGCCGTCGCGATCCTCGCCCAGCACGGACGAGATCGGCGCCGAATCCACCGCCGGGTATCGCGACGAACTGCAGGTGACCGCGCCGGCGGCGGATCTGGAACTGGCGGCCGACCTGACCGACGAGCATCTGCGGAGGGAGACGGCGGAGTTCGGATCGCTCGACGTCCGGTTCGACGGCGGCGCGGTCGTGGTGGACGTCGACGTGCACAACTTGGCCGGCCACAAGCTGCCGACCGCGTACCCGTCGCGCCGCGCCTGGATCCACCTGACGGCGCGCGATCAGGCGGGGCGGACGATCTTCGAGTCGGGCGCGCCGCGGTCGGACGGATCGATCGCCGGCAACGCGAACGACCATGACGCCGGCGCGTTCGAGCCGCACTACACGGAGATCACGGCGGCGGATCAGGTGCAGATCTACGAGCCGATCATCGGTGACAGCGGAGGGAACGTGACCACCGCGCTCCTTCGCGGCGTCCGCTACCTGAAGGACAATCGCCTGCTGCCGGAGGGCTTCGACAAGGCGTCGGCGGCATCCGACGTCGCGGTCCAGGGCGCCGCCGACGCCGACACCGACTTCACCGGCGGGGGCGACCGGGTCCGCTATCGCATCAACGCGGGCGATGGCGTCACGTCGGTCAGCGTCACCGCGCGGCTGCTGTTCCAGACCATCGGCTACCGCTGGGCACGGAATCTGGCCGACTACGACGCGTTCGAAACCAACCGCTTCGTCGGCTACTACGAGGCGAACGCCGACGGTTCCGTCATGGTGCTGGCGGAGTCGTCGGCCGAGGGACGCCGCTGACTGGTGCGCCGGCCTTCAGGCCGGCCCCGTGCACCCTCGACCTCCGCCGACCCTATCTGCCTGCACCGGTGACTTCCGCGGGCAAGTGCAGGTTGCCGCGGCCGCGGCCGGCGAAGGAATAAAGCGTCATGCCGGCGGCGGCGGCCATCTCGACCGCCACGCTCGAGGCGGCGCCGACCGACACCATCAGCGGGATATGCGCGGCGAGCGCCTTCTGCACGAGTTCGAAGCCGGCGCGGCCGCTCACCACCAGGATGCGATCCGCGAGCGGTGTTTCGTTGCGCAACACGTAGTGGCCGATCGCCTTGTCGACCGCGTTATGCCGGCCGATGTCCTCGCGGACGCAGCCCGGCTCACCCTCCATCGTGAAGATTCCCGCGGCGTGGATGCCGCCGGTGGCGTCGAAGAGTGACTGCGTGGCGCGGAGGCGGGCGGGGAGCGACTCGAGACGGTCAATCAGAGCCGTGTCGGATGCGGACAATATAACCGGCCTGACCGATGGCGCGTCCTGAATCAGATCGTCGGTCGACGCCTTGCCGCAGACGCCGCACGCGGCAGTGGCGCGGAACTCGCGGTCCGTGTCGCCGATTGGCGGAACGTCGGACACCCCGGCGCCGGTGACACGAGTCACTTCCACGTGGTCGCCGGCGAAGTTCGTGACGCGGATCCGTTCACCGCCGTCTGCCCCGGCAGCGCCCCCGTGCTCTCCCGCGATCGCCCGCACCGAGGTGATGTCGGCGCCGCCGGCGATCAATCGCTCCGCGTACAGGAATCCCGCAGCCAGCTCCTCGTCATGTCCAGGCGTCCGCATCGTCACCACCAGCGGGCGGCCGTCCACACGGATCTCGAGCGGCTCCTCCACTACCACGAGATCCTGTTCGGCGCCGCCACGGCGGTGGACGAGAACTGAACGGACGCCGGTGGGCGCGCTCGTACTGAGAGGCATGGCCATCGCTGCCAGTGTACAGGCCGTTGTGGTATATAACACGAAGCGTCAGGGCCCATCCGCATGGACATTTCCCGCCGAACGTTTCTGAAGGCCTCCGTCACCGGGGCGGCGGCGGTCAGCGCTCTCGGCTTCGATCTTGGACCGGCCCATGCCGCCGTCCGGCAGCTCAAGATCCGGAACGCGCGCGAGTACCACACCGTCTGCCCCTACTGCGCGGTGGGTTGCGGCACCATCGCCTACGTCCACGGCAGCGGCGGCCTGAACACTACCAACACGGTGATCCACGTCGAGGGGGATCCCGACAATCCGATCAACGGCGGCACCCTCTGTCCGAAGGGGGCGTCGCAGATGCAGCTCGCGGTCAGTCCGCGCCTCCGCCACCAGCCGCTCATCCGCCGCGCCGGCGCGGCCGACTGGGAGGAGATCGAGTGGGACGAGGCGATGGACTGGTTCGCGCGGAAGTTCAAGGACTCGCGCGACGCCTCGTTTATCGGGGAGGACGAAGACGGCCGCACCGTCAACCGCGTCGAGGGGATCGCCTGGGTCGGCAGCGCCACTGTCTCGAACGAGGACGCGTACCTCATCACGAAGACGATGCGTGCGATGGGGCTGGTGTACATCGATCACCAGGCCCGGATATGACACAGCCCCACGGTGGCCAGTCTGGCCGCCACGTTCGGGCGCGGGGCGATGACCAACCACTGGAAGGACATCAAGAACGCCGATGTCATTCTGGTGATGGGAGCGAACCCGGCGGAGAACCATCCGTGCGGGTTCAAGTGGGCGCTCGAGGCGCGTGACGAGCGGGGCGCCAAGCTCGTCACCATCGATCCCCGCTTCACCCGCACGTCGGCCGTCGCGGATCGGCACATGCAGATCCGGCCCGGCTCCGACATCGCAATTCTGGGCGGGTTGATCCGCTACACGCTCGAACGCGACCTCCATCACGCCGACTACGTTCGGGCGCATACCAACGCGTCGTTCATCGTCGGCGAGCAGTTCGGGTTCGACGACGGGCTGTTCGCCGGATTCGACGAAGCAGCAGGGAACTACGACCGGACCGCGTGGGCCTACGAGCAGGGCTCCGACGGCTTCGTCCGTCGCGACATGACGCTGGAGCATCCCCGCTCGGTCTTCCAGTTGCTGAAGCAGCACTACGACCGTTACACCCCCGCCGTCGCGGCCGACATCGCCGGCTGCTCCGAGGAAGACTTCCTCATGATGGCGGAGATCATCTGCTCGACCGGGCGCGCCGACCGCGTCGGCACGATCATGTACGCCGTTGGCTGGACGATGCATACCGTCGGCAGCCAGATCATCCGGACCGCCGCAATCCTGCAACTGCTGCTGGGCAACATCGGACGTCCCGGCGGCGGCATTAACGCGCTCCGTGGTCACGCGAACGTGCAGGGGGCGACCGACCACGCCATCGTCGCGGGGATTCTGCCCGGCTATCTCAAGGTGCCCACGCCGCCGCAGACGTCGCTCGCCGCGCATCTGCAGGATTCGACGCCGCGGCCGCTCGTCCCCGACACCGTCAACTACTGGGGCAACTATCCGAAGTTCTACGTCTCGCAGATGAAGGCGTGGTTCGGTGATCACGCGACGCCGGCGAACGACTTCGCGTACGACTACCTCGCCAAGCAAGGGGAGGACGCCACCTGGCTGTCGATTTGGGACAAGGCGCGCGCCGGCACGCTCGAAGGATTCGTTGCCCTGGGCTTCAACCCGCTGCTCGCCGGTCCCGATGTGCCGCGTCTGCTGGATGCGATGTCGAAGCTTCGGTGGAAGGTGGTCATCGATCCGTTCATGCTCGACTCGGCCGAATTCTGGAAGGCGCCCGGCATGAATCCGGCGGAGATCGACACCGAGGTGCTGTACCTCCCGTCTTCCCACTGGATCGAGCGGGACGGCTCGTTCACCAACAGCGGACGCTGGGCGCAGTGGAAGGAGAAGGCGGTTGATCCGCCGATCGGCGTCCGCTCCGACACCTGGATCCTCTCGGAGCTGTTCTGGCGTGTGAAGGAGCTGTACCGGGAAGAAGGCGGTGCCTGGAACGATGCCATTCAGGACCTCGCCTGGAACTATCTCAACCCGCGCGAGCCGATCCTGGAGGAGCTCGCGCAGGAGATCAACGGTTACGACCTGGCGTCGGGCCGGCTGCTCTCGTCGTTCGGCGAGTTGCAGGACGACGGCTCGACCTCGGCCGGCAACTGGATTTACACCGGCAGCTTTACCGAGGCGGGCAACCAGATGCAGCGCCGCGGGACGTCGGACCCGACCGGCCTCGGCATGCACCACGACTGGGCATTCAGTTGGCCGGCGAACCGGCGGGTCCTCTACAACCGCGCGTCGGCCGATGCGGAGGGGCGCCCGTGGGATCCGGCGCGCGCCGGCATCGCCTGGAACGGCCGCGAGTGGATCGGCGACGTCCCCGACTTCGGCCGGACGACCCCGCCCGATGCGGCGGGTGCGTTCATCATGACCGAGGAGGGGGTGGCCCGGTTGTTCAGCGGCGGGCATCTGGCGGACGGCCCCTTCTCGGAGCACTACGAGCCGGTCGAGAGTCCGTCGTCGAACGTGCTGCACGACGGCGTGCCGGTCAACCCGGTGATCCGCTGGTACGACGGGGTGCGCGAGTCGCTCGCATCGAGCGGCGGCACGGAGTTCCCCTACGCCTGCACGATCTACCGCGTCGTCGAGCGGGAGCACTTCGTCACGTCGAACGTGCCGTATCTCGTCGAGGCGATGCCCGACTTCTTTGTCGAGGTGCCGGAGGGGCTGGCGGCGGAGAAGGAGATCCCGAACGGCAGCCGGGTGCGCGTCTGGTCGAAGCGGGGCGAGGTGGAGGGGATCGCGATTGTCACGAAGCGGATCAAGCCGCTGCGTGTGAACGGCAAGGTCGTCTGGACGGTCGGCATCCCCGTCCACTGGGGTTTCGTCGGCCTGACGCAGGGGTCGATGGCGAACCTGTTGACGCCGTTCATCGGCGATGCGAACACGGGCTGCCCGGAATTCAAGGCGTTCCTGGTGAACATCGCGCCGGCCGGCGGCGCGGCGAGGGTGGAGACGTAGCACTATGGCCGACAGCTTGACCATTCGCCGCGTCTCCGCGAGCCCGGACGCATTCATCCCGATCGACGCGCTCCGCTCGGGCGGGCCGACCTACGCCAAGCTGGTGGACATCTCCGCCTGCATCGGCTGCAAGGGGTGCGAAGTCGCGTGCAAGGAATGGAACGACCTCGGCATCGAGCCGACCGCCAACTTCGGCAGCTATCAGAGTCACAAGGACCTGAGCCCGAAGACGTGGCTCCTGATGCGCTTCAACGAGGTCGAGATCGACGGCAACCTCAACTGGCTGATCAAGAAGGACGCTTGCCTCCACTGCGAGGATCCCGGCTGCCTGTTCGCTTGTCCGGCGCCGGGGGCCATCGTCCAGTACACGAACGGCATCGTCGACTTCAACCAGGAGAACTGCATCGGGTGCCAGTACTGCGTCAGCGGCTGTCCGTTCGACATCCCGCGGTTCGACGTCCACACGCGCAAGGTCTCGAAGTGCAACATGTGCGTCGACCGGGTGGAGGCCGGGCTCGAGCCGGCCTGCGTGAAGACCTGCCCGACCAACGCCATCTCCTGGGGTAGCAAGCACGACATGCTGGCGCTGGCCGACCAGAAGGTGGAGAAGCTCAACGCGCGCGGCTACCAGAACGCGTCCGTCTACAACCCGGCGGGCGTCGGCGGCACCCACATGATGTACGTCGTTCCCCACGGCGACCGGCTGGAGGATTACAGCCTGCCGTCCGACCCGATGGCGAGCCCCGCGCCGATGACCGGGCTCGGCTTCCTGAAGCGGACGGGAGTGTGGCTGATGGGCTTCAGCGTCCTCGGCGCGCTGGTCCATTTCATCCGGTACGGCCCCGAGCGCGTCGACGAGGAGCACGATGGCGAGTAACCGCCTGTTGGTCCGCTTTTCGTTCGTCGAGCGTCTGGTTCATTGGGCGGTTGGCGTCACGTTCGTCCTGCTGCTCACGACCGGTCTCGCGTTCGCGCATCCGTCGCTCTTCTTTCTGACGGCGCTCCTCGGCGGCGGCCCCTCTGCCCGGCTGCTCCACCCCTGGGTGGGTGCGCTCTTCAGCGTCGCGCTCGTCGTGATGATCGGGATCTGGATCCGCGACATGTTCCTCGACACCGCCGACCGCCGCTGGCTCCGTGCGCTGCCGGCGTACGTGACGCGCGACCGGGGCAACGTGCCGCCCGCGGGGAAGTACAACGCCGGACAGAAGGTGTTCTTCTGGGCGCAGCTCGTCTTCTGCGCCTCGCATCTGCTGAGCGGCATTCCGCTTTGGTTCCCGGCCGGCTGGGAGTCGTCAACGCTGCAGTGGATGCGCCTCATCCACTACGCGGTCACCCTGGGCGGCGGCGTCGCCCTCGTGGTCCATGTCTATCTCGGCACCCTCGCCTATCCCGGCACGGCCCGGAGCATGATCGACGGCAAGGTGACCGAACGCTGGGCGCGCCACCACCATCCCGCCTGGCGCCCCGAGAAACCGTAGACGGTCAGGTGTCCGACCCCGTCTGGAGCCGGCGCCGCAGCCGCGCCGACACCCTCCGCGCCGACCATCCTCCCGCCGCCGAGCTCCTCGCGTTCTACGGCGACCTCGTCACCCTTCAGGAACCGTTCTACGCCGAGGTCCTTCACTCCGCCTGGCCGACCGTCGATCCGAACACCACCCGCATTCACCTCGAGCGCCTTTCCGAACGCCGGACAGGCTGGGTCTTCGACAGGTTCATCCGTGCGCTCCCGCAGTCCGCTACACCCATCCTCACCGCGATCGCCGGTCGCCTCGCCGACGACCGCAACGCCAGACACGACCTGCTGGTCGCCTTCGTCGCCCGCCACCCCCTCGACTCCGTCGCCCGGACCCTCGACTGCGATCCCACGCCACTGGCATTCTTTCCGCGCGCCTTCCTCCAGCCATACGCCGAAGCGCTCCTGGTCCGCGCGTCCGTCACCCGGCTCCCGTCCAGCCCAATCGCCCCCGCCGCCTGCCCCCACTGCCAGTCCCGTCCCGTCGCCGGCGTTCTGAGAGACGAACCGGGCGCCAAGGGCCGAAGAACCCTCCTCTGTTCCCTTTGCTCGGCGGAGTGGGTGTTCCCGCGTGCCCGCTGCCCCGCCTGCGGCGAAGCGACCCCCGACAGGCTGCAGTCGCACATTGCCGAGCCATGGCCCCACATCCGCCTGGAGGAGTGCGCCTCCTGCAACACCTACATCAAGACGGTAGACCTCAGAGAGTTCGGCCACGCCATCCCGGCCGTGGACGAGCTGGCCTCGATAGAACTGGACCTCTGGGCCGCCGACCGCCACCTCGTCAAGTACCAGCCGAACCTGCTCGGCCTGTAGCCAGAGTCCGGGCGCACCGGCGGTTCCGAAGACCGGAGCGCCGGGACACGTCTCCGACTCGCGCCGCGCCGTTCGCCCGCGGAGCCGCAACTTATAATCCGTGGGGATGGACGCGCTGATCTACGACGGGGCGCGCACGCCGTTTGGACGGTATGGCGGGGTGCTGGCATCCGTGCGGGCGGATGACCTGCTGGGTGATCTGATCGCCGGACTCGTGGATCGGTCGGCCTTCGACCCGGCGGCGTTCGAGGACGTGATCGTCGGGTGCACGAATCAGGCGGGGGAGGACTGCCGGAACGTGGCCCGACGGGCAGGCCTGCTCGCGGGATTGCCGGTCGAGGTGCCCGGGATCACGGTCAATCGGCTGTGTGCGAGCGGACTGGCGGCGGTCGTGGACGCGGCGCGGGCGGCGGCGTGCGGGCAGGGCGACCTGTTCATTGCCGGCGGCGTGGAGAGCATGAGCCGGGCGCCGTACGTCATGGGGAAACCCGAACGCGCGTACTCGCGACAGGTGTCGGTGTTCGACTCCACGCTCGGGACACGCTTTCCGAACCGGCGCGTGACGGCGCAGTACGGCGATCATCCGTTGTTCGAGACGGCGGAGGAGGTGGCGACGGACCTCGGGATTACGCGCGAGGCGAGCGATGCATTCGCCGCCGCCTCGCAGGCGAAGTACGCACGGGCGAAAGCGGAGTGCTTCTACTCCGGAGAGATTCGGCCGGTTACCGTGCCGTCAGGCAGGCGTGGCGCCGCGACCACGGTGTCCGAGGACGAGCATCCGCGGCCCGACACGACCCCGCGGTCGCTCGCCGCGCTCAAGCCGCTCGCGGACGGCGGCGTGGTCACGGCGGGCAGCGCCTCGGGGATCAACGACGGCGCGTCGGCGCTGATCGTCGGCACGCGCGCGGCCGGCGAGCAGGCGGGCGCGCAGCCGCTCGCACGCATCGTCTCGGCCGCCGCCGCCGGGGTCGAGCCGCGCGTCATGGGGCTCGGGCCGGTGCCGGCGTCCCGCAAGGCGCTGGATCGCGCCGGCCTGTCGTTCGCCGATCTGGACGTCATCGAGATCAACGAGGCGTTCGCCGCGCAGGTGCTCGGCTGCCTGAAGCAGTTCGGCCTCGACCCGAACGACAGCCGCATCAACCCGAACGGCGGGGCGATCGCGATCGGCCATCCCCTCGGTGCGTCCGGCGTGCGCCTCGCGCTCACGGCGGCGCGGCAACTGCAGCGCACCGGCGGACGCTACGCGCTGGTGACGCTCTGCATCGGCGTCGGCCAGGGGCTTGCCGCGGTCCTGGAGCGCGTCGCCTGAGCCGGCCCGTATGGCTGGCCGACACGTCCGCCTGATCGCCCTGGTCGTCATCTACTTCGTCGTCGCGCACGTTCTGCCGCCCCCCGACGGTGTCGATCCGCAGGGATGGCGCATCACCGGTATCTTCTTCGCGACGATCGCCGGGCTGATGCTGCAGCCGCTGCCCGGCTCGCAGGTGGTGTTGCTCGGCATCACCGCGCTCATCCTCGTGGGACGCGTGCCGATGGAGCGCGCGCTCTCCGGGTACGCCACCCCGTCGGTCTGGCTTGTGCTGGCCGCCATGATGATGTCGCGGGCGCTCCGCGACTGCGGCCTCGCGCGCCGCATCGCGCTGTGGTTCGTCCGCGCGATCGGCCGCACCTCGCTCGGCCTCGGCTACGCGCTCCACCTGACGGACCTGACGCTCGCGACCGGCGTCCCGTCGATCACGGCGCGCGGCGGCAGCATCGTCTTCCCGATCGCGCGGAGCATTTCCACGCTCTACAACTCGGAGCCTGGCCCGACGGCGTCCCGCCTGGGCACGTTCCTGATGAGCTCGATGTACCAGACCAGCGGCGTCGCCTCGGCGATGTTCTTCTACAGCAGCGCCGCCAACCTGCTCGTGGGCGATCTGGCGCGCGAGTTCGCGGGCATCGAGATCACCTGGGCAAGCTGGTTCCTTGCCGGCCTCGTCCCCGGTATCGTTTCGAGCCTGTTGGTCCCGCTGCTCGTGATCCGCCTGGTGCCGCCGGAGGTGCGCCACACGCCCGCCGCGCCGGAGTTCGCGCAGAAGGAACTGGACCGGCTGGGGCCGATGCGCGGCACCGAGGCGGTGGTCGCCGCGGCGTTCATCGGCCTCATCGGGTTCTGGGTGCTCTCGTCGTACGTTGACTGGCTGTCGGCCGCGCTTGTCGCCTTCGTCGGCCTCGGCATCCTCTTTATCTCCGGCGCGCTCACCTGGAACGCCGCGCTGGGCGAGCGTTCCGCCTGGGACATCTATGTCTGGTACGGCGGCCTGGTGACGATGGGCGGCCTGCTGAACGAGACGGGATCCACTGCGGCATTCGCCGGCGTTGTTGGCGGCTGGCTGGCGGGCGTTCCGTGGCTTGTCGTGCTGATCGCCGCGCTGGTGGTCTACTTCTACGCCCACTATTTCTTCGCGAGCACCACGGCGCACGCGCTGGCGCTCTACGGCCCGTTCGTCGCGTTGCTTGCCGGCGCTGGCGTGCCCGCGGCGGTGGCGGTCTACGCGCTCGTCTACCTCAATAACCTGCAGGCGGGACTGACCCACTACGGCACGACGACGGCGCCGATCATCTTCGTGGAGAATTACGTCAGCTTCGCCGACTGGTGGCGGACCGGACTGATCGTCTCGCTGTTGAATCTGGTGATCTGGTTGTCGGTCGGCATTGCGTGGTGGAGAATCCTCGGGTTGTGGTGATGCGACCGCGGGCGCGGTTGACGTGCAGGCACCTGTTGGCGGCGGGCCTGCTGGCGGCACTTGTGGCGTGCGCGGCGGCGGAGGTTCCGCCCGAGGCGCCGGCGGCCGGCGTCGGGCGGTTCGACCTGGCGATTGCCGGCGGCCGCGTGATCGACCCGGAGACCGGTCTCGACGCGATCCGCAACGTGGGCATCCGCGACGGCGCGGTGGCGGCCATCGGCGACGCACCGCTCGACGCGGCAGAGACGATCGACGCCGCCGGTCTGGTGGTGGCGCCCGGCTTCATCGATCTCCATGCGCACGGGCAGGATCCGGTCAGCCGCCGCTTCCAGGCGATGGATGGGGTCACCACCGCGCTGGAACTGGAGATCGGCGCCTTCTCAATCGACCGGTGGTATGCGCGGCGCGTCGGCGCGTCGCTGATCAACTACGGCGCATCGGTCAGCCATCAAGGGGCGCGGCTGCGCGCGATGGGCAGCCTGTTCGCGCGGAGCAACGCCGACGGCACCTTCTCGCTCGGCGAGAGCAGCGACTCCACCCTGTACCGCGCCGCCACCGCCGCGGAGCTCGACCGGATCGAGGTGCTGATGGAGCGGGGCCTCCGCCAGGGCGGGCTCGGCTTCGGCTTCGGTCTGAGCTACACGCCGGGCGTCAGCCACCGCGAGCTGCTCCGGCTGTTCGGCGCGGCGGCGCGCTACGGCGCGCCATCGTTCGTCCACCTCCGCTCGGCGGCCGACTTCGTGCGCGGCGGCCCGCTCGCTCCCTTCCAGGAGGTGATTGCCAACGCCGCCGCGACCGGCGCACCGCTCCATGTCGTCCATCTCAACAGCACGGCGGGGAAGCGCGCCGAGGAGGCGGTGGCGATGATCCGGGGTGCGCGGGAGCGGGGGGTGGACGTCACGATGGAGGCGTATCCGTACACTGCCAGCGCGTCGCTGATCGAATCGCCCCTCTTCGACAGTTGGGTGGAACGGCCGGCAGAGGCGTATGGGTCGCTGCAGTGGGTGGCGACCGGCGAACGGCTGACCCCCGCGACGTTCGCCAGCTACCGCCGGGAGGGGGGCTGGGTGATCATGCACGGCCGGTCGGAGGCGACCAACGCCTGGATCGTCAGCCAGCCCGACATCATCGCGGCAAGCGACGGGATCCCGTTCAGCGAGGGGCGAGCCCACCCGCGCGGCGCCGGCACGTTCGCGCGTATCCTGGGACGCTACGTGCGCGACGAGGCGGTGCTGCCGCTCGCCGACGCGATCGGCAAGATGACGCTGTTCCCGGCGAGGCGGATGGAGGGCATCGCCCCCGAGATGGCGCGGAAGGGGCGGGTGCAGGTGGGGAGCGACGCCGACCTGACGATCTTCGACCCGGCGAGCATCATCGACCGCGCAACCTACGACGCACCGGATCAGTACTCCGACGGCATCATCCATGTCCTGGTGGCCGGCACGCTCGTCGTCCGCGACGGCGTGCTGGTGGAGGGGGTCGAGCCGGGACGTCCCATCCGCGGGCGCCACCGCGACGCGGACTGAGACGCGACGCTGGCATGACGATCATTCGGATCTGTCGGCCGGGCTGGCGCCTCGCCGCGCTGGCGGTGCTCGCCGCGGCCGCGTCGGGATGCGCGCTGCGTACCACGCCCACGCCATCGGTGCAGCCGCGGCCGGCGCTGGAGCGCGCCGCGCCGCAGCAGGACGACCCGGTCACGCTGCCGGAGTCCCGCCGGGTTCGCATCGGCGTCTCGGTGATGGGGGCGTATCTGCACGACGACGCCGTCGCGACGCTCGGCTTCGAGAAGCAGGGACGCATCGGCTACGCCATCGTCAGCCTGTCAGGCGAACTGACGGACAATTCCCGCTACCGGCTGGAGATCAACCCGGTCAACGAGACTCGCCCCCTGCCCGCGTGCACCGAGCCCGGTTTCTTTTTCCCGAACGAAGCTCCGGCGATCGGACCGCGCGTCCCGTGCGATCCGGACGGCCGGCTGCGCGTCGACGACTACCGATTCATTGCGCTCGACCCGGTGGCGCAGCAGGGAATCGTCCGCCAGGCCTATGTCCGGCACGACATCGGCTGGTTCGGCGTCAGCTTTGGCCGGTTCCGGCTGCCGATTGGCTTCGACTGGGAGGCGATGGGATCGTTCACGGCGAAGGACGCGACACACATCCAGCGGATCAACGCCGAAAGTAACTTCGGCATGGAGATCGACTTCGGCAGCGAGCGGGCGCGCCTCACCGCCGCCGCATTCCTGGGGGGCGGCAACCGGTTCCGGGACTACGACTACTTCTACTTCCAGGATGGATCGCTCGACGCGAACTCGGCGCTGACGCTGCTGCTGTCGGGCCGTGTCGCGCTGTTCGACGGCGGTGGCGATGGCGGCGGCGGCGGTGTGGAGGCGTACCCGGGCGGGCCGACAGACCTGGCGACGGCCGAAGGGCTGCAACTCGCCGGCGCCTGGAAGTGGGGCGACTCCGGCTCGAAGGTGGAGCGTGTGCCTTACTTCTTCGGCAGCAAGCGGCGAGATCGGGCGGTGGTCCTCTCGGCCAACTACCGGCCGAACCGCTTCGCCCGGGTGTTCGGCGAGTACGCGCACTACACCTGGGGCCTGACGCCTACCTCCGCGCAACTCCTCGATCTCGCGACCGGCCCGCTCGACAAGCCGGGATACTACGTCGGCGCCGAGCTGTCGGTCCCGATCTGGACGGGGCGCCTCGGCGTCGTCGCAACGCGCGAACGGCTGCGGCGCGACGACTCGCTCATCGCGTACCTCGGCCTGCAGGGTTTCGACGTCGCGCTGGGACGGGAGGAGCGCGCCACCGCCTGGCGCTTCTTTGCCGACATCGCGCCCCGCGTCACGGTCGCCGTGGTCCGCAACGATCACGAGAACCCGTACCCCTGGGTTTCCGGGATCGAGCCGATCGCCGGACCCAATACGGGCGCGGCGCACACCGGGAGCAACAAGTGGGGCCTGGTGATCCGCTACCGGCTCCGCTGATCCGGGCGTGCCCGGCTTTCAGCGCGACATTGCGCCACGGGCTGCTAGCTAGAGCGGCGGCCGGCGCGACCCGAATCGGGTCTCCTGCTCGAAGGCGTGCGCGATCTGCAGCACCCCCAGGTCGTCCTGCTGGCGGCCGACGATCTGCACGCCGATCGGCAGGCCGTCGTCCGTGAAGCCGCACGGCACCGAGATCGCCGGCAGCCCCAGCACCGAGATGACGCTGCACGATCCCATCCAGTCGATATAGGTCTGCGTGGCGACGCCGTCGATCACGGCCGGATATTCCTGCTCGATGTCGAACGGCGGCACCTGCGCCACCGGCAGCACGAGGAAGCGGTACGACGCCATGAAGCGCCGCGCGCGGTCGAGCAGCAGTGTCCAGTCGCGCGCCGCGGCGGCGAGCTGCGGTCCGGTCAGGCGCTGGCCCTCCTCGATATTCCAGACGACCGTCGCCTTCATCTCGTCGCGGTGGTCGTCAAGCAGCGCGCCGTAGCAGAGCTCGAAGTACCACGCGCGCCAGACGGCGAACACCTCCGCCGCACCCCGGAGATCCGGTTCAGCGTCCTCGATGCGGCAACCGATCCGCTCGAACGCTCCCCGCTGCGTGTCGACAACCGCCGTCACGCGTGGGTCGAACGGGAGCCCCGCGAGGCGCCGACTCCATGCCAGCGTGACGTCACCCGCGAGCGCATCGCGTCCGAGCGGCGGGCGGAACCGATCGCCTGCCTCCGGCAGCGAGATCGGCGCGCGCGGATCCGGTCCGGCCATCGCGCTCAGCATCAGGGCGACATCTTCAACCGTGCGGGCCATCGGGCCCTGCACCCCCATCGGGAACCAGGCGGCCTGGCTCGGCCAGATCGGCACCCGCCCGGCCGATGGCCGGAAGCCGACGACGTTGCAGAAGCTGGCCGGGTTGCGAAGCGATCCTCCCAGGTCGCTCCCGTCGGCGATCGGTACCATGCCGGCGGCGAGCGCCGCCGCCGCGCCGCCGCTGCTTCCCCCGCAGGTCTTGGTCCGGTCGTACGGGTTGCGCGTCGCGCCGAAGACCGCGTTGAACGTGTGCGAGCCGGCGCCGAACTCCGGCGTGTTCGTCTTGCCCACCGTGATTGCGCCCGCGGCGCGCAGCCGTTCCACGATCAGGGCATCGTCGTCCGGCACGAACTGCTCGAAGACGCGCGAGCCGAACGTCGTGCGGATCCCTCTCGTCCAGTGCAGATCCTTGTGCGCCACCGGCAGGCCGTGGAGCGGTCCCAGCGGATCGCCGCGAGCCACGGCGGCATCGGCCGCTGCCGCCTGACGCCGCGCCGCATCCGGCGTCAGCGTCACGATCGCGTTGACGGCGGGGTTCACCTGGTCGGTGCGGGCCAGGTGCGCCTCCATCACCTCCGCCGCCGACACCTCCCGCGCCGCAATCATCCGGGCCAGGTCAGCCGCCGACCGGAAGCAGACATCGGGGGCGTCGGGCATCCGGCTACACTACTCCCTGTGGAGGCGGACCTTGGCTCTGGGCGGCATGAGGATGTGGATGACCATGACAATCAGGAACACGCACGGGGTGGCGGCGGTGATCGTGGCGAGTGCGGTCGTGGCGACACTGATCGCGGCCGCGCCCGCGATCGAGGCGCAGGCGTCGCGCACCGTCACGGCGGAAACGGTGGAGACCTGGATGACGGAGCTCTCCAACTGGGGCCGCTGGGGTGACGACGACCAACTGGGCGCGGTCAACCTGATCACGCCGGACAAGCGCCGCGCGGCGCTGGCGCTCGCCACGGAGGGGATTTCCGTCTCGCTCTCGCACACCTACATCACCAGGCCGGCGGCCGACGCGACCTCGCCGATTGGGTACGAGATGCTCGGTCCGGACCGCCCAGGCCCGTTCCGCAGCGACCGCTACACGTTCGCCTACCACGGCTTCGCCCACTCGCACCTCGATTCGCTCTGCCACATGATGCATGACGGGCGGATGTACAACGGCTATGTCCGCGACGACCACGTCACCGCCGACGGCTGCGCGCGCCTCGCCATCCTCAATTACAAGGAGGGGATCGTCAGCCGGGGCATCCTGATGGACATCGCGCGGCTGCAGGGCGTCGACTGGCTGGAGCCGGGCACGGCGATCTACGTCGAGGACCTCGAGGCGTGG
Source organism: Vicinamibacterales bacterium (assembly GCA_965262555.1). Taxonomy (GTDB): domain Bacteria; phylum Acidobacteriota; class Vicinamibacteria; order Vicinamibacterales; family UBA8438; genus VXRJ01. The sequence continues at coordinate 881,511 of OZ253543.1, forward strand.
GAGCGCGAGGCGGGCATTCGGGTTGAGCCGGGCGACATCCTGTTCGTCCGGAACGGCCGCTGGGCGCGCCGAGCCGCGCTGGGCGCCTGGGCGCTGAATGAACAGTCGGCCGGCCTTCACGCGTCGGTCACGCCCTGGCTTCGTGAGCGCGGTGTCGCCATCCTGGGCGCGGACGGCACCAGCGACGTCCTGCCGTCGCAGATCGACGGCGTCACGCAGCCGATCCATCTGCTGGCGATTGTCGCGATGGGCATACCCATCTTCGACAACCTGGACCTGGAGGCGGTCGCCGAGGAAGCGGCGCGGCAGAACCGCTGGGAGTTTCTTCTGGTGGCCGCCCCGCTCGCCATGGATGGAGGCACAGGCTCTCCCCTGAATCCCCTCGCGATCTTCTAGTCGCCGATGGCGAGCAGCTCGTCTTCGGTCCGGATGTACCAGTAGCCGTCCACCAGCGCCGGCGATGCCAGCGTCCGCGCGCCGATGTCGTTCGTGTGGAGGAGTTCGAACTGATCGCCGGCGCGGAGGACGAAGGTGATGCCGTCGTCGTTCGTAACGAAGACCTTCCCGTCGACATAGACGGGCGAGGCGGAGAAGCCCTCACGGGCGGCGCGGCCGAGACGGCCCTGCCAGAGCACGTCGCCGGTGGTGGCGCGGAACGCGGTGACGACGCTCGCCATGTCGTTGATGGTGTAGAGCCGGCCGTCGTAGGCGAGCGGCGAGGGGACGAACGGGGAGCCGCGCGCCGTGGTCCAGGCGACGTGGCTGTTGGTGACGTCCCCGTTGCCGCCTGGCCGGATCGCAAGTGTCGGACCGGCGCGGCCGGACGTACAGAACACCAGACCGGCTTCGACCACCGGCGTTGGGATCACCTCGAAGTTGTTTCCCTCGCAGCGCCACAACTCCGCGCCGGTCGCCGGGTCATAGGCGTTGACGGTGCGCGAACTGCTGACAACCAGCTCGTCGTGGTCGCCAGCGCGGATCAGCACCGGTGTTCCCCAGCCGACCGGCGCCTCGCGCGCCGTCCGCCACACCTCGGCGCCGGTCGCGGTGTCGTACGCGGCAACGAAGCCGCCACGCCGCTGATCCTGGTAGATGAAGAGCCGTTCGTCGTGGAGGAGCGGTGATCCGGCGGGACCGTGGTAGTTGTCGATCCGTCCCACCTCGGTGTGCCAGAGGCGGTTGCCGTCGAGGTCGAGTGCGACCAGGCCGCGGCTGCCGAGCGAGACGTACACGCGTTCACCATCAGTGGCCGGAGTGGCGGACGCCGGGCCGTTCTTCTGGTGGCCCGACTCCCGCGGTCCCGGAGCGACGCTCGCTTCCCAGAGCAACGAGCCGTCGCGGCGGTCGTAGGCGAGGACGGACAGGTCGCGTCCGCTGTTGCGGCCCGACGTGAGGAAGATCCGATCGGCCCAGACGACAGGGGAGGAGTTGCCGCTGCCCTCGACCGGCGCGCGCCAGGCGACGTTGTCGGTGGCGCTCCAGCGGTCGGGATACCCGGTGCCCGTCACGATCCCCTGGCCGGAGGGTCCGCGCCAGCGAGGCCAGTAGTTGGCGCCCTCGCCGGTGACCTGGATCATGCGGACGGTGTCGCTGGCCGAGGGGTGGTGCGCCGTCGATCGCGCCTGCACCTCCGGCTCGGGGGTGCCGCTGCAGGCAGACGCGAGCAGCATGGCGGTGACGATGACGGCGAGAGGATTTGCTCCGCCGCTCCACGGCTTGCTCAGGGTGAACATGGTACCGGCGATTATAATCGCCGTCATGGTCTCGACCGCGCGGCGGCTCATCGGAACGGCACTGCTGGCTGCGGTGCTCGCGGTATCGCTTGCCGCGCAGGATTGGCCGCACTTTCTCGGGCCCGCGCGCAACGGCCACTACATCGGGCCGCCGCTCCTGCGTGTCTGGCCGGGAGGTGCGCCGGCGGAGATCTGGCGGCGCACCGTCGGCGCCGGGTTCGCCGGGCCGGTGGTTGCCGGCGGGCGCCTGCTGGTGTTTCAACGTGTCGACAACCGCGAGGTCGTCGAAGCGCTCGACGCCATGAGCGGCGAGCCAATCTGGCGTTACGACTATCCGACAACCTACCGCGACGATTTCGGCTTCGACGAAGGGCCGCGCGCGGCGCCGGTAATCGCGGGTGGACGCGTCTACACGTTCGGTGCACAGGGACAGTTACACGCGATCGATCTCGAAACGGGTGCCGGGCTCTGGAGCGTCGATGCGATGACGCGTTTCAATGTCCGGAAGGCGTTCTTCGGCGCGGCCGGCACGCCACTGGTGGAAGACGGGCGTGTTATTGCGAATGTCGGCGGCGCGGACGACGCCGGCATTGTTGCATTCGATGCCGTGACGGGGGACGTCATCTGGACGGTCGGCGGCGAGGAGGCGAGTTATTCATCGCCCGTCGCGGCGACGCTTGGCGGCATCCGCCACGCCATCTTTCTTACACGCGACAATGTCGTCAGCCTCGATCCGGTAACCGGTGCAGAGCGCTTCCGTCTGCTCTGGCGCGCGCGCATCCGGGCGTCGGTCAATGCGGCTACGCCCTTGGTGGTCGGCGACCGGCTATTCATCTCAGCGCAATACGGTACCGGCGCCGGACTATTTCGCGTCACGGCGGAAGGCGTTGACCCACTCTGGACGTCCGACGACATCCTGTCGAACCATTACGCGACCAGCGTCCACCGCGACGGCTATCTCTACGGCTACCACGGCCGCCAGGAGTTCGGACCGAGCCTGCGCGCGGTCGCCCTCGACACCGGTGAGGTCGCCTGGGACCAGGGCCGCTTCGGCGCCGGCAGCGTTCTGCTGGCGGACGACCTGCTGGTGGTGATGCGCGAGTCGGGCGAGCTGCTCCTCGCCGAGGCGACGCCCGCGGCGTTCACGCCACTCGCCCGCGCGCAGCTGCTTCCGGGTGTCGTCCGTGCCTCCCCGGCGCTCGCTGGCGGTGTCCTCTATATCCGCAACAGCGACACGCTCGTTGCGGTCAATCTGGCCGGCCCGTGAGGCGGCGAGGAGGAAGGGTCGGGCCATGGTCGAAACGGTCGTTATCGTCGCGCTGGTGCTGGGTACCTCCGCCACCTGCTCGCTATTCGAGGCGGTGCTTTACTCCGTGCCGGTCAGCCGGATCGAACAACTCGAACGGGACGGGCGACCGTCGGGGCGCATTCTGAAGCAGATGCGCCAGCAGGTGGACCGTCCCATTGCGGCGATCCTGTCACTCAACACGATCGCCAACACCGGCGGCGGTGCGGTGGCAGGCGCGTTGGCGGCGACGGCGTACGGTCAGGACCGGATCTGGATCTTTTCGCTTGCCTTTACGCTCGCGATCCTGTTCGTCTCTGAAGTGCTGCCCAAGACGGTGGGGGTCGTCCACGCCCGCGCCCTCGCGCCCGCCATCGCCCGTCCGCTCGCGTGGCTGGTCTGGCTGTTCCGGCCATTGGTTGCGCTGACGCAGTTTGCCACACGGATGATCAGGCGCGGGACTCCGAACGAGGGGGTGTCCGACGAGGAACTGTTGACGATGGTCCGTCTGGGGCTGCGATCGGGTGACTTCCGGCCGCACGAGGCGCGCGTCATCCGGAACGTCCTGCGGCTCGAGGACCGGACGGTCGGCGACGTCATGACGCCCCGGCCGGTGGTCTTCACGCTTGCGGCGGCCGTGACGGTCCGCGACGCGGCGGCCCTGGAGGGACTCGACAAGCACAGCCGCGTCCCGGTCCATACGGTGGATCAGCCGGACGATCTGATCGGCGTGGTGTACAAGGTGGACATTCTGAAGGCGGTCGCGCGCGACGCGTTCGCCACGCCGGTCGAGTCACTCATGCGACCAATCCATTTCGTTGTCGCGGCGTCGTCGCTCGACGAAGTGCTCACCACCTTTCTTGACCGGCGCGAGCATATGCTGGCGGTCATTGATGAGTTTGGTGGATTTGCCGGTATTGTCACGCTTGAGGATGTGCTGGAGGAATTGATTGGACGCGAGATTGTCGATGAATTCGATCAGGTAGCTGACCTGCGCGCGTTTGCCAGGCGACAGCGGGTGGTGGCACTGGAACGGAACGGGCCACGGAGATAGAACACATGCCATGCGAGAATCCACTTGCCCGCACGTGCGCGAGTCGTTAGACTCACGCCGTCGTCGCAAGTAAGGCCCGCGGCAATAAGGCAGCAGAGGTCTCAGACGAAACAGGATGATGAGAATGGCAAAGAGTGAACCACTTGAACTGCTGAAGGCAGCGGCGCGGTCGCTTAGCGAGGAGCTCGACAGAGTCAACCGCGCGATCGCGGTGCTCGAAGAGGGGAGCGGGGACGCCGCGCCGGCACCCCGCCGTCGCGGACGCAAGCCGGGACCAAAGCCGAAGGCGGTGAAGGTTGCGGAAGGGCGGCGCCGTCGGACGATGACCGCCGAGCAGCGCCAAGCGGTCTCGGCCCGGATGAAGCACTACTGGGAGGAGCGCCGTGCGGCGAAGAGCGACGCGGCGGCGGGCGACGCGGCGGCGAGCGAGGAGTAGACCCGACCGTACCGATTACCGGCGGGGAGGTGCGGCGCGATGCCGCCCTGTTCTGTGCGGTGTGGTGCCGGAGGTGGGACTCGAACCCACACGAGGAGTGAACCCCACCGGATTTTGAGTCCGGCGCGTCTGCCATTTCGCCACTCCGGCGGTTTGTTGCGATGTGGTCGACGCTATGGATGGGCCGTACCGTCGGCGCGCCAGAGGTAGAGCGTGCGCATGTGTCCACGCACGTCCTCGTAGCGGTCGACGACGTCCGCCTCCCAGTCACCCATGCTGAAGGCGTGGGAGACGATCCGCGCTCCGGGCTGAAGCTGTCGCGTAAGGATCGGCCGCAGCCTGGCGTTCGACGACGACAGCAGGTACAGCGTCACGACGGTCGCTTCCGAGACGTCCGCTTCCATGACGTCCATCTCGATGAACTCCACCAAGTGCTGCACGCCGGCCCGCTCCGCGTTGGCATTCGATTCGGCAATCCGCTGCGGGTCGATGTCGATGCCGACGCCTCGCGCGCCGTAGCGCTGCGCCGCCGTGATGACGATTCGGCCGTCGCCGGAGCCGAGGTCATAGACCACGTCGTCCGCGGTCACCTCCGCCAGCGTCAGCATCCGGTTGACCACATCGTACGGCGACGGGACGTACGGTGCGAGACTCCGGTTGTCCTGGGCCGCGACAAATCCGCCGCCGGTGACGAGCACCGGCGCGCCGGCCGCCAGTACCAGACCGGCCGCTGCCGCCGTCGCCCGCAGATATCGTGCGATCATGGCTGTTACTCTACACCACGGTGTTCGGTCTCGTGCCCCAGGTTTCGAGGCCCACGGGGTGCTGCGATCGGCCCGGCCGGCCGAGCCCTGCGCGATCCTGCCCGGAAACTATGCCGAAGCTGACCGATCGGCTATAATGTAACTGGCCGTACCCGGATCGGATAGCGTGCTTTTCTCCGTTAGCGATTGATTCTGGGGGAGATGTTGCCATTCAAGGTTGGAGACAAGGTCATTTACCCCAACCAGGGCATCGGCGTGATCGAAGGGGTCGAGACCCGGACGATCATGGGCACCACATGCGGGTTCTACTCGCTCCGGATGACGTCGAGCGAGACCATGGTCATGGTCCCGGTCGACAATGTCGAGGAAGTCGGCCTGCGCCGCGCGATCGCCGACAACGAGGTGCGCCGCCTGTTCATGCTGCTCGGCAACGGCGAGATCGACAATCACCAAAATTGGAAGGGCCGCTTCAAGGACAATTCCAACAAGATGCGGACCGGTTCGGTCTATGACGTCAGCGACGTCCTCAAGAGCCTGAACCACCTCAGCCAGTCGAAGAACCTGTCGTTCCGCGAGAAGCGGATGCTCGACCGGGCGAAGTTTCTGGTGGTCTCCGAGCTGTCGGAGGTGACGAGCGAGCCGACAGAGGAGATCGAAGAGCGGGTGAACAAGGCGCTCGAGCGTTGCGTTGCGAACTGGAAGCGACGCGCGGAACGCGTCGCTGTCGCGCGGAGCGCAGCGGACCGGCCGGCGAAGGCGGCCCTGCCGACGACCGTGGCCAACGCGGCGATCCCCAAGACGATGGCGAAGGCGGTGCAGCAGATGGCCGCGCCGGAGTTGGCCACCCAGGCGGTGAAAGCGTCGAGGGCAGAGCGGGCCACGCCCAGGAAGCAGCCGGCGAACCGGGCTCGGGCGGGGACAGCCGCCGCGAAAACGCCGGCCGTCCGATCGACCCGGCGCGCGTCGTAGCGCCCGCCCTCCACCCGTGGCGGCGTCGATCCGCACCGTCGTCGCAGCGGTCCGGTCGCTGGCCGCGTTCCTCGGTGTCAGTCTTTGGGTGCTGATCTGCGCGCCGGTCGGCATCGTCCTGGCGGTGGTGTGCCGGTGGCCGAACGTGCTGTACATCCTGGGCCGGGGCGGAGTCCGTCTGGGCCTGCGCACCGCCGGCCTGCGGGTGGAAGTGGAGGGCGCCGATCGCATCCGGCCGGAGCGCGGCAGCGTCTACTGCGCCAACCACAGCAGTAACCTGGAACCGCCGATCATCTATCTGGCGCTGGCCAGCGTCCATCCGCGTCTCCGGATCCTCTACAAGGCGGAGTTGCGGCGGGTGCTTCCGTTGCTCCGGACCGGCTTCGACATCGCCGGGTTCGTGCCGATCGAGCGGAGCAACGTGGCGCAGAGCGGCCGGGCGATTGAGCGGACCGCCGCCGCGCTCGCCGCAGGGGCGTCGTTCATGATCTTCCCGGAAGGGACGCGCAGCCGGACCGGCGGGTTGCTGCCGTTCAAGAAGGGAGGGTTCGCGATGGCGGTCCGGGCGGGCGCGCCGGTCGTCCCGGTCGCCATCGCTGGGGCGGGCGCCGCGATGCGGAAGGGGAGCCCGGTCATCCGACCGGTCACGGTGCGAGTGACGATTGGCTGCCCGATCGAAGCGGGGGGCAACACGCTGGCCGACCGCCACGCCCTGATCAGGCAGACCCGCGCCGCCATCGAGACGATGCTGAAACGCTGATCGGAGGGTGCGGCGGCGATGCCGCCGGAAGAGGCACACCGCGCTAAACGAAGCGCTCCGAGTCAGCCGCCGGCGAAGAACGACAGTGTCCACGGCGCCATCGGGGTTCCGTCGTTCGCCGTGATCCCGTCGAGCAGGTCAACCGTGACGTTTCGGAACGGCTCGAGCCGTTGCTCGAAGCGAATCTCCAGCACGCGGTTCCGGCCGCGGTACTCCAACTCGAACAGGATCAACGCGCCGTCGGCACCCGGTCCGTAGCGCGCCCGCACCTGTCCCGGGAACGAGTCGGCATCCATGTCGCGCGAGAACTGCACCCGGACCATCGAGTCGGTCGGCACGCCAGTGTCGTCCGGCAGCGGCGTGCTGAAGATCACCTCCGGCGGCGGCAGCCGGGTGACCCGCGCGGTCGGCGCGGCGCGGTCCGGGACCGGCTCGGCCAGCGTCAGCGACTGGGCGTCCATCAGGACCATCCCCTCGTCGACACGCACCACTCCCTGCGCCTGGAGCCACCGGCCGGTGTCGACCCGGGCAAGGACGTCAAGCTCGAAATCGTCCCCCTTCGGTTCCCGGCCGACGACCCAGAGCGCCGCGTCGGCGGAGCGAAGAACAAAGTCCCAGCGGCTCTCGTCCGGCGCCTCCGGCATGTCGCCGTACAGGTTCCGCCCGCGGAACCGTCCCGTGACTGTCACCTCCTCGTCCGGATAGCGGTCCGGCTCGAGGACGATGCTCCGCAGGGTCGTAGCCGATGGCGGTTCGGCCGGACGCGACGAGGTGGCGATGACGAGCGGCAGCTCGCCACGCGCCGGCCACGGCTTGCGCAGCAGTTGATCGGCAATTCGCGCGATCGGCAGGCCGGCCAGCCGCGGGTCGTCCTCGCTGAGGCGGCCGACGTCCCAGAAAGTGCCGATCACCTCCAGCCGCTCGCGAGTGCCGTCCGGTGGCGGCGGTACGTCGAGCGCCAGGACGCGGATGGTGCCGTCGCGGTTCGTCAGCCAGGTGAGCACCTGTTCAGCCACCGCATCGGCGACCAGCGCCACCTGCTCGCCATGGAAGAAGGAGGAATGGTTGTCGAGGGCGTCGAGCGTCGTCGCCCGGCGCGCCGGCTGCGCGGCGGCGCTGACGGCCGCGACGAGCAGGGCGACCGGCAGGACGAGCCGCAATCGGTTCATGACTGATACAGGCGTTCGATCGCGTCGCCCCAGCGTTCGGCCACAACGTTGCGCTTTACCTTCAGTGTCGGCGTCAGCTCGCCGGTCGCGATGGTGAACTCGGCCGGGAGCAACGCGAAGCGCTTGACCTGTTCGTGCGGCGCGAGGTCGCTGTTCACCCCGGCAACCACCGCATCGAACAGCGCGACCACCTCGGAGCGTCCGACCAGTGCCTCCCGCGAGGCGTTGCCTGCTCCCGCCTGCGCGGCGAGCGCGGCAAAGTCGGGTATCAGGAGCGCCGTGCAGTACGGACGGCCGTCGCCCATCATCACCGCCTCGGCAACGAGCGGCGACCGCTTGAGCGCCGCCTCGATCGGCGCCGGCGGGATGTTCTTGCCGCCCGCGGTGACAATCAACTCTTTCTTTCGGCCGGTGATCGTCAGATAGCCGTCCTCGTCCAGGCTGCCGAGGTCACCGGTGTGGAACCAGCCGTCGCGGATCACCTCGGCGGTTGCCTCCGGCTTCCGGTAGTAGCCCTGCATCACGTTCGGCCCGCGCGCGAGCACTTCGCCGTCGTCGGCGATCCGCAGTTCCACGTTCGGGATCGCCGGTCCGACCGTCCCCAGTTTCGGCTTCTCCATCGGGTTGACGGTCAGCGTCGGCGAGGTCTCGGTCAGCCCGTAGCCTTCCAGCACCGGCGCGCCGATCGCGAAGAGAAACTCCGCCACCGGCACCATCAGCGGCGCGCTCCCCGACACCAGGAAGCGGATCCGCCCGCCGAGCCGACCCCGGATCGTCGACAGCACCAGCTTGTCGGCCAGCCCTGCCTGCAGCCGCACCGAAAGCGGCGCGGGCCGTCCGGCGAGAAACGCCCGCGCCCCACCCAGGCCGACGCCGACCGCCCAGTGGAACAGCGCGCGGCGGATCGCGGGTGCGCCCGCGACCGCCTCGTGGACCCGCGCGTGCAGCTTCTCGTAGACGCGCGGCACGCCGGTCATCATCGTCGGCTTGACCAGTTGCATGTTCGCCGCGATGGTGTCGAGCGACTCAGCGAACGTCACCGTCACACCCCGCCAGAGGTCGAGGTAGGTGACGAGCCGTTCGAATGCATGGCTGAGCGGGAGGAATGAGAGCGCGACGTCCTCTTCGCCGACATCGACGACCCTGGCGGAGTCCACCATGTTGGTGGCGAGGTTCTGGTGCGTCAGCATGACGCCCTTCGGCTCGCCGGTGGTGCCGGAGGTGTAGATGATTGTCGCCAGTTGATCCGGCGTAATCGCCAGGGCTGTCTCCTTGTACTGGCGGCCGACGCCGTCGTCGGTGATCAGCCGCTGGTGGCCGCGCGCCGTCAGCGCCCCCAGGCTGATCGCCTCGCGCTCCGGCGGCGCTGTCCCGACTCCGTCTGGCGTGTCCATCACCACCAGCGTACGGAGGTTCGGGAGATCGCTCCACACCTCGCGCACCTTCGCTGCCTGCTCCGCGTCGGCCGCCACGGTCACCACCGCCTCCGAGTCGTTGAGGATGTAGCGGACCTGCGATGCCGGCAGCGTCGGGTAGATCGGCACGGTGACGCCGCCGAGGGTCAGAATGGCGAGGTCGGACATCACCCACTCGGGCCGGCTGTCAGAGAGGATCGCCACCCGGTCGCCTGCCTTCACCCCGAGCACGCCCAGGCCGAGGCATTGGTCGCGGATGCGGTCAAAGAACTCCTGCGTCGAGAGCATCTCGGTCGCGTCGCCCCGGCAGCGACCGATCAGGGCGTCCTTCGGATGACGGCCGTGGATGTAGAAGGGGAGTTCCGCAATCGTGCGCACAGGTTCGTCCGTCATGATCCGTCGTTCCGCGCCGCTCAGGGCGCCTCGAAGTTACCGGAACGTCCGCCGGTCTTCCTCACCACGCGAATACTGCCGATGACCATCCGCTTGTCGATCGCCTTGACCATGTCGTAAATGGTGAGCGCCGCGGCCGAGACCGCGGTCAGCGCCTCCATCTCGACGCCGGTTCGGGCAGTTGTCCGGACGGTTGCTTCGATCGCATAACCGTCCGGCTCCGCGATCAGCTCCACTTCCACCTGGGACAGCGGCAGCGGGTGGCAGAGCGGGATGAGTTCGGCGGTCTTCTTGGCCGCCATGATACCGGCCAGCCTCGCCGTGGCGAGGGGATCCCCCTTGGCGACGGCGCCCCCGCGGATCGCCGCAAGCGCGTCGGGGCCGATGGCGATCCGACCGCGCGCCACCGCAACGCGGTCGGTTACCGGCTTGTTGCCTATGTCGACCATCCGAACGCGCCCCCGCTCGTCAACGTGGCTCAGCACCCGCGTCCCGCCGCCGCCGCGCCCGTCCTCGGTCACGACACCGCCTCTGCCGGCTCTTCCAGGCTCGCCAGGAAGAACGACAGGCTCTCGAGCGAGACAGTCAGGTCGACGCTCTTCAGCTTCACCGTTTCCGGCACACGGAGCGCGCCCGGCGAAAAGTTCAACACGGCACGGATGCCCGCCTCCACCACCGTGTTCACCACCTGCTGCGCTGACCCCGCCGGCACCGCGATCACCGCGATCGTAATCGCCTCGCGCTTCGCCACCGTCTTGAGCTCGCCGATGTCATGGATCGGCACGCCGCTGCGCGAAGTCCGGCCCACCTTCTCGCGCAGCGTATCGAACAGCGCGACAATGCGAAACCCCTCGCGGCGGAAGCCCGGATAATCGGCCAGCGCAAGTCCCAGGTTCCCGGCGCCCATGATCGCCACCGCCAGCTTCCGGTCGAGTCCCAGAATGGTGTGGAGCCGCTGGCGCAGGTCCCTGACGACGTAGCCGACGCCGCGCACGCCAAGGTCGCCGAAGTGCGCCAGGTCTTTGCGGATCAGCGCCGCGTTCAGGCCGAACTGCTCGGCGAGGTTCTTCGAGGACACGGTCTTGACGCCCTGCGCGTCGAGTTCTGTCAGGAAACGCAGATAGAGGGATAGTCGGTTGGTCGTCAGCTCCGAGATCTCTTCGCGCATTGTGCGGCGGGGCAGGTCGAGTTCCGGACGCTCCCGAGCCCCGGAGCTCAGAAGAGCGTCATGTCCCCCAGCGGCCACCAGCGGATCTGCACCTTGCCGATGATGTAGTCCTTCGGCACCTGGCCCCAGTGCCGGCTGTCGGAACTGTTGTTCCGGTGGTCGCCCATGACGTAGTAGAACGCCTCCTGCACCACCTCGGGCCCGCGGTCCTCATGGCTCCGGAACTCCGGCGGGATCTCCGCGTCGGGCCGGCGCACCTCGTTGACGTACACGGCGCCGTTCTCGATCCGGACCGTGTCGCCGGGGCCGGCGACGATCCGCTTGACGAACGCCTTCTCCGGCTCGTGCCGGTACTTCAGCATCACGATGTCGTCCGGCTCCGGATCGCGTGCGCCGACCAGCGGCCCGACAATTCGCCAGTCACTGAAGTGGTAGACCGCCTTGTTGACAATCAGACGGTCCTGATCCTGGAGCGTCGGTTCCATGCTCTTCCCCTCGACCCGAGCCACCTGGAAGCCGAACGTCACGATCAGCGTCGCGTAGATAGCGGCCGAGAAGAGCGTCTTGAACCAGGCGATCAACTCGATCCCGACCCGCCGGACCAACTGGGCGCGGCGGTCGTACCCCCTCGGCGGCGTGTCGGGGTACTCCAGCCGAAGGACCTCTTCGATCGAGTCGCCCGGCGTTATAGGTTGAGATACTGGCGCAACCGCTTCGTCTGCGCGCGGCTGACCGGGATCTCCGTCCCCGCGGGGTCCTTCATCTTCAGCATGTACGTCCGGCTGAACCACGGCACGATCTCCTTGATCTTGCGGATGTTGACCAGATGCGAACGGTGCACGCGCCAGAACAGGTCCGGGTCCAGGCGTGAGTGAAGCTCATCGAGCGTCCGGCAGTTGGCGGCGCCACGCAGCGCGCCGGTGCTGACCATGATGACATCGTCGGCGAGCGAGGCGAAAACGAGCTCCTCCGGCTGGACGAGCACGAACCGGTTGTCTGCCCGGATGGCGATCGGCTCCCGCCGGCCACGGCGGTCCGCCACCAGGTCTGCGATCCGCGCCAGCGTCTCCGCTTCGGCCGGTCGGCCCGCCTCCATCAGGTCGCGGACCCGGGCGATTGTCTGCGCCAGACGCGCCGGCGCGACCGGTTTCAGCAGGTAGTCGACCGCGTTTACCTCGAACGCCTCGATGGCATGCTGATCGTAGGCAGTAACAAAGACGACGTTCGGCGCTGCGGGGTGATCGATCAGCTCGCGCGCCACCTCGAAGCCCGTCCGGCCCGGCATCTGGACATCGAGCAGCACCACGTCGGGGTGCAGCGCCTCAATCAGCTCGAGCGCTTGAGGCCCGTCGCCCGCCTGACCCGCCACCTCGACGCCGTCGAGCTGCTCGAGCTGAAAGCACAGCTCGTTCCGGGCCGGCTCCTCGTCGTCCACCACCAGGGCGCGGATGCTCATGGGCGTCTATTGTCGATCGCGCTCAGGATCCTCTGTGTCGTAGCCGCGCTACGGGTCTGCGCCCCTAATGTTAGCCGAGTGGCGGATTCGGACGCCGTTCAGCCCGATTGGGCCGACGCCCGCTCCGACACCTCCAGTTCCGGGATCTCGATGCGCGCGCAGGTCCCCTCGCCGGGCGTGCTCTCGAGTTGCAGGTGGTAGTTCTCGCCATAGATGGTCCGGAGGCGCTCGTCGACGTTCCGGAGACCAATCCCGCCGCCGCTGCGTTCCATTACGTCGGTATCGGCCATTCCCGCGCCGTTGTCCACCACCTCGATCACCACATGACCGCTTCGCCGCTCGCTCCGGATGGTGATGCGGCCGCCCCCTACCTTCCGCTCGATCCCGTGCTTGATGGAGTTCTCGACCAGCGGCTGCAGGACCATCGCGGGCACCACCAGGTCGAGCGTCTCCGGGCCGATCGCCTTCTCGATGGTAAGCGCCGGTCCGAACCGGACCGCCTCGATGTCGAGGTACTCGTCGACGGAGGCGAGCTCCTCGCGCAGCGTGACGTAGTGCTCGCCGGTCCGGAGCAGCCGGCGGAGCATTGCTGACAGCCGGATGATCAGCATCCGCGCCGTCTCCGGCTGCGAGCGGATGAGCGACGAGATCGATGTGAGCGTATTGAAGAGGAAGTGCGGGTTGATCTGCCGCGTGAGGGTCTCGACCCGTTCCGCCATCAAGAGCTTGTCCTGCTCCTGCAGCCGGTGCTCGATGCGGGCGCTGTTCCAGATCTTGATCGGAATGGCAACGCTCAGCACGGTGGAGAGCAGGATCAATCCGGCGATCCAGACCGTGTCGGGGCGGAGGAAGAAAATGCCGACCGGCCCGAACCGGAAGCCGATCAGTAGCCGGAGCGCCTCCAGCCCGACCGGCGCAGCCGCCAGCAGGACGTGCCAGTCGACGCGGAAGCGGCTGACTACCCGCCAGGTGTGCTTCGGCAGGTCGGCGAAGAACAGGGGGGACAGGCGCCAGATCTCCTCCTTCGGGCAGAGCTCGCGCAGGCCGCCGCCGGCGAAGCCGCAGCCGACCGCGAACGGGAGCGTGCCCACTTCGCCCGCCGTCAGCGCCGGCCCACCCACCAGGACTCCGACGATCGCGCCGGCGTAGGGGCCCGCGATCAGGCCGGCGAGGTACGGTCCGGCCAGGGCGAAGTCGGCCGCGTTGTAGCCAAGGAGCAGTCGGGCGCCGACGCCGGCCGCGAGCGGCAGGCCGAAACTGAAGGCGAAGACCAGCCGCTCGCGCCAGGCCCGTTGCTCGGTCAGCAGGATCCGCCGGAACTGTCGGAACCGGACCAGCATCGTGGCGAGCGTCGCCACCACCGCCAGCTTCACCACCAGCGTGGTGAGCAGCAGTTGCGTGCCTGTCAGAAACCGTGCCTCGGGCGGCATGACGACGATGATACCCGCTCTCCCCGGGTGCTCCGGACGGGGTGCGCGGTCGGCGACGTTCGTCGCCGCGCCCGGGATGTCCGCGACAACGCGCGTGGTATAGTCCGCCCAATGCCCGTGAGTCTGTTCGGGAGGGAGGGCGGAAGCGATCCTGCCACCCGGGCGCTCTCCGTCACCGACGTTCAGCCTGCGTTCGTCGAAGGGGTCTACAACAAGATCGCCGCGGTCGACGACTGGATCTTCGGCGTGACGCTGCACGCCGGGCGCATGCAGGCGATCCGGAAACTCGACCTGCAGCCGGGCGACGAGATCCTCGAAGTGGGGGTCGGGACCGGCATCAACGCGACGCTCTATCCCCGCCACGTGACGGTGACCGGCATCGACATCGTCCAGAAGATGCTGGAGAAGGCGAAGCGCCGGTTGGGCCGTCGCAAGGTGGAGAACGTTCGCCTGCTGCACATGGATGCGATGGCGCTGGAGTTCCCCGACGACTCGTTCGACCTGGTCTATGCGCCGTACGTCATGAGCGTCGTGCCCGATCCGGTGGCGGTGGCGCGAGAGATGCGGCGCGTCTGCCGTCCCGGCGGCCGGTTCGTCTTCCTCAACCATTTCCTGAGCTCGACCCGGCTCGTGGCGCAAGCCGAGCGGTGGATCTCGCCGCTGACGATCCACATCGGCTTCAAGTCGGACCTCGATCTGACCGCCCTTCTCGCCCAGGCGGAGCTCGACCCGGTCTCGATCGAGAAGGTCAACATCCCCCGCATCTGGTCGCTCGTCACCTGCCGGAAGGACTGAGCCGGCCGGCGATCAACGATGCCGCCACCTCGGCGCCGTCCGTCCTCGGCGTCTCTGGCCGTGGCTGCGCCAGCACCTGTGCGATCGTCGGTTCCCACCGGCCGGCGTACAGGTCCGCGTGGCTGATGAAGGCGCTACGGATCAACCCCGGCATCCCCGCGACCAGCACGTCGTACTCCGGGAACCGTCCCCGCGCGGTGTAGATCATCGCCGTGTCGTTGGCGGCGCACTCCGCCACGATGCCGTAGCCCGGCTTCGTCACCACAACGTCGACCGCTGCCACCAGATCCTCGTACGCGATTCCCAGCCCGGCCATCCACGCCTCGTCCAACGTCGTCACCGCGCAGCCAGGTGCATCGTCGGCCACCGCCGGCGTCCCGCCTGCGGTCGCGACGACATGACAGCCGGCCACCTCCCCCACACGCACCCAGTCGATCGCGCCGACGCCGTAGCGTCCGAAGGCGCAGAGCAGGAGGTACTGATCGGTCGGCAGGCCAAGGCGCCGCCGGACGTCATCCGGATCGCGCGCGGATTGGCGCGCGATGAGCGGGATGTCGACGATCCGTTCGTCGTCGAACGTCTCGAACCCGCCGGAGAGCGGCAGGCGCCACGCTTCGTCCGCCTGCGCGTAGGCGTCGCGCAGCATCCCGAGCAGCGCCGGCGCCAGCTCCGTCGTCTCCGGATAGCCGGCGTAGATCCAATCCCAGGTGAAATTGCCCACAGCGATGGCGGGCACGCCGGCGCGGGCCGCGGCGGCACAGGCGACCGGCGGGATGTCGGCTACAACCAGGTCGACCGCGGCGAGCCGCGCCGCCTCGGCGACGGATCGCGTATCGAGCGTCCGGTGGAATGCGTCCGCCTGCGTGATCGTCGACGTGACATCGATCGCCAAGCTGTCCACCTGCGCCATGCCGGTGTCGGTGTCGGTGTGTTCGAACGTGAACGGGGAGTCGAGCGACCGGTCGAACATCCAGCGGGGTACGGCCGTCCGAACGACCACGCGCACGTCCGGCCTCCGGCCCCGGAGTGCACGGATGATCTCGATCTGGCGCGACGCATGACCGAAGCCGTGGCCCGAGACGTAGAACGCGACGGTGGGCATCAGCCGGTCCGGCGTCCGGCTGCTATCATCCGCGGATGGCGCTGCACGAACGCGAGTTCTTCGACGAGACGCATGAGACGAAACCGGCATCCTACACCTGTCCGAAATGCCGGTTCCGCGGCGACTACCAGGTCCGCTGGATCCGCCGCATGAGGAAGGCGCAGCCCCCGAGGAAGGCGAACGCCGCCGACCGCGAGATGTTCAAGAAGCTGCGGAACTACATGGTTCGCGTCGACGACATCATGATGTGTCAGCGGTGCCGCCGACGGTTCGAGATTCCGTCCCATCAGAACCTGGCGTTTCTCTGATTCCTGCTGCCAGCCCGGAGACCCGCGCGCCGGAGCGCGCGCCCGCGGAGACTATAATCGCCGGGTGAGTGCACGTAGGCTCCCGTGCGCGCGCCTCGCGTTGCTGATCCCGCTGGTTCTGCCGGCCGGGATCTCGGCGCAGACCCCGGAAGCCGACCTCGCGTTCCATCAGCAGGCGAGCCGCGCGCTGGCGCACGGCGACCATGACGCGGCGGAGGACCTGGCCGGCACGCGCGACCCATCCGACCCCGCCGCCGCGGCGCTGCGGGCGCGGCTGCTGATCGAGACGGGAGAGTACGACGAGGCGGAAGCCTTACTCGCGCCGGTCGCCCGCACGGCGCCCGGATCGGTAGCGGGGCTCGAATTCGGACGCCTGTTCGCCACCGTCGGCCGTGCGGACGAGGCGGCGCGATTCCTCGAGGCGGTGATGGTCGCTGGGATGAACACGCCCGATCCGCTTCTGCAGTACTACGGCGGTCTGGCCGCGCAGGCAGCAGGCGGCTTCCGTCGCGCCAACATGTTCTTCCGGGGCGCGTCACGTTCGCTGCCCGACGATCCGGCGATCCACGCGGCGTGGGGCGATCTGTTCCTGGAGAAGTACAACTACGCCGACGCGCAGCAGTCGTACGAGGCGGCGCTCGCGATCGATCGCGAATGGGCGCCGGCGCTGGTCGGCATGGCGCAGGTGGTGGCGAACGGCGGTGTGCTGGTCCCGGCGGGCGTCGAACCGGGTGGTGCGCCGCTTACCCCGCGCGCGGTGGCCGAGCGGGCGCTGGCCGTCGATCCGGCGAACGCGCGCGCACATCTGCTGATCGCCGGGATTGAACTGGCTGATCAGAACCACGACGCGGCGCGCGACGCGATCGACACGGTGCTCGAGACGAACCCGAGCCACCTCGAGGCGCGCGCGCTTGTGGCGGCGCTCGCCTGGCTGGAGGACCGCCACGACGACTTCGAGGCGGAAGTGGCGGAGATCCTGGCCATCAACCCGGTCTACGCCGACGCGTACCGGATCGCAGGCTACCACGTCGCCCGCGCCTACCGTTTTCCGGAGGCGGTTACGCTGGTCCGTCGCGCGCTGGAACTGACGCCGGACCATACGCGGGCCCACGCCGACCTCGGGATGCACCTGCTCAGGACCGGCGACGAAGCGGGCGCGCGAGTTGCCCTGGAGCGGTCGTTCGAGGCCGACCCGTACGACGTGGTCACGTTCAACCTGCTGGAGTTGCTGGATCAACTGGATGAGTTCGAGACGTTCGAGGAGGGGGATCTCATCGTCCGCCTCCATCCGGACGAAGCGCCGGCGATGCACGACTACGTGATCGATGTCGCGCAGGAGGCGCTCGACGAGCTCGCGGCGCAGTACGACATGACGCCCGAGACGCCGATCCTCGTGGAGCTGTTCCCGCGCCACGACGATTTCGCCGTCCGCACCCTGGGTCTCCCGGGCATGGTCGGCGCGCTCGGCGCCTGCTTCGGTCGCGTCGTCACGATGGACTCGCCCCGGGCGAGTCCGTCCGGCAGCTTCCACTGGGTCTCGACGCTCTGGCACGAGATGGCGCACGTCATCACGCTGCAGTTGTCGAATCAGCGGTTGCCGCGCTGGTTGAGCGAGGGGATTTCGTCGTTCGAGGAGAGGCGGAAGCATCCCGCGTGGGACCGCGATCAGTTGCTGGAGTTTCTTACCGCCCTGAACAGCGACGCGGTCCGGCCGATCCGCGAACTGGACAGCGCGTTCACGCAGGGGGGACTCGGTCTGGCCTACTACCACGCCTCGCTGGTGGTGCAGTACATCGTTGATGCGCACGGCGACGCGGCGCTGCAGACCATCGTCCGCGCATACGCCGAGGGACTGGACACCGAGGCGGCGCTCGCGCGTGTCGGGCTCGATTTCGACAGCCTGCAGGAGAGCTTCGACGCCGACATCGAGGCGCGCTACGGCGACTTCCGGCTCGTGCTGGACGATGCACCGTTGCTGCCGCCCGGCGCAGGGGACGATCGGCTGGCCCTGGTGCGCGCACTGGCCGACGAGCACCCTGACAGCTTCCCCGCGCAGATGGCGCTTGGCGCGGCGGCGCGCACGGCGGGGGAGATCGACGAAGCCCGCGCGGCATTCGAGCGGGCGGCGGAACTCTTCCCGTTCGGCATCACGCTTCAGAGCCCGCGCGGCCAGCTCGCATTGCTGGCCGAGGAGTCGGGGGATCCCGAGCGGGCGATGCGCGAGCTGGAGCTGCTGCTCGAGCACGACGAGAGTTCGCCCGAGGCGGCACGGATGCTCGGCTCACACGCCGAGGCGGCGGGGGACGACCGGCGGCTCCGGTTCGCGTACGAACGGCTGATCGAGATCGATCCGTTCGATCCAATCCCGCACCAGGTGCTTGGCCGCATCGCGAAGGAGGAGGGGCGGACGGACGACGCGCTGCGCGAACTGCGGATCGCGTTGGCCCTCGGTCCGGTCGACCGGGTCGCCGCCCACACCGACTTTGCCGAGACGCTCTTCACGGCGGGCGCGCTTGACGAGGCGAAGCGGCAGGCGATGCTGGCGCTCGAAATCGCGCCCACCTACGAGCGGGCGCAGGACGTCTTGCTCAGGGTCGTCGAGGCGTTGCCGTGAGGAGGGCCGGCCCGTCGCGGGCGGGCGGCGCCCCGTCGCGCGTGCCCGCCCTCCGCTGCGCCGCGAGCGTGGCAATGGCGGGGCTGCTCGTGGCCACCCCGGCGGCGCAGGTAGACGTGCCGCTGCCGGAACGGGACGGCCTGACCGGTCTGGAGTGGCGCTTCGTGCGGATTCAGTACCGCACGCCGGCCGAACAGTTGGCTGAGTTCCTCCGCGTCTACGGCATCGATCCGTGGCGGGTCGACGCGCCGGTGGCGGAGCAGAACCTGTCGCGGCGGATGGCGCGCGTCACGACGATCCAGGTGAACGAGCCGCTCGTGGCGCGGTTGACCGATGACGTGCTCTGGGAGCATCCCTGGATCTACGTCGTCGAGCCCGCCAACCTGATGCTGACCGAGGAGGAGGTCGAGATCCTGCGCGAGTTCCTGCTCCGCGGCGGCACCGTGACGTTCGACGACTTCCACGGTCCGGTCGAATGGGAGCTGTTCGCACACCAGATGGATCGTGTCTTCCCGGACCGTCCGATCGTCGACCTCGGGCTGGACCACGCCGTGTTCTCGTCGTTCTATCACCTCGATGCGTATCCGCAGATCCCCGGCCTCGGCTCGTTCTTCAATAACGTCACCTGGGAGAAGGGGGGCTTCGATCCGAAGCTCCGCGCTATCCTGGCGGACGATGGACGCGCGATGGCGCTCATCAACTTCAACACCGACATGGGCGACGGGTGGGAGTGGTCGAACGCCGAACAGTACCCCGCCTACGTGCAGTACACCGCGCAGTCGTACCGCATGTTCATCAACGAGATCGTCTACGCGCTGACGCACTGATGGCGGACGGATCGACGGCCGCGCCGGCGGCAGGCATCACGCCGGCGAGCGTCGCCGCCGAGGCGGCGGAGCGGGTGCGCGAGGGGCGCCGACGCATCCTGAACGAGTTGCGCAAGGTGATCGTCGGCCAGGACGAGGTGATCGACCTGGTGCTGACCGCACTCTTCACCGGCGGCCATTGCCTGATCACCGGTGTCCCAGGGCTGGCGAAGACGCTGCTGATCAAGACGCTGGCCGACGTCCTGCATCTCTCGTTCAAGCGGATTCAGTTCACGCCCGACCTGATGCCGGCTGACATCACCGGCACCGAGATCATCGACGAGTCGTCCGGCCACCGCGAGCTGACGTTCGTGAAGGGACCGATCTTCGCGCAGATCATCCTGGCCGACGAGATCAACCGGACGCCGCCCAAGACGCAGTCGGCGCTGCTCGAGGCGATGCAGGAACACCACGTCACGGCGGCGGGCCGCACATATCCGCTCGACGAACCCTTTCTCGTGCTGGCGACGCAGAACCCGATCGAGCTCGAGGGCACGTATCCGCTGCCGGAGGCGCAACTCGCGCGCTTCATGTTCAACGTCGTGATGACCTACCTGTCGGTAGGCGACGAGGTGACGGTGGTGACACGGACGACCTCCGACGAGACGCCGTCGGTCGAGCGCGTGCTGCAGGGGGACGACATCCTGGCGTTTCAGCATCTCGTGCGGCAGGTGGTCGTGACCGAGGAGGTGGCTGGCTATGCCGTCAACCTGGTCGACGCCTCACGCCCCGGCCGCGCCAACACGCCGGAGTTCATCGAGCGGTGGGTCACTTGGGGCGCCGGCCTCCGGGCGTCGCAGGCGCTGGTGCTGGGGGGCAAGGCGCGCGCGCTGATAGCGGGGCGCTACCACGTCTCCGTCGCCGACATCCGCGCCCTCGCCGCGCCGACGCTCCGCCACCGGATCGTCACCAACTTCTACTCCGAGTCCGAAGGGGTCGACGTCGAGGCGATCATCGCGCGGCTGCTCGACACCGTGCCGGTGCCGTCGAGCGGGATGTGATGCCGGCGGGTGCGGCCGGCCGCAGGGGGGAGGCGGGCGGCGCCGGTCCGGGCTGGCTCGACCCGGCGGTGGTCGCCAGCCTCGGCTCGATGGAGTTGCGCGCCCGCACCGTCGTCGAAGGGTTCCTGCTCGGCCTGCACCGCAGCCCCTACACCGGCTTCAGCGTCGAGTTCTCCGAGTACCGCCCCTACATGCCGGGGGACGATCTCTCGACGCTCGACTGGAAGGTGTACGCCCGGCGCGACCGGTACTACGTCAAGCGGTTCGAAGAGGAGACAAACGTCGAGTGCCGGCTGCTGCTCGACATCTCGGCGTCGATGAGCTACCGCTCGGCCGCGGTGTCGAAGCTGGCGTACGGATCGTACCTCGCCGCGGCGCTCGCCTGGTTGATGGACCGGCAGCGCGACGCCGTTGGCCTGGCGACGTTCGACGACCGCGTGGTGACCGACGTTCCGCCCGGCGCGCGCCCCGGCCACCTGCGGCGAATCCTAGGCGCCCTCGACCGGGTCGAGGTGGGACGGCGCTCCGACCTTGCCGCGACGTTCGACCGCCTCGCCGCGTCGATGCGCCGGCGCAGCCTGGTGGTGGTGATCTCGGATCTGCTGGACGATCCGGACGGGGTGCTGGGCGGTCTCCACCATCTCAAGTTCGGCCGGAACGATGTGGTCGTCTTTCATCTGCTCGACCCCGCCGAGATCGCCTTTCCGTTCGAGCTGCCGACGCGGTTCCAAGACCTGGAGACCGGCGCGACGGTGACCGGCGTCGCCGCCGACCTGCGTGACGGGTACCTGCGCGAGATGGATCAGTGGCTCGCGCGGTATGCGCGCGAACTGCCGCTCAGCGGGATCGAGTACTGCCGCGTCGACACGTCGAAGCCGCTCGACCATGCGCTGCGGGCATATCTTGCGGCGCGGATCGGGCGCAGTTGAGCCGGGCGCATGTCGTTTGTCTCCCCGTTGTTTCTGGTCGGTCTGCTCGCGGCGGCGCTGCCGATCATCCTGCACTTCACCTTGCGTGGCCGTGCGCCGCGGCTGCCGTTCAGCGACGTCCGGTTTCTGGAGCGGGCGTTCGTCCACCGCGACCAGCGGCGGCGGTTGCGCGAGCTGATCCTCCTGGCGCTCCGGGTCGCGGCGATCGTGTTGCTGGCGCTGGCGTTCGCGCGGCCGTTCGTCGATGCGGCGGACGACACGGCGGACGGCGGAACGGAGGAACCGGCGGCCCCGGCGCCGAGCGCGGCCGTTGCCGATGCGGCGGCCGTGGCGCCTGCCGAGCCGGCCGGTCCGACCGGCGTGTTGGCGGTGGTGAACGACGGAGCGATCGAGCCGGGCGCGCTCTATCTGGCCCGCGCGCTCGATGCCGCACCGCGGGAGCGGCCGTTCACGCTGCGGGTGGTGGCGCCGGACGACGTCATGGCGTTCGACGCGGCGGGGTGGGAGACGACCGACGTGGTCGTGGTGGCGGGCACCGAGGGGTTGAGCCGTCCGGGGCAGGCGCGGATCGCGCAGTTCCTCGAAGAAGGCGGCGGCCTGCTGCTCGTAGCGGGACCGGATGTCGACCCGCGCCTGGTCAGCAACCTTCTCGGCCCGTCGGCAGAGCTGGCGATCGCCGCATCGGATGAGGCCGCCGTGCGCCGCCTCGCCGTGGCCGATCCGCGCCATCCGATCTTCCGCCCGTTCGGCGATCGCGCTGCCGCGCTCGGCCAGGTGCGGTTCACGGGCGCGGTTCGCGTCACACTGCCGGACGGCGACCTGCTGGCCAGCTTCGACAGCGGCGATCCGGCGCTGATTGAGTACGCCGCCGCCCCGGGACGCGCATTGATCTTCGCCTCGGATCTGAACGACGCCTGGAACGACTTTCCCAGGCGCGCGGGGTTCGTCCCGTTCGTCCACGAGATGGTCCGCTACCTGGCGGCTGCCGGCGCCGATGCGGCCCGCCCCGAGCGTGCCGCGGCGTCTCCCGACTCGCTCCAGCCACCGCGTGACGAGGCACCCGATGCCGCCCAGTCCCTTTGGTGGTACGCCATCGCCGCCGTGGCGCTCGCCCTGATCGGCGAGATCTTCCTCGGTCGCACCATGGCCTGAGTGGGACGCTGAACGTTGCGTCCTCTCGCGCAGCTTCGCGTCTGCCGTCCCATCGCCGGCGATCGGACAGGACACGCTGGCGTAGACTTGGGGCGGTGAACAGCGTGGAGGACCCGTCGCGGGCGGAGATCGTCACGCTGCTCCGCGCGGTGCGGCGGCGGTGGGTGACAGCCCGAGCGATGTCCGCCACGGCCCGCACGGCGGGGGGCGCGTCGGTGCTCCTGGCGTTCGTTCTGGGCGCCGACCGGATCGCAGGCGATCCCCTGCTGGCGGCGCTGGGCGTTGCCGCCGCCGCCGCGACCGCGGCGCTCGCCATCCGCTTCTTCGGTCCCTTTCGCCGCCTCCCGGACGACCGCCAAGTGGCGCGCTACATTGAGGAGCACTGCCCGGAGCTTGAGGATCGCCTGACGAGTGCGGTCGCCGTCGATCCGGCTGTGTCGCCGCTCGGCCGTCTCGTCGTCGACGACGCCGTCAGCCGCGTGCGCGAGGTCGAGCTCGACCGGATCCTCGATGCGGGCATGCTTCGCCGCGCCATCGCTGCCGGCGCCGGGGCGATCGTCGCATTCGCCGTGCTGTCGATTCTTGGCGCCGACGTGGTCAGCCGGATCGCCCAGCACGCTTGGCTCTATGCCAGCTCGTCCGGCGGTGCGGTCGCGTCCGACGCGGACGATCCGCCGGTAACGTCGGTTGCGGCGCGCATTGAGCGGATCGACGTGGCGTATGCCTACCCGGCGTACACCCGCCTGGCGCCGCGCGTCGACCGGGCCGGCGGCGACGTCTTCGCGCCGGAGGGCACGACGGTCACGATCACCGTCCATACCGACGCACCGGTGCACGGTGGCGCGCTGCACTTTGCGTCTGGCACGGCGCTGACGCTCACGTTCGCCGGTCCGACGTCATTTGCCGCGGCGTTCGATGTCACCGGGAACGACACCTACCGCGTGGCGCTCGCGGGCGCGCGGGCGTTGGACGCGGAGTACGTTGTCCGCGCCACGCCTGACGCGCCGCCGCGGATCGAGATCCGTCGCCCCGGGGGCGACCGCGAGATCACGTCGGTCGAGGAAGTGGTGATCGAGGTGCGCGCCGAAGACGACTACGCGCTTGACGAGCTGGCGCTGGTCTACACCGTCGCCGGCCGCGCCGCGCGGATTGTCGACCTGCTCGGCAGCGACCCGGCGGCGCGTGTCACGCCGGCGCACACGATCTATGCCGAGCAGCTCGATGTCGCGCCGGGTGACGTCATCACCTATCACGTCCGCGCGCGCGACGCGAATCCGAACCGGACGCGCCACACGCGCAGCGCCATCTACTTCCTGACGGTGCGTCCGTTCGCCCGTGAGTACCAGGTCGCCATGGCGCGGTCGGGCGTCGGCATGGATGCCGACACTGTCCGCCGCCTGGCCGACATGCAGAAGGAGATCGTTGCTGCCACCTGGCGGATCGAACAGGAGGTAGACGCCTCCGCATCGGTCCGCGGCGATCTGACCGCGCTCGCCGACGCGCAGGGCGAGGTGCGCGAGCGGACGCTCGGCGCCGCGGCGCAGATGTTGTTGCGGGGCCGCTCGCAGACCGAGCGCGACGCGATGGCGGCGGCGGTGGCGGCGATGGAGCAGGCGGAGGCGCAGCTCCGAATCGGGTCGGCGGCGGACGCGCTGCCGCCCGAGTTGGAGGCACTCAACCAGTTGCTCCGCGTCGAGGCGGCCATTCGCCGGCTGGAACTCTCGTTCGGCCAGGGGCAGGGGAGTTCCGCCTGGTGGCAGCCGCAGGAGGATCTGTCGTCCCTCTTCGACCGCGACCTGCGCCGTGAACAGCAGACCAACTACGAGGAGGTCGCTACGGCCGCCCCGGACGACGCGTCGGACGAGGAGAGCGACGCGCTGCGCCGGGTCCGGGAACTGGCGGCGCGGCAGCAGGCGCTGAACCGCGCGCGGGCGGGGCAGCTCGCATCGGAACTGCAGGCGGCGGAAGCGTTCGTCCGGCGGCTGGAGGCAACCGGCCAGTTGGGCGCAGGCGGCGGAGCGGAGTCGGAGGAGCCGGACGGCGGCGACGGTACGCCGAACGCGAGGCAACCGTCACCGGCCCCGCGCGCCGGCGAGACGGAGACGAAGACCGGCGCGGGCGCGCAGGGTGAGGACGGGACCAGCGCCATCGGCAGCGCCGCGCAGGCGCTGTTGCAGCAGCTGGAAGCGTCGCCAGCGTTGGAGTCGGCACTTCGGGCGGCGCGTCCCGGCGCGCTGGAGGATCTTGCGCGCTGGGCAGCACAGCGTTTTACTGGCAGCGCGCCCGGCACCGAGGCGTTCACACAGGACTACGCCGCCTGGGAGAGTCTCCGCGCCGGCCTGCGGGCCGCGCTCGAACGGATCGTGGCGGATCGCGCCGCCGCACTGCGGCGCGCGCGCCGCGCGGGTCGCGTCAACGCCGGGCCGGACGACGCCGCACCGGAGGGTTACGAAGCGATCGTCGACCGCTACTACCGATCGCTTGCCGACGCCCCCGGGCGCGGCGACACCCGCTGACGTATGCCACCGGTGCCGCAGGTCGCCATAGCCGGCAGGGTGCGCGAGCCGCGGCGCGGCGCCGCGCGGATCGGCGCCCTTACTGAGTAGCGCGCCAGATGCAGTTCAGCCTTCCGGTTCCCTGGTGGGGCATTGCCGCCGCCGTCGCCGCCGCGGCCACCCTCGCCTGGTGGGCCTATGCCCGCCCGCGGGTCGCCCTCAGCGCGCGGCAGCGCGCGGCGCTCATGGCGTTCCGTCTCGTCGTGCTCCTCGTGCTGGTAGGCGTGCTGCTCCGGCCGGTCGGGATCCGACCGGCGCCGCCGGGCGGTCTGGTGGCGGTGCTGATCGATCAGTCACGCAGCATGGCGATCGCCGATGCGGCGGGCGCGCCACGGATCGATCGGGCGCGGGCCGTCGTGCGCGACGGGCTGGAGCCGGCGCTGGCGGAGACGCCGTTCGACATCGAAACGGTCCCCTTCGACGATTCCGATCTCGCCGCCGCGCTCGATGCGGCCGCCGGTCGGCTCGACGGCCGTGACGTTGCCGGCGTCGTGCTGCTGACCGACGGGGTCGACACCGGGGCGGGCGACCCGGTGGCGGCCGCTGCGCGGATTGGTGCCCCGGTGCATCTGATCGGCGTCGGCGGGACGGAGCCAGGGCCCGATCTGGAAGTGGCGGGACTGACCGCGGGCGAGGCGCTGGCGGCCGGGTCGCTGATCGACCTGACCACGACCGTCGTTGCACATGGCGTGGGTGCCGGCATCGGTGCTGGCGCAACCAGAGGGGAAGTGCGGCTGCTGGAGGAGGGACGGCTGGTCGAGACGCGGCGTGTGGCGGCCGCTGGTGACGGCGCCGCGGTGGTGGAAACGTTTCGTGTGTCGCCCGATCCGGATCTGCCAACCGTGTACACGGTGGAGGCGACGGGCGCCGGCGAGGATCTTGTGCCGGGGAACAACCGGCGGAGCGTCCTGGTCCTCCCGGCCGGCCGGCCGCGCCGCATTCTGATGATCGAGGGTGCGCCCGGCTACGAGCACAGCTTCCTGAAGCGGACCTGGCAGGCGGATCCCGCGTTCGTGGTCGACGCGGTGATTCGGAAGGGGCAGAACGATCGGGGCGAGCTGACGTTCTACGTGCAGGGCGATCCGGCCCGCGCCGCGGCACTCGCGCCCGGCTACCCCCGGACGCGCGCCGAGCTGTTCGTGTACGACGCAGTGGTGTTCGGCAACATTGAGGCCGAGTTCTTCCGGCCGGAGCACCTTGACCTGACCGCGGCGTTCGTCGCCGCGCGCGGGGGCGGCCTGCTGCTGCTCGGCCCCGCAACGCTCAGGCGGGGCAGCTACGCCGGCTCGGCGCTCGAGCCGGTCCTGCCCGCCGCGCTGGCCGACCGCCTTGGCCTGTCGGCCGATGGCGTCCGGCTGACCCCGACCGGCGCGGGGCTGGCGCACCCGATGCTCCGCCTCGGAGAAACGCCGGAGGAGACGCGCGAGCGGTGGAACGTCGCACCGCCGCTCGCCGGCAGCATTCGCCTCGGCGCGGTCCGTCCCGGCGCGGCGGTGTTGGCGGTGGCGCCCCCGGCGCGCGGGGAGCGAGCCGATCGCCCGCTGATTGTCGCGCAGCGCTACGGCCGCGGGCGGTCGTTGATCTTCGCCGGCCGCGGAGCGTGGCGGTGGCGGATGGGGCTGCCGAGTGAGGATCGGACGTACGAAACCTGGTGGGGGCAGGTCGCGCGCTGGCTCACGGCGGACGCGCGCGATACGACTGACGTGACGGCGCGCGTCACGTCAGCGGCGGGCGTGCAGGTGCAGGTCGACGTGCGCGATGAGGCGTACCGTCCGATCGTGAACGCCGATGTCGCGGTCGTCGTCACCGATCCGGCTGGCGCGGAGATGGAGACCCGCGCGGCGCCGGTTGCGGACGAGCCAGGACGCTACGTTGCGTCGGTCGAAAGCGAAACGGTCGACGGCGTCTACCAGGTGGATGTCGCCGTGACGCGCGTCGGTCGGGGGGTCGCGGCGGAGACGAACCGCACCTGGGTGCTCGCCCATGGCGTCGATCCGGAGCTGGCGGATCCGTGGCTGCGTCAGTCGCGACTTGAACGGATCGCGGCGGCAGGCGGCGGCGCGTACCTCGATGCCGCGGCGATCGATCTGCTGCCGGCCCGGCTGCAGGCCGCCGCGCCGCCGTCGGCGCGGCCGGTGGCGCGTCAGATCTGGCATCATCCGCTCGTGTTCCTGCTGATCGTGGCGCTGCTCGGGACCGAGTGGACGCTCAGGCGCCTGTGGGGGATGCGGTGACCTGCGCGCAGTGCGGCCAGGAGATCGACGACGGCGCGCTGGTCTGCTACCGGTGCGGGGCGCCGGCGACGCCGCGGACGCATGAGCCGGCCCAGGTTGACGAACGCCCTGACATCGCCGGCCAGTGGTCACCGATCGTGCTGGCGATCATCCTGGCGGGGACAACGCTGTTCTTTGCCGGGCTGGCGTACACCGGGCGTCCCGTCGCGCCGACGGTCTGGGTGATGCTCGCGGTGGCGGGCGGCATGCTCGCCTGGCGCCTGCGCGTACGCTAGCCGTTAGCCGCGGGCGGCGATCGGGACGTAGTCGCGGGCGGCGGGGCCGGTGTACACCTGGCGGGGGCGGGCGATCTTCTGTTCCTCGTCCGCCAGCATCTCGTTCCATTGGGCCACCCAGCCGGGAGTGCGGCCGATGGCGAACAAGACCGGGAACATGCCCGCGTCGAAGCCCATCGCCTCGTAGATCAGGCCGGAGTAGAAGTCGACGTTCGGGTAGAGTCGCCGCGAGACGAAGTAGTCGTCCTCCAGCGCGATCCGTTCGAGCTCAATCGCGACGTCGAGCAGCGGGTTCCGCCCGGTCACCTCGAAGACGTCGTAGGCGGTCTGCTTGATCACGGTCGCGCGCGGGTCGTACGACTTGTAGACGCGATGGCCGAATCCCATCAGGCGGCTCTCGCCGTTCTTCACCTTCGCGATGAAGTCGGGAATGTTGTCGACCGATCCGATCCGCCGCAGCATCCGGAGCACCGCCTCGTTGGCGCCGCCGTGCAGCGGGCCGTAGAGCGCCGCCGACGCGCCGGCGAGCGACGAGAAGGGATCCGCCTGCGAGCTGCCGATGCCGCGCATCGCGCTGGTGCTGCAGTTCTGCTCATGGTCCGCATGCAGGATGAAGAGGATGTCGAGCGCCCGCTCGAGCACCGGGTCCGGCGTGTACGGCTTGCCCGCTTCCTGGTAGAGCACGCTCATGAAGCGGCCGACATAGCCGAGCCCGTCGCCCGGTGTCGCGAACGGTTTGCCCGCGCTGCGGCGGCAGGCGCAGGCAGCGACGCCCGGCGCGAGCGCAATCAGCCGCGCGATCTGGGTGCGCCGGACCTCCGCGTTGCGCACGTTCTTGGCGTCGGGGAAGCAGGTCGACAGCGCGCCCATCGTCGCCAGGAACATGCCCATGGGATGCGCCCCTTCGTCGAACGCCTCCATGAGCGACCGCACGTTCCGCGTGAGGGCGGACGACGCGGTAAGCGCATGCTGATCCAACTCGGCAGTCCAAGCGTCAAGCTCCACCGCCGTCGGCAACTCGCCGTTGAGCAGCAGGCACGCCGTCTCGACGAACGTGCTCTGGGCGGCCAACTGCTCGATCGGATAGCCGCGGTAGCGCAGGATCCCCTTGTCGCCGTCGATGAACGTAATCGCGCTCCGGCAGCTCGCGGTGTTCAGGTAGGCCGGGTCATACGTCATCATCCCGAACTCGTCGAGATCCACCTTGATCTGACGCAGGTCAATCGCCCGGATCGTCCCGTCGACGATCGGCACCTCGTACTGCTTCCCGGTCCGGTTGTCTGTGATGGTCAGAGTGTCGCCCATGTCTGCCCGGTACCTTCCTTCACATCGCCGTCAGTCCATCTCGCCGTCAGTCCGGGTCGCGGCCGTCGCCGGCCCCCTCGCCCCCGTCGAGCAGATCGTGCAGCGCCACCGGTTCACCCGGCACGCGGTAGCGCTCGTCGATCCAGTTCTGGAGGTCGAGCAACTGGCAACGCTCGCTGCAGAACGGCCGCCATGCCGGATCGACCGGACGCTCCCGGCAGTGGACGCAACGCGCCTTCCCGGTCACGACGAGTTCTCCGGGGCGAACCGATCCTGAGCGGCGATGCGCAACGCCGATGTCTGCGCCGCCGCGTCGTCCCGGCTCCCACGGGATTGTAGATCGGCATGCGGCCGGACGTCAGGCCGCCTCGGCGCCGGACGGAGCGCCGGCGCCGGTTTCTCACTCGCGAGGTCGCACCGGATCGTCCGCCCGAGGACCGCCTCGAGCGGCGCGCTGTTCCGCTGCGCTGCCCAGATCTCCAACTCGGTGTCGCCCTGCGGTGTCACCCGCAGGAGGCACTCGTCCTCGTCCGTCACCACCACGACCGACGCCACGCTCTGCGCGTGGCTCCGGTCGAGTCCCTCGGCCACCCGCAGGATCGCCGACAGTGTGCGAACGGTGCGGCGCCGCTCCGCCGGCAGGGCGCTGTACTCCGCGTGCGCCCGCTTGGGCGGGCCGCGGCGGTGGAAGCGCGCCGCGAGGGCCATCACCTCCACCTCATCCGGCTCGAAGCCGCGCAGGTCGCCATTCCTGATCAGGTAGTAGGAGTGTTTGTGGTGGCGTGGGTAGCTGATGTGGACGCCGATGTCGTGCAGCATCGCCGCGTACTCCAGCCACTCGCGCTCGCGCGTTCCCAGGCCGTGCAGCGTGGCGGTCTGATCGAAGAGCGAGAGCGCCATCCGGACCACCTGCTGCGTATGCGGTTCCTCGACGCGGCACCGGTCGGCCAGTTCGACGACGCTGCGCCGGCGGATGTCGGGGTACTGTTCCACCCGTGCGATGTGCGCCCGGTTGCGGTCGATGTAGTCGAGTGCGAGCCCCTCGCGCAGCGCCAGATCGCACAACGTCAGTTCCCGGGCTCCCAGCAGGCGGAGGATCGTGCTGAGCAGGATCGATCCGGCGACCGCCAGGTCGGCCCGCCGCGGGTCGAAGCCTGGCAGCGCGATGCGGCTCGCCAGATCGAGCGTGGTCAACTCCTTCCGGAGCCGCCGGATGTTCTTCGCCGGGATCCGCAGGTTCCGGAGTTCGTCCGAGCGATCCGCCCGTCCGGTGTCCGCCGCGAGCGCCCCCAGGCTCAGAATCGTGCCGGACGTACCGATGACGCGGTCGAACCCGCGGCTCCGGATCCTCGCCACGACCGGCGCCAGCACCGACGTGATCTCGTGCACCATCCGCTGCTCGTCGCTACGGCTGATCGGGTCGCTCCGCACGAACCGCTCGGTAAGGCGGATCACGCCCAGCTTCAGACTCTCCGCGATCCGTGGCCGCGACGCGCGCCCCAGCGTCAGTTCGACGCTGCCGCCGCCGATGTCAATCACCACGGCCGCGCTGCCGGCGACGTCGACGCCGTAGACCGCGGCGCGGTGGATCAGCCGCGCCTCCTCGCTCCCCGAAATGACGCGCGCCTGGATGCCGGTGCGCTGCTGGATCTCCGTCAGGAACTCCCGGCCGTTCTCCGATTCGCGGACCGCGCTGGTGGCGCAGGCGATCACCTCGTCGACATCGTGCGAATCGGCCAGGCGCTTGAACTTCACCAGCGCCTGGAGCGCCGACCGCATCGTCGCCTCGGTCAGCGCGCGCCCGCCCAGGCCGCCCGCCCCGAGGCGGACCATCTCCTTCTCGCGGTCGACGATCTCGAACGACTGATCGTGGCGCACCTGCACCACGATCATGTGGACGGAGTTGGTGCCGATGTCGATGGCGGCGATCCGCACAGGTCAGGGTGGTGCGCCGCAACACGCCGCACGCGGGGAAAGCTTCGGTATAATGCGCGTTTTCCCGAAACGAACCACGGCATCCTACCATGACCGGCACGCCATGTACGCGCCGCATCCGCTGAAACAGCCGCTCGACCTGCGTGCACGCGCATTCGTCCGCGCGCTGCGCCAGACGCTTGGGGGCGAGGTGGAGCCACTGCATCAGTGCCGCGTGGCGACGCGGCGGCTGCGCGAACTGCTGCCGCTCTGCGAGGCGGAGTACGCCGGCCGCGCCGTAACTCGCGCCCGGCGCCGGGTACGCCGTCTCGGCCGCGCGCTCGGGCCGGTGCGGGAGCTGGACGTCGCCTATGCCCTGGTGGACGAACTGGAGCAGGCGGGGACGGTTCGCCCCGCCGGCGCTGCCCGCCTGCGGCGGCGCGTCCAGGAGGAGCGGGGCCGGCACCGTGAGCGGATGCTGGTGCGGCTGAACCGGCCGGCGCTCGGGAAGCTGGCGCGCGACGTGGCGGACGTGCAGAAGGCGATCGGGATGCGTGAGGCGACCGACGGCTGGGCCCTGGTCCTCGCGACCCGGATCGACCGTCGCGCGGAACGGCTGCGCGACACGGTGAACAGCGCCGGCGCGATGTACGTGTCGGAGCGAGTGCACGCCGCGCGGATTTCCGCGAAGCAGCTCCGCTACGCCCTGGAGCTGGCGGTCGAGACCAGCGCGGCCGGGACGCAGGAGGAGTCGGCGTCGAAGGCGGTCGGGCGTCTCAAGCAGTCGCAGGACACGCTCGGCCGTCTGCACGATCTGGAGATCCTGCAGGGGCTGATCCAGAGCATCGAACCGCCCGCCGCGTTCGGCGAGCCGTGGACGCAGCAACTCGATACGCTCGATCGGGAGCTGACCGCGGAGTGCCGGCGTCTGCACGGGGCGTTCGTCGCCGCGCAGCCGGCGCTGCTCGACGTCAGCCGGACGGCGCACCGCCTGGCGACGCGGATCTGCAACGCCCACGGCGGCCGTACCGCCGCCGGACGGATCCTGAAGATGTCGCTCGGCGGCAGCGGCCCGTCCAGGATGGAGAGCGGGGGACGATAGCGCCTCCGCCCTTCAGCGGCCGCCGAGGAGCCAGCCGGCGGCGGCGCCGGCGACGATCAGCCAGGTCGAGTTGGGCTGCCTCCACAGCAGTACAGCCGCCGCCGTCGCCGCGATCACGACGGTCGGCGGATCAACCACGGCCGACCGCGCCAGCGCCCAGGCGACTGCCCCCATCAGGCCGAGCGACGCCGCGACGACCCCGTCGAGCAGGCCGCTCAGCAGCCGCGACGCGCGCATCCGCGGGATGAGCGGCTGCGTGATCGCAACAAAGACGAAGCCGGGTGCGAAGATCGCCGCCGTCGCCAGCGCTGCGCCACCCCAGCCCCCCAGGAGGTAGCCGATGAACGTCGCCGTGGTGAAGACCGGTCCCGGTGTCACCTGGCCGACGGTGATCGCGTCGATCAGTTGCTGATCGGTGAGCCAGCCCCACCGCTCCACGAGGTCGGCGCGGAGGAACGCCAGCAGGACGTAGCCGCTGCCGAACAGCACCGAGCCCACCTTGGCGAAGAAGAGGGTCAGCCGGGTCAGCGTGAAGGGCAAGGCGTCGGCCGCCGCCGCCTGCGCCAGGGCGCCGGCTGACAACGCCGCCACGGTCCGCGCGGTTCCGCGCAACGCGCCGCTCGCCCATGTTGAGAGCGCCGCGAGGCCGGCCGCCGCGACCGCGCCGGCGCGCGGGCCGACCGCCGTTGCGAGGCCGGCCGCGGCGCCGACGGCGAGCAGCAGCAGCTCGTTCATGCCGGCGATCGATGCCGCCAGCACGCCACCCGCGATGAGGCCCGGGACGACGCCCGACACCGCGCTCCGCGTCAGCTTCCAGATCGCCTGGACGACAATGGCGATCACCACCGGGCCAATGCCGTACATCAGCCACGCCACCTGCGGCGCCTCTCCGTACCGCACGTAGGCCCAGGCGATCCCACCGACGATCAGCGCAGCCGGCACAATAAAGGAGGCGCCGGCCACCACCAGGCCTGGGAGGCCCCCGTGCCGGTAGCCGAGATGGATCGCCAACTCGGTCGAGTTCGGCCCCGGGATCAGGTTCGTCGCGGCGACCAGGTCGAGGAATTCGCGGTCACTCATCCAGCGCCGCCGCTCCACCACCTCGTCGCGCATCATCGCGATGTGCGCGGCGGGGCCGCCGAACGCGATGACGCCCAGCCGGAGGAACAGCGCGGCCAGGTCGCGCAGCGGGACGGCGGTCGGCGTCACGCGAGGCTACTCGTAGTCGGCCGTGTCCATCGAGAAGCTGGCGATCTCCTCGTCATTCCGCGTCACGATGTGCCTGTTCGCGTAGGCGGGATGCACCCAGTTGACGAAGCGGAGTTCCCGCCGGTTGCCCGGCACCGACGTCGGATCGATCAGCTTCGTCCGGCTCACCTCGTCATACCCCTCCGGGCTGAGGCGGGCGATGATGAGTTCGCCCCGGTCGTTGTTGATCAGGACGCGGTTGCCGTTGCGTACCATGAAGCCGGACACCCAGCGGCGCCGCTCCACCGTCGCCTCCTGCGTCTCCCAGATCCGCTCGCCGGTCTCGGCGTTCAGACAGCGGAGCTGGCCGTAGCTGCAGATGCCGTAGATGTAGCCGCCGTCGATGATCGGCGTCGCGAGCACCGCATGCAGGCCCTCGGTCCGGATCTCGCTGTTGCTGCTCCCCTTCCAGGCAACGGTTGCGCCGGGACGGTCCTGGTTCAGGTTCAGCATCATCGGTCCGTCGTAGAACGTGCTGAAGAAGAGCTGCGCCCCTACCTGCACCGGCGTCGCGACGGTCATCGCGCCGCCGACGATGTAGGGCTGACGCCAGTACGCCTCACCCGTCTCCGGATTGAGCGAGGCAACCTCGTCCGGGTTCCAGACGATCAATTGGCGTGCGCCACCAGCCTCGATGATGATCGGCTGCGCGACGCCGAGATCCTCGGTGCTCGGCAGTGCGCGCCAGATCTCCTCGCCGGTCAGCTTGTCGAACGCCACGACGCGTGCATCGGGCGATCCGCCGACGAAGCAGATCAGCCGATCGCCGTCGACAAGCGGCGCGCTCGCAAAGCCCCAGTCGAAGCCCCACTGCATCCGGTCGACGCCATAGTCGGCGCTGTAGTCCTTCCGCCACAGTAGCTCGCCGGTGGCGACACGGAGCGCCGAGAGGGTCCCGGCGCGGCCCAGCACGTACACCCGGTCGCCATCCACCGTCGGCGTTGCGCCAGGACCGATCTCCCACTGGATGCCGGCGTAGTCCGCCTCCCACTCAACGGTCCAGAGGATCTCACCGGTTGCCTCGTCGAGTGCGAGCGCCCGCTCGGTGCCGCGCAGCCCATCGGTCGGCATCCAGTCGGTAATGAACACCCGGCCGTCCGCCACTGCGGGCCCGGCGTAGCCAGCCCGGATCGGTGTGCGCCAACGCGCCTTGAGCCCCTCGGCCGGGAAGGTGGCGAGCAACCCGGTCTCGCGCCACTCGCCCAGCCGGCCGGCGCCCCGGAACTCCGGCCAGTCTTCAGCCTGCACGACCGTCAGGCTGCCGACCAGCACCGCCACGCACACCGCGGCCGCACGTCGTCTGATCGTCATCGAGTCGGTCTCCGTGCGACGGTCAGCGCGCCGCCAGCTCTGCGTAGATCGCCTCCACGTTTGCCGCCGCCTGAGTCATGTCGTAGTCGGCGAATCGCTCCGGCAGCGTCAGCGCCGCCGCCGCTTCCGCCGCGCTCAGGCCCTGAACGTGCGACGCTTCCACTGCCTCGAGGAACGCGCGGTTGAAGTCGGCGTACTCCGCCAGGTCGTCCCGTGTGAACCACCCGGTCCAGGCCGCCGCGCCTCGTTCGCGCCGCCCGCGCCCCGCGTAGGTGGACGGGAACGGCGCATGACCGGAGATCACCCGATCGATGCCGTCGATCGCTGCGACCGCCGCCGCCAGCGTCTTGGGGAACGCGACGCCGCTGCCGCCGTTGGCGGTGTCGATCACCGGCGCCTCCCGGCCGGGGAAGAGGTCGCCGAGGTACGCGGTCCGCTTCGCCGCGAAGACGACGACGATGTCGCCGTCGGTGTGGGCTGGACCGAAGTAGTACAGGTCGATCCGATCGAGATCCTCAAGGATCGTATGGCGGTCGGTGAACGTGACAGTCGGGAGGCCCGGGCCGCCGCCGGCGTACAGCGCCATCCGCCGCATGTTGGCGGCGGTGTTCTCGTGAGCGATGATCAGACCGGCGTCCGGGAACTCGCCGTTGCTGCCGGCGTGATCCTCGTTCGCGTGCGTCGTGATGATCGTCGTCACCGGCAGATCGGTCACGTTCCCGACCGCTTCTTGCACCGCCCCGCCCCAGCCGGGACGCTTGGTGTCGATCAGCACGACGCCGCCGTTGATCTCGTCGATCAGCGCCATCGTGTTGCCGCCGCCGTTCGACAGGTGGTACAGGACGTCGCGGACGTTGAGCGTGTCCATCGCGACGAAGCGTGCGTCCTGGGCGGCGCCGACTCCGGCGCCTACTGCCACCAGGACGACCAGCCCGATCGGTCCGAGCCTCCGTCTCATGGCATCGGTCTCCGCGGCGGCGGGTTCCCGCATGCGACGGCGCATCATAGCGCATCCCATGTTCGCGCCACGGCCGGGTCGAAACTATGGAATGATCAGCCCGTGGACCGATGTGCTGGAGCGGTCTCATGACGCGTGGGGGACTCCCGGCAGTGCTCGTTGCCTGCCTCGCGCTGGCGGCATCCGCGTGCGGCGGCGGCGGTGACGGCGCGCCCGAGTCCGGCACTCAGCCGCCGGCTGCCGCGCCGGCGCCCGCACCGCCCGCTGCGCCAGCGCGGCCCGCCGTGCCGCGCGCGTCGCCCTCCGGATCGATCACGCTGCCCGACCTGTCGCCGCTGCCGGCGTCGCTGGCGGATCAGGTGCGTGCGCGCTACGCCGAGCTGCAGCGGGCGGAGGCGGAGAACGCGTCCGCCGTCGAGATCGGGAACGCCGCGGGCAGCCTCGGCGTCCTGATGGGAGCCCTCGGGTCGGTCGACACGGCGGTCAGCAGCCTGGAGCGCGCGGCGGCGCTGGCGCCGAACGATCCGCGCTGGCCGTACTCGCTGGGCCATGTCCAGATGCAGACGCAGAATCCGACTGCGGCCGCGGTGGCGTTCGAGCGCACCCTGACGCTGCGGTCGTCAGACGTGGCGGCACTGATCTGGCTCGGCCGCGCCCGCCTCGATCAGGGGCAGCCCGCCGCCGCGGCGCCCCTCTTCGAGCAGGCGATCGCGATCGATGCGGACTCCGCCGCCGCGTGGGCCGGCGCTGGGCAGGTGGCGCTGGCGGAGCAGGCCTTTGCGCGCGCGGCCGACTACCTGGAGCGGGCGCTGGCGATCGCACCGCAGGCGTCGGGCCTCCGCTATCCGCTCGCCCTTGCCTACCGCGGTCTCGGCCGGATCGCCGAGGCGGACGCGCAGTTGGTCCAGCAGGGGACGGAAGGACCACCGCTCCGCGACCCGCTGATGGACGAGCTGGCGGTGTTGCTCGAGACGCCGATGGAGTTCGAACGGCAGGGGGTCATCGCGCTGCGCAACAGCGACTGGGCCGGGGCGGCGGCAGCCTTCCGCGAGGGGCTTGCGCTCGATCCGGAGAGCCCGACGCTTCGCACGCGGCTGGCGACGGCGCTCTCAATGCAGGGGGACACCGAGGGCGCGATCGCCGAGTTGGAGGGGGCAATCGCCACGGCGCCTGACTTCCCCCAGGCGCACTTCGCCATGGCGACGGCCCTGGGGCTGGAGGGGCGGGCCGAGGAGGCGATCGAGCGGTTCCGGATCGTCCTGCGGTTGCAGTCGGACCATGTCGGCGCACACATCGGGCTGGCCGAGACGCTCTACCAGCAGCAACGGTTCGACGAGTCGCTGCCGCACTATGCGGCGGCGGTGGAGGCGGACCCGACCATCGTGCAGGCGTGGATTGCCCGGGCCGACGCGCTGATTCGTTTGGCGCGCCTGGACGAGGCGCGCGCGTGGCTCGCCGATGCGCAGCAGGCGCATCCTGATCATCCGATCCTGCGCGGCATGGCGGCCGGGATCGCCCCGGTCGGCCGGTAACCACGGCGGGCCGGCTCAGAGGCTGTCGAGCAGGGCCTCCGCGTTGAACTCCTCGATCGGCGTCGGATGCATCCGGGGGAGCGGGCCGTTCTGGAACGCCTTGGCGTCACGCTCGAGGTCGAAGATGTCGAGGCCCGGCATGTGGGTGTAGTCGGCCGCGAGGTACTCTCTGAACGCGAGTACGCCGATGTGCCGGGCATCGTGCTCTCCGAGCCTGGCGAGCGGGACGCAGAAGTCCTTGTCGTGGCTCAGCAGCAGGACGTCGCCCTCGCGCGAGGCGAGCGCCGCGAGCGTCTTCTCGATCCCCTCGTCCACCACCTTGTGCCCCTCACTGCCGGTCAACAGCACCGGGTGGAAGTGGCAGGCAAGCAGCGCCTGCACGAAGGGCCAGGGCACGCTCGACTCCGGCCGGACGTTGATGAAGAACATCGCCTTGGCGCTCCGCCCGCCCCAGAGACGTTCGGCAAAGTGATGAACCATCTCCCATCGCGGCCGGTCGTCCGATTGCGGCGGCCGGTTCAGGATCGTGCTGAGCGTGCCATCGACGTTCTCGCCGTCGACCAGGATATAGACATTGTGGCGGGGATCGCCATTCTCGGCAGGCATCGTTCACATTTCCTTTCGTGATTACGGCGTTGTTCCGAACCGTTCCGAAACCGCCAATCTAACATGCTCGTTACAGCTCACGTACGCCGTGGCTGCGGACGAGGAAGTACATCGCTACGAGGACCAGCAGCCCCCCGTTCATCGCGATCACCGTCGAGGTCGGCAGCACCGTCGTCAGCCAGCCGCTCGCAAGGCTCCCGATCGGCATGCCCCCGCGGAACGCCATCAGGTAGACGCTCATCACGCGCCCCCGCAGCTCGTCCGGCACGGTCAACTGCACCAGCGACGCCGTGAGCGAGAAGACCACGAGTAGCGCCGCTCCCGCTTGCACGAGGAGCACGTAGCTCGCCGCCGTGACCGGCAGCAGCGCGAACGCCGCGATCGTCGCGCCGAACAGCGCGAGCACCCAGAGGAGCGTTGCCCCCATCCGGCTGAACGTCCCGAGCCAAGCGACCACCAGCGCGCCGAACACCGCGCCGACGCCGAGACAGGTCATCATTCGGCTCAACGTCTCCGGGTCGCCGGCGAAGATCGGCAGGAACGCGCGGATCGGCAGTCCGAGCGACGTCGTGCACGCCGCCAGGATCGTCAGGGCCAGGAAGACGCCGTGGCTGACGAAGCGGAGGCCGCCCTTCAGTTCCTCCACCATCGGTTGGCGGCCGGTGCGGTTCGGCGGTGGAAGCTGCATGAGGCCCAGCACGACGATCACGGCCAGGAACGAGACGCTGTTCAGGCCGAAGCAGGCGGCAAGGCCAAGCGAGGTGAAGACGATCCCGCCGATGAACGGCCCGACCGACTGCGCCAGGTTGAACTGAATCGAGTTGAGCGCCACCGCATTCGGGAGCGTGTGGCGCGGCACGAGGGCCGGAATCATCGACTGGAACGCCGGCCCGCCGAATGCCTGGGCCAGGCCGGTGATGAACGACAACGCCAGGATGTACGACAGGCGGACCGTCCCGGTCACGACCAGCGCGGTGAGCGTCACCGCGCAGGCCATCTGGAGCGTCTGCGACGCCATCAGCAGGTGCCGGCGGTCGTAGCGGTCCGCAATGACGCCGCCGATCAGCGTAAACAGCAGCAGCGGCACCGCGCCGACGAAGGTGTCGAGCCCCAGGTAGAACGCGGAGCCTGTCAGTTCGAATACCAGCCACTGCTGGGCAAAGCGCTGCATCCAGGTGCCGACGGCAGAGGTGAACGCGGCGCTCCAGAGATTGCGGAAGGGGGCGAACGTGAAGGCGGCGCCCAAGCGGAGAAGGATGCCGGCGAGGCCGCCCGCGACGGGCTGGCCTACCGGTGCGGCCACGGAATGTAGAGCCCCTCACCTAGGAAGACGATGCTGGTCCAAAGCGCCTTTGCGTGGCGATGCAGCGCGAACGGTCCGATCGCCGCCGCCACCATCGAGATGGCCGTCAACTGTGATGTCGTCAGTGAAGTGAACGCGCTCGTCAGCATGTAGCCGGCGGCAATGATCGCAAGCGTCAGCCCGAGGTTGACGTAGACCGCGCCGAGCCACTGGCCCGGTTCCCGCTCGAACGCCTCGCCGCACGCGGAACAGTGCTCGTGCATCCGCGTCGCAGACTTGAAGAGCCGTCCGTACCCGCAACAGGGGCACCGCAGCCGACATCCGCGCAGCAAGAGGACGACGACTTCGCGGAGCACGGGAGACCCCCTGTCGCTGCGATCCTAGCACCCCGGGTCCGCCGCGCCTCAGACCGGCGCTGCCGTCGAAGCGTTTGCGTCCGCCGCCGTCGCGGTCGCCATCGACCCGGCTCCGGGGATCTCACCGCACGCCGTCCGGAGTGCCTCTCTCCCCCCGCGCCTCCGCCCCCATCAGCGCCGTTTCGAGCCGCGCCTCCGCTGTCGTGAGCGGTCCGTTGAGGTAGTGAACGAGCGGCGCCAGGAGCGTGAAGTACCTGAGCAACGACCGGTAGAACCCCGGCCTGGTTGCATAGGCCGGGTCGTACGCGCACCCCGCCAGGTACTGCTTCAGCCGCAGCAGGTGGGCCGCCGGGTGATCCGGCGGATATCCGCGTGGTGTCCGCTGCAGCCGATCGCCGCTGAGCTCCCCGAACGCCCGCCGGAACGCTGGCGCGCCGATGATGGCGTGCAACTGCCGGTGGTGCGCCGCGATGTGCTCGCGCAGCCGCGCGAGCTGCCGCGGCTGCGGCCGGTACAGCCCGCCGCCGATGTAGACAGCGTCCAGCGCGACGTGCACGTACAGTCCGGCCCCCTCGTGCTTCGGCAGATCGCGGTGCGGGAAGATCGCGGCGACGTGCGTCTTGTATGGCGTCTTGTCGGGCGAGAAGCGAGTGTCGCGGTGGATCCGGTAGATCGACCGCTTCGGCTCGGCGAGGAGGTCGGGCGCGATCGCCGGCAGATCGATCGCCAGTTGCTCCACCAGCGCCACCATCGGCGCGCGGACATGCTCCTCGTACCGGTGGCGGTTCGCGTTGAACCAGTCGCGGGTGTTGTTCCGACGGAGCGCGCGGAGGAAGGTCAGGGTGCTCGGCGTGAAGTGCGGCCCCGGCATGTCACTCCCCTCAGCGGACGAAGCGGACGGTCGGCGTGAGCGACCAGTCGAAGCGGTCGAGGCGTTCCGGGCCGAGCCGCTCCACCTCGGCGCGGATCCGGGCCGCCTGAGCCAGCAGGTCCGCCACGTCGACCGTCTGGCACGCCGGCGTGAACGGCCG
This sequence comes from Vicinamibacterales bacterium, assembly GCA_965262555.1. Lineage (GTDB taxonomy): Bacteria > Acidobacteriota > Vicinamibacteria > Vicinamibacterales > UBA8438 > VXRJ01. The sequence continues at coordinate 922,040 of OZ253543.1, forward strand.
CAGGTAGTCGGGCCCGCGCGTCAGCATGTGCATCGCGCCATGATGGTTGCGCCGCCCGATGTGGTACATCGCCACGCCGATCTGCAGGATCCCCTGGTACAACCGCCGCACCTCCCGTGTTTCCGTCCGCCACAGGTCCTCCAGCGTCTCATGCTGTTCGAAGAACTCCCCCCGGTTGAACTGTGCCACCCCGTCGAGCAGCAGCCGCGGCGGCGGCTCGTCACACCACCCGGACATCGGCGGCATTATCGCCCGGGATACGATCCGTCCCCGATGCACTACGTCTACCTCCACGGGTTCGCGTCATCACCTGCCTCGTCGAAGGCGATGTACCTGGCGGAGCGGTTCGCCGAGCGGGGGGTGGTGCTGCACCGACCCGACCTGAACCAGCCCGACTTCTCGACGCTAACCGTGTCGCGGATCATCACGCAGGTTGCCGCCCTCGTCTCGGTCCTGCCGGCCGGGCCGGTCACACTGTTCGGATCGAGCCTCGGCGCGTTCGCGGCGCTCCATGCGGCCGATCAGCGGTGCGGCGGCGAGACGCATCCGATCGCGAGGCAGGTGTTCCTGGCGCCGGCATTCGACTTCGGCCGCGTCACGATAGGCGAGTTGGGCGAGGCGGGGATGACGCTGTGGCGTGAGACCGGCGGGTGGGAACTGATGCACTACGCGACCGGCGAGACGGCGCGCGTGCACTACGCGCTGTTCAGCGACGCCGCACGGTACGACTCGTTCAAGGCGCAGGCCGCGATCCCGACCCTCGTCTTGCATGGCGACCGCGACGAGGTCGTCGACCCCGCGATGGTGGCGCGCTGGGCGGACGGACGTCCGCACGTCAGGTTGATTCGTCTCGACGACGACCACCAGCTCGGCCGGAGCCATGCTCGGATCTGGACGGAGATCGCCCCCTTCGTCGGTCTACCCGGGTGAGCGCGATGACGGCCGGCGGGACCGCGGGGCGGCCGCTCGTCTCGATCGTGATCCCGGTGCTGCGCGACTCGGTGGAGCTGGATGGGCTGCTGACCGACCTGGCCGATGCGGCGGACGCGGACGCGGCGCAGACCGTGGAGGTGATCGCCGTCAACGGTGACCCGGCCGACCCCTCGGTCGCGGTGCTCCGGGAGCGGTTTCCGGCGGTCCGGTGGATGGAGAGTCCGCCGGGGCGCGGGCGCCAGATGAACGCGGGCGCGGCCGCGGCAGGGGGGCGGTGGCTGATCTTCCTGCATGCGGACGCGCGGCTGGAGCATGGCTGGCTGCGAGTGATCAGCGTGGCGGATGAACAGCCGGGCGTCGTGGGCGGCGCGTTTCGGCTGGCGATCGCGTCGTCGCGCTGGTGGGCCCGGGTCATCGAGCGGGGCGTGGCGTTGCGGACCACGCTGCTGCGGCTGCCATACGGGGATCAGGCGATCTTCGTCCGGCGCGACGTCTTCGACGCCCTGGGCGGCTACCGGCCGCTGCAGCTCATGGAGGACGTCGACCTGGTGCGGCGGCTCTGGGAGGCAGGGCGCCTGCACTTTCCGGCCGTGCGCACGCGGGTGTCGGCACGGCGCTGGGAGCGGGATGGCTGGCTCCGGCGCACGGTGACGAACCTGTGGCTGTTCGCGCGCTACCTGGGAGGCGCGCCACCCGACCAACTGGCGCGCGCTTACTACGGCGACGCGCTCCCGCCGCCGCCGGCCGGCGTCGCCGCTACCGGCGGGCCCGGGACGGTGACGGTGATCATTCCGGCGCTGAACGAGGAAGCGGCGATCACCGCCGTGCTATCGGAGATCCCGGACGCCGTCAGCCGGGTGATCGTCGTCGACAACGGCTCCACCGACGCCACGGTGGAGCGGGCGCGCGCGGCGGGCGCGACGGTGGTGACCGAGCCGGCGCGCGGCTACGGGCGGGCGTGCCTCGCCGGGTTACGCGCACTGCCCCCCGCTGGCGGGGAGGACATCGTCGTCTTTCTCGATGCCGACCGGAGCGACTACCCGGTCGAAATGCCGGCGCTGATTGATCCGATCCGCCGCGGCGAAGCGGACCTCGTCCTGGGCGACCGCGCCGGCGCCGGGCGTCCCTGGACGGCGCGCGCCGGCACGGCGCTCTGCGTCTTCCTGATCAACCGCCTCTGGGGCACCTGCTACCGCGACCTCGGTCCGTTCCGCGCGATCCGGCGCGACGCCCTCGACCGCCTCGGCATGGTGGACCTCACGTGGGGCTGGACGATCGAGATGCAGGTGAAGGCAACCGAGGCGGGACTGCGCGTCGTCGAGGTGCCAGTGCGCCAGCGCGAGCGGATCGGTCAGTCAAAGATCTCCGGCACGGTCGCCGGCACGCTCCGCGCCGGCGCGCGCATGCTCCGTACCATCTGGTCGCTCTACCGGGCGGGGCGATGACCGGACGGATCATCGCCTGTGGTGTCGTCCTACTGGTGACGCTCACCGCGACGGCGACGTTCGACGGACGCGCACACGCCCGCGCTTTCGTCGCCCTCCTGGCGGTGGCGTCCCTGGCGTACCTCGTCGCGCTCCACGCCGTCGCCGTCCGGTCGCACGCGCCTGTGTCACCGGCGCCGCCGTCCGCGCACGTTGACACACCGCTCCTCGTCTGCCTCGGTCTTGCCCTCCTCTGGCGCCTCGCCCTCCTCGGCGCCGCTCCCCTCGTCTCCGACGACATCTATCGCTATATCTGGGACGGCCGGGTCCAGCAGGTGGGCATCAGTCCTTATGCCATCGCGCCGGCCGATCGGGCCGCCGCGCCGTTCCACACCGAGGTGACGCGCCGGATCGATCCCACCAGCGCCGTCCTTCCCTCTATCTATCCGCCTCTCGCGCAACGGTTCTTCCTAGCGGTGACCCTCATCGACGACTCGGTCGTGGCCATGATGCTGGCGATCCTGGTGTGCGACCTGCTGATCGCCGCGATTCTCTGGCGCTGGCTCGGTGCGGCGGGCCGGAGCCGCTGGTGGGTGCTCGCCTGGGCGTGGCATCCGCTGGTCGCGATCGAAGGCGCCGGCGGGGGGCACATCGATCTACTCGGCACGCTGCTGCTCGTCGCCGCGGCGTACGCGCTGGCGTGGCGCCGGACCCTCCTCGCCGCGATCGCGCTGGCGGGTGCGATCGCGGTCAAGTTCCTGCCGGTCGTCCTGCTGCCGCTCTTCTGGCGCCGCGTCCGCCTGATCGACGCCGCGACCGGCGTCCTGGTGGTCGCGCTGCTGTACCTCCCGTTCGTCACCACGACCGGCGACTGGCTGCCGGTCGGATCGCTCGGCACGTACGTCGCGCAGTGGCGTTTCAACGGGCCCCCGTTCCGATGGATAGCCGCCGGTGTCGGCGCGGCGGGCGCGGCGGCGGCGGCGGTCGTGGCGGGGCTGGCAGTGGCGGGATGGATGCGCCGGACTCGATCGCGCTATGACCCGGCCGCCTGGGCATGGCCGCTCGCGGCGTCGATCGTGCTGATGCCGGCAGTCTATCCATGGTACCTGGTCTGGTGTATTCCGTTCCTGGTGCGGCCCACGGCTCCACCGCCGGTCATCTGGCCCCTGGCCGTCTGGACGCTCGGGGCGATGGCAACCTATCTGGTCTGGACGCCGTTCCTGGCAGGGGAGGGGTGGACGCTGCCCGGGTGGGTGGAGGTGGTGGAGTACGGCCTGGTCGCGGCGGCGGGCATCTGGGCGTTCCGCCAGGGCCGGCTGAAGCCCGCCCCCCTCGGCGGTTGACAAGAGCCAGGCGGCGGGCGACGATGAAGACAGGTAACCGGCGCGCGGCGCCCGCGCGTCCTGACGCGAGAGAGACCAGAGCAATGCTGATCAAGAAGGCGTCCGACATCCGTTCGTCCGAGATCACCCCGGAACACCTCTACTGGAACCGCCGGCAATTCATCGCGACGGCGTCGGGCGCGGCGCTCGGCGCGGCCGGGACGGCGCTGCTGGGCCAGCCCGAGGGCGGCCTCCGCGCGCAGGAGCCGCTCGAGAACGTCCCGCCGAGCCCCTTCAGCACGGACGAGCAGAAGAACTCGTACTCCGACATCACCAGCTACAACAATTTCTACGAGTTCGGCCTCGACAAGGGCGACCCGAAGCGTTACGCGGACGAGCTGACGGTTGAGCCCTGGTCGGTCCGGGTCGAGGGGCACATGAACCGCCCGGCCGCCGACTACACGCTGGAGGACATCCTGAGCCCGCACCCGCTGGAAGAGCGGATCTACCGGCTGCGCTGTGTCGAGGCGTGGTCGATGGTGATTCCCTGGGTCGGCTTCCCGCTGGCCGACCTGGTCCGCCGGTTCGAGCCGACATCGCGCGCGAGGTACGTCCGGTTCGAGACGCTCTACCGCCCGGAGGAGTTCCGCGGCCAGCGCGCGCGCAACCTCCAGTACCCATACGTCGAGGGGCTACGGATGGACGAGGCGCTCAACCCACTGGCGATCCTCGTGGTCGGCCTCTACGGCCGGACGTTGCTGAACCAGAACGGCGCGCCGCTCCGCCTGATGGTGCCCTGGAAGTACGGCTTCAAGAGCCTCAAGTCGATCGTCAAGATTGAGTTCGTCGAGGATGAGCCGCGCAACACCTGGAATGTCGCCATCCCGCACGAGTACGGCTTCTACGCCAACGTGAATCCGGAGGTGGATCATCCGCGCTGGTCGCAGGCGACGGAGCGCCGGATCGGCGACTTCTTCCGCCAGCCGACCGAGATGTTCAATGGCTATGCCGATCAGGTGGCGCACATGTACGCCGGGATGGACCTGCGCGAGCGTTACTAGCCGTCGTGTGCGCGGACGCCCGTCCCGGGTGCGGACACGCAGGTCCGCAGCCTCCGCTGCACGGGCGCCCAGGTCTGCACGTGAGGTTGCGTCGTGATGTCCTCCACCGCGCGCTGGGTTCCACGCGTCAAGCCCGTCGTTTTCGTCCTGTGTCTCGTTCCGGCGGCCTGGCTCCTCTGGGACGCCTTCACTCCCGGCAGCCTCGGCGTCAACCCGATCGAGACAATCACGCACCGGACCGGCGACTGGGCGCTTCGCTTCCTGTTGATCTCGCTGGCCGTTACGCCGGTCCGCTGGCTGACCGGCTGGCAGCCGATCATCCGGTTCCGGCGGATGTGGGGGCTGTTCGCCTTCTTCTATGCATGCCTGCACCTGTCGACGTACGTCGTCTTCGATCACTTCTTCAGCGTGGCGGCCATCATCGACGACGTGATCGAGCGGAAGTACGTCACCGCCGGCATGTTCGGCTTCCTGATGCTGCTCCCGCTCGCGGTGACGTCAACGCAGGGGTGGATCCGCCGGCTCGGCCGGCGCTGGACGACGCTGCATCGCCTCGCCTACGTCGCGGCGGCCGCTGGCGTGGTCCACTTCCTCTGGCTGGTGAAGATCTCGATTTTCGAGCCGATGATCTACGCGGTGATTCTCGCCGTGCTGTTCGGCGGCCGCATCGCCAGGCGCTACCGCGTCGCGCTGTCGTTCACCGCCCGGTCATAGTCGAGAAACGCGACCCGCGCGCTGCCGCTGCGGGCGATCGCCGCCGCCTCGGCCGGCCCGTACATCGCCACGACGGCAAGGATGGCGCGCGGTCCCCGGTCCGGCAGGCGTCAGAACACCTCCCGCGCCGGCTCGCGCCGCTTCGATGCCAGGCTCACCAGCGCTTCCGCGCCGCCGCCGCCGTCGATCCGCGCCGCGACGTATCGCCCCACCGCCGGTCCCAGCTTGAACCCATGCCCCGATCCGCCGCCGGCGAACCAGACGTTCTCCACCTCCGGATGCCGGTCGATCAGCAGGTCGCCGTTCCAGGTATTCGCGTACTGGCAAACCCGCGCCTCCACCACCGGCGCATCCTTCAACCCTGGCAGCCGCTCCGCGGCGACGCGCCGCACCGCCTCCATCCCCGACTCCGTCGGTCTCCGATCCCCCGTCTCCGGATCGAAGACCGGTCCATACGCGTGCAGCGCCACTTTCACGCCGCGCCCATCCAGCGCCGGCAGGCCGTACGCCTCTGCCCTCCGATCGATCCACGCCGGCATCGCGGGCGGCGCGAACCGCTCGTCTCCGGCCGGCGGCCCCAGGAATCCGACCTCCTGGCGTGTGGGCCGGATCAACGGTCGCAGCAGTCGTGGAAAAAGACGCGGCATCCACGCGCCGCACGCAAGGACGAACGTCCCCGCCGACAGGCGGCTTCCGTCCGCCAGGGGCAGGCTCGCAAGCCGCGTGGTGCCGCCGGCGGGTTCGATGTCGGCCGCTGCCGCCGCCACCCTGTACTGCACGCCCCGCCGTTGGGCATCGCGGACCGCCAGTGCTACCGCGCGCCGTGCCAGGAGGACGCCACTCTCCGGCTCGATCAGCCCCCCCGCATACGGCTCCACGTTGAACTGTGGAAACCGCTCGCGCAACGCCCGCTGATCCAGCCGCTCCAGCGGCACGCCGAGCGATTCGACGGTCCGCGCCGTCACCTCTGCCGCCGGATCGTCCGGCCGGGCGAACCAGAGCACGCCGGTCCGCACGAACAATGCTTCGCCTGCCTCTTCGAACAGGCGTTTCCACTGTCCGAGCGCCTCACGCGCCCACCGGGAGTAGAGCGCCCGGTCGCCGTACCCCACCCGGATGATCCGCGACTCCCCCCCGGATGCCGCCCGCGAATGTCCGATCCCGTGCCCGTCGATCAGCGCCACCGACGCCCCGGCCGCCCGCAGATGCCACGCCGTCCAGGCTCCGAACACCCCGCTCCCCACCACCGCCACGTCGGGATGCGCCATCCTCTTGTCATGATATCGGGCCATTCGGCCACCCCATGGCCCGTTCAGGGCCGAATTGGGCCAGTTCACCGGAGAGTGCTCGCGCCGGCGGCCTCGGGCGTGCGATGCTACGCCGTGACCCGACCAAGCGCCGGGCTCGTCCGGCTGTGGTTCCCCGGAGCCCGAAACAGAAGGGTGGAGCAGTGATGCATAAGCCGATCAAGTACGTCGAGAAGGGATTGTCGGTGGCGGCCAACGGAGCGTGGTTTTTCTACGACCGGTTCAACGCGCTGACCGAGCGGCCGTCGTTTACGCCGAACTGGTCGGACAAGCCGTTGCTGAAGTCGCACCAGAAGGTGAAGCCGCCGCTCGGGTGGCCGCGCGAAACCGACTCGCTCTGCCCGACGTGCGTCCGCGAGGCGCGGCAGGAGATCCTCGACGGGAAGAAGGACTACAAGATTCTCCTCAACGAGAAGGTGGGAGAGATCAAGGCGCAGATCATCCAGCGCGACGGACAGATCCTGATGGTGAAGGAGTGCCCGATCCACGGGACCTTCGAGGATGTGATGGCCATCGACACGGAGTTCTTCCGCCACCTCGAGGAGTCGTTCCCCGGGAGCGACATGCGCGCGCACAACGACGAGAAGCTGCACAACCACGGCAGCAGCACGATCAAGTACGGACGCGGCTCGGTCCTGACGATCGATCTGACGAACCGCTGCAACATGATGTGCGACCCCTGCTTCATGGACGCGAACCAGGTGGGGTTCGTGCACGAGCTCGATTGGGACGACATCAAGACGCTGCTCGACAACGCGATCTCGATCAAGCCGAGGCGGCAGATGTCGGTGCAGTTCTCGGGCGGCGAGCCGACCATCTCGCCGTACTTCCTCGACGCGGTCCGCTACGCGCGGAAGGTGGGCTACAACAGCGTGCAGGCGGCGACCAACGGCATCGAGTTCGCGAAGAGCTACGACTTCGCGCGGGCCGCGGCCGACGCCGGGCTGCGCTACGCCTACCTGCAGTTCGACGGCATCGGCAACGCCGCCAACTCGCACCGCCTCGTCGGCAACCTGTTCGACGTCAAGCTGCGGGCGATCGAGAACCTGCACAAGGCGGGCGTCGACATCGTGCCGGTCATCACGATCATCAACGGGATCAACAACGAGCAGGTGGGCCGCGTCGTGCAGTTCGCGCTCGACAACCCGAGCACGATCAGCTTCCTGTCGTTCCAGCCGGTCTCGTTCACCGGCCGCGACGAGGAGATCACCGACGAGCGGCGCAAGGCGCAACGCTACACGCTGTCGCACCTGGCGCACGACGTGAAGAACCAGACCGGCATCGGCGAGCCGGCGCGCGACTGGTTCCCGATCTCCTTCATGGGGACCTTCACCGACTGGGCCGATCTCGTGCATGGTCCGGAGGAGAACTGGGGCCAGCTCAACTGCGGCTGCCACCCGAACTGCGGTATCGGGATGGCGGTGATGATCGACAAGGAGACCAAGGAGGCGGTGCCGTTCACCAAGTTCGTCCGGGGCGAGCAGCTTGCCAAGGACATCGCCCGGGTCAACGACGCGGCCGGCGGACGGTTCCGTTCCGTGCTCGGCATGGCCCTCGCGCTGATGCGGAACTACGACCCGTTCAACGCACCGACCCACTTCAAGCTGACCGACCTGCTGAAGAAGTTCGACAAGACGTTCGGAGCGAGCGGCAAGGACTACGGCAAGGTGTCCGGTGACCGGACGCACGACGACATCGCGAAGCGTCGCGGCGACCGGTGGAACTTCCTCTTCGTGGCCGGCATGTGGTTCCAGGACCTGTTCAACTACGACTTCCGCCGCACCGAGCGCTGCATCATTCCGTATGCGACGCAGGAGGGGGAGATCTCGTTCTGCGCCTACAACACCGGCGTCGGCTGGCGGAACATCATCGAGAAGATGCACATGACCGCCACCCTGACGAAGTGGTACGAGGAGCGGGGACGTCACGAGATCTTCGCCGGCGGGAAGCACGTGAACCTCAACTCGACCGACCACTCGCTGGTGCTCGACCCGGAGGCGGTCGCTGCCGGCGCGCAGCACGACCTCGACGAGGCGGGGATCGCGAAGAACGCGCGGCAGGAGAAGTTGGCCGCCCGCGCCGCGGCCAAGGCGGCGGCGAATGGCGGCAACGGCGCGCCGGCCGACCCGCAGCAGGCGGCGCGCGACGCCCAGATGGCGGCGCTCTACCGCCAGCACGTCCTGAAGGAACAGCAGGAGCCGGTGATGCAGATCCAGGGCCTCACGAGCGGCGCCAGGAAGGACGAGCCGGTCGGCGTTGGCTAGTGCCGCGGCGCGGGGAAATTGCGCCCTGCTCCGTTTCGCGCCGTTGACCCTTGTTCAGTAACGCATGGCGCGCCGTCCGGGCCCCACAGGCCAGGACGGCGGTGCCATAATGGCCCCGATGGCGGTGCGCGACACGTTCGATCGTCCGCTCGGGAGCCTGCGGGTTTCGGTCACCGACCGGTGCAACCTCCGGTGCCAGTACTGCATGCCGGAGGAAGACTACGTCTGGCTCCCGCGCAAGGACATCCTCACCTTTGAGGAGACCGGCGCGATCGTCGATGCCTTCACCGACGCCGGCGTCGACCGGGTTCGCCTGACCGGCGGCGAGCCGCTCCTTCGGAAGGACCTGCCGGAACTGATCACGCTGCTCGCCGCCAGGCCCGCGATCCGCGACCTCGCGCTCACCACGAACGGGATGCTGCTTGCCGAACAGGCGCAGGGACTGCGCGCTGCCGGTCTGCACCGGCTGACGGTCAGCCTCGACACGCTCCGGGCCGACCGGTTCCGCGAGCTGACCCGCTTCGACGGCGTCGACAAGGTTCAGGCGGGGCTGGCGGCTGCGCGCGCGGCGGGGTTCACCGACTTGAAGATTGACACGGTGGTGATCCGGGGCGTGAACGACGACGAGCTGATCGACCTGCTGGTGTATGCGCGAGACGCTGGCGCCGAGCTGCGGTTCATCGAGTACATGGATGTTGGCGGTGCGACACGCTGGTCGGTCGCCGACGTCGTGTCGCGCGCCGAGATGCTGCAGGTGATCGGCGATGCCCTGGGCGCGGTCGAGACGATCGTGGAGCCGGAGTCGACCGCGCCGGCGGACCGGTTCCGTCTGCCGAACGGACAGACGTTCGGAATCATCTCGTCCACCACCGAGCCGTTCTGCCGGTCGTGCGACCGGAGCCGGCTGACGGCGGACGGCCTGTGGTATCGCTGCCTGTACGCACGGGCTGGCACCGACCTGCGCCGGCTGCTGCGCGGCGGGGCAACCCGCGACGACCTGCGTGGCGTGATCGACGCAACCTGGCGGCAGCGCGCCGACCGCGGCGCGGAGGTGCGCCTCGCCGCCGAGCACCGCGAACCGTTGATCCCGGTCGAGACGCTCCAGCGCGAGCCGCATCTCGAGATGCACACCCGCGGCGGCTGATGATTCCTGCGGTTCGCGGCACGCACGACATTCTCCCGGGCGAGGTGGAGCGGTGGCAGCGGCTGGAGGCCGTCGTGCGCGACCTCTGCGCCCGGTACGGGTACCGCGAGATCCGGACACCGGTCATCGAGCGGGAAGAGCTCTTCGCGAAGGGGACGGGTGAGACCACCGACATCGTGCAAAAGGAGATGTACGCCTTCGAGGACAAGGGGGGCGAGCGTGTGACGCTTCGGCCTGAGGCGACGCCCAGCATGGTGCGCGCGTTCGTCGAGCATGCGCTCGAACAGCGCTTCCCGGTGGCGAAGCTGTTCAGCTTCGGACCGATGTTTCGGTATGAGCGGCCGCAGAAGGGACGCTACCGGCAGTTTCACCAGCTTGACGTCGAGGTGTTCGGCGTCGCCGACGCGTCGCTCGACGCAGAGGTGATTGAGATGGCGTACGCGATGGTGGACGCGCTGGGCATCGACCATGCGACCACGCTCGTCAACTCGGTCGGTTGCCGCGCGTGCCGCCCCGCGTTCAGCCGCGCGCTGGTCGACGCGCTGGGCAACCGGCAAACCGAGTTGTGCGGCGACTGCCAGCGCCGTGCCGAGACGAACCCGGTCCGGATCTTCGACTGCAAGGTGGAATCGGATCAGGCACTCATCGACGCGCTGCCGCATTCGGTGGACCACCTGTGCGACGACTGCCGCGCGCACTTCGATCAGGTGACCGGCCTGCTCGACGCGCTCGGCCTCGACTACACGGTGTCGCACCGCCTGGTGCGGGGGCTCGACTACTACATGCGGACAACGTTCGAGGTGGCGGGGGGTGGGCTGGGCGCGCAGAACGCGCTGCTGGGCGGCGGGCGATACGACGGCCTGGTGGCTCAACTCGGCGGCCCCGACCGTCCCGGCATCGGGTTCGCCGCCGGTCTCGAGCGCCTGCTGCTCGCGATGCCCGAGAGCGCGGTCCAGGCGCGGCCCGACGCATTCGTGGTGGCGGCAGGGGAGGCGGCGCGGCAGCCGGCCCACCTGCTGGCGCGCGACCTGCGGCAGGCAGGACTGACGGCGCTGGTCGACTACGAGCCGCGGTCGCTGAAGGCGCAGATGAAGCGGGCGAACCGGGCGGGCGCCCGGCGGGTGCTGATCCTGGGGGACGACGAGCTGGCGCACGGCGACGTGACGGTGCGGGAGATGGCGGCGAGCGAGCAGGCCACCGTGCGGCGGGATGCGGTGGTGCAGCGGCTGGTTGAGGCGCGCCGCACGGCCGAGAACGGTGAACGATGACAACCGAGACGACTACCCGCGAGACCGGAGCGTTTCCGGTCCGCACGCACACCTGCGGCGAGCTGCGCCCCTCTGACGTCGGCGCCGACGTGGTGCTGAACGGTTGGGTCCACAAGGTGCGTGACCTCGGTGGCGTCACGTTCCTCGACATTCGCGACCGGTACGGCATCACGCAGGTCGTGGCGCGCGACGACGCTGCGGTGATCGCCGAGGCAAAGCGGGTCCGTCCCGAGTTCGTCGTCGCCGTCAGCGGCCCGGTGGAGCACCGCTCGGAGGAGACGCTCAACCCGAAGCTGGCGACCGGCGATGTGGAGGTGGCGGCGCGCGAGATCCGCGTGCTGAACGAATCGCCGACGCCACCGTTCCAGATCGACGAGGAGACGTCGGTCTCCGAGGAGTTGCGCCTCCGGTATCGCTACCTCGACCTGCGCCGCACGCGGATGCGCGAGAACATCGGGCTGCGCCACCGGATCATGCTGGCGATCCGGCAGAGCCTCGACGCGGACCGTTTCTGGGAGATCGAGACGCCGCTGCTTGCCAAGTCGACGCCGGAGGGCGCGCGCGACTTCCTGGTGCCGAGCCGGCTCCACCCGGGCGAGTTCTACGCGCTGCCGCAGTCGCCGCAGATCTTCAAGCAGATCCTGATGATCAGCGGGATGGACCGCTACTTCCAGATCGTCAAGTGCTTCCGCGACGAAGACCTGCGCGCCGACCGGCAGCCGGAGTTCACGCAGATCGACATCGAGCTGAGCTTCGCCAACGAGGAGGTGGTCTTCGGCGCCATCGAGCGGCTGATGCAGGCGGTCTTCCAGGTCGTCGGTCGCGACGTGCCGGCGCCGTTCCCGCGCCTCGCCTACGACGAGGCGATGGCGCGGTACGGGAGCGACAAGCCGGACCTGCGCTTCGGGCTGCCGCTGCACGACGTCTCGGACGCCTTCCGTGAGGGGCAGTTCAAGGTATTCCGCGGGATCGTCGAGGCGGGCGGGTCGGTCCGTGCGCTGGTGGTCCCGGGCGCGGGCGGCCAGGCGCGCGCGCAACTCGATCTGATCGTCGACGCCGCGATCGACGCGGGCGCGAAGGGGCTGGTCTGGGTGCGGCGCGGGGAGGATGGCGCGATCCAGAGCTCGATCCTGAAAGCGGCCGGGCCGGAGTCGCTCGAGCAGGCGCTCCGGCTGGCGGACGCCGGACCGCACGACGTGACGTTGATCGCGGCCGGCCTGGGCTTCGAGGCGTCGGAGGTGCTTGGTCGCATTCGCCTGGAGCAGGCGGCGCGGCACAACCTGATCGATACGGGGAAGGTGTCGCTCAGTTGGGTGGTCGACTTTCCCTTGTTCGAGTGGAGCGAGACGGAACAGCGGCACGTGTCGATGCACCACCCGTTCACGTCGCCACGACCGGACGATGTCGGCCGGCTCGACGACGATCCAGCGGGGGTGCGCTCGCGGGCCTACGACCTCGTGTTGAACGGCAGCGAGATCGGCGGCGGGAGCATCCGGATCCACGACGCCGCGCTGCAGGCGCGGATCTTCCGGCTGCTGCAGATCAGCGACGAGGAGGCGAAGGCGCGCTTCGGTTTCTTCCTCGAGGCGCTCCGCTACGGCACCCCGCCGCACGGCGGGATCGCGCTGGGGCTCGACCGGATCGTCGCCCTGGTGGCGGGAGAGGCGTCGATCCGCGATGTGATGGCGTTTCCGAAGACTGCTGCAGCGGTCGACCTGATGGCCGGATCCCCCTCCACAGTGGACCGGCGGCAGCTCAGGGAGCTCCACCTGGAATGAGGGCGCCGCGCGCGGGGAGGCGGGCGCTGTTGGCGCCGTTGTCTTCGCCGCGTCCGGGGACGTCCGCGGTTACCAGGACGCGCGCTGCGCGCGCGGGGGGGCGGGCGCTGTTGGCGCCGCTGTCTTCGCCGCGTCCGGGGACGTCCGCGGTTACCAGGACGCGCGCTGCGCGCGCGGGGAGGCGGGCGCTGTTGGCGCCGTTGTCTTCGCCGCGTCCGGGGACGTCCGCGGTTACCAGGACGCGCGCTGCGCGCGCGTCCTTGACCCTTGAGCGTGGCCGTGCTACCAATTTGATTCGACGTGCCGCACCGGGCGGGGCGTCCAGGGAGCCAACGATACCTACGCCTGCCGCACCCGACTCCGTCAAGATTCCAATTCCCGACGAGGGCCTGGAAACCCTCTTCGGCGCCCGGGACGAAAACCTTCGACAGATCGAGGATCAGTTCGACGTCGAGATCCGGACCGCCGGCGCCGCGTTGCTCGTGACCGGCGACGCCCAGGGGCTCGCCCGCACCGAGCGGGTGATCGATCACTTTAGCGGCCTGCTGCGCGAGGGCCACACCTTCTCGCGTGACGACGTCCGCCGCGCCTCCGAGCTGGTGAGCGACGACGTGCAGATCGACCTGCGCGACGTCTTCATCCGGACGCCGGTGCAGGTGTCAAGCGGGCGCCACGTCAAGCCGCGCACCTTGGAGCAGCGGCGCTACCTCGATGCCATCGAGCGCCACGACCTGGTCTTCGGCATCGGCCCGGCCGGGACCGGCAAGACCTATCTGGCGATGGCGCAGGCGGTGGCCTATCTGGTTGCGAAGCGGGTGAGCCGGATTATCCTGGCCCGGCCAGCCGTCGAGGCGGGCGAGAAGCTCGGCTTCCTGCCCGGCGACCTGCAGGAGAAAGTGAACCCGTATCTTCGTCCGCTCTACGACGCGTTGTACGACCTGCAGCCGGCCGAGCGGGTTGAACGGCTGCTCGAGCAGGGCGTGATCGAAATCGCGCCGCTCGCCTTCATGCGGGGCCGGACCCTGAACGACGCATTCGTCATCCTCGACGAGGCGCAGAACACCACGACCGAGCAGATGAAGATGTTCCTGACGCGCCTCGGCTTCGGATCGAAGGCGGTGGTGACCGGCGACATCACGCAGATCGACCTGCCGGCGGGGCGCACGTCAGGTGTCAAGCAGGCGCTCAGGGTGCTGGGCGGCCTCGCCGGCGTGTCGATCATCTACTTCACCGAACGGGACGTCGTGCGGCACAAGCTGGTCCGGGCGATCGTGAAGGCGTACGACCAGCATGCACCGGCCGATCGCGAGAGTGGCGCGGCCCCCGGCGACCCGTCCGAGGCGACATGACCGACGCCGACCCCGACGCAGGTCCGGACCAACCTTCGTCACGCCGTCTGCAGGTCACCGTCACCGACGGCCTCGGTCGCGTGCAGCGCGCCGACGGTCTTGGCCGCTGGCTCGCCGGCATCGCCCCCCGCGCGGCGAAGGGCGATGTCGCCGTCGCGCTGGTGTGCGACGCGAAGATGCGCGCGCTCAATCGGGAGTTTCGCGACGTCGACCGCCCCACCGACGTCTTGGCGTTTCCGGCCGGAGCGACCGGTCATCTGGGCGACATTGTGATCGCGACCGGCGTCGCGCGGCGGCAGGCGCGCGCGGGGGGGCACCCGATCGGCACGGAGCACCGCTGCCTCGCGCTCCACGGGCTGCTCCACCTGCTCGGCTACGACCACGAGCGGGACAACGGCCGGATGGAACGCCTCGAGCGGCGCCTGCGCCGGCGCGGGGGGGTCGGATGATCCCGGCGGGATTCGCCCTCCTGCCGCTCGCGCTGTTTCTGTTGGGCTGCGCGTCGGTCTATATCGGCACCATCGAGGCGGCGTTCACGACGTTGATGCGCCTGCCGCTCCGCCTCGGCGCCGAGCGGCGCGGCCAGCTCGACCGTCTCGGGTACCTGGATGACCCGATCCGGCTGTTCGTCCCTGCGCGCCTGCTGCAGGGACTGGTGATCGTCGCGGTCACGCTGCTCGCGGTGGCAGGTGCGCCTCGCAACGTCATCTCGTTGCCGCTGTTGGCGCCGGTGCTGATCGCCTTCGTCATGATCTGCGCCCACCTGCTGCCGATGGTGATCGTCAGACGCGACCCCGAGCGGGTCATCGAGGCGCTGCTGCCGTCGTTCCAGGTGGTGGTGGTGCTGCTCCGTCCGGCGACTCGCCCGCTGATTCGCCTACTGCGTGGCGCGGGACAGAAGGGGAACGGCGCCGCCGCGGCGGACGACGCGCCGGATGCGCCTGACGATCCGGACGACGAGCGGGGGCCCCTCGACGCGGAAGACGCGGCGGAGCGGGAACTGCTGCAGTCGGTTGTCGACTTCGGCGACACGCTGGTGCGCGAAGTCATGACACCGCGTCCCGACATCGTCGCCGTCCGCGCCGGTGCGACGCTCGGCGAGCTGCGCCGCGTGTTCGTTGACGAACGCTACTCGCGCCTGCCGGTCTACGAGGAGAACCTCGACCGGGTGCTCGGCTTCGTCTTCGTGAAGGACCTGGTCGCGCTCGCCGAGACGCCGTCGGATGCGCAGGTGGTGAGTCGCCTGATGCGTCCCGCCTACACCGTGCCGGAGACGAAGCGGGTAGCGGACCTGCTGCGCGAGCTGCAGCGCGCGCAGGCGCAGATCGCGATCGTGCATGACGAATTCGGCGGCACCGCTGGCCTGGTGACGGTGGAGGATCTGCTGGAGGAGATCGTCGGCGAGATTCGCGACGAATACGACGTCGAGGCGGAGCCGATCGTCGCCGAGGGATCGGGCAGCTTCATATTCGACGGCCGCGTCGGCTTCGATGATCTGTGCGAGCGTCTCGACGTCACGATCGACGCCGAGGGATGCGAGACGGTCGCCGGCTACCTGCTCGCGCGGCTGGGCCGTGTGCCGCAGGTGGGGGAGATGTTCGACCTGGACGGGCTGCACGTCCAGGTGCTGGACGGCGAGCGGCGCCGTGTCCACCGCGTCCGCCTGCGGCGACAGGACGCTGCCGGGACCGACGCCGGTGCCGGCGCATGAGCCGGCCCGCCCCGGTGCATCGGACATGAAGGCGGGGTTCGTCTCGCTCATCGGCCGGCCGAACGCCGGGAAGTCGACGCTGCTCAACCGGCTGGTCGGATCGAAGGTGGCGATTGTCTCCGACAAGCCGCAGACGACGCGCACCAGGATCCTGGGCATCCGGCACCGCGCTGGCGATCCGGAGGCGGCGCGCGACGGCCAGATCGTCTTCGTCGACACGCCCGGCATCCATCGCCCCCTCCACCGGCTGAACGTCCGGATGGTCGATCAGGCCATCGACACGATCGGCTGGGTCAACGTGCTGATCGTCGTGCACGACGCCGCGTCGCGCACCGGCGCGGGCGACCGGTTCGTGCTCGACCTGCTCGACCGCGCCGGCGCGCCGGTGATCCTGGCCCTCAACAAGATCGACCGTGTCGCGAAACCGACGCTGCTGCCGCTGATCGACTGGTTCCGACAGCAGCGGGAGTTCGCTGCCATCGTCCCGATCTCGGCGCTCGACGGGGATGGTATCGGCGATCTCGAGACACTGCTCTGGGAGTACCTGCCGGAGGGGGAGCCGCTCTACCCGGACGACATGGTGACCGATCAGCCGGAGCAGGTGATGGTGGCCGAGACGGTGCGCGAGAAGCTGCTCCGCTACACGCGGAACGAGCTTCCCTTCTCCTCGGCGGTACTGGTCGACCGCTTGGAGGAGGTCGTGCCGGAGGGGCCGGGGAAGCGGGGCCTGCTGCGTCTCTACTGCTCCATCGTCGTCGATCGTGCGACGCACAAGCCAATCGTCCTGGGCCGCCGTGGCGCGCGGATCAAGCAGATCGGCACCGAGGCGCGGATGGAACTGGAGCGCTTCTTCGGGTCGAGGGTCTACCTCGACCTCCACGTCCGTGTCCGCACCGGCTGGCGCGAGAACGACCGCGTCCTCCGCGAGCTGGGCCTCGAGCGCTGACCGCGGCCGCGCTGGCCGTGGTATCATCATGGGCTACGTGAACGACCAAGTGGGACAACGAACCACCACCGGACAGTTACAGAGCGCCGCTGGGCTCGACCGCCCCGACGAACGGAACCATGCCGCCGCTTCGCCGCCTCGACGTCGTCCTCGACTCAGTCAAGCGACTGCAGCGGATTGGTGCGACCGCTAACCTTCTCAACCTCCTCCAGAAGCAGCATCCGGCCGACCTAGCCGAGGTGCTGACCGCGCTGCCGTACAACGAACGCGGCGCCGTTTTCAACACGCTCGTCGACCACAACCGCCGCCTCGGCATGGAGGCGCTGAGCGAGCTCGAGGCGGAGGTGAGCGAGACGCTGCTCGTCGGCCGGTCGCCGCACGAACTGGCGTCGCTCTTCCTGGAACTGCCGAGCGACGACGCCGCGGCGCTGATCGATCAGCTCCCGGAGGACGTGGCGACCGAGGTGGTCGATCTGATGCGCCGGGTGGATTCTGGCGAGGTACAGGATCTGCTCGCCTACGAGGATCAGACCGCCGGCCGGATCATGAACCCGGAGGTGTTCGCGCTGTCCGAGGATCTGACGGCCGGCGAAGCGATCAAGGCGCTGCAGCAGTCGCGCGAGGTGGAGATGGTCTTCTATCTCTACGTCGTCGACGCGCGGCGTCACCTCGTCGGCGTCCTGTCGCTCCGCCGCCTGCTGCTGGTCTCGCCCGAGACACCGCTCAAGCGGATCATGACGTCGGAACTGATCAGTGCGCGCGTCGATACCGATCAGGAGGAAGTGGCGCTCGAGGTGGCGAACTACAACCTGCTGGCCATCCCGGTGGTGGACGACGAGAACAAGCTGGTCGGGATCATCACCGTGGACGACGTGATCGACGTCATCAAGGACGAGGCGACCGAGGACATCCTGCGCCTCGCCGGCGTCTCCGCCGACGAGCACATCTCGAGCTCGCCCTGGGAGGCGTGGCGCAAGCGGCTCCCGTGGCTTGGTGTCAACCTGGTGGCGGCGACGCTCGCGGCACTGGTGGTCCGGGAGTTTCAGGCGACTATCGAGCAGGTGGTGGTGCTGGCCGCACTGATGACTGTCGTGGCGAGCGTCAGCGGCAACGCGGCGATCCAGACGCTTACCGTCATCGTCCGGGGACTGGCGCTCGGCGAGCTCACCTGGAGCAACGGGCGGCGCGTGCTGGGGAAGGAAGTGCTGGTGGGGATCGCCAACGGGGTGATGCTCGGCCTCGCCGGCGCGGGCGTTGCCTGGGGGGTCTTCGGCAATCCCTACGTTGGAGCGATCCTGGCCGCGGCGATGATGATCAATCTGCTCATTGCCGCCATCGCCGCCACGCTGATCCCGCTCGCGCTCCGCGCCCTGAAGTTCGACCCGGCGCTGGCGTCCGCGGTGTTCATTACAACGCTGACCGACATGTTCGGCTTCTTCGCGTTCCTGGGGCTCGCGACGGCGTTCCTGCCCTACCTCCAGCGCGGCTGCTAGGCGCGAAGGCGCTGACCCTCTCGTGGCATCCCGGTACGCGAACCGGCGTTCGAGCGGTGTGCTATCCTCGATGTTTTCCTGGGAGGTCTGCCATGACCCGCCGCTCGATCACCGGTTGCGTCACGCTTCTCGCCGTCGCGTTACTTGCCGGACCCGCTCTTGCGCAGGACGGCCCACCCCGCACGCCGTGGGGCCACGCCGACCTGCAGGGAGTCTGGGACTTCCGCACGATCACGCCGATGGAACGGCCCGAGGATCAGGCCGATCGCGAGTTTCTTAGTGACGAGGAGGTGGCCAACCTCGAGCAGGAGGTGGTCGATCGGAACGCCGACCTCGCCGCGCGACCCGCGCAGCGTACGCTGGCGGCTGCGGAGGGAGGCGACGTCGATGAGGGCGAGGGCGGCGCCCCCGGCGCGTACAACAACTTCTGGTTCGACCGGGGCACGCAGGTGATTGCCACCGGCCGGACGTCGCTCGTGACCGACCCGCCGACCGGCCGCATCCCGGCGCTGACGCCGGAGGCGGAGCGGAAGCAGGCCGAGATGGAACAGGCGCGTCAAGGGATCGACGATCACACGCCGACACCGGGCGGTTGGGTGGAGGATCTGGGTGCGAACGGCCTGCAGGCCCGCTGCATCACCGGCTTCAACTCCGGACCGCCGATGACGCCGAGCGCCTACAACAACAACATGCAACTGTTCCAGACACGCGACACGGCGGTCGTCTACAACGAGATGAACCACAACCCGCGCATCATCCCGCTCGACGGCCGTCCGTTCACCGGGCTGAAGCAGTGGGCGGGCGAGTCGCGCGGCCACTGGGAGGGCGACACGCTGGTGGTCCGGACGAAGAACTTCCTGCGCGAGACCAGCTTCATGCGGGGCGGCTCGACGGCGGGCCTGGAGTTGACCGAGCGCTTCACCCGCGCCGCGCCCGATCTGTTGCTCTACGAGGTCACGGTGAACGATCCGAACACCTGGACCGCCCCCTGGACGTACGAGGTTCCGATGAGGCTGAACTCGGAGCCGATCTACGAGTACGCCTGCCACGAGGGGAACTACGCGATGGACACGATCCTCTCCGGCGCCCTGACGGAAGGACAGTAGGGGTTCCGCGCCCTCGCGGCCCCGGTGTTCACGGGTGACGCGGCCGGACCATGTCCGGTGCATCCGGCGCGGAGTGCGACGCACAGGGCGGGCTATCCGCCGGCAACGGCGCGGACGACGCGGAGGGACTTCAGTTCCTTCTCCAGGTGGGTGGCGATGAGAGCGTAGTGAGCCTCCGCCAGTTCACGTTCGGCGGCCGTCCCGAGCGTCGCGTCCGCCAGCTGCCGCGGCGCCAGCGTTCGCGACGCCTGCAGAAAACCGAGCGCGTCGGGCGAAAGCGCCAGCCTGCGCCCGGTGGGGTCGCACCTCCGGCAGATGAGCATCCCGCCTGCGGGATCGAGACGCGCGCCGTCGTCCAGCGGGCCGCGGCAGCCGCCGCACGCCCGGATCGACGGGTACACCCCCTGCAGGCGGAGCAGCCAGTACTCGAAGTAACGCGCCAGGCGATCCACCGGCGCGCCCGCCGCCAGCGCGTCGACCGCCGACGCGCCGAGGCGGAACAGCCGGTCGTTCGGGTCCGCCTCCGGCGCCCACTCGTCGATCAGCTCGGCGAAGTAGCTGACATGCGCCAGCCCCTCGGCGCTCGGTGCGGTGAGCGGCGAGCAGACCGGATCGACCCAACGCAGGCGCACCAGGTCGCGCCGCTCCCGCTCGAAATAGGCGACGCGCCCCAGCGTCAGCGGTTCGAGCGCGCCGGCATACGGTGACCGCGGCCGCCGCGCCCCCCGCGCCACGCCGCGCCGCTTTCCCCGGTCAGCGGTCAGGAAGACGACGATCCGATCCGCCTCGCCCAGCGCGTAGGTGCGGAGGATCAGCGCGTCCGCGGCATGGAGCGGCATCGGAGGCGAAGTCATCCTCCGAGGGGGCCTCGAGGCCGCAGCGGAGGCAACTGTCGACCGTTATGCTTGTCAACACACAGCATGATGTCAAGCACGCAGTGCCGGTTGGGCGGACAGCGGTGCCGCGTGTCGGCGCCGATCGCCGCGATCGTGGCGGCGGTCGGCCTGCTCGCCGCCGCGCCGCCGGGGGCGGCGCAGGTGCCGGACGGTGAGTGGCACGCATTCGGCCGCGACGCGGCGAACACGAAGTACTCACCACTCGATCAGATCACGGCGGAGAACTTCCTCGATCTCGAGGTCGCCTGGCGCTGGACGTCGCTCTCGCGCGCGGTCGCCGAGTCGAACGAACGGATCCGGCCGAGCGGCTACAAGGGGACGCCGCTCGTCGTGGACGGCATCGTCTACGCCATCACGGCGCTCGGCCAGGTGGCGGCGCTCGACGCCGGGACCGGCGCGGAGGTCTGGACCTACGACCCGCGGATCTACACGCAGATGGAGCGGCCTCCCAACACGGGGTGGCGTCACCGTGGCGTTGCGTACTGGAGGGACGCGGCGGGGGACGACGCGCGGATCATTGTGGCCAGCCACGACCTCCGCCTGGTGGCGCTCAACGCGAAGACGGGCGAGCGGTACCCCGACTTCGGCACGGGTGGCATGGTCGACCTGCGCGAGGGACTCGGCCGCCCGATCGATGCGAGGCGGATGACCTACTCGACGCCGGTCGCCGTCGCTGGCGACACGGTGATCGTGGGCAGTATCGTCCAGGACACCGAGGTGACCCAGCGCGAGGCCTCCCCCGGCCATGTCCGCGCCTATGACGTCCGGACCGGCGCTCTGAAGTGGGTGTTCCACACAATCCCGCAGGGGGACGAGTTCGGCGCCGATACCTGGCAGCGCGAGTCGTGGCGCTACGCGGGCCACACGAACGTCTGGGCGACGATGGCCATCGACACCGAGTTGGGCTTGGTCTACCTGCCGACCAGCACGCCCTCGAACGACTGGTACGGCGGCCTGCGCCCCGGCGACAACCTCTTCGCGGAGAGCATCGTCGCGGTCGACATCGAAACCGGCCAGCGCGTGTGGCACTTCCAGGCGATCCATCACGGGTTGTGGGACTGGGACTTCCCGACCGGGCCGAACCTCATCGACATCACCGTCGACGGGCGCTCGATCCGGGCGCTTGCGCAGGTGAGCAAGCAGGGGTTCACCTACGTCTTCGACCGCGCGACGGGCGATCCGGTTTGGCCGATCGAGGAGCGGCCGGTGCCGCAGGGGAACGTGCCGGGGGAGTGGTACTCGCCGACGCAGCCGTTTCCGACGAAACCGCCGCCGTTCGACCGGCAGGGGATCACGAGCGACGACGTGATCGACTTCACGCCCGAACTGCGCGAGGAGGCGATCGCGATCGTCGACCGGCGCGCGCGGTTCGGCCCGATCTTCTCGCCTCCCGTGCTGCGCGGCGCCGAGAAGCCGGTCATCCAGGTGCCGGGCGCCGGTGGTGGCGCGAACTGGCAGGGCGCGGCGGTCGATCCCGAGACGGGCATGTTGTACGTCTCGTCGTCGTCGTCGCTGATCCTGGTCGAGGTGGTGCCGTACGATCCGCCCGCGACGGTCGGCTACTTCACCGATCCGTGGGGTGTTGGCCTGTCGGGACCGCAGGGGTTGCCGCTCTTCAAGCCGCCCTACAAGCGGGTGACGGCGATCGACCTGAACCGCGGCGAGCATGCCTGGCAGGTGCCGCATGGTGACGGGCCGCGTCGCCACCAGGCGATCGCGCACCTGGA
Organism: Vicinamibacterales bacterium; assembly: GCA_965262555.1. Classification (GTDB taxonomy): domain Bacteria; phylum Acidobacteriota; class Vicinamibacteria; order Vicinamibacterales; family UBA8438; genus VXRJ01. Next base: position 944,483 of record OZ253543.1, read on the forward strand.
CCTGGGCCCGCTCGGCGGCGGCGGCGGTGTCAGTTCCGGGCTGCTGGTGACACCGACGTTGCTGATCATGAACCACGGCGCGCGTGACGTCGACGGCGAGGCGGCCAGTGCGCGCGCGATCAGCGCGTACGACAAGGCGACCGGCGAGTATCTCGGCGCGATTCCGCTGCCCGCCCCGCCCGGCGCGAATCCTGTCACTTACCTCCACGACGGCCGGCAGCACCTGCTGATCGGCATCGGCACCGGCGCCGACGACTCCGAACTGATCGCGCTCAGCCTCCCCTGACGGGCTCCTGCGGACACGATGCGGACGTTGTCCCAACGGCTTCCGCTACAATGCACGGCGCGTCGCTGATGACCCTCCAGGATCTGATCCTCGCACTCTCCGGCTTCTGGTCCGACCGCGGCTGCCTGATTCATCAGCCCCTTGACGTCGAGGTAGGCGCCGGCACGATGCACCCGGAGACCTTTCTCCGCGTCATCGGTCCGCGCCACTGGCATGTGGCCTACGTGCAGCCGTCGCGCCGCCCCGCCGACGGCCGCTTCGGCGAGAACCCGAACCGGCTCTTCAAGCACCATCAGTTCCAGGTGATCCTGAAGCCGTCGCCCGACGACGCGCAGCGCGTCTATCTCGACAGCCTCGAGGCGTGCGGCATCGACCCGACGCGCCATGACATCCGCTTCGAGGAAGACAACTGGGAGTCGCCGACGCTCGGCGCCTGGGGCATTGGCTGGCAGGTGCTGCTCGACGGCCTGGAGATCACGCAGTTCACCTACTTCCAGCAGGCGGGCGGAATCGATCTCGCGCCGATCTCGGTCGAGCTGACGTACGGCCTCGAGCGGATCGCGATGCACCTGCAGGGTGTCGACAATGTCTACGACCTGGAGTGGGCGCCCGGCGTCTCGTACGGCGAGGTGCGGCACCGCGAGGAGGTGGAGCAGTCGAAGTACGCCTTCGGCCAGGTCGATCTGCCGCCTGGGGAATTCGGGCGGATGCACCGCGACCTGTTTGATCGCTACTACGAGCTTGGCGAGCGGCTGCTGGCATCGGGCCTGACGCTACCGGCACTCGACCACTGCCTGAAATGCTCACACGCCTTCAACCTGCTCGACGCGAGCGGCGCCATCGGGGTGACCGAGCGCGCCGCGTACATCCTGCGCGTCCGGAAGCTGGCTGTCGCCATTGCCGGGGCGCACGCGGAATGGGAGCGTCGCCAGACGTCCGGCGCTGCGGCGGCGGTGAAGGCCGCGGACGCATGAGCATCGAGTACCACGAGCTGCTCCTGGAAATCGGCTGCGAGGAGATGCCCGCGAGCTGGATTCCCGGCATCGAGGCGCAACTCGCCGACCGGTTGACGGCCCGCCTGGACGAGATGCGGATCGAGCGCCGGACGCCGGTGCGGACGTTCGTCGCTCCCCGCCGGCTCGTGGCCACCGTGGCAGAGTTGGCCGACCGGCAGTCCGACGTGGAAGAGACGGTGACCGGCCCGCCCGTACGCGCCGCGTTCAACGCCGGGGGCGAGCCGACGCCGGCCGCGCTTGGCTTCGCCCGCAAGCAGGGGGTGGATGTCGCCGCGCTGGAGCGTGTGCACACCCCGAAGGGGGAATACCTTGTCTGCCGTCGCCGGCAGGCGGGCCTCTCCGCTCGCGCCGTGCTGGACGGGGTCCTCGCCTCCACGCTCCGCGACCTGGCGTTTCCGAAGGCGATGCGCTGGGATGCCATGCTCGACGATGGACGCGGCGAGTTTCTCTTCGGCCGGCCCATTCGCTGGCTCGTCTTCCTGTACGCGTCCCGCGTCGTGCCGTTCGAGATCGGCCGGACCCCGGGCGCCGAGGCACCCGGCGTGGCGCCGGTCCGGTCCGGGACGGTCACCTACGGGCACCGATTCTTTGCCAGGCCGGCGGGGGGGGTGCCGGGAGCGCCGATTGAGGTGACATCGTTCGCCGACTACCGAACGCGCCTGGCCGACGCCTGCGTGCTGATCGATCGGGAGGACCGGCGCGCCCGTGTCACGAGCGAGCTGGCGGCGTCTGCCGCCGAAACCGGCGGGCGGGTCGCAACGCTCGATCAGGAGTCGGCGCTGCTGTCCGAGGTGCCCGACCTCGTCGAGCATCCGGCGGTGGTGACCGGCACCTTTCCTCGCGAGTTCCTCGCGCTGCCGGACGAAGTACTGGCGACGACCATGGTGCACCATCAGCACTACTTCCCCGTCGTCGATGAACAAGGCCGGCTCTCTGCGCATTTTCTTGCGGTGACCAACACGCCTGGCGATGATCCGGCCCGCAACGAGCGCATCGGCCGTGACGCGGAGCGGGTGCTGGTGGCACGGCTGCGCGACGCGCGGTTCTTCTGGGACGCGGACCGGGCGCACCGCCTCGAGGATCGGCTCGAACGGCTCGAGACCCTGCTGTTTCACAAGGCGCTCGGGAGTTACCGGGACAAGTCGGCGCGGGTGGCGGAGCTCGCCGAGCGAATCGCCGGGGGCGTGCTCGGCCGGGCCGACGCCGCAGGCGCGGCGCGGCGGGCAGCGGGGCTCTGCAAGGCCGACCTGGCCACCGACATGGTGGGGGAGTTTCCGGAGCTGCAGGGGGTCATGGGGGGCGTCTACGCACGCGAGCAGGGTGAGCCGGAGGCGGTCTGGAAGGCCATCTACCACCACTATCTGCCGATCGGCACCGGCGCCGACGACCCGCCGTCGCGGGACGCGCTCGGCGAGGCGGCGGTGACCTGGGCGGCGGTTGCCGTCGCCGACAAGCTTGACACCGTCGTCGGCCTCTTCGGCGCTGGGGAGAAGCCGACCGGATCGCGCGACCCGCTGGGCATCCGCCGCCAGACGCAGGGGATGCTGCGGATCCTGATCGACCTGCCCGAGCTGACCGGCCTCGACGCCCGCGTCTCCGTCGGACAGATCCTTGAACCCGCCCGCAAGATGCACACTAGGGACGATTGGTCCAAGGTATTTTGGGCGCTTGATGACTCGAACTGGACGTTTCGATCTGTAGGGGGCATCTCGAAAGATTCCGGCTTAGCTCGACAAAGGGTGGAGGCTCTCCTTGAGGAGCATCTGTCCGAGGTGCGTCGCGCGTTGGGAACGGAACACCCGCGCTACACACTGAGATTCAGGCCGGCGAATTTCTTCCTCGAGAGGCTCCGCTACCTTCTTGAAGAGCGGGGATTCGATCGTCGCAACGTGCGCGCCGTGACGCATCAGCCGCTCGACAAGATCAGGCCCCTGGACGCGCGCCGTAAGCTGGAGGTACTGCCGGCGCTCACCGAGACTGCTGACTTCCGGACACTGGCGACGCTCTTCAAGCGCGTCAAGAACATCGCGCGCAAGCAGCCGGCGGACGACCAGAAGGTCGTGACCGGAAGTTCGTCCGGAGAGGCGTTCAAGCTGCTCACCGAGCCGGCCGAGCGGGCGCTTCTCGCGGAACTCACCGCGCGCCGGTCAGTGATCGATGCCGCCGTGGAGACGGGCGCCGGATTCCGCGAAGCGTTCGCCGAGGCCGCGAAGATTGGACCGGCCGTCGACCGCTTCTTCACCGAGGTATTCGTCATGGTGGACGATCCCTCGCTCCGTCGCGCCCGCCTGCACCTCATGCAGCAGGTCGAGCAGGTCATCCTCCAGCTTGCCGACGTCTCCGAGATCGTCCCGACAGACTGACACCAGGCGCCGTTCTCGTTCGGCCGTCTCGGCGTGTCAAGACAGGAGGCGATCAGCCTGCACGCACATGGTCGGGGCTCCGGCGAGAGCCTCGGATTCCGGTTCGGACTGAGGCCGAACTCCCGGGTACGGCCCAGGCGGGAACGTGAGGGGACCCCAGCACGAAACGCGCCCGACCATGGGATGTGAAGTAGTGATACTATTTATGAGTACATTTTTAGGGTACCCATGAATGCTATCTCATTGAAGCTTCCGGAGCAGTTGCTTGCGGCGTCCGGCGAATGCGCCGCGGCGCTGCACGTGTCCCGAGCCGAGTACGTCCGGCGGGCGCTCGAGCGCATGAACCGCGATACCCGTGCACGCCTGCGGGCGGACCGGCTCCGGGCCGCGTCCCGCCGCGTACGAGCGGACAGCATGCGCATCAATGCCGAATTCGGCGCCATCGAACGGGACGTCGATGCCTGATCGCGGTGAGGTCTGGGTCGCGGACCTGAATCCGCAGCTTGGAACCGAACCCGGAAAGACCCGGCCGGTGTTGATTGTGCAGGCGCAGGCGCTGCTCGACGCCGGGCATCCCTCGACCCTCGTCGCGCCGCTGACGACACGTCTGGTGGATGAAGCCGAACCGCTCCGGATCAGGATCCCCGCCGCCGAGGATCTGGAGAGGGAATCGGACGCGTTGATCGACCAGCTCCGGGCCATCGACAACCGGCGGCTGATTCGGGGCCCCTTGGCGCGGGTACGGCCGCGCGTCATGGCGAGGGTGGGGCAGGCCCTGCTGGACGTCCTGGACCTCGCCGAGGACTGACCGGAGACTGGTCTACGCGGCCCTGACCGAGCGGATCGGAGTCGGGAGACACGTCCCGCGATCAGCGGAGGATGTCGCTCTCCCCGGCTCCAGCGAGGGGCGTGGGTCGCCGTTCGCGACGCGTTCGGCCTCGGTCTCCGCGAACGGGAAGAAGGCGCCGCTGAGGCCGCACAGGTCGTTGCCCCGCGGCCCGGGAGCGCGCAGGTTCCAGCCGGCGTTGGTTCCTACCGGCGCCCGGATATCCACCGTCCGGATGCCGACGGTGTCGATCCCCTCCGCGTCAGGTTTCGGCACCAACACCTGGTACTGCCCGCGGCGGATCGGGGGCATCTCGGTGATGTGGCCGCCGACCGGGCCGAACGCCGGGCCGTAGTCGAGCCACGCGAGCTCGTTCACCACGCTGGGGTGGGTCACGCCGGGAATTGCCGGAAACGCCTCGGCCGCTTCCGCCACGGTCACGAGTGATCCGTCCTCCACGCTCGGGTAGACGCTGGGCGGCGGCTCAACACCCTGATCGGTCCACGCGTCGAGCGCCACGAGCAGCGCCCGCAGTAGCGGCGCGTAGCTGAAGTTGCCGTTGACAGGATGGGCGCAGCACGTTCAGTGAGGCGTTCAGGTCCGCGAACTCGACGTTGCACGGTGACCGGCCGCCCGCGGGTCATCGGCGGAGCGCGACCGCCTTGGGTTCGCGTGATGCCGGGGACATCGGGTCTGTTTCCCCTTCCCGGGGGAACGCATCGGCGCTTTCCCGCCGCGTTCTTCACATGTCCGTAAGAACGGCGTCACTCGCCGAGAGCGCCGGGCGACCGGACACCGCCCAAGAACGTGTACAGATGTGCCAGATACACCCGGCGGCCCCCACCCTCCGTGTACCGAGCGTACCCGACCTCTCCGACAATGGCGAAGCGATCGTTAAGGGGACGGGCGGCCGATGCAAACGACCCATGCAAGTCGGAAAACCGGCCTGTTGCGCGCACGTCTCGCCGCCCCGTGCCTCAGCGCACGTCGAACGGGATCTCCCGGAACGCCACGATGTCCGTCTCGTCCCTGATCAACGCTTCGGTGCGCAGCATGTACGTGCCGGGCACCAGATCGCGCAGCGGGATCTCCACCGCGTAGCCCTCGATCTGCATGTCGTCGGTCCGCCGCAGCGACCGGTCGTCCCGCTGCGTGTAGACGGTGCGGCCGTCGCTCGCATCGCGCACCGTCGCCGCGAACTCGACCCGTCGCCGCGACGCCTCCCGCGCGTAGAGCTCGACGAATACCCCGAGGGTCTCCTGCGGCACGAACGATCGGTTGGCGCTCGGCGGCGTCGGGAAGAGCGACGCCAGTTCCGTGTCGGGCTGCGGCGTCGGCGTTAGCGCGGCGGAGTTCGACGTGACCACCAGCCCGCTCAGCGCAAGCGGCGTTTCCTTGTAGTCCGGCACTTCGACGTCGAACGGTACGACGCCGCTGGTGCCGCCCACCGCATCGTGCGCGCCGACACGGAGCTGGTACCGGGCCGCCGCCGGCAGGTCGAGCCGGGTATAGACCCGAACGCCGTAGTTGCGGACCGCCTCCCACGTCTGCGGCCGCAGGTTCAGATCGAAGTTCTGCGTGTCGCCGTCGACGAGCTCGCCACGGTAATTGAGGGCCAAAACCGAAAGCTCGACACGGCCGCGGAACAGACCGTCCACTTCTTCGAACCCGATCGTCGATCCATCCAGCTCCGCCGTGACGAGCACCGAGGCCTGCTCCTCGTCGCTCATGAACGGCGCGGCCGTCACCCGGAACTGGACATCGCCGATTGGCAGCGGCGTGCCGACCGCGGCATCCCAGGCAGCCGAGGCCTCGGCGCCAGCGCCCAACTCCTCACGCCGCTCGTCGCGCAGCTCCGCTTCGTCTTCGGGACTGCCGAGGACGAATCCCCGGCGGGCGCGCACCCGCACGTCGGGGTGGTTCACCTCCACCTCGATCCGCCGGAAGTCGTCCGCCTCCCGCCGGTTCGGGTCGGTGGCATAGCCGAGGAGATAGTAGGTGCTGCTGTCACCCACGACGCGGTCGAGACCCGCCTGCACGTCGTTGGTGTTGATCACCGCCAGGCCGCCGGTTTCGGCGGCGAGCGTGAGCAGCCCTTCCTGGGCCATCAGCAGCTCGCGCTGATAGCCAAGGATGCTCCCCGCGCGCACCGACGGGTCGTTGGAGAGGCCCCGCGTATTGATGGCCTCGCCCGGCACCTGCAACAGGCCGCGGGCATCCACCGCATAGATGCTGACGTTCGCCCGCTGCGCCGCCGCGATGGCGTCCCGGGCGTCGCGGATCATGCGGGACGCCTGCCGGGCGAACGGCGCGTAAATGTCGTAGTCGAAGCCTTCGGTGAATAGCACCAGCGCCTTGCGCCGTCCGCGGAGGTCGCCCATCCACTGAGCGACGCGCTCGACCGTCTCGAGCAGCCGGCGGGCATTCAGTGCGCGCTCCGTGTCGTACTCGTCGTTGAGCACCATGTCCCGCGTCACCGGTCGGTTCCGGGGCTCGCCCGGGTCGTCCCGCAGATCAAAGAGCATGTCCGTCTCGTACTGCTCCCCCAGGTGCATGCCCAGGAGCTCGCCGCTCTGCGACGGGAGCTTCAGTCCCTCGAACCGCCCGAGTGCATCCAGCAGCAGCGACCGGCGCGTCGTCAACTCCTGGCCCTCCGCGCGCCCGCTGGTGAACGCTACCGCCGCGATGTCGCCGTCGTACAGGTTCTCGCGGACGAACCGGCGTGCTTCGAGCTGCACCTCCTTGGTGCGGAGCACGGCGGTATGCAGGTCGTCGAGGAGCAGGACGTACAGCCGCCCCTCCAGCGACGGGCGCGCCATATGGACGTCCGGCTCGGCCGGGGCGTCGGCGTAGATCGGAGTAAACGGGCGCTCGGTCGGCAGATCGATCATCTCGAACACGGTGATCGTCTGCAGCTCACCGTCCTCCAGCACGGTGAAGTCGTCGATTGTCAGTCCTTCGACGAAGTTGTCGTCCTCGTCGGTGACGATCGTCGGCACCTCGACAAAGTTGACATCCGCTCGGAACGCGGCGGCCGGTTCCTGCGTTGCATCCTGCTGAGCCGGCTGCTGCGCCGAGAGCGTTGTCCAAGCCGCCACACCTGCGGCCACTACGGGTATCCATGTCCGCCAGCACATCTCAATCACTCCTTTCCGCTCATCCGGTGAGCGTCGCGTGCGCCTAGAGGTCCGGCGGCGCGCCCAGCTCCGCCAGCTCGCGCCGGGCCACCACATGCGATGGGTCCAGCGCCAGCAGCGTCGTATAGGCGGCGCGCGCCTCCTCCGTCTCACCCCGTCGGCGGTGGACCCGCGCCCTGTTGAGCCAGCCGGTCACCGACGCCGGTTCTGCTTCGACCGCTCCCCGCAGCGCCTCGGCTGCAAAGTCGAGCTGTCCTCCCCGCGCTGCGGCGATGCCGAGCCACAGCAACACGATGTGGCCGTCGCCCAGCAGCCGGCGCGCTGCCTGCAGATCCTCCACCGCGCCGGCCGCGTCGCCCGCGTGCAGCCGGGCGACGCCGAGCCGCAGGCGGTCGACCGCGCGGCGGTGCTCCCACGCGACGCCCACCTGGGCGAGACTATCCGGTTCGAGCCGCGCTAGCCGTTCGTAGTGCGCCACCGCCGTCCGGTAGTCTGAGGCCTCGAAGGCGAACCGCGCCGCGAGGCTCAACTCCGCTTCGGCCACCCCCTCGTCGCTGAACGATTCGAGCACCGCGTCGAGATCCGCCTCGGTGACGGCGCCCCGGAACAGTCGGCGCAGCCGCCCTTCATTGTCGAAGACGAACGTGGAGGGGAGCGCCGCCGCCTCGGTGCCGAAGAACCGCTCCATCAGGTCGTCGTCGGCGAGGAACTGTGGGTACGGAATGCCGAACCGCTCGATCATCTCGTGTACCGAGGCCATGTCCTCCAGCTCGACGCTCACCCCGGCGAAGTGCACGTCGGCGCCGTACCGTTCCGACAGCGTGACGAGCTGCGGCAGCTCGACGTTGCACGGCGCGCACCACGGCGCCCAGAAGTTGACGACGGCAGGACCGTCTGCGGCGAGCGGCACCCGGCCGCCGCCCAGTTGGGCCGCCTCGACGGTGGGTGCCGCGCGCCCGGTGAGCTGGGGCCGCGATCCGTCTGGCCAGCGGTCGAGCGGGCCCGCCTCCACCTCCGCGGCGCCCTCGTGGACCGTCAACAACTGATCGGCCGGCAGGTCGGTCCACGACTCCACCCGGCCCGATGGCCACCGCACCTCGAGCCGGTCGATGGATGCCGCGTCGCCCAGGCCGACATGCAGGTCGGTCGGCACCTGCGACCGGAAGCCGTCCGTGAGGCGCACGTGATCGCGCTGCGTGACCCCGCCCGCCTCCAGCACGATCGAAGCCCCGAGCACCGGCCGGTGTCCGTCGGTCACCAGCCGCAGGCGCGCGAAGCGCCGCGGCGCCGACGTGTTCTCGAAGAGCCGCAGTCCCTGGGCGCTCAGGACCGCCAGGTCGAGATCGCCGTCGCCGTCGATGTCGACCGGCGCCGCGGAACGCCCGTCGTGGTCGAGATCGAGGCCGAAGACGTACGCGCTTTGTACGAAACCGCCGAACGAGCCGTTCGGGTTATAGAAGAGGCGGTCGCGTTCGTACCCGCTGAACGAACCCCGGAAGTCGGCGACGTCGTCGGAGACGACATCCTCGAACGGCTGGCTTGCCTCGATGGCCTGGGCGTCGGCGACAACCTGCCGCCAGAAGAACGTTCAAAAGTCTGGCGCTTCCGGATCGCTGAAGCTGGTATTCCCGTTGGCGACGAAGATGTCCCGGTCGCCGTCGTTGTCGAGATCGTAGAAGACACAGCCCCAGGCCCAGCCCCCGTCGTTCACGGCAAGCGGCCGCGCCGCATCCGCGAGGGCGCCGTTCCCCGTGTCGGGCACGAAGAACTGGTTGCCGTCGGCGAGCAACCGGATCCGCGCGAGCATGTCCTCGGACATCGTCGACTCGGCCACGGTGACCACCCGGTTGCCCGCGTGCGAGTACATGTTCGACACGTACACGCTCCACTCCCCGGTGTTGTCCCAGTCGCCGATGGTGACGCCCATCGTGTAGTTGGCATCCCGCGCCAGCGGGTGATCCGGCAGCGCGCGGAACGTGCCGTCGCCCTGGTTGTCCCACACGACGTTGCGGCCGTAGTCGTTCCCCTCCAGCAGATCAAGGTCGCCGTCCTCGTCGAAGTCGAAGAACTGCGACACGAAGGTGTACTGCGTGCCGGTGATGCCGCGGGCGTCCGATTCCTCGCTGAAGCGGAGCCCGCCCTGATTCATGAAGAGCAGGTTGTCCGAACCGTCGTCGGCATCGACCCGGTTGAACCGGGTCGCGTCGCGCGACTGGTTGGTCTCGTAGCCGGCGAAGAAGAGATCAACGAGACCGTCGCCGTTCACGTCGCCAGCGGTCATCGACAGCGCGTCGGTGTCCTCCACCCCCGGCTCCGTCTCGAACATCAGGGCCCGTGGCAGCACCGTCCATTCGTCGCCGCGCCGCGTATGCACCGCCATCCATGCCCGGTCGTCCTGGTACACCACCCGGTTGGTCACCAGCTCCGTCATGCCGTCGTTGTCGAGATCGACGACGAGCACCTGGCTCGGGATCAGACGCCGGTCGCTAAAGCTGACCTCTTCGCGGACGAACCCGCCCCGGCCGTCGTTGCGGAACAGCACGCTGTGGTCCCACGACTCGGTCGCGACGATGTCCCAGAAGCCGTCCTGATCCCAGTCGACAACATTGAGGCCGGAATCAATCAGGCTCGCCCGGGTGTCGAGGATCTCCTGCCGCAACTGCCAATTGGCGGCCGACCGGTTGAAATGAAGTCCCACGGCGTCGGTGATGTTGCGGAACGGCGGACGAGGATTCTCGACCCGAACGCCCTCCTCGAGGTCGAGCCGCGCGATCTGCCACCGGTCCGGGCCGGACGCCCTCACCAGCTCCACCGCAACGGTGGCGTTGAGCACCGATCGCTGCCCCTCGGGACCGGGGCCGCCCAGCTCCATGTGAGCCCTGGCGAACGCGCGCGTGCGGTCGGGGTGGAGCAGGAACTCGAACGTGTGCCACGACGCGCGCTCCATCGATGTCCAGGCGTCGGCGTGGGCGCGGAGCGTTTCCAGGAACCGGTCCCGGTCCAGAACCGGGAGACGGTCCGGCGCATACCGGCGGATGTGCAGTCGGTCGTCCTCCACCGGCGTCCCGTCGTGAGGTCCCGGAAAGCGGGCGCGGAAGCCGGGCGCGAGGCTGTCCGCCGCCGCCGTCCAGTCGAACCGCCGGACGCCTGCCACGAAGGTGGACGTGATGCTGTCCTGCGCGACGTCGTGGGTGTCTTCGGACGTCTCGATCTCGGTGACGAACGGGTCCGGCGGAGCGATTGGAAATGGCGCGTCCCGATCCGCCGGCGTCTGGCCCGCTGCCGGTCCGGCCGCTAGCGCGGCGTGCAGCACGATCGCCGCACCGGCACCGAGCGAGATGGGTCGCACGACTCGCATCGCTGACTTCTGTCGACCTCGACCTACCAGGAACCCAGTATAGCTCGGCATGTTTCGACGCCGCCGCGACTACGGCTCCCCGATGCTGAAGGGGACGTTGCGCACCACCGAGGCGGCGGTCGTGTTGTCCATGACGCGGATGTCCAGGCGGTACCGCCCCGGCGGGAACGCCTGGAGCGGCACCGACTGGCTGGCGACGATCTGGTGGCCCGCCGCCGGATCGAACCCGACCAGGGTCTCCGCGTCGAACCGCTGCGCCCGCGTCCGGCCGTGATACCGCGCCCCCGCCGGCTCTTGCCGGTAGACGAGGTAGTCAACCGTGATGTCGGGGCTGCCGTCCGTCCCCAGTCCCGGGTTGTAGAGGAAGAACGCGACGGTCAGGCGCTCAGCCGGGCCGAAGCTGGTGTCGGCGGCCGGCACGACGTGCACACCCCCCATTGTGTAGGGATCCGGCGTCTGCGGCCCGCCGATGGCCGCTTGCCCCATCGGCTCCACGCTGTCCACCACCACGATGCTGCTCGTGGCGAAACCGTCGGTCCAGTAGTCGGGCACGGTGAGCGTTCGGCTCGCCACCATGATGCGATTCGGTGAAGGGGTTGCAAAGGGGGTCGGCGCGGGAGATGTTGCCGTCCCGGCCTCGGGATCGGCCGCCGCAGTGTCGGCAGCGGACACAGGGGCGATCGCCACCCAGATGTCGTACTCTCCCGGACCGAGCGGGAACACCCGAGTGAAGCGGTAGATCCCGGCATCCGGATCGGCACGCATCTCCGTCACCCCGACAAACCAGACCGCTTCGAACGCGACGGTGGGCGGCGCCGGCCCCTGCAGTTCCTCCGGCGTCAAGGTGCTCGGCCGGCCCGGCAGCTCGTCGGTCGCCGCTTCCGGCGCATCGTGCGGCGTCGCCAACAGGTACAGCACCGCCTCCTCGTCCGGCAGTCTCGTTCGTTCGACGGCCACGGTGAACGGCACGTCTGTCGTGCCCGGCGCCCCCTTGAAGAAGTCGTTCGACCAAGTGAACGCGCTCTCCATTTCCTCCGGGCCGGCGTTCAGCGCGGCGTAGATGGCACCGGCCATGGCGCGGACATCGGCCACCCGCGCCGCCGGCAGCGGCGCCTGCGCGTAGGCCGGAGGCGGTCCGGCGACCGCCGACGACAGAAGTATGGCCAGGCCAAGCGTCGAAACACGCATAATTGTTCGCATCCGTCTATACAAGCGATTCTACATGGCACTGCCCGTGCGGATCGATGCCGTGTGCGACACGGCCGGTCCGGCCCGGCAGGTTGACCGTGAAAACCGGCTTCTGCGATCCTGATGCCTATATGGAAGCAAGGCGCGGCGTGGCGCGCCTTGTGACCGCGATGACCGGCACCACCACCGAGCGCCGCTCCCCCGGCCGTCCCGCCGCGCGGGTGGTGGCGGCACTGATCGCCACCACCGCCGCGCTCGCCGCCGGCCCGGGCGTGGCATCGGGACAGGACACTCCCACATTCAGCCGCGATGTGGCGCCGATCCTGTTCCAGCATTGCGCCTCGTGCCACCGGCCTGGTCAGTACGCTCCGTTCAGTGTCCTGACGTACGACGAGACGCGCCCCTGGGCGCGCGCCATTCGGCAGCAGGTGGTGACGCGCCGGATGCCCCCCTGGAAGCCGGCGCCGGACCATGGCGAGTTCAGGGATATCCGGCGCCTGAGCGAGGCGGAGATCGGGACGATCGATCGGTGGGCCGAGGCGGGCGCCCCCGAGGGGGATCCCTCGGAGTTGCCGCCGGCGCCCCGGTTCCCGGACGGGTGGCAACTTGGCGAGCCCGATCTCGTCCTGGAGATGCCCGAGCCGTACGCCGTGCCGACCGCCGGGGGCGACATCTTCCGGAGCTTTGCGGTCCCCACGCCGCTCACGGCCAGCCGCTGGGTCCGCGCGGTGGAGTTCCAGCCGGGCGAGGCCCGCGCGGTCCACCACGGACGGATCCTGATCGACACCGCCGGCACGGCGCGGCTTCTCGACGCGCAGGATCCGGAACCGGGCTACAGCGGGATGTTGTACGACGCGGCCGACTTCCCGGACGGTCACTTTCTCGGCTGGCTTCCCGGCACGCAGCCGAAGCGCTCGCCGGAAGGGCTCTCGTGGCAGCTTCCCCCCGGCCGGGACCTGGTGCTGCAGCTCCACCTGCTGCCGACCGGCGCGCCAGAGACGCTCCGGGCCCGCGTGGGGCTGTACTTCGACGACGCCCCCCCGACCCGGCGCGCCTTCGTCATGCGGCTCGGCAGCCAGGATATCGATATCCCGGCGGGGGAGCGTGGCTACGTGATCGAGGATCAGTACACGCTCCCGATTGACGTCGACGTCCTCTCCGTCTATCCGCACGCGCACTACCTCGCCACCGAGATCTCCGCCTGGGCGACGTTGCCCGACGGCGAACGGACCTGGCTGGTCGATATTCCGGAGTGGGAGTTCGCCTGGCAGGATCAGTACCAGTACGCCGCGCCGCTGCACCTGCCTGCGGGGACGGTCGTCTCGGCCCGCTTCGTCTACGACAACTCCGCCACGAATCCGCAGAATCCGAGCCATCCCCCGCGCCGGGTGACCTACGGATCGGGGTCGGCCGACGAGATGGCCGACCTGCCGCTGCAGGTCGTTGCCCGGCGGGAGGAGGATCTGCCGCGGCTCGTCGACGAGATGGAGCGCCGCGAGCGGCAACAGCACATCGTCGGCGATCGCAAGCGGCTGGAGATCACCCCGGACGACCCGGTGATCCACGACCGCCTGGCGACGCTCCTGATCGCGGAGGAGCGACTCGACGAGGCGACAGTCCACCTCGAGGAGGCGGTACGTCTGGCGCCTGACTTCGCGCTGGCGCATTACCACCTGGGAAACGTTCACTTTCTGGAGCGCGACCTCGGGCGGGCGGTGGCCCGGTTCGAACGGGCGCTTGCCGCCGCGCCCCGATTCGCTCCCGCGCTACGGGGTCTGGGCACGATCCGTCGGGCGGAGGGCCAGCTCGCCGAAGCGGTGCGGCTGTTCCGCGAGGCGCTCGCCATCAATCCGGACGACGCCGAGACCCACAACACACTTGGGGGCATCTTCCAGTGGCTGGGTGATTATGGGCAGGCGATCCACTACTTCGGGGAGGCGGTCCGCAGCCGGCCCGGCTATGCCCTGGCCCATCACAACCTCGGCTTCACGCTGGCCCTCGATGGCCGGCCGGGGGAGGCCACGGCGCACTATCGCCGCGCGATGGCGCTTGCCCCGGAGTGGGCCGCGCCGGCGGGCGAGCTCGCGTGGCTGCTCGCCACCTCTTCCGACGATGGCCTTCGCGATCCGGACGCCGCGGTCCGGCTGGCGGAGGAGGCGCTCCGTCTGGCGGGCGCGACGGACGTCGCGATGCTCGACACCGCCGCCGCCGCCTACGCCGCCGCCGGCCGCTACGACGAGGCGGCGCGTCTGGCCGAGGAAGCGCTCCAGGCCGCCGGTGCCGCCGCCGACACCGCCTACCCTGAGATCCGCGACCGGCTCCGGCTGTACCGGGCCGGTCAACCGTACCGGACGTCCCGTCCCTGACCGCCGCTCGGGCCGCCGCGTCCGTCGGACTCTTCTTCCTGGAAACCCACAAAGTGTTGTAGGTTCTACGCTTAGATGTCGACTTGACACGCTGATCCAACCTGATATAGTTGGCGCCAGTGCTCGCGTATCGTGTGTGCGGGCCGAGGAGGGACTGATGAATCGATGGGTGCTCGTTTTGGCCGCCGTCGCTGTTCTCATCGCCGTCCCGAGCGCTGCCTATGCGCAGGGTTTGTCCGGAACCGTGAGTGACGAGACCGGGGCCGTGCTGCCAGGTGTCACCATCACGGCCACGCACGTCGATACGAACACGCCGACCGTCGCCATCACCGACGCGGGCGGCCAATACAACTTTGCCGCACTCCGTGTTGGCGCGTATAACGTCACGGCGGACCTGCCCGGGTTCACCGTCGTCACCCTGGAGAACCTGACCGTCGGCGTCGGCCAGTCCCTCGACCTCGACTTCACGTTGACGGTGGCGACGCTCGACGAGACGATCACCGTCACGGCCGAGGCGCCGCTCATCGACACGCAGCAGTCCGACCTGGGCGGCCGCGTCGATCAGCGGCAGATCGAGGATCTGCCGGTACTGGGGCGCAACTGGATGGCGTTGGCCATGCTCGCGCCGGGCAGCCGGGCGACCGACGTCACCGACTCGCCGACCGGGCTGAGCGGGAGGCGCTCCGATCCGGGCTACTACCAGCTCAACATGGACGGCGTTCAGGTGACGAACACCATGGCGAGTTCGTTCTTCGGGAACGTGAAGTTCGCGCGTGACTCCATTGCCGAGTTCGAGTTCCAGAGCAGCCGGTTCGACGCGACGAACGGGCGCTCGATGGGCATCCTGCTGAACACGGTCAGCCGGGGCGGCACCAACGTGGTGACCGGCAACGGGTTCGGCTACTTCCGGCACAGCAGCATGATCGCGGCCGACCATGTGTCCGGCCAGAGCCTGGATTACGCGAACCAGCAGGGCGGCTTCAGCATCGGCGGCCCGCTCACCGAGAACGACATGCACTACTTCGGCTACTACGAGGGGGAGCGGGAGCCGAACGAGTACTTCTTCGACACGCCGTGGGACCACTTCAACCTCCCGTCGTTCCGCGCGGCCCGCGTCGAGCAGAAGTTCGGCCTCCGCTTCGACGATCAGATGGGCGACATCGGGCGGGCGATGTACCGGTTCAGCGGTTGGAAGAACCGTGACCCGATCGAGCGGCACAACTCCACCGCCCACCCGTCCACGTCGAACGACAGCGGGTTCAGCAACTATCAGTCGCAGATCGGCCTGACGCAGACCTTCGGCGGCAACATGGTGCACGAGCTGAAGGTCTACTTCCACTACCTCACCTCGTTCCGCATTGCGAACGGCGACGTCGGCCCGCGGGTCAGCCTGTCGGGGCTGACGCTCGGCCATCCGCAGTACCTGCCGCTGAACCTGATCGGCCGCACGTGGACGGTCCGGGACGACGTGACGCTGCTGCTCGGCAACCACGAGCTGAAGCTGGGGGGCGACTACATCTGGAACAACGACTTCTACGAGTGGAACAACGCGCGGTTCGGTGTCCTCGACGCGCGGGCGCGGAATATCCCGGCCGGCCAGCAGTTCCCCGAAGGGTTCCCCTATTCCATGGCCGAGATGTTCCCGGTCTGGGACGACGTGTCCACCTGGAATCTGCACGCGCTCAGCCCGTTCACCCTCAGGTGGCAGCGGAGCTTCGGCGACTGGACCTGGAACAACTTCGTGCCGTACGTGGCGGGCTGGGTGCAGGACAACTGGGAGGTCCACCCCCGCCTGACGCTGAACCTCGGCCTCCGCTGGGACTACGCCCACAACTGGGCGGCGGATCAGTGGTATGTGCCCGGCCCGAGGCCGCCCGCCAGCCTCATCCGGGAGCCGACGTCGAACGACTTCATGAACTTCGGTCCGCGGCTTGGCTTCGCCTGGCAGGCATCCGACACCACCGTCGTCCGGGGCGGCTGGGGGCGGTACTACACCGGTCCGAAGGATCAGTGGTCGCACCACACGCCGGTGAACATTCAGCTCGCCATCCCGGAGGCCTTGAACGCCGGCGGCCTCGACGGCATGGGGCGTGCGGACTTCGTTGCGAACCCCTTCGCGGAACTGGGGTGGGGGACGGGCGGCGGCTTCCTGACGGGCGAGGCGGACATCTCGCTCGAGCGGGCGTTCGCCGCGCCGAAGAACACCTCGGGGTACATCGCCCACGAGAACATCTACGTGCCGTACAGCAACCAGATGTCGGTCGGCTTCCAGCAGTCGGTGGGCCAGACGATGTCGTTCCAGGTGGATTACGTCGTCACCGACTCACTGGGCGAGCAGGAGAACTGGAACCACAACGTGACCTACAACGCGGCGACCGGCCTCAACCACCCGTACAGCACCGGGCAGTACCAGCAGTACCGGCGCTACCCCCACTGGGGCAGCGTGTCGCGGGCGTTCTCCTCGCGCGAGTCGCTCTACAAGGCGCTGGAGACGGCGTTCACGAAGCGGTTCAGCGACAGTTGGCAGGCGGCGGTGACCTACACCTGGGCCAACTTCGACGACTGCGACGGCAGCCCGCTCATCTGGGACAACGATGCACTCAATCCCGGGGTCACCATTCCGTTTGACCTGGGTGGCCAGTGCGGGCCGTCGACGGGCGAGCAGCACCACCGCCTGGTGACCAACGCGATCTGGGAGGCGCCCGGAGGCCTGCAGTTGAGCGGCCTGTACTTCTTCGGATCGGGTCAGCGCTCGGCGACGACCTATGGCACCGACTTCCGCGATAGCGGGGGCAAGTCCAACCGGCTCCGTCCGGATGGCGCCCTCGTGCCGCGCCACGACTGGGTCGGGCTGCCGATCCACCGGGTCGACATGAAGCTGGCGTGGCCGATTCCGGCGGGGGCGTACGAGATCGAGGCGTCGCTCGAGGTGTTCAACCTCTTCAACCACGCCAACTTCTACTCCTACGTGACTAACGAGTCGAGTCCGTCGTACGGCAATCCGCGTCAGTCGTTCCTGGTCGCCTACGTGCCGCGGACGGCGGCCCTCGGCCTGAAGGTGAGCTTCTAGCAGGACATGGGTCGGCCGGCGCCCGGGGAGGGCACGCCTCCCCGGACGCCGGCTGTGCCATCCGGCATCGAAGCGGCTGGCAGACACCGACACTCGACAACAGGGGGGATTTATGCGACGTGCGTTGGCCTTGGCTCTCATCGTGTCACTCAGTTACATGCCGGCGGCCCAGGCCGCCGGACCGCTGCTCGCCTCCGCCATCCGCGCGGTGAGCGAACTTGATCCGACCGACGGACAGACGGCGCAGCAGGTGCAGCTGCTCGGCGTCGGTGCCGAGGTCAAGGTCAAGCTGGCAGCGGGCGACACGCTGGACGGCGTGATCGCATCGATCGGCGCGACGACGTTCGAGTTGACGCTGGCGCGGGACCGCGCCAGCCACGCGGTGGCGTACGCCGACGTGGCGGAGGTCCGGTTCGCGCGGACGACGTACCGCGCGGAGGGGCGGCCCGACGCGGCGGAAGCGGCGCGCGTTGCGGCCGGCCTGGTGGGCCACCACGTGGCGGTCAAGGTGGCGGGCCGGTCGACGTACCGGGGCCATGTGCAGCAGGCGGCGGCCGATCACCTGGTGCTGCACCTCGATCAGGCGGGGACGCCGCACCCGATCCCGTATGCCGACATCGAGGCGATGGAGACCAACCTGAGCAGGACAGCGAAGGCGGGCCTCTGGACCACGGCCGTCGTCCTCGGCCTGACGATCATTCTCACGATCATGGAAGTGAAAGAGGAGCCGGACATCTAGACGAAAGCCGGAATATCTCGCGAAAGCGCCGTCTTGGTACGGCGATGCGAGGCGGCGGCCGGGGAAGATTCCGGTCCGCCGCTTTCGTGTGTACTGGTCAGCCACTGCATGGTTGCTGACCGCCGCGGGCCGGCCGCGCCCGGCGGAGCGCGCCCCGGCCTCGGCGGCGCCTCCCAGGCGCCCCCGATTCGGATCGCGTGTACATGCCGGCAATGCCTTGACACGCCGCTTCCGGCTGCTATACTCCCCCGATTGTCCGCGACTTGGTGCGGGCGGAGGAGGGAAGTAGCATGAATCGATCGGTGCTCTTGCTGGCGGCGCTTGCCTTTGCGATCGCCGTCCCGAACGCTGCCTATGCGCAGGGTTTGTCCGGAACCGTGAGTGACGAGACCGGGGCCGTGTTGCCCGGTGTCACCATCACGGCCACGCACGTCGACACGAATACGCCGACCGTCGCCATCACCGACGCGGGCGGCCAGTACAACTTTGCCGCACTCCGTGTTGGCGCGCACAACGTCACAGCGGATCTGCCCGGGTTCACCGTCGTCACCCTGGAGAACCTGACCGTCGGCGTCGGCCAGTCCCTCGACCTCGACTTCACGTTGACGGTGGCGACGCTCGACGAGACGATCACCGTCACGGCCGAGGCGCCGCTCATCGACACGCAGCAGTCCGACTTGGGCGGCCGCGTCGATCAGCGGCAGATCGAGGACCTGCCGGTGCTGGGGCGCAACTGGATGGCGCTGGCCATGCTCGCGCCGGGCAGCCGGGCGACCGACGTCACCGACTCGCCGACCGGGCAGAGCGGGTATCGCTCGGATCCGGGCTACTACCAGCTCAACATGGACGGCGTCCAGGTGACGAACACCATGGCGGGTTCGTTCTTCGGCAACGTGCGGTTTGCGCGTGACTCCATTGCCGAGTTCGAGTTCCAGAGCAGCCGGTTCGATGCGACGCAGGGGCGCTCGATGGGCATTCTGCTGAACACGGTCAGCCGGGGCGGCACCAACGTGGTGACCGGCAACGGGTTCGGCTACTTCCGGCACAGCAGCATGATCGCGGCCGACCATGTGTCGGGCCTGAACCTGGACTACGCGAACCAACAGGGCGGCTTCAGCATCGGCGGCCCGCTCATCGAGAACGACGTCCACTACTTCGGCTACTACGAGGGGGAGCGGGAGCCGAACGAGTACTTCTTCGACACGCCGTGGGACCACTTCAACCTCCCGTCGTTCAGCGCGGCCCGCGTCGAGCAGAAGTTCGGCGTGCGTCTCGACGATCAGATGGGCGACATCGGGCGGGCGATGTACCGGCTCAGCGGCTGGAAGAACCGTGAGCCGCTCGAGCGGCACAACTCCTTGGCCCACCCGTCCGTGTCGAACGACAGCGGGTTCAGCAACTATCAGACGCAGATCGGCCTGACGCAGACCTTCGGCGGCAACATGGTGCACGAGCTGAAGGTCTACTTCCACTACCTCACCTCGTTCCGCCTGGCGGTTGGCGACGTCGGCCCGCGCGTCCTGCTGGCGGGGCTGACGCTCGGCCATCCGGGGTACCTGCCGTTGAACCTGATCGGCCGCACGTGGACGGTCCGGGACGACGTGACGCTGCTGCTCGGCGCCCACGAGGTGAAGCTGGGGGGCGACTACATCTGGAACAACGACTTCTACGAGTGGAACAACTCGCGGTTCGGCGAGCTGAACGCGCGGGCGCGGAACATTCCGGCAGGTCAGCAGTTCCCCGTGGGGTTCCCCTATTCCATGGCCGAGATGTTCCCGGTCTGGAACGACGTGCCCAGTTGGAATCTGCACGCGCTCAGCCCGTTCACCCTCTGGTGGGAGAAGAGCTTCGGCGACTGGACGTGGAACAACTTCGTGCCGTACGTGGCGGGCTGGGTGCAGGACAACTGGGAGGTCCACCCCCGCCTGACGCTGAACCTCGGCCTCCGCTGGGACTACGCCCACAACTGGGCGGCGGATCAGTGGTATGTGCCTGGCCCGAGGCCGCCCGCCAGCATTATTCGTGAGCAGACGTCGAACGACTTCATGAACTTCGGTCCGCGGCTTGGCTTCGCCTGGCAGGCATCCGACACCACCGTCGTCCGGGGCGGCTGGGGACAGTACTACACCGGCCCGAAGGATCAGTGGTCGCACCATACGCCGGTGAACATTCAGCTCGCCATCCCGGAGGCGCAGAACCCCGGCGGCATCGACGGCGTGGGGCGTGAGGACTTCCTCATGAATCCCTTCACCGAGCTGGGATTCGGGACGGGCGGCGGCTTCCTGACGGGCGACGGGGGCATCTCGCTCGAGCAGGCGTTTGCCGCGCCGAAGACCACCTCGGGGTACATCGCCCACGAGAACATCAACGTGCCGTACAGCAACCAGATGTCGGTGGGTCTCCAGCAGTCGGTGGGCCAGACGATGTCGTTCCAGGTGGACTATGTCGTCACCGATGCGCTGGGCGAGCAACAGAACTGGAACCACAACCTGACGTACAACGCGTCGACCGGCGTCAACTACCCGTACAGCACCGGGAACTACCAGCAGCACCGGCGCTACCCCCACTGGGGCGTCGTGTCTCGGGCGTTCTCGGCGGGGGAGTCGCTCTACAAGGCGCTGGAGACGGCGTTCACGAAGCGGTTCAGCGGCGGTTGGCAGGCGGCGGTGACCTACACGTGGGCCAACTTCGACGACTGCGACGGCAACCCGCTCATCTGGGACGGCGATCAGCTCAACGCCGGGGTCTCCATTCCGTTTGACCTGGGTGGCCAGTGCGGGCCGTCGACGGGCGAGCAGCACCACCGCCTGGTGACGAACGCGATCTGGGAGATGCCCGGCGGCCTGCAGTGGAGCGGCCTGTACTTCTTCGGATCGGGTCAGCGCTCGGGGACGAGCTATGGCTCCGACTTCCGCGATAGCGGGGGCAAGTCCAACCGGCTCCGTCCGGATGGCGCCATCGTGCCGCGCAACGACTGGGTCGGGCTGCCGATTCACCGGATTGACATGAAGCTGGCGTGGCCGATTCCGGCGGGGGCGTACGAGATCGAGGCGTCGCTTGAGGTGTTCAACCTCCTCAACCACGCCAACTTCTTCCAGTACGTGACCAACGAGTCGAGTCCGTCGTACGGCCTTCCGCGCCAGTCGTTCCTGGTTGCCTACGTGCCGCGGACGGCGGCCGTCGGCCTGAAGGTGAGCTTCTAGCAGGACAGGGTCGGCCGGCGTCCGGGGAGGGTCCGCCTCCCCGGACGCCGGCTGTGCCATCCGGCATCGAAGCGGCTGGCAGACACCGACACTCGACAACAGGGGGGATTTATGCGACGTGCGTTGGCACTGGCTCTCATCGTGTCACTCAGTTACATGCCGGCGGCCCAGGCCGCCGGACCGCTGCTCGCCTCCGCCATCCGCGCGGTGAGCGAGCTTGATCCGACCGACGGACAGACGGCGCAGCAGGTGCAGCTGCTCGGCGTCGGTGCCGAGGTCAAGGTCAAGCTGACCAAGGGCGACACGCTGGACGGCGTGATCGCATCGATCGGCGCGACGACGTTCGAGTTGACGCTGGCGCGGGACCGCGCCAGCCACGCGGTGGCGTACGCCGACGTGGCGGAGGTCCGGTTCGCGCGGACGACGTACCGCGCGGAGGGGCGGCCCGACGCGGCGGAAGCGGCGCGCGTTGCGGCCGGCCTGGTGGGCCACCACGTGGCGGTCAAGGTGGCGGGCCGGTCGACGTACCGGGGCCATGTGCAGCAGGCGGCGGCCCATCACCTGGTGCTGCACCTCGATCAGGCGGGGACGCCCCACCCGATCCCGTATGCCGACATCGAGGCGATGGAGACCAACCTGAGCAGGACGGCGAAGGCGG
This sequence comes from Vicinamibacterales bacterium, assembly GCA_965262555.1. Lineage (GTDB taxonomy): Bacteria > Acidobacteriota > Vicinamibacteria > Vicinamibacterales > UBA8438 > VXRJ01. The sequence goes on from OZ253543.1 coordinate 966,693, forward strand.
GCCTCTGGACCACGGCCGTCGTCCTCGGCCTGACGATCATTCTCACGATCATGGAGGTGAAAGAGGAGCCGGACATCTAATCGAGAGGAGCCGGACATCTAGCGGTAACGCCGTTTCGGTACGGCGACACGGGGCGGCGGCCGGGGAGGATCCCGGTCCGCCGCCTTCGTGTGTACTGGTCAGCCACCTTCGCGTATACTGGTTGACCATCGACTTCTGCTGCGTCAGGGGGGCAGGTTCCGAATGAGATTCATCGCCTGCGCCGTACTCGTTCTCGCGACGGCCGTCCCGGCTCCCGCGGAGGCAGCAGACGACCGTCTCGTGACGGCGGTTCGCGAGCGCAATGCCGACGCGATCGATGCCCTCCTGCGGGAGGGTACCGATGTCAATATCCCACAGGCTGACGGCGCGACACCGCTTGCCTGGGCGGTCCACTGGAACAATCACGATCTGACCGACCGGCTGCTCGACGCCGGCGCCGACGTGAACGCCGCGAATGAGTACGGCGTCACACCCCTCGCGCTCGCTTGCCTCAACCGGAGCGTCGCGATGGTGGAGCGCCTGCTGGCCGCCGGCGCCGATCCCGCCGTGGCGCAGGCGAACGGCGAGACGCCGCTGATGACCGCGGCCCGGACCGGTCATCCGGACATTGCCGCCCGTCTGATCGCGGCCGGCGCCGATGTCGACGCCCGGACCGCCGGCTCGGAGCAGACCGCGCTGATGTGGGCCGCCGCCGGGGGGCACACCGAGGTGGTGCGGGCGCTCATCGCGGCCGGGGCGGATGTCCACACCCTTACGGACGAAGGGTTCACGGCGCTATTCTTCGCCGCCCAGCAGGGGGCAACCGGGGCGACGCACGCGCTGCTCGATGCGAGCGCCGACGTCGACACATTGGCCCCCGAGGGCCACACCGCGCTGATGATCGCCACGGCCAGCCGGCGCAGCGCGACGGCGGTCGCGTTGATCGAGCGGGGGGCCGACCCCAACCTGACGGAAGCCGGCTATACGGCGCTGCATCTGGCGGTGCCGCGCAATCAGGTGGATGTGGTCCGGGCGCTCCTGGCGCACGGCGCGGATCCCAACGCGCGCGTCGAGACGGCGCCGCTCCGGATCTTCGGTCCCGGGCGGGGCGCCGGCTCCGAAGTGCCGCGGCGGACGCCCGGTGCGGAGAACACCGCGCCGGACATCCCGGTGGATACGCGCGCCGCCGCCGTCGACTCGAACCAGACCGCCACGGCCTTCTTCCTGGCGGCGAAGCAGGTGAACCAGCCGCTGATGGAGATCCTGGTGGAGGGCGGCGCCGATCCGGAACTGACGCTCGACGACGGCACGGCGCCGCTGATGGTGGCGGCAGGGCTGACGCAGGTGCAGGGGCCGCGGGCGCAGCGGGGTGATGTCTCATCCTTCTATACGGTCTGGAACCTGACGGACAGCCTCGAGGCGGTCCGGTACCTGACGGAAGAGTTGGGCGTCGATGTGAACACCGTCAACCAGGCGGGTCAGACGGCGCTGCAGGGCGCCGCCTACATGGGGGCCGACCCGATGGTGGAGTTTCTCATCACGCAGGGTGCGCTGCTCGACGTTCAGGACACGCAGGGTCAGACGGCATACCGCATCGCCGAGGCGCATCTGAACACGGCGGGCCAGAGCATCACGTTCTGGCCGGAGACGGCGGCGCTGCTGCGCCAGCTCGGAGCGAACACCACGCTCGGCGTCGACGGCCAGGAGATGATCCGCGACTTCACGCGCCGCGCCGGCGAGCGTCTCCGTTAGCAGGGGAGATGCGATGACTGCGGCACGATCCGACGCGCGGATGCGGGTGGGGGCGATGCTCGTGGCGATGGCTGGTCTCGTTGCCCTTGCGGCGGGCGGCGGCCCGGCGATGGCCACCGCCGCGGGCCAGGAGGAGGCGGCGTCCGCCGAGACCCACCGCACGATGCTCGACCGTTACTGCGCCGGCTGCCACAACGACCGGCTACAGACGGCGAACCTTTCGTTCGACAGCCTCGACCTGAACGACATCGCGGCGAACGCCCCGATCTGGGAACGTGTGATCCGGAAGCTCCGGATGGGATCGATGCCTCCGCCGGCGCGGCCCCGGCCCGATGTGGACGCGTACCGCAGCTTCATCGCGTACCTCGAGACGTCGGTCGACACCGCGGCCGCGGCGCTGCCGATGCCGGGACGTCCGGCGCCACACCGCCTCAACCGGACCGAGTACGCCAACGCGGTGCGCGACCTCCTCGGCGTGATCGTCGACCCGCGGGCCATGCTGCCGGCGGACGATTCGGGGTACGGCTTCGACAACGTCGCCGATGTCCTGTCGATCTCCCCGGGTCTCCTCGACCGCTACCTGATCGCGGCGAACCGGATCGGTCGGCTCGCCGTCGGCGACCCGACGCTCACCCCGGTGACGGAGGCCTACCACGTCTCGCCGTACCTGGCGCAGGACACGCGGATGGGGGACGACCTGCCGTTCGGATCGCGCGGCGGTCTCGCCGTCCACCATCACTTCCCGGTCGATGGCCAGTATGTGATCGCGGCGCGGCTGCGGCGCACGTCGAGCGACCGGATCCGCGGGCTGGCGCGGCCCAATACGTTCGACATCCGGCTCGACGGGGCGCTGGTGCACTCGGTCGAGATCGGCGGCGATCCAGACGCCGCGCCGTCGGCGTCCGAGTACGGGCGGACGTCGGACTACCTGCGCACGGCGGATGACGCGCTGCAGATCCGCCTCCGGGTCGCCGCCGGGCGGCGGTTGGTGAGCGCCGCCTTCGTCAACGACCCCCGCCTGCGCGAGGGTCTCTGGATCCCAAGGCCGCCGGTCGGCAGCTTCGAGGAGTCGGGGATCATGGACACCGCCCCGGCGGTGGAGCGCCTCGAGGTGCGCGGGCCGTACGATGGCGCCACGCCGGCCGACACGGAGAGCCGCCGGAAGATCTTCGTCTGTTACCCGGCGCAACCGTCGGAAGAGGAGGCGTGCGCTGCCCGGATCGTCCGGACGCTGGCGCGGCGCGCCTACCGCCGGCCGGCCGCGGACGCGGAGGTGGAGGCCCTGCTGGCGCTCTACCGGGAGGGCCGGGCCGAGGGAGGCTTCGACATCGGCATCGAGTGGGTGATCGAGCGGCTTCTGGTGTCGCCCGCGTTCTTGTTCCGGGCGCCGGTAGATCCGGTGGACATGCGGGCGGACGCGCCGTATCGGATCGACGACCTGGAGCTTGCCTCCCGGCTGTCGTTCTTCCTCTGGAGCAGCATTCCGGACGACGAGCTGCTCGACCCTGCGGAGCGCGGCGAGCTGCACGAGCCGGCGGTGCTCGACCGGCAGGTCCGGCGCATGCTGCGTGATCCGCGCGCCGCCTCGCTCGTCACGAACTTCGCGGGGCAGTGGCTCTGGCAGCGCAACCTGCTGATCCACACGCCCGACCGCGAGCGCTTTACCGATTTCGACGATAACCTGCGCGAGGCGCTCGAGACCGAGACCCGGCTCTTCCTGGAGAGCCAGATCCGCGAGGATCGCCCGGTGCCCGAGCTGCTGACCGCGGACTATACCTTCATGAACGAGCGGCTCGCCCGCCATTACGGCGTCCCCGACATCTACGGCAGCCACTTCCGGCGGATACCGCTGGCGGACCGCCGCCTGGGCGGGCTGCTTGGCCACGGCAGCATCCTGACCGTGACCTCCTACGCGCATCGCACGTCGCCGGTGGTCCGGGGCAAGTGGCTGCTCGAGAACATCTTCGGAGCGCCCCCGCCTCCGCCGCCGCCCAATGTGCCGGCGTTGGAGGAGGCAGGCGATGGCGCGGCCCCCACCTCGGTGCGGGAGCGCCTCGAGGCGCACCGGCGCAACCCGGTCTGCGCCAGTTGCCACGCGCCCATGGATCCGCTCGGCTTCGCGCTCGAGAACTTCGATGCGACCGGCCGGTGGCGGGACCTGGGCGAAGGCGGCGTCCCGATCGACGCGTCGGGCCTGATGCCCGACGGCACCCCCTTCGACGGACCGGCCGAGTTCCGCGATGCCCTGGCGGCGCGGGGCGATCTGCTGGTCCGAACGCTGGCGGAGAAGCTGCTGACGTATGCCCTGGGCCGGGGCCTGGAGTACTACGACATGCCGGCGGTGCGGGAGGCGGTCCGGGCGGCGGAGAACGACGGCTACCGCTGGTCGGCGCTTGTATCCGCCATTGCTCGAAGTGTACCCTTCCGGATGCGAGCCGCTGCGGATGCGGCGGGCGATCCCGGGACCTCCCGGTGACGCCAAGGAGCGTGACGACATGATGATCACACGCAGACACCTTTCGCGGCGGACGGCGCTTCGGGGGCTGGGCGCGACGGTGGCGCTCCCTCTGTTCGACGCCATGATCCCGGCCCTGACGGCGTCGACCCGGACGGCCGCCGCCGGTCCGCGCCGCCTGGCGGTGGTCTATGTCCCGAACGGCATGATGATGACGGACTGGACGCCCGCGGCGGAAGGGGCGGGCTTCCCGATGTCGCCCATTCTGCAGCCGCTCGCGGCGCATCACGACAGGATGCTGGTGCTGAGCGGTCTGGCGCAGCAGTACGGGTGGCCGCAGGGGGATGAGGGGACCGGCGACCATGCCCGGGCTGCCGGCACCTTCCTGACCGGCGTGCATATCAAGAAGACCGAGGGGACCGACATTCGGGCTGGCATCTCGATGGATCAGGTGGCGGCCCGGACGATGGCGAACGAGACCCAGCTCGGATCGCTGGAGTTGGCGCTCGAGTCGGTGGAGGTCCTGGGCGGGTGCGATGCCGGGTACAGTTGCGCCTACGCCAACACGATCGCCTGGCGCAGCCCGACGACGCCCCTGCCGATGATGAACGACCCGCGGGCGGTCTTCGAGCGGCTGTTCGGCGCGAGCGATACGACCGACGTCGCGTCGCGGCAGGCGCGGATGCGCAAGGAACGGAGCATTCTCGACTCGGTGGCGGGCGAGGCGGGCGTCCTGCGCAACACGCTGGGCCAGGGCGACAAGGTGAAGCTGAACGAGTACCTCGACGCCATCCGGGATGCCGAGCGACGGATCGAGCTGGCCGAGGTGCAGAGCGACCGGGAGCTGCCGCTAGTGGAGCGGCCGTCCGGGACCCCGCGGGCGTACGACGCGCACGCCCGGCTGATGTTCGATCTCCTCACACTGGCGTTCCGCACCGACATGACGCGGGTGGCCACGTTCATGCTGGCGCGGGAAGTCAGCGGGCGGGCCTACCCGGAGATCGGGGTGCCGGGGTCGCACCATCCGGTGTCGCATCACCGGAACGATCCTGCACAGCTACAGCAGTTGGCGAAGATCAACACGTTCCACATGGCGCAGTTCGCCCACTTCGTCGATTCGCTGGCTGCGACCGACGACGGCGACGGGACGCTGCTTGACAACTCGATGTTGCTGTACGGCAGCGGCATCAGCGACAGCAACGTGCATATGCACGACGACCTGCCGATCGCCCTGGTGGGCGGCGGCGGCGGCACGCTCAGAGGCGGACGGCATCTGCGCTATCCAGCGGAGACGCCGGTCACGAACCTCTTCGTCAGCATGCTGGATCGCATGGGCGTGCCGGTTGAATCGATCGGCGACAGCACGGGGCGCGTAAGAGAGCTCTCCGACGTGTGACGGCGTCCAGCAACCGCGCAGCGGCGCCCTGACCGCGCGCGACGCGGCGTCACACGGCGGCGCGAACACGAACGATTACCCCGGCGCCGCAGGCATGTGCGTGCAGCGCCGGCGGTGTCTGCGCTCCCGCCGTCGCCCGCCATGGAACGTGTTCGTGGTCGTGTTTGCTACAATCCGTGGCGAACGCATCGCGGTTAGACCCGACAGATGGCTCACACCCCGACCATGTCCTTGTTGAAGAACCGCGAGTTGCCCTCGACAGGATGCCCTGCGGCGGAGGCGTGTGTCGTGCGGCGTCCGGCGGCCCCCAGTCGGGTCGCCCGGCGGTGGAAGCGGCGGTAGGTCGGTCGCATGTCTCCTGCCAGGCGCGAACCGTCCAACCCGCCCAAGACAGCGGCCTCCGGCAAGCGCGGGGCCTCGCGACGATCCGAGACGCTGGCGAAGTCGCCCACTCGGGGTGGCGCTCCACAGACGCAAGCCGCCGAGCGTGCCGCGGACCGCACGTTCATTTACGCGTTTGGCGCCGGCGCCGCGGAGGGAGATCGCACGATGCGGGATCTCCTGGGCGGCAAGGGGGCCAACCTGGCGGAAATGACCAACGCCGGCCTCCCGGTCCCTCCCGGATTCACGATCTCGACCGAGGCGTGCACGGCCTATTACCGCCAGCGCCGGAAGGTGCCGCCGGCAGTCGAGGCGGAGATGGAGCGACATCTCCGGACGCTCGAACGCGTCGCCGGCGCCACGCTGGGCGATGCACGACACCCGCTGCTGGTCTCGGTCCGCTCCGGCGCGAAGTTCTCGATGCCGGGGATGATGGACACCATTCTCAACCTCGGCCTGAACGACCGCGCCGTTGAGGGACTGAAGGCACGGACCGGCAACGGGCGCTTTGCCTTCGACTCGTACCGGCGCTTTATTCAAATGTTCGGCAACGTCGTGCTGGAGATCCCGAAGGAGGCGTTCGAGGAGGAGTTGGATGCGGTGAAGCAGGCGCACGGCGTCGAGCTCGACTACGAGCTGGACGAGCTGGCGTTGCGCGACGTCGTCGGTCGTTTCAAGGCGATTGTCAGACACGAGCGCGGCCGCGCGTTTCCGCAGGATCCGCTCCGGCAGTTGCGGATGGCGCGCGACGCGGTCTTCCGCTCGTGGCGGAACCCGCGCGCGAAGGAGTACCGGCGCATCTACGACATTCCGGACGAGATCGGCACCGCGGTGAACGTGCAGGCGATGGTCTTCGGCAACACCGGCGACCGCTCGGGCACCGGCGTCGGTTTCACACGCAACCCGGCGACCGGGGCAAAGGAGTTCTACGGCGAGTTCCTGATCAACGCGCAGGGGGAAGACGTGGTGGCCGGGATCCGGACACCGCAGCCGATCACCGAGCTGGAGGAGGTGATGCCGAAAGCGTACCGGGAACTGCGCCGGATCACCACGCGCCTCGAGAAGCACTACCGCGACGTCCAGGACTTCGAGTTCACGATTCAGGACGAGCAGCTCTACATGCTGCAGACCCGGAACGGCAAACGGACCGGCCGCGCCGCGGTGGTGATTGCGACCGACCTGGTGCGCGAGAAGCTGATCACGACGTCCGATGCCGTCCGGATGGTCGACCCCGACGCGCTGACGCAACTGCTCGCGCCGGTTTTCGACCCGGCGGCCTGGAAGGCACTGCCGACGGTCACGAAGGGATTGCCGGCGTCGCCGGGTGCGGCAAGCGGCGAGGTGGTCTTCAGCGCCGACGAGGCGGTGCGCTGGGCGAACGAGGGGCGGCACGTGCTGCTCGTCCGGAAGGAGACCGTGCCGGACGACATCCACGGCATGCATGTCGCTCAGGGAGTGTTGACCGCCACCGGCGGCATGACCTCGCATGCTGCGGTGGTGGGCCGGCAGATGGGGAAGCCGTCCGTCGTCGGGGCGGGCGAGCTGCATGTCGACGAAACGCGGCGGATGGTCACGGTCAACGGCCAGTCGTTCGAACAGGGGGACTTCGTCTCGTTCGATGGGCTGACGGGCGAGGTGAAGATCGGCAAGGTGCCCACCCGGCCGAGCGAGATCCAGCAGGTGCTCGCCGGGCAGCTCGACCCGAAACAGTCCGACATCCACCGTCGCTTCGAGACGCTTCTCGGCTGGGCCGACAAGGTGCGCCGGATGGGCGTCCGCGCGAACGCCGATCAGCCGGATCAGGCAGCGACGGCCTACGCGTTCGGCGCGCGCGGCATCGGCCTCTGCCGGACCGAGCACATGTTCTTCGGCAAACAGCGGATCCCGATCGTGCAGCGGATGATCCTGGCCGACACCGAGGCGGAGCGCCGCGCCGCGCTCGACGCGCTGCTGCCGTTCCAGCGGGACGATTTCTACGGCGTCTTCAAGGCGATGAAGGGTCAGCCGGTCACCATCCGGCTGATCGACCCGCCGCTCCACGAGTTCCTTCCGAAGCGGGAGGAGCTGATGGTGACCATTGCGAGAGCGGAGGCGGCCGGCGTGACGGAGGCCGACCTCGCGGAGCAGCGGACGCTCCTGCGCCGGGTCGAGCAACTCCACGAGTTCAATCCGATGATGGGGCATCGGGGCGTACGCCTGGCGATCAGCTACCCGGAGATCGCCGAGATGCAGACGCGCGCCATCATGGAAGCGGCCTGCCGTCTGGCGAAGGAGGGGATCCGGGTGGTGCCCGAGATCATGATCCCGCTCGTCGGGCTTGCCGGCGAGTTCCATGATCAGAAGGCGTTGATCGACCGGGTGGCGGCCGCCACGGTGAAGACAGCCGGCGTCAGGGTGAGGTACCTGGTCGGCACGATGATCGAGATCCCACGCGGCGTCATGACCGCGGATGCGATTGCCGCCGAGGCAGACTTCTTCTCGTTCGGCACGAACGACCTGACACAGATGGCCTTCGGCTTCTCGCGCGACGATGTCGGCAAGTTCCTCAAGGTATATCAGGACCGCGGGATCCTGACCCGCGACCCGTTCGAGTCGATCGATGTCGACGGCGTCGGGGCCCTGGTCCGCCTCGGCGTCGAGCGGGGACGCGGTGCGAAGCCGACGCTCAAGCTGGGAGTCTGCGGCGAGCATGGGGGCGACCCGGCGTCGATCCACTTCTTCGAAGAGGTGGGGCTCGACTACATCAGCGCCTCTCCCTTCCGTGTCCCCACGGCACGGCTGGCCGCCGCCCAGGCCACCCTCGCCGCCAAGGGCTAGGCTCCGTGGCACAGGCCGGCCGGATCACACGGCTTCCCCCCGGCCTGGCGAACCAGATCGCGGCCGGCGAGGTGGTCGAACGACCTGCCGCCGCCGTGAAGGAGCTTGTCGAGAACGCGCTCGACGCTGGCGCCACCCGGATCGCCGTGACAGTGGAGTTCGGCGGCAAGCGGCTGATCCGCGTCGAGGACGACGGCGAGGGCATGGCCGCGGCCGACGCGGCGCTGGCCGTCGAGCGGCACGCGACCTCGAAGATCCGAACCGAGGCGGACCTCGCGGCGATCGCCACGCTCGGGTTCCGGGGGGAGGCGCTCCCGAGCATCGCGTCGGTCTCGCATTTCCGGCTCCAGACCCGCGCGCGGGGGGAGGCGCACGGCACCGAAGTACGGGTCGAGGGAGGCGGCGCGGCGGCGGTGGCGGAGGTGGGCGCGCCGGAAGGCACGCTCGTCGAGGTGCGCGACCTCTTCTACAACGTCCCGGCGCGGCAGAAGTTCCTGAAGTCGGACGGTGCCGAGACGGCGCACGTCTCGCGCACCGTTACGCAGATCGCGCTCGGCCGCCACGAGACCGGCTTCACGTTCCGGAGCGGCAACCGGATTCTGTTCGACTGGCCGCCGGTCACGGACGCGGCCGAACGATTCTTCCAAGTGTACGGCGAGCGGCCCGATCTGGTGGAGGTGCGGAAGCAGGCGGGGGGCGTGCGGGTCTCCGGACGCGCCGCGGCGCTGGCGGAGCAGGGGCCGGCCCGGGGGCCGCAGCACCTCTGGGTGAACCGGCGGCCGGTGAAGGACAGGACGATCCTGCACGCGGTGAACGACGCCTACAGCCGCGCCAGCATCAAGCCGCGCAGTCCGGAAGTCCATCTCTTCATCGACCTGCCGGCCGGCCGGGTGGATGTCAACGTCCATCCCGCCAAGGCGGAGGTCCGTTTCCTCGAGGCGTCGATGGTGCATGAGGTCGTGCGCCGCGCCATGCTGGAGGCACTCGGCCAGGATGCGGTACCCACGCTGTCGCTCGACGCGCCCCGCGCCGCCCCGCCCGAACCGCGCGCCGCATCGATCCCCGGGATCCTGAGCACGATGGGCGCGGGCAGCCGCTGGGCGCCGGGGACAGGCCGGGAGCAGCATCACGGTGGCGCAGCGGTGGCGCGCGAGCGGGCGGCAACGCCGGCGAGGAGTTCGCCCGGCTGGAGTGCGCCGCCGCCGGCGGGCGAACAGCTCCAGCCGGTGCGTGTGGAGACGGCGCCACTCATTCCGCTCGGCCAGTTCCGCGACACCTTCATCGTGGCGGTCGACAACGACGGCGTCGTGCTGATCGATCAGCATGTCGCCCACGAGCGGATCCTCTTCGAGCAGGTCAAGGACCGGCTCACCGCCGGCCGCCTCGAGGCGCAGCGGCTGCTGCAGCCCCTCCTGATCGATCTCCCCCCAGCGGGCCGCGCGGCACTGGAGGCCCATGCGGCGGACCTCGACCGCCTCGGCTTCGAGATCGAGCCGTTCGGCGGCGGGAGCGTCCGGGTCTCGGCGGTGCCGGCGCTCCTTGACCGCGCCGCCTGCGAGACGGCGGTCCGGGCCCTGGCGGACGATCTGGAGGGGATCGACCGGGGCGCCGACGTCGAGGAGGCGATCGGCCGGATCGCCGCGACGACGGCGTGCCACGCGGCGGTCAAGGCGCACGACCGCCTTACACGCGAGAAGATGGTCTGGATCCTGCAGGAGCTTCGCCGCGTCTCGTACTCCACCGTGTGCCCCCACGGTCGCCCGGTCCTTCTGCGCCTCCCCCGGCACGAGATCGAACGCCGCTTCGAGCGGATCTGATCTCTCCGAGGGAACATGCAGCCGCCTGCCGCTCCGCGTGGGGCGGGCCGGCGTGGCGAAGCGCATCCAGGGTGGCAAGTCGATAGAATAGCTACCGTCAGTCCGGTGGTGCGGGAAACATGGAGCAGAGACCCATGAGAAGCAATGCGAACCGTGTCGTGGCCGCAGCGGCGATCGTCTGGTTGGTGGCGGCGGCGGTTGCGCCCGCGTCGGCGCAGACCGCAGGTGGCGAGTGGCGGAGTTACGGCGGTGACATCGCCAACACCCGCTACGCACCGCTCGATCAGATTGACGCCTCCAATTTCGGCGACCTCGAGGAGGCGTGGCGGATCCAGACGCGTAACTTCGGAGCGGAGCCGGAATTCAACTTCCAGGCGACGCCGCTGATGGTGAACGGGGTGATCTACTCGACCGCCGGCCTGCGGCGCGCGGTGATTGCGGCCGACGCCGGGACTGGCGAGTTGCTCTGGATGCACCGGCTCGACGAGGGGGAGCGGGCCGAGGTGGCGCCGCGTCGCCGGTCGGGCCGCGGCCTCGCCTACCGCGCCGACGCGGGGGACGGGCAGATTTTCTATGTCACACCCGGCTACCAGCTCATTGGCTTGAACGCGCAGACCGGCGAGCGACTCGCCAACTTCGGCGAGGATGGCGTCGTCGATCTGATGCTGACCATGGATCAGGAGATCGATCCGCTCTCGGGCGAGATCGGCCTGCACGCGACGCCGCTCGTCGTGGGCGACACCATCGTCGTCGGCGCGGCGCACATCCCGGGTAGCGCGCCCAGGTCGATGCGGAACACGAAGGGCCACGTGCGCGGCTTCGACGCCACGACCGGCACGCGGAAGTGGATTTTCCACACCATTCCTGGCGGCGACGAGTTCGGCAACGACACGTGGCTGAACGACTCGTGGCGCTACACCGGGAACACCGGGGTCTGGGGGCAGATCAGCGCCGACCTGGAGCTGGGGATCGTCTACCTGCCGACCGAGATGCCGACGAACGACTACTACGGCGGCCACCGCCACGGCGACAACCTCTTCTCGGACAGCATCGTCGCGGTCGACATCGAGAGCGGCGAGCGGTTGTGGCACTACCAGGTGATCAAGCACGACGTCTGGGACTGGGACTTCCCCTGCGCGCCGGTGCTGGTTGATGTTGTGATCGACGGCGTCGAGCGGAAGCTGCTGGCGCAGCCCAGCAAGCAGGTGTGGCTCTACGTGCTCGACCGGGAGACGGGCGAGCCGATCTGGCCGGTCGAGGAACGCGACATGGAGGCGTCCGACGTGCCGGGCGAGCGTCTTTCGCCGACGCAGCGCTTCCCGACGCGGCCGGCCCCGTACGACCGGCAGGGCGTGAGTCTCGACGACCTGATCGACTTCACCCCGGAGCTGCGCGCGGCGGCGGAGGCACGCGTGTCGAACTTCCGCCTCGGGCCGATCTTCACGCCCCCGGTGGTGGCCGACCCGGATGGCCCGTACGGCACGCTGATGCTTCCATCGACGGGGGGGGGCACCAACTGGCCGGGCGGCTCGGTCGATCCGGAGACCGGCATCTTCTACCAGTACTCGTTCACGCAGATCGTGGCGCTCGGTCTGGTAAACGATCCGGAGCGTTCGGACATGAACTACATCCGCGGGAACCCGCCGGGTGTGCCGGCGCGCGACCGCACCCTCACGATTGACGGCCTGCCGCTCATCAAGCCGCCGTGGGGACGGATCACGGCAATCGATCTGGCCACCGGCGACCACCTGTGGCAGGTGCCGCACGGCGAGCCGCCCGACAACGTCCGGAACCACGCCGCGATCGCCGGCGCCAACCTGGGGCGTCTCGGCTGGATCGGCCGGGTCGGGACGCTCATCACGCCGACGCTCCTGATCGCAGGCGACCCGGTGTCGTACACCACGGAGACGGACGAGGTCGGGGCGATGCTCCGCGCCTACGACAAGGCGACCGGCGCGGAGGTGGGTGCGGTGTACATGCCGGCTGCGGTCAGCGGGTCGCCGATGACCTACCTGCACGACGGACAGCAGTACATCGTCACGGCGATCGGCAACGGCGGTCATGTGGGCGAGTTGATCGCCTACCGCCTGCCGACTACGGAATAGTGATGCTGGTCCGGATCGCATCACGCATCATGGATGGCGTCGCACCGGTGTTCCGGCGGCGGGTCGGGAGTCTGGCCCGATGGGCGCAGCGAGGGACGACGGCGGCGCTGGTGCTGGCGGCCGGGGCCGGCCTGGGCGCGGACGACTGGCCGGAGTTCCGCGGGCCGACAGGGCAGGGGCATGCGGACGACGCCGCCGTCCCGCTCACCTGGAGCGAGACGGAGCGTGTCACCTGGAAGACGCCGGTGCCGGGACAGGGGTGGTCGTCCCCCGTCATCGCGGCCGGGCGACTGTGGCTCACAACGGCGGTGACGGCGGAAGGGTCGGGCAGCTCGCTCCGGCTGCTCGCCTACGACGTGGCGACGGGTGAGCAGACGCTTGACGTCGAGGTGTTCGGCAGCGCGGAGGTGACCGCGCTCAACCCGAAGAACAGTCTCGCGTCGCCGACGGCAGTGCTCGACCCGGACGGCGAGCGGATCTACGTGCACTTCGGAGCGACCGGCACCGCAGCCGTCTCGCCGGCCGGGGAGATCGTCTGGCGCGCACGCTTTCCCTACGTCTCGCAGCACGGGAACGGCGGCTCGCCCATCCTGCACGACGGGCGTCTGATCGTCAGCATCGACGGCTACGACACGGCGTACCTCGTAGCCGTCGACGCGCGGACCGGCGAGGAGCACTGGCGGTCGGTGCGCCCGGATCCGGTATCCCAGGCGTACTCCACGCCGCTCCTGATCGACGTCGACGGCCGCACGCAGATCGTCAACGTCAGCGCGTTCCGGACCTCGGGACACGATCCGGCGACCGGCGACCCAATCTGGGAGGTGGGTTATCCGCGAGGCTTCTCCAACGTCCCGCGCCCCGTCTACGGCCACGGGATGGTCTACATCACCACCGGCTTCCAGACACCGACGCTGCTCGCCGTGCGGGTGGACGGCGCCGGCGACGTCACTCGGACGCATGTCGCCTGGCAGCACCGTCGCGGCGTGCCGCATACGTCATCGCCGCTGCTGGTGGGGGACGAGCTGTATCTGGTGAGCGACTTCGGCATCGCCACCTGCCTCGACGCGCGGACAGGTGACATCCGCTGGCAGCAGCGCCTGGGGGGCAACCATTCGGCGTCGCCACTGTACGCCGGCGGCCGGATCTACTTCCAGAACGAGGAGGGGGTGACCACCGTCCTCGCGCCCGGCACCGAGTACCGTGAGCTCGCGCGGAACCGAATCGACGGGGTGACGCTCGCCTCGATGGCGGTGAGCGACGGCGCGCTGTTCATGCGCACCGACACCCACCTTTACCGGATCGAGGAGTGATCCCGGCCGCGCCGGCGCGCGTGGGCCGCGGCTCGCCTGTCCGAATCCGATCCCGGCGGGCGGCCGTATAATCCGGGAGATCGACTGACTGGGGAGGGGACCATGCGGGGAATGACGCACGCGGCGGTGCTGCGGCTGGCGCTGGTGGGGGCGTTCGCGGCGGTGGCGGTGGCGACGATGGTCGTCGCCGGGCAGCAGCCGGAGACGCTCAGCATGACCGAGGTCAAGGACGGGCTGTACTACGTCAATGGCGTTGGGGGAAATGTCGGCGTGCGGGTCACCTCCGAGGGAGTGATCCTGATTGACGACAAGTTCCCGCGCAACGTCGACGGAATCCGCGATCAGGTCCGCTCGGTGACCGATCAGCAGATCCGGTACGTCGTCAACACGCACCACCACGGCGACCACGCCGGCGGCAACCAGGGATTCATCGGCGACGCGGAGATCATCGCGCACGAGAACGCCCGGGCCAACATGATCCGGAACGAACAGGAGGCGCCGCCCCGAATCGTGTACGCGGACCGGACCGGCGTCCACCTGGGAGGCGCCGAGGTGCAGGCGCACCACTTCGGGCGCGGGCACACGAACGGCGACTCGGTCGTGTACTTTCCCGACCTGCGGGTGATCCATGGCGGCGACCTGCTGCACGGCACCGCGCCGTTCATCGACTATGCGAACGGTGGCAGCAGCGGGGAGTGGATCGGCGTGATCGACGGCATGCTGTCGCTCGACTTCGACACCGCCATCCCGGGCCACGGCGGGCTGATGACGCGCGCCGATGTCGAGGCGTTCCGCGATCAGTTCATCGCGGTGCGCGAGCGGATGCACACGCTGATCGAGGGCGGCCTCCAGAAGCCGGACGCCGCCGCGCGGATCGTGACGCCTGAGCTGAGCTGGACGACGGCGGAGAACGGGTTGTTCATGCGGCGGAGCATCCCGGGGTTCTACGACGAGATTGCCGCGGAGCGCTAACCGATGACCATTCGATTCCCGATCGCCGCCGTCGCCGTTGCCCTCTTCGCGTGCACTGCCGCTGCCCCCGCTGCCGCCCAGGATGTCGAGTGGCGGTCGTATGCGTCGGACCTGGCCGGCACGAAGTACTCGCCGCTCGATCAGATCAACGCCGACACCATCCACGACCTGGAGATCGTCTGGCGGCAGTCGGTGATCCCGGAGGCGATCCGCGACGGGACGGAGATCACGCCGCCCATTGCATCGCAGAACACCCCGCTGATGGCGGACGGGCGGCTGTACATCAGCACTGGCCTCGGCACAGTCGCCGCGCTTGACGCCACGACCGGCGAGCTGCTGTGGAACGACCGGCCGCCCGACCGCGACGGCGAGCCGTTCACGCGGACCACCCAGACTCGCGGCGTGGCGTACTGGGACGACCCGCAGAGCGGCGACGCTCGCGTCATCGCCGTGATGGGCCACCACCTGGTGGCGCTGAACGCCCGGACCGGCGAGCGCTATCCCGATTTCGGCGACAACGGCGAGGTGGATCTGCGCCAGGGCTATTACCGCGAGGTGGACTCGTTCGGCTGGCGATCGGCGCCGATCGTCGTACGCGACATCGTCATCGTGGGCTCGGCCGTCCGCGACGTCGTCAACGCGACGATGCCGGCGATGAAGGAGTCGCAGCCGGGCGATGTCCGTGGCTTCGACGTCCGGACCGGCCGGCAGGTCTGGAGCTTCCACACCGTGCCGCAGGAGGGTGAGCCGGGGAACGAGACCTGGCTGACCGCGCTCACCGAGGACCGCGCGTCGTGGGAGTACACCGGCAACACCAACATGTGGGCGTGGCCGAGCGCCGATCCCGAGCTGGGCTACGTCTACCTCCCGCTCTCGACGCCGACGAACGACTACTACGGCGGTTACCGGCCGGGCGATAACCTCTTCGCGGAGAGCATCGTCTGCCTCGACGCGCGGACCGGCGAGCTGGTCTGGTACTTCCAGGGGGTCCACCATGGCATCTGGGACTACGACTTCCCGGCGGGGGTGAACCTGGTGGACCTTCGCCTCCCGGGTCGGGCGGAGCCGGTGCGGGCGGTCGCGGCGGTGAGCAAGCAGGCGTTCACCTATGTCTTCGACCGGGTCACGGGCGAGCCGATCTGGCCGATCGAGGAGCGTCCGGTCGCCGCTGGTGATGTGCCGGACGAGTGGTACGCGGAGACGCAGCCCTTCCCGACGAAACCGCCGCCATTCGATCAGCAGGGCACGACGGTGGACGACCTGATTGACTTCACGCCGGAACTGCGCCGCGACGCGCTGGAGGTGTTCAACCAGTACGTCACAGGACCGCTCTTCACGCCGCCGTCGCTGGTAGACCCCGCGCCGGGCGGGACGAAGGGGACGCTTCAGATGCCGGGCGTCGTCGGCGGCGCCGACTGGGGCGGTTCCGCGGTCGATCCGGAGACCGGCATCCTGTATGTCCCGTCGGTCCATGCCGAGTCGGTGATCGGCATCGTGCAGTCGGAGCATCCCCGCTCCGATATGCGTCTCGTCGTGGAGACCCTCGACCTGATGCGGGGACCGAACGATCTGCCGCTCTTCAAGCCGCCGTACGGACGGCTGGTGGCGATCGACCTGAACCAGGGAGAGATCCTCTGGTCGGTGCCGAACGGGGACGGGCCGCGCGACCATCCGACGCTGCGCGACCTCGACCTCCCGAAGCTGGGACAGCCGGGCCGCGTCTCGCCGCTCGTTACCAGGTCGCTCGTCTTTCTGGGCGAGGGGGGGAACGCCGGCGTCGTCGTCCTGAACAACCTGTACGGCGGGGCCGGCGGGAAGATGTTCCGTGCCTACAACAAGGCGACCGGCGAGGTGGTGTGGGAGAAGGAACTGCCTGGCGGCACGACGGCGGCGCCGATGACCTACATGGTGGATGGCCGGCAGTACATCGTCGCCACGCTCGGCTGGGAGGACATGCCGTCGGAGTACGTTGCCCTCGCGCTCCCGGAATGAGGCGGTCCGCCCCTGGGGGGCGGCGGACCGGTCGATGCAACAGCACGGAACACTGTGCGATCGGCGGCCTGCCGGCGCTTCGGGCGAGGCGCCGCCCTCCCTTCCTGGGTCTGCCGTGCGATCCGGCTACCGGCGGCGTATCAGGAGCCAGCCGACGACAAAGACCCCGACGCCGGCGGCGAACATGCGGGGACTTGGGCCCAATTCGCCCGCCTCGACGATGGCGACCAGCAGTAGCCACAGGCCGAGAAGCTGAAGGCCGCGGCCGGCGTAGTAGGGGAGGCCCGGCATGCCTATCCCCCGCCCCGCTCCCGCTTCTTCGCCTTGAGCGCGATCCACGCCTCCAGGCGGCGGGCGATCTCCTGTTCGAAGCCCCGGGTCGTCGGCTGGTAGTACCGGCGGCCGGCGAGGGCGGGCGGGAGGCAGTCCATCCCAGCGACGGCGTCCGGATCGTCGTGGGCGTACCGGTAGCCCTTTCCGTAGTCGAGCTCCCGCATCAGCCGGGTCGGCGCGTTCCGCAGGTGAAGCGGCACGGGCTCGGCAACATCCCCCTGCGCGTCGGCCGCCGCACGCGTGTACGCCGTGTACACGGCGTTGCTCTTCGGCGCGGTCGCGAGATAGGTCACCGCCTGCGCCAGCGCGGTGTTCCCTTCGGGCAGGCCGATGAAGTGGAGCGCCTCCTTCGCCGCGACTGCCACGGTGAGCGCCTGCGGATCGGCGTTTCCCACGTCCTCCGACGCGAAGCGGACGAGGCGCCGGGCGATGTACATCGGATCCTCGCCCGCCTCGATCATGCGCGCCAGCCAGTACACCCCCGCATCCGGGTCGCTGTTCCGGAGCGACTTGTGGAGCGCCGAGATCAGGTTGTAGTGCTCCTCGCCCGACTTGTCGTAGAGGAGCGCCCGCCGCTGCAGCGCCTTCGCCAGCACCGCCTCGTCGATCCGGCCGCTCCCCGCCGGTCCGCCGGCAAGCGTCGCCGCCAGCTCCAGGAGGTTGAGTGCTACGCGCGCGTCGCCGTTCGCATGCCGCGCAATCGCCGCCAGCGCCGTGTCGTCCGCCGCGACGCCGGTCGGGCCCAATCCCCGCTCTGCGTCGTCGACGGCGCGCCGAAGGACCCGCGCCGTCGCCTCCGGCGCGAGCGGCTCGAGGACGAACACCTTCGAGCGCGACAGCAGCGCCGCGTTCACCTCGAACGACGGGTTCTCGGTGGTGGCGCCGACCAGCGTGATGTCGCCCGCCTCCACACGCGGCAGGAACGCATCCTGCTGCGCCTTGTTGAAGCGGTGAATCTCGTCGACAAAGAGGATCGTCCGGCGCCCCAGGCGGCGGCGCGTCTCCTCCGCCTCGGCCATCACCGCCTTGATGTTCCGGATGCCGGACAGGACCGCGCTGAACGCGATGAAGTGCGCGTCGGTCGCGCCGGCGATCAGCCGCGCAATCGTCGTCTTGCCGGTGCCGGGCGGCCCCCAGAGGATGATCGACTGCAGCGCGTCCTGTTCGATCGCCTCACGGAGCGGCTGGCCCGGCGCGAGGAGATCTGGCTGCCCCTCGATCTCGTCGAACGTCCGCGGCCGCATGCGCTCGGCGAGCGGCGCGCTGGCTGCGGTCTCGCGATCCGCCTCCTCCGCGTCGAACAGCCCGCCCGTCGTCATCGCGTGCTCACCCCGATCGGGGTCGGCGCAGCCCCTGTCGTCACGCGCTGCCGCCGCGCCTCGTACGCGATCAGCGCCGCCGCGACCGCCGCGTTGAGCGACTCGACGCCGTTTGCCATCGGGATGGAGACGGTCGCCTCGGCGGCGTCCGCCACCGCCGGGTCGATTCCGGCTCCCTCGCCGCCGATGAGTACCACGGTCGGTTGCCGCAGGTCGATCGCGTAGATCGACTCGCCGCCGCGCGGGATCGCCGCCACGAC
This sequence comes from Vicinamibacterales bacterium, assembly GCA_965262555.1. Lineage (GTDB taxonomy): Bacteria > Acidobacteriota > Vicinamibacteria > Vicinamibacterales > UBA8438 > VXRJ01. Next base: position 985,623 of record OZ253543.1, read on the forward strand.
CCTGCAGCCCGCCCGCGCGGCGCGCGCCGCCAGGTCGCCGGTCTCGCCCGCGTCCGCCACCGGGATCCGGAACGTGCTCCCCATCGCGCCCCGCAGCGCCTTGTCGCCGAACGGGTCGGCGCTCGCCGCCGAGACGATCACACCAGTCGCGCCCGCCGCATCGGCCGCGCGGATGATCGCCCCCACGTTACCCGGATCCTGCACCCCCGCTGCCGCCAGGACGCAGCCCTTCGATACGACGGCGCGTCCCAGGAGAGCCTCCAGCGCAACTGGATGGTGCGCCGCCAGCGCAACCGCGCGCGACGGCGAGCGGGACTGGCTGATCGCCGCCAGCACCCGCTCCCCCGCGGCGACCAGCGCTACTCTCGAGACGGCGCACGCCTGAACCAGTGCGGCGACCGGCGGGTCGTCGCTCTCCAGCGCCGCTCCTGAGACGACGACGGTCTCGACCTCGACCCCGGAGCGGAGCGCGTCGGCCACCAGGCGCGCGCCGTCGAGCAGCAGGTGGGTCCGCTCTCGGCGCCGCGCCCGCGTCACCGCGCGGACGCGGGCGACGAGCGGGTTCGATCGGCTGGTGATGGTCTCCACGGCGGGCGCTCAGTCTAGCAAACCCCTTGCACACCTGTGCTAACCTGTGAACCGCTTGTCGCTGGCCGCCCCTGGACCATCGATTCCCCGAGTCACTGGCACATGAAGGCACGGCTTATCAAGCGGTTCGAGGAGGAGGTCGCCGCACTCGAATACGAGTTGAAGCGCGAGCTCCCCAAGGAGATCCAGCGGGCACGCGAGCTGGGCGATCTGCGCGAGAACGCCGAGTACCACGCTGCCAAGGAGCGGCAGCGCCTGGTCGAGGCGCGGATCGGCATGCTTCGATCGCGCTTGTCGGACCTTTCGCTCATGAACCTCGACAGCCTGCCGCGCGATCGCGCCTCGCTCGGATCCCTCGTCGAGCTGCGCGCCCGCGACGGCAGAACGGTCACCTACGAGCTGGTGATGCCGGAGGACGCCGACCCATCAAAGAACAACGTCTCCACCGCGTCGCCGATAGGCCGGGCGATCGTCGGCCGAACGGAAGGGGACGGGATCACGGTGACCACGCCCACCGGCGTCCGCGAGTTCGAGTTGGTCAGGCTCAAGACCATTCACGACGTGTAACGCCCGCCGTGGCTGCTGCCGAGTCCTCGCGCCGTTACGTCCCGCAGTTGCGAACGGCGCTCGTGCTGATCGGTACGGGTACCGCCGGCGCCTACCACGCCGGTGTCCTCCGCGCGCTTGCCGAGGCGGGCGTGAAGATCGACCTGGTTGCCGGCCGGGGCATCGGGGCGGTCGGGGCGCTGTTCGCCGCCGCCGACGGCGGGCTGCGCCTCTCGGAGGAGACTGGGCTCTGGCGGGGTGGCGGGCTCCGGGCCCTCTACGGCTGGCGCCGCGCGGTCCGGATCACCGGCTGGCTGCTCGCCGTCGTCTTCGCCGCCCTGACGCTGCCGCTGCTGGTGCTGGCAGGCGCTGCCATCGTCTATCCTGCCGGCTACCTGTTGGCGCTGGCCGGTATCGAGGCGGGCGCCTCGGCCGCCGCCGTGTACGGCGGGTGGATCGACGCGCTGTTCGCGCCGAGCGGCGCGCCGGCCTATCTGCCGCCGCTGGTGGTGGCGGCGGTCGCCACACTCCTCGGCTGGCTGGTCATCGACGCGCTGCTGGGGGCTGGGCCGTTGGCGCGGCGCCGGCCGGCGCAGGGCAGCCTGGAGTGGCGCCTGATCGGTACGCCCCTCGACCGGGCGGCGGCGACGTCGTGGTTCACCGGCGGGCTCTGGAAACTTATGCGGGGGGCGGCGGCGGTCGCCGCGCCGGGACGCGACGATATGGGGACCCGCTACGCCGAGCTGGTCACCGACAACCTGGGCCAACCCGGGTTCCGCGAGCTGCTGCTGCTAGGGTATGACGTCGACGCGCGGCGCGACATCGCCTTCGCCGTTCTGGCCGAGCCGCTCCGGTCCCGCTTCGTCGGCGGCGGCAACGACGAGCCGGACCGCCGGCTCGAGGCGGTCGACGCGACCGGTGCGGCGGGACGCCATCTGATGGATGCGCTGGCCGGAGCGCTCGCGGTGCCGTTCGTGACCGACCCGCATTCGTTCACCTTCGGCCGCGAGAGTGCCTGGCGGGGAGAGACGCACCGGCTGTGCGACCGGTTCGATGCCATCGCCCGCCTGCTCGACGAGGTGGCACGGGCGGGCGCGGCCCAGGTGATCGTCGTCTCCGCGCTGCCGTCGGCCGCCGGTCCGCATGCGCTTGCCGCCGATCGCCGCGACATCCGCGGCCGGGTTGGGCAGTACCTGGTGGGACTGGAGACCGCCGCGCTGGCGGATGCGATCGCCAGCCGGCGCGGCCGGTTCGCCGCGCTGTTCGAGGTGCGGCCGGATCACAATCCGATCGGCCCGTTCGATTTCGGCGGCTGCTACGACGAGCGCTCCGACCGCCGGGTGGCGCTCGACGAGTTGATTGACCGGGGCTACGAGGATGGCGCGCGCCAGTTCGTCGACGCGGTGGTGGGGGCAAGCGGCGAGCTGATCGAGACGCGGGGCCCGCCGACGCTGTCGGAACGGCTTGCGGGGCACGACGCGCCGGCGCGGATCACCCCGCCTTCCCCCGGGCGGCCATCCGGCTACCCCTCCGGCGACTAGCTGCTAGCAGCCCGTGGTGAAACCCCCGCTACATTCGAGCGGCGATGCATCCCGCCTGAGCGGCGTTGCTCCTCGGTCGCCTCTGGCCAAGAGGCTCCCTCGTCGCGCCTTGTCAGGCGGGCGCCTCACCGCTCTCGGTGTCACGCGGGGTTTCACCACGGGCTGCTAGCCCCTGGGGACGGACGCCTGGTCCGCCTGCGGCTTCGCGGCGGGGCGCACCGCGATGCGACGCTCGCCGCCGCCACGCGGCTTCCCCAGGAACTCGCGTGCGAGATCGCCCAGCCGCCGGGCGACCGCCCCGCTGCCGCTGGCCCCGGCGTTGACCGACCCGAACGCCGCCTCGAACTTTGCAAGCGGGATCACCGCCTTCGCCATCGAGCGGTGGCCGCCGGCGCTGCCGAGCTCGCTGAACACCTGCGTCACAAACGTGCCGGCGTTGCGGGAGTAGCCCAGGTTGCGGACTGAGATGATCAGGTTGTCGCCCAGGACGCCGGAGACGACGGACCACTGCACCTCGTCGATCTGCAGCAGGTAGTCGGCGACGAACGGCACGAGGTCCTCGCGCGGCAGCGCGCCCAGGTGCGCCGCGAACACCTGATCGCGCATCCGGCCGGTCTGCGCCGCGCGCGCGACGTACCGGAGCCGCTCGAGCGTGATCGATCCTTCCATCTTTCGGACGAGCGCCGTGTCGGCGAGCGGGTAGAGGTAGGTGAATGCCTCGAGGTCGCGCCGGTTGGTCTGGCGCGACAGGAAGAGCGTGTCCGACTTGATCGCGTAGAGCATCGCCGTGGCGATCCGCTCGGAGATGTTTAGGTCGACCGCGCGCAGGTGCTCGGTCAGAATGGTGGCGGTCGAGCCGTAGTCGGGCCGGATGTCGCGGAAGTGGCTCCTATAGCCGGGTCGCGGCGGGTGGTGATCCACCACCAGGTCCGCTTCGGGGATCAGGCCGCCGAAGTAGTGGGGCTGCACGTCGACCGTCACGATCCGGTCGTACCGGCCGACGGATTCGGCGGTGAGCGGCTGCACCTCGATGTCGAGCAGCTCCGCCATCCGGAGGTTCTCCGGTCGGGTGACGCCGTGAAAGGCGCCCAGGATGGCGGTCGTCTTGTTCCGGTGGAGCAGCGCGCGCATGGCGAGGCCGCTCGCCAGCGCGTCTGGATCGGGGTCGTGGTGCAGCAGTATCAGGACGCGATCCGCGTCATCGAAATGGCGCTGGTACCGTTCAACGAGGGTGCGGGTGGCAGGTCGACCGGCGTCCTTCGCCTCGTCCGCCGCCTCCTTCGCCTGCCTCATCCTCAACTGGCATTATAGGCATTGTCGCTCCGACCCGCCCCGCGCGACGCGCCCGCCGGTGCGAGCCTCCAGTGCGGTATCATCTGACCACGATGGTGCGACGCCGCCTCGCCGCCGGGCTCGCCGCCGCCGCTATGGCCGTTGCCGTCCCGGCTGAGGCCCAGCGTCCTACATTCACGAGCCGCATCGACCTCGTGCATGTCGGCGTCACCGTCGAGGACCGCTCGGGCAGCCTCATCACCGACCTGACGGCGGACGACTTCGAGGTGCTCGAGGACGGGCGGCCGCAGGAGTTGCGCTACTTCTCGGTCGGCCTCGAGAGCGACGCCGACACCGTCCCGCTCCATATCGGGATGCTGCTTGACATGAGCGAGAGCATGGAGCGGTCCGAGCGGTTCCAGAAGACGGCGGCGATTCGCTTCCTGAACACGCTTACCTACGCCGCCGACATGACCCTGGTCGACTTCGACACCGAGGTGCGGGTGGGCCGCTACGGCCAGGCCGACTTCGGCCGGCTGATCGAGCGGATCCGGAACCGCCGGCCGGAAGGCTACACCGCCCTCTACGACGCGCTCGGCGTCTACCTCGACGGCGCGTTCGAGCAGGACGGCCGGAAGGTGTTGGTGCTCTACACCGATGGCGAGGACACGCGGAGCCGCCTCACCATGCTGGAGACGCTTGACCTGCTGCGCGCCTCCGCCGTGACGGTATACGCCATCGGGTTCCAGGCCGAGCTGCAGGCGGACGCCCGGCTGCGCCAGCGGATGCGGCTCAGCCAGTTGACGGAGCTGACCGGGGGGATGTCGTACTTCCCGGACGACGAAGACGACCTGGAGGAGATCTACGGGGAGATCGTCGAGGAGCTGGCGACGCGCTATTCGCTCGGGTTCGTCTCGACGAACGACACCCAGGACGGCACGTGGCGCGAGCTGGAGGTACGGCTGCGCCCGACGCGCGACGACCTCCGACGGGCGGAGGTCCGGGTTCGCAACGGCTACTTCGCCCCGTGGAGCGAGACGGAGGCCGACGGCGAAGCCGTGCCGGATCGGGACGACGGGCGCTGATCGCTCGGATGCCTTCCACGTACGACCGCTTCACGCTGGTCACCGACTTCGAGCTGCGCGGCGATCAGGAACAGGCCATCACCGAGCTGACGGACGGGCTCGCCCGGGGCGACCCGCACCAGGTGCTGCTCGGCGTTACCGGCTCCGGCAAGACCTTCACCATGGCGCACGTCGTCGCGGCGGTGAACCGCCCGACGCTCGTCATGGTCCACAACAAGACGCTCGCGGCGCAGCTCTACCAGGAGTTCAGGCGGTTCTTCCCCGACAACGCGGTGGAGTACTTCGTCAGCTACTACGACTACTACCAGCCGGAGGCGTACGTCCCGGCGACTGCCACCTATATCGAGAAAGAAGCGACGATCAACGACGAGATCGACCGGATGCGGCTGTCGGCCACCCGGTCGCTCTTCGAGCGGCGCGACGTGCTGATCGTCGCGAGCGTCTCGTGCATTTATGGCCTCGGCTCGCCCGAGGCGTACTTCGGCATGCTGCTGCCGCTCGAGCGGGGCCAGACGGTCGAGCGCGACGCGATCCTCCGGAAGCTGGTCGAGATCCAGTACGAGCGGAACGACCACGAGTTCGGCCGCGGTGTTTTCCGTGTCCGGGGCGACATCATCGAGGTGTTTCCGTCGTACGACGAACAGGCGGTTCGCATCGAGCTGTTCGGCGACGAGGTGGACGAACTGGTCAGCTTCGATCCGCTGACCGGCCGCGCGCTGCAGCACCACGACCGGATTGCCGTCTACCCGAAGTCGCACTTCGTCACGCCGCGGGAGCACACCGAGGCCGCGATCGGGGCGATCAAGGCGGAGCTGGCCGAGCATCGCACGTGGCTGGAGCAGCGGGGGAAGCTTCTTGAAGCGCAGCGGCTGCACGAGCGGACGATGTTCGATCTGGAGATGATCAAGGAGATCGGCTACTGCCATGGGATCGAGAACTACTCGCGGCACCTCACGGGGCGCGCCGCCGGGCAGCCGCCGCCGACGCTGCTTGACTACCTGCCGGACGACGCGCTGACGTTCATTGACGAGAGCCACCAGACGATCCCGCAGTTGCGCGGGATGTACTACGGCGACCGCTCGCGGAAGGAGACGCTGGTACAGTACGGCTTCCGCCTGCCGTCGGCGGTCGACAACCGTCCACTCAGCTTCGACGAGTGGACGGTGCGCGTCGGCCAGGTGATCTTCGTCTCCGCCACGCCCGGGCGGTACGAGCTGGAGCAGGGCGGCGGCGTCGTCGTGGAGCAGATCATCCGGCCGACCGGTCTCGTCGATCCGGCCGTCGACGTCCGGCCGGTGAAGGGGCAGGTGGACGATCTACTGCACGAGATCCGGCTGCGTGCCGAGCGGCGCGAGCGGGTGCTGGTCACTACGCTCACGAAGCGGATGGCGGAGGATCTGACGCAGTTCTACCAGGAGCTGGGCGTGCGGGTGCGCTATCTCCATTCCGACATCAACACGCTCGAGCGGGTGGAGATCCTGCGCGATCTGCGGCGTGGCGCGTTCGACGTCCTGGTCGGGATCAACCTGTTGCGCGAGGGGCTCGACCTGCCGGAGGTGTCGCTGGTTGCCATTCTTGACGCCGACAAGGAAGGGTTCCTCCGCTCGGCCGGCTCACTCATCCAGACCGCCGGCCGGGCGGCGCGCAACGTTCGCGGGCAGGTGATCATGTACGCCGATACGGTGACTGGGTCGATGCGTGCGGCGCTCGACGAGATGATGCGCCGCCGCGAGCGGCAGGCAGCCTACAACCGGGCGCACGGCATCACGCCGGCGTCGATTACGAAGGCGATCGACGGTGTGCTGTCGAGCGTCTACGAGCGCGACCACCTCCCGTCCCAGCCGACCGGCGGGCCGGCGGAGACGTTCGCGTCGCAGGCGGAGCTCGATCGGCGGATCGCCCACCTCGAGGCGGACATGCGGGCGGCCGCCGCCAACCTGGAGTTCGAACGGGCGGCCGAGTTGCGCGACCAGGTGCGCCACCTGCGGAAACTGGAACTGGGCGTCGCTGGCGGATGACGCGGCCCGCGCCGTGCAAAATGTGAGAAGATGAAAGGCCCTCTGGTGGGGAATGGAGGATTTCGTCATGTCGAGAGATTCAGACGGGAACGCTGCGCTGGTGATGGTCGCCTTCGTCATGGGAGCGGTGACCGGGGCGGCGGTCGCCCTGCTGTGCGCCCCGACGACCGGCGAGGAGACCCGCCAGCTGCTGAACGAACGGGTCCGCGAGGGCCGCGGCCGCGCCACCGATGCCGCGCAGCGGGGCCGCGAGTTCGTACGGGAGCAGCGGGAGCACCTGAGCGAGGCGATCGACCGGGGCCGCGCCGCGTACGCGCGTACCGCCGGCGGGGCGGACGATGCGGAGGCGGAGCAGGGCTGACGGATGGGAATGGATCCCGACTCGCTACTCCTGCTGCTGGTCGCCGCGATCGCCGGCGCGACCGCCCTGATGGCGATCCTGCAGGTGGTGCTCCTCGTCGCAGCACTGCGGACCACCCGGCGGGTCAACCGCTTGGCGGAGATGGTGGAGACGGAGGTGCGGCCTACCCTGGAGCGGGTCGATCGGATGAGTGCGGATGCGGCGAGGCTGACCGCGGCCGCAGCGGATCTGGCGGAGCAGACCGACCGGCTCCTCGCTTGGGCAACGAGTGGAGTGGACGGGTTGATGGCGGCCGCCCGCGTGACAGTGGGCGACCGCGGCAGTGCCTTCTTCGCCGCGGTGCGCGCGGCGCTGCAGGCGTTTCGGGGCGTGAATGGTCCAGATCCGGCGGCAGACGCCGGGCGGGCGGAGGGTCCGCCCACGGCTGCCGCCGCGCGCCGTTGACGGCGCGTCCGGCTGGTGGTAGAAACAGGCGTAACTATTAGCGTGTCGGAGAGGAGAGTCATTATGACGATCCGTGATGCGGGTCGGGGAGTAGCATTGGCGCTGGTGGCGGCCGCCATCGTGGCGGGCGGGCCGGTGGTCCAGGCGCAGGAGTCGGGGTCGTTGGCGGTTGAGTTGGCCGAGCTCCTGAGTTCCGCCGGCCTCGACGCTATCGCGGCGAAGGATTCCGAGGGCGAGGATCGGTTCGTGGCGGCGCTCGCGTTCCCGGGGCAGCTCCTGGTCGTGTCAGCGCGGTACGAGGTGCCGATGTACGTTGTGGCAAAGATCGCGAACGCGGACTACCGCGAGGTCTACATCGATCTGAACGCGGCCTCGATTCCGGAGACGAAGGTGCTGATCACCGACATCGGCGCCGACGGGCTCTCCGAGGCCGACATGGTCGACACCGGCTCCGGCCCGGCGCCATATGACGATGACGACACCTCCGCCGATGCGCAGTACTCCCGGATGCTCCGCGCCCTCATCGAACAGGCGCGGTAGCCCGGAACGGCAGGACTGAAGGTCGGGCGCTTGGCTCAGCGGTAGAGCATCGCCTTCACACGGCGGGGGTCAGTGGTTCGAATCCACTAGCGCCCACCACGTTTTCCGGCCTCTCGCGCGCCGTGTTCCGTGCCGCCGCGCGGGTCCGTCCCCCCTCAGATTCCAGACTCCGGCGGGCGCCGTTCGCCCGGCCCATCATAGACCTGCTTCGACGGGTCGATCAGCCGCATGGCTTCCTGCCGGCGCGTTTCCTCGATCGCGTGCGCGACAAGGCCTGGCACGCGCGAGATGGTGAAGAGCATTGTCGCCGTCTCCGCGTCGAGCCCCAGATCGCCCGCCACGGCGGCAATGGCGCCGTCGGCGTTGAGCGAGACCTCCGGCAGGCCGCTCGCCTTCCGACGCTGCAGCAGCTCCTGCTCGACGGCACGCGCCAGTTGCGTGTGACCCCCCTCGAGCTCCAGCTCGAAGGCGAGCTGCATCAGTCGGGCTGCGCGCGGGTCGCGCGTGTGCTGCCGGTGGCCGAAGCCGGGGGGTGTCTGCCCGGTCGCGCCCAGTTGATCGAGCAGCCGGCGGGCGGCGTCGTCGTACGACACCCAGTCGCCCACCAGCGCGAGGCCTTCGTTCAGGAACCGCATGCAGCTCTCGATGCTCCCGCCGCCGCCGAGCCGCGAGCCGAGCGCCAGGATGCCGGCCGCTGCCGCCGCGCGCAGCGGCGCCCCGGTCCCTGCCACATGACGCGCCGCCACGGTGGCGGGTGGGGTGGCGCCATGATCGATCGAGGCGATTAGCAGCGCGTCCATCACGCGGCTCACCGTCCGGTCGGGCAGCTCGCCGGTCAGCACCAGGTAGACCGCGTCGCTGAACGAGACGCGCCCCATCAGCTCGTCCAGCCGGTAGCCACGCAGCAGCACCTTGTTCGGTTCCACCAGCGTGATCGCGGTTGGCCAGCGGTTGGCCGGCGCCTGATCGGGCCGCGTCGTCGTCGATGAAGGGCTCATGGGTCGCCTCGTTTCCTCGCGTGAGTTGAGTGGCCCGGCGCTGGGACCTTGCATGTCCCGGCGCTGGGGCTATGATGGCGGTACGACTGCCAGATAGGGGAGCTGCCGGTGCGCTTCGCTGTGATCCAGGCCGTAGCCGACGACGAACCGGTCGTCAACCGTGAATCCGACCAGGTCGGCCGAGGTGTCCACCCGCCGCCGGGTCGGCTTGTCGAGCAGCACCACCGAGCTGAGGCTGCGGGGGTCGGCGGCGCGCAGATGGCGATGAAGCGCCTGCAGCGTCAGTCCGCTGTCGAGGATGTCGTCTACGATCACGACATGCTGATTCCGCAGGTCGAACGCGGGGGAGTGGAGCAGCACCGGTGCGCCGGACGTCTCGGTCCCGGCGCCGTAGCTGGCGATCCGGACGAAGTCGACCGTTACGGGTCGTTGCATCATCCGGATCAGGTCGGCCAGGAAGACGAAGCTCCCCTTCAGAATCGCCACCAGGTGCAGCGGCTCGTCCGGGGGGAACCGCGCGTCGAGGCTCGCCGCGAGCTGGGTGACCCGGCTCTGGATCTCCGCGGCCGTGTACAACGGAACCGGCGGTTCGGGCATGGTGCGGCTGGACGCCGTCAGCGTACACCATCGCGCGGCGCGGTTACCGCCGCCGCGCTGGCCGGCCTGCTGGCGGCCGGAGGTGTCGCCGTCGCGCAACCGGGCGCCGTGGCGGAGGATCCTGACCTTCGACTCTTCTTCGAGGCGCTCCACGAGGACGGGGACGCGGCGGAGGTGGCGCTCAACCAGATCGGCGCGCAGTGGCGGAATGGCTATGCCGGGATCATCCGCGACCTGATGCGGTTCCTGGCGCCGCCGCGTCCGCCGGGGCCGCCGCGGGTCCTGGCTGCCCCGACCGTTCCGGGCGTCGTTCCCGATCAGCCCTTGCCGCAGGTGGAGCACCCGTCGACCCGCATCTGGCGCCGCCTGATGCGTTTCGTCGAGGCGCAGAGCGGTGAACGGTTCGGCCGTGATATTCGGCGGATGCGGCAGTGGCTCTGGGCCCAGCCGTACGATCCGCACCCCGACTACGCTCGCTTCAAGGCGCTCTGGTACGGCGGGATCGACCGCCGGTTCGCGGACTTCTTCCCCGCCGACGCGCCTGCGATCATCCGACTGGACGAGATCGACTGGGGTGGCGTGGGGGTCAACGGGATTCCGCCCCTCGAGTATCCTGAGCACGTCCCGGCGGACGATCCCGCGGCGCGCTACCTGGACGACGACCATGTCGTCTTCGGCGTCGCGGCCGGCGGCGCGACGCGCGCCTACCCCAAGCGGATCCTGGCATGGCACGAGATGGCGCTCGACCGGATCGGCGGCGTCGAGCTGACGATCGTCTACTGCACGCTCTGCGGCACCGTGATTCCGTACGAGAGCGTCGTCGACGGCCAGCACATCAACTTCGGGACGAGCGGCCTGCTCTACCGGTCGAACAAGTTGATGTTCGACCATGGCACGAAGAGCCTCTGGAACACCTTCGAGGGGATCCCGGTGGTGGGGGCGCTGGTCGGCAGCGGCCGCCGCCTGACCCACCGCGCGGTCGTCACCACCACCTGGGCAGAGTGGCGCGCGATGCACCCGGAGACGACCGTGCTGACGCTCGACACGGGCCACGAGCGGAATTACGGCGAGGGCGTTGCCTACCGCGACTACTTCGCAACCGACGACGTGATGTTCGACGTGCCGGACCTCGCGGACCACCCGGACGGCGAGCTCGACAACAAGGCCGAGGTGCTGACGCTGCTCATCGAGGATGCGGCGGGAGAGCGCCGGCCGCTCGCGCTCGCCGCGGAGTTCCTGGCGGAACACCCGCTCCATGCGGAGACGCATGCCGGTCGGCGGCTGCTCGTCGTCACCACCGGGGAAGGGGCGAACCGGGTATACGACCCGGGCGCGGCCACCTTCGCGCGGCTCGACGGCGACCTGGTGGTGGTGGACGCCGAGGGGGGGCGCTGGCGGGTGACCGAGGAGGCCCTGGTGTACACCGCCGACCCGGCGCGGCGCGCGCCGCGCGTGGCGGCGCACCGAGCCTTCTGGTTTGGCTGGCGCGCCCAGTTTCCGGAGACCCGCCTCGTCCGGTGAGGCAGCGCCGGCGAGCCTGCCGGGCGGGATCGGGGCGGGCGACTAGGCGAATCGATTCGAATGCGCTACCCTAGAGCGTTCACGGCGGCGGCAACTGGAGAGTTCGAAGGAGCAGGCACGATGAAGGTACTTTGGGTTCTGACCGCGATCCTGGCCCTCGCCGCGTTCGGGACGACCGGCGCGGAGGCGCAGGATGTTCAGGTGGGCGACGATGCGCCCGCCTTCGATTTGCCGGGGAGCGACGGGAACACGCACAGCCTGGCGCAGTACGCCGGCCGCACGGTCGTGCTGGCGTGGTTCCCGAAGGCGTTCACCGGTGGTTGAACGGCCGAATGCAAGTCGCTGCGTGAGTCCAGCGACCAGCTTCAGCCGTTTGACCTCGCGTACTTCATGATCAGCGTCGACGACGCCAACACCAACCGAGAGTTCGCGGAATCGCTCGACGCCGACTTCCCGATCCTGAGCGATCCGGGTAAGGGGGTCGCGCGCGCCTACGGCGTCGTGACGGCCGAGCGGGAGTTGCCGTTCCGGTGGACCTACATCATCGGTCCGGACGGCAAGATCCTGGCCATCGACAAGGAGGTCACGCCCAATACCGCGGGCGAGGATCTGGTGGCCGATTTGACGCGGCTGGACGTTCCCCGGCACTAACGACACCTGAACGAGACGGAGCGTCAGGGCTCGGATGCATGGACCCCGGCGGGAGTCCGCCGGGGTTTTGCCCGTACGGAGCGGTGGCGCAGGGGCGTCAGTCGACCGACCGCGACGCGGGCGGCGGCGTCGATGACGCCTCCGAGGACTGTGTCTTCTCGTCGATGCGCACCTCTTCCTTGAAGCCGCGAATCGCCTGGCCCAGGCCCTTACCGAGCCCAGACAGCCGGTTCGCGCCGAAGATGAGGATCACGATCGCGAGAATGATGAGCAGTTCCATCGGACCGACCGGTCCCAGCAGCGCGAGCATCAGTTCAGCGTGCATCTCCTGACCTTCCTTCCGGGGCGTGCATGCCCTGGCGATCGGCCCTTCGCGCGGGCGGATCGCTTTCAGAATACCACGTCCGCCGTCCGGACCGGATGACCGACCGCCCCAGCGCTAGCGTCGAGGCGACCCAGGCCAGGTTCGACGCCGCCCGGCGGCGGGTGGGGTTGGTCCTCGGCCCCGCCGTCTGTGTGCTGCTGCTCGTGCTGCCGATCCAGGCGCTGGGCCCGGAGGGGCAGCGCCTGGCGGCGGTCACGGCGCTGGTGATCGTCTTCTGGACCACCGAGGCATTGCCGCTCCCGGTCACCGCGCTGCTCGGCCCGGCGCTCGCCGTCGTGCTTCGCGTGGCGCCGGTCCGCGACGTCCTGGCGCCGTTCGCCCATCCGCTCATCTTCCTCTTCATCGGCAGCTTCATCCTGGCCCAGGCGCTCTTCGTTCACCGTGTCAACGAGCGGATCGCCTACGGCGTGCTGTCGCTCCCGCTGATCGGCGCGCGGCCCACGCGCATTCTGGTCGCCTACGGTGCGATCGCCGCGTTCCTCTCCGCCTGGATGAGCAACACGGCGACCACGGCGATGCTGGTGCCGATCGGCATTTCGCTCGTCGTCTTCATGGAGTCGGTCGGCAACCTGCCGAAGCGCTACGCGACGGCGCTGATGCTGATGACGGCGTACGGCTGCTCGATCGGCGGCATGGCGACGCCGGTTGGCACGCCGCCGAACATCATCGCGATCGCAGCGATCCAGGAGCAGCTCGGCATCCGGATCTCGTTCGTCGAATGGATGCTGTTCGCCCTGCCCATGACGCTGGTGTTCATGGCGATCGTCTTCGTCTACCTCAACTGGGTCGGGCGAAGCGGCATCCGCGAGATCCCGGGCGCCGCGGCGCTCATCGCCCAGCGCCGGGCGGCGCTTGGGCCGTGGACGCAGGGTGAGCGGAACGCGATCCTCGCCTTCGGGGTCACCGTCGCGCTCTGGGTCGGCCCAGGCCTGCTGCCGCTGCTGCTCGGTCGCGACCACCCGATGGCGGTCGCGGTGCTGGCGAGCGTGCCGGAATCGGTTGCCGCGCTGGCTGGCGCCATCCTGCTCTTCGTGCTGCCGATCAGCCGGACCGAGCGGAGCACGATCACGTGGCGGCAGGCGGCGCAGATCGACTGGGGCACGATCCTGCTCTTCGGCGGCGGCCTCTCGCTCGGTTCGCTCGCCGGCGCAACCGGCCTCGCGCAGGCGGCGGGGGAGGGCATCATCAGCTTGGCACCCGCGAACGGCACCGTTGCGATCACGATCGCCGCGACGGTGTTCACCGTGGTGCTCTCGAACACGATGTCCAACACCGCCGCCGCCAACATCGCGGTGCCGATCGTCATCTCGATCGCGCTCGCCGCCGGCGTCGACCCGATTCCGCCCGCCATTGCCGCCGCGCTGGGTGCGAGCGTCGCCGTCGTCCTCCCGGTCTCGACGCCTCCCAACGCGATCGTCTACGCCTCCGGCCGTATCCCGATCACGACGATGATCCGGTACGGCCTCCTGATGGGTCTCCTGGCGATTGTGCTCGTCCCGTTCATCACCCTCGCCACCCTGTCCCTTGTCCGTTAGCCCGCTCGACTCCCGTCCGTGGGCGCGCCGCCGCTGGCGGCGTCGGCGCGCGTGCTATTCTGGATTCGGGGAGTAGCGGGTGCGGGGTGTGTTGCGGTTGCCGGGCGTGCGTCATCTGCACGAGCGGCAACTCCTGTTTCCGGCCCTCGTGCTCGCGGTCGTCACGGGCGTGCTGATCCATGGCGCGCTCGAACGGGGTCGAGCGGCGCGGGCCGAGTCAGGCACGGAGGCGTCGGACACCGGCGAGGCGGGTCCCGCCGCGCCGCCGGAGCCGGCCCCGCCGATGCGAGTGCCGGCCGGGGTACGGCCGTCGTTGCGCGGCGACCTCGAGAAGACCCCGCTCACCTATTTCTCCGACTACTGGGCGCAGCTGGGCGCCGAGATGGGGACGCACCTCGTCGCGCTCGGGACGCCCGGGCAGAGCGGCCTGGTGATCGAGCCGGGGCTGGCGATCGTCTCCGCCGCCGCGGCGGACGCGCTCGCGGCAATCGAAGCGCGGGCGCGCCTGGCGGAGGCAGCGACGACGATGGACGCCGCGGCGCGGCCGGGCGACGGTGAGGACGACAGTGAGGACGACGCACGGCTGCTCGCGTCGTCTGGCGTGCGCGCGGTCGATCGCAGCGCCGGCTTGGCGCTGGTGGAAGTGGCGGCGATGCTGCCGCCGTTCGAGGCGGGCGATCCGCTGGCGTTGCCGTCCGGATCGTACGTCGGGGTGGTGACGTTCGGCGGGGCGGGAGCGCCGTCGATCACCCCAGGCTACCTCGTGTCCGCGTCGGCCGACGGCGCGCTGGACATCTCGCTGCCGCCGCCAGGCGCCGATCCGGCGGCGGTGGTCGATCTCGACGGCATGCTGGTCGGCGTCACCTGGCGCGCGCCGGACGGGCCGCGCACCGTGTCGATTGAGGCGCTGCGGCGGCTGATGGAACGGGTGACCGAGCCGGAGCCGTGCCGCGCGATCTCGGTGGTCCCGCTCGACCCGGCGGTGCTCGACCTGCTGGAGACGCCCGGGCTGCTGATCGATCACGTGGTCGCCGAGGCGTTCCGGCCGCAGCCGTCGCTGCAGGCGGGCGACGTGCTCATCGAGTGGGACGGCGAACCGGTCGCCTCCGTCGATGCATTCCGGGGGAGCTACGACGCGCTTGAGCCGGGCACGCTGGTCCGGTACCGCGTGGTCCGGGGGCGGCGCCGCGAGGCGGGCGGGACGGTGCTGCCCGATGCGAAGTGCCGCCCGGAGGCGCCCAGTATCGTCCGGCTGGCGCGCCTTGGTATGGTCGCCGAATGGCAGGGCGCCGATGCGGACGGCGCGCCCGACGGCGGCGGGTGGATGGTGACGACCGTCGTGCCGGACGGTCCGGCGGGGCGCGCCGGGATTATGGAAGGGGATCATCTGCGGACGGTCGACGGGCGCGCCGTGGCGGGCGGCGCCAGCGCCCGCGGCACTATCGAACGGCTCGACGCCAGCGGAGAACCGCTGCTCGTCGGCGTCGACCGGGGCGGACGCGCCAGGCTCGTCGCCCTGACTCCACCGGAGCCGTAGCGGACGCTCGTGGCTGTCTCAGAGGCACTTCAGCGGGTTGGCCGCGCGCTCGAGCGGATCACCTCACGGATCCCGGTCTGGCGCTGGACGCGCGTCTGGCTGCAGAGCTCGTTCCTGCCGGCACAGAACTATCTCATCATCCTGGCAGTGGTCGTGGGCGTGCTGACCGGCCTCGGATCGGTCGGCTTTATCTACGCGCTCCAATCGGTCGCCGCGTTCGCGCGCGGACCGGTGGCCTCGCTCTTGGAGCGCTTCGGCACCGCGCAGCTCGTCCTGCTGCCGGCGCTCGGCGGGCTGATGGTCGGTCCGATCGTCCAGCGCTTCGCGAAGGAGGCAAAGGGTCATGGCGTGCCGGAAGTGATGACCGCGCTCGCGCGCCACGGCGGCCACATACGCAAGCGGGTGGTGAGCATGAAGGTTATTGCCTCGTCGCTCACGATCGGATTCGGTGGCACCGCTGGCCGGGAGGGGCCGATGGTGCAGATCGGAGCCGCCATCGGCTCGACCATCGGCCAGTGGACGCGCCTGACACCGAACGAACTCCGGACGCTGGTCAGTTGCGGTGCTGCCGGCGGCGTGGCGGCGACGTTCAACGCGCCGATCGCCGCCGCCATTTTCTCGATGGAGGTGCTGATCGGCCGGATCCGGACCGACTTCCTGCTGGTGCTGCTCACCTCGCTCAGTTCCTGCCTGGTCGCCCGCTACTTCCTCGGTAACTTCCCGGCCTTCATGGCGCCCACCTACAGCCTGGTGTCGCCCGCCGAGGTGCCGCTCTACTTCCTCATGGGAACGATCATGGGCGTGGCGGCGACCGGCTACGTCCGGCTGCTCTACCGCTCGGAGGATCTCTTCGGCCGGTGGCAGTTCCCGGAGTGGTTGAAACCAGCGGTGGGGGGCCTGCTGGTCGGTCTGGTCCTGCGCTTCTTCCCGGAGGTGTACGGCTCGAGCTTCGACGCGATCGAGTCGGCGCTCTGGGTCCGGTTCGACGCCGGCCTGCTTTGGTGGCTCTTCGTCGCCGCGCTGATCGCCAACTGCGCGACGCTCGGGTCAGGCGGATCGGGCGGGGTGTTCGCGCCCAGTCTCTACATGGGGGCGATGCTGGGGGGCGTGTTCGGATCCTTTGCGCACGCGATGTTCCCGGAGTGGACGGCTGGCTCCGGCGCCTACGCGATGGTGGGGATGGCGGCGTTCTTCGCCGCGACCGCGAAGGCGCCGACGACGGCGATCCTTATCCTGTTCGAGATGACGAACGACTACCGGATCATGCTGCCGCTGATGGCAGCAGTGGTGGGGAGCGTCTACATCTCGCACCGCTACTCGCCGTTCAGCATCTACACGCTGCGGCTGCATCAGCGGGGCATCCCGTTCCCCTACGGTGATGCCGACGCGGCGCCGCCCGCCGCGCCGGACCGGGCGCCGCGCACGCCGCCCGAGACGGCGGGCGCCTGAGCCGCTACGGCTCGAACGTCGGGATCATGATCGACTCCAGCTCCGCCGGGTCGGGCGACAGCTCGGTGTCGCCGGCGGGGAAGTCGTTCTTCTGCAGCATGTAGGCGACGATGTCGATGTAGGCCTGCGGGCTCAGGCTGGCGGGCGCTCCCTGCGGCATCGTCGTCCGGATGGCGAGCACCATGTCGCTGAGCGACAGCTCGCCCCACCGGAAGTGGAACGCGTCGCCCACCAGCGCGAACGCGATCCCGTCGCCCATCAGGTCGTCGAGGTGACACGCCGCGCACTCCTGCGTGTACGACTGGAGCCCACGCGCCGCCTGTTCCTCGGTGAACACACCATCGGCGGTCGAGATGGTCTCCTGCGCCGCCACGCCGGCCGCGAGCAGCAACGCCGCCGCCGCCGCGATCGCCACGTTCATCGTGCCCCGTCGGCTCATCCGTCGTCCGTTCATAACTCCCTCGCCTTGTTCATGCAGCCGGAGGTCCGGCTCGTTGACGCCTCACTATAGTACCCCGAACGCCCGCAACGCGCCGCCGCTCGGCCAGGAGAGGAGCAGGCCGCAGACCAGTGCGTTGATGCCGTGTGCGACGAAGCAGAGGGGACACGGCACGCGGAGGACCGCCAGCAACGCGTAGCTCAGGTAGATCCCCAGCCCCACCGTCACCAGGCTGGCGGCAGCGAGCAGGCGCCACGCCCACGGGTCGGCCAGCAGGCCGAACGGCGCCGCGACGAGCAGCGCCACGTAGTAGATCTGGCCCAGCAGCGAGTTGGGCGGTCCGAACACGCGCCCGCTCGGCGTGAAGACGACCGATGCGCAGGTGCGCTCCTCCAGTCGGCAGACGGTCGGGATCCAGCGGGCGTCGGGCGCCATCCAGCGCCACGCGACCGCCGTGAAGTAGCTGGCGATCACAAGGCCGGCCGCGGCGAGCAGCATGATCGCGGTGGTCATCGGTCGGCGGCGGTCACGCCATGATCCGGACGAGCGCGGCGATCAGCCGGTCGTGCTGGCCCTCGGTGCCGACCGTGATCCGGAGCGTCTCGTCCAACCCAGGTTCCGCGAAGTATCGCACCAGAATCCCGTCGTCGCGCAGGGCGGCGTGCAGCCGGCGGGCGTCGCCGCCGGGGGGGCGCGCCAGGACGAAGTTCGCCTGGCTGGGCCAGACCCGGAAGCCGAGGCGGACGAGCGCGTCGGCCAGCCGGTCGCGCGACGCCCGGATCCGGCCTGCGACCGCCTCCGTGTAGGCCGTGTCGCGGATCGCCGCCGCCCCGACCCGCGCCGCCAGCGCATCGACGTTGTAGCTGTCCTTCACCTTCGCGAGGCCGGCGAGCAGATCGGGATGCGCGACGCCGAAACCGAGCCGCAGCCCGGCCAGGCTGTGGCTCTTCGACAGCGTCCGGAGCACGATCACATGCGGATGCTGCCGCATCAGGTCAAGTGCGTCGTAATCCGCGAAGGAGACATACGCCTCGTCGATCGCGAGCACGCCCGCGGCCCGCGCGGCCAGCTCGGCCAGCGCGCCGGACGGCGCCGCGGTGCCGGACGGTGAGTTCGGGTGGGCGACGATCGTGAGTGGCGCCGCCGCCGCGGCGAGCGCCTCGACCGGCAGCGTGTACTCGTCGTCGAACGCCACCTCGACGACCGGCGCCTCCTGCATCGCGGCGAGCGTGCGGTACAGGACGTAGGTGGGCGCCGGATACGCGACTGCGCGCCCGGGACCGGTGACGGCGCGGAACAGTATCGTCAGCAGGTCGTCGCTCCCGTTGCCGGCCAGGATCCAGTCCGGGTCGACATCGAGCACCTCGGCGGCGGCCTGCCGGAAGTGGTCCGCCATCGGCTGCGGGTAGCGCCGCAGTGCGTCGGCCTCGCATGCGGCGAGCGCCGCCAGCGCCTGCGGGCTGGGCGGGTACGGGTTCTCGTTGGTGTTCAGCTTGACGACCGGTGCGCCCTCTGCCGGCTGTTCGCCGGGGACGTACGGATCGAGGGCGTCCACCGCCGGGCGGAACCTGGACATGGCAATCGGCGATTGTAATCGCTACCCCGGACGTGTGTGCCGCCGCTGCCCGGTATACTTCGCGGCATCCGTGCACCGATCGGCCACGGCGGCATCCCCGTTCACCGACGCGCTACGCATGTTCGCCTGGGAAGGGCGGACGACTGCGGTGGGCGTTACGCGGGCGCCGGCGAACGGCCGGACGGTCGAGGTGCCCGCCTTCACCAATGAGTTCTGGACCAGCCGGCAGCGTGCCGCGAGCCGCCTGCACGAGATCTCCTACCGCGCCTGCTTCAAGCCGCAGCTCGTCGCCTTTTTCCTCGATCGCCTGACCCGCCCCGGCGCACTGGTGTACGACCCGTTCATGGGGCGCGGCACGACGCTCATCGAAGCGGCGCTCCGCGACCGCGCCGCCGCCGGGTGCGACGTCAATCCCCTGAGCCGCGTCCTGGTCGCCCCGCGCCTCGCGCCCCCCACCGTCGACGCCGTCGCCGAGCGCCTCGACGCGCTCGACCTGCGGGCCGACGCCTCGACGCCGTCTGGCGCCGGCGAACCACCGCCGGCCGACCTTCAGGTCTTCTTCCATACCCAAACGCTGCGCGAAGTCCGCGGCCTGCGCGCATACGTCGCGCGGCGGCGGGCTGCCGGTGCGTTCGACCGCGTGGACGCCTGGATTGAGATGGTGGCGGTCAGCCGACTCACCGGTCATTCGCCCGGCTTCTTCTCCGTCTACACGCTCCCGCCGAATCAGGCGGTCTCATCGGGCCGGCAGCGGTTGATCAACGCGCGGCGGCAACAGGCGCCGGAGCCGCGCAACGTCCTGCGGCTGATCCTGAAGAAGACCCGGATGCTGCTCGCCGGCTGTGACGCGGCGGTCCGCGCCCGGCTGGCGCGGCGGACGTCGGCGGCGCGGATCCTGACCGGACCGTCCGACCGGACCCCGGCGATCGCGTCGGCGTCGGTGCAGCTCGTCGTCACGTCGCCGCCGTTCCTGAACGTGGTGGACTATGCTGCCGACAACTGGCTCCGCTGCTGGTTCTGCGGCATCGATCCGGCATCGGTCGATATCACGCTGGCACGCCGGATCGACGAATGGCAGGCGGCGATGACCGGGGTGTTCCACGAGCTGCGCCGCGTGCTCAAGCCCGGCGGGCACGTCGCGTTCGAGGTGGGGGAGGTGCGCGGCGGCCGGGTGAAGCTGGAGGAGGCGGTGATCCCCTGCGGGATCGACGCCGGCCTCGACCCAGTGGCGGTGGTGATCAACGCGCAGGCGTTCACGAAGACCGCCAACTGCTGGGGGGTCGCGAACAACACGAAGGGGACCAACACGAACCGAATCGTACTGTTCAGTAAGCCACCCGCGTAGCGCGACGGAAGGTGGTGCCGAGGGGCAGAATCGGACTACGCGTTCAAGTCATTTATTATCAATAATTTATGACTAATGAAACGCGCCTTTACCCACGTCCATCCCCACGGGTTCGGCGACTGACGCGCCTCGGTCCGCTGGCTATCCGACGCGCCGGCCGAACGTGATCTGAACCGTTACGAACATGGCCCGTGCTCTTCGCACAGCGCGAGTTCCGCTAGCGCCTTGTCTATAAACTTGTAGTTTCGGTGGGTGCCCCCCCGCGAACCGTCCGCCAACGTCCAGAAACGCCGTATCCATTGGGGTTTCCGTAGCCTCTGATTCCACCGGCATCCACCAAGTCACCCTTCTGTCGCTCCCGTAGGCTGTCACTTAGGCATTACTTGGGCTGTTCAGCCGGCCCGATTCGGCGGACCGCCCGGCCCAGCGGGAAGGCCCGCCGTTGATTTTCAAGGGCTGCGGCACCTATGTGCAAGACGGGCTTCAGGGAATACCGCCCGTCGTCGGCAACATCTACGGCGCCGGTCTGGACGGCGCGTCGGGAGCCGGTAGTGGTCAAGTCTGAGGCTCTGGCGCGATCCCAAGCCGGCATGCCGGGCTGCCCCCGCTGCGACAAGCTCCGAGAGGACTTGACCGCCGGCGCGCAGGCGACGACGCTACTGGTGGATAAGCTCGAACACGACATCCTCGACCGACCCTTCAACGATGAGGTCGGGCCCGTGTGTCATCCTGAGGGTCGACCGATCCTCGTACGCAGCAACCGGGCCGACCGCGATCACGTGATCCGGGTTGATCCAGATGTCGCACCGTAGCACGTGCGAGTCGCTACGGCTTCTGGTCGGCGGTGGCGGGGGGGAGTTGGTCAAGGCCCATGTGGATCTCGACGCGGGTCAGCCGCCTTCGAGGCGCGCGCTCACGGTCGTTGTGAGGGTGCCGATGCTGGAGTTGATCGAAATGACGGCCCATGATCCGCAGCCGATGACTATGCCCCGCTCTGCGGGGGGGGGGGGCAGGCGGCGTCTCGCGCTTCCTGTTCTTTCCAGCAGCGTCACGAGCGGTTGATTGGACACTGCTGGATTGTAGGTGTAGTGTCCGGACGGTTCCGACAACCTCGGTCGAAGCGCGGGGCTGGCTCGGAAGGGGAAGGGACGAACGCCATGACTGGCGGCAGGCATAACCGGCCGGCTTTGTTCCTACTCGGTGGGTTGATCGTGGTGCTGGCGGCCGTCGTGGCGGATGAACTGGACGGGCCGCGGGCCGGCCCAACACCGGCTGCCGAGCGCGCGACAGCCGTACACGCGGCGGCCGATGCTCTCGACCGCGCCGCCGACGCGATGGTCAGCTACGGCACACGCGCGGTCTTGACGGGGACTGGGTCCGAGATCGCTTTCCGCGTTGCCGAGAATCTGCGAAGCTGCGCGGCTGCCCAACGGCGAGGCATGGGCGCGTACTGTCACATTACCCTGGACACTGCGGCGTCCATCTTCGTTCTCCACGCTGTGACAATCGGCCGGCCGCGCTTTCCGGAGCGAGAAGCCATTACCGCCCGCTACGCCATCGCCGACGCGCGGCGCGCTCAAGAGGCGGCAGGCTTCAAGTACCCCTACGCACCGGACCTACCGCCGGAATACGAGCCACTGCGAGTGTGGACCGGCGACTACGGCACGCCGGACGGTGACGCGAAGAGGTGACTCATGGGGGCAACAACTCGTCGGCTGGTCGCAGCGTCGTGCTGCATCTGGCTGTTCGTAGGAGCGCTCGTCAGCGGACAGGACGCGCCGGGCGTGGCCTCGTTGCGCAGCCTCGCTACCGCGGGGAACACCGACGCCCAGTTCAAGCTCGGGCTCATGTACGCCGACGGTCGAGGCGTGCCACGGGATGACGCGGAAGCCGTCCGGTGGTACCGCCTGGCCGCCGAGCAGGGTAACGCCGACGCCCAGTACAACCTCGGGGGCATGTACGACAACGGTCGGGGCGTGCCACATGACGACGCGGAAGCTGTCCGGTGGTTCCGCCTAGCAGCCGAGCAGGGTGAGGCCCGCGCCCAGTCCGCCCTCGGGCTCATGTACGCCTACGGTCACGGCGTGCCGCAGGACGACGCGGAAGCCGTCCGGTTGTTCCGCCTCGCAGCCGAGCAGGGTTACGTCGAGGCCCAGTCCGCCCTCGGGATCATGTACGGCTCCGGTCAGGGCGTGCCGCAGGACGACGCGGAAGCCGTCCGGTGGTTCCGCCTCGCCGCCGAGCAGGGTTACGCCGAGGCCCAGTTGACTCTCGGGATCATGTACTCCTACGGTCAGGGCGTGCCGCAGGACGACGTATCTTCGCACATGTGGCTCAACCTTGCCGCCGCTGCCGGCGACGAGGACGCCCGCACGGCCCGCGAGCGTGTCGCCGCCCGCATGACGCGCGAACAGATCGCCGAGGCCCAAGCGCGGGCACGGGAATGGTGGACTCACCGATAGCCGCTGTCACGGTTGCATGGCCAGGGGCGCAGGCGACAAGCTGACTCGATTCTGTGGATGCGCATCGTCGTCTCGCTTCCCTTCGTGTTGGCACGAAACAGGTCGACGCCGCCGTCGGCGCTTTCGGCCACGAACTGGACATATGGGGGGCGGCGCTCGATGCGCGGACCGGAACGGCCGATTCGGGTGGCCCACGATTCGGTCCCAACACCAGAACGCCCAATCGTCCACTCGCGCCCAGGCGGTTTCCGGGATGCCTGACTGGACTCTTACGCCCGAACCTGCCACCGTCCTGCGATGTCAGACTGGCTCGAAAGTTCGTTGAAGGCGGGACTGCCTGGTTGACAGCCTACGGAAGCTACGAAACGGTGCCTCGGTGGATGCCCGTGGAATCCGAGGCTGCTGAAGACCCAATGAATACGGCGTTTCTGGACGTTGGCGGACGGTTCTCGGGGATGGCGCTCAACCGAAACTACAAAGGGGTTGGCGAACCGTCAAACCCTGCCTAACACCGCCTGTTTTCATTGGCTGAAACGCCTGTCTCACGGAACCCGCAAGACCCCGTTGACAGCCTAACTGACAGCCTAGCTTCGAGCCCTTCGTCCCCGCCGAGAGGCCCCGGACACGTCCATCCGGGCGACGGCCTGCCCACAAGCGTCCACAGGCACCGGGTGTCGATGATGGACTCACCAAGGGGGTGGGGGATTTTTTGATGACCGCGGTGGGGGGGATGACCGTTGACAGATTCGCATGCATCCGGCCGCGGCGGCGCGCATCGGGTGTTGGGGCCGGGGCTACGGCTCAATCCAACGCGTAGACCGCTCGCTCGACCGCCTGCCGGGCTGCTTCCCACGACCCGCGCTGCGCGCGCACCTGCTCGCCGGCATGGAGCGCGGCCGAGCGGCGAACACGGGCCAGCGCGATCAGGCTTGCGCGGCCCTCGCGAGCAGCTTGCAGTCGGGCGCCCTCGTCGGTAGCGAGCCAGTGTGCTGCCAGGGAGCGGTCCGCGGGCAGGGTCTTCGCGAGACGACGACGGACAACGGCTCGAGAGCCGCCGGCTCCCAGTCGCTGGCCGTGCCGTGCGACGCGCTGCAGGCCGCGGCCACCCGGGACCTGTCATCCCCTTCGGGTTTCCCGCCAGTCCGCCAATGCCCCTCTATATGGATGGGGACAGAATGCGGTCGTTTGCGTACCCTTCCATATTGAGGGGGGCACGCACGGTCATGAGCGAACACGACGTGTTCGATCGAGTCCTGGCCGCGGTGCACGCCGCCACGCTCGACGAGACCCGCTGGCCGGCCACCTCGGCCCTGATCGACGAGGCCTGCGGCCTGACCGGTAATGGCCTCATGGTCGGTGAAGGCCCGACGAACGACGTCCGGGCGCTCTTCGTCGGGCTCTACTATCGGGGGCAGCGCCGCGACGACCTGGAGCGCGAGTACCTCACCACCTACCATCCCATCGACGAACGGGTGCCGCGCTTCCGGCACCTGCCGGCCCGGCGCCTGGTGCACATCACCGACCTGTACACGGCCGAGGAGTTGAAGACCTCCCGGACCTACAACGAGATCCTGCGCCGGGCCGGGATGCAGGACGGCCTGAACGTCCAGCTCCCCGGGCTGGCCGGCTCCCACATCGGCTGGGGCCTGAACGATCCCGTCGACGCGGAGGGCTGGGGGTCGTCTCGGATCACGATGGTCGAGCGGCTGTTGCCCCATATCCAGCAGTTCGTCCGCGTCCGGCAAGTGCTGGCGGGCGCCGGCGCTCTGGGCGCGTCGCTCGCCGACCTGCTCGCTACCACCGGGCTGGGCATCATCCAGGTGGACGGGCGCGGGCGGATCGCGGCGGCGAACGACCGGGCCCTGGCCCTGCTGCGCACCGGCGAGGGCCTGGTCGACACGGGCGGGGTCCTGGGCGCTCGCGTCCTGGCGGACGACGCCGTGCTGCAGGGCCTGTTGACACGCGCCCTGCCGCCGTTCGGTGGGCAGGGCGCCGGCGGGTCGATGACGGTGCGGCGCGCGGCGGACCCCCAGCCGCTCGTGGTGCACCTCCTGCCGATCGGGCAGCCGGAGCCGGCCGTCTGCACCTGGCCGGGGGCCGCGGTGGTGGTGGTGGTCGACCCGACGCGCCGGCCGCGGCTCGATCCGGCGCTGGTGGCGGCGGGCCTGGGCCTCACCCCGATGGAGAGCCGGGTGGCGGTGCTGTTGACCGAGGGCAAGAGCCTGCGTGAGGTCGCCGCGGCGACGGGGCGCAAGGAGACCACGATCCGGTGGCACCTGCGGCAAATCTTCGCCAAGCGCGGCATCGCCCGGCAGGCGGAGCTGGTGCGGCTGGTGCTGTCGCTGGCGGGCGCGGCGCACGGCCGGCGGTAAGCCCCGCGACGGCGTCGCTCGCATTTTTTCAGGAATTCTCGTCAACCCCCTCCATATGGTGGGCGCGAAGACCGCGCTCCCGTCTGTAGCATCCAATGGGATTGTGTGGGCTGGAACCAGCGAGCCGGCGGCGGGGGCAACGACGGGGCGTGAAGCGGCCTGCACGGGGACGCCATCGGACGGCTGGATCCAGGTGGACGCAACCACACGTACGACGGAGGAACAGGATGAGAGCAGGAACGACCCAACTCCGCGGCACGAGCCGCGAGCGACACACAGCGAACTGCAGGCGCGGATGGATTGGGAAGCTGAGGCCGACGGCCACCCAGCAGGCAGGGTGTACCGCAAGGCTGATCACGGCGATCGCCATGTTCGTCGTGATCATGGGAATGGCCGGACCGGCCGCGGCCGAGGATTTGGTGAGCAACATTGGGCAAGGCCCTCTCCCGTCTGGCCCGGAAGAGCTTTTGGCCGGGCAAAGCTACGCGATGCCGTTCACAACGGGGACCAACGCCAGCGGGTACATCCTGGAATCGATCTCCATCAGGTTCTTCACCGGAGCACGCCACCCGAGAGCTGTAACCACAGTTGTAGGTGACCCGGTGTACGTGTACCTGTATGGGGACAACGGAAGAGGACGCCCCAATCACGACAGCCAAGTCGCCGTTCTGACGAAGGCTGGAACGAACTTCGACACCCCTGTAAGCGGTGTCAACAAATACCTGACGGGAAGGGCGAACAATCACTGTTGTCCGAGACCCCGGCCTGTTCATCTGAACGCAGGCACCCAGTATTGGGTCTACATCTGGGCAGGGTCCTCGACGTCTCAGGCAATACTGGACCACACCGGGACGCTGGAAGACGCAGGCGGAGCGACAGGGTGGTCGATCGGAGACTCTGGCTTCATCCACCCGGACGGAACGACGGCCAGCGCCTACACCTCAACCGGAAGCTCAGCACAGATCAAGGTCGAGGGCACCCCCAACCCCGAGGTGCTGATCTCGATCAGCGACGCGACGGCGACCGAGGGCCCCGACGTGACGGCGGACTTCGTCGTGACGCTGAACAGGAAATCGAGTGGGACCGTAACCGTCGACTACCTCACGCTCTTCACCGTATCGGCAACACCCGGGGTGGACTACCAAGACCGAAGCGGAACCCTGACGTTCCGGCCCGGCGAGACCAGCAAGACCATCAAGGTTCCGATCATCGACGACGACGTCAACGACAGCGGCGAGACATTTTCGCTGCTCCTGTTCAACGCTAAGGGCGCGGACTTCGCCGACGATACTGGAATCGGCACCATCCTCAACACGGAGGTGCTGACCGGCAGCTTCGAGCACGTGCCGGGCGAGCACGACGGCAGCACGCCGTTCACCTTCGACGCCGTCTTCAACAGCGACATCGGAATCAGCTACGCGACGCTGCGCGACCACTCGTTCACGGTCACAAACGGGAAAGTGACCCGCGCCCGCCGCAACAACGGGCGGAACGACAGCTGGGAGATCACCGTCACGCCGTGGGGCAACGACGCCGTCACGGTCACGCTCCCGGGCAACCGCGATTGCGGCACGACGGCCGCCATCTGCACCAAGGAGGACCACCCGGTACAGCTGAGCAACAGTCCATCGGCGACGGTCGCCGGGCCGCCGGGCGTATCGACCGTGCCGGTGACGGCGAGCTTCAGCAACATGCCCGCCGAGCACAACGGCAGCGAGTTCACCTTCGATCTGAGCTTCAGCGAGAACGTCGCGGCCGGCTACGCCCGGATCCGCGACCACGCGTTCAGCGTCAACGGCGCCAACATCACGAAGGCGCAACGGAAGACCCAGGGCAGCAACCAGAACTGGACGGTGACGGTCGACCCGACCGGCAACGGCGGGGTCAGCATCACGCTGCCGGAGACGACCAACTGCAGCAACGCGGGTGCCATCTGCACGGATGACGGACGCAAGCTGAACCACTCGACATCGGACAGCGTCCAGGGGCCCGTCGGCATATCCGTCAGCGATGCGCGAGTAGAAGAAGCGGCCGGCGCGGTACTCGCCTTCGCCGTCACGCTGAGCCGTCGCGCAAGCAGCCCAATCACGATCAACTACGCCACCTCGGACGGAAGCGCCACCGCGGGGGCCGACTACACAGCCGCGAGCGGGATACTCACCATCGAGTCCGGAAGCTCATCAGGGAGCATCGAGGTCACGGTGCTCGACGACTCGCACAACGACGGCGAAGAGACGCTGACGCTGACGCTGTCGAACGCGTCGAGCGGAGTACTGACCGACGCGACGGCGACCGGCACGATCGAGAACCACGACGCGATGCCGCGCGCGCTGATCGCCCGGTTCGGCCGCACCGCGGCGGTGCACATCGTCGAGCAGGTTGAAGAGCGCGTGCACGCGCCGCGCAGGCCTGGGTTCGACGGCCGAGTCGCCGGCCGCGAGATCAACGGCAAGATGGGACGCGAGTTCGCGCTCGACTTCCTGCAACAGCTCGGCGGGCAGGCCGGCTACGGCACACCGATGCCGGGCACTGCGGGTCAACAGACGAGGCAACGGGGAGCGGGAGGCTCCGGACTCGGCGGAACGCCGCTCAACACACCGGGTGGCGGGATGAACCCGGCGATGGGCGGGCTGCACAGCGAGGGCATGGAACAGATGCACGGTGACCAGGCCGGACAGTACGGCATGGGCATCGGGTTCCAGCGCGACCGCGTGTTGAGCGGATCGGAGTTCGCGCTCAACCGGGCGACATCGAGCGGCGGGATCCTCTCGTTCTGGAGCCGCAGCGCGCAGTCCCAGTTCCACGGCCGCGACGGCGTGATGGCGCTCAACGGCGACGTCCGAACGACGATGTTCGGGGCCGACTACTCAAAGGGGCGCATGGTCACCGGCGTCTCGCTGTCGCACAGCCGAGGCCTCGGCAACTACGCCAGCGTCGACACCGGCCGGATGACATCCGCGGTCACGGGCCTCTACCCCTGGATCGGCTACAAGGCCAGCGAACGGGTCACCGTGTGGACCGTCGCCGGCTACGGGGCGGGCGGCCTGCGGCTCAACCCCGGGGCTGGACCGGCCATCGAGACCGGGCTGTCGATGGCCATGGTAGCCGGCGGAGGCCGGGGGCAAATCCTCGGCGACGGCAACGGCTTCGGCCTGGCATTCAAGGCTGACGCCCTGTGGGTCGGAACGCACACGAAGGCGGTCGACGGTCCCGGCGGACGGCTCGCCGCCACCGACGCGGCGGTGACCCGGCTGCGCACGGCGCTGGAAGGGTCGCACACCCTGACGATCGGAACCCGCATGGCGCTCACCCCGAGCGTCGAGGTGGGCATCCGGCAGGACGGCGGCGACGCGGAAACCGGGACCGGCATGGACGTCGGCGCCGGACTGGTCTTCGCCGACGCTGTGACCGGCCTCTCGGTCGACGTCCGAGTCCGACGGCTCGTCGTACACCAAGCCGACGGGTTCGCCGAGCACGGCCTGTCGATCTCGGTCAGCTACAACCCGACGCCGACGACGCCACTCGGCTTCACCGCACGCGTCTCCCCCGCCTGGGGCGGCGACGCCATGAGCGGCGCCGAGGCGCTGTGGGGCCGCGAGAGCATGGGGGGCATGGGCCACGAGTCGGTGAGGGGCAGCGGGGGCCACCGCCTCGACACCGAAGTCGGCTACGGGCTGCCGATCGGCAGCCGTTTCGTCGGCACACCGCGGGCGGGCGTGCGCACATCGGAGTACGGCCGCGACTACCGAATCGGCTACGGCGTCGGCGTCCTCGAGCAGGGACGACTGAACCTGCAGATCGGCGTGGACGCCGAACGACGGGAGAGCGCGCTGTTCCAGATGCAGGAGCAGAGGGCAGGCACCGACCAGCGCGTGCTCGGGCGCGCGACCGTGCAGTGGTAGCAGGATCGGGGGAACGGGCCCCCACCCACGACCGACCCACCCAGGACCGGGCGCCGGCAAGCCGAACAGCGCGGCCGGCGCCCGGTCCAACGATCGGCGCAACGCGTTGCGGGAGAGGGCGTCACCAGCAACGCCGAACACACCGCCGCGCGAAAGTTGCCGTCCAGGGCACAGCCGCTGCAAGGAAAGGCAACTAAGAGCCCTTTCAACGTCGACCACATCATCCCGCGGTCGGAGAGCGACTCCAGACCACCACAAGAACCTGCAGGCTGCTCTGCCCTACCTGCAACCCAAGGAAGGGGATCAAGAGGATCCACATGTGGGACTGAACGTGGAAGACGCACTCAACAGCCAGCGAAGTCGCGCAGTATCAATAGGTTACAGTGACGGCCGGAGAAGCGGGAATTTAACAACCTGACCGGGCCGCTTCCGTCGTCGTTGACGAACCTGCGGCAGCTCGAACTTCTCAATATCCAAATGAATGCCGGGCTGTGCGCGCCGGCGGATGCGGTATTCCGGGCGTGGCTGGCGACGGTGCGTGACTTCCAGGGCGAGACGTGCAGCGCCGCGGTGCCGGCGTTGCCGCTGCTCGGGCAGTTACTGCTTGGGCTGGGCCTGCTGGGTGGTGGCGCGCGGCAGTTGTATCGGCGCCAGCGCGTTCCACCCGAAGGGTCCTCGCCCCTTGAATCGGAGCGCGCTGGACCGTGATGCCGCTCGGACGTGTCCCAGACGACCGTTTACGACACATGCTGATCGGCTACGCCCGCGTCTCGAACGCAGACGGCTCCCAGCCGCTGGCCTTGCCGCGCGACGCGCGGCAGGCCGCGGGCGTCGACGCCGGCCACGTCTACCACGACGTCGCGTCCGGCGTCCGCGACGACCGCCCGGGACTCGACCGCTGCCTGCTGGGCGCGGCCAACCGGGACCTGTAATCTCCTTCGGTTTTCCCGCCAGTCCGCCAATTCCACTCGATATGGAGGGGGACACGCTGCGGTCGCAGGGCCAACATCATGGAGAGTCGGTGCCGCGATCTGGATTGCGTGATCGAACGTAGCCGGAGATGCAGACATCACCGAAGCGCGCTCGCGGAGGCAGCATGCGGAACGCGGCCGCACATGCGTCGAGGCCCAAGGACACCACGGCCGTTACGTTGTACTGACGGGCGAGATCGTTGTAGGTTCGTACGTCCCCCGCCTCGATCGCGGCCAGCATGCTGTTGCGGGTCCGTGCGCGCGCTCCTGCGTCAGGTCCTCGCTCAACCGCGACCACTCCCGCAACTCGACGATCTCCGGGTCGGTCGGCTCCAGCCGCCGGAAACAGTGCGCGTCGGTCCGCAGCGCCGAGGCCAGCACCCGCGCGTCCCGACGGTCGTCCTTCGCGCCCGCCGGCGAGATACGGTCCCAGGATTGATCGAGTGGACCACGAAGCCCCGCTTCATCAGGCTCTCGACCACCGGACCGCGCGGCACCTCGATCGCCACGCCGACCGCAGCCGCCTCGCCGCCTGCCATCGACAACAGCCAGTCCGCCATCTCCGAGAGCCCCTGGCCGCCGTGCTCGAACGCCCGCTCCGCGACCACCTCCCCGGCCGCATCGGTCACGCACGCCTGGTACGTCTGTGAACCCCAGTCGACACCAACGAACCACCCCAGCTGCAACCCGCACCTCCTTGTCTGCCGTTGATCGAACGGGCGCGCCAACGATGCCTGCCGAGACCTGGACTGGCGCTTTGCGGCGCAGACTCCCCACGGGGCATCCATCGATGGCTGAACCGCCGGGGCACAAATCCCGACCAAGTGCTCGAAGACACACGTCGCTCCCCGGTAGCTCCCGGCGGCCTGCCCGACCTCTACGTGACTATCCGCGCAAGGTCATCCAGAAAGGTACAGGTCGCTCCCCTTGAAATCTTCCTTGGCTATATGGACTCCTCCATCTACGCAAGGGTTTCATCCATCCTATATGGACTCCTCCATCTACGCAAGGGTTTCATCCATCCTGGAAGGGTGAGATCAGGTGCAGCCTCCTTGCGTGTGGCTGGAATTGCGCTTCCACCTGCCGAGTGCTGACGGGAACGGGAACGAAGACACGAGGGGACGAACCGACTGCGGACCTATATTCGGCCTCTGAGTTGGAGACGTCCGTCTCCGGGCCACCATGACAGTCGCACACCGCGGGCCACTACAGGAAACGGCGTCACGTGCGCCGGCAAGGAATCGGCCTCGTGCGGTGTCGGTCGGTTCGAGATGCCATGTCATTCGTTCGAACCCTCAGCAGTCGTTGTGGCAGGGGCGGTCACGCGGCGACGAACGCGGTGTCGCGGGTCCAGACGGCCCAGACCAACCGGGCGAGCTTGTTGGCCACCGCGACGATGGCCAGGTTGAAGTGGCACCGGTCGCGCACCTGCAGCGCCCACCGGTGCAGGCGGGAGAGCGGTTGACCGGTGCGCCGCCGGCGAGCGGCGGCCAGCACCACCGCGCGGCCACCGTGGATCAGCATGCACCGCAAGTAGCGGTCGCCGCGTTTGCTGATGTGTCCGAGTCGCCGGTGGCCGCCGCTCGAGTATTCGCGCGGCGTCAACCCGACCCAGCTCGCAAACTGGCGCCCGCGACTGAACGCATGGATGTGACCGACCGTGCCGACCAGGGTGGTCGCCCCCAGCAGTCCGATACCGGGCACGGTTTGCAACAGCGCGCAGACCGGGTCGGCGGCGGCCAGCTCCCGAAGTTCGCGGTCGAGCTCGGCGATGCGGTCCTCCAGCGCCCGGACCTCCTCGTGCACGCTGGCCAGCACGCGCCGCATCGCGGCGGGCAACGCCGTCGCCGACTCCAGCAGCGCTGGAACCGCCTGCACGGCCGTCTTCGCACCGGGCGGCAGATTCAGGCCATGCTCCCCGAGCAGCCCCCGCAGGGCATTGATGCGTGCCGTGCGCGTCGTCATCCACTGCTCGCGGACCCGGTGCAACGCGACCAGGGCCTGTTGCTCCGGCCGCTTGATCGGCACGGCGGGGATCCGCTCCACGCGCGATGCGTCCACCAGCGCCTCGGCATCGGCACGGTCTGTCTTGTTCCGGCGGACGAACGGACGCACGTAGTTGGGCGGCAACAGCGTCACTTGGTGCCCGTGTTCTTGGGCAACGCGCCCCCAGTAGTGCGCCGTGCCGCACGCTTCCATCACGACCCGGCACGGCGGGCGCTTCGTCAGAAAGCGCATGAACGAAGTCCGGCCAAACCGCTTCCGCTCGCTGATCTGACCGCGCTCGTTCGCCACCGCCACCTCGAACACGCTCTTCGCGAGATCCACCGCCACTGTCGTACTCTCCATGTCGGCCTCCTCCTGGTTCGTCTAGAACCGTTCACTGCTCACAACAGGATGCTGCATCGCAGTGCCGGGAGGAGTCCATGTCAGTCAGGAAGGCCAACCCCGCCGCCACGAGCGTCGCACCGGATGCCTGCGCCATCCGGTGGTGTCCTCTGATCGCATCGCGTTGCGCGCGGCGGTCATCGGAGGCCGGCATGGAGCGCCCGACCCCGCGGACCGACGGAGCCACGAGCCGCCATTGCGATCCGATGCGACAATGGCACGTGAGTTGCGTCAGGCAACGACCGGAACGATGAGCGGAACGACCACGAAGCTGACCGCGGCGGCCGAAAGCTACTTCGCCGACCTACGACGAGTTCGGGCGTCCGGGGGCGCGACCCAGGAGCGGTCGCTGTATGGACCGCTCGACAATCTCCTGACAGCGGTTGGCGCGACGCTCAGGCCGAAGGTCTTCTCGGTTCAAGAACTGGCCGACCAAGGCGCGGGCCATCCCGACTTCGGCCTCTACGCCGCGAGGCAGGTCCAGAAGGGCGTGCCGCGCGAGGGGCAGGCCCCTGAGCGAGGCGTGGTCGAGGTGAAGTCCCCCGAGGACGACGCATGGCTCACGGCGGCGAGCGGTCAGGCCAGCCGCTACTGGGAGCGCTATCGGCTCGTGTTAGTGACGAATGCTCGCGACTTCGTCTTGGTGGGCGAGGACGCAGACGGCAAGCCCGCGACGCTCGAAACCCTTCGGCTGGCCGCTAGCAGCGACGAGTTTCTTCACCGTCTGGAAAAGCCTCGTGCGTTCGCCCGCGAGGCGGGCGCGAGCCTTGGCGAGTATCTCGCACGGGCGCTGTCGCACCAAACGGCGCTGGCCGAGCCGAAGGATCTGGCATGGTTGCTCGCGTCGTACGCGCGCGACGGCCTCGCCCGCGTCGAAGCGGCGGGCGGAGCGCCGCAGCTTGCCGCGGTGCGCTCGGCGCTTGAAGAGGCGCTCGGCATCAGGTTCGAGGGCGAACGGGGACGGCGGTTCTTCCACTCGACGCTGGTGCAAACGCTGTTCTACGGCATCTTCTCCGCTTGGGTGCTGTGGGCGCGTACTGAAGCCGCAAAACCCGGGCCGGGACCGCTGTTCACCGGCAGTCCCGACGCTGCTCGGTTCCGCTGGCGCGAAGCCGTCTGGCATCTCCGCGCACCCGTGCTCCGAGCGCTATTTCGGCAGATCGCCGATCCGGGCCACCTGCAACCGCTTGGTCTGACGGAGGTGCTGGACTGGACGGCAGCCGCGCTCGACCGGGTGGATCGCCCTGCCTTCTTTGCCCGCTTCAACGAAGGCGAGGCGGTGCCGTATTTCTACGAACCGTTCCTCGAAGCGTTCGATCCCAACCTGCGGAAGCAGCTCGGCGTCTGGTACACGCCATCGGAAGTCGTGCGCTACATGGTCGCGCGTGTGGACCGGGCGCTCCGGGACGATCTCGGCATCGCCGACGGGCTGGCGGACGAGAACGTCTACGTGCTCGACCCGTGCTGCGGCACTGGGGCCTATCTGGCCGAGGTGCTTCGGCGCATCGCGGGCAATCTTGCCGGCCGCGGTCTGGGAGCGCTCGTCGGTTCGCAGGTGAAGCGGGCGGCGATGGAGCGGGTGTTCGGCTTCGAGATCATGCCGGCGCCCTTCGTCGTCGCCCACCTTCAGGTCGGCCTCACCATGCAGGATCTGGACGCGCCCTTGGCGGACGACGGAACGGAGCGCGCGGGCGTCTATCTCACGAACGCGCTGACCGGTTGGGAGGCCCGCACGAACAACCCGCTGCCCTTCCCCGAGTTTGAAGAGGAACGCAACCGCTCGGAGCGGGTGAAGCAGGAGACGCCGATCCTCGTGATCCTCGGCAATCCGCCGTACAACGGCTTCGCGGGCATGGCGGTGGACGAGGAACGGGAACTGTCCGATGCCTATCGGACGACGAAGCGCGTCCGTCGGCCCGAAGGTCAGGGGCTGAACGACCTCTACGTCCGCTTCTTCCGCATGGCGGAGCGGCGGATCGCGGAGACGACGGGCCGGGGCGTAGTCTGCTTCATCTCCAACTATTCCTGGCTCGACGGTCTGTCGTTCACGGGCATGCGGGAGCGGTATCTCGAGGCGTTCGATGCGGTCCGCATCGACTGCTTGAACGGCGACAAGTACAAGACGGGCAAGGTCGCGCCGGATGGCTCTCCCGACCCGAGCATCTTCTCGACTGACGGCGATCCGGTTGGCATCCAGGTCGGCACCGCCATCGCGACGCTGATCCGCAAAGCCGAACACACGCCGACCGAAGAGATCGGATTCCGGCACCTGTGGGGGCAAGCTAAACCGGAAGAACTTATCGCGACGGCCGAGGCGGAACCGGATGCGCTCTACGACGGGATCACGCCTGTCCTGCCGCTCGGCCTGCCATTCGTGCGAACGGCGGTGAGCGACGAGTGGTTCGACTGGCCGGCGCTGCCGGATCTGTTCCCGGTGTCGTTCCCCGGCGTCAAGACGAGCCGCGACGGGTTCCTCGTCGATGTCGATCTCGACCGGCTGCGGGCGCGCATCGGTGACTACTTCGACCCGAACGTGAGCCATGAGGAGATCGCTCGGCGCTATCCCGGCGTGATGAAGAGCACGGCGCGATTCGATGCCCGAGCGACGCGCACCGCCCTGATCGCCCGCGGCGGTCCTGACGAAGCCGGATTCGTCCGGTTTGCATACCGGCCGTTCGACACCCGCTGGCTCTACTGGGAGAAGGACACCAAGCTGCTCGACGAGAAGCGCGCCGACTACAGGCCCCATGTGTTCAAGGGGAATGTCTGGATCGGCTCCAGTAAGCGGGAGATTCAAGCTGACTTCACGCACGGCACTTGGGTTCGGGATCTAGCGAATTGGAAGTACGGGTTCTGGGGTGTCCATCTTTTCCCCGCTTGGCTTCGGGATGATGGCATCGGACACGGTGGCGACACTCCGCATCGCCCCAACGTGTCTGCGACGGCACAACGCTACCTCAACCACCTCGGCGCGAATGTGGAAGACTTGTTCCATCATGTCCTGACCGTTCTCCACGATCCCACTTACCGCGAGGCCAATGCGGGCGCATTCCGAATGGGTTGGCCACGAATCCCACTCCTCGGCTGGGGTGACGTCGAGAGCGAAGGTGCAGGGGCGGCGCTGGCCCGCTCGGCGGCGCGGGGCCGTGAGCTTGCCCGCCTCCTCGACCCGGACGCGCCCGTTTCCGGAGTCACTGACGGCACACTGCGTCCTGGAATAGCCACAATCGCCGTGCCCGCCACCGCGGATGGCCGCAACATGACCGGCGAGGACTTCGCCGTGACGGCCGGATGGGGCCATTTTGGATCTGGTGATGCCGTGATGCCCGGCCAAGGCCGCGTCGTCGAACGCGCCTACATGCCCTCCGAACGTGCGGCACTCGGCGACGCCGCCCCGGTGCTTGGCCGAACGACCTTCGACATCTACCTGAACCCAAGCGCATTCTGGTGCAACGTCCCGGCTGACGTCTGGACGTACAAGCTCGGCGGCTATCAGGTGCTCAAGAAGTGGCTGTCCTACCGTGAACGTAGCGTCCTCGACCGTGCGCTGACACCCCAGGAGGTGCTGGATCTGACGGATATCGCCAGACGGATCGCGGCGATACTGACGACCGCTCGGTGACGCACGACATGAGGAGGCGATGGACCCCCGCGTATACATTCGCGGAAGCCACGGA
This sequence comes from Vicinamibacterales bacterium, assembly GCA_965262555.1. GTDB lineage: Bacteria > Acidobacteriota > Vicinamibacteria > Vicinamibacterales > UBA8438 > VXRJ01. Next base: position 1,021,823 of record OZ253543.1, read on the forward strand.
ACTGGCCCGGAACCTACTGGGACCTCGGAACCATGTCACGCGAAGCGCTAAGACCCTCGGGTCATCTGCACGCCAAACATTGTCGCGTTGGCGATGTGCCGGAAGACCGATCCAAATCATCGATGAACTCCGGACCGTGCGAGACGAGCACGCAGCCCGGTGCGGTTACGATGTAGAGGCAATTATCCGAGACGTACGAGCCAGACAGGAGGCTTCGGAGCGCGACTACGTCTCCCGCCCGCCACGCCGCGTTCTTTCCGCGCCCGGTGGCGAGTACCCACCAAGTCATGATCTACTGATTCCGGAAACGTCGCGCCGGCCACAGGAACGGGGAGCAACAACGGTGAGCAAGGACGAGGAGGCTACGTTCGGCCATTACATGATTGGAGTCTTCGACGTTCTTGGACAGAGCCGGAAGCTCCAAGACCAAATTGGACTACCGCTAAGCGACGATCAGGTCGAACGACAGCGCATAGTCGCCAACCTCAAGGACACAGCGGGTGTCGTGATCGGATTCAGGCAGCTGTTCAGGAAATTCTTTGAGTCAGCCGCCCAACCCACTGGCCGCGCGGACTCTCTGCCCGGACCACAACGTGCCGAGATGGTGGCCGCAACGGCCAGTAACGTCCTGTGTTGGGGCGTGTCGGATGCTATTTTTGTAGCAGTTCCGCTAGCGTGGACACGGCATCCCGCTGCCCGCGTAGGAGACGTGTTTCGGTCGCTTCTGGCGGCCGGCAGCATGTGGCTCGTTGGCCTTAGCACGAACCATCCCATCCGAGGTGGCATGGAGATCGGTACCGGAATAGACATAGAGCCGGGCGAGATCTACGGCCAAGCCCTTGAAGCAGCCTACCGTCTTGAATCCAGAGTCGCGGGGCTCCCGCGCATCGTCGTTGGACCGAAGTGCGTGGAGTTCTTGGAAGCAGTCAGGCATGGCGAAGACGTCGCCGATGACGGTTCCAGAATGGCTGCCAGCATCGCCGATCTATGCCTTTCGATGCTCTGGAAAGATACCGACGGCTACATGATCGTTGATGGTCTCGGCCAGACAATGCTGGAGCATTCCCGGGAGGCGCCGTACTCTCCCGACCAATTCTCACGGGCGTATAACAATGTCTGCACGCACTGCCGTGACTTCCGTGATGCCGGAAATACGAAGCTTGCGGCGCGATACGAGGCTCTCCGCGCATACTTCGACGAGCACGCCTCTAAGTGGCAGACGTTCAAGGCGGAACCCTGAAGGATCGACGGCCGCTGGTGCCGGCGAATCGGAACCAGCATGCGCGCGGCAGGGCGGGACAGCCGACCGGCCGACCAGTCCTGATCGGTCCACGGTCTGTGTACTCAGTCCTCTGAAATCCGGTTAGGAACGAGGGATGTAGCGAGGGGAACGGGTCCCAGCACGCGGCACAAAACCCATCCTATCAGTAGTTTACGGCTACCCTATATCGGAAGCCCTGGAAGCCCGGCGAGCGCATCCTGCCGCACAACTTCGGCAGCGGTCGGGACTACCGCGGCGGCAACGCCGTGTACCTTGCCATGAACGCGCTGGAGCAGGGGTTCGCCGACCCGCGCTGGGGCGGCTACCGCCAGATCCAGGACGCCGGCGGGCACGTGCGGAAGGGCGAGAAGGGCACGCCGATCCTCTACGTCGACGTCAACCGCCGGGAGACGGTGCGCGACGAGGGGGGCAAGCCTGTGCTCGACGACGCGGGACATCCGGCGGTCGAGTCGGTCAGGCGCGACCGTCCGCTCGTCAAGCTCCACTACGTCTTCAACGTCGAGCAGACCGAGGCGGGCCGTGTCAACGTCTTTGAGACAACCTGGTTCAGCATTTACTGTAGCGACTCCACGCCATCGACTCCACGCCATCGACGCGTTGAATCGACGATCGATCGAGCGGTGGTGGCCGCCGGGCAACGACCTCATGCTGCGAGTTGTCCGGGGTGCCGGTCGCGGGTCCTGGGGCATCCTGGCGGGTCGTTTTCGACGGCGGATTGATCCACACGGCGGTCGGCAAGGTTTCGGGGCGTGGTGGTCCGCTGACGAAGCGCTCCGGATGCGCGGCGTAGGCCGCGAGGCGGGTCCGGTGACGCAGGTCGAGGATCGCCGGCGCGCGGCCGTAATGCACGTCGGCCGGCGTGAGATAGCTCAGGCCGCTGTGGTGGTGCGCGTCGTTGTACCACGCGAACAGATCGCGGCTGACGCTGCGCGCGTGTTCGAGTGCGCCGAACCGCTTCGGAAACTCCGGCCGATACTTGAAGGTGCGAAACTGCGCCTCGGAGAACGGATTGTCATTGCTCACGCGCGGTCGCGAGTGGCTGGCCACGATGCCGAGGTCGGAGAACAACAGCGCGACGAGCTTGCTGCGCATGGGCGCGCCGCGGTCGGCGTGAATCGTGAGCTGCTGCGGCTGGATGCACTGCTTCGCGCAGGTCTGCTCGATTAAGCGCTCGGCCAAGTGGGCGCTCTCATTGACCGCCACCATCCAGCCCACGACGTAGCGGCTGAAGAGGTCGAGGATCACATAGAGCGAGTAGTAGAGATACGGGACCGGGCCCTTCAACTTGGTGATGTCCCAGGACCAGACCTGATTGGGCGCCGTCGCGACGAGCTCGGGTTTGACGTACGCCGGATGCCGCACCTGGTCGCGGCGCTCCCGCACTTCGCCGGCCTCGGCGAGCACCCGATACATCGTGCGCGGGGAGCAGAGGTAGGTCTGCTCCTCAAGCAACGTCGCATGGACTTCGGCGGGCGATTGATCGACAAACCGCGCGCTGTGCAACGTGTCGCGGACGGCCCGCCGTTCGGCAGGGACCAGCGCGCGCGGGGACGGCGTGCGGGGCCGCCGGGGTGTCGCCGGCGGCGTGGGCCGGCGCTGCCGATAGAGCGACGCGCGGGACACGCCGATGCTCTGACACAACGCCGACGTTTCGCCTTGCGCCGTGACGGCCTCGATCGCGCGCATCAGTCGGTCTCGTCGGTGTCGAGGGGTTTCAGGGGGATCTCCAGGATCTCGGCAACTTTTTTTTGGAGGGCGATGATCGTCTCGGCCCGCTGCAGCTTCCGCTCGAGCCTGCGGTTCTCGGCTTCCAACTGCTTCACACGCGGGTCGATCGGACGTGGGGTCGGGCCGCGCCGACGTCCCCGCATGTCCCGCAGGGCGCCCTGCTCACGCTGCCGTCGCCAATTCGCCACGTGCGAGCTATACAAGCCTTCTCGACGCAGCAGCGCCCCCAGCTCGCCAGGCCGCTTGCACGCGTCCGCCTGCTTGAGGATGCCGAGCCGATACTCCGCCGTGAACCGGCGGCGCTGGGCTTTCGCCGGCACTTCAGGATCGGGCGCCGTCGCGGCTGACGTAGCGGTGGGCCCGAAGGCTCCGGTCGCCCTCCGGGCTCCCTCCGCCTTCGGCCCCACAACCAAGTCCATCTCCACGGCTGGTGGCATGCGATTCATCCATCAAACCCTCCCCGCCCCCACACTAATCTCAATAGGGAGGTTGTCTCATAGATCATTGGCACAGGGGGAGGGGCTCGACCTGCGGTCGCTCCAGGTGGCGGCCCCGGCGTGGGAAGGGCACGAGCGGGCCGAGGCGTTGATCAAGAGCAGCGGGGTCAGGGTCGACCACGTGGCCGGCGACCGGGCGTACTACCGGCTGTCGGAGGACCGCGTGGTGCTGCCGGAGCGGAGCCAGTTCCCGTCGCAGGACGCCTACACCCACACGGCGCTCCACGAGCTGGGGCATGCGACCGGGCACCCGAGCCGGCTGAACCGGCCGACGCTGGTCGACCACGGCGGCTTCGGCTCGGAGGCGTACGGCGAAAGAGGAGCTGCGGGCGGAGATCGCCGCGATGATGACCGGCGAGAAGCTCGGCGTCGGCCACGAGCCGCGGCACGGGACGGCGTACGTGGGATCGTGGGTCAAGGCGCTGGAGAACGATCCGCGGGAGATCCGGGCCGCCGCCGTCGATGCGCAGCGGATCTCGGACTGGCTAATGGCCCGCGAGCGGGAGCGGACGGTCGAGCCGGAGCAGCCGGCGCCGGAGCCGGCGAACCGCGGGGAGGGACCTGCGCCCAGCCCCGAGCGTGAGCCGATGCCGGCCCGGGTCGGCAACGCCGGCGAGCGGGCGGAGGAAGCCCGCGCCCGGGCGGCCGCGCCGCAGCGGGACGCGGGACCCAGCCGGTGATCGGCGTCCTCTCGCTCGCCGATCCGGTGCGTCGAACGGCGCTCCGCGCAACGCGCCCGGACGCCGCGGTCGAGACCGCGTGCCCCTTCCCGGAGGGAAAAATGAGCCGGGAGCGACCCGCCCGGGAGGTGTGACGGAGGAACACCGAATGGGCCAGAAAACCGCCAGGTTTTCGGGGGTCGCTCCCGGCACAATGCGCGGCGCATTGGTAGCTTCGGTCGTCGGCGCTGAAGGGCGGTTGACCCAGTGACAACGGCGGTTTCCGAAGCGGCGGCGTGCGAGCCGAATGTAATTCCGGCTGTAACTAGGCGGTCAGGATGCGATTGCACGCTGGCGCGGCGCATTGAAGGCGGGGGAGCCCTGACGACGGCGGCTTGCACTGGTGACGAGAGCGGGTTGGCCTGCAGCTTGCTTTCCATGGTGGATGCCAGCGCGGAACGGCGATTTCAGGAGGCATCACGATGACGAAGCGACCGGACGTATACACCGCGATCGAGCAGGAGTGCGGGTGCTGCGGGCACCGGCACGGGACCGTCCGGGAGGCCGGACGGTGCCTGGAGGACTACCGGCGGCGCGAGTTCTCCGACCGCGTGGTGGTCGCCGTCGCCGCCGACGCGCCCTGGCCGCCGGCCGCCGACCGCGACTTGAACGACGCCGAGCTCGACGCGCTCTACTCGGACGCCCGGTGATGTGGCGCGATGGCCTCTCGCCTACGTCCGGGCGGTCCGGCGGCGGGCCGCGCGGGGTGGCGCGGCTCGTCGGGGAGAGCGAGCCGATGCGGGATCTCAAGGCCCGGATCCCGCGCGTGGCGGCCTCGCCGTTTCCGGTGGTCATCGAAGGCGAGTCCGGCACGGGCAAGGAGCTGATCGCCCGGGCCATCCACGAGGAGGCGCCGCGCGCTCACGCCGTCTTCGTGCCGGTCAACTGCGCGGTTCTCGGCGACGAGCTGTTCGAGTCGGAGCTGTTCGGCCACGCCAAGGGAGCGTTCACCGGAGCAGCGCGGGACCGGAAGGGCCTGCTGGAGCTGTCGTCTGGCGGCACCGTCTTCCTGGACGAGGTGGCGGAGCTGACCTCCCGCGCGCAGGCGAAGCTGCTGCGCGTGCTGCAGGACGGCGAGAACCGCCGGCTCGGCGAGAACGGCACCCAGTTGCTCGACCTGCGGATCGTGGCGGCAAGCAATCGGCCACTGGACGCCGAGGCGGCGGCCGGCCGCTTCCGAAGGGACCTGCTCTACCGCCTCAACGTCGTCGGCCTCACCGCCCCGCCGCTGCGGGAGCGCGGGCCGGACATCGGGCGCCTCGCCGCCCATTGCTGGCGGCACATCAGCGCCGCCGTCGGCAGCCGCGCGACGCTGGCGCCCGAGACGGTGGCGGCGCTTACGGCGCATCCCTGGCCGGGCAACGTCCGGGAGCTGCAGAACGTGCTCGCCAACCTGACCGTCACCGGTCCGCGCTACGGCGTCGTCGGCCCCGGTCTCAAGACTCGCCCTCCATGATTGACCAGACTCGATGGTAGCTCGCTCCGCGCTCGCCCATCGCCTTCGTCCACTCGCTCACGTCGGCCGCTCGGAGCCGACCGCGAACCTGGTGAAGCGGCTCGTCTGCTTTGACCGCAAGGCCCGTCGCGAGCGCCGGCGCTGCCGTCCTGGGCACCCCCAGCAGCCTGAGGGCGACGGCCTCGTCGCTGTTGACGCCGTAGTACACGCGCGCCGGCAGGTTGCGAAGGCTTCGTTGCTCGTCGGGAGACAACTCATCGAAGTCATTTCCCAGCGTGAGTGACTGAAGCGCGGAGAGGCCCCACGATGCAGTTTGCGTTAACCTCCCGAACACGCTCCGGCAGCACTGGGTCATTGCAGCGACGGGATCCGTTGCGGCCTCATCACTCTCCTCCTCGACGGGTTGGCTGAAGTAATCGGTGGCCATCTCGATGAGCGGACGCTCCTGAACCCAGTCGCAGATGATTCGGGCGAGCTTGTCTCCATCCGGACTCGTTCCGCCAGTGATATCTTTGAGCGGATCTCGCAGCTCAGGCACCTGCAGGAGGAGTCCCATCATCCTGCGAAGCTCGTCTCTGCGGCCGGCGAACAACTCGGGCGACCATACGTCGTCCGGCAGTTTCTCCTGGCCGAGCCTTGCCAGCGTGGCGTTGACCGACTCCCAGGAGAACCCCGTTGCATCGACGAGGCTTAGCGGCTTTCCCTTGATTCTCTCGGCATAGGCGTACACGCCCTGCACCAAACTGTCCGCCCATCCCTTGTGGCTATTGCGCAGCGATTGGAAGCCAAGGGTGCCCCGGAGAATCTGCTCGACCTGCGCTGCGAACTGCTCGTGATTCCCGATCTGACGGTACGTGTGAGCCAGGTATTGGACAAAGGCGGACCAACCGGGCTGATGCGACAGCGATTCCAATCGCAGCAGCGAGCCGGCATTCGCCGCTGTCCGCACCATCTCAATGAGCGTCGAGTTGAGCTCGCCCACTGAAGCATCGATGAACTGCTCAAGCACTTGTTGTTTCGCGTCATCCTTGGCCGCAAAAGCGACAACCCCAAGGTCTCCTTGATCCACCCGACCCGCTCGTCCGGCAATGTTCCAGAAGTCCTCGGGAGGCATGTCCTTTCGCCATGGCGACTTCCTAAGCCGGTACTGGTGGCTGGCAAACACGACACCGGACACCGGAAAGTTCACGCCCTGAGCAATGGTGGTCGTTGCGACCAAAACTCCCAGGCGATCGTTCTCGGTCAGCCACTCCACAAGAGAGCGCGTGTCCTCGGACATTCCCGCGTGGTGAACACCGACTCCATATTCGAGCAAGCTCGCCAGCGGAAAGTCCTGCCCCATCTCGTCGATGAGGAACCGTTGCACGTGTCCGAGCTCGTCACCCTCTAGCGTGCGCTTGTTCTCTTCGATTTTGAATGCGGCGGCGATCCCCCACGTTGCCAACGGAGTGTCAGCGAGCACAATGACGGTGCCGCGCTTCTGAAGAACTTGTGCGGTTGCTGCTGCGATCTTGCCCGGCGAGCTCGCCACTGCAGACCAAGCCAAGCCGAGAGGACGCGGCTCGCCAATGCCAATCTGTTCCGGGATGTCGAGGGTGTTGCGCGTCGTGTGTCGAGTGTGCAGAGACAAGCTGAACTCGCCTTTGCGATCGCCGCGGTCCACCCGGGCGATCGCCACCACGCGGTCGTTCGGGGTCCAATCGACGCCCAGGTCGATACTCTTGTTGCTGTCGGGCGAAAGCCAGCGGGCAATCTCTGCGCCGTTACGGATGAAAGGCGTCAACAAGAGGAACTGCGCGTAGCGGCACTCACGGTTGATGGTCGCGAGAAGCAGCTCGAGCTTGAGCCCGCGGTTCTCCGAGGCCAGGCCGTGCGCCTCGTCCACGACGACTAGTGTGAGGGGACGGTCAATCTTGCCCTCCCATCCGCCGCGCAACATGAGGTCCAGCTTCTCAGGGGTGGTCACGAGGATTTGGAACTGCTGCGCCCGGTCGGCCTCGGTCAGCATCCCTGCTTCGAGACCATCCACCTCCAGTGCCGGACTCACCTTTTCTACAACGGTCCCAAGGTGGGAGAAATCGCGGCGGAGGCGCGTGGTGAGCTGATTTACGAGTGCTCGCGTGGGGGCCAGATAGGCAACCCACCCGTTCTCCTGATCGAACTGGTTCAGCGCCTGGAGGATCCGGAACTCGGCGATAAACGTCTTGCCGCTTGAAGTTGGCAAGCTCACTACGACTGATCGATGGCTAGACCCGAGCAGGCCTTCTTCCCTAAGCGTCCGCCTCTGGGGCGGTAGCATCTCGAAGATCGGGCGCCTTCGATCTCGAGCTGTCAACGACTGCACGAATCGGCTGACCCTGCTGTTCACCGCGCGCGTCACCGTCCAGATGCTGTTGTCCACTATCACGTGTGCGGCCCGAGCAAGGAGCCGCGACATCGTCTCTTGCTCGACCAGTTGCCCACGGGCCGACGCGACAATAGCTCGGTCAAATTGCGCTTCGAGCTGCTGACGAATGTCATAGTGGCCGTCGACTGAGCCCTGGCCGACGTAGGTGGCCAGAATCTCAGCAGCCTTCGCGAGATGGTACTGGGCCATGAGTTCCCAGGCCGGTGCCACATCCTTGCGAACCTCGGCTTTCTTCAGGAATGCTGGTTCGATAGCTCGCTGTGCTTCGCGAATGGCGACGATTCGCACCTGGACAGCATCGAGATCGTCCCACCCTTTCTTTCGCAGGAGACGCAACCACACGTCCAAGACTGACGACCAGACTCGGACTCCCCAGTCGACCGAATCGGGCGGAAGCGCCGGGAGCTCGTACTCCGTGACAATGCGACGGAAATCGGCCGAGCGATCACCGAGCACCGCGATGCACCCCAACCGTACGAGCCACTGAGCTGCGGCAACCGGCTCCTCCGGCCATGCCAGTGTTCTGGCGATCCGGAACGTCTCCGCAGCAACAGCGCGGAGCTCATCCACACGCCCCTCGTCATCCAGGGCATCGAATAGCTGCAACTCGAGCGCGTTCGTGACGAACTGGAGTTCCCGATCGTCTATTGCTTGAGAAGGTGAACTCAAAGCATTGGTGAGCCTCCGGCGACTCGCCTCTGTCGAGGTCTGGTGAAGGCGCTCCTCGCCAACCGCCGTTCGAAGCCAGGTCGCTGCTGTCATGGTGCACCCCCATGAAGCAAAGCCGGCCAGTCCTTGATAGGGACAGGCAGATACCAGGCGGTGATTTCGATGCGTGTCGGGCTGCCAAGACTCTCTGCGAGGGCCTTGGCCCTGGCAGTCACGTCCAGTTCATTGGGCTCCGTGTCGCGAAGAAGTATCCCTACGAGAAGGATCTCCCTCCCAAGCGACTGGACATAGCGATGAACCGCCGCCTGATAGAGCGCCCGGTGCTCGGCAGATTTGCATCGCGCGCGCAGCCACTTCAGCAATGCGTAGTGGATGTCGAGGCGAGTCGCTTCGTCCTTGAGCTGCCATGCCATCCCTCCGCTTCCGTTCATCACGTTGGGAGGGGTGCTTGTATCAGAGGACGTCTTTACCTCCCCAAAGAGCAAGAGGACGGCATCGCCCTCCTTGCAGAAGCCAACCAGGTCCGCCCCTGGTAGACTAGCCCTTGGCGTGCGGCGGTCACGTACGAGATTCCAAGGCCAGCAGATCTCACGCGTCTCGTCGTCGGCAAGAACACACTCTGCCAGGGCCTCTCCGACAGCCCATGACTTTTCCTCAGGAACTGCTCGAAGGAGCTTTTCCACGAACTCGGTGGCCATCCCTGTCGTGGCCATGCCGAGCAGCTCTGCCGCAAATGGGTCTTGGGCTTCGTCGTCTTCTACCCGCGCCTTCACGCGGCTTGCTACGTAGGACTTGAAGCGGTCCTCATCCACGACAGCGTGGCCGCGCCACTGCGCGGAGTCCTTCGACCCCGAGTAGCGTATCTCCGGTGCAAGCGCGGCGACCATGGTTATGCGTCTCCGACCAAGTCGGCGAACGCATCCGGATCGGCGGCCAGCACCTCGGAGGGTGCGCTTGCGGACGCCGGATGCCGTGCTCGATCAGCAGGTCGATGAGCTTGTCGCCGTCGATCATGCGAGCCTGACTGTCTCATGGGGAGGGTACCGTACTATGAGACGATCTCAGGCGTCCGGCAGGGCGTGCCGAACCTGCTTGCTGTGGGTCTCCACCACCTGTTCGAGCAACAGCAGCTCTTCTTCCTTCGGCGAGAGCTGGATCGTGGCGAAGAGGGAGCGCTCCAAGCGGCAGAACTCGCACGGGGCTGGCAGGATCGGGCATCACTGCCGGAGTTTTCGCTGTGCCGGCAGGCCTACGAGCTCAGGCAAGCCGCGAACGCGATCAAGCACGGTGCGGGACCGTCTGCGAGGAAGCCGGCAACACTTCGGCCCGATCTCTTCGAGCATCTGGTCCTTGCCAGCCACGGGCAGGCGAAAGCGGGCGTTTCGGGGTCGGATCCCGCGGCGGCGCTCGCTTCGTTGCTCTTTGCGCCGCTCGCCGGAAGTGACCTCTACGTTTCGGAGCGCGACCTGTCCGATTGGTGTACCGCGGTGATCGCGTAATGGGAGGAGCTTTCGACGATGCTCGACGAACAACGCCGGCGGCAGGCGGGCCGTTGAACGTCGCGCGGTCCCCGACGTTCGCCGACGGAGACGCCCTTCCCGGAGGGACATTTTCAAGGGGAGCGACCTGCCGGGGCTGAAAACCACAAGGTTTTCGGGCGACTCCCCACCATTTTGCAAGTGCCTTCCGTGTCATCGTGACCTCGACCGAGGTTCGCGTGAGGTGACGGGATAGCCCGTGGACGCTCTCGTCGCCGTGGACGGGCAGACACACCTACCGGCGGCTTGTGCGTCAAGTTCGCGAGTGCCTCGTGACGTTCACGCGGTCGTGATCCGGGCACGGTACGGGTCGAAGCAGGTGCCTGATCTTGCCTGAGTTTCGTGGACACCGAAGAAGGCCCCCTGTGCCAATGATCTATGAGACAACCTCCCTATTGAGATTAGTGTGGGGGCGGGGAGGGTTTGATGGATGAATCGCATGCCACCAGCCGTGGAGATGGACTTGGTTGTGGGGCCGAAGGCGGAGGGAGCCCGGAGGGCGACCGGAGCCTTCGGGCCCACCGCTACGTCAGCCGCGAGGGCGCCCGATCCTGAAGTGCCGGCGAAAGCCCAGCGCCGCCGGTTCACGGCGGAGTATCGGCTCGGCATCCTCAAGCAGGCGGACGCGTGCAAGCGGCCTGGCGAGCTGGGGGCGCTGCTGCGTCGAGAAGGCTTGTATAGCTCGCACGTGGCGAATTGGCGACGGCAGCGTGAGCAGGGCGCCCTGCGGGACATGCGGGGACGTCGGCGCGGCCCGACCCCACGTCCGATCGACCCGCGTGTGAAGCAGTTGGAAGCCGAGAACCGCAGGCTCGAGCGGAAGCTGCAGCGGGCCGAGACGATCATCGCCCTCCAAAAAAAAGTTGCCGAGATCCTGGAGATCCCCCTGAAACCCCTCGACACCGACGAGACCGACTGATGCGCGCGATCGAGGCCGTCACGGCGCAAGGCGAAACGTCGGCGTTGTGTCAGAGCATCGGCGTGTCCCGCGCGTCGCTCTATCGGCAGCGCCGGCCCACGCCGCCGGCGACACCCCGGCGGCCCCGCACGCCGTCCCCGCGCGCGCTGGTCCCTGCCGAACGGCGGGCCGTCCGCGACACGTTGCACAGCGCGCGGTTTGTCGATCAATCGCCCGCCGAAGTCCATGCGACGTTGCTTGAGGAGCAGACCTACCTCTGCTCCCCGCGCACGATGTATCGGGTGCTCGCCGAGGCCGGCGAAGTGCGGGAGCGCCGCGACCAGGTGCGGCATCCGGCGTACGTCAAACCCGAGCTCGTCGCGACGGCGCCCAATCAGGTCTGGTCCTGGGACATCACCAAGTTGAAGGGCCCGGTCCCGTATCTCTACTACTCGCTCTATGTGATCCTCGACCTCTTCAGCCGCTACGTCGTGGGCTGGATGGTGGCGGTCAATGAGAGCGCCCACTTGGCCGAGCGCTTAATCGAGCAGACCTGCGCGAAGCAGTGCATCCAGCCGCAGCAGCTCACGATTCACGCCGACCGCGGCGCGCCCATGCGCAGCAAGCTCGTCGCGCTGTTGTTCTCCGACCTCGGCATCGTGGCCAGCCACTCGCGACCGCGCGTGAGCAATGACAATCCGTTCTCCGAGGCGCAGTTTCGCACCTTCAAGTATCGGCCGGAGTTTCCGAAGCGGTTCGGCGCACTCGAACACGCGCGCAGCGTCAGCCGCGATCTGTTCGCGTGGTACAACGACGCGCACCACCACAGCGGCCTGAGCTATCTCACGCCGGCCGACGTGCATTACGGCCGCGCGCCGGCGATCCTCGACCTGCGTCACCGGACCCGCCTCGCGGCCTACGCCGCGCATCCGGAGCGCTTCGTCAGCGGACCACCACGCCCCGAAACCTTGCCGACCGCCGTGTGGATCAATCCGCCGTCGAAAACGACCCGCCAGGATGCCCCAGGACCCGCGACCGGCACCCCGGACAACTCGCAGCATGAGGTCGTTGCCCGGCGGCCACCACCGCTCGATCGATCGTCGATTCAACGCGTCGATGGCGTGGAGTCGATGGCGTGGAGTCGCTACAGTAAATGCTGAACCAGGTTGTCTCAAAGACGTTGACACGGCCCGAGGCGCGAGAATGCGCCAGGGGGTGTTCATGGGCAAACGGCAGCGACGACGGTTCACCGAGGCGTTCAAGCAGGAGGCGGTCCGGCTCTGCCTGCGGCACGACCGCAGCATCGGGCAGGTCGCTCGGGAGCTCGACCTGACCGAGTCGGCCCTGCGCAGGTGGGTGCAGCAGTATGAGGTCGACCACGGCCCGAATCCCAGCGGTGCGCTCACCACGGAGGAGAAGACGGAACTACGCACGCTCCGGCGTGAGGTGCGGGTGTTGCGCGAGGAGCGCGAGATCCTAAAAAAAGCGGCGGCCTTCTTCGCGAAAGAAAACGCATGAGGTTCGCGTTTGTTCACGGGGAGAAGGCCCACCACGCCGTGCGGCGCTTGTGCAGCGTGCTACAGGTGACGCCCAGCGGTTACTACGCCTGGGCGCATCGGGGCCCGAGCGCGCAACAACGGGACAACGACCGGTTGAAGGTACGCATCCGGGCGATCCATACCGCCAGCCGCGGAACGTACGGCAGCCCGCGGATCCACGAGCAGCTCAGGCAGGACGGGGTCCCAGTTGGCCGGGCGCGGGTCGCCCGACTGCTGCAGGACATGGGGCTGATCGGCCTGCCCCTCAAGCGGCACCGGTGCACGACGGACAGTGACCACCAGCGTCCGGTGGCGCCCAACGTCCTCGCCCGCGCCTTCGACGCTGCACACCCCAACGAGCGCTGGAGCACCGACATCACGTACGTCTGGACGTGGGAGGGCTGGCTGTATCTGGCCGTGGTGCTAGACCTGTTCTCGCGGCGCGTGGTGGGCTGGGCTATCCAGCCGCACCTGCGGGTCGAGTTGGCGCTCGAGGCGCTGCACATGGCGCTGGGGCGCCGAGTCCCGGAGGCCGGCTTGCTACATCACTCGGATCGGGGCTGCCAGTATGCGGCCGACGCGTATCAGCGCGTGCTGCGCGACCACGGGATCGTCTGCTCCATGAGTCGGAAGGGCGACTGCTGGGACAACGCCATCACGGAGAGCTTCTTCGCGACGCTCAAGACCGAGCTCATTCACCGGCAGCCGTGGCCGACGCGGCGCGGGGCCAAAGACGCCGTGGCGGAGTACATCGAAGGCTTCTACAATCCCTACCGGCTGCACTCGTCGCTGGGGTATGTCAGCCCCAATAACTGTGAAAGGAGGCACGCTCGGCAGGCTCAGCGTGCAGCATAATCAACCTGTCCACTTTTCCCAGGCAAGATCAGCCGTCGCGGAGCATGGCTCAGGCGACGTTGAGCAGGCGGTCGGCCACCGAGCGCAGGGCGCGCGTGTCGGTGGCCGCGGGCGCGTAGCGCCTGATACTTGTCGTGGCTGACGGGGTCGTGCTGGGCAGCGACGCGATCCCAGTGGTAGGCGGCGTCGCGCAGCCGGTCGTGGGCCTCCAGACGGCACGTCACGAGCAGGCTCTTGCCCGAACGCCGGGTGACCGGCGCCACCCCGCAGAGACAACGAAGCGCCTCGTAATCCCGTCGCCGCAGCGCGTCGCTGCCCTCGGCCAGCAGCGTAGCGAGCACGCCCGTGCCGACGCCGGGCAGCGAGCGCAGGATGGCCGCGTCGGGCAGCGGTGGCGACGACGCGGGCTCGGCCTCGGCGGGCGTGTCCGGGTCGTCCGCCGACGCGGGCTCGGCGAGCTGCCGCACCAGCCGGTCGAGCTGGCGGCGCGCGTGACCGAGTTGCCGGTTGATCAGCACGAGGCGTTCGGCGACGAGCCGCACATGCGCGGCGGCGGCCTCGGCGGTGCCCGGCGCGACCTTGACGACCGGCGCCCGCAGCCGCTCCCGCAGCGTCGCGGCATCGACCCGGCGGATGCGGTGCTGTTGCAACAGTGTGGCGAGCGTCGCCTCACGAACGCGCTGCGCCGCGGCTGGCGTCGGCAGGCGCCGCCACAGGTCGAGCGCCCAGGGCACTGCGACCTCGTCGCTGGTCGCGACGAGCAGCTGTGGGTAGTAGCGCCAGAGCTGCTCGCGCATCCGGTTGGCCTGGCGCGTGCGTTCCCGCGTCAGCTCTTCGCTGATGCGCGACCACTCCCGCAACTCGACGATCGCGGGGTCGGTCGGCTCCAGCCGCCGCAGACAGTGCGGGTCGGTGCGCAGCGCCGAGGCCAGCACCCGCGCATCCCGGCGGTCGTCCTTCGCCCCGGCTGGCGAGAGGCGGTCGCGGAAGCGGTCGAGCTGCTTCGGATTGATCGGGTGGACAGCGAAGCCCCGTTCCATCAGGCTCTCGACCACCGGCCCGCGCGGTGTCTCGATCGCCACGCCGACCTGATCCACCTCACCCGCCGCAAAGGACACAACCCAGTCCGCCATCTCCGACAGCCCCTGGCCGCCATGCTCGAACGCCCGCTCGCCGAGCAGCGTCCCGGCAACGTCGATTACGCACGCTTGGTGCGTCTGCGATCCTCAGTCGACACCCACGAACCATGCCAGCTCCACATCGCACCTCCTCTCTGCCGCATCTCACGGGCCCGCCAACGATGCCTGCCGGTCCCTGTACTGGCGCTCTGCGGCGCAAACTCCCCACGGGGCATCCATCGATGGCTGGACCGCCAGGGCACAACTCCCCCCTACGTGCTCGAGACACAGAGTCGCTCCCGGTAGCTCCCGGCGGCCTGCCCGACTTCACGCGATTGTTCGCGCAAGGTCATTTGGAGGGTAACAGGGTCGCTCCCGGTTCCGAGGGTTCTTCCTGCAGCGGTCACGAACCGGGCGGTCCTCGCCGCGGATCCCATAGCAAGCAACGGGGGGTCGAACGGTCTGGCGGTGTGACTGATCCGCCCGTTCGTCTGTGACTGGTGCTTCCGGAGGCTGTCACGCCGCGAAGCGGCGCCGATGTTCCTAGTCAGCCCGGTCGAATCGGTAGCCGAGGCCGGCGGACACGCACTCCCGCAGTCGGCAGTGACTGTGGCGGCCAAGGTACCGCATGTGGAGATGAGCCGGGCGCGCATGCGCCGAGCCGTCCGAGGCGGCGATCGGTCGAGCAGCCGCACCACGCGCGGTTCATCCGCTGGACGACTCGCATCTTGCCGGGGATGAGCCGGGGATGAGAGATGGCTCGCGCGCGCGGGCTTTCCGTACAGTAGATGACGCAGAGGAAGATCACACCCGGACGGTGTCGTTAGGAAACGTCGCGAAGATCGGAGAACTGCACTCTGCGCGAGTCCGAGCTCGCCTCAAGTGAGGCGGTCGTTGCCGCAGCGATGTCGGGAGAACCTGAAGACGCCGCTTCGAGCTGCACAACGGTGGAACGCCCCTGCTAACTCGACTACCCCCGCTTGGCGGCACGCACTTGACGACTCACACCGTTCCAGGAGTAATCTTGATTTATGCACGGCGCTTGCCGGTATGGGTAGGCCCCGAATGGTCCTGTTTAAGCGTGTCGCCGCTACGCAGTTCGCGGGCGGTGAAGGCAGTGTGCCACACTGCGCCATTCCCCCGCCGCCGCAACATCCGAGAGTTCGGTGGGTTATAGGTTCGGCCGGGGCAATTGAACGGGGCATTTTACTCGCGATAACTGGATTTATCCCGAGTATCCGTCATTCTATCCCGAACTTGGCGCATCATAGCATAGGGTCCAGTGTGGTCCGCAATCGTCACCACGTCCGTTCGTAAACCACTGAAAAAACTTGGCTTGCCGTCGAGAAACGCCGCACCGGCCTGCGTGGCGATGGCTGGGCCGACCGCCTGCTGCCGCCAATCGTGGGCAGAACATCGACGGTGGAGATGTCCCACTGACTGTTGAAAATTGAAGCGGCGGCTCCTCACTGCTCGTGATACACGAGTGGTGGGCAACCCGAGGCGACACGCCTCACAGCAAAGGAGCCGCCATGAAGCAGTCTCGCACAATCCGTCCGACCGCCGGTGTTGAATCTCCGACCACGCGTCGGCTGCCGCTCGTCGAGTTGCTGATTGACACCGAAGCGGAGCTGTTCGACCTTGCGGTGCGGTCGGGATTGCAGGTCCTGGACGCCATGCTCGAAGAGGATCGGACGGCGATCTGCGGGCCGCGCTACGCGCACCAGGCCGACCGCACGGCGTCGCGGGCCGGGACGGTGGCCAGTACCGTCGTCCTCGGGGGGCGGAAGGTATCGATCCGCCGCCCCCGGGTCCGCTCGGGGCGTCAGGAGGTGCCGCTCCCGACCTTCCTGACGATGGCCCAGACCGATCCACGGCGGCGGCGCACCGTCGAGCAGCTGTTGGTCGGCGTGAGCACCCGCGGCTATGCCCGAAGTCTGGAGCCGCTCCCGGCCGACATCCCCAGCCGCAGCGTGAGTACGAGCGCCGTCAGCCGCCGGTGTGTCGCCAAGACCGCCTCGCAGCTGGCCGCGTGGCAGGCGACGCCCCTCGACGAGCTGGATCTGGTCGGTCTCCTGCTCGACGGTGTCCACATCGGCGAGCACTGTGTGGTCGTCGCGTTGGGGGTCGGCGTCGACGGCACGAAGCACGCCCTCGGGCTCTGGGAAGGTTCGACGGAGAACGCGACCGTCTGTCAGAGCCTGCTCGCCAACCTCCAGAGTCGTGGCCTGCGCACCGATCGGAGCATCCTCGTGATGCTCGATGGGTCGAAGGCGCTGCGGGCGGCGGTCACGGCGGTGTTCGGCCGTGCCGCGCTGGTGCAGCGCTGCCACGTCCACAAGACCCGCAACATCCTCGACCATCTGCCGGAGCGTCAGCGGCCCTGGGTACTGGCGACCCTCACGCGCGCCTATCAGAGCGAGGATGTCAAGACCGCGACGCGGTTGCTGCGACACCTCGCCCGCCGTCTCGACCAGGAGCATCCCTGCGCGGCGGCCAGTGTGCGCGAAGGGCTTGAGGAGACGGTGACCGTGCTGACGCGTGGCCTCTCGCCGCGTCTTCAGCGCTCGCTGGCCACGACCAACGCCGTCGAGAGCCTCATCAGCAGGACCCGCCACGTCAAACGCAACGTGAAGCGCTGGCGGGGCGGCCAGATGATGCTGCGCTGGGTCGCCGCCGGCGTCCTCGAAGCGGCCAAGGGGTTCCGGCGCCTGAAGGGACATGCTGATATGCCGCAGCTGGTCGCGGCTCTCCGCGCCCGAGATCAGCGCCTCGGCCTCGGAGACGCTACGGAGGTGGAGCAGGTCGCGTAGAATCTCACCCGAGCCGCCGCCGAATTCAAACAGCGGCCGGGACATCCCCTCGACGGTTTTTGCTCGCGATAACGTCACGTCGAGCCTCTGGAGCGGCGCGCTAGTCGGCGGGCGCACGTCCACGCCCGAGCCTCCCGCCGGCGTCGGTGGGACGGCCCGCAGTGCTCGGCGGCGCGGCCTCCTCAGCGCTTCTGCCGCTCGGCCAGCTGGGCGGCGCCGCTGCGCCGCGCCAGCAACCGCTCCCCGTAGCGCTGGACCATGCGCGTCGTCTGCCAGCGCCCGGACTGCAGGATGGCCGGCAACCCGATGCCGCAGGCGATCATGTCCTGAACCGGCCCGACGCGTGTGCTGTGCCCGGCCAGCGTGTCCACGATGTCGCCGGGGAGCCCGGCCCGGCGAGCCATCCCCTTGTAGATGCGCGGCACTTGGCTCGCGTCGAGTCTCTCGCCGACCGCGTCGTCCTTGCGCACGGAGCGGAACAACCGCCCGCCGCCGACGCCGCCGAGTTCGAGCCACGTCTTGACGAGCTGCACGGTGTCGCGCGCCAGATAGAGCATCGCGCCTCGCCCGTCTGCGTCGGTCTTGCCCGAGCGCACCAGCAGCGTTGCCGTTCCGTCGATTTCCTCCAATAAATCAGACACGTCCAGCGCCACCAACTCGGACCGCCGCAGCAGCGTGTCGTACGCCACCGCGAGCAGCGCGCGGTTCCGGTCGTCGATCAACCGGTCTCCGGCCGCGTCCAGCAACCGGTTCCGTAGCGGCCAGGTCAGTCCCTGTACCTGCGCCTGACGCCGCCCCCGAAGCCGGTGCATCCGTTGCAGGGCGAAGCGGACGGCGGCGCTCTCCAGCGGGTTCGTCTGCCGCAGCGCCTTGTGCAGGGAGGCGATGCTGGACACGTAGCGGCGCACTGTGGCCGGCGTCTTGACGCGCGCCATCTCGTCGACGAAGGCGACCACGGTGGCGGCGCTGGCGGGAAACGCCGCCCGGACATGTCGCCGGCACCAGGCCGCGAATATCTGCACGTCCGCCCTCAGAGCGCGTTCGGTGTTGCGGCTGAACGCGCCTCTGGCCGCCTCGAGGTAGGCGGTTAACGGTTCCCCCACTCCGTCTGCGTCACCCAGTTCGAACGAACATTCCAGGTCCCATGTCGTCTGCGAACTCAGCATCCGGCGGCCTCCAGGTCAGTCCCCAAAAGGCCGCGAATTTTACTCGCGATAAATCCAGTTATCGCGAGCAAAGAAACGGGAGGCAGGCTGTGGGTGCACTCTGGCGTGGCTTCGGGATGGTCGGCGTCTGGTCTCTGGTGAGCTCGCGGAGGAAGTCGGTCGTCATTGGGGCCTACAGGCGCCACGTCGTCCGCTACGTCCTTGCGCTCCTTGTTCTGTCTCAGGCGGCGGGTTGCGGGGACGATCCGTCGCCGACGGCGCCGACGCCAATTCAAGTTGCCGGCAACCGCGCTCCGTCGGCTTCCGGAGCGATTCCCGAGCAGACGCTGGCGGTGGACGGGGCCGCGGCCACGATGGACGTGGCACTCTACTTCGTCGACCCGGATGGCGACACGCTTACCTATACGGCCGTTTCCAGTGATGCCGCCGTTGCGACCGCTAGCGTTTCGGGAAGCACCGTGATGCTCACTCCAGTTAGCCTCGGGCCCGCGACCGCCACGGTCACGGCCACAGATCCCGGGGTCTGACCGCCACACAGCCCGTCACCGTCGCGGTCGGCCAAGGCGACTTGCCGACCACGCCAGGTGCGCAAGCCAACCCGGATCTGGTGGTGGCGTCATCCTCGGTGAGCGATAGCCGTCCGGCGGCCGGGGCGACATTCACGCTGTCGGCGACGGTGCGCAACGACGGGGACGGAGACTCGGCGGCAACAACGGTGCGCTTCTACCGGTCGGCGGACGCGACCGTCACGACGTCTGATGCGCAGGTGGGGACGGACACGGTGGCGGCGCTTGCGGCTTCGGGAAGGGCCAGCGCGTCGGCCGATGTGACCGCGCCGACCGCCGGAACGTACTACTACGGCGCGTGCGTGGACGCGGTGGCCGGTGAGTCCGACACGACGAACAACTGCTCGATCTGCGCGAGACGATGACGGCCTATGCGGCGATCGACGCGCTGAGGGGAGCGGTCGCGGGGTCAGGCGCCGGCGGCCAGAGAGACGCCGCAGCCGCTGCGTGGCACGCGGAGCCGATCGTGCGGTTCTTCTGTTCGACCTTCGGCGACGGCATCGTCGGCGTGCGGTGAAAGAAGAGAACTTCATCGTGATCACGGCGGAAGTCTTCGGAGACGACGTGATCGAGACGACCATCGCGGTGGGGCCGGAGGGTACCTACGCGTGCAAGATGAGCGTCGGCGAGACGCACCGTGGGTCCGTGGCGCCGGATGTCCAGTCGTTCGAGCGCGTCCTGAAGGACCGGCTCGCCGACATGGGCGCGCTCGGCGAGGGTGGCGGCGTTCGTGGCTGACCCACCATCCAAGGTAGGCATGCACGCTTCTACCCGCACGGATTCTACAGACCGCCGGGCGCCGAGCTGCGCGTCGGCGGGGTCCGCGAACCGTAGCCTTCGCCGCCCGGCCTGAGGGAGACAAGCTGGCGTCTGGCGTTCCAATAGGGCAATCTCTCGTCGCCCGCGGATACAAGACTTCCTTCCGTCCGAAATGAACCGGGGCGCGGGGTCCGCCCTGCAAGGAGTTACGGCATTGCGACACTGGATTATCGTCATCACCCTTCTGGCCGGGGCTCTCGCCGCGGCTGCGTGCGACGACGAGCGGCCAACCCCGACGCCAACGGCGCCGACGACCACGACGCCGCCGACGACGACACCACAATCCGATCCGGAGCCGACTTCATTGGCGATCGAAGGGCCGGAGAGCCTGATGGTCGGCGCGACCGCCCAGTACCAAGCCACGATCACGTATTCGGACGGCGCGGAGCGGCCGCCCGAGGGCGTGGAGTGGACGTCGGGCAACACGACCGTCGCGACCGTAGACGCCGCGGGGATCGTCACCGGGCGGCAGGCCGGGACCTTCGACCTGAGAGCCATGTCGACGGGCCTGTCCGGCAGCAAGACGGGCATCCGGGTGGAGGCGCCGGAGGCTACGTCCTTGAGGGTCGACGGGCCTGATTCTCTGGACGTCGGCCAGACCGTGACCTACGAGGCGGTGGCCACGCTCTCTGACGGATCGACGACGACCGCCACCGACGTCGAGTGGGCATCGAGCAACACGACGGTCGCCACCGTGGATGCGGCGGGGGACGTCACCGGCCGGCAGGCCGGGGCGTTCGACCTGAGCGCCACGGCGATGGGGGTCACCGGGCGGAAGGCGGGGATCCGAGTGGATGCACGCCCGCAGACCGGATCGTGGCGCGGGCTGACCATCGCGCCCGAGAATCGTTGCTCGCCCTACAACGCCGACGACTACAGTTACCCGCAGTCCGTCGAGGACGACATCGTCCGCAACCTGGGCGGCATCTACAGCCCGTACACCTGCGAGAGCTTCGACTCCGACACGCAGACCGACATCGAGCACATCGTCGCCCGATCCGAGGCCCACGATTCCGGGTTGTGCCGCGCCGACGCCGGGACGCGGCGCCAGTTCGCGCGCGACCTGCTGAATCTGACGCTGGCGTCGCCGTCGCTGAACCGCTCCCAGAAGAGCGACAAGGACGCGGCCGAGTGGATGCCGGAGCAGAACCGCTGCTGGTTCGCGCAGACCATCGTGGACGTCCGGTTGCAGTACGGATTGACCATCGATCAACGAGAGGCGGACGCCGTCGACCGGATGCTGGCTGGCTGCACGTCCACCGCGATCTCCTGCAGCAACATCACTCGGCCGCCCGCAGCGGACCATCCGCCGGTCCAGGCGTATCCGAATTGCACCGCCATGCGTGAAGCGGGTTGGAACCGGGGGGTCAACCGGAACGGAGGGACGTACCGAAACTCGTGGGACGACGCCGAGCGCCGGACGTACCGCCTGAACACGTCAAGTGACCGCGACAACGACGGACACGCCTGCGAGTGACCATGCCCAGAGCGATCACGAAGTCAAATCGCAGTGTGCCCAAACCGGGAGCCTGTACGAGATTCTGGCACGCTGTCCCGCAACGGTCTTCGTCGGTCAGCCAGTGGCGATCCGGCCGGGTCAGCGCGTCGGCTCCGGCTCGACCGCGAGCCAGTCCTGTTCCGGCGCCGCCAGGGCGCCGGAGGATGCTGGATGGCAAGGGACACCGCGCATTCACGGAGGTGAGGGGATGAACGAACGCGATGACGCCAATGTCGGGGAGCCGGCACCGATCCGCGTCGCGACCCGTGAGGAGTTCGACGAGGCAGTGGGGGAGCTGTTTCGGAGCGGCCGGCCCATCGAGGTCCCGTCGCTCAAGGCGCTGGCCGGCTGGGACGTCGACCTGGAGGACGACGAGGGCGAGATCGAGGGGGTGTGATGGCGGGCGGGCGCGAGCAGACGGACGAGTACCACCAGCAGTTCGCGGAGCGGATCATCCGGGCGCTCAAGGAAGGGACTGCGCCGTGGCAGATGGCGTGGCAGCGGGACGAACACATTCTGCCCCGCAACCTCTCCAGCGGCTGCGGCTATCGGGGCGGGAACGCCCTGTACTTGGCCATGACGGCGCTCGACCGCGGGTACGCCGACCCGCGCTGGGGCGGCTACCGGCAGATCCGGGAAGCCGGCGGGCACGTGCGCAACGGCGAGAAGGGAACGCCGATCCTGTACGTCGATTGGCGGCAGCGCCGCACGGCCTGCGACGAGCACGGCGACCGGGTGCTCGACGGGGAAGGACGGCCGACGCTGGAATGGGTCCAGCGGGACCGGCCGCTCGCCAAGCTCCGCTACGTCTTCAACATCGAGCAGACGGAGGGGCTGAAACCGCGATCGCTCCCCGTCGGCGCGCCGGAGTGGGAAGGACTTGAGCGGGCCGAAGCGCTGATTCGGAACAGCGGGATCCGGGTCGACCACGTGGCGGACGACCGGTCGTACTACAACTTCTTCGAGAATCGGGTGGTGCTGCCGGAGCGGAGCCAGTTCCCGTCGCCGTCGGCCTACACGCACACGGCGCTGCACGAACTGGGGCACGCCACCGGACACCCGAGCCGCATGAACCGCCCGACGTTCGTCAACCGCGGCGGCTTCGGGTCCGAGACCTACGCCCGCGAGGAGCTGCGGGCTGAGATCGCCGCGATGATGACCGGCGAGCGGCTCGGCGTCGGGCACGAGCCGCGCCACGGCACCGCGTACGTCAGTGCGTGGATCAAGGTCCTCGAGAGCGACCCGAGGGAGATGCGTGCCGCGGCCGCCGCCGCGCAGCGGGTCTCGGACTGGCTGATCGCCCGCGAGCGAGCGCGGACACTCACTGACGACAAGGCGGAGCTCGAACGAACCGGCGACGTAGCGGCGCCGCCGGCACCGCGCGAGCGTGCGATGGCCCTCCCGGCCAGCGTCGGGACGGCCACGCGCGGCGCGCCAGCGATGTCCGAGGACTTGAGGACCGTCCTTCGGGACATGGGCGCTGCGGGCTACCGGGCGGGGTACGAGGCGGCGGCGGACCGGATGCCTGTCGATCCCTTCCAGAGCGCGCGGGTCTTCTTCCCGCCGGGCACGGGCACGGATGCTGCGTTCGTGCTGGAGCAGGCCCACGGAAGCGCGTACCTCCGTGGCATGCACGACCAACAGCGCGGTCTCGATCCCGCCCCCGAGGGATGCGGCGCGTCCGTCCGAGCAGAGGCGATCCGGCGGGTGGAGCGCGAGCTGATGACGGTCTTGCAGGAGGTCGGCGCCGCGGGCTACGGCCGCGGCTACGACGACGCGGCGGCGGGGCTGGCGAGCCGCGCCCCATCGAACCCGGAACGCGCGACGGACCGTGGACCGGGGGATGCGGCGCAGTGTCTTCTCGACGACGCGACGGCCAAGGGCTACCTGCGAGGATACGACGACCGGATCCGCGG
Organism: Vicinamibacterales bacterium; assembly: GCA_965262555.1. GTDB lineage: Bacteria > Acidobacteriota > Vicinamibacteria > Vicinamibacterales > UBA8438 > VXRJ01. The sequence goes on from OZ253543.1 coordinate 1,045,306, forward strand.
GGCCAGTCGTGCCGCCGCCGCTGTCCGGCGGCATCAGGTGAGCTATGTCAACGAGGTGACCGCGGTCGACGACCGGGCGCAGGCCGAGCTTCGCTACGCCCCGCGGCGCGTGGCGGGTCGCGGTCCGAAGCGGCCGCCACGCGTAATCCCGGGCGCGCGCCCCGCATCACCGGCCGAGGACGACGCTACGCCACGCGGCCTCGGGCGGTCGTCGCAGGTGTTCAACCGGGCGGCGGGGGGAGACCGCCAGCGGGACGTCGGGCCGAGCCGCTGACGAATTAAAGACTCTGACAGGAAGGGCGGGACCCATGGGGGAAGCGGGCTGCGTCCGGCTACAGCTGGAGGGGCTCCATGTCTTGGGAGGATGGGGTCCATGGGAAGACCGAGAAAGTACTCACCAGGGGTCCGGGAGCGAGCGGTGCGACTGGTGTTCGATCACGAGCATCAGTACGAGTCGCAGTGGGCGGCGATTCGGTCGGTGGCCGATAGGATCGAGTGCACCGCGGAGACGTTGCGTCACTGGGTGCGCCAAGCTGAGCGCGACGTCGGACGACGCACGGGTCTGAGCACCGAAGAGCGGGCCGGGATGAAGGAGCTGGAACGTGAGGTCCGTGAGCTCAGGCGGGCCAATGAGATTCTGCGGAAGGCCTCGGCGTTTTCTTGCGCAGGCGGAGCTCGGCTGGCCTACAATCCTTGACAAATGGCGAAGTCGACATCCATCGAATGGACAGACCACACTTTCAATCCGTGGTGGGGATGCACGAAGATTTCTCCTGGCTGTGAGCACTGCTACGCTGAAGGTTGGGCACGACGAGTCGGCGAATCTGTGTGGGGTCACAAGCAGCCACGCCGCTTTTTCCGCGATTCACACTGGCACCAACCTCGTGCCTGGAACGCCGAGGCCGCTGCGAAGCGGCAGCGTCGGCGCGTCTTCTGCGCTTCGATGGCGGATGTCTTTGAGGATCGCCGCGACCTGGACGCCGCTCGGGAGCGCTTGTGGGAATTGATCGCCGATACACCACATCTCGATTGGCAGCTGCTGACGAAGCGACCGCAGACAGTGCATCGCCTGGTACCCTGGGGAGAGAACTGGCCAACTAACGTCTGGCTAGGCACCACCGTCGAGGACCAGGATCGCGCTGACATCAGGATCCCCATCTTGCTTCGCGTACCGGCAAGGGTGCGCTTTCTATCGTGCGAACCGCTGATTGGTCGGGTCGATCTGTCGGCACTTGTTCGGCACGGACAAGAGATCGACTGGATCATCGCTGGCGGCGAAAGCGGCCCGGGCGCGAGACCGATGGATCCATCCTGGGTTCGTAGTCTGCGTGACTTCTCCCGGCAACTCAGAATCGCGTTTCACTTCAAGCAGTGGGGCCACTGGGCGCCGAGACGTCCGGGTACCACGACAGCCCGGTTCACGAGGCTGCCCGATGGCGTTGTACTATATGCCGTCGGTAAGAAGCTCGCCGGCCGACAACTGGATGGCAAGACGTGGAATCAGCTGCCGACGGTTCAGCCCTGATGGAGGAGAAAGATCAGCCACCGCTTTTCGATCCGTCCGACCTTCCACCGGCTCGCGCCAGGACGGGCGGCCCCATGTTCAAGCCGCTCAAGCACCATTTGTGGACTGAACACAAGGCCAAGCTCATCGCCAGATACCTCTACTACTTCGTGATGATCACGAAGCACGGAACATACATCGATGGATTCTCTGGCCCCCAGAATAATCATCCGGAGATGTGGGCCGCCAAGTTGGTGATCGAGTCCAAGCCGCCCTGGTTGCGGCATTTTCACTTCGTGGAGCTCGACCGGAAGAAGATTGCTGCCCTCGAAGCACTGAAGGCAGTCGTACAGGCTACGCCCGCGTGCCCGAAGCGATCGGTGGACATCTATCATGGTGACTTCAATACAGAGGTCGACAGCATTCTCTCGGCTGGCTCGATCAAACCGAAAGAGGCGGCGTTCTGCTTACTCGATCAGCATACGTTCGAGTGCCACTGGAAATCGCTCGAACGGGTCGCGGCCTACAAGCCCGTCGGTGAGCACAAGATTGAGCTTTTCTATTTCCTGCCGATCTATTGGCTCGGTCGAGCTTTTGCTGCCACCAAGAATGAGGCGCCGATTCGCGACTGGTGGGGTCGACCGGATTGGCGCATTCTACTCGATCTAACCAACACGCAGCGGGCAAAGGTCTTCGTCGAACGGATCAAGAAAGAACTGGGCTACGAGTCTGTCGTTCCTTGGCCTATCCGCGAAAGGCAGAGAGGCGGTCGGATTATGTACTACATGATTCACGCCACCGATCACCCGGAAGCGCCGAAACTGATGTATCGAGCGTATCACCGCGCCGTTGATCCGATTGAACCGATCGAGCAGCTAAAACTCGCCTGGAAGGCTGGCACTATCGAGGCCTGATTCAATCGGGTCCGATGTGAAACACTTCGCTCAAGGCTTCAGCTTGAACCCTGAATGAACCGTTGTGGCCAAACTTTCTGCGGTAGTGTCTCGATCTGTGTGCAAAACCGCTTGAGTGAAGCGAGCGGTTCATGGCAAATGGGTGATTGTCCAGTCAACCCACTCACCAAGGAGTAGAAGCCATGACCACCAGAGCCAAGCGTAGCGCGACGTCGAGCGGAATCGAAGCCCTCGTCGACGGTGACCGCGACCTGCTGAGACAGTTGATGCGGGAGGCCTTGCAGGACGTCCTCGAGGCGGAGATGAGCGAGGCGTTGGGAGCTGGCGCCGGCGAGCGGACGGAAGGCTGGCGGGGGTATCGCGCCGGGTACTACAGCCGCGGCCTGGTGACCCGCATCGGGAAGCTTGAGCTGCGGGTGCCGAGAGACCGCGACGGGCGGTTTTCGACGGAACTGTTCGCCCGGTACCAGCGCTCGGAGAAAGCGCTGGTGAGCACGCTGGCGGAGATGTATGTGCAGGGCGTATCGACCCGCAAAGTCAAGGCGATCACCGAGGAGCTGTGCGGGCATACGTTCTCGGCGAGCACGATCAGCCGGATCAACGCGAGCTTGGACGGCGTACTACGCCGCTTTGCCGAGCGGCGGCTCGACGAGGCGTATCCGTATCTGATTCTGGATGCGCGCTACGAGAAGGTCCGGCTCGACGGCGTGATCCAGAGCCAGGCGGTCTTCGTGGCGATCGGGATCAATTTGGACGGCCGGCGCCAAGTGCTCGGCGTGGAGCTGTCGAACCGGGAGTCGCGTTCGAGCTGGGTGACGTTCGTCACGGGCCTGAAGGCTCGCGGCCTGCACGGGGTCGAGTTCGTCGTCTCCGACGACCACGCCGAGCTGAAGCGGGCTGTTGCGGAGCTGCTGCCCGAGGCGGTCTGGCAACGCTGCTATGTGCACTTTCTCCGGAACGCGCTCGACGATCTGCCCGGCAAAGCCGATGATGATTGCCGCCAGGAGCTGCGCTGGCTCTACGACCCCCGCGACCTCAAGGAGGCCCAGCAGGACCTACAGGCGTGGCTCCAGCGCTGGGCGCAACGCTATCCGCGGCTGACCGACTGGGTCGAGGCGCAGATCGGCGAGACGCTGGACTTCTACCGGCTACCGCGCCAACACCACAAGCACCTGAAGTCGACCAACCTGCTCGAGCGGCTCAACGAGGAGATCAAGCGCCGCACCCGCGTAGTGCGCATCTTCCCAAACCTCTCGAGCTGCCTGCGCCTGATCCGGGCGCTGTGTGCCGAGACCCACGAAGCGTGGCTCGAAGATCACCGCCATCTGAACATGAAGTTCCTGAAGGAGCAGAAGAAAGACCTGCTGCAGTCCGCTGCCTGAACGAGCAGAGCCTCAGCCATGACTCGACTTTTGCACAACTTAACGTACACAACCTACAAAGTAGCCGTTCTGCCAACAGCCTGCTAGGCTAGTGGGCACGAGCTGGAAGCATGATGTCGGCGCTCCATTCGCGAAGAAGGCGAATCTCTGGTGCCAGAAACTACCCACGGCCGATCCCTCTGATTCCGGGCAAGCGCGCCTGAGGATGGAGAACACACTTGGACGCCTCGACGACAATCCAGCTAGCCAGAATTGAAGCGCAGCTAAACCAGAATCTGGCTACCCTGGCGATGGACAGCCTTAGCGATATGCTGCGGCGTCTGCCTTATGAGGAGTTGGCATTAGCCAAGCCAGATGTCGAAACACTAATAAACCGCTTCTTTCCCAAGCGCCGGCGTCAGCTCCTGGTAATACTCGGGGAGCGCCTTGAAGGTGCCTCTTACGTCACGCGCCATTCGGTCGCCGAGTCTTTCGCGGACAAGCCTAGTACCGCACCTCGCCCGGCGGACGACGCGTTGGGACAGAGAGTAATCGTTGAGGATCAGGAGTCGAAAAGACTCGAGTATTCCGCCCGGCTTAATGAACTCCGCGACAGGCATATCTTTCAATGGAGTACCGCCTACCGCGAGACGATCACTTACATGTTTAAAGACCTGAGGCTTGCTCTCTCGGCACCAGGACCTGAGGACGCCCAACTTAAGACATTGTCCTCACTGCTTGAGAAGCATTCGACCGATATCTTCCAGCGTGGTTACGACTACATCACGAGTACGATGTCCGCCGCTACCGATGTCGCCGTTGCGAAATCACTTTCAGGTTTGCAACGGTTCCTCTTTCTCGTAATCGACGCACACTCCAGTGCGGCATCCGATCTTCGCTCCAAGGAAGATGCGGTTGTAATTCGAGCTGTCGCATCGGCGATGCTGTGCGGCATCCTCAGAGGCTACGGACCAGTGCGGCTGGGTCCAGCGATTGGCTGGGCGTTCTTGCGCGAGTATTCCGCCCAATGGGCTCACGCGATGGCGTTCATGACCAGCACAGATCTGATGAGTCTCCTTGAGCTAGCTCCTGAAAATGATCTCCGGACTGATTTGATGGAGCTTGTGGTTCCCTCTCAGCTAGCGATCGATCGGGTAATCCACGCGCTGCCGCCTCAGGCCAGTGTGCTGCCCCGCGTTGGAAGGTTCAGCCAGTACCCGCCGCGTTTCGACGTGTCGCTGACGTCATCAGCCTCAACGGGGAGAACAACAGTTCGGCTGACAACTTTCCTTGGATCGCCGCAAAGCGAGCCGTCTCTCATTCAAGACGCGCTGGTCGGCGGCGCTACCGCGGTTGTAGCTCGGATCGACAACAATCTCTGGGAAGCGGAGGAACATGCATGGAATGCGAAAGTCATCGACGCAACCAAGATCGGAACCCTCGACGATCTGGTCGATAACATTGCCGAGCGTGTAGCAGCCATTGTAGGTGCGGCGTTTGCCGACGTGCGCTTGTACGGGGCGGAGCCTCGGGTGATGTCCCAGAACTATGCAAGCGAGTTTCCGCTCAAAGACCCGATTGTTCGTCAGTTCTATTTGGTGCAACGCCATAGTGTTCGGCAATTGTTGGATACCTTCGTTGAAGGGACCGGCCCCCATGTTTGGTGCAGCGTGAGAAGAAGTGGGAAGACAACTGCGACGGTGGAATTATCTGGCGATACCAGCCGTAGCGTCGTCATCAATCAGACCATGGATCACCAACCCGGCCAGCCTGATCTGAACATATTCTCTACGCGGATTATGGATGCGCTCGAAGCTGGGAAGCCTATTCAGACAAGCTTCTTCCAAGCGGCAGTGGACGACTGTTCTTTGGCGTCGTCTCCAGTACGTCTAGATAATACACGGAAAGTGTTCATCATTGATGAATACGAAACTCTGTTTGGCCTGCTGAACGCGAAGGCCAAGCAGGATGACTGGGTGCGCTACTCCGTGGTGCAACCGCTGTTAAGTCAGATGGTGGCATTCTCGACGTCGAACCTCTTGGTGTTTCTCGGTCAACGACCAGACGCACATGGCATCCTGATGTCACAGAATCAGTTGAGTCCTCTCGTGCGACAGGACTCGTTTCCCTTGTTCGAGCACATCAATGGAAGCACGACGAGCGAGTTTGCGCAGTTCCTTGAGAAGGTGCTCTCAGGGCTTAGCATGTCCGCGGGGTTTATAGACTCCGTCTATGCAGAAACAAGCGGCCATCCGTACCTGACCGTAAACTTGATGATCGACTTCTGTGACTGGCTAATCGCAAGCCAACGGCAAACATCCGGTTTGCGGTTGGAACCCGCAGATGTGGATGGGTTCACCAGGGACAGGCTTAACACCGCGGTACTGCAACGCAGTGCGTTCTATTCGACCTTTCAGCAGATGATTGCAGACTCGTTGAGCGAGGCAATTCGGGCCAAAGAACCATGGCTTCACGCGGTAACACTTGTGATGCAACAGATCTGCAAGAAGCATCCGCGCGCGTTATCGTGCTCCGAGCCGAGATACCGTGAGATTGCGAGAGAATCAGCGAGGTCGATCAACGTATCACCGGGCCAACTGCTCCAGGGAGCCAAGATGGCGAACTTTCTTACTTTTAGAGGCGGCCAGGTGCGGCCGGCGATTCGGATTCTTGGTCGCCTGGCGGCGGTTGCGGTTGCGGAGGTGAATTGATGGTAGAAGCCCAGCGAGTGATTGAGATCATCAGAGAGCGATTGACCTGCTCAAGTGAGCCGCTTCACGTGTTGTGGTGTAAGACTGATGCGGACAGCCGAGGGCATTTGGCGAAGCAGCTGCGCGATGGCCGCGGTGACGTCGCGTTGGTCCCCATCGTCGTGAGGGAGCCGATATTCGTTGATCCTGACTCGGTGCTTTCGGACCTAAACCGTTTATTGGTGGGGAATAGACAGGAGATCGAAGGTCTCGATTCTAAAGGGCTGCGACCCGTCGTGGTCGTGATGTTGTCTCGAGTGGACGCGAGTCTGTCGCACTCTGGTTCGCTGGTCCAATTGCCAGATTGGTTCCCTTTCTTGGGAGGCACAGAGATATATGTGCGCGTGCGAGATCTCCTGACGGAGATCGAGGTCATCAGGTTCAACGCGCCGGAAGCGAGGGCGGAGGACCTTGCGGCCCACGTTCACAGGGTGGAGACGGCCATCGTTGTTCGCCTTGAGAGGATGTGTTTCAGAGAGCCACGAAATCTAAATGGGATATGGAAGGCATTGGCGGAACTGCACGGGACGGAGCTGGGCCGGAGGGCCCTGCAGGACCGTCTGGCCGGCTATCGGAGTCATGTGGACGGCCTAACAGAGCCGAGGGCCTACCGGCCGTCGCTCAAGACTACAGGGTCTATCCTTTCTGATCTGTTGACTCTGATTCAACGTTCAACCCCTGATCGGTTGGTGCGCCTTGCGAAGTCTCTAGTCGTGGCGATGGGTGTCACGGATGAAGTCACATCACGGCTTCCGATGATCGCGATCCTGCTAAGACCGACGATACCGATGGATGCTTCTGTGCGTTTTTGCCATACCTTGCTTGCCAGTGTCTACGGTGGCTATCAGTTTCTCAACGCGACGGCACATGCTAGCGATTATCCGATGGTCTCCGTGGCGTTTCTGTGCCTCAACTCACGAGACCTACGCTTGGCGCTACAGCATTTAGCGGAGCAGATGGACCGAATGGCCTAGCAGGCTGTGGTGAAAGTCGGGGATGGGCAGCGACAGGACCGATCCCGCATACTACACTCCTACCCATGGCAATGGGGCTTCCGCTCGGGATCTGACCGTGCTCGTTCGCCACCGCTACCTCGAACACGCTTGCGAGCACGTCGGCTTAGCGGGGGCGCACCCACGGAGTGCCCCCCGCTTCATTGGCTCGTGGTGGTGCGGACCGCCGGAGCGTGCATGGCTTGGCGCGAGATGCCTGTCATCCGCAATCGCCAATTCACGAGTTTCTGGCTGACGCCAAAGTGTCGGGCCAGCACCGCTGGGTTACGTTTACACCAGTAGACGCGCAACAACCCGTCCCGTGGCAACAGAAGACAACCCGCGAGCCAATTTGCTTCGTCCTCCTGCTCCTCATCGAATCTGTTCCGGAACAGAAATCCTTCCAGCGACATCTTGGTGTCGTCCGATGTGTGATTGAGAATGATGTGAGCGAGTTCGTGGACCAGGCTGTTCGCTTTCCGCGTCCCTGGGTGACCGGAGTTCAGAATCACCAGTCTGACGGTGCCCTGGGAGATGGTTATCGCTGACCAACAGGCTTGACCAGCCATCCCTCGCAGCTGCCTGAGGCTCACGGGTGGGACATCCGGTACATCCTCCAGCATCACCACTCGCACGTTGAGGTACTCCGCCAAGACGTGGGGATCCAGTGCGGCCGCCATCGGTACACCAAGGGCGTCGCGGTACTCGGCAGCGCTGCGTTCGCACCAGGACTTGAATCCTCTTCGCATCACTCGGATTTGGCCTCGTCGGTCAGCATCCGTTGAGCCGCCAAAATCAGGTCCTTGAGGGCCGCTGCGGTGTCCACATCCATCGTTCTGTCACTGCGGAAGTGAATCGCCACCTTGGGACGATCGCGTTTGTCCGGATCGAAGCCGAGCACGCTCGCGGGATCGAGTTCCAACCATTGGCAGAGCTTGGTGAAGTTCGCCAGGTCCGGGAGCTGGCCGTTCTCAACGCGCGACAGCGTGGCGGGCGACAGGCCGATCGCTCTCGCCGTGGCGCGTATGCCGACCTTGCCGCGCTTCTGCGCGACCAGGCGACCCAACGACTTCAGGGAAGCCGATTCCGACATGGGCACCTCCGTGAGCGTTTCGCGTAAAGTGTTTGACTCGTGAGACGCTCCGCTGTAGACTGTTTCATCAGTGGAACACTTTGACAGGTTCCGGGCAGCGACGTCAACCATGGAGGGCGATCGCTAGGTTCTCATCCAACTCCTCCTCCCCGGCCCGCGCTCCGTGGGCCTGGCGTCGAAGGGTGACTCGATTTAATCCTCCACAATAAGGAGAAGCAGACCCATGAATGGTGACACGCAGATTTACGTCAGCGGTCGCGAGTACAAGGTTCCAGGCGATCTCGTGACTTATGAGCAGGTCGTGAGGATCTGGAACAAACTGCACGAAGGGGAGAACAAGCACATCATCGGCACGCCCGGCATCGATTACGAAGACGACTTAAAGGGTGACGACGGTATTCTCCTGCCGGGCAAGGACGTTGAAGTCAAGGACGGCACGAGCTTCTCGGTCGACCCCGAGCATGTCTCGTAAGGACCGCCTCACCGTGTTCGGTGAGCAGGCCGGGTTTGGCGTCAGGGTCGAATCCGATGTTGTCCAGGCCGCCGGGGTTCCTTGTCTCCTTAGAGACGGGGTTGTTGGCACTTGCACGATTGAGAAGTCCTGCGACCCTGCGAGCGGGAAACCGAATGACCGGATAGGCGGCGCAGTCCATGCGGTGCACATCACCACTGACGCAGAGCACGACGGGCTCGTGTACCACGCGGATGGGACCGCTATAGGGAACCACGTCGGCGGTGACGGCAAGACCTGGTCGAACATCTCCATCCGGAAAGGTAGCGAAAGCAGCCCGGAGGAGGATGGGTCGGCGAGCGACTTGGTCCACCGCTATGCGAAGCAGATCGTCGGGGCAGTATCGGAGGCCGGATGCTCCGAAACCGCCTTTCTCACAATGCCGAGTCCGTTCAAGATACCCAACACCTTTGAGGCACGGGTGGCGATAGGCCCGGTTCAGAACCGCATCCGCGGTCAGAGCATTGCGATCATCGGCCTGGGCGGAACGGGCGCCTACGTCCTCGACCTTATTGCCAAAACGCCGGTGAAGGAAATCCATCTTTTGGATTCCGACGACGTTGAGTGGCATATCTTCATGCGGGCCCCCGGCGCACCTACCGCCGAGGAGATTGAGTCGGTGCGGACGGGAAGTCTGCGCAAAGTGGACTACTACCATTCCAAGTACGTGTCCCTTCGGGAAGGCATCCACCCGCACGCTGTCCGAGTGGACAGCCCGTCAATGTTCCGCGAGTTTCTGTCGACTCATCCCATCGACTATGCCTTCGTGTGCATAGACCAGCTAACCGACGGCGATTCGCCGCGTCAGGATGTGGTCTACTGCGCGCTCTCGGCGGCGGCGGTTCCGTTCATAGATTCTGGCGTGAGCATAACGGTAGAGGACCGCGCCGTTAGAGGCGCCGTGACGACAAGCGTCTATGAGGCAGGCTCTATGGCGTGGCAGGATACTATACCGAATGCTAGAGTCGAGGGTAATGTCCCTGGCTATCGCAACGTCCAACTGCCGGAAGTGAACGCGCTGGCGGCGGCGCTCGCCGTGATGGAGTGGCGGCGCCGCACTGAGCAGTACGTTTCGAAGTCCGCTTCGTTTCTCCATAAGTTCCGACTCGAGACGCCGAGCATTATCACACCGGACTGACGCGCAGTTGTGAAGCCCGTGAAGCTCCGTCCCATCTTCGTAGAGATACTGCCCGAGTTCCACGCAATCAAAGCCGGCGAGCTTTGGATCAGCCATAAGCATCGGACCGTCAACCTGCGCTGTCCCTGTGGTTGCGGCGATCTGACCGTGCTGTCCCTCCACCCCAGCCGGTGGCACGTTCACTTCGATGGGAAGTCGGTCTCCTTGGACGGTCCTACGGGTGGGTCCGTGTGGGCCAATTCCGGCTGCGGCAGCCACTACGTTATACGGGACAACGCCGTTATTTGGTTGGATGGGATCGATCCAGGTCGTCATTCCGAGTATATCGATGTCGAGCGGGTCCGCCTGATTGGTTCCAAACCGAGCCGTTGGACTCTTCGTTCACGGCTCGGACGCATATGGCGCGGTCTGTCGTTGGCGAGTTGGCGTAAGTAGAGTGCCGTCTTCCGCTCGGTGGGCTGTGGCGATCCACTGGCTATGATCAATCAAGTGCGAGGTGTGCCGCGCAGGCAACGACAGGACCCGTCGGCCTGTGGGGGAGTCGCCGCTACGGCGCCCCCTTTAGTAGGCCAGCAATCTCCAACGAGACATCGTCCTTCATCGCGTAGCGGCTGACGGCTCCGTCGCGGGTGGCGACCGAGGCGGCGTAGCAGATGACCATCTCGGCGTCCTTTGAGCCGCTGGCGAGTTGGGGTGACGTCTTCGGCGACCGCGTGATCGCCAGCGCCATCCTCGACCTGATCCGGCATCACGCGACGACAATCAGTATCCGGGGCGAATCCTACCGGTTGAAGGACAAGCTGAAGTCCGGTGTGGTCAAGCCCGCGTTGGCGGGAACGTGAGGCCGTTGAGTTCACCCAGGGGTGGGGAAATTTTCGATGACCACAGGTGGGGAATTTTGAATGACCGTTGACAGCAGTTGCCGGTTGACCAGTGCGAGGCGTTCGGCGATGAGCCGCACATGCGCGGCGGCGGCCTCGGCGGCACCTGGCGCGACCCGGACGGCCGGCGCCCGCAGCCGGTCACACAGCGTTACGGCATCGACCCGGCGGATGCGGCGCTGTTGCAACAGTTTAGCGAGCGTCGCCTCGCGAACGCGCCGCGCCGCAACCGGCGTCGGCAGGCGCCGCCACAGGGCGAGCGCCCAGGGTGCCGCGACGTCGTCGCTGGTCGCGGCGAGCAGTTGCGGGTCGTAGCGCCAGAGCTGCTTGCGCATCCGGTTCGCCAGGCGAACGCGTTCCCGCGTCAGCTCCTCGCTCAGGCGCGACCACTCCCGCAACTCGACGATCGGGGGGTCGGTCGGCTCCAACCGCCGAAGACAGTGCGGGTCGGTGCGTAGCGCCGAGGCCAGCACCCACGCATCCCGTCGGTCATCCTTCGCCTCCGCCGGCGAGAGGCGGTCGCGGAAGCGGTCGAGCTGCGTCGGATTGATCGCGTGGACCGCGAAGCGCCGTTCCATCAGGCTCTCGACCACCGGCCCGCGCGGTGTCTCGATCGCCACGCCGACCTGATCCGCCTCACCCGCCGCAACGAATACAAGCCAGTCCGCCATCTCCGACAGCCCCTGGCCGCCGTGCTCGAACGCCCGCTCGCCGAGCAGCGTCCCGGCCACGTCGATGACGCACGCGTGGTGCGTCTGCGATCCCCAGTCGACACCCACGAACCATGCCAGCTCCACAGCGAACCTCCTCTCTGCCGCATCTCACGGGCGCGCCAACGATGCCTGCCGGTCCCTGTACTGGCGCTCTGCGGCGCAAACTCCCCACGGGACATCCATCGCTGGCTGAACGCCGGGGCACAAGTCCTTTTCAGGTGCTCGAGACACAGGGACCCCTCGGTGGCTCCCGGCGGCCTGCCCGACTCCGCGAGATTACCCGCGCGAAGTCATGCAGAAAGGTACAGGGGACCCCCTGAGCAACCCGTAAGGAGCGGTTTCCTGGCGACGATCCAGGTGACGAGACACGGTCGTCTCGTCGGCGCAGCCAGGAGGACGCGGAGGTGATCAGGATGTCTCAGTGGGCCGAGATTCGCCACCTGCATCTGGTGGAGGGCGTGGCGAAGAAGCAGATTGCGCGGTGCAGTTGGACATCAAGACGGTCCGCCGCGCCGTTGAGCAGCCCACCCCGCCGGTGCGGGCGTCGTCGCCGCGGGTGCACAGCCTGGACCCGTGGCGGGAGCAGATCGCGCAGTGTGCGCCTCGTCGAATCGTCGCTCGAGGTTGCCCTGTTAGAAGAATCGGCGCGAGTGTCAGTATGCTGAACGGGGGACGAGACCGCATGCGAAGTCACACAGACGGCGCACGACAACAGGCGCGAAGCCGCCTGGACATCACCTGCCAGACTCCCAGGGTCTCATGACGACACGTACGCGTGCGCTCGTGGGGTCGTTCGTCTTCTTCTGGGTCGCTCCCGCTGTCGTTGCCGGCGTCGGCCCGTTCGCACTGGTCGGTTGGACGATGCAGCCACCGCTGCTCGGGGTACCGGGCGAGCGGGTAGTGGGTGTCGCGGCGGTCGCGGCGGGTCTGGCCTGCCTGCTGGACTGCTTCGCCCGCTTCGCCCTTGAGGGGCGTGGCACGCCGGCACCGGTGGCGCAGACCGAAGTGCTGGTGGCGTCCGGCCTCTATCGGTTCGTGCGAAACCCGATGTACGTGTCCGTGCTGATCATCGTCTCAGGGCAGGCGCTGCTCTTTGGCCAGGCCCGGCTGTTCGCGTACGCAGGGGTGATGCTGGTCGCGTTCCACCTGAACGTGCTGTTCTATGAGGAGCCGACACTCCGTCGAAGATTCGGAGGGTCGTACGAGACCCATTACCTGCACGTGGGTCGATGGTGGCCACGTCTGACGCCGTGGCGCGGGTCAGGTACGTCAGCCTCCTAACGACGGCGGCGATGGTCGCCTTCGCTGCCAACGCGGTCCTGTGCCGCGCGGCGCTCGGGGGCGGGGAGATCGACGCGGCCAGCTTCTCCGCGATTCGTCTGTTGTCGGGGGCGCTGGCCCTTGCGGCCATCCACGCCGTGCGTCGGGGAGCGCGCACGCCGCGCAGGGCGGGCTGGTTCTCCGCAGCGCTTCTGTTCGTTTACGCGGTCCGGATCAAGTGGGCGTGACGTGGGGCAAGCCGTCCGACCACCATGGCAATCGTTCTCTCGTGCCAGATGCACTCGGCCTCGAAGCCCGCGTCCCGCATCGCCGTTAGCTCCTCGTCGAGGGGGAAGTAGGTATCCTCTTCCTCCCATTCCTCGATGTGCTCGAACGCCCGCGCCTCGTCGATCCCGTACGCCATCATGTGGTCGGCCCATACGCGGTACGTCGCCTGCCGTCCGGCCGGGTCCGCCGGCATCATCGCATCGCCGTTCACGAAGATGCCGCCAGGCCGGATCGCCGCGCGAATCTGGTTGTACAGGGCGCGCTTTTTGTCCATCGTTGGAACATGATGCAGCGACAGCGACGCTGCGGCCCCATCGCACTGCGGCAGCGCGGCTAGAAACGACATCTCCCGGAACCGGACGCCTCCATCAAACCGTTCGAGCCGCCGACGGGCCTGATCGAGCATTTCCGGATCCAGGTCGATCAGCTCCACCGTTTGCGCGCCGTCGTGCGCGAGGATTGCCTCGGACAGCGCACCGGTTCCCGCCCCGAGATCGAGCACGTGGTCCGGACCGGAAGCGGTGAGAGCGCCGGCGATGACCTCGAGCATCGTCTCGTAGCCCGGAGTGAACCGGCGGATCATTGCGTCGTAGGCCGCAATCTCGACCCGCAGGTGACGTCTAACGGAATGGGTGGCCATCGACCGACTCCTGACGCGGGACCTCGGTCGGCCCCTCTCGCGGACAGGTTACCGGTGTTGCGGCCAGGTTGCCACTCTGGTTTCGCACGAGCCGATAGAGGCCGGACGCCACCAGCAGTTGGCCAGGCCCGGTCGTTCGCGTACGCAGGGGTGATGCTGGTCCCGTTCCACCTAGAACCTGCCGTTCTATGAGGAACCGACACTCCGTCGAAGATTCAGAGGGTCGTACGAGACCAATTGCCTGCACGTGGGTCGATGGTGGCCACGTCTGACGCCGTGGCGCGGGTCAGGGACGTCAGCCTCCTGACGACGGCGGCGATGGTCGCCTTCGCCGCCAACTCGGTCCTGTGCCGCGCGGCGCTCGGGGGCGGGGAGATCGACGCGGCGAGCTTCTCCGCGATTCGTCTGTTGTCGGCAGCGCTGGTCCTCGCGGCCATCCACGCCGTGCGTCTGGGAGCGCGTACGCCGCGCAGGGCGGGCTGTTTCTCCGCGGCGCTCCTGTTCCTATTCGCGGTCCGGATTAAGTGGGACGTGACGTGGGGAAAGCACGGGTTGGTGCTTCGCAAACTACTGTAAATAAAGGATATGTACAGCTCTGTCAACCCCCACCCTCGGGGTCGGACCACAGCACCTCGTAGGCTTCCGTCAGAACGCCGGATCCGCGTCGGGGACGCGGCGCGCTATGAAGAGCCCAACGATCTAAACACACGGGAAGCGTGCCGCCAATACGGAACCATCTCGGATCTCACGGTGCAGCGATAGTGATGAAAGGGCTTCCGGCGAGCCTTCATGACGGCCCCTTCCGATTCATCGGCCAGGGCAGGAGATCGCCGTTGACGCGCATCCCGAAAGGATGCTGGCGAGAGCGTCCGCCTCGGGTTGATCGATGGTCAGCTCGTAGGCGCGCCGGACGTCCAACACCCGCTGGGCGAACCAGCATTGGTTCTGCACGGGTGCCCACTCAGCGGCGTCCCTACCGCCCTTGTCGTGGCGGTTCAGCGACGGCGACGCGAGCGTGAGGTTCGCTAGGTCGCGCGAGAATCGGCGCTTGGTGTCAGCGGTGGCCGAGCACAGGCCGCTGTCGTGCGCCTCAGAGCGTGCGACGATGTGCTCCATGTCCGCCTCCAGCACCGACAGGAAGGTCTCGCACGTGTACGGGCTGTAGAGGCCTCCCAGAGCCCCCACGATGTCAGCCTCGACGGACGGCGGGTAGGTGTAGTCGTCGGGGTCGTACGGCGTGCAGCGTAACTCAGGCGCGATGATGAGGCCGCGCTGCGCACCACCGTCGGTCGGTCCGACGCGGCTGGCGCACCCGTGCAGAAGCCCCACCACCGCCACGGGAAGCAACACGCGCCACAAGCGTCTCATTGTCGGTCACGTCGAGGTCGCGGCTGGGAAACGCCGCCATGAATCCGCGAACCCCACGGTTCGGTGAGGGTGGGGCGAATCCTCGCGACATGCCGCCGAGCCTACCACAACCGCTGTTGAGGTAGAATGGCGCCGCCAAACTCTCGTCGCGGCGTCCCGTTGAGCGTTTTCGTCGGGTTGCCCGCGGAATGCAACACGCCGGCAACGGCGGAATACGCGGGACTTGCCCTAATCAACGGGACGAGAGTTTGGCGACCGACCCGGCGACCTTTTTTCCGCCGGGGGGAGGGTCGCCATGCGTCACGTCCTCGTCCTCGCCACCGGTCCCATCGGGTCTCCGGCACCTGACTTCAGCACGGACGAGCGGTACCACGCTCGTCTGGCGTACCGCACGCTGCGACGCGGACAATTCGCGTGCTCCGAGAACAGCGTCGCAGCGCATTTCCACGCTTCGGCGGACATGCTCGACCGGCGCACGAAGCGCCGCGACGGGCCGCATTCGTTTGCCCCCGTCCTCCTGGCCGCGCTGCTGACGCTCACGGCGGCTTGTGGGGGCGCCAGCAGCCCCACCCGCCCCACGCCGACGCCCGCACCGCCCACGGTCGGACCGGACGGCGTGGACAGCCGCTTCTCCGATGCGTTCTGGCAGGAGCTCATCTACGACAGCTACGGGTCAGCGCCGCCCCAGGGTGCGGTGTCCCGCATCATCGACCACCAGCGCTCCTTCGTCATCGACCCGACCGACATGCCCGAGGACCTGCGGCAGCGCATCCACGGGATCATCCCGGCGCTGTGGCAACAGCTCACCGGCGTGCCGTTTGCCGGCGCGATCGTGGACGGGCGGGAGCACTTCGGCGAGGGTCGGCACCACTGGACCCTCGTGGAAGTGGTGAAGCTGGCGTCACAGGCCTGCGGGGTGTCTACCAACACCAGCGACCGCAACGTCGGCTGGATCCAGATCGACTTGTCGCCGTCGAAACGGATGGGGCGCACGTCAGCGGCGGGCGGGTGCAGTAGTGACCCCCTCGAGACCTTCGTGCACGAGTTCGGCCACGACGTCGGTCTCTACCACACGTCGGACCCCTCCGCCGTGATGCACCGTCAGGGGATCGGGCTGACCTTCACCGCGCGCGAGCAATACCATGCCCAGCTCGCCTACGAGATCGGCCCGGGCGCGCCCTACTGCGGCTGGCCGAAGGGACCGGACTGTTGAACGTGCAAGGCCGTCTCGACGGCCGCCGATGGGCCGCGAACCGCCCCTAGCCCCATCGCCGCACTCATCGCCACGCCTGAGCCGATGGAGGCCCTGCCCAATGCCTTCGCCCCGCAGAGTTGTCGTCTCGTGCAGACCTCGTGCGAGGGGCCGGCGCGTCGCTGGGGGTCGACGGGCGTCCTGATGAGAACACCGGCATCGTCGGGCCGCCGACAACCCAGCCGGTCGCGGGGCAGACCTGATCCTAGTCATCCGAATCGCCGAGCCTACTACAACCGCTGTTGATGTAGAATGGCGGCGCCAAACTTTCGTCGCGGCAATCCCGTTGAGCGTTTTCGTCGGGTTGCCCGCGGAATGCAACACGCCGGCAACGGCGGAATACGCGGGCTTGCCCAATCAACGGGACGAGAGTTTGGCGACCGACCCGGCGACCTTTTTTCGCCGGGGGGAGGGTCGCCATGTGCACGCCGCCCGACGACGATGCCTTCTGGCACTGGCTCGGCTACCAGGTCGGCAGCAGCATCATCCCGCTCCTGTTCCTGATCGGACTCCCGTGGTTGATGATTCAGGCGTGCGACGCGATCTTCGCGCAGGATCGTGAGGGTCCCCGCTGTTCCGAGATCGTTGAGAACCTGGCGGACTTCTCCTACGGCACGGACGTCCTTCGAGAGATCGGGCGCGCAAGAATCCTGGGGGGGTGGGACGACTTCAAGGTCCAGAAGGACGCAGTTGATGGCGCGAAATGCGTCCAGGCCGCCGCCGTCGTCAAGAACGACGCGGGTGCCCAGGCTCTTCTGGGTGCCCTCTACACCCTCGGCGTGGGAGTCGAGCAAGACGTCATCCTTGCGCACATGTGGTTGAGCATCGCTGTTCTGCAAGGACATCAGAGCGCTATAGAGGGACGCGACACCCTTGAGCTACTTCAGTTGAACGATGAACAGCTTGACGAGTCGCGGCGGCGAATCCAGGTGTGGCTCGAGAGCCGGCCATGAGCTTCCGCTCACGATCAGGCCGCGACTGCTGGCACTTCTGCGAGAACTGTCCCGCCTGGCGGACTGCGACGTGGGGAGTCGGATCCGATGAGCGTGCAGTGCTTCCACGAGACGATCCGGGCGGACGGGTATGTCGCGCCCCGCGGCCGAAGCGGCTACGGGCACCGCGATGAGGGGTTGAAGCTGATGACCAGACTCGATCGGCGGAGTCCGTTGGCGGCGTGCGGGAGCGCGTGGCCGTGGCCGACGCGCGACGCGGCCCGTCTGGCGACGTGCTTTGACGGGTGCGGGGCGCTGACACTCACGCGGGAGCGTTGGCGGCGCAACTCCCGGGGGCACGACGTGATCGAGTACCTGCAGGAGCGGCGGTGCGTGCGGTTTACGTGCATCCCGTCGCGCGGGGTGCGGATGCAGACGTTCGACGTGCCGGCGGCGTCGCGGCCGCCGATGCGCTGGCCGGCGTTCGAGCGTCCGGTGGCGGTGTCGGCATGAAGGTACGGAAGCGTCCGGTGGATTGTCGACGCGGAGCAGCTTACTGAGTGTCGCGTACCCTACTTGGCCCGGGAGCACAAGACGCACCCGCGGGGGGTGCGCGGCCCAGAGGAAGGTCGACCATGCGCCGCCGGGGCTCACGTTGAGTTGATCGCGTTGTCGACGACCTCGCGAAGGTCATCTATGTGAAGGAGATCACCATGAACAATGACCAATTGCACGCCGGAACGACCACCGCAGAAGAACGAAGAACCCTCGCTATCGTCACCACGGCGATCGCGCAAAACCGGTCCATCGAGGCCACCTACGATGGGTACGAACGCGTTCTATCCCCGCACGTTGTAGGAACGAAACGCGGATGGCTGCAAGCCCTTTTCCTGCAAACGGGTGGGGGTAGCAAGTCTGGACTCAGCACAAATCTCGAGAATAATTGGCGGTGCATCCGGCTCGCGCGGCTGTCCAACGTCAAGGAATCCGATGCCGCGTGGCAAACTGCCGGCAATCACAGCCAGCAGCAAACCTGCGTTGGTGCTGACACCGTTATCGCTGTGGTCGACTACTGATCGCCGTTCATGAAGGCCACGAACGCGGCTGCGAGGGCATCGCCATCCGGCGTGCCAAATTGAACGATGTGAACTTGGCCGCTATCGCCAACTTCCCCGTCGTGGTCGATTGCCTCGACCCGATAGGAGTTGCCGGGGACGACCTCCCACTTCAACTTCTTGAGCTCTTCCAGTCTGGTCATTGGCTGCCTTCCCCCTTGTAATCTGTGCCGCGCCCGGTCAACTCGCCCTTTGCTGAATACCCCACTTCGCTGTCTGGTGGGCCTCGCCGCCAACAAGCGGGCTGGCCGTTAGGGGAGAGAAGGACCGTCATCAGAACAGTGTCCATGCAACCGCCGCTGCAGCTTCTGTGCCGGAAGACTTCCGGTTTCGAAGCAGCTGGCGTTTCTCAGCGCGGTACTGTTCGTACCACGCTTGAAGTTCATTCTTCTTCGGCGAGCCACCCCACGGTCCGGCCGGAATCAGGCGCAGTCTCGTGTGCTGGCGTGACAAGACGTTGACTTCCTCATCGGTTCGGCACCAACCATGCTTCCACTCTTCACGGGGACTAAGCTCTCGCGCTGTGTCACGCCATTCTGCCTCTAAGACCTTACAGTCCTCGAGCAGGTCGACCAATTGCACGATGGAAACCCGTCGGTTCCGTGCCGATTGGGGCCGTCGGTCTGTGTTCGGATAGACGACACTCGCCCACTCGTCGAGAGTCAGCGCTCGTGCCTTCTCAATTACGGCCCTGTTCGGCACGCGGCCAGCACGCCTAATGTCCGGGACCGGCAATCCGTGCTCATCAATCAAGACGACCCGTGGGTCTTTGAAGGACGTAATCGGCCGTTGGTGTTTGTCGAGAATCACTCGGTGGTCGCGATCGAGATAGTGGCCCGCGGCATCCTGTTGAGCGCAAGGTAAGCTGGGAGGCGCCAGCTTTCCGTTGAAGAAGTAGTGTTTCCCGCGATAGAACGTCCATGCAACAACGAAACGCAAGGCGAGTGCATGTAGAACGCCAGCGTGTTGGAGCACCGCCCTGGACATCGAGGGCCCTCTGTGCGCTCCCTTCGGTAGCGTCAACAGTCCCCGAACGGGCTGTCCTCCCAAGGTTGCGCGCGGCGCCCACTCGGGCCAGTCCGTGAACGCCACCGGTCGAAACCTGCGCACGGTGCCGTCCTCGGTTGTGTATGCCATCGTGAAGTTCGTAACCGTGTTGAGAGCCGCCAGGAAGGTTTTCCAATTGTCGGTTTTCCAGTCGTATCCGTAGGGCCAGACGCCCGCGACGACTTCGTCGACCGTGCGGTCGAACGTCCGTAAGTAGCCGTCTCGGTCAGACGCGGGTAGCCGCCAAGCATCGAGTAGCAACCGCAGGGCGAGGGGTGCGCCGGCGCCGCCGGACGATCCGAGTGCATATGCCTGCAACAGGTACGCTGGCGTCAAGTCGTGTAGGCGCTCGACGTCTTCAAAGAGCAGCGGTTCGCCGTCCAGCTCTGGAATGCCTTCAAGCCGTTCAGCATCCTGTTGTTCCGCGGGGAGGTCGGGAGATCCAGCCAGCGATCGCGGCAACAGAGCCTTGTCGGGTTTGTTCTCAACCGTCATGGGCTCATTGAGATTGGCCGTTTCCACGATCACCGTGGCCGCGGTCAGGCCGCCGCCGGCTGGCGTTTCAAGCGACAGCTGGCAAACAACTTGGGTGATCGACTCGCCTTTGGCGACTTGCACGATCACTGACGCGATGCCGTGCCCTCGCTTCAACTCCTCGAAGAGATCCTCATCATTGAGATGGGGTTCGCGTGGCCGCCGCAAGACTTCCAAGAAGCCGATGCACTGCTCCAGCTTCTTTCTCGGTTTAGCGGCTCTCATCGCTTTGAGTCTTTGCCGGAGCGTCAGGATGACTGGATCCGATGTCGCAGCCCGTCGCACGGCTTGGGGCTGGTTCTCGACGATGCGGTCCGCGCGGCGGACGCGTTCCCGGACGGGGTCCAACGAGTCAGCGTTGGATTTCGTCTTCCGCTTGATCCGCATCGTCCGCGACGGAGAACTCACCGGCGTCGGCGGCTGCCTTAACGGCGCTCTCTTCCGTGACTCCTCGCCACCCGACACCGGAATCGGACGGCACCACAAAGACATGCCCTGGCACCGGTCCGTAACTTGCCTTCGAGCAGGTGAGTGCCAGGGCCTCGACCGGCACTCTCTTACGTGTTCCACCCGGGGTCGTCGTGTATCGGGAACTACCGGTTGGAACTGGCTCGAGTGTCCACCGCCAACGGGCTGCGTTGTGCCAGTCAGTTGATCCCGCGTAGTCTCGATCCACCGTGGCGGCTCCGACACCACTCTGGGTCTTCGGCGGATGGGCCACCAGCATGACCGTGCACGACACCTTGCTCGCCCAGCAATCCCAGTCCGAGCAGAAAGCGCGCACGAGCGCCCGAACGTTCTCGTCACTCCCATAGGCGCCAGCCAGTGAATCGATGACAAGAAGCCGAGCGTTCATGCTCTCGACGGTCGCGCGAATGCGCCTGCCCACGGGCGTCAGAGTTGCCGCGGCCTGCATAGAGCTGGAATCCTGCGGCGCCCACAACGGGCCTTTGCCTCGCAGGTCGACGTATCGGAGCCGGCCACGAATACGGTCGCGTTTCGCCAAGTCGTCTCTCTCGAGTGCCTCAAGTCGGCGCCCGACCTCCTCACGCTCATCCTCGCAAGACACGTACACCACGGGACCGCAGTGCTCGGTGTCCAGCTCTCGTAGTCCGGCTACTTCGAGAACAGTGAGAACATCTACGGGTGGAACGAATGTGCCGGGGAGGGGTGGGTCTGCGGCCATCCTGGCGGCCAATTGCAGCGCGAGCCGCGACTTGCCACTTGCTCCGCGACCCGTGAACAGGCCGAGGCGCCCTAGAGGTAGCCAGCCCGGAATCAGCCACTGTCGCTCGGGCCAGCCGTTCTCGGGAGCCCAATTGTCGCCGTCGACGGCGGGGAACGGGCCGACGCCGGCCGCATCCTGCAGCTCTGCCAGGATCTGCGCAACGGGCAGCTTGAGGTCGACGCGAGAGAGCGCCGTGGGAAGCGAAACCCGCTCGTCCGAGCCAAGTGCCTTGTCAGTGCATGCGATCTCGGACGTCAACTCAGCCAGCAGCTGCTTCCGGCTCTCCTTCAGCGACCGGTCAGCGGGCTTCGTCTCGGCGGCCTCGTTGGCCGCCCTCCACGCCGTGATCAGGTCGACCAGGCTCTCGTGGGATTGGTCAGCCACAATGCCCTCCTTCTCGCCATGCTCTGTCCGCCCAGTCCTGCCCCAACTGCCCCCATTCGATCCGCACCTCGCGCTGAGTCCGCTCCCTGATCGTCTGACGAGCCTTCAGCGCGGCAGTCTCGCCCGCACGGTTGATGTCTCGTTGCGCCCAGATCGTGACGGGGTCTCCGTCGTCGGCCACCGCCCGGGAGAGCAGCTCGGTGCCGGCTGCGGCCACGACGGCGCCACCGTTCAGGTTGATCCGTTGCATGCGTTCGAGCTCGAGAAGCGCGAACGCATCGGGTGGTCCCTCGGTGACGTGAATCGTGCCGAGACCAGGACGTACCGTGAAGACCGCGCCGTCCGGGAAGCGCGAGCCGGGTATAGACAGCCGCTTCTTCCAGACCGGCCGTTGTGCGTCGGGCGGTGTGTAGGGGATGGCGACGCGAACGCCGTGCGAAGTGATGGCCTCCAACTGCAAAGCGGAGACGACTGAAGATCCGAGCCGCCCGAAGGCGTAGACCGCCCATCCTGCGGCAGCCTTCGGCGATCGGATGCGCTTGCCGACATCGACCGCGACCGTCGCTGGAATCCAGCCCAGCGCGATCGGCAGGTTCCCGTCGCTGTGCGCCGGCCAGTGCCCGCCGCGCGCGATGAACGACGACCATCCGCCGGACCTGTCTGCGGGCCACAGTCGACGGTCAACCAAGTAGGTCTCGACCGGGGTTCCGCCCGCTGGCTGAGCGCGTTCCCAAGCCGCGGCGACCAACAAACCAGGACTCTCATCGCCTGCTGCTCGGGGCTTCGCGCCCGGAGGTCGGACGCGTTCAGATTCGACATTGCCATCCGCCAATCCCAACACGTCGAGCAGGTCCTTGAAGGAGCAGTCGTGCGAGCACTTGACGATCACGGCCGTGGCGCCTTGGGCGACTCGAAACCGGTCGTGGCCTCCGCAACGCGGGCATGGGCCGTTGTAGCGTGGCTGTCCGTTCTGCGTTCCAGTTCGCTTCAGGGCTGACCCCAACGCGACCCGGGCAGCAGACACCGCATCGTCGTACGCGACCATTTATGAAACGTTATTATAGTTACGTACGCGTAACATGTCTACGTTACAGTTTGCTTCACCCGCGGGCAGCCCGCATGAGCAGTCTGTGCGGTTCCGCAGTCGTGCGCGGACACAGGTTGGGGGGCTGTCCGCCGCCCAGGTCCGGGCGTCGGGGTCGAGGCCGGGGTGGTGGCAGGCTCGCAGTCTGCTTCGACCTTCCTGTCAGGCCCTGTCGTCACCGCGCAAGCGTTGATTTTGGCTCGCTTCATCCGGAACCCGCCTTTATCGTTTGCAGGACCCGCCTTTATCCGAGAGCTTTCCGCTGTCAGAACCCGCCTTTATCTTCGTGCCGAATACGCCAGTGTTTATGGGGCTCTGCCAGGTCCGCCAGTCGTGCGCGAGCGCGTGCGCGTACCAGTATCCCAGTCGTACCAGGACTGGGATTGGTCTGGTTGGGGACGGCCTGAGGCCCGCTCCCGTGGGAGCGGGCCAGCCGTCCCCCCTGCATCCCTCGAGCCGAGCCGAATCCTCCGACCAGGCCGGAAAAAGCGACTGTCCGCCAAACCGGGTCCGGCAGCCCGACCTCATCGCTCGATGTAGACACAATCCTCTCCCTCCCCGCCGCACCCAAAAATTTTCTGTGGTCGCGCGCGCAGCAACGCATGTATACGGGAACCGGGCGCGGGGCGATTTGGGCATCGGCTCCGACAGCGCGATCCCGCCTCCCGCTCCGCCCAGCCGGGTCAACGCCGCGCCGGATCCGCCCCGACGCCCCATCGCGCGCCCCGATCCGGCTCGAATCGGCGGTCGGCACGGTCTGAACGGCATCAGATCACTCGCTCGCCGCGCCTCGGACCGCCTCGACTCGACCATCGGTGGTCTCCGCCGGCTGCCCCGTGACCGTCTGAACCCGCTCGCCGCCCCCCAAGCCGTCCTCGACCCCGCGGCGGACGACCCACGAGCGCGGCGCTGCTGACGCCGCGCCCCCAGAGCTCGGCAGGATGCCACGTCAAGGGCCGTCTGCCACGCTGACAGCCGCCGGACTCGGCTACCGCCCTCCCCCCCCCCTCGGGGGGCTGTCTCCGACCCGTCGCCGGCGCTCCTACCGCCTCTTGACGGGCCTCCCGCAACCTCGCCGCCCACCCACCACGGCCGGATCCGACCCACCCGGTGGGCACGGTGACCGCCCGACCGACCGACCCAGAGACGCCGCGGATCGTGCCGATCGGCCGTCTTAGGCTGTCAATCCGGGCTGTCAGTCGCCGGCCGGACGTTGAAAAGGCCCGTGATTACGGGGCTTTTCTGGTGCTGACCGACCGAGTATTGAAGTCGGTTGGTCGGGAAATCCACCGCGCGCCCCGCCGCCGCCGGAGGGGGACTTGTCCGGCTTGCGCGGCTCCGCACCGGGTCGGTTCCGCGCTCGTCGTCGACTGATCGGGGCTACCGGTCAGCGCCGCCGAACGGCTTCTTCATGACGCCGGCGCCGCCGGTCGCGGCGAGACTGAATCGCCGTCATGAACGTCATCGCTGCCTCAAACAGGTCGGGCCTCGTGACGTCGGCCACTCCTGGGCGCCACCCACGCCGCCGCCCCTCCCAGATCACCTCGCGGTCCTGCCGGTCGGCGCGCCGTTCTCTGCGCTTCGACCGACACGCGGCACAACTCGCCCACGGACGCCCCGTCCGCGGGTTGACCCCTGGGGTTGGCGGCTCTCCGCAGGCGCAGAGTCCCCGCACCTTGTTCACCGTCCGATGCACGCGTGCAACGGCCCGGAAGCAGGCCACGCACAACGGTCCATCGCTGTGCTCGACGACGCGCCCGCTCAGCACTGTCGCCGGTTCGCAGCATTCGACGCATCGTGCTGCAGGTGCCATGTCCTCCTGACGTTCCCGCCTTGCCCTTCTCCGAATTCTACCCGCCTGAAGGCGGTCCTTTGGGATCAACGCCGGGATCTCGCGCGAGTACGCGCGCACGCGAGGGGCTCGGTCGTCCGCGACCGGATCGTTGGGGGTTGCGGTTGATCGGGCGGGCGGGGCAGGGCGACGTTAGGCCACTGTTAAGGGGCCTGCTGAGGGGTGCGTCAAGCCCCTCTCAGAGAAGGCCAAAAGGGGCTGATCTTGCCTGGGAAAAGTGGACAGGTTGATTATGCTGCACGCTGAGCCTGCCGAGCGTGCCTCCTTTCACAGTTATTGGGGCTGACATACCCCAGCGACGAGTGCAGCCGGTAGGGATTGTAGAAGCCTTCGATGTACTCCGCCACGGCGTCTTTGGCCCCGCGCCGCGTCGGCCACGGCTGCCGGTGAATGAGCTCGGTCTTGAGCGTCGCGAAGAAGCTCTCCGTGATGGCGTTGTCCCAGCAGTCGCCCTTCCGACTCATGGAGCAGACGATCCCGTGGTCGCGCAGCACGCGCTGATACGCGTCGGCCGCATACTGGCAGCCCCGATCCGAGTGATGTAGCAAGCCGGCCTCCGGGACTCGGCGCCCCAGCGCCATGTGCAGCGCCTCGAGCGCCAACTCGACCCGCAGGTGCGGCTGGATAGCCCAGCCCACCACGCGCCGCGAGAACAGGTCTAGCACCACGGCCAGATACAGCCAGCCCTCCCACGTCCAGACGTACGTGATGTCGGTGCTCCAGCGCTCGTTGGGGTGTGCAGCGTCGAAGGCGCGGGCGAGGACGTTGGGCGCCACCGGACGCTGGTGGTCACTGTCCGTCGTGCACCGGTGCCGCTTGAGGGGCAGGCCGATCAGCCCCATGTCCTGCAGCAGTCGGGCGACCCGCGCCCGGCCAACTGGGACCCCGTCCTGCCTGAGCTGCTCGTGGATCCGCGGGCTGCCGTACGTTCCGCGGCTGGCGGTATGGATCGCCCGGATGCGTACCTTCAACCGGTCGTTGTCCCGTTGTTGCGCGCTCGGGCCCCGATGCGCCCAGGCGTAGTAACCGCTGGGCGTCACCTGTAGCACGCTGCACAAGCGCCGCACGGCGTGGTGGGCCTTCTCCCCGTGAACAAACGCGAACCTCATGCGTTTTCTTTCGCGAAGAAGGCCGCCGCTTTTTTTAGGATCTCGCGCTCCTCGCGCAACACCCGCACCTCACGCCGGAGCGTGCGTAGTTCCGTCTTCTCCTCCGTGGTGAGCGCACCGCTGGGATTCGGGCCGTGGTCGACCTCATACTGCTGCACCCACCTGCGCAGGGCCGACTCGGTCAGGTCGAGCTCCCGAGCGACCTGCCCGATGCTGCGGTCGTGCCGCAGGCAGAGCCGGACCGCCTCCTGCTTGAACGCCTCGGTGAACCGTCGTCGCTGCCGTTTGCCCATGAACACCCCCTGGCGCATTCTCGCGCCTTCTTCGGTGTCCACGAAACTCAGGCAAGATCAGGTGCGCTAAGGGGTGCGCTAGGGGGTGCAGTAGAAGAGGCCTTGACCTGCATCGGCGGGGGGGGATGATCGCCGCCTGTAGCGTGGTCGCCATCATCTTCGCGCTCTGGACGATCCACCGCTCCCGCGGCCTGAGACCGAATGACCGAATTGGCGCGGCCGCGTCCCGGTTCGCCCTCCCAGAGCATCCCGAGAATCTCCGCAGATGTACTCCCGTGCGCGTAGAGCCTCACGAATTTGCCGAGCGGGGTAGGGTAACAGCCGACCCGAATCGCCGGGATCGGGGGGATCGACGCGTATTCCCGTGCGGGAGCCGGCAGTCCAAAGGAGGACGAACCCGCGGAACCCGAGCACTCGCGCGACAGCAAACCCCTCAGCCCTGCCCCGACGAGACCGGCAAGGACACGCCGAATCGCGCCGCTATCGTTCCTGGCCGCGGGCGCGGTCCCCGGACTCGGCCAGCCTGCGTTCCAGCCAGTCGTTCAGGCTCGCGACCGGCACGCGCTTGACGTTGCCGACCTTGACAGAGGGGATCTCGCCGCTGGCGAGCAACTCGTACATGCGAGCCCTGCTGACGCCGATGGCTTCGGCAGCCTCAACGGGACGGTACAGGATGCGTTCTACAGACACTTGTCCAATTCCTTCCGCATGGACAAATCCTTAGTATCTGTTGACAACGCGGTCAAGTAACTGTTAGCGTTTACTGGCGTTATGACCAAGCCCCCCCCCAAGTACTGGCCGCTTCGCCCACTGGACGTCACGTGGTACCGCGGGCCGGCGTGGATCGACGGCGAGGACCTCGTGGTGGATCGCGCCCGCGTCACGATGTACCACCCCATGGCGGAACCAGACGTCGGAATGGAGCTGGCACGTGTGCGGACCCCGGACGATGCGGTCGCGTTCGTCAGCCGCTTCGGGCTGCTTCGTCAGCAGCTCTCTTGGCAGAAAGACCCGCTCAAGCCGCTTCGCGAGTCGTTCAGGTTTCTCGAGACGGACGCCGAGGAACTGCGCGACATCCTGGAGATGGCGCGGCTCGTGCGTTGTTGCGGCGACGGAGACGGCGACCCCGATGCCATCCGCCAACTGCGCCAGAGGGTCTTCATTCCGGAAGACACGAACATGTACGTCCCCGACGAAACGACCGGCAGATCTGTCATTCGTCGCGCGGGCGACGTGTACTCGCCTGAAGAGCGGTTCGAGGGCGCCGACAATCGGACCATCCTCATGCACGCCCACGAGTACTACGTAGCGCGCCCGCTCACCGAGGGCATCGCCGACAGTCTCCCGTGCGCCTACGACCGTGCGTTCATGGGCGAGTCGGTACCGCCCGGCACGTTGCGCTTGGGCGTTCGCCCGGATTCGCTCCGGGGCGTCTGCTACCTGAGCGTGGCCTTGGCGCTGGCCGACCGGGTGCCGGTCGGCGTTTGTGCCGACGCGACGTGCGGGCGGCCGTTCTTCATCGCTGACAAGCGGCAGCGGTTCTGCTCGCGGGCCTGTGGCAACCGCGTGCGTCTCCGTCGCTTCATGGACAGGCACGGCACGGCGACGACGCCGAAGGAGGATGTCTGATGGCAACGCGACGAGGCCGCGGTGAAGGCAGCATCACGAAGCGGAACGACGGCCGCTGGATGGCCCAGGCGGATCTCGGCTGGCTGGACGGGAAGCGCCGCCGCAAGACGCTGTATGGCCGGACGAAGCGCGAGGTGCAAGAGAAGCTGCGCGAGACGCTGCACCGGCAGGAACACGGGTTGCCGCCCGTCCCGGAACAGGAGACGGTCGGCGCCTTCCTGTCCCGCTGGCTGGAGATTTCGCAGGGCCGCGTTCGGCGGCGGACTCATGAGCGATACGAGCAGATCGTGCGCGCCCATCTGGTGCACGGCCTCGCGCGTATCCGGCTGGCGAAGCTTACGCCGCAGGACGTCGCGGCCTGCCTTCGCCGCATCGAGGCGGCCGGGAGCGCCTATACGGCTCGCCGGGCGCGAGAGGTTCTCCGCGCCGCGCTGAATCAGGCCGTTCGATGGGAACTGGTCTCGCGCAACGTCGCCGCGCTGACCGACGCACCCCGGCATACGACACGGCAGATCGAACCGTTGACGCCCGGGCAGGCGAACACGCTGCTCGAGGCCGTCGCAGACCATCGGCTCGAAGCCCTCATCACGGTGGCGGTCGGACTCGGGTTGCGCCAGGGTGAAGCGCTCGGGCTGCGGTGGGAGGACGTCGACTTCGAAGCGGGTGTGTTGTCGGTGCGGCAGACGTTGGAGCGAGCCGGCACCACGCCGCGATTCGGGGAACCGAAGACGGCGCGGAGCCGGCGCACCATCACCATGCCCGGCATCGTGGCCGCGGCCCTGCGCCGCCATCGGACGCGCCAGCTCGAAGAGCGGCTGGCGGCCGGCGCACGGTGGCGAGAGTCGGGGTTGGTGTTCACGACGACGATCGGGACGGCGATCGACAAGAGCGGGGTGCACAAGGCATTCAAGGCGGTCCTGCGCGGGGCCGGGCTGCCGAACATCCGGTATCACGACCTCCGGCACACGGCCGCGACGCTGCTGTTGACCCAGGGGGTCGACCCGAGGACCATCATGGAGACCCTCGGCCATTCCCAGATCAGCCTCACGCTGAACACCTACGCCCATGTGATGCCGGCGCTGCAGCGTCAGGCCGCGTCCAAGATGGACGAGATCCTAAGCCGCTGACCGGGGAGCGAAGATGAAGCGCGAACCTGGCTGGGCCCTCGGACGAGACGACACACGCCGGACAGCGAGGAGTCAGCGTAAGGGCAGGAGCCGCGTTCAGCCGATACCGCTACGTCGCCGGCGTCGTGGGTTGACTACGAGTCGGTCTCAAGGCCATCGAGCACGGCTACCGCGTGCTCTTCACGACCGCCGCCGCGATGCTCTCCACGCTCACCAAGGCGCTGAGCGAGGGCCGCTTCGACGACAAGCTCAAGGTCTTCACGATCCCGCGCCTGCTCATCATCGACGAGATCGGATATCTGCCGATCGACCGTCAGGCCGCCACGCTGTTCTTCCAGCTCATCAGCCGCCGTTACGAACGCGGGCCGATGATCCTCACCAGCAACCAGAGCTTCGGGAACTGGGGCGACGTCTTCGGCGACCGCGTGATCGCCAGCGCCATCCTCGACCGGATCCTGCATCACGCGACGACGATCAGCATTCGGGGCGAATCCTACCGGTTGAAGGACAAGCTGAAGTCCGGTGTGGTCAAGCCCGCGTTGGCGGGAACGTGAGGCCGTTGAGTTCACCCAGGGGTGGGGGAATTTTCGATGACCACAGGTGGGGAATTTTGAATGACCGTTGACACCCACTGATACACGCTAGCCGTTGTGAGCTCCTCAGCATCTTCCGAGCACCGTGACCGCTTTCTCAAGTTCGTCCGCGAGGACGACACCACCGAAGCCCTGCGACCGCAACTCGGCCAACATCTGCTCGGCCTTCGTCCGTTTTGTGTCGTTCATTACGTCAATCTCCTCCCTCGTTTCGATCCGCCGACGGCCTGAAGTCGCCCTCGTGGTTGCTGTTGCCGCAGTAGGGACAATTCTCGCCCTCGATACGCTTGCCACAGTGACGGCACGTGGTCTTTAGCGAGTCGAGCAACAGCGCGTCGGCGTCCAGGTAGTCGCCATCGGCCTCGGGTAGCGGGTTGTGTTTGGCCCGCCGCTCCGCTCGCTCGCGTTGTCGCTGGCGCTTCTTGGCGACGCCCCATCCGGGAGCGTGATCGGTTGTCGGTGCGGCCTGCCCGCTGTCCAGTCCTTCCGGTTCCGGTGTCTGTCCGGTCGCGCCCGATGTAGCTTCAGGCGAAACCGGAGCGCGGCCGCGGTTGCGTTCCGCAGTACGTACAACAGCAGCGCGCGCCCGCTCCCTTGAGGGTCGCGGCTCGCTTCTCTTCTTAGAAGGTGTCTTTGTGTGACCCCCGGGGGTAACGTCTAGATGTGACCCCCGGGGGTCACGACTGAGGAACTCCTCGAAGGTGGCTTGCGAGCGCCGTTCCGACGTCGCCGGAACCTCGGGGGCCGGGGCAGGACGTTCCGCACGACGTATCAGGTCCGGCGTCGCCAACACATGGACGCGCGCCGTCATGCCTGCCTGCCGCCGCTGCGGAACCAGCACGCCGCGCCTCACCAGCTCGCCGCGTTTCTCCCAGAACCGGCGCCGCCCTATCTCGGAGAGCGCCCGGATGGTGTCAGCCGATGCAAGACACACTCCGACGGTGCCATCAACGAACACTTCGCAGAACGCCGCGTGCGCCAGCAGTACGGCTTTGGCCTCGGGGCCGCCCGCTTGGACGTTCGCCGCCCGCTTGAAGAACGGTTGGCGTGGCGTCTTGTCCGCCTCTGCATGCGGCAGGACGCCCTGAATCGGTTCCGGGTTGGTGTAGGCGAGCGCCAGCCGCCTCGCCCCAGACATCGTGCGTCGGAGGGGGGAAGCGGATCAGCTCACCGGGGGCTCGCCCTTGCTGCGCGGCCGGCTCGCGAGCCATTGCTCGATCTCGGCCTGGGGCCAGCGCACGGCACGCGGTCCGACTTGGATCGGTTCGGGAAACGCCCCGCACCTCATCAGCCGGTAGATCGTCGTCTTCGTGATGCCCAGACAGGCTTCAACTTCGCGTCGGGTCAAAAGCAGATTGCTCATGGCCCGAACGTATCTTCGCGGTCCCGTCCGGGTCATCCTTTTTCGTGGCCCTTGTCCAGCAGGACGCCGGCGCGTTCCAAACCGGCGCGAACCTCAGGTCGATGGTGGAAGCTCTGCGTCCAGATTGCCTCAACCGCCTTGTAGCCACGATGGAACACCTGGCCGACCACATCGCAGGCGGAGTCCCCGGCGCCTGCGTCGCCCGCTTTGCCGCCCTTGCGGATGGTGCGTGTCACACGGCTGCGTGTGGCATTGAATCCGTACACGTCGACGAGCATCAGAACGCAGCTCGCGATCCGGTCGTCGCGCGCCTGCTTGGGGTACGGGTCGCGGCGCGGCCGTGGCGCCCGTTCCTTCGCCACGTCAATCAGCCAGCGTTGCAGCTGGCGCGGGATTGGCTCCCCGGCGTGCCAGAGCTGTTCAGCGATCAGAAGCAGGCCGTCCCACGCCCCCGGTGAACGTCTTGAATGCGAGATCAGCGAACCGAGGTACTCGTCTCCGTACCCGCCGCGGCGGTACGCCTTGGCGATACTCGTTGCCTGATCATCGGGGCCGGTGGACGCCTCCATCACCCGGCGCCACTCCCTGACCGTCTTCACATCCGCACTGCGCCTCGCCTCATCCATGCAGGCGGACCACCTTCGCGCTGCCGCCGGTCAAGTACGCCGCCCACTGGTCCATCAGCCGGCGTCGCTTGTCGAACAGATCCGATCGCGCGTACGCTCGTTCAACGGCAGTCCCTACGTGATGGGCGAGGCACAGCTCCATGACGGCGTGATCCGCGTTCGTCTTCTCGGATGCCCAGGTCCGGAAGGCGGTCCGGAAGCCGTGCACCGTCGCACGGTTCGCCAACCCGGTATCCCGCAGCACCTTCGTCAACGTCATGTCCGACAGCGTCTTTCCGGGCCTCGACGGCGACGGGAACAGTAGGTCGTGTCGGTCGCGCAACGGCCGCACCGACTCCAGCGCGGCCACCGCGGCGTCGGATAGCGGGACGCGATGCTCGACGCCCGTCTTCATCCGCACAGCGGGGATACGCCACTCGCGGGCCTCCAGGTCGATCTCCGCCCACGTGGCTCCCCGAGCCTCGCCGGATCGTCCTACGGTCAGCACCAGGAAGCGAAGGCATGCCTTCGCGGACAGTGACGCTCGGGACGTCTGGATGGTCTCCAGGGCCGCGGCGACCTCCGGGTAGGGCAGGGCCCGGAAGTGTGCCTTGACGGCCGGCATCGCCGGCAGGGCGCCGTCGATGGCCTCGCCGGCGACGTTGCGCTCGACGTGCCCGTGCGCCTGCGCCCAGGCCAGCACAGCACGAATGCGGGACCGCAGCTTCCGTGCGATCTCCGGCCGACTGGTCCAGATTGGTACCAGCACCCGGAGCACGTCCTCACGGCCGATAGCGTCTACTCGCGTGTCGCCGAGCACCGGCAACACGCGCTTCGCCATTCCCTGCAGCCAGTTGGAGCTCGTCTTGTTGTTGCGCCACCGCGCCCGGTTCGCCTCGAACGTCCGCTCTGCGGCCTCGCGGAACGTCGGGGCCTTGGCCCGGCGTTTGTCGGCCAGCGGGTCGCCTCCCCGGCGTACGAGCCTGCGATTCTCGAATGCCTGCTCGCGCGCCTCACGGAGCGAGACGAGCGGCCACGGCCCGAGGCCGACGTCGCGTCGCCGGCCAGCGACGGTGAGCCGCTGGATCCAGCTCTTGCTACCGGCGGGCGCCACGCGCAGATAGAGCGTTCCGCCGTCACCGTGCAGACCTGGTGTCGAGAGCGCCTTCAGCTTCGCTACAGTCAGTTTCCCCATGCATTGTCCCCACGACTTGCCCAACGCTATGTTTGGGACAATACGGCACCGAGCGGCACCTGTCAATCCCACAAGGTGCCGATAATACCTGTATTTGTTTGGGTTTCTGGGAAACTACGGGACCGCAGGAAAAGGTGAAATGGTGCCGAGGGGCAGAATCGAACTGCCGACACCATGATTTTCAGTCATGTGCTCTACCAGACTGAGCTACCTCGGCATCCCGGGCGCACCCGAAACCTTCAATGTACCGTAGCCGCACCAGTCGCGCAAACTAACCGTGGCGCCCCGGCTTGGTGCCCGATCGGCCCCGCTGGATTCTGGCGCGCCGTACGGGTGCGCCGGCCTCCAGGCCGGCACAGGCGCGACTGGTGGCGTCCCACCGCCGACTGTGCGACACTGACCCCATGACTGCACCGCTTCTAATACTCTCGGTGCTGGCCGCCTGCCTCGCCCTTCCCGTTGCCGCGAACGCGCAGGAGGTGGAGGTGATCGAGCATCAGCTCGACAACGGCCTGACCCTGCTCCTCGTCCCGCGTCCGGGCGATCCGAACGTGGCGGCCGGCTGGATCGCCAAGGTGGGTTCGGTCTACGAGCGTCCCGGCATCACCGGCGTGGCGCATCTCTTCGAGCACATGATGTTCAAGGGGACGCGCACGATCGGCACGCAGGACATCGACCGCGACCTGGCGATCATCGAGGAGCTGGACGTCCTGCGGGTCGAGATCCAGGCAGAGGAAGCGGCGCTTGACCGCCGTTTCGCCCTGGGCGAGATCGACGATCCGGACGACCGGTCGGCCCGGAGCGCGCACCACCAGGAGCTGCTCGACCGGTTCGACGCGCTGCTCGCGGAGCAGAGCAAGCTGCTGATCAAGGAGGACTTCAGCCGGATCTATACCGCCGAGGGCGGCTCCGCCATGAACGCCGGTACCAGCTACGACTTCACCATCTACTTCATCAATGTCCCGGCCAACAAGCTGGAGCTGTGGTTCTGGATGGAGAGCGACCGCCTAGGCAATCCGGTGTTCCGCGAGTTCTACGCCGAGCGGAGCGTCGTGCACGAGGAACGCCGGCTTCGCACCGACAGCACCCCGATCGGGAAGTTCCAGGAACAGTTCGAGGCGATGTTCTGGCAGTCGTCGCCGTATAGCTGGCCGGTCGTCGGATGGCCGAGCGACCTCGAGGGCATCACGCGGGACGAAGCGCTGGCCTTCTTCGATACCTACTACGCGCCGAACAACCTTGCCGCGGCGCTCGTCGGCGACTTCGATCCGGATGAGGCGGTTGCCCTCGCGGAGCGTTACCTTGGCCGGCTGACGCGAGGTGAGCGCCCGCCGCTGGAGCCTCGGACGCGCGAGATGCCGCAACTGGCCGAGAAGCGGATGGTCGCCTACGCCGATACCAACCCGCAGGCCGTGATCCGGTACCACTCGGTCCGCGACGGGCACGTGGACGAGCCGGCGCTGGTGGTGTTGGGACAGTTGCTCAGCGGACGGACCGGACGCTTGTACCGCGCACTCGTCGAAGAGCAGGAGGTGGCGACCTCGGCGTCCGGAGGGCAGGCGGGCTACCAGTTCGAGGGGATGTTCGAGTTGCGCGGCACCGCGCGGCAGGGACGCACCCCGGAGGAGGTGGCGGAGGCGATCTACGCCGAGCTCGAACGACTCAAGACCGAACCGGTGGCGGAGCGCGAGCTGCAGAAGGTGAAGAACCAGAATGCGGCGCGGACGTTCCGCGACCTCGACAGCAACTTCGGCCTCATGATGCAGTTGCTGATCCGCGAGGGGAACCGCGGCTGGGAGCACATCAACACCGATCCTGGGGTCTACGAGTCGGTAAGCGCCGAGGATGTGATGCGCGTCGCCAATACCTATTTCACGCCGGAGACGCGTGCTGTCGCCATCTACTACCGCGATGAGAGCACGCCGGACGAGCCGGACGATCCGCTGGTGGAAGGGCTGAGCCCAGAGGAGCGGCAGCAGTTCCAGCAGATGCGCGCGATGATCGGTCAGGTGCCGGTCGAGCAGTTGCAGGCGTTTCTGGCCCAGGCGGAGCAGGCGGTGGGACAGGCGCCGCCGGAGAGTCAGGATCTGGCGCGGGCGCTGGTGGAGTTGGTCCGCCGGCGGATCGAAGAGAGCGGAGGTGGACAGTGAGCGGTCCCGCAGGACGGTGGTTGACCGGTTGGGCGGCGGCGGCAGGACTTCTCATGGTGTCCATGACGGCGCCGGTGTTCGGACAGGGCCAGGGAGAGGCGATACCGGCCCACCCGAGCGACCTGATCTTCGAGCCGCTGCAGTTTGATCCGCCCGACCCGGCGGCGCACCGGCACGTCCTATCGAACGGGGTGGTTGCGTTCGTCGTGCCGGACCGCGCACTACCGCTCGTCACCGTGTCGGTGATCGTCCGGGCCGGCGCCTGGCTGGAGCCTCCCGAGCGGGCGGGGTTGGCAGCGCTGACGGGCGGCCAGATGCGTGCCGGGAG
Source organism: Vicinamibacterales bacterium (assembly GCA_965262555.1). Taxonomy (GTDB): domain Bacteria; phylum Acidobacteriota; class Vicinamibacteria; order Vicinamibacterales; family UBA8438; genus VXRJ01. The sequence goes on from OZ253543.1 coordinate 1,080,539, forward strand.
CGCCGGCGACCGCGACCCGGCCGCATTCGATGAGGAGGCGGCGTTCCTTGCGGCGAACCTGTCGAGCGGCATCGGCGCCACCTCCGGCCGGGCGAGCGTCAACTGCCTGACCAAGGATCTCGACGCGTCGCTCGATCTGCTGTTCGACATGCTGCGCCGCCCGCGGTTCGATGCGAACCGCCTGGACCTGGCGAAGAGTCAGGTGCTGCAGGACATGGAGCGGCGGAACGACTCCACGCAAAGCATCGAGGCGCGCGAGTGGGGCCGCCTGCTGCGGGGCGCTGATCACTTCACGACGATCCCGATGACCCGCGCCACGGTCGAGGCCATTACGCGCGACGACCTGGTGGGGTTTCACGAGCAGTACTACCACCCGGGCAACTTCATCTTCGCGATCTCGGGCGACGTCGATCCGGACGACATTCTGCCGCGGCTCGAGGCGCGGATGGCCGACTGGCCGGCGCGCGACCCGGTGACGACGCCGGTCCAGGCTCCCACGCATGAGCTTCGGCCGGGCATCTACATCGTCGACAAGGACGACGTGAACCAGGGGCGCGTGGTCATCGGCCACGGCGGCGTGATGCGCGACAACCCGGACCGTTACGCACTGATGGTGATGAACGATATTCTCGGCGGCGGCGGTTTCACGTCGCGGCTGCTGACGCGTATTCGCTCCGACGAAGGACTCGCCTACAGCGCGTACTCGTCCTTCGGTTTCGGCACGTACTACCCGGGCGCGTTCCGCGCCAGTTTCCAGTCGCGGAGCGAGACGGTGGCGCGCGCGACGGCGATCGTGCTGGAGGAGGTTGATCGGATTCGGACCGAACCGGTCTCCGAGGCGGAGCTTCGCACCACGAAGGCATCGTTCATCGAAACGTTCAGTCGAAACTTTTCCAGTCCCGCATCGACCGCCGGGCTGTTTGCGAACGACGAGTACACCGACCGCGACCCCGAGTACATGGTCACCTACCGCGACAACATCAGCGCCGTCAGCGGCGACGACGTGCTGCGGGTCGCCCAGCAGTACCTCGACCCCGACCGGCTGGTGATGCTCGTGGTCGGGGACCGGGCGACGATCGAGGCAGGCGACCCGGACAACTCCGAGATCCAACTGGAGGGACTCGCCGGCGGGACAATCACCGCTATTCCGCTGCCAGACCCATTTACCATGGAGTACCCCACGGCGCCGTAGTCGCCGCCGGGAGCGTGCGGCCGGCCTCTGGTTCGTGTATCGTGGCGAGAGAGTGACCGGCCAGATGCAGCGTCGGCGCCAGCGGCCACGGCCGCTCAGCCCGCCGGTCCGCTACGCGCTGCTATTCGCCACCGGCGTTTTCGTCCTGAACGCGCTGGTGGGGGAGAGCGGCCTGCTCGCGATGCTGGCGGCGAACCGGCACCACGACGCGGTGGCGGCGCGGCTCAAGGCCCTGCACCTCGAGAACGAGGAACTCCGCGAGGAGGCGCGCCGGCTGCGCGAGGATCCGGCGCTGATCGAGGTGGTGGCCCGGCGCGACCTCGGCCTCATGCGCCCCGGTGAGCGCCTTTTCATCGTCCGCGACCGCTAGCAGCCCGTGGTGAAACCCCGCGTGACACCGAGAGCGGCGAGGCGCCCGCCTGACAAGGCGCGACGAGGGAGCATATTGGCGATATGCGACCGAGGAGCAACGCCGCTCAGGCGGGATGCGTCGCCGCTCGAATGTAGCGGGGGTTTCACCACGGGCTGCTAGACCGACGCGCTCCGAGCCGCCGCCGGCCCCTTGCCATTCGTCGGCACCGCCCCGGCCGCCTCACCCGCCGGTTCCGCGTCGCCTCCCGCCACCGGCGCGAGCCCGAGCGCCTTCCGCACCTTCCCCTCGATCGCGGCGTACAGCTCGGGCTTTTCCTTCAGCAGCGTCCGGACGTTCTCGCGCCCCTGGCCGAGCCGCTCGTCGGCGTACGAGAACCAAGCTCCACTCTTCTCGACGATCCGGTGATCGACGGCGAGGTCGATGAGGTCTCCCTCGCGCGAGATCCCCTCGCCGTACATTATGTCGAACTCGACGACGCGGAACGGTGGCGCCACCTTGTTCTTCACCACCTTGACGCGGGTCCGGCCACCCACGATCTGGTCGCCATTCTTGATGGCGCCGATCCGCCGGATGTCGATCCGGACCGAGGCGTAGAACTTCAGCGCGCGCCCACCCGTCGTTGTCTCCGGGCTGCCGAACATCACGCCGATCTTCTCGCGCAACTGATTGATGAAGAGGAGGCAGGTGTTCGACTTCGCGACGACGCCGGTCAGTTTCCGGAGCGCCTGTGACATGAGCCGCGCCTGCAGTCCCACCTGCGAGTCGCCCATCTCTCCCTCGATCTCGGCGCGTGGTACGAGCGCCGCCACCGAGTCGACCACGACGACATCGACGGCGCCGGAACGGATCAGCGTCTCGGTGATTTCAAGCGCCTGCTCCCCATTGTCCGGCTGCGAGACCAGGAGGTTGTCGAGATCGACGCCCAGCCTCTGCGTGTAGGTCGGGTCGAGCGCATGCTCGGCGTCGACGAACGCGGCGTTACCGCCGCCGCGCTGCGCCTGCGCGATCACCTGCAGCGCCAGCGTCGTCTTGCCCGAGGCCTCCGGACCGAACACCTCCACCACCCGGCCGCGCGGCACGCCGCCGATCCCGAGGGCGTAATCGATGCTGAGCGATCCGGTGGAAATGGCGGGAATCGCCGCGATGGGGCCGCGCCCCCCCAGGCGCATGATCGACCCCTTGCCGAACTGCTTCTCGATCTGGCCGACGGCCATGTCGATCGCCTTGCCGCGTTGCTGTCTCATCCTGTCGGGGTTATTCATCGGCGCGCCGCTCCTTGCCTCGGGGGTTTCGTTTGGGTGAAGGCTCCATGATAGCTCCGGCGGCGGACATCTGCACGGTGTTGCACAACCCGGGGAAGTGGTACGCTTCATCGCGTGATACGTTCGCTCGCCGCCGGCCTGACGGGCGCGCTGGGGCGGCTGCTCGCGATCTCCGAAAACTATCCGCAGCTCCGGTCGAACGAGAACTTCATCCGCCTGCAGGACGAGCTGGCCGGATCCGAGAACCGGATCGCCGTCGAGCGCCGACGCTACAATGAAACGGTCCGGACGTACAACACGCAGGTACAGGTGTTTCCCACCAACATGGTGGCGGGGATGTTCAGCTTCTCGGACCGGGAGTACTTCGAGGCGGACGAGGCAGCGGCCCAGGTACCGCAGGTGGAGTTCCAGTGACCAGACTGCTTCGTGGCGCAATGCTGGCGGCGGCGGTGGGGCTGGCGGGCGCGGTGCCTGCGGGCGCGCCCGTGCAGCAGCCGGCGGCCGGCGCCGGCCTCACGATCGAGGTGACGCCTACCGAACTGACGCTGGACGTGGGGCGCTCGGCGCAGCTCTCCACCACGGTCCGCGATGCCGACGGCAATGTCGTCGACGGCGCCGCCGTCATGTACTACTCGCGCGCCCGCCGGAGCGTCGGCGTCTCGCGCGAGGGCCGCGTGGAGGCGTTCCGTCCCGGCACGTTCACGCTCGTGGTGCTGGTTCCGGCCAACTCGAACGACCGGAGCCGCCGCCCCGAAGCGCGCGCCCGCGCCGAGGTGGCGGTGACCGTGCCGCAGCCGCCGATCACGGAGGTGACGTTCACCGGGGTGCCGGCACGGTTCTACGCCGGTACCCGTCCGCGTCTCGTCGTGATGCTGCGCGACCGGACCGGCGTTCGCCGCGACGACGTCACGCCGGTGTTCGCCACGACCGATCCGGCGATCGCCACGATCGACCGCTTCGGCTACCTGACGCTCCTGCAGCCGGGCGAGGTGGAGGTCACCGCGTCGGTCGACGGCGTGCGTGACGCGGTGACGATCGACGTCGTCGCCAACCCGGTCGCCACGCTCGAACTCCGCGCGAGCGCCGACGGCGGCCGGACCGGCGATGTCATCCGCTTCACGGCGGTCGCCGCCGACGCATCCGGCCGCACGGTCGACGGTGTGCCGTTCAGCTACGCCGTGGGGGGCGAGACGGCCCCGGCTATTATCGCGGCCGGTGCGCCGGCGCAGATCAACGCCGACGGCCGATTTGTGGCCGAGCGCTCCGGTACCTACACCGTGATCGCCACCTCCGGCAGCCACAGCGCCGTCGCCGTCGTCGCCATCGAGCCGCGCGACGTGCAGCGCGAGATCGAGGTGGTGGGCCGCGGCGAGGTGCTCGATCAGCGCTCGTCCGACCTCTGGGTGTGGGGGGGGACCGATGGCCGCGACTACGCCATCACCGGCACCTGGGGCGCCGACGGTCACTCCTTCTTCTGGGACGTCACCGACCCGGCCAGCATCGAGAAGATCCAGGAAGTGCAGGTGGACGCCCGGACCGTGAACGACGTGAAGGTGTCCGCCGACGGCCAGGTGGCGGTGATCGGCCGCGAGGGGGCGTCGAACCGGCGGAACGGCGTCGTGGTGCTCGGCGCCGCCAACCCCCGCGAAGGGGTGCCGGTCCTCTCGGAGTTCACCGATCAGCTGACTGGCGGCGTCCACAACCTCTTCATCGACGGCGACCATGTCTACGCGCTGAGCGCCGGCCGCCGCTACGACGTGATCAGCATCGAGGACCCGCGCGATCCGGTGCGAGTCGGCCGGTTCGAACTCGACACGGCGGGCCATGCCGTCCATGACGTCTGGATTCAGGACGGCATCGCCTTCTCGTCCAACTGGTCGGACGGCGTCGTCGCGGTCGACATCGGCGGCGGCGGCCGCGGCGGTACGCCGGAGCGCCCGGTCGAGCTGGGCCGCTACGCCTACCCGAACGGCTGGAACCACGCGGCGTACCCCTACCGGAGCCAGTCGACCGGCACCTTCTACCTCTTCGCCGGCGACGAGGCGTACCCCTACGGTGGCCTCTCGGCGGGCGACCCGCCGGACAACCTGCCGTTCCGGACCGCGGGCTGGATCCACGTCATCGAGTGGAGCGACTGGGACAACCCACGCGAGGTGGCGCGCTACCAGGTGCCGGAGGCGGGGACCCACAACATCTGGGTGGAGGACGACCTGATGTACGTCGGCTTCTACTACCCGGGCGGCCTCCGCGTGGTGGATGTGTCGGGCGAGCTGATGGGCGACCTCTACCGGCAGGGGCGCGAGGTGGCGCGCTTCGTCCCGTTCGACCCGGACGGCTTCGCGCCGAACGCACCGTTTGTCTGGGGGGCGCAGCCCTACAAGGATCACGTCTTCTTCACCGACTTCAACAGCGGCCTCTGGGCGGTCCGCCTGCAGGAGAAGACCGGCCCCGCGCCGGCAATCGGCGAGCCGCAGTAGGTTGCGGCGCCGGTATCGTGCGCGGGTCTGCAGACCGGCGAAGAACTGGCACCGACGATATGCCGCAAGAGTGCAGGGCGGCCGTGCAGCAGCCAATGGGGCGGATCAGGACATGGGCAGCCGTCATCGCGTTGCCGATCGCCCTGGCTGCGATCATCGCGGCTGCCGCCGCGGTGGCAGCCGCGCCGCCCGACCCGCCGACCCGCAGCTACTGGGTCTACGTCTGCGCCGAGTCGGAGGACGAAGTGGCGCTGGTCCGCTACGGCCCCGGCGGCGCCGCCGTGGAGAAGACGATCCCGGTCGGCAGCTTCCCGAACGAGATCGAGGGCCCGCATGGCATTACCGTCGACCCGGACGGCCGTTACTGGTACGTCTCGCTCGCCCACGGTCTCCCGTTCGGCAGCGTCCACAAGTACGCGACGGGCACCGACGCGTGGGTGGCGGACGCCACCCTCGGCATGTACCCCGCGACGATGGACGTCTCGCCCGCGACCGGTCTCCTCTGGGTGGTCAACTTCAACCTCCACGGCGGCATGCAGCCGAGCAGCGTCTCCGCCGTCGAAACCGAGACGATGGCGGAGGTGGCGCGCATCGACAGTGGCGTCATGCCGCACGGCTCGCGCGTCAGCCGCGACGGCACGCGCCACTATTCGGTCAACATGATGGGCGCGGAGCTGATGGAGATGGACGCGCTCGCCTTCGAGGTCTCCCGCCGACTCCCGCTGGGCGACGGCGTACAACCTACGTGGGTGACCAGGCCGACCCCGGACGGCATCGTCTACGTGACCGGCAACAACGTCGCGAAGATCTTCGAGGTCGACCTGGAGGCATGGAAGATCACGCGCACCTTCGAGACGGGCCGCGGCCCCTACAATCTCGCGCTCACGCCTGACCACGCCACGCTGATCGCCACGTACAAGAGCAGCGATGCCGTCGCCTTCTGGGATCTGGCGTCAGGCACCGAGCGTGCGAGAGTGACCACGTCCCGCACCATCCCGCACGGCGTCACCGTCACGCCGGACGGCGCCTACGCGTTCGTCACCCTCGAAGGTGTCGGCAACGACCCCGGCACCGTCGAGGTGTACCACGTCCCCACCGCCGAACGCGTAGCCACCGTCGACATCGGCAAGCAGGCGGGCGGCCTCGCGTTCTGGAAGATGGACTGACCGTCCGCGGGGGCGCCAGTTACGCTGCGCCGGTTTCCAGACCGGCACAGGGTACGGCTCGACGCGGCGGGTGTGCACTGGCATCACGTGTCCGGTTGGACCCTCGCCCGCGGAGGCAGCGGCGAGAGGTAGCCGAGCACGAGAATCAGCCCGCCGACCACGACGAACGACACAATCCGGGCGACGGTGCCGATGTCGGCGAGGTCGACGGTGAACAGCTTGATTACCACTGCCGCCAGGAGCGTCGCGCCGGCCCACCAGGCCCGGCGCCACGTCAGTCGGGTGGCGCTGAACATGACGGTGAAGGCCGCCGATGTCCAGGCGATCGAGAGCGCGGTCTGGTAACCGGCGGACGTCCAGAGCGCGTCCGGTCGGAACGGCACATCGGCCAGGAAGTGCGTGGCGCGCGCGATGACGCCGTTCAACGTCGCGAACGCGAGCAGGCCGAAGGCGCCCCAGCGCGCGTCGCCGGTCATCCTGACGGCTCCCGCCAAGCTCCACCACAAGAGGAATCCGAGTGAGAAGATCTGGACCAGTGCCACCGGGTTGAGGATCGGGACGTAGCCCAGCGGGTGCGGATCGCCGTGGTAGGTCGCGGCTACCAGGACCCAGCCGGCCACGAACAGGGCGAGGGGGATCTGGCCGGTCCCGAGATACGCCTCCCGAAACCGCCGCACCGGCCAGTCGAGCCGGTCGCCGAAGGTCGTGAGGGACCATACCACCGCCGCCGGAACCAGCGCCCAGACCACGAATGACCAGGCGCCGGCGCCGGGCATGAGCTGCCCGATGCGCCAAGAGCTCTCCCACAGGACGAAGAACGTGGCGAGCCACAGCGCCCCGCGGTGCCAGACCGGCGCCGTCCGTTGCCAGTCTGCCTCCAGGCGCCAGAGCAACCAGTACAGTGCCAGGAACGCCCCGGGCCAGGCGAGGACGCCCCAGTGGGCAAGCGGACTCGACGCGAGTGACAGCCAGGCGAGGGTGAAGATCAGCATCGCCGGCAGCAGGAGCAGGGGTGGATACGCCAGATGCTTCCACTCCAGGCGCGCCCGGAGCCAGCCGGATGCGGCAAGGCTTGCCGCCACGAACCCGAGCGTCGCGCTGTGCTGATTGAATACCGACAGGTGACGTGAAATCTCCGCGGTGCCGGCGCCGAACCACCAGAGCGTTCCCCAGACCAGCGCCGCCACTGACAGCCGAGAGTACGTCCGCTCCTGGCGTACGGCGCGATACAGCACCCGAGCCGAGACGAGCCCCGACAGGCTTACCAGCAGCCCGCCCAGATACACGATGTTCAGCACCGGGAGCCCGTCCGCGGGTGGCCCGCCGGATCCGGCGAGGCCGGCCAGAAGCTGCAGCGCCAGACCCGACAGCACGGCGAGGCGACGGGTCTGCCGCGCGCCGACCCATACCAGCGCGGCTCCTTCGAGTGCCCAGGCGGCGGACGTCCATCGCCCGTCGAAGGCGAGCGGGATGGCCAGCGTGCCGAACGCGACGGCCAGCGCCGCGAATGACTGCACCAGAAGCGACGTCGACGGGCGGCGGCGCCAGTGCAGGGCGCCGGCCGCAATCGCGTAGAACACCGAGAACGCCAGGGCGCTGAACGCCGGCCCATACTCGAAGCCGCTCGCCAGCCGGTGCTGCAGGACGAAGGCGGCGAGCGGGACGCCAAGCACGAGGGATCCGTCGACGTAGCCCGTGAGCCGCGGCGCCTGCCGGCGGGCGTTCAGCACCGGAACGGCGGCGAAGAGGACAAAGAACAGGGCCAGGAACGGTTGCATCGTGGCGAAGTGCTCGGGTTGGTAGAACGCGGCCCCCCACATCGCGCCGATGATGAACGTGAACACGAATCCGAGCAGGTTGAGCACGCGCCACGCCCGGAACCAGGCCACCGCCACGATGCCGGCATCGAGCGCGGCGTAATAGGAAAAGAGGGCGACGTGGCTACCGTCCCGCGATATCAGGACGGGCCCGAGGAATCCGCCGAGTGACGCCAGGATCGCCAGGCTCCGCGCATCCTGCCTCACTGCCAGAACCGTGGTCAGTACCACCAGCACCACCATGATGCCCAGCCCGACCGTGGCGTCGATGAGGTCGTAGAAGTTCGCGGCCGCGAAGACCGTCAGATACACGATTCCAGCGCCACCCCCTTGCAGCGCGAGGGCGTACTCGCGGCGCGACTCCCGCAGCCGCCATCCGATGGCCAGCAGCGCGATCCCGGCGGAGGCGGTGCCGCTCAGGCGTAGCCCGACGGGGAGCAAGCCGCGTTCCGCTACGTAGCCCAGGAAGAACGCGACGCCGAAGAAAAGGATGACGACACCCACGCGCACAACCGTGTTGCCGCCGAAGAGCCAGGCGCGCGCCGCGTTGAACCAGTCGTGGCGCGCCGCACCGGCGGCCCGGGTTGGTACCGGGGCCGGCACGGGGACGGACGCCGGCGCCGGTGCCGATGCCGCTGGTGCCGACTGGTCCACCGCGGCAGGGTGGGCGGCAGCAACTGGCGAGGGTGGCTCGACCGTAGGGGTCACCGCCGGCGCCGCCGGAGACACGGTCGCCGCCGTCGTTCGCAGTGGCGACGGTTCATGCGCGCCGGCCGCCGGCCCGCCGGACGGCGCGTTGCGCAGCCGCTGAACGTCGCCTTCCAGAGCCTCGATGCGAGCCGTCAGCCGCCGGGTTTCCTGCCGGTTGCTCAATACCAACAGCACGAGCACCGCCGCGACGACAAACAGGCTAGCGAGGAGGGCGGCGATCAGCAGAGCGAACAGCAACAATGGGTCTCTCCCACACGCGTGGTCGGTCGGTGCTGCCGCGCCGGGTTCAGTAGGCGCCGGCGCGAAATCGGTCGGGGGCGCGCGACACGCGGCGCGTCGAGGGTCGGCTTGCGCATCACTCCTCTGAGGGTAGCGGAAACCTGTCGGCGGTCGTGGCGCGGATGCGGTTCACGGTGCCGGCGGCCAGTACCTCAGCCGGTTCAACGGGCGGTACCGCGACGTGGTCTCGCCTTGGCACGTCGAGCGGAAGGCGGTGCGACCTCAAGCGGGCTCGACTATGATGGACGACCTGTGGCATAACGCCGTGCCCATCAACGACGACGAGACAACGGGGGCCTATGCGTCGGCGGTTTGTCGGCAAGGACGTCCAAGCGGACGTTGGGAAGGAGGTCTTCGATGAGCCATCGAGTTGTGACCCTACTGGTGATGCTCGGCATGGTTGCTGTGGCTCCGGCGCTCGCCCAGACAGACACATGGACACCGCCGATGACCCCGTGGGGCGATCCGGACCTGCAGGGCCAATGGAATAGCCAGACCTCGATTCCCCTGGAGCGGCCCCTCGAGGGGCCGCTCGCGGGCAGGGAGGCGCTGACGGTGGAGGAGGCCGCCAGGCTGGAGGCCGAGAACCGGGCGGCCTATGATCTCCCCCCAGCGGAGGGGAGCCCCGGCACCTACAATGCATTCTGGCGGGACTTCGGGAACCCCTTGCCGCAGACGTCGCTCATCATCGACCCGCCCGACGGTCGAATTCCGCCGCTGACGCCGGAAGGCGAAGCCCGCATGGCGGCGCAGCGCGCGGAGCGCGCAACGCGGGGTCCCTCGGATTCGCCCGACACCTACAGCGATCTGAGCAACTGGACCCGGTGCATCTCACGCGGCTGGAACGGGATCGGGAGCTGGTACAGCAGCAACTATCAGATTTTCCAGACGCCCGGGTATGTGGTGGTGTACCAGGAGCTCATCCACGAACCGCGCATCTATCCGCTCGATGGGCGCCCTCATCTGCCGGAGTCCATTCGTCTGTGGATGGGCGACTCGCGCGCCCACTGGGAAGGGAACACGCTGGTAGTCGAGACGACGAACTTCTCGCCGAAGACCAACTGGCGCGGGTCGCGCGACACCCTCCACCTGACGGAGTACTACACGCGGGTTGCTGCGGACACGATCGATTACCGGTTCACGGTCAACGATCCCCACACCTTTACGCGGGCCTGGACCGTCTCACGGCCGATGACCCGGATCACCGATCGGGTCTCGATCTTCGAGTATGCGTGCCACGAGGGGAACTACGCCATGACGGGGATCCTGGCCGGCGCGCGCGCCGAGGAAGAAGCCGAGGCAGCCGAGGCGGCAGGCCAAAGGTAAGCCAGTGGCCAGTGCCATCCGGTTCGAGATGTCCGGCAACGAGGAATCATCGGCCGGCACCCGTTCCGCGTCTGATGGCGCTGGTCCTACGGTTGGCGGTTCGGAGGCTGTCAATCCGGGTCGATGTCAGGGCGCCGATGCGCCCGGGGCTCACGGGGACGGCTCGATGCGGAGCAGCGCGCCGTCGTCGTGGTCGGTCAGCACGTAGAGGAGTTCGTCGGGTCCCTGGCGGACCTCGCGGATCCGCTGACGCAGTTCCGTCAGCATCGACTCGCGACGCAACTCCTCCATGTTCTCGTTGAACACGATGCGCTGCAAGTGACCGGTGCCGGGTATCCCCCCCTGCCGCAATGACCCGACGAAGAGGTTGCCTTTCCACGCCGGGAACTGATCGCCGGTGTAGACGGCCATGCCGGCGGCCGCGATGGCCGGCAGCCAGACGATGAGCGGCGACTCGTAGCCTTGGCGCGTCGGATGCTCGGATACCCGCGCGCCGGGATAGAGACGCCCGAAGCTCATCAGCGGCCAGCCGTAGTTGCGGCCAGGCCGAAGGACGTTGAGCTCGTCGCCGCCGTTGGGGCCGTTCTCATGCTGCCAGATGTCCCCGGTCTCGGGGCGCAGCATGAGGCCGAGGGTATTGCGATGGCCGATGGTGTAGATCTCGGGCCGATGACCCGGCTCGCTGACGAACGGGTTGTCGTCCGGCGCCGAGCCGTCGTCGTTGAGGCGCAGCACCTTGCCGCGCAGGCTGGCGGGATCCTGTGGAACGTCGAGGAGCTGACCATCCGGGGACTGGATCCGGCCGCCGGTGGACATGTAGACCTTGCCGTCGCGGCCGAAGGCGACCCGTCCGTTGAGCCCCGAGTTGCCGTGGAAGGGCTCGGTGACAATCAGGTCCTCCACGTCGTGGAGCGCGTGCCCGTCCAGCCGGCCTCGGGCGAGGGCCGGCGAGCCGAGGCCGTCGCTGTGCCCCTTGGTGTACGTGAGATAGACCAGCCCGTTGTCGGCGAACTCGGGGTGGAGGGCCACGTCCATGAGGCCGCCGTTGCCGTCGGTCCGGACCTCCGGCACGCCGGAAACGGCCTGCGGGTCGAGCACGCCGTCGCGCACCATACGTAGACGGCCCGGCCGCTCGGTGATCAGCATGGCGTCGTCCGGCAGGAACGCGATGGCCCAGGGATGCTCCAGCCCCTTGGTCACGACGCTGACCCGGATCTTGTGCTGCTCGGCGGTATCGATCACCCAGGGGCCGTCACCCAGGGGCGGCACCGGGACCCCGATGGGCGCTTCCTCCTGTCCGTAGCCGGACGTGACAAGGACGAGCAACAGAGGCGCCGCCAGTAGAACCGAACGTCTGACCGTCATGCCACCCTCCCGTGCGAACCGGACCCTACCCGAAGACCCGCCGGCGCCGTTCCGACCGTTCGGCTCATCCATTCGCTCCTGGCTTACGGGACGGGAAGAAGCGGCTGCGCGCCTTCCGGCAGGTGTTGGTCGAAGGCCGCCAGCACGGCGGCGTCCGCCGCGTGGGCTCCCATTAAACCGACGATGTCCACCAGATCCTGCGCGCCGAACGTCTGCTCGGCGCGCGCATACGTCTCCGCGCTGACGTTGTGATCGTTGAACAACTCGCGGCCGAATGCAATCAGGGCGGCGTCGGTCGCATCGAGCCCGGTCACCGGCCGCGCATGGCGCACGACATCGATCACCTCCGCCTCCAGGCCCGCCTCAAGGGCCCTCGGCTCGTTGATCGTCCAGTCGTACTGCGAGTCGTGCGCGCGCGCCGCCACCAGTATCGCGAGCTGCATGAGCCGCCGTTCCACGCGGGCTTCCAGCGACTCCTGTCCCGCGCCGTAGCTGCGGATCACCCCCGGGCCGATGCCGGAGGGCGACAGCATGCGGCCGTAGAGCACCGACACCGACGTCCGGCTCTCCGGGCTCCGCAGCGGCACGCGGCTCCGCGAATCGGGATGGATATCCTCCGGATGGGTGAAGGGCAGGGGAAGCGACTGTCTCCAGCCGGACGGCATCCGCTGGTTGAACGCGGTGAGGGTGGCCGCGGTGCTGGCGTAGCGGCCCATGACGTCCGCGACGTCGACAAGGTTGGTCTTGCCCAGGAGCGCCAGTGCCCGCGCGTAGGTGTCGGATCCGAGCCGGCGGGCGCCCAACAGTTCCCGACCCATCTCGATGATGATGGCTTCACGCGCGGCCAGTTCCGTGAACGGCTTGCGGTGCCGCACGATGTCGATGATCTCCGCGTCGAGCCCGACCGCAAGGGCCTCCAGCTCGTGCAGCGCCCACTCGTACGGCTGATCGTATTCACGCGCCGTTGTCAGGATGGTCAGTTCGGTCAGTCGACGCCCCATCGGCGCGTCGAACCGCAGGTCGGCGCCAGATCCATGCAACCGCAGCGCCGCGGCGCCCTCGGGCGCGCCGGCTGGGCTGCCGACTGCCGCGTCGTACGCCGCCCGGCGGGCAGCATCCAGCTCCGCGCGATCGATCGGCGGCAGGCGGCTGCGCGACTCCGGATGGATGTCGTCGGGCAGCCCCTGGTTGCCATGTGCGACGTCCGGCCCGGCCGGGGGGGACCCGGCCAGCGCCAGAGCGACTGCCGCCAGTACCCATCGCCTCATGCTCGCCTCCGTGTTTCGCGAACCGCGGCGCCGTGCCTGATTCTAATGCGTCGCGGTGCCGCGTCGCAGCCACCGCCCGCCGCTACGGCTCCAGGAACGGCGGGTGTCAGTCTGTCTGGCCTCGCCTTCGGCACTGCCGGTCCAACCGTGCCGACCGGCATGACTCTTGATCGGAGCACCGCCCTTCAGGTGGTCAGTCCCGGCTGCCGGCTGGCGCATCCACCGGCTCGGCGTAGAGATCGAGGATGCCGCCGGCACGCAACGCGCCGATCGAGCGATCGAGGATCGTGCGGACGGGGCCGGGCGGCTCGGGCCGGCCGTGCGGCGGCGTCTCCCATCTCACGACGCGGAAATCCGCTGCCTCGACCAGGCGGCGCAGCGTCGCCGGCGTGAAGAACCAGAGATGGTGCAGCGCGCCGTAGTGCTTCCAGCGCCGGCGCTTCAATCCGAGGCGGCTCTGCCAGTTCTTGAGACGGATGCCCCACGCCGCGATGTTGGGGACGCCGATCAGCAGGATGCCGCCGTCCGTCACTACGCGGCGCGCCGCCCGCACCTGGGCGAGCGGGTCGGGCGTGTGCTCGAGGACCTGGTTGAAGCGAATGGCATCGAACCGGTCGCCATCGAAATGGATGTCGGGAAGCGGGCCTTCGAAGAGCCGCACCCCGGTGCGGCGCGCGCCGGCGGTCAGGTGAATGTCGGAGCCGGCCACGTCCCATCCCGCCGCCTGTGCGCAGCGGAGGAACGCGCCGTCGCCGCAGCCGACATCCAGCAGGGTGGCGGGCGGTGTGACATGCCGCGCGAGCCGTGCGAGCTGGTGTGCGAACGCCTGTTCCCGGTACTGCGCGGTTCGTGCGTCCACCGGCGGGTGATAGTCGGCGTTGTAGACGGCGGCGGCCAGTTGCGCCAGGACGGGCCGCGGGTGCTGGAACTCCAGTCTGCAGCCAGGACAGCGGGCGAGGTGAAACCCCTGGAAGTCGACGCCGAACGGACGCGGCTCGCGGCCGCAGAGCGGGCAGTTCACCGGCTCCCGGTCCGGCAGCGCTGCTTCGACCTCGGCGCGGGACCGCCCGAAGAGCGAGTCTGTCACGGGGGGATCGTGGCACATCTGGCGCGGCGCGCAGGACCCCGCGCTCGCGGATCCCAGTAACCCGCGGCAAGACCCTGCGTCGCGAGGCTCTTGCCACGGGCTGCTAGTTGAGGCGCTCGACGGCGAGGGCGACGCCGTTGCCGCCGCCGAGGCAGAGTGTCGCGATGCCGCGCCGGAGATTCCGCTTGCGGAGGGCGTAGAGGAGCGTCGTCAGGATACGCGCGCCGCTCGCCCCGATCGGGTGGCCGAGGGCGACGGCGCCGCCGTTGACGTTCACCCGCGCCGGGTCGGCCCCCAGCTCGCGGATGACGGCGACCGCCTGGGCGGAAAACGCCTCGTTCAGCTCGATCAGGTCGACGTCGTCGAGCGACCAGCCCACCTTCGCAAGCAGCTTCTGCACCGACTCGACCGGCGTCATCAGCAGCCACTTCGCGGGACGGCCGCTCACCGCCTGGCCGACGATGCGCGCCATCGGCGTCTGGCCCAGCTCGTTCGCCGTCGCCTCCGACATCACCACCAGCGCGGCGGCGCCGTCGTTGACGCCGGGTGCGTTGCCGGCGGTTACGGTGCCGTCCTTCAAGAACGCGGGGCGAAGCCTCGCCAACGCCTCCGGCGTGGAGTCGGGCCGGACGCCCTCGTCGTACTCAAGGCGGACGGGATCGCCCTTTCGCTGCGGGATCTCGACCGGGAGGATCTCGTCCTTGAAGTGACAGTCGCGGATCGCGGCGGCCGCCTTCTGGTGGCTGGCGGCGGCGAAGGCGTCCTGATCCTCGCGCGTCACGCCGTAGCGCTCCACCACGGCCTCCGCCGCTTCGCCCATCGACCAGTGCTCGACGGCGCACCAGAGCCCGTCGTGCATCATCGAGTCGAGCACCTGCCCGTCCCCCATCCGCATCCCGCTCCGCGCGTTCGGCAGGATGTAGGGGGAGTTGCTCATCGACTCCATGCCGCCCGCCACCGCGACATCGATGTCGCCGGTAGCGATCCCCTGCGCGGCGAGCATCACCGCCTTGAGGCCCGAACCGCACACCTTGTTGATCGTGAGGGCGCCGACATGGTCGGGCAGGCCGCCGTCGAGTGCCGCCTGGCGGGCGGGCGCCTGGCCGAGCCCGGCCGAGACGACGTTCCCCATGATGCACTCGTTGACGATCTCCGGGTCGATACCGGCGCGCCGCACCGCCTCGCGGATGACGCGCGCGCCGAGGTCGGTGGCGGGAAGCGGGCTAAGCGCTCCGAGAAACTTGCCGGTCGGCAGCCGGACGGCGCTGGTGATGACGGCGGTATGCATGCTCGGTGCCCTCGGTTCCGGTCGTAATCGTGATTCGCGTGATCCGGCCCGGGCCCAGGACGTCGCGCAGGCGCGCGGCGATCAGGCGGCGGCCCTGGCGGACGGCGCGGCGCCAGTGCTCGTCCGTCGCGCAGACCGTCAACGTACCGTCGGGACGGAGCCGAACGGTCGTCGCGCAGTCGATCCGATCGCCCACCGCCGCCCGCCAGGCGAACCGTACCTTCGCCTCCGTTACGGGTTGGTGGTGCAGCAGGACGCCGAGCGCGCGGGTCGTGTTCTGGCGGATCGGGACCATCTGTCGCGAGTGTATCATCGCGCCGTGCGCCTCCTGCTGGCGTCCCGCTCGCCTCGCCGATCCCGCCTGTTGCGCGAAGCGGGGTACGACTTCGACGTCGTGCCGGCCGATGTCGATGAGCGCCGGCTGCCGGACGAACCGCCGCGGGACTACGTCGTCCGGCTGGCGCGGGCGAAGGCGGTGG
Source organism: Vicinamibacterales bacterium (assembly GCA_965262555.1). Lineage (GTDB taxonomy): Bacteria > Acidobacteriota > Vicinamibacteria > Vicinamibacterales > UBA8438 > VXRJ01. The sequence continues at coordinate 1,096,629 of OZ253543.1, forward strand.
CGGTGACACCGGGCGCCGGCCTCGACGCGGATGACCGGGCGGGCGACGACCGGGTAGTGGTGGCGGCAGACACCATCGTCGTGATCGACGGCGATGTGCTGGGGAAGCCGGCCGATCGGGACGAGGCGGCCGCGATGCTGCGCCGGCTGGCGGGACAGACGCACGAGGTGCTGACCGGCGTCGCCGTGGCTGCGGGCGAGCGAGTCCTGGTGACGGTCGAGATGACGCGCGTGACGTTCGCCGCCATGGAGCCCGACCGGATCGCGTGGTACGTGGCGACCGGCGAGGGGGATGACAAGGCGGGAGCGTACGCCGCCCAGGGTCTCGGGTCGCGCTTCGTCGAACGGATTGAGGGGTCTTACACGAACGTGGTCGGGTTGCCGATCGCGCGGGTGGATAGACTGCTGTGTGAGCTGGCGGGTTGGGACCGCCGTCATGAGGGGCAATCCATCTGTTCGTCCGCAACCGGGTCCATCGGTGCACGCCATGCGTAGGGCGCTGTCGGTCCGTGAGAGCAAATCACTTGGGCACCGCCTCGTGAGCGTCTAGCAGCCCGTGGTGAAACCCCCGCTACATTCGAGCGGCGATGCATCCCGCCTGAGCGGCGTTGCTCCTCGGTCGCATATGGCCGATATGCTCCCTCGTCGCGCCTTGTCAGGCGGGCGCCTCACCGCTCTCGGTGTCACGCGGGGTTTCACCACGGGCTGCTGGGGCTCGGAAGTATCGTAGGCGTTCGCATATGTCAACAAAGTGTGCCTTCGGCAATCGCAACGCCAACTTCCATGCGTTGCAGGTCAGTGGCGTCCCACTGCGACATCGCCGCGTGCTGGAGATTGGTTGCGGCAACGGATACCTTAGCGAGTACGTGCGCAGTCTCGGCGCCACCGTCGTTGGTTGCGACATCACGCCGCCGGCGACGGCACCCGACGTGCAATTCGTTCAGGCTGATGGTGCGGCGCTGCCGTTCGGGCAGTACTTCGATGTCGTCATGAGCTTCGACGTCCTGGAGCACATTCCGGATACTGATCAGCATCTGCGGGAAGTTCGCCGCGTGTTGCGTCCGGGTGGCTATTACGTGCTGCAGACACCGAACAAGATAACGAACGTGGTATTCGAGACTATTCGCTGGCGGAGCTTCACGGCGTGGAAGTCGGATCACTGCTCGCTCCACACGTTTGGCCAACTGCAGAGGCGATTTCGGTCAGCGGGGTTCTCGTTGCGGTTTCTGGACGTTCCGGTCGTCAATCAGTATTTCCTTGATAAAGTCAACTCTCAATTGGGACAGCTCGGCGTTCTTGCCGTCGCCTTGGTCAATCCGGATCGATTTCCGCTCCGTTTGCGGACCAACTTCTACGCCGTTGCTCAGCTTGCCGCCGTCCATGGTGGGAGGACGTAGTCAATCTGGCTGAGATGCGCTGCTTGGGGAGGGAGCGCGCCGTTCTTGCTCTTGGTGGGAGGTTTGCGGTGTGGCCGCGTTTCCAATGTGACGAGAGGGCCGGAGTCTTTCTACGGCAGGCTCTCGGCGGTACGGCAGCGAACGTAGCCGATGGTCGGCTGGTGCCAGCGCATGCGGACGATCGCGATCCGGTAGAGCGCGGCGTTGGCTTGCCGGTGGCTTCCGCGTGTACCGCACCCGGTTTCTTAGACACACGTTTGCGCTACGCGGCATGGCGTCGCTCGTATTCCTCGCGCGCTTCGAGCGGCGTGCGATACGCCAGCTTTTCGAGGCGCCAGCACTGGTTGTAGCGTTCGACGAACTCGGCGACGGCCGCGCGCACCTCGGCGAGGTTTCGAAAGACCCGGCCGTAGACGGCTTGCTCCGTGAGCGTGCGATTCCAGCGCTCGACGACCCCGTTGGTTTCGGGCTCTTCAACGAAGCTGAAGCTGGGGTGGATGCCCCAGTACCGAAGCTGGTTGAGAAAGTGGTCCGACAGATACTGGCTGCCGTGATCCATCCGCAGCGCCAGCCCGCGGGCCACGTCCGCCTCGACCGAGCCGTAGCGTCGTCCGAGCCCTTGCGCGAGCGGCTCGAGGGCCGCAAAGCGGCTCCCTACCTTGCACACATGCCAGCCCACGCACTCGGCGTTCCAGTGGTCGACGGCCGCGAAGGTCCAGACCCAGCCGTCGTCCGCGGTGAACACCCGCACGCCGTCGGTGCCCCACATGACGTCGGGCGCCGAGGTGACAATCGTGCCGTCGTGCGCGTTCATCTCACCCTGCCGCCCGCGGTGGGGCGAGAGCAGCCCCTGCGTGCGCATCACGCGCAACACCCGCGTCCGGGAGACCCGGATCCGGTCGAGGATCCGCAGCCGCGCGTGGACCTTGCGATGGCCCTCGCCCTGGAACGGAGAGCGGACCAGGTCGCTGCGAATGGCCGCCAACAGTTGCGCATCCGACAGTGCGGGCGTCGGCCCACGGCGCCCCGGGCCAGCACCCCGCTCTGGGCGCCGCACACGAGCCCGCCGCGCGTAGAGCGCCGAGCGCGACCGCTCCCACGTTCGACACACCCGCTCAAGACCGTAGCGCCGCCCCGTCGTCGCGGAGGTCGTTGCGCTCATCGTCGCGACCTCCGCGTCGCTAACGGGAGGCGACGCTCCGATGCGCGGGCACGCTCCCGCAGTAGCTCAATCTCCATCGACAGCTCGCCAATGTGGCGCTTGGCCGCATCCAGCTCGGCGGCCAGCGGCTCACCGGCCTGCGCCTTCAGACCCAGCTCGAGACCGGCCAGCGCACGGGCCTTCCATGCCTCCAGGCGATAGACCTCCACACCGACGTCTCGCGAGACCGCATCAAGCGATTCGCCGCGCAGCAGCCGCAGCACCACGTCCCGTTTCCGGCTCGCGCTCCACCGCTGCCCGGGCGCCAAGGCACCCGCCCCAACCGCCGCGCCGTCGGCGCCGACGCCGCTCGCCCTCCGGGCTCCCTCCGTCCGCGCCCACCCCGCTCCCTGCACTCGCCTCGACCCAACCATGTCCCCCACCTCCTTCGACATCGGATTCTCCCTTCATCCGTGTCCAAGAAAACCGGGGGCGCCATACGGTGGCTTCCGCGCAACAGGCGGTGCCGGTTCGGGACCCCGCTTGAGGCGGGGATGGGACAGGCGCCGCACAGCTTCGCGAACGCGGCTGCTGAACCCGTAGGCCGCCGTTCGAGTCGTCACGACAAGGTCGGCCTCCTGCATCCTCCGATGTTCACAGCCCACCTGCCCTGCAGGCTCATCTCTCGTTGGAAGAGACTCTGCGTTGACGCGCTTGCAGCCGGAACGATATCCTAGAGCCATGCCCAGCACTGCTCTGAAGGTTCTGTTGACGACGGGGGTGCTCTGCACCGCGTTCGTGGGGCTGCTCTGGACCACGATGCAGGAGGGAACGCAGTACTACCTCGAGGTGGAGGAGGTGGTCGTGGAACCTGCGGCGTGGGAAGGGAAGCCGCTTCAGGTGCATGGCTACGCCGCCAACGTGATGCGCCGTCCGGACAGCCTCGACTGGCGGTTCGAGATCACCGACAGCGTCGAGAACCGGACGAGGACGATGAAGGCCGTCTACTCCGGCCTCGTGCCCGACACGTTCGACAACCACGCCGAGGTGGTGGCGACCGGGCGGCTGGTGGGCGACACGTTCCACATCGGTCCGGATGGCATCATGGCCAAGTGTCCGTCGAAGTACGAGGAACGGCCGTCCGTCGGCGCCTCGGCGGGGGCAGCCGGCTACGAGTCGGCCACCCGGAACGCTGGCGCCGGCAACTGAACCGACACTGAACCGCGCGGCCCGAGGGCCGCCTTGCCATGGCGACACTCGGAACGTACACACTGCTCGCCGCGTTCGTTGCCTGCGCGTACGCCGCGGCCGCCGCCGTCGCGGGTCACCGCCGGCGCAACCCCCGTCTCCTCGAGAGCGGCGTGGGCGCCTTCTACCTGGTGACGGCGCTCATGACGCTCGCCTCGGCGGTCATCGTCCGCGCGTTCGTGGTCGGCGATTACTCCATCCGGTACGTCGACCGCTACTCGGACGCGGTGCAGCCCCTGTTCTACAAGCTGACGTCGTACTGGGGCGGCCTCGACGGATCGATCATGTTCTGGGTCTTCCTGCTCTCGGTCTTCGGCGCGATCGCCGTTTACACGAACCGGGAGCGCCACCGCGAGCTGATCCCGTATGTCATCGCGACGGTCGCCGTGGTGCAGATGTTCTTCCTGAGCGTGATGATCCTGAACAACAACCCGTTCACCACCTATCTGATGGAGACGCCGGCGGACGGGCGCGGATTGAACCCGCTGCTGCAGAACCCGTACATGGTGATCCATCCGCCGTCGCTCTACACCGGGCTGGTGGCGATGACGATCCCGTTCGCGTTCGGGATGGCGGCGCTGATCACGGGTTGCCTGGATGACGCGTGGCTCCGCGCGGTGCGGCGCTGGACGATGTTCTCCTGGTTCTTCCTCTCGCTGGGCTTGACGCTCGGGATGATCTGGGCCTACGAGGAGCTGGGTTGGGGCGGTTGGTGGGGCTGGGACCCGGTGGAGAACGCCGGCGCGCTCCCGTGGTTCCCGGCGACGGCGTTCCTCCACTCGGTGATGGTGCAGGAGCGGCGCAACATGCTCCGCGTCTGGAACATCTCGCTCATCATCATCGCCTTCACGCTGACCCTCTTCGCCACCGCGCTGACGCGGACCGGCATCGTGCAGTCGGTCCACGCGTTCGGCGAGGATCCGCAACTGGCGATGATGTTCGGTCTGTTCATCGGCGCCGTGATGCTGGTCGCCTTCGGCCTGGTCATCTACCGCCTGCCGCTGCTCCGCTCGCGGAACGACCTGGAGTCATGGGCGTCGCGCGAGGCGGCGTTCCTGGTGAACAACTGGATCCTGCTGTTCTCCGCCTTCTTCATTCTGTTCGCGACGATGTTCCCGACGCTGAGCGAGGCGGTGACGGGGCAGCGGATCACGGTCGGTCCGCCCTTCTTCAACACGTGGATGATCCCGATCGGGTTGACCCTGCTGCTGCTGACCGGCATCGGGCCGCTCCTGGCCTGGCGGAAGTCGACCCTGTCGAATCTGCGCCATCAGTTCCTCTGGCCGATCGTGTGCTCGCTGGCGGTCACCGCTGTGCTCGTCGCGCTCGGCTTCCGCATCTGGGTCGCCGGGATCTGCTTCGCGCTCTGCGGCTTTGTCGCCGGCACGGTCGGGCAGGAATTCATCCGGGGCGCGGTCGTGCGCCGCGGCGTCACCGGCAGCGACATGGTCACCGCGATGATCGGCCTGGTGATGCGGTCGCGCCGGCGCTACGGCGGCTACGTCGTCCACGTCGGCATCGTCCTGATGATGCTCGGCTTCGCCGGCGCCGGCTACCGCCAGACCGAGCAGGTGCTCCTGAATCCGGGCGAGTCGGTCGACGTGGGGCGCTTCTCGGTGCGCCACGACCGGCTGACCGTCACCGACGACGGCGCGAAGGAGATGCATACGGCCCACGTCACCGTCTTCCAGGATGGTGGGGAGGTGGCGAGGCTCTACCCGGCGCGCTGGTTCTACCGGAAGTACGAGGCGGAGCCGACCACCGAGGTGGCGATGCGGCGGACGCTCGCCGAGGACGTCTACGTCGTCCTTGCCGCATACGACATGGGCGATCAGTCGGCCAGCTTCCAGGTGACGGTCAACCCGCTGGTGAACTGGATCTGGTTCGGCTTCGGCATCCTGGCCCTTGGCACCGGCATCGCGCTCCTGCCCGAGAGCCAATTTGCATTCCTCGCGGCGCGCGCCGGGCCGGAGGCGAGCGCGCCCGGATCGGCGGTGACCACCACGACGACATCGCTCGTGTTGATCGCCGCCCTCGGCCTGGGCGGCTTGGCCACGCCGGCGTTCGCGCAGACCGGCGCGCCGCCCGAGTCGTACACCGCGACGACCGATCTGGAAGCGGAGCTGCAACGGGAACTGGTCTGCCTCTGCGGCACCTGTCCCCATCTCGCCCTCGCGGACTGCCGCTGCTCGGCGCCGCCGCAGTATGTGACCGGGCCTGACGGTGCGCCGCGGCTGACGTCGTCGGGCGCCGAGTTCATGCGTGCGCAACTGCGCGAGCAGATCGAGGCGGGGAAGGATCGCCGTGCGATCCTCGACTGGTTCATCGAGACATACGGCAGCCAGGAGGCGCTCGGCGCGCCGCTCGACGAGGGGTTCAACCGCTTCGCGTGGCTCTTCCCGTACCTGGTGGGCGTTGGCTGCCTGATGGCCGTCGGCGTGATGGCGGTCCGCTGGTCACGCCGGGGGAGTGCCGCGGCGCTCGAGACGGCGGGCGCGCCGACGCCGTTCGACGCCGAGCTGGATGCCCGCTTGGACGATGAACTCCGGAACCTCGACTGAGGCCGCGCCCGCGGCGTCGTCCGCCTCTGCCTTCCGCGTCTGGCACCTCTTCGTTCTGGTCGGCCTCCTCGGTGCGGCAGTCGCCGTCGCGACGGTCCGCCCGCAGGGCATCGCACCACTGATCCTGCTGGTGGCCGCCGTCGGGGCCGGCGCGTACGTGGGCTACGCCTGCTACCGGATGGTGCTGCCGCTCGCCTCGCCGAGCTTTACCGACCGCGTGGAGATGGTGGGGGGACGGACGCGCGCCGCGCTCGACCGCGAGAAGACGCTGGTGCTCCGCGCGATCAAGGAGCTGGAGTTCGACCGCGCGATGGGGAAGGTGTCCGACGCCGATTTCGACGAGATGGCGGGACGCCTGCGCGCGCGGGCGCGCCCGCTGCTGAAGCAGCTCGACATCGACGGCGCGGCGTACCGGGACCTGATCGAGCAGGAACTCACGGCGCGTCTGGGGAACGCCGGCGGCGATACCACCGGCCGCGCTGCGCCCGGTGCGCGCCGGTCGCCGTCGACCGCCACGCGCCTCGTCTGCGGCACCTGCGACGCCAGCAACGAGCGCGACGCGAAGTTCTGCAAGCAGTGCGGAGCGGAACTGTGACGCTGCCTCACGGGGTGCACTCCATCCTCTTCGTCGCAATCGTCCTGGCGCCGTCCGTCGCGCTGGCCCAGCCCGACCCGCGCCAGATGTCGGGCATTCCCCTCCCCGACCCGCAACTCCCTCCCGGCACCGTCACGGTCCGTGTCGTCCGCGGCACGCTCGACAACAACGTGCCGAATCACCCGGTGGAGCTGCGCGCCGGCGATCAGGTGGAGACCGCCCTGACCGACGCCGAGGGGCGCGCGGAGTTCGTCATGCTGAACGCGGGCGCCAGCGTCGTCGCCTCCACCGAACTGGACGGCGAGCTGCTCGACTCGCGTCCGTTCGCCGCGCCCGGCGCGGGCGGCGTGCGGCTGATGCTGGTGGGCGCGGGCGACGCGGCGGCGTCCGACGTTCCGGCCGAGCCGGGCGTCGTGACGTTCGGCGCCGACTCGCGCATCGTGGTCGAGTTGGCAGAGGAGCGTTTGTCGATCTACTACCTCTTCGACATCTTCAACCAGCGACTGGTGCCGGTCGAACCGGAGACCCCTATTGAATTCACGCTGCCATTCGGCGTCCAGGCGCCGACGGTGCTGCCCGAGTCGGCGGCGTCGACGCGCATCGACGGCCTGACGGTGACGGTTGACGGACCGTTCCGGCCCGGCCTGACCCCGCTGCTGCTCGGGTACTCCCTGGCGTTCTCGGGCGACGCCGTTGCCGTGTCGCAGCCGCTCCCGGCTGACCTGGAAGGACTGCTGATGGTGGTGCAGAAGTGGGGCGCGATGGACTTGGTGTCCGATCAGATCGCGCGGCGCGCCGACATGACGCCGGAGGGGACCGACGCGACGTACATCTTCGCCGCCGGACCGGCGATCCCGGCCGGCACGCTGCTGGGGTTCGAGCTGACCGGACTGCCGCACCACAGTCAGACGCCCGGCGTCCTCACGGTCGCGGTCGCGCTCATGATCCTCGGCCTCGGCGCCTGGGGCGCCGCGACGCCGGCCGCGGCGGAAGGGGCGGACCGGCGCCGCCGCCTGGAGCAGCGCCGCGAGAAGCGCTTCGCGGAGCTGGTGATGCTGGAGCAGCAGCACCGGAGCGGCAAGGTGGGTGATACCCGTTACGGGAATCGCCGCGCTGAGCTGCTCGCCGATCTCGAACGGATCTACGCCGACCTGGACGACGCGCTCATCCCCTCGACATGGCCACGCTCAACATCACCGCCGGCATCGGATCGGGCGCGTTCGACTTCGACCGCCTGACGCTCGACCGGGTCTCGCGCCACTACGGCCGGCGCCGCGCGCTCTGGCGGGTGTCCCTGGAGGCGGCGGCGGGTGACGTGGTCGGCCTGCTCGGCCCCAACGGCGCCGGGAAGTCGACGCTGCTCGGCCTGCTCGCCACGCTGATCGCGCCGTCGTCGGGGACGGTCCGCTACGGTGGCCGGACGGCGCGCGAGCTGGGCGGCGCGCTGCGGCGGCGGATCGGCTACCTGTCGCACGACCTGCAGCTTTATCCCGAGCTGACCGCGCGCGAGAACCTGACGTTCTTCGCAAGCCTGTACGGCGATCGCGATCCTGCCCCGCGGGTGGACGCAGCGCTGCAATCGGCGCGGCTTGAGGACCGCGCGGACGAGCCGGTGCAGCGCTTCTCCCGCGGCATGCGGCAGCGGCTGGCCTTGGAGCGAGCGCTGCTGCACCGGCCGCGCCTCGTGCTGCTGGACGAGCCGTTCACCGGGCTCGATGATCGGTCGGCGATGGATCTGGCGGCGCGGCTGCGCGGGCTGGGTGGCGACGGGGGGATCGTCCTGATTGCGACGCACGATCTCGACGTCGTCGAAGCGGTGCTCGGCCGCGCGGTGGTGCTGCAGCGAGGCCGGGCGACGCCGATCGATCGCGGGCGGCGCCCGCTGCGCGACCGGTACCGCGCGGCGCTCGGGGGGAACGGCGTAGCGGTCACGACGGACGACGCGGCGGCGGGGGAGGCCGGCGATGGCTGAGTTCCTCCGGATCGCCTGGCTCGTGATGCGGAAGGACATCCGCGTCGAGTCGCGCAGCCGCGAGATGCTGTACACGACCACGTTTTTCGCGGTGTCGTGCGTCCTCGTCTTCTCGTTCGCCTTCGTCCGGGCCGGCACGCCGATCGAGGGGGCCGAGGCGGGAATCGTCTGGGTGGCGCTCGCCTACGCCGGACAGCTCGCGCTGGGCCGCGCGTTCGAGCGCGAACTGCACCATGACGCGCTGCGCGGCCTGCTCCTCGCGCCGGCCGAGCGCTCCGCCATCTTCGTCGGGAAGCTGTTCGGGATCCTCCTGCTGATGGCGGTAGTCGAAGCCGTGGTGGTCTTCCTCGTGGCGCTCTTCTTCGCCGCGCCGCTGTTCAGCCACCCGTTCCTTTTTCTCGGCCTGCTGGCGGCAGGCACGCTGGGGTTCGCGGCGGTCGGCGCGCTGTTTGCGGCCATGTTGACCCGGACGGAGAGCCGCGCCGTCCTGCTGCCGGTGTTGCTCTATCCGATCACGGTGCCGGTGTTGATCGCAGGGGTGAACGGGACGCTCTCGCTGATTCAGGCTGACCCGAACCTCGACCTGGCGCGCTTCTGGCTGGCGCTCGTCGTCTTCTTCGATGCGGTCTTCCTGACGCTGGCCCTCTGGACATTCGAGCCGCTCATGACAGAATGAACGCGATGCAGGCACGTTGGCCCACCGTCTGGCTCGTCGTCGCGGCGGTCATGTTTGCCGCCGCGCCCATCCTGATCGCCCAGGCGCCGAACGAGGCGACGATGGGGCTTGTCGCGAAGATCTTCTATTTCCACGTGCCCGCCTGGTTCGCGATGTTCCTGGCGATCTTCATCTGCGGGATCGCGAGCGGCATCTACCTGTTCCGCGAGCAGGCGTCGGCTGACCGGCTGGCCGTGTCGGCGGCGGAGCTGGCGGTGCTCTTCGGTGCGATGGGCCTCATCACCGGGCCGCTCTGGGGGCGCGTGTCGTGGGGCGTCTGGTGGCAGTGGGAGGTCCGGCTGACGCTGGCGCTGATCCTCGAGATGATCTTCGTCGCCTATCTGCTGCTCCGGACCTACGGGGGGCCGGGATCGGAGAAGCTGGCGGCGGGCCTCGCGCTGTTCGGCGTCTTCAACGTGCCGTTCGTCTACATCTCCGTGAACGTCTGGCGGACGATCCACCCGGAGACATCGGTCGTGCCGACGCTGCCGCTCGACATGGGCCTCCCGTTCTGGTGGTGCGTCGCCGCGTACCTTGTGCTGTTGATGGCGATGCTGAACGCCCGCCGCCGCCTGGAGGATCAACGCGCCGCGCTCGACGAACTGCGCTTGGCGTACGACGAGGACGTATGACCATGCGACAGACGATCCGTTGGATGATGATGGCGGCGGCGATCGTGATCGCCACGGCGGGCGTGGCGGCAGCGCAGCCGGAGCAGGTGACCGAGTTTGTTCCGATCGATGAACTGCCGGCGGAGGATCGGCTGCCGGCCGCGCCGTTCCTGATCGCGGCCTACTCGATCGTCTGGCTCCTGGCGTTCGGCTACTTCTGGCTTCTGTCGCGGCGCCTCGCGAGCGTCGAGCAGGACGTGACCGACCTGCGCCGACGCCACGGCAGCGGCGAGGGTGACGGGGGAGAGACGGCCTGATGTTGGACATGACCGCCGGCCACTTCATCTTCATCCCGGCCGTCCTCCTGTTCGGAATCGTCATCGGTTGGATCCTCGGCTCGCGCGCCGCGGCCGACGCCTACGCCGCCGAGTTGCGGCGCCGCGAAGAGCGCGCGGCGCGGAGGGCAAGGGCCGACGCGGCGTAGCGCGTGGTGCGCACCGACAAGATCTTCCTTGTGGGCTTCATGGCGGCGGGAAAGTCGACCGTCGCCGACGCGCTCGGCCGGCGTCTCGACTGGCGCGCGGAGGATATCGATAGCCTGATCGAGACGCGCGAGCGCTCGACCGTCGCCGACATCTTCGCGGCGCGGGGCGAGGCGTATTTCCGCGATGTCGAGCATGCGGTGCTCGACGAGCTGCTGGCGCTCCGCCACACGGTCGTCGCGACCGGCGGCGGGACGTTTGCCGATCCGGTGAACCGGCGGCTGATCAATGCGGACGGCGCGTCGGTATGGCTCGACGTGTCGTTTGACACGGTGGTCGACCGGCTGCCCTCCGACGGTCGCCGTCCGCTGGCGGCCGACCGGGCGACGATGGAGGCGCTATACCGCGCCCGGCTGGCGACGTACCGGGAGGCCCACCTGCGGCTCGATGCGAACCGCGCGCCAGCGGGCGAGCTGGTGGAGCGGATCCTCGACTGGCTCGGCGAGTGATCGCGCCAGCGTTGGGGGTGCGGACGTCCCCGTCCAGATGAAAGCGCACCCGCGACGCGCGCCGGAACTGCGCGCTACTGCCGCAACTGATCGAGGGTGGCGAAAAACCGGGGGTACGACACGGCGACGGCCTTGGCGCCGGTGATCGTCGATGGCGCCGCGCACGCGAGCGCGGCGACGGCGAACGCCATCGCGAGTCGGTGGTCGCTGGCCGCGTCGGCCGTGCCGCCGGCCGGCCGGCCGTCACACGCGGCATGGTAGCCGTCGGGCTGCTCGTCCACCCGGACGCCAAGCGCGCGCATCCCGGTGGCGAACGCGGCGATTCGGTCGCTCTCCTTGTGGCGTAGCTCCGCGGCGCCGGTCACCGTCACCGGGACGCCGTGCGCCGCCAGTGCGCCGACGACCGGCAGCTCGTCGATCAGTCCAGGCACCTCGGCCGCGCCGACCGTAATCGGCCGCAGCTCACCGCCCCGCACCGTCAGGTCGCCAACCGGCTCGCCGCCCGACGCGCTCCGCTCGCGCGTCTCGATCGCTGCGCCGGCGCGGCGCAGCAGCTCCACGAACCCGATGCGTGTCGGGTTTAGCCCGATCCGCTCGATCGTCACGTCGGATCCCGGCATCGCCGCCGCCGCCGCCACCCAGAACGCCGCCGCCGACGGATCGCCAGGCACCGCGAGATCCGTCCCCCGGAGGCGCACGCCGCCGGTCACCGTGATCCCGTCGCCGTCGCGCCCCGGTTCCACGCCGAACGCCGCCAGCGCCCGTTCGGTGTGGTCGCGCGTCGGCGCCGGCTCGCGGATGCGCGTCGTTCCGTCCGCCTGCAGGCCGGCGAGCAACAGGGCGCTCTTTACCTGCGCGCTCGCCACTGGGAGCGTGTAGTCGATCCCGTGCAGCGCACCGCCGGTCAGCGTCAGCGGCGGCCGATCTCCGTCGGCCGCGACGATCCGCGCGCCCATCGCGTTGAGCGGCTCGATGATCCGCCGCATCGGCCGGCGGCTGAGCGACGCGTCGCCGATGATCGTGGAGGCGAACGGACGGCCCGCCAGGGCGCCCGCGAGCAGGCGCATCGTCGTTCCGGAGTTGCCCGCATCGAGCGGCGCGTCGGGGGCACGCCACGCCGCCACGCCGCGGCCGGCCACCGTCACCGTCAGGCCGCCGCCGGAGGCCTCGGGCGTGTCCGCGACCGCGACGTTCAGCCCGCGCAGGCAGGCCAGCGTCGATCCGCAGTCGGCGCCGGTGGAGTACCCGGTGATGGTGGACGCGCCCTCGGCCAGCGCCGCGAGCAGGGCGTAGCGGTGCGAGATGGACTTGTCGCCCGGTACTCGCAACCGCCCGCGCAGCAGGTCCGCCGGCGTCACGACCGCCGTGCCCGAATCAGGGGCCCGCATCGCCGGATGTTACCGGAAGCGCGTTCTTGCCGGACCTGCGGCGGGCGCGGTATCGTACGGTGATCGCCAGCGACGCCATGCCTGTCACAGGCGCCCGCATCCGCATCGAGTTCCCGGCGCATGTCGACGTCTGCGACCTGATCCATCTGATGACGGATCACCTGGGGCAGGCGGGGGGGCTGGACGAGGAGGCACGGCACTGGGTCGACGTCGCGGTCCGTGAGGGGGTGGTGAACGCCGTCCGGCACGGCTGCAACGGCGACTGCAACAAGCGGATCACAGTGGAGTTAGGCCTCGAGCCGCCGGATCGGCCGTCGGAACTGGTCGTGCGCGTCATCGATCCGGGAGACGGGTTCGACCCGGACGACGTCGCCGATCCACTGTCTGATGAGAACATCCTGAAGCCGGGCGGCCGCGGCATCTTCTTCATGCGCCGGTTGATGGACGACGTGACGCTGCGCCGGCCGCCCGGGGGGGGGATGGAAGTGCGCATGGTGAAGAAGTTGGGCGCGGCGGGATGACGCCGCCACCGATCGATCCGCTTTGGATCACGACCGCCGCCGAGGTGGTGCTGCATGCCGGCGCGATGCAGCGCGAACGGTTCGGCACCGACATCGCGGTCAGCAAGAAGGGCGTGATCGATTTGGTGACGCAGGTGGACGTCGACATCGAGCGGTGGTTCCGCGGACTGATCGCCGAGCGGTTCCCGTCGCACCGCGTTCTGGCGGAGGAGCTGGTGTCCGAGGCGGACCCGCCGCCGGTTGCCGGGCGAACCGACTACTGCTGGGTCTTCGATCCGATCGACGGGACGATCAACTACACGCACGGCCTGCCGATCTTCTGCGCGTCGCTTGCGCTCGAGATCGATGGCGTCCCGTCGATCGCCGCGATCTACGACCCGATGCGCGAGGAGCTGTTCACGGCCGAGCTGGGCGGCGGCGCGCGTCTGAACGGCCAGCCGTTGCGGGTGTCCGGGGCTGACACGTTGGTCGACGCGATGCTCTGCACCGGCTTCCCGTACGACGTGCACGAGACCGTCGACGAGGTCGTGGCGCTGTTCGGCGCGTTCGTCGCCGAGTCGCGCGCAGTGCGGCGGCTCGGCTCCGCCGCGATCGACCTCTGCTACGTCGCCTGCGGCCGCTTCGACGGCTTCTGGGAGGAGCGGCTCCATCCGTGGGACATCGCGGCCGGCGCGCTGATCGTCACCGAGGCTGGCGGGAGGGTCACCGGCCTCGGCGGCGAGCCGTTCGTCTCGCGGGAGGGATCGATCGTCGCCTCCAACGGCCGGGTCCACGACGCGATGCTCGAGACGATCCGCCGGCGTGCCCTGCAGCGGACACTCTGACGCCTCGCTGCGACACTCCACATTGAACTGTTCGTTCAATGTGGAGTGTCGTGTTGTGACCAAATGCGTCCATATTGAACGAGCAGTTCAATATGGAGCCCTGACCGCCGCGTTGGCATCGATCGTGCATACGTGAGAACTAAGGAACGGCCGGATGGCCGGGAGGGTCTCATGGAACGCAGTGCGACGATCGGGTGGCTGACCGCGGCGGTTGCCGCGGTGACGCTCGCCGCCGGCGCCGCGCCCGCCGCGGCGCAGCAGTCAATCACGTTCGGGTACGGGCAGTTCAGCCCGAAGGATGTCGACAGCCGAGTCGACCAGGACGTCGTGCTTCGCAATCTCGACATCTTCGCCTTCCGGCTGGGCGACTTCGACGGCCAGTCGGTCACCGGCGCCTGGAACATCGGCCTCGGCGATCACCTGGAGGCGAGCCTGGGCCTCGGCTACTACCAGCGGACCGTGCCGAGCGTCTACACCGACTACGTCAACGCGGGCGGCGTCGAGATCGCACAGGACTTCCGTCTGCGGATCGTGCCGGCAACCGCGACGGTGCGCGTGCTGCCGTTCGGCGACTCCTCGGTGCAGCCGTTCTTCGGCGTCGGGGTCGGCCTCTACGCCTGGCGCTACGCCGAATTCGGTGAGTTCATCGACTTCACCGACTTCGGCGTCTTCTCCGATCGCTACGTGGCAACCGGGGCCGACCCGGGCGGCATCATCCTGGGGGGCGTGCGCTTCGCGATGGGGGATGCGTGGTCCACGGGCATCGAGTGGCAGTACCACCAGGCGGTGGGCGTCGTCGGGCTGGAAAACGGCTTCCTCGAGGACGAGATCGATCTGGGCGGGTTGACGTTGCAAGTGACGTTCGGGGTGCGGTTCTAGCGTAGGCCGGCCTGGAGGCCAGCGCACCATGAAGGGATGCCGGCGCTCCGACCAGCGCACCACGGTGAACGTGCCGGCCTGGAGGCCGGCGCACCGGCCGGCGCACTGACCCGGCGCGCCGTAGCGTTGGCGGTCTATAATCGGCCGTCTGTGACGCGTATCGTCGAGTGGCTGCAGGCCTTCGCGCTCGGCATCGGGGGGCCTGGGCTCTTCCTGGTCGCCTTCCTCGATTCGTCGTTCCTCTCGCTTCCCGAGATCAACGACCTGCTGGTCGTCCTGCTCGTCGTCGAGCATCCGGCGCGGATGCCGTTCTACGCGCTGATGGCGACGCTCGGCTCGGTTGCCGGCTGTCTCGTGCTCTACGCGATCGGCCGGCGCGGCGGCGAGGCGCTCGTCCGCCAGCGGTTCTCCGGCCCGCGCGTCATGCGCGCGTTGGAGCTGTCGCAGCGCTACGGCGTGCTCGCGATTGCCGTGCCGTCGATCCTGCCGCCGCCGGCGCCGTTCAAGATCTTCGTCTTGCTGGCGGGCGTCGCTGCAGTGCCCATGTGGAAGTTCGCGGTGACCGTCACAATCGCGCGCGGCGTCCGCTACGTCACGGTCGGCGTGCTCTCGGTGCTGTACGGCCAGCAGACGATCACGTTCGTGGAGCAGAACGGGCGGGTCGTCGCGCTCGTAGTCGCGGCGCTGGTTGTGGCGGGGGGTATCGCGTGGTTTGTCATGCAGCGCCGGGCGGCGCCGGCACGGCCGGCCGGCGGCCTATAATCGAATGGCCTGATGCCTGAACTGTCGGTCGTCGTGCCGCTCTATAACGAGGAGCCGAACGTCATCGGGCTGCACCGCGAGCTGACGGCGGCGCTCCACACCTGGGGTCGGCCGTACGAGCTGATCCTGGTGGACGACGGCAGCACCGACGGCACGTTCGACCGGCTGCGCGAGCTGCACGCCACCGATCCCCGCCTTCGCGTCATCCGGCTCCGCCGCAACTTCGGCCAGACCGCCGCGTTCGCGGCCGGCTTCGCGCATGCGCGGGGACGCCTGATCGCGACCGCCGACGGCGACCTGCAGAACGACCCGGCGGACCTGCCGGCGATGGTCGACCTGCTCGGCGACGACTACGACATCGTCTGCGGCTGGCGGCGCCACCGGAAGGATCCATGGATGACCCGCCGCTTGCCGTCGCGCCTCGCGAACTGGCTCATCTCTCGGACCACCGGCGTCCACCTGCACGACTACGGCTGTTCGCTGAAGGTGTTCCGCGGCGACGTCGTCCGCTCGATGCGCCTGTACGGCGAGATGCACCGGTTCATGCCGGCGATCGCGAGCGAGCAGGGGGTGCGGATCGCCGAGATGGCGGTGAACCACCGCCCACGCCGTGCCGGGCTGTCGAAGTACGGGCTGTCGCGTACGATTCGCGTCGTGCTCGATCTCTTCACCGTGAAGTTCCTGCTCACCTACTCGACGCGCCCGCTCCAGATGTTCGGGCCGCCCGGACTGCTGATGGGCACGGTCGGCGTCGCGCTGATCGGCTACCTGGGGTACCTCCGGCTCTTCACCGATCAGGGGATCGCCGACCGTCCGCTGTTGTTGCTCGCCATCCTGCTCATCTTCGCCGGCATGCAACTGCTGACGCTCGGCCTGCTCGCGGAGCTGCAGGCGCGCACCTACCACGAGTCGCAGGGCAAGCCGATCTATGTCGTGCGCGAGCGGCTCGAGCCGGCGGCGGAGGGCGGCGCGACGCTCCCACCCGGGGCGCCGGTCAGGGTGGAGCAGCCGGTCCGGTAGCAGGCCCGCACCGCGCAGCCGCCTTTGACCGGCCGGCGCGGGGGACGGTACACTGCCGGGAGCACAGGCGTCTGCGCCCGTCCAGTCCATGCCGATCCGTCCGTCGCTTTTCCTGCGCCCCGCCGCTATCGTCTGGCTCGCCACGGTCACCTCACTGACCGCCGCCGCACCCGCCGCCGCCCAGGAGACGCCGCGGTACACGTTTACCTTGAACGGCGCATTCCAGGTGGCGCCGCCCGGGTTCGAGTCCACCACGAACCTGCACAGTTACGGCGAGGAGGCGACCTTCCGCAGCGCGCACGCAATCAACGGCAGCGCGGCGGCGGATGTCGGCGTCATGCTGCACGTCGGCAATCACTTCGGAGTCGCGGCGGCGTTCAGTTGGACGTCGGCCCGCGACACCGGAACGGCCGGGGTTAACGTGCCGCATCCGCTGTTATTCAGTGCACCCCGCACTGCGGCGGAGGTGTTCGAGCGCGAGCGTATCGAACGGGCGGTTCATGTTTCAGCCGCCTGGCGGATACGGCTGGGCACGCGCGCGGAACTGACGGTGTCCGGCGGCCCAACCGCCCTCAACGTGACACAGCACACGGTGGTGCATTGGCACGTGGCGGAGGTGGGCCCGCCTGACTTCGATCAGATAGTTCTCGAAACCGTAATAGGGGAACACCGGCGCAACGCGGTCGGCGGTCATGTCGGGATCGATCTGCTGGTCATGGCGACCCGACACGTCGGCTTCGGCTACTTCGTTCGATTCGCCCGCGCGTCGGTCGACCTGCCTGGTTCCGGCGAGACCACGATCCGCGCCAACGCCGGCAACGTTCAGACGGGCGCCGGTCTCCGTGTCCGCTTCTGAGTAGGCGGGCCACGCCCGCGGGGCCTGCGTGTCCTGGCGCGCTCTCAAGCGTGTCGGCCTGCCCCCCCGGCGAGGCCGGGGCCCGGACGGCGCCAGTCGCTGGCGGCTAGCGCGCCCCGCGCATCAGCGTGAACTGTCCACCCGGTCCACTGCGCTCGTACAGCGCCATCAGTTCATCGAAGAATCCCTGGGCGACCAGCGCGTAGCCCTGCGGCGTGAGGTGCAGACCGTCGGCGGCCAGGCAGGAGAACGATACCTCCCGCGGGCCCGCGGGTCTGTCGGTGCAGCGGCCGTCACGGATAATCCGGTAGACGTCCACGAGCGGCACGCGGGTCACGGCGGCAATCCGGCGGACTTGCTGGTTGTAAGGCTCTACCTGTTCCCAGGTGCTCCGACTACGGCCCTGGGGGGGGATCGTGGCAATGATGCGATCGCTCCCGCGAGCTCGCGCATGGTCCACCATGTTCCGGACCGCCGCCACGGCTTCAGGGCCCCGTTCGATATCGAGGTCTATCGTCCCTTGCATGATGAGGACGACGTCCGGGTCGTGCCGCTGGAGTGCTGCCTCGAATCTCGGCAAAGCGATGGAAGCAGGATTGCCCGGCACCCCTTCGTTCGTGACCGCGATCCGCTGGCCGCCATACCGGTGCCGGAGCAGTGCCTCGAGCACCGCCGGGTACGCCTGGGTGGCGGCGACGCCGGACCCGGCGGTCAGGCTGTCGCCGAACGCCAGGATCCGGTTCACGTCGATCCGGCGGAAGACGGTCACCCGCAGCGTGCAACTCGCCATCAGCCCCAGTTGGTCCGTTGCCTCGCAGGTGACGGTGTGCCGGCCGATCGAAAGGCTGGATCCGGACGCCGGCGTGCAGGTGATCGCGACCGGCGCGAGGCCGCCGACGGGGGTGGGCAGATCGAACGTCACGCGTTCCGGACCGCCGGTGCGCGATTCGACCTGTACCCCGGCGGGGCAGGCGAGCGCGAGCGTCTGCACCTTGTCGGCGGGCAGCGACGACGGCGATGCCGGTGGCGTGGTCGACTCCGCGCATCCGGCCGTCAGGACGAGGACGCCGAGCGCCGACAGCAAGCGTTGCGTGCCGCCGAACGCCAGCCGGCGACGCCGAACCATGAAGGGCAAGGCCGCCTACTATACCGGTTTCGGGAACCGGCGGTCCGGCCGGGCGCGCGTCAGTCGGGACACGCGGAGGGCCCGGCCCGGCAGTCGGCCACGCCGTCGACGTGCGGGGTCAGTTGCACCTGGGCGCCCAGGAACCGCGCGTCCACGGACCCTGGCCGTCCCAGCATCGGGGTGAACCCGGACGTGGTCTCGACCGACAGGACGTACGCCCAGCGCCCCAGCGAATAGACCCCCCACGGCTCCAGCGTCACCTCCGCCGGGACGCGAGGCCGCAGCACGAGCGTTGCGGAATCCCCCCCCACGCTGACTGTCGCCCGGTTCGGGATCGGCGAGGTGATCGTCACCGTCACCGCCTCGAGCCGCTGCGGACTCCGGAGGATCACGTCACCGCGCCGCCGGGCATTCACCCAGAACTCGGTCAGACTCGACGGGTGGACGTTGTGGTCGAGCAGATACAGCATCAGCTCCGGCTCCGACTCGTACGTAATTCGGCTGCGCCGCCGGTCGAGTGAGACCGGGAGATCGTTGATCATCGTCAGTTCGACCGGCAGCGCGCGCAGCAGGCCCCGTTCGGCAATCAGGTACGGTTCCTTCGCCGCGCTGAACGGATTGATCAGCACGTGCGCGATGAACGCCGTGCCGCCGGCGAACGCCGCGACGGCCGGCGTGAACGAGGTGAGCCGCGGCGTCAGGAACAGGAGCACCGGGTAGATGCTCAGAAAGTACCGGTTGCCGGGCGGCCCCCCTCCGCCCGACCAGGTGTACGGCATGTAGGCGGCGAGCCCGACCGCCGTGAACGCGGCAATCCCTAGCGTCAGCCATTGCCACGACCGCCGGTCGCGCCGCGTCCAGAGGAACAGCGCCACCGCGACGACCCCCGGAAAGAAGAACGGCACGAAGCCGAAGTGCCGGCCGACGGCGAAGTAGCCGACGTTCTGCGCGAGCATCACGGCGCTGCGCGCGACCGACGGTTCATCGATGATGATCTCGTTCGTCGTCATCCCGATGCCGAGCGTGTCGAACGTCGCCTCGGGCCGTTCGAAGGGGTAGGTGTCGAAGAAGATCTTCCGGTTGCCGCCCTGGTAGTTCAACTCGCCCGTGATCGCCGCATTGCTCAGGAAGCCGCCCGCGGTGACCGCGGCGAAGACGATGCCGATTGCCCCGGCGTGCGCGAACCGCCGCCGGCCCGCCGCCAGGGCGAGCAGCGGGACGATCAGGAACAGATGCGACGGCTTGGAGAAGGTGATGAGCCCCAGAATCACCGCCGCCGTGATGTCGGATGCCGGTCCGCGCAGGAAGGCGCCCCACGGGCCGTCGCGCGGCGGCGCCACCTCCTTGTAGCACCAGAGGAAGTAGGCGAACGTCACGGCCGCGACATGGAAGAAGTCGGAGCTGAGAAAGACCGCGTGCACCGGCAGGATCGACACGCCGAAGAAGGCGAGGACGTATACCAGGGCGGCGCCCGGCCGCGACCGTGCCGCGACGAACGCGTAGGCGGCGAAGATCATCCCGGCGAACAGGAGGACATGCAGGACGAACATCCCGTTCAGCCCCAGCAGGCGGACGAACGGCGCGGCAAGGAGCGAGTAGACGTACGCCTTGCCGAAGTAGAGCCGGTCGTACCGCAGGCGGTCGCCCGCGCCGGTCTTCAGGAAGATCCCCTGCGGGCCGTCTTCGTAGACCTGGTAGAAGCGGGTGATGTCCTCCGCTTGGTAGATCAGGTCGCCGTCGTGCGCGGCGCTGAGCGCCATCGCGACGTACGTCGCCTCGTCGCCCTTCAGGCCGAAGCCGGTCCGGACGATGTCGATCGACAGCGCGCCGCACGCGCCGGCGAACAGGAGCAGGATCGCGGCGAGACGCCCGGCATCCGAACGGCGCGGGGCGGGCGGTGGCATGGCGGAGGGCGCGGGGTCGCCGGTCTCGGTCGACATGGCTCGTCGCCCTCATTATGAAGGATGGGCTGTCGCCGTCAGGAACGCCAGGTCGGCGTCGTCCAGGCCGCGTGGCCGCCCCTGCCGCCGCCGCTCGTCCATCAGCGTGTAGAGCCGCTCCATCTTTCGGACGAATGCGGCGATGTCGTACCCCGCGCCCGTCGTGCGGGCGGCGGCGGCCAGTGCGGTGCGGCGGTCCGGGTCGTCGAGCAGCGCGAGGATCGCCGCGGCCAGCGCGCCAGCGTCGCGCTTCGGCACGATCACCGCGTCGCGTCCGTCATGCAGGATGTCCGACAGCCCGTCGGCATCGCTGGCGACGATCGGCCGGCCTGCGGCGAGCGCCTCGAACGCGGTGAGCGGTGTCCCCTCCCAGAGCGACGGGAAGACCACCAGGTCGAACGCGGCGAGCGTGCCCGCGACGTCGCGCGTGAAACCGGAGAGGTGGACCCGGTCCGCGACCCCCAGGTCGTGCGCCTGCCGTTCGAGGTCCGCCTGCAGGTCGCCTTCACCGACGATACAGAGATGGACGTCCGGCGCGCCGTCGAGGATGCGCGGCGCCGCCGCCACCAGGTACTCGTTTCCCTTCGACGGCATCAGCCGGGTGACGGTGCCGACGATCCGGGCATCGGCCGGGAGGCCAAGCGCGGCGCGCGCCGCGCCCACCTCCGAGTCGCTGTGGGGTCGTGCGAACTCCGCGACCGGCGCGCCAAGATACACAACGCGCGTCCGCGATGCCGGCACCAGGCGCGCGCGCGTGACGAAGTCGGCCGTCGACCGCGACACCGCGATCGCCAGGTCGGTCTGCGGCGCGAGCAGCCGGTCCGCCACCTTCTGAAACCAGGGAGTGTCGGTCAGGTTCGCATGCTCGTGGAGCACGGTTGGCCAGCCGCGCCGCGCCGCCGCGAGGCGTCCGAACGTCGACGCACCGTAGCCATGCATGTGCAGGATGTCGGCGCCGCGTCGGTCGAGTTCCGCCAGCAGCGCCGGCAGTGTCATCGGATCGAACTTCGACCGTGACAGGTAGGTCACGTCGATGCCGTAGTCCTCCAGCTGATCCTCGGACGTGTCGGGCGCGCGCAGGCTGATCAACGTGACGTTGAAGTGCTCAGCGTCGAATGCGGGGATCATCCAGGCGAACAGCCGCTTGACGCCATGCATGCGCGAACCGGGCCACCCGAGGTGATCGCAGATGTGAACGACGTTCAGCCGGCGGTCCGTCACAGCCATCCCTGTTCACGGTACCAAACGGCGGTCCGGTGGATCCCGTCCCGCAGATTGACCGCTGGCGCGAAGCCGAGGTCCTGTCGCGCGCGCGATCCGTCGAACGCGCGGCTCTTCGTGAAAAAGTCGACGCGGCGGCGGTAGAGCGGCGGCTCGATCCGGAGCGGGATGCAGATCAGCTCGCAGAGCGCCCCCGCCAGCCAGACCGGTGCGACCGGGATGCGCCAGCGGGGGGGCGGGACGTCGAACTCGGCTGCGATCATCGACACCAGCTCGGCCAGCGTTGTATAACGAGATCCGGCCAGCAGGTAGGTCCGGCCGGTGGCGGCAGGGGTCTCGCCGCAGAGCCGGAAGCCCTCGATCAGGTCGTCGATGTAGGTCAGGTGGTAGAACACCTCGCCCCGCCCGATCATGGGGAAGCGGCGGCGCGCGATGGCCCGGAACATCTTCAGGAAGCGGGTGTCGCCCGGACCGTAGATGCCGATCGGGCGCGCCACCACCACCTCGAGGCCGCCCGCCTCGCCGGCCGCCCGCGCGATCCGTTCACCCTCGAGCTTCGACGCCTGATAGACGTCGCCCGGCGCGAGCGGGGCGTCCTCGTTGGCCGGCGGCTGCTCGATGTGGCCATGCACTCCGCCGGTGCTGCAGTGGACCAGCCGGCGTACCCCGGCGGCGCGTGCGGCGTCGATCAGGGCGCGCGTTCCCTCGGCGTTCACCGCGTGGTAGACCACATCCGACTGGCCGGCGGTCCGGTACGTCGCGGCGATGTGGTAGACGACGTCGATGCCGTCGCAGGCCGGGTGCAGCGACGCCGCGTCGGTCAGGTCGCCGGACGCGATCGCCACGCCGTCGCCGGCGAGGGCGGCGGCGCGTTCGCGGCTTCGGGGCCGGACTAGGCCGCGCACCCGCTGACCGTGACGGAGGAGATGCCGCGCGAGGTGGCCGCCGGTGAAGCCGGTGACACCGGTCACCAGCGCAGACCCGCGTGTCCCTGCGCCAGCCGTCACGCCGCGTCCGCTCCCGGCTCGGCGAGCAGGTGATCGTACGCCGCCGCGGTGCGCGCCAGATACGACGCGCGGCTGTAACGCGTCTCGGCGAGGGTGCGCGCCGCCTCGGCCAAGCGCGCCCGCTCGTCCGGCCGATCGATCAGGTGCGCCATCGCGGCGGCAAGCGCAGCCGTGTCGGGCCGCACGAGCCGCGCGGTCTCCGGCGTCAGTACCTGCGTATGCGTCCGCAGGTCGGTCGCCACGATCGGCCGGCCGGAGCGAAGATACGAGTAGATCTTCAGCGGCGTGTTGGTGCCGCTGATCCGGGGCGAGACCAGGATGTCGCACGCGGCGACGAAGCTGCCGATCTCCTCCGGCGGCCGCTGTCCGGCGAAGACGAGGGGGCTGCCCGCCTGCTCGGCCCGCGCGCGGGCGGTCTCCACCTGGGCCGGCGTGCCGCCCACCACAAGGACGCGCGCGTCGGGGTGCGTCGCGTGGAGGCGCGCCGCCGCGTCGGTCAGTAGGTCGAGTCCCTGGTACGCTTCGAACGTGCCGGTGTAGAGCGACACCGGCTGATTCGGATCGAGGCCGTAGCGTGCACGCAATGCGTCGCGCGGCGTCGTCGCGGCCTGTTCGACATCGCCCCCCATCACGTTCTCGATCAGGCACGCGCGGTCGCCCGCGCCGAGCGCGATCGCAGTCTCCTGCAGCTCCTGGCAGATGGTCACGATCACCCGCGACCGGCGCACCATCGTCCGCTCGATCCAGGCGAACAGCCACTGGGCGAGCACGGAGCGGGTATAGCGGAAGTTGCGGAGCTGCTGCGGCAGGCTGGAGTGCATGTCGTAGAGGTGCGGCACGCCGAGCCGCGACGCAAGCCAGACGCCTAGCAGACCCGCTTCCTCGTGCGAGTGGATCGCGGCGTAGCACCGGCTGAACGCCAGACGCGTCGCCGTGATCGTCAGCGACAGATCGAGGAACACCTTGACGACGGAGGGGCCGACCGGAACGCGGCGGACAAACGGTAGCCGCGCGCACCGGTGGATCTGCAGGTTCGGGATGTCGACATCCTGGCCGAGCGGGTAGGTGACCAGGTCGACGCGGTACCCCAGTTCCGACAGCGCCCTGATCCGATGGTACTCGCTGAACGGCGTCCCGCGCGGTTCGAAGAACGGCTCCGGAGCGAGCATGAGAATCCGCGCGGAGGCGTTCACGCTGTTCGGCCGTCCTGGTGGGCGGGACGGTGGCCCGTGCGGCCCTGCCCGGAAGGACCGCAGTATAGCACGCGGGCTGCGCGCAACGAGCCGGGCGTGACCGTGCGCTGGCCGAGCCGAATCCAATCCCCGGGTGGCTGTCGGAGGGGAGAACACCGTCCGATACGAAAGGCGACATGACTGCGCGACACCAGGGGATGGCAGTCGGCTGGTGCGTCGCGGCCACCGTCGTCGCGTTGGTGGGTTGTGGCGTTGAGAAGAGCCGGAATCCACTCAGTCCGTCAATCGCCGGCCCCATCGAAGGGGTGGTCATCAGCGCGCCGATCCCGGTGACGTCGACCAACGGTCAACTGATCAGGGCGACCGAGCAGCCGATCACGCTTGGGTTCAGCGCCGCCATGTCGAACAGTGAGCGGCCGTTCTGGTACGAAATCGAGGTCTCCACGTCCGACCTGTTCGATGCGCTGACCCATACGGCGGATCAGGTCTTCCCATCTGGGGGCGAGGCGGAGTCGTACGAGATCCCGGAACTCGCCGCCGATCAGCGGTATATCTGGAGGGTCAGGGCGCTCGACGGCGCGAACACCGGACCGTACTCGGAGGTAGCGGCGTTCGAGGTGTACACGCCGGTGACGGTCGGCCGCCCGCGGCCGGTTTCTCCGGTGAGTGACGCGCAGGTAGACGATACGTCGACTAGGCTCACTGTCCGCAATGCCACGGTGACCGGTCCCGCGCAGAATGTCCGGTACGAATTCCAGTGGGCGACGGACGCCGACCTCGCGGAGGGCGTTGAGTCGGCCACGGTGCCGGCCGGCGATACGACTACATCTACCACCATCCGCGAACTGGAGTTTGAGACGCGCTACTTCTGGCGCAGCCGAGCGCTGGCGGACGGCCGCGAGGCGGCGCCGATCGCCGGCGAATGGTCACAGACAGAATCGTTCATGACGCCGCGGCCAGCGCCCGACCCGATCCCTCCGGGGCCCACGCCGCCGCCGACGCCCGACCCGTGCCGGGGCGGCGATCCGCCGAACATGCTCGCCGTCGTCCGCCAGGTCGCCGCGGCGCACCCCCAGTCACTGGCGAACTCCTGCCAGGACCAGGGCGGGAGCTGGGACTTTATGGACCGGGTGGTCGAGACGCTCCGACAGTACAGCCAGTGCTGGGGCTACAACTGCAAGCGGGGTGACTGCAATTCCATTTCGCACGACGTGGTCGACTATTACCGCGGGACGGGCGACGGCACCGGCAGCACCAACGTCGCCATCATCGACGTTATCGCCAACCACTGCAGCTCCAACCCGCAGCCTGTGTGGACCGACATCACGCAGGAGACGGCGAACCAGGGCACCGTCGGCCGCTGGAAGTACCCCCGCTAGGCGGTGCGCCGGCCTCCAGGCCCGCACGTCTCCAGGGTGCGCCGGCCTCCAGGCCCGCACCGCGCACGTGCTGGTGCGTACGTACTGGTGCGCCGGCCTCCAGGCCGGCATCTCGAATGGCCAGGGCTAGAACCGCAGACGCAGTCCGCCGCCGGCCTGCACGCCGCCGAGCGTGATCGGTTGGGACTCGTCGCGCCACGGCAGGTCGACCAACGCCGAGGCGCCGGTCCAGCCGATCTGCGCGCCGACGCCGACGTACGGGCCGAAGCGGACGGTGATGTCTACGCCCGCGTTGCCGCCCACCGCCGTTGTCGTCGCGTCGTGTCCCGGATCCGCGATCCCAAATAGCGCGACCTCGCCCGCGCTTTCCTCGCGCAATTCAAAGAACGACGGGCCGCCAAACAGCGCGATATCGACGGCGCCGCCCACCGGTATCACCCAGGTCGCCTGGACGTGGTAGCCGGTCTGCCGGTGCGTGAACGCGCGCGACGCGTCGCCCGGCTCGAAGCGGTTGCCGACGACGGGGTCGGGCACCCAGCTCCGGAACGCCGTGTTGCCAGCGGTGGAGAGGGACGTCACCCCCACGCCAACCGCGAGGTTCCGGAACACCCGGACGCCGGCGCTCACATCCAGTCCGTCGCTGTCGCCGACGCTGTGCGTCGCTTCGTAAATCGCGGTTTCCCGGGAGATCTGCTGCGTCACGCGTCCGAAGCGGTCGGCGATCTCGCTCATCTGGTTGGCGCGGTTGACGCGCACGAACGCTCGCCAGGAGCGGCCCTGCGCGAAGGCGTCCGCCGCCGGTGCCGCCACGAGCGCCGCCAGCATCAGGACCTGGGTGATCACACGGCCGATACGGGCATCACCCCGGGTCTGCCGCCAGCGAACGCATCGACGGGCGTGCATGGCGAAATCGTGTACGATGCGCCGTTCCCGCGTCAACGAATCGCCCGCACGATCGTGATCGATCCCGCGTTGTCCGGCACTCCCGGCGCACATCCATGACGAGCCGCCGTCGCTCTCGATGTGTCACGCCCGCCGTCTGCGCGCTTGGCGCCATGCTGCTGGTGGGGTGCGAAACCGTTGCCCCGACGCAGCCGACCGGCTTCGGCGAGGGACCGCCCGCCGGCGATTCGTACCTGAAGGCCTCGACGCCGGTGCCGGTGTCGCCGAAGAACGGCCTGTTCCTGCTGCGTGGGCCGGTGACGCTGGTCGCCGCGAACGCCGCGAACGCTGCGAACCCGGAGCAGGACGTGCCGTTCGAGTACGAGTTCCAGGTCTTCGAGCGGAGATCCGACGGCTCCGGCGCGCCGGCCGCCACCGGCGTAGCGGCGCAGATGCCGGGTCGGACGCGGTATGTCGTCGAGTCCGAGCTGGCCGAGGCGACTGACCTCCGCTGGCGCGTCCGGGCCGTCTGGCAGGACGTGGCGGGCGAGTGGTCGCCATGGGCGCTGTTCGTCTCGCCCGGCTTCCGTCGCGGCGCCACGATCCATGCGCCGTTCACGACCGGGGGCGGGCGGGCGGCGAACCTGGTGCATGTGGTGGAGCGGGTGGCGGCCGAACATCCCGACGCGTTCCGCAACTCGTGCCAGGAGGAGCATGGCACGTGGGAGTTCATGGACCGCGTCGTCGAGGCGCTGCGTCTCATCGACGGCCGATGGGGTTACAACTGCAAACGGGGGAACTGTGCCCATGTGTCGGTCGACGTGGTCAACTACTACCGCGGTTCCGGCACCACGCTCGACGACGCGCGCGGGAGCACGCACGTCCAGGTCTTCGACATCATCGTCAATCACTGCAATCCCAATCCGCGGCCGGCCTGGACTGACCTGACCGAGTCGACCCGGCGCAACAACACCATCGGTCGCTGGAAGTACCCCCGGTAGCGGGTCCTGCATTCCGTCTGGTTTCGCGCGGTCGTCAGCGCCGCCCTGCTCGCCTGGCTGATCGCGCAGATCGATCTGGGCGCGGCGATGCGCAGCATGGCGGCCATCATGCCGCTGCATCTCGTTGCCGGTCTGCATCCTGATCATTCTTCTGCCGATTTCGATCAGCGGGTTCGGCGTGGCGCATGGTGTCATCATCGCGCTGCTCCGTCCGGTCGGCGTGCCGGACGAGCAGTCGTTCGCGCTCTCGACAACGTGGTGACATTCATCGATGGCGCTACGCGCGTGCTATCCGGCGTGCCTTCGAATCAGACGGTCACGATCGATGGGGCCTCCGGCGGGAGCGCGCCGGTCTTCGTCGAACGGTACCGGTGAGGGCTACGGACAGCTAGCAGCCCGTGGCGAAACCCCCGCTACATTCGAGCGGCGATGCATCCCGCCTGAGCGGCGTTGCTCCTCGGTCGCCTATGGCCAATAGGCTCCCTCGTCGCGCCTTGTCAGGCGGGCGCCTCACCGCTCTCGGTGTCACGCGGGGTTTCACCACGGGCTGCTAGGAGATGTCTGCGCGGGTGAACGCCTTTCGATCAAACGGGATCACTAACGCCTGGGCCAGATGCCAGAGGCTCTTCAAGACCGTAGCCGAGCGGTGCGGCAGGTGCCTTTCGATCGGGTGCAAGTCCAATCGCGCAACCTCTGGCGCGACCCTCGCCCACTTCGACACGTAGTCGCTCTGTTGGGGTGGGTGAGCAAGCACGGGCCGCAGTGCTACGCGGCGAGCAATGACGCACAGGTATGTCGGACGGTACGTGCGGAACTGGACACGGGTTCCGAGCACCGCAGGATCGGCCACGTCGTACCACCGTAAAGAGGACAATTCAGTGACAAGCATCCGTTCAATCAGGAAGCCGTTCGATTCAGACAGGACACGATAGAACAGTTCGGGACTGAACTGATAAAAGCCGTGACCGACCATGTTGTTGGCGGGAGTAACGATGAGCAGGTGGCCACCAGGCGCAACCATGCGCATGCAATTGGCGATCGCGGCACGGAAATCGAACACATGCTCGAGCGACCCGGAGTCGAGCACGGTGGTGAACGCGTTCTCCAGATCGGGTGCGATCTCGGCGTTCAGATCCGCCACACGCGACGCGCCTTCGTAGCTAGAGGCGTCGAGAGAGATAATCCGCGCCGCTCCCAGTGCTTGCAGCAGTGGTTCGGCATATCCGTCAGCTTCCTTGAACAACCTGGCGGTAGCCGCGGCATCGAGGTCAATCCCGACGGCGCGCAGGCGAGAACGCAACCAGGCGGGCGTGACGTAGAGGCGATGCCGGCCGATGGTGGCTATGCGTTCGAACGAAACGCCGGAACCTCGGGCTGCCAGCAGAAACTGCGTGGCTTTGGTGTCAAGGCCCATGTAGGCGTATGAATAAGAACCAGCGGCGAGGTGCGAAGTCCGGCCGCGCGGAAAATATAGCACGGCAGCGTCCAGATGCAGCGCCGCAAGTGGCCAACTCCCTGGGAGGTTTCCCGGGTCTGCCGGCGGCGAACCCATCGATGGGCATCCGATGCGAGATTGTGTACGATGCGGTGTTTCCTGCGGAAAGACCAATTGCCAGCACAACTGTGATGGATCCCGCGTTCAACGGCTGTACCCGCGCAAACGCTGGCGGGCCCTGGAAGACCTCGCGGTAGCGCGTCGTGCGCGTCCTCCACTCCGTCTGGTTTCGCGCATCCGTCAGCGCCGTCCTGCTCGCCTGGCTGATCGCCCGGATCGATCTGGGCGCGGCGCTCGGCAGCATGATGGCAATCGCGCCGCTGCATCTCGTTGCCGGTCTGCTGCTCGTCGCACTCGACCGGGTGCTCATGATCGTGCGCTGGGTGATGCTGGTCCGCCGGTCGGAGCGTGCCGTGTCGGTCCGCTCGGCGGTCTGGGTCTTCCTGGTGGGTGCGTGGGTCGGCCACTTGCTGCCGAGCGGCGTTGGCGGGGATGCGGCGCGCGCCTACGTGCTTGCGCAGCGGACGGCGCGGGGGTCCGAGGCGATCGGTCTGGTCGTCGCCGACCGCTATCTCGGCATCTGTTCACTGGCACTGCTTACCGTGACGGGGCTTGTCTTCTGGAGCAACCAGGCGGTGCCGGAGCTGCGGCAGGTGAGCACAGCCGCGGCGGCCTTTGTCGTCGCCGGCGCGGCCGGCCTGCTTTGGGCCGACCGCCTGCTCGCTTTCGCCGCGCCGTCGCGCCTCGCGGGGAGCGCGCTGATGGATCGGCTCGTTCGCTTCGCGCGGGCGCTTGGCCGATACCGTCAGCACGGCGGCCTAGTGGCCGCGTTGCTGGTGCTTTCGTTCGTCGTGCAGGTGACGCGGGTGCTGCAGGCGTACGTCTTCGGCCTCGGTCTCGGCATCGACGTTGCCTTCAGCTATTACTTGGCGTTCATGCCGGTCTGCATCGTGATCATTCTGCTGCCGATCTCGATCAGCGGGCTTGGCGTGGCCCAGGGCGTCATCATCGCGCTGCTCCGTCCGGTCGGCGTGCCGGACGAGCAGTCGTTTGCGCTCTCGACGATCCTGGTGCTCGCGGCGCTGCTGAGCGCGACGCCGGGTGCCGTGCTCCTCATCCGGCACCGCTTCGCGGGAGCGCGGGCGTAACGCAAATGGTCGACACCTTCTACCGTTCGTTCCGCGAGAGACGCCGGACCGCATTCGGCGCGTCACGGCGGCGGCGCGTCGAGCAGGCGCGTCTGGCGCTGCTGCACCGCTTCGCGGGCCCGCCGGGCGACCTCATCGAGATCGGGCCGGGCGACGGCTCGCTCGCCGCCCGGGCGGTCGAGGCGGGATGGCGTTACCGCGCGGTCGAGGCGAGCCCCGCCCTGGCCGCCGACCTGCGCGCGCGCGGCTTCGCGGTGAGCGAAGCGTGGGCGCCGCCGATCCCGGCGGAGGATGCGAGCTGCGATGTCATCTACGCCGATCAGGTGCTCGAGCACATGGCGGGGATCGACGCGGCGCGCGCGTTCGTCGCCGAGGGGCTCCGCGCGCTGCGGCCTGGCGGCGTGCTGTTCGTCGTCGTGCCCGACTACCTGAAGGAGCGCGCATTCTTCTGGGACGTGGACTACACGCACAGCTTCGTCACGACCGAGCGGCGGGTGCGGCAACTGCTGTACGACGGCGGGTTCGAGATCGCCGCTACCGTCCGGAGCATCGGCGCGGCGACCGGCCTCCGGCGCGACGCGCTCGCGGCCGCGGCGCTCCTGGTCAACCTGCCCGGGGTCGATGCAGTCTCGCGGTGGACTCGGACAGAGGAGCTGCTCTTCCGCGTCCGGAAGAACCTGTTCGAGACCCTCGCGTTCGTCGCGCGCAAGCCGGTGGCCTGACGCGCCGCGCGGCGGCGGCCTACGTCCGGCAGAACGCCATCAGGTGCCAGCCGAGCGGCCGCACCAGCCGGCGCGGCAACGCGTTGAACGTCCCGACGAACAGCCGGTTGTAGACCGTCGCCTTCCACCCCGTGTGCAGTCGCGAGGGGACCGGGAAACGTTCCGGGACGACTTGCACCTCGGCGAATGGGTCGAGCAGCCGGCGGAACTCGGCGATGGTGAAGGTGCGGAGCACCGGTGCGTCGGCGTGCTCGAGCGCAGTGCCGGTCAGCGCCGACATGGCGCTGAGCCACGACCGGCGGTTGTAGACCATCACGATCGCCTCGCCGCCCGGCCGGAGCACGCGGTGCGCCTCGCTGATCAGGCGGGCCGGATCCGCGGTGTACTGCAAGACACCGTGCGCGTAGACAGCGTCGAACGACGCGTCGCCGAAGGGGAGCGCCTCGCCGTCGGCCACCTCGAGCGTGGCGTCCGCGACACCGTGCAGCTCGACGTTGCGCCGCGCCAGGTCGATCGCCTGCTGGGCCAGGTCGACGCCGGTGACCCGCGCGCCGCCCCGCGCGAAGCGAACCAGGTCGGTGCCGATGCCGCAGCCGATCTCCAGCAGGCGCTGGCCGCGATAGCCGTCGAAGTCGACCAGGCGCGGCAGGTACCGCAGCTTGTCGAAGCGGTAATCATCCAGATCGTCGAAGAACGCGAGCGTTCCGGCCGCTGCGTTGCTCATCGCCTGATCGTGGATCCGGCCGTTCCAGTACGCGCGAATCTGGTCGATCAGCGGCGGAGCGCCGGCGTCGGGGGGGGCGGGCACGCGGGGGGTAGTATACGGGCGTGCGACGGGACCTGGCCGCGCTGACGGCGCGCGAGTTCGATCTGCTCGTCGTCGGCGGCGGGGTCTACGGCGCGTTCGCCGTTTGGGACGCAACGCTGCGTGGACTGTCGGCCGCCCTGATTGATCGGACCGATTTCGGCAGCGGCACGTCGTTCAACAGCGCGAAGACGATCCACAGCGGCGTCCGGGCGTTGCAGAGCGGAAATTTGGTCTTGCTGCGCCGGTTCGCCCGCGAGCGGCGCGCGCTGATGCGAATCGCGCCCCACCTCGCCCGGCCGCTGCCGTGTGTCCTGCCGGCCGGCGGCGGGATCACGCGGCACCGCCTGCTGCTCCGCGCCTACTTCGCGCTGAGCGATCGCCTGACGCGCGACGGCGGCGTTGACGGCGCCGCGGCGGATCCGGTCGGCCGCCTGCCGCCCAGTCGCCTGCTGTCGCGCGACGAATGTCTCCGCCTCAATCCGCTGATCGATCCGAGTGGCGTGACCGGCGGCATCGAATGGTTCGACGGCCAGATGCACAACAGCGACCGGATGCACTTCTCCGCCATCGCCTCGGCAGTGGAGCGGGGCGCCGTGGCGGCGAACTACGTCGAGGCGGCTGGTGCGATGACGCGCGGCGGCGACGTGGCGGGCGTCCGCGCGGTCGACCGGCTGAGCGGCGATTCGCTGGAGATCCGCGCCCGGGTGGTGTTGAACGCCGCCGGGCCGTGGGCGCCGGAGCTGAATGGATGTCTGACGGCGAGGGCGGCGGATGCGCTCTGTCCGCGGCTGTCGAAGGCGATGAACCTGGTGATCCCCTCGCCGCTGCCCGGTCCGCACGCCGTGGCGGGATCGGCGGCGGGCCGGCTCTTCTTCGTCGCGCCGTGGCGGGACGTGGCGATCGCCGGAACCAGCCACGATCGCTACGCCGGCGGCGCGGGGGTGCTCGGGCTCGATCGGGCCGAGATCGAACGGTTCATCGGCGAACTGCGCGCGGCGTTCCCGGGGTTGCCGCTCGCGATGGGGGACATCCGCCTGGTTCATCGCGGTCTTCTGCCGGCGGTGGCGGACGGCGACGGCCTGCAGTTGGCGACGGCGAGCGCCGTCGTCGATCATCGGCGCGACGCCATCCACGGGCTGATCAGCCTGCTCGGGGTCCGCTACACGACGGCGCGCGCGACGGCGGAACGCGCCGTCGACGCCGCCGTCGATCAGGTGGGGCGCACGGTCGACCGGTGCCGGACCGCGACAACGCCGCTCGCCGGCGGCGACATCCCGGATGTGGACGCGTTCGTGCGTGCTGCCGCCGCGGACAACGGCAGCCCTGTACTGGCGGAGGTGCGCCGTCGCCTGGCCCGGACGTACGGCACGCGCCACGGCGCGCTGGTCGAACACCTGTCCGCCTCCCCCGGCGACCGGGCGCCGCTCGGCGCGACCTGCGGCGTCACCGCCGGCGAGGTGCGGCACGCGGTGCGCGAGGAGATGGCGGTCCGGCTGTCGGACGCGCTGCTGCGACGGACCGAAGCGGGATCGGCGGGCGACCCGGGCGACGACGCCGTCTCGGCCGCGGCGCGGGTCATGGCGGAGGAGCTGGGCTGGACGGCGGCGCAGATGCAGACCGAGATCGCCGATCTGCGCCGCGTTTATCGGCTGCCGGACTGAGGTGGATCGAGCGCCGCCTGCGCCCACCGCTCGAGCACCATCAGGCTGAAGAGCAGGTGGGCGTGGTTCTCGCGCCCCGCCAGGTGTTCCGCGATCCGGCCGGCGACGGCGCGCGGCTGCACCCAGCCGCGGCGCGCGATCCGCTCCGGCGACAGCAGATCGTGCATCAGCGGCGCCAGCTCGCGCTTCAGCCAGTTCTTCATCGGGATGCTGAAGCCCTCCTTCGATCGGCGCAGGATCGACGCCGGCAGCCGGTCGGCAAACGCCCGCTTCAGGATGAACTTCCGCACCGCGCCGCGCATCTTCAGGCGGCCCGGCATCGAGAACGCCAGCTCCATGACGTCAACGTCAAGGAACGGCGCGCGCGTCTCGAGCGACGTCGCCATGCTCATCCGGTCCACCTTCACCAGGATGTCGTCCGCCAGGTAGCGGCGCAGGTCGGCATAGAGCTGCCGGTTCAGCAGGTCGTTCCCCTCCCACGCGCCGAGGGCGTCGCGCACCGGGCGGTACGCGTCGGCGCCGCCGAGGGCGTCGCGGAGCGCCGGTGTGTACAACTCGCGCTTCGTCTCGGCGGAGACGTACGTCATCCACCGGTAGTGCGCGATGTCGGCCGGCGCGTGGGCCGCGCCGGCGGTGAACCGCTTGAGCTTGTTGATCAGCCCCTTTTTCCGTTGGCTCGGCGGCACGTGCGCCGCGACGGCCGCAATCGCGCGCATCGCGCCGCGCGGCGCGAACGCGGCGAGGCGGCGCGCCAGGCGATCCGCGGCGTAGGTGTCGTACCCCGCGAACAGCTCGTCGCCGCCGTCGCCCGAGAGCGCCACGGTGACATGCTCGCGCGCAATCGTCGAGACGAGATAGGTGGGGAAGAGCGACACATCGGCGAACGGTTCGTCCAGATGGACGATTAACTGATCGAACAGCGCCGCGATGTCCGGCTCGACCATCCCTTCGCGGTGGCGCGTCCCGAAGCGCTCCGCGACGACGCGCGCATGCGACAACTCGTCGTAGCTGCCGTCCGCAAAGCCCATGCTGAACGTGTTGACCGGCCTGTTGGTCCGCTCCGCCGCGTCGCACATGCAGGCGACCACCGCGCTCGAGTCGATCCCGCCCGAAAGGAACGCGCCGAGCGGGACGTCCGACATCATCTGGCGCGCGACGGCCCGTTCCAGCGTCTCGCGCAGCGCGCCGGCTGCGTCGTCGTCGCTCCAGTCGCGCGGCGCGATCGCGGCGGCATCCCAGTACGGTGCGATCGTCAGCGCCCCCGCCCGCCATGTGAGCATGTGCGCGGCCGGCAGGCGGCGGATCGCCGCGAAGATCGTTCGGGGCGACATGACGTACTCGTAGGTCAGGAACTGATCGAGCGCCTCGACGTCCACCTCGCGCGAGACGTCGGCGCAGGCGAGCAGCGCCTTTATCTCGGAGGCCAGCACCAGGCCATCCGCCGTCTCGGCGTAGTAGAGGGGTTTCTCGCCCGCGCGGTCGCGGGCCGCCCAGAGCGTCTGCGACCGTGCGTCCCAGAGTGCGACGGCGAACATGCCGTGGATCCGTTCGATGCACGTCGTGCCCCATGTCTCGTACGCGTGCAGCACCACCTCGATGTCGCTCGCGCTGCGGAAGCGGTGCCCCGCCGCCGTCAGCTCGGCGCGCAGATCGGCGTGGTTGTAGATCTCGCCGTTGCCGACCAGATGGATGTCGTCCGTCTCGTTCGCGAACGGCTGGCGGCCGCCCGCGACATCGATGATCGAGAGGCGCCGCATGCCAAGCGCGGCCCCGCGCAGCGCGACCTGGCCACGGTCGTCCGGCCCGCGATGGCGCAGTGTCGCGACCATCGCGGCAAGGCGTTCGGGCGACGTGGGCCGCTCCGGGTCGCGCGTGACGATGCCGGCGATGCCGCACATGGGTGGAGAGCGGGGAGTCGGATGAAGAGGCTACAATGAATGTTGCTTCCCCGGCCAACATATGCGGACCGCTGCGCTGACGGGTCACGGTTGGATGCCGGCAGGCCCGGTCGTCGCTCCGGTGGCGTTGGTCTGCGCCACGCTCCTCCTGGCCGGCTGCGCGGGTTCGCCGCAGGCGTCGTCCGCGGCCGAGCCGCCAGCGGCGTCGCCCGCGCCGGCGGAGCCCGCGGCAGCAGCGGTGGTGACCGAGAGCGCCCACGCGGAGCCGGACGCCGTCCACCTGCGCGTCGCCTGGACGCGCGACGTGGGCGACGGCACCGACTTCGTCAGCCTCGGCGATCGGCTGCGGCTGATGGCGTACGACTCGCGCGACGGCGTCGGCGAACGGTCGCTGCTGCCCGACGCCGCGAGTTATGCCAAGCCCCTCATCGCGCCGTCGGGCGAGGTCGTCGTCTTCACGATCCGGCGGCAGGGCGGCGTCTACGCGATCAACTGGAACAGCTCGGGGCTCCGGCGGATCGCCGACGGTTTCGGGCTGGACGTCTGGGCTGATCCGGCCGACGGCGTCGAATGGGTCTACGTCGGTGTCGACGAGCGGCCGACCGATCCGCCGTCGTATGCCGCGGTCCGCCGGTACCGTCTCGATGATGCGTCGGTCGCCGAGACAGTTTGGAACGCACAGCCGATCTCGGGCGACAGCTTCCAGTTGTCGGCCGACGGCCGGACGGCGGCGGCGCTGCTCCCCTGGCCGACCGCCGGCGTGATCGATTTCGTGGCGGGTACGTGGCGGAAGCTGGGCGAGGGGTGCTGGACCGCCTTCTCGCCCGGCCGGGCGCCCCTCTGCTGGTTCTTCGACGGCGCCCACCGCAACGTGACGGTCGTCGACCTCGACGGCGAGGATCGCTGGACGATGCCGCTGAACGACGCTCCGGTCTTCAACGGCTTCGAGGTGTACCACCCGCGCTGGACCAACGACCCGCGCGCCATCGTCCTGACCGGGCCGTACTCCCGCGGCCAGCGCGCCAACAAGATCCGGGCGGGCGGCGGGCAGGTGGAAATCCATATCGGCATCCTGAACGAGACGCTGACCGCGGTGGAATCATGGCGGCAGGTGACACACAACGGGGCGGCCGATTTCTACCCCGACGCCTGGATTGCGCCGGGCGCGCTACCGCCGCCGCGCCGGGGCGGCGGTGTTCCGGCGGCCGCGGCCGGGGGCCGCGCGCCGGACGGGGCGGCCGGGACCGTGGTGGCCGACGTGCGGGTCCGCGACGACGTCCCGCTCCCGACGCCGGAGGCGATCGCGCCGTACCCCGAGGGGCTGCTGGCGCTGGAGTACGACGTGGTGACGGTGATCGAGGGCGATCTCGCCGCGCCGGTCATCGCCGTGGCGCACTGGGTGATCCGTGACGGCGAGACCCTGGCGGACGCGGCGCGGCCGGCCGGGGCGGTGTACCGCTTGACGCTTGCGCCGTACGACACGCGTCCCGAGCTGGAAGGAAAGCGGTTGGTGCTGGAGACGCGCGACTTCACGCTGCCGCTCCTCTATGACCTGGATTCGGCCTCACTCGCGCCGTGAACCGGTCATGATGCGCATGCGATCGTTCCTGCTGCCGGCCGCCGCGTTGGTCGCCGCCGGCGTCGGCTGCGCACCGGCGCCGGCGGATCCGGGCGACGTGGTGCCCCGCTTCCGCGAGACGGCGCGGGCGCTCGCCACCGAGGCTGAATCGGCCGGGCGGACGACCGTGCCTGGCCTGGATGACTGGCTGTTCTTCGGACCTGAACTCCACCACGTCTCCGTCGGGCCGTTCTGGGGGGCCGACGCCGCCGCGGTGAGCCGCGCGCGGCAGGCGGACGCGGCCGATCCGCTGCCGGCGATCCTTGACATGCGGGCCCAGCTCCGCGAGCTGGGCGTCGAGCTGATCGTCATGCCGGTGCCGGCGAAGAGCGTCATCTACCCGGACCGCCTGGCGCCGGATCTGGCGGATCTCGCGTCGCCGCCGCGCCTCGACCCGGATCACGTGGTCTTCTATGCGCTGCTGCGCCAGCAGGGAGTGGAGCTGCTCGACCTGACCGATCGCTTCCTCCAGGTGAGGAATCATCCGCGGGGGCCGCTCTACTGCCGGCGCGACACGCACTGGTCGGGCGTCGGCTGCGCGGTCGCCAGCGCGCAGCTCGCCGGCGCGCTGGTGTCGCGGTCGTGGTACGGCGCGCCGCCGGGGGATGCGCCGCACGTGGCGGACTGGCGATCCGCGACGATCGGCGGCGACCTGGAGCGCGAGGCGCCGGACGGCGCGGTGGGGGAGCGGCTCTCGCTCCGCACCATCAGCATCGCGGACGATGACGATGACGCACCGTTCGTGCCGCCCGAACCGGATCCGAACAGCCCGGTCGTCCTGCTGGGCGACAGCCACAACCTGGTGTTCCACGCTGGCGGCGACATGCACGCGACCGGGGCGGGGCTCCCCGAACAGCTCGCGTTCGAGCTCGGGTTTCCGGTGGACGTTGTTGCGGTCCGCGGATCGGCGTCGACGGCGGCGCGGGTCAGCCTGCTGCGCCGCGCGCAGGCCGATCCCACCTACTGGGATCGGAAGCGGATCGTGATCTGGGTCTTCTCCGTGCGCGAGTTCACCGAGGGGGACGGGTGGCCGCTCATTCCGATCCGGCCGGATCCGTCCGGCGATCGCGAATGACGCGCGCCGGCACGCCTGCCGCAACCGCGTAGGGAGGAATCGCGCCGCGCACCACCGCGCCGGCGCCGATGATCGCGTCCCGGCCTACGGTGGCGCCGTCTGCGATGACGACGTGCGCGCCGAGCCAGACGTGATCGTCCACATCGATCCCCTGCGCGATCCGCGCCTGCTGCAGCACCGGGATGTCCGTGCGCGCGTGCGCATGGTCGCCCCCGACGAGATACGTGTACGCGGCGAGGAGGGCATGCCGGCCGAGCCGGACCCGGCTGCCGGAGAAGATCTCGCAGTTGAAGCCGATGTTGGCGTGATCGTCGATGACGATGTCGCCGTTCTTGCAGCTCAGGATCGTCCCGCGCCCGATGAAGACGCCGCTGCCGATGTCGATGCCGCGGTTGTCGGTCCCCTTGGCGTCGAGACAGCAGTTGTCGTCGATCACGACGTCGTCGCCGATCCGGATCTTGTGCGGGTGGCGCAGCACGACGTTGACTCCGAACGTGACGTTGCGTCCCACGCGCCCGAGGAGCCGCGGGTAAAGCTTCGAGCGGAGCCACAGCCCGAGTGCGCCGGGCAGCGCGCTGGTCAGCGTGACGATCAGCTCATACCGGACGAGGGTCCAGAACCCCGGCCGCCCGACGACGAGCGCCGCATACCGGGCGGCCTTCGACCGTCCCGGCTCGAACAGCTCTTCCTGGATGTCGGTGATCCGTCCCCGCGGCTCGGTACCGACCGCGGCGTCCGTGGCCGCGGCGGGCGCGGCGGAGCCATCCGGGGAATTCGGCGTCGTCACAGGCGGTTGACCTGGTCCACAGCTTAACAGCCAACCGTTTCGCGTTTGCGACGTGGGCCGCGGTGCCTCGTTCCGGCGTCCTCGGTGCGTCCCGGAGGCGCCTGTACACTGAACCGATCGGCCATGGTCTTCAGTTCCCACCTCTTTCTCCTGTACTTTCTCCCCACCGCGCTCCTGGTCTATTACGCCCTCCCGCGCCGCGGTCGCCATCTTGCCCTCGCGCTGCTCAGCTACACCTTCTACGGCTGGGCCAACCCCCTCTTCGTCGTCCTGCTCCTCGCCTCCACCGTCGTCGACTACGCCTGCGGCCTGGCGATCGCCGCGTCCGCCTCCGTCCCGGATGCCACCGGCGCGCGCCGCCGCCGGACCGCCGTCGCGGTGTCGGTCGCTACCAACCTGTCGCTCCTCGGCTTCTTCAAGTACGCCAACTTCGGCATCGACACGATGAATGGCATCGGCGCCGCCCTCGGCGCCGAATGGCTGGGTATCGACACCGCGCTCCGCGTGACGCTGCCGCTCGGCATCAGCTTCTACACGTTCCAGTCGATGAGCTACACCATCGACGTGGCGCGCGGTCATGCGACGCCGCTCCGAAACTTCATCGACTTCGCCTGCTACGTCTCCCTCTTCCCCCAACTGGTCGCCGGACCGATCATCCGGTTCGCCGGGATCGCCGATCAGCTGGCCCATCGGACGCACACCGCCGCGAAGTTCGCACGCGGCGTCGCGTTCGTCAGCCTCGGCCTCGCCAAGAAGGTGCTGCTCGCCAACCCGTGCGGCCGGATCGCGGACCTCGCGTTCGACGCCGGATCGGTCGCCGCGCTCGACGCCTGGCTCGGCGTCGTCGCCTACGCGTTCCAGATCTACTTCGACTTCAGCGGCTACTCCGACATGGCGATCGGCCTCGGGCTGATGCTCGGGTTCGTCTTCCCGAAGAACTTCGATTCGCCGTATCGCGCCGAGTCGATCACCGAGTTCTGGCGGCGGTGGCACCTGTCGCTCTCGTCCTGGCTGCGCGACTACCTCTATGTCCCGCTCGGAGGCAGTCGGCGCGGGCCGCGGCGGACCTACGTCAACCTGGCGATCGTCATGCTGCTGGGCGGTCTCTGGCATGGCGCCGCCTGGACGTTCGTCTGCTGGGGCGCGTTCCACGGCGCGCTGCTCGCCCTGGAGCGGTGGCGCGGCGCGTCGCTCTATCCCTTCCTCCCGGGGCCGCTCCGCCGCGCCGCGACCTTCGGCCTGGTGCTGCTGAGCTGGGTGCTGTTCCGCGCCGCCGACCTGACCGGCGCCGCCGGATACTTCCGCAGTCTGGCGGGCCTCGCGCCGGTGACGGATCAGACGCGCCTGCTCGGCGAGGTGATCACCGAGCCGTACTCGCTCGCGGCGCTCGGCTGCGCCGCGGTCGTCACGTGGGGAGCGCCGCAGACGTGGGACTGGACGCGACGGCTCACCGCACCGAAGGTGGCGGTGGCGTTCGTGCTGCTGCTTGCCGCCTGGGGCGTCCTGGCCACGCAGGCGCACAACCCATTCATCTACTTCATCTTCTGAGAGCGACGCGATGTCCGGAACCGTGACCGATCGCCCTCCCCGCGCCGAGCGGCAACGGATCGCGCAGGCGCGCGCCGAGGCGGGGGTGACCGTTGTCGCGCCGTTCGTGGCGCGCGCGCTCGCCGTTGCATTCGTCGCCGCGCTTGCGCTGCCGCATGCCGCACAGCTCGTGATCGATCCGGGCTTCTATGCGGACGTGGCGGCCGCGCCGCCGGCTCCGCCGACGGTTCAGACGGCGGGTGTGGATCCCGCGGCGGATGGTGCGCAGCCGCGTGTCGCGCGCGTCGCCGCCGCCAACCGGACGCTGCTCGCCCGGGCCCGGGCAATCGAGGATCGCCTCGCGGACGATTCGGTCATCGGCCGGCGCATCCGCCCGGTCGTGCAGGCCGCCCTGACCCGCTGGCTCGGCGCCGGCACGGCGCAGGTGGAGCTGGGCGGGAGCGGCTGGCTCTTCTACCGCGCCGACCTGGATCATGCGACCGGTCCCGGCTTCCTCGA
Organism: Vicinamibacterales bacterium; assembly: GCA_965262555.1. GTDB lineage: Bacteria > Acidobacteriota > Vicinamibacteria > Vicinamibacterales > UBA8438 > VXRJ01. The sequence continues at coordinate 1,137,116 of OZ253543.1, forward strand.
ACCGCGCATCCTGCGCCGCCGCGCCGCCGCCGCCGACACCCTCACCGCCGCGCGCCCCCCCGATCCGCGTCCGGCGATCATCGCGCTGCATGCCCAGTTGGCGGCGCGCGACATCCGCCTGATCGTCGCGCCGGTTCCGGTCAAGCCGTCGGCCGATCCGGACCGTACGGGAGGCGCCGGTGCGTTCCGCTCGGCGGTCGTCCCCAACCGATCGTGGCCGACATTCGCGGGCGATCTCGACGCCGCGGGCGTCGCGCTGTTCGATACGTACGCCACGCTGGCGGCGTTGCACGACGAGGGGCGGGCGCCGCTCTACCTCGCCACCGACACGCATTGGCGTCCGGCGACGGCGCAGCGCGTCGCGGCGGATCTCGCAACGTTCATTGAGCAGTCCGTGACACTGGCGCCCCGCACGGCCGATTACGAGACGCGCCCCATCGACGTCACCAACATCGGCGATACCGCGCGCCTGCTCGATCTCGGGCCGTCCCAGCGCCGCTATCCGCCGGAGACGGTCACGGTGCGTCGAGTCGAAACATCGGCGGGCGTGCTGTGGCGGCCGTCGCGCGACGCGGAGGTGCTGCTCCTGGGTGACAGCTTCACGAACGTCTATACGCTCGACGCGCTCGGATGGGGTGTGGCGGCCGGCCTGGCGGAGCAGCTCCGCGTCGAGCTGGGCCGCCCGGTCGATCGGATCGCCCAGAACGATCAGGGGGCCGTGGCGCCGCGGCGCCGCCTGGCGGCCGCGATGGCGCGCGATCCGGAACGCTTCGCCCGGACGCGCGTCGTCGTCTACCAGTTCGCCACCCGCGAGCTGTCGCAGGGGGACTGGGTTGTTGTCGATCTGCCGCCACCCGGCGCACCGCCGCCTGCCCGCCCGGCTGATCTCTGGTCGCCGGATGGTGCCGCGCGCGCCACCGTCGAGGCGACCGTCGCCGCCACCGGCAGCGTCCCGCGTCCCGGATCGGTGCCGTACCGCGATCACATCGTCGCGCTCCACCTGACGGCGATCGATGTCGTCGACGGTCCCGCCGGCGGCGCCGGGCGCGCCGCGGTGGTCTACGTCCGGAGCATGATCGACAACGAACTGACGGCGGCGGCGGCGTGGCAACCGGGCGATCGCGTGCGGCTCGCCCTTGAGGCGTGGGCCACCGTCGCGCCGGAACTGGACGGGATCAACCGCGGCGAGTTGGTCGATCCGGCGCTGCTCCTCGCCGCGCCGTGGTGGGGTGTGCCCTGAACCGGACCGCTCTCGGCCGTCGCGGTGCGGGCGGGGGCGTCCGCCCAGACGGAGTGTTCAGCGCCCCCGCACTGGTATTCTGTCGCGCGTGGCCCGAATCGTCGTCGTCACCTCCCAGCCGCCGTTCGCCACCGGCGGACACCTGGTGCTCGCCCATGCCCTGGTCGAGGCACTCACGGAGCGCGGCCATCATGCGACGCTGCTGCTGACGCCGCAGAACCGTTTCGGGCGCCAGGGCGCTGCGTATCTGTCCACCTGGCTGACGGATGTGGGGCAAACGGCCGACGGCAACCCGGTCGATCACGTGATCAGCCTGCGCTATCCCAGCTACGCCGTCCGGCACCCGCGGCATGTCTGCTGGCTGAATCACCGGATGCGGGAGTACTACGACGAGTGGCCGCGGTTCAACGCGTCGCTCTCCTGGCGCAACCGGCTGAAGGAAGGCGTGCGGCGCCGGTTGATCCATGCCGTCGACCGGTATCTGTTGACGCGCAACGTCACGCGCGTCGCCGTGCTGTCGCGGACGATTCAGGAGCGGCTGACCCGCTGGGGCGGGATTCCGTCGGAGGTCGTGTATCCGCCGCCCCCCCCGCGGCCGTATCGGTGCGACCGCTACGGCGACGAGCTGCTGGTCGCCTCGCGCCTGACGCCGCTCAAGCGGGTCGGCCTGGTGCTCGACGCGCTGCGGGAGCCGGCTGCCGCCTCGGTTCGCTGCGTCATCGCGGGCGACGGAGAGGAGCGCGGTGCGCTGGCGGCGCGGATCGACGCCGAAGGACTCGCGCCGCGCGTCCGGTTGCTGGGGCGTGTGAGCGACGCCGAACTGATCGATCGGCTCGCCACCTGCCGTGCGGTCTGTTTCCCGCCCGCCCGCGAGGACTACGGCCTGGTGACGGTCGAGGCGTTCGCGTCGGGTAAGCCGGTCATCACCTGCACCGACAGCGGCGGGCCGGCCGAACTGGTGAAGGCGGGCGTCAACGGGTGCATCGTCGAACCGGACGCGCCGGCGCTGGCCGAGGCGATGGCGGGGCTGATGGAGGATGCGGGGCTGGCGGAACGGATGGGCGCGGCGGCGCGGGAGCAGGCGGCGGCAATGACGTGGGATCGGGCGCTGGAGCGGCTGCTGCTGGTGTGACACGGTCCGCCGAGGTCCCCGTCCGCGCACCCGGAACGCGTGCTGTACACTCGCTCGCGCCATGGCGTACCGGAGCACGCTCGAACGGCGGCTGGCGCGGAAGGCGACGCGTGTGATCATGACGTGTGACCTGGTCGAGCCGGGCGACCGCATCATGGTGGGCCTCTCCGGCGGCAAGGACGTGGCGCTCGCGGCATGCGCGTCGTAGTGCAGCGCGTCCGCCGCGCGTCGGTCACCGTCGAGGGGCGCGTGGCGGGCATCATCGGCCCCGGTCTTCTCGTGCTGCTCGGCGTCGGTCAGGCGGACGGTGCGCACGATGCCGACTGGATCGCCGACAAGGTCGCGAGCCTCCGGATCTTCGCCGACGACGCTGGCCAGATGAACCGGTCGGTGGCGGACGTGAACGGGACGTTGCTCGTCGTCTCGCAGTTCACGCTCTACGGTGACTGCCGCAAGGGGCGCCGGCCGTCGTACGCCGCGGCGGCGGATCCGGCACAGGCACGCGCGCTCTACCTCGCGGTGGTCGACCGGCTGCGCGCGACCGGCCACACGGTCGAGACGGGAGAATTCGGCGCGATGATGGATGTCGAACTGGTCAACGACGGTCCGGTCACGCTCATGCTCGACAGCGAACGCACCTTCTAGAATGGCACACATGCGACGTCCTGACGATTTCCGTGTTGTCCTCGCCGTCCTGCTGCTGCAACTCCTGATCGTCGCGGCGCCAGCGAGCGCCCAGCAGCGGCCGCTCGTCACGGAGGATCCCGAGTCGATCGGCGCCGGCCTCGTCCTCGTCGAGGCGGGCATGGACTACCTGCGGGATCAGGTGTTCCCGGTCTCCGGCCTGACCGGCCATATGACGACCGGCCCGGTTCTCGGCGTCAGCCTGGGGGTCAGCTCGATCGCCGAGGTGCAGATCGACGGCATCTCGTACGACGCGCTCCGAATCACCGACCGGATCGACGCGCCGCTCTCGCACATGCTGCGGATCAACGGCAACACCACCGCCAGTTGGTCCGACATCGTGGTGGGAGCGAAGACGCGGCTCGTCTCCGAGGGGGCGCGCCGTCCCGGCATCGCCCTCCGGTTCGCCACGAAGCTGCCCTTCGCCAGCAACGAGGAGGGGATCGGCCTCGACACCATCGACTTCTACAACTCGTTGCTGATCGGCAAGACAGTGGGAGCGGTCCGCGTCGTGGGCAACCTCGGTCTCGGCATCCTGAGCGACCCGACGCGGGGCGACCGGCAGAACGACGTCCTCACCTATGGCATCTCCTTTGCCCGGGCGTTCGCCGAGGGGGCGGAGGTGGTGGCGGAAGTGGCGGGCCGCAGCAATACGCGGAGCGGCACGCCGCCACCCGGAACCGACAGCGCCGGCATGGCGCGATTCGGCGCGCGGTTCACGCGGGGGACGGTCCGGCTCGATGCCGCACTCCTGAGCGGCCTCACGGTCCGGGATCCGAGTCTCGGCTTCACCGCCGGCTTCACCTGGGTCTTCCGCGCCTTCGAGGTGCCGTGAGCGGTGCGCGCGCGATCCCGTACGTGAAGGGCGACGCGTACAGCAACGACTTCCTGCTGATCGAGCGTGGCGCGCTGCGTGATCCGGCGGGCGCCGGTCTCGCATCATTGGCGCGCACGATGTGCGACCGGCGGGCGGGAGTGGGGGCGGACGGCCTGATCGCCTGGCGGGCGATGCCAGGTGGTGCGTCGATGGAGCTGCGGAATGCCGACGGCAGCCCCGCCGAGGTGTCGGGAAACGGTGTCCGCTGCCTGGCCGCGCTGCTCGTCGAGCAACGCGCCGCGGCCGGACCGATCACGATCGCCACCGCCGGGGGGGACAAGGTGCTGACGCTGCTCAACGCCGCCCCGCCCCGGTACGCCTTCCGCGCCCGGATGGGAGATCCGCTCGACCTGGCGGAGGAGACGCTCACGGTTGAGGAGGAGACGGTCCGGGTGGTGACGCTCTCGGTGGGCAACCCGCAGTGCGTCGTCCTCCTCCCGTCGATGACAGAGGCGGAACGACGGTTCGGGCAGCTCGGCCCCGCGCTCGCCGCGCACGGTCGGTTTCCCGACGGAACCAACGTGGAGCTGGCGGTCGTGGAGCGGTCCGACCTGGTGCGGATGTTGATCTGGGAGCGGGGCGTCGGGCCGACCGCCGCCTCCGGCACCGGCGCGTGCGCCGCGGCGGTCGCGGCGGCCCGCTACGGTGGCGCCGGCCGGGAGGTGGAGGTGGTCTCACCCGGCGGGTCCCAGCGGGTGGCGTGGACGGATGGCGGGATCGACCTGACCGGCTGGGCCGAGCTGGTGATGCGGGGGGAGTGGACCACCTAGCAGCCCGTGGAATCACAGGGCGAAACGGCCGATGGTGTACGATGGACGGCGAATGCGGTACGGATCTTGCAACGCCGTGCCGCGTGCGAGATCTGGCGCCGCAGGACCGGCCGCGCGAGAAACTGCAGCGTCTGGGCGCAGCGGCGCTCGGTGACAACGAGTTGCTGGCCCTAGTGCTCGGACACGGATCCGGGCAGGAAAATGCCCTCGACATCGCCAACCGGGTGCTGACGCAGGCCGGCGGCGTGCACGGCTTGGCGCGGGCGTACGACAGCCAACTACTCCGGGTGACCGGCGTGGGGCCCGCGATGGCGGGCCGGATCGTGGCGGCGGTCGAGCTGGGACGCCGGTCGCTGGCGGTGCCTGACGTCCGGGCCCAGCTCAACGGTCCGCGCGAAGTGGCGCGCTATTTACTGCCGCGGTTCGGCGCGCGGGCGGTGGAGCAGTTCGGGGTGGTACTGCTCGATACGCGCCACCGGGTGCTGCGGACGGTTGTGCTGTCGGTCGGGACGATCGACGCGAGCGTGGTCCATCCCCGGGACGTGTTCCGCGTGGCGGCGTCGGCGGGCGCGTCGGTGATCGTGCTGTTCCATAACCATCCCTCCGGGGATCCGACGCCGAGCGAGGATGACGTGTTGCTGACCGCCCGCCTGGTCGATGCGGGCCAGTTGATGGGGATCGAGGTGCTGGATCACCTGGTGCTGGCGGACGCGAGCTACTTCAGCTTCCGGCAGGAGGGGCGGCTGTAGCCGCCACACCATGGCGCGGGTGCTGTACCTCGACTGCTTCTCGGGCGCGGCGGGCGACATGATCGCCGGCGCGCTCGTCGATGCGGGCGTCCCGTTCGACGAGCTGGCGCGCGTCGTCGACTCGCTCGGCGTCGACGGCGTGCGCATCACCCACGATCGGGTCGACCGGAGCGGGGTCGGCGCGGCGAAGTTCCGCGTGCACGAGCACGGCCACGACGATGCACACGGCCATGACCATGCACACGGCCATGACCATGCACACGGCCATGACCATGCACACGGCCATGACCATGCACACGGCCATGACCATGCACACGGCCACCATCATCACCGCGGCCTGAGCGAGATCCTCCAGATCGTCGAGCGGTCGTCGCTCTCCGCCGGGGCGCGAGCCCGCGCCGGGCGGTTGTTCCGGCGCCTGGCGGAGGTGGAGGCGGCGATCCACCAGATGCCGGTCGAAGAGGTGCACCTGCACGAGGTGGGCGCGGTCGACTCGATTGTCGACATCGTCTCGGCGGTGCGCGCGCTCGAATGGCTCGCGCCCGACCGGGTGGTCGCCTCGCCGCTCAACGTCGGCTCCGGCACCGTGCGGTGCGCGCACGGCGAGATGCCGGTGCCGGCGCCCGCTACCGCGGCGCTCCTGACCGGCGTGCCCGCCTACGCGGCCGGGCCGGCGGTCGAGCTGACGACGCCGACCGGCGCGCTGATCGTCACGGAGTACGCGGATGCCTTTGGGCCGATGCCGCCGATGCGTGTGGAGCGGATCGGCTACGGTGCGGGTGACCGCGACCTGCCGGATCGCCCGAACGTCGTGCGCGCGATGGTGGGGGAGTCGGTGGAGGCGGATCGCGTAGATGCGCCGCCTGTCGACTGGCCCCCGGCGGAGGCCGACGGCCTCGAGCCGGTCGCCGTGCTGGAGTGTCAGATCGACGACATGAATCCGCAGCTCTACGGCGTCCTGATGGATCGGCTCATCGACGCCGGCGCGCTCGATGTCTTCTACGCGCCGATCCAGATGAAGAAAAACCGACCCGGCACGCTGGTAACGGTGGTGGCGCCGCCCGAACGGCGCGCCGCACTCGCCGGGGTCATCTTCGCAGAGTCGACCACGATTGGCGTCCGCGTCACCGGGACGCTCCGCGAGCGGCTTGACCGCGAGGTGGTGACGGTCGACTCCCCGCTCGGTCCGGTCCGCTTCAAGGTGGCGCGGCGGAACGGGACGGTGCTGAACGCCGCGCCCGAGTTCGACGACTGCGCGCGCCTGGCGGCGGAGCACCGCCTCGCCGTGAAGGCGGTGCAGGCGGTCGCGGTCAAGGCGTGGCTCGACCGCGCGCCGTCGGAGTGATCACGATGTCCCGGTTCTATCTGACGACAGCGATCGACTATGTCAATTCGCGGCCCCATCTCGGGACCGCCTACGAGAAGGTCGCCGCCGACGTCATCGCGCGCTACAAGCGGCTCTGCGGCGTCGAGACCCGCTTCATGATGGGGAACGACGAGCACTCGCAGAACGTCTTCCAGCGGGCGCGCGAACTGGGTGAGGATCCCATCGCGTTCTGCGACCGGATGGAGGCCGCGTTCCGCGACGTCTGGACGCGCCTCGATCTCTCGTTCGACGACTTCATCCGGACCACTGAAGCGCGCCACCGGACCAGCGTGACCACGCTCGTCTCGCGCATCGCCGAGGCGGGCGACATCTACGACGGCGTCTACGAGGGGTGGTACTGCGTCTCGTGCGAGGCGTTCAAGCAGGAGAAGGATCTCGACGACGGCAACTGCCCAATCCACCAGAAGCCGCCCGAGTGGATCCGGGAGAAGAACTACTTCTTCCGCCTCTCGAAGTACCGCGACCGGCTGCTCGATCACTACGCGCAGCAGCCGTCGTTTCTCGAGCCGGAGGTCCGGCGGAACGAGATGCTCCGCCTGCTCGAGGCGGGCCTCGACGACATCTCGATGAGCCGGACCGGGCAGGCGTGGGGGATCCCGGTCCCGTCGGACCCGGACAGCGTCATCTACGTCTGGGTCGACGCGCTGATCAACTACATCTCGGGAGTCGGCTACGGTGCCGACCCCGCGCTGTTCGACACGTGGTGGCCCGCCGACCTGCACGTGATCGGCAAGGACATCACTCGCTTCCACTGCGTCGTCTGGCCGGCGATGCTGATGAGCGCCGGTGTCGCGCTGCCTCGCCAGGTCTTCGGCCACGGCTGGGTCCATTGGCAGGGACAGAAGATGAGCAAGTCGCTCGGCACGGTGGTCGATCCGCTCGAGGCGGTGGACCGCCTCGGGCCCGATCCCCTCCGCCTCTATTTGACGAAGGAAATTGCGTTCGGCGCCGACGGCGATTTCACCTGGGACCGGTTCGAGGAGCGCTACAACGTCGATCTGGCGAACAATTTTGGGAACCTGGTGTCGCGGCTCGCCTCGATGGGCACGCGCTACCGGCGGGGGCGGTTGGCCGCGCCGCCGAGTGAGCCCGGTCCGCTGGCGGCGGCGGCGGCGCGCGCGGTGATGGCATACCGAGACGCGATGGAGGTCTACGCGCTCCATCGGGCGACGTCGGCGGCGTTCGGCCTGATGGATGCCGCAAACGAGTACATCACCCGCGAGGAGCCGTGGGTGACGGCGCGCGATCCGGAGCGGACGGCGGATCTCGACCGGCAACTCTGGGACGTGAGCGAGGCGGTCCGGATTGCCGCGGTCCTGCTGACGCCAGTGATGCCGCGGTCATGCGCCGAAGTGCTCGCCCGCGTCGGCGCGCCGGTCGTGGGGGATGGACTCCGGCTCGACCGCGACGCCGCCTGGATCAGTCCGCCCGGCGCGGAGCGACGACTCGCCGGGGGGCCGCCGCTCTGGCCGCGCCTCGAAGCGAAGCAGGCGTCCGGCACGAAGCCGCCGCCACAGACGAAGGAGCAACCGAGGATGACGACAGACGGCCCGCAGGCTCACGATACGTCGGCGCCGGACACACCCGCCGCTGAAGCGGCGCCCGCGACGCCGCAGATTACGATCGACGACTTCCTGAAGGTGGAGCTGCGGATCGGCCGCGTCGTCACGGCCGAACCGGTCCCGAAGTCGCGGAAGCTGATCCGCCTCGAGATCGACGACGGCAGCGGCGTCCGCCAGGTCCTGGGCGGTCTGGCGAAGGCGTACGATCCGGACACGCTGGTCGGACGGCACGTCGTCTTCATCGCGAACCTGAAACCGGCGAGGCTGGCCGGCCTCGAGTCGAGGGGCATGGTGCTCGCGGCGCTCGACGCCGACGGTGAGGCGGTGCTCCTGACGGTGGATGACCCATCACGCGCCCCCGCCGGCTCGGCCGTCCGATAGTGCGGACGTCCGCCCCGGGGGCACGGACGCCCCCGCCGGCGCCCCAGGTGCGCCGACGGCCAGCGTCGACCAGCCGATGATCGATTCCCACTGCCACCTCGCCGACGAACAGTTCGCATCGGACCTCGACGATGTCGTGACCCGGGCGCGCGACGCCGGCCTCACCACCGCCCTGACGATCCTCGATGCGACCAACCGCGCCGAAGCCACCCGCGCCGACCGCGTCGCCGCCGCCTGGCCGACGGTCCGCTTCGCTGTCGGCGTCCATCCCCACCAGGCCGGCGCGTTCATCGACGCCGTCGACGCCGTCGTCGCGCTCGTCCGCGACACCTACGCCGCGCGCGCCGGCGCCGTGGCGATCGGCGAGATTGGGCTCGACTACCACTACGACTTCGCGCCGCGCGCGACGCAGGTGGAGGTCTTCCGCCGGCAGATCGCCCTGGCGCGCGAGCTGGGCCGACCGGTCGTGATCCACACGCGCGAGGCGGACGACGACACGATCGACGCGCTCCGCAGCGAGGGTGGCGGCGAGGTGACCGGCGTCTTCCACTGTTTTACCGGCGACGCCCAGTTCGCCCGGCGGGCGCTCGACCTGGGGTTCCATGTCTCGTTCTCCGGCATCGTGACCTTTGGAAACGCCGATGCGATCCGGGAGGCGGCGCGGATTGTCCCGGCCGACCGGCTACTCGTCGAGACCGACAGTCCCTACCTCGCACCGGTTCCGTTCCGGGGCCAGCGGAACGAGCCGGCGCGGGTGGCCCGTGTCGTCGAGGTGGTGGCCGCAACGCGGGGCGCGGGGATCGCGGAGACCGTCGCGCAAACCAGCCTGGCGTACGGCCGGCTGTTCGGCCCGCCGACCGGTCCGGTCGGTGGCGCCGACGGCGGGCACGGCCCCTGAAAACGCCGCCGCATTGACGCTCGGCGCGAAGATATGGTGTGATTCCGTCGCGTGTCCACCCTGCTCAATACCTCGCCCCCCGCCGATCTGGTGCAGTTGTTCGAGCCGATCCGCGAGGATCTCGCGTCGGTCGAGGCCGCGTATATGACGCACATTGCCTCGGCGATCGATCCGCTCCCGGAGATGGCGCGCTACATCCAGGGGAGCGGCGGCAAGCGGGTGCGTCCGGCGCTGCTGCTGATGGCGTCGCGCCTCTGCGGCTACCAGGGGGAGTGGGCGGTCACCTACGCGTCGGTCGTGGAGTTCATCCACACCGCGACGCTGGTGCATGACGACATCATCGACGACTCCGGTGTCCGCCGCGGCCGCCTCGCCGTCCACTCGCGCTGGGGGAACGACATCACCGTGCTCCTGGGCGACTATCTCTACATCACGTCGATGAAGATGGCGCTCACCTACCACTCGATCGACGTGGTCCGGCTGTTGTGCGACGTGACGCGCCGGATGATCGAGGGGGAGTTCTACCAGTTGACGAAGGCGGGCGACGTCGGCATTACCGAGGCGGAGTACTTCGACATCATCGAGCGGAAGACGGCGTTTCTCTTCGGCGGATCGGCCGAGATCGGCGCCCGCCTGGCCGACGCGACGCCGGAGCAGTGCGCGGCGCTGCGGGAGTACGGCTTCAACCTGGGTGTTGCGTTCCAGTTGGTGGACGACCTGCTCGATTTCACCGCCGACCGCGTAGCGCTCGGCAAGCCGGTGGGCGGCGACCTGCGCGATGGCAAGCTGACGCTCCCGGCGATCCGCCTGCTCGAGCTGGAGGGGGAGGGCAGCCGCGCCGACGCGATCGTCCGCTCGGCGGTCGACACGCGCTCGATTGACGATGCGTCGTGGGCGGAACTCACCGCGCTGCTCCGCGCGCGCGGCACGATTGACTACGCCTGCGACCGCGCGGTGGCGTACGCGACGGCGGCGAAGGACGCGCTCGGCGTGTTCGCGCCGTCGCCCGAGCGCGACGCGCTTGCCGCGTTGCCCGACTTCGTCCTCGCACGCGACCATTGATCCCGGCCGCGCGCCGGTGCCCCGGACGTCAGTGCCGATTTCTCCCAAGACCGCGCCGGTCGCCGCGCGGAAGCGGGCTGCGCAGCTCCGCCGCGACCTGACGGATCACAACCACCAGTATTACGTCCTCGATCAGCCGTCGATCAGCGATGCCGAGTACGACGCGGCACTGCGCGAGCTGCAGCAGCTCGAGGTGGACCATCCGGAGATCGTGACGCCCGATTCGCCGACCCAGCGTGTCGGTGGCGCGCCGCGCAACGGGGTGGAGAAGGCGCGGCACTCGTCGGAGATGCTCAGCCTCGACAACGCATTCGACGAGGCCGAGCTGCGCGACTTCGACCGGCGCGCCCGCGAGCTGGCGGACGCGGACGAGCTGGACTACGTCGGCGAACTGAAGCTGGACGGCGTATCGATGGCGGTCCGCTACGCCGGCGGCCGTCTCGATCGAGCCCTGACCCGGGGCAACGGCGAGAACGGCGAGGTGATCACGCCGAATGCCCGCACCCTCCGCACCTTGCCGCTGTCGGTCGGTCGGGCCGCGCTCAAGGCGGCGGGGATACCCGATACGTTCGAGGTGCGGGGTGAGGTTGTGATGCCGAAGGCGGCGTTCGCCGAGCTGAACCGGCGCCAGCTCGCGGCGGAGAAGAAGACGTTCGCCAACCCGCGCAACGCCGCGGCCGGATCGCTCCGGATGCTCGACGCGCGCATCACCGCGTCGCGCCGGCTCGACTTCTACCCGTACCTGCTACTCGACGGCGCGGGCCGGCCGCTGTTCCCGTCGCACTGGGCGTCGCTCGAGGCGCTTGCTGCCCTCGGCTTCAAGGTGAACCGGCAGCGCGCGCGCCTGCGCGGCGTCGACGCGCTGCTGGCGTTCCGTGACGAATGGATGGCGAAGCGCGACGCGCTGCCCTACGAGATCGACGGCCTGGTCTTCAAGGTGGACAGCGCCGCGCTGCAGGATCAGCTCGGCGCGACGTCGAAGTCACCCCGTTGGGCGATCGCCTGCAAGCCAAAGGCGCAGCAGGCGGAGACGGTGGTGGAGGAGATTGATGTGCAGGTGGGGCGGACCGGCGCGGTCACGCCGCGCGCGCGGCTCCGGCCGGTCGTCGTCGGCGGCGTCACCGTCTCGCGCGCAACGCTGCACAATCAGGACGAGATCGCGCGGCTTGACCTGCAGATCGGCGACCACGTGCTGATCGAAAGGAGCGGCGACGTGATCCCCAAGGTGGTCCGCGTCGTCCGGCGTGGGCGGCAGCGGACGCCGTTCGTCATGCCCGAGACCTGTCCCGTCTGCGCGTCGCGGGTGGTCCGGGAGGCCGACGAGGTGGTGGCGCGCTGCATCAACCCCAGTTGCCGGGCGCAGCTCAAGGAATCGATCCTGCACTTCGCGCGCCGCAGCGCGATGGATATCGACGGCCTGGGCGACTGGCTGGTGGAGACACTGGTGGACGACCGCATCGTGGATGACCTGGCCGATCTCTACGACCTGACGGCGGCGCAACTGGCCGACTTCACCAAGGAGACCGAGATTGGTAAGGACAAGGCCGCCAAGCTGGTCAAGGGGATCGCTGAATCCAAGTCCAGGTTGACCGTTCGGTACGTCATATGTGCGTTTGGCATTGATGGTCTTGGAAAACAGAGGGCGGCGTCGCTCGCGGATCGCTTTCGTAGCCTGGAGTTGGTCTCGGTGGCCCCCGCCGAGCAGCTCGCGACGGTCAGCGGAATCAACCGGAATAGGGCAGCGACGCTCTGCAAGTTCTTCGATACAACGCACGCGCAACGTCTTGTCCGAGAGTGTCGTCGCGCCGGGTTGCCTTGCGGGCCTGATCCAAACGTGGCGAAACGGTCCACCTCAGTGGGAGAGGCCGCCAAGCTGCTCGAAACTTTCCCCGAACGTAGTGGGGAAGATCCGGAAGCGTACGGAATGGGCCTGCGCCGTCTCGTGATTGGACTCGCGAAGCACGTGACTGCGTTGGGGGACACGGTGGCCGGCAGACTGGTGGACAATGGGTTGGTACAGTCCCTGCCGGACCTGTACCGACTAACCGCCGTACAACTCGCGCACATCCCCGTTGAGGTCCGGCTTGGCCTCAAGTCGGCAAACAAGATCCGCGGCAGTTTGGAACGATCGAAACGCGTGCCCCTGGGCCGCCTTGTGTTCGGTCTTGGCATACGCCATGTCGGGGAACGGACGGCGCTGTTGCTGGCGGAGCATTTCGGTAGCCTGGACAGAATCGCGTCAGCTTCGGCTGAGGATCTTCAGGAGGTGGAGGGAGTCGGCCCTCGCATCGCTGAATCGATCCGGGAGTTCTTCACGTCGAGGATGAACCAGAACCTGATCAAACGGTTGCGGAACCACGGGCTCCGGTTTGAGCGGGAACAAGAAGACACGCCTCAAGCACATCTGCTGTCTGGCAAGGTGTTCGTTCTCACCGGCACGCTGGCGGGTATGACCAGGGAGGAAGCGAGAGCAAGAATTCTGGCTGCGGGCGGCAAGGTCACTGGGTCGGTCACCAAGAACACAAACTACGTCGTTGCCGGTGACAAACCGGGTTCCAAGCTGCGCAAGGCCCAACAGCTTGGCGTGGACGTCATCCAGGAAATCGGTCTTCTGAGGCTGCTGTCCGGGGAAGTGTCTACTTCCAGCGGTGAGCGCCCGTGAAGTCTGAGGGTCTTTGCGTTGAAGCCGGTTCGTTAGGTCTCGCGGCCCTGACTCGATGCCGGCAGGGCGCGCTTCCACTGCAGGGGCCCAGACGGCAGACGCAGCACCGAGGATGAGGTTCTTCGGCACCGCGCGAAAGGCGGTCGCGGTCGGCTTCGTGGCCGGCATCGGAACCATCGGCATCCAGGGTGTCGATGCCGGTCAAGGTGCAGATGCCGACGGGTCAACCGACTTCACCGTCCGAGGCCGGCGGCGCCCCTTCGTCGAGCGCCCCGTCGAGCCGGACGATCCCGCCGACGACACGTCTCCGTTTTGCGTCCTCGACATCGAAACGACCGGATTGAGTCCGGAACGGGACGCGATCATCGAAATCGCGGTCATCCGCAGCGAGACGCGGGATGGCGTTACTCGGGAGCTAGTGCTGGACGAACTGGTGCGTCCGTCAGGGAACATCCCCAAGCGGATTCGTGAGCTGACCGGCATCACGAACGAAATGGTGGCGGACGCGGACACCATAGACCGGGTGCTGCCGCGGATCGCCGCGCTTGTCGGCGATGCTCCGATCGTAGGGCACAACTCGCACTTCGACCGCAGGTTCCTGGAGCACAATGCGCGGCTCATGAGCATGACGTTTGCCGGCAACGAATGGGTGTGCACCATGCGCATGGCGCAGCGGGTACCGCTGGCCGGGCCGTACAAGCTGACTGCCGTAGCCGAGAGGCTCGACATCCCGGTCGGGGGCAGTCACCGCGCGCTCGATGACTGTCATTCGACGATTGGGGTGTATCGGGCGGTACGCCGCCTCCTCGGCGGCAGCGTCAGTCTGGCTCCGTTGGCGCCGTCCGGCGATGACCCGGTGCCCGCGGAAGTCGCCTACGACGCGGACCTGAGCGGTCAGGTGTTCGTCTTTACCGGGTTCCGCGACGAAGTGCTGGCGGCCAGAATCGGCAACGCCGGTGGAACGGTGGCCAGCGGGATCTCCAGAGGCGTTACGACAGTGCTCGTGGCGGACGTCGACGCTAAGCCGACCGGGAAGATAAAGAAGGCCTTGGAGTACGGGATAGCGATCCAAAGCAAGGAGAGTTTCGAACAGGAGTTCTACATCGCCCAGTGAGATGTATCCGGTTGGTCAACCCTTGGTGCGTCGACGGGCTGAGCAGTACATTCAGCTCGTTATGATGCCGGTCGATGTGGAGCCGCTGGCTCTGATGTCGGGCGGCGTGCATGCGGCAAGTTCCCTTTGGCGTGCCGAGAGCCGGGAGTGTCCACAGGCCGCGCCCCAACGCGGCTGGTACAATTGCCCGCGAACGGACTATCCCACGTACGCTTCGGCATCATGATTTCCCGCATCCTCGTGATCGACGACGAGGTGGAGATTCGCGAATCGCTGAAGCGGATCCTCGAGTACGACGGCTACGAGTGCCTGGTTGCCGCCAACGGGCAGTCCGGGCTGAGGCGGATCGGCCAGGACGAGCCGGGTCTGGTTCTCCTCGACATCAAGATGCCCGGCATGGACGGTCTGGACACCCTGCGCCGAATCCGGGAGACGGACGAACTGTTGCCGGTCGTGATGATCTCTGGCCACGGCGACATCGCCACCGCGGTCGAAGCGACGAAGCTGGGCGCGTTCGACTTCCTCGAGAAGCCGCTCACCTCCCAACGGGTCATCCGCACCATCCAGATTGCGCTGCAGCAGCGGCAGCTCGGCGCCGAGAACCGGCGGCTCGGCGCGGAGAACCGGCGCCTGCGGCGGCGGGAGGACGAGCGTTACCGGATGGTGGGCGAGAGCGCGGCGCTGCGGGGCCTGACGGCCGAGATCGGGCGCGCCGCCGCGGTCCGGAGCGCGATCCTCATCCAGGGTGAGAGTGGCGTCGGGAAGGAGCTGGTCGCGCGCGCGCTGCACCGACAGAGTCCGCGCGCCACGGAGCGGTTCGTCCAGGTCAACTGCGCCGCGATCCCGCACGAGCTGATCGAGTCGGAGCTGTTCGGGCACGAGAAGGGATCGTTCACGGGCGCGGCTGATAGGCAGATCGGGAAGTTCGAGCAGGCGCACCGCGGCACGATCTTCCTGGACGAGGTGGGTGACATGTCGCTCGCGGCGCAGGCGAAGGTGCTGCGAGTGCTGCAGGAGGGAGAGGTGGAGCGGCTCGGCTCGAACCGCACCATCAAGGTGGATATCCGCCTGGTCGCCGCCACCAACAAGGACCTGGCGCGGGCGATCGAGGCGGGCGGGTTCCGCGAGGATCTCTACTTCCGGCTCAGCGTCATCCCGATTCAGGTGCCGCCGCTCCGCGACCGGCCGGAGGACGTCCCGCTGCTCGTGCGCCACTTTGCCGACGCGTTCGCGCGCGAGAACAACGTGCGGCCGACGCCGTTCACCGATGCGGCGATCGAGGCGCTGGCGGCGCGGCGGTGGCGCGGCAACGTGCGCGAGCTGCGGAACGCGGTGGAGCGGCTGAGCGTGATGGCGTCGGGGCCGTCGATCACCATCGACGACGTCCGAGCGGTGACGGTCGTCGACGGACGGGCGCCCGGCCCGGCCGCCGCGGCGACGCCGGCGGCACGGACGCTGCGCGCATTCAAAGAGGCGAGCGAGCGGGTGTTCCTCGTCGAGAAGCTGCGCGCGTTCGGCTGGAACGTGTCGAAGACGGCCGAGGAGATCGACACGCCCCGTAGTAACCTCTACAAGAAGCTCGAGCACTACAACATCAGCCAGGAGGCTGACGGGTAGCGCGGCTCCTTGACATTCCGCCGCAGTCGGCCGGACGACCGCTGTGTCCGGTGTGGTGCGCCACGCCGGACGGGGAGGAAAGTCCGAACTCCGCAGGGCAGTGCGCCGGGTAACGCCCGGTCAGGGTGACCTGAAGGACAGTGGCACAGAAAACATACCGCCGGCGGGCGCCTTCGGGGGCCGGCCGGTAAGGGTGAAAAGGTGCGGTAAGAGCGCACCGCGTTCCCCGCAAGGGGGATGGCAGGCTAAACCCCGCACGGAGCAAGACCAAATAGGGAGGCGTTCGAGGGTGGCCCGTCCGAGGCTTCCGGGTAGGTTGCTTGATCCCGTCAGCGATGGCGGGGCCAGAGGAATGGTCGTCACCGTGCGCGTTGCGACCCGTCGCGCGCGCGCGGCACAGAATTCGGCTTACGGCCGGTCTGCGGCGGAACCTGCCGGGTCGTGGCGGAGGGAGGCGGTATGCGACGTGGACGTTTCTGGGCGCTGTCCGGCACCGCCGCCGCCGTGGTGGTGACCGCCGCGATCGTGCTGTCGGTGATCGGCGCCGAGGCGCAGCGGAGTCGCAGCGGGCGCCGCGCGGACGAGCCGGCCCTGACCGTCGAGGAGTACACGCCGCGCTCGACGCTCGTGGTCGACGCCCATCCGGTGCCCCGCGCCCGTTACCCGGTGATCGACGTCCACAGCCATCATCGCCCAGGCCTCTCCGCTGACCGCTGGCGCCGGATCGTCGACGAGATGGACGGGCTCAACCTGCAGGTGCTCGTTAATCTGAGCGGCGGAACGGGCGCACGGCTCGAGCGGTGCGTCGAGACGATCCGGGCGAGCGACCACCCGAACCGGATGGTCTGCTTCGCCAATCTCGACTTCCAGGGCGGCGTCGGCCCCGGCTTCGGGGCGCGGGCGGCGGCGCAGCTCGAGCGGGATGTCGCGGCGGGGGCGGTCGGGCTGAAGTTCTTCAAGAACTTCGGGATCGACGTGCGCGACGTTGACGGCGACCGCGTGCCGGTCGATCATCCGGAGCTCGATCCGGTCTTCGAGACCGCCGGACGGCTCGGCATCCCGGTCCTGATGCATGTCGGTGAGCCGCAGTCCTTCTACGACCCGGTCGACCGGTTCAACGAGCGGTGGCTCGAACTGACGCTGCTCCCTGGGCGCCGGCTGCCGGACGCGCGCTACCCGAGCTTCGAGACGATGATGGCGGAGCGCGACCGCCGGTTCGCGCGGCACTCGCAGACCCGATTCATTGCGGCGCACATGGGCTGGCACGCCAACGACCTCGGGCGGCTCGGCGGGCTGCTCGATCGGCTGCCGAACGTCTGGGTGGAGACCGGCGCCATCCTGTACGAGCTTGGACGTCAGCCCCGGACCGCGCGCGAGTTCTTCATCACGCACCAGGATCGCGTCCTGTTCGGAAAGGACCGCTACGCGCCGGAGGAGTTCCCCTACTACTGGCGGACGTTCGAGACGCGCGACGAGTACTTCGACTACTACCGGCGCTACCACGCGTTCTGGAAGATGTACGGCATGGATCTGCCGGACGACGTGCTGCGGAAGCTGTACTACGCGAACGCGCTCACCGTGATCCCCGGCATCGACCGGTCGCACTTTCCCGCCTTGTGACGTTTGCCGCGGCGACGATGGCACGCTACCTGGTGACCGGCGGTGCGGGGTTCATCGGCTCGCATGTCGTCGAGGCGTTGAGCGCCCGCGGCGACGCCGTCCGGGTGGTCGACGATCTGTCGACCGGCGACCGGGACAACCTCGCATCGGTGCCGGATGTCGAGTTCGTCGAGGCGGATCTGGCGGCCGGCGGCGTCGCGGTTCGCGTGGTGGCGGGCATCGATCAGGTGATTCACCTCGCCGCCATTCCGTCGGTCCCGCGCTCGGTGCAGCAACCGGAGCGGTGCCATCGGGCCAACGTCGACGCGACCCACGCGCTCCTGGTGGCGGCACGCAATGCGGGGGTCCGGCGCGTCGTGTTCGCCAGCTCGTCGGCGGTATACGGCGAGACCGAAGCGCTGCCGAAGCAGGAGGGACTGTGCCCGGCGCCGCTCTCGCCGTACGCGCTGCACAAGCTGATCGGCGAGCAGTACGCCGCGCTGTTCGCCCGCCTGTACGGCCTCGAGACGGTCGCGCTCCGTTTCTTCAACGTCTTCGGACCGCGGCAGTCGCCGTCGTCGCAGTACTCCGGCGTCATTTCCCTCTTCACAGCGGCGCTGCTCGCGGGCCGATCCCCGACGATCTATGGCGACGGCGGGCAGACGCGCGACTTCACCTACGTCGGCGACGTGGTCGCCGCGGTGCTGGCGGCGTGTGCGGCGCCGGTCGGCGCGGTCTCCGGCCGGGCCATCAACGTCGCGCGCGGCGGCCGGACGTCGGTGAACGCGCTGTATGCTGCGCTGCAGCGGGCGACGGGCGCGCGCGGCGTGGCGGCCACCTACGCCGGCGCGCGGACGGGTGACATCCGCGATTCGCAGGCGGACATCACGCTCGCCCGCGAGCTGCTCGGCTTCGAACCGTCCGTGACCGTGGAGGAAGGGCTCCGGCGCACCGTCGCGTGGCAGCGGTCGGCGCCGGCGCCGCCGCAGCCGTTATGAAGATTGCCTTTGCCGGATCACCGGACCCCACCGTCGGCGTCGAGCTCGAACTGCAGATCGTCGATCCCGACACGATGAACCTGGTCGCAGGCGCGCCCGGCATCATCGAGCGCTCGGCTGACCCGACGCATGTCAAGGCAGAGCTGATCGAGTCGACGATCGAGGTGTGCAGCGACGTCTGCGCCGACATCGCGGAAGTGCGGCGCGACCTGACGGCGCGGGTCGCCCGCCTGCACGAAGTGGCGGATGAGCTCGGCTACGTGATCGCCTGCGCCGGCACGCATCCCTTCTCCCGCTGGGGCGAGCAGACCATCACGCCGTCGGCCCGCTACCACCGGCTGGTCGAACGCTGTCAGTGGCCGGCGCGGCGGCTGATGATTTTCGGCCTGCACGTCCATGTCGGCGTCGAGAGTGGGGAGAAGGCGATCGCGCTCTTCAATTCGCTCACCACCTACTTGCCGCACCTGCTGTCGCTCTCGGCCAGCTCCCCCTTCTTCAACCGGACGGACACCGGCCTGGCGTCATGCCGGACAAAGATCTTCGAGGGCCTGCCGACCGCCGGGCTGCCGTACCGCATGAGCAACTGGGCGGAATTCCAGCGCCTGATGACGACGCTGATTAACGCCAGGGCGATCGAGTCGATCCAGGAGATCTGGTGGGACATCCGGCCGCACCCGAGGTTCGGAACGGTGGAGGTGCGGGTGTGCGACGGCCTGCCGACGCTCGACGAGGCGATCACGGTGACGGCGCTGATCCAGGCGCTGCTCGTCTGGCTGGGTGATCAGTACGACGAGGGGATGTACCTGCCGGTGCACCGGCACTGGATCGTGCAGGAGAACAAGTGGCGCGCCGCGCGATGGGCGATCGACGCGGACCTGATCGTCGACGACGAGGGGCGTCTCGAGCGGCTGGAGGAGAACTTCGCGTCGCTGATCGAGACGCTGATGCCGGTGGCGAAGCGCCTGGGCAGCGCCGACGAGCTGCGTCGGATCGAGACGATGTTCCGCCTCGGGCCCAGCTACCGGCGACAGCGGCGCATCTACCGGGAGACGGGCGACCACCGCGAGGTCATGCGGGCGCTCGTGCGCGAGTTCCGCGAGAACGCGCCGGTCGTCCCGTGAGCCCCGCGCGCACCGGCGCCGGCGCCGGCCGCGCGACCGTCACCTCCCCCAGGCGAGCCAGCGGCCGTTGTGCCGTTCGAGCGCGAGCGGAAGACCGAAGCAGCACGACAGCGTGTCGGCGGTGAGCGCCTCGCCGATCGGCCCCGCGGCAACGATCCGTCCGCCGGCGAGCAGGAGCGCGTGGGTGACGCCGGGCGGGATCTCGTCGACATGGTGCGTCACCAGGACGACGGCCGGGGCAGCGTCGTCTGCCGCGACGTCGGCCAGCATCGCGATCAACTGCTCGCGGCCGGCGAGATCCAGCCCGGCGGTCGGCTCGTCCAGCACCAGGAGCGCCGGCTCCGCCATCAGCGCCCGCGCAAGCAGCACCCGCTGCCGCTCGCCGGCCGACAGCGTCACGTAGCGCGCGGCGGCGAGCGCGCCGCACCCGAGCCGGGCCAGCAGCTCCGCCGCGCGCGTCCGGTCGGCGTCGTCGTAGCGGTGCCACCAGGGCGCCAGCGCGGCGTACCGGCCACTCAGAACGATGTCCGCCGCCGCGAGCCCGGGCCGCATTTGATCGGCGAGCGCGTGGCTCGTCATCCCGATCCGGGCGCGCAGCGCCCGCGCATCGGTCCGGCCGAAGCGCTCGCCCAGCACGTCGACCGTACCGGTCGACGGGTGCAGGTGCAGGCTGGCGATCCGGCAGAGCGACGTCTTGCCCGATCCGTTCGGACCCAGGACGACCCAGTGCTCGCCCGGTGCGACCCGCCAGTCGATCCGGTCGAGGATCGTCTGGCCATCCCGGACGAACGAGACGCCGGCCAGGCGGAGCACCGGCCCGCCGCCCGCCCCCGGCGGCGTGGCGGGTGGCGAGGAGACGCGCATGACGTGAGACTATAGGCCGTGCGCGTCCGGCGACTTGCGGTTCGCCTCCCCAACTGGGTGGGGGACATCATGCTGGCCCGGCCGGCGCTTCATGCGATCCGCGCCGGCTGGCCGGCCGCGACGCTGCACGGCATGGCGCGCGCGGGGCACGTGGGACTGGTCGAGCGGCTCAGCCTGTTCGACCGTATCGATCCGGCGCCGGAGCCGGGCGTTCTGGCGGGTGCGCTGTCCGTGCGGCGGGCGGCGCGCGCCATCCGAAGGTTCGCACCCGACGCGGCGCTGCTCCTGGCACCGTCGTTCGAGGCGGCGCTGGTCGTCCGGCTGGCGGGGGTACCACGGCGGATCGGTCATGACACCGATGGCCGCGGGCGCCTGTTGACCGACGCGGTGGCGCCGCGCCCGCAGGCGCACCGGGCCGACGAGTACGGCGACCTGATCGACTGCCTGAGGGGTGGCGATGGCGTCGATGCGCCCGGCGTCATGGACCGTCTGCCGCCGCTCGTGCTGACCGACGAGGATCGCGCGTACGGCGCCCGGGTGGTTCGGGCGATGGGCTGGCCGCACGACTGCCGTCCGGTGTTCGTCAATCCGGCCGCCGCCAAGACCGCCCGCGCCTGGTCGGCCGATCGGTACCGCGCCGTGGTGGAGCATCTCGCCGCACCTGCTGCGGCCGGCGGCCGGCAGGTGATCGTCCATGCGCGCCCCCCGTTCGAGGCGCCGGACGGCTGGGCCGCCGCGCAGGGCGTGGCGCTCGCGGGCGAGGCAACGCTGCCGGAGCTGGCGGCGCTCCTCGAGCGCTGCGCCCTCTACGTGGGGAACGACAGCGGGCCGGCGCACCTCGCGGCGGCGGCGGGCATCCCCACCGTCTCGCTTCACGGATCGAGCTGGCCGTTCCGGACCGGGCCGCGCGGGGTGGGCGGCGGGTCGCCGCAGGTGGCGGTCACCGCCGCGTTCGGCTGCTCGCCCTGTCGCGAGCGTTTCTTCGAAGAGTGCCCGTCGCCGCCGACCGCCGACGGCCGCCCCCCCTGCCTTGACGACATCCCCACCGACTCGGTGATCCGGGTGGTGGAGCGGATGCTCAGTCGAGTGTCGCCTTGAGCGCGTCCAGTTCGGCACGCAGCCGCTTCACCTCGTCGGCCAGCTTCGGCAGGCGGCCGAGCCAGCCCTGCTGGATCTTGACGTCCTTGAGCGGCCGGGCTGGCGTGCCCCAGAAGGGCTGTCCGGCCGGGATCCGCTTGCGCGACGGCACACCGCACTGCGCGCCGACGATGGCGTGGTCGTCGATCCGGCAATAATCGGCGATCCCCACCTGTCCGCCGATGATCGCCTCGCGCCCGACGGTGGAGCTGCCGGCAATCCCGGTCTGTGCCGAGATGATGGCGTGCGGTCCGATCCGGACGTTGTGCGCTACCTGGCAGAGGTTGTCGATCTTCACGCCGTCGGCCACCGTCGTCTCGTCGAGCGCGCCCCGGTCGATGCAGGCGTTGGCGCCGATCTCGACCTCGTCGCCGATCTCGGTCCGCCCCACCTGCGGGACTTTCACCTGGCGCTCGCCGTCGAAGACGAAGCCGAACCCGTCGGCGCCGATCACGACCCCCGCATGGATGATCACGCGGTCTCCAACCGTCACCCCGGGATAGATCACCACGTGCGGGTACACCACGCATCGGGAGCCGATCCGGGCGCCGGCGCCGACGTAGCCGCCCGGCAGGATCGTGGTGCCCGCGCCGATGACCGCTCCTGCCTCGATCACGGTCCAGGCGCCGATGGAGGCGTCCGGGCCGAGCGTGGCGTCCGGCGCCACCACCGCCGTCGCGTGGACGCCGGGCGGGGGGAGCGCCGGCGGGAGCAGCCACTGCGCCGCCCGGGCGAAGGCCACGCGCGGGTGATCGACCACGATCACCGTGCGATCCGGGACATTTCCGGCCGGGATGAGGATGCAGGCCGCCCCGGCGCCGGGCACGTCCGCAACGCGCGGCCCTTCGGCGTAAGCGAGCATGCCGTCACCCGCCCGCTCCAGGCTGCCGACCGTGTGGATGTCGACCGCGCCGTCGCCATGCAGGACGCCGCCGACATGGTCCGCGATCTCCTGGGTGGTTCTCATGGTGCCTCCCGGGCCGTCGTGCCGGATGTCTGATCGCCGCGGTGACGGTGCGCCGCGCCACCGGGCACGCCGCGCGCGGCGTCAGTCGCCGCCCAGCGTCAGCGTGGTCGCTCCGTCAGCGATCGTGATCGCGTGGCGGGTCCGAGCGCTCCCCGCCTGCACATGGACCGTGTAGGGGCCGGGCGGCACGGCGTCGACGGAGAACGCGCCGTCCCGGTCAGCCACCGTGGCGTAGGGCGTGGTGGTGACGACGACGCTCGCGCCCATCTGGGCATGCATGTCGCAGGCGACGACGTACGTGCCGGCAGTCTCGAAGCGGTGCTCGTAGGTGCCGCCGATCGGCGTTGAGATGTTGAAGGCGGTCTCCTTCGTGTCGATGTGGTAGACGCGGATGTTGTGCAGCACGTCCTCGCTGTTGGTGAAATGGACCGGCTGGCCGACCGTGGCGAGCAGCACCGGCGGCTGAAACTCCATGCCGTACTGATCCATCTCCACCGGGTCGTCGGAGAAGGTGACCGGATCGTCTCCCAGGGGTTCGAAGATCACCACCGTCAGCGACCCGTCGGACGAGACCGGGGCGACACCGGTCACCGCCAGACTGCCGTCGGACCGGGGCGCCGCCGGCGCGGCGGGGGTCGGCTCGGCCAGCGCCGCCGGATCCGGGGGATCGTCGGCGCAGGCAGACAGGATTGCGCAGAGTGTCAGGACGGCGGCGATCGTCGCTCTCATGCGGCTAATTATACGGCGGCGGCGGCGACCCGGATGATCCGTGGGGCGGACACGCACCGGACACCGGGGCGCACATCGCGGTTGATCCGGACGGGAACTGGCGTTACACTTCGCCTGGGAAGTTTGTGCATGTGAGCGGTGCTGCGCATGGATGTCAGGCGCGGGCCGACCCTGGAGGTGCTCAGATGACGAAGGCGACATTCACGCTCGCGTTGGCGGCGGCGGCACTCGTGCTGGCGTTGCCTGGCGTCGCAGCCGCGCAGGCCGACGACGTGACGTTCCACAAGAACATCGAGCCGATTCTGCAGCGGTCCTGCCAGGTCTGCCACCGGCCGGACAACATGGCGCCGATGTCTCTCATGAACTATCAGGAGACCCGGCCCTGGGCACGGTCGATCAAGAACAAGGTCGTGGCCCGGGAGATGCCCCCCTGGCACGTCGACCCGAATGTCGGCATCCAGGAGTTCAAGCAGGACCGGTCGCTCTCGCAGGCCGAGATCGACATGGTCGCGACCTGGGTCGATGCCGGCGCGCCGCGCGGCAACCCGGCTGATGCGCCGCCGCCGGCGGAGCTGCCGGACTTCGGCGCCTGGGAGGTTGAGCCTGACGTCATCATCACCTCGCCGCCGCACACCGTGCCGGCCGAGGCGGGCGACTGGTGGGGCGACTACATCGTCGATTCCGGCATCGCGGAGGATCGCTACATCAAGGCCATCCAGACCAAGGCGGGCGACCTGCGGGTGGTGCACCATGCGCTCACCTATGCGGTCACCGACCCTGACGCGCCGCTCAACGACAGCTCGAGCGACTTCTTCCTGAATGAGTACGCGGTCGGCAAGAACGCCGACAAGTACCCCGAGGGGACCGGCAAGATGTTCGAAGCTGATGCGCGCGTCCGGTTCAGCTTCCACTACCACGCGATCGGCGAGGAGGTGGTGGATCGGACCGATGTCGGCATGGTCCTCTACCCGGCGGGCGAGGAGCCGGAGAGGGTCCTCTACTCGCGGCAGCTCGGCCAGGCCGGCGAGCTCGACATTCCCGCCGGGCAGATCACGCGCCACGACGGCTACACGACGATGTACCTGCCGGGCCGGCTGACCGGTTTCCAGCCGCACATGCACTTCCTCGGGAAGCGCCAGTGCCTGGAGCTCATTTATCCCGACTCGTCCACCGAGATGGTGAGTTGCGCCAACTTCGACTTCAACTGGCACATCGTCTACAACTACGCGGACGAGGCGCAGCCGATCTATCCGGCCGGCACGAAGCTCCACGTCATCAGCTACCACGACAACACCGAGGCCCATCGCGGCAACCTCGACGCCCTCAATTGGACGGGCGGGGGCAGCCGGACGATCGACGAGATGGCCTTCGGCTGGATCAGTTGGTACGACCTGAGCGACGAGGAGTACTCCGCCGAACTCGAAGCGCGCGCGAACAACAACAACGACTAGTCAGTTCATGGGAAGACACCTCCACCGCGAGGAGGCCGCCGTCCTGGTGGCGGCGGCCTCCGCCGCGTTCACCGTTGCTGCGGGCGCTGCCCTCGTCCTGGCTACGGTGGGACCCGCCGAGGCGCAGGTGAACCCGCGCGACGTGCCGATCGTCACGCAGCCGCAGCAGCGGTTCGACGGCGGTCAGGATGTGCAGCCGATCTTCGAAGGCTGGACCCTCAACGAGGACGGCAGCTATCTGTTCCACTTCGGCTACATGAACCGGAACTACCGCGAGCAGCCGCACGTCCCGATCGGTCCGGAGAACTACTTCTCGCCGGGTCCTGAGGATCGGGGCCAGCCGACCCACTTCTATCCGCGGACCCAGCGCTACCAGTTCACCGTGCCGATGCCGAACGGCACGGGGCCGAACCCGGAGGACGGCATCGTCTGGAACGTCACGGCGAACGGCAGCCTGCAGCAGGCGTACGGCTGGCTGCAGCCGGAATGGGAGATTGACGAGAGCACCATCACGTCGAACATGCGTACCAGCTTCGGCCGGTCGCTGGAGCAGATGTTCGCGAACATCCCGCCGGAGGTGACCGTCTCGGCAGGCGCCACGACGGTGAGCGTCGGCGAGGCGGTGACGCTGACCGCCGCCATCACCGACGACGAGTTTCCGACTGAGCAGCCGCCGCGTCCTCCGCGCCGCCGGCTGCCGACGCTGATTCCGCCGGACGATCTGCCGAAGTCGCCCGATAACATCCAGTGGTACACGCGGCCGCGTCCGCCGCGCAACGGCTTGGCGCTGCTCTGGATCGTGTACCGCGGTCCCGCGGCCGCCGACTTCGAGCCGTCCGGCTACCAGCGGTCGTTCGAGGAGCGGGAGGCCGACACCGAAGTGGATGGCGTCGCGACCGAGGCCACGTCGTCCGACTCGCCGGCGACCCACATCGACGGGGACGGCTGGACGTCGGCGACGTTCCAAACGACCGTCACCTTTGACGAGCCGGGCAGCTACACGCTGCGCGCGTGGGCGGTCGACGCGATGTACCTGACGCCGGGCGACCTGACGATCACGGTCCAGTAGATCCGTTCGTCCGGACCCCGCCGCACGCCCGCGCCAACTGCACCACCGACGCGAGCAGACACGCTGCGCCTGGCGGGACCAGCGCGATGCCGACACCCGGGTCGCCGCTGTAGAAGGCCACGCCCCCCAGGAAGAACCCGGCGGGCAGCAGCGCCGTGGCCGCGATGAGCAGCGGCGACGCCAACCGCGCGCGTGCGCCGGACGTCAGTTCAGGCACGCTGCGCATGGCCACGCCGACCACCACGTTGATCAGCGCCAGCAGCCCGCCGTGCGCGTGCGCCAGGGTCCACATCAGCCGGCGCGTCTCGTTCGACACGTCGAGGTAGAACCCCACCTTGAAGCCGTGCAGTGCTTCGAGCGTCGCACCGAGCGTGAGGAACAGCGCAAGCGCCCAGAAGCCGAACCGCAGGTGACGGCGGACGTAGTCGGGGCCGGCAGGGGACGGGGCAGGGGTCACGCGGCCTTGGCTCCGGGCATCTATTCACGCAGGAACAGCGGGCGGGTGTCCCGTTGATCGAACAGACGGCGCATCGCCGCGGTGTCGAGTGCGCCGTCGAACGAGAAAAGCAGTTCCGGGTCGCGACGCTCGCGCGATCGGGTGCTCTCGCGCCAGTCGGTAAGCGCGCGGACCGCGGCCGCGATCCGGTCGTCGCGGTCGCCGGTGAAGTCGTACGCGAACGATCCGTAGCCGGGCAGCGTCTGGAGCGAACGGGCCGCGATGTAGCGGACCGTGTCGTACGAATCGCCCAGCAGTTCGCCCAGGTACGGCACCATCCAGCTCGTCCCGGACGCCTCCTGCGCCGGCTGCCAGCCGTAGCTCCAGGCAGCGAGCGCGCGCTGGCCGGCGTCGCCCCGCAGCAGCCAGAGGACCGACGCCGCGACGCGCTGCTCGTCGTCGTCGAGCGGGGGCGACGCCTGCCCGTACCAGTTGCCGAGCGCGTCCGCCGTCCAGGCCAGCGTGCGGTCGAGGTGGCAGAGATTGCAGGCGTTCGGCCGCCCCACGTCGACGGTCTCGCGGACCGATGGGCTGGTCACCGTGTGACTTCGAATCGCCCGCATCAGGCCGTACGACGTGTACGGCATGTGGCAGTTGTAGCAGCGGCTGCCTGCGTTCTCGGCCGGGTGAAACGTGTGTGCTTCGATGTCGGCGGCGATGGACTCGTGGCACTGCGTGCAGGCGGCGTCGCCGTCCATGCCGGCGGTGATCTGGTGCGTGTCGGCCCATGCGGCGACGCTCCGCGGATCCTCCGGCGTCTTGTGCATCGTGTGGCACGAATAGCACGAGAGCGTTCGCTCCGGCGTCGTGGCGTTGGCGTAGCACGGGGAATCGATCAGGCCGTTGTACTCCCGCCCCGACACGCGCACCAGGCCGTCGGCCCAGAACGAGCCGCGGACGAAGTCGGGATCAGATGCCAGGAGCGCCTGCATCATGGACGATTCCCGGTTCGCGGTCGGCTGGGCCACGAACCGGGTGTGGTGCAGGTCGTCGCCCGGGCGGTACGGCAGGCCGCCCGCATTGGCGGCCCGCTCGTCCGCGGCGTCGCGGAACTCCCAGATGCTGTGGCACTGCCCGCAGACCTGCGACGAGCGTTGCGGGTCGAGCCGCGTCGGTTCGACGATTGTCGGGTCGGGCGCGTCGGCGGCGTGCAACGCGTAGCGCCGCGCCGGGTTCCGGTTCGCGGCGACGTGCGCGGTGGCCGGCCCGTGGCACGCCTCGCACGCGATGCCGAATTCCGCCACCGTGGTGTCAACCGCCTGGTCCGTGATCGGCTCGGATCGGTACGGCGTGTCGAACTGCGTCTTGCCGTGCGTCGTGTGACAGGCGATGCAGATGGCGTTCCAGTGGCCGTCGAGGGTGGCGACGCCCTGATTCGATGGCGAAAGGACCACGGCGCTGCGCGGCGTCCAGCGCGCCTCGTCCAGCAGGTACGCCCCCGGCAGGACGTTCAGTGTCCGGTCGTGGCCGGTGGCGTACCAGTAGATGTGCTGGTGGTGCGACCCGGTGATCAGCACCACCTGACGCGTGATGCGCGGCCGCTCAGACGGCAGCCCCTCCCAGCCCGGGTCATCGAACTCCGCCCAGAACTCGTCGCCGCGCCGCTCGAGCCGCATCGGCCGGCCCGGCACCGCGTCCACCACAACGCCGTCGAAGTCGGCGCGGACCGTCTTCGGCGTGGCCACCTGCGTCATCGTCCGGTGGAACGACCCGTACCAGGTGGCGTACTGCGACGGGTGGCACGCCTGGCACGTCTCGGACGAGACGTAGCCGTCCGCGGACACCGCAATCGGACGGTGCGTGACCGACGCCTCCGGGACGGCCGGGTCGCGCGTCGCGGCGATGGCGACGCCGAGCGCCACGCTGCCGGCAAGCAGCGCCGCAATCGGAGCCGCACCGGGTGTTGACACGCGTGCCGGCCGCCGCGCCGGGTGTCCGCGGCGCCGGTCGGACGGCCGGGCCATGCGCCGTGAGGTCTCCTAGTCGATCGCGAAGCAGTAGAAGAAGCCGTTGCCCCCAGTACCCTGCAGGTCGGCCTGCCCGCAGCCGCGCGAGCCGTGCGCCGTGCTCCAGTGATTAGGATTGGCGCCGCCGCCGTTCCGGTCGTGGTGTCCCACCAGCGCGCTGCCGTCGCTCGCGTTGCTGGTCCAGTTACTGCAGGTGGTGTCGCCCTCACCCTCCCAGGCGGTGCCATCGAGTTGCGCGCCGGTCAGGATGTCGTGCATGTTCGGGTCGTCGCCGCGGCCGTTGACGATCTGCCCGCTCTCGGTGAGCTGGGTCTCCTTCGTCAGGTTGTTGTCACCCAGCAGGTTGTCGACGCCGGAGGCAATCTCGACACCGTTGTAGTTGTGCCAGGAACCGGCGCCGATCCGGTCACGCGCGTTCTGGCCGGTCGGGCCAGTAGTGCTGAGGTAGGCGTGCCAGGTCTTGCCGCCGGCGCCCGCTGCGCTCGCCAGCATCTGGCAATGGGCGTCAGCCCCCTCGAGGCCGTCCAGGTTGGCGCCGTCCCCCGGGCCGGCGCTCGTGATGAAGAAGCTCATGTTGGCCGACTGCGCCGCGGCGGGGACCGCCGTTGCCGCCGCGACCAGCAGGATGACGCCGAACGCAAAGATGCGGGTCATGGTGGATCCTCCTGTGCAGGATGAATGTGGCCAGTCTACAACACCCTGGTGCGCCGGCCTCCAGGCCGGCCTCCCCGTGCACCGGTGGCGGGTCGTCCTTCCGGCGCGCGCGATTCCCGATGCATCCTTTACCATGTGCAGATGCCACGGATCACGGTCGCCGCCGCCTCAGCCATTCTCAGTCTTGCCTGCGCCGGCGGCGCGGCCGGACAGGATCCGCGCGCCCTGCTCAATCAGGCGATGGACGACTTCGCCGCCGGCCGTCTCGAGGCGGCGGCGGATGGCTTCGACCAGGTGGCTGCCCTCGTCCCGGACGCCGCGTCGCAGCTCTGGCAGCGGGGCATCGCGCTGTATTACGTCGGTCGCTACCAGGACTGCCGGGAGCAGTTCGAGTCGCACCGGCTGGTCAACCCGAACGATGTCGAGAACGCCGCCTGGCACTTCCTCTGCGTCGCGCGCGGCGAGTCCCCCGAGGCGGCGCAGGCCGCGCTGCTGCCGGCCGGCCCGGACGGGCGCGCGCCGATGCGGGAGATCTACGAGATGTTCCGGGGCGAGCGGACGCCGGAGCAGGTGATGGCAGACGGCGAGCGGCTGGCGGCGCGCCGGGGCGCGAGCGCCCGCTTCTATGCCCTCCTCTACGTCGGCCTCTACCACGAGGCGCTCGGGAACAACGCGGCGGCGCGCGAACATCTCACCGCCGCCGCCAGCGACGAGTACGGCGGCGGCTACATGCATATGGTGGCGCGGGTGCATGTCGACTGGCTCGACCGCTAGGTCCCCGCATTTTCATGCTACTGTGCGACAGACAGCAGAACGTAGCGGAACCGGTCTGACGGGAGGACACAACATGCGGAACAACAGCTTTTGGCGGTGGGCGATCGCCGCAGCCGGCTGCGCCGCGCTGGCGGTAGCCGCGTGCGGCCCCGCGATGGATCAGACGTCGCCGATGGACGATGACGACATCAGCGGTGTGGTGACCGGTCCGAACGGGCCGGAGGCGGGCGTCTGGGTGATCGCCGAGACAATGGACCTGCCAACCCGCTTCAGCCGGATCGTCGTGACCGACGACGCCGGGCAGTACCTCATGCCCGACCTCCCGTCGGCCACCTACGACGTCTGGGTCCGCGGCTACGGCCTGGTCGACTCCGAGAGGGTGTCGGCCCAGCCGGGCGACATGCTCGACCTGACGGCCCTCGTGGCGCCGGACGAGGCGGCCGCGGCGCACTACTACCCGGCGGGCCACTGGCTCTCGCTGATCGAGGTGCCTGGTACCGATCAGTTCCCCGGCACCGGGCCGGACGGTAACGGCATCTCGCCCACCATGCGAAGCCAGGCGGAATGGCTCCGCATGGTGAAGTCGGGCGGCTGCACGGCTTGCCACGCGCTCGGCAACCTGGCGACCCGCGAGATCCCGCCGGCGCTGGGCGACCACGACTCGCTCGTCGATGCCTGGGACCGCCGGATTCAGTCGGGGCAGGCGGGCGGCTCCATGTCGAACGGCCTCGACCGGATGGGCCGCAGTGCCGCGCTGGAGATGTTCGCGGACTGGACCGACCGGATCATGACAGGCGAGCTGCCCGAGGCGCCGCGCCGGCCCCAGGGGGTGGAGCGCAACATCGTCGTCACGCAGTGGGACTGGGCCGATCCGAAGGCCTACCTCCACGACGAAATATCGACCGACAAGCGGAATCCGACGGTCAACGCGTACGGACCGATCTACGGTGCGCTCGAGGCAAGTGCGGACTACGTTCCGGTGCTTGACCCGACGAGTCATTCCATACGCCAGATCCCCGTGCCGGTGCGCGATCCCGACACGCCGGTCGCCGCCGGACCGCCGCTCATGCCGTCCCCTTACTGGGGCGACGAGGCGATTTGGACCAGCCAGGCGAACGTCCACAACCCGATGCTCGATCAGGACGGCCGCGTCTGGCTCACCTCGCGCGTCCGCGGGCCGCAGAACCCGCCGATGTGCCTGGAGGGATCCGACCACCCGTCGGCACGGGCGTTCCCGGTGGAGCGTGCGGGCCGGCACCTTGCCGTCTGGGATCCCGCGACCGAGGAGATGGCGCTGATCAGCACCTGCTTCAGCACGCACCACCTGATCTTCGCCGAGGACGAGCACAACACGCTCTGGACGAGCGGCGGCGGACAGGTGATCGGCTGGCTCGACACGAATCAGTTCCTCGAGACAGGTGACGAGGAAGCGTCGCAGGGCTGGACCGCCCTGGTCCTCGACACGAACGGCAACGGCCAGCGCGACGCCTACACCGAGCCGGACGAGCCGATCGATCCGTCGATGGATCACCGAGTGACAAGCGGCTTCTACGGCATCGCGGCCAACCCGGTCGACGGAACCATCTGGGGCTCGGCGCTCGGATTCCCCGGCGCGATCCTGCGGCTCGACCCGGGTGACAATCCGTCCGAGATGGCGCTCACCGAGGTGTTCGAGGTGCCGTGGGGGAACCCGGCGGCACCGGTGCAGGGCTACTCGCCGCGCGGTATGGACATCGACCGGAACGGCGTCGTCTGGACGCCCCTCGCGAGCGGCCACATGGCCAGCTTCGACCGGTCGCTGTGCACCGGTCCGCTGAACGGTCCGGAGGCGACGGGCCAGCACTGCCCGGAGGGCTGGACGCTCTACGAGGAGCCGCTGCCGCAGCTCAAGGGGGTGGCCGATTCGGGGAGCGCCGAAGGCAGCTATTACACCTGGGTCGATCAGTTCGACACCCTCGGCCTGGGCGAGAACGTGCCGATCAACACCGGCAATGCCTCCGAGGGGCTGCTGGCCCTGGTCGACGGGGAATGGGTCATCCTGCGCGTCCCGTATCCGCTCGGCTTCTACACGAAGTGGATGGACGGCCGGATCGACGATCCCGAGGGGGGCTGGAAGGGGCGCGGCGTCTGGGCCACCTACGGCACCCGGGCGCCGTTCCACACCGAGACCGGCATGGGGACCCCCAGCAAGGTGGTCCAGTTCCAGGTCCGGCCGGACCCCCTGGCGAACTAAAGGGTCCGTACCGGTGTGGCAGGGGCTGTCCAGCCGGCGCGCAGGGGGCGCCGGCCACGGGCCGACCTGTACGTGGCGCCGGTCAAGAGCCAGCGCGTACGTCCGTGAGGAGCCAGTCATGACCGCCAGATCCTTCGCGCTGTGCGCGTGCAGTGTCGCCGCCGCCGCCACTCCCGCCGCCGCAGAGGTGATTCGCTTCGACATCATCTCGCGCGAACCAGTCGAGGCGGTCCCCGGCCAGGTCGGTCCGTACGAGCGTCTCCGCGGGCGCGTCGTTTACGCTCTCGACCCCGAGCTTCCCGCCAACCAGGCGGTGGTCGACCTTCGCCTGGCGGCCGACAACAGCGAGGGCCGCGTCGAGCTCTACGGCGACGTCGAGATCCTCGCGCCGCGCGACCTCTCGCTCGCGCAACCGACGATCCTCTACGACGTCAACAACCGGGGCCGCCGCCTCTGGGGCGACCAGCCGTTCTTTCGTCAGCGCGGCTACGTCGTCGTCTGGAGCGGCTGGATTGCGCAGGTCCGTGCGGATCCGGGGCTGCTCCGGCTGGAGGTGCCGGTGGCGCTGGGCGAGGACGGCGTCCCGATCACCGGCACGATCCGGGCGGAAATGATCGCGGAGGCGCCGACGGATCGGCTGACGATCTCGGACCGGGGCCAGCTCGCCTTCGAACCGGTAGTCGCCGCGCTGCCGGCCGCCACGTTGACGCGGCGGGCGCGCGAGCGCGACGCCCCGGAGCTGATCCCGCGCGACGCGTGGGAGTTCATCCTGACGCGCGGCCCGCACGACGAGGGCAGCGGCCTGATCGAAGCGGACCTCCGCCTCGACGGCGGGTTCGCGCCGGGCGTGATCTACGAACTGATGTACGAGGCGCGCGGTTCCGTCGTGCAGGGTGCCGGGTTCGCCGCGATTCGCGACGTGGTCTCGTTCCTTCGCTACGAAGACTCGACGATGAACCCACTCCGCGGCGCCGACGGCCGGCCGATTGCGCAGCGCGTCATCGGCGAGGGTCGCTCGCAGAGCGGCCGGGCGCTCCGGATGTTCCTCTACGAGGGCTTCAATGCCGACGAAGCGGGACGGATCGTCTTCGACGGCGCAATGCCGGTCATCTCGGGCGGTGGGCAGGGCTTCTTCAACCATCGGTTCGCGTCGCCGACACGGACCGCCACCGCGCACAGCGGGCATCTCTACCCGGTCGATGTCTTCCCGTTTACCTACGGCGAGGAGACCGACCCGTTCACCGGCCGGACCGACAGCCTCCTGCGCCGGGCGCGCGCCGCGAGCGTCGCGCCGACAGTGATGCATCTCGACACCAGCTCCGAGTACTGGCACCGAAGCGCATCGCTGGCGGTGACCGATCCGTCGGGCGGGCGCGACACGGATATCCCCGACGACGTGCGCGTCTACGTCTTCGGCGGATCGCAGCACGGCCCGGCGCGCGGACCGTCGGAGCGGGGGCAACTGGCGCCCAATCCGAACGTCTACGAGCCGTTCGTCCAGACGCTCTTTCTCGCGATGGATCGCTGGGTGACCGATGGCACACCGCCTCCGTACGGTGTGCATCCACGCATCGCCGACGGCACGCTTGTCGGGTGGCAGGAGGACAAGGTGGGATGGCAGGCGCTGCCCGGCGTCCGCTATCCGACGTCGATTCAGCAGCCGGATGCCATCGACTACGGCGAGGCGTTCGCGATCGAGCGTCGGATCGATAACCATCCGCCGCTCCGCGGGAACGAGCGCTACGGCGTCCGCGTCCCGGCGCTCGACGACGACAACAACGAGCTGGGCGTCCTCAGGATGCCGGCGGTCGCGGCGCCGGTCGCCACCTACACGAGCTGGAACCTGCGCGCGCCGGCGATCGGTCAGCCCGACGCGCTGCTCGGCCTGGCCGGCGGGATCATCCCGTTCCAGAACACCCGGGCGGACCGCGAGGCGTCGGGCGACCCGCGCCGATCGGTCGAGGAGCGTTACGCCAGCTTCGATGCGTACCTCGCCGAGGTGATGCGCGCCGGCGAGGCGCTCGTGGCGGACGGCTACCTGCTCGACGAACACCTGGCCGACATCAAGACGCGGGCGGAGGCGAACCGTTCGCTCTTCGCCCGGTAGCCCGGCAGACGGCGGAGGCGCACACGCGACAGGGAGCGGCAGCGGTCCACGACCAACCTGCCCGCACCTCCCGTTGCCGTTCTCGGGTCTCGTCGTTACAATAATCTGTTGCTGTCGCCAACACCCCGGCCGGCCCGCCGGGGCGCTCGTGCGCCGAAGGAGATCACGATGCAGAGACGACCGGTTCTGACGATGTTGATGTTTGGCCTCTTCACGCTCGCCATGGCTCTCGCCGCCGGCGCGCCTGTCGCCGCGCAGACCGAGGACGCGAACTGGACCCTCCCCCGGACACCGGACGGCCAGCCGGACCTCCAGGGGGTGTGGGCTAACAACAACGCGACACCGCTTGAGCGTCCGCCGGAGTGGGCAGGCAAGGCACGGCTGACCGACGAAGAGCTGGCAGCCCTTCAGCAAGCGGCTCAACTGGCGGTGGACGATGGCGACGCACTCTTCGGCGATCAGCTTGTCCTCGCGGCGATCAAGCGGACGCAGGCAACGTCGTACGATCCGGACACCGGCAACTACAACCAGTTCTGGATTGCGGACCGCAACTTCAACAACCGGACGGCGCTCGTCATCGATCCGCCCGACGGCCGCATCCCGGCGCTCACCGCGTCGGCGCGCGACCGCCAGCAGATGCTGCGTGACCATGTGAGCGACCACCCGGCCGACTCGTACACCGACCGTCCCCTCTCGGAGCGCTGCGTCACCTACGGCGTGCCGCGGCTCGGCGCCGGCTACAACAGCTACTACCAGATCTTCCAGAGTCCGACGCACGTCGTCATGTACCACGAGATGAACCACGACGCGCGCGTCATCCCGATCGACGGCACGTCGCCGCTCGACGATGACATCCGGCTGTGGCACGGCGACTCCCGCGGGTACTGGGACGGCGACACCCTGGTCGTCGAGACGGCGAACTACTCGACCCACGCGACGTTCCGCGGGTTTTCGGCCGAGAATATGCGCGTCACCGAGCGCTTGACGCGTACCGGTCCGGAGACCCTCGAGTACGAGGTGACGATCAACGACCCGACCATCTATGCAGAGCCCTGGACGGTATCGATTCCATTGATGGGGACGACCGACGCGATCTACGAGTACGCCTGCCACGAGGGCAACATCGGGATGGAGGGCATCCTGGCCGGCCACCGTGCGGAGGAGCGCGAGGCGGCCGTCGGCGGTCAGTGACGGTTGCCGTTGTCGGCGCGGGGGCCATCGGCGGCTACATGGCGGTCCGTCTGGCCGAGGCCGGGCACGATGTCTCGGTCATCGCGCGAGGCCCACACCTGGCGTCGATCCGCGCAAACGGCCTGACCCTGATCGAGGCGCGCGAGGAGGAAACCGGGTCAGGCGCCGTCGAGACCCGGACGGTTGCCAGCAACCTGGCCGCGACCGATCGGATCCGCGATCTCGACACGCACGACATCGTCCTGCTCGCGCTGAAGGCGCATCAGATCGCCGCCGTCGTTGACGACCTGCCCGCGATCCTTGGTCCAGAGACGTGCCTCGTCACGCTGCAGAACGGCATCCCCTGGTGGTACTTCCAGAAGCTGGACGGGCCGTATGCCGGCCGCGTCGTCGAGTCCGTCGACCCTGGCGGTGTCCTGTTCAACAGGATCGACCCCGACCGGATCATCGGGTGCATCGCCTATCCGGCGGCCGCAGTCGCCGAGCCGGGGGTTATCCGCCACATCGAGGGCAACCGTTTCCCGCTCGGCGAGCTCGACGGGAGCGAGTCGGAACGGATTGCGGGCGTGGCCGATCTGTTCACTGCGGCCGGTTTCAAGTCGCGTGTCCTGACCGACATCCGCTCGGAGATCTGGCTGAAGCTCTGGGGTAATCTCACCTTCAACCCGATCAGCGCGCTGACGCACGCGACCCTGGTCGACATCTGCCAGTTCCCGGCGACGCGGACGCTGGCGGCGGCAATGATGACCGAGGCGCAGGAGATTGGCGAACGGCTTGGCGCCACCTTCCGCGTGCCGATGGATCGGAGGATCGCCGGCGCCGAAGGCGTCGGCAAACACAAGACGTCGATGCTGCAGGATGTCGAGGTGGGGAAGCCGCTGGAGATCGACGGCATGCTGGGCGCGGTGATCGAGCTGGCCGAGATGACCGGTGTCGAGGTGCCGACCCTGCGCGCCCTCTACGCCTGCGTCAGCCTGCTGAGCAGGACGATCGTCGACGAAGGGATCAGGCTCGCCGGCGTCCCGAAGTGACGTGACCGCGGGCGAGGAGCAAGGCGATGAAAGCGCTTGAAGGGGTTCGCATCCTCGACATGACCCACGTGCAGTCGGGGCCTACCTGCACACAACTGCTCGCCTGGTTCGGCGCCGACGTCATCAAGGTGGAGCGTCCCGGCGTCGGTGACGCGACGCGCGGCCAGCTCCGCGACATTCCGGACGTCGACAGCCTCTACTTCACGATGCTCAACCACAACAAGCGGAGCATCACCGTCAACACCAAGTCGGAGACGGGAAAGCAGATCTTCACGC
Source organism: Vicinamibacterales bacterium (assembly GCA_965262555.1). GTDB lineage: Bacteria > Acidobacteriota > Vicinamibacteria > Vicinamibacterales > UBA8438 > VXRJ01. The sequence continues at coordinate 1,173,915 of OZ253543.1, forward strand.
GGCTGATCGAGAGTTGCGACGTCCTGGCCGAGAACTTCGCTCCCGGCGCACTCGATCGGATGGGCTTCGCCTGGGAGCGAATTCAGGAGATCAATCCGCGGATCATCTACGCCTCGGTCAAGGGGTTCGGGCCCGGCCCCTACGAGGACTGCAAGGTGTACGAGAACGTCGCGCAGTGCACCGGCGGCGGCGCCAGCACAACCGGCTTCGACGCCGGGCCGCCCACCGTGACCGGCGCGCAGATCGGCGATTCCGGCACCGGATTGAACCTTGCGCTCGGCATCGTCACGGCGCTGCTCCAGCGCGAGAAGACCGGCCGCGGCCAGCGCGTCGTCTGCGCCATGCAGGATGGCGTGCTGAATCTGTGCCGCGTGAAGCTGCGCGATCAGCAGCGCCTGACGCATGGCCCGCTCAGGGAGTATCCCCAGTACCCCAACGGCACGTTCGGTGAGGCGACCCCTCGGTCAGGTAACGCGTCGGGCGGCGGCCAGCCTGGCTGGATCGTCAGGTGCAGGGGATGGGAGGACGACCCCAACGCCTACATCTACATCATTACCCAGGCGGCCGCCTTCGGCGCCCTCGCGAAGGTGATTGGCCACGCGGACTGGCTGGAGGATCCGGAGTGGAACACTCCGGAAGCGCGTCTCCCCAAGCTCGACACCGTCTTCGACGAGATTGAGAAGTGGACCATGACCAGGACCAAGTTCGAAGTCATGGAGATCCTCAATCCCCTCAACGTCCCCTCTGGCCCGGTCCTCTCGATGAAGGAACTGGCCGAGGAGCCGTCCCTTCGCGGGACTGGCACCGTCGTCGAGGTTGACCACCCCGAGCGCGGTGCGTACCTCACCGTCGGCAACCCGATCAAGCTCTCCGATTCCCCGGCCGAGGTGGTCCGCTCCCCGCTGCTGGGCGAGCACACCGACGAGATCCTCTCGGACGTCCTCGGCATGACCCCCGACGAGATCGCAGCCGCCCGGTCCGCCGGCGCGGTCTAGCAGCCCGCCGCCTTCGTGGTGCGCCGGCCCCCGTACTGGTGCGCCGGCCTCTAGGCCGGCATCCCTGTGCACCGGTGGCGCGTTGGCCTTCTGGTGCGCCGGCCTCCGCTCTGCGGTCCCGCCGCCCCGGCGAGAGCCTCCCAAGTGACGGACTCTGCCGCGGCGCAGGGCTTCGTCTCGGGATCCAATGGCTTCCCCAGCTTTCCCGACTACACTGCCGGAACCTGGAACCGTAACAACGTCGCTCTCTACGGCGATCTGGAGATGCAGGCCATCGCGTTCGTCCTGTGTGCGGCGTCGCTCGCGTCGGCGGTAGGCCGCGTGCAGGACGGAACGCTGTCGGGCACGGTCACTGACACGACAGGCCTCGTCCTGCCCGGCGTAACCGTGGAAGCGCGTGGCGCCACCGGCACCGCTCAGGTCCGGAGCGTTGTCTCCAGCACCTCCGGCCGGTTCAGCATTCCCGCGCTCCAGGACGGCACGTACGACGTGACGTTTACCCGGTCCGGCTTTGTCACGGAGATGCGCCGCGGCGTGGTGATCGGTGTCTCGGGCGCGACGACGCTGGATGTCGCGATGACCGCGCAGTTCGAAGAGCGGGTGGTCGTCGTTGGCAGCCGCGCCCAGCCACGGTCGGTGACCGAGTCGAGCGTCCCGATAGACGCCATTCCCGCTCGGACCGGCGACGCCGACGACGTTCGATCCGGGGCTCTACCGCCAGGATGAGATCGGGTTGAACGTCGACCTCAGCTATCCCGTCAGCGAGCGCGTCCATCTCGCCGGCGGCGCCGAGTGGCGCGACGAACGCTTCACCATCGGACTCGGCGATGAGCCGTCGTGGCAGATCGGCCCGTATGCACCGCAGGGCTTCAGCGCCGGGTCCAACGGATTCCCCCGGTTTCAGCCCGATCGCCGCCGGCAAGTGGAGTCGCGCCAACACCGCGCTCTACGGCGAGGTGGAACTGCAAGGCCGGGATGACGCGTGGACCGTCAGCGGTGCGCTCCGGCTGGAGGACTTCGAGGATCTCGGGGCGACGACCAACGGGAAGCTGTCGGGGCGCTACCGTCTCGGTGGCCGCGTCGCCCTGCGGGCCAGCGTGAGCAGTGGCTTTCGAGCGCCGACCCCCGGCCAGCAGAACGCCTTCAACGTGTCCACGGAGTACGACCACGAGCTGATGGACCTGGTCAACAACGGCACGATTCCTTCCACCTCGCGGGTCGCCGAGCTCCGGGGCGGCGAACCGCTGCAGCCGGAGCGTTCGGTCAGCCAGGCGCTCGGCGCGGTGGTCGACGCCGGACCGTTCAGCCTCACGGCCGACTACTTCCGGATACGGCTCGCCGACCGCCTCGCGCTGACGCAGTTGTTTGCGCTGGCGACGGCCGAGGTGGAGGGATTGCTTGCGGAAGGTGTGACGAGCGTGCGCAACCTGCAGAACTTCCGCTTCTTCACCAACCACTTCGAGACCCGGACGCAGGGGCTCGACGTGATCGCCACCTACGCGCCCCCGCACCTCGGCGGACGGACGACATTCGGTCTCCTCTTCAACCACACCGCGACCACCGTCACCCGCTTCGACCCGTCGGTGCTGGATGCGCTCCGGGTGCGCGAACTGTAGGAGGCGATTCCCGGCACGCGCTGGAACGCGTCGGTCCGGCAAAGGCTTGGCCGCTGGCGCCTGCTCGGGCGCCTCAGCTACTACGGCGACTGGTTCGACTCCCGTGATCTCCATGTCTATCGCGGCGACGCGGTGATTGACGTCGAGGCCGCGTATGCGATCGGGGAATCCACCACGTTCACCATCGGTGGCCAGAACGCGTTCGGCAACGACGCGGAGGAGAATCCAATCGCCCGCGCCAAGGGCAACCGCTTCAGCGTGCAGACGCCGTTCGGCGCCAACGGCGCGTTCTATTACGTCCGGATCAACTACGGGTGGACGGCGGGCGGCTGAGCGGGATTACGCGGCGCCGTGCGACTTGAATCACTCTGCGCTTCGTTTCGCGGGCGGGAGCGTCCAGCCGCTCACCCGCGTTCTCAGTCGATCAGCGCGGTGTCTGGAAACTGCGCGTACCAGCCGAACCAGAAGGCGCGCTGGGCAGGAACGCGCGCGCGCCGCACGTTCACATCGTCGTCGAGGATGAGCGCGGCTTCGGTGATCCGCCAGGCCCGGCCGGCGTTGTCCGCCACGCGCGCCTCGTCGAGATGCCGGACGAAGCGCACGTCTCCGGCATCGTACACTCGGTTGGCCCCTTGCTCGCTGGTGACCACCACGAGGTTCCGTTCCGCGAAGTCGTGGTGAAAGATCCGGTTGCGCACGAGGAACCGTGCCGTGATGGCGAGTGCCGCCGGCTCGCCACCTTGGGCCGGGTCGGGTAGGCGCAGGACCAGCACCTCTTCCTTGTTGGCCAGGCGCGCGTCCGCGCGCGAGACCGCGAACATCAGTTGGTCGGTGCCGAAGTAGCTCCGATAGGCTGCCCCTTCGGCGTAGTTCCGCCGGTGGCCGGTATTGAGCGACAGGACGGTCGTCTCCGGATGCCGGCGTCGCCATGCGCCCCACGTGGTGGTAACCACCGCATGCGGCGTCAGCCGCAGATCGCCGCCCGCCATCTCGCCGATCACCGGGATGCCCTCGAACGTGTTCCACAGGCTCTTGGTCTCGTGGTCGAACATCAGCTTGTTCGAGCGGTAGAGCAGTCCGCTCGTGCCGAACGTCAGGTGTCGGCTACCCACGACGCTCTCGAACGGGATCACTGTCCCGCACAACGTGCAGTAGACGATGGTCAGCTCGATCCCGCCGAGGCGGTCAAGGGCCATCTCGTGCCAGGCGAGGATCCGCTTCGGATACGCCCGCGCTTCGCCATTCAGCGCGATGCCGAAGACGACGTGATCGTCCGCCAGATAGTCGGCGTCCGTGGCCGCGAGCGTCGCCGAGTATTCGAGCGGCGGAATCCCGTTGACCGCCACGCCGCCCCACTCGATCTCGTCGAGCCGGATGCGGGAGGTCACTCCCCGCGGAAAGAAGTCGGCGAAGCGCGGATCGATCTGGCTGTACCACTGCCCTTTGAAGAACGCGTGGTCCGGATGGGGATCGTAGGGCTGCGACCAGATCCACTGCTGCCAGGCGGCGAGATCCCCGCCGAACGGCTGACCGGTCTGCTCCTGGAGGAATCCGATGAGCGAGAAGAATTGGATGATGCCCTGGCCTGGCGGGCGCAGCAGCCAGGCGAGGTCCCAGATCATGCCGGCGTACGCATCGCGCCACTGCGCACTAATCTGCTGGAGTGCATTCCCGCTCTGCGGTCCCGCCGCCCCGGCTTCCAGGAACAGCCGGATGTCTGGATGATCGTCCTGCGCCGCGGGCTGGGCGTCGGCGGATGCAGGCGGCGCGAGCACGAGGCACGCGATCGCCAGCGCGCGCGCAGGTGACAACACCCTACTCGCCGGCGTCCAGCCGGCGGAGCAACTCGACAGTGCTGTCGTGGGGCGAGCGGCCCCGCCCGCTGAGCGCACCGCGCTGCGCCAGCGTGAGCGGCGTGCGTCCGTCGGCGTTCTCGAGGTCGGTCCGGGCTCCCTGCGCAACGAGGTGCTCGACGACGGTGTCATATCCCCCGCCTGCTGCGGCGTGCAGTGCCGTGTTCCCGTCGGCATTGGTGATGTTGACGTCGATCCCCTGCTCGGCCGCGATGGTGACCGCCTCCAGCATCGTTTGCTCGCGCACGACCCGGTCCGGCTCGCGCCGCGTACTTCGGACCGGCGCGCTCTCGGCGATCCGATCCAGCCGGTCCACCGAGATCAGTGGGTTCCGTCCTCCCAGGCCGGCCGCCGCCATCAGGGCGGTCGTGGGACCCTCTTCCACCTGCACACGCTCGTCCCGCACTGACAGCGAACCGGGCCAGTACGTCGGATGATGCACCGCCAGCGGGTCTGCTCCGCGATCCACCAGCAGGCGCATGATGTCCGGCGCGTTGAAGCGCGCCGCTAGCCAGAACGGCGTAGCCCCGACCCACGACGGGTGCAGATAGAAGTCGACCGAATCGCGCCGAAAGGGCGTGGAGGCCCGCACCGACGCGTCCGGATTGGCGCCGTGGTCGAGCAACGCGCGAACCAGGGCGGCGTCCTTGTGCAGGATCGCCGCGTGGAGCGCCGTATAGCCGGCGTCCGCCGCGTTCGGGTTGGCGCCCTGCTCGAGCAGGAACACCGCCACGTCGCGGTGGCCGCTGTGCGCGGCAACGACCGTCGCGCTCGTGCCGTAGGGCGGCTGGTCGTTTACGTCGGCCCCGGCCGCGACGAGCAGCTTCGCCGAGGCGAGGTTTCCCACCCGCGCCGCGAACAGCAGCGGCGTGTAGCCCCCCTGCGGTATTTCCGCGACGTACTCTGGGTTCCATGGCTCGGCCGTGGTCTTGACAACCTCCGTCCAGACCTCCGACCGGGCATCGACCGCCGCGCCGTGGGCCAGCAGCGCCTCGACCACCGCGGCATGCCGCTGGGCCACCGCCCACATCAACGCGGTCTGACCGCGGCCGGCGGTCGCTGCCGTGTCGGCGCCGGCCTCGAGGAGTTGCTGCGCGACCTCCGCCGCGCCGACCCTCGCCGCCGTCAGCAGTGGCGTCTCGCCGGAGAGGAGCGGCGCGTCCGGATCCGCGCCCGCGTCGAGCAGCCGCCGCACCAGTGCCGCGCTGCCGTTCTCCGCTGCCGCCCAGACCGGCGTCACGCCCAGGTCGTTGGCCGCGTTCACGTCGGCACCGGAGCGAATCAGGAGGTCGGCTGACTCAATCTCGTCCCAATAGGCCGCCCAGTGGAGCGCGGTCGCGCCGTCTCCCTGGCGGGCCGTGACGTCGGCGCCCTCCCCAATCAGCGTGCGGACGACGCTCCAGTCGGCCCGCTGCGCCGCGTCGGCGAGCGGCTGGTCCGCGGCCGAGGCGCTCGCTGCCAGACTCGTGATCGTCCATCCCAGGATCGCGCCACAGAGCGTGAACCGACGCCGATCGCCAAGCCGCGTGCTGATTCGGATCATCACACCTCCGACAGCGTATCGATCGGCAGCTTCGTCGTGCTGGTCCCGAGCCGGTCGAGCGGCATGTCGAGCTTGTCCATCAGCGTCATCAGGAGATCGGCGTTCGACGTGTGACTCGGATACCGCAGGTGCCGGCCGCCCTTGAGCTTCCCGGCGCCGCCGCCAAGAACAAGCAGGGGCAGGTTGACGCCCAGGTGCCGCGTGCTGTTGGAGATGCCGCACCCATAGAGGATCGTCATGTTGTCGAAGAGCGACCCATCGGCATCCTCCGCCGCGCGCAGCCGCGCCAGGTAGTCCGTGGTGAGCTTCGCGTGGTAGGCGTTGATCTTCGACATGACGGCGATCCGTTCCGGATCGTCCTCGTGGTGCGACAGGGGATGGTGCGCGTCGGGTACGCCAATCTGCGGATACGACCGCGTGCTCTGTTCGCGTCCCATCATGAACGTGACGACCCGCGTCAGGTCGGCCTGGAGGGCCAGGAACTGCAGGTCGAACATCAGCCCCAGGTGCTCCTCGAAGACGCGCGGCGGGGCCGACGGCTGCTCGGTGAACGACGGCTCGATGTCGCGTTGCTGCTCGGCGAGCTGAATCCGCCGCTCGACGTCGCGCACCGCCTCTGTGTACTCGTCCAGCTTCGACCGGTCGCGCGGGCCGACCGCCACCTTCAGGTCGGTCAGCTTGTCGGTCACCGAGTCGAGGATGCTCTGCTTCTGCTGCCGCCGCGCCCGCCGCACCTCGGGGTCGGCCGAGCCGCTGTCACCGAACAGCCGCTCGAAGACCGCGCGCGGGTTGTTCTCCATCGGCAGCGGCATCGTCGGCGTGCGCCACGAGATCGTCTGCGTATAGGCGCAGCTCAGCCCGGCAGTGCACTGGCCGGCGTTGGCGAACTTGTCCATCGACACCTCGAGCGAGCCGAGCTGCGTGGTCTTGCCCAGCTCGCGCGCGAGGATCTGGTCCATCGACGTGCTGGCCAGCACGTCGGTCTCGTTCTGGCCGCCGCGGGGAGTCCCGGTGAGGAACGACGCCGAGGCGCCGGCGTGGACGTAGGCCCACGACGCCCGCAGCCCCGAGACGACGAGAAGCTGATCGCGAAACGGCTCGAACGGCGCCAGGATTGGCGTCAGCTCGAAGTTTCGGCCCTCCTCCTCCGGCGTCCAGTACTGCATCGCCATGCCGTTCGGCACGTAGATCGCCTGGAAGCGGTGGATCGGCTTCGCTGCGCTCTTCGCCAGCGCGGTGAACGCGGGCGACATCGCATCGAGGAACGGGAGGCTCAAGGTCAGGCCGAGGCCGCGCAGCACCGTCCGGCGCGGCAGCGCTTTCCTGTTGATGGTCATGCTGTCGTGCTCCTCACCGCGTCGCTCACCCCTGCGCGATCGCCCACATGAAGGACTGGACGTCGATGTTATCGCGCGGCTTCAGGGTTGCCAGCTCCGATTTCAGATAATCCGAGAAACGCAACATCCGCCTGTAAGTTGCCCAGTCGAGCCTCGGCGTGTACGTGATGTCAAACGCGCAGATGCCCGCGGCGTTCTTGGTATACGTTGGTTTGATGAACTGGTGCTGGTGGGGGTACAGGAGGAATGGAAAGTAAGTGGCGACTGTCCACTTGCCAGCTCCCATGTCTTCGAGAACGGACGCGAAGCGCTGGAATCGCGACGGCGGCGTGTCGTCACCGTGGAGCAGTGCGTACAGCGCGACCGCAAACGTTTCTTCACGTCCAGCCGGCTTCAGCCCGTCCTTCAGAGCCATCTTCTCGTTTGGAAAGATCAGATTCGTCTTGTTCGCCACCTGCATCGCGCGACGACAAATCTCCGCGAACGCCCCGCTCGCCGCGAGAGGCTCCAGTTGAGTACGCCCCAGAATCGTCGCGGCCAGTTCATGCGCCTCGACCTTGTAGTCACGTTCCTCACGAAGATAACGGTCGCCGTAGAATCCTCCTCGGTAACTTTCGAGAAAGCCCTTGATGGATTGGCTGATGCTCCGGTAGCCGAGCCCGCCAGCCGCCTCCGCATCGATGCGGTCCAGCAACGGGTGATTCGGAGGTGGATCGAGGATCGTCAGGAACACGTGTCGCAACGAGATGGTCTTGCGGCCGGCCTCAACGAAAAACACCACGACCTTGGACGCGTGAACGTCGAGGATCTGACCGATTCCCCATTCGGCTCTTGTCGAATGTCGGACGCGGTCGCCTATTGCCACGCCGTGTGTCGCCGTCATCACCGTCATACCACTACTTCCCATTACCGAGCACCTGCGCATGTCCAACAGGGACACGAGCACGGCCCACTCCGGCGCCGTCGCTGCGCGGCGGAGGCGCGACGTTCCAGTCCGGCCGACGCGATCGCTCTAGGGTCATGGAGCGTCTCCTGCCGTCTTCAATCCGCCGCCGCGTTCCGCATCAGGAACGCCGGGCTCTTCACGATCCCGGCAATGAGCGCCGACCAGCGGTAGTCATCGGCCGCGGCGTCGCGGACAATGGCGCGTACGATCGGCTTGTCGGTGTGCTCCAGGCCGCGCCCGAGGGCATAGGAGAGGAGCTTCTCGGTCACCGTCCCGGCGAACTGCTCGGGCCGTTCCAGCAGCAGCGCGCGCAGTCCGGCCATCCCCTCGACCGTCCGGCCGTTCGGCATGGTGGCGGCGGCGTCGATCGCGTTGCCGAACTCGTCCCTGGTCCGCCACGCGCCGAGACCGTCGAACTGCTCCAGGGCGAAACCGGGTGGATCGATGGAGGCGTGGCAGGTGGCGCAGGCGGGCGCCTGCCGGTGGCGCTCCAGCCGTTCGCGCACCGACGTCGTGTGGCTTCCCTCGCCCCGCTCCGTCAGCGCCGGCACGTCGGCCGGCGGCGACGGGGGCGGCGCGCCGAGGATGGTGTCGAGCAGCCACTTACCGCGCAGGACCGGCGACGTGCGGGTCGGGTAGGAGGTGAGGGCGAGCAGGCTGCCATGTCCGAGGAGACCGCCGCGCTGTTCCCGATCCGGCAGCGTGACGCGCCGGAACCGCGACCCGTAGATGCCGGGGATGCCGTAGTGGCGGGCGAGCCGCTCGTCGACGAACGTGTAGTCGGCGTCGAGCAGATCGAGCACGCTCCGGTCGTCGCGCAGCGTGCTGGCGAGAAAGAGCGTGGTCTCCTGCCGGAACGCCTCGACCAGGTTGTCGTCGAAGTCGGGGAAGGGCACGGGGTCGCCCTTGACGTCCTCGAGGTTGCGCAGGTGCAGCCACTGGGCGGCGAAGTCGTCGACGAGCGAGGCGGCGCGGGGATCCGCGAGCATGCGCCGGACCTGCGTGTCCAGGGCCGCGGGTTGGTTCAACCGGCCCTGCGCTGCCGCGTCGAGGAGTGCGTCGTCCGGGACGCTGCCCCAGAGGAAGAAGGCGAGGCGCGAGGCGACCTCCACGTCGCTCAGGTGGTACGGCGCGCCGGGCGCCGCCCCGTCCGGGTCGCGTGCGATGCGGAGGAGGAAGTCGGGATCCACCAGCATCCGCTCCAGCGCGAGCTGGACGCCGGCGTCGAAGCTGCCGCCGCTCTCCCGACCGCTCTCGTAGAAGTCGAGGAGCGTGTCCACGTCTTCCGTTCTCACCGGCCGGCGATAGGCGCGCCGCGCCAGCCGCGACACGATCTCGGTGGCGCAGGCCCGCTCGTCCGCGGCGGCGGACGTGTCCGGCCGGCAGGTAAAGATGGCGCGCCGGCTCGGCGTATCCCCCGCTCCGGTCACGGCATACGGGCCGCCGATTCCGACGGCGCTGACCGCGGCGTTACCGTGATACGCCTCGTCGTTCGAGAGAAGCTCGCCGGCCTGCCGCGGCTTCAGGATGCCCTCGGGCTCCCAGACGTTGCGGACGAACGAGACGGCCACGACACGCGGCCCCGCCTGAACGGGCACGCGGACCTCCAGCCTCTCGTCGGCCGACTGCAGGTACGTCTCCCACTCCGGGTCGCCCCGCTCGGCGATGGTGAACGTCACCGGAGCGGGCCGGCCGCGCGCCTCGCCGCCCACGGTGAACCGCTTGACCAGCTCCCCGTCGATCCGGACGTCGAGCTGATGCGCCGACCCCATGCCGAGGATGTAGTCCTGCCAGTTCGTGCGCAGCTCCACCGTGATGAGGTAGTCGCCGTCGACCGGGAAGTGATAGGGGATGGCGACCCCGCCCCGCGAGCCGAGCGGAAGGTTCTCGTCCTGACGCTCGTCCTGCAGCAGGAGCAGCGGCACGTCGAAGGTCTCGAACCCCGGGGTGGCCGGCGGCAGGCCGGTCGCGAGACGTGTGATGGTTCGCGCGGCCGAGAGATAGCGCTCGAGCTGCGCAGTCGACATGGACAGCACGTCGGCGTTGTTGTCGAAGCCGGTGTCCGAGGTCTCGTCGCCCGGCAGCAGCGGGGTGACGTCGAGGTCGAGGGCGAGCAGGTCGCGAATCGCGTTGCGGTACTCGGTCCGGTTCAGCCGGTGGACGGTGCTGGTCCGCCCGGGGTCGGGGTTCGCCGCCGCGGCGCGGTCGATCGCCGCCTCGAGCTGGCCTGCCACCGCGTCGTACGTCGCCGCATCCGGACGGGGACGCCCTGGCGGCGGCATCGCGCCGGTCCGAAGCGTGCCAAGCACCCGCTCCCAGACGTCTGCGTGACGGCTCGGGTCGTCCGCGTCGACACTGGTCGCATCCAGTGTGAGGCCGCCGGTCCGAAGCCGATCGTTGTGGCAGGTGACGCAGTAGCGGTCGACGACCGCTCGCGGCGACGGACCGGCGTCTGTCTGTGCGGCAGCGGGTGCGGCAACCCACACGGTCGCAGCCACTACCGCGCCGCTCGCCAACCCAGCCGCCCGGCGCCGACCTCCGTCTTGCCGCCGCACCATCAATGCTCCTTCGGTCAGCGGACGTTGGACTTGAGACACACGCTCAGAGATTGGCATCGTATCGCGTGGTGAACGGCCGGGCAACACGCTCGGCCCACGTGGCGATTCGGCGGATCGACCGGCGCGACGGGGTGAGACGACAATGCGCGGTGTCCGAAGTGCGCGATACGCTGGATCATGACGTCGTGGTAAGCGTAGACGACCTTTCCTTTCCGTACGGAGCAGGCGAGGTTCTGCACGGGATCTCCTTCGAGCTCCGGCGTGGCGAGGTCGTCGGGCTGCTCGGGCGCAACGGAGCCGGCAAGACCACCACAATCAAGATTCTCGCCGGCGTCCTGCCGCCGGGTGGCGGGACGGTTTCCGTCGCCGGCCAGGCGCTGCCGGACAAGGCGGTCGAGGCAAAGAGGCGTGTCGGTTATGTGCCGGAGGCCGCCGGTCTGTTCGAGAGTCTCACGGGTCAAGAATTTCTGGAGTTGATGGGTCGCCTCCAGGATGTTTCCGAGGAGCGGCTGCAGCAGCGCATAGAGCTGTTCCTGCAACAATCCAGACATCGTCCTGCTCGACGAACCGTTCTCGGGCCTCGACGTCAACGCCGGCATCATGGTGCGAGACCTGGTGGCGGCACTGGCGGCGCAAGGCAAGGCCATTCTCTACAGCTCCCACGTGCTGGACGTCGTAGAGCGCGTCTGCGACCGCGTCCTGATCATCGACGAGGGCCGGCTCGTCGCGGACGGCTCGCTCGACGCGCTGAAGACATCTGCCGAGCGGGGCAGTATCGAGGCCGTCTTTCGGCAACTGACGGATACCGAAGGGGCGATGCGCGGCAGGCACTCGTCGGCATGGGCGGCTACGACTCCATGCGCGCCGTCGCGATCATCTGGTTCGGAACTGGAAAGGCAGGCAGCGTCGGTCGAGCTGCCTGCGGCCTGGCTCGCGGCTGGCGAGGCGATACCGGGCGGATTCCCGGCGATGTCGGGAGCTGCGGCCTCGGTCGTGGCGACGCTCGCGGTCGTGTTCGGGCTGCGGGCCCTGTCCCGGGATCATCTGATCCGGGTGTCGAGCCTGATGCACTCGGGCGCCAGGATTCGACGGTCGCGGCGGCGACGACTGCCGATCGCGCGCTGGGTGGGGAAGGTCGCCGGCGGGCAGGCTGCCCGTGCCGGATACGAGTATCTCCGCTCGCTGCTGGTCCGCGACTGGCAGTTCCGGCGCAGCATGGCCATGCACGCTCCGGGTGTAAGCGGATGCCGTGAAGGCGCCCGCGGGGTTTCTTACTCGGCGTCCGGCAGCGCGTAGGCGATGAGCCGGGGGCCGCCCCCGACCGTCAGGGCGATGTACTGCCGCCCATCCGCCAGGTAGGTCATCGGCGTCCCGATCGCGCCGCTCGGGAGGTCGACCGACGCGAGTTCCTCTCCCGTCACCTTGTCGTACGCCACCAGGCGCGGCCCGCCGTCGGCGCCTCCGGCGGTGAGGCAGTAGATGAGCAGCGTCTTCGTCAGCAACGGGCCGTTCGTGCCGTTGTCGCCTCCCAGCGGCGGCAGGTTGAGGTCGCGCAGCCTCGGGTTGTTGCGGTAGCGGTCGCCATTGCCGGTCGGCACCCACCAGGCATGCTCGCCGGTGTTCAGGTCGATGGCGGTCATCCGCGAGTAGGGCGGCTTGACCAACGGCAGTCCCTGCGGCATCTGGGGGCCACGCGGGGCGGTGCCGGTGAGCCGCTGCTCCTCCGGCGCGCCATGGGTGTAGGCGACGGTGGCGCCGAGAGCCGGGTCGGGCGAATAGAGCGAAATGACGGCCGGCTGGTTGCGCGACGGCACATACAGCATCCCGGTCTCCGGATCGACCGCCGCGCCGGCCCAGCCGGCGGTGCCACCCGGTGGCGGCCGCATGATGGTGCCGCGCGTCACCCCCTCGATGGGGCGGTCGAGCGGCGTGAAGAGCGGCCCGAGGCGGTAGCCATCGACCACGTCGAGCGCCATCTGCCGCAACTCCGGCGTGAAATCGATGAGATCGTCGATCTCCATCCCCTGGTAGTCGAACGGCGCCGGTTTCGTCGGGAACGGTTGCGTGGGCGAGGGGACCTCGCCCGGCATGTTCGTCTCCTGCGGCACCGGACGCTCCTCGATTGGCCAGATCGGCTCGCCCGTCTCGCGATCGAAGACGTAGACGAAGCCCTGCTTGCTCACTTGTGCGATGGCGCGAATGGGCCGGCCGTCGACGACGACATCCACGAGATTGGGGTGCGTCGGGAAGTCGTAGTCCCACAGCCCGTGGTGCACCGCCTGGAAGTGCCAGAGCCGATCGCCCGTCTCCACGTCGACCGCGATGAGCGTTTCGGAGAAGAGGTTGTCCCCCAGGCGATCGACGCCGTAGTAGTCGTTCGTCGTCGTCCCGGTCGGAAGATACGCATGCCCCAGCTCGTTGTCGCCGGCCAGCATCGACCAGATGTTGGCGTTGCCCGAATAGCGCCACGACTCGTTCAGCCAGGTGTCGACGCCGTACTCGTCGGCGCTGTTCGGGACGGTGTGGAAGTCCCAGGCATGCTCGCCGGTCCGGACGTCCCACGCGCGCACCCAGCCCGGGATCGCCTCCTTCGTGATCCGCCGGTCGGCGACGTGCGAGCCATGGATGACCTTGTCGCGCACGACGATCGGGGGCGAGTGGATCCCCCACGGGAGCGCGTTCAGGTAGTCGCGCTCGTTCCGGTCGGCGCGCGGCAGGCCGACCATCGCGTCGACCATTCCGTTGTCCGACCTGCCGAAGCCGTCGCATGGCCGCCCCGTCTTCGCGGCGACGCAGACCAGGTAGCCGCTGCCGGTCCCCCAGAAGATCCGCTCGTCCCCCTCGCCGTCGGTCCAGTAGGCGACGCCGCGCTGCGACCAGGGGTTGCTCATCGTCGGCGTCCCCTCCTCGTAGCTCTTCGGGTTGTAGACCCAGATCGTTTCGCCTGTCGTCGCATCCACCGCGACGCCCTGCGAGAGCGGCGTGTTGAAGTAGAGGATGCCTCCCACCATCAGCGGCGTCGCCTGCAGCCGCGAATAGCCCGGACGGTGGCCCGGACGGTAGAGGTTCGGCGTCTCTTCGACGAGGGAGTCGACGATCGTGTCGAGCGGCGCTCGCCACTCACCGCCCACCGGTGTCGTCCGGCTCACGATCTGATCGACGCTGGTCCACTCCCAGGCGATCTCGAGATCGGCGAAGTTGTCCCGGTCGATCTGATCGAGGGGCGAGTACTTCGTTCCCTTGACGTCCCCGGCGTAGCTCATCCACTCGCCGTTGGACGTGTCGTAGGTCTGCCACGGCCCGTCCGCGGCCGCCGGCTGGGCGTCCGAGCCCGTCGGCCCGAAGACAAGCAGTGCCAATGTCAGGGCAAGCGAGAGCGACTGGCGCATGGCGTGACCTCCGTGTCACCGGTCACCCAATAGTAGACCCCCTTGATGAGTCTCGGCAGTAGAATGCGCGCATGTTCAAGATGACGATTCCGATCACGGCGATGCTGGCGGCGGCGGCTGGGCTGCTGGGGCCCGGCGCGTACGCGCAGCAAGGCGGCAGTGGGGACGCGACGCCGCTCAACTACACCATGGCGCAGGCCGATGCGGGGGCAGCGGCCTACGGCCAGCACTGTGCGGCGTGCCACGGCGAACACCTCGATGACGGGGAGTTCGCGCTGCCGATCAAGGGGGAGGACTTCCGGCTGCGGTGGCGGCGGCAGCCCCCATCGGAACTGTTCACGGTGATGCGCGACACGATGCCGCAGGATCGGCCGGGGTCGCTACCGGACGAGACGTATGCGGCGCTGCTGGCCTACGTGTTGCAGGAGAACGACACTGACGCCGGGGACACGGACCTACCGTCCGACGTCACCGCGCTCGAGGCGATGGCGGCGCCGAACTGGCGGGCGCCGGGCGGCGGCGGGCTGGCGCCGGGTGCGGCGATTCCACCCTGGCCGGAAGCGCCCAATCCGCTCGACCGGATGCGGCCGGTGACCGACGCGATGCTGCTCGATCCGCCGGCCGAGAGCTGGCTGCTGTGGCGGCGCACGTACGACGCGTTCGGCTACTCGCCGCTCGACCGGATCACGCCGGAGAACGTGGACGATCTGCGCGTCGCCTGGACCTGGTCGCTGCCGGCGGGGCCGAACCAGGCGACGCCCATCGCGCACGACGGCGTGCTGTTCGTGCATGGCTATGGCGACCATGTGCAGGCGTTCAACGCGGCGACCGGCGACCTGCTCTGGGAGTACACGCGGCGCCTGCCGCGCGGAGTCGCGAGCAGCGTACAGCGCGGCATCTCGATCTACGGCACCCGCCTCTACGTGTCCACCTCCGACGCGCACATCGTCGCGCTCAATGCGAAGACGGGCGATGTCGTCTGGGACACGCCGGTGGGCGACCTTGAGCGGGGCCTCCGGATGACCGGCGGACCGCTCATCGCCCGCGGCAAGGTGATGGTCGGCACCACCGGGCGGGCCGAGGGCGGCAACTACATCGTCGCGCTCGATGCGGAGACCGGCGAGGAGGCATGGCGCTTCGGCACCATTCCGGGTCCGGACGATCCGGGTGGCCACACCTGGAACGGCCTGTCGCGCGAGGCACGGAACGGCGCCTCGGTCTGGATCCCGGGCAGCTACGACCCGGTGAGCAACCTCGCCTTCTTCGGGCCCGGCAACACCTACGACACCGGTCCGCTCCGCGACCTCGCCCCGATGCCGGGCGTCAACAACGACGCGCTCTATCTCGACACGACGCTCGCGTTGAATCCGGACACGGGAGAGCTGGTCTGGCACTTCCAGCATCAGGCGAACGGGCAGTGGGACCTCGACTGGGCGTTCGAGCGTCAGGTGATCGAGCTGCCGTCCGGAGGACCTGGCAGCGACGCCAGCGACCGAACGCGCATGGTGGTGACGGTCGGCAAGCAGGCGATCTACGACTTCGTCGACGCGGCGACCGGCACGTACATCACGTCGCTCGACATGGGCCTGCAGACCGGCATCACGCGGATCGATCCGGTGACCGGTGCGAAGCTGCAGGATCCAACCCTCATCCCGGGCGACGGCGAGACGAAGACGCTCTGTCCGCACGTCAGCGGCGGCCGCGGCTGGCTGCCGACGGCGTTCAATCCGGCGTCCACCGTCGTATATGTGCCGATTGTCGAGGCCTGCATGGATCTGGTGCCGGTGCCGGAGGGCGAGCGGGGGAGCCTGACGACCGGCGTGCGCTGGACGGTCCGCCCGCGGCCGGAGAGCGATGGCAACTACGGGCGGATCGAGGCGCTCAACCTGGTGACCGGCGAGACGGCCTGGATCGCCCGGCAGCGCGCGCCGCTCACGTCCGGGGTGCTGGCGACAGGCGGCGGCCTGATGTTCGCCGGATCGCTCGACCGCCGGATGGCGGCGTTCGATGCATCGACCGGCGAACAGCTCTGGGATGTGCGGCTGAACGAGGTGCCGAGTGCGCCGCCGATCACCTTCGCCGTCGACGGGCGCCAGTACCTGGCGGTTGTCGTGGGAAGCGGGGGATACCAGTCGACCAGTTACGGCCGGTTGGTGCCGGAGATTCGGAATCCGACCGATCGGGCGGCGGCCCTGTGGGTGTTTGCGCTGCCGGAAGCGCGCTAGCCGCTCACGCGGTTGATCCCGATCTCTGCCATCGTGCGCAGTGGCGCGGCGTTCGGTGTCGCCAGAGCGTGCAATGGCAGCGTGATGCGGCTAGCAGCCCGTGGTGAAACCCCCGCTACATTCGAGCGGCGATGCATCCCGCCTGCACGGCGTTGCTCCTCGGTCGCCTATGGCCGATATGCTCCCTCGTCGCGCCTTGTCAGGCGGGCGCCTCACCACTCTCGGTGCTACGCGGGGTTTCACCACGGGCTGCTCGTGTCATGCGTCAATCGGCTCTCACCTGCTGGTTTCGCGCAGTTCTCGGATCTGGCTGACGGCGGCGTTGATCTGCATCTCAAGGATCTGTTCACCGTACGCGGCGGTGGCGCGGGCCGGGTTGCCGGTGACACCGTTGCCGCCCGCCTCTGCGCCGGTGCCGGGGACGAACTGATCGGGACGCAACTGCGACGGGTCGAGGAACAGCAGTTGCGACGTGTCGTGCATCCCCGCGTGGGAGCCGACATCCTCGGGACGCTCGCCCTGTTCGACCAGCCAGTGGTCACCCGGGCCGGGGTAGTAGGCGGTCAGGTGATGGACGCGCGCGGGGCCGACGGCCCACTCGCGATTGAGGCGCTGGGCGACCGCCTCTTGTGACGTCTGGTTGCCGCCGCTGTCGCCCATCAGCGCGATATCGGTGAAGCCGTGCTGCGCCAGGCTGCGCGCGGCGTACTCCAGCACCTGTTCGAACACCTCGGGCGGCGTCGTCATCGTGCCGGGGAAGCGCATGTGACCGGTCGGCGGACTGACGTCGCCTTCCGGCACGTACGCCATGACCGGCGCCACGAGCGCGTCGCCGAGGCGCCGCGCCGCCTCTCCCGCCTTGTGCTTCACCAGGACGTTGTGCTTGCCGAGCACCATATGCGGGCCGTTCTGTTCTGTGCCGCCGGTCGGGATGATCACGGTGGTGGTGCCGGCGGCGACCGCGTCGCGCAACTCGGTCCAGGTGAGTTCCTCCAGGAAGACCGACGGGAGCGCCGGCGCCTGGGCGTGCGCGGCGGCGGGCGAGGACGCCAGGATCACGCTGGCGGCAAGGCATGCGAGAGGGAAGAGCGGGGGCCGTTGGCAGCGCGTCGGCATCGCGGGTCTCCTTGTCTGGATCAGGATCGCGCTCGGTATGCCGGCCTGGAGGCCAGCGCACCATGATGCCCGCCTGGGGGCCGGCGCGCCATCATGCCGGCCTGGAGGCCGGTGTACCCGGGCGGGTCGGCGCACCCAGCAGATCAGCGCACCTGGGTCAGAGTTCCGGCGTGAAGGTGACATCGGCGGCGGCGGTATCGTTCGGTTCGAGAACGATGATCCCCGTGTCGGTGCGGCCCGCGTCAGCCATATTGAAGCCGTCGATGCAGTTCGTCGCCGGCTCGACGCAAAAGAAGTCACGGCCAGCCGGCGTGTAGACCACAAGACAGGCGTACGCGGGATCGGCGTCGATGCGCAGGCTGGCGTTCCACTCGGGCCATGTCACCTCTGCGCGCCCCCCGAAGCGGACGAAGTTGTTGTCGAGCGGCGTGGCATCCGGGTTCAGGCCGACGCCGTCGAGCAACAGTTGCGGCGGCGGTGGCGCCACGTCGACCGGAACCATGGCATCGTCGGTCATCCACATCCGGCCGACGTCAGCCCGCACCGTGGCGCGCGGCGTGCGGACGAAGTACGGATGGAGGCCGAAGCCGACTGGCATCGGTTCCATCGCCTCGTTGGTCACGCTGAAACGGACCCGCAGCCGTTCCTCCGTCAGGTCGAACTGCTGCTGGGCGACGTACGGCCAGGGCCAGGCGCCTGCCGGGTGGCGGTACTCGATCAGCAGGCTCGCCGCATCGCGGCCGAGCACCGTCCAGGGTGCGCTCCAGCCATGGCCGTGCAGCGCATGGGGTTCCGGCCGGACGTTCTGCGGCAACTGCACCGTCCGGCCGCGGAAGCGGAAGCGTCCGTCGCTGATCCGGTTCGAGAAGGGCACCATGGGGAAGCACGAGGTGCCGCCGGCCGACCGTTGAGCGAGCGCCTCTGCCGGCGCCGGGCGCATCCATTCGATGAAGCCGGCGTCACGCTCCGTGGCGTAGCGGGTGATGGATCCGCCCACCTCTGGCGCCACGCCTAGGCGGACGGAGCCGGCGCGGAGTTCGATCACCTCGGGCGTGTCCTGATGCATGGGGGCATCGTATGCCAGCGGGGTGCCGGCCTGGAGGCCGGCGCACCAGTGGGGACTGGCGTACCGCGGGGGTCTGGCACGCCACCGGGGCACGGGGATGCCGGCCTGGAGGCCGGCGCACCACGGGAACGATGCCGGCCTGGAGGCCGGCGCACCGGCCGGCGCACCGGGGGGCTGCCGCACCGGGCCGGCGTACCATTCGGCGGGGCAAAACTGGTATCGTTTCGGTTTACGGCGACCGCGATTCACCGGGAGGTTCGAGATGCAGGGGAGACGCACGCGGGGGTGGTTGGCGTTCGTTGTCCTCGGAGTATCCGCGGCGCTGGGAGCCGGCTGCGGGTCCGGCGACACCGGCAGCTCAGGCGCCGCGGAGGATTCGATGGGCGACAACCCGTTCCTGACCGAGAGCACGCTGCCGTATCAGATGCCGCCGTTCGACCTGGTCGACGACGGGCACTATCAGCCGGCGTTCGAGCGGGGGATGGCGGACCAGCTTGCGGAGATCGAGGCGATCGCGACGCAGTCCGACCCGCCGACGTTCGAGAACACGATCGTCGCGATGGAGCGCTCCGGCCGCCTGCTCGACCGCGTCGCCACCGTCTTCTTTGGCCTCTCGTCCGCGCACACGAACGACGCGATGGACGAGATCCGGAGCGACGTCGCGCCGAAGCTGTCCGCGCACACCGACACGATCCTGCTGGACCCCGATCTCTTCGCGCGCGTCCGGACGCTGTACGAGGAGCGCGACACGCTTGACCTCGACGCCGAGTCGCGCCGCCTGATCCAGGAGTACTACACCGACTTCGTCCGCGCCGGCGCGCTGCTGGACGACGCGCAGAAGGAGCGGATGCAGGCGATCAACGCCGAGCTGGCGTCGCTGTCCACCACCTTCTCGCAGAACGTCCTCGACGAGGTGAATGCGGCGGCGGTCGTCGTCGACACGCGCGAGGAACTGGCCGGCTTGCCGGACGATCAGGTGGCGGCGGCGGAAGCGGCAGCGGCGGCCCGCGATCTGGAGGGGAAGTTCGTCATTCCGCTCCTCAACACCAGCGGCCAGCCGTCCCTCGCTTCGCTTGAGGACCGCGCCCTGCGCGAGCGGATCACGAAGGCATCGCTCGCCCGCAACCTGTCGGGAGGGGACTACGACAACCGCGAGGTGATCACCACGATGGCGCGCCTCCGTGCCGAACGCGCCGCGATGCTCGGCTACCCGAACCACGCCGCCTACATCCTGGAGCGGCAGACCGCCCAGACGGTCGACGCGGTGAACGAACGGCTCGCGAGCCTTAGCCCCCCGGCGGTCGCAAACGCGCAGCGGGAAGCGGCGGATCTGCAGGCGATGCTGGGCGACGCGGGCGAGCTGGCGGCGTGGGACTGGTCGTTCTACACGGAGAAGGTGCGGGCCGACCGCTACGCGTTCGACGCTGAGCAATTGCGCCCCTACTTCGAGTTGAACAACGTGATCGAGCGCGGCGTCTTCTTCGCCGCGAACCAGCTCTACGGGCTGACGTTCGAACAGCGGCCGAACCTCCCGACCTACCACCCCGACGTCCGCGTCTGGGAGGTGTTCGACGCCGACGGTTCGCTGCGCGGCCTCTTCCTGGGCGACTACTACGCCAGACCGTCGAAGCGGGGCGGCGCCTGGATGAATGCGTACGTCTCGCAGACGGACCTGCTCGGGACGTCGCCGGTGGTGGCGAACCACCTGAACATCCCGAAGCCGCCGGAGGGCGAGCCGACGCTACTCACGTTCGACGAGGTGGAGACCGCCTTCCACGAGTTCGGGCACGCGCTGCACGGCTTCTTCTCCGATGTCCACTATCCGTACTTCTCCGGAACATCCGTGCCGCGCGACTTCGTCGAGTACCCGTCGCAGGTGAACGAGATGTGGGCCATCTGGCCGGAGGTGCTGCAGAACTACGCGGTCCATTTCGAGACGGGCGAGCCGATGCCGGCCGACCTGCTCGAGAAGGTGCTCGCGACGCAGACGTTCAACCAGGGCTTCGCCACCACCGAGTACCTCGCGGCGTCGCTCCTTGATCAGGCGTGGCACCAGATCACCGCCGATGAGGTGCCGGACGCGGACGGCACCGAGGCATTCGAGGCGGCAGCGCTCACGGCGGCGGGCGTCGCCCTCGACGCGGTGCCGCCCCGGTACCGCAGCACCTACTTCTCGCACATCTGGAACAGCGGCTACTCGGCCGGCTACTACTCCTACATCTGGAGCGAAGTACTGGACGCCGATTCGGTCGAGTGGTTCAAGGCAAACGGCGGGCTCACGCGCGAGAACGGCGATCACTTCCGCGCGACGCTCCTTTCGAAGGGCGGGAGCGTCGAGGCGCTCGACCTCTACCGCGCGTTCCGGGGCGCCGAGCCGGATGTCAGACCGTTGCTGATCCGCCGCGGGCTGAACTGACGCGCCGCGTGCGAGCATCGTGGCATCGCCGCTCACCGTTGCGTTCCTCGGTTGCGGGTTCATCACCGGCGTCCATGGCGCGCACCTGCGGCGGCTGCGCGATCGGTTCGTCCCGGTCTACGCCAGCCGCGCTCGGGACAAGGCGGAACACTACCGCGCACGCTACGGCGGCGCGCGCGCCTACGGCGACTATCGCGCGGCGATCGACGATCCGGCGGTCGACGCGGTGGTGGTCGCCATGCCGCCGCGTTTCCATCTGGAGTGGACCCTCGCCGCGCTCGGCGCCGGCAAGCATGTGCTGGTGGAGAAACCCGCCTTCCCGCGGATGGGAGACTACCAGCAGGCCTGCGCGGCGCGCGACCGCGCGGGCCGCACCGTGATCGTCGGCGAGAACGATCACTACAAGCCGCTTGCCGTCTGCCTTCGTCGCCTGCTCGCCGCAGGCGCGATCGGCGACCTGCTGATGGCGCACTTCACGACGCTGGTGCGCCGGCTGAAGTCGGCCGGCGACTGGCGGAACGACGAGACCGCGGCGGGCGGCGACGCCTTCTTCGAGGAAGGGATCCACTGGCTGCACCTGGCGAACAGCCTGGGGCCGCGCATCACCGCGGCGTGGGGCGTCCGGCCGCCGGGCGGGCGCGAGGGGCCGGACCGCCGCGCGAAGTCGGTGCTGGCGGCGTTCCGCTACGACACCGGGGCCGGCGGCACGCTCTACTACTCGCGCGAAGTGCCGTCGCTGCTCCGCGGGCTGCGGCTGTCGAAACTGTTCGGGCGCGACGGGATCATCTCGTTCGAATCGAACGGCGCGGCGGTGCTGGTGCGGGGCCGCCGGGCGCGCTGGCCGGAGCTGATCCTTCCCGGCGTCCGCGACATCCGGGGTTACCGCGCGATGTACCGCGACTTCGCCGACGCGGTCGCCGCCGGGCGGCCGCCCGAGATGAGTCTGGAGGCGGCGATGGCCGATCAGCGGATCATGGACCAGATCGCCGCCGCGGCGGACGGCGCGGACACGGACTGACGGGCGATGGCGGCGACCGAGGCGCATGCGCATCCGCCGGCGGGGGAGTGGGACGTCATCGTCGTCGGCAGCGGCGTCGGCGGCGGGACGCTCGCGCGCGCGCTTGCGACCACCGGGGCGCGCATCCTGATCCTGGAGCGCGGCGGCTTCGTTCCACGCGAGGAAGCGAACTGGAGTCCGCGGGCGGTCTGGAAGGATCTCCGCTACCGCACCGACGAGCGCTGGCTCGACGGCGACGGTCGCGAGTTCCTGCCGTACATGCACTACTGCGTCGGCGGCAACTCGAAGTTCTGGGGCGCGGTCCTCTTCCGGATGCGCGAGCAGGACTTCGGCGAAATCGAGCATGCCGACGGCGTGTCGCCCGCCTGGCCGATCGACTACGCGACGCTCGCGCCGTACTACGCGCGGGCCGAGCAGTGCTACCTCGTGCACGGGGCGTCCGGCTCGGATCCAACCGAGCCGCCGCGCGACGCCTATCCATTTCCCGCGGTGCCCCACGACCCGCATATCGAGCCGCTGATCGAACGACTGCGCGGCATGGGGCTCCACCCGTCGCCGTTGCCGCTCGGCTTGTCGTCTCCGGGGACCCACTGCGTCCTCTGCACCACGTGCAACTCGTTTCCCTGCTACATCGATGCGAAGTCGGAGGCGGATCACTGCGGCGTCCGGCCGGCAACGGCGCTCGGAGCGGTCCGCGTCCTGACCGGCGCCCACGCGCAACGGCTGCTGACCGACCCGACCGGACGGCGGGTGACCGCGGTCGAGGTGGAACGGAACGGGGCGACCGAGCGGTATGCCGCCCCGGTCGTCGTCGTCTCGTGCGGCGCCGTCAACTCGGCGGCGCTACTGCTGCGTTCGTCGACCGACAGGCACCCCAACGGCCTCGGCAACGGGTCGGAACTGGTGGGCCGCCGCTACATGGCGCACCTGGCGACGATGATGCAGGGCTGGTCGCCGTTCCGGCGCAACCGCGCGGCGTTCCAGAAGACGGTGGCGATCAACGACTACTACCTGCGCGGACCCGACGCCGGGTTCCCCCTCGGCCAGCTCCAGACGCAGGGGCGGACGCATCCGGAGCAGGTGCAGTACGTGGAGCCGCGGATCCCGCACTGGATGCTCCGGCTCTGGCTGGAGCGCGGCGTCGACTGGCTCGCGCTGACGGAGGATCTGCCGCGGGACGACAACCGCGTCACGCTGGAGGCGGACGGTCGGATCCGCCTCACCTACCGGCCGACCAACGTGACCGCCCACCGGCGCCTCGTCCAGGTGATGCGCCGGATCCTCCGCCGCCTCGGCTACCCGGTCGTCGTGGCCCGATCGCTCGGCCCGCAGAACACGACGCACCAGTGCGGCACCGTCTGTTTCGGGACCGATCCCGGGACGTCGGTGCTCGATCCGTTCTGCCGGGCACACGAGGTGGAGAACCTCTTCGTCGTCGACGCGTCGTGCTTCCCGTCGTCCGCGGCCGTCAACCCGGGGCTCACGATTGCGGCGAACGCCCTCCGTGTGGCGGATCACATCGCGGAGACCGAACTGGGGTGCGCGACACGCCCGGAGGTCTACACCACGAGCGCCGGCGAATGGAAGAATCAGGAGGCAGACCCGATGAGCGACAGCCGCGAAAACGCGCCGGAGACCACCCGATGAGACCCCGATCCTTCAGCCATGCCGGCATCACCGTCCGCAACTTCAACGCCGCCGTCCGCTTCTACTGGGATGTCTTCCGCTGCCCGCTGGTCGGCGTCGCCGATCAGCCGCCGGAACGCGTGAAGAGCTTCTTCGGCGTCGGCGCGGACGTCGACGCGCCAAGCTGCAAGGTGGGCTGGATCCGCGTTCCGGGGGGCGGCGTGATCGAGATCTTCGAGTTCCAGCCGCAGCGGCCACCGATCGAGATCCCGTGGAACCGGATCGGCATCACGCACATCGCGTTCAACGTCCGCGGGATCCACCGCTGGCACGACTACCTGACGGCCAAGGGGGTCGAGTGCGTCAGCCTGCCCGAGCAGTCCCCGCGCGGCCACTGGTTCTTCTTCGCGAAGGACATGGACGGCAACCTGATCGAGATGATGGACCTCGGCTGGATGTACCACGTCCTCGCGTGGCTCGGCCCGCTCGGCGGCTGGATCTTCCGCCGTGGCATGTACCGGCGCTACTACGAATAGCCGGTTGGGAACGGCGAGCCCGCGGCTATAATCCGGCTCATGCTGACCCGACGCTCGTTCCTCACCGGTTCGCTCGCCGCCGTGGCCACTCCCGCGCTCGTCGGTTGCGGGGGCCAGCCCGACACCGGCGCACCTGCCGAGGGCGCGGCAACGGCAACTGACGCGCCGCCCGCCGGCCCGCCAATCCCGGTGAACGCCTGGAATCACATGACGCTGACCGTCACGGACGTTGGCCGGTCCGTCGAGTTCTACCAGGGCTTGTTCGGCCTGACCCTCGCCGCGTACCAGGCGAACACGCCGATCCTGCGCGTCGGCGACGGCCCCCAGTTCATCGCCCTCGGCGGTGGCCAGCCGGACTCGCGCCCGCACATTAACCATACCTGCCTGACGGTCGACAACTTCGACGACGACCGCCTGGTCACCGTCCTCGGCGAGCATGGCGTCACCCATGTGGCGCAGCCGTCCGACGCCGGCCCCCGTACTGTCCGCGTCCGGATGCGTGGCGCGGAGTTCGGCGGCCATCCCGACGGCACGCCGGAGCTCTACATCGCCGATCCGGACGGCATCGTGGTCCAGCTCCAGGACAACACCTACTGCGGCGGCGAGGGGCTGCTGGGCGAGCTGTGCGAATCACCCGAGCCACCCCCGTCGGAGGGGTTGATCAGGCTTCGCGAGATCAACCACTTCACGGTGTTCGTCAGCGATCAGCAGCGCGCGATCGCCTTCTACCAGGCACTGTTCGGCATGCCGATCACGCGGTACCAGGGCGCACTGCCAGTCCTGTCGGTCGGCCCCGGCATCCAGTTCCTCGCGCTCGCGCAGGGGCCCGGCGAACCGCGTATCCACCACGCCTGCCTGGCCATGGAGCACTTCCAGCACGAGGACGTGATGGCGACGCTCGAGTCGTACGGCATCCGCCCGCGCCCGGACGATGCGGAGGGACCGCCCGGACCGCTCGAGTCGTACGTCACGATGCGGATGCCGGACCGTGGAGGCGCGCCTGACGGCACGCCGGAGCTCTATTTCACCGACCCGGACGGCATCCTGCTTCAGTTGCAGGATGTGCGGTATTGTGGTGGCGATGGCCCACTCGGCGAGATTTGCGCGTAGCGGATCGCGGACAGCGGGCGTCGCGGGACAGCGGGGACACGAACGGCCGGGACAGCCGGACCGAAGGAGACGAGACGATGACGAAGCAGCATGGTAGGCGGAACGCGATGGCGGCCGGGCTGGCCGTCGTTATGGCAGTCGTGGCGGCGGGGGTCGCGTCGTTTTTCGCGTCGGATGTGGCGGTGGCGCAGGAGGCGGAGATGACGTTCTTCGTCACCAGCCGCGGCCCGGGCGACGGCGCCAACCTGGGCGGCCTCGATGGGGCGGACGCGCACTGCCAGAGCCTGGCGGCGGCGGCGGGCGCCGGCGGCAAGACCTGGCGCGCCTACCTGAGCACGCAGGGCCCGAACGCGGTCAATGCGCGCGACCGGATCGGCGATGGTCCGTGGCATTCGAACGACACGCGCCGGCAGATCGCGGCCGACCTCGGCTGGCTGCATGGCGACACCATCCAGCAGGCGAGAACCGGCAACGCCCTCGGCAAGATGCTCGCGCTGACCGAGCAGGGCGACCCGGTGAACGGTATCGGCGATTCGCCGAACCAGCACGACATCCTGACCGGGACGCAGGCGGACGGCACCGCGTTTCCAGCCGGCGAGGATCACACCTGCAACAACTGGACCGGCAACGGGGAAGGGTCCGCGCAGGTGGGCCACTCCGACCGGCAGGGGGGCGGCAACAGCAGCTGGAACTCGGCGCACCCGAGCCGCGGCTGCAGCCAGGAGAATCTGGTTGGCACCGGCGGCGCCGGTCTGTTCTACTGCTTCGCCATCGACTGATGGCGCAGGGACGCTACCGCATCGGTGCCGTCCACGCCCTGTCGAACGCGATCCCCACGACGGATGACGCGTTCGCCCGGGTGTGGCCGGAGGCCGAGGTAGCGCACCTGCTCGACGGTTCGCTCTATCTCGACCGGAATGCCGGCACGATTGACGACGCCGAGACCGGTGCCCGAATCGACCAGCTGATCCGGTACAGCGCGTCGACCGGGGCGCAGGCGATTATCGTCACCGGCTCGTTCTTCGGCGAGTTCGCCAAGGCGTCGCGCAGCAGCGTCAGCGTCCCGGTCGCCACCAGCTTCGACGGCATCATCGAACGCGCGCTCGCCCTCGCGTCGGACCGCCCACTGCACATCCTCTCCACGGCTCCCGCTTCCGCCCCGTTCCTCGCGGAGGCGCTGCAGGCGGAGGCCGCCGCCCACTCCGTCGATGCGCAGGTCACCACTGCCCACGTCGCCGGCGCCATGGACGGCCTGCTCGCCGGCAACCCGGAGCAGCATGACGCGTTGCTGCTCGACGCGGTCCGCGCCACACCGGCCGGCACGGCGGTCCTGTTCGCCCAGTTCTCCATGGAACGGGCATTGCCAGCCGCCGCCGCTGCCCGAGACACCCCGGTCATCGGCCCCGCCAGCGAAGGCGTTCGCCGCCTGCGCCACGTGGTGACCGGCCAGTAACGCCGTCGATCCGCCAGCCGCCGCGCGTTGCCGGTCGCGCCGATGGTCGTGCACACGTGCCCGGGAAGCGAGGGAGACACCGAGTGTCCCGACACGGTCGACTTTGTCGTGCACGAGAACACCCGGGCGCATCTGGCGCGCACGTCATGCGAGCGGGTCACCAACTGCGAGGGGTTCCAGGGCGAGAACGCGAGGTACCTGCCGCAGACGACGTTCGCCGACACGCTGACCCTTGGGGCCGGCCCGGATCGGATCGACCTCTACTACTTCGGCCGTGGCCACACCGACGGCGACATCTTCGTCGTCTTCAGCGCGGCGCGGACCGTTACAGCGGCTTCTACAACGACATCGTCCACAAGGCGAAGGCGGCACAGGCCGCGGGACGCTCGGTCGACGGCATGATCGCGTCGTACAGCGTGCCGGACGAGTACCGCGACTTCGTTGCCGAGGAAGGCCGGCTCCGCTCGGTCGTCCAGTACGTCTACGACGGCCAGTAGCGCCGTGGCGGGCTGGCGCCGACGGCACGCCAGCGCGCCCGGACTTGGCCTACGCGACGGTAACGGCGGTGCCGCTGACGGAGACCATCAGCATGCTGCCGCCCTGACCCACCACCTCGTAGTCGAGGTCAATGCCGACGACGGCGTTGCCGCCCTGACGCGCCGCCTCCTCGCCCAGCTCCTTCATCGCGATTTCCCGCGCCGTGTGCAGCTCCTGCTCGTAGGCGGCGGAACGCCCGCCGACGATGTCGCGGATCCCTGCGAGGAAGTCCTTGAAGATGTTCGCGCCAACGATGGCCTCGCCGGTGACGATGCCGTGGTACTTGCGGATGGCCTTACCCTCAATGCTGGGGGTTGTGGTCATGATCATGGCCGGACTATAGCGTTTCGCCACCAACGGCGGTAGGATGGGGCATTCTCGGCGACTTGGATCCGGAACGGAGGGTACCACCATGACCGGTCGGCTGTGTGCGGTAGTGGCTATCGTGGTTGTCGGGCTGGCGGTGGGCGCGCCAGCCACGGCGTTGGCGCAGGATGGGTCCGAGGCGCCGCGCACCCCGTGGGGCGCGCCTGACCTGAACGGCGTCTGGGACTTCCGGACCCTCACCCCGTTCGAGCGGCCGGAGGAGCTGGCCGATCAGGCGACCTGGACCGAGGAAGAGGCGGCGGCGTTCGAGGCGGACCGCCTCGCCTTCTTCGAGATCCGGGACGATCAGGAGCCGGCCGACATCGTGGGCAACTACAACCAGTTCTGGTTCGATCCGGGCACAGCCGTGAGCGCGACGAACCAGACGTCGCTCGTCATCGATCCGCCCAACGGGCGTGTTCCGCCGCTCAATGCGGTGGCGGCAGCGAAGCAGGCGGAGATGGAACGGGCGCGCGAGGGCACGAACCGCCACGTGCCGACCTACGGCGGCTTCGTCGACGATCTTGGCCCCGGCGGGCACGCGGTCCGCTGCATCCTTGGCTTCAACACCGGCCCGCCGATGACGCCGGGCGGCTACAACCAGAACGTCCAGATCGTGCAGACGCCCGACCATGTCGTCCTGCTGAACGAGATGGTCCATAGCTCGCGCGTCGTTCCACTCGACGGCCGCCCGCACGTGCCCGACAACCTGCGGCAGTGGATGGGCGACTCGCGCGGGCGCTGGGAGGGCGACACGCTGGTCGTCGAGACCATGAACTTCCTGCGCGAAACGAGCTTCCGCGCCGGCGTCACCACCGACGACCTCCACCTGATCGAGCGCTTCACGCGCGTTGCCGACGGGATGCTGATGTACGAGGTGACGATCGAAGATCCGAACGCGTGGGATGGGCCCTGGACCTACCGGCTGCCGATGATGAAGAACGATCTGCCGATCTTCGAGTATGCCTGCCACGAGGGGAACTACGGCCTCTACAACATCCTCGCGGGCGCGCGCGCGTCGGAGGCCGCGGCGGATGCCGCAGCGGGCCGTTAGACGCGTCCGACTGACCGCGTGCGCGGCGCTTGCCGCACTGGCGACCGCGTCGCTGGCGGCCGAAGACTGGCCGGAGTGGCGCGGCGCCGGTCGCCTCGGCGTTTGGACCGAGACCGGCATCGTCGACGATCTCCCCGACGAACTGCTGGTCCGCTGGCGGACCCCGATTCGCTCCGGCTACTCCGGCCCAGCTGTCGCCGGCGGCCGTATCTTCATCACCGACTGGCTGGAGGACCCGAACTCGCGCACGCTCGACGGCACCGAGCGGGCGGTCGCGCTCGACGAGGAAACGGGGGAGGTTCTCTGGACGCACGAGTGGGAGACCGGCTACCGGATGCTGTCGGTCGCCTATGCGATCGGCCCGCGCGCCACGCCGACCGTCGACGGCGACCGCGTCTACATCGTCGGCGCCACCGGCCAGCTGTTCTGCTTCAACGTCGAGACCGGTGACGTCCTCTGGCAGAAGGACTACGTCGCGGAGTACGACACGAGCGTCCCGGTCTGGGGAGTCGTCAGTTCGCCCCTCGTCGACGGCGACCGTCTCATCACGATCGTGGGCGGCGAGCCGGACGCGCTCGTGGTGGCATTCAACAAGCACACCGGCGAGGAGATCTGGCGCGCCATCGAGACCGGCACCGAGATGGGCTACGCGCAGCCGATCATCTACGAGGCGGCCGGCGTCCGGCAACTGATCATCTGGCACCCGCAGGCGCTCGCCTCGCTCGACCCGGAGACGGGCGAGCTCTACTGGGAGCAGCCGTGGGACGTGTCGATGGGCCTCACCGTGGCGACGCCGGTCCGGAGCGGCGACTACCTGCTGGTGTCGCAGCTCTTCAACGGGTCGATGATGGTGCGGCTCAGCCAGGACCGCCCCGCCGCGACGCACCTCTGGCAGGGGCAGAGCCGGAGTGAGTTGCCGGGCGAGACCGACACGATCCATGCGATGGTGACGACGCCGGTGGTCGTCGGCGACTACGTCTATGGCCTCGACAGCTATGGCGAACTGCGCGCCCTCGACGCGCGGACGGGGCAGCGGATCTGGATGAGTCCCGACCTGGCGCCGCAGGCGCGCTGGAGCACCGCGTTCCTGGTGCAGCACGAGGACCGCTGGCTGGTGAACAACGAAGAGGGGTACCTGATCCTGGCGCAGTTCACGCCGGAGGGGTACGTCGAGCTGGACCGGACGCGGCTGATCGAGCCCACCTCCGTCTCCGGGACGCGGACGCCGCACGGCCGGATCGCCGCCCGCGTCGTGAACTGGTCGCATCCGGCCTATGCCAACGGTCACATCGTCCACCGGAACGACCGCGAGATCATCCGCGTTTCGCTGCGCGCCTCGGACTACTGAGGGAGACGATCGATGACGCTGACCACACCGAGACTGCTGATTGTCACCGCCTGCGCCGCGGCGCTGGCGTTCGCCGCCGCCGCGCCGATCGGCGCGCAGCGGGGCGAGCAGGAGGAGACCTACGACTACTGGCAGGTGCAGCGGCAGATGGTCAGCCACGGCCAGCAGGCGATCTTCATGTGCAACGGGCTCTTCACGTCGAACCGGACGCTGGAGCAGGTCTTCGCGCAGGAGCTGGCGTTCTTCCGGGGCAACCATATCGGGACCCCGGCCGGGGGCGACTATCAGGTGCATCATGACCGGCGCGCCGTCACGATCGGCGATCCGAACGGTCCCGCTCCGGCGATGACCGCCGCGTTCCGAGAGGGCGTGGGCTGCGTGATCATGGCGCCCGATCAGACGCTGGCCGACATCGATTCGCTGCCGATCCTGGAGCTGCCGCCGCCGCCCGGGGATCCGGCGACGATTGCGTGGCCCGACGGCGACCTGTTGAGTGATGCGGCCATGCCGGAGTACATCGATCAGTCGACGCTCGACGCGGCGTCGACCTGGTCGTTCGAGCGCGACACCCCTGAGCAGGTGACGCTCAGTCTGCTCGTCGTGCACCGCGGGCAGATCGTTCACGAGCGCTACGCCGACGGTGTCGACATGCAGACCCGGACGCGTACCTGGTCGACGGCGAAGAGCATCGCCTCGACGCTGATCGGGATGGGCGTTGACGACGGGTTGCTCGACCTGGACGGGCCGCTCGGCTACAGCTTCTTCCCCGACGTCGCCTCGGCCGAGCATGACCCGCGCCGCGCGATCACGCTGCGCCACGTGCTGAACATGTCGAGCGGCCTGATGACGGTCGACAACAGCGGCCTGGAGTACGCCATCGGATCGGGGCTGTCGTACTGGGCGGGCGCCAGCTCGGTCAGGGGGGCGCGCAGCCGCGCGGTGATTCGCGAGCCGGGCACCTACTGGGACTACGAGAACTACGACACGCTGCTGGGCGTCTATGCACTGAAGCACGCGCTGGGTGACGAGCAGACCTACCGCGAGTTCCCGCGGCGCCGCCTGCTCGACATGATCGGGATGCGCAACACGCTGGTGAGCACCGACCGTTTCGGCGACTTCATCCTGAGCAGCCAGGTCTACACCAACGCCCGCGACCTGGCGCGCTTCGGCCTGCTGTACCTGAACGGCGGCGTCTGGCACGGCAAGCGGCTGATCGCGGAGGCGTGGATCGACTTCGTCCGCATCCCGGCGCCGGCGACGGCGCGGACCGGCAACTTCTACGGCGGCCAGTTCTGGCTGGTCCCCGACGACCGCAAGGACGACGTGCCGGCCGATGCCTACTCGACCTCAGGCAACCGCGGTCAGTACACGGTTATCGTCCCGTCGCACGATCTGGTGATCGTCCGCCGCGGCCTCGACTGGGGCCGCCAGGGCTTCGACCGCTGGGGGCTGACGCGCGAAGTCCTCAAGGCCTTCAGCCGGATGCCATCGAACGAGTAGCACGGCGCCCCGGCCTCCAGGCCGGCCCGTACTGGTGCGCCGGCCTCCAGCCCGGCCCCGTACTGGTGCGCCGGCCTCCAGGCCGGCAAGGCGGTCGCCCTTCGCTACAACCCCGCCGCCCGCCCGAGGCGGGTGACGATATCGAACTCCTGTTTCGTGACCGGTTGCACCGACAGCCGGCTCCCCTTGCGGGTCACCATCATCGTCTCGAGCCCCTTCGTCGCCTTCAGTGTGGCGAGCGGCACGGTGTCGGCGAACCGTTCCCGGAACTCGATATCCACCATGTACCAAACCGGCTGCTCCGGCGTGCTGCGCGCGTCGAAGTAGTGGTGGCCCTTCTCCCAGGCATAGTGGTCCGGGTAGCCGGTGCGACAGATCTCCGCCAGTCCGGTCACGCCCGACGGCTCGGCGTTCGACGCGTAAAAGAGCACGCCGTCGCCCACCTGCATCTCGTCCCGCATGAAATTGCGCCCCTGAAAGTTCCGCACTCCCTCCCACGACGTGGTCCCGTCCCGCTCCAGGTCGCCGATCGTGTACGCCGCCGGCTCGCACTTCATCAACCAATAGCGTCGTGGCATCGCGGTAGGATAACAGCCGCGCGGAATCGTTTGCGCCCCGCGAGGCCGGCGCGGATCAGTCGGCGGTCAGGACGAGGCGGAAGCCGATGAACGGACGGCGGGCGCCCGGGTCGGCGCCGCCGCGCGTGGCGGTGCGGGTATTGGCGGGGGGATCGGTGAACGAGCCGCCGCGCATGATGTAGAGGGCATCCGCCGCAGGGTCCAACGCGTCGTCGGTCTCGGTGTAGGGGTACGGCTGGTAGAGGCTGCGGGTCAGCTCCCAGACGTTGCCCGCCATGTCGCGCAGGCCGTGGGCGCACTCGAGGCAGGGCAGTGCGCCGGCGGCCACCGTTGCCCCGTTGCCGCTGCTGTCGTTGGCGGCGCCGGCACGCGGTTCGTTCCCCCACGGGAAGATCCGGGCGTCGCCGTCGCGCGCCGCCTTCTCCCATTGCGCCTCGGTCGGCAGCGTGATCTGCCAGCCGGCGGCGAGGCGCTCTCGGATGAGGTCCGGCGTCCCGGACCAACCGTGGAGCGTCGTCTCGAGCCACCGCGCGTAGGCGAGTGCATCGGGCCACGAGACGTTCGCCACCGGATGATCCGGTTCGCCGCCGAGCGCATCGGCCGCGTCGCTCGCGCCGGTGGCCGCGGCATACGCCAGGAACTGCGCGACGGTCACTTCCGTGCGGCCGATGTAGAAGACGGGCAGATCCACCGTGCCCTGGGCGTCGGAGGGCGACCACCGTTCGTTCTCGTACGCCTGCGGATCGACCGCCGGGTCGCTCCCCATCACGAACGGCCCCGCCGGGATCTCGACGAAGCCGAGCAGCGGATCGTCCGGCAGGAACCAGGCGTCCGCGCGATGGCCGTCCAGTGACGCCGGCAACTCCGGCGCCGCGCCGGGCCCCGGGGCCTGGCATGCCACCCCGCCGGCCACGAGCAACGCGAGCGTCACGACGCTGCGGCGCCGCCGGGGCGCGCCGCGGGCCGCACGCTCGGCCGGCAGGCGCACGCTACCGTGCCTCCCCGCAGGCGAAGGTCCAGTGGTGATCGCAGGCGCGGGCGTAGAGTGCCCGTTCGCGCATCTCCATCAGGTTCGCGCCGCCTTCGCGCAGCAGGAGACGCAGGTCGAGTGTCTTCGGCGGCCCGCGGTGCTGGCTGCCGCGATCCAGCAGATTGAGGCACGCCGGCTGGAAGCGGAGTTCGCAAGCGCGGCCGAAGGAGCCCAGCGCCAGGTCGGGGTCGGCCGGCACGATCACGCCGTCGGCGTAGTGCCGGCCCAGTTCGTTGCAGGCCCATGCCGACGCGTCGGCGCAGTACGACGCCTCGATCTGGACGAGCCGCTCGCATGCCTGCGGCCGCCCCTCGGCGCACGCCTGCTCCCAGAACGGCAGGGCGTCGCCTCGGTGCCGGCCGTCCGTCGCGCCGAGCGCGGCCATCGTGAGAAAGAAGGCGATCCAGACCGCCATCTGCGTCAGGTTGGCGGCCGGCCGTGCCAGCCGCGCGGCGATCGCCTCGAGCGGCGCGCGCGATCCGATCCGCGCCACCAGGGCGTCGATCCGGCGCACACCCAGGTTGAGCAACGGCACGCCAAGCAGCTTGTCGTAGAAGGTCGGGACTCCGAACGCGCCGAGCAGGGCGTACAACCCGAAGACGCACCCGCCGTACAGGACGCCGAAGATCGTCTTGCCGATCGGCGTGCGGGGCGACGTCGACGGGTCGGTCACCAGCAGGTGCAGACCAAGGAACACCGCGGTCGGGATCTCCGAGTCAATGAAGTACGGCACGCCGGTCATCGCCGACCAGAGCGCGCTCAGACCGAACAGCACGATCGCGGCCGACGCCGCCACCAACGTGATGGAGAAGGCGTACATCACCACCAGGCCGGCGAGGAAGAGGAACAGATAGATGCGCGGCGCGAGCGTCAGCGTCGTCGCGATGTCCTCGCCCCAGGTGATCGGTGTCGCATCGGTCGCGATCAGCGCGACGGAACACAGGCCGAGGGAGAACGCCGACGGATTGAAGATGTGGACGCGCCGTCCCTCGCGCTCCCACCGGACGAACGTCTTGCCGAGGAAGCCGACCGCGATCATCAGGAACTGCAACGCGAACCAGTCGTCGCGGAACCAGAGGAACAGGTTCGTCGAGAAGATG
The DNA here is from genome assembly GCA_965262555.1 of Vicinamibacterales bacterium. Classification (GTDB taxonomy): domain Bacteria; phylum Acidobacteriota; class Vicinamibacteria; order Vicinamibacterales; family UBA8438; genus VXRJ01. The sequence goes on from OZ253543.1 coordinate 1,208,231, forward strand.
ATCGGGAACGGCCCGAACCCGAGGGTGTAGCGCTCGCCGCGGGACCAGGCGAGCAGCATGTCGAAGGCGTAGGCGAAGAGCAGTTGCCCGACGAGGAGCCAGGCATGGTCGTACACCGGGCGCCAGAAGTACCCCCAATAGAGGAAGACCGAGAGCTGCACCGCCGCCTGCACGTAATGCTGCGGCCGCAGCGACGTCACCAGTCCGGGCGGATGGGGTCCGGGGACGTCTGCGTCGGGCCCGCCGCCCGGTGCTGCCGCACCGGACGCTCGCTGGTGCAGCCGCAACGCGAGGATCCCCTGCCAGGCAAGCAGCGCCCCCGCCGCCCCGGCGAACGATGCCGCCAGCAGCGCCTGCTCCGCGATCCGCGGGACGAACGACACCGCCGCGAGTGACAGCGTCAGCAGCAGCGGGAGGCCGAACGAACCGGAGCCACGACCCGTCAGCGCAACGGCGTGCGCCTGCACCTGTTCCTGCTGGCGTTTCCGTCGGCTCGCGCGGGACATCGGTCAGGTAGGATAAACGACCACATGGACTTCAGCAGCAGCGTCACGGTCTTGACCGTGGCTACGATCGTGATGATTGCCGTCGGCGCCCTCGCGTCGGTGTTCTGGTTCATCTTCCGCCTCGATCGCGAACAGGAGAAGGACGAACGCGAACGCTGAGCGCGCACCGCGACGCGCAGCCGTAACGCCCGCCGGTGCGTACAGGCACACCGGCCTCCAGGCCGCCCCGTACAGGTGCGCCGGCCTCCAGGCCGGCACGGTCCCGGATCGGTTACTCGGCCGGCGACATCAGATCGAACTTCTGGAGGCGCTGACCGACGTTCACCTCCGTCGTGTAGAGGTTGCCCCGCGAGTCGATCGCCAGGTTGTGCAGGCGGTAGAACTGGCCGGCGTACTTGCCGAGGCGGCCGAAGCGCCCCTGCACCTCCAGCGTCTCGCGGTCGAGGATCCAGACGACGTTGTTCGTGCCGTCCGGCACGAAGAGCCACCGCTGCGCCGGGTCGACGGACAGCGCCACGCCGCTCGCCGCGCCGCTGCCGAGCGTCTCCGGCCGGATGAACGTCTCGCGGACGAACGTCCCGTCCTTCTGGAACACCTGCAGCCGGTTGTTCGTCCGGTCCGCGACGTACACGAGGCCGTCGTTCGCCAGCGCGATGCCATGCACTGGACTCTGGAAGTGGCGGATCGGTTCGGCCTCCGGGTCGTAGGCGGGCAGGTCGACGTCGTCCGGCCGCTCCCCGTACGCGCCCCAGTGCCGCCGGTAGGCGCCGGTCGTCGCGTCGAACACCACGACGCGCCGGTTGCCGTAGCCGTCGGCGACGTACACCTCGTTGGCGTCGGGATCCACGCGGATGTCCGCCGGACGTCCCAGGTTCGCTTCGTCGTTACTGCCGCCGCTCTCACCGTAGCGGCCGATCTGCAGGACGAACTCGCCATCCTTCGTGAACTTCAGGATGTGCGCATCGTCCGCCGCGTTGCCGCCGATCCAGACGTAGCCCTCGTGATCGATGTGGATCCCATGCTCGCTCTCGGGCCACTGATAGTCGGCGTCGGCGTCCGGACCGCCCCACGACCGCAGCACGGTGCCGTTGGGCGAGAACTCGATCACCGGCGGGGCCGGGGTGCAGCACATGCCCTCCTCGCCCCGCTGCCGCGCGTCGAGCGTCCGCGGCCGGTGAAGCAGCCAGACGTGATCCGCGGCGTCCACCGCCACGCCCGACGTTTGTCCCAGGATCCAGTTGTTCGGCAGCGCCGCCGGCCAGAACGGATCGACCCGGTACCGGGGAACGTCCCCGTCCGCCAGTGCCGGCGCCGCGCCCTCCGATGCGGGTGCGCCGATCTCCATGTCCGCGCCGCTTTCCGGCGCTCCGCCGCACGCCGCCGCCACGATCGCCGCCATCGCGACAAGGAGCATGTTTCTCATGCGGGCACGATACACTAGCGGCAAATACCGGCGAGACGCCGGCGCACCGCACATGACGGGAGACATCATGAGAACGCTGCTGACTGTCGCGCTGACCCTCGTGCTCACCACCACCCTCGCGTCGGCCGCCGCGGCGCAGCTCGCGGCGCCGAACGACGACGGGATCACCTTCGGGCATGTCCACCTGAATGTGTCCGACATCGAGGCGCACAAGCGGATCTGGGTCGACTGGTTCGGCGGCACCGTCGTCCAGAAGGGGCCACTCACCGCGATCCGGCTGCCGAACTTCCTGATTGCGCTGACCGAGCGGGAGCCGACCGGGCCGACGCAGGGCTCGGTGATGAACCACTTCGGCTTCAAGGTGCGCAACACCGCCAAGTTCGTCGAGCGCTGGACCGCCGCGGGCATGGAGGCGGGGGAGTTGTTCACCGGAGCGGAGGGCATGCCGAACGCCTACGTCATGGCCCCCGACGGCGTCTGGGTGGAGCTGCAGGAGGATCCGTCGCTGCATGTCCCGATCGCCGGCTACCACATCCACTTCTGGACGCCGGAGCACGAGGCGCTGCTCGACTGGTACACCAGCGTCTTCAATCTGAGAGTCCGCCCGCGCGGCCGCATCCAGACGACGACCGACACGCCGGGGATGAACATGAGCTTCGCGGGATCGGACGAGCCGACCGAGCCGACGCGTGGCCGGGCGCTCGATCACATCGGCTTCGAGGTGGACAACCTCGAGGCATTCTGCGAGAAGCTGACCGCGATGGGGATCGAGTTCGACGTCGAGTACCGGGAGGTCGAGAGCGTCGAACTGAAGATCGCGTTCCTCACCGACCCGGCCGGCACCTTCATTGAGCTGACGGAAGGCTACGACGAGTACTGATCCCCGTCCGGCCCTGCGGGTGCGTCGTTCTTCCCGTTCAGCGGCGGTCCGTCGGCGCGCCCGGCGTGGCGCGGCCGGGCTGCAGCGCCGCCACCTCGGCCGTCCAGCGATCATCGAAGTGCGTCCAGTGGCGTTCGTCGGGATCCTCCGAGTGGCTCACCGGCAGCTCGATGATCTCCGGCGGCGGCGACATGTGGTTCGCGATGGCGTAGACGGTGGCGGCCGGCACGACGTCGTCCTGCCGGCCGACCCCCACGATCGACCGGCAGCCGATCCGGTCCGCGGCGTTCACCGGGTCAAAGTACGAGAGCGTCTCCATCACCGCGTCCTCGTGTGACGGGTGGCGCTCGACGTAGTCGTTAATTTCGTGCCCCGATCCCGCCTTCACCAGGCGCCGCCGGCCGGCGGCCCAGCCGAACGACGGGACCGCGATGGCGAGGAACCGCGCCATCTGCGTCACCGCCTGCGCCACCACCGTGAGGGCGCCGGCGAAGCTGCGGCCGTGGAAGACCATGCCGCCGGCGCCGCTGCCGAGCCGCTGCGCCACCTCCGCCGCCCGGATGTAGTCGCAGACAGCCCCGCGGAGGATCGATCGGCGGGGATCGGTGATGCCGGTCAGGACGTAGCCATCGGGGTCGACGTCGCATGCCGCGCGCGAGAGGCCGAAGCCGCGCACGTCGAAGCAGAAGAGATCGGCGTCGCAGGCGACGGTATGGCGTGCCTCCAGCACCGGATTGCACTGCGAGTTGTAGCCATGGCTGGTGATCACCACGGGTCGCGCCCGTACGGACGGGCTGGAGACCGGCGCACCGGGGTTCGGTACATCAGGGACTGCCGCAGCGGTGACCGGGGCGACAGTCAGCAGAAAGCCCTGGATGTCGCAGCCGCCCAGCGAGGCGAACTTCACCGGGATGATCCGTGCGCCCTCGGCGGAGGTCACGGCGACACCGATCCGCGGGTCTGGATCCGTCCGCGCCAGCTCCTCCAGCGTCTCTCGCCAGAATTGCCTGAAATCGCCCCGCCGGGTAATCGGCGGCCGCGTGTCCCGCACGGAGTCCGCCATCGGTGTCACGTCGTCGTCGGCCATCAGTCAGGGGGCGCCGGATGCCCGGCCGGCATAGCATAAGGGGCGCCGGAAACTAGCGCAGCCATGCCAGAACTGCCTGATCTGCGCGACGAGTGTACCGCCTATCTCCGCTCGGAGTCCCGCTGGCTCGACGCCGCTCGCGCCGCCGACTGGGACCGTCTCGCCTCGCTTGCCGACGGCCGGTCTTTCGACGCCGGCGATGCCGTCACGCAGCAGTTTACGCCCGCGACCGACCTCCACCTGCTCGTCGACGGCGAGGTGCGTTACCGCCTCCGCCTCGAGGAGGGGAACGAGGATCTCGACATCGGCCGCCGCGACACCCTCTGGACCGCAATCGGCTGGTCCGGCTTCCTCACGCCGCGCCGCCACGTCACGAGCGTCGTCGCTGCCCGTCCGGCGCGCACGCTCCGCTTCGAGCATGCCGCGCTCAGGCGCCTCTTCGCTGACGATCCCCGCACGAGCCTCGTGCTCATCGAGCCGATCTTGCGCCAGTGCTACCAGCGCCTGGCGGAGATGCGCGCACGCCTCACCACCTATTCGCACACGCCCGCCAATTTCGCCCGGGCGCTCCCCGACGAAGGCGAAGAGGAAACATACAACCGAGCGCCGCCACCGGTGACGGACCTGCTCCGCCGCTCCGCCTTCTTCGAGGTGTTCAACGAAGCGCGCCTGAAGACGATCGGCGACACGGTCGAGAGCCATTACTTCTGCCGCGGCGAGCCAATCGTGGCGCAGGGCGACAGGGTGCCCGGCCTCTGGGTGCTCGCCACTGGCCGCGTCGCGCTCAACTTCCGACCCCCCGGCGCGGCCGAACCGTTCGCGCTCCGCACGCTGACCGACCCGGGCGCCATCGTGGCGCTCGCCGGGCTGGGGGGCATCGACCGGCAGGCCGCCACCGTCGTCGCCGTCCGCGACTGCACCGTGTACCGGATCGATCCGGTACAGCTCGAACCGGTGCTCCGCGACGATCCGGCGTTCGCGCGCGACCTGGCCCGCCGCATCCTCTGGCTCGTTTCGACGCGCCTTCGTGCCGCCCGCGCGCTGTTCATCTCACGCCGCTTCGAGAAGGAGAAACTGGCCGTCGGGAACCTGATCGAGCAGACCTGCACCCAACTGAGCGTCCACTCTCCGCTGCACGAGCTGCCGCACCTGCTCGGGAGCCAGCTCACGGTGCGCGGCGCGTTCACGATCCTCGACCGGATGGCGGTGAGCGAGGTCGCGATCGAGCGGAACCTGGCCCGCCTCTGCCAGGAGATGCTGCGCGGCGTCAAGCGCGAACACGACTTCTTCAAAGCGCTCCGCAACGTCTACGATGCCGTCGTCAGCGCGCCCCCCACGATGCCGCCGGCCGACGTCCGGAAGCTCTGCGCGCGCGGCTTCCAGCAAGCGTTCCGCCAGATCCACTACGTTTCGGCGGGCGAGGAGCACCTGCCGTCCGAGCCGGGGCACATCTTCATCTTCAACCACCTGAAGAACCACGAGCACAACACGCTGCCGAACAACTTTCAGTTGACGCTCGACTCGCATTTCGTCAGCGCGATGATCCTGGACAAGCACTACGGCGACAGCGGCATCCGCGTCGTCCGCCACAGCCGTGGTACCGAGTACGGCCACCAGGACTACTACGACCGCCTGGGGCACATCGCGGTCTATACGCCTGAGTCGGATCGTCTCGACGAGACCCAGAAGGAGCGTCACGAACGGCAGCACGAGTTCTACGAAACGGCCGCCCGGTATCTCCGCGCCGGCACCAACCTGATCCTGAGCCCCGAGGGGACCAGCTACTGGACGGAGGATTCCCCCGGCCCCTTCAAGCCGGGCGCGTTCCGCGTTGCCGCCAGCGTTGATCCGGAACCCTGGATCGTGCCGATCGCCGTCGCCAACTTCGATCGGAGAATTCACGCCACCACCTGCGCCGCATTGATTAAGCCTCCGTTCAAGGTCAGCGATCGCGTCCCGGACCTCGGCGACCGCGACGCCCTCAGCCGCTTCCTGGAGGACCTCCGCCGCACCTTCACGACCTGGGTGAAGGAGGCCCGGGCGCTGGCCCAATAGCCTTCGCGCAGGCGGCGTACAATGCCGACCGACCACACGCGCGACCCGTTCCTACCGGGCGCCGAAGGAGGCTGTGCGATGAAGCTTGAGAGGATCCTGGTGCCGACCGACTTCAGCGAGACGGCGCAGCATGCACTGGGCTACGCTCGCGACCTGGCGCAGCAGTTCGGCGCGGAAGTCCACCTGCTGCATGTCATGCCCGACCCGGCGGCGCAGGGATGGGCGGGGGAGGCGACCGGCCTCGTGATCCTCGACCTGCTGAAGACGTGGGAGGCGGACTCCGAGAAACGCCTGTCGGAGATCAGGCTCGAGGGCGTCGTCGTCGAGCGGACGACCGCGGTGGGCCATGCCTTCATGGAGATCCTGCGGTACGCCGCCGGCAACGGGATCGACCTGATCGTGATGGGCACCCATGGCCGCGGCGCCGTCAGGCACATGCTCCTCGGGAGCGTCGCGGAGAGGGTGGTCCGCAAGGCACCCTGTCCGGTGCTCACCGTCAGACATCCAGGCTACGAATTCGTCATGCCGGTCATGCCTGTCATGACGATCGCCTGACGGAACTGCCGCGCGCCGTGGTCAAGGCGGCGGCGCGTGCTTAGCAGCCCGTGGTGAAACCCCCGCTACATTCGAGCGGCGATGCATCCCGCCTGAGCGGCGTTGCTCCTCGGTCGCCTCTGGCCAAGAGGCTCCCTCGTCGCGCCTTGTCAGGCGGGCGCCTCACCGCTCTCGGTGTCACGCGGGGTTTCACCACGGGCTGCTAGCGGGACCGCATCACAACTCGAGGTCGACCCGGTAGCGAACCGTCCGAACCACCACCACTGGCGATGGTCCGGACGGCTTCAGCTTCGATGATATGCCGCGACAGCCGGCCTACCCGCCCCACCCGTAGCTGATGCGGGTGTAGTAGTAGGTGCCGTTAAACCCGAACGGCGAGAACTGGCCGTAATTGTTGCCAACCGTGAAGGCGCCGTACGGGTTGACGTCGGGGAACGCGTTCAGCAGGTTCTCGGCGCCGATCGCCAGCTCGACGTCGCCGAACGGGATGCCGAACTCGAGGTCGAGCAGCGCCTTGCCGGAATAGGGTGGGTACAGCGACGAGAGTATGACTTCGCCCAGGTCGGCCGCGTTCCGCCCATCCTCGCTGTCCCAGTAACTGCCGAAGTAGTTGATGCGGGCTGTCAGGTTCCAGCGGTCAGCCTCGTGGTTGACAGAGAAGTTCCACCGGGTGTTCGGGAGCCCCCGCTCCAGTGTCGCAATGCGGAAGTCGTCGATCACGGAACTCTCGATGTTCTTGAGTGCCGTGTCGGTGTAGTTGAAGACAGCGCTGAACGTTGTGCCCCCGGCCACCAGGGCCGCGATCACGTCGACCCCCTGGGTGGTGGTCGAGAAGTCGTTCAGGAAGAAGCGGAACACCGGGAAGTTCCGCGCCTCGGGGATTCCTTCCGCGAGCAGGACCAGGATCTCGCTCTCCTGCAGAGCGATCTCCTGCGTCAGGGCGACCCGGTCGTCGATGTCGACGCGGAAGAAGTCGGCGGTGAACGTGAACGGCCCCTGCTCGATGACCGCCCCGGCGCTGAAGTTGCGCGACTTCTCCGGCTGAAGCGCACCGCCCCCGCGGGCCACCGCGATGGCGGACGTGGACGGGACGACGCCGTTGTTGGTCAACTGCCCACCGATGAACGCGGTCGTCACGTTGAACGCGTTCTGCTGCCCGGGGGTCGGCGCGCGGAACCCGGTGCTGATGGCGCCGCGCAACGCGACCACGTCGGTCACACCGATGCGCGCGGACAGCTTCCCGTTCGTCGTCGTGCCGAAGTCACTGAAGTTCTCGAAGCGGAGCGCGGTGCCGACCGTCCACCGCCCGCCCGGGTCGTCGAACTCGAGGTCGCCGTAGACCGCGACGTTGCTGCGGTCCCACTGCCCGGCCGTCGTGTCGGCACGGTAGCCATTGAAGCCGTTCGACCCGGAACTGAATCCCTGGGCGGCGTACGGGCCGATCGTCCAGGAATCCGGGTCGCCCGCCCCGATCGTGAACTGCTCGCGGCGCCACTCCGCGCCCGCCGCGAAGTTGACGATGTTGGTGACCGGCATCGACACATCGAAGTTCAAGTTGATGTCGTCCTGCGCATAGATGCCGGGCCTGAACGAGGTGGGCGTGTCGTAGCCGAGCGAGGCGTTGACGGTGTCGTAAATGAACTGATCGACCTCGGTGCTGCCGATGTTCACGCTCGCGTCCCAGTTCAGGCCGCCGCCCGTGAACCCGCGCAGTCCCGCGACGAACGAGTAGTCGATCATGTCGCCGCCGAACTGCGGCGTGAAGCCCCCGGGAAACCGGCTGAAGAGCGTGAAGCAGTTCGGATCGGCCTCCACCGCCGCGAGGGCGGCCGTATTGGGAACGTTGTTGACGATCGGGATCGCGGCGCAGCCGGGTCCGGCATATCCGTCATTGGTCCCGTTCGCCTCGTTGAACGCGGCCAGACCGACGTTGCCGACCCGCAGGGTGGGCGTGCCGTCCTCCAGTTTGTCCCCACGGAAGACTCCGCCGCGCGTGTGCGGGTTCCGGAAGTAGAAGCCGCCGGTCACCTTCCGGCTCGCGTAGTTGGTGTGGCCGTAGAACTGCAGGCCGTTGTCGAAGAGGCTGCCGAAGTTGCCGAACAGCTTCAGGTCGTCCTCGAGCAGCGGCGAACCCCACACCTGGGCCGGGTTGCGGAGGTTGTCGTTGCCGCCGTCGATGACTGCGATAGCGTCGTTCCGCTGAACGCTGCGGCTGGTCGGATTCGCATTGCCGTACTCGAAGCTGAGGTTCAGGAAGCCGTTCGGGCCGAACGGCAGTCCGGCGTTGCCGGCCACGGTGTAGGCCTGCCCGTGTCCGCCGATGCCGTTGCACGAATGCTGAATGTCGCCGGCAATTCCCGACCCGCAGGTCGACCTGTCGCCGGGATTCTGGTTGCGGAAGGCGCCCGTGCGGAACTCCAGGCTCCCTCCGTCGCGCGCGTCCTTCAGCTCGAAGTTCAGGACGCCGGCGATGGCGTCCGAGCCATATTGCGCCGCCGCGCCGTCGCGCAGCACCTCGGCCTGCCGAATGGAGATCGCCGGAATGACGGAGATGTCCGGTCCCTGCGAGCCGTCCGCAATGCCGTTGCCGAGCCAGGTGATGACCGCGGCGCGGTGCCGGCGCTTGCCGTTGACCAGGATCAGCGTGTGGTCAGGAGCCAGGTTGCGCAGGTTCGCCGGCCGGACGATGGTGGCGGCGTCACTGATCGGCTGGATGTTGATGTTGAACGAGGGGACGACGGTCCGCAACTGATTGGCCAGGTCGGTTGTGCCCTGGCTGTTGAAGTCACCCGACCGGATGACATCGACCGGCACCGGCGACGAGGTCACCGAGCGCGGCTGCGCGCGCGTCCCGACGACGACCACGCGCTCTTCTAGTCCAACCTCCATCTCCACGTCGGCGGTGGCGGTGGCGCCGTCGCTCACCTGCACCGTCTGCGTGGGCGCACTGAAGCCCGGCAGGACGAATGTCACCTCGTACGACCCGGCCGCAAGCCCGCTGAACGAATACTGGCCGGTCCCGTCCGTAAACGAGACCTGCGTGGTGCCGGCCGCGTCTCGCGCTTCCACAGTGACGCCAGGCAGAATCAGGCCCGTGGCGTCCGTCACGGTACCGGTGATGGAGGCCTCCTCCTGGGCGCCGGCGATGCCCGGCGCACACAAGGCTGCGGCAAGAGCCAAGGCAAATGCGTTCTGCAAGCTGCGATGCATTACGTTCCTCCTCCACTGTTTCTGTCCGGCGAGGGTGCGACCATGGCTACTGCTCCATGGACTGGCAGTCCGTGAGGGGATTTCCACGACCGGGCCCGCCGCCGTGCGTCTGTGTGCCGATCCGCCGACTGCGTGCGTGGCGGCACTCGAAATCGATTCTACACGATTGTCGGGTCGTTAAACCCTCCGATTCAGAGGAGGGGCCGGCGTTCTTTATTGGCCGGCACAGGAGGCGGGCCTTGCCGACCACATCGGCGGGACAACCCGGCGATCGTGAGGTCCGGGCGGCGGTTACTATTTACGCGCACCTCGACCATCGTTGGGGCCTGGTTACCATGAGGATTTCCCGTTTCGGCCTCCTGCACGGACTCCAGGGAGCTTGCGACACGGGTGCCTCGCGCCAGCGAGACTTCCAACCCACCCGGAAGGGCGCGCTGGCGCTTGCACTGGTGGTGACGGCCATGGTGACCGTTGCCGACGCGCAGCCGGCGCTCGACCTTGAGGACTGCCGGGTGGACGGCGTGTCGGTGCCGGCCCGTTGCGGTGCGCTCACTGTTTTCGAGGATCGTGCGACCGGGGCTGGGCGGACTATCGACCTGAAGATCGTGGTGATCCCGGCGGTCTCCGGCAGCCCCGAGCCGGATACGCTCTTCTTCCTGGCCGGCGGTCCGGGCCAGGCCGCCACCGACCTGGCGGACACGGTGCTTGTCCGGCTCGCGGAGGTACGGCGGAGCCGCGACATCGTCTTCGTCGATCAGCGCGGCACCGGCGGCTCGGGACGGATGAGCTGCGCGCTGTTCGAGACCAGCCCGGACGAGGAGGCGTCCGGCGAGTCGCTCCAGCTCGACGCGTTCCCCCTCGACGACCTGCGCGACTGCCTGGCGGAGGTGGAATCCGCCACCGACCCGCGCCACTACACGACACCGGTCGCGATGGACGATCTCGACGACGTGCGCGCCGCGCTCGGGTACGAGACGATCAACCTGTACGGCGGCTCCTACGGCACCCGCGCCGGCCTTATCTACATGCGCCGGCATCCGGAACGGGTCCGTACGGCGGCACTCGACGGGTTGGCCCCGGTTTCCATGCGCCTGCCGTCGAGCATGAACGCCGACGCCCAGCGCGCTCTCGACCTCGTGCTGATTATCGACGAGGACTACGGCCAACACTTTCGCTCGGTGCAGCCGGCGACCGTCCGCCTCGTGCACGACAGCTCCAGAAGGGCGTCGAGCTCCAGCATCCGCCGGGCGCGCAATTGATGACGATCGCGGTTGCCCCGATGGCGCTGTTCGCGTCCGCGCTGCAGATGTTTGTCGCGACCTTTGCGCGCAGCTTCAAGGAGGCGCAGACTTACGTCAGCGTGTTGATCCTCCTGCCGATGGTCCCGGGCATGGTTATGCAGATCTACCCGCTGCAGCCCGCGGGTTGGATGATGGCGATCCCGGCGCTCGCGCAGCAGCTCCTGCTGGTCGAGGTCATGGGCGGCGAACCGGTCTCGACGCTGAGTCTCCTGGGCTCGGCCGCCGCCACGACGGCGCTCGCGGGTGCGTTTCTCGGCCTCACGTCGCGGATGCTGCGGCAGGAGAAGATAATCTTCGGACGCACGTAACGACGTCTTCACGAGAGGAGAACTGCGATGAGTTGGAAACTGCAGCGGGAACGGTTGCGCGTCGGACTTCTGATGGGCGTGGTCGCAGCGGTGGCGGTTGTCTGGTTCGGCCAGCAGGCGCCGTCCGGCCAGGAGAATCCGTTCACCGGCACGTCCTTCCGGATCGAGGCGGGGGATGTCCGCGTGTCGTCTCGCGGCTTCGAGGCCGGCGCGCGCACGCACTGGCATACGCACAGCGAGCAGGTGCTGTTCGTGAAAGACGGCGGGCTCCGCTATCAGGTCGAGGGGCAGCCGGCCCGGAACATCGGTCTGCACGCGACCGCGCACCTGCCGCGCGGCGTGCGTCATTGGCACGGCGCGACGCCGGATGAGGCGCTGACGCACGTCTCGATCACCTTCCCGAACGAGGACGGCGAGCACCTGGCCATCGAGTGGATGGAGCCAGTCGTCGACGACGTGTACGAGAGCGGCGCGGGCCGGTAACCGCGTCCGTTGCGAACGGCGGGGTACGGACGGCGAGCTGCTCGGGAACGATGCTAGGATTCGCCGGCGTGACCATCGAACCGTTCGCTCTCGAGCGATTCCAGTCCGTCTACGAGCACCAGGTCGAGATCAACCTGTCGGAGAGCGGCGTCGAGCCTCTGCGGCTGCAGGATCTGGTCCCGGCGGACGAGCTCGGCCGCCTGCTCCGGGAACCGCTGGGCTATACGCAGACGAACGGAACCGCCGCGTTGCGCGAACTCGTGGCGGCGGACTACCCCGGCGCATCGGCCCGTCACGTCCTGATCACGGTGGGCTGCGCGGAGGCGAACTTCCTCACCTGCTGGCGGCTCGTCGAGCCGGGCGACGAGGTCGTGGTGCTGCACCCGAACTACCTGCAGACGCATTTGCTCGCCCACTCCCACGGCGCGCGCGTGCGCCCGTGGCTCTTGCGCCTCGTGGGCGGCAGCGCGGTCCGCTGGGCGCCCGCACTCGACGAGCTCCGCGAGATCGTCACCGAGAGGACACGGCTCATCGTGCTCTGCAATCCGAACAATCCGACCGGAACACGTCTCACCGCCGCCGAGATCGACGAGGTATGCGCGGTGGCAGCGCGGCACGGCGCGTGGGTGCTCTCGGACGAGATCTACCGCGGCGCCGAGCGCGACGGCATCCTGACCGCGACCGCCTGGGGCCGCTACGACCGGGTCGTCGTCACGTCCGGGCTGTCGAAGGTCTACGGGTTGCCGGGCCTGCGGATCGGTTGGGTCGTCGCCCCGCCCGCGCTCTGTGAAGAGCTCTGGGGCCGGCGCGACTTCACGACGATCGCGCCGGCGGCCCTGAGCGATCGTCTCGCCCGCCTCGCGTTGGCGCCCGGTATGCGAGTCCGCCTGCGCGCACGGGCGCAGCGGCGCGTTGCGGATCACTACGCCCTCGTTCGCGACTGGATCGCCGGAACGGACGCGGGGCTGGCGCACGTCCCTCCCGAGGCGGGCGCCATCGTCTTCGTCGGCTACCCGCACGCCATCGGATCGGAAGAGCTGGCGACGAGGCTGCGGGAGACCGCGAGCGTGCTCGTCGCCCCCGGTGCCTACTTCGGACTCGACGGCTACCTGCGAATCGGGTTCGGGGAGGCGGAGGCGCTGCTCCGCGCCGGCCTCGACCGGCTGGAGCACCTGTTGGCCTGCCTGCCGCAGCCCGCCTGACAGCTCAGACGGCGTTTCACGCCCTTGACGTGGGTACCTGCACGACATACGTTGCCTGAAGGAAACATTGCGCCACACTGAGGTGCGGGCACGGATGGCAACACAGCCAGCGAGTCGCGGGCGACGGTTGCTGGAGACGGGCGAACGGATTCTCGGCCACGTGGTGGCCGTGGTTCTCGGGTTCGTCCTGATGGTCGTTGGCCTCGGACTGGGAGTGACGATGGTCATGCTGCCCGTCGGTCTTGTCGTCGGCTTGCTCGGGGTCGTGGTGTTCGTCTGGGGTCTCCTGGGTCACTTGGGGAGGGACCAGTAGGGCCCTGAGCCGAGTATCTCTACGTAGCGTGTCCCGGGCGCGGCTAACGGCGTCGAGGATGGCATGGGCGGGCCCTGCTGGGCGGGGTTTCCAAGATGACGATGGACCGGTTCTTCGCCTGCCTTCGCGAGCGAGCGAAGACAGGCGCCGCGAGCGCGTGATGGCGCTGCTGTGGCGCGCCGCGGCCGGCGTGGCGGTCCTCGGCGCCTTCGCGGCCGGCGTCGTGACGACGCTCGTCGTCGCGTTCGACATGCAGATCGAGTGGGCCGGCAGCGGCCTCCGGCCCATCTTCTCGTTCGGCGATCCGGAAGTGCACTACGCCGCGCTCGACGCGAACCGCGCCGCGCTCCCCGCCCCCGGCCAACCGGCCGCGACCGACGCCCGCTGGACCGACTTCCGCGGTCCGCACCGCGACGGCCGGTACACGGAGACCGCAATCCGCACCGACTGGCCGGGCTCCGGGCTCGAGCGACTCTGGAGCCATCCGGTCGGCGGCGGCTACGCGTCGTTCGTCGTGGCGGACGGGCTCGCCTTCACCATCGAGCAGCGGCGGGACGAAGAGGTCGTTGCGGCGTACGACCTCGACACCGGCGCCGAGCACTGGACCCGCGCCTGGGCCGCGCGCTTCGAGGAAGCGATGGGCGGCCCCGGACCGCGCGCCACGCCGACCTGGCACGACGGACGGCTCTACGCCCTGGGCGCCACCGGCCGGCTCGTCTGCCTCGAGGCCGACACGGGCAAGGCGGTCTGGGAGCGGAACATCCTCGCCGACGGCGACGCCGCCAACCTGCCGTGGGCGATGTCGGGCGCTCCGCTCGTCGTCGACGACCTGGTCGTGGTGCTGCCCGGAGGGACGGAGGGCTGGTCCGTGGCCGCGTACGACCGGCACACCGGCGACGTGGTCTGGCACGGGCTGAACGACGTGCAGGCCTACGCGTCACCGATGCTCGTCACGCTCGGCGGCGTCCCGCAGGTGGTGGTCGTCACCGCCGAGCGGGCCGTCGGCCTGCGGCCCGCGGACGGCGCGCTGCTCTGGGAGTACCCGTGGGAGGTGGCGGTGGTCCCGAACATCGCGCAGCCGGTCGCGGTCGGGGACGACCGGCTCTTCCTCTCCGCGAGCTACGGCAAGGGGGCGGCGCTCCTTGAGCTGACATCCGACGGCGACCGCTTCACCGCCTCGACGGTCTGGGAAACCAACCGGATGCGCAACCGGTTCAGCAGCTCGGTGCTGGTCGGCGGTTACATCTACGGCCTCGACCACGCGATTCTGGCCTGCCTCGACGCCGCCACCGGGGAGCTGATGTGGAAGGGCGGCCGCTACGGCGACGGGCAGCTCCTCGCGGCCGGGGATCACCTGGTGGTGCTGACGGAGGAGGGCGACGTGGTGCTGGTTCGCGCGACCCCTGAGGGCCACCGAGAACTCGCCGGCTTCCGCGCCATCGACGGGAAGACGTGGAACGTGCCCGCGATCGCCGGCGGGCGGCTGCTGGTGCGGAACGCCCGCGAGATGGCGGCGTTCGATCTCCTGCCCCGGCCCTGACCGGCGCCGCTGGCGTAGCCAGGCCCGGATGGCGTGGCTCCGCGCTCCTACGTGGGCCGCGCCCATGGTCCCAACGACTCGAGCGCCTCGGGCTCGGACAGCGCCGCGGCAACCGCCAGCACCTTGGTTGAGACCCAGTCTGGGTATGGTATGGCTTCGACGCGGTGATGACCCGCTGCGGTGTGTACCTCAACGAGCTTGGCCAGGTGGCCGGGCGGAAACCGATCAGCGCAACACACGAGGGCCGGCCACAGCCGCCGATGCACGAACGTGACCTTTCCCTGGACGAGCCGGCACACCAGGATGGACGGAGAGGCGCGCGCGGCGCGGGTGAGCTGGAAGATGTGATGGCTCTGTGGGTGTCCCCACCAGCTGCCCGGAATCGGTGCACCGACGATCGTGCCGGCCAAGGACGGAACCGGCCCCGAGGCAGACTCCAGGACCACACCGTGAGTCTCAACGAATGCGAGGGCTTCCGGAGCCGTCACGATGGTGGAACTCTCCCACACACCCGGTCTGGCCGATCATAGCCGCGACTATTAATCGCACCTGCCATGACCCCGCCACGCGCGCCTGGGGTTGCGGGGGTTGCTGGATTGCAGCACATGCTGGCGTCCAACAGTGTGACGGTGGAGTGCCGCGGCACCGACACGGAAACACTTTCAATCAGCCGATTGTAAACCTTTCAATCAGCCGAGCCAAGACGTTACGATCAGCCGATGTCTGAGCCGGTCTTCTACCCTCGACACGTCGAGCACCGGCTGGCGGAAGCACTGGAAGACTCGCCGGTAGTGCTGATCCACGGCCCGCGTCAGTGCGGCAAGACCACGCTCGCCCAGTACGCCTATGCGCCGACCTACCTCAGGGTGGGCGGTGCACACGTGACCGTGGGCGGTCGACTCCTCAGTTTGGGCGTGTCGCGCCAACACCGGGACTACGCCTACATCAGCTTCGACGACGCTGTGGTGCGAGACGGTGCGCGGGCCGATCCTGCGGGTTTCGTCGCCGACTTGCCCGAGCGCGTCATCCTGGACGAGATCCAGCGTGTCCCGGAGCTGTTCGCCGGCATCAAGATGGAGGTGGACCGCCGGCGGGTGCCCGGCCGTTTCATACTCACCGGTTCCACCAATGTGCTGCTCGTCCCAAACCTGTCCGAGTCCCTGGCTGGACGCCTGCAGATCGTCCGGCTGCATCCGCTGGCGCAGTATGAGCTTGCGGCTCGATCAGTCCCCCCTGATTCGCGTTCGGGTACTGGATTCCTGCATGCCTTGTTCGAGGATGGCTTCGAAGTTCGGCAGACGGCGCGCCTGGGTGGGCAGCTAATCGAACGGATCGTGGCGGGGGGATTCCCGGCTGCGCTGGTGCGTCCTACCGCCCGGCGACGTGCGAACTGGCATCGTGACTATGTTGAGGCGCTGATCCAGCGCGACGTGCGTGACATGGCGCGCATCCGATCGCTCGACGTTCTGCCCAGGCTGCTGAGCGCCGCCGCTTCACAGACGGCCCGACTGTTCAACCTCGCCGACCTGGCCTCGCCCTTTCAACTCAGCCGGCCGACGATCGGTGACTACATGACGCTTCTGGAGCGACTGTTCTTGTTGGAACGACTCCCGCCCTGGCACAGCAACCGCCTGGGCCGTCTGGTCAAGAGCCCAAAGCTGCATGTCGGCGATACCGGCCTTGCCGCGGCGCTGTTGGGCGTGGATGCCGCGGCGCTCGCCGCCGACCGAACCTTGCTGGGACAGTTTCTGGAAACGTTCGTGTTCCAGGAACTGCGGAAACAGGCAAGTTGGCATGATGCGCCGCCGGCGTTCTTCCACTTTCGAGACAGGGACGGTGCGGAAGTGGACATCGTCATTGAGCAGGGTTCACGGGCCGTGGCCGGCGTGGAGGTCAAGGGGGCCGCCACGGTTACGCGAGCGGATTTTCGCGGACTGCATAAACTTGCCAAAGCCGCCGGTGACCGCTTTGCCCGCGGCGTGGTGCTGTATGACGGCGAAGTCAGCACACGCTTCGGCGATCACCTGTATGCCGTGCCGATCCGCCGCCTGTGGGCAACGTCATGAGTCCGGTCAGCGAAGCCACCGTTGAGGCGACCGGGGAAGCGGTGTTGCGCGGGCGCCTGCGCGCCGCGCTCGCCCACTTCAACCCGCACCTGCCCTAGCAGCCCGTGGTGAAACCCCCGCGACATTCGAGCGGCGATGCATCCCGCCTGAGCGGCGTTGCTCCTCGGTCGCCTCTGGCCAAGAGGCTCCCTCGTCGCGCCTTGTCAGGCGGGCCCCTCACCGCTCTCGGTGTCACGCGGGGTTTCACCACGGGCTGCTAATGCACGTGATCGGAACGATCCTCGCTCACCGGCCGGCGCGGAGCGCCGCGCATCGGACTCAGCGTCACCTCGACAGTGGCGAACGTCTGCGGATCGGGTAGTAATCGCACCCGACCGAACACGCACCGCAACTCCGTGGCGATATCGCTATGCCCGTCTTGCTCGGCCTTCTGCGCGATGGCGTCAACCATGTTCATGTATTCGGATCGCCGGATTTCAGTCATCGTCCCCCCCTGTTTTACCCACCTGTGCCAGCCTGAGTCGGCCGCCCGCCGAATGACTGAGCGACCACAAGACGCGGAACACGCGCGGTAGGTTGGTGTCCCGTTCGACCGCGACCAACTCCGGGACACCCGGCCGGACGCTGCCGCACGCCTCAGCCGCCCCCCGCTCGACGTGCAGGTGACACAGATCGAACCGAGTCACCCGCGAGCCGGGACGCGCCCGGTCCCGACAGACGGCCCACCATCGCCCGGCACCTTCACCTGTTCGGGTCATTCCTTGTCCCTCCCCTCCCCCTGTCATTCTCCGACCACACCCCGGTACTCCGGTTTTCCGCACTCTGAACACCGGCCACTCAGGATGATGTTGCACGGAAGCTCGACCTGAAACCGTGCGGCACAGCCGGGATGCCCTGCTCCCGGATCAGCTTCGAAAGCGTCATGTCGGACAGAGCGTTGCCGCGGACGCCGGGGAACAGCAGACCGGTGTCATCACCGAGCGTTCTGGCCTCGCGGAGGATGTCGATGGAGCGGTCGCACAACGGCACCCGGTGTTCACGACTGGTTTTTGTGCGTGATGCCGGGACGTCGATTCTCATAGGCCGCATCCCTCGCTTGCGCCAGCGTCACGAACTGCGCCGATCCGAGGCCGTTGTCGCGCCGCCGGCCGTCGATGACGAGGCGTTGAACCTGCGACTGCGCAGCGCCGGTCGGCCCGACCACGAGGTACAGCGTGTTGCCGTCGGTGTGCCTGCCCGTCGGCAGCTTGGCGATCCCCTTGGTTGTCAGTTTCCCCATTGTCGTTGTGTCCCTCCCGGTTGTCGTTACCCACAAAAAAACCACAGGTGGGACGGGGATTCAATCCGGGTCAGCGAGTGTCAGCCTGTCGCTCAATCGCCGTAACGTGCTTATTCTACGGGGTATAAGTGGCCTATTTGGAGACAGGTTGGGCGCTGCTAAAACAGGGTGGTGGCGTCCCCAACGGGATTCGAACCCGTGTCGCAGCCTTGAAAGGGCTGAATCCTAGGCCTCTGGACGATGGGGACGTCCGGTGGTGCCGATCAAGAAACTATACACGGCGCGGTCAGGCGCCAGAGGATGCTCTCCTTGTCACGGTTGCCCACAGTGCCTTCCCCGCAGCAGCGGGACTGCTAGGATCACTCGGCTATGCAGGCGGACTTGCGCGAGGCGATCGACTTCCATCGCGCAGTCGTGACCGAGGGGGCGAAGGCCCTGGTGGGATACGAGCGCGAGAAGCTGCTTGCCAACACCGTCCTGCTGTCCGAGATTCCGACCACCTACGACCGCGAGGCGGAACGGCAGGTGAACGCCGGCAACCTGCTGCTGCGGGGCGTGCCGGGCGTCGGCAAGACCTTCTTCGGCGTCATCCTGGCCGCCATCAGCGGCGCGCGGTTCGCGCGGCTGCAGGGCCGCGCCGATCTGCAGCCAACCGAGGTGGTCGGTTTCGAGATGATCAATCCGGCGACCGGCCAGTTCATCACCGAATTCGGCCCGCTCGCCTCGGCCGAGGTGATCCTGCTCGACGAGATCAATCGGATCCCGCTCAAGTCGCAGAGCGCGTTCCTGGAGGCACTGCAGGATCGGACCGTGACGGTGGGCAAGACGACCCGGCAGTTGCCCGCCTTCAACTTCGCGATCGCGACGATGAATCCCATCGAGCTGGGGCAGGGAACCTTCCCGTTATCGGAAGCGGCGACTGACCGGTTCGCGATCATGGTGACGATCGGCTACCTCCCGCCCGAGCAGGAACAGCGGCTGGTCAACTTCGACTTCAAGAAGGTGACGCTCGACGGGCTGATGTCGAAGGAGCGGGTGGTGCAGCTCCGCTCCGCTATCACTGACCAGGTGTTCCTGCACGACGCGCTCGGCAAGTACATACAGCGGCTGGTCGCTGCCTCGCGCCCCTACGATCCGGAGAACGAGTGGCGGCGGCACTCGCCCTCCGAGCTGGTGGAGCGCTACGTCGATCTGGGCGGATCGCCGCGGGCGACCATCTGCTGGGGACGCCTGGTCAAGGTCTGGGCGCTCCTGGCGCGCGAGCGGTCGGAAGTGTACCCGGAGGATGTGCAGGACCTGGCGAAGTACATCCTGGGGCACCGCATCTGGCTGGCGCCGCACGCGGCGGGGCAGGGTGTCTCGGTGGACGCGGTGATCGCGGACATAATCGAGCAGGTGCCGATCCCATGAAGGACGTGGTCTCCTCGGCGATCGACGTCCGGGTGGGCGCGCATCCTCACCGGACGGGTGCTCACGCGCCTGCCGCGGCGGGCACGCCCGCCGTCAAGGTGGACGACGACGCGCTTGTCAGTTGGACCGAGGTGCAGGACATCGAGCTCGCCATCGTCCGGCGGATGCGCGAGTACATGACGGGGCAGCACCAGAGCGTTTTCCATGGCGACGGGTTCGAGTTCGCGGGCCTGCGCGACTGGGAGCCGGGCGACCGGCTGACGTCGATCGACTGGGCGCAGTCGACCCTCACCAACTTCGCGCCGATCGTCACGCGGGAGTTCGAGCAGCAGAGCACGGCCCGGCTCGTCATCGTCGCCGATGCGTCCAGCTCGACCCGGTGCGGTGCGGCCGGCGCCCCGATTGCCCGGACCATCGCCCGGACGGTCGGCACGCTGGCGCTCGCCGGCGCGTTCTTCCAGGATCAGGTCGGATTGATCACGTTCGACCGCTCGTCCCGCCACCTGACGGTGCGGCCGCGGGTCGGCCGGAACCATGCGATCCACTGTCTCGATGCGTACCAGGCGCTGGTGCATGGCGGGGGCCATGACGCGGAGCCGGAGCGCATCGACGACGGCATCGCCGGCCTGATCCGCCAGACGTCGCTCGTGCCGGTCATCTCCGACTTCCTGTTCGACGGCTACGAGGACCTGCTCGACGAGCTGCTCGCGCTGAACGCGACGCACGACCTGTTCGTCGTGCTGATCGACAGCCGCGACGCGTTCGCGCTGCCGGCGCTGTCGGCCGGCTGGATCGAAGTGGCCGACGTCGAAACGGGCCGGACGCGCCTGGTCTCCGCCGGTGATCTCGAACGGATGGGCGACGCGGTGGTGGCATGGCAGGATCGGGTGGAGCAGCGCGCCGGCGAGCTGGGACTTGAAGTGCTTCGGGTCGGCCACGATCTCGACCGGTTCCACGAGCAGGTGGTCGAGTTCCTGGCGGACCGGCGCTTGAGGAAGCAATGACTGGCGTCTACGCCCGGCGCCGACTGTCCGCGGCCCCGACGCTCACACTCCTGCTCGTCCTCGCCGCCGTCCCCTCCGCCGCCGCCCAACCGGCGGCCGGGATCGAGATGGTGGAAGTGGACGCGCTGCAGTGCTGGCGCCGCCTCAGCGCGCACGCCGTCCACGTCGGCGAACGCTTCGACATGCTGCTCACCTGCGCCGTCGTCGAGACCGACGACGCGCGCACCGCGCCGGACGACACCTGGCTCGCCCCCGAGACACTCGCCGTCTCGCCGTTCGAAGTCCTGGACGGGGAGCGCTACGCCGATCTGGTGCGCGGCCCACGCCGCTTCTTCCAGTACCGCTACGCGCTCCGGATCATCGGCGAGGAGTACTTCGGCCTGGATGTCGACCTGCCG
The DNA here is from genome assembly GCA_965262555.1 of Vicinamibacterales bacterium. Taxonomy (GTDB): domain Bacteria; phylum Acidobacteriota; class Vicinamibacteria; order Vicinamibacterales; family UBA8438; genus VXRJ01. The sequence continues at coordinate 1,229,251 of OZ253543.1, forward strand.
CCGCTCGAGATGCGCTACCGGATCGAACGCGCGCTCGACGGCGGCCCGTTCGTGGAAGGGCGCGAGCTGGTGCATCTGCTGCCGGCCGAGCCGATCCGCGTCCTGTCGCTCGTTCCGGCCACCGCGGCGGGCATCCGCGAGTTGCCGGGCGATACGTTCGGCGACGCGGAGGCGCGGCTGTTCCGCGCGAACGCGGCGGCTATCGTGGCGGTCGCATTGGCTGCGGCGGCGGTCCTGGTGCTACTGGCGGCGCTGCTTCGCGCCCGCAGCGCGCGCCGCGGCGTCGTCGCCGCCGGCCGGGCGCGGGTGGCCGACTGGCGGATCGCCCGCGCCGCCTTGGGCGAACTTCAGGCGGTCCGTGCCGCGATCGAAGCCGACGGTTGGAAGGATCAGCTCGTCGCGCGGGCGCTGGCCACGTTCCGGATCGCGGCCGCCCTCGCCATCGGTAGCCACGTCGCCCAGCGCCCGGCCGATGCGGAGGGGGAGACGGGTCTGCCGGTCAGCCGGTGGCCGCTCCGGTCCGGCGGCGGATGTGTCTCGTCGCCGGCGACGGTCGCGCAGGTCGCGGCTGCCGTCGATCGCATCCGCCGCAACCGCCCGGACGATGCAGCCGCCGTCGAGACGATCCGCGACGCGATGGCGCTGTTCGGGGCGGTCCGCTACGGCGCGGGCAACGATCCGCGTGACGACACCGACCTGACGGTTGCGCTCGACGGCGCGATTGCACTGCTGCGCCGCCTGTCGTTCACCACGTCGCCGCCCCTCCGCGCGATCGATCGGTGGCGCGACCAGTTGGCGCGCTGGTGGCCAGGCCGGCGCGAGGCGCCAGCGACAGACTGACCCAACCGCGATGCCAACCGACCTGTGGCCGCTCGTCGCCGACACCCTCCGGGCGCTCCCGGCCGCCACCGCGGCGACGTTCGCCTGGGTGCGCGCCGAGACGGCGACGCTGGCAGCGGGGGTCCTGGTGCTCCTCGTGACCATCGGTCTGGTCCGGCAGCTCCTCCGGCCGCGCACGCCCGGCGCTGGCACCGTCGTCCTGCCGGCGCTGCTCCCCGGCATGGCGACCCGGCGGCCGCTGCTCCGTCCGCTCCGCCACCTGGCGTTCGTGCTGGCGCTCGTCGGCCTCGCCGCGTTCGCCGCCGCCTTCGCCGATCCGCACGCCACGCTCGCCCGGTCGGAGGAGACCCGTCCCGGCCATCGGATCGCGCTGCTGATCGACGCGTCGCTCAGCATGAACACCGCGTTCGCCACCGACCGCCTGCGGGCGGGGAACACGTTTCTGGCGAACGTGGCCGCGGCGGAGTACTTCGTCCGCCGCCGGATGGACGGGCCGTACCACGACCTGGTGTCGCTCGTGCAGTTCGGCAACGAGGCGTACATCGTCACGCCGTTCACGAACGATTACCGGAACATCCTGCTGAGCACCTCGCTGATCGGTACCCCGGAGGAGTACCACCGGTTCCCGGATCACGGCACGCTCGTCATGAACGCCATCAACCGGGGCGTGCAACTGTTCCGGACGTTCGACTACCTGGGCGCCGCCGGCAATCTGATGGTCATCTTCAGCGATGGGCAGGATACGCACGCGCGGTTCGAAGACGTGACGCTCGACGACATCGTGCGCGAGGCGGCAGACAACGAGATTCCGATCTACTTCATTCGCACGGCGTACAACCAGCACCTGGGCGATGTCATCTCCGATCAGCAGTGGAAGTTGGCGGTGGAACGGACGGGCGGCCGGTTCTTCCCGGCGGAGAACGAGTCGGCCATTCTGGCCGCGATCGAGGAGATCGACCGGCTGGCGGAAGGCCAGATCCGGGTGCGTCGCTACGAGGCGCGCGAGCCGAGGTTTGCGCCGTTCGCCCTCGCGGCGGTGCTCTGCTGGCTTGCCGCGGCCGCGCTGACGCTCGGCCTCCGACCGCTCCGGAGATTCCCGTGAAGAGACGCAGGCTGCAGGAACCGGAGGAATCGCGATGAGAACCGGCGTGTCGTACGTGCTGACGACGGTGCTGCTCGCGGGGCTGGCGGCCATCGCGTATGGGGCGAGCCGCGTCGAGCGGGGCGTGGCGCAGGCCCAGCAGCGAATGGCGACGCTCGACCTGCAGGCGCCGGCCACCGCCTATGCCGGGCTGCTCGACGACCTGAACGCGGCCGGACCGCTGACCGCCCTCTTCGGCGGCGCGCGGCGGGATCTGGAGACGCGCCGCGCGGCGGTCCGCTACTGGCAGGGGGACTACCCGGGCCTGCTGGAGGACTACGCCGGCGGGAACGCGGGTGCGGCGGGCAGCAACCTGGGGCTTCAGTTCATCGTGGCGAACGCCGCGACGCGCGCCGCGCTCGACACGCTCGACCCGGAGTCGGACGCCCGCGAGCCGGCGCTTCGCGCACTCGATGGGGCGATCGGCGTCTACCTGGGGGTGTTGCAGCAGAGCCCGGACCATCGGGACGCCGCCTACAACTACGAGTACCTGCTCCGGCTGCGGGCTGACCTGGCGTCGGGTGCGGAGATTCCGATGAACCCGAACAACCAGCATGGCCGCGAGGGGGAGGCGCCGGAGGACGCGGAGATGGAGGAGATCAAGATCTACGTCCCGGTGCAGCGGGACGTCGACCCCGAGATCGACGAATCGCCGACCCTCGGCGCGGGCCAGCGGATTCGCCGGCGCGGGTAGGCGCGGCCAGGGACCGGAGCCCCGGGCACGAGACGCGAGCGATGCAGGAACTGGAGTTCGGCCAGCCGGCGTTCCTCTGGCTGCTGATCGCGCCGCTGGCGCTCGCCCTGCTCTGGGTGCGGCTGTTCCTGCGGCGGCGGCGCGACATCCGCCAGATGCGCGAGCGGCGCGCACTGCCGGTGGTTGAACGCCACGCGGCAGGCGGCGGCCTCTGGTTCTGGCTGGCCCTCATCGGCGCGGCGGCGTGCGTCATTGTGGCACTGGCCCGGCCGCAGGCGCTCGTCTCGGCGACCGAGAGCGCCGGCGTCGACTTCGTCGTGCTGCTCGACGGCTCGACGTCGATGCGGGTCACCGACATGGCGCCCGACCGCTGGCAACGATCGGTCAGTTGGCTGCGCACCTTCGCGGAAGTCTTGGGGTGGCGCCAGGAACGGGTGGCGCTCGCGCTCTTCGCGCACCGGCCGGCGCCGCAGGTGCGACTGACGTCCGATCCGAACACGCTGTTTTTCTTCCTCGATCACCTGTCGGACGAGCCGCCGTTCCGACTGCGTGACGACACCAGTTGGGACACCAACATCGAGGACAGCATCGCCTGGGGCGTCAAGATGATCGACCGGGACGAGGAGTTGAATGGCGCGCGGCTCGGCGCGCGGGCGTTCGTGGTGCTCTCCGACGGGCAGTCCTGGACCGGAGAAGTGGAGCGCGCCATTCGCCTGGCGCAGGAGCGGAACATCCGGGTCTATGTCATCGGCGTCGGGACTGACGCGGGCGGATTCATCCCGCAACGGCCGGTCGGACGCTACGAGGAACCGGAGCCGCCGATCCACTCGGTGCTCGACCGGCAGTCGCTCCGCGCGATCGCGCAGGCAGGGGGTGGCGCCTACTTCGAGCTGGGCGCCGAGGCGGACCATGTGGTCGCGCTCCGGATCATTCGCGACGCGCAGCGCGGGACGGCCGGCGCCGTCGAGCGACGCGAGGTCTTCTCCGATCTCTACTGGCCGTTTCTCCTGGCCGCGGCCATGCTCTTCGGCGCTGGCGTCCTGTTTCTCACCGATCGGACTCAGCTTTGGTGGCAACTCGCCGCCGCCACGCTCTTGCTCCTGACCCTTCTCCCGTAGCTGGTGCTCCGTACGGGTGCGCCGGCCTCCAGGCCGGCAAATGGTGCGCAAGCCCCATGGTGCGCCGGCCTCCAGGCCGGCATCTCCCACGCGCCCCTACCGGATCACGTCGCGCGCCGCCCTGGCCACGGCCTCGGCACCGGGCGACGCGTCGAGCCTGCCCCATGATTCGGGTGGCGTGACGCGTCGCCTCTGATCAGCGGCCACGTCGCGCGTCGCATCCGACGCGTCGCCGACCCTCGCAGCCAGACGGGCCGACCGCGTGTCGAGCGGGGCATCCAGCCAGAGGCCGGTGAATGCAACGCCGGCATCGTGCGCTACCGCTTCGATTGCGTCGCGCTGTTCGGCGCCCGGCCAGACCGCGTCGACGATCACCCCATGCCCGGCGTCGATGACCGCCCGCGCCCGATCCGCCAGCGCCTGGTACACCTGCCGCCCCGCGTCCGCGGTATAGCCGTCCGGTCCGAGCCGCGTCTCCGGCGCGACGCGGAACAATCGCTTCCGCTCGACGTCGCTCCGGATCACCACGGCGCCGGGGGCCGGGCCGACCGCCGGGGCGAGATGCCGCGCGAGCGTCGTCTTTCCTGTGCCCGAGGCGCCGCCAATCGCCACGACGCGCGGCGCGCACGGCTCGATCAACGCCAGCGCCAGGTCGAGATACGCCCGCGCATCGTCCCGCAACTGCGCGGCATCGGCGGCGACGGACTGCAGCGATGACGCCGTGGCACAGATCTTCGCGCGGACGGTGGCGCGCATCGGGAGGAACAGCGGCAGCAGCACGAGTCCGTCGATGTCTCCGGTCCGCTCGACGTAGCGATTCGCAACCACGTTCGCATGTACGTCGAGCCCGCGGTACAGCAGGTCCATCACCAGGAATGCCGCGTCGTACCAGACGTCGATGCAGGAAAAGGCGTCATCGAACTCGATGCAGTCGAAGATCGTCGCCGCGCCGTCGACCAGGCAGACGTTGCGGAGATGCAGGTCGCCGTGGCAATGGCGGACGAACCCGGCGGCGCGCCGCTCGTCGAGCCGCGCCGCGTGGCGCGCGACGAGCGCCAGGCTCGCCGCCTCCAGGCGACTGCAGGCGCCGGTGTCGAGCACGCCGCCGCCGTACAGGGCCAGACCCTCGTGGTTGCCCTCGATGATCCCGCGCAACGCCTCGGCACCCCCCTGATCCGGACGCGGCTCCGCCGCCGCGTGCAGGTCGGCCATCGCATCGGCCAATGGCGGCATCAGCGCGAGGTCGAGCGCACCCCGCTCCGCGATCCGGTCGAACTGCATCGCCTGATCGAAGCGGGCCATCTCGAGCACGGAGTCGACCGCCTCGCCCGTGTCACCGTCGATCGCGAACCGCCCGTCGGGGGTCTGGCGAACCGTCCGGACGTCGCGGTAGATCGCCGGTGCGGTCCGGCGGTTCAGTCGGAGCTCCTCCTGCAGGTAGTGCCGGCGGCGCGCGGCGGTGGAGTAGTCGAGGTAGTCGTACCGGACGGCGCGCTTCAGCTTCCAGGCGTGGTCGCCCGCCAGAAAGACAACCGAGGCGTGGGTCTCGACCCGTTCGACCGGGCCGCCAGCGTCGAGGCCGTGCGCCGCCGGCGTCGAGAGCCAGGCGACGAGCGCGCTCTGGCGGTCCGGACTGGTGTCGTGGGGTACAGTCACCGATGCGAGCGCGCCGGCTGCGTCCCGGTCAACGCGCGATTCTGCTGTATATTGACACGAGCAACGTCCGCGTGTATCCACCTTGAGGATCGTTGATGGCTGGTCAGGGATAGAGGAGGTCTACCATGAGGCGACGACTGCTGTCGTTCGGCGCGGCGACTATGCTCGCTGCCGTACTCGGGCTGGTTCAGGTGGCCGAAGTGCCGGTCGAGGGGCAGTCCGCGACGACCGCGTGGGGGCACCCGAACCTCGAGGGGATCTGGCTCGACGTGTACGACACGCCGTTCGAGCGCTCACCTGAGATCGGCGATCGAGAGTTCGCCACCCCTGAAGAGCGCCAGGCTCGGGATCAGGCGCGAATGATCGACCCCGGGCGCAACGAGCGCTCGGGTGCCGCGGCCCGTGACGTGGCTGGCGCCTACAACGCCGTCTGGACGTCCGCGAAGCCGGCCGGGCCCCGTACCTCGCTCGTCGTCGATCCGCCCAACGGCCGGATTCCCCCGCTGACTGCCGAAGCAGAGCGACGGAGCGAGGTCCAGCGCGAGTGGCGTCTCATGCTGCTGCAGCACACCGAGACGTGCGAGAAGAACGCTCCAGGCTGCCGTGGCGGGACGTACGGACCGCCGTCGCCGCACCGTTTCGACGTCACACCGTTCTACAACACGTCGCGGATGAATCGGCACGATGGCCCGGAAGATCAGAGCGCGGGCGACCGGTGCATGCTGGGGCGGACTCCGGATACCAGGGGACACCGCCGGATCGTGCAGGGTGAGAGCTCCATCGCGCTCGGCTATGACACCGGGCAGGGCCAGGGATATCAACGTGTCGTCAATCTGGGCGGCGAGCATCCGCCGGGCCATGTTCGCCTGCGGCACGGGGACTCGCGCGGGCACTGGGACGGTGACACCCTGGTCATCGAGACCACGAACTTCTCGCCCAAGTTCCAGTTCCGGGGGTCAGGTGAGCATCGCAAGCTGACCGAACGGTACACACGCATGGACGCCGACACCCTGACGTACGAGGTGATGATCGAGGACCTCACGGTGTGGACCGCCCCCTGGACAATTCGACAGGAGCTGAAGCGGCAGAGCGATCAGCAGAACCGGATCTACTACGAGCCGCGCTGCCACGAGGGCAACTACGGTCTGCCGGCGCTGTTGGTCGGGGCGCGAGCGGATGACCAGCGATTCAAGGAAGGGAAGGGGCCGAATCCCTTCTCACTCGACACCGCCACCTGCGTCAACGAGCTGGCCGAAGAAGGGCTGTGATGATGCGAACGAGTCGGAGACGGTCGACGGCGCTCACGGCGTTTGGCGGCGCCGCGATTGGCGCCGCTCTCACCGTCATGGTGACCGGCACGTCCACCACAGCGCAGCCACAGATGCCCCCTCGCGCAGCCGAGACGCCTGATGGCCGGCCGAACTTCAACGGGGTCTGGCAGGCGCTGAACGAGGCGCATTGGGATCTCGAGGCCCACGAGGCGCTCCCCGCCTGGGTGACCCAGGAGGGCGTGTATCCCTACGAGTACGCCAGGGTGCCGGCGGCCCCGTTCGTCTCGCTCGGGGCGGTCGCCGGTGTTCCCGGCTCGATGGGCGTCGTTGGTGGTGACGGGCGGATTCCGTATGCGCCGGAGGCGCTCGCGATCAAGCAGGAGAACCGGGAACACTGGATCGACCGGGATCCCGAACTCAAGTGCTACCTGCCGGGCATCCCGCGCGCCATGTACATGCCCTATCCCTTCCAGATCGTCCAGAGCACGAACAAGATCCACATGACGTTTGGTTTTTCGAACGCCGCACGGGTCATCCATCTGGACGAGGTGGCGCGTCCGCCGGACTACACGTACATGGGGCATTCCGTCGGTCGATGGGACGGGAACACGCTTGTCGTCACTGTCGACTACTTCAACGGGAAGACCTGGCTGGATCGGGCCGGCAACCATCACAGCGAAGCGCTGGCGCTGGAAGAGCGTTTCACGCCCCTGTCGGCGGACGCCCTCTGGTACGAGGTGACGCTGACGGACCCGAATACCTACACGCAGCCCTGGACCATCGCGATGCCGCTGTATCGCCGCCTGGAGCCGACCGCCACCGTGCTGGACTATCCGTGCATCGAGTTCTCCGAGGAGTTCATGTACGGGAACGTCCGCCGCGAACAACTGGTCGAGCGGTGGGAAGGCGAGACGATCATTGTCGACATCACCCGCAAGGTTCCGGAGGGTGATGCATTCCATGACTGGTATCGGAGGTAGCGTCTGGCCGCAACGTCCGAACGGAACACGATAGAGTTGGGCAGTCACCCCGGTCGATGCAGGATGGAAACAGAGAGGCCACAGCAATGACAGCGAGACAGATGGTTGCAGTCGCGGCGGCGATCGGAGCCGCCCTCTGGCTGGCAGGCGCCAACGCGCCGGTCGCGGCGCATCACGCGTTTGCCGCCGAGTTCGACGCGGACCGACCGGTAAACTTCGACGGGACCGTTGCCAGGGTCGAGTGGGTCAACCCGCACGTCTGGATTCACGTCGACGTCAACCTGGAGGACGGCTCGAGCGAGGCGTGGGCATTCGAGGCTGGGACCCCGAACGTGCTGTTCCGTCGCGGCTTCACCCGGGAATCGCTGCTCCCCGGCACCGCAGTGCACGTCGACGGGTATCAGGCCAAGGACGGGACGAATCGCGCCAACGGTCGCGATATCACGTTCGCCGATGGGTCCAAGTTGTTCCTGGGGTCGTCCGGCACGGGTGCGCCGTATGAGTTGGCCCGACCCGGCGTCGACACCGTGGACCCAGGTCGGTAGGTAGAGCGGCAGTCGAGATTCTGTTCGCTCTCTCGGATCCCGATCGGTCCGGATGGTCGTTGGACGTCCATCCGGGCCGACGATGTCTGTCTCCGCGGCGATGACGCTGACGCCCGCGGCGGCTTTCGGCCTCGTGGCCGTCGCGGCGGGAACCCTCGTCGGGTTCGGCTTCCTCGACGTCGTCCGCGACGATCCCGCATTTCAGTGGGCGTTCTTTGCGCCAGGCGCCGCCCTGCTCGCCTGGGGCGCGCTGCTCTTCGGGACGGCGCAGCGCCGCGGGCGCACGCTGACCCTGCGGGTGTCCCTCCGAAAGCAGCATTACGTCCAGGCCGGCGCGCAACTGGCCGTCTTCGCGTACTGGGGGTGGTACTGGCCGACGGTCTACGATTCAGCCTTCCTCATCGCCGCGCAACTGGTGTTCGCCTACGCCTTCACCATGCTGCTCGGTTGGTCGCGCGGCGACGCCTACGCGTTGGGGTTCGGTCCGTTTCCGGTCATCTTCAGCATTAATCTGTTCCTGTGGTTCAGGGACGAGTGGTTCTATCTGCAGTTCCTCCTGGTGGCGCTCGGCTTCCTGGCCAAGGAGTTCATCCGCTGGAACAGGGACGGGCGCCGCGTCCATATCTTCAATCCGTCGTCGTTTCCGCTGGCCATCTTCTCGCTCGGACTGATCCTTACCGGGACGAGCGATCTGACGTGGGGCCAGGACATCGCCATCTCGCAGTTCTACCCGCCGCAGATCTATCTCGTGCTGTTCCTGGTGGCGCTCCCCGGGCAGTACCTGTTCGGCGTGGCGTCGATGACGATGTCGGCGGTCGCCGCCACCTATCTGTTCGGGCTGCTGTACTTCGCGTCAACCGGTGTGTATTTCTTCTACGACTCGTACATCCCAATCGCCGTGTTCCTCGGGATGCACTTGTTGTTCACAGACCCGTCAACCGCGCCGCGGACCGAGCTGGGCCGCATTGGCTTCGGCGTGCTCTACGGCCTGGGGACGGTCGTCCTGTATGTCGTGCTCGGACGTGCCGGCGTCCCGACGTTCTACGACAAGCTGCTGCTGGTGCCCGTGCTGAACCTGTCGATTCAGCTTCTCGACCGCCTCGCCCGGTCGCGATGGACAGGCGGGTTCGATCGGGCGGTCCTGGCCCGCTGGCGTGAGCCGCGGCAGCGGAACCTCGCCTGGATGACGGTCTGGGCCGGGCTGTTCGTGGTGATGAGTGCCGCCCAGGGCGTGGGCGACCGGCATCCCGGCCAGTGGGTCCCGTTCTGGCAGCAGGCCTGCGCCGACGGCCGGCCGTATGCCTGTCCGTATCTGGCCGACATGCACCTGCGGTTTTGCCGGAGCGGATCGGCGTGGGCGTGTAACGAAGCCGGTCTTCTTCACGTCGCGCTGGTGCGTTCGGGAGAGGATGCCCGGCGTGTGGATGCGCTGGACGCGGCCGGACCGCTTCAGCGGGGCTGCGATCTGGGCTTCGATCTGGCCTGCGAGAACCGCGAGGCGCTCACGGTGGGCGTCGGATCGTTCGAGCGGGGCCCCCCAGGGCTGGACGACTTTCCGATCATCCTGCGCGGCACGAAGGGTCCGATGACGGACCACTCGCCCGCAGACCTGTATGCCCGCGCCTGCAGCCAGGGGTGGCCCGATACCTGCGGTCGAACCGGCATCGAGTGACCGGCACTCGCGTGCCGGTCCGACCATCCGGACAGGCGGGCCGACGCGTGGACGCAAACGGCCCCGCGCCAGTCGACTACTTCGAGTCCGTCGCGCCCGACGCGAGGGCCTTCTCCTGCGCGCGTGACCCCAGGAGGAGGTTCGTCATCCCGTAGTTCCCCTCATGGCACGCATACTCGAACAGCGGCAGTGCTGATGCCTTCATCGGGACCACGGCTGTCCACGGTTGGGTCCACATGGCGGGATCCGTCACCGTGAACTCGTAGAGCAGCGTGTCCGCGTCCGCTCGCGTGAAGCGCTCCACCAGATGCAGGTTCTTGCTGGATCCTCTGAAGCTCGTTTCGCGAATGAAATTGGTGGTCTCGACCACCAGCGTGTCTCCCTCCCAGCGGCCACGGGAGTCTCCGACCCATTGGCTCACGCCGTCGGGCAGGTGGGGTCGCCCATCCAGCGGAACGACACGCGCGTTGTGGACCATCTCATTGAGGATCACGACGACGTCAGGCGTCTGCAGCAACTGCACGTTGTTGTTGTAGGCGCTCGGATTCATCGGCGGTCCGGAGTTGAAACCGAGGATGCAGCGTTCAGCCAGGCCTCGGTCCTCGGGACCGGCGGTGATGCGCGTGCCCCGTGTCGCGGTCCGTTCCGCCGCCCGCGCCGCCCGTTCCTCGAGCACCGCCGGCTGCCACGGAATTCTCCCGTTCGGCGGATCGACGACCAGAGACGTGCGGCGATCGTCCGTGAGCTGGTCCCCGTAGTCCCACCAGAACTGGTTGTAGGCATTGGCGACGTCCTGCTGGACCCCGATACCATCCGCCGGCCGCAAGTCCTTGTCCCGTTCACGCAAGGTCTCCCGGCGGTAAGTTGCTGCCTCTTCAGCCGTCAGGACCGCCTGGTCGGCAAACTCATCGGGACGCTCCATGGGCGTGATCGTCCGAAAATCCCAGATGCCCTGAAGGTCCGGCTGGCCGTCCAGCGTGCGGGGGACGGTCCAGTCACTGGGTTCGTTCTCGGCTGATTGACCGGCGGCCGGCAGCGCCCACCCGATCGCAAGCGCGGTGAACACGACGACGAATCCGACGCTTCTCTTCTTCATTGGGATCCCTCCCTAGGGTGTGATGACCAGCATACTGCCTACACGAATCGCGCGGTCGCCAGCTCGATTCAGCGGCGGCTGGCGCTCACTGGCCGCCTTCGTCCGGCAGGCCTTCGATGTCTGGCTCCAGCAAGGCGCCGAGGGTGTTCTGGAACATCGCGAGCTGCGTGTAGTTTCCGACAATCAACACCACTTCCCGCAGTTGCTCCTCCGTGTACCGCTCGTCGAGGGCGTCCCAGGTGGCCCGGGAGATGAACCGGCTGGTGTGCAGGTCGTCCGCCGCGGTGAGGAGCGCCCGGTCGAAGTCGTCCCATTCGGGTGCGCCCGGGCCGACGGTGATGCGGCTGATCTCCTCGGGGCTGAGACCCGCCTCTTGACCCATGAGGTTGTGCCGGCCCCAGATGTAGTCGCCGCGCGACAGCCAGGCGGTGCGGAGGATGATCAGCTCCTTGTCGCGGAGCGGAATCGCGTAGTTGCTGACGAAATTGATGGTGTAGGCCCAGTACTTGCTGCAGGTGTCCGTCACCTCCGGGCAGAGCTGCCGCAGCGGGCTTGCGTCCTGGGGGGCATCGGGCACCGCAATGCGCGGGCCGGTCAGGCGGTCGTGCGCCGCCGCCCGCGTCACACGCTGCTGTTGCGCCTCAACGACGCCAGCCGGAACCGCCAGTACTCCGACGAGGAGAGCCGCACCGGTTGCGATCGCAATCCACCGCATCACACACCTCCTCCGGCTTGCGCGCGATTTCCGTCTCCGAGGGTCACGGGCTCACTGTATCGCACTGCCGCGCCGCCCGTACTGCTGCGCCGACCTCGTACAGGTGCGCCGGCCTCCAGGCCGGCACCGGGCACCGCGCGACCCGCCAGCCTCCCAGTGCGCGTACTGGTGCGCCGCCCCGTACTGGTGCGCCGGCCTCCAGGCCGGCATTCCCCACCAGTGCGCCGGCCGTACTGATGCGCCGGCCTTGTCGCCGTCCCGTCTGGACCGTCTCGCGGCGGCCCCGTATGATGGCTGGCAGACGCTGTTCCCATAAGAGACAGAGGGATCCCGCCGTGCGCCGTGCTGCGGCCGGGGGCCGCCGGAGGCGGATCATGAAGCACTTGGCCTGGTCGTTGGCGGTCGCCTTCGGGCTGTGGTTCCCCCCCGGGTTTGCCCAGACGGCCGAGGATCTGATCAACGACGCGCAGACCCCCGAGGACGTCCTCGTCCACAGCATGGGGTACGACCGGAAGAGCTACAGCCCGCTCGACCAGATCGACACGTCCAACCTCCACCGGCTGGTGCCGATCTGGAACGCCAGCCTGATGAACCTGTCGGGCGAGCTGGCCGCGCCGGCTATCTACGACGGCGTGCTGTACGCCATCAACGGAAGCTGGACGTTCGCCATCGATCTGGAAACCGGCCGGCAGATCTGGCGCACGCCGGTCGTTCTTGAGGAGGGCGCGCGGCGGCGCAGCAGCTTCAACCGCGGCGGTCCGGTGCTGTACGAGGGCCGCCTCTTCCGGGTGACGGTCGACAACCACGTCCTGGCCCTCGACATGGAGACCGGCGAGGAGCTGTGGAACCAGAAGTTCGCCGACGCAGCGGAGGGTTACTACGCAACGGGCGCGCCGGTCATCGCCAACGGGGTGCTGATCTCCGGGATGGCGGGCGGGGAATCCACCACGCGCGGTTTCCTCGACGGCTGGGATCCCGCCACCGGCGAGAAACTGTGGCGCCGCTACACGATCCCGGGGCCGGGGGAGCCGGGCCACGAGACATGGCCGGCCGACAGTGACGCCTGGATGTACGGCGGCGCGCCGACCTGGCGCTCCGGCTCCTACGACCCGGAACTCGACCTTGTCTATTGGGGGACCGGCAACGCGGAGCCATACGATCCCGCCCCGCGCGGCGCGCTGGACAGCTTGTATGCGTCGAGCGTGATCGCGATCCGCCCGACGACGGGCGAGATCGCCTGCTTCTACCAGTACACGCCGAACGACATCTACGACGTGGACGGCGTCGACGAACTCGTGCTGGCCGACCTGGAAGTCGACGGCGAGATGCGGAAGGTCATGATTCAGGCCAACAAGAACGGCTTCCTGTACGTGCTCGACCGCACCGACTGCGCGCTGATCGCCGCGCACCCCTACGTCTTCGTCAACTGGGCGACGCACATCGATCTGGAGACCGGTCGGCCAGCGCTGACCGACATCTACCGGAACTTTCTGGCAGGTGAAGAGGTCCACATCTGGCCGTCGCGCGGCACCAACGCGGTGCCCATCGCCTTCAACCCGGACACTGGCCTCATCTACTCGACGACGTGGCATGTGCCGCGTATCCAGCGGCTCCTGTCGACGCCCCTGGAACGGGTCATCGGGTCCAGCTACACGGGGGTCAGCAACCGCCGGCAGGTCGTCCAGCCGGGCGATCTGCTCGGGCACATCGTGGCGATCAATCCGCTGACCGGCGAGAAGACGTGGGAGATCCCGATGCACGATTTTCCCAGCTCCGCCGGCGTGCTGGCGACCGGCGGTGGGTTGTTGTTCACGGGCAAGATTACCGGCGAGTTCGTCGCCCTCGACGAGGAGACCGGCGAGACGCTCTGGGAGTTCCAGACCGGATCAAGCGTCAATGCGACGGCGATCACCTACACGCTGAACGGCCGCCAGCAGGTGACCGTCGCGTCGGGGCTTGGGGGTGGTGGCGCCACCCGTCTGGCACGGGGTCTGGTGCCGACCGGCGGCTCGATCTGGACGTTCGCGCTGATGCCCGAGTAGCGCCGTACTGGTGCGCCGGCCTCCAGGCCGGCATTCTTCGGCGGTGCACCGCCGGCCGTACTGGTGCGCCGGCCTCCAGGCCGGCACCGGGCACCGCGCAACACGCCAGTATCCCAGTGCGCGTACTGGTGCGCCGGCCTCCAGGCCGGCATTCTCCACCGGTGCGCCGGCCTCGTGGCCGTCCCGTCTGGACCGTCTCGTGGCGGCCCCGTATGATGGCCGGCAGACGGTGTTCCCGTAAGAGTACAGAGGGGTCCCCGCCGTGCGCCGTGCTGCGCCGGGCGCGGGCCGCCGGAGGCAGACATGAAGAACCTGGCCGGACCGTTGGCGATCCTCCTCGGGCTGTGGTCGGCCCCCGGGTTCTCCCAGACGGCAGAAGAACTCGTCAACGACGCGCAGACCCCCGAGGACGTCCTCGTCCACAGCATGGGGTACGACCGAAAAAGCTACAGCCCGCTCGAGCAGATCAACAGGTCCAACATTCACCGGCTGGTGCCGATCTGGAACGCCAGCATGATGAACCTGTCGGGCGAGCTGGCCGCGCCGGCCATCTACGACGGCGTGCTGTACGCCATCAACGGAAGCTGGACGTTCGCTATCGACCTGGAGACCGGCCGGCAGATCTGGCGCACGCCGGTTGTCATCGAAGAGGGCGCGCGGCGGCGCAGCAGCTTCAACCGCGGCGGCCCGGTGCTGTACGAGGGCCGCCTCTTCCGGGTAACGGTCGACAACCACGTTCTCGCCCTCGACATGGAGACTGGCGAGGAGCTGTGGAACCAGAGGTTCGCCGACGCAGCGGAGGGCTACTACGCCACAGGCGCGCCGATGGTCGCCAACGGCGTCCTGATCTCCGGGATGGCGGGAGGGGAGTCCACTACCCGCGGCTTCCTCGACGGCTGGGATCCCGCCACCGGCGAGAAGCTGTGGCGCCGCTACACGATCCCCGGCCCCGGCGAGCCGGGCCACGAGACCTGGCCCGCCGACACCGACGCCTGGATGTACGGCGGCGCGCCGACCTGGCGCTCCGGCTCCTACGATCCCGAGCTCGACCTCGTCTACTGGGGGACCGGCAACGCGGAGCCGTACGATCCTGCCCCGCGCGGCGCGCTCGACAGCCTGTACGCCTCGACCGTGCTCGCGATCCGCCCCAAGACGGGCGACATCGCCTGCTACTACCAGTACACGCCCAACGACGTCTACGACGTGGACGGCATCGACGAGCACGTGCTGGCCGAGCTGGACGTGGACGGCGAGATGCGGAAGGTGATGATCCAGGCCAACAAGAACGGCTTCCTGTACACGCTCGACCGCACCGATTGCTCGCTGATCGCCGCGCACCCCTACGCCTTCGTCAACTGGGCCACGCACATCGACCTGGAGACCGGCCGGCCGGTGCTGACCGACATCTACCGGGACTTCCTCGCCGGCGAGCAGGTCTACATCTGGCCGTCGCGCGGCACCAACGCGGTGCCCATCGCCTTCAACCCGGACACCGGCCTCATCTACTCGACGACGTGGCATGTGCCGCGCATTCAGCAGCTCCTATCGACGCCCCTGGAACGGGTCATCGGATCCGGCTACACGGGGGTGACCAACCGCTTTCCAGACGTCGAGCCGGGCGATCTGCTCGGGCACGTCGTGGCCATCAATCCGCTCACCGGCGAGAAGACGTGGGAGATCCCGATGCACGATTTTCCCAGCTCGGCCGGCGTCCTGGCGACCGGCGGGGGGTTGCTCTTCACCGGCAAGATCACCGGCGAGTTCATCGCCCTCGACGAGGAGACCGGCGAGACGCTCTGGGAGTTCCAGACTGGATCGAGCGTCAATGCGACGGCAATCACCTACACGCTGAACGGCCGCCAGCAGGTGACCGTCGCGTCCGGGCTCGGGGGCAGCCTGGCCAACCGGTACGCGCGGGGTCTCGTGCCGACCGGCGGCTCGATCTGGACCTTCGCGCTGATGCCCGAGTAGCGCCGTACTGGTGCGCCGACCCGTACTGGTGCGCCGGCCTCCAGGCCGGCAGGCTCAGACCCAGGCGTTCCTTAGTTGCCGGCCTGGAGGCCGGCGCACCTGTACGGCCGTTGCCGGCCTGGAGGCGGCGCACCTGTACGTCAGCCCGGCGGGATCAGCGCGACGATTCGGACCGGCGCGCCCGTTCCGCCCTCGATCTTCATCGGCAGCGCCGCGAGGAGAAAGCCGGTCGGCGGCAACCCCGACAGATCCGCGACGTTCTCCAGGTTGGGCACGCCGGCTGCGGCGCCGATCTGGTGGACGATGAAGTCGGTGGACTGGCCGTAGTCCACGCTGGCCGTATCGATGCCGAGCAGCCCCGCGCCTCGATCGTCGAGCAACAGTCGCGCCGCCGCTTCGCCGACGCCCGGGAAGTGGAGGTTGCTGGTCGCTCCGGGCGTGTCGTCGCCGAGATAGGTGAGGGCGTCAGGCCAGCGGGCTGCCCAGCCAGTCCGGATCAGCACGGCGGATCCCTCCGGCACCCGGCCGTGCTCGTCCTCCCACGCCAGCACGTCCTCGGCGGTCACGAGGTAGTCGGGATCGGCGGCTGCGGCCTCGCTGACGTTGATGACGATGCCCGGCAGGATGAGCCGATCCAGCGAAACGGACGCCGCGTCGTCACCCCCGTCCGCGAAGTGGCTGGGCGCGTCGAGGTGGGTGCCGCCGTGTTCGGCCGTCGCGAACTGCTTGGCGGCGTAGAAGTAGCCGCCTGGCGTTTCCCCCTCGGCGAGGGTATCGAGCTGGAAGCCGGTGGTGTCCGTCGGCCAGTAGAGCGTGCGATCGCCGTAGGCGTGGCTCAGGTCGATCAACCGCCAGTCGGCGACGGCCTCTGCTCCGAGAGGCGCCGGCGGCGGTGGTTCCTCGGGCGGCGCGGCACCCCCGCAGGCGACCAGCGCTGCGGCGAGGCCGGCGCTGCCGAGCAGTGAGAAACCGTGCCCCCTCACATGCACCGACGCCCATCGTAACGCGTTCGCGCGTCGGCGGAAGCTCACGTCTCGCGTGTGGTTGTTGAATAGAGTATGATTTACACGGTCAGTAATTCATACCTTGAGATGAGAATTTCGGAACGCGGGCAGATCACCATCCCGAAACCGCTCAGAGACCGCTTCGGCATGAATCCTGATGTCGACGTGGAGATCACGCCAACGGAGCACGGGCTGCTCATTCAGAAGCGAACGACGGCCAGGCACCCAGTGGAACGCGTGTACGGTGTTCTTGGCCGGAGTGGGAGCACCAATGACTACATCGAAGAGATCCGTGGACGATGATCACGGCCGTCGATACGAGCGTCCTGCTCGACGTGTTCCTGCCTGACGAACAGCACGGTCCGCAGTCGGCGCAGTGGCTGCGCGCCGCCTACGACCGCGGGGCCATCCTGGTCTGCGATGTGGTCTACGCCGAGCTGGTTCCGGCGTTCGATGCCCGGACCGGACTGGATGGAGTGCTTCGGCAGGTCGGCGTGACGTCGTCGCCGATCGACACTGCTATCGCGTACGAGGCGGGGATGCGCTGGCGTCGATATCGCCAGGCCGGCGGACCGCGGCGGAGGATCATCACCGACTTCCTGATCGGGGCGCACGCCATTGCGGCGGCTGATGCCTTCCTGACTCGCGACCGCGGTTTCTATGCGACGTACTTCCCCGAACTCGCGTTGAGCCAACCGGGGTCCTGAAGAGAACGGAAAACGCGCTACGCCGTCAGTTGACAACGGCCCCCCGAAGCGACTCGTGCGCTGCGCTGCGGCGGCGGCCGGCGCCCAGGATCCGCTTTCTGAGCCGGATGGTCTTCGGCGTGACCTCCACGAGCTCATCGTCGTTGATGAACTCGATTGCCTGCTCGAGATTCAGCACACGGGGTGGAATGAGCCGTATGGCGTCCTCGGCGGTGGAGGACCGCATGTTCGTCAGCTTCTTTTCCTTGGTGGCGTTCACATCTATGTCGGCCGGCCGGGCATTCTCCCCGATGATCATGCCCTCGTAGACCGGCGTGACCGGCACGATGAAAATATCGCCGCGCTCCTGCAGGTTGTAGAGCGCGTACGCCGTGGTCTTGCCCGCTCGATCCGCCACCAGCGCGCCGGTCGGGCGGGCGGCAATCGGGCCGTGCCATGGCTCCCAGCCAGCGAACAGGTGGTTCATGATGCCGGTGCCGCGCGTGTCGGTCAGAAACTGCGACCGGAAGCCGATCAGACCCCGTGTCGGGATCCGGAATTCGAGCCGGACGCGACCGCTCCCGTGGTTGACCATCTTCGTCATCGTTGCGCGGCGCGTGCCGAGCCCGGCGATAGCGACCCCCTGGAAATCTTCCGCCACGTCGATCACCAGCTCTTCGACCGGCTCCTCGATGCCGCCCGCGCCCGCGCGGGTCACGATCTGCGGCCGCGACACCTGCAGCTCGTACCCCTCCCGTCGCATCATCTCGATGAGAATCGCCAGTTGCAGTTCGCCGCGCCCGACCACCTTTAGCTGATCCGCCTGGTCCGTGTCTTCCACGCGGATCGACACGTTGCCGATCAGCTCGCGCTCCAGGCGGTCGCGCAGGTTGCGCGACGTCACGAACTGCCCGTCCCGGCCCGCCATTGGCGACGTGTTGATCCCGAACACCATCGAGACGGTCGGTTCGTCGATGTGAATCGGCGGGATCGGCGACTGGTGCTCGGGGTCGGTGATCGTCTCGCCTATCGTGATATCGCTGAGGCCCGTCAGGCACACGATGTCTCCGGCAGCCGCGCGCGCGATGTCCACGCGCTGAAGCCCGTCGAACGCGAACAGCTTCGTGACGCGGGTACGCTGAATGTCCCCGTCCAGCTTGGCCACCGCCACGTGGTCGCCCACCCGCACCGTGCCGTTGAAGATGCGGCCAATCGCGATGCGGCCCAGGTAGTCGCTGGAATCCAGGTTGGCGACGAGCAACTGCAGGGGCTGCTCCGGATCGCCCTGTGGCGGACGGACGTGCTCGGCGATCGCCTCGAATAGCGGACGCAGCGTGCGCCCCGGCTGTTCGACGGCAGCGGTGGCGGTTCCCGCCTTCGCATTGGCATAGAGCACCGGGAAATCGATCTGGTCCTCGCGCGCGTCAAGATCGATGAACAGGTCGTATATCTCACTCAACACTTCGGCGGGCCGGGCGTCCCGGCGGTCAATCTTGTTGATGATCACGATAGGGGGCAGGCCGCGCTCGAGCGCCTTCCGGAGCACGAACCGCGTCTGCGGGAGTGGCCCCTCCGACGCGTCGACCAGGAGCAGCACCCCGTCGACCATGGTCAGGGTCCGCTCGACCTCGCCGCCAAAATCGGCGTGCCCCGGCGTATCGACAATGTTGATTGTCAGGTTCTCGTAGCGCACGGCCGTGTTCTTGGCCATGATCGTGATCCCACGCTCGCGCTCGAGGTCGATGTTGTCGAGTGCCCGCTCCGCCACCCGTTCGTTCGAGCGAAAAACGCCGCTCTGATGCAGGAGCGCATCCACCAGCGTGGTCTTGCCGTGGTCGACATGGGCGATGATCGCCACGTTGCGCACGAGTGGATTGGCGATGGTAGGCATTGTCGGTGTTCGCGCGGAGAGACATGGAGCCCCGGCGGGTACCAGAAGCCGCCGGACGGAGTCTATGCCGAACGGACCGGCGGGCTATCGTCGCGCGGACAGGAGGAGCGCATCCTGTTGCGGACGCCTGTGGAACACCGGTGAGTGTTACGGCCTCACGAACATCCTCGCCGGCGCTCGGGAGGAGGAGCGGCGGGCGGCCGAGGAGGGCGGCGCGACCCGGGGACGGGAGTGATCGGCCGCCGTCACATCCACACCTGCTCGTCATCCGGATCGATGTCGGACGCGGGCGCCGCCGCGACCCGGAGGGCGACGTTCCCGTGCACCGCCACGCTGCCGGCGTGCGGCGCATAGCCGGCCTTCCGCAGGGTGAGATCGTAGCGGCCCGCCGGCACCTCGACGCGCGCCTGACCGCCCTCGCCGGTCGAGGCGCGATAGACACCAAGCTGCACCTCGACGTTCCGGAGCGGCACATCCGTCTCCCGGTCGAGGACCGTCACGGTCACGCGGTGCTCGGGCGGTCCGGCAGCGCGGAAGCCGAACGTGGCCCGCGCCTCCGCGTGGCGTGTCGCCGCTCCCGCGGGAGGCTCTGACCGTGCCGCCGCCGGAGACTCGGACTCGGACTCCGGCGGCGCAGCGAACGTCGCGGTCCAGGCGTGGATCCCTTCCCCGGCCGGGGCGTCCAGCGTCACGTCCGCCGCGTACAGCGCGCGGGTGCCGGGGGCCGGCGTCTCACCGAGCCGTCCCGCACCGACGGCCGCGCCCGTCTCGTCACGCACGACGACCCTCTGCCCCGCCAGCGGACACGCGGCCGCGCACTTCACGCCCACCGTCACCGTGAACCGGCTGTTCACGACGACCGGCGACGGAACCGCCCAGACGGCGAGGCTCGTCGGATGGGGCGGCGCGGCGGACTCCCCGCCGGCGGCGCCGCGCGGCGTCCCGGCCACCGCTCAGACCGTCCCGCCGTTCAGCGCGGCGTCCCGGCCGGCGATGCGGCCGAAGACGAGGCAGCGGCCGAGGCCGTGCTGTGCGAATCCCCCCTGGGACTCGCCGGCGCAGTAGAGGCCCGGGATGACCTGGCCGCGGGTGTCGATGACCTGGGCCTTCGTGTTCGTCCGCAGACCGGTGAGCGAATCGTGGAGGATGGGCGTCGACCACGCGGCGTAGAAGGGGGGCGTCTGGATCTTGTACCGCGGGGTGGGCTTCTCGAAGTCGGCGTCCGTTCCCGTGTCGACGAAGGCGTTGTAGCGGGTGACCGTCTCCTGCAGCACGGCCGGCGAGATCGGCTGCGACTGGTGCGGGTTGGCGATCCGGCCGGCCAGCTCGGCGATCGTGTCGGCGGTGAAGAAGTAGCCGTCCGGGTCGACGTTCGGCGGCCGCGGATCCCATTCCTCCCGCGCCACCGCGTCCTGGTCGAAGATGGCCCAGATCGGCCCGCCCCCGTTCAGCTTGGCCTCGTCGCCCGTGTACGCCATGGCCGCCGCGAAGAAGTCGTAGCGCGCGTCCGCCTCGCTCCAGAATCTCCGGCCGGTCCGGTTGACGAGGATCAGGTCCTGCCAGTCGGTGACGGTCAGGCCCGAGGCGCGCGCGAGATCGAAGATGCGAGCGTCCGGCTGCCAAATCAGGCTCGCGTATCCCCACCGGCACCCGATGTGGCGCGTCTTCGAGATGGCGATCCCTTCCTCGACGGTCTGATTGGCGGTGCCCCAGAGCGAGGCCCCGACGGCCATGGCGGCGATCTCGCCGTCGCCGCTCTGCCGCGACCACGGTTCGCCCGCCACCTGGTATTCCTCGGTCAGCCGCGGGTCGAACGTGCGGCGGAGGTTCACGTTGCTGGTGCTGCCCCCGGTGGCGACGAGGACGCCCTTGTTCGCCCGGATGTTCACGGTGCGGCCGTCGTGGGTGGCGGTGATGCCGAGCGCGCGGCCCGCGCCCGGGCTCTCCCGGACGATGCTCGTCATCTTGTGCCGCAGCAGTATCTCGACGCCCTTGGCCCGCGCGCTCTTTTCGAGCGCCCGGACGAGCCCGGAGCCGACGCGGGTCGGATGGTGGGTCACCCGTTCGGCGGCGATGGGCCATTGGACGGTGCGTTGCTGCCGCCGCGCCCGCGACGCCTGCGTGGGACCCACCAAGTGGTCCTGGAACTCGACGCCGTTCTCGATCAGGAACTCGAAGGTCGCCGCGTTCTCGTCCGCGAAGGCGCGGACGAGGTCCCGGTCGCTGTATCGGCTCTGCATGTGGTCGTGGCGCACCCAGTCCAGGTACACCTGGTCCGCCGAGTCCTCCACGCCGTGCTTGCGCTGATTGCTGGTGCCGCCGCCGAGGTGGACGTTGCCGCCGGAGCACAGGCCGTGCCCGCCGATGTCGACGTTCTCTTCCACCATGATCACGGAGGCGCCGTGATCGAGCGCCGAGACGGCCGCCGCGAGCCCGGCCGTGCCGGCGCCGATCGTGACGAGATCCGCGGACCGGTCCCAGAAGTTCTGGGCCTCGACGCTCCGGGCGCCGAGCCCGGCTAGCGCGGTCGCGCCGACGCCGGCGGTCGCGCCCTTCTTGAGGAAGGCTCTCCGACTGACGCTCGCATCCCGGCGTGTCGATCTGCCCATGTATCTGTCCTCCCGTCCGACTCGCACTCTATCGGGACCGCCGGCCAGGCGCAAGACGTTCCGCGGCGCGGCCGGCGCAGTCGCGGCGGCACCCGTCGCCAGCGCCGCAGCCGGCGGCTGCGCAGCGCAACCATGCGAGCGGGACTGCCGGCAGGCTGCTATACTTCCCCACAAGATGACGCGCTCGTAGTCGGGGGGACCTCTCCGTGGCGTCGGGCCCGTTCCGGGCCAGGTGCCGACCCGCGGGGGAAGAGGGCACGCATGGGCAGGCTGTCAGGCGTAATCTGGCGCGGGTGTATCGTCGTCCTGGCTCTGGCCGGCCCCCTGCCGGCGGCGCCGGCGCACGCGGCGGGCGCCGCGGCGCACCCGGTCCCGACCCCGGCCTTTCAGACGTCCGCTCCCGCCGGATCGGCGGCAGCGCCCGACCCCCGCGCGTTCCTCGACCGGTACTGCGTCACGTGCCACAACGAACGCCTGAGGACCGCCGGCCTGCTGCTGGACGCGCGCGACGTCGGGCAGGTCGGCGCCGGCACGGACGCCTGGGAAAAGGTGGTGCGGAAGCTCCGGAGCGGCGCGATGCCGCCGCCGGGGCGCCGGCAGCCCGCCGCGGCGGCGCGCGAGGCGTTCGTCACGTGGCTGGAGACCGAGCTCGACCGGGAGGCCGCGGCCCGGCCGAATCCGGGCCGGCCGGCCGACCATCGCCTGAACCGCTTCGAGTACGGCAACGCGATCCGTGACCTGCTGGCGCTGGAGATCGACACGGCCGAGCTGCTGCCGGCCGACGAGTCGGATCACGGTTTCGACAACATCGCCGAGGTGCTGTCGATGTCGCCGGCGCTGCTCGAGCGGTACCTGTTCGCGGCGCGCCGGATCAGCCGCCTCGCGGTTGGCGATCCCACGCAAGGGCCGGCCATCGAGACGTTCGACATCTCGCGCGGTCTGCGGCAGGACGAGCGCATGAGCGAGGATCTGCCCTACGGGACGCGCGGCGGCGCGGTCGTGCGCCACTACTTTCCGCTGGACGGCGACTACGTCGTCAAGATCCGCCTGGGACGAAACTTCACCAATTCGCAGATCCGCGCCATCCGGACGCGGGAGGAGATCGACGTGCTCCTCGACGGCGTCCGGGTCACGCGGTTCCGGATCGGCGGCGAGTGCGTCGAGTCCGACGTGCCGCGGTGCGCCGGGACCGGGATCTACCGTACGTCGCCGTACCAGCTTACGGCGGACGAGGCGCTTGAGGTGCGCTTCGCGGCGCGGGCGGGAATGCACGCGCTCGGCGTCGCGTTCGTCCGGAAGAGCGTGCTGACGGAGGGGCCGGCGCCGGCCCTGCTGCCGCCGCGGCACACCAGCTCGACGTACGAGGCGCCGCGGATGGACGTCGACCAGGTGCGGCTCGAAGGTCCGTACGACGCGACCGGCCCGGGCGACACGCCGAGCCGCCGCCGGATCTTCGTCTGCCGTCCGGCCGGCCCCGGCGACGAGGAGCCGTGCGCCGAGCAGATCCTCGCGACGCTCGCGCGCCGGGCCTATCGCCAGCCGGCCACCGAGGCGGACGTCGCAGAGCTGCTCCGGTTTTACCGGGCCGGGCGCCGCGAGGGGGGCTTCGAGCGGGGCGTCCAGGAGGCACTGGCGCGGCTCCTGGTGTCGCCGCGGTTCCTGTTCCGCATCGAGCGCGATCCGGCGGACATCCGGGCGGAGGCGGTCTATCGGATCGGCGATCTGGAGCTGGCCTCCCGGTTGTCGTTCTTCCTGTGGAGCAGCATTCCGGACGACGCGCTGCTCGACGCCGCGGCGCGCGGGACCCTCGGCGAGCCCGGCGTCCTGGAGGCGCAGGTGCGGCGGATGCTGGCCGATCCGCGGGCGTCGGCGCTGGCGCAGAACTTCGGCGGCCAGTGGCTCCACATCCGGAACCTGCAGGCCGTCGATCCGGATGCGAGCGCGTTCCCTGAGTTCGACGACAACCTTCGCGAGGCGTTCCGGCGCGAGACGGAGCTGTTCCTCGAAAGTCAGATGCGCGGGGACCGGCCGCTCGCCGAGCTGCTGACGGCCGACTACACGTTCGTGAACGAGCGGCTGGCCCGGTTCTACGGGATGCGGAACGTCTACGGGGCGCACTTCCGGCGCGTGCGCGCCAGCGATCCCCACCGCGCGGGACTGCTGGGGCATGCGAGCATCCTCACCGTCACGTCGTATGCGACGCGCACGTCCCCGGTGGTCCGCGGCAAGTACCTGCTCGACAACATTCTCGGGGCGCCCCCGCCTCCGCCGCCCCCCAACGTGCCGCCGCTCGAGGAGACGGGCGCCGCGGGCGAGCCGGCCTCCATCCGCGAGCGCATGGCCGTGCACCGCCGGAACCCCGCGTGCGCGACGTGCCACGTGCGGATGGATCCGCTGGGGTTCGCGCTCGAGAACTTCGACGGCATCGGGCGCTGGCGCACCATGGACGGAACGTCGCCTATTGACGCGTCGGGCGTCCTTCCCGACGGGACGGCGTTCAGCGGGCCCGCCGACTTCCGGGCGGCGTTGCTGCAGCGCCGCGAGGAGTTCGTCCACACGTTCACGGCGAAGCTCCTGACGTACGCGCTCGGGCGGCCGGTCCAGCCTGCCGACATGCCAGCGGTTCGCGCGATCCTGCGCGGCGCGGTGCCCGGCGACTACCGCTGGTCGTCGCTGATTCTGGGAATCGTGGAGAGCCGGCCGTTTCAGATGCGGACGGCGCGAGGGACCGAAGCGAGCGCGCAGCCGTAGGCGCGGCGTCAATCGCGGTCCGATGGTGGATGAGGAGTCTATGATGGTGGTCACGAAGAAGTGCCTGTCCCGGCGCACGATGCTGCGGGGCCTCGGGGCGAGCATCGCCCTGCCGCTGCTCGACGGCATGGTTCCCGCGTTCGCCGCCCTCCGGACCACGGCGGCCCGGCCGGTGAAGCGGCTGGGGGCCGTGTACGTGCCGAACGGGATGAGCATGGCCCAGTGGCTGCCGGCCACCGAGGGGCGCTTCGCGCTGACGCCGGTGCTGTCGCCGCTGGCGCCCGTGCAGGATCGCCTGCTCGTCCTGAGCGGCATGGCGAACCGGGAGGCCAAGCAGCGGCTGGACGAAGGCGACGGGGACCACTCGCGCTGCCAGGCGGCGTACCTCACCGGGGCGCACGCCGTGAAGGCGTCCGGGACGAACACCACGCTCGAGGTCGGCGTGTCGATGGATCAGCTTGCCGCGCGCGAGCTCCGCGAGGACACCCAGCTCGCATCCCTGGAGCTGTCGCTGGAGGCCAACGAGCTGGTGGGGCAGTGCGAGGACGGGTACGGCTGCGCTTACAGCGCCACGATCGCCTGGCGCGACGCCAACACGCCGCTGCCGATGCAGACCAACCCGCGCGCGGTGTTCGAGCGCCTGTTCGGCGCCGTGGGGAGCACCGGCCGCGAGGCGCGGCTCCGCGCCCTCCGACTGGACAAGAGCATTCTCGATTCGGTGAACCAGGAGATCACCGACCTGCAGCGGCGCCTCGGCCGGGGCGACCGGTCCAAGCTCGCCGGGTATCTCGAGTCGGTGCGCGACATCGAGCGGCGCATCCAGATTGCCGAGTCACAGAGCGATCGAGGGCTGCCGGAGGTGAAGCAGCCGGCGGGCATACCGGCCGACTTCGAGGAGTATGCGAACCTGATGTTCGACCTGATGCTGGTGGCGTACCAGGCCGACCTGACCCGCGTCGGCACGTTCCTGGTCGGGCGCGAGAAGAGCGTCCGCACCTATCCGGAGATCGGGGTCGCCGAGCCGCATCACCCGGTCTCGCACCACCGGCAGCGGCCCGAGCAGTTGGCGAAGCTGGCGAAGATCAATACGTTCCACATGCGGATCTTCGGGCGCTTCCTTGAGAAGCTGCGGTCGACCGCGGACGGCGACGGATCGCTGCTGGACCACGCGATGATCGTCTACGGCGCCGGCATGGGGAACAGCAACGCGCACGATCCGCTCGATCTGCCGATTGTGCTGGCCGGCGGCGGCGGCGGCGCGATCAAGGGGGGCCGCCACGTGCGCCTGCCGGAGGGGACGCCGCTGGCGAACATGCACCTGACGGTCCTCGAGAAGATGGGAATACCGGCCGAGCGTCTCGGCGACAGCACGGGCGAGCTCCCGATCCTGTCCGATGTGTAGCCGGGCGCGCGGCGCGCAGCCGGGGCCGGCTCCGGGGGCTGGCGCAGTTGAAGGACGGACACAGATGCGCATTAACATCCCGTTCGTGAGGTGTGCGGCCGTCGCGCTGCTGGCGATTGCAAGCACGGCGGCCGCCGCTCCCGACCTGCGGCTCGTCGAGGCCGCCAGGCAACAGGACGCCGCGGCGGTGCGGACGCTGCTGGCCGAGGGGGCGCCGGCGACCGACGCCCCGCCCGACGGCGTCACGGCGCTGCACTGGGCCGCGCAGTGGAACGACGCCGAGATGGCCGACCTGCTGCTCGGCGCCGGCGCCGACGTGAACGCGCCCGACCAGTACGCCGTGACGCCGCTCGTGCTGGCCTGCACCAACGCCAGCGCCCCGATGGTCCGGCGGCTGCTGGAGGCGGGCGCGAATCCGGACGGCGCGCAGGCCAGCGGCGAGACGGTGCTCATGACGTGCGCCCGCGGCGGCGTCGTGGCCGCGGTCAGCCCGCTCCTGGCCGGCGGCGCGGACGTCAACGCGGCGGAGCCGACGCGCGGCCAGACCGCGTTGATGTGGGCCGCGTGGGAGGGACACACCGGCGTCGTCCGCGCGCTGATCGCGCACGGGGCCGAGGTCGATGCGCGGACCACCACCGGCTACACCGCCTTGCTGCTCGCGGCGCGGGAAGGCGACCGGGAGACGACCGAGGCGCTGCTGGACGCCGGCGCGGACGTCAACGCCGACGCGGAGGACGGCACCACCGCGCTGGTGGTCGCCACGATCCGACGGCATCTGGCGTACGCCGAGTTCCTCCTCGACCGCGGGGCCGACCCCGACCTCGGGCCCGGGTTCACGCCGCTGCACTGGGCGGCGGGCAAATGGGACACGGAGCTGAACGACCTCTCCAACGGGGTGGCCGAGGGCAACCAGTGGAGCGCGTTCGGCGGACTGCACGCGCCCGACCGGCTGCGCATGGTGCGACTGCTCCTTGCCCATGGCGGCGACCCGGACGTCCAGACGCGGCGGACCCCCGGGTTCGGGATCCAGGTGAAGGGCCACCTGGGCAACATGCGGGGGGCGACGGCGTTCGCGATCGCGGCCAGGGCGAACGACGTCGCGGTCATGCGGGAGTTGCTCGACCACGGCGCCGATCCGTTCATCGCGACGAGCAACGGGACGACGCCGCTCATGGTGGCCGCGGGGGTCGGCCACGCGCCCGGCATCACCCGATCGACGGAAGCCGAGGCGCTGCAGGCGGTGCATCTGTGCGTCGAGCTCGGCGCCGACGTGAACGCGGTCAACGAGGCGGGCGACACGGCGCTGCACGGCGCCGCGTGGCGGGAGCGCGCCGATTCCATCGTGCAATTCCTGGTGGACCGCGGCGCGGAGTTCGATGCGAAGAACCACCGGGACTGGACGCCGCTGGTCATCGCCGAGGGCATCCACACCGGCGGCAACTTCATCAAGTCGGACACCACGGCCGCGCTGCTGCGGCGGTTGGGCGCCGCGCCGAGTCCGCCCGACATCCTGAGAGAGCCGGACGCGCGGTAGCCACGATTTCACCGCGCGGAACCGTTCAGTCCGGCAGGGCGAAGACGAAGAGGTTGTTCCCGCTGCTCGGGGTCAGCTCCGGGGTCATGGCGCTCCAGCGGGAGGCGTTGCCGCCCGTGCCGGTGCCCGCCACCACGTATTGCCGTCCGTCCACCGCAAAGGTGATGGGGAACCCGCTGACCGGAGATCCGACGTTGATCTCCCAAAGGATGTCCCCGGTCTCATCGTCGAGGGCCCGGAACCGGCCGTTCACGTCCCCGACGAAGACGAGCCCGCCGGCCGTGGCCACGAGCGACATCGTCGCCGCGCGCTGCTCCCACATCCATGCCGTGACCCCGGTCTCCGCCGAGATGGCCCATACCGAGCCGAGCTGATCCGTCCCCGGCGCCAGCTCGTTGCGCATGCTGAGGCTGTAGAGCGACCGGCGGCCGTCGTCGAGCGGCGCCATCCGCGCGCAGGCGTTCCGCAGCGGCATGTACATCATGTTCGTGCGCGGGCTGTAGGCCCCGGCCTCCCAGGCCGCCGTCACCGACCCTCCAGGGCTCGGGCCGTGTCAGGCGCGCCACAACGGCTTCGATCTCCATGCCGCGCTCTGCGTGCCGGCCGGCCAGCGGGACCGCCTCGAGCGGGTGTGTCGCTACGCGTTGCGCCCCCCCATTGCGCAGGACCGTCTCGAGCTGACCGCGGAGGGACAGGTACAGCTCCAGCTGAGGCGCCCATGGTCGGACGGCACTACGCATCTGCTGTTTGACCCCCGTGGAACTGCTCGAGCGCCTCGCCACGCTGACACCGCGGCCGCGCATCAACCTGATTCTCTACTATGGCGTGCTGGCCCCGCGCGCGGCGTGGCGGGCCGACGTGGTCCGATTCGGGGAACCCGTCGGCTCCCACGAGAATTCGCCTCCTGAAGACTCCAGGGATGCGGCGGGAGCTGGGGACCCCCCGCCCGCGGCGAACGGTCTCTGGGCGGAGTTCATCCGCCGGAGCTTTGGGTTCGATGTCCTCGAATGCCCCCGGTGTGGCGGGCGCCTGCAGCTCATTGCGGTGATCGAAGACCCCGCCGTGATCGAGCGCATCCTGCGCCATCTGGGGCTGCCGACCGACATCCCCGAGGCCCGGCCCGCGCGGCCGCCCCCGATGCCGTTCCTTCTCGACGGCCTCGCCACCGCTGGGGGCGACGACCAGATCCTCGTCGACACCCGCTCTTGAACGCCTCTCCTCGACGGCCCGCCCGGCCCGCCTGTCCGACGTGCGCCCTGCCGCACCGCTGTCGGTTGTGGCGCGGCGCATTCTCTGCGGCGCATTCTCTCTTGACACCCGCCCATAGTTGTGGGTAGACTCGCTGTCCTCTGGCGCGCCCAGGCCTGTGAAGTGGGCCGGCACTAGGGGGGTTTACTCGTGCCTATAATCTTCGGAGCGAAACACCTGCTGGTCGCAGCAGCTACGGTCGCCGTACTCCTTTTCATGGAAGTTGGTGCCGTTGGACAAGAAGCTGGTGCCGTTGAACACAGTGTGTCGGCGCTGCCGTCGACTCAGGAGGCGCCGGGATATAACCCGACGACCCCAGCAAAAGTTGAGCTGGGAAGGCTGCTGTTCTGGGACCCGCTTTTGTCGGGACCCCAAGACGTAGCCTGCGCGACGTGCCATCATCCCCAAAGCGCCTATGCGGAGGACCGCGACCTGTCGCTCGGCGTGACGGGCATCGGCCTGGGCCGCTTCCGGCGTGACGGGCATCTCGTCAAACGCAATAGTCCGACGGTTCTGAACGTTGCTTTCAACGGCATCGATGAATCGGGCCGCTACGACCCGGCGACTGCGCCGGCGTTCTGGGACAATCGCATCAGGAGCCTCGAATCGCAGGCGCTCGAACCGCTCAAGTCGTTTGAGGAAATGCGAGGGGACACCTACCCGGAGGATGAGGCTATCGCGAGAGTGGTGGCGAAGCTCCAGGCCAACGCCGAGTACCCGAGCCTGTTCGCCGGGGCCTTCGGCAGTGAACAGCCGGTCACCGCGGAAAACCTAGGCAGGGCGATAGCGGCGTTCATGCGGTCGCTGCTGGCCAACAACGCGCCGTTCGACCGCTACATGCGCGGCGACCGCAGCGCCATGACGCAGGAACAGGTCAGCGGAATGCAGCGCTTCGAGGAGATCGGGTGCATCAGGTGCCACAACGGGCCCATGTTCTCCGATTACAAACTGCATGTCATGGGCGTGCCCGACAACCCCGCTCTTGCATCAGGTGCCACAACGCCCGCCTCCGACGGAGGCGCGCAGAACCCTCCTTGCCCGGCAGCTCCTGGGGAGCCGCGTACTGCAGCGTCCCGAGCAGCGTGCGACAGCTATGCGTTTCGCACGGCGTCGCTGCGAAACCTCGAATTGACCTTCCCATACGGGCACAATGGCATGTTCAGGACGCTGCGCGCCGTCGTGGGGTTCTATGAATCCACCATCGCCGGGGAATCCCGGAACCCGAACGTCAGCTACGAGGAGCTCGATCCGCGGCTTCGCGAGTTGCAGAACGTGGACGAAGAAGACGTGGATCTGATCGAGTTTTTATATGCTCTGAGCGATGACTCGTTCGACCGGACGATTCCCGAGCGCGTACCGAGCGGACTGCCCGTCGGCGGAAGCATTCGATAGGAGGACTCACATGAAACCGACCTCTCTTTTTGTACTCGGCGTAATGGCGGTTGCGATGAGCGCGCCGGCGCAGGCGCAGGTCTATGAGGAGCGCCGGACCGATACGAAAGACCCCATCGAAAAGCCGTTGCTCGCCGCTCCGAACGCGGCTATGGCCAGGGACGCCACGGTCATTAAGTGGAATCGCAATCCGGATGCGGGCGAAGAGGTCACGGCTGCCGACTTTACGTTTGAAGTTTTGAGGCCCGGCCCCGGCCGTATGATCTGCTACGACCTGACCGGCTGGCCTGGAGAGCGGCCGTGGTCGGTGGAGTGCACCAGCAGCGATGCCAACCTGCCGCGCATCGCGCAGAATCGAGCGTTCGCGGAGATGGGGGCCAAGGCCCAGCCACTGCTGGCAGATGGCAGGCGCGCCGGGCGTCCTGTCTTGTCGAGCAGCGGCACCGGAGGGATTAGGGAGCTGGTTTTGGCCGCCGAGAAAGACGGAACGCGTGAGCTGTCCGAAGTCGGGTCCATATGGTATAACCTCCGGGGCAACAGTCAGGACACCGCCATCTGGCACACGTTTATCGGCATGCCGGGCTTCATGGCGGACGAAGTCGGACTGCCGAATGTTCGCGACGCGGGCGGCGCCTGGCTGATGTTTGAGGGTACGCCGGAAGCCCACATCATGATAAGTGGCCGATAACCGGCAGAGAGTTTCTCGGCTTCGGGGTTTTCGACAACGAATCAGGGGGAGGTGTGTGACACCTTCCCCCGGTTTCCCGCAGGTTGCGAATGACTTCGCTTTGCGTGAGCTTTATGAAATATCTACTGATAGGTCTTCTTGCCTCCGCTCTTCTTGCCTCCGCCACGATGTTTGCAACCCAGAGCAGACAGACTTTCTCAGGCACGATCACCGATGACGAGTGCCCCAGCGCCGATCATTCCGGAATGCGGATGGGGTCGACCGACGCTGCCTGCACCATCGCTTGCGTCGATGACCACACCGTCGAGTTCGTTTTGTTTGACGGCAAAGCAACCTATCTGTTGAGCGACCAGGACAAATCAAGAGAGTTTGCCGGAAAGAAGGTAGCAGTCGTCGGCACGCTGGACTCCAAGACCCAGACGATCCAGGTCAATTCAATGGCCGCGGCCAACTGACCCATCGATCCTCCCGGCATCCACACGGTTTTCGAATATTTCCTCATCCGAGCCTCTTGCGAAGCTCGGCGCGATGGCCGACGCCTTCCAGAAGCAGCTCGACACCGACGAGGCCGCCGCGCTCAGCTTCGAGGAGCGGCTCGGCCTGCTGGTCGATACCGAGTGGACGGCCCGCGAGCAGCGCAAGCTCCAACGGCGCTTGCAGACGGCCAAGCTGCGCTACCCGGCGTCGCTCGAAGCCGTCGACTTCACCCGCGCCCGGCAGCTCAATCGCCAGCAGGTCCTCACGCTGGGCACCTGCGCGTGGATCGCCGAACGCCACAACCTGATCATCACCGGGCCGTGCGGCATCGGGAAGAGTTTCCTCTGCTGTGCCCTCGTCGAACGGGCGTGCCGCCGCGGCTTCACCGCGCGCTACGTCCGCATGCCGCGCCTGCTGCACGAGCTGGCCGTCGGCCGCGGCGACGGCTCCTACACCCGGCTGCTCGCCCGCCTGGCCAAGCTCGACCTGCTCGCCATCGACGACTGGATGCTCGCGCCGCTGCGCGACCCCGAGCGGCGCGACCTCACCGAGGTCATCGAGGACCGCGCCGAACGTGCCTCGACGCTCATCGCCAGCCAGCTGCCCGCGGGTGACTGGCACGCCGTCATCGGCGACCCCAACCAGGCCGACGCCATCTGCGACCGCCTGCTCCACGACGCGCACCGCGTCGACCTGAAGGGCCGCTCGATGCGACGGACCCACGAGGCACCGGCCAACGACCGGAAGGAGACGACATGAGCACGCGACCGACAACGCAAGCATACCGAGTCTGCACTGCCAGCCGTACTGCCAGCCATTTCCGGTTCTGCCAGCCACTTTCGGGCCTCTTTGGACCTGTTAAGATCGCTTTTTATCCAATGACTACGGGTTCTTCTAGTGTTGCGCCACTCGCGCCGTCGATGCTGCTGATGACGTTCTGGGCCACGGTCGGCGTCGCCCACAGGAACTCGCCGGTGACGCGATCGAGGGTGTAGACGACGCCGGTCTTGCCGGGGATCCCGGTCATCACGCGACGCTCCTCGCCCGGCCGCAGGCGCGGGTTGATCCAGCTCACCGCGCCCGGGTCCGGCCGCACCGCCGTGTCGACCAGCAGGCGCTCGAACGGATGGTCGAGATCCCAATGGTCGTTCAGGTGCTGTTGACCACCATACTCACATAAAACATTCATACTAAAGGCGTTATGGCCATTGGATCGAGCATGCTTCCCTCGTTCCATCCCTCTTTCCGAACGGGACTCTACTGGACCACAGAAGCCGTGTGCAGACAGCCACAGCTGACAGGCAGGCCCCGCCACACCGCGATCATCAACGGACGGCGACCCGTGCCGACTCGCGTTGAGCAGTCCCCCAGTTCCAGCGGCTCCCGGTCAGGGAAGGGCCTCGATCTGCCAGTTGTTGGTTCCCGAGAGTCTGCTCGCGCGGAACCCGTTGACATTGATGCCTGTACCGGCGGTGATGCAGCATCCGTAGCGGCCACGACCATCGGACAGAACCTGGAATCGCTCGGACCCAACGTCACACGAGCCTCCGGGTCCGAGCCTCAAGCCGACGGTACAGGCTCCGGCATGCGTCGTGACGACACCGCCGCCGGTAGTCGCTCCCGTTACGGTCACACCGAACGTCAAAGTGGCGGACAGGCCACCCGGGTCCCTTGCCGTAACGCGGATATCGGCATGGCCGGGATTGGCTGCAACGAGTTCCAGAACCGTCCCGGCAAGGCTGACCGTGGCAACACGAGTGTTGCTGGAGGTTGCAGTGTACGTCAGCCGGTCGCCATCCGGATCAGTAAAGTTGGGCGGCGCTTCCAGATCGAGTGTCCCTCGACCCCCCGACTCCATCTCAACGTCGTCGATCCCTGCGGCGACCTCGGGCGCCCGGTTCGCGGGCGCTGTCGGTGCCGTCACGAGCTGGAACGATCCTCTCGATGTCTCAGTTCTCGCCCCACGCTCGAAGTACGAGTACTCGAACGTGCCGGCGGTCTCCGTGCGAAAGGTGAGCTGAACCTCCGATCTCTCGCGATTGGGATCGTTTCCGGTCACGTCGTATGTGTAAGATAGCGTGCCGGTATCCGATCCGGTTCTTCGGTACTCGTAGTCGCCCTCGTAGGGCGTCCCGTCGTCGATCTCCCGGATGCGACCGGGAGCGATGAAAACCAAACCAGAGTTCCCCTGCGTGTACTGCTTTCCGACAAAGCGGGCGTCGAAATCCGCCTGATCTGCTGGAGCCAAGCCCCCATCTGGAGAGTCCGGAATGACTGGCGATGGGGCGGTCGGCGAACCGTTATCGCCGCCGCAGCTGACCAAGGCGACGACCGCGATCGCTACGATGCCGTTCAGAACGCGGCAGTGACCACTCCGTGCCTCGCCTCGCATGCCGGGCGTGCACTGGTCAGCGCTGCCGTTTGGAGCCGTGAGACAACGCCCTCGCTCTTCAGGACGGGCTACAGGGCTCCGGGGACGTAGAATCATGATGGCGATAGGCTACCACAGTCGCCGTCGGCAAGACTGAGGCGGCGGTGTCGATGGCCATCCCGATTTACATGGACACTCTGGCCGGATATACCACCCCGGCCCTTGATGGCCGCGGACTTCGCGATCACGGGCTCGCTCGTCCGGCCGGGTAGGCCTCGTATCCGGTTCTTGTCCATCGGGTCGCGGTTTTGCTCCACGCTTCCTTCAGACCCCGCCTCGCGACGACGCCTTGCGCTTCGCTAATCCTTCGTCGCCATCAGGCTGGATAGAGGACTTGCACCTCCGAGCTGTCGGTCATGCTCGGCACACCCGTTCACGGGCCGGACGCCGGCGTCCGGCCTACAACTGTCCCGACCGTCCCGCCGGCCGGTGTGCCACCGGAGGCTGTGGCGCCAGCGTCGGGCCACGCTGGCGCGGTCTGACACGCCGGCCATGCGACCGAGCGCCAGGCAGTATCGTCTCGCGCGGCCACGAGGGGCGGCCGGGCATGACGTGGCCAGCGTCAATGTCCGAATCGCTGGCGACCAATCCTACAACGGACAATCGAAGGTCAGGAGATGATCTGAGCGGGACAAGCTCATGGGGTACGTCCCATCGCCGAACCCGCCACGACCGTCACCGGCAGTGCGGCACCGGGACCCTTGACCGAAACGACCCCAGCCCCGGTCGATCACACCGACCCCGACCACGGGTCAGGCGCGAACGAGAAGCACCGACATCACGCACATGATGAAGGTCGTGCGCGAAAGGACATCGAACGAGAACGCCGGGACATGCAGGATCCGGGCGGGCGACGAAGACGATCCGGGTGGTGAACAAGAGACGATCGGGCGAACGATCAGGGACACGAACGAGCGGCCCGGAAACAGCTGGCTCCTGACGTTAGCTAGGTATCAGGAGCCAGCCGACCCAATGTGCGTACATTGGGGCTGGCGAGGGGAGGCTGCGCTCCCCTTCGAACCCCTTGCCGCCGACCGTGTCCGGCCACTGTCCCGGGTGCCGGTCCGGCCCGTTGCCGGCCACCTGCATCGCGTCGCCGGGCTCGAACCGGTGCCGGCGAAGTCGTGCTCGTTCGCGGGAACGCGGTCATCGTCGATGCGGTCCGTACCGGGCCGGCCGCCCTGGCGCCGACGGTGCTCCGCGACAACGGAGCGGCGCCTGGGGCTGCGCTCTTGTTCGTCGTGAGCGAGCGGCCAGCCTCCTGGCTGGCCCGCAAAAGCCATCCCGCACGGTCGGCCGCGGCAGTCACCCGTAGGGCCGCAGCGCACGCGAAGGAGGCGCGGCAGCGCCTTGACGGCCGCGGGCGACCGTGCGCTCCCGGAACGCCGGGGACTGCCCGGCGCTCCTCGTGCCGGGCACGTGCCCGGCGACGGCCGTAGCGACGGCGGCCATGAGCCGGCGCCGCGCCGCCGTTCTCTCCGTCCGGGGGTCGAGGGGGCGGAGCCACCCGCCAGCCCGATGTAGCACATCGGGTAAGCTGGCTCCTCACCACTAAGTTGTGAGGAGCCAGTGTTTCGTTTCCTCTGATCGTGCCGGCCATCTCTTGCTCCCCGTCGCCCGGCTCGCCTTCGTCGCTCTCCGGGATCTTATCGTGTTCGCCCGTCCCGCTCGATGTCCTTCCCCGCTCGATCCGTACCTGCACTCGCTCTCCGTCTGTGATCTCCGCCTGACTGACTCCTTGGCGGGCGGTGTGGTCGAACGGGGAAGGCAGGGTCGGATCGGGTTCAGTCGTGGTCAAGGTGCTGCGGGTCCGGCGAGTTCGTGTCCCGCTGGTTCCGCGATGGGACGATGCTGAGGGACTGCGCCGGCAACGTACCGCGCCCAATCGTCCATGAGCCGCCGCCGACGCTCGAACAGGTCCGATCTCGCGTAGGCCGCTTCGACCTTGTTGCCGACGACATGCGCCAGCGCCGCCTCGATAACCTCCCGCCGGTGGTCCGTCTCCTCCGCCGCCCAGTCCCGAAACGACGACCGGAAGCCATGCGGAACGGCCGAGACCCGTTGACGCTCCAGCAGCCGGCGAAGCACCTTCTCTTCGAGCGGCTCCCCGTGGCCCACTGTGAACACGAGCCGCCCGACGCCGTCGCCGAGCGGCCGCGCCGCGTCGAGGATCTCCACGGCGCGGCCGCACAGCGGGACCCGGTGCTCGCGGTTCGCCTTCATCCGCGTCGCCGGGATGGTCCACACGTGGTCCGTAGTGTCCATCTCGGTCCATCGTGCCCAACGGACCTCGCCCCATCGCCCGGCCGTCAAGACCAGGAACTCGAACGCCAGCTTGACGGCCTCGGCCGCGTCCGACGCCCGCACCGTCGCGACCGCCGCCGCCACGTCCCGATGCAGCAGCGCCCGCATGTGGCGCACGACCTCGTTCTGCTTGCCGAGCACCGGCCCGAGGCGGTCACACGGATTGTCCGCTCTCAGGTTCATCGCGATGGCCCACTCCATCACCGCGCCGATGCGCTGGCGCACGCACCGGGCGGTCTGGACCTTCACGTGCCAGATCGGCGTGAGCACCTCCAGAAGGTCGGCGCTCGTCACCTCGGAGACGGGCCGGCTGCCGACGCGCGGGAAGGCGTGGCGTTCGAGGCTGTTCAGCCAGGTCCGGGCGTGGATCGGGCTGCGCCAGCCGGCCCGCTTCTGCTCGACGACGCGGGCCGCGGCGGCGGCGAAGGTCGGCATGCCCTCGGCGCGGCGCTTCTCGGCCAAGGGATCGCCGCCCTCGCGGGCGAGCTTGCGGTTCGAGAGCGCCCGGTCCCGCGCTTCGCCCAGTGATACCAGGGCGGTGCTGCCGAGTCCGAGTTCGCGTTTCCGGCCGCGGATGACGATCCGCTGGACCCAGCTGCGGGTTCCGGCGGGCTGGACGACGAGGTACAACCCTTGTCCGTCGCAGTGCCGTCCGGGCGGGGCGGAGCGGACGAAAGCCGCCGACAGCGCCTTGTCGGGGTGCCGGCCGTTGGGCTTGGTTCTTCGCGGTCTGTTCGCCGGGGTGTATCCGCTTTCCATTCCCATATCATATACGGGATTCCAGCGGATTCCGCAAGACGGCCCGACCGGTTCAGGCCACCGGATGCGAATCATAAACGATTACCGGTCAGCACTTTATGGGATGTTATGCACGGCTATGAACGTCGCTGGACTCCTGGTGTCCGTTGAGGTGCTGGTAGTACCAGACGATCTCGCCGGTGTCGGCGTCGAGCGCGAGGGTGGAGTTGTGGTAGAGGTGCCGGTTGTCCGCGCCGCCGACCAGGAACTTCGGGGCGGGCGACGTCACCGACGTGCCTATATAGAGGAGGTTCAGCTCCGGGTCGAAGCTCGGCGCCATCCAGGTCCCGACGTGGCGGCGCTCCCGGTCGGGCACGCCGCCCCACGTCTCGTCGCCCGGCTCGCCGGGGCGCGGGATGGTGCGGCGGCGCCACAACTCCTCGCCGGTCAGCGGATCGTGCGCCGTGACGACGCAGGCGTCCGGGCCGCCGGCCGGCATGCAGCTTCGCCCGGAGATCACCTTCCCGTTCGCGATGATCGGTCCGGTGCTCTGGTTCGCCGGGTGGGTCCGGTAGTCGAGCACCTGCGTCTCCCAGACCAGCGCGCCGGTGCTCGCGTCGAGGGCGAACACATACTCGTCGACGCTGGTGTCGATGATCAGGTCGTCGTAGATCGCCAGGTTCCGGTTCGTCGTGCAGACGCCCGGGATGAGGCGCTCGCAGGCGTCGTCGGGCAGCGGCCGCTGGTACTCCCAGAGCAGGTCGCCCGTCACCGCATCGATCGCCTGAATGACGTCGTTCGGATTCGGCATGTAGATCACGCCGTCGTAGACCAGCGGCGTGCCCTGCTGACGCCCCCCGTCGCGGAGGGCACGGGACCAGACGAGGCGCAGGTTGCCCACGTTGCTGCGGTCGATCTGATCGAGTGGGCTGTAACCCCAGCCGTCGAGGGTGCGGCGCCACATCAGCCAGTCGCCGGGCGCCGGCGCCTGGAGCATCGCGTCGGTGACGGGGACGAACTCCCGCTCGTTCTGTGCGTGCAGCACGGACAGGGCGGCGGCGCCCGCAACGATGATGAACGCGAGCGCCGCCGCACAGGCGCTCCGCGAAAGCGAGCCGGATGCGGGCATCAACCCTCCAATGTGTCGAGAATTACCGGCAGATTATGGCATCAGCCACGAACGCCGTCGATTCACTGCACAAATGCCTTGAATGACGCGGGCTCCCCGCCTACCATGCACATTGGGGGCGTGCCATGAGAAAGACACTTCGCCTCGCTCTGGTTCCGTTCGTCGCACTCTCCGTCGTGTCAGGCGTGTACCTGTCCGGCGCCGTCCGCGCCGCGCCTCTCCAGGAACCAGCCCAGCCGCTCGAGTTCAACCGCGACATCCGGCCGATCCTCGCGGAGTCGTGTCTGGCCTGCCATGGCCCGAACGAGACCGCGCGACAGGCTGATCTGCGGCTGGACACGGACGAATTCATCGGGACGGTCGTCGTGCCGGGCGACGCGGAGGCGAGCCTGCTGTTCCAGCGGCTGACCATCGGGGACCCGGTCGCGCGGATGCCGCCGGCATCCTCCGGTCGGTCGCTGTCCGACGCGCAGATCGACGCCGTGCGGCGCTGGATCGACGGGGGCGCCCACTGGGGCAGCGCCCGCGCCGCCGCGGCCGATGCACCGCCGCCTGTCGAGCGCGTAGTCGACTTTGCCCGCGAGGTCCGGCCGATCCTGTCCGAGAACTGCTTCACGTGTCATGGGCCGGATGAGCAGGCTCGCCAGCGCGGCCTGCGACTGGACGTGCAGGACGGGCCCTTCGCCGATCGCGGCGAATTCGGCGGTCCGGTCATCGTTGCCGGGAACGCCGCGGACAGCCTGTTGTTTCACCGGATTACCGCAAGCGACCTCACGAGTCGCATGCCCTATCGGCGGGGTTTCGAGAGCTCGGTGATGCCGGGCCTGGAAGACGACGCGTTGGCGGAGGAGGAGATCGAAACCCTCCGGCTCTGGATCGATCAGGGGGCGGAGTGGCAGGCGCACTGGGCATTCGTCCCGCCCGAGCGTCAGCTGCTCCCGCCGGTCGCCGACGGCGACTGGGTCCGCAACCCGATCGACCGCTTCGTCCTGGCCCGCCTCGAAGCTGGCGGGCTGGCGCCGTCGGCGGAAGCCGATCGCACGACGCTGCTGCGGCGTGCGACGCTCGACCTGACTGGGTTGCCGCCGACACAGGGCGAGATCGCCGCGTTCCTCAACGACGATTCACCGGATGCCTACGAGGAGGCGGTCGACCGCCTGCTGGCGACCTCGGCGTATGGCGAGCGGATGGCCGTCGCATGGCTGGACGGCGCCCGCTACGCCGACTCGAGCGGGTATCAGACCGACGCCGAGCGGTCGATGTGGCGCTACCGCGACTGGGTCATCGACGCCTACAACGCCAACATGCCGTTCGATCAGTTCACTATCGAGCAGCTCGCCGGCGACATGCTTCCCGACGCGACGCTCGATCAGAGAATCGCCTCCGCCTTCAACCGCAACCACAGCCAGAACGGCGAGGGCGGCATCATCCCCGAGGAATTCCTGGTGGAGAACGTGGTCGATCGCGTGTCGACGACCTCTACGGTCTGGCTCGGCCTGACCCTCGGATGCGCGCGTTGCCACGACCACAAGTTCGACCCGATCTCGCAGAAAGAGTTCTACGAGGTCTTCGCGCACTTCAACAACGTCACCGAACGCGGCAAGGCGTTCAAGTACGGCAACTCGCCGCCGATGATCACGGTCCCGACCGACGACCAGTTCGCCGCGCTGGCCGAGCTCGACGAGAAGATCGCCGCGGCGCGGGAAGCGTTTGCGAACCTGGAGCCGCAGGCGGCTGCGGCGCAGCGGGAGTGGGAAGACTCGCTGCCGGAAGCCGGGCGCGTCGACTGGGTCCTGCGCGACCAGCTCCTGGTGCACCACCCGCTCGACGGCGACATCGCGGGCATCTATACCGGTGAGCCGATCGTCGTTTCTCCCCCGGTCACTGTCGGGGTACGGGCGCCCCGGGAGGAGCCGGAGCCAGTGACGTTTCCCGTGGCCGTCACGTTGCAGGACGGCCGGCCGCACTTCGTCCCCGGGCGTGTCGGCGACGCCCTCGGCCTTGACGGCCGGCGCTTCGTCGACGCGGGTGACATCGCGAACTTCACCTACGAGGATCCGTTCACGCTGGCGGCGTGGATCTACCCCACCGCGGCGGACGGCGTGATCGTGTCGCGGGCCTATGCCGGCGACCAGGGCGAGCGGGGCTGGGGGCTGTACCTCGTGGACGGCAAGGTGCGGTTCAACCTGTCCCAGCGCTGGCTCGACGACGGGGTGCGGGTGCAAACACGCGACGCGCTGCCGCTCAACGAATGGCGGCACGTGGTCGCAACCTACGACGGCAAGCGCATACCGTCTGGATTCCGCATCTACGTCAACGGCCAGCCGCAAGAGCTGACGCACATGCTCGACGGCATCAACAACCCGATCCGGACCAAGGAGCCGCTGCGCATCGGCGCCAGCGGCCCGCCTTCCGCCGAGTCCGGCGCCACCGGGTCGCGGGACCGCTTTCAGGGCCGCATCGACGACGTGCGCGTCTACACGGCCGTCCTGACCGCGCCCCAGGCGGCCGTCGTGGCGACCGCGGAGTCTCTGGACGAGATCGCGAGAATCGCGCCGGACAGCAGGACTGCCGGGCAGTCCGAGAAGCTCCGGTTGAGCTTCCTCGACCAGTACGCGCCGCAGGAGGTCGAGGCGGCATGGCGCCAGGTCGGCGACCTCGAACGCCAGCGGGCGGAGCTCTGGGACAGCTACCCGACCGTCATGGTGATGGAGGAGATGGAGCCGCGGCGCGAGACGTTCCTGCTCGTGCGCGGGGCGTACGACGCTCCCGGGGAGCAGGTGACCCCCGGCGTGCCGGCGGTGCTGCCGCCACTGCCTGACGACCAGGAGCAGAACCGCCTGGCGTTCGCCCGCTGGCTCGTCGATCCCGATCACCCGCTCACCGCCCGGGTCACCGTGAACCGTTTCTGGCAGGTGCTGTTGGGGACCGGCCTGGTCAAGACGGCCGAGAACTTCGGCCTGCAAGGTGAATATCCGAGCCATCCCGAGCTGCTGGACTGGCTGGCGACGACCTTCATCGATTCCGGCTGGGACGTCAAGGCGCTGCAGCGGGCGATCGTGACGAGCGCCACCTACCGGCAGGCGTCGGCGGTAACACCTGAGCTCCTCGAGCAGGACCCCGAGAACCGCCTGCTGGCTCGCGGACCGCGCATGCGTCTGCCGGCGCAGATCATCCGCGACCAGGCGCTCACGGTCGCCGGACTGCTCGTGGACAGGATCGGCGGGCCGTCGGTCAAGCCGTATCAGCCGGAGGGCCTGTGGGATCAGGCCAGTCAGGATTACCGGCAGTCCGACGGAGACGATCTGTACCGCCGCAGCCTGTACACGTACTGGAAGCGCACGCTCGCGCCGCCGGCGATGCTGGCCTTCGATTCATCGACGCGCGAGACGTGCATCGTCCGCGAGAGCCGGACCAATACGCCCCTGCAGGCCTTGAACCTGATGAACGACGTCACGTACGTCGAGGCGGCGCGCCGGCTGGCGGAACGCATGATGACCGAGGGCGGGCCCACGCCGGAGGAACGCGTCGCCTTCGCCTACCGCCTGGCGACCGCGCACCGGCCGCGTCCCGACGTGCGGGAAATTCTGGCCGGCGGCTTCCACAACTACCTGGACCGCTACCAGGCGGATCGGTCGGCGGCGCTGGAGCTCGTCAACGTCGGGGAGCACCCGCGCGACGAGACCCTCGACATCGCGGAGCTGGCCTCCTACACGATGGTGGCGAGCATGGTTCTGAACCTCGACCGAACCATCACGAAGGACTGACCGATGAAACCGCAGACCGAATTCGAGAAGATGGTCACCCGGCGTCGGTTTCTGGAACTCTCGAGCACCGGCATCGGCGCCGCCGCGCTGGCGACGCTGATGAACGAGGACCTGCTGGCCCAGGCGCCGCTGCCGGCCGGCGGGCTGCCCGGGCTGCCGCACTTCGCGCCCAAGGCGAAACGGGTCATCTACCTGTTTCAGGGGGGAGCGCCGTCGCAGCATGACCTGTGGGAGCACAAACCGGGGCTGGAGCAGCGGCGCGGCACGGAACTGCCGGATTCGATACGCCAGGGACAACGCCTGACCCCAATGACGGCGTCGCAGGCGGGCTTCCCGATCGTCCCGTCCATGTTCAAGTTCGCCCAGCACGGCGAGTCGCGGGCGTGGGTCAGCGAGCTGATGCCGCATACCGCGAAGATCGTGGACGACCTCTGCTTCATCAAGACGATGCACACGGAGGCGATCAACCACGACCCCGGCGTGACGTTCTTGCAGACGGGCGCCCAGCTCGCGGGCCGGCCGAGCATCGGCGCCTGGCTGGCGTACGGCCTGGGCAGCATGAACAGCGACCTGCCGACCTTCGTCGCCATGGTCTCGAATCGCGGCGGCAACCCGATATACGACCGCCTGTGGGGCAGCGGGTTCCTCCCCTCCGAGTACCAGGGCGTCAAGTTCCTGTCCACCGGCGACCCGGTCCTGTACCTGTCGAATCCGCCCGGGGTCGACAGGGGCGCCCGGCGGCGCTATCTCGACGATCTGGGGGCGCTCAACCAGTTGGATCTCGCGGAGTCGGGCGATCCGGAAACGAGCACGCGCATGGCCCAGTACGAGATGGCCTACCGCATGCAGGCCTCAGTGCCGGAGCTGACGGACCTGTCGGATGAGCCGGACAGCGTCTTCGAGCGCTACGGGCCCGATTCCCGAACCCCCGGGACGTTCGCGGCCAACTGCCTGCTCGCCCGGCGTCTGGCGGAACGCGACGTGCGCTTCATTCAGCTCTTCCACAGAGGCTGGGACATGCACGACCGGCTGCCGCCACGCATCCAGGTCCAGGCCAAGGACGTCGACCAGCCGCAGGCGGCGCTGGTCCAGGAGCTGAAGGAACGCGGCATGCTGGACGAGACGCTGGTCATCTGGGGCGGCGAGTTCGGGCGCACCATCTTCTGCCAGGGCCGGCTCACCGACGAGACCTACGGGCGCGACCACCACCCGCGGGCCTTCACGATCTGGATGACCGGCGGCGGCATCAAGCCCGGCATGACCTACGGCGAGACGGACGACTTCGCGTTCAACATCGTCAAGGATCCGGTGCACGTCCACGACCTGCACGCAACGATGCTGCACCTGCTGGGCATCGACCACGCGAAGCTGACGTACCAGTATCAGGGGCGCAACTTCCGCCTGACGGACGTGCACGGGAAGATCGTCAACGACATCCTCGCGTGAGCCGCCCGACGGAGCGGTAAGCGCCGGCGACGGGGCCGCGCCTGCACCGGTGGTAGACTGAGCCCATCATGCGACAAGTAGCTTCCCGGGTACTGATCGTCGTCGGATGCCTGCTGCTGATCCCGGTGACCGCCGTCCTCACCGCCGCCGCGAAACAGCGCTTCGCCGACGGTTCGAACCGGGTGTTCTCGGGCGGTCCCCTCGTGTCGGGCGAGCTGCACGCCGGCCCGGAGCCGGACTGGAGCTTCACCGACGACGTCCAGACCATCGATCTGCAGTTGCTGGACCCGCCGCGATCCCGCACCATCTGGATCCAGGCGCACGACGGCAAGATCTATGTCTTCTCCGGCTTCATGAGTACCGCGGTCGGCCGGCTGTGGAAACGCTGGCCGGTCCAGGCGGAGCGCGACGGCCGCGCCGTGCTCCGCATCGACGGCAGGCGGTACGAGCGGCAACTCGTGCGTGTCGAGTCGGGTGCGGCGCTCGAGGGCATCACCAGCGCCATTCGAGACAAGTACACGTATGACGTCAGCCGGGCCACGGTGGAAGCGGGGGATACCTGGGTGTTCGAGGCCGCGCCGCGGTAGGCACGGGTCCACCGCATGAAGTACTTCTACTGGTGCATCGTCGCGGCGCTGGCCGTGACCATCCTGGCGGTCCTGTTCGTCCCGGGCGTTGACGACTTCGTGGAACGGACGTTCCAGGGCTACGTCGGCCGCGCCGCGCGTTGATCCGGTTCGAAACCGCGACGATCGCCTCGGATTCATGGGGTCCGGCGCGGTTGCGACATCCGGAGGCGGGACGCCGTTGCCGGGACGATCGCCTCGGATTCATGGAGTCCGGCGGCGGCGGAAAGATGATAAAATAGCGCGATCATGCGCAGGTTCGCGCTGTATTTGATTCTCGTCGGCGTCGCGCTGGCGGTCGCTGCCGGCACGGACTGGAGCAGTGCGCTGCTGGAGGCCCAGGCCACCCGGCCGGGAGGGCTGATCCGGCACGACCGCGGCCAGAGCGTGTCCCCTGTCTACGAGGGGTGGTACGAGCTTCCGAACGGCCGCATCGCGGCCTCGTTCGGATACTTCAACCGCAACTACGAGGAACAGGTCCACATCCCGGTCGGCCCGGACAACCTGCTCCAGCCCGGCAACGTGGACCAGGGCCAGCCGACCTGGTTCTACCCCAGGCGGCAGGTCGGCGTCTTCGTGATCACCCTTCCCCCCGGCACCGAAGAGGTCACCTGGACGCTGATCTCGCGCGGCGAGACGATGGAGATTCCCGTCAACCTCGACGCCGAGTACCTGATCGAGCCGTTCAAGGCGGCGGCCGGCCCCAGCCCGGGCAACACGCCTGCGGTGGTGCGATTCGATGCGGCGGACGAGGGCTTCACGGGGCCCGCGGGCGAGATGGTGGAGCGCTCCGCGACGGTCGGGACGCCGCTGGAGCTCGACGTGTGGGTGACCGACGACGGTTTGGGCTCGGGACAAGACGAGTCGGAGCTGACGGTGACGTGGAAGAAGTTCCGCGGGG
Source organism: Vicinamibacterales bacterium (assembly GCA_965262555.1). Taxonomy (GTDB): domain Bacteria; phylum Acidobacteriota; class Vicinamibacteria; order Vicinamibacterales; family UBA8438; genus VXRJ01. The sequence continues at coordinate 1,274,016 of OZ253543.1, forward strand.
CGGGCGCGGTGACGTTCGGCGAGGAGAGCCCGCCCGTCGAGGACGGCCACGCCAACACGACCGCGACCTTCGCCGATCCCGGCGACTACGTACTGCTCATATTGGCCGGCGACGGTTCGCGGCAGAGCAACCAGTGTTGCTGGACGAACGGCTACGTACGCGTGAACGTAACGGCGGCCGGCTGATGGAGTCACGGAGGGGCGCCGGCTCGAGCGGCCGGTGCGACGACGAACGATAGAGGAAGTGAACGCCAACCCGCGGTTGGTAAAGGAGCGAGTCATGACGTATCGCGAGTGTGCATCCGGGCGGCAGTGGATTGGGGCGGTGGCGCTGCTCGGCGTCGGTGCCGTGCTGTTCCCGGTGGGTGCGGCGCAGGCGCAGTCGGCGACGGCGGACGTGACGTTCGCCAAGGACGTCGTGCCCATCCTGCAGCAGAAGTGTCAGACCTGCCACCGCGTCGGCAGCATGGCGCCGATGTCGCTGGTCACCTACGAGGAGACGCGGCCGTGGGCGCGCTCGATCAAGGCGCGGGTCCAGTCGCGTGAGATGCCGCCGTGGCATCTGGACAAGACCGTCGGCATCCAGCACTTCATCAACGACCGGTCGCTGAGCGACGAGCAGATCGACACCATCGTGCGCTGGGTCGACGCGGGCGCGCCGTTGGGCAACCGGGACGACATGCCGACGCCCGTGGTCTGGCCGGCGGACAACCGCTTCGAGCTGGAGGACGGGCTGGGACCGCCGGACATGATCGTGCAGTCGGAGCCGTGGACAATGCCGGCCGGCGGACAGGACGCGTGGTTCCGGCCGCGGGTCGAGATCGACCTGACGGAATCGGTGTGGGTGCGCGCGGCGGAGACCAGGCCGTCGTTCGAAGGCCGGCGCATTGTCCACCACGCGTCGACCTATCTCCACCAGCCGAAGGGTGCGGAGCTCATCGAGGCCGAGCGCGCCCTGCGTGACGGACAAGTCGGTATCGACGCGGTGATGGCCGCGGCGCAGAAGCGTGCCACCGATCCGGAAGAGGTCCGCGAGCTCTTCACCGAGTGGGCGCAGGGAAAGCAGGGTGAGGTCTATCCCGAGAACGTCGGGAAACTCGTCCGCGCCGGATCGGACGTCGAGTTCGACATCCACTACCACGCGGTGGGCGAAGAGATCACGGATCAGTTGGAGATCGGCTGGTGGCTCTATCCGAAGGAGGCGCCGCCGAAGTACAGCGCCGTGTACGTCGGGATGGGGTCCGGGGCCTCGCGGAGCCTGGAGATCCCGCCGAACTCCGTCGTGCAGCACCAGGGCACGTACGCGCTGCCGGCGCCGGCGATCATCCACAACTTCCAGCCACACATGCATTATCGGGGCAAGGCGTTCCTGATGGAGGCGTTGTATCCGGGCGGCGGCCGCGAAGTGCTGAACTACTCCGACCAGTTCGACAACACGTGGCACCTGAACTACATCTACGACCCGGATTACGCGCCGGTGCTGCCCAAGGGCACGGTGATCCAGATCACCACGTGGCACGACAACACGGCGGCCAACCGGAACAACCCGGACCCGCGGCAGTGGGTTAGCTACGGGCCGCGCACCGTCGACGAGATGGCGCACGCCAACCAGCAAGTCATCTTCATCACCGACGAGGACTTCGATCGGATCACCGAGGAGCGGAAGGCCCGCGCCGAGCAGACCGAGAACTAGTCCAACGGCCGCGCGCCAGATTCGCATCGGCACGAGCGGGTGGCATTACCCGAGCGGGGACGGCACCTGGGACGGAATCTTCTATCCGCCCCGGGGCCGTCACCACCGCTCGCGCGGATTCGACGAACTCGCCTACTACGCGGAACATTTCGACACGGTCGAGGTGAACTCGACCTTCTACGGCGTGCCGCGCCAGACGGTCACCGCCGGGTGGGCCAGCCGGACGCCCGACGACTTCGCGTTCGCGATCAAGCTCTATCAGCAGTTCACCCACCCGAAGATGTACGCAGCCGCCACCGGTGGCAGCGACACGCGGGTGGAGCGCGGCGACATCGACCGGTTTTGTGAGGCGATCGCGCCGATCCACGACTCTGGCAAGCTCGGGGTCCTCCTGGCGCAGTTCCCCCCAAGCTTCAAGAACGACGTCGCGTCGCACGACTACCTGGCGTGGCTGCTCGACGCGCTATCGGGCCATCCGGTCGCGGTCGAGCTGCGGCACCGGAGCTGGAGCGACGACATCGCCGGCACGCTGCGGCTGCTGAATGGGCTCGGGGCCGCCTGGGTGCAGATCGACGAGCCGAAGTTCCGTCTCTCCATCGAGCAGAACTTCCTGCCGAACGTCGAGACCTTCTATTACATGCGACTCCACGGCCGGAACGCCCGGAAATGGTGGCGCCACGACCGGGCCGAGGAGCGCTACGACTACCACTATTCCGCCGCGGAGCTGCAGCCGTTCAGGGACACCGCGGACGCCGCGGGCCGTCTCGTCAAGCGGCTCTACCTGTACATGAACAACCACTTCGCGGCCAAGGCGGTGGCCAACGCCGCCACCCTGAAGCACGAGCTTGGCCTGCCGGTCTCGGGCGTCTACCGCCGAGAGATGCTGGAGCGCTACCCCGAGCTGGAGGGAGTGGTCACGACGAGCCCGGCACCGACGCCGCTGCTGGTGCCCGCCGACGGGTCGTCGGAGCGCCGGTGATGGGTCGCGACCGCTTCAGGTATGGTCTGCTCGGTATGATGACGCGATGCTATGATGTGTCCATGCGGACAACGGTCGCCATCGACGACGACGTGATGGCCGTCGCGCGAGCACTCGCGGCGCGGCGTGGCATCAGCCTGGGGAGCGCGTTGTCAGACCTTGCGCGCCGCGGCTTCAGGCGTACCCCGGCCGTTGACGATGACGGCCTTCCGGTATTCCGTGTTGCACCCGACGCGCCCTCGATCACGAGCGAGGACGTTCAGAAGGCGCTCAGCGACTGGCCATGATCCGGTTGCTCGACGTCAACGTGCTGATCGCGCTCGCCTGGCCCAACCACGTGCACCACGACGCAACACGGTCGTGGTTCGCAAGGCTACGCGGGACCGGCTGGGCCACCTGCCCGATGACCGAAGCAGGATTCGTGCGGGTGTCATGCAATCCGGCCGCGGTCAGGCAGTCCGTGACACCCTCGGACGCCATTGCCCTGCTGCGCAGGCTGCGGCAGCTGGAGGCACATACGTCTTGGGCGATGGATCGATCCATCACATCGCTGCCACCAGGAATCCTCGCTCGCATTCAGGGATACCGACAGATCACTGACGCCGTGCTGCTTGCTCTCGCCATGCAATACGGAGGGCAACTGGCCACCCTCGACGCAGGGCTGGCAGACCTTCTCGCGGAGGAGGAGCGCCGGTCGATTTGCACGATACCGGTGTAACCCATGTGCCGCCTGGACGGGTCCGGGCGAGGTCGGATGCGCCCGTTGTGTTCGGGCAATCGATAGCCTATATTGGGCGTCAGTCGGGACGTCGGGCACGCCGGGGTGGGCGTGCCGCCCCAGTCCTGCCTGCAGGGGTGAAGTTGCAGGCGAGCCAGCAGGAGCACGCCAATGGTGGACCAGAGGAAGATCGACCGGCGGGTTTTCGATCTCTACGACGAGTACTGCCACGGCCGGATTGACCGGCGCGAGTTCCTCAGCCGCGCCGCCGTCATTACGGTCGGCGGTGTCTCCGCGCTCTGGATGGCGCAGGCGTTGCTGCCCCGGTACGCCGAGGCGCAGACGATCTCGTTCACCGATGCGCGGATGAAGGGGACCTACATCGAGTACCCGTCACCCGGCGGCACGTCGGGGACCATGCGCGGGTATCTCGTGCAGCCGGCCGGCGACGGGCCGTTTCCCGCCGTGCTGGTCATGCACGAGAACCGCGGCCTCAATCCCCACATCGAGGACGTCGCGCGCCGCGCCGGCGTGGCCGGGTTCCTCGCGCTCGCGCCGGACGGGTTGTCGCCGGTCGGCGGCTACCCCGGCAACGACGATGACGGCCGCACCATGCAGCGGGAGCTCGACCCCGCCGAACTCGATCAGGACATGATCAACAGCGCGCGGTACCTGAAGGCTCACGCGATGTCCAACGGCCGACTCGGCGCCACCGGCTTCTGCTGGGGCGGCGGGATGACCAACCGCCTCGCGGCGGAGCTGGGCAGCGACCTCAACGCCGGCGTGCCGTTCTACGGCGCCGCCGCCGCCACCGAGGACGTGGCGAGGATCAGGGCGGCGATGATGATCATCTACGCGGAGACCGACCCGCGCATCAATGCCATGTGGTCCGACTACGAGGCGGCGCTGCAGGCGAACGGCGTGGACTACGAGATGCACACGTTCCCGGGGACGCTGCACGGCTTCCACAACAACTCGACGCCCCGGTTCAACGAGTCGGCGGCGGGGCTCGCCTGGAATCGGACCGTCGGCTTCTTCCGCCGGCATCTCACCACGTAGCGGCGGACGCGCGCACTTCGCGGCACCGAGCGCCTTCCGCCGGATCGAGCGCGCTCTGCCGCACCGCCGGTTTGCCGGCGGGTGTCTCCGCGGGCTGCTGGACCGTCGCGTCACTTGAACGCGTGCTCCGTGCGGGTCATAATCGGCCCGACGCGATACCCTTGCTGTGGAGGCTGAAGATGATCCATCGACATCTCGCGACGGTGTGTACGGTAATCGCGCTGCTGGCGCTCGCACCGGCTGGCGCGGCGGCGCAGGACACGGCGGAAACGCCCCGGACGTCGTGGGGCGCGCCGGACCTGCAGGGCGTCTGGGACTTCCGGTCCATCACACCGATGGAGCGCCCCGACGATCAGGCGGATCAGGAGTTCCTGTCCGAGGAGGAAGCGGCGCATCTGGAGCAGGAGACCCTCAACCGGAACGCCGAACTATTGGAGCGGCCCGCCCAGCGAACCGAGGCCACGCAGAGCGTGGACCGGGGTGAAGAGGGGGCGCCTGGCTTCTACAACAACTTCTGGCTGGACCGGGGCACGACGATCGTCGGCACGCGCCGCACGTCGCTCATCGTGGACCCGCCGAACGGCAAGCAGCCGCCGCTGACCCCCGAGGAAGAGGCGCGGCGGGCGGAGAACGAGAGGATCCGTGACGGTATCACCAGCCACTCGCCCACGCCGGGCGGCTGGCTGGAGGATCTGGGGACCAACGGGCTGCAGTTGCGCTGCATCACCGGGTTCAACGCCGGACCGCCGATGACGCCGGGCGGCTACAACAACAACGTCCAGGTGTTCCAGACGCCCAGCTACGTGGCACTGCTCAACGAGATGAACCACAACGCGCGCATCGTCCCGCTCGACGGGCGCCCGCACGTCGATGTGCCGCAGTGGACAGGCGATTCCCGTGGCCACTGGGACGGCGATACGCTGGTCATCGAGACGAGCCGTTTCCTGCGCGAGACCAGCTTCGACAGTGGACGGACCGGCCCGAACCTGCAGCTCGTCGAGCGGATCACGCGCGTGTCGCAGGACACGCTGCTGTACGAGGCCACCATCACCGATCCGACCGTCTGGACGAGGCCCTGGACCTATGAGGTCCCGATGGTCTGGAACGATCAGCCGCTCTTCGAGTACGCCTGCCACGAGGGGAACTACGGCCTCACCAACATCCTCGCCGGCGCGCGCGCCCAGGAGGCCGCCGCGGAGGCGGCAGCGCAGGAGTCGCGGTAGGCGCTGGCGGGAATACCGTGCAACGGTTGATCGGCCTCGGCGTGGCGGCGGCGGTCCTCGCCGGCGGGGCGACGGGTGCGACGATGGGCGCCCAGCAGCCGGCCGGCGAGGGCGCGAACGCCGTCATACCGTGGGCCTACACGCTGAACGATCCGCCCCCGGCCGACGCGCCGCCGCCGCCCGATCCTGACGAGGTCTTGACCGTCCCCGGCAGCGACGTCACCTTCCGTCGCTCCGAGCTGCGGAACCTGTTCAACCCGCCGGACTGGCATCCCGACAACCATCCTCAGATGCCGCCGGTGGTGGCGAACGGCCGGCGGCCGGAGGTGCTGGCCTGCGGCTTCTGTCATCTCCCGAACGGCCAGGGCCGTCCCGAGAACGCCAGCGTGGCGGGCCAGCCGGCCGAGTACATCATCCAGCAGATGCGGGACTACCGGAACGGCCTCCGCCGCACCGGGGAGCCGCGCATGGTCCCGCCGAGCAGGATGGAGGAGATCGGGGCGGCCGCCACCGAAGAAGAGGCGCGGGAGGCGGCGGCGTACTTCTCGTCGTTCGCGTTCCGCCCGTGGATCCGCGTCGTCGAGACCGACATGGTGCCCGTCAGCCACGTCCGCGGTTGGATGTACGTCCCGGTGGAGGGCGGCGGCATGGAGCCGATCGGCACCCGCATCATCGAGACGCCCGAGGATCTCGAGCGGACGGAAGTGCGCGACTCCGAGGCGAGCTTCATTGCCTACGTCCCGACCGGCGCGGTCGCGCGGGGCGAGGCGCTCGTAACGACCGGCGGCAACGGCCGGACGGTGGCCTGCGGCGCCTGCCACGGCCCGGACCTGCGCGGTCTCGGACCGCTGCCGCACATCGCCGGCCGGTCGCCCAGCTACGTCGCGCGCCAGCTCTACGACTTCCAGACCGGGATGCGCAATGGAACTTGGTCAGACCTGATGGACGCCGCGGTCGCGAACCTCACCGTGGCGGACATCGTCGACATCGCGGCGTACACGGCGAGCCTCGAACCCTGAACGGTAGACTTCGGATTCGGCCCGCGAACCGAGGCTCAGCGTTCGTGCAGCTCGTCGCGGGTCCAGGTTGCGTTCCCTCGGCCAGTGTTGACGCTCTCAGATAGAGCGAGGAACCGACCGATTGCTTCGCGGCGCCCTGGCGGGCCGCCGGCATACGACTCCAGATAGTCCCGGAGGACTGCGTCCACGGTCGTGCCTTCCTGCCGCGCCCGCATCCGGGCTCGTTTAATAACGTCGTCATCAACCGTGACGGTCAGTTTCATCGTCTACCTGATCCTGCGGGTGCCGGCGGCCGCGCCGCCGCCCGAGACATGATGTTATAGACATCAACTAGTGTAACTAATATGATGTAATGATGCGCACCACTCTGACGATAGAGGACGACATCGCCGTCCGGATCGAGGAGCGGCGGCGGCGCGAAGGAGAGTCGCTGAAGCAGGTCGTCAATGGGTTGCTGCGGGAAGGGTTGCGAAGCGGCCAAGGGACGCCTGCGGTCAGGGAGTACCGCACGAAGGCGCATGCGCTGCGCATGCGGCCGGGCTTCGACACCGCCAGACTCAATCAGTTGGTCGATGAACTCGAAACCGACGTCTATCGGGAGCGGGATGGTCGGCGCCGCACATGATAGTGCCGGACGTCAACCTGCTCGTCTATTCCGTCGATGGCGCGAGTCCGTTTCATGCGCGGGCGCGCCGTTGGTGGGACGACGTCCTTTCGTCGACCCGGCCGGTCGGGCTGTGCTTCCCAGTTGTTTTGGGCTTCGTCCGCCTGACGACCAGCCGGCGTCTTTTCGAATCACCGCTCGGTGTCGGCGATGCACTGGACCGCGTGCAGGGCTGGCTCGACCAGCCGCAGGCCTTGCTGCTGACGCCGACGCCTCGACACTGGCCGATTCTGTCGGAGTTGCTCCGATCATCGACGTCAGGTGCCGAGCTGACGACCGACGCACATATCGCCGCGTACGCGATAGAGCATGCCGGAACGCTGTACTCGAACGACGGTGACTTCGACCGCTTCGAGGGATTGCGGTGGAAGAACCCGCTGAAATAGGGACGGATTGATGCGCCGTCGCCGTAGCTACTGCGCGGCCTCCATCCACTCCGCGAACTGCGACCACGGTCCCGGCACCCCGTGAATGGGGACGATGGTCTCGACGTCGAGCCCTAGGCGCTGCACGTTCCGATACAGGCTCCTGGCGCTGGCATTCGGGCTGGCGGGTAGCGACCCGCCGGGACCGGGTGGCGTGAAGAGGTCGGCCTGCACCAGGATCCGCTCGTTCGGCAGGTAGGCCATCAGCATGCCGGCGGCGTGGGCCAGCCCCTGGACGTGGTGTATCTCGACCAGGCGCGTCGTGTCGCCGAGGATGTACTTCTCGCGCAGCGTCTCGAAGATGTAGCCCTCCGACCACTCCTCCGGCGGGAACAGCGAGAACCGGTCCGGCTCGAGCATCCACGGCCGAGCGCGCAGCACTTCCTGGTAGTAGGGGCGGGTCCCCTCGTGGGTCACGACCGTCGCGCCCTCGTGCACGTAAGTGCGCAGGCCGCCCAGGTGGTCCCAGTGGTGATGCGTCGTCACGACCCAGCGGATCGGCTTGTTCGGGATGCGCCGCATGATCTCGTTGATCACGGCGAGCGACCGCGCCTCGTTCTGCGGCGCCTCGATCACCGCCACGTGGTCCGCGAACTCCACGGCGACGCTGTGGTGGGATCCGCCGGCCATCAGCCAGACGCCGTCGGCCACCTCTTCCGCCTCCACGCGGACGGGCGGCACCATCGCGGTCCGCGCCGCGTCGGGGACGGTCAGCGCGGCGTCGGCCACGTTCACCTCGACGTCGCCGATGGTCGTCAGGCCGAACGCGTGGTCGCCGCCGCTGACGTTCGGCTCGTGGGCGCCGTCATCGAAGTCCTGGTGCTGATGCCAGTCCATCGGGAACATCATCCCGCCGCCGAGGTCCTGGTAGCGCGTGTAGACGGTCTCGTAATACATGTCGCCGACCACCGGGTTCGGCATCCAGGTCTGCACCCGCTCGATCACGTTGTCCTCGGTGATGGTGCCGTTGATCCGGTACTTGCCGAGCGCGACGAACGAGACGACGGTCACCCGCCCGCCGTATTCGTTCCGCTCCACCGCAATCACGTCATCGGCGACCATGGCCCCCTTCAGGAAGCCGTGCGGGGTGAGGTAGATCTCCAACCGCCGGCGCTCGGCGTCCTGCGGCCGGGGGACGACCCGGTCGACCTCGCCGTTCCAGGCGTATTCGCCACGGACCATCCAGTTCCGCCGCCGTTCGCCCTGGATCGGCGCGCCGCCGCCGCCCCGGGCGGGATAGTTCCCCTGTCGGATGACCATCTCCTCCGTCGACGATTCCGTCTCGAAGTCGATGGTGCGCATGTACTCCGACAGCTCGAAGCGCGGCCAGTCGTCGGCGGGCGCGAAGTTCTGGCCCGTGGCGCCGACCCAGCCGCTCCCGGAATACCGGATGGACATCATGTCGGTGACGCCCATCGTGTCCGCGGCGGCCTGCAGGACCGCCTGCGCATCCTGCGCCGAGGCCGGCCCCGCCGCCAGCAGTGCAACCGCAACCAACAGTCCGACTCGCTTGGCCATGATTCCCTCCACGTCGCTCCGCAATCACCTACCCCGGCGTGCCGCGGGCGGGGTGATCCTGTCCGCGCTCGCCCGCGCTCCCCGGATGCCTCAGCCTAGTCCTCTTGTAGCTAAATAACCACCGAAATCCTTCCGCCGAGGCCGGTTCTCCGCAACTCGCCGGCGGCCAGGGCCCTACCGCACCGCGTCCGAGTACCAGCCCGGCCAGGCGGCCTTCCAGCGCCGGAACAGCGCGATGAAGAGGGGATTGGTCCAGATCAGGATGCGCCACACGGGCCACGTGTCGAAGCGCCGGCAGGAAGGTTGCACGCGCGGCTGCCCTATGAGCCGGACCGTGCGGCGCTCCTTCCGTGCCAGCCTCTTGAGAGCCCGGTCCGTCCTCGGGCTTGGCCGACAACCCGCTCCAGGACATTGGCATCGCGACTCCGATGTAGTACTTTGTAACACATGGCAACCCTGACCATTCGCATCGACGACAGACTGGACGCGGAATTGCGCGATGTGGCGACCCAGACCGGCACCGGCAAGAGCGCCTTCGTGCGAGAAGCCATTCGGCGCCAACTGGCGATCGCGCGGCTCGACCAACTGAGGCGCCGTGTCGTGCCGTTCGCCGAGGCCCAGGGTTGGTTGACCGATGAGGATGTCTTCGACGAGGTCTCGTGAGGATACTGCTGGACACCAATGTCCTGGTCGCGGCCTTCGCGACCCGCGGGTTCTGTCTTGACATCCTGCAGCTTGTGCTCGCCGAGCACCGGCTGCTCGTCGGCGAAACGGTTCTCGAAGAACTCGACCGGACTCTTGCCGACACGCTCCACCTGCCAGCCGCGCGTGTCGACGAGGTCGTCGCGTTCATTCAGGAGCACTCGGATGTCGTGGCGCCGGTCGAGCCGGTGACCTGGCCGGAGATCGATCCGGAAGATCGATGGATAGTGGCCGCTGCGCTCGTCGGGGAAGCTGACGTACTCGTGACCGGCGACAAGGACCTCCTCGACGCCCGACCGTCCGAGGGTCTACGGATCGTGACTCCAAGAGGCTTCTGGGAGATGCTCCGGGCAGTTTCCGACCTCGATGAAGGCGGGGCGTCGAGGAACCGGCCACGATGAGGTGGCACGGCGGCGCCGGCGTGAAGGAGCGGCCGGCGATGGACTCATCTTGCCTTGTGGCCACGGTGACGCTACATTGGGGCGATGAAGACCGTCGGAATCCGCACGCTGAAGAACCGCCTCAGCGAGTATCTGCGCGCCGCCCAGTCCGGTGAGCGGGTCACGGTGACCAGCCGGGGGGCGCCGGTCGCCGACCTCGTTCCTCACGCGCCGCACGGCCTGGACCCCGACGACGAGCTGTTGCGGTTGGCGCGGGCGGGTGAGGTCCGGCTCGGCACGCCGAATCCCGGTGCCCGGTACACGCGCCCGCCCGCGGGACGCCGGTTGCCGCACGATGAGGTCATGGCGATCCTGAACGCGGTCCGCGGCGACCGATGACGCTCTATGCCGGTACCTGCTGACAACCGACCGGTACCCGCCGTTTCGTCTCGATCCCTGACGGACCACGGCGTCCAGCGGCGCTGAAGCTCGCCGTCCGTTACGAGCCCGACGATCGTGATCGGGGACTGCACCGACGGCGAAATGGAGCGTTCCCGCGCTGCTCGCGCAGTGGTGCGCGTGCAGGTTGTATTCGGTAACCGTTCGGCTAGACTTTGCGGACCGGCGGCCGCTGGCGACGACGCACCGATTCGATGCCGCATCGCGGGCCTGCGAGGAGAGCCGAGGATGACTGGACGAGAATCAGATACGCGCGTCCCCGACCGCGGAGCGAGTCGGCGGCAGTTCTTCAAGCTGCTGGCGGGCAGCCCGTTTCTGGGCCTGGCCGCGTCGGGCTTGCCGGCCAGTTGGCAGCGGGTCCTCGCGGTAGAGGCGGAGCGGCGCGCCACCACAGGACCCGCGGAACTGCGCTGCACCGCGTGCGGAGCGGGCGTGGTCCCGGCGTTGGAGCAGCCTCGGTTCACCGCCGGTCAGGACCCCGTCTTGCCTCCGCAGAATGCCCTGCAAGATCAGTTGACGGGACAGGTGGTCGACTCGCCGGACGATGCGATCAACGTCTGGGACTTCGAGCGCGCGGCGCATGCCAATAATCTGCCCCAGCACTGGGACTACCTGCACATGGGGGTCGGTGACTACGAGACGAGAAGGGCGAACCGGGAGGGATTCCAGCGCCTGATGCTACGCCCCCGACGACTCGGCGGCGAGGCGTTGGCGGAGCTCGACACGTCGGTCGAGCTCTTTGGCCGCCGATGGGATTCGCCCCTCTTTCTCTGTCCCGTCGCGAGCCTCGAGGCCTATCACACGCAGGGCGAGAGCGGCGCCGCCCGGGCCGCCCGGGCGAGAGGCATTCTGCAGATGCAGTCGCATCAGAGCTCGCAGTCATACGCCGAGATCGCCGAGGCCCGCGGCGAGCCGCACTGGTTCCAGATCTACACGGTGCCCGACTGGAACGTGAACCAGCGGGTCATCGATCGCGTCGCCAGCGCGGGGTGCCCCGCCCTGGTGTGGACCATCGACCTGCTGGGCGGCAGCAATCGCGAACTGCAGCGACGCACGCTGGCCGGCGAGGGCTACGAATCGGTGCTCTGCCAGAACTGCCACCAGCACCGGCCGGACTACGTGCGGCCGATGCGGGCCGGGCTGGAGGGCCCGGCCGGCCCTCGCGTTCCCTACACCTGGGACTACGTCAAGCGCCTCAAGGACGCCAGCGACATGAAGCTCATCCTGAAGGGCATCATGACGGCCGAGGGCGCCGAGCAGGCGATTGAGCACGGCGCGGACGGGATCTTCGTGTCCAATCACGGCGGCCGGGCGGTGAACAGTATGTGGTCGACGATCGACTCGTTGCCCGAGGTCGTCGGCGCGGTCAGGGGCCGGGTGCCGGTGTTCATCGACAGCGGCGTCCGCCGCGGTACGGACGTCTTCAAGGCGCTGGCGCTGGGCGCCGATGCGGTCGGGATCGGCCGCCCCTATGTGTGGGGTCTCGGCGCCTTCGGAGAGGACGGCGTCGCGAAGACCATCGATCTGATCCTCGACGAGTTCAGGATGGCCATGCGGCAGACCCGGACGACCACGATCGATCAGATCACGACCCGCTTCGTCATGGAGGGGAAGAATCCCATCATGATGCGCGACAACCAGTTCGGCTTTGGGCTCTAGCCGGGGTTGCACGCTGGCTCGAACGTCGGAGAATCCAGGATGCCGGTCGCATCTCGAACACGTTTCCTGCTGCGGTGCGTGACCGCCGTTTCCGTCGGTCTCGCGCTGCTGGCCGGGTCCCCGGCGGCGGCGCAACAGTCTGCGGTCGAGTTCACCGTGTCCGGAACGTCGACCGTCAGGGGCTGGACCTGTTCGGTGGTCGGGACGGCCGAGGTGACGCCCGGTTCGTCCACGCCGGCGCCCGGCTTCGTCGCCGGCGTCCAGTCGGCGACGCTCACCGTGCCGGTGGCCGACTTCGAGTGCCCCGACGAAGAGATGACCGAGCATCTCTTCGAGGCGATGCAGCCGGCCGAGTTCGCCGAGATCACCTTCCAGCTCGAGAGCTACGACGCATCTCCCCAGGGCGCCGACGCCAGCGGCGCGCTCACCATCCAGGACGTCACGAAGGCGGTGAGCTTCCCGATCTCGCTGACGGCGTCCGGAGCGGGTGTCGAGATCGCCGGAGAGGTCCAAGTCGACATGACGGAATACGGCGTCGAGCCTCCCGTCGTCATGTTGGGTCTCCTGAGAGTGCGGCCGCAAATCCGCATCGAGTTCGAGGGGATCGTCGCCCCGTAGAATGGAGCAGGAGGTGTCACTCCGGTTGCTGCGGCACTACGCCTCATCCGTGCGCCACAGCCAGTATCACGACACCGACGTCATCACGGTCCGCGTGGAGTCGGCGCACCCCTGAGAAGCAGTCCGGAGAGCACGAGAACTGGCCGCCGCAGGTCCCGAGATCGAGGGACGAGCGGCACGTCGCTCGGCGCCGAGGTGATCAACGACATCGAACCGATCACAGGTCACGCCAAGCGTCCTCGTCCTCGGGCGAGGCCCACTCGCTCATGGTTGCGGAAAGGCCCTGCAGGTACTCGTCCTGACCTCTCGCAACCTTCCGGACGATCAGGTGGTCGCCCTCGATCTCGAAGGCGACCACGTCCCCTTCATGCAGACCGGCGCCTTCTCGGATGCGTTTGGGAATGGTCGTCTGGCCGCGTGCCGTGATCCTCGCTACCTCCATGCCTCGAATACTATCGGAATTTCTGTTTTGTCATCAAATCGTATGTCAGACATATCTGAAAGTAAGATTTCACGTAGTGCACCGATCGGCCTGTACCGATGGGCGAGGCGGGCGACTTGTCGATTTTGACGGGAGAGAAGAGCAAGACTTCCGCTGAACGCGATGCGCGGTTGGCTCGCATCTGAGTAGATAACCGCGCAGTATGCTGACGGGGGACGAGACCGCATGCGAAGTCTCAGCACACGTACGCGTGCCATCGTGGGGTCGTTCGTCTTCTTCTGGGTCGCTCCCGCTGTCGTTGCCGGCGTCGTCCCGTTCGCACTGGTCGGTTGGACGATGCAGCCACCGCTGCTCGGGCTACCGGGCGAGCGGGTAGTGGGTGTCGCGGCGGTCGCGGCGGGTCTGGCCTGCCTGCTGGACTGCTTCGCCCGCTTCGTCCTTGAGGGGCGTGGCACACCGGCACCGGTGGTGCAGACCGAAGTGCTGGTGGTGTCCGGCCTCTATCGGTTCGTGCGAAACCCGATGTACGTCTCCGTGCTGATCATCGTGTCAGGGCAGGCGCTGCTCTTTGGCCAGGCCTGGCTGTTCGCGTACGCAGGGGTGATGCTGGTCGCGTTCCACCTGAACGTGCAGTTCTACGAGGAGCCGACACTTCGTCGAAGATTCGGAGAGTCGTACGAGACCTATTGCCTGCACGTGGGTCGATGGTGGCCACGTCCGACGCCGTGGCGCGGGTCGGGTACGTCAGCTTCCTGACGTCGGCGGCGATGGTTGTCTTCGCCGCCAACTCGGCCCTCTGCCGCCCGGCGTCAGCTTGACGGCCGGCGTCCACAGCCGCTCGCGCAGCGCCGCCGTCGGCGCACCCCTGAGACGCCGAAATCTGCCTGATCCGGACGCCAGTCATGAAGAGTATTATCGCCAGATGGAATCGTGAGGAGGAAGACGATGAGCAGCACACGCCCGGACCGGCGGCGGTTTCTGAAGCAGGGCGCGGCAGTGGCGGGCCTCGTCGCGGCGCCCCCGGTGTTGGAGCTGGCCGGCGGTTCAGCCGCGGCGGCGGCGCAGGGGCCGGTGGTCGCCGACAACAACGCCATCGAGAGCGTGCTCTACGGCCAGCGCTCGCGGTTCGTCACCACCACCCGCGAGATCGAGGGACGGAGCCACAGCGAGACCCCGCGCATCCGGCCCAACCCGCAGCGGCCGAGCGCGCGGACCCCGCTGGCCGAGCTGACCGGCACCATCACCCCCACGTCGCTGCACTTCACGACGCAGCACTACTACGGCATTCCCGACATCAATCCGGCCGAGCACACCCTGAGGATCGAGGGGATGGTGGACCGGCCGCTGGTGTTCACGATGGACGAGCTGCGCCGGCTGCCGTTTGTCTCGCGCGTGCACTTCCTCGAGTGCGTCGGCAACCGGCCGAACCCGCGCGGCGCGACGGTGACCGCGACGCACGGCCGCATGGCGTGCAGCGAGTGGACCGGCGTGCCGCTGTCGGTCCTGCTCGGCGAGGTCGGCGTGCGCGACGCCGCGTCGTGGATCATCGCGGAGGCCACCGACGGCGGGCGGCACACCAAGAGCGTTCCCCTCGCCAAGGCCCTCGACGACGTGCTCGTCGCCTACGGGCAGAACGGCGAGCCGGTGCGGCCCGACCACGGCTTCCCCCTGCGGCTCCTCGTGCCGGGGTTCGAAGGCATCTACAACGTGAAGTGGCTGAAGCGCATCAAGGTCGTCGACCAACCCTACCTGTCGTTCCAGGAGCAGTCGCGCTTCCTGACCCCGGACCCGAAGACGCAGCGGGACAGCTACGACTTCGGGCCCAACTCGGTCATCACGCAGCCGTCGGGCGCCCAGCGGTTGCCGGCGCACGGCCTCCACACCATCAGCGGGCTTGCGTGGTCGGGGAGCGGCGCGGTCAGCCGGGTCGAGGTGTCGACCGACGGCGGCGCGACGTACCAGGAGGCGGAGTTGGTGGGGCCGGTGCTGCCGAAGGCCCACACCCGCTTCTGCCTGCCCTGGCGCTGGAACGGCGAGGCGGCGGTGCTGCAGTCGCGTTGCCTTGATGAGCGCGGCCAGCTTCAGCCAACCGAAGCCGAGTACGCGCACTACTGGGGTCTCACCCGAGGGCAGCTCTACGGGACGATCCAGAGCCAGCTCGGCCACTGCAACTGGATTCAGCCGTGGAAGGTAGGTTCCGATGGCGAGGTCACGAACGGGCTGGAGCCGACCGACGTGGTCGTCGACGTCCACGCGTAGCGGGATGCGCGGGGCGCGCCTGCGGTTCGCGATCGCGCTCGTCGCAGCCGGCCTGTTCGGTGGGGCGGCTCACGCCCAGCAGGAGGCGTCTCCCTCCGGGCTCGGCCGTCCTCCCACCGCGGCCGAGATGAGCGACCGCATCGTCGGGCCGGACGGCGCGGACCTCCCCGAGGGGAGCGGCAACGCGGCCGAGGGCGCGATGGTGTTCGCGCGCCGGGGCTGCTCCACCTGCCACGGTCCGACCGGGGAGGAGGGCCCCTCCATTGCCCTGGTGGGCGGCGACATCACCACCCGCACCAACTACTGGCCGATTCGGCACTGGCCGTTCGCGCCGAGCATCTGGGACTACATCCGCCGCGTCATGCCCTACGACCGCCCGGGCATCCTCTCCGACGACGAGGCCTACGCGGTGACCGCGTTCCTTCTCTATCGGAACGACATCATCTCCGAGGAAGCCGTCATGGATGCGCAGACCCTGCCGCAGGTCCGGATGCCGCGCCGCGACGACTACGTGATGCCCGGCACCTGGACGCCGGAGACGCGCCGCGGGTTCCAGATCGAGCCGGATCGGTGACACCAGCCCGTGGCCGATCCTGTTCTTGACACCAGACTACCGGGAACGCTTCCTCGACCGGGAGGCCGACGATCGACGACGAGAAGTCGTGGCCCGGTTGCGGCAACTCCAGTTCGAGTCGCCGGCCGCCGGAACGACGCTCGACGTGCTGAGAAACCTGCGCTCGTGATCGTTGTCGATGCGTCGGTTGCGATCAGGGGGCAACCTCACCACAAAAAGGGAAATTTACGGTTGTCACCAACACAAGCACCCACGAAAGGGAGAGTTGTCGGCTCTTGGTCCCAAGTTCCAGTGTAGAATCAGCCTGTCGGACGGCGTCGATCGAATCACCGCGGTTTAAATGGTTCTCGGCTTTCTCGTGTCGATGTTCTTGTTGGCGGTTCCGGGGTCCCTCGTGGGGCAGGAGACGGGAGAGGTCCCGACCGCCGATGAATGGACGAACTTCGCCAAGGCCTACATGGAGATCACGGAAATCAGTGCTGAGCTTCAAGCAGAGCTCGCTCTCCCTGAGAACAAGTCGGAAGACGCGCAGGCACGGGCGCGCGAGTCGACGCGGCAGAGAATTCAACAGGTTCTCCAGGAGCACGGCCTCAGTGAGACCCGTTACAGCCAGCTGAACTTCGAGATCAGCACGAACGACGAGCGGCGCGACGCCTTCACGCAGTTGCTCGAAGAGCTGAGCGCCCAGGAGGACAGCACCGGCGCGTGAGTGCTCGGGAAGAGCACAAGAGACGCGAGGGCGACAACATAACAGCGACCAACTCTGGCACAACCGCGAGCGCCGACCGGATCAGGAGGCGTCCGATGCCAATTTATGAATACGAGTGTCGCGGGTGCGGCCGCACCTTCGAGAAGCTAGTTCAACGCGGGGTCGAGCCCACGGCCTGTCCTACCTGCGAGGGAGAAGACTTCGAACGAGTCATCTCCGTGCCGGGGATTCAGACGAAGACCACCAGAGGCCAGGCCATGAACGCGGCCAAGAAACGGGACGCCAAGCAGGCGGAAGACGGTATGCGCGAACGGATTAAGTACGAGGAGAGCCATCACGGTCACTGAACGACCCGGTGGATTCGCCTTCCTCGGGTGTTGCCTCCTGCTCGATGCGCCGGATTGTGGGCGAGTCCGCCAACCTACTGCAAAGGTCGCCAGGGCCAACGGACTGCGAGGCGCGGCCATGCCGGTTGCCTCCGTAGCGGTGAACCCGGAGGGTCTGCCCTGGATCTGGCATCATGTATTTTTAGTACTTGCTCTTGACTCAGGCACGAGATAACATCGAGCAAAGACGAGAGTTGATCGCCCTTTTTTCTCAGCCGCAAGGATAGCCGATGTCGACCGACTGGCTGGTTGTGACGGCAGGAATTTTCGCCCTGGGCGTCGTCGTGGGTGCCGAAACCCGGAACGGCACGTCTCCGGTTGCGGAGCAGAGGCAGGACGTCACGTCTCCCGAGGCGAGTAATGACCCTGGTGCTCTGAACGATGTGGTTCAGCGGATGTGCGTCACCTGCCACAACGACCGGAGGATTACGGGGGGACTCTCCCTCGAAGGCTTCAGGGTCACAGACGCGCCTCGGCGTCTCGAGGACGCGGAGGCTATGATCACCAAGCTCCGTCTCGACATGATGCCGCCCCCGCGCGTGCCTCGTCCCGGTCGAGATACCCTTATCGCCCTCGCCGAGACTCTGGAGCGGACGATCGACGAGTCGGCTCCCGTGGGGGCGCCCGGTCGACGTCCGATTCAGTACATGAACCGCGCAGAGTACGAGAACGCCATCCGGGAGATGCTCGGCTTGGAGATCGACGCCGATGCGTATCTTCCGGGGGAGACGATCAGCGAGGGGTTCGACAACATCGCAGACGTCCAGGTCGTGTCCGGTACCCTCCTGCACGGCTTTCTGCGGGCCGCCATAGAGGTGAGTCGTTTGGCGATCGGTGATCCCCACGCGGCCCCGGTCCAGAGTTCCTACAGCCGTTCCAGGGATTATGCCCAATGGGAGCACCTGGATGGCGCGCCCGTTGGAAGCCGTGGCGGCATCGTCACGACGCATACCTTTCTGGCGGACGGGGAGTACGTCTTCAGAGCCGGGTTCCTGGTGGACGAGACCGGTGGTCTCTTTGGCAACCGGGGTCTGGACGAGAAGGTGGAGGTCGCGATCGACGGACAGCGAGTCGCGCTCCTCGACGTCAATCCATGGATGATGGAACAGGATCCGCAGGGTGCTACGGTCGAGTCGGATCCGATCTTGATCCGAGCGGGCCAGAGGACGGTTTCGGCGGCCTTCATCAAGAGATTCGAAGGTCCCGTCCAGGACATCTTCGCTCCGATCGAGGCGACCGTCGCGGCGACGACGGAGGGCGGCCGCTCGCCCGGAATCACAGCCCTGCCTCACATGGGCTCATTGACCATCACGGGTCCCTACGACGCCGCGGGCGTGTCTGACAATCCCGTGCGAGAGCGGATCTTCACGTGCCGGCCCGCGAGTCCGGAGGAGGAAGGTCCCTGCGCCCGGCAGATCATCGGGAATATCGCGGCCCAGGCCTACCGTCGTCACCTCGCCGACCATGAGTTGGAGGAATTGGTGTCGATGTATGAGTCGAGGGCGGCAGACGCTGGATTCGAAGAGGGGATTCGGGGCGCCCTTCAGGCGATCCTTTCGAGCCCCCACTTTGTCTTCCGGATCGAAGAGCAGCCCCAGGACGTGGAGCCGGGCGAGGCCTTCGCGATCAATGACTTCGACCTGGCGACCCGTCTTGCCCAGTTTCTCTGGGCCCGGCCGCCGGACGACGAGCTGCGCGGCCTCGCCGCCGAACAGAAGCTCTCCGATGAGGGCGTCCTCGAAGCTCAGGTCGAGCGCATGCTCGACGATCCGCGCTCCGAAAGCCTCGCGACCCGTTTCGCGGCGCAGTGGCTGCGCCTTCCTGACCTGAAGGTCATGAGGCCAGACCCCCGTTACTTCCCCTACATCGACGAGGGGATCAAGGACGGTATGAGAAGGGAGACCGAGCTCTTCTTCTACAACATCGTCGAAGAGGATCGGCCGGTCACGGAGCTTATGACGGCCGATTACACCTTCATCAACGAGGACCTTGCCGAGCACTACGGGATTTCCGGAGTGACTGGAGAGGACTTCCGTCGGGTTCAGCACACGGACGAGGAGCGTTACGGCCTGCTCGGCCAGGCATCGATTTTGACGCAGACGTCCTTCGCGAGGCGCACCTCCCCGGTCAACCGCGGAAAGTTCGTGATGGAGGTTCTGCTTGGGACCGCTCCACCACCACCGCCCCCGAACATTCCGGACCTGGACGTCACGGACTCGGTGGACGGGGCGTCCGGGCGCGCCCTTACGGTGAAGGAACGGATGGAGATGCATCGCACGAATCCTACGTGCAGCGCGTGCCACCAGTTCATCGATCCTCTGGGGTTGCCGTTGGAGGCCTTCGGACCCACGGGCGAGAAGCGGATTCGGGAACGGGCTTGGGCGACGGTGCCGGCTCCGATCGACTCTCGCGGGACCCTCTGGACGGGCCAGCCGGTGGAGAGCCCGAGTCAGTTGCGGGAGATCATTGCCGGCGATTTTCGGGAGGCGTTCCTCCGGAACTTCACCGAGAACCTGTTGAGGTATGGCCTCGGACGTCAGGTCCACGCCCGAGACCAGTCCACGGTCCGGTCGATCGTCCGTGTCGCAGCCGAGAACGACTACCGCTTCTCGTCGTTCGCGACGGGAATCGTAATGAGCGATGCATTTCGGATGATGGAAAACGAGACCATGGCGGCAGCGCAGGATTGAGGCCGGGAGGAAAAACCGCCTGATATCCGATCGGAAACTCCGCAATCGAGACGTGTGAGGGGCAAAGAAGTCTAGCGAGAGCCCTCACGGGAACAAGGGGACAAAGAGATGAACATCCTGACCGGTGGTCACATTGCTCGACGCACCTTCCTCCGAGGCGCGGGCGCGACTGTCGCGCTCCCCTTCCTCGACGCCATGGTTCCTGCGGGCCGGCTCGGCGCGCGTGTCCTGGCCCAGAACGATCGTACGGGGCTGGTTTGCATCGAGAACGTACACGGTGCCGCCGGATCCGCACCGCTGGGGAAGGAGCTGAACTTGTGGAGCCCTGCCGGCTTGGGCAGTGACTTCGACCTCAGCCCGACCAGCATCGCGCCGCTCGAACCGTTCAGGGACTATCTGACGATCGTCTCCAACACGGACGTGAAAATGGCCGAGGCGTTTGCCCCCGACGAGATCGGCGGCGACCATTTCCGCTCCAGCGCCATCTTCCTGACCCAAAGCCACGCGCGGCACACGGAGGGCGCCGATGTTTACGTCGGAAAGTCCTTGGACCAGATGTTCGCCGAGCGCGTCGGCCATGAGACGCCGATACCCTCGATGCAGCTCTGCATCGAGAACATCGACACGGCCGGCGGATGCCAGTACGGCTATACATGCGTGTATACGGACAACATCAGCTGGAAGTCGCCCGAGGAGCCCCTCCCAATGATCCGGGACCCGAGGATCGCCTTCGAGCAGCTCTTCGGAGCTGGAGCGACGCCGGAGGAACGGCAGATTCGGTTGCAGACCCAGGGCAGCCTCCTCGACTGGATCACGAAGGAGATCGGGGCACTGAAGAGAACCCTCGGAGCGAGCGACAGCCGGAGAATGGAACAGTATCTGAGCAGCGTCCGCGAGGTCGAGCGGCGAATCCAGAAGATCGTGGAGCGCAACACGAGCGGTGAGGAACGGGAGATCCCCTCGGCCCCGGCAGGCGTTCCGGACTCTTTTAGGGAGCACGTGGAGCTGATGTTCGATCTGCAGGCTCTGGCGTTCGAGACCGACATGACCCGGGTGTTCTCGTTCAAGTTCTCGCGCGATATCACCGCCCGTACCTATCCGGAGAGTGGGACGGACGCTGCGTTCCATTCCGCGTCCCACCACGGGGAGACCGAGGAGGGTTTGCGGGACTTCGCCTTGATCAATGAGTACCACGTGAGCATGCTCCCTTACTTCATGGAGCGCCTCTCATCGACCATGGAGGGAGGCAAGAGCCTGCTCGACAAGACGGCGATCCTGTACGGATCGCCCATGGCGAACAGCAACAAGCACGCCCATAGAGCCATCCCGCTTCTCTTCCTGGGCGGCGCCAACGGTGGCCTCCGCCGGGGCGGGATCCACATCAAGGCTCCCGACGGTACGCCGACGGCGAACGCGATGCTATCCTTCCTCGACGGGATCGGCATGAATGATCTGGAGAGCTTCGGGGACAGCACCGGGCGGTTGCCCTTGGGGGTCTAGGACAATGTCAAAGGTGTTACGCTACACGTCCCGGATCCTCTGGGTCCTCGCGCTCATTGTCCTGACCGCCGCGACGGCCACCAAAGGGCAAACCCAAGTTCCCGACGCCCGTGTGGATTTGCACCTTACCATCAGGTCGGATGACCACAACGCTCCGCTGCTCGTGAGCGCGGTGCGCGACGGCGACGTGGAAGCCGTGCGCTCGCTTCTCAGGCAGGGGGCGTACGCGAATGCTGCCGAGGGCGACGGCCTCTCCACGCTTCATTGGGCAGCGAGGAGTGGTGAGCCCGAGATCGCGAAGATTCTCCTCGACGCGGGCGCGACGGTCGACGCCAGGACCCGAAACGGCGCCTATACGCCGCTGCACGAGGCGAGCAAAGCCGGGAATGCGTCGGTAGCACGGGTCCTCCTCGAAGCCGGAGCCGATCCCGCCGCCAGGACCACGGCTGGTGGCGCGACCCCGCTCCACTTCGCCGCAATTTCCGGCTCCGCGGCCGCGGTCGAAGTGCTCCTCGAGTCCGGGGCGGAGATCGACCCTCGGGAAGGCGAGTCGGAACAGACGCCCCTCACCTGGGCGGCGGCGAGCAACCGTCTCGAGACGGTGAGCGCGCTCCTCGACGGGGGGGCGGACCCGAATGCCGCCACCAAGGTCGTGGACGTCGTCAAGGTGTTCGAGGATGTCCGGAAGGCACGGGAGCTGTACGAGAAGCGGAAGAAGAGTGGAGACGCCGAATCGGATGCCGGGGTGGTGACGGCGGAGGACTCGGAGTCGACGGGCGACGAGGTCGAGCAGTCCGAACCGCGAGTCCTGACGTTTGCGGATCTCGTCAGCAAGAAGGGCGGATTGACGCCCTTCCTCCTCGCCGCGCGGCAGGGTCACAGGGACGTCGTGATGCGGCTGCTCGACGTCGGCGCCGACATCAACCATCAGGCGGCCGAGGGAAGCAGTCCCCTGCTGATCGCGACGATCAACGGTCATTTTGACCTTGGATTGGAACTCCTCGAGCGTGGGGCCGATCCCAATCTGCCCGCTCACTCGGGTATCGCCCCGCTGTACGCCGCCCTCAATCTCCAGTTCTCTCCGGTTTCGATGTACCCGCAACCGACGCATCATATGGAGCAGGAGGTCGAGTATCGAGACTACATGCGGGCGCTGCTCGAAGCCGGCGCCGATCCCAACGCCCGCCTGAAGATGCGGCCGTGGTTCGAGGAACACATGGAGTCGAAGCTGGTCGATCCCTCCGGAGCCACCCCGTACTGGCGAGCGGCGCACGCGCTGGACGTCGAGACGATGCGCATGCTCGTGGACTACGGCGCGGATCCCACCATCCCCAGCGCGAGGGCTCCGTCTCGCAGCCGATTGGATCGAGAGCGACCAGACGGCGGAGAGGAGATCGACCATTCGGGTATGCCTCCTGTACCCGTCGGTGGGCCTTCGAGCACGCCTCTCCATGTGGCTGCGGGCGCCGGACACGGCGATCACGGCGCGGGTCCCGTTCACCGTCATGTGCCCGGCGGCTGGATGCCCGCCGTCCGTTACCTGGTGGAAGAGATCGGGATCGACGTGAACGCTCGTGACCACGACGGACTCACTCCGCTACACAGTGCCGCCGGCCGGGGCGATATACCGATGATCCGGTACTTGGTCGAGCACGGTGCCGATCCCACGCTGAAATCCCGGGGTGGTTTCTCGACCGCGGACTTCGCGAACAGCCTGATAACGAGCGTACCTCCGTATCCGGAGGCGGTTGAGCTTTTGCGGTCTCTGGGTTCGGATTTCAGGAACGAATGCGCGTATTGTTGACGTGCCTCGGCGTTGGCACAACACTCGACGCCAACGCGAAGCAATCCGACTCAGGAGCATCTCAGCGACCGATGCTGTAGGATGCGGGCCGACCGAGTTCGGTCAGCCGATTCAAGACGTTGCACCCGAGGAAGGCCTCGGTCTGTCGTCCCGCTGCCGTCCGGGCTCTCAAACCAGCTCCGATGGTTGAAGATCGCCGGTCGAATTGCCTTCTTCACCATCTCTTCAGGCTACCAGCCGCCGCTGGCCGAGGTTGCAACACACCCTCCACGAGGCCTACCCCCGAATCCCAAGGACGGGTAAGCTGAAGAGGTGTCCAACGATTCCGCACCAAAGTCTGCCGTCGAGCTAGCCATGGAGCGACTCCGCAAGAGAGACGCGGAGGCAGGCGTCTCCACGCGGCCGATCACCGATGAGCAACGAGCGGCGATCGCCGAGGTCCGGAGCCTGTCCGACTCGAAGATCGCGGAGCAGAACATCCTCCAGCAGTCCGCGATGAACCGTCTACTGGGAGCCGACCCCGCCGAACTCGACGTCGTCGCCAGCCAATTTCGACGCGAGCGGGAGCGCCTGGCATCCGAACGCGACGCCAAGGTTGAGAAGCTTCGTCAAGGTGCAGACTGACTGTCCGCCTGAGCGCGCGCAATGATTGACCTGCTAGCGTTCTCGGTCGTCTTCGGAACAAGTGTCTGGGTGTTCATCGATTCCAGAAACATCGGGATCAAGACAGGTAACACCAAGGGCTTTTTCAACATGGGCCCCACCGGCTGGTTTCTGGCGTGCCTGCTGTGCTGGATCGCGGCCTTTCCGGTGTACCTGATCAAGCGGCGCGAACACCGGCTGGCGGTTGCCGATGGCAGCGAGCGCAGCAGTGGGCACGGTACGGGCTCCGGCAGCACTGCCGACGCCGACTTCGGTGCCCAGCTTGAAGCCCTCACCGAGCAGTCATCGCGTGGGCAGCTAAGCGCCGACGAGTTTCGAACGCAGCGACTCGCACTGACCGAGCGCGTCCTGGAACAGACGCCGCAGGCTGACTTCATGACTCGCTTGAACACCCTCGCCGACCTGTCAACACAGGGGTTCCTCACCGACGAGGAGTTCCAGGCGCGGAAGAAGGACCTGACTCGTCGGATGCTGGAGGAGTCCTCGGCCGCCGACAGCCCGGTCTTGGCGCGCTAACGATGCTCTCCACCGACAGGCGGACGTCACGATGACGTCTGGAGTATTGCCTGAGACAGGGCTGGCTCCCCTCGTGCTCGTCGCCGACCCCGACGCCCTTGCTCACCTTGTGGCGGCGCTGGCCCTCGCGCCGGTTGTGGCCGTCGATACCGAGTCCAACAGCCTGCACGCGTATCGCGAGCGTGTCTGCCTGATTCAGATCTCGACCTCCGATGCCGATTACATCGTGGACCCGATTGCACTCCCCGATCTCAGCGCCCTCGGCCCCGTCATGGCCAACCCCAGACAGCAGAAGATCCTGCACGCGGCGGAGAATGATCTCGTCGGCCTCCGCCGCGACTTCCAATTCTCCTTCGCAAACATCTTCGACACGATGACGGCAGCGCGCACGCTCGGCTGGCCACAGGTGGGCCTCGCGCCAATCCTTCACACCCACTTCGGCGTGACGATGAATAAGAAGTACCAACGGGCCGATTGGAAGCGGCGGCCGCTGACGCCCGAGCAGTTGGAATATGCGCGCCTCGACACCCACCATCTCGTGGACTTGCGTGACAAACAATTCGACGAACTTGCCGCGGCGGGACGGTGGCCAGAGGCGCAGGAGGAGTTCGAACGCCTCGCCAGAGGGCGTGATGACCAGGACGTCGTGAGTACGCCCCGCCCCACGTTCTGGCGCGTGAAGGGCGCGCACGATCTGTCGCCGCAGCAGGCCGCGCTACTCGATGCGCTCTTTACCTACCGAGAACGCGAAGCTGACCGGCTTGACCGGCCCCCCTTTAAAGTGCTGACTGAGGCGATCTTGCTTGAGCTCGCGCGCCGCGCGCCGCGTCACACAGAAGAACTTCGCCGCGTGCCGGGCATGACGTCGGATCAGACCCGGCGCCATACACCAGCCTTGCTGCGCGCCATTGAGCAGGGCCTCCAGGCCCCACCGCAGCACGCCTCTCGAGAAGCGCGTGAGCCCAAGGACGTGCGCGATCGGTACGGTCGCCTGCATACGTGGCGCAAGGAGCGCGCCCGCGCACGCGGCGTGGAATCTGACGTCATCGTGCCTCGTACAACGCTCCACGACCTCGCCCGTCGCGCCCCCCGGACCCATCACGAACTGGCGACGATCAAAGACTTCGGCCCCTGGCGACGAGACGCCTACGGGGACGAGATCCTGGCACTCCTGGCGGCACCCATACCACCACCGAACCCCGCCTGACAAGTGCCCGCGTGGTATTTCAAGTTACCGGTGAATGCCCGGGAGGTGCTAAGAAAAGGGAACTACATACAATCGTACCCGCCGACGCGGAGTTCGAATCGCGCGGCGCGACCATGTCAGTGGTAGGGATTCGGGCGCCAGATTCGATGCCGGTAGTCGTTGGCTATCATGCGTACCTCCTCTATCGGAACGACATCATCTCCGAGGAGGACGTTATGGATGCTCAGATCAGCGTCATAGTTGCTGAATATCATGTAACTCAGCGATACTGACGCTGCTATGTACCGTCGCGTCCTGGATCTGCAGGCTCTCGTCCGAGACCGTTCGGTCTTCCTGCTCGGCCCCCGCCAGACCGGCAAGAGCACCCTCGTGCGCCGTACGTTCCCCGACGCGGCGATCTACGACCTGCTCGAAGCCGACACGTTCCGGCAACTGAACAGCCGTCCCGAGCTTCTGCGGCAGACCCTGGACCCGCGCCGCGAGATCGTCGTAATCGACGAGATCCAGAAGTGCCCGCCACTCCTGGACGAGATTCATCTGCTGATCGAGCGGAACCGGTCGCTCCGGTTCGTGCTGACCGGCAGCAGCGCGCGCAAGCTCAAGCGGGGCGGCGCCAACCTGCTCGCCGGCCGTGCGCGCGTGGCGCGGCTGCACCCGCTCGTGTCGCCGGAAGTCGGGGACGACCGGCTCCTGGATCGCGTGAACCGCGGCGGCCTGCCGGGGTTTCTCGACGCGCCGACTTGGCGGGACGATCTCCGGGCGTACGTCGGGACGTACTTGAAGGAGGAGGTGCAGGCCGAAGGGCTGACCCGCTCGATCGGCAACTTCGGCCGCTTTCTCGATGTCGCGGGCCTGACCAACGGCGAGCCGGTCAATTTCGCGAAGGTCGCCTCGGATACGGGACTGGCCCCGAGCACGGTACGCGAGCACTACCGGATTCTCGAGGACACCCTCGTCGGCGATCAGCTTCCCGCGTTTCGCGGCACCCGGACCCGCAAGCCAGTGGCGACGGCCAAGTTCTACTTCTTCGACGTCGGCGTCGCCAACACCCTGCGCCGCACCGGTGTCATCGAGCCGGGATCGGACGCCTACGGCCGCGCGCTGGAGCATCTCGTGTTCCTGGAGGTGCGAAGCTGGCTCGACTATCGTGGCCGCGATGATCCCTTGACCTATTGGCGCAGCCGGTCGCAGTTCGAAGTCGACCTCGTCATCGGCGATGCGGTTGCCATCGAGGTCAAGGCGAAGTCACGGGTCTCCGTTCGGGACTACAAGGGTCTGCTCGCTCTGGCCGAGGAGATCCCCCTCGAGCGGAAGCTGGTGGTCTGCCACGAGCCTCGTCCCCGGCGGGACGATCAGGGGGTCGAGATCGTGCCGGTACAGCGCTTCCTGCAAGAGTTGTGGGACGGCGCCATCCTCAGCTGATCAGGCGGCGTGCATTCCCAGGGAATTCGAGCTCGAGGGATCCGTCGTGGAAGTCTGAACGTGGCGCACCGAACTACGGCTGCGCTGCGAATAAGGAAGAGATGCGAGGTCTGATTCTCGTGGCGGTCGGCGCCGCCTCTCTTGCCGCCGGCGGTTTCATCGCGCTGAGACGCGCCCACGTGGAACGCGCGCGGTCGGGCCGCGTCACCGTGCCGACAGTCATCGCCGCCGTTGTCGCCTACCTTGGGCCGAGCGTCTGTTCGCTGCTGGCGTCGTGGTGGTCGGCCTGGCTGTTTCCGCTTCCGCGCGGGCTGGCCTACCCGCTCGGCGGCACTTTGCTGGTGGTGGGCCTGGTCGGGTACAACGCGGCCCGTCGCGAGTTTCACTCGCTGCGGCGCAACTGGGGTATGAGAACCGACCGGCTGATCACCACCGGCCCGTACGCGTACAGCCGCAATCCCCAGTTGCTGACGTGGGCGCTGGTGCTGCTCGGTGCGGCGATCGCGGGCCGCTCCGGCGCCGCGCTGGTGCTGACCGCGATCTACTGGGTGGGGTGCGTGTTGACGATCCGGGCGGAGGAGCAGGCGCTGGAACGGGTGTTCGGCGAGGAGTACCGCACGTATCGCGCGGCCGTGCCCCGATACATGCGGCTGCCACGCTTCCGGTGAAGGCGGAGAATGATTCCGCATGGCGACTCCTTCCAGAGCGCCCGAAAGTCCACCATTCCATGGTCCGGCAGCACGGGAAGCGTACCGGCGACCGTTTCGAACGCAATCGTTCCCCGGCCGCCGGCTTTTCAAGGCGTGGTATGGTTTTCCATATATGAAGACCACCCTCAACATCGACGATTCCGTGATGCAGCGACTGCGTGAAGAGGCCGCGCGGCGAGGGACAACGATGTCGGCTCTGGTCGAGGCGGGCCTCCGTCGCGTTCTCAGCGATCGAGTGCCTGGCGAGAATCAACCGGAGGAACTACCCCCGTTGCCCTCCTGGCACGGTGGCAAGGAGCTGGTCGACATCGCCAACCGTGAAGAGCTCTATGGGGTAATGGAAGAGCACTGAGGTGCTGGTCTTCGACACCAACGTGCTCGTGCACGCGGCCAATCAGGACTCAGCGTTACATCTCGCCTGCCGTCAACGGCTTGAGCAGGCGCGCCGCGATCCGTCGCCGGCCTTCGTGACCTGGAGCATCTGCTACGAGTTCCTCCGGGTAAGCACGCACCCTCGGGCGCTTCAGTCACCGTGGGATGCACGCGATGCGGGCCGGCTGCTCTCGACCGTGCTCGCATCACCGGGATTCGAATTGCTGGTCGCGACGCCCCGTCATGCGGCGGTTCTCGAGCAAACGTTGTCTGAACTGTCGGACATTCGCGGCAACGTGATGCACGACCTGCACACCGCGGTGTTGATGCGCGAACATGGCGTCAGTCGAATCTGCACCCTCGACAGCGATTTCCATCGCTTTCCGTTCTTGACGGTGATCGATCCGCTGGAACGGTCCCAGGTGCCGTGACACCGACGGAAATCCGCAAGAAGCTGATCGAGGTCGCGGTGCGCTTTTCGACTGTGTTGGCAGGCATCTGTTCGATCTCGTCCCGAGTGATCCGGAAGCGCACGTGGTTGCCACCCGGGTCAAGCTCGCCGCTGAACCAGAAGGCGCCGGCCAAGTACGGCGGCGGGTGCGGCCACGGCCATCTCGTGTCGCTGGAGTAGGTCGCGGGCGACTCGCATGCCCCCCTGATGACGACGGCGCGCGTGGACACGCTACAGTCTCGATGTGGCAGTTGGGTCGACAAGGTGCTCAAGCGCTACGGCCCGGAGCTCGCAACCCGGCGCGCAGTCGAAATCAGACCGGGGAGCATGGATGCCGCCAATCGGCTGCTGGCCCTGGGGCGAACCGGTACATCAAACGGCACAATGGACGGGTGATCATGGCGAACGTTAGAGAGGGCCGCCTGTTGGATTTGCTCGCACGCCTCCAGCCATTGACGGAGGAGTTCCCCGATGTCGATGACACACTGTTGCCGCTCGACGACGTGGACGTCTGAACGTGCTGCGGAGGACGCGCGGAACGTGGCGACCCTGGGTATCACATCGACGACCAACATCGGCCGGCCGACCCTAACGAATATCCCGTACCCTGCCGTGAAGGAGTTCAGCTGTGGTCAAGATCGTTTGTTGGAACATCAACCGGAGTCCAGGTGCCTGTACCGAACTCCGCAGGATGGATGCTGACGTCGCCCTGTTGCAGGAGGTGGGAAAGGGCGCCGCCCAACGTCTGGCGGACATCCTCGGTGAGGGCGAGACCTGGGACTGGAAGCGGCAGGACGTTTGGCCTCTGGTGGTGCAGCTGTCGAACCGAGTCAAGGTCGACGTGTTCACGCCCGTGGCTCCCGAAGTTGGAGGCATCACGCGGAACACGATTGCCGTGAGCGACCGTCGCACGCTCGCGGCCGCGCGCGTCACGCCACTCACCGGCGGCAAGCAGACCCACCCGCCGTTCTTCGTATTCTCGACTTACGCCCGCTGGCTCGACCTGCATCCTTGTGCTCAGCACTCCGCCTCCCGGAGGGCAGGGCGCTCCTTCAGAATATTCTCCGACGGCTCCGCTCACCGAGTCATCTCCGACCTCTCCGCGTTCATCGGTCACACGAATCCCATGGCGCACCGCATGCTGGTGGCCGGCGACCTGAATACCATCTACGGTGCGGAGGACGACAACCGGTTGGAGATACCCGCACGGGCGCGGACCGTATTTGACCGGATGCGGGCGTTGGGCTTGGAGTTCGTGGGACCGCAATGGCCTAATGCGGATCGGCGTGCGGATCCGGTGCCGCAGGGCTTGCCGAAAGACACGAAGAACGTGCCGACGTACCTCACCGCCGGGCAGCGGCGCGATATGCGTGACCACGACATGCTCAGCGGCAATCAACTCGACTACGTGTTTGCATCACGAGGGTTCCACGACAAGGTCCGGGTGCACGCAATGAACGATGTGGGAGGTTTCGGGCCGAGCGACCACTGCCGGATAACGATCGAAGTGGAGTAGTCTCGACCGGCGGAGTTGGCCGTCAGCGATGCCGTCTTGAATCGTGCGCCGCTGTACCGGGATCGACGAGACTTCGTGATTCGAGAGGGCGACACGGGCAAGCGAGAAGCGTGAGCGTCGTGCCGAATTGACGTGGCGCGATGGAAGGAATGGGAGTGTGGAGCGTCGATGGGGAGCCGTCAAGCAGACGCGGCAGGTGGCCATGATCCGATTATGCGGAGCTCCGCATAACCGGATCATGGCCACATCGTTGATCCGGGTGATGTGGCCGATCACCTCCGGGTCCGCGCCGTGAGCGGGTCGTCCAGATGCCGTGTCCCAGCAGCGCGACGGGCGGCGGGCCCGGACGGTGGTCGTCCGGCCGAAAGTTGCGGCCGAGCAGGGGTTGGACTCCGAGCAGGCCGAACGTGTTCGCGGTGACGCGCGCGCCGTAGAACTGTTCCGTGCCCATTTCCGGGTCGGAGACGGTCAGCGGCGGCTCGCTGTACGCCGCGATGTCCCTGAAGCTTCCGGTCGCATCGCGCCAGTCCCGATAGTCGAGGTACGAGACTGCCTGCTCGCCGCCGGTCTCATCGCGCATCGCCAGCGCCATGACGCGCTGCCCGTCGGCGACCGGCAGGCCCCGGAGCAGCATGCCGTTGTAGGCGGTGAACGCGGCGCCGGAGATGCCGAGCCCCAACCCGAGCGTGAGCACGGCCCCCGCCGCGGCCCAGCGGTCCTTCTCCAGCAGGCGCACGGCGAACCGCGATGATGCGGTCGGCCTAGGCGAGGGTCAGCAGAATCCGCGCCATCGACCCGCCGCTGGCCAGCAGCACTAGGGTGAGGAGCCACCTCGACCGGCACCAGCCATGCCACCCAGCGGCGCGCCGGACCGCCCGGTGTTGGTCTTCGAAGTCGTGCAACATTTGCGTTGACTATACAACAGTTATGTTGCTATCATCGGGTTCGGCCGGACCGAAAAAGGCGAGCGCCGAAGAGCCAAGAAGCCCAGCTCGGGGCTAGCACAAGCAGCCAAGGGAGCAAAGGGCTTAGAGCGAAGAGCCAGAGCCATAGAGAACAGGCCGCAGGAGGAGACCACCATGGCTACTTGACGCAGAACCGACGGAAGGACATTGATAGATGACTTCTCGGCAATTCAAGAAATGGCTCACGAAGCAGGGATGTACGTTTGAGAGGGGAGACGGCGGGCATCTGATCGTTCGCTTGGGCCAGTACAAGTCGGTCCTACCGATGCACGGCAAGAAGGACATGCCGATCGGAACAATGGAAGCGATCAAGAAAGATCTCGGGTTGAAGTGACGACCTTAGGTTGGCAGCTCAACAGCCCACCGGTGCGGTGGGCCTTGAGTTTCAGGGCGACAGTCCTTGAAGTGCCCGAGGCGTCCAATCAGCCTCTACACCTGACGAGCGGTGAAGGAGACGTAAGCGAATGTTGCACTACCCGGTGAAGTTGACGACCGAGGGTGAACGTGTACTCGTGGATTTCCCGGATTTCCCGGAGGCTCATACTTTTGGGGACACGCGGGAAGAAGCTCTAACACGGGCGTCTGACGCCCTTCTGACCGTGATCGATGCGTACATGAAGGATCGGCAGCGCCTGCCGCAGCCCTCAAGAGGAGAGGCAATGGTCAATGTTCCACCATTGGCCGTGCCAAAGATCGAGCTGTACAACGCGATGCAACACCAGAGAATCACAAAGGCTGAACTTGGGCGGCGGCTTGGTTGGCACATGCCACAGGTTGACCGAGTCCTTGATGTTCACCACGCTTCCCGTATGGACAGACTCCAGCAGGCGCTTGAGGCCGTTGATCGGCGACTGGAAGTAACGGTCGTTGACGCGTGAGGGAGCGCACGCGCGGGCGGGCACTTCTGGACGCCCTGATCCAGACTCTCAACTGCGCTAGGCGCCGCGTAGCGCCTTCCGGAGCCTCGGATCCTCTTGATCCGCACGAAGTCGTTAGCGGCCGTCCACTCATGCATCCGTTTGGTCGCGTCCCGAGTGATCCGAAAGCGGCGTTAAGGTGCGCCGGCCACCCGGCCAGTTCTCAAGCGCTACGGCCCGGAGCTCGCAACCCGGCGGGCAGTCGAAATCAGCCCGGGAAGCCTGGATGCCGCCGATCGACTGCTCGCCCTGAAGTGAGCTGACACATGAAGCCGCCCTGAGCGTGCTGCACCCGAACGCGCTTCGTTCATCCCGAAGTCACTTGACCCACAGGTGCCGGCATGGCGGGTGGCGACTGTACAATCCCCGCTCATGTCACTGCACCTGATTCTGGACTGTCTCAATCGTGAACGGATCCGCTGCACGTACGGTGCAGTGGCCGCCGTCATCGGCGGCGTCGCGCGCGGTGTCGGCCAACGGCTGGAAGCGAAAGACCCACGGAATTCGTGGATCGTGAACAAGGCAACCGGCGAACCGACCGGCTACCATGTTTCTCAGGTGCACCCGGACCTGAAGCGCAACCCCCGCATCATCACGACGGGGGAGGAGTTGCGCGAACTTCTCAAGCGCAGCGCCGCGGATCGGGAATAGGATCTCGGCCGTGCGGCCCGAAGGCCGAGGAGGGCGCACTCCCTACGGCAACGGCATGCAACCGACGCTGACCTGGATAGACCTGACGGCGAGCGACCGCGACAAGATGCGCCGCGTGCTCGACCTCTTCAACGAGCAGGGCACGCTCGACGAGATGGGTCTCGGGAGCCTGCGCGACACGGTGTCGGACGCGCTGTTTCCGGGGACGTCGTACATCCAGACGCGGCTGCGGTACGCGCTGTTCGTTCCGTGGATCTACCAGCGGCTGGAGGACAAGCGGGTCAGCTCCGCCGAGGTGGAACAGGCCACGCGGAGGTGGGAAACCGAGCTGATCCGGTCGCTCGAACGGAACGAAGACAAGGACGGCATCATCGGCATCGTCGCCCGTGGTGCGCTTGCCCGGTTGCCGAGCACGCTCTACTGGAGCGCCCTGACCCGGTGGGGCGTCTTCCGGCATCCGCAGAGTCAGGGCTGGTACCACGCGCGCTTTGCGTCGCTCGCGGACCGTCGCAGCGGTGACGGGCGGGCCGACGATCCGGGCGTCGTCTGGAGCCGGGAGCCGAACTGGCATCCCAGGTTGCCCAAACCGCCGACCGGGTTTCCGTGGGAAGCCTCATTCGCCCTGACGTGTGAGGAGGCGGACTTTCTGCGCGGCCGTCTGGAGGAGCGCTGCGCGGGCACGCTGCTCGCATGGCTGGCCCGCAACGGCTCCACGGCGCCGGCCGAACACCTCTGGGACGATCCGGATGCCCAGCGCGCCCCGGTCTCTGTTCGCGACACGGTGGAGTTGGCGCGACGGTTCTCGCTCCATGTGGAGGGAATGCCGCTGCTCTACAACCTGCTCGTCGCGAAGCGGCGCCATGACGCGCTGGGGGAAGACGAAACCAAGGTGATCGAGCACTATCGGATCGAGCTTGCGAGGTGGGCCGCACGGGAGGCGAAAGAGCAGCCGTACGACCCCGCGACGCTCTGGGAACTCGTCGTCCGTGGGGGCAGAAGACTACGCGAGCCACAACGCCGGTTCATCAAGAGCTGGTCGCGCCGAATCCCCGAACTAGATCCCGACCAGGTTGCCGCCGACGCTACGTTGCGGACGCTGATTACTCAGCGCGAGTGGCAGCTCAAGAGCTCTCGGGCGCGGCTGGCAAACCTGAACCGCTTGCGGGAATGGGCTCCAGGAGTCGGCGTCGGGCGCATGGATTTCCGGTGGGTGCGCGTCCGGCGGTTCATGATGGACCTGCATCAGGGACTTGCGGCCTGATGCTCCTGCCCGACTCGCGCACCGTCGCCTTCGAGCTGATCCGGCCGCCGAGCGGCTACCACCTCGACCTCGCGGTGCTCACCACCTACACCCTCGACCTGGAAGCACTGCTGGTGCTGCCCCTCTCGGTACTCGCCCACCCGGACGGCGGGTTGGAGGAACTGCTCGCTGATCCGTTGCGCCTGCACCAGGCGATCCGGGACGCTGGAGACCGCGTGCATGCCTTCGTCGACGAGACCGGCATCGGCATTCCCCGTGGGGCCCGGCCGTTGTACTCGATGCTGGAATCGAGCGTGCATGCCGTGCGCGCTCCGAACGGCGGCAGCTTTCATCCGAAGGTGTGGGTCGCCCGGTTCACTGCCGATGCGGGAGACGCGGAGGATGCGGAGGACGAAGCGCCGCCAGACCTGTTGCGAGTGGCCATCCTGTCCCGAAACCTGGCATTCGACCGCTCCTGGGACGTCGCATTGGCGAGCGAGGCGCCGCCCCGGAACGTCAAGCGGCGGGTGGGGGCGAGCCGGCCGTTGGGCGACTTGCTGTCAGCGCTCCCGCAACTGACCACGACCCCGATGGACAAGGATGTCGCCGTGCGTGTCCAGGGGCTGGCCGACCAGGTTGCGCGGGCCGCGTTCCCCGCGCCCGACGGCTTCGATTCGCCGATTAGGTTCCACGCGCTCGGACTGTCACGAAGCCGCCGAATCTGGCAGCCGCCGTCCAACGGATACAGCGCGCTCGCCATCGCACCGTTCGTCAATCGCACGGGGCTGGACGCGGTCGGCGCGCTGAGCAGCAGCGGGCGGATACTCGTGAGTCGGCGCGAGGAGCTGGACAAGCTGTCGGAAGACGCACTGGCCGACTGGAACGACAAGCTCGTCCTGGCCGACTCGGCACAGGACGAAGCAGAGGATGAGGATGAGACCGTCGACGGGGATGATGCGGAGCCGGTCATCCGCGTGCGCCCGGCCGGGCTGCACGCCAAGATGTTCGCCGTGGAGCACGGCTCGGACGTCACCTGGTACGTCGGTTCCGCGA
Organism: Vicinamibacterales bacterium; assembly: GCA_965262555.1. Classification (GTDB taxonomy): domain Bacteria; phylum Acidobacteriota; class Vicinamibacteria; order Vicinamibacterales; family UBA8438; genus VXRJ01. The sequence continues at coordinate 1,309,178 of OZ253543.1, forward strand.
ACCTGACCCGTGCGGCGTTCGCCGGCAGCAACGTCGAGATGATGGCGTCGATCACGGGTCGCAAGGGGCGCAAGGGCGGCGCCAGCGGTCAAGGGATTGCTCGTTTCCGCGACGGCTTCCAGAAACTGTGCGTGCCATATGAACGGACGGAACCACCGCTGATAGACGCAGCAGTGACCAGCGCCCAAGCGCGCCTCGAGGTGGCCCGGGACGCCCTCGTGAACGCGGACCTGCGCGTGGCCTGCGAGCCCGAGGGTGATCTCTGGAGGCTGACAGTCGCCGGTTCTCCAACCCTGCCCGACGATGACGTGGAGGTCGTTGCCTGGCCCATCTCCATTGCGGAGGATGACGCCCATCCGCTCGATGCGCCGCTGGCCTGGATGTTGCCGGTCGCCCGCCTGACAACATTCATCGCCTTTCGGCTGCATGTGCCGGTGAGTGGCGTAGACGACATCCGTCTGACGCTGCGACTTCCCGCTGAAGGAATGCCGGCCGATCGCATGCACCAGGTGCTCCGCTCCCTGCTGGACAGCCCGGAGAAGTTCCTGCGATTCCTGCGCGCGTTGCTCGGCGGTCTCGATGCCACGGTCGACTGGGCGGTGAATGACGGGAAGGAGAAGGACGGCTTCGACTGGGGCATCGGCGCCGGTGGCGACACCCTGCTCGACGATCTGGTTCGCACCGCGGCCCGCGATCCTGACCGGCTTAAGCCGGTTCGCCGGTTGATTGACGATCTCCGAAAGACGGATGAGGGGCGCAAGATCGTGCCGGACGACCTGTTCGAGATCTGGACCGCCGTTGAAGAAGCCCTCGTACAGGAACCACGTTCATGAAGCGACCCTCCGTCGACGCGAGTCTCAAGCCGCTCAAGCCGTTTCAACGCCGCACGGTGGATCACGGTTTCCACCGGCTGTTCGAGGCGGAGGACAGCACCGGCCGCTTTCTCGTGGCCGACGAGGTGGGTCTCGGCAAGACGCTGGTGGCCCGCGGCATCATCGCCCGCGCCATCGACCACCTGTGGAACGACGTCCCGCGGATCGACATCATCTACATTTGCAGCAACGGAAGCATCGCCCGTGCCAACCTACCCAAGCTCCAGGTGGGGGGCACGGACGAACGGTCGTTTGCGCTCGCGACCCGCCTCACCATGCTGGCGACGCAACTGGCACCCCGCGAAGGCCAACCCGGCCTTGCGGACAGCAAGCTGAACTTTGTCAGCTTCACGCCCGGCACGTCGTTCAACATGGGCCACTCGAGCGGTCAGGGACGGGAACGGGAGGTGCTGTTCCACCTGCTCGATCCGTTAATCAACCGGCGCATTCCGCTCATGAACTTCACACAGGGATGGATTGTCAACAAGGAGGACTGGCGCAAACGGTTGCGTAAGCGTCGTCCCATAGACAACGACGTCCGGAAGCGCTTCGAAGTCGCTTTCAACTCGCGGGCGGATCTTCGGCACGAACTGCACGAGGCCTTGGACACGTGGTTTCACCACTACCGGCAGCACTGGCCTCGCGAGGCACATTCAAGCCGGGATCAGGTGATCGGCAAGCTGCGGCGCCTCCTGGCCGAGGTGTGCGTCGGAGCCCTCGAGCCCGACCTGGTCATCCTCGACGAGTTTCAGCGCTTCAAGGAGTTGCTCGATCCATGCAACGCGGAAAGCAACCCCGCGGTGGAACTGGCGCAGGCGCTGTTCGGTGCCAAGGCCCACGACGGCAAGCGCGTGCGCACGCTGCTGCTCTCCGCAACGCCGTACAAGCTCTACACCGCCGACGCAGAGATCGACCACGAGGAGCACTACGAGGACTTTCTGGCCACGACGCGGTTCCTCCTCGGCGATGACGACGCCCGGGTGGAAGACGTAAGGCAGCAGCTGACGCGCTTCGGCGCGGCGCTGAAGCGAGCCGCCGGCGAACCGGATCAGGCGAAGGAGGTCGAGCAAGCGAAGCGCGGCGTGGAGAATTCGCTGCGCAACGTCATGGCGCGCACGGAGCGCGTCGGGGCAAGCGAAGACAGGAACGCGATGGTGGCGGAGGACCGGACCCAGGCGAGGCTGACCGCGACGGACGTGCGCCAGTACATCGCAGCGGAAGCGCTGTTCCGCGCCGTTGGCGACCAGGATCCTATGCCGTTCTGGAAGTCGGCTCCCTACCTGGCGCACTTCATGCACGGCTACAAGTTCGACCAACTCCTCAAGGAGGCCATCAACGCGCCTGCCAAGCTCATCGAAGTGCTTGAACAACACAAATCGGCCCTTCTGAACGCCGACACGTTGCGATCGTGGTCGCAGGTCGACACCGGGCACGCGAAGCTGCGGGATCTGGCGGGCGAGTTGCTCGACGCGGGACTCTGGCGCCTGCTGTGGATGCCGCCGACGCTGCCCTACTGGCCGCTCGAAGGACCGTTCGAAGGCAAGGGAGGAACGACGAAACGCTTGTTGTTCTCCGCCTGGAACGTCGTGCCCGACGTCGTGAGCGCGATCCTGAGCTACGAGGCCGAACGACGGATGATGGGAGGCCGGCTCGCTTCCTACGAGAAGCCGGATGAACAACAGAGGCCATTACTGAGGCTGACGCAGTCGAAGTCCGGCGTTCTGTCCCGTCACCGGCTCTTCCTGTTACTGCTGCCGTGCCTGCCGCTGGCGGATCGGGCGCATCCGCTAGAGGCGCCGGCCGGACAGGATCGCCGGGCCTGGGTGCGCGCCCGCGTAGAGGAACTCCTGTCGGACCCGAGCCTTCCAGACCCGCAGGGCGGATCCATCGACGACCGTTGGGAGTGGGCGGCTCCGCTTCTGCTGGACCCGGAGCTGCGGACCTTCCTGCGCGCATGGCGCGACGGCGAACTGCACGCGTGGTCCGACGACGAACCTCTGCCGCAACCCAATCCTGAACTCTTCCGCGGGTACGTCGATGACCTCCTCGCAATCGAGCCACGAGCACTCGGTCGGCGCCCGCCGGGCCTCGCCGACCTGCTGACGGAGGTCGCGCTCGGCTCGCCCGTGATTCTGGCCTCACGCTGTCTGAAGTCGCCGACAGACACCAGTGACGACGCCCGCCGCCGGCTCGCGGTGAGGATTGCCAACGCCTTCTGGCATCTCTTCAACCGGCCGGCCGTAATCGCACTACTTCGCCAACTCGCCACCGGTTCCGCGGTCGCTCGCGATGAGGGCGCCTACTGGCGCCTCGTGCTCCGCTACTGCCAGCAGGGCAACCTGCAGGCCGTCCTCGACGAGCAGTGGCACATGCTCTGGGACCAGGAATCGTGGTCCGAGGACGCCGGCGCCGACGAGATCGCCGCAAAGTGCGCCCGGAAGCTTGTCGAGGTCGTGAATCCGCTCCGTGCCCGCGTCCACGCTCGGTTCGTCCAAGCTCAGGGCGGGGAATCCGTCGAGACTGACGCAATACGTGTACGCACGGTGTTCGCGCTACGCTTCGGGTACACGCGAACCGACGGTGACGCCCATATCAGCCAGGATGCCGTCAGAGCCGCCTTCAACAGCCCCTTCCGGCCCTTCGTGCTGGCCAGCACGTCGATCGGGCAGGAAGGGCTCGACTTCCACCCCTGGTGCCACCGTCTCATCCACTGGAACCTTCCGGGCAATCCTGTCGACCTGGAGCAGCGCGAAGGCCGCGTCCACCGGTACAAGGGCCACGCCGTCCGCCGTAACGTTGCCGCTTCCCATGGATCTGACGCACTCCGGTCCTGGCGTCCCGGCGATGACATCTGGCGCCTGATCTTCGAGCTCGCCGAAGCGGCCGCCCGCGCCGTCGATGCCAGTGACCTCGTGCCTCACTGGATCGCCCCCGGCGAACACAAGGTGCAGCGCCATGTGCCCCAGCTCCCGTACACGACAGAGATCGAGGCGTTCGATCGCCTCAAGCGTCAACTTGCCGCCTACCGCGTCGTTTTCGGTCAGCCGCGCCAAGAGGAGCTACTCACGCTGCTCGACCAATCCGTTCTCGAAACCGCTGAGCTCAGGCACTGGGCGGTCGATCTCGCACCGCCGAGGTGACCCCAACCAAGCCGACGCCATCTGCGACCGCCTGCTCCACGACGCGCACCGCATCGAGCTGAAGGGCCGCTCGATGCGACGCACGCATGACGCGCCGGACAACCGCCCGAAGGAGACGACGTGAGCACCAGAACGGCAACGCCATTACCGCGGCGAAGCGAAGACCAGAACCAGCGCGCCGGCGACACGCGTGACCGGGTCCCGTCGGGTCCGACCAGCCTGTGGATCCTGCCGGTGTTGTGGAAAACGCGCGCGATGCGTTCGGCGCAACCGAGCCGTCGCCGAAGGCGCGTTTCCCACAACACCTTGGATGCCGCAGACGGCGCCCACAGGCTCCACAGGCACCTTCGTCCATGCTCTCGAACAGCAGGTCACGAGTAGAATCTTGAAAACCTGTTGCGACACCGAGGGGAGGGAACTGACCGACGAACGTCGCTACGCTCCGACGAGCGTTCCACTTCGGCGGAGTCCGGGTTCCAGATCCACGGAAACGCTATTCCACTTCACCAGAATACCCAGTATGACTCAAACGCGCCCGTCGGCAAATCGAAGGAACGCAGCGGCCGCCTGGGAGATTCTGTTTACGGAAGAATTCTTCGATCAGTTGCGGAAGGCACCAGACCGCGTCCACAAGAGCCTGAGGCAAAACAATTACGAGCGGCTCAAGAACCCCTGCGACGGCCCGGAAGTCAAACGCCTTCGGGGATGGAGGGACACCTACCGGCTTCGTGTTGGCGACTACCGCGTGATCTACCGCGCCGATGCCAGACGGCACCAGGTCCAGCTACGGACGGTCGGACATCGCAAGAGCGTCTATGAACGACTCGGACACGATCCGGAGCGCGACAGGCCGTGCGCGCGCATCATGGCGGATCCCCGATCGCAAACCCTCATCGAGCGGCAACCGGACGACCAGAAGCCTCCTTCGGTGCGCATGGAAGCGCGGCGAGTCTCATCTACGGAATCCGTCCCTGCTAGTGCTGGCCGGCCGCTGCCATCCGCCTTCAATCCCCAATTCCTGTTGAAACTCGGCGTCATTGGCACGGATCTAGAAGCGCTTCGGAATTGCCGCATTGAAGACGAACTGCTCGATTGCGCCGTGGAAGACGAGTTGAAGCAAAGGGTCCTGGACGCGCTGTTTCCGATCGCCACTACAACAAGGGAGCTACACAGCAGGCCACGTGACAACGAGGATGCCGTCTCGTCGCCGCCACGGGCGAGACTATCCACGTCTTCCCGGTCGGCATCCCCTGCCACCGACCGTCCGTTGCCATCCCAATTCGACTCGAAGTTGCTGCAAGAACTGGGCATCGACGGCCCGGAGTTCGCGAAATTGGTGGATTGCAGGACTGAAGAAGACCTGATTGAGTGTCCTGTACCGAGCCAAATTCTGACAAGGGTCCTCGATGCGCTGTGGCCCGCCTCGCTTGTGCGGAGCGCCGATGCACAACTCCGGGTGGTTGATTCCGCCGACGATCTCGACGCCATCGCTGGCGGCACGCGCGACTGGAACTCATTCCTGTTGGCGCTCGATAAGGAACAGAAAGAGTTTGCCGAAAAATTCACTCGACCGCGTCCTAGCGGCCCGTGGATGCTCAAGGGTGGACCCGGCAGCGGAAAGTCAACCGTGGCATTGTATTGCGTCCGTAACCTGATTCGAAGCCGCCTGTCCACCCTGCAATTCGGTTCGGAGCCACTTCGCATTCTCTTCACCACCTATACCAAGGCGCTGACAACAGCATCGAGGCAACTACTTGACGCGTTGGGAATCGCCTCGTCCCACCAGGAGGTTGAAGTCATCAACGTAGATCGGTTGGCCATGCGCCATGCGCCCGGCCACCAGTGCATCTATGGAGCCGGTAACCAGACGTGGCTGGACGTGGTCGATGCAGTGCTGAAGCGGGACGCCGGGCTCAAGTGGACTCCAGACGACGCTGAATTCCTGTATCGCGAAATGAATGAGGTCATTGTCGGCAACGAAATAGGCTCGTTGGCGACGTACCGGACCTTCAAGCGGCATGGTATGCACACCGGGCTCAGATCTAACCAACGCGAGCAAGTCTGGAGGTTTTGCCGCGCCGCGTGGCAAGAATTGAAGGCACGAGAACGACGCCTTCCGTCCCACATGTTCCACAAGGCAAGCGAGTCGGCGCGCCCCACTTACGACTATGTCTTCATCGACGAGGCCCAGGATCTCGTGCCGGTCGCGATTCGGATGTGTGTGAAACTGAGCAGGGACAGGCAGAACATCCTCCTGACCGCCGACCGAAACCAGGCTATTTATGGCTCGGGATTCTCATGGACACGAGTCACGGAAGATCTTGAGTTTCGGGGGCGCTCAAGGATTCTACTGCGCAACTATCGCACCACACAGCAGATCATGAATGGCATACGTCACTTACTGGACGCGGATCAACATGCCGACGTGGATACGCGCGACGACGAGCCAGTCCGTCACGGTCCGCGGCCGGAGCTTCGTTTTGCCTCGGAAACTGGGACCACCGCACTACTCACGGAATGGCTCGGCCGGACCCTTGCCGAGGAACGCATTGGAAGTGCGGCCGTTGCTGTGCTCTGTCCAGCGTACAACGATTGCACGCGGATCGCCGCAGGACTCGCCAATGCAGGCCTGGCCTCCAAAGCCATGAGGGGACGGGATTTCGATCTTGGTTTCGACGGGATCAAGGTAACGACCATGCATGGTTCCAAGGGGCTGGAGTTTCCCATCGTCGCAGTCCGGGCCGTGTCAACGTCTTTGAGACAACCTGGTTCAGCATTTACTGTAGCGACTCCACGCCATCGACTCCACGCCATCGACGCGTTGAATCGACGATCGATCGAGCGGTGGTGGCCGCCGGGCAACGACCTCATGCTGCGAGTTGTCCGGGGTGCCGGTCGCGGGTCCTGGGGCATCCTGGCGGGTCGTTTTCGACGGCGGATTGATCCACACGGCGGTCGGCAAGGTTTCGGGGCGTGGTGGTCCGCTGACGAAGCGCTCCGGATGCGCGGCGTAGGCCGCGAGGCGGGTCCGGTGACGCAGGTCGAGGATCGCCGGCGCGCGGCCGTAATGCACGTCGGCCGGCGTGAGATAGCTCAGGCCGCTGTGGTGGTGCGCGTCGTTGTACCACGCGAACAGATCGCGGCTGACGCTGCGCGCGTGTTCGAGTGCGCCGAACCGCTTCGGAAACTCCGGCCGATACTTGAAGGTGCGAAACTGCGCCTCGGAGAACGGATTGTCATTGCTCACGCGCGGTCGCGAGTGGCTGGCCACGATGCCGAGGTCGGAGAACAACAGCGCGACGAGCTTGCTGCGCATGGGCGCGCCGCGGTCGGCGTGAATCGTGAGCTGCTGCGGCTGGATGCACTGCTTCGCGCAGGTCTGCTCGATTAAGCGCTCGGCCAAGTGGGCGCTCTCATTGACCGCCACCATCCAGCCCACGACGTAGCGGCTGAAGAGGTCGAGGATCACATAGAGCGAGTAGTAGAGATACGGGACCGGGCCCTTCAACTTGGTGATGTCCCAGGACCAGACCTGATTGGGCGCCGTCGCGACGAGCTCGGGTTTGACGTACGCCGGATGCCGCACCTGGTCGCGGCGCTCCCGCACTTCGCCGGCCTCGGCGAGCACCCGATACATCGTGCGCGGGGAGCAGAGGTAGGTCTGCTCCTCAAGCAACGTCGCATGGACTTCGGCGGGCGATTGATCGACAAACCGCGCGCTGTGCAACGTGTCGCGGACGGCCCGCCGTTCGGCAGGGACCAGCGCGCGCGGGGACGGCGTGCGGGGCCGCCGGGGTGTCGCCGGCGGCGTGGGCCGGCGCTGCCGATAGAGCGACGCGCGGGACACGCCGATGCTCTGACACAACGCCGACGTTTCGCCTTGCGCCGTGACGGCCTCGATCGCGCGCATCAGTCGGTCTCGTCGGTGTCGAGGGGTTTCAGGGGGATCTCCAGGATCTCGGCAACTTTTTTTTGGAGGGCGATGATCGTCTCGGCCCGCTGCAGCTTCCGCTCGAGCCTGCGGTTCTCGGCTTCCAACTGCTTCACACGCGGGTCGATCGGACGTGGGGTCGGGCCGCGCCGACGTCCCCGCATGTCCCGCAGGGCGCCCTGCTCACGCTGCCGTCGCCAATTCGCCACGTGCGAGCTATACAAGCCTTCTCGACGCAGCAGCGCCCCCAGCTCGCCAGGCCGCTTGCACGCGTCCGCCTGCTTGAGGATGCCGAGCCGATACTCCGCCGTGAACCGGCGGCGCTGGGCTTTCGCCGGCACTTCAGGATCGGGCGCCGTCGCGGCTGACGTAGCGGTGGGCCCGAAGGCTCCGGTCGCCCTCCGGGCTCCCTCCGCCTTCGGCCCCACAACCAAGTCCATCTCCACGGCTGGTGGCATGCGATTCATCCATCAAACCCTCCCCGCCCCCACACTAATCTCAATAGGGAGGTTGTCTCATAGATCATTGGCACAGGGGGGTCGTCGGGCTTGCCAGAGGTCGGATGCCATGGACGAATGCGAACGACACGGAGGCTCGCGACGAGACCAGCAAGTTACGCAGGACGTTCTTCGTCGCGTGCAGCCGGGCCATGCGGCGGCTACTCGTCGTCGCTGACCCGGAGAGACCTTCGCCCTTTGTCGAGAAATTCGACAGCGCACATTGGAACGTTGAATGAGCAGAGCGCAACTCTGCGCGCTTCGGATTTCTCCAGCCGACGCTGACTGGCAGCGAACCGTATCGATTACGGCAAAAGGACTCGGGTTGTGCGCACTTCGCGCGGCGGCAGACGATTGACGTGTGGCGACCGGACCATTGTCGCCGGATGGTGGGCGGCGCCTCCTTCGTGGACGGATGGCGCGCAGCGAGGCTCTGGCTCGGACCGAGTTGCCGCGCCGTCGGTCTGACTTCACAACGAGTCTATCTGCAGCCCGATGGAGACCGGGACGACCGCCCGGAACGCGAGATCGTCGATCTTCGGTCGCGTCCGAAGACACCGCTTGCGGAGCGCCTGCGCGGATTGCAGTGGTTCCTCGAGGGCCTACAGGCAAGTTGCCCGAATGTCTTCGGCAACTACGTGAGCGTGACGACTAATGATGTAGACCCGCTAGACGGCGTCACATTGCGAGGACGGAAGGGCGCGTTCTCCGCGGATACCAACCTGCGGATTGTGCATGAGCAGGGTGGTTTCCTTCGTGCGGCGGATAATCTCGAAGTTGTCATCTGTCGCGATGAGGGTGTGGGTTCAGCGCCGGCGGAGGATTATGCGCGGCGGGCCGAGTACGAGTTCGATGAGCGTGGCGTTAAGGCGAGCGTGCTGTTCCGCGATCTCCGGGTACTGGAACAACGACTGGAAGAGCTAATGAGCGGCGATCCGGTCAAGCGCCGAGATGTCCCGATTCTCTTCATGCTTGCGAAGCGGGACGATCCCCCGACCGATCGGCTGCTCCGCGTCATGCAGGGCCTGGAACAGCATGGCCTACCATGGCGGCGGGCCTACGTCGACGACAATCGGACGCGGAGCGTGGCAGACCAAGTGGGCTCTCTTCTCCAAGCCGCCGGCGGGCATCCTCATGAGGTCGTATTGCCGGACCGCGAACGCCTGCCTTGGTCGATCGGGATCGACATCTCGCATCGGAAGGCATCAGCGAGGGTGGCGGCGACGTTGATAGGTCCCGATGGCCGGCTCTGTGGAGCATGGACGGCCGATCAGGCGCGACGGGAGAACATTGACGCGAGCGTGCTGCGCCGCTTACTGAAGGCGGCGGCGCACATCGTCCCCGACGTAGATCGGGCGGCAGGCGTGCTGGTCGTGCGTGACGGGCGCGTGTTCGAGTCTGAACGTGCGGAAGACTACAGGCGGGATCTGGGAGGTCCGGTCACCCTCGTCGAGCTTCGCAAGTACAACAACCCGCCTCTGCTACTCGGCGACGACTTGGAGCTGCCAACCCGGCCGCTGATCGGATGGTTGCGGGAAACTGTGGGGGGCTCGCTTGGATTCCTGGTTACGTTGCCGCGATCCGGAGAAGGCGCATTCGGCAGTGTTCTGAAACTTTGGATGCACCAGGACTGGGACGGGATACACCTCGGTCCGGAACAACTCGCCCGCGTGCTCTTTGCGCAGACGCTCACGCCGGGGCTTGGGCTTCAACGTCGGAAGTTACCTGCGCCGGTTTACTGGGCAGACGGCATTGCCGGGGCTTCAGACGAAGACCTGCGTTTTCGTGGGTTACCCGTGATGAGGTTGGACTGAATTGCACCAGGGCGGCCGCCGCGTAGAAGGTGACCCGCCGGAGATTCTTCTTCGTCTCACAGAGCGTCGTCGCCGCCCACCGCACCGCCATCTCCGTTACGCTAGCGGCTTTGAGGGATCCGATTGGCCATGCCAGTTGCAACGGGTGGATGCCTTGACGGGAAATGGGACAATCAGGCAATGCGCATTCCGCGGGAGTTCAAGCTTGAGGGATCCGACCCCATCATGCGGAAGGAAGGGGAGTGCCTGATCATCGAACCGGTCCGAAAGGGTCGTCTGCTTTGATCTGCTCGCACGGCTCGAACCCCTGCCAGAAGGACTCCCTGACGTCGACAAGACGCTCGTGCCACTGGACAACGTGCAAGTCTGAACGTGGCGCGCCGGCATGCTGATCGCCGCGCACGCCCCCGCGTCGGACCTCACCGTCGTCACCGGCAATGTTCCACGAGTTCAGCCGGGTGCTGGGCCCTCGTGTCGAGAACTGGCTCGATGAGACGACCGTCGGCGCGTGGACGCCTCGCCCAAGTAGGATCTCGGTCGTGGAGAGTGCGGAACATGGTGACTCTGAGTGTTCGCATCGACGACCGGCTGGATGCTGAACTGCGCGATGTGGTGGCGCGAGATGGCGAATCGTCGCCTGTTCGCTCGACGAATCCCCAACGCGGGAAGCAGGCGCCAAGGTGAGCCAAGCACTCGACCCGCCCGCGCGGCGGTATGAAGTGCGAATGGGAGCGTCATGACCGTTGACTCCAAGGGCCGCGAGCTCTTCATCGTCGACAACAGTGTCTCCGGCTGGACCGGGCTCCGGTACCTGGAGGAGTGGTCCAGCATCGCGAAGGCGTTCGACATCGCGACCGGATACTTCGAGATCGGCGCGCTGCTCACCCTTAACGGCAAATGGCAGGGGCTCGACAAGATTCGGATCCTGATGGGCGCGGAGATCACCCATCGGACTCGGAAGGCCATTCTCGAAGCGGTCCGGGCGCAGGCGCTCGACAGGCTCGACGAGAGCATCGAGGAGGACAAAGAGCCGAACCCCTTCCTGCACGGGGTTCCTGCGATTCTCGACGCGCTCCGCTCCGGGCAGATCGAATGCAGAGTCTACGACAAGGACAAATTCCACGCCAAGGCCTACATCACCCATGCAAGGCTCGAGGTCGTGGGCGCCCAGGCGCTGGTGGGCTCCAGCAACTTCACGCGGCCGGGTCTCACGAAGAACATCGAACTGAACGTCCAGGTCCAGAGCGCGCGCGAGGTCGCGCAGCTCCAGGAGTGGTTCGAGACGCATTGGGCCGAAGCGAGAGAGGTCACCGAGGCCGTCATCGAGACGATCTCGCGCCATACGCACCTGTATTCGCCATTCGACGTCTACGCGAAGGCCCTGCAGCAGTTCTTCCGGGGGCACGAGCTGACCGCGACCGAGTGGGACGAGACACGGTCGCGCATGTTCCCGCACGTCGATCGCTATCAGAAGGAGGCGTACTGGGCGCTCATGAAGATCGCCCGGCAGCACGGCGGTGCGTTCCTCTGTGACGGCGTGGGTCTTGGCAAGACCTTCGTCGGTCTGATGCTGATCGAGCGGCTCATCCTTCACGAGGGCAAGCGTGTCGTGCTGTTCGCGCCGAAGGCTACCAAGGAGGGCGTGTGGGAGCCCCACCTGCGTCGATGGCTTCCGCACATCGGCGGCGTCGGCGGTGGCGCGGACTTCAGCAACCTGGCCGTCTTCAGCCACACCGACCTCGGACGCAAGGGGGACTTCCCGGAGCGTTTCCGGCGCATTGCGGAACTCGCCGACGTCGTCGTTATCGACGAGGCGCACCACTTCCGCAATCCTGGCCGTCAGAGCGACCCCGACAAGGGAATCGAATCTTCCCGCTACTACCGCCTGTTCGAGCTGCTCGACAACGCGGAACGCCCTAAGACCATGTTCATGCTGACGGCCACGCCCATCAACAACCGCCTGAGCGACTTCCGCCACATGACGGAGCTCTTCACCCGCCGCGACGAGGCCTACTTCGCGCGCACGATCGGCGTGAACCACCTGCGGGCGCACTTCAACCAGATGGAAAAGACGCTTCGCAACCGTGTGGGGCAGGACGAGGTCGATGCCGCGGAACACATGACCGAAGTCCAGGGGATCCTCTTCACCGACGAGATCTTTCGCCAGCTCGTCGTCCAGCGGAGCCGCGCGTACGCCCGCGAGAGCCAGATTCGGGAGTATGGCAAAGCAGCCGCCTTCCCCGAGCGGAACGACCCTCAGGTGGCGGCGTACTCGATCCGAAAAACCTACGGGCGGATGCTCGGCCTGTTCGAGAAGGCCTTCGCGAAGCAGAGCCCGCTCTTCACGCTCCCGATGTACTACCCCCTGCATTGGTACAGGGGGCCGGACAAGGATATCGAACCGTTCGAGGAGAACCGCCAGAGACAGGTGGTCGGCCTCATCCGGACCAACTTTCTCAAGCGCTTCGAGAGCTCCGTCGCCGCCTTCGAGCTCTCCTGCGACCGCCTGCGCCAGAAGCTGCTGGCCTTCGTCGAGGTCCACAGCGAGAGCGACGCCGAGAAGAAGCGCCTCGAGAGGTGGAAGGCGCAGAACGCGGACGTGCTGGGCCAGGTCTTCCAGCGCCAGTTCGAGCTCTGGGGCGAAGAAGGCGAGGACGCGGACGACGAAGACGTCGTTCCCCAGGAGATGCTCGACTCGGTCGAGCGCCTCGACCGGGCCGAGTACGAAGTCGAGGAGATGATGTCCGAGACCTTCCTCGACCTCGACCAGATCGTGCAGTTCCTAAACGAGGCCCGGAAGTTCGAGCCGAAGCACGACGACAAGCTCCAGAGACTCATCCGCCTGCTCAAGTCAAAGGCGCTGGCCGACCAGAAGATCCTGATCTTCACCGAGTTCGCCGACACGGCCCGCTACCTCAAGCGTCGCCTGGACGAGGCCGGTATCGAGGGTGTCGAGCAGGTGGACAGTGCCACGAAGAAGAACCGTGCCGACGTCATCCAACGCTTCGCGCCCTACTACAATGGCCTCTCGTCCCCAGGGCTCGCCGAGCAGGGCCGCGAGGAGATCCGCGTCCTGATCTCCACCGATGTTCTCTCCGAGGGCCTCAACCTCCAGGACGCCTCGCGGATGATCAACTACGACATCCACTGGAACCCGGTGCGCCTGATGCAGCGCATCGGCCGGGTGGACCGGCGCATGAGTCCCGAGATCGAGAAGCGGCTCGTCGCCGACCGTCCCGAGGCGGCCGCCTCGCGCGACAGGGTCTGGTTCTGGAACTTTCTCCCGCCCGAGGAGCTGAACGATATTCTCTCGCTCTACACGAAGGTCACGCAGAAGACGCTCCTGATCTCCAGAACCCTCGGCATCGAGGGCAAGAAGCTCCTCACCCCGGAGGACGACTTCGAGGCGCTGAAGGAGTTCCACCACGCCTACGAGGGCACGCGCACATCCGTGGAGGTCATGCACCTCGAGTACCAGGCGCTGCTCCAGGCCGACCCGGAGCTGGAGGCGCGCCTCGCTCGCTTCCCCGGCGCGGTCTTCAGCGGCCGCAAGCGCCCGGCGAAGGGTGTGCGCGGTGTCTTCTTCTGCTACGCGCTTCCCGCCCTCGACAAGGAGAAGAACGAGTTCACCGAGGAGGCCGGCACCACCCGCTGGTACCTCTACGACCTCGACCGCGAGACCATCGTCGAGGAGCCGGGCGCGATCGTCGTGAGCATCCGCTCGAAGCCCGAGACGCCCCGGCGCTGCACCACGGAGGAGAAGACGCTCCTCGACATCCGCAAGCGGATCGAGAGGCACGTCAAGAACAGCTACCTGAAGCGCGTGGATGCCCCGGTCGGCGTCAAGCCGCGGCTGCGCTGCTGGATGGAGTTGAACGAGGGCTGAGCCGATGCCGACCGACCAGCGCGAAAGTCTCGCCCGCATCCGGAGCTTCCCCCAGCTCGTCGCCTACCTGCGCGACGAGCTCGGCTGGCCGATCGAGTCGGACGACTTCGAGGAGCTGACCTTCGAGTACGACCCGCAGGAGGAGCTCGGGATCGACGCGAAGAACGCGGCCAAGATCCAGCAGATCAAGCGCCTGCGCCCGCTCGTGCCGGGCCAGCCTTGGGGTATCTTCTTCGTCAGGTTCGAGCCGAAGCGCCTGCCCGTGGTGGCGCTGCGCCGCATCCTGGGCCAGGTCGGGCTCAAGAAGCGCGCCTCCGCCAACAAGTCCGAGCGCCAAACCTGGGCCGCCGACGACCTGCTCTTCGTCTCGAACTACGGCGAGGGTGACGAACGCCGGATGGCCTTCGCCCACTTCTCGAATCCCCAGGACGGCCACGACCTGCCGACCCTCAAGGTGCTCGGATGGGACAACCTCGACACGCCGCTCCACTTCGACGCTGTCGCCCGCGAGCTGACCGACCACCTCACATGGCCCGACGACGAGCGTGACCCCGACGCCTGGCGCGAGCGCTGGCGCGCCGCCTTCAAGCTGCGACACCGCGAGGTCGTAACCACCTCGAGGGACCTCTCCGAGCGCCTGGCCGAGCTGGCCCGCGCGATTCGCGACCGCACACGGACGGCGCTGGCCATCGAGACCGAGACGGGCCCGCTCACCAAGCTCATGAAGGCGTTCCAGACCGCGCTCGTCCACGACCTGGACGAAGCTGGCTTCGCCGACATGTATGCCCAGACCATCGCCTACGGCCTGCTCTCGGCCCGCATCACCGATCCCGAGCGGCGTTCGGCCGACGACCTCGCCGCCCACATGCGGACGAACCCTTTCCTGAAGGAACTACTGGAGACCTTCCTTCACGTCGGCGGGCGGCGTGGCAAGGCCGGCGGGCCGGAAATCGACTTCGACGAACTGGGTGTCTCCGAGGTGGTGGAGCTCCTCGACGAGGCCAACATGGATGCCGTCATCCGCGACTTCGGCGACCGGAACCCCCAGGAAGACCCGGTCATTCACTTCTACGAGCACTTCCTTGCCGCCTACGACAAGAAACAAAAGGTGAAGCGGGGCGTCTTCTACACCCCGCGCCCCTTGGTCTCCTACATCGTGCGCTCGGTGGACGAGCTCTTGCGGAGCGAGTTCGGCCTCACCCACGGCCTCGCCGACACCACCGCCTGGGGCGAGATCGTGAAGCGCCGTAAGGAACTGAAGATCCCGGAGGGCACTCCGTCCGGGCAGGCCTTCGTCCAGATTCTCGACCCGGCCACCGGCACCGGCACCTTCCTCGTCGAGGTGATTGACCTCATCCACAAGACGATGGTCGAGGAGTGGAAGGCCCAAGGCCGCGGCGAGCGGACAATCGAGGCGCTCTGGAACGAATACGTCCCGAAGGACCTGCTGCCGCGCCTGCACGGGTACGAGCTCTTGATGGCGCCCTATGCCATCGCGCACCTCAAGATCGGCCTCAAACTCTACGAGACCGGCTACCGCTTCGATAGCGACCAGCGTGCACGGGTGTATCTGACGAATGCGCTCGATCCTCCGGGCGACAAGCAGCTCACGCTCGGCTTTCTGCCGGCGCTAGCGCACGAGGCCGAGGCAGTGAATGAAATCAAGCGGAAGCGGAGGTTCACGGTGGTGATCGGGAATCCGCCGTATTCCATTCTGTCTGGCAACCTAGCCTCCGTTCATCGAGCCCTCGTCGATCGCTATCGCTATGTAGATGGAGAGCGAATCCGAGAGCGAGGTGCTTTGCAATTCGAAAAGAACATCCAAGACGACTATGTGAAGTTCTTTGCGGTCGCTGAAGATATACTGTCAGTATCATCGGCTGCAGTACTCGGCTACGTATCCAACGGCAACTACCTAGATGCGTCCACCTTGCGGGGGCTTCGTGCAAGTCTGTGTAATCGTTTTCATCTGCGGCTGTTTACGGATCTGCACGGTGATGGAACCGGTGCAGCAGCGGAGGGTTCGCGCGGTGAGGACGAGAACGTTTTTGAGATTAAGCAAGGCGTTGCGGTTGGACTCTATTGCAATGCACCAGGTATTCCGTGTCAAACCAGGCGAATAGACGTAGGGGGCACCCGCAGCGAAAAGTACGGCTATCTGTCGAATGGCCCTTATAGGCATCGTGATTCTATATCGCTGAAGCCGCAGCCGCCGTCGTATGAATTTGTGGCGAGAGATCTGGAAGTCGCGAAAGTGTGGACTGCGTGGAACGCCATTAACGATCTCTTCCGGCAATACTCCGCGGGCATAATCACGGCAAGGGACCACGTTGTGATCGCGAGGGATCGGTCCACCCTAATACGTCGCATAAGAAAGATGCGGGATTCTGAGCTGCCGGACGCGGCATTTCTCGCCGAGTTCGATATCCCGAGGAAGAAGGGCTGGGACGTTGCAACGGCCCGCGTCCAATTACGTGCCGTGGCGTCTATTGCAGATGAAACGCGGCCTATTGCATATAGACCATTCGACAATAGGTTGATCTTCTATCACCAGAGCATGGTCTGGGGGCGTGCGTTCCCTACGATGCAGCACATGGTCGTACGCAGGAATCTGGCGATCGCGGTCTGCAAACAGCTGCACAAGAGGACTGATCCCTGGGCTCACGTTTTCGTGTGCAACACATTGGGTGAATCCAGCTTGGTGTCGAATAAGAGCAAGGAAGTTACGAGCTTCTTTCCGATGGTGCTTGACACGGCGGGATCGATGGGGTTGCGGCATGAGGACGAAACGAATCTAGGTGGGGCAGCAGCGAAGTTCTCGTTTGAAGAGTCTCCGAGTTCGGCGAAGGCTGCGGAGTCGCTGCTGGCGTACACATATGCCGTTCTTCATTCGCCGACCTACCGAGTGATGTTCGTCGACTCATTGGCGCGCGAGTTCCCGCGAATTCCGGCATCACGCGACCATGGGTTGGCGAGTGAGCTTTGCGGCCTCGGTATGAGGCTCATCAGGCTTCATCTGATTGAGTCCCCGAAGCTCGACCAGTTCATCACCACCTACACCGGCCCTACTAGGCTCCCCGAAGTCGGCCGGGTGGGCTGGTCCGATGGCACGGTCTGGCTCGACGCCGGCAAGACCAACGCCCGCAAGGGCTACCGCGCCGTCCGACGCGGCACCATTGGCTTCAAGGGCGTCCCCGAGCAGGTCTGGGACTTCCAGATCGGCGGCTACCAAGTCTGCCACAAGTGGCTCAAGGACCGGAAGGGCCGCACGCTCTCGGACGAGGACGTCGCGCACTACCAGAAGATCGTCGTCGCCCTGAACGAAACCATCCGCATCATGGCCGAGATCGATGAGGTCATCAAGTCCCACGGCGGCTGGCCCGACGCGTTCCAGGCTGGGTCGGAGGCCGACGCGGCATCGGAGGGGACAGCGAAGGTGGTTCCGTTCCGGCCGCGCACGGTTGAGCCCGCGCCCCAGGATCGCTACGTCACCTGCGTGCCGCTCGTCCCGCTCAAGGCGGCCGCCGGCGGCTTCAGTGGTCCGCAGCACGTCGAAGACGACGACTTCGAGTGGGTCGCTGTCGAGTCCCGCCATCGTCTGCGCAAGGGCATGTTCGTTGCCCAGGTCGTCGGCAGGTCCATGGAGCCCGCGATTCGCGACGGTGCCTGGTGCCTCTTCCGAGCCCCTGTCGAGGGCACGCGCCAGGGCAGAATCGTCCTCGTCCAGCTTCGCGACGCCACCGATCCCGAGACCGGTCAGCGCTACACGGTGAAGCGCTACAAGAGCGAGAAGGCGAAGAAGAGCGACTCGTGGCGCCACGAGAAGATCACCCTCGAGCCCGGCAACCCGGTCTTCGCGCCGATCTTGCTCACCGGCGCGGACGAAGGAGAGTTCCACGTAGTTGCAGAACTGGTCGAGGTGCTGGAGCGCAAGGCTCTTTCGGCGGAGACTGACACCCGGTGAGGCTGCTCGCTGTCTCCATACGCGGCTTCCGCGGCGTTCAGCAGGCCGACTTGCGTTTCGGCCAGCACGATGTGCTGGTGGGCCCCAACGGTTCGGGTAAGAGCACGATCATCGACGCCCTGTCGCTCGTCTTCGGCCGCACCCGCCTTGTCCGTGACCTTACGGAACACGACTTCTACGGCAGCCGTCCTGAAGCGACGAGCCGCATCCGCATCGTCACTACCTTGGCGGGATTCGATCATGACGACCCGGAGCGCAACGACACCTGGTTTCGCGAGGGGCGAGCGGTCCCTAAGTGGTGGAGCTCTTCGACAGGCCAGATCGAGCCCGAGCCTGGCGATCATGCCGAAACTCTGTGCGCGCAGATTGCCTTTGCGGCGCGGTTCGATCTGGAGGAGCTGGTAGTCGAATCGATTCGCTACTTCCACGATGATGATGAGGTTGAAGATCCATTCCTGGATGATGCTGTCCAGCCCATTCCGACTCGGTTCTTCGACGAGGTCGGCTACTATGTCGTGCCGGCGCTCCGCACCTGGGAAGCAACCGCATCGTTCGCCTCGGACTTGTTTCGCAAGGCGGTTGCGACCGTGGGCGGCATCCCCGCGCAGACCATCCTCCAGGAGCGCGACCGCCTGCGGGCGCCCGCTGCACCACTGGAGGAAACGGCCGGCCTCTCGCCATTGTTCCAGGGCATCAACGGGCAATTGTCGGAGCTATTGCCCGACGCACCCCGTCTTCAGCTAAGGCTCACGGCGACGGACTCCGAATCTCTGCTTCGCGCACTCGTTCCGCACTACGCTGGCAGTGACGGTGTTGCACTCCCTGTCGGGCGGCATGGGATGGGTCTGCTCTCGCTGCAGACCTTCATTCTTCTGCTCGAACTTGGACGAGAGCGGATGCGCATGGGCAAGCCATTCCTCTTCGCGATGGAAGAGCCCGAGTTGCATGTCCCGCCAGGAATGCAGCGTCGGTTGATCTCACAGGCCGTTTCGGTCGCCGAGCAGACGATCTGCACCAGCCACTCGCCTCGCGTGGCCGCCTACTATCCCGCGACCTCCGTTCAGATCCTCGATCGCAACCCGGCGCGTCTCGCAGCGACCCCCATGTTGTCAGCACCCTTGGACGGTAGCGCGACCAACGCGCGACGCAAGCTCTTTCGGGATGATCGCGCGCGGCTCGTCGAGGCGCTGATGCACCACAGAGTGCTCATACCCGAAGGACGTAGCGAGTACGAGTGGTTTCGGCTGTTGAGCGATGTGCTCGAGACGGGCGACATCGCATTCGACGCCGCCGATGCCGACACGCCCGCCTTCGGCACCGTCATCGGCGTGGTGCCGACCCACGACGGAGCCGTGGCAGAAGTCTACGACGCTCTGCGAACGCTGCGGCCTGGATTGGTTCTCCTCGTGGATGGAGATGGCCCCGGAGCCGAAAAGGTCGACCAAGTCCACGGGTCCGACCAGATGCCGGAACTCATCCTGAGATGGCGCGACGGCTGGGCGATCGAGGACGCGATCGGCTGGATCCTTAAGGGCGACGAGGACGCTGCGCTTCCCGAACTACAGGGCCGAATTGATCGTGAATTCGAGTCCATCGACGCCCTGGTCAGTGCGTTCAAGGTCAACACTGGTCCCGGCCGGTTGAAGACCGACTACCTGGCCTATGAGGAGGTGGCCTCGGTCATTGGTAGCCTCTCCGGCTGCCGGACTCGCGCCGCAGTTTTGCTCGAGGGCATCACGCTTGCCACGCTAGGAAGAGCGGAAGGTTGCGACCTTATCCGGAGGGATGATGAGCACAGCACTGTGGACTCGGCGGTGTTCCGTCTCGAACCATGAGCCTCTACTTCATCGAGGGCCCTGCCGGGACCGGCAAGACGACGCGATTGTTCCAGGAACTTGAGCGTGTGCTGGAGGAATGCCCGCTGGCGGAGCACCAGCAGGTTCTGGCACTGACCAAGATGCACGGATCGAGGCGGCGCATGGACGGTCGACTTCGAGCAGTTGCAGATCTTCGAGGGCGGTACCGCTGCCGCACCGTCGATAGCTTTGCATGGAGCATCGTGCGGCGCTGGCGAACGCTTGCTCGAAGAAAGTCGGCAACGGAGCTGGCCGACGACGACTACGAGCAGGTGTGTTCGGTCGCCGGCGAACTGCTGGCCGAGACGACTGTCTCGCGTTGGGTTGCCCGGGTATTCCCAATCCTTGTTGTCGACGAGTTCCAGGATAGTAAAGATGGGCAACTGGCGATGATCTCCTCGCTCTCCAACTTGGCGACCTGCATCGTAGCGGCCGATGACTTTCAGGATCTGGAAAACACCGAGCCGAATTCGGCAGTCGCGTGGGCACGGACCAACGGCGAAAGCGAGAGTCTTAGTGACATTCGCCGATATCCGCGCCGGCAGCAGTTCGTCTTCCGCGTGCAGGTGCCGGCCGACTGGGGGGACAAGGATCTGATCTGGACGCTGACCGCCAACGGTAAGGCGGAACAGGCGTTCGGGTCGCTGTGGCTGAGTTGGCAGATCGACGAGGGGGTGGTGAAGGCGAACCGGGGGATGGGCCTGCGCGGCGCACCGACCGACAACCAGCACCCCACGATTATGCTGGCCGGCGGCGCGCGCAGTCCGGAGATGCAGGTCGGCGTCTCGGAACCGCTCACGGTGACGGTGGCGGTGGGCGACGACGGGATTCCGGGGCCGCGGCCCGCGCCGAGTGATCCCGCTGCCGATGCGCGCCGGCGGCAGCGCCCGCACCCGATGAATCAGGCGGTGGTCAACGCGTTCGACGCGGCGGAGACCGGTTTGGCGGTGACCTGGGTGCACTACCGGGGTCCGGGCGATGCAACCTTCGACCCGATGACGATCTTGATCGACGGGGGGCGTGGCGGCGAGGCGACGACCAGTGTCCGGTTCACGGAGCCGGGGACGCACGTTATCCGCGCGCATGCGGACGATTCGATCACCACCACACCGCTTGACGTGACCGTGACCGTCCAGTGATGCGGGCTGGCGGTCAACACCCCGGGATCAACAGCCGGGGGAGGAGAGGCATTATGAGTCGGCCGTCACGTGACCCTGGAGCCGGATGGGACCGCTCGCGGTGTCTCGGTGCGCTGCTCGTGCTGACGCTGGCGTTGACGGTGCCTGCCGCCGCTCAGCAGGCGCCGGCGGAGTGGGAGCCCCCGCGTCTGGCCGACGGCCAACCCGACATCCAGGGCATGTGGAACAACACGCGCGCCATATTCACGCCCCTCGAGCTGCCGGAGGACCTGACAGGCCGGGACGACATCACGGCGGGCGAGTTGCGCGAGCGGGCGGCGGCGCGGGGCAACGGCCGGATCGAGGGATCGGAGTGGCAGGGCCACGAGAACAACCAGGGTGGCGTCGGGGGCTACGGCTACTACTGGTTCGACTGGTACTTCGACGAGCCGAACGACATCGGGCAGCCGTCGATCATCGTCGACCCTCCAACTGGCCGCGTTCCGGAACGGACGGCGGATGCGACCGAGCGGATCGCCATGAACATGGCGCAGTTGCACGACTCCTACGCCAACATGGAATCTGGCGACCGCTGCATCTCACGGGGTGTGCTCGGCATGATGATGCCCACCGAGTACAACAACGGGACGCTGATCCTGCAGCCGCCCGGCTATGTCGTGTTCCATAGCGAGATGATCCACAACGTGCGGATCATCCCGCTCGACGACGTGCCGCACCTCGACGATGACATCCGCCAGTGGGAGGGCGACCCGCGCGGCCGGTGGGAGGGGAACACGCTCGTGATCGAGTCGAGCAACTTCCGTGCGGTCGGCAACATGCGCGGCCCGACCGCCGCCACACGATCGCGGCAGTCGGAGGCGCAGCGGATCGTCGAGCGGCTTACCGTCGTCGGGCCGAACGCACTCCGCTACTCGGTGACGATGGACGATCCGGGGACCTACACGGGGCCGTGGACCGCATCGTTCCCGTACGACCGGGACGATGCGTACGTGCAGTTCGAGTACGCCTGCCACGAGGGGAACTACTCGGTCCCCAACGCACTGGGGGGCGCCCGGATGGAAGAGGCGGAGGCGGCCGGGCGCTGAACGCGCCGCAACTGGCCGTCGCCATGGTGAGGCGGCAGAAACGAGGTGTGCAATGGCGAAGCGATTCTTCACGGGGATTCTGTTCGGTCTGTGCCTGGTGGTCGTGGCGGTCCCCGCCGCGGCCCAGTCGTCCGACGACGCCTGGACCATGCCGCGCACGGCGGACGGTCACCCGGATCTGCAGGGTGTCTGGGCGAGCGACTCGGCGACGCCGCTCGAGCGACCCGAGGAGCTTGCGGACAAGCCGTTCCTGACTGACGAGGAGGTGGCGACGCTTGCCCGCCGCGCGGCAACGCTGTTCAACGGCGAGACCGACGCGGCCTTCGGCGACAGCGTGTTTCGCGCCGCGTTCGCGGACCGGACGAACTATCAGTCGGGTGACGGCGTCACCGCGGAGAACCCGGAGGGCACCGGAAACTACAACCAGTTCTGGCTGATCGACCGCTGGTTCGATAACCGTACGGCGCTCATCGAGGATCCGCCGGATGGCCGGATTCCGGAGATGACCCCGGAGGGCAAGCGACGCGCCGAAGCGCGCGCCGCCGTCGAGCGACCGCGCTTCCCGACCGGACCGGAGGACCTGGGTGCCGGCCTGCGCTGCTCGGGTGGCCGCGTGCCGATGACCGGCCGGGGCTACAACAGCAACTTCCAGATCGTGCAGACGTCGGATGCGGTCGCTGTCCTCATGGAGATGATGCACGAAACCCGCGTCATCCCGCTCGATGGCCGCCCGCATCTGCCGGCCGGAATCCGTAAGGATCTCGGAGATGCGCGTGGCCACTGGGACGGCGACACGCTCGTGGTCGAGACGACAAACTTCAAGCGGGACGTGAACTTCAGTGGCGCTTCGAGCAATCTGCGTCTCGTGGAACGGTTCACGCGGGTGGCTGAGGATCTGCTGCAGTACGAGTTCACGATGGACGATCCGACGATGTGGACGCGGCCCTGGACGGTGCGGCTCTTCATGCGTCCCGCCCCAGGCACGGGGAACATTTACGAGTTCGCCTGCCACGAAGGGAACTACGCGATCACGAACACGCTGCGCGGCGCCCGGCTGCAGGAGGCACAGGAGACCGGGGGCGGTCAGTAGTCGGGACCGCGCCGCTCTTGATCGCCGTCTCGCCCGGCCGCCGGTACACAGCAACGGCCCGGCCCTTGGAGGGCCGGGCCGTTAAACAGCCCTTTGTGGTGCAGGCAGCTACCGGCCCGGGACCATCAGGTGGGCGCTCGACGTACCCGCCTGCATGATCCAGACGCTGTCGGAGCGGCGTTCTGCGGGCAGGTCGAGTGAGTCGGCGGTTGCATTCGGGACGGCGATCGTCATGTGCGGGTTGGCGCTCGCCTGATCGCCGCCGCTCACGGCATACCAGACAGTTCCGAACTGCGCCAGCACGCGCGTGCCGTTCGCTTCGGCTTCGTCCATCATGGCGCGGCGCGCATCGGCATCATCGCCTGCCTCGAGTGCGAAGTGCCGGTTCTGCTCGAACCGCGGCAGGTTAGCCTCGGCGGAGCACTGCACGGCGAAATCAGCCGTGCCCGGTACGTCCGAGCGGTCCCAGCAGACCAGGCCGTTGCCGCTCTCGCGGACGACCACTCGGTTGCCGTTGGCGTCCCAGCGGACGACGCCGGCGTCGTCCCGGAGCCGCTGCGGTGCGGCGAGCGTCGCCTTGGCGATCAAGTCGGCGTCTGACTGCGCGGTGGACACGGCGGGGGCCGCGAGCAGCAGGGCGAGGGTGATGAGCAGCGTGCGTGTCATGGCGTTGTCTCCCTGTAGCGATTCCGATGTGGTCATGCTGCGCGATGGCCGCTATGGCATCGTGCGGATGTACTTCCGGAGCATCCTGGGGCGCGGTTCGCCGCCGTAGAGGTTCCCTTCGGCGTCGACCGCGACGAATTCGGCGCCATTGCCGGCGGTGTCGCGCGGGTCGCCCCACGGAAACAGGACGAACTCCTGCACCCAGCCGGTCTCCACGTCGCCGATCCGGATACCCATCTCGAAGCCGGGGTTCTGTTCGTTGTCGGACTCTGAGTCGGCGACGTAGATGCGTCCGTGCGCGTCGAACGAAATACCGCTCGGCCGGCCGAACTGCAGCCACTGGGCGATGAACTCCCCCTCCTGATCGAAGATCTGAATCCGGTTGTTCGACCGGTCGGCGACGAACACGCGCCCGTCGTTGTCGAGCGCAATCGCATGCAGCGTCCGGAACTCGCCTGGCCCGTACCCGGTCTGGCCCCATTCCTTGAGGTAGGTGCCATCGGGCGCAAACTTCACCACGCGGTTGTTGCCGTCGTTCTGATGGCCATCGGCGACAAAGATGCTGCCGTCATCGGCAACGACGACATCGCCCGGCGCATTGAAGTGATCGCGCCCGCCGCCCGCTTCGCCGGGCGTGCCGAGAGTCATCAGCACCTCGCCGGTCGGGCTGAACTTGACCACGATGTGGCCACGGGCCCCGGCCGGCGCCCGCGCCGCGCTTACCCCGTCGGTCACCCAGACGTTGCCGTCCGGGTCGACGTCGATCCCGTGCGGCCAGATGAACATGCCGCCGCCGAAGCTATCGGCGACCGTGCCGTCCGGGCGGAACTTGACGACGCTATCGAGATCCGAGTCGAGGCACTCTGATCCGAAATGCTCCGGGCCGGCGTCGCAGCGGAGCACCGCCCAGATGTGGCGGCCGTCACTGTCGACCGTGGCGTCGCCGACGGCCCCGATCACTCGGCCACCCGGCAGCGTCGTCCAGTCGTCGACCATCCGGTACGGGTTGGGATAGGTCTGGCCGCTCACGTCACCCGTGGCGCCCAGCACGACGGCCGCCACAAGGGCCGCCACAAGGGCCGTGCGATGTACTGTGGGCATAGTCGTTTCACTACCTCCGTTCCTGCTTGTGCTTACGGGCGTTCCTGCGCGCGCTGGCCGCTCAGCGAGTTCGGTACGGCGTAGTTTCCCTCGTGACAGGCGTACTCGTACTGCACGTAGTCCTCGTCCCGCTTGTAGTTGAACGCAACCGTCCAGGGTGCCGTGTAGGTGTCGGGATCGTCGACGCGCAGCTCGTAGCGGAGGGTTTCGTTATCGAGCGGCGTGAACCGCTCGACGACATGCCTCGCTTCCGTTTGCGGGGCGCGCGATCCGGGGCCGCGCTGATTCTCGACCGCCTTGAAGTTGCGCGACTCGACGACGAGCGTGTGTCCCTCCCACCGGGCCCGGGGGTCGCCGTTCCAAAGCCGGATTCCCGAGTCGGCGTGCGGCCCGACGTCGATCGGGATGACCCGCGCGTTGTGGATCATCTCGCTCAGGATGACGAGATGGCCCGGCGTGTGGAAGAACATCTTTCCGTTGTTGTACGCGGTCGGCATCATGATGCCGTAGGTGCCGCGCGACAGGCAGCGGTCACCGGTCTCCATCGTTGCGTACGAGTCGTGCAGGTGATCGCGGTGCCATCCCACGCTGGCCTGGGCCTTCGTCGTCAACGCCGGCATCTTGCCGCTGGCTGGCTCGATCAACAGTGCCGGTGCAGCAACTCCGGCTGGTTCCTTCCAGTACCAGTCGAACCAGTAGTTGGCGTAGGCGCCGACTCCGCCGCTGTTCTCGTGGCCCTGCCACGTGACCGCCTTGCGTTGGTCGGACCGCTCCTGCACCAACAGCGCGATGTCTTCCTGGGTCACCTCGCGGCCGGCGAGGGCATCGGGCAACTCGAGTGGAATATGTGCGGAGCCGACGTTGTTCCATGTGCCGTTCAGATCGGGCTGGCCGTCGGCGAGCCGGGGCGGATCCCAGTTGCCGCTGCCGTTCTGGGCGGCCGCCGTCGCCGGCGCGCCAGCCGCGGCGATTGCCACCACCACCACCGTCATCCAGAGGAGCAGTCGAACCATGGTGAACACCCCTTTCTGGCTGATGATACCGCGATCCTGGCCGTGTGGGTCCCCCCCGGGGACCAGCTTGCGCCCAGGCCCCGCGGGCGATATCGTAGCGCGACGGGACGATGCATCCTGAAGGAGGGTCCGTCATGCGCGAACGAGCCGTTGATTCCCGCAGGCGTCCGGTTGCGACGGTGGTTGCGGCGTTGCTGACTGGCGTGGCCGTTTCGCTGTCCGCGCCGGCGTCCGCCCAGGATTTTCGGACCCCCTGGGGCCACCCCGATCTGCAGGGCACTTGGTCCTACGCCTCGCTGACGCCGTTGCAGCGGCCGGCGAGCCTGGGGGAACGGGAGCACTACACGCCGGAGGAGGCGGCGCAGCGAAACATCGAGGTGACGCTGGACCAGGAGCCGCCTCCGGGCAGCGTCGGCAGCTACAACGCCCTCTGGTTCGACCGGGGCCGGGTGAGTCCTGACCTGCGGACGTCGCTCATCACCGCCCCGCCGGAGGGGCGCCTGCCCCTCAGACCGGAGACGGTGGAGGAGCAGGCGGCGGCGCGCGCCTACCGCGCGGCGCATCCGGCCGACTCGTGGCTCGACCGGAGCAACTGGGATCGGTGCATTACCTATCACGGCGTGCCGCCGGTCTCGACGGGCTACAACAACACCTACCACATCGTGCAGACGCCGACGCACGTGGCGATCCGGGTGGAGAACATCCACGATGTCCGGATCATTCCGATCGACGGCCGGCCCTTTTTGACGGACGCGATCCGTCAGTGGAACGGTGATTCGCGCGGCCACTGGGAGGGGGACACGCTGGTGGTCGAGACGCGCAACTTCAGCGAGCAGACCCAGCATCGGTTCCCGTCGTCGGCCGAGACGGTCGCCGTCGAGCGGTTCCGGCGTCTCGACACGGACACGATCGAGCACACGTTCTCGGTCGAGGACGACTCGGTCTATACCCGGTCCTGGACGGCGATGCGTCACATGCCGCGGATGCCCGACTACATCATCTACGAGTACGCCTGCCACGAGGGGAACTACGCGATGACCAACATCCTCTCGGGGGAGCGTGCGCGGGAGACGGCGGGAC
This sequence comes from Vicinamibacterales bacterium, assembly GCA_965262555.1. GTDB lineage: Bacteria > Acidobacteriota > Vicinamibacteria > Vicinamibacterales > UBA8438 > VXRJ01. The sequence goes on from OZ253543.1 coordinate 1,336,312, forward strand.
GGCGTTGACGACATCGAGGACGCGAGCCCGGGCCGCATGCGGCTCAAACCGAAAGAGGTGATCCATGGGACGTCGAACGCGAGGGCCGATCGCGACGGTGGCGGCGGCGATGGCGTGGATGGTGCTGGCGCCGTTGTCCGCGGGCGGACAGGAGGTACTGCGCACCCCGTGGGGCGACCCGGATCTGCGGGGCCTCTGGACCGGCTCGACGCTGACGCCGCTCGAGCGGCCGCAGGAGTTGTCCGGCCAGGAGTTCCTGACCGAGGAGGAGGCGGTGGCGCTGGAGCAGCGCGCGGACCGCAACCGGTTCGTCGAGCGCGAGGTAAGCGAGGGCGATCCCGGCACGTACAACCAGATCTGGTTCGACCCCGGCACGCGGCTGCTGCCCGACCGGCGCACGGCCCTCATCGTCGACCCGCCCGACGGCCGTATCCCCTATACGCCGGAGATGCGCGAGCGCGATCGGCGTCAGGCGGCCTACCGCGTCAACGGCACGCGCTACTCCTGGGTGGACGTCGACACCGGCGAACGATGCATGACGGACGGAGTGCCGATGTTCTGGCTCGGCTACAACCCGAATCATCTGATCGTGCAGACGCCGGACCACGTCGTGATCCTGCACGAGATGTTCCGCGACCGGCGCGTCATCCCGCTCGACGACCGGCCGCAAGGAACCGTCCGGCAATGGAACGGCGACATTCGGGGCCGCTGGGAGGGCGACACGCTGGTCGTGGAGTCCACGCACTTCGTCGACAGAACGGCGGACCGCTGGGCGGCCACGTGGCGGATGCCGACCGAGACGATGCACCTGATCGAGCGCTTCACGCGGGTCGACGCCACGACGCTCGAGTACGAGTTCACCCTCACCGACCCGGCGAAGTTCACGCGCCCGTGGAGCGTCCGGCTGCCGCTGACGACGAACCAGGCATCGCGCGGCGTGACTGCGGGTCCGCTCTACGAGTACGCCTGCCACGAGGGCAATTACAGCCTCCTGAACGTGCTCAGGGGCGCCCGCGCCGAGGATCGGGCTCTCGCCGCGGGCGGCGGCGGGCAGGAGTGATCATGACTCGCGGGCGCGGACGAGGGCTCACGGCAGCGCGAACGTGACCAGCATGTTGCTGCCGGTCGGCGCGTGGAGCTCGGGGGCGTAGGCGCGCAGGCGGTCGCCGAAGCCGCCGACCGGGACCGTCAGGTACTGTTTGCCGTTGACGGCGTAGGTGACAGGGTAGCCGCTGATCTGGCTTCCGAGGATGGTCTCCCATAGCACGGCGCCGGTTTCGGCGTCGAAGGCGCGCAGCCGCCGGTTCGAGTCGCCGAAGAACACGACGTTCCCGGCCGTGGCGAGCGTCGACCCGGCATTGGGCGCGCGCTGTCCGTAGCGCCACGCCGCCCGGCCGGTGGCCATGTCAATCGCCCACAGTTCGGTCAGGTCGCCGTCCGTCTCGCGCCCCGGTTCGGGCACCGTGAAGCGGGGGCTTGCGCCGGTGACGGACCGCTCGTTCGCCGTTTGGTTGAGACACGACCGGTTGATCGGTATGTAGAGCAGTCCGGTCATCGGGCTGTACGACCACGACCACCACCCCTTGATGTTGTGGCCGCAGATGACGAACTGATCCCCGAACTCGCGCGCCACCAGATCCATGTTGATCGTCACGGCGCCGGTCTCGACGTCGACGTCGCTGATGACGAACCGCTCCGTGTCGTCGTAGGGGAACGGGGTCGCCCAGAGGAACTCGCCGGTCGCGCGGTCGTTGACGAACAGCCCGCCCGGCTCGCCCATCACCACCACGACCTTCCGTTCCTCGGCGGTGCCGGTGAGCGCCGGGTTGATCCAGCGGACCGCCGCCGGGTCGGGGTTGACCACGGTGTCGATCAGCGTCCGTTCCTGCACGAAGTCTTCGTCCCAGTCGTCGCACGGCAGGTACTGGTAGTACCAGTCGATCGCACCGGTTTCCGCGTTCATGGCGATGGTCGAGTTCGAATAGAGCTCGCACGGCGTCGTATCGCCGACGTCCCACGTGCCTCGCCGGGCGAGCCGCGTGTAGGGAAGCGGGACGGCAATCCCCCAGAAGACGAGATTCAGTTCCGGGTCGTAGCTGCCGGGGAGTCCCCAGGGCGAGACGTGCACGCGGCGGGAGGTCGGCAGGTTGCCCCAGGTCTCGCCGCCGGGATCGTCGGCGCCGGCGGCAGTGTAGGTGCGCCACCGCTCGACCCCGGTCGAGGCGTCGTGGGCCGCGACGAAGCAGCGCGGCTCAAGACTGGCCGGACTGCAGGTTCGGCCGCTCACCACCTGGCCGTTGATGATCATCGCGCCCGACGAGTGGCTGATGCCGGTGCGGTAGTCCGCGGTCTCGACGTCGAAGGCGACCTCGCCGGTCTCGGCGTCCAGGGCGACGATGTGCGCGTCCGCGGTCAGGTGATAGACGTAACGGTCATAGAGGGCCAGATGCCGTGTCCGGCTGCCGAATTGCGCATGCTCCCGGATGTCGGAGGGCAGGTCGCGCCGGTAGTCCCACACGCGGTCGCCGGTCGTCGCGTCGAGCGCTTCGATGTGATCGTAGCCAGGATGGGCGATGTAGAGGACGCCGTCATGGACGAGCGGCCGAATCTCCTGCGGTCCCTCATCCATCGCATACATCCAGGCGAGGCGCAGTTCCGAGACGTTGTCGCGGGTGATCTGATCGAGCGGGCTGAACGCCTGGAAGTCGTAGGTGCGATGCACCATCAGCCAGTCCGCCGGGTCGGGGTCGCGCAGCATCGCGTCGGTGATCGGGACGAAAGTCGCCGCCTGTTCGGCGGCCGGCGCGGCAGCCATGACGGCGAGTAGCGGGAGCGCTGCGGTCAGTGCAGGCCTGCGAAGCATGGGGAGCCTCCAGGGGTTGAGCGGATGAACACCAGGCACCGGCGTGGTGCGGAAGGGGGGATTTGAACCCCCACGAGCCGAAGCCCACAAGCTCCTGAGGCTTGCGCGTCTGCCAGTTCCGCCACTTCCGCTGAGGCGTGAGGACTGCGAAGATGGCGAGTATATCACCGGGCGATCGGGCACGACGGGTTGTTCGTATACTCGCCAGATACCGACTCATCAAGGAGCTCCAAGAGTGGCATTGTCAAGAGGCGCGCGCATCGTCCTGCTGTTCATTTCGCTGGCTGTCACAGTGTCAGTGATCGGTCTTGCGCTGGGGTACTACCTCGTCACCCGGGAGCCGACGGTGGAGTCGGAGTCGGTCCTCTGGTTGCGGGTGCCGGCCGTGCTGAACGAGCGATCACCCGACGATCCGTTCAGCCTGCTGAGCGGTGGCGAGGGGAGCACGGTCGGATCCATCATCGGTGCGCTCCGGAAGGCGAAGGTGGACGACCGGGTGAGTGCGGTGGTCCTCGCCCCGTCACCCAATCTTGTGTCGTGGGCCGCCGTGCAGGAGATCCGCGACGCCGTCACGGACTATCGCGCGTCGGGCAAACCAATCGTCGGCTATCTCGAGTTCGGCCAGCGGCAGGCGTACTATCTGGCGTCCGCCTGCGACGACGTGATCATGACGCCGAGCAGCCCGCTGCTCTTGGTCGGGGTCGCGGCCTACGAACTGTTCCTCCGCGGAGCGCTCGACAAGGTGGGGCTCGAGGCGGACATGGTGTCGGCTGGCGACTACAAGACGGCCATCAATATCTATACCGAGACCACGTTCACGCCGGAACACCGCGAGGCGACCGAAGCGATCGCGCGCGACCTGTACGAGCAACTGATCGACGGGATCGCAGAGGGACGCGGCATGACGCCGGCGCGTATCCGTGCACTGATCGACGAGGGACCGTTCGTCCCGGCCGATGCCCTACGGCATGGCTTGGTGGACGAGTTGGCGTACGCGGACGAACTGCTCGCGCGCCTGGCGCCGGAAGACGATGAGCCCGCGACGATCAATGCGGCGGCGTACCGGCGCGTGAGCGCCCGCAGCCTCGGGTTGGACATCGGGCCGCGCATCGCCGTGGTGTACGCCGAGGGACCAATCCTGATGGGAACGGGTGGCGGGACCGTGCCGGGTTTCTCGCCGACGATCGGATCCCGAACGACCGCCGAAGCAATCCATCAGGCCCGCGAGGACGACTCGATCGAGGCGATCGTGCTGCGCGTCAACTCGCCGGGAGGTGATGCGGTGGCGTCGGACATCATCTGGCGCGAGCTGGTGCTGGCGCGGGACGAGAAACCCCTGATCGTCTCGATGTCCGAAGTGGCCGCCTCCGGTGGGTACTACATCGCCGCGCCCGCGCATGCCATCGTCGCGCAGCCGGGCACCGTGACCGGATCGATCGGCGTCTTCAGCGGCAAGTTTGCTGCCGGGCGCGCTCTCGAGAAGCTGGGTGTCGGAATGGAAGGTGTCGCCTACGGCGCCCAGGCCGATCTCTTCTCGCCGGTCGATCGGTTCAGCGACGCCGGGCGCGCAGCCATGCAGGCGCAGGTGGACGACACCTACGAGCGGTTCCTCCAGGTGGTGGTCGACGGTCGGGCGATGAACCGCGACGCCGTCCATGCCGTCGGACAGGGGCGGATCTGGACCGGGCGGCAGGCGGTCGAGCGAGGCCTGGTGGACGAACTGGGCGGCCTGCGGCACGCGATCGACCTGGCCAAGGCGCGGGCCGACATTGACGCGGATCGAGAGGTGACGCTGGTTGCCTACCCAGGGCGCCGCTCGTTGCTTGAGACGCTGCGCGGTGCTGGGTCGACATTCGGTCCGGCGGGCGCCTGGCTGGTATCGCCGGCTGCGCGCGCGGCGCAGGCGCTCTGGTGGCACACGCGGCTCGCCAGCCGGGGAGCGCCGCTGCTGTTGATGCCCGGGGTCCTCGTGCCGTAGCGTTCCGGAGCGGCGCCGGCAGGATGCCGGCGCCGCCAGACGTCAGGCCTGGCCGAGCGCCAGGTCGAGGACCGCCCGATCGATCGTGATCTCCAGGCGTTCCTTCACGCGGTTCAGGTAGGCGGTAAAGAACTGTCCCTGTCGCTGGACGGTCAGTTCTTCCCGGATCGCCTCTCGGTTCTCGGCAAGGTCGTCCGGCAACGCCTCCTCGCGCTCGACCAGTTGCACGATGGCAATCGCGTTTCGCGCCTGCACGACGTCACTCACCGTGCCTGGTGCCATGCTGAAGGCCAACAGCTCGAGCTCGGGGCTGATGCCCACCTCGGGAAAAGCGGACCCTCGGGTGATCAGTTGGCTCGATCCGACCGAGAGATCCACGGCCTCGGCGGCGGCGACGAAGTCCTCCGCCTCGCGGAGCGACGGGAGCGCCTCGAGGGCTCGCACCTGGGCGAGCGCCAGCGCCTTTTTCTGGATCACGTCCTCCCGCACCTGATCGCGTACCTCGTCCAGTTCAGGGATATACGGATCCTGAATGTCGGCGACCGTGACGAAGGCCGGCCCGGCCGGTGTCGGTATCGGTCCGGCCACCACGTCCACCTCCAGGCCGAACGCTTCGGCGGAGAGTTGCGGGGCGAGGCCCAGCCCCAGGATCGGTTCGCCCTGCGCTGCGAACTCCGACTCCTGCACCTCGTAGCCGCGCGCCGCGGCCGCCCGGTCCAGCGCCTCGCGTGTCTCTGCCTCAGCCGCGATCGCACGGGCGAGCGCGTTGGCGCGGGCCAGCGACTGCTCCTGCTGCAGCGTGTTCTCGATCCCGTCGCGCACCAGTTCGAACGGCTCCGTCAATTCCTCCACCTTCTCGGTGACGTGGATGACGTGGAAGCCGAACGGACTCCGGACCGGATCGGAGATGTCGCCTGCCGCCATGGCGAACGCCGCCGCCTCGAACTCCGGTACCATCCGGCCACGGTCGAACATCCCGAGGTCCCCGCCCCCGGCGGCGTTCGATGCGTCCTCGGAGTGTTCGACAGCCAGTTCTGCGAAGTCGGTGCCGGACCGTGCCTGAGCCGCCAGTGCGGCAGCGCGTTCCTCGACCGCCGCTTCGTCCTCCCCATCATCCACGCGCAGCAGTATGTGGCTCGCCCGGACCTGTCCGGCCGTCTGGAACTGCGTGATGTTCGCATCGTAGTACAGCCGCGCCGCGTCGTCGGCCAGCGTCAGACTGTTGCGGATGGCGTTCTGATCGATCAGGAGAAAACGAAGCCTGCGTTTCTCCGGAATCTCGTACGTCTCCCGCTCCTCGGCGAACTGCAACGCGATATCGTCGTCGGTCGCCTCCACCCCCTCGCGGAAGTCGGTTTCGCGGAATGCGACGACGTTCACCCGAACCCGCTCGTTACGGCGCCGGTGCTCCACGTCCACCTCGGCGTCCGGCACATGGACCCAGCCCGTGAGCGCCGCCTCCAGGCGATCGAGCACAATCTCGTTCCGGATGTCGTCCTCGAACTGCCCGGGATCGATCGGTGGGCGCTGCGCGGCAAGCAGTTGCAGGTACTGCGTCTCGCCGATGAACCGCCCGTCGATCTGGAAGGCCGGGAACGCCACGATCCGTTGGCGCACCTCCGCGTCGCTGACCTCGATGCCGAGCCGCTCCGCCTCGCTGAGTGCCACGAGGCCGTCGATCATCTGCTGCAGGACCTGGCGGTCGATGCCGAGCGCGCGGAGCACTTCCTCCGACATGGCCCCACCCGTCTGCAGGCGGTACTGCTGGAGCTGCTGCGCATAGACCTGCTGGAAATCGAAGCGCAGGATCTCGCGGTCGCCGACGCGTGCAAGCACTTCGTTCGGCATCCCGACGCCACCCGACTGATCCATGAACCCCGGGACATAGAGAAAGACGAACGCAAGCACGACAATCGCGAGGCTCCACTTGAGCCATCCCTTGTGGCGCCGCATCCGATCGAGCATGGTCATGCAGTCATTCTACCCTGTGGCGACCGGTCAACGGTCCGCTGCCGCCGGCGTGACCGCACGCATGACCATGAGTGGCGGCGCGCGGCCGGAAGAGCCTTCGTATCAGGCGTTTGACCGGGCTGCACGGCCGGATCCGGACGCCCTGGATGCACACGTTTGCAGCACGCTTATGGTAATATTCTTGGCACACAACCAGCGGCAGTCAAGGAGTTCCGATTCTCATACAGTCCGCCGTGCGTGCCACCGTAGAGTCACCCGCCCTATGCGGCTCCCTGCACTGGCCGGAGACGTTCGTCGCAATGACTCGGTCGCCTCACGTGACACCAGACGCTCGGTATGTGGCTGAGGCTCTGGCCGCGCTTGGAACAATCGCCCTCGATACTGCACGGCGCCTTGAACGGGCGGAGGTGCTCTCGTTGACGGACGATCTGACCGGCCTGCCGAACCGGCGCCATCTCCGTCACGCGCTTGACGGCGCCTTGACGAAGGTGAACGGGGAGGGCCGGCCCGTATCGCTTCTGCTTATCGATCTCGATCGGTTCAAGGCGGTGAACGATCGATACGGACATCCGCTCGGCGACCGCTTGCTCGTCGAGGCGGCGGCGCGCCTGCGCGCCTCCACGCGGCGGACCGATCTGGCAGCGCGCGTGGGGGGTGACGAGTTCGCCGTCCTGCTGCCGGCCACCGGGCTGCGAGGTGCCGCAGCGGTGGCGGCGCGGCTTCAGCGGTGCATCGCCCGCGATGCGTTCCTGAGGCGCGAGGGCGTGGCGGTGCGGTTGAGCGCATCGATCGGGACGGCCACGGCACGGGCGGTCCTGCCGCCCTGCGCGTTGATTCGGGCGGCCGACGACGCGCTGTATCGGGCGAAGCGCCGGCACGCCGGCCCGGATCGGGTACACCACGGGTGGCGTGCCCACCGCCCGCGCGGCGCGAAGGAGCATCGACGGTGGGTCTGATCTCCGCGCTGTCGTTCCTCGCGAGCGACCTGGCGATCGACCTCGGTACCGCGAACACCTGCGTCTACGCCAGCGGAAAGGGCATCGTCGTCAACGAGCCGTCGATCGTCGCCGTGAATCGGATGACCGGCGGCATCGAGGCGGTCGGCAACGAGGCGAAGCGGATGCTGGGGCGCGTGCCGGGCGGCATCGACGCGATCAAGCCGATGCGGGAAGGCGTGATCGCTGACTTCGACGCCGCCGAGCAGATGCTGTCGTACTTCATCAGGAAGGCGAACAGCAGTTTCCTGATCCGCCCGCGGATCGTGATCGGCATCCCGTCCGAGGTGACGCAGGTGGAGCGCCGCGCTGTCAAGGACAGCGCGTTTCGTGCGAAGGCGAGCGAGGTCTACCTGGTCGAGGAGGCAGTGGCGGCGGCCGTGGGTGCGGGGATGGCGATCAGCGAGCCGTACGGAAACATGGTCGTGGACATCGGCGGCGGGACCACCGACATTGCCGTCATCTCACTCTCTGGCGTCGTGTACAGCCGGGCGGTGCGCATCGCGGGCAACGAGATGGACGACGCGATCATTCAGCACGTCAAGCGGGAACACAGCCTCCTCATCGGCGAGCGCACCGCCGAGGAGATCAAGATTCACATCGGATCGGCGACCACGCTGGATGAACCGGTGTCGTTGGCCATCAAGGGGCGCCACCTGGTTGAAGGTGTGCCGAAGACGGTCACCGTGACGGACGAGGAGATCCGCGGGGCGCTGGCCGATACGGTGAGCGTGCTCGTCGAGGCGGTGCACGCCGCGCTTGAACAGACCCCGCCCGAGTTGTCGGCCGACATCTCCGACACCGGGATCATGATGACCGGTGGCGGCGCGCTGTTGAAGAACCTCGACCGGAGGTTCGCCTCGGCGCTCGGTGTAGCGGTGACCATCGCCGACGATCCCCTGCACTGTGTCGTGAAGGGGGCGGGCGAGATGCTGAACGATCTGGGCATGCTTCGGAAGATCGCCGTGGACTGATGCGCGCGTCGGGGGCGTGAACCGTGGGGAAGACCAATCGGGCCGCGTACGTCGTTGTGGCCGTGCTGATTGGCCACGTGGTGCTGATTTCCGCTCAGGTGACCATGCTGCCCGGCACCAGGTTGCTTGAAGGGATCGCTTTCGGGACCCTCGCCGAAGGGCAGCGGCTCGTGGCGGGCACTGTCGGCGCCGTCCAGACCGCCTGGCAGGGTTATGTCGGTCTGCGCGGCGTGCGTGAGACCAACCGTGATCTCCGCGCAGAGGTGGATCAGCTCAGGCTCCGGTTGCAGCAGCAGCACGCCCTGGTGGAGCAGGCACGGGGTCTGGAGCGACTGCTGGAACTCCGCGAGTCGATCGACCTCGACACGCTCAGCGCACGGGTGATCGGGGCGGACGCAACCCCTTGGTTCCGCACGTTGACGGTTGACCGCGGCAGCAGCGACCATGTGCATGAGGACTTGGCCGTGATCGCCCCGGCCGGCGTCGTCGGCCGCATTGTTGGACGTCCGGGGTTCCGGGTGGCGCGGGTGCACCTGTTGATCGACCGGAACGCGGCGGCTGGCGCAATGATTGAGCGGACCCGCGGCCCCGGAATCGTCGTCGGTCTGGACGACCTCGCGCAGCTCAGGATGGACTACGTATCGAATCTGGAGGATGTGAAGGTAGGCGACCGCGTTGTCACGTCGGGCGCCGAGGGGATCTATCCGGCCGGATTCGCCATCGGCACGGTCGCCGAGACATCGCGCGGTTCGGGTCTGTACCGAACGATCCGCGTGGCGCCGGCGGTTGACTTCACCCGGGTGGCGCAGGTGCTTATTGTGATGGACGGTGCAGGCGATCAACTGGTGGAGGGACTCCGGTGAAGGTCCGCCACGTGGGCCTGGCCATCCTTCTCGCGCTGGTCGCGCAGACGACGCTTGCCTGGCTGTCGGGCACCGCGCAGGCCAACGTCGATCTGCCGTTGGTGGCAGTCGTCTACACGGCGCTGGCGGCGGGACCGATGGCAGGCTTTCTGGCGGGCGCCATCGCGGGCTGTGCGCAGGATCTGCTGTCGGGAGGGATCGTCGGAGTGAGTGGGATGTCGAAGAGCCTGGTCGGGTTGGCCGTGGGCGGCCTCGGCGCGCACATCATGGTGTCCGGCGTCCCGATCCGGGGAGTCGTGGTGGCCGCTGCGACCGTCATGCACGCGTGGACCTTCGTCGCTATCTACGCCGTGATGCCGCAGATCGGCCCGTCCGGCGCGTGGAACGTCATCCTGGCCCAGGCGGCCGTGAACACCGCTGTGGTGCTGGTCGTGGTGGCGGTCGTCCGATTTGTGTCCCGGTCGCGTGGCACACTGCGCCGCCGCCACCGCCCGGTGTTCCGACCCCGTCGGATCGGCTGAAGGTCGACCAGTCAACGGAGCGACGACGAGCCGTGGCCATCAAACCGTCCCCATCGATCGAGCAGGCGTTACACCTTGACGCCCACCGCGTTGCGCGACTGCTGGTCGTGTTCCAGAGGGTGGTCGCGCTGGTGTTCACCGCGATTCTGGTCGCCTTCTGGTACTTCCAGGTGAGCCAGCACGAACGGTTCCTGGCCCGGTCCGAGAATAACCACCAGCGGCAGCTCGACCTCCGTGCGGCGCGAGGGATCGTCTTCGACCGCACCGGCCGCGTCCTGATGGCGAACCGGGATGCGCTGAACATCTCGCTGGTGCGCGAGCAGGTGGACCAGCTCGATGAAGTGATCACGACGCTCTCGCACGTTACCGGCATCGACGAACGCGAGGCGCGCGAGATCCTGAAGCGCAACCGGAACCTGCCGCCGTCGAGGCCGATCGTCATCGTGCAGAATGCGAGCCTCGCGCAGGTGGCCGCCGTTGCCGCGAGGCGCCTGGAACTGCCCGGCGTCGTGGTTGAACAGACTCCGACCCGGCACTACCCGAGCGAACACCTCGGCGCGCATTCGTTCGGGTACGTGGGCGAGATCACCGACGCGCAGCTATCGCTCGAGCGCTACGCCGGGCTCCGGGGCGGCGACATCATCGGCCATACCGGCATCGAGCATGCCTACAACCACCTGCTGATGGGAACCGACGGCGTCCGGCGCGTCGTTGTGGACAGCGTCGGCCGGGAGTTCGAGACGATCAGCGAGACGCCTCCCGTCGAGGGGCATCACCTGCGTCTCACGATCGACTACGACCTGCAGCAGGCGGCGGAGGATGCGTTCCACGCGGCGGGGTTCGATGGCGCGGCGGTGGCGCTCGACCCCTGGACCGGCGAGGTGCTCGCGCTCGTCAGCCTTCCCGCGTACGACCCGAACGCCTTCGCTGCCGGCATCGATGGCGCGATGTGGGCCGCGCTCAACGGGGACGCACTGAAGCCGCTGCAGAACCGCGCGTTGCAGGGCCGCTACTCGCCAGGCTCCACGTTCAAGATTGCCATGGCGGTCGCTGCGCTCGAGGAAGGGGTCATCGATCCCGACTTCAGCGTCCGCTGCGGGGGTGGCGCGAGCTTCTACGGACGCTTCTACCGTTGCCACGCGACGCATGGCCTGGTCAGCTTGGAGGAAGCGATCGAGAAGTCGTGCAACACCTACTTCTACACGCTGGGCGAGAAACTCGATGTCGACCAGATTCACCGATGGGCGACCGCGCTCGGCCTGGGTGAGTTGAGCGGCATCGACCTGCCGTACGAGGTGCAGGGACTGATGCCGTCGCGCGCGTGGAAGGAGCAGGCGACTGGCGAACGGTGGTACCCGGGCGAGACGATCTCGGTCGCCATCGGCCAGGGGCAGGTGTCGGTGACGCCGCTGTCGCTTGCGGTGATGGTGGCGACGGTGGCGAACGGCGGCCGGCGGGTGACACCGCGGCTGATCGACGCCTGGAACGACGGCAACGGTTGGGAGCCGGCGCCCGGCCAGCCGCCCGCATCGCTCGTTCCGATGTCGCCAGAGACGGTCGAGACGGTGCGCACTGGACTCTGGAACGTCGTGAACCGGGCGGGGACCGGCCGGCGCGGGCGAATCCTTGGGCGCGACGTGATCGGCAAGACCGGCACGGCGCAGGTGATCTCGCTCGACGGGCTGGCCAAAATGGGCGATACGCACCCCGACCTGCGCGATCATGGCTGGTTCGTGTTCGCCGCACCGCTCGACAGGCCGCGGATCGCCGGTGTCGTCTTCGCCGAGCACGCCGAGCATGGCTATCTCGCGGCGCCGATCGCCCGGCACGTGATGGAGACCTTCTTCGCCAAGGCGGAGGGTCAGCCGCTGCCGGTCCTTCCCCCGCCAGCACCCCCCGCGGCGGTCCCCGTGGCGACGCCGGAGGTTCCCGCCGAGGAGTCGGCGGTACCGCCGGCGATTGAGGGGGGCGGCGCAGCGGTCACCGCGGACGACGGAGGAGTGGGGAATCCGTGATCATCGACCGGCGCCTGATGGCGCACTTCGACTGGCCGCTGGCCACCGCGATCGGCCTGCTCAGCGCGATCGGGCTGGTGATGGTCTACAGCGCCACGTACGATCTGGGAACCGGTGAAGCGGGTCCGCAGTTCCTTCGTCACCTGGGTGCGCTTGGGCTCGGGTTCGTTGCGCTGATCGCCTGCCTCGCGATCGACTACCGGACGCTTGCCGAGCGGTCGCTCGTGCTGTACGGCGGGCTGGCCGCGGCGCTTGTCCTCACGCTCGTCATCGGCATCGAGCAGGGAGGCGCGCAGCGCTGGCTCGGCCTGGTGGGCATCGCCACCGTGCAGCCATCGGAGTTCGCCCGCGTGGTGCTGGCGCTCGTGCTGGCGGCGTTCTTCGCCCGGTCACGTTACGGGCACCGGAAAATGACCGACTGGCTGATCGCGGGCGTCCTGGTCGGGGTGCTCGCGCTGCTCATTATGAAGCAGCCCGATCTCGGAACTGCTGTCACGCTGCTGCCGGTCGGCCTTGCCATCATGCTACTGGCCGGGATGCGGTTTCGTGTGCTGAGTCTGGTGTTGCTGCTGGCAATCCTCTCGGCGCCGATTGTCTGGGCATACGGTCTGGAGGACTACCAGCGAACACGCGTCGTGACGTTCCTCGATCCGGAGCAGGATCCGCGCGGCGCGGGCTATCAGCAGATCCAGGCGCGGATCACGGTAGGTTCGGGCGGGCTGACCGGCCGGGGCTTCCTGCAGGGGACGCAGAACCAGTACGACTTCGTCCCGGCTGCCCACACCGACTTCATCTTCTCCGTTCTGGCCGAGGAGCACGGCTTCGTCGGAGTAATGGTCGCTCTGGGGCTCTACCTGTTCGTGATCCTCCGATCGTTCCAGGCGGCGCGGGTTGCCGAGGACCGGTTGGGTGCGATGCTGGTGGCCGGCATCATGGCGGGATTCGCGTTCCAGGTGATCTACAACGTGACGATGTCGGCGGGGCTGTTGCCGGTGAAAGGGCTGACGCTGCCGTTCATGAGCTACGGGCGCTCGTCGATCATCGCCACACTCATCGGATTCGGACTCATCCTGAATGTCAGGATGCGTCGATTCACAAAACATTGAGGGTGCATGAACAAGGAGTTGATTGTCTCGTCGACAGGCCGGGAAGTGGCCGCGGCGATTCTTGAGAACGATCAGGTCGCTGAGATCTACATCGAGCGTGAAAGCCAGCGTGGCGTCGCTGGCAACATCTACAAGGGGCGGGTCCGCAAGGTTCTACCCGGAATGCAGTCGTCCTTCGTCGACATCGGCCTTGAGCGCGACGCCTTCCTGTACGTCTCGGATGTCATCGATACGATCGAGGAGTTCGATCGAATCGAGTCGGGCGAGGATGACGAAGAGATCGCCGGCGGCAACGGCCAGGGGAGCAACGGCAAACCGGGTGGTCGGGTCCGCGCCACAGGCCAGAACAGCGCCGATCAGAAGATCCAGGATCTGTTGAAGGGGGGGCAGGAGGTGCTCGTGCAGGTGGTGAAGGAGCCGCTCGGCACGAAGGGCGCCCGCGCCACCTCCCATGTCAGCATTCCCGGACGCTTCCTGGTCTTCATGCCGACTGCTGATTCGATCGGGGTGTCACGCAAGATCGATTCGCGCGAGGAGCGGAAGCGGCTACGCGGGATCATCAAGGCATTCCGGGAGGAACATGGTTTCTCGGGTGGCATCATCATCCGGACCGCCGCGGCGAAGCGGTCGAAGGAGGATATCGAGGGGGACCTGCGCTATTTCCATCAGCTCTGGACCGAGATGCGGGAGAAGATGGAGGCAAAACGGGCACCTGCGGTGCTGCACCGAGAGGAGAGCCTGGTGGCGAAGCTGCTGCGCGACCACCTGACCGACGACTATTCCGCCATCCGGATCGACGATGCGCAGGAGCACCAGCGGGCGGTCAGGATGATTGAGCGGATCATGCCGTCGCTCGTGCCTCGGATCCTGCACTACACCAAGCCGTTCCCGATCTTCGAGGAGTACGGCGTGCAGGCGGAGATCGACAAGGCGCTCCGAAGCAAGGTGTGGTTGAAGTCGGGTGGCTACATCGTGATCAACCAGACGGAAGCGCTCGTCGCGATCGACGTCAACACCGGCCGCTATGTCGGGAAGAAGGGCAGCGGCCTCGAGGAGACGATCGTCAAGACCAACCTGGAGGCGGCGGCCGAGATCGTCCGCCAGATCCGGCTGCGTGACCTCGGAGGGATCATCGTCCTCGACTTCATCGACATGGACGATCGGAAGAACCGGCAGAGGGTGGCGCAGGTGTTCGAGCAGGAGCTGCGCCGCGATCGATCACCGTCCAAGACCGCGCATGTCTCCGACTTCGGCCTGATCATCCTTACCCGTAAACGGGTGCGGCAGAGCCTGGAGCGGCAGTTGACTGATCCCTGCCCGTACTGCTCCGGCAGTGCGGTGATCAAGTCGACGTCAACGATTTGTCACGAGATCCTGGCCGAGATGCGGAAGGCGGGACCCGACCTGAACGGCCGTGCCGTGCAGCTCCGGGTCAACCCGGACATCGCGCGGATCCTGGGGCAGGAGGAGCGGGGCGTGCTGCGGGAGATCGAACGAGTGTTGGGACGCGACCTCACCATCCGGCCCGACGATCGGCTGCACCACGAGCAGTTCGACGTGATGGCGCGCTAGCTGCTAGGGTCACCGCGTCGCCGTCTTCCGCCAGATCTCGTGGATGGCACCCGCGTCCATCAGCTTCGTCGCATAGGCGATTTGGCCGACGTGAAGAGCGTAGTGGCTTAGTTGCAGCGCGATCACCTCGAGCAACGTCATCGGTTCCGGCGTTTCATCGGTCATGTCGAGTAGACGCGCCGGGTCGAACCGGCGGAGCGCGGCGTCCGCTTCCTCGATCGCCATGTCAAGGTGCGACCGCAACTGGGCCGGCGGCAGCTCACGCCGCTCGGCGAACTCGGTCGCCCGATCCCGGACGAAGTCGCTTCCGCCAATGATCCGGCCGATGTAGAAGCGGGTCGATCCGGCGCAGTGGAGCACCAGGTTGCCGACAGCGTTCGACTGCTCGTTGGGACGCCACCAGACCTGTTCCGGCCTCAGAGCGTCAAGACAGGCGCGCGCCTGACCCGTCAGGTGTACGCACAGACGGGCGCGGGCAACCTCGACAACGGTGGCGTCGGCGGACGTGGAGGCATCAGTCATTGTGCGATCCTACCGTGACGCTCGGTCGGGTAGGCTTCCCCCGGCATGCTGACGGCATCGGGGAGTGAGGCGCGATGACGGCAACGGGACGGTGGCGCGTCGGCGCGGGTGTCGTCGCGGTGGCGCTCGCGGTCGTCGCCTTCGGTCTCGCATCGGCACTGCCGGCGCAACTGCGGGCGCTGATGGGGATCGCCGCGTTCATCCTGACCGCGGTAGCCTGCTCGGCGAACCCCGCCGCGATCCGGTGGCGGACGGTAGCGTGGGGTGTCGGCCTGCAGTTTGCGCTCGCGCTCCTCATCCTGCGGTTCTCCGTCGCCGGCATCCGGCCCGGCTACGTCGCGTTCAGCGCGATCGGGGATGTCGTCAGTGCGTTTCTCGACTTCAGCGCTGTCGGCTCGCAGTTCGTCTTTGGCGTGCTGGCCGATCCGTCGGCAATGGAGCAGGTGTTCCCGACCGGCTTGGTGCTCGCCTTCACCGCACTCCCGGTCATTGTCGTCGCGTCGTCGGTCTTCACCGTGTTCTACCACCTGGGTGTCCTGCAGGTCGCAGTGGCGCTGATGGCCCGCGTGATGATGCCGGTGATGCGAACGAGCGGCGCCGAGTCGCTCTCAGCCGCCGCGAATGTCTTTCTTGGACAGACCGAGGCGCCGATCATGGTCCGGCCATACATCCAGGGGATGACGCAGTCTGAGCTTCTCGCCCTGATGACGGGCGGCTTCGCGACGATCGCCGGCAGCGTCTTTGCGATCTACGTCAGCTTTGGCGCCGACCCGGTGGCGATGATTACCGGCAGCGTGATGGCGGCGCCGTGCGGTCTCTATCTGGCGAAGATTCTCATGCCGGAGACCGAGACCCCGGCCACCTCGGGCCGCGTCGCGATCAGCCGGGAACGTCAGCACGTGAACGTCGTCGACGCCGCGGCCGCCGGCGCGGCGGGCGGCCTGCAGCTCGCCTTCAATGTCGCCGCGATGCTGATTGCGTTCCTGGCGTTCATCGCGATGGCGGATGCCCTGCTCGGCTTCATCCGGGCCGACCTGTCCATGGCGGGGATCTTCGGGTTCTGCTTCGCGCCGGTGGCGGCGCTCCTGGGCGTGCCGGCGGGCGACATCGCGCCGGTGGCGGACCTGCTGGGGACGAAGCTCGTGGCGAACGAGTTTGTCGCCTACGCCCGGATGGGAGGCGAGTACGCGGAGACGCTGAGCGACCGCGGACGGATCCTCGCGACGTTCGCGCTGACCGGCTTCGCCAACTTCGGTTCGGTCGGCATCGTCCTGGGAGGCATTGGCGGCATGGTCCCGGACCGGCGCGCGGATCTCGCGCGGTTGAGCCCCCGCGCGCTGCTGGGGGGATTCACGGCGACGATGATCAACGCCTCGATCGCCGCGCTCCTGTTGTAGGCTGATCGACATGCTTCCGACGGTGGAATGGAAGGGCGACCACGTCCTGATGGTGGATCAGCGGAAGCTGCCGGCGCAGGAGCTGTACCTCGAACTCCGGACCACGCGGGATGTGGCGCGGGCGATTGAGCGGATGGTGATTCGTGGTGCGCCCGCGATCGGCATCGCTGCGGCGATGGGGCTCGCGCTCGGCGTCGTGAAGTCGCGCGCCACCGGGAGCGCGGCACTTGCATCCGAGTTTTACCGGCTGTGCGACCTGATGGCCGCGACGCGCCCAACCGCGGTCAACCTTTTCTGGGCGATCAAACGGATGAAGCGGGTGTTCACCGAGACGGTGCGCGCGGGCCGGTCGCCAGCCGAGATTCGCGAGTGCATCATCGCCGAAGCGCAGGCGATCCATGACGGGGATGTCGACTGCTGCCGTGCCATGGGACGCCACGGCGCGGAGGTGCTGCCGGACGACGGGTCGGTGCTGACGCACTGCAATGCGGGGGCCCTCGCGACGGGCGGCTACGGCACGGCGCTGGGCGTCGTCCGCGCGGCGGTGGAGTCCGGAAAACGGATTTCGGTCTACGCAGATGAGACCCGTCCGTTCCTCCAGGGCGCGCGTCTCACCGCGTGGGAGCTGATGCGCGACGGGATCGACACCACCATCATTACGGACGGCATGGCGGGACCGCTGCTTCGGAGCGGGAGGGTGGATGTCGTCGTCGTGGGCGCCGACCGCATTGCGGCGAACGGCGACGTGGCGAACAAGATCGGCACCTACACCGTCGCCGTCCTCGCGCGCGAACATGGCGTGCCGTTCTATGTCGCGGCACCGACATCGACCGTCGATCTCGCGACGCCGGACGGATCGGCGATTCCCATCGAGGAACGGAACGAGCGCGAAGTGACCCATGTCGGATCGGTGCGGGTCGCGCCGGAGGGCGTGGGGGTCTGGAACCCGGCGTTCGACGTGACGCCGCACGTCTTGATCGCCGGCATCATTACCGAACAGGGAATCTGCCGGCCGCCGTACGCGGAGGGTCTCCGCGCCGCGTGCGAGGGGGCGGCGGCGGCCGCCGGGGCGGGCGCGGTTGCCTGATGCCGGACGGCTGACGCCGATGCTGCTGCTTGCCATCGAGACCTCGTGCGATGAGACGGCTGCCGCGGTGGTGGCCGACTCCGGCGATCCCGCCCGGCCGTGGGACGTGCGTTCGAACATCGTGGCGTCGCAGGCGGAGATCCACCGCGCCTGGGGCGGCGTTGTCCCGGAACTCGCCTCGCGCCAGCATGTGCGCGACATCTGCGGTGTCGTCGATCGGGCGCTGGAGGAGGCGGACGCCGGCTGGGATTGCCTTGACGCAATCGCGGTCACGCAGGGACCGGGGCTGGTCGGATCGCTACTCGTGGGCGTCGCCTTCGCCAAAGCGGCCGCCGCGTCCCTCGGCGTGCCCCTCGTCGGCGTGCAGCACCTGGCCGGACATATCGAATCGCTCATCGTGGAAGGCGGCGCGATGCCCTTGCCGGCGGTCGTGCTGGTGGTCTCGGGCGGGCATACGAACCTCTACCAGGTGGCGGGGGAGGGGTCTGACCGCGGGCTCGACTGCCGGCTCATCGGCAAGACCCGCGACGATGCGGCGGGGGAGGCGTACGACAAGGTCGCGTCCCTCCTCGGCCTGTCGTACCCGGGCGGGCCGGTAATCGATCGGCTCGCCCGTGGGGCCGATGACCGCGCGGTTGACTTCCCGTACGCGCGGATGACGCATGACGACCGGAATGCCCCCGCGGAGACCGCGCGTCCCGCCGGCCTGGCCGCGACGCGCCGCCTCCGGCAACTGGAGTTCAGCTTCAGCGGCCTGAAGACGGCGGTCAAGCGCCATGTACAGAAGCGCCACGCGGCGCAGCGGGGTGCCGCCGCGCTGGAGAGCGCACCTGACGCCGGCACCTCGCTCCCTGATGCGGAAGTGGCCGACATCTGCGCAAGCTTCCAGCGGGTCGTCGTCGACACGCTGCTCGACCGCACGTTCCTTGCGGCGCGGCGCTTCGGTGCGCGGAGCGTCGGCATCTCCGGCGGCGTCTCCGCCAACTCGCGTCTCCGGTCGGACGCCGTCGTGCGTGCCGCTGACGTGAATCTGCCGCTTTTTCTGCCGTCGCTGTCGCTCACCACCGACAACGCCGCGATGATCGGCGCAGCCGGCCTCCGCCTCCTGCACGCCGGCATAACCGCGCCCCTCGACCTGAACGCCCGGGCGTCGCTGCCGCTCTGATAGGCTGTCGATATGGGGTGGCTGCGGCAGACGCATTGGCGCATCCTCGTGGCGCTGGCGCTCGGGCTCGTCTGGGGCGTGGTTGCCACGCTCGCCGGCTGGAGCGACTTCACCCGCGACTGGATTACGCCGTTCGGCACCATCTTCCTTCGCCTACTGCTGCTGATCGCCGTCCCGCTGGTGCTCGCGTCGCTCGTCACGGGCGTCGCGTCGCTCGCGAACCTACAGAAGTTGTCTCGGATTGGTGGGAAGACGATCGCGATCTACCTGGGGACGACGCTCGTCGCGCTGGTGATCGGGCTCGTCGTCGTGAACCTTGTCGAACCCGGCACGTCGATCCCGGAAAGCCTCCGGCTCAACCTGCAGGAGGCGTACCAGGGGGACGTTGCCCAGCGCCAGGCGACAGCGGATCAGATGGAACGCGGGCCGTTGCAGCCGCTGGTCGACATGGTGCCCGACAACATCTTCAGCGCGGCGTCGAACAACCGCTCGATGCTGAGCGTCGTCTTTACGGCGCTGCTCCTCGGTGTGGCGTTGATGCTGCTGCCGCGGGAACAGGCGCGGCCGCTGCTTTCCCTGTTCGAGTCGGTGAATGCGGCGATCATCAAGATCGTCGAGATCATCCTGGTGGTGGCGCCGGTCGGCGTCTTCTCGCTCATCGCGGGCACGATCACGTCGGTGGCGGGCGACAGCCCGAGCGACGTGGCTCAACTGCTCGGCGCGCTGGGTCTCTACTGCCTGTGCGTGCTGGTCGGCCTCGCGATCCACGCTTTCCTGACGTACCCAATCCTGCTTCGAACCCTGACTCCGCTTTCGCCGTTTCGCTTCCTGCGCGGTGTCGTCCCGGCGCAACTCGTCGCCTTTTCCACGTCGTCGAGCGCGGCAACGCTTCCCGTCTCGATGGAGACGGCGGAGCACAATCTGGGCGTGTCCGAGGAGGTGACGTCGTTCGTCCTGCCGCTGGGTGCGACGATCAACATGGACGGCACCGCCGTCTACATGTCGGTGGCAGCGGTGTTCATCGCGCAGACGCTCGGCATCCCACTCGACCTGGCGGCGCAGACAACCATCGTCTTTACCGCGCTCCTCGCCTCGATCGGCACCGCGGCGGTGCCGAGCGCCGGGATCGTGATGCTGGTGATCGTCCTCGAGGCAATCGGGGTTCCGGTAGCTGGCATCGCGCTGATCTTCGGCGTCGACCGGATCCTCGACATGTGCCGGACGATGACGAACGTGACGGGCGACCTCACGGTGGCCGCCGCGGTGGCCGCGAGCGAGGGGCAATTGACGGCGACGGCGATGAACGGTCTGGCGGGCGGCCGGTGACCCCCGGCTCCGAGGTCCGATTGGTGACGCCGACACGCGAAGATGCCTGGGCGTTGCTGACCGAGTACACCAGGGGAGACAGTCTCCGGAAGCACGCGCTCGCCGTCGAGGCGGCCATGCGGGGCTATGCGCGGCAGTTCGGAGAGGACGAGGAGGCGTGGGGCATCGTCGGCCTGGTGCACGACTTCGACTACGAGCGGTGGCCCGATGCAACGGATCACCCGTTCCGCGGGAGCCGCATCCTGCGTGAACGCGACTGGCCGGACTACATGATCCGCGCCATCCTGTCGCACGCCGACTACAGCGGCGTGCCGCGCGAGTCGCGCCTCGAGCACGCGCTGTTCGCCTGCGACGAGCTGGCCGGGTTCATCACCGCGGCGGCGCTCGTCCGGCCGACGAAGAGCATCCTCGACCTTGAAGCCAGATCGGTCAGGAAGCGGATGAAGGACAAGGCGTTCGCCCGCGCCGTCAGCCGTGACGACCTGCGGAATGGGGCGGAGGAGTTGAGTCTGCCGCTCGACGAGCACATCGCGAACGTCATCGCCTTCATGCGGGAGGTGGCGGACGATCTGGGCCTCCGGGGGACTGCCTGAGGAGCCTGGTCCGAATCGTCAATACGAGCGACGACTCGTACATCTTCGGCCTGGACGTTGAGACGGGCGAGATCGCCTGGGAGACCAAGATCTTCGACTACCAGGAGACCCCCGCCGGACACAGCTCCGGACCGATCGTCGCCGACGGCAAGCGATCTCGGGGCGGAGCTGCCGGCTGGCCGGCGGCCCGGAGACGTGCGTCATCATCGCCCACGATGCACGGACCGGGGAGGAAGCCTGGCGGCGGCGCACGGTGGCGGCGCCGAAGTTCATGCTGGGAGGCATCGAGAACACGCACCTCTACCACAACTCGACTCGCGGTCGACGCCGACACGGGCGAGATCCGCCGACACTACCAGCATCTGAACGACCACTGGGATCTCGACCATCCCTTCGAACGGCTGCTGCTCGACACCGCGGTCGCCCCCGATCCGGAGTCGGTCGGCTGGATCAACCCGCGCATCCAGCCGGGTGAAGTGCGGAACGTGATGACCGGCATTCCGGGGAAGACCGGTCTGGTCTACACGCTCGATCGCGAGACGGGGGAGTTCCTCTGGGCGAAGCCGACCGTCCCGCAGAACGTGATCAGCGGTATCGACCCCGCGACCGGCGTGGTCACCGAGAACAGCGAGATGACGTTCACCGCCGAGGGGCAGCAGGTGCTCGCCTGTCCCAACATGCACGGCGGGAAGGATTGGGAGGCGGGCGCCTACAGCCCCCTCACCAACACGATGTACATGCCGCTCCGCAACATGTGCCAGCGGCTGCTCGCCACCACCTCGCCCGACGCGTCACACCGGATCTACGCGCTCGCCGTTCGCCACGAGCTGGCCCCCAACATGGACCAGCTCGGCTCTATCCACGCGATCAACGCCGAGACCGGCAAGACCACTTGGCTGCACCAGCAGCGGGCGGCGACCCTCTCCCTCGTCGCGACCGGCGGCGGCCTCGTCTTCGGCGGCGACGCGGCGGGACGATTCCACGCCTTCGATCAAGAGACTGGCGAAGTGCTCTGGGAAATCAACCTCGGATCACGTGTCTCCGGCTTCCCGATTAGCTTCGCCGTCGATGGCCGGCAGTACATCGCCGTCAGCACCGGGCGGGCGGCTACCACCGCCAGTTTTCTGCAGTTGACGCCGGAGTTGCGGCCGAGCATCGGGAACGACCTCTTTGTTTTCGCGTTGCCGTAATGTCCACATCCGTTCCGCAGGTGTCGAGGTTCGCGTACGAGCCCATACATCGAGTCCCGTTCCTCTTCAACATCGCCTCGAGCACCTTCGGGCCCGAGGCCACGACTAGCTTCCGGCGGTCGGCCTGAGTGGACAGTGGCGGCTACAATCAACCTCACGATCACACGGAAACGCGACTCAGTGGAATCCGTCCTGGGATAATTCAAGAGTTCTCGGGCATTAGCATCGAGCAACGGATCAGGGTCGAGCACGTGTCGCTTGGGGAGGTCCAGCGAGCATGGCAGCTCAAACGCTCGTTGACCTGTCGGACATCCTTCACGTTCAGGTTGAGTGTGGGAATGAGGAGTGTAACGGGGCGATTCTCCTGTCCCTTGTGGCACAAGTTCCTACTCGCGCGTCTTGTCCCCAATGCCGCGAGGAACTCTGGACCGTCGAACATCCTGAGTGTCTTCTCGTGTCGGCGCTCGCGTGGGTCGGACATTCAACACCTTCCGGCACCATCAACTTCGAGGATCGGCCCAATGACAGGCGTATTTGTTTAGCGGGGTGGTTTCGTGACGCGCGAGATCCAACATTTTGGACTTGTACTTTTCTAGGGGATCTGGCATAACGGTGGGGTGCCACGGCAACGTCCCCGGACGGAACAGGATCCCCGCGATACCCGCATTGAGGAACAAGAGCGAGAGATCGCACGGCTGCGGGAGGAGTTGACGCGGGTCGAGGGCGACCGGGATCAGTGGAAGCGCGACGGGGATCGGTGGAAGCGCCGCAGTGAACACCTCAAGCAGCAACTCGACGCGGCGCGGCGGGCAGGATTCCGGCAGGCCGCGCCCTTCGCCAAGGACCGGCCCCAAGGTCGCGGCGGGCGACCCGGCCGGCGCGCTGGTGCGCACTACGGCCGGCAGGCGTGCCGCCCGCGTCCGGCGCAGGTTGACGAGACCTGCCGAGCACCGGCGCCTGCCGCGTGTCCGGACTGCGGCGGCGCCGTCGAGTTGTCCCGCGTAGCGACGCAATATCAGGAAGATCTCCCGGTGGTGCGCCCTATCGTGCGGCGCTTCGACATCGAGGTCGGCCACTGCTCGCAGTGTCGGCGTCGCGTCCAGGGCCGCCACCGGCTGCAAACCTCCGACGCGCTGGGAGCGGCCGGCGTGCAACTGGGTCCCGAAGTCGTCGCGCTGGTCGTGCGGCTGCACACGCACCTGGGCGTGCCGCTGGCGAAGGTCACGCACCTGCTCCGGACCCAGTTCGGCCTGACCGTCACACCGGGAGGCCTCGCGCAGGTGCTGCATCGCACGGCTCGCCAAGCCGCGCCGACCTACACCGCACTGTGCCAGCAGGTGCGGGAATCTCCCGTGGTCACGCCGGATGAAACCGGCTGGCGCGTCGGCGCCATGCGCCATTGGCTGTGGGTCTTCGCCACGCCCCAGACGACGGTCTACGCGATTCGCGCCGGCCGCGGGTTCGACGACGCCGCAACGGTCCTGGGAACCGACTACGCCGGCGTGCTCGTGCGCGACGGGTGGGCGCCGTATCGCCGCTTCACCCACGCGCTGCACCAGACCTGTCTGGCTCACCTGATGCGGCGAGCGCGGCAACTCCGAACCGATCATCCGCGCAGCCCGTGGGCCGCCCGGGTGCACGCCGTCCTGCAGGCCGCTCTCAAGCTGCGCGACCGCCGCGACGCCGGGCTTCTGAGCGACCACGGCCTGGCAACCGCTCGCGGTCGACTGCTCGCCCAACTCGGTCGGCTGATCGACAAAGCGCCGACGCTGGACGCCGCCGACCGCTTCGCCGCCCATCTGGACCGCGAATTCCCCGCCGCGTTCACCTTCCTGTGGGACCCGTCGGTCGACGCCACCAACTGGCGCGCCGAACAGGCCATCCGACCCGCCGTGGTCACCCGCAAAGTCTGTGGCGGTAATCGTACCCGCCACGGCGCCGACACCCAGCAGGTGCTCGCCAGCGTCGTGCGGACCGCCTACCAGCGTCAGCTCGACCTCGCCCCTCTGATCATCACGATGCTTCGCTGTTCCAGCCCCGTCGTTCCCGACACGCTCCAACGGTCGCCCCCGTAGATCAACGCGCGGTCCTTCCGATCCGAAACCACGTCAGTAGAACAGCGCCGCTGTCAGTATGCCTCCGCGTGGCTGTTGAGGAAGAACTCGGCACCTACGTCCGCGCTCGTCGAATCACCCCGGTAAACAAAGACTGACAGGCTATCGCGAATTCGCCTAGTTATCCCTGGGCGAACGTAAGCGACATGAAGTGCCACACACGGACGAACTCCGAGCATCCTCGGCGCGACCGCGTCTACCACGACTTCCGGTGTCACCGCGTTCGTGACCTGGACAACCGCGATACGGACATGGATTCGTTCGAGATATTCAACAGACAAGGGGGCATAGGTGAAATCGCTAACGGACTTGGCGGGAAACCTTGATGTATCGACTGAGCAAGTTCTTACGGCATTGCGGATTGTTGCCACCCGTGCCGACGTTCCAGGCCTTGCTCAATGGGCCGCGAAGGAGTTGGAGGGTTACGAAGAAGAGGACACGCTCCCGGCGCACCGGAAATGGCATTTGACAATAGTCGCCAGTATTCACAACCCGATGCAAGGGTTTGTCCAGAATACACATGTCGGTGACTTTGCCATCGCCCCTGAGCATCGGGAGAAAGTGACAACTTACCATTGCCGAGAGGGTATTGGTCAGATCGAGAATACTCTATCCACCCAAGATGAAGCCCTGAGTGTTGAGCATCCAAACCTCGCAATACTCATAAACCAAGGCCCAATGCTCGGCCCCGGTTGGACCTGCACTCATGCAGCGGCCAACTTCTCGCCAATGCACCTTCGAACCATTGTAAACAAGGCAAGACAAACCGCACTAGGCCTGTGCCTTGAATGTGAGGCGAAGGGCATAGTTCTTCAATATGGATCAGATGCTGATGCGTCTCCCGAAGAACGCAAGGCGTGGCTGGATACACTTAAACGGGAAGGCACGAAGCACATCATTCGAGATGTTTGGGACGCGCTGTGGGACAGCTTGGTGTAGCTGAGCCGGAATGTAATGACGAGACGAAACTGGCGTGCTGGCATGAGGCCGTCCCGCAGAACAGGCAACCAGAAGTGTCTTCGGCAGGCGGGGTGAACCGTCCGGGTTTTCTCGAGGCACCATTTCTTGGATGTCCACTTAACCTTCTGGGTGTGGTACCTCAACAGGTTGTCCCTCGAGAGCCCCAGTCGGCTAATATGTCCACTTAACCTTCTAGGCTCACGAACTGGTTGATGGTTTCGATGGGCCTCCGTCTCTGGTTTCGATACCCGAGATGGGGGCGTTCGGTGTTGTAGTGATGCAGCTAGGCATCGAGGTCGGCCTGGAGCGCTTCGACGCTCTCGTAGAGGTTCTCCCGCATCTTGACGCGGAAGAACTCGTCGAGCACGGTGCCGTTGAAGCGCTCGACGAAGCCGTTGGTCTTGGGCGTTCGGACCCTGGTACGACGATGCTCGATGCCGTTGAGGTCCAGGTAGAGCTCGTAGTCGGGCCGCTCGGTACCGCAGAACTCGCATCCCGTTTGCTGCTTTCAGACTTCGTTGCGGTGCGTCCCATGACGGCCTCCTCTCCGTGCAGAAAATAGCACGGCTAGAAGGTTAAGACGACACATCACAGTAGCGGGCCGGTTGATTGTCTCTCACGAACTGCGCGACCGTTTGGGAACAGTCATGCACGTCCCGACCATTGTCCCTTGCCGGATCATCATCGTGTTGTTACGGCTCGACCAATAGCCCGCGCAACTGTTCAATATCGTACGGCGGATCCCGACGGTGTAGCATGGCGTGACAGTTTGGGCATACCGGAACGAGGTCCTTGAGCGGATCGAGTCGATACGAGGACTTCAGTTTGCCGAGAGGGCGCAAATGATGTACGTGAATGAAGCCTTTGCCGATCCTGCCGTAGCGGCTCTCGAAGTCAAGCGCGCAGACCACACAACGTGTTCCGTGGTGGCAGATACACCTCTCTCTTGCCTTTGAATCGCGCTCGTAACGGTTTACCAACACGCGACGGACGGCTCCTTCTCTATAGGCTTCGCTGTCGGTTACTTCACCGAGGGTACCCGGTCCGTCGGAATCGTCGGGGAAGCAGGAGTCGGGAACCTGCGCCAAACGCTGTTGAGCTTCGTCGAGTTCCTCCGATGCGAAGAGATGAGCGAAACGCTCCTCAAGTACGAGTGCCTCAACGGAAAGGTCCACTCGTCGCGCTTCCACCAGCTTATCGAAGCCTCTGCTCGTTTGCGTAGGAGCAAGTAGCTTCTTCGCGAAGACAAGTCCGCCGTCCTTGCGCACGGAGCGCAGGAAATAACTGGGCCAATATCCAGTTGCCGTCCCGGTGCGGCGATACAAACTCAACATCTCTTCATTGAAGTCTGCTTCTGTCGCCATGCTAGTTCTCCAACCGCTTGATACGCGCCCCCAAGACGATTCTGCTATGGCACACACGTTCCCTCTTGACCCTCTAGTGTGACCTATCAACAAGAGCACACGACTGGCGCTGTCGCCGAGAGGGCGGGGACGAGGCCATCGCGCCCGCTTGGAGCTGGCCGAGCGAGCGAATGGCGTCTACTATGTCTTGTTCCGCCTTTTCGACAGCCCTCCCGGTGTTCCTGGGGATGTCATCGAGGTAGTCAAGCACCGACGCGAGCTTGGCCTGCTGTGTCGTAGTGATCACGTTCGCCGTGTCAGGGTCGTTTTCCGGGAGAACCTTGATGAGGACAGCCTGCCCTTCGATGAGCCGTTCGGCGTGCTCCACCCGATCTTCGGTTTCGTCGAGCGCCGCTTGCATGTCGAACTGCACTCGGTGGATTTCTAGAGCGGCATGCGCATCTGATACAGCCTGATGCGCGGCGAGGGCCGCGTAGACCATCGCCGCCGCCCCGAGGATAACACCTGTGAGTGCCAACGTGTCCTTCTGCATTCTGTCCGTCTCTCCCTTCCGAAGGCGTCCGACTCAGTCAGTCTTGTTTGCGGGCGGCCCCATCCGTACCTCGGTCGAGCATCCTATCCAGTATGGCAGTCAGTCAGGCACGCAGGTCGCGTAGCCGTTCGCGTTTGTAGCCTCTTCTCTTGGCCTCGGTAGTGGCGCTGGAGCAATAGTAGAACGAAGTGCTTCTCTCGAGTGAAACCGCCGTCGGCAACCTCACTGGTAGCTCTTCACCCTCTTGAACCACTGGTCGACCAGACCCAGCTCTTCTTCAAGCTTGTTCAACTCGGGCGCCACATAGTTCAGGTGCGCGCTCTTGTCGTGACGTTTCGCCCACCGCGAGACTTGTCCGTAGCTGTCGTTGAATTGTATGTAGTCCTCGTTCGTGAATTCGGCCAGTACCTTGACCATCCTCGGTCGCACTTCAAGTCCGCCGTCGGCCATGATCGGTCCCACGACCTCTTGGCTGAGGATTCTTTCCCACGTCTCCGAGAGTTTGCCGGCCCAGCCGGCGACCGCGTCCTCGTATTGCTGATCGTCGAACTCCGACGACTGTTTTCGAAGCTTGGCAAGATCCTCTCGGAGCTCTCCGAGACGCGCGCGCACATCCTTGGCCTTCCACGGGTGCGTATCGGCGCAGAACCCGGGGAGCTTCTCGCCGGCCCGACTCCTTGCCACCCAGCGCTCCGTGACGACGACCTGCTGTCTGAATGCCGCTCCCTTTAACGCGGCAACGAAGGCGACATCGTGAGTGAACACCAGCACCTGCCGCGACTGGGCAAAGTCCACGAGGCGTTGGGCCACTCGTTCGCGACGAATGTGATCGAGCGAGGTAACTGGGTCGTCCAAAATCAGCCCTGAATTCGACTCGTCGAGAGCAGCCTCAGTGAAGCACGCCGCCAGTCCCAACGCGGT
Source organism: Vicinamibacterales bacterium (assembly GCA_965262555.1). GTDB lineage: Bacteria > Acidobacteriota > Vicinamibacteria > Vicinamibacterales > UBA8438 > VXRJ01. Next base: position 1,364,341 of record OZ253543.1, read on the forward strand.
CCGTTCACCCTCACTGAAGACGCGGGACAGCTCGGTGGTCTGTCGTGCGCCAACAAGCTTCGGCAGGTGGAGTAGCGCGCCCTTTTCCGCCTTCGTCTTGGCGATCGTCACGCGGTCTAGGCCGAGCCGGTCCGTCTCCCGTGTGAAGCGATCCCTGACGACTTCCGTGATCGTCTCCTCGGAGAGATCTAGTATCTTCCTGGTGATCGGCCCGGTGTTCGCTGCTTGCTTTAGTCTCTCAAGGCGTCGCCTCTCGCCCAGCCTCGCGATCTCGGCAACGATGTCGTTCCGCGCACGCTTCATCTCGATCAACAGCTCGATCTCGCGCCGCTTCTCTGTCACCGCTCGCAGGCGAATTACAATCTGCTTCGGGTCGTCCAAGTCGTCCGCCAGCCTCAGCGACTCAACTGCTGTCTTCCGCAGTTTATCGACCACATCCGCGACTCCGCCTGCTTCCGGGCCCTCGATGGCTCCCACTCCTTCGGTAGACGCCGACGTGTCCGCAGCCCTTTGTGCGGCCTCGTACTGCGCCAGCAATGTCTTGACAGGATCGACATCCTCCGAGTGCGACGCTTCCAGATCCTGCATGTGGCTATTGACCGCGCCTCCGAACACGTCGACCGACGTCCGCTTCTGTAGCAACTCTGTTTGCGTTCGTCGGGCCTCTTCCCGTCGAACCTGAATGTCGTCCTTGACGAACCGGTCCAGTCTTGTCAGTACACCGCTACCGGGCTCCCCGAGCCGGTGCAGGCACAACACGCACCGGCTGTCGCCGCCCGAGACCGGGAACTGCCGGTCGACGTAGGCATGGTCCTCCGAGAATCGCTTCGCGGCGTCCCAGAGCATCCTCCATGCTTCGCTTCCCACACCTGGCAGCGCTTCCGCGCGAAGCGACTCGGCGTGCTGCTCCGCCGCCTGCTCTATTTGCCTGAGTTCTTCTCTAGCTCTGTCCAGTTCGTTGGTCGCCTCCGGCCCCAGCACGGAATCCACCAATTCGATGTGGTCGCTCAACGCGTCGAGTCTTTGCGCCGTTCTCTTTAGCTCTCTCCGGACCTGACGCGTGTCGGATGACCGTAGAGCACTTTCCTCGGCTTCCACGGGACCGATCGACATCCCGGGGCCCTCCAGCTTTGCGAACAAGGCGTCGAGTTTCTCGATCGAGCTGCTAGCGTTCAGCGCCGCCAGAAAGCGCGCCGCCTCGGTCTCTCTGGCCTCCACCGTCGCGCGCGGAGTCTGCCGTGCCCGTCCCGCGTTCTCGTTCAGCTTGGTGTCGATGAGCCTTTGCATCCTGACGCACCCGTCAATGAGCCCATCCATCACGAAGAGGGCGTACGGCCGGTAGGGGAAATCCGCCTCATCCGCGATGTATGTGTTTCCGCACGCATTGTCATAGAACAGCATGCGCTGCAATTCCGGCCGTTTCGACTCCGGCCAACTGACTTCATGCACTTCCTGTCCGATGCGTACTCCGAGCTTCGCGGTCGGCTCAAGCCCCGGCGTGTCCCTGAACACGTCCGTTAGCACCGTCTCGCTGTGTCTCGACCGAGCGATCCGCTTCAGCAGCCTCGCGTACCCGGACTTCCCGCTCCCGTTATCGCCGTACACGATCGTGATGCCGCCCTCAGGAAAGGTGAGAGGCACCGTCGACGATAAAGCGTTCACATGAGACGGCTCGGACACCGACGCCAGGCTCACCGGCGGCGCGTCGGACGCCGACGCGACTAGATGTCGCATCTCCAGTCCGCCGCCCCTTAGAGGTTTCTCCGCCACAACGGCGTCGATCAATTCATTCAACGCTTCGTCCGGCAAAGGCCGCCCCTCTGCCACCTCTCGCAACATGATCTGCTGCCATTGCGGCCGCTGCCCGCTCCACGTCACGATTCGTTCCTCTAGCGGCATCTCTCTGGACTCCTTTACTTGCGTCCGCCCGTTGCCGCGCAGCCCCGGTCAACGGCGCCCTGACACGATGTCTCCTGTTGCGCGTTCGCTTGCCGCTACTGCGTGGGTGCCGTCGTCCCTTCGGAATGCGGTCCGCGCTGTCAATGGCAACTGAAAACTGCACACCTTTTAGAGTGCGCCCCTGCGGGTGGATAGCGTCAGGCCACGGTTTCGACAGGGCAGGGTGTGTGTTGATCCTCGAATTCTACGGGGCTCAGGTAGCCTAGCGCAGAGTGCAATCTGCGGGTGTTATAGACCTCCTCGATGAATCTGGGCAGGTCGGTGGCGACGTCCTCGAAGGTCTCGTAGTCCGCGAGGTACACGGCCTCGACCTTGAGGATCTTGATGAGGCTCTCTGCCTTGGCGTTGTCGAAGGGGTTGCCGCGCCGACTCATCGAGCCCACCAGCCCGTGGTGGGCGAGCAGCTCGCGGTAGCGCGCCGAGGCATGCTGCGATCCGCAGTCCGTGTGGCAGATGCATCCGCGCGGCGGCCGGCGCGACGGGATGGTGGCCTCAAGTGCCGCCACGGCAAGTCGCGCGTCGATGGATCGAGCGATCACGTAGCCGACCACGCGACGTGACCATGCGTCCAGGATCAGCGCGACGTAGACGAATCCCGACGTTGCGGCGACGTAGGTGATGTCGCCGTTCTAGCGCTGGTTGGGACCGTCGGGTACGATATTGCTGGCGAGATTAGGGAACACCGGTAGCTCGTGGCCGCTGTCGGTGGTGGCGACAAACCGCCTACGCCGTTGGGGTTGCAGGTCGTGTTCACGCATCAACCGTCGCACCTTCTTGCTGTTGACGACCATTCCGTCCTGACGCAGCGCGGCGCCGACGCCCCGGTACCCGTACGTCTCGAACTGGTCGCAGATGGTCCGCATGCGACGGGCGATCTCGCTGTCATCAACCGCCACGCTGGGCGCGTCGTAGAAGGTCGAACGTGGCAGGCCCATCAGGACGCATCCTGGGGTGACGGACATGCCCGGGGGCCGGCAATGATCGACCTCCGTGTGTCTTTCTGAGTCCCCTCTAGAAACTCGATCTCCAACGCTTGGCGGCCGACTAGCTGTGATCTCTCGGTAGGTTGTTCATGCGGGCCCGATGCCCGAAGCTAATGGGTATTGCCAATCCGTTAGCTAGGGAGGAACCCGCATGAACATCCACAAGTATGCCCGACTCACCCCGCACGGCCGCGAGGTGCTGGTTCGCCGGATCCTGGAGGAAGGACATCGCGTAACGGAGGCGGCCCACGCCTCCGGGGTGAGTGTGCGCACCGCCTACAAGTGGCTCGCCCGCTACCGCGCGGAAGGCCCTCGAGGGCTCACCGACCGCTTCTCGCGCCCGCACCGGTGTCCGCATCGGACGAGCGAGGCGCGCCGCGCCCAAGTGGTAGCACTGTGTCGCGCCCGGCGCACCTACCGGGTGTCGTTCGATTCCTCGGTCAGACCTGCCGATTCCGGAACGGTGTCGAGATCATCGTCCTCGTCGACGTCCCCGCTACGGTCGGGAGGCGTACCGGTCGGAATCAGGAAGCCGGCGACGTACCAATTCGACGGGCGCTCGCGGCCCGGCAACTGTTCGGCGCCGAGCTCATGGCCCACCCAGGGGCCGACCAGATCCAGTTTCAGTGCCTCTACAAGGCGAGAGCGGACTTCCAGGGAATCGGTAGGAGCACGGTCAGTGGCGGTCATGGCCCGGCGGGTACCTTACACGGAGCGGAGACCGCTGGTCGGGAACCGGAGTCTCCGAGTGCTGTTCAGCAATACTGGCGGTCGCTACGCCCGCTCGTGGAAGCACGTCCTGCAGCAATTGGCGCTGTTCGAGCGGCAGGCTCAGGAGCTTCTTTTCGTCGCCCGTCTTCGTGTACGTGACCGCGGCACGAAGCATCCTGAGAGGAATCTGGCAGTCTGCCAAGTCCGCCAGCGAAGAAGCAAGCACTCCGAGGACCTTCTCCCACTCGTCCAGAGAACCTGCGAAGCGCTCCGCATTCTCCATCAGCAGGTCCGTCAGTATTCTGCCGAGGACACCTTCGTCCAGCAGATTGCGCAGTTTCAACAAGCCCTCGGGAAGATACCGAGGGCCGAAGTTGCGAACGGACGTAGTCAAGATCGCCACGATAGCTTCCTGATGGAGCTGTGCGTCACCCTTGAAGTCCTCCACTTTGAGGACGCCGATGGTTTCCAGCGCCACCCCCAGCGGATTGCGTGCGGCAATAGCTTGTGCGGCAAGCAGTCGGCCCAGGAGAGAGCCGCCTGGTAGTGTTTTGACTCGCGCGGCGCTTTCCTCCGCCTCGCCGAACGCGCCCCGCTCGATGTAGAGATGGCAGCGCTCGATCCAAAGTTCCGGATCGTCCGGGTCCCGTTCCGCGACTCGGCCAAGGTATCTCTCGGCGGCCTCGTAGTTACCGCTCCGGCGTGCGAATGAGGCGGCGATGAGCAAGTGCGGGCAGTGGTTGGTGGGAAGAAGTTGATCAAAGGCCGCGATCGCTTCTTCCGGACGTCCTAGTTCGATGAGAGCACATCCGCGAACCAGGTATGCGTGACCGTGTTCCGGATCGATGTCAAGGAGGTGGTTCGCGATCTCGATTGCTTCCTGGAACTCTCCGGACCAGAGCAAGGAGTCGGCCAGTCGGCAGTGCGTCCGAACGGACTGGGGGTGGCGCGAGGCGTGTTGGCGCAGGTCCACGGCAGCGCTGCGGTAGTCCGCCATGGCGAACAAGAGAAAGCCACGCAATTGCCGCGCGGCTTGGTGGTCCGCATCGATGCTCAGTACCCTGTCGGCGTATTCCAGGGCTCGACTCAACTGATCTTGCGAGGCGTGGAATCTCGCGACCGCGAGCAATGCACTTGGTTCCGACGGCGCACGCTCAACGAGATCCCGTGCACGGGCCTCCGCATGCGCGACTCGGCCCAAGCCGACGAGGCCCCGCATGATCTGATCGACACTGTGCCAATGCTCCGGGTCCGCGTCGAGCACTGCTTCGGCGTCGGCGATCGCCTCCTCGAAGCGCTCAAGGTGTAGCAGGATGTCGGCGCGGACACAGTGGTTTTCGGGTCGTTCACCAAGGGCGATTGCTTGGTCGATTGTTGCAAGGGCGTCGGCAAACCGGTCCTCCATGAAGTAGCCGTACGCAAGATAGAACAGGAGTGAACTATCGCCAGGGTGTCTTGCGGTGGCTTCTAGTCCGACCTTCACAGCCGACTGGCCATCTCCTGTCTCCACCAAGGCGTACAGCCACATGCAATAGTCGTCCGCGCGGCCGCCTTCCCGCACCAGGGCTTGCTGCATCGTGGCAAGTCCTTGGTAGTCCCCAGCATCCCAACAGCGTTCAGCTTCGTCGTGAAGCGCGTCGATGAAGGGTTCCTTCCGATCCGTCAGAGAACACCTGACTGCCTCCTCAACGTGCACGCGGTCCAGATCGGCAAAGGGCCCGTCGTGCCGGAACGCCGCCTGGCGCTCGCGGAGTTCGCGGGAGGTGAACCAGTGACGCAATAACTCGACGAACAGGCGGAAGTGCTGGGTCCTGTTGTCCTTCACTTCGATGCAGATGCGCATCAGCGGTTCCGAGAGCTCGCAGAAGGTATTGCGCCCTGAGCGGGTGCGGCTGACGAATCCTGCGGTCACCAGTTCGCCGATTTGCTTGGCGGCGGTCTGGTGGGACATCAGGCAGGAGGTCGATACTTCCTTGACGGTTGCGGGCGTTCCCTTGAGGCACAGGAACTCGATGATCTTGCGCTGGGCCGGCGGAAGTTGCCGCATTCTGTCCTGGTAGTACGGGGTGAGGTCGTCGACCATATACATGAACGGGCCGACCAGATCCTCGAGCGACTCCTTGTCGAGAAAGTCGAACAGCACCACGTAGGCACGGTGGTTACCGGCAGCAAGGTGATGGACTGCCCGCGCGCGCGCGCGGCCGAGCGGGGTACGGAGGAAGTCCGCCAGGTCGGGCTTGTCTTCGTGGATAGCCTTCTTGGCCAGCAGGTCGATTCCAGTTTCGAGGTCGATCTTCTCGAGAGCGCGGATGGTGAAGAAGCCGTAGAACGGGTTGTCCTGTAGCGTGAGGGCGGCAAACAGTTGCGGGGTTGTTGCCACGATGGCCCAGTTACCGTCCTCCTGGATGGCGGCCCGCCAACGCTTCTGTCCTTCGTCGTCAAGGCCGTGAAATAAGTCCACGAGGTTCTCGCAAAGAAGCAAGAGGGTCTTGCCTTCGGAGTGTCGCCGAAGCAGTCTGACAGCGAATGCCTCGGCATCCGCGGGGTCTCTTGAGAACCTGTCGTATACCTCAGCGATCTCGGCGCTTAGCTGGGGCGTCTTTTCGGCAAGCGCTCCGAGGATCCGAACGACGAGGTCGAGGTACGACGCGACGCCCCACTCTTCCTCCTTGAGCACAGCGATGGCGACGTTGTCGTCCGCGTCTTCTGCTTCTAACGTGGCCATCAGGCGGTGGTAGGCGAGGGCGAGAAGATGGGTCTTGCCCGACCCCCTTGGGCCGACCAGGAGAACGTAGTGCTTCTGTGGTCCTCGAATCGATGTCGTAACGCGGGACAGGACATCTTCCATCACGTCGTCACGCCCCACGAAGACGGCTTCCAGGGACTCGCGATCCAGGTTGCCCGGGCTGTAACGCGAGCTGCGCAGGGTGCCCGACCTCATGGCCTTGTCTCCTTCCACCACTTCTTGACCAGGGGCCAACGGAAGTCGCACGCCACTCCCTTCGCACTCTTCGTACGCTCGATGTAGTGGTCCTCCGACAACGTGGTCAGCACTTCCCGAAGCTGCTCATCAGCCAACGACGGGTCGCGGTGCCTGCACAGGTTGAGGAGTTCCGGAGTAGGTGAGGGGGACGGCTGACTGGCCAAGGTATCGAGGACGAGCAGAGCAAGTCTCCGCTGGTCGTCTGCGTAGTATGAAGACAGGCGGGTCACGTAGTAGTTGAGGTTCGCGGGGTCGTGGGGGTCGTACACGAGGTGGTCGATGGCGGCCGACACATCCTCCAGCTTCGGCTGCCGCCTGAGTTGGTCCAACTGGTCGACCACATGATGGACGTAGTACGGAAAACCGCCTACCTGCTTGGCGATCTCAGAGGCCAAACGAGGGATCTGCGCCGGGGCGGCGCGGGTCTCGCGAAGCAATGCTTCGGCGAGTGTGCACGTAGCGCGGTGGGTCATGGGCGGAACGGTCAGGGACAGCATGTCGTTTACCGGGTCATTGGTGTTTCCTGCCTCGCGCAGGGATCGAAGCACGAGGTGAAGACCAATTGAACCGGTGAACAGGAAGCGCAACCGGTCGGCGCGCGCAAGTCGCAGAGCGCGCAGGTGATCCAGGAGCTGCATGGCCGTGTCTTGCCCCGCCCTGCGCTGGAGGTTGTGGAGCATCAGCGGAAACTCGTCCCACAGCATGAGGATGCGCGTGTTGTCGTCGGCAAGGTCGAAGAGATCGTCGAACGCTTCAGCGAGGAGGACCTGCCAACTCGCGTCGGCAGTCGGGAGGTCGACGCCGCCGATCCTGTTGGGCAGGAGGGTGGACCACTTGGCGATGCGAGCCTTGACAATCGGCAGCGTGCTCAAGGACTGGTCAACAGTCGCGTAGATCGAGCGGACCAGATCTGCGATCGAGTGGACGGCCTCAAGGTCCTGGTAGACGGGCAAGTAGCCGCTTTGGCATTCCTCGCGCATCTTGAAGAGGATGTGGGTCTTGCCGATGCGCCGCTCCGCGGATAGGACAAGCCCTTGGCGCTTGAGAACGCGCCAGTACCTGTCGATTTCGTTGTCTCGACCGATGACGTCCCTGGTTGCCAGGCGCCCGCCGGGATTGATCTGCACGGGAAGCACCTCCCGCCGATAATTATACGTCAGTTTTGACGTACGTCAATGCTGACGTGTGTTGTTGGTTGCTCGGGGCGGACCCGCGCTACTGCGGACATCCTTGGGACCGTGCAGCTAGACTGACTGGCTGCCGGGTTCGCTGCGGCCACAATACTGATGGAGGGTCTGGATGCGGACGGTGCGTCTCGCGGACGGCAAGACGGTCGTTGCTCCCGATGGTTCGCGGATTCGCGAGCTGGTCGCCGTAGCGGGTGGCAGCATGGTGCATTGCACGCTGCTGAACCACTGGTCGCTCACGGAAGCGTCCACGCCACGAGTGAACCGGTAGGGATCGAGCAGCTCCCGTGCAGCCTGGTGAACTTGCCCGGTATCGTTCCGCTCGAGGACGGCGTGCAGGTGGGCGTGACCTTGTTCGATTATCACTGGAGGGGGCACGATGCCAACGATGTACGACCCGGCGCACCCCGGAGAGAGTCTCCGAGACGCACTGGCAGCCGAAGGCTGGACGGTGACCGAGGCGGCCGAGAAGCTGGGCTGCACACGGCAGACCCTCTCACGACTGCTGAACGGTCGCGCCGGCATTTCGCCGGCGATGGCGCTCGCCTTGGAACACGTCGGCTGCAGCAACGCCGTGTTCTGGGTGCGCCGGCAGGCACAGTACGACGTGGCACAGGAACGCATTCGCCAGGAACGCGTGATGGCATGACCTGAGAGAGTGCCTGACGGTTTACGCGCTAACGCCTTCAGTACGGCGCAGCCCGCGTTGAGCCCCCTGATCGAATACTGATTGCCCAGTCCCCCTCCCATGGTCAGCGGGAACGGGGGGCTATCAGAACGGTCGCCCGCTATCCCTGCGGGTTTACCGTGAACGGTTCGTGGACAGCCCGGATGAGCGGTATTAGTGGAGTGCCGTTCACCACGTGCTGTTCGTCCCAACCGGAAGTGTCAACAACGCCCGAGGCGTGATCCCGTAGCTGTTGCTCCCAGTCGGCCGTCGTGCGAAACCACCCACGCATTTCCTCGGCCCCAAGGAAGCCGAGGTAGACCAGCACGGTCGGGATGCCCAGCGTGGCCAGCTTCCAGGCCCACGCGAAGCGATTGGACAGTTGATAGTGGCGGTCACGCGACAGGTTCCACGACCCACCTGTCGCGCCCCGGAGGCCGGCGTTGGCTTGCTGGATAGCCTCAGCGATCCGCTGGTGGTTGGCATGGCTATTTAGCGAGCTGTGCTTGCGTAGACGCTTCCCCGCCGTTGACAACTCTGCCGCGTGGGCCTTGGCCTCCACGAGCAGGAGTCCCTTCCTGCCGTCAATGTGGCAGGTGGAGGCGAGATCCCAATTGGGAGTGTTCGCGCCGTTGTTGCTAGCCAGCCACCAGTCTCGAAGTTGACGTTGCAGCTCATGCGAAACGAAGCCGTCGTCGCGTTCCAGCCGCGCCTCGGCGGCTGGCGTCGTGTCCCACTGTCCCACGGTCGTGAGGATCGGTTTCCCGTAAGGCATCCAATGGTCGGTCGGTGACACCGTCACCTCCGGCAGACCGACAAGTTCGGTGAGTCGAGCCGAGACCATCTCTGGCGTCCCCTCGACCTGCAGGATGCACCGGGGACGGCTGCCACGCCGTTGGCGTTCCTTTAGTGCGCACAACCATCGTGAAGCGTTCGGTGGCATCATCTTCGGCCCAACCGTCCGGGTCGACGGCAATCAGGACGACCGGCCACGGAACGATAGCGCACGCAGCCGTCCTTCACTGTTCGAGGACGTATTCGCGTTGGGCAGTAACCCGAAGGGCGACCGTGAAGGCGACGGCCCAGATGCCCACCAGCACGAGGATGTTCGTCCAGGGGCCGAGCGGGGTCTGGATGCTGGTCAGGATCGCCCGGAGCAGACTGAGCGCATCGCCCTGCGGCATGGCATGGGGCACGAGCCCCTGGAGGTAGTACGCCACGGTCAGGTACTTCATGTAGCCCGGAAGCATCGTCACGATCGGTTCCCAGCCGAAGATGACGACGAGGCCGGTCAGGAGGGGGCGGCGGAACCAGGCGCCGATCAGGGCGAACAGCGCGCCGTAGACGGCGAGGCCGGCCGCGACCACCGCCAGGTCGATCGCGAGCGACGGGAACTCCCGGCCGAGGCTGCCGCCAAGGACAGGCACCACCAGGAACCAGACGAGCATCACCGACGGCAGCACCACGACCGCAGTGCAGAGGAGGTACGCCAGATACTTGCCGCCCAGCACCGCGGCGCGCGGTATGGGGCGCGTGAAGAAGTAGGTGATCGTCCGGTCCTCCACCTCGTCGGCGATCAGCGCGGTGCCGTAGAACACGCCCAGCACCGGCACGGTGAACCGGAGATAGAACGTCCAGACCATCAGGCCGAATATGGCGGGGCCGTTCAGGCTGATCGCGCGGCCATTCACCGTGCCGGCCGCCCCGTCGAACACGCCGGAGGCAGTCATCACGCGGAGGAGCAGCGCGAGCACGACGGGACCGGCCGCCACCAACGCCATGAAGATCGTGCGGCGTGACCACAGCATCTCGCCGACACTGACGTCAAAGACCCGAAGCGCGGAAGTAAGCAACGACGGCAGCGGCGGCGGTTCCCCCGCCCAATCGGATTTCATGGCCGGTTCACTGTTTCACCAGGTACGCGAAGACCGCCTGCAGGTTGTCGTCGGGCGAGGTGACCTGCCCGACCTCACCTGCTTCGTCGGTGGCGGCCAGCGCGGTCAGCCGCGTGTAGAAATCGTCCGGGCGGTTCGTCTGCGCGACGACGGCGCCCTCTTCCAGGTGCATCGCGATGACGTCTGGGTGTTCCAGCAGGTGGCGCGCCAGCCGCCGCGGATCGGAAGCGGTAATGCGCACGGTGTGCGGATGCTCGTCGATCAGGTCGCGAATCTGATGCACGTCTCCCTCGGCCAGGATCCGTCCCGCGTGCAGCAACAGGATGTTCGACGTCATCCGCTCTACTTCGTGCAGGACGTGGCTGGAGACAATCACGCTCCGGCCCGCCTCGCCCCGGGCGCGGATGGCCGCGATGACCTTCCGCCGGCCGATCGGATCGAGGCCGGCGAGCGGTTCATCCAGCACCAGAAGCTCCGGGTCGTGCGCGATTGCCTGCGCCAGCTTGATTCGCTGCCGCATCCCCTTGCTGTAGCTGCCAATCTTCCGGTCGGCCGCCGCCCCGAGATCGACCGCCTCGAGCGCGCGCGCTGCCCCGTCCGCCGCCACCGCGCTGTCGTAGCCGCTCAGGCGGAGCAGCGCGGTCACCCATTCCATTCCGGTCATCCGGTCGTAGCAGCCGTCATGATCAGGGCAGTAGCCGATCCGGCGGAACGCCGAGGGATTGCCCCAGATCGGCTCCCCCAGCACCTCGACCGTCCCCCGGCTCGGCTTGAGCTGGCCCGTCACCAGTTTCAGCAACGTCGATTTCCCCGCCCCGTTCGGTCCGAGAAGACCGCTGATGCCGGGAGGAATGCTCACCGTGACGTCGTTCAGGCCGATCACCTCGCCGTACCACTTCGACACGCCGCGCGCGACGACCACGCTCACGTCACCACCTCCACACCCCGCACGCGCCGCGCGAGTATCCAGGCGGAGAGCGCGACGACCGCCACGACCATGAGCAGTGAGATCCCCCACGGCGTGTCGTAGCGGGGATCCGCACGGAAGATCACGTCGCCCACCTGCTGCTGGCTGGCCGTGAACGACATCCACGACCAGGCGGTGCTGCCGGTGACGCCCCGCAGCACGTCGAACATCGCGCCGGTAAAGATCACCGCACCGGCGTACAGGATCCCGACGTAGCGCGCGCTGGTCGAGAGCGACGACAGCGCGAGGATCGTGATGCCCGCGACCAGCGACTGCAGGAAGCCGTACACCGTCACCGCCGGCAGCAGGAACGCGTACTGGCGCACGAAGTCCAGGCTGCCGGTGAACATCGTCTGCAGCACCAGCAGGAGCAGCGCCTGCACCCAGGTGATCAGCAGCAGGAATCCCATGACCACCGCCAGCTTGCCGGCGACATACTCCCAACGCGTCAGGGGCCTGGCGAGATAGAGCGGCAGCGCGTTCGCCTGACGGTCGTTCGCGATCGCGCCCGCGCCGGTGTAGATCGCGATGACGAAGACGAAGAAGGCCTGGCTATCGAAGAAGTCGCGGAACGTCGCCGGAGTCGGTGCAATGAACCCCTCGACCTGCGGGAAGTTCGCGGCCAGGTAGAACAGGACCCCGCGGACGAAGAACTGCATCCAGGCGAAGAGCAACACCAGGAGGAACAGCTTCGAGGAGAACAACCTCCGGATGCCCGTCCTGGCGATCACCCGCCAGGCGCGCCCCGGGGGACGCCGTACGCCCGTGTAGCGCGCATAGCCATGGTCGTGAATCGGCATGGCGCCGTCAGGATTCCCCCACTGCGCGGGCGAAGACCTCCTCGAGCGTCTGCACGCTCGGCTGCAGATGCCGCACTTGCACGCCCGACTTCACCGCAAGGCCGAAGAGGTCGCGCGCGGTGCGGCCGTCGCCGATGAGGACGCGCAGCAGGTGGTTGTCCGTCTGGCGGCACTCGGCGCCCGCCGCGCGCAACGTCTCGACAAAGCGGGCGGCGTCTCCCTTGACCAGCACCTCGAACGCCCGCCGGTCGTCCGCCTTGAGATCAGCGATCGACCCCTCGGCGACGACGCGGCCCTCATGCAGCACGACCACGTTGTCGCACGCCGCCTCGACGTCGGGCAGGACGTGCGACGAGAGGATCACGTTCACTCCCTTCCGGTGGGCGAGGTCGCGAATCAGCTCGATCATCTCGGCGCGACCCTTCGGGTCCATGCCGTTCGTCGGCTCGTCGAGAAACAGCAGATCGGGATCGTGGACGAGTGCCTGCGCCAGCTTGATCCGCTGCTTCATGCCGGTCGAGTAGGTGTCGACCATGCGGTATCGCGCCTCGCCCAGGCCGACGTACTGCAGAACGGCATGCGCCCGTTGCATCGCATCGGCGGGCGGCAGGCCGGCCAGCTCGCCGCAGCAGGCGGCGAAGGCGACGGCGTTCAGTCCGGGAAGGTGGGCGTCCGATTCCGGCATGTAACCGAGACGCGCGCGGATCTCGAGCGAGCGTTCGGCAACGTCGAGGCCGAATACCGACAGGCTTCCCGCGCCGCGATCGGGGGAGACAAAACCGAGGAGCGCCTTCAGCAGCGTGCTCTTGCCCGCACCGTTCGGCCCGAGCAATCCGACCGCGCCGGGCGCGAAGCGTGCGTCGACGCTGTCGAGCGCGCGCTGGCGTCCGTAGGTGACCGTGACGCCGTCGAGGCGAGCGACCGGATCCGGGGCAGTGGTCACTCCGGGAGCGTCAGCCCGCGCCACACCGTCGACGCTGTCGACGTCATGTTCCATGCGCGAAGGCTTCGGCGACCGATGTCGGATTTCGTTCCGGTGCGCCCGCCGGCGTGAAGTAGGCGCCGAGCGTCTTGGCGGCGTGGGGCATGGTGTCCGGGTAGCTTGACGGTCCGAACGCTGGCTGCGTCCCAATCCATTCTAACCGCCCATGCAGCGGTCGCCAGGACCACCTCGAGTCGCTCACCCGTGCGCGGGCGCGTACGGCACCGCGCCGATCGCCGATGAAGTGGAGGATCGGAGCCCTTGTTCATTTAATTGCAACGCAATCGTCGCATATGCTCACCACAGGAAGGTGTGACAATGGCAAGCATCACGATCCGTCACTTGGACGACGACGTAAAGACCCGACTTCGGGTTCGCGCGTCCGCCAGCGGTCGTTCAATGGAAGAGGAGGCGCGGGTCATCCTGCGTGAGGCTGTCGACCGGGAGGCCGAACCTGAGAACCTGGCCATTTTCATCCGCGAGTGCTTCGCTCCCTTCGGCGGCGTGAATCTCGAGCTACCGCCACGCGAGCTGATGCGTGAGCCTCCCGACTTCAGTTGAGGCATGCCAGTGTTCGTTCTCGATACCAATGTCGTGTCCGAGTTGATGCGTCCGTCGCCCGATCCCGTGATTGCGTCATGGATTGCAGCACGTGCAACATCAAGGCTGTTTCTCACGGCGGTGACCGAGGCCGAGTTGCGCTTTGGACTTGCGGTCATGCCGCAGGGCAAGCGCCGGAACGGCCTTTTGACCGGCCTCGAACGGATGCTGAAGACAGGCTTTGCGAACCGCGTGTTGCCGTTCGACAGCGGCGCGGCGCGCGCCTATGCCGAGATCGCCGCCGCGCGCCGGAGGCGGGGCCGGCCGACCGCGCAAGCCGATTGCCAGATCGCGGCGATTGCCCGCTCGCGCGGTATGGCGGTGGCAACACGCAACATTCGGGACTTCGAGGACATGGGGATCGAAGTATTCGACCCATCGTACGGCGCATGAGCGGAACGACCGAGCAGCGTCCGCCAGCGCCCAATGACACGCGCCGCGTCAGCCAGGGCTAACAGGGGGCCTTGGATAGTCAGGCGCTGGCGGGCTGGCGGAGACGGCGGGCGATGTGTTCGACGACCACCTTGCCGTGGAAGCGTCCGTTCTCGATGAAGACTTCGCCGCGGTTGGCGCCGGCGACAACCGCGCCGGCGAGGTAGAGCCCGGGGACGTTGGTCTCGTAGGTCTCGGGGTCGTGCCTGGGAATATTGTTTGCCGCCACGTCGATGCCGGCGCTGCGGAGGAATGCGAGGTCAGCCAGGTAGCCCGTGAGGAGAAAGACGCCGTCGGCTGGGAGCACCTCCGTCGGGCCGCCGTCGACCGGCTGAACCACCAGCTCGTGCGGGCGGATCTCGACGACGCGGGTTTCGAATCTTGCGGGGATGGAACCCTCGGCGATCCGGTTCTCGATGTCCGGCTTCACCCAGTACTTGATCGACGCACCCAGTGCCGCGCCCCGGTGGACCAGCGTCACGTGCGCACCGCTCCGATAGAGATCGAGCGCCGCTTCGGCCGCGGAGTTCTTTCCACCCACCACCGCCACCGGCCTCCGGTAGAACTCGTGCGGCTCGGTGTAGTAGTGCGAGACATGCGGCAGGTCCTCGCCCGGGATGCCGAGCCGGTTCGGATGGTCGTAGCAGCCGCTCGCGATCAGCACCGTCCGTGCCGGCCACGCCTGGTCGCCGTGCGCGTCGCACCGCGTCCGAACGGTGAACGGAGCATCGGACGACGCTCCCGGCTCGACCGACGTCACCCGGTAGCCGAAGTCGACCTGCAGGTCGTAGGTGTCGACGACGCGCCGGTAGTAGCGGAGCGTCTCGTCCCGCGTCGGCTTGCCGTGCGGCGTCACGAACGGCAGGCCACCGATCTCAAGCAGATCCGGCGTCGTGAAGAACACCATCTGCGGCGGAAAGTGGAAGAGCGCGTTGACCAGCACTCCCTTCTCGAAGATACGGGTGTCGAGACCCACCTCCTTCGCCGCGATCGCGGCGGCAAGACCGGCCGGGCCGGCGCCGATGATGATCAGGTCGTGCACGGCCGTCACTCGTCGCCGCGGGCGCGGTACTCCAGTTGCACGTCACTGATCACGGCCACCGGACGGCCCAGCGTCCGGATTTCGTCGCGTGTGTGATCGTAGCGGAGCACGTCGAGGCTCTGGCCGGCGATCACGACCTGATCCAGTTCGGCGGGGATCGGGACAAACACCCGCTCCACACCCGCCGGCGCGACTGCCTTCATCCCCTCTGGTCCGGCGCCGCCGGTAACGCGGTCAACCAGGTCGGACGCGTCGCGGAACTCGCGCAGGATGTACCGCCGCGCCAGGACGTCGCCCGCCGGTGTGGCCACCGCCACCTCCGCCATGTAACGCCGGTAGGCGCGGCCGGTGCGCACCTCGTCCTCCGAGTAGGTATGGCGATTGTGCAGGTTGAAGGACAAGGTCGCGTCGCCGCGCCGCGCCGGCAGCACGACGGTGATGGCAAGCACTGGGTCGGACTGAATCAGCACATCGCAGAAGGCAACGTCCGTCACCACGCCAACGCCCAGGACCGACGGGCAGCGCACTTCGACCGGCTCGATGCGCGTCGCCTGTGTAGCCCACACGGGGGCGGCGGCTGACAGCAGGACGACGAGCAGTCCGCGAGATGTCACTTGTGGGCGACTCCCACGCCAGGCTCGGGCGCCGTCGGCGCCCGCATTCCCGCCGACGGATCGAGTCGCGCAGGCAGGTCGCCCTGCAGCTTGAGCAGCTCCAGGAATTCCATCCGCGTCCGCGCGTCGGTCCGGAACGATCCAAGCATCGCGCTCGTTATTGCGAACGACCGCTGCTTCTCGACGCCGCGCATCGCCATACAGAGGTGCGTCGCTTCAATGACGACGCCGACGCCGAGCGGATGAAGCGTGTCGAGCAGCACCTGGGCGATCTGATTCGTCAGCCGCTCCTGAATTTGCAGGCGCCGGGCGAACATGTCCACCAGACGAGGGATCTTGCTCAGCCCCACCACCCGGTCGCGCGGCAGGTAGGCGATGTGGCACCTGCCGAAGAAGGGCAGCAGGTGGTGTTCGCACAGGCTGTAGAAGTCGATGTCGCGGACGATCACCATCTCACTGCAATCAACCGCGAAGAGGGCGTTATTGATCACCGCTCTGACATCCTGGCGGTACCCGCTCGTCAGGAAGCGGAGCGCCTCGGCGACACGCTCCGGTGTGCGGACCAGCCCCTCGCGCGTCGGATCCTCTCCCACCTCGGCAAGCAGCGTCGCGACGGCGGCGCGGACGGGGTCGTTGTGTATCGGGGACATCAGTAACTGTAGAACCCCCGGCCGGTTTTCCGCCCGTGCCGGCCCGCGAGCACCATCCGTTTCAGGAGCGGCGGCGGCGCGAAGCGTTCCTCGCGAAACTCGTCGTACATGATGCGGGCAATGTAGTAGGTGGTGTCGAGGCCGACGAAGTCGAGGAGCGTGAACGGCCCCATCGGGTGGCCGCAGCCGAGCGCCATCGTCTTGTCGATGTCCTCGATCGTCCCGGCACCCGACTCGTACGCCCGAATGGCATCGAGCAGGTACGGGATCAGCAGCCGGTTGGCGATGAAGCCAGGCCGATCTGGCGCGGTGACCGGATCCTTTCCGACGCTCCGGCCGAACGCCATGGCGGCTTCGTAGGTTGCGTCGCTCGTCTCGATACCTCGGATGACCTCGACCAGCTTCATCACCGGCACCGGGCTGAAGAAGTGGATGCCGACGAACCGGTCCGGCCGACTGGTGGCTGCCGCCAGTTCGGTGATGCAGAGCGACGACGTGTTGCTGGCGAAGATGGTGTCCGGACCGACCAACGGCTCGAGGGCGGCGAAGAAGTCGTGCTTGGCGTCGATCTGCTCGACGATCGCTTCGACCACAAGGTCGCAGCCGGCAAGGTCCTCGACGTTGCTGGTGGCGGTCAGGTTGGCGAGCGTCTGATCACGCTCTGTCGAAGTCAGCTTGCCGCGCTCGACACCGGCAGCAAGGAACCTGTCGATGCGGGCGAGGCCGGCCTGCGCGGTTGCGTCGTCGATCTCCCGGACGATGGTCGCGTAGCCCGCCTGTGCGGAGACCTGGGCGATGCCCGAGCCCATCAGACCGCAGCCCGCCACACCGATGGTCGCAATCACCATGGAAGCGTCAAATCATAACAAGCGGCCACGGTTTGGACTGCGGCCCGAGGCCTACCTCCGCCGCTGGAACCATCGGCCCACCGGGGAGCCGTGCGCCTACGGGACGCCGTCGCCGCGGGCGCCTGGGGCGGGAAGCAGTTCGAGGAGCGTGTCGGCCGGCAGGTCGAACGAGAGCGTCACCATTCTGCCTTCGGCGGTCAGTTGCAGCGCGTCGAACAGACCGGCCAGCTCCGGACGTTGCGCTGCCTGCAGACGACCGAGCGCCAGAAAGCCCTGCAGCAGGTCACGGAGGCTCTGGCTCGTGGTCTCGTCCGCCGCCTCGGCGGTCAGCCGTCCACGGACGCCCCCGTTCACCTGGCCGCCCACAGCGAACGCCGACACCTGTGTTACCTGCGACTGGAGCTGATCCGGTAACCACGCGCTGCCATCCGCGGCATCGAGCCGCCCGACCGTCCAGGCCGTACTGCCCGCATCGACATGCTCCAGCAGGTCCATCAGCCCGTCATTCGTGTCGGCGCCGTCGGCCGATCCGTCGATCGCCTGTCGGACGAGCGATTCGGACCCTATCGCCAGCACTCCTGGATCGAGGAAGGTGAGAGCCGCGTTTTCATTCTCCGGGTCATCGCCGCTCCGTTCGATCAGGATCAGCGTCTGGCCGCCATGCGTGATCCGGATACCACCGGCCGCGATGGCGATCGACTCGATGCGCCCGACATCGAACCGTCCCGCCAGGACGGCGATCGCGTCCGCATCGTCCCGTCCGGCCGGCACGAGGCCGGCGACGATGCGGTCCACATCGCGATCGATGTCGATACCGGTCCGCGCCTCGAACTCACGGGGGCCTTCGGTTTCGGACTCGCGCTCGCGCAGACGTTCGCGAAGCTCGGAGTCCATCACTTCGCGGACGTTCGCGAACGAGACAATGGTGGCGTCCGCCGGCACGTACCGCAACTCGTCCGGTCGCCCCTGCGCCAGCAGCAGCGCCGGCAGGCCACTGGTGACCCAGGCTGCCAGTCCCGCCGCCAGGCCGGCCGCAAGCAGGCCGACGCCGCCCAGCACGACATAGCGCGTTCCCCTGGTCATGGGCGTTGGCCTCCACCGCAGTATAACGGCGCGCGCCGCGGAGTGTTCGAGGCCGTGGCGCTGTCGCGCCAAGATTGGGGCCGTTCGCTCTGCCGGCTGCCGGCCGGCGGACCCGACGCTGCGTTACTGGACGCTGCAGGGCGGACCCGGCGCCTCGCCGTCGAGCAGCCGCATCTCCAGAAGGTCGATCAGGGCGGCGCAGCGCTCGCACGGCGTGGGGCGCTCGAGGAGGGCCTGCTTCTCGATCGGCGCCAACTCCAGGTACTGCGACAGGGCGTTCACCAGTTCGGCGTCCGCCATCTCGCGTGGAATGCGGGGTGGACTGCTGCCGTTGCCGTTCGACGGCCGGGAGAGCAGCGCTTCAAGGCGGCGGCGCCCGTTGCGCAGCCCGTTGGGATCAGCCGGCGTGCCGTCGGCGAACGGATCGATCCGGGCAATGCGGTACTGCCGCGAGTGGTCCTCGTCGCGGACGCGAAAGCGCTCGACGCCACGCAAAACAATGTTATAGCGGCCGTCGGGGAGCGAGTCGACATGCGTGATCCGCCCCGCGCAGCCGACCGGGAAGATCGGGGGGTTCGGATCGGAGTGTTCCCTCCAGCCGTCGCGCAGCAGCACCATGCCCATCAGTTGCTCGCCGGCGATGGCGTCGGACACCATCTCGCGATAGCGCGGCTCGAAGATGTGGAGCGGGAGGAAGACGCGGGGGAAGAGCACCACGTTCGGCAGCGGAAAGATCGGGATCCGGGAGGGTAGCGCAGCGCTCGGCACGATGGTCACGACTCCTGTCAGTGTACCGCCTTCGTCTTCCGGTCCATGTAGTCCATCAGAACGTAGCGGCCTAGTGTCTGCGGCGTCGTGAAGTACGCCTTGCCCCGGCAGATGGCCGCGACGCGTCGGACGAAACTGACCAGGTCGTAGTCGCGCGCCAGCATGAAGGTATTGATCATGATGCCGGCGCGCCGGCAATTCGCCACCTCGGCAAACGTCTCGCGGATAATCATCGGGTCGAGGCCGAACGCGTTCCGATAGATCCGGCCGTCCGGTTGTGTCAGGGCGGACGGCTTGCCGTCAGTGATCATCACGATCTGACGCATGTCCTTCTGCTGCCGCTCGAGCAGGCGGCGGCCGAGGCGCAGTCCCTCCCGCGTATTCGTGTAGTACGGGCCGACCCGGACGCGAGCGAGCTGCTTCACGGGGATCTCCTCGGCGGAGTCGTGGAACAGCACCGCGTTCAGTGCGTCGCCCGGGAACTGGCTCCGGATCAGGTGCGACAACGCCAGCGCCACCTGCTTGGCGGGGGTAAAGCGATCCTCTCCGTACAGGATCATCGAGTGGCTGCAGTCAAGCATCAGGACCGTGGCGCAGGAGCTCTGGTACTCGCCCTGGGACACCATCAAATCGTCGTAGGTAACGTCGATCACCGACCGCCTCCCGGTGGCGGGTGCCGATGTGGCCGGCCGCGCGCCGGCGGTGCGATGAACCGCGTTCAGGATGGTCCCGCTGGCGTCGATGTTGAGCGTGTCGCCGAACTCGTACGGCTTCGAGGCGCCACCCGCCTCGACGCCGGTCGCCATCTCCCGTGTGTCGTGCCGGCCCACGCTGCTCCGGCCCGTCGAGCCCAGCAGGTCGCGCAGGGCCCGGTAGCCGAGGAAGTCGAGGCTCTTGTCGGTCACCTCGAAGCGGACCCGTCCCGGGTTCTGATCGGGGCCGAGGCCGGGACCGATGCCCGGACCGTCGGGACGGTCGGCGTCCGATTCCAGCGTGATGTAGCCCTGGTTCGCCAGTTGGCGGATCAGTTCCTGTACCAGCTCCTCCAACTGGGAGCGTCCCTCCGCCTGATCGGCGTCGGCCGGATCGCCCAGTAACTGATCGAGTGCCGAGTCCGAGAGCAGGCCGTCGCGCAGCAGCGCGTCAAGGATGGCGTCGTGCAGCGACTGCACGCTCATATCGCTGCTGTCGCCGTACGGGTCGTTCGCGCCGTAGGGCGAGTCGAAGCCGCTTGAGAGCAGCAGCCGTGACAGCTTCGACACCAGTTCGTCGATGTCGACGCCGCCGAATGGGTCGCCCGTATAGCGAGTGTAGCGGTAGCGCATGTCAGTTGTAGTACTGCTTCTTCGGTTTCTTTCGACTGGCGCGGCGGCTGCCATCGTCGCGCCGGCGCGTCTTCTCCGAGATGTCGGACGGATCGAGCCCGCGCTCGCGGTGGAGGCGTTCCGGGCGCTCCGAGCGGGGGAGTGCCTCGTAGCCGCCACCGTCGCTCCGACTGATCCGGCGGACGGCGCAGAGCCCTTCGAGGACGAAGTCGATCGCGGCCGCGATGTCCGGCGCGGGGTCGTCCGGCGCGACGCCGGCCCTCGCGGCCAGGTCCATCAGGCCGTGAATCTCCGACACATCCCGCAACAACCCCTTCGACGCCGCGGTGTCGCTCTCCTGCAGCGTCCCTCCCATGTCGAACCACTCGACCACCTGGGTGGTGTCGACGCCGTCGAACCAGCCGGAGAACACCGCGGCGACCGCGTCGTTGATCAGTTCGTGTGCGACGGCGTCGGCGCCGCGCAGCTCTCCCTCGTATTCCAGCTCGAACTTCCCGGTCATCGAGGGCAGGGCCGCGTAGACGTCGGTGACGCGTGCCGTAGGTGTCTCCCCCGCCGCAAGCGCGCGCCGTTCGGCGTTCGAGACGACGTTCTCGAGACAGGTGATCGGCATGCGCTGGCTGACGCCGGACCGGCCGTCGATCCGTTTGTTGGATCGCGCCTGGAAGGCCAGTTCCTCGACGACCTCCCGGACGTATTGGGGGATGTTCACCTCGCCCACGCCAGCCGCCGGGCGGTCGCCGCTACGCGTCACCCACGCCTCCTGCTCCGTGATCGCGACCGCCTCGGCGCGGGTCTGCGGGTAGTGGGTCCGGATCTCGGAGCCGATCCGGTCCTTGAGCGGGGTGACGATCTTCCCGCGTGCCGTGTAGTCCTCCGGGTTGGCGGTGAACGCCATCATCACGTCGAGGTGGAGGCGGACGGGGTAGCCCCGGATCTGTACGTCCCCTTCCTCCAGGATGTTGAAGAGGCCCACCTGGATCTTGCCTGCCAGGTCGGGCAGCTCGTTGATGGCGAAGATGCAGCGGTTCGCGCGCGGCACGAGGCCGTAATGGACGGTGAGTTCGTCGGAGAGCTGGCGGCCTGCCTGCGCCGCCTTGATCGGGTCGATATCGCCGATCATGTCGGCGATGGTGACGTCTGGTGTGGCAAGCTTCTCGACGTAGCGGAGCGACCGGTCGAGCCAGGCGACCGGCAGGTCGTCCCCCTTCGTGCGCACCCGCTCACGACAGGCGGCACAGATGGGGGCGAGAGGGTCGTCGTTGATGTCGCAGTCCGGCACGACCGGGATCGTCTCGTCGAGGAGAGTGACAAGGCTGCGGAGAAGCCGCGTTTTCGCCTGACCGCGCAGCCCCAGCATGACGAAGTCGTGCCGGGCGAGCAGGGCATTCACGACCTGCGGTATGACCGTCTCGTCGTAGCCGATGATTCCGGGGAAGAGGGGACCGCCGGTCTGTAGACGGATGATCAGGTTGTCGCGCAACTCGCCCCGAACGGAGCGGCGGGGGACCTCGCCGGACTGGACGGCTGCCCGCAGGGCGCCGAGCGTGCTGGGTTGCATTCAACGATTCTAGCCTACGAGCTTGGGTGGCGCCGGGCCGTCCAGGCGGCCATCGCGCGGTCGGGACGCGGACCGGGAGGGGTGACCCCGTAAACACCGTGCCGTGCGGGGCCGCTCGAAACATGGCTAGAATACAGAATGATCGTGGGTCGGTGTGTCGTTCCGGGACCACTTCACCTGCGGTAGCCGCCGGGGACGTCTTCCCCATAGGTGAACGTCGCCTCGCGCACGAGCGTCGCATCACCCGCGCACGCATCCGGCCCGTGCTCGAGCAACGCACACTCGATGGCCTCTTCGAAGGCGCGCTCCGTCGACCAAGAGGCCATGGACGATCTAGCTATTCAGTCCCACAGATCGGCTCCTCCGGGTTCCCGTACGCCGAAAAACGCCGGGCAATGTGTCCTGCCCGGCGTCTGTCTTGAAGAGCGCCTAAAGCCCATAGCCCATAGCCTGGGCGCAGGCGTCGCTCTCCGCCGCCTGCGCCCTTACATAAACTCGCGAATCAGCTCCCCGCGGGTCTCGCTGTCGATCACGTAATCCTGCTGCACGAGCGGCTGGCCGCCCAGGGCGGGGTCGAGCGAATCGAGCGGCGGCCTCGGATCCGGGTTGCGGTAGAAGAGTCCGATCGGGATCTTCGGGTCCCACTCCAGCGCCTTATCCATGGCGGCGTGGAAGCTGCCGGTGTCGTGCTCTTCGTCCTCGAGCTTGTAGGTCCGCTCCCTGAAGTATTGATAGGTGTTGAGCTTGTTGAAGGTCACGCACGGGCTGAACACGTCGATCAGCGCGAACCCCTTGTGCTGGATGCCAGCCTTGTACAGCGCCACCAGATGCTTTATCTGGCCGCTGAACCCGCGCGCCACAAAACCACACCCGGCGGCCAGGGCCAGCGCCATCGGGTTCAGCATCCCCTCCAGGTTGCCGTGCGGGCTGGTCTTGGTCTTCATGCCGGTCTCGCTGGTCGGCGAGACCTGCCCGGTCGTCAGCCCATAGATCTCGTTGTTCATCACGATGTAGGTCACATCGATGTTGCGACGCATGGCCTGGATGAAGTGGTTGAGACCGATGCCATACCCGTCACCGTCGCCGCCGGTGCCGATGATGGTCATCTCCTGGTTGGCCAGCTTGGCGCCGGTCGCGAACGGCAAAAGCCGCCCGTGGAGGGTGTGGGCACCATACGACCGGACGAAACCGGGCAGGTTGGACGAACACCCGATACCGGAGACCACCAGGAGATTGTGGGGCGGGATCTGCAACTGGGCGCAGGCCTGATAGAGCGCGGTGAGCACGCCAAAGTCGCCACAGCCCGGACACCAGTCCGAGTGCACCTCGGGTTTGAAATCCTTGACTTTCAAGAGGGTTGCAGAAGGTGTCATCGTTGTTTCCTCACGCCTTGGTCGGCACAGCAGGCCTGGTGACCTGTTTCAACCCCTCCCACGGACCACTGGTCCCGGTGGGATGGTCGGTTCGCCAACCCGGTTCGGTTGACAGGACGGTGACGATCGTCTGACCGTCGATGATGTCGTTGACCGCGGACACGATGTGCTTCGGCTCGAACGGCTCGCCGTCGTACTTCCGGATGTGCCCGTCTGCCGCGATGCCGGTCTCCGCCCGCAAATGCCGGGCGAACTGACCGCTGTGGTTGTTCTCGATGATGATGAGCCGCTGGCTCTTCTCCACGACGGCCGCGATGTCGTCGCAATGCAGCGGGATCATCGTCTTGACCTGGAGGTGGTTCACCGAAACACCGGCGGCCGTGAGCCGCTCGGCCGCCTCCTTGATGACGCCCCACGTCGAGCCCCACCCGAGCAGGGTCGTCTCGGCGTCGGCCGGCCCCTCCATGATCGGCGTCGGCAGGTCGTGGAGAATCGTCGACATTTTGCGGTGCCGCTTGTCGACCATCTTCTTGCGCCGGATCGGGTCGGTGAAAACGTCGCTCAACAGCACGCCATCTTCGTCGTGCTCGTCCGTGCCAGACACGTACAGGTGCCCCGGGAGACCGGGAATCACCCGTGGCGAAATACCCGACGGCGTGTCCTTGTATCGCAGATACGGCTCCTCGTGGGATCCGTCGGCCGTGGTGATCAGCTGGCCGCGGTCAATCGGGAACTCGACGTCCAGGATCTCGGTGGCGACCGTCTCGCTCCCTTCGCAGAGCAGCAGGTCCGCCAGGATCAGGACCGGGAGCTGATACTTGTCCGCGACGTCGAACGCCACTGCCGGAGTCACAAAGCAGTCCCCCATGCTGAGCGGGGCGAGGACGACGCGTTCGAAGTCGCCCTGGCTGGCGCCGAAGGCCTGGTTCAAGTCGGCCTGCTCGGTCTTGGTGGGCACGCCGGTGGAGGGTCCGGCCCGCATGACGTTGATGATGACCGCCGGGGTCTCGAACATGGCCGACATGCCGACCGCTTCGCTCATCAGCGCAAACCCCCCACCCGAGGTGGCGCACATCGCGCGCACCCCCATGTGGTTGGCCCCGATACACATATTGACGACCGAGATCTCGTCCTCGACCTGCCGCACACAGATGCTGAGCCGCTTTGCGTGATTCGCGAACCACTCCAGGATGTGCGTGGCGGGGCTCATCGGGTAGGCCGCGTAGAACTTGCACCCGGCCAGAGCGGCGCCCATTGCCAGGAGGTCGTTGCCTGAGGACTGCGCCCACTTCTGGTCGGTCGGATGGAGCGGGGTGTCGAGCGGCTGGAAGTTCTTGGCGGCGTAGTCATAGCCATTCCGAGCCGCCTCGACGTTCTTCTGGACGACCGCCGGCTTCTTGGCGAAGGTCGTCTCGAACACGGATGCGAGCGTCTCGAACCCCAGACCCATCATCTGCACCGCCGCCCCGACGGCCACGGTGTTTTGCATGACGGGCAGCTTGACCGAGTCCGGCGCAAGGTCAGGCACCGGCAGCCCGCACAGTTGGACCCCGGCCGGCGGGTCGTAGCTGGGCTGGAATTTGGCGCCGTTATAGAGACAGACGCCGCCCGGCGGCAGCTCCTGCAGGTGCCGATCGAGCGAGTCCTGGTTGAGCGCGATCAGCACATTGACCTGGTCACCGTGGTTGAGTGGCTTTCTGGCCGAGAAACGCAGTCGCAGCCAGGAATGCCCGCCACGGATGACCGACTGGTAGCTGTTGTAGCTGTATCCGGCAATGCCTTGCCTGGCCATGGACAGCACCAGGGTATTGCCCGCGGAGGCCGTTCCGTCGCCGGCCGCGCCTCCGATGCCGACGATGACTTCTGGTTCCGACATATCACCCTCGAAATTCACTCGGGCCAGCGGGATCAGCCCGCTGGCCCACTGCTCAGGGAACTTGACACTATAAACGGGATTGTCGAGGGAATCAATAATCGCCTTCGGATGATCGCCCGTCGAGCCTTCGGATTCCACTCGCCCGATGCGCTCATCTCGATGCGCTATCTGTGTTGCGGAGGCATTGAACCCGGGATTTCCATTTTGCCCGCCGGATCAGGGCCTTTATACACCAACACGCCTCTCTGAGGTGGTCCAGAGCCTTGGGGAGGCACTGGGATGACGACGAAACGGCGGCGCCGGTTCACGGCGGCCTTCAAGAAGCGGGTGGTGCTCGAGGCGTTGCGGGGAGACCGCACGGTGCAGGAGATCGCGGCTCGACACGAGGTCCATCCGAACCAGGTGAGCACCTGGAAACGGCAGGCGGTCGACGGGGTGGACGAGATCTTCGCCAGTGGCGGAGCGTCCCGCCAGTCGGAACACGAGGCGACGATCCGGGACTTGCACGCGAAGATCGGCGAGTTGACGGTGGAACGGGATTTTTTTCTGCGCGGGTTCGAACGCTGAGCCGGGCCATGCGCTTGGAGATGGTCGAGCGGGACGGCACGCTGCGCATCAGCCGCTCGTCGGTGTACTACAAGCCGCGCGGGGAGAGCGCGGAGAACCTGGCGCTGATGCGGCAGATGGACGCCTTGTCCCTGCAGGACCCGTTCTACGGCAGCCGGCAGATGGCGCGCCACCTGCGGCGCGAGGGTGTGGTGGTGGGGCGCCGTCGGGTCCGGCGTCTGATGCGGCTGATGGGACTGGAAGCGATCTACCGCAAGCCGCGCACGAGCGTCGCGCAACGGGACCACCACGTCTACCCGTACGTGCTCGGCAGCCTGACGATCGACCGGCCGGACCAGGTGTGGTGCGCGGACATCACCTACATTCCGTTGTCGGCCGGCTTCCTGTACCTGGTCGCCGTCATGGACTGGGCCAGCCGCCACGTGTTGGCGTGGCGGCTGTCGAACACGATGGACACCGGCTTCTGCGTCGAGGCGCTGGAGGCGGCGCTTCAGACGGGCACGCCGGAGATCTTCAACACGGATCAGGGGGCGCAGTTTACGAGCGCGGTGTTTACCGAACGGGTCCAGGCGGCGGGCGCACAGTGCTCGATGGACGGCCGCGGGCGCTGTTTGGACAACGTGTTCATCGAGCGGCTCTGGCGGTCGCTGAAGTACGAGGCGGTGTATCTTCACGAGCTGGCCGACGGGTTCGCAGCCGAGCGGGTGATCGCGGCGTGGATGACGTTCTACAGCCACGAACGCCCGCACTCGGCGCTCGGCGGACGCCCGCCGGCCGAAGTCTACGGCGAGGAGCGGGCGGCGTGAGTCCCCAAACAACGAGCCGTTCGGTCAGCTTCGTCATGGACCTCGATCATCGGAACACGATCCATGCGCGACCAGGGATCTTGTCGGCGTTGGCAGGACACGACGACCAAGAGGGCTTGACTTCGCAACCGGAATACACCTTGCCGAAGCCCTCGACCTGTCCAAATGACCGGGACCACTTCAGACCTCCTTGTGCGGATTCGACAGTCGGTCCTGCTGGGGACGGCATCGCGATAGGCTGGAGACGACGATGATTGCACGTCCGAAGTATCCCGGCGAACGGATCACCGCCAACGGTAATCAGCTCGTCTCGTACCACACCGAGGCGCGCATCGCCGACGGGGGCATCTTCTACCCGATCACCCCCTCGACGGAGGGAGGCGAGCTGTACCAGCAGTCGTTCGCCGAAGGGCGGCTGAACGTCTTCGGTCGGAACACGCTGGCGGTCGAGGCGGAAGGAGAGCATGCGGCGCAGGGTGGCGCCATCGCCTACTCCGTCTGCGGCCAGCGGGTCGTCAACTTCACCTCGGGTCAGGGGATCGTCTACGGGGTTGAGCAGTACTACCACGCGCCCGGCAAGGCGTCGACGATGGTGGTCGAGGTAGTGGCGCGCGCCCTCACCAAGCATGCCCTGAACGTCCACTGCGGTCATGACGACGTCTACGGCGCGCTGGACGTCGGTTGGATCATCCTGTTCGCGAAGGACGCGCAGCAGGCAGCCGATCAGGCGCTGATCATCCGGCGCGTGACCGAGTTGAGCCTGACTTCTGGGATGAACGTGCAGGACGGCTTCCTGACGTCGCACCTCGAGCGGACCTTCTACCGGCACGAGTCGGAGCTGATCCGCGAGTTCCTCGGCGCGCCCGACGACATCATCGAGTGCCCGACCGAGGCGCAGCGGACACTGTACGGCCCGACCCGCCGCCGCGTCCCGCGCATGATCGACCTGGCCAACCCGGTGCTCCTCGGCCCGGTCCAGAACCAGGAGCACTACATGCAGGGCGTCGTCGCGCGCCGCAACAACTTCGTCGAGCCGATCCTCGGCTTCCTCGAGGAGGCGCACGAGGAGTTCGGCCGGTTGACAGGCCGCCTACGGCCTGGTCACCGAGTACAAGACGGACGACGCCGACACGGTCTTCCTCGAGCGCGAGGACGACATCCTCGACCAGCAGCGCTACTACGAGTTCACCCACTTCTCCGACAACCTGATGACCGACGCGGAGATCAATGATGCCGCGCGTCTGGATCCTCGGCCCCGCCGCCGAGAAGACGGCCTAGCCAGCGTCCGTGGGTGCGCTGGCCAGCCGCCGGCCACGCGGCACCGTGCCGGGCTCCCATAGCGTGTCCGTGCCCCCGTCCCGACGTACCGCCATTCGCCGCGGCGCGTGCGGCGTGCTCGGTGCATTCGTTCCGTCCCGACTGTCTACCGCCGCGCCCGCCGGCGCCGAGCCGGAGCGTTTCCGGTGGAACGAGGTACGCGCCAGCCTTCACCGCCGCTTCCGCGATCCACGCCGCCACGTTGTCTTCGAGTACTACCCCTGGTATGCGAGCGAGCCGGTGCTCCATTGGGATCAGTGGGGTCGCTGCCCGCCGCACGACCTGGCCGCGAACACGGTGCCGCGGCTCGGCGCCTACGACTCGACGTCAACCGCCGTCCTTGAGCAACACGCGCGCTGGATCATCGAATCGGGCGCGGGCGTCATCAACGTCAGTTGGTGGGGACGCGGCCACTACACGGATCGCGCGGTCCACGCGGTCATGGACGTGATGGCGGCGCACGACATCCAGGTCATGTTTCACATCGAGCCGTACGGGCCGCGCCGGGGCGAGCGGCTCGCGGACGACGTCCTGTACCTGCTGGAGGAGTACGGTGAGCGTCGTCGTTGGGATTGCCTGTACTTCAACGAGCGGGAGGATGGCCGTAGCGGACCGGTCTTCAAGGGGTTCAACACCCTGATGCCGCGGTGGCGCGTCGACTGCCGCGGTGGGCTGGCGGAGATCGATCATCACGTGCCGTGGGACGTCTGGCGCCGGTCCACTGATCAGGTGCGCGCCACACTGGCGACGGACTTCCCGACCCTGACCCTGTTGTCGGATTCCTGGGCGGCCGAGGACGTCCGGGCGGCCGGATTCGACGGCATGGCGCCGTACGGCCCATTCATCGACCGGTCGGCGTGGCTCGGCATTGCGATCGGCGCCCGGAGGACCGGTCTTGCCACCGCATTCAGTGTCAATCCTGGTGCCGATGCGATCGAGCAGCGCAGGCCAACCGATCCCTGCTACGAGCCGCAGCCGTTCCTCCCGCGTCCCGACGACGGACCGTTCGACTGGTCGTCGGCGTCCGCCCGTGAGCGCGCGGCGCGCTTGGCGGAACGGCAGATTGACGAGACGCTCGAGTGGGCGTTGCAACTCCAGACCGACCCATGGCTCACCGACACCGGCCAGGGGTTCTTCCTGCTCTTCCTCTGTTCGTTCAACGAGTGGCATGAGGGCCACCAGTTCGAACCGATGAAGGATGCTGCCCAGCTCACGCCGGCCGAACGGACGGTGGGCTATTACAACCCGGAAGATGGGGCCTACCGGCTGCGGCACCTCGCCGATCGCCTGGCCCGCGTCGTGTGAGCGCGGGCGGATGGGATCCAGCGTCAGAGGACGGTCAGGGGCACGTCAGCCGTCGGCGATCCGCGCTCGGCGAACCAGCAGACGTGCTCGGCGATGACGTCGAGGACGATCCGGTATTCGCCGGGCGTGTCGATCGTCGGCAGCGTGATGTCCAGCGTCACGTCCTCGCCCGTTGGGACATCGCGCGGCAGCAGGGTGCGCGACCACTCCGCGTCAATGCAAGCGTCCGGGCCGGTCCGGTGGAGCCGTGCGGCAAGCTGCGTGGTGCCGCGCTGCTCCGGCGTGCCGGATAGCCAGCGCGTGTCGCCGGTGTTGGTCAGGCGCACGTGAAGCGGGATGGGTGAGCCGGCGGGCACGCGTCCGCGGTCGATCGCCGGTTCGATGCGTGCGCGCGGGTTATCGGGGCTGCGGGTCGTGGGTTGGTACTCGCCCTTGTAGAGCACCAGGTAGGTCGACGATTGGATCGCGGTTGCCAACAAACCCCAGTAGTGGCGCAGTTCACGTCCCACGAGGAAGTCACGCAGCCGGGAGGCCGGCACCTCGACCGACAACGGCAAGTCGATCGGGACCACGGTCATTCGGCTGAATCCACTGGCGAGGACACGCGGTTCGAGTTCCTCGACGTCGATGTCGTTTTCCAGCACATCCCAGTCGTCCATCTCGCGCCGGCTCTCCTCGGTGTGGCTGTGTCCGGCGGCGGGCTCGCGCATCGCCACGACGCCACCGTCCTTGAGGACCCGCGCCATCTCCCGCAGGATCTCTTCCTGATTGGGCACGTGATGGAACGCATCGTAGACGATGATTCGGTCGACGTGGCCGTCGGGCAGCGGGATCCGGTGGCCGTCGTAGGGGAGAAACCGCGGGTCGAGATCCCAGTTGACGAGCGGGTCCCGCTGGAACAGTTGGCGTCCCATCTCGAGCGCGGCGGGGGATACGTCGACGGCGATGGTCGGGCAACCGTACCGGTTCAGGAAGTGGAGCAGCCAGCAGGTGCCCGCGCCGAGCTCCATCACCACGTCGCCCGGCGCGAGGCGGAGCCAGTGTGCGAGAACCCCGATGTCGAAGAACCGTCGCGCGAAATTCTCCGTGTCGGTGTAAGGCTTACCGAGCAGGAATGGCAGGTCCTCGTGTTCGGCGAAGTAGCGGTCGGAGGCGGCATTGAAGGCGTCGGTGCGGGCGATCATCTGTTCGGGCGTAAATCGCGGGTGCGCCGCCGGCGGCTGGTTCATCCATTCCGAGTGGGCGTACAACCGATCATAGATGATGTTCAGCAGTCTCCGTACGCGGACGGACCGCTTCGCCAGCCACTCGATGATGCCGACGATGATGGTAGCCAGGAATCGCGCGCGCATTTTGGAGCCACCGGGAGCGTACTACAGGGGTTGCGGCCGACGAGCCGATGATCAGTGTCGAACGCCGGTGCGGTTGGGGAGGCGGGGTACGGGGAGTTCCAGGTCGAGCCCAGGTACATAGAGCCGGATGTCGGTCAGGCTGGCGCTGCCCTCGTAGGCGTTCGTGTAGGGATCCCCAATGACGAAGTAATCGGGGTAGGCGGACCCGGCCGGCCACTGATCGGACCAGGTCATGCTGCCCCAGGCGTCGTGTTGCACCAGATCGGCGTTGAATTGACCGTCGTACTCGCCGGCGGTCACGTTGTAATGCCAGATCGGCACGCCGTCGACGATGAACGGACGATGGAAGCGGAGCGTCGTGCGGCCAACCCGCGCGAAGTTCCCGCTGGTTTCCAGCGTATACCCGGTGGTGCTCCGTTCAATCGCGAACGTGTACGACTCGTCGGGCATCAGTTCCGGCTGCAGCTCGGCGGCTGACGAGAGATACGGCTCGGCGCGTCCGGCGGAGCAACTCGTCATGAACCACTGCGAGTTGCTGACCAGCGAGCCCGCCCCCGGGTTCCAGTTCGGCAGCCCGTTGATCCAGATGTTGACGGTGTTGAAACTGCTGTTCCGGTACGCGTAGTAGGTGCTGGCGGCCGGGTCGCAGACCCGGCCGCCGGACCCGTTCCCGATGCGGTCCGGATGTTGGGAGAAGGCGTCCATCAGCACCTTCCGGTGGTAGTGCCAGAAGTGGTTGTTCCGCGGCGCGGGATCGGGGAAGTCGACGATCGCCAGGAAGTGAAAACCGTTGTACCCGTACGGACCCGCGCGGACATCCTGCCACTCGCAGTACGGGGCGGAAGCGTCGCCCGACCAGCCAGGCGTGTTCGAGCCCTCGCCCCACGGATGCTGGGTCCTGCAGGCGTCCGCGCCGTAGCCGTTGACGCGGCCGTCGTACTCGAGCGAGCCGTTGCGCTTGCCGCCGAAGTCCAGGGTTCTGAGCGTGTACTCGATGCGGTAGCGCACGGGCAGGGCGCGGGTGGAACGAACGATCGCCCCGCCGGTATGGTCCGGCACGTGCAGCACCGCGACCGGCACGCCGTGCTGCGTCTCCGTCGTGATCGACGGCGGTGCTTCGATCACGCCGTCCCGGTTCCGGTCGCGGCCCGACAGCGAGACGGTCAGCCAGCCGTCCTGCCCGGCCGGAAATTCCTTCCGGTACGTCGCGAACGAGTTGAGCGCGGTGGTCCATGCCGGCCCGTAGTCGTTCCGGTACCACAGCCCCGCGTCGTCAACGATGGTGTCGAACGGCTCGGCGTAGCCGTCCCAGATCCAGGGGGCCACCGCGTCGTTAAGCGGGGTGGAGAAGTCCTCCGCGTAAACCAGGGTCCAGGCCGCGTCTCGGTGAGTAACCCGTTCGACCGCCGGTCCCTGGCTGGCCGTGGTCGCGCCCGGCACGCCATGCAGCAGCAGGATAGACCCGGCCGCCACGAGGGCCGTACCCGAGGCCATCCGTCGCCCGATGGATCCGTGCCATCGCTCCAATGCCGCGCGCGGCGCCACCCTACCTTGTCCGTCCTGTCCGGGGGGAGGGCGGGACCGCACCAGGCGGCAGCGCGAACGCCACGTACTCGGCATCGCGTAGTGCGCCGGAGTCGTAACGCCGCGCCGGTGCCAGCCGGTGGACGTTCTCTCGGGTAATCTGATCGAGTGGCGAATAGTGACGGCGGCCGCGATCACCCAGGTACGTGCGCCAGTCCGCGTCCTGCCCGGCCGGGGCAGCGACGACGATCGAAAGCAACAGGACAAGCGCCAGACAGGATCGCCCGGCACCCTGGATCGTCAGGCAGGCCACGCAGCGAATCGTAGTGTCCGCTCAAATGGCCTGGCAACGGCGGCACCGGTCTGGCAGCGGATTCGGCGCGGACCTCGCCTGGGCGATAATTCGTTCGGGTGTGGTGTGAAATCGCGTAACGGGAGAGGGCGGTGCAGACACAACTGGTGGTGATCGGGGCGGGGCCGGGAGGCTACGTGGCAGCGTTTCGGGCGGCCGACATGGGCATGGCGGTGACGCTCGTCGACGAGGCGCCGAAGCCCGGCGGGGTCTGTCTGTACCGCGGATGCATGCCGTCGAAGGCGCTGCTGCACGCGGCGCGCGTCGTGAACGAGGCGCGCGAGGCAGAGCGGTGGGGGATCGGATTCGGCGCGCCGACGATCGATCCGCTGCGCCTGCGGGCGTGGAAGGACGAGGTCGTGGCGAAGCTGACCGGAGGGCTGGCGTTCCTGGCGAAGCAGCGGGGTGTCACCTGCGTGCAGGGGCGTGCGGCGTTTGCGGATGCCGCGACGTTGAATGTCACGCCGGCGGCCGCCGGTGCAGCGGGGGACGTGGCGAGGGTGGCGTTCGATCATGCGATCATCGCGACCGGGTCGCGGCCGGCGCGGCCGGGAACGCTCGCCCTCGACGATCCGCGCGTCCTCGATTCGACCGGCGCGCTTGACATCGACCGGATTCCGTCGTCGATGCTCGTCGTCGGTGGTGGCTACATCGGCCTGGAACTCGGAACCGTGTACGCCGCGCTTGGCGCCGCGGTGACGATCGTCGAGATGACCGGGAGCCTGCTGCCCGGGGCGGACGCCGACCTGGTGCGCGTGCTGGCGCGGCGGATGAACAGAATCTCGACGGCGATCCACGTCAATACGACGGTGCGCGGGCTGACGCCGGGGCGCGACGGAATCGAGGCGACGTTCTCCGGTCCGGCTCGCGGCGGTACGGCGGCCGACGGCGATCAGCACCAATGGACGGAGCGGTTCGACACGGTGCTGGTCGCCGTCGGACGTACCCCCAACTCGGAGATCGAGGGTCTCGACCGGACGCGTGTCGCGCGGGACGAGCGAGGCTTTGTTCGCGTCGATGCACAGCGGCGGACCGCCGAGCCGGCAATCTTCGCGGTAGGCGACGTCACCGGCGAGCCGATGCTGGCCCACAAGGCGTTCGCGGAAGCGCACGTCGCCGTGGACACTGTGGCCGGACGCGACGCGTCGTTCGCGCCGCGCGCAATCCCGGCGGTGGTGTTTACCGATCCGGAAGTGGCATGGTGCGGCCTGACCGAGACGGAGGCGGCGCGGGAGGGCCGCGACGTCACCGTGTCGCGGTTTCCGTGGGGCGCGTCGGGGCGGGCGTTGACGCTCGATCGTCCGGAAGGAATCACGAAGCTGGTGCTCGATCCGGGGACGGAGCAGGTACTCGGGGTCGGGATTGCCGGCGTCGGGGCGGGCGAGCTGATTGCCGAGGGCGTGCTGGCGGTGGAGCAGCGGGTGACGGCGTCGGACCTGGCGCATGCGATGCATCCGCACCCGACACTGTCGGAGACGGTGGGGGAGGCGGCGGACACGTTCTTCGGCCGGAGCGTGCACACCCACCGGCCCAAGCGGTAGGGGGCTCAGGCTGCGGGCTTCGCCTCCGCCGCGTCACACTGCGGCCGGGAGGACCGGCGCTTCATGCCATCACGCCGTGGCGGCGCTGTAGGCGTCGGCCTGTTCGTGCGCGTGATAGGAACTCCGCACCAGAGGCCCGGATTCTACGTGTTGAAAGCCCATCTCGAGGGCGCGCTGCCTGAGTGCGGCGAACTCGTCGGGGTGGTAGTAGCGCGCGACCGGCAGGTGCGCGACAGAGGGGCGGAGGTACTGGCCGATCGTCACGATCTCGCAACCGACCCCCCGCAGGTCGGCGAGGGCGGTGAGCAGTTCGTCAGGTGTTTCCCCAAGGCCGACCATGACACCTGACTTGGTCGGTACGTTCGGACGGTACCGCCGTGCACGTTCGAGCAAGCTCAGTGCCCAGTGGTAGCGCCCGCCGGGGCGCGCCGAGCGGTACAGGCGCTCGACCGTCTCCAGGTTGTGGTTCAGGATGTCGGGGCCGGCGTCGAGCACTGCCTCGATCGGCGCGCCGCGGTTCGAGAAATCGGGGACGAGCACTTCCACACGGCAGCCCGGCGCGCGCCGACGGATCGCGCGGATTGACGCGGCAAACACCGACGCGCCGCCGTCCGGCAGGTCGTCGCGGTCAACGGACGTGACCACGACATAGTCCAGGCCGAGCGCGGCGACGGCTGCGGCCAGGCGCTCCGGTTCGTTCTGATCGACCCGGCCTGGCGTCCCATGCTTCACGTTGCAGTAGCTGCACGAACGGGTGCAGGTGTCACCCAGGATCATGAACGTCGCGGTGCCGTGCTGCCAGCACTCGCCGATGTTGGGGCAGCGCGCTTCCTCGCAAACGGTATGCAGGGCGTGCTCGCGCATCAACTGCTTGAGGCGGAGGTATCCCGGGCTGCCGGGCAGGCGGACGCGGAACCAGGGGGGTTTTCTGGCGGGTGGATGCGTGTGCGCGCGGGTGGGACGGCCGCGGATGAAAGTGACGGGAACGGGGGCCGTCATGCAGGAGGATCGTAGCATGTGGGTAGCGGGGTTCGCGCCGATCGCCGCTGCCTGCGGCCGCGTTGACTTGCCAAGTGAGGGGCCGCTATCGTTGCGCTCCATGCGTGCAACGCTCGCCACCGCGCACCCCCTGCCGATCGCGAACCCCGGAGAGACGCGCTGGAACCTGGGCACCGCTGCGCTGTACGAGGAAGCGATCCGCCGCGGCGAGGGGACGGTCGCCGAGACCGGCCCGCTTGTGTGCATCACGGCGCCGTACACCGGGCGCTCGCCGAACGACAAGTTCCTGGTGCGGGAACCATCGACCGAGGATGACGTCTGGTGGGGAACGGTCAACCGGCCGATCGAGGCGGCGGCGTTCGATGCGCTCTACGACGAGACGATGGCGTCGCTCGACGGCCGGGCGCTCTACGTACAGGACTGCTTTGTTGGTGCCGACCCCGAGTACCAGCTGCCGATCCGGGTCGTCACCGAGCGGGCGTGGCACAGCCTGTTCGCGCGGACGATGTTCATCGAGCAGCGGCCCGGCACGCCGCCGGGCGCACACGAGCCGCAGTTCACCGTGATCGACATCCCGTCGATGACCGCGGTTCCGGCGCGCCACGGCACCAGTTCCGGCGCGTTCATCCTGATGAACTTCGCGCGCCGGACCGTCCTGATCGGTGGAACCGGCTACGCCGGCGAGATCAAGAAGTCCATCTTCACGGTCATGAACTACCTGCTGCCGGCGAAGGGCGTCATGTCGATGCACTGCTCGGCGAATGTTGGCGCCGGCGGCGACACGGCACTCTTCTTCGGCCTCTCCGGGACCGGTAAGACGACGCTTTCGTCCGATCCGGCGCGCCGCCTGATCGGCGATGACGAGCATGGCTGGAGCAACAACGGCGTCTTCAACTTCGAGGGAGGCTGCTACGCGAAGATGATCAGACTGTCAGCCGACGCGGAGCCGCAGATTCATGGCACGACGCGTCGGTTCGGCACGGTGCTCGAGAACGTCGTGATGGATCCGGCCACGCGCGCTCTCGACCTCGACGACGAATCGATCACCGAGAACACGCGCGGGGCCTACCCGATCTCGTTCATCGACAACTGGGTTGAATCGGGTTGCGGGGACCACCCGGCCAATATCGTCATGCTGACCTGCGACGCGTTCGGTGTGCTGCCGCCCATCGCGCGGCTGACGCCGGCTGGTGCGATGTACCACTTCCTTTCCGGCTATACCGCAAAGGTGGCCGGGACCGAGAAGGGAGTAACCGAGCCGAAGGCGACATTCAGCACCTGCTTCGGCGCGCCGTTCATGGTGCACCACCCGACGGTGTACGCGAAGCTGCTCGGCGCGCGGATCGCGTCGAGCGGCGCGCGCGTCTGGCTGGTGAACACCGGCTGGACCGGCGGTGCGTATGGCGTCGGCAGCCGGATGAGGATTGGGTACACGCGGGCGATGATCTCAGCGGCGCTCTCGGGCGCGCTCGACGACGTGCCGTACGCCCCCGATCCGGTCTTCAATGTCGACGTGCCGGCCGTGGTGCCGGACGTGCCGGCCGAGGGGTTGCAACCGCGTGCATCATGGCGCGACGGCACCGCCTATGACGCGCAGGCCACCGCGCTGGCCCGCATGTTCGCCGAGAACTTCCGGGCGTTTGAGGCAGAGGCGGCCGAGGAGGTCCGGCAGGCGGGCCCCAGAGCCTGACAGGGCGTGCTCGAACCGGTCATTGGCCTCGAAATCCACGCCCAGCTCCGGACCGAGACCAAGATCTTCTGCGGCTGCCGCGCCACCTTCGGCGCCCCTCCCAACAGCCAAGTCTGTCCGGTCTGCCTCGGGCTGCCGGGCGCGCTGCCAGTACTGAACCGGCGCGCCGTCGAGCATGCGGTTCGCGCGTCGCTCGCGCTCGACTGCGACGTGCAGCCGGTGTCGATCTTCGCGCGGAAGAACTACTTCTATCCCGACCTACCGAAGGGGTACCAGATCTCGCAGTACGAACAGCCGCTCGCGACCGGCGGTCATGTGACGTTCACGGTCGACGGAACGACGCGCGAGGTTCGGATCACCAGGGTCCACATGGAGGAGGATGCGGGGAAGTCGATCCACGAAGGCTTTCCCGATTCCGGGCGGACCACGTATCTCGACTTCAACCGGAGCGGCGTGCCGCTGATCGAGATTGTCACGGAGCCCGACCTGCGAACGCCCGCCGAGGCGGCGCGCTTCTTCGAACGGCTGCGCGGCATTCTGCTCGCCCTTGACGTGAACGACGGCAGTATGGAGGAGGGAAGCCTCCGCTGCGACGCCAACGTTTCAGTCCGGCCGGCGGGCAGTGAGACGCTGGGCGTGAAGGTGGAGGTGAAGAACCTCAACTCGTTCCGGTTCCTCGCACAGGCGCTCGCCCACGAGGTGAGGCGCCAGGCGTCGGTGATCGAACGGGGCGCCCGGGTGGTGCAGGAAACGCGCCTTTGGGACAGCGCGCGGCGCCGGACCGTGCCGATGCGGAGCAAGGAGGAGGCGCACGACTACCGCTACTTCCCCGACCCCGACCTCCCGCCGCTTCTCGTGGACCCGGCCATGGTGGACCAGCTTCGCGCCGAGCTGCCGGAGCTGCCGGAGACACGGCGGCAGCGGTTCATCGCACACTACCGGCTCCCGGCGCAGGATGCGGCGCTGTTGGCGGACGACGCCGACCTGGCCAGGTTCTTCGAGGCGGCGGCGGCGGCGGCGGGTAGCCCGAAGGGGGCGGCGAACTGGATCATGGGGGAGTTGACCCGGCTGGCGAAAGAGACGGGGGTGGCGGTGCCGGAGGCGGGTGTGACGCCGGCCGCGCTCGGCGCACTGGTTCGCCTGATCGACGGCGGCACGCTCAGCAGTTCTGCCGCGAAGCAGGTGATCGAGCGGATGGCGCGGACGGGCGAGGCGCCAGAGGCGATCGTCGCAGCGGAGGGACTGGCGCAGATTGACGACGCCGCGTCGCTCGACGGGGTGGTCCGTCAGGCGATCGCCGACAACCCGGATGCGGTCGGGAAGTACCGGTCCGGTAAGGAGCGCGCGCTCGGCTTCCTCGTGGGACAGGTGATGCGCGCCACGCGAGGGCAGGCAAACCCGCGAGTGGTGCACGAGTTGGTGCGGGCGGCGCTGGAGAACTGATGCCATGCCGGCGTGCGGGGCTGCGTGCCTCGGTTTGACACTGTCTCGCCAGCGTGTCTACACTAAATGGATAGTCCCTTATGGCACCGACGAACGTGACGTTCCCCCGCGCGTCCGGCGCCGACGGTCGCCCCGCCTTGACTGGTCAGTCCTTGTCGATTCGGGTCAGCTTCTATCGCGAGGAACTGTTCAGGCATTGGCGATGCCTGGAGCAGCAGCGCGAGTACTATTCCGAGAAGACGATCGATGACGTCGAGGCGGCCATCCTCAAGCTGATGCGGCATGTCGACCGCCTCTGCACCGAGGACAGGGGAGAACAGGTGGTGAACCGGCTGCTGAGAACCATCGATGGCATTACCCGCCTCTCCGCCTCCACCGACAGCGCTCCGCTTCACTGATCCGGCGACCGCGGCCCATCCGCGACGCACCCGAGCCTTCCGCTGACCCTCGCAACCCTTCGACAGCAGGCGTTTCGCATTGCCGCGGCCGGTATCGCTGCCGCCGGAGCGGGCCGGCTGACAACGCGTGGCCTCGCAACGCCGGAGGTGACGTCCGCACTGGGTGACCGTGCACCAATAGTGATCGCCGCGGGCAAGGCGGCCCGACCGATGGCGCAGGCGTTTGCCGACGCACGACCGGACGCGGCGCTTCGCGGCCTGGTCGCCTCGCCGCAGCCGGGCGATCCGGTTGATCGGCTCGAGTGGTTCGACGTGGGCCATCCGATACCGACGGAAGGGAGCTTGGCGGCGGGCCAGCGCGCGCTGGAGCTGGCCGACGGTGCTGGCGACGGCCAGGTGGTCGTGGTGCTCCTGTCTGGCGGAGCATCGGCCGGCCTCGCGGCGCCGGTCGAGGGAGTGACGCTGGCGGAGAAGGCGGCCGTCACGACCCTGCTGCTGCGCGCCGGCGTCGCGATCGATGGGGTCAACTGCGTCCGAAAGCACCTGTCGGCGCTCAAGGGGGGGCGGCTTGCCGCGGCGGCGGGCGGTCGCGTAGTGACGCTGGCGATCTCGGACGTGTTCGATCCGCTGCCGGACGATCCGGCGGTGATCGGATCGGGGCCGACCGTGCCCGATCCAACGACGTTCGCCGACGCCCTGGCCATCGTCCTGGGCGCCAGCGGCAGGGTGCCGGCCGCGGCGTTGGACATGATTGGGCGTGGCGTGCGCGGTGAGATCCCGGAGAGCCCGAAGCCGGACGACCCCCGTCTTGCCGGTGCGTCGTACCACCTGATTGGGAGTCGCTGGGACGCGATCGACGGGGCGGCGGCTGAGGCACGCCATCTTGGATTCACCGTCGCGACGATCAACGAGCCGGTGACGGGCGAGGCGCGCGACGTCGCCCTCGCACATGTCCGCCGGGCGGCGCAACTGGCGCACGAGCGGCCGCGTCCATTCTGTGTGTTGTCGGCGGGCGAGACGACGGTTCATGTCACTGGCCGGGGCAAGGGTGGACGGAACCAGGAGTTCGCGCTCGCGTCCGCGATCCATCTCACCCGGCGGTTCCCCGAGGCGGTGCTGGCGAGCGTCGGGACCGATGGCATCGACGGTCCGACTGACGCGGCCGGGGCGCTGGTCGACACAATGACGCCGACACGGGCCGCCGATGCCGGCCTGCACCGGCCGGAGACCTATCTCGCGGCGAATGACACGTACACGTTCTTCGAAGCGCTCGGCGATCTTGTTCGGACCGGCCCGACCGACACCAACGTCGGCGACCTGCAACTCGTGCTGATCGCCTGAGGTTCGTCGCACCGCAATGCTCACAGCTGATCAGGTAGTCAACGCGCTCAAGCGGATCAGGAAACCGTTCACGCTGCTCGATCTGGAGGTGCGGCTCGAGTGGCCGGTCCACCGGCGCGAGGCGCTCGAGGAGCGCCTGGAGACACTGATCGGGCGCGGTGCGCTGATCCGACTCGACGAGGATCGGTACGCGAAGCCGGGGGAGGATGTCCGGATCACGCTTGAGAAGTACGGCATCCCGGACGAGCCCGATCCGAACGCGGTCCAGGCGGCGAAGGGTCTCGGCACCAGCGTGAAGAAGGAAGATCTCAGTGGGCGGACCGACTTCCGAAAGCTGCCGACCGTTACGATCGACGGTGAGACGGCGCGCGATTTCGACGATGCCATCACGCTGGAACCGCTTTCGAACGGGCGGGTCCGCCTGGGTGTGCACATCGCCGACGTGGCCCACTACGTCGCCGAGGGGAGCGCGCTCGACCGCGATGCCCGCGCGCGCGGCACATCGGTCTACTTTCCCCACCGAGCCGTCCACATGTTCCCGGCCCCGCTCGCGACGGGCCTCTGCAGCCTGAAGCCGCGTGTGGATCGACTGGTGCAGTCGTGCCTGATGGAGATCGATCGCCGGGGGAAGCTTCTTGATCACGAGATACACGACGGTGTCATCCGCAGCGATGCACGAATGACCTACACCGACGTCGACGCCATCCTTTTGGACCCCGAGGCGCCGCAGCGGCAGAAGTACCGCGCGTTGGTGCCGCTCTTCGAACGGATGGCGGAGGCGGCGGCCGCGCTGACCAGGCGGCGCCGAGCACGCGGCGCGATCGACGTCGACGTACCGGTGGCCACCTTCCAGCGGGACGACGAGGGGCGCGTGGAGGCCATCGTGGCGGATCAGCGCACGACGGCGCACCGGATCATCGAGGAGTTCATGCTGATCGCGAACGAGACGGTCGCAGCGCACCTGGAGCGGACGCGGATGCCGACGCTCTACCGGGTGCATGAGCGGCCCGACCCAGAGAAGGTGGAGCGGGTCGACATGTTCGCCCACTCGCTCGGCTACAGCCTGGGCGCGCCGCCCGATCAGGTGACGCCGGCGCACTTTCAGAAGCTTCTCGATCGCGTGCGTGGCGAGCCGGCGGAGCGGGCGGTCGCCCTGTTGATGCTCCGGGCGATGCAGCGGGCGCGCTACGAGGCGTCGAACCTGGGCCACTATGGTCTGGCGTCCGCCGCGTACACGCACTTCACGTCGCCGATCCGCCGCTACCCAGATCTGACGGTGCACCGCGCCCTCCGTGTTTCACGCGCCGGCCGACTCACGGCGAGAGATCGGCGCGAGCGCCTGGCGGAACTGCCCGAGCTGGGGACACAGGCATCCGACCTGGAACGGCGCGCGGAAGAGGCTGAACGGGAGGTGGTGCGGTGGCAAAAGATCCAGTTCATGGCGGACAAGGTGGGCGACTCGTTCACCGGGCACGTCATGGGTGTCACCGGTTTCGGCCTGTTTGTCGAGCTGGTGGAACAGTTCGTGGAGGGCATGGTCCACATCTCGAGCATGGCGGACGACTACTACGTCTTCCATGATGACCACCATCTCTGGCGCGGCGAGAACACCGGCAAGGTGTACCGGCTGGGCGACCGGGTCGACGTGCAGCTCGTCCGCGTCGACCGCGCCCGCCGCCAGCTCGACCTGGCGCTGCTGGACATCCTGGCGTCGGTCGGACGCCGGCGCGACGGCCGGATGCCCCGGGCAAGACGGCGTCACGACGAGCGGGTCGACCGTCCCCCCACTGCCCGCCGCCCGAGGCGTTCCGCACGTGCCCGCCGTCGCTAAACAGGCGGCGGCGGGCGCTCCGTGCCATGATCGCGATGTGAAGCACCTGGTGGTCGGGACGGCAGGCCACATCGACCATGGAAAGAGCGCACTGGTGACGGCGCTGACCGGCGTCGATCCCGACCGGCTGCAGGAGGAGAAGGCGCGCGGGATCACGATCGACCTCGGGTTCGCCAGGTACCGGGACGGGGATACCCACCTGGCGTTCGTCGACGTACCGGGCCACGAGCGGTTCGTCCGCAACATGCTGGCCGGGGCAAGCGGCATCGACGTCGTTCTGCTGGTGATCGCAGCGGACGAGTCGGTGATGCCGCAGACACGCGAGCACTTCGACATCTGCCGGATGCTGGACGTGCCGCGTGGCGTAGTGGCGCTCACGAAGGCGGATCTGGTGGACGACGACACGGTCGAACTGGTCCGCCTCGAGACGCGCGAACTGATCGCCGACTCCTTCCTTGACGGGGCTCCAATCGTGCCGGTCTCGTCCCGGACCGGCACGGGCCTGGACGAACTGCGACGTGCGCTGGCGGCCCTGGCCGTGGACGCGGCCGGCCGGAGCGAAGACGGCCTGGTGCGCCTGCCGATCGATCGCGCGTTCAGCGTCAGGGGCTTCGGCACGGTCGTTACCGGCACGCTGGTCTCGGGCCGGATCGCGCGCGAGTCGGATCTGACGCTGCTGCCGGCCGGCCGGAGGGTCAAGGCACGCGGCATCCAGGTGCATGGCGAGGCGCGTCAGGCCGCACAGGCGGGCCAGCGGGCGGCGATCAACCTGGCGGGCGTCGGTGTCGACGATCTCCGGCGCGGCGATACGCTCACCACACCCGGCGGCCTGCTGGCGACCCAACGGATCGACGCCCGGATCGTGCTGCTCGACAGCGCGCGTCCGCTCCGGCACGGTGCGCGCGTGAGATTCCACCAGGGAACGACGGAGGTCATGGCGCGGGTTGCCCTTGGTGCGCTCCGCCCGTCCGGGGCCGAGGCGGACTCCGATGGTGAGTGGTTCTTTGCAGGCGCGCTGCAGCCGGGCGACTCCGCCTTCGCCCGGCTGCACCTCGAGCGCTCAGCCGCCCTGACGCGCGGCGATCGCTTCGTCCTGCGCGCCTATTCGCCGCCGGTCACGATCGGCGGCGGGCGCGTGCTCGACGCGGCGCCGCCGCGCGGCGGCCTGCGCTCTGCGGCCGGCGCCAGCCGCCTGTGGCGTCTCGACCACCTGGACGATGCCGGGACAGCTGACGCGATCCAGGTGATGGTGGACGAGGCGGCCGGAACCGGCCTGACGGCGACTGACCTGGCGCCACGCGTTGGTCTGACGGCGGCTGCCGCCGCCGTGGCGGCCGGATCGCTTGTGGCCGAGGGGATGGCGACGGCGGCGGGTCGCCGGTGGTTCGCGACGGAGCGGGTGACGGCGGTCCGAGACGCGCTGATCGATGCGGTGGCCGCCTGCCACGCGGCGCACCCGGTGGAACCTGGACTCTCGCGCGAAGAGGCACGGAGCCGCCTCGGGGACCTGGCCGGTCCGGAGCTGTTCGATCACGTCGCGCAGACCCTGGCAGCCGAGGGCGTCCTGATCGACGGCCGACATCTCGCATTGACCAGCCACCGCCTAAGGCTGACCGAAGACGAAGCGGCGTTGAAGGACCGCCTCGCCGCGCGGTTCCGCGAGGGAGGCCTGACGCCGCCCGATCTGTCGGCGTTGCCCCCTGCGCTTGAGGCGGCGCCGGACGCGATCGAACGGATGCTGACGCTGCTGATCCGTGACGGCACGCTGGAACGGCTCGGCACGCTGCTGTTTCACCGGGAGGCGCTCCAGCGGGTACGGGCGGCGGTCTCGGCGCTGAAGGCGGACGCCACCGGAACCGAGCCGGCGCGGGTCGACATCGCCTGGTTCAAGGAACGCTTCGGTGTTACGCGAAAGCGCGCCATCCCGCTGCTCGAATACCTCGACCGAAGCCGCATCACCCGGCGCGTGGGCCAGGGCCGCATCGTCCTTTGAGTGGGGCGGGTGGACGGGGGCCGCGGCGAATGAGTACACTCCCCACCGGTCAGGCAAGCCCCGCAACGCCCGTGTCCCTCGACATTCCCATCCTGCTCGACCGGCTCAGGCACCGATACCCCGCTCTCCTGGTTGACCAGGTGGTCGAGTACGAGCCTGGCCGGCGCGTCATTGCCGTCAAGAACGTGACGGTGAACGAGGAGTACTTCCAGGGACATTTTCCGGGCAACCCGCTGATGCCGGGTGTGGTGATGATCGAGACGCTCATGCAGGTGGCCACGCTCCTCCTGCTCGGGGACGGAGGGAGGACGCCGACCGGTCGGACGATGCTGCGAGGGGTCAACAACGCGAAGTTTCGGAAACAGGTGCTTCCGGGCGACCGCCTCTGCCTGGAGGTGACGCTGCGCAGTCGCTCGGCCGGCGAAGCGGTCGCCTACGGCATCGCGACGGTGGCGGATCAGAGCGTCGCCGAAGCGGAACTCCTGGTCGGCATCGAGGCATCGAGCCACATCGATCCCACCGCCACCGTCCATCCCGACGCGGTGCTCGGTCTCGAGACCACGGTCGGTCCGAACGCCATTGTCGGTTCACGGGTCCGGGTGGGTCGCGCCTGCCGGATTGGCGCCTCGGCGATTATCGCCGGCAACACCGAATTAGGGGACGAGTGCCACGTGTTCCCCTTCGCCTCCGTCGGCCTGATTCCGCAGGATCTGAAGTACAAGGGGGAGGAAACCCGCGTCGTCATCGGGCACCGCAACGTCATCCGGGAGTTCG
Source organism: Vicinamibacterales bacterium (assembly GCA_965262555.1). Classification (GTDB taxonomy): domain Bacteria; phylum Acidobacteriota; class Vicinamibacteria; order Vicinamibacterales; family UBA8438; genus VXRJ01. Next base: position 1,408,880 of record OZ253543.1, read on the forward strand.
TCACGATCAACCGGGGCACTCGCGGGGGCGGCGGGTTGACGCTGATCGGTAACGACAACGTCTTCATGGCGTATGCGCATGTGGCGCACGACTGCACGATCGGCGACCGGAACATCTTTGCGAACGGCGCGACCATCGGCGGACATGTCGTGGTGGAGGACGAGGCGACGATCAGCGCGCTGTCGGGCATCCACCAGTTCTGCCGCGTCGGGCGGCAGGCGTTCATCGGTGGCGGCAGTGTCGTCACGATGGACGCGTTGCCGTACAGCCGAACGGTGGGCAACCGGGCTCGCATCTACGGCGTCAACACCATCGGTCTCGAGCGGCACGGCACCCCGACGCAGACAATCGCGCAGTTGAGACGCGCGTACCGCTATCTGCTGCAGTCGAAGCTGAATACGACGCAGGCGCTCGTGCGCATCGACGCCGATCGGAGCCTCGACGTCCCCGAGGTGCGCTACCTGGTCGAGTTCATCCGGAGTTCGAGGCGCGGCGTCATCCTTCGTCGGCCGACGCGGCGGTACGAGCCGGTCGGGATCGAGGAGTAGTCTTGGGGCCAGCCCGATGCGGATCGGTCTGATCGCCGGCAACGGACGGTTTCCCTTTCTGGCGCTGGACGCGGCACGCAGCCTGGGGCACGACGTCACCGTCGTCGCCATCCGCGAGGAGACCAGTCCAGCTCTGGAGGAAGTGGCGGCCAACGGCCAGCCGGCCGCATTTCACTGGGTCTCGCTCGGTCAGTTGGGCCGCTGCATCGAGATCCTCAAGGCGGCGCAGGTGCGCCGTGCGGTGATGGCGGGGCAGGTGAAGCATACGAGGCTCTTCTCGGGCGTGATGCCCGATCTGACCCTGCTCTCGGCGCTGAGTCGGCTACGGGCGCGGAATACCGATGCCCTGATCTCGGCGGTGGCCGACGTGCTGGCCGAGCATGGCATCGAGCTGGTCGATTCCACGCTGTTTCTCGAACCCCTGCTGGCGGGCGTCGGTACGCTGACCGCGCGCCCGCCGTCCGATGAGGAGTTGGCGGAACTCGCGTTCGGCTACCGGATGGCTGATGCAATCGCCGGGCTGGACATTGGCCAGACGATTGTCGTCAAGGACCGGGCAGTGGTGGCAGTCGAGGCGATGGAAGGGACCGACGCCGTGATCGCGCGTGGCGGCCGTCTCGCCGGTCCGGGCGCCTCAGTGATCAAGGTGGCGAAGCCGAACCAGGACATGCGGTTCGACGTCCCAGTCATCGGCGTGTCGACGGTGGGAGCGATGCGGGACGTCGGCGCCACGGTCCTGTCGGTGGACGCCGGCCGGACCCTGGTGATCGACGGCGACCGGGTGGTCGAAGCGGCTGAGGCGGCTGGCATCACGGTTGTCGGTCGTTCCGAGGCCAGCGCGCCAGCGCGGGCACGGGGTCGCTGACACGCCGATGACGAGCGGAGCATTTCGCGCGGCGGTCATCGGCGTTGGCTCCCACGGCCAGAATCATGCCCGCATTCTGGCCACCATGCCCGGCGTGGAGCTGGCTGGTATCGTTGATCGCGACGCGGACCGGGCGCGTGCGGTCGCCTCGCACGTCGGTGCGCCGGTGGTGGATGATGTCCGCGTGATCGAGCCGCCGGTCGACGGCGTTGTCGTGGCGGTGCCGACGGCCGACCATGCGCGGGTCGCCGGGCCGCTGCTTGAAGCGGGTGTCGCGGTGCTGGTGGAGAAACCGATCGCGGCGACGCTGGACGACGCCGACCGGTTGATCGCCGCTGCTGCGGCGTCCGGCGCGACACTGGCGGTCGGTCACACCGAGCGGCACAACCCCGCAGTCACGGCGGCGCTGCCGTTGATCTCCGCGCCGCGGTTCATCGAGGTGCATCGGCTCGACGGTTTCAAGCCGCGCAGCCTGGACATCGACGTGATCTTCGACGTGATGATCCACGACCTCGACATCGTACTGGCGATCCTCGGCGCGGAGCCATCGTCGATCGAGGCGGTTGGCGTCCCGGTGCTGAGTGGACGGATCGACATTGCGAACGCACGGCTCCGGTTCCCCGACGGCTGCATCGCTAACCTCACGGCGAGCCGGATCAGTCGCGACCGGGTTCGCAAGCTGCGGGTGTTCCAGCCGCACGCGCTGGTGTCGGTCGACTACGACGGCCGCCGGGCGGAAACCGTGACGGTGGCCCGGCCTGAGGGAGGCGAGCCGGCGATCGAGGTGCGCCGTGTGGAGGTAGCGGCCGACGCCGATCCGCTGGAACGCGAGCTGGCTGATTTCGTCCGGGCGGTGCGCGGAGCCGCGCCGCCGGGGGTGAGCGGCGCCGATGGCCGGCGAGCGCTTGCCGTGGCGCAACGAGTGGCCGACGCGCTCGCCACGGGGACGGCCGGCGGACGGAACGGAGATCCGGCATGACGGAGGCGGCGCGGTTCGATGCGTTGAGCGCGCGGGTTCGGTCGGGTGAGCCGCTGTCGCCGGACGACGTGGCGGCGTTGGCCGATTCGCGGGATGTCCTCCGCCTCGGCGCGCTGGCGGACGACCGGCGCCGGGCGCGCCGGGGCGACCGCGTGACGTATGTGCGGGTGCTGGAGGTTGCAGCGACGGATGCAGGCGTAGCGGAAGGCAACGGAGCCGTCCCCCCCTCGGCCGGGGAGGTGCGGCTGACCGGCTGTCCCGCCACCGAAGCCGAAGTCCTCGCATCGGTCGCACGCGCCGCCGAAGCATCGGGTGACATCCCGGTGACCGGCTTCACGCTGGACGAACTGATTGCCTGCTGCGGTGGGGACGCCACCCGCTTCGACCGCTTCGCGGCCGCGCTCCGCCGTGCGGGACTCACATCGGTCGCCGAGGCGGTGGTGGAGCGGACTGACCGCCCTGACTGGATCGGCCGGGCGCGCGACGCCGGTCTGCCGGTTGCCCGGTTAACGGTGCGTGATCCGGCCGCCGCCGGGATCGACACCATCCGGCGAGTGGCCGGCTGGGGGGGCGGCGCCCCGGCCCGGGCGTTCGCGCCGCTGCCGTGCCGCCTGTCGGACAAGCCGACCACCGGGTACGACGATGTACGTCAGGTTGCCTTCTCGCGGCTGCTGGTCGACAATATCGACTCGATTCAGGTCGACTGGCGGCTGTACGGCCCGCACTTGGCGCAGGTCGCCCTGGCCTTCGGAGCGGACGACATCGACGGCATTTCGCCGGTCGACACGGTCGCCGAGGGTCCCAGGCGCGCGCCTGATGCCGAGATCCGGCGCCAGATCCGTGCCGCCGGCCTCGATCCGGTCGAGCGTGACGGCCGCTTCGAGGTGCGGCCGGCAAACGAACCATGAGCGCAATTCGCGTCGGCGCCGTCGAGTACCTGAACGCGCGGCCGCTGGTCCGCGATCTCGAGGGGCACGCCGACCTGTTCACCATCCGGTACGACGTGCCGGCCAGGGTGGCCGCCATGCTGCACGACGGTTCGGTCGATCTCGCGCTGATCCCGACCATCGAATACCTCCGCGGCACCGACTACCGCGTTGTCCCCGACATCGCCGTCTCCTCCGATGGTCCGGTGGCGAGCGTGGCCCTGTTCACGACGCGGCCTCCCACTGCTATCCGGTCGATCGCCATCGACGCCAGCTCGCGCACCGCCGTGACATTGCTCCGGATCCTCTGTGTGCAGTCGTTCGATATCGAGCCGAAGTTTCACACGATGCCGCCCGATCTGCCGAAGATGCTGAAGCGGTGCGACGCGGCGTTGCTGATCGGCGATGTGGCGCTGTTCACCGAGCACGAGACGGTGGTCGACCTGGACAAGATCGATCTGGGCGAGGAGTGGGCCACGCTGACGGACCTACCGTTCGTCTGGGCATTCTGGGCGGGTCGGCCCGACGTGGTGACACCGGCGCACATCGAGGCGTTGCGGGCTGCCCGCGACGCCGGCGCGAGCGGGCTGGACGGCATCGTGGCGGCGCACGGGCCGAAGGACGAAGAGCGGGCGGAGATCGCTCGCGCCTACCTCCAGGAGAATGTGCAGTTCACCCTGACCGAAGAGGGGCACGCCGGGTTGAAGCGCTTTTTCGGCGAAGCGGCGGATCTCGACCTGGTGCCGGAGGCGCGTCCGGTCCGATACTACGAACGATGACCCCCGCGACGGCCGCGGACCGGGCGGCGGCCGACCGTGCCGCCGGACGGTCGCTTGACGGCCACCGGATCAATGCGGCCGAGGCGCTCGCGCTCTACCGCGCGCTGCCGACCCATGCGTTGGGCGCGCTGGCCGACGGGGCGCGCGCCGCTCGGTGTCCCGACGGCATCGTCACCTACATCATCGACCGCAACGTCAATTACACCAACGTATGCGTCGCGCGCTGCAACTTCTGTGCGTTTTACCGCGGCATCGGCGCAACCGACGGCTACGTCCTGGGGTTCGACGAGATCTTCGCGAAGATCGATGAGACGATTGCGGTCGGCGGCGTGCAGTTGCTGCTGCAGGGGGGGCACAACCCCGACCTGCCGATCAACTGGTACGAGGATCTGTTCCGGGCGATCAAGGATCGCTACCCCGGTTTCCGGCTGCACGCGCTCTCGCCGCCGGAGGTGATCCATCTGTCGCGCCTCTCGAACCTGCCGGTCCGGGCGGTGATCGACCGGTTGATCGCCGCCGGTCTGGACAGCATTCCGGGCGGCGGCGCCGAGATCCTGGTCGACCGGGTCCGCCGGCTGCTCCATTGCGACGGGAAGGCGACCGCCGACGAATGGATCGGCGTGATGCGCGATGCACACCGCGCCGGGGTCCGGACGACGGCGACGATGATGTACGGCACCGTCGAGACCCTTGAGGAGCGGCTCGAGCACCTGCTCCGGATTCGCGCGTTGCAGGACGAGACGGGTGGCTTCACGGCGTTCATTACCTGGAGCTTCCAGCCGGACCATACCGAGCTGGCGGAACGCCAGCCGATCGACACCGCGACCTGCGTCGAGTACCTCCGCACGCTGGCGCTGGCGCGGCTCGTCCTCGATAACGTCGACAACCTGCAGGCCTCCTGGGTGACGCAGGGGGGGAAGGTGGGGCAGTTGAGCCTCGCGTACGGCGCGAACGACATGGGGAGCGTGATGATCGAGGAGAACGTCGTTCGCGCTGCCGGCGCCGCCTACTGCATGGACGAGGTTGAGATCGTCCGGAATATTGAGGATGCCGGCTTCGTGCCGAAGCGGCGCGACATGGAGTACCGGGTGCTTGGCGATCCGTTCTTCCGCGAACAGGCGGTGCCGCGGATGACCGAGCTCGCCACGGCGCGCGCGCCGGGTGACGACTCCGTGCCGGCCGAACTGGACCGCTACGAGGCGCGGAGCCGAAGCGGGAAGCAGCAGCGCCCCGGCGCGTCGTGAGCGGTCCGGCGCTGGTCGTTCGGTACCGCGCCCGCTGGGTCCTGCCGGTCATCGCGCCACCGATCCGTGACGGTTGGGTGGACGTCGATGTGGGCGGCACTGTCATCCGCACGGTCGGTGGCGCCGACGGCACATCGTCCGGTCGTCCGCGTACCGAGATCGACCTGGGCAACGTTGCGCTCCTCCCCGGCCTGGTGAACGCCCACACCCACCTCGAGTTGTCAGGTCATCGCGAAACCGCCCCGCCGGCGCCGTCGATGCCTGTGTGGGCGCGGACACTGGTGGAACGGGTCGCGGCCGGCGGCGGTATCCGCGCGGACGCGATCCCGGACGCCATCGCGCAGGCCCATGCCGCCGGCACCATCCTGATGGGCGACATCGGCAACACGCTGGCGGCGCTTCCCGCGCTCGACGCCGCGCCGATCGATGCGGTGCTGTTTGAGGAGCAGATCGGGTTCGACATCGCGCCGGGCGACGCCGAGGCGATCGCCGACCGCATGGCCGAGCGGATCGCGGCTCGGCCGGCCGGCGCCGCGGGCGAGCGCGCGACGCTGCGCGCCGCGGCGCACGCGCCGTTTTCCGTGTCGCCGGCGCTCTTTCGTTCGCTCGCGACACGCGTGCCCGGTCCGCGATCCGTTCACTTGGCAGAGTCGGCCGAGGAGCTCCAGTTTCTCCGCGACGGCAGCGGCCCGTGGCGGGATCTGCTCGAGGTGCGCGGCCGGTGGGATCCGGGGTGGCAGCCGCCCGGGACCGGGCCGGTCGAGTACCTCGACCGACTCGGGTGGCTGCGGCACGACACGCTCGTCGTCCATGGGGTGCAACTGGAACTGGACGAGCTGGAGCGGTTGCGTGATGCCGGTGCGACGCTCGTCACCTGTCCGCGGAGCAACAGATGGACCGGCGCCGGCGTGCCGCCGGTGGCGGACTTCTATGCGTCGGGCGTCCGTGTGGCGGTCGGCACCGACAGCCTGGCGAGTGCGCCCGACCTCAATCTGTTCGGAGAGCTGGCCGAGCTCCACCGGTTGGCGCCGGCGGTGCCGGCATCCCGACTGCTTCGGAGCGCGACGCTCGACGGCGCCACGGCGCTCGGACGGAGTGCGGCGCTGGGCGCCATCGTACCGGGGCGCCGGGCGGCGCTGCTGGCGGTCGAGCTGCCCGGAGCGTTGGATGATGTGGAACAATACTTGGTGAGCGGGATTGATCCGGCGCAGGCCGCCTGGGTTCCCACACACGCATGCTGACGCGACTCCGCACCTGGGCATCGTTCGTTCGGTTCAGCCACACCATCTTCGCGCTGCCGTTCGCGCTGACCGGGGCGCTGCTGGCGGGGCAGACGGCAGAACTCACCTGGGCGCGCGCCGGCTGGATTGTGATCGCGATGTTCACGGCCCGGACCGCGGCGATGGCCTTCAATCGCCTGGTGGATGCCCGCTTCGACGCCCTCAACCCGAGGACGACCGGACGGGAGATTCCACGCGGCCTGGTGTCGCGGACCGAGGCGGGAGCGATTGCGGTCGTCGCGTCGCTCGCGTTCGTCGCCTCCACGTATCCGCTCGGCATGCTGTGCTTCACGCTGTCGCCGGTCGCACTGGCGATCGTCTTCTGGTACTCCCTCGCGAAGCGGTACACGACATATACGCAACTCTTTCTCGGCCTTGCGCTGGCGGTGGCGCCGGTGGGCGGATGGCTGGCCGCCGGGGGCCCGTTCTTCGCCTGGCAGCCATGGCTGCTCGCGTTGGCGACCGCCCTGTGGGTGGCGGGATTCGACGTGATCTACGCCTGCGAGGATCTCGACTTCGATCGCCGCACCGGACTGCGGTCGATTCCGGCGCGGTTCGGCGTCGCTCGGGCGCTCCGTCTGTCGCGTCTGTTCCACGCCGTGGCGGTTGGCGCGCTCGCGTCGCTCGCCTGGCTGGCGCCGCTCGGCCTAATCTACCTGGCTGGCGTGGCGGGCGTCGCGTTGCTCCTGGCGTACGAACAGTCGCTCGTCAGTCCGACCGATCTGTCGCGTGTCAAGCAGGCGTTCGATCTCAACGGCTACGTCGGCATGCTGTACTTGGCCGCCACCGCTGCAGCGCTCCACGTTGGCTAGACAGACGATGGCAGGTCGGCCTCGGCGCGTCGCGTTCGGTATCACCGGGGCGAGCGGCGCACTCTACGCGGTCCGGACGCTCGCGGCGCTCGTCGATGCGGGTGCGGAGATCGAACTGGTGGTGTCGGAGTACGGGCGCCGGCTGCTGCACGACGAGTTGGGCGCCGATGCCGCGGTCGAGCGCCTGCCGGCGCACCTGGTGTCGCGCTATGGAGTCGCCACGCCGCCGGACCATGCCTTCGTCGTCCACCGGAATCGGGACGTCGGCGCGTCCATCGCCAGTGGTAGTCATCCGTGCGACGCGATGGTGATCGTCCCCTGTTCGATGAAGACGCTCGCGGGTGTTGCGCACGGGCTGTCGCGCAACCTGATCGAGCGCGCCGCCGACGTGATACTGAAGGAGCGACGGCGACTGGTGATCGTCCCGCGCGAGACACCGATGAGCCTTCCGCAACTGCGCAACCTGGTGCTCTGCGCCGAGGCAGGTGCGCACGTGCTGCCCGCCATGCCCGCCTACTACCAGCAGCCGCGCACCCTGGACGATCTGGCCGACTTCATGGCAGGCAAGATCCTGTCGGCGCTCGACATCGAGCACCAGCTCTATCCCGCCTGGACCGGGTCAGCGGGCGGGTGACTGACGGCGCGGTGGATCGGGCGGGGGCGGAACCGTCCGTTGACAGGACGCCGGCGCGGATCGCCGGGATGTTCGATGCGATCGCGGGACGGTACGACCTGCTGAACCACCTGCTGAGCGCCGGTCTGGATCGCCGCTGGCGAACGCGCGCCGTCGAGGCGCTCGCGCTGACAGGCGACGAGACGGTGCTGGATGGCTGCACCGGTACGGCGGATCTCGCCATCGCGCTGGCCGCCGGGGTGCGCGGTGCGCCGGGTGCATCCCGCGTGGTGGGCATCGACTTCGCCGGCGCGATGCTCGAGCGGGGTCGGTCGAAACGGGACGCCGGTCGTCTGAGCGGTCGCGTGCACCTGGTCCGCGCCGACGCGACGCGTGTCCCGCTGCCGGACGGCTCGGTCGACGCCGCCACGATCGCCTTCGGCATCCGCAACGTGGCGGATCCGGACCTGGCGCTGGCCGAGTTGCACCGAGTGGTTCGTCCCGGTGGCCGGGTGGCGATCCTGGAGTTCGGCATGCCGCGGACGCCCGGCCTGCGGCGGCTCTATGCCTGGTACTTCCGGCAGGTGCTTCCCAGGATCGGACAGCTGATCTCCCGGCACGACAGCGCGTACGCCTACCTGCCGGCGTCGGTTGGCGAGTTCCCCAGCGGCGCCCTGTTCGCCCGCCGTCTGGAGCAGGCGGGCTTCATCCGCGCCGCGGCCCGACCGTTGCACCTGGGCATCGTCTACCTCTATACCGCGGCCCGACCGGGATGATGCCCACCCCGACGGGACGGGGCGGCTATACTCTCTCAAGGAGGCTGGCGAGCCCCGTCCGGCTGCATCATGTTCTTCGACTTCGAGGACCGACACTTCGAGACGCCGGGACTCGAGTCGGCGATGTCGTGGCGGGAGCAGGTGCTGCTCTCGCTCTTCCTTCACCTCGCCGTTCTGGCGCTCGCCATCTTCATCCCGCAGCTCGACTTCGTCCGGGCGGCGCAGGAGCGGCGGGCGGCGCGCCTCGTGGAGTTGGGCGAACAGGAGGCTCAGGCCATGGCGCAGGCACGCGCCGCCTCCGACGAGCCCACCTTCGTCTTCATCGCGCCGCGCGTCGAGATCGAGCCGCGCGAGGACCCGCGCCCCGACGCCCCGCTGTCTGACCGTGACCGTGTGGCGCAGTCGCCCGGTGCCGCGGACGATCCAACCAACCCGCTCCCGAATGCCGACGGCAACTCGTCCAACTTCGTTATCAACGAGGACCCGCAGCGGGGCCTGAATCCCGATCCGGACGGCCGGACGGCTGACGCGGAAGAGATCGCGCCGATCGACGACCCGGTCGCCGACACCGAGGTGGCGGAGGTCACCGCGGGCGCCGAGGGGACCTCGGATGAGGCCGACGGTGGGGATGAGGGGGAGACGGAGCTGGCAGAGGCGGACCGTCTGGAGTCGGAACTGGCGGAGGCGGCTGGCGCCGGGTCACTGCAGGTGCCGGGCGTGGCGGATCGCGAGCGCGGTGCCGGGACGGATGATCCGGATCCGATCGACCCGGCCGACGATCGGCAGGCCGACGGCCTGCTTGGACGAGCCCTGCAGAACCTCGACCGGTACGCGCTGCGCGAGAGTTTCATGAACCGCAAGGGAGACACCGGCCGGTACGGACCGGAGATCCAGTTCGATTCCCGAGGCGCCGAGTTCGGCCCCTGGATCCGACGCTTCATCGCGCAGGTCCGGCGCAACTGGTTTGTGCCGTATGCCATCATGTCGCGCTCACTGCACGGGAACGTCGCCCTGACGTTCTTCGTGAATCGGGACGGATCGATCACCGAGCTGCAGGTGATCAGCCCGGCGGCGCTCGACGCGTTCACCAACTCGGCATTCAACGCGCTCGCGACGTCCAACCCGACCCAGCCGCTGCCGGACGACTATCCGGGCGACCGCTGTTTCTTCACCGTGACGTTCTATTTCAACGAGTCGCCACCCGTCTGACGCCCGGACAGAGGCCGTTCATGCCGCTGCCGACCCGTGCGCAACTGATCGGCTGGCTGTTGCTGCTGGCCGTGATGGTGGTCTGGATCCTGTACCGGTGGTCATGACCGGCGCGGGGCGTTCCCGCCTGATCGCCATCGTTGGCGCGACCACCTCCGGAAAGAGCACACTGGCCGTGGCAGTGGCGCAGCGGATCGGCGGGGAGGTGGTGAGTTGCGATTCGACCGCGGTCTACCGCGGCTTCGACATCGGCACCGACAAGCCGCCGCGCGCGGCGCGCCGCGGTGTGCCGCACCACCTGATCGATGTCGCCGAGCCGGTGGAACGCTATTCGGCCGCGCGGTACGCCCGCGAGGCGTCGGCGGCGGTGCGGGCGATCACTGACCGGGGACGCACGCCGATCCTGGCGGGCGGCACCGGCCTCTACTACCGGGCGCTGACGCGGGGGCTGTTCGACGGTCCCGGCCGGGACGACGCGCTCCGCGTCCGGCTCGAACGGATCGCCGATCGCTGCGGCGATGCCTGGCTGCACCGGATGGTCGCGCGCCTCGACCCGCCGTCGGCGCTGCGCATTCAACCACGCGACCGGAAGCGGCTGATCCGGGCCCTCGAGGTGTACTTCGTGACCGGCCGTTCGCTGACCGATCACTTCGCCGACACCCGCCCGCCGCTCGGGGAGTACGACTTGGTGACGCTTGGGTTGCGGACGGCGCCGGAGGAAACGGCGCGCCGCGTCGCGGCGCGGGTCAGTCGTCAGTTCGACGGCGGACTGCTCGACGAGATCCGGTCCCTGCTCGCCGCGGGAGTGCCCCGGTCGGCGCATCCGTTCGGTGGGCTGGTCTACCGCCAGGCCCTCGAACATCTGAACGGGACGCGCGACGAAGCGGCCACGCGCGCGCTGATTGCGCAGGAGAACCGCCGCTACGCGCGTCGTCAGGTGATCTGGTTCCGGAAGGAGCCGGACGTGCACTGGCTAGCGCACCCGGGCGATCACCCGGCGGCGCTCGACGAGGCGTTGGCGCGGGTCGGCAGTCTGGAGACGACACGAAGGGTGCGTAGCGCATGACGATCGCGCAGGAGTCCATGCTTCGGGTGCAGCTCGAAGCGCGTGAGGAAGAAACGCTGGCGCCGGCGGCGGCGTTCAGCAGCCGGACGCGCGGGCGGCAGCGGGCGGAGCCGGAGGATCCGGTCCGCCCGGCGTTCCAGCGCGACCGGGACCGGATTCTCCATTCGAAGGCGTTCCGTCGCCTGAAGCACAAGACGCAGGTATTCCTCGCCCCGGCGGGCGATCACTACCGGACGCGGCTGACGCACACCCTTGAGGTGTCGCAGATTGCCCGTACGATCGCGAAGGCGCTCCGGCTGAACGAGGAGTTGACCGAGGCGATCGCGCTGGGACACGACCTGGGCCACACGCCGTTCGGGCACACCGGCGAACGCGTGCTGCAGTTGCTCTGTCCGGGCGGTTTCATCCACTACGAGCAGAGCCTTCGGGTGGTGGATGTGATCGAGCATGACGGCGACGGGCTGAACCTCACCTGGGAAGTGCGCGACGGCATCGCCCGGCATTCGAAGGGGAAGGAGGGGCTGCCGGTCGGCGCGCCGCCCGATCAGCGCTCGGCGACCCTCGAGGGGCAGGTGGCCCGCGTCGCCGACATCATCGCCTATGTCAACCATGACATCGACGACGCAGTCCGCGCTGGGTTGCTGCAGGTGGAGGACCTGCCGGCGGGGACGCGCGCGGTGCTGGGGCACAGCTCGTCGGAGCGGATCGGCCGGATGGTGACCGACGTGGTTCACCAGACGCGGGAGCGGCTCGACGATGCCGCGCCGGAGGTGGTGATGAGCCAGCCGATCCTGCAGGCGACCGTTGATCTCCGGTCGTTCCTCCACGCGGCCGTCTACGAGAGCGATGCTGCCGCCGGCGAACTCCGGAAGGCCCATGACATCCTGGCGGGCCTCTGGAAGAAGGTTCGGGAGGAGCCGGACCGGTTCCTCGACCGCCGCACGCTGGAGCGGGATGGCCTTGATGTCGCCGCGAAGGACTTCCTGGCCGGCATGACCGACCGGTATGCCGTCGGGCTGTTCGAGGAGCTGTTCATCCCGCGTCCCTGGGGCGGGCGGGCCTGGGGCACCTGACACCGCATAGCGGGGCTGGCGCTGGAGATGGTAGAATGGTGGGTTCTGTCACCGGGGGTGGATACTAACCATGCAGCAACGGTCGCACACCGGGGAGTCAACCTCCTCCGATGTTTCGACGCTGCTCGATCTGCATCTCGTGCGCGGGTCGATCGAACCGCTGGGGCGCTCGTTCCCGGCGCCGGTATTCGGTGCGGATGGGGACGAGTACGCCGTGGCTGCTCCGGTCGTCCTGACGCTCCGGGTGGTCAAGGATGGCGACCGCTACCGGCTGTCAGGCCGCCTCGCTACGACAGTGCGACGGAGCTGCGGCCGGTGTCTGAAGCCGTTCGACGTGCCGACGGCGCTCGACATCGACGTGCGGTACCATCCGCAACGGGTGAACACCGGTGAGGGCGAGTACGAGGTCGCCGACGACGATCTGTCGATCGCGTACTACCGGGACGATCACATTGATCTGGGTGACTTGGTCCGTGAACAGCTCCGGCTGGCGGCGCCGATGAAGCCACTCTGTGACGAGGCCTGCCGCGGCCTCTGTCCGGTCTGCGGGACGAACTGGAACGAGGCGCCTTGTAACTGCGACACCGCGTGGCAGGACCCCCGCTTCGACGCGCTCCGGACGTCCCGGGTGGCGAAGGCGGAGCCCGCACCGGGCAGGAGGAACTGATCCGATGGCAAATCCGAAGCGACGACAGTCAAAGACGCGTACCGCAAAGCGCAGGGCCCACGATGCCCTGACGCCGGTCGGCCTGAAGGAGTGTCCGCAGTGCCACGAACTGCAACCTCCGCACCTGGTCTGCCCGCACTGCGGCCACTACAAGGGACGCCAGGTCCGATCGGTCAAGGAATCATAGCCGCCCGGGCAGGATGCGCGCGGACAGGATGCGGATTGCCGTTGATGCCGTGGGGGGGGACCACGGGCCACGCAACGTGGTGGCCGGGGCCCTTGTCGCAGCCCGTCATCTTGGCTTCGGCCTGACCCTGATCGGCCCCAGAGGGGTCATCGACGATGAACTGCGCGGTCACGCCGAAGCTGACTCGGTCGACCTGCAGGTGGTGCCGGCACCCGACGTGATCGGCATGCACGAAGGACCGGCGGCGCTGCGGCGCAAGCCGGGCGCGTCGGTCCGCGTGGCGGCCGAGACGGTCGCCCGAGGCGACGCCGCCGCCTTCTTCAGCGCGGGCAACACCGGCGCAACGCTGGTCGCGGCGCACAACGCGTTCGGCATGCTGCCGGGCGTCGATCGTCCGGCGCTCGCCGTCCGGATTCCGACCCGCCGGGCAGATGCGGTGCTGCTCGACGTCGGCGCAACCGTCGAGAGCCGTCCGCACCATCTCGTGCAGTTCGCCGGCATGGGAACGGTCTTCGCGGAGGTGGTGCTCGGCATCGACAGGCCAGCGATCGGCCTGCTGTCGATTGGTGAGGAGGCGACAAAGGGGAATGACCTGACGCGCGACGCCCACCAGCGGCTGCAGCAGAGCGGTCTGCGGTTCATCGGGAACGTGGAAGCGCGCGACCTGTATGCCGGTGCGGCGGACGTGATCGTCTGCGACGGGTTTACCGGCAACGTCACGCTCAAGGTCAGCGAAGGACTGGTCGAGATGGTTGAGGCGCTGCTGCATGACGAGTTGCGCCGGACGTTCTCCACCTCGCTCGGCTACCTGCTGTCGCGCCGGGCGTTACGCCGATTCCGGCGCCGCGTCGACTACTCGGAGTATGGCGGCGCGCCGTTGCTCGGCGTCGCCCGGTTGGCCATGGTGGGCCACGGCCGGTCATCAGTCAAGGCGGTCCGCAACGCGCTGGCGCTCACCTACCGCTTCGTCCGACAGGATCTCGTCCGGACCATCGGCAAACGGATGGAGGCGCCGGCGCCGCACGCCTCGGGGCGGGCCTCATGATCGCGTTCGTCTTTCCCGGCCAGGGATCCCAGCGGGTCGGGATGGGGAGGGCGCTGGCCGAGGCGTTTACTGTCTGCCGGGAGGCGTTCGCGGAGGCTGACGCTGCGCTGGGTGAACCGATCAGCCGGCTCTGCTTCGATGGCCCGGAGGATCAGCTCACGCTCACGGCGAACACGCAGCCGGCAATTCTGGCGATGAGCATGGCGGTTGATCGGCTGCTCCGGAGCCGCGGCCACGAGCCGGCATTCCTCGCAGGGCACAGTCTGGGGGAATACTCGGCGCAGGTCGCCGCCGGCACGATCGGGTTTGCCGACGCGCTCCGGATCGTCCGTCGTCGGGGCGAGTACATGCAGATGGCGGTCCCGGTGGGGAAGGGGGCCATGGCGGCCGTTCTCGGCCTCGACGCCGACGGCGTGGAGCAGGCGTGCCGAGAGGCGGCAGATGGCGAGGTGGTCAGCCCCGCCAACTGGAACGCGCCGGGCCACGTCACGATCGCCGGGACGGCGGCGGCGGTGGAACGCACGGCCTCGCGAGCCCGCGAGTTGGGGGCGCGGCGTGTCATGCCGTTGCCGGTCAGCGCGCCGTTCCACTGTGCGCTGATGCAGCCGGCCGAGGCACGGCTCGCGCCGGAACTGCACGCGCTGGTGGTCGCGAACCCTGCCGTACCGGTGGTGGCCAATGTCGATGCCGAACCGAAGCGGACCGGACCGGAGGCGATCGACGCCCTGATCCGCCAGGTGAGTGCACCGGTGCAGTGGGAAGCGGTCGTGCGGCGGCTCGCGGCCGAGGGCGTGACGACGGTGGTTGAGGTGGGACCGGGGCGTGTGCTGAGCGGACTGATTCGGAAGATCGATCGCACGCTCACCGTCGTGAATGTCGAAGATCCCGACAGTCTCAACGCGGCCGAAGGGGCCCTCGCCACCGCGCGCGCGTCGGAGGCGGGCCGATGAACGGTCTGGACGGACGCGTTGCGCTCGTGACCGGCGCATCGCGGGGTCTCGGCCGGGCGATTGCGCTTCGCCTCGCGGCGTCCGGTGCGGCGGTGGTGGCGGGTGCGCGGGCGGATCATGCCGATGCAGTGCGCCAGGAGATCGAACAGGCTGGCGGTGCTGCGGTGGCAGTGGCGCTCGATGTGACCGAACCGGCGTCGGTGTCGGCCGCAGCCGAGACGGCGCTCGACCGGTTCGGCCGAATCGACATCCTGGTGAATAACGCTGGGATCGTCCGTGATCAACTGCTGATGCGGATGAAGCGGGACGACTGGGACGCGGTCATGGCGACGAACCTGACGTCCGCCTACGCCTGCTGTCAGGCGGTGCTCCGGCCGATGCTGAAGCAGCGCGCCGGACGGATCGTCAACATCGCCTCGGTCGTCGGTCAGTCGGGCAACCCGGGCCAGGCAAACTACGCGGCGTCGAAGGCGGGGCTGATTGGCTTCACCAAGTCGCTGGCGCAGGAAGTGGCGTCGCGAGGCATTACCGTCAACGTGGTGGCGCCCGGGATGATCGAAACCGACATGACGGCCGGGCTCGACGAGCGGGCGCGGGCGGCGCTGGTGGATCGGATTCCGATGGGACGTCTGGGGTCGCCGAACGAGGTGGCGGGCGTTGTCGGCTTTCTCGCGTCGGATGAAGCAGCGTATATTACAGGCCAAGTCGTCGGAGTCAACGGTGGGATGTACATGTAGGAGGCTGAGTGCATGGCGGTCGCTGACAAGGTAAAGAACATCATTGTGGAGCAGTTGGGTGTGGATGAGGAGGAGGTCACGCCGGATGCGTCGTTCGTCGATGATCTGGGCGCCGACTCGCTCGACACGGTCGAACTGGTGATGGCGTTCGAGGAGGAATTCGGTCTTGAGATTCCGGACGGGGATGCGGAGAAGATCACCCGCGTGAAGGAGGCCGTCGACTACATTGAGTCCCACACCAAGGACTCGAAGTAGACGCGGCGGACGCACCGACGGGAGAACCACCCTTGCCAAGGCGCGTCGCGGTTACCGGGGTCGGCTTGGTGTCGTCGCTCGGTATTGGGACCAGCGCCAACTGGAAGGCGCTGCTGGCCGGCCGGTCCGGCATCCGGCCCATCACCCACTTCGACGCCTCCGAATTCGCATCGCGAATTGCGGGCGAAGTGCCTGACTTCGACCCGCTTGCGTTCCTGGCCAAGAAAGACGTCCGCAAGATGGACGTCTTTATCCAGTTCGCCATCGCGGCCTCGGAGTTTGCGGTGCAGGATGCCGGGTTGCCGACCGACCGGACGCTCGGCCCGGAGGTGGGCGTCTTCATCGCGTCCGGCATCGGTGGGTTCAGTACGATCGAGCGGGAGCACCGTGCGCTGCTCGCCGGCGGTCCGCGGAAGATCTCGCCGTTCTTTATTCCGTCGGCCATCATCAATCTGGCGGCGGGACAGGTGTCGATCCGCTTCGGCGCGCAGGGCCCGAACTTAGCCACCTGCACCGCCTGCGCGGCGTCGGCGCATGCCATCGGCGACTCCTACGAGATCATCCGGCGGGGCGACGCCGAGGTGATGATCGCCGGCGGATCCGAGGCGTCGATTACGCCAATGGGGGTGGGCGGCTTCGCCGCGATGCGTGCGCTCTCGACGCGCAACGACGAGCCGGAGCGCGCTTGCCGGCCGTTCGATCAGAACCGCGATGGGTTCGTCGTTGGCGAGGGCTCGGGTGTCGTGATCCTCGAGGAGCTGGATCGGGCGCGCGCCCGGGGTGCGTCCATCTATTGCGAACTGGTCGGCTACGGGATGTCAGCCGACGCGTTCCACATGACGGCGCCGGCCGAGAGTGGCGACGGCGCCATCCGTGTCATGCGGAACACGCTCCGATCGGCCGGGGTCGAACCGGACGTGGTGGACTACATCAACGCGCACGGCACGTCGACTCCGCACAACGACCGGACCGAGACCCTCGCGATCAGGCAGTGCTTCGGTGACCACGCCTCACGGTTGGCCATCTCCTCCACGAAGTCGATGACCGGTCATCTGCTGGGCGCGGCAGGCGGCCTCGAGGCGGGAATTTCCGCGCTCGCGATCCGCCACCAGGTGGTTCCACCCACGATCAACCTGGAGCATCCAGACCCGGACTGCGACCTGGACTACGTGCCGAACGTGAAGCGCGAGATGTCGATCACGTACGCCCTTTCTAACTCGTTCGGGTTCGGCGGCACCAACGCCAGCCTGCTGCTCCGTCGGTACGACGGCTGACCGTCGACCGCCATTCCGATGAAGATCGCCGTCTGTCTCAAGCAGGTCGTCACGCGCGACTGGCCGCTGCGCGTGGCGGAATCCGGCGCCTGGGTGCGCGACACGGACGCCACGTTCGAGATGAACGAGCCGGACGCCTATGCCCTCGAAGAGGCGCTCCGGCTGAAGGAACGGCTTGGCGGCGACGGCAGCGAAGTGGTGGCCTGCTCGGCCGGCCCGACGCGCGTCACGCAGGTGATCCGCGAGGCGCTCGCCCGCGGGGCCGATCGCGCGATCCATGTCGAAAGCGACGCGCTGGTGGAGGCCGACGCCGCCGTCATGGCGGCGGCGCTCGCGGGCGCGATCCGCGACGAGCAGTTCGACCTCGTGCTGACCGGCCTGCAGTCGGACGATCAGGGCTTCGGCCAGACCGGCGTCATCATGGCGGAAGGGCTCGGCCTGCCGCACGCGACGATCATCATGGAGGTAGACGCGCGGGCCGATGGCACGCTCCGCGTCAAGCGGGAGCTCGAGGGCGGCTGGTTTCAGTGGATGACATTGCCACTGCCGGCGCTGCTGACCATTCAGAGCGGTATCAACCAGCTCCGCTATGCGACGCTCCGCGGGATCATGGCCTCGAAGAGGAAGGAGATCCGGACGGTGACGCCGGACGTCGGCGACATCGCGCCAGGACAGCGGATCGTGCAGGTCTACGCGCCGGAGAGGTCGGGTGACACCCACCTGATCGAGGGCTCGCCCAACGAGGCGGCGCGCGAGTTGATCCGCCTGCTGCGGGAGGAGGCGCGGGTACTGTGATCCTGGCGATCGGCGAGCAGCGAGACGGCTCGCTCAACCCTGCCACGTGGGAAGTGGTGGCGGCAGCGCAGCAGATCGCCGATGCCGCGGAGGGGCCCGCCGGTCCGGTGGCGGTGGCGCTCGCGGGCGCTGGCGACACGCTGGCGTCGGCGGCGCGGGCGCTGGCCGCGGCGGACATCGCTGAGGTGATCGCCGTCGACCACACGCTGCTCGAACCGTACACCGCCGACGGCTTCACGATGGCGCACGCGCAAGTGGTCGAGCAGCTCTCGCCCGATCTCGTACTGTGGCCGCATACCTACCAGACGCGAGACTATGCACCGGCGCTGGCGGCGCGGATCGGGAGGGTGCTGATTCCCGACTGCATCGGCACGAAGGGGCGCGACGGCCAGAGGGTCTTCGTCCGTCCGATGTTTCAGGGGAAGTTCGTCGCCGACGTGGTGGCGGACGGCGCCTCGCCGCACTGCGCCAGCATTCAGATCGGCGCGTACCGCGCCGAAGCGGCGCGGCGCGGCGAAACGCCAACTGCGATCCGGCCGGTGACGGTCACGCTCGACGCCGCCGCGATCCGGCAGCAGCCCGACGCGCCGTTCAAGGAGGCGAAGCAGGCAGTCGACTTGACGCGGGCAGAACGGATCGTCGCGGTCGGGCGCGGCATCAAGGATGCCGAACACCTGTCAATCGTGCAGGAGCTGGCACGCGCGCTCGACGCCGAGGTCGCGGCCTCACGTCCAATCTGCGACGCCGGGTGGCTCCCGATGGACCGGCAGATCGGCAGCTCAGGCCAGACCGTGGCGCCGGCGCTGTACCTGGCGCTGGGGATCTCCGGCGCGATTCAGCACCTGGTCGGAATGAAGGGGGCGCGCACCATTGTCGCCGTCAACAAGGACGCTGACGCGCCGATCTTCGAAGTGGCGCACTACGGCATCGTCGGGGACCTGTTCGAGATCATCCCGGCGTTACAGGCGGCGCTTGAGGGTGGAGACCCCGGGGGAGACTGACCCTGGATCCGACCGCGGCCGATCGCGACACGCTTGATGTCGACGTGGTGATCGTCGGCGGCGGGCCGGCCGGCCTTAGTGCGGCGTACCACCTGGCACAGCTCAATCGCGCGGCCGGTGGCAGGCCGCTCACGATCGCGCTGCTCGAGAAGGCGCGCGCCGCAGGCGCGCACATGCTCTCGGGCGCCGTGCTCGACCCGTCGGCGCTCGACGCACTGATTCCCGACTGGAAGGATCGGGGCGCGCCGCTCGACACCCCGGTCGTGCGCGACACCATCTACTTCCTGACCGGGCGGCGCGCCATCCCGTTTCCCTTCACCCCGCCACCGCTCCGGAACCATGGGCACTACGTCATCTCGCTCAACCGCTTCGCCGCCTGGTTGACCGGGCAGGTGGAACAGGCAGGGGTGGACGTCTTCACCGGGTTCGCAGCCGCCGAGCTGCTGTACGAGGGCGACCGTGTCGTGGGCGTCCGGACGGGCGACCGGGGCATCGGGAAGGATGGCGCGCGCCGGCCGACCTTCGAGCCGGGCGTCGACATCCGGGCGCAGGTGACGCTCCTGGCCGACGGCGTCCGGGGCAACCTGACGAAGACGCTGATCCGGCGGTTCGGCCTCGATGCACGTCGCCTGCCGCAGACCTATGCGATCGGCATCAAGGAGCTGTGGGAGGTGGATCCGGATCGCCTCGCGCCCGGATCGGTGATCCACACGATGGGGCATCCGCTCCGGTGGGAGGAGTTCGGCGGCGGCTTCATCTATGCGCTGCCCGAGGGGCGGCTGTCGGTCGGCTTCGTCGCCGGACTCGACTACCGCGACCCGCTGTTCGATCCGCATGTGGCCTTCCAGCGGTTCAAGCGCCATCCACTGGTCGCGCGCCTCCTCGACGGGGGGCAGATGGTCCGTTACGGTGCGAAGGCGTTGCCGGAGGGGGGGTGGCACGCGATGCCGCGCTGCCACGTCGACGGCGCGCTCATCCTGGGTGATGCGGGCGGCTTCCTGAACTCGATGCGCCTGAAGGGGATCCACCTGGCGATGCACAGCGGGATGGCGGCGGCCGAAGCGGCGTTCGACGCGATCCAGGCGGGCGACACATCGGCGGCGCACCTCGCCAGTTACGCGCGGCTGATCGATGAGGGACCGATCCGGCGCGAACTGTACCCGGTTCGGAACGTGCATCAGGCGTTCGGCGCCGGACTGCTGCCGGGCCTTCTCTATTCGGGGCTGTCGTTGCTGACCGGGGGCTGGTGGCTGCGCGACCCGATCCGGTCTCATGCCGGGCATGAACGTATACGGACGGTGGATGACTACTATCGCGGCGCGGCGGCGCCGGTGGCACCCAGCGCCACGATCGACCGCACGCTGACCTTCGACCGGCTGACCAACGTCCACTATTCGGGGACGCGTCACGACGAGAATCAGCCGTCGCACCTGATTGTCCATGACACCGACATCTGCCGTACGCGCTGCGTCGAGGAGTACCGCAACCCCTGCACGCGGTTCTGTCCCGCCAACGTCTATGAGATCATCGATGCCGGCGCCGGGGAGGGGAAGCGTCTGCAGGTGAACGCATCGAACTGCGTCCACTGCAAGACGTGCGACATCATGGACCCGTACCAGATCATCGACTGGGTGCCGCCCGAGGGGGGCGGCGGCCCGCAGTACGAAGGGATGTGACCGAGGAGGCGGCCCGCCGCGACGATGCGTCCAGGCGGCTGTCGTTCCGCCAGCGGACGCTCGCAGGGCTGATCGGCGCCGCCGGCGCGCCGGTTGTCGATGCGATCTGCCGGTCGCAGCACTGGCGCGTCGAAGGGATGGCGCACCATGAGGCGATCATCGCATCAGGCCGGCAGCCGATCCTCGCGTTCTGGCATGGCCGGGTGCTGCACGCCACCTGGTTCTGGCGCCATCGCGGCATTGTCGTCATGATCAGCGAGAACTTCGACGGGGAGTGGATCGGCCGGCTGATCCGCTGGTTCGGTTACCGGACCGCGCGCGGCTCGTCGTCGCGCGGCGGCGCGCGCGCCATGGTTCGGATGCGCCGGCTCGGGGCTGACGGCGTTCCCACTGGCTTTGCCGTCGATGGCCCGCGCGGCCCGGCGCGCTCAGTGCAGCCTGGCGCCGTCTGGCTTGCCAGCCTGACCGGCCAGCCGGTGCTGCCGTTCCATGCCGAGTCGGATCGCTACTGGACGGCCGGGAGTTGGGACGGGACGCAGATCCCCAAGCCGTTCGCGCGCGCCGCGATGGTGATCGGCGCCCCAATCGACGTGCCGCGCCAGCTTGGTCACGAGGTGATGGCCGCGAAGCAGCAGGAGCTGGCTGATGCGCTCGCCGCACTGGCGGAGCGTGCAACGGTCCTGGCGGCGGCCCCGCGGCGCGTACCGGAGAAGGGGTGACGATGGCGCTGGCCGACGTGCTGCTGATCGCCTCGCCGCGCTTCGCCGCGCACCAAACGCCGGCGGGCCACCCGGAACGGCCGGCCCGCGCGGAGGTGATGACTCATGTTGCCGCACGGTGGCGGTCGGCGGGCGGCCGGGTCGTCGAGCCTGAGGCGGTGACGGACGACGCGCTCGCGCGCGTGCACGACGCGGACTACCTCGGCGGCATCGCGGCAACCGCCGGCCGGCGCGTCCGCCTCGACCCGGACACCTATGCGTCGCCTGAGTCGGCGACCATCGCGCGTCTTGCGGCCGGCGCGATCATCGCGGCGGTCGACCATGCGCTGGACCACGATGCACCCGGCCTCGCGTTCGTCCGGCCGCCGGGCCACCACGCCGAGCAGGCGCGCGCCATGGGCTTCTGTCTGTACAACAACGCGGCGGTGGCGGCGGCGCACGCCCGCGCGCGAGGCGTGTCGCGCGTGGCGGTGGTCGACTACGACGTGCACCATGGCAACGGGACGCAATGGATCTTCTACGACGATCCGAGCGTGCTGTACGTCTCGACGCATCAGTCTCCGTTCTATCCCGGCACCGGCGCGGTAGACGATGTGGGACGCGGCGACGGCGCGGGGGCGACGCTCAACATTCCGCTCGCAGCGGGGGCCACCGACGCCGATCAGGACCTGGCGTTCCGCGACATCATCCTCCCGGTCCTCGGCGCGTTCGGTCCGGATCTTCTGATCCTCTCAGCCGGCTTCGACGCGCACGCCGACGATCCGCTCGGCGGGATGCGCCTGACGGTGGAGGGCTTCCGGACGCTCAACCGCCGGTTGCGCGTGTTCGCAGCCGAGCGGTGCCGGGGCCGCCTCGCCGTGGTGACCGAGGGAGGCTACAGTCTCGAGGCGCTTGAGGCGTGCCTCGACATGACGCTCGCGACCTGTGCCGAGGATCCGCCGGCGGTGATCCCGGACGTCGCCGGCCCGACCGATATCGCCCGCGTGGTTCTTCCGTCGGTCAGGCAGGCCCAGGCGGCGTACTGGTCCGACCTTGGCTGGTAGCACCTCACCTCCGTCCGCCGGTAGGGTCGAAACTGTAGACTATCGGTCGAGGAACGGGCCGTTGCGCGGCCCCCAGTACCCCGGCGAGCGTCCCCGTGCGTGACTACGACCCCCAGGCGATCGATCGGAAATGGCAGCAGCGCTGGCGGGACAGTCGTGCCTTTGAGGTGACGGAGGATCCGGCCCGCGACCCGTTCTACTGTCTTGTGATGTTCGCCTATCCCTCCGGCCATGCCCATGTCGGCCATGTCCGCAACTACATGATTGGCGATGTCGTCGCCCGGATGAAGCGGATGCGCGGCTGCAACGTGCTGCATCCGTTCGGGTGGGACGCCTTCGGCATGCCGGCCGAGAATGCGGCCATCAAGAACAACTCGCACCCGGAGACCTGGACGCGCGAGAACATCGCGCACATGAGGGATCAGTTGCAGCGTCTCGGCATCAGCTACGCCTGGGAACGTGAAATCGCCACCTGCGATGCGGACTACTACCGGTGGAACCAGTGGATCTTCCTCCGGATGTACGAACGCGATCTCGCCTACCGGAAGAAAGCGTCGGTCAACTGGTGCCCCGACTGCCAGACGGTCCTGGCGAACGAACAGGTGGTGGACGGCGGCTGCTGGCGCTGCGGCGCAACGGTTGGCACGCGCGAGCTGGCGCAGTGGTTCTTCCGGATCACGCGCTACGCCGACGAGTTGCTCGACGGCATCGGCACCCTGGATCAATGGCCCGAGAAGGTGTTGACGATGCAGCGCAACTGGATTGGCCGCTCCGAGGGGGCGCTGATGCAGTTCACGCTGGCGGGGCCGGACGGGACGGCGGGGGAGGGCGCCGAAGGGATCGAGGTCTTCACCACGCGGATCGACACGATCTACGGTGCGACGTTCGTCCTGCTGGCGCCGGAGCATCCGCTGGTCGAGCGGATCGCGGCGGATCGGGCCGACGGCGAGGCGTTCCTGGCGCACGTGGGGCGTTTCCGGGCGCTCGACCGGACGGCGCGGCTGACCGGCCAGATCGACAAGGAAGGGATCGACACCGGGCGCGTCGCGATCAACCCGTTCAGCGGCGAGCGTGTGCCGATGTGGGTCGCGAACTTCGTCCTGGCGGAGTACGGCACCGGCGCGATCATGGCAGTGCCGGCCCACGATCAGCGCGACTTCGAGTTCGCGCGGAAGTACGGCTTGCCGGTCCGCGTCGTGATTCAGCCGCCCGGCGACACGCTGCCGCCGGGCGACCGGCTGGGGGCGGCGGCGCCGGAGTACGGCCGTCTCGTCGACTCGGGCGACTACACCGGCCTCGAGACCGCCGACGCCCAGGGACGCATGATCGCGGCGGCGG
Source organism: Vicinamibacterales bacterium (assembly GCA_965262555.1). Taxonomy (GTDB): domain Bacteria; phylum Acidobacteriota; class Vicinamibacteria; order Vicinamibacterales; family UBA8438; genus VXRJ01. The sequence continues at coordinate 1,432,737 of OZ253543.1, forward strand.
AGGCGGGCGGCTTCGGTTGGGGTGAGGTGCAGTTCCGCCTGAAGGACTGGGGGATCTCGCGCCAGCGCTACTGGGGAACGCCCATCCCGATCGTCTACTGCGACGCGTGTGGCGCGCAGCCGGTGCCCGACGAACAGCTACCGGTGGAGCTGCCGCAGGTGGAGACGTTCACTGGCCAGGGCGACTCACCGCTGGCTCAGGTCCACGCGTTCGTCACTACGTCGTGTCCCAGGTGCGGCGGGGCGGCGCGCCGCGAGACCGACACGATGGACACGTTCGTCGACTCATCGTGGTACTTCTACCGCTACTGCGACCCGACCAACGGCGGCGCCGCGTTCGACCCGGGGGCGGTCCGGTACTGGGCGCCGATCGACTTCTACTGCGGTGGCGTCGAGCACGCCATCCTGCACCTCATCTACTCCCGCTTCTTCTGTCGCGTCCTGCGCGACCTGGGGCTGTTGTCGCACGATGAGCCGTTCACGCGGCTGCTGACGCAGGGGATGGTGCTGAAGGACGGCGCCGTGATGTCGAAGTCGAAGGGGAACGTCGTCGATCCGGACGAAATGATGGCGAGGCATGGCGCCGATGCGCTCCGCCTCTACGAGACGTTCGTCGCTCCGCCCGAGAAGGAGATTGAGTGGACCGACGCCGGTCTCGAGGGAAGCGCCCGCTTCCTGGGACGGGTCTGGCGCCTGGTGATGCCGTTCGCCGAGAGGTTCGCCGCGGCGCACGGACCGGTCGCGTTCGACGACATGACGCTCGACGACGATCAGCAGGCGCTGCGCCGGAAGACCCATCAGACGATCGCGCGCGTCTCGGAGGATCTCGACCCCCGCGTCCATCTCAACACGGCGGTTGCCGCGCTGATGGAACTGGTCAACGAGCTGTACGCCTTCTGCGAGCCGCGGAGGCTCGGTCCGTTCTCACGGTTGATCGACGATCCGGCGGGTGCCGCGTCCGCGCCGGCGCTGGCGGTCGTGCGTGAAGCGATCGAGGCGCTCGTGCTGATGCTGTCCCCGTTTACGCCCCATGTCGCCGAGGAGTTGTGGGAGGCGTTGGGTCACGCGAACGGCGTGACGGCGGCCGGCTGGCCGGAGGCAGATCCCGAGGTGGCCGCTGGGGAGACGGTGGTCGTGCCGGTGCAGGTCAACGGCAGGGTGCGGGCGCGCCTGACGGTGCGGGTTGGCGCGTCGCCAGCGGAACTGGAGCGCCTGGCGCTGGCGACGCCGCATGTGAAGGCACACACCGAGGGCAAGCGGATCGATCGCGTCCTCGTAGTGCCTGGGCGCATGGTGAGCATCGTTGCGAGAGGACGAATCTGAGATGAGCATGAATCTTTATCGACGCGCGTACTGCCATCGCGTCACCGCGGCGGCTGCCGCGATGGCGATGGCCGGTGGTGGCGTGCTCGCGGCCGGCTGCGGCTACACGCTCGCCGGGCGCGGGTCGTTCCTGCCGGACTACATCGAAACGGTCGCCATTCCGATGTTCGAAAACCGGACCGCCGTCTTCGAGGTGGAGCAACTGCTGACACAGGAGGTGCGGACCGCGTTCATCGGCCGCGGTTCGTACCGGGTGCAGACCGAGATCGCAGGCGCCGATGCGTCGCTCATCGGCGCCATCACCCAGATCCGAATCGCCCCGGCCAGCTTCAATGCCGATCAGCAGGCGTCGCGCTATATCTTCACGGTCAGGGCGAGCATCGAGTTTCGCGACCTCACCACTGGCGAGGTGATCTGGGACAACGAGGAACTGGAGTTCGCCGACGAGTACGACGTCGCCTCCGGCACCGGCGACGTCACCAGTCCCTCCACGTTCTTCGGCCAGCGAAACAACACCGTGGAACGCCTCGCCTCCGAGTTCGCCACCACCGTCGTCAGCTCGATCCTCGAGGCGTTCTAGGCCGTCGTGCCCGACCTCACTCCGTCCGGCCTCCGTGCGCGGCTGGCGATGCAGGACCTGCCATCCGTCTGCCTGCTGCTTGGGGACGACGAGGGCGAAAAGCGCGCGCTGGTCGACGCGTTCCTCGCGACGATCGACGAACAGGTGCGCCTGTTCAATGTCGACCGCTTCGCGGGGGATGAGGCGACGGTCGCCCATTGGCTCGATGCGGCGCAGACGCTGCCGATGATGGCGGAACGCCGCCTGATCGTCGTGACGCGGGCCGAACGGCGGTTGCAGCCGGCACGGGAGAGTCAGGCGGCGGCGAAGGGACTGGAGTTGTTCGAGACGTATCTGGAGGCTCCGGCGCCGCACGCGACGCTGGTGTTGGTGGCAGGCGACCTGGATGAACGGCGCCGGATGTTCAGGCGGCTTGCCGCGTCGGCCGTCGTCGTCCGATGCGGCGACCTGGCGGATGCGGCTGACGCGCGCGCCTGGATCGAGGCGCGCGTGGCCGAGGCGGATCGGCGCGCGGATCCGGCCGCGGTGCGACTGCTGGCGGATGTCGTCGGCCCGGACGCGGGCGGCTTGCGGGGGGCGCTCGAACGGCTGATCCTGTACGCGGGTGACGCCTCCACCATCACGGCGGACGATGTGCGCACCGTCGTCGGTGCTTCGGCGTCCGGCCCGGACGACGACTGGGGGGTGGCGCGTGCGATTGAGCAGCGCGACACCGCTCGGGCGCTCCGCGAGGTAGCGCTCGCGCTCGACGCCGGTGCGGTGCCGTACATGCTGCTCGGCCAGCTCGCCTGGGTGGCGCGCAGCCGTCTCGACCTGGCGCGGACCGGTCCCGCCATCGACGCGGTCTTCCGGACCGACCGGGCGCTCAAGCAATCGGGTGGCGAGCCACGCGTGCTGCTTGAACGCCTGGTGGTGCAGTTGTGCGGGACCAGCGCGGCGAGCCGGCCATCGCGCGGCCGGTACGACGGGCGCGACCGTGCGTGGCGGTAGCTAGCGCCAGGCGTCACGCCCAGCCGACAGGCAGGATGCGGTCGACCGACCACGACAGGCCAGGCGGAGGCAACACACCGAGCAAACCGGTCCGCCTCGACGTCTGGCTCGACGTCGCCTGCCTGTTCCGGACCCGGTCGGAAGCGCAGCGCGCGGTGAAGGGTGGCAAGGTCTCCGTCAACGGAGCCCGCGCGAAGCCCAACCGGGAGGTACGTCCGGGAGACGAGCTTCGCATCACGCGGCCGCACGGCATCACGCAGGTGGTCGCCGTCATCGCGCCGGCCGACCGCCACATCCCCAAGCACGAGGCGCGAGCGCTGTACGACGACCGCACCCCTCCGCCGTCCCAGGAGGCACTCGATATGCGCCGCTTCGAACGCCGCGTCGCACGGGCGAACGCCTCACACCGGCCGGACAAGCGGCAACGCCGACAACTCCGCTCGCTGAAGGGTCGCTGACGTGCGGCAGGCCGCGTCCAGGATGCGTCGTCAGCGTTCGACGAACGGCCGGGGCACCAGCAGCGCCGGATCCGCATCGGTCTTCGGGACCAGCTTTTGTGTCCGCCCGTGCTGGTTGTCCGCGCCGTACAGGTTGCCGTCGGCATCGACCGAGAAGGCGTGCATCTCGAGGAAACCGGTCGGGCCCTCGTTCGACATGTGCCACGTATACAGCCAGTTGCCGTCGAAATCGAGTTTCACCATCTTGAGCGGCCGCAGGTCCGTGACCCACACGTGCTCGTCGCTGACGATGAGATCGAGCGGCAGGCCGAAACCGGACCACGTGGCAAGGTGGTCGACTTCCGGGTGATAGTCGCCTGAGGCCGCGTTCGAGATGCGGAACTTCTGGACGCGGCCGTTGCTGCGGTCGAGGGCGAAGACCAGGCCGTCGGGACCGACGGCGAGGGCATGGATCCCGTTGAACTGGCCTGGCCCGGTGCCGAACTCACCGAACGCCGTCAGATAACGCCCCTCGCTGTCCAGGATGACGATCCGGTGATTGTCGAGCCCGTCCGCCACGAGCACACGCCCGTCGGGCAGGAACGTCACGTCCTGCGGCCGGCCGAAGTGGGTGTCGTCGCTGCCGCCAACGTTCTTCTCGCCAAGCGTCATGAGCAATTCGCTGCCGTCGTTCGACAGCACGAAGATCTGGTGGCGGGTCTCGTTGATCACCCACACGCGACGCTCCGGGTCGTACGGACTGATCCGGACGCGGTGCGGTCCGGGTCCATCCGAATCGGCACACAGGTGATCCCACTGCTCCCACACCTCGACCAGGTTGCCGTCGCTGTCGACCACCATCAGACAGTTCTGCCACGTGCGGCGCTCGGTGTCGCGCAGTGCGTTGATCCCGATGGATCCGGCGAAGCCGGCGAACTCGGGAGGCACCGGGTCAGGCAGGCGCGTTTCACCCCGCTGTGAGATGAAGATGCGGTCCGGCGACTCGACAAAGACGCCCGAGTTGCCGCCGAAGGCAAAACCCTCCGCTGCAAACGGCGTCTGCCAGCCCTCGACCACCTCGTACGGGCTGGGTCCGACCGGGCCAGATTCCTGGGCGGCGGCCATCCCCGTGAAGAGCCCCACGAGCAGGACTGGCGTGATTGACGTGCGGTACCGCGTGATCATGGAGCCTCCACAGCCTGGTCTCGCTCGGAAACGCCGGCGTCTGGGCGCCCCGGACCGTCCCCAGTGGCGCACGCCGCACGATGCCGGCGAGTATACACAATGGATCCGGCGGCTCGAATGAGTGGCAGGACCGAGCGGGCAGCGTCCCTTCTCTTACGCCGGGCGAGCATATAATCTATCGCGAGGAGACACGGTATGAGACGGATAGTGTTGGGCGTCGCGATCGTACTGGCGGGAACCGCGTCCGGGTGGACACCGGCCGATGCGCAGGAAACGGCGAGCGGTGCGGCCATCGACGTATACAAGACGCCGACGTGCGGCTGCTGCGTCATCTGGGTTGAACATCTGCGGGAACATGGATTCACGGTGACGGTGACCGACGTGCCAAACGTCACGCCGCTCAAGCAGCGGCTCGGGATCCGGCCGGAGCTGTCGTCCTGCCACACGGCGATCGTGGGTGACTACGCGATCGAGGGACATGTGCCGGCATCCGACATCGAACGACTGTTACGCGAAGGACCGCGCGTGGCGGGACTCGCCGTGCCTGGAATGCCGCTCGGCTCACCCGGGATGGAGATGCCGGACCCGTCGCGTCACCAGCGGTATGACGTCCTTGCGTTCGACCTCGAAGGAACAACCGAAGTCTGGGCGACGCACGGCCCGTAGCCGGACCGCCCCGCGAACCTGTATACTGACGCGTTTATGGCCAATCACAAGTCAGCCGTCAAGGCCCATCAGAAGAGCCTGGAGCGGCAGATGCGCAACAGCCGGCTCAAGAGCCGCATGCGCCGAGCGATCCGGGCGACGCGCACCGCAATCGATGCGGGTGGCGACGCGACTGCCGCGCGCGATGCGTACCGATCGACCGCGGCGCTGCTCGACACCCTGGCCGGCAAGGGTGTCATTCACCGCAACACCGCGGCCCGCCACAAGTCGCGCCTGACCGGTCACCTGCAGCAGACGACCGCGGCGAAGTAGTCGTCGCGCGACGACGCCAGCTTCACGACGGCTCGATGCGCCATGCCCGGCGGGCGCGGCGACGGTCTGGCTGGAGCCATCAGGCCGCCACGATGTCGCCGTAGAAGGGCGAAGCGCGCGGCTCTCTTCCTCCTCCAGCTCCTGCACGAACTTGAGCAACTCCTCGAAGGTCTGCTCGATCGTCACGCGCAGCCGCCCCTACTCCGTCGCCGGCATCAGGCTCAACCGGCCGGGCCAGTCCAGTATCCGCCGGTCGGCGGTCACCAGGCGGTGGCCCTCCAGCGCTGTGGCGACGATGAGGCGGTCGGCAGGGTCGCCGGTCAGGTCCGGCAGCAGGCCCGCGCGGACAGCGATCCCGCCATCAACGGGTATTTCAATCAACCCCTGATCGAGCATGTCGCGGCGCCAGGCGTCCAGGTCGAAGCGGAGATCGAGCTGCCCCTTCCGGACTCGCATGCCGACTTCCCAGAAGGAAATCGCGGAAACGGCAGCCTGGTTCTCCTGTTGCGCGCGTTCGATCTCGACGCGGGCCCGTGGTCCCAATCTCGAGTCGCCGAACCGCAGCCAGACAAGAACGTGCGTGTCCAGCAGTATCAGAACAGATCCTCCCCGGAATCGCCGCCGTCATCGAACCATTCCGCGGGCATCGGCGAGACGATGTCACCCAGGATTCGAATTCTGTCGCGGTCGCGGCCGAAGAACGTCTTCGGCGTCGTGCGATACGGCGCGAGCCGCGACACCGGCCGGCCGTTCTTGGTGATGACAATCTCCTCGCCGCTCTCCGCCACCTCGTCCATGAGCCTGAGGCACCTGGCCTTGAACTCCGACGCCTTGATGGTGCGGGCTCCTGTTGCTGCATCGCGGTCGATTGGCATGGCCGCCTCCCTGTCAGCGGTCGTATGACCACTATCCTAGCATGGTCATGACCATGGTCACTTTGACCGACGCCCGCCGCCAACCCAGGATGACGATGAAGGCGCATGCACGCGACGTCCTGCGTGTATTCGGCCAGCCGCCGCCGGTGGCTCGCGCGGTTCTTGGTGCACACGAGAGTGAACGGCCTGCCACGGCGCTCGGTCACGTGATTGATGTCAAGCCGCTGGCTGTAATCTTCGACCTCCCCCATCTCCACGGCATCGTCGTCCGGTTCATACCAGCCCCAGCCGCCACCGGTGACCGTGTATTCGGCCGAGCCCCATTCATCGAGATGCAGGATCGCCGCGTGCAACGCGCACTCGGCCCGCTCCCCTGCCGCCGCGAGAATGCGCGCCAGCGCGGCGTCCCGATTCTTGAGCGCGTCGAAAGACAGACCCGCCTCGCTGTACTCGTGTTCCAGCACCCAGGCGAGCTTCTCGGCCGCATCCGGTGCACGCCCCCACTCGGCCAGCCGCGTCGCCAGGCGGTCGACCTCCCGGGAGTAGTCGGGGGCCGTGCGGGGCGTATCCGTGTCGCCCGCGCCGAGACACAGATTGAACACGAGCGACAGTCTATGCCCCTCCGTGACCGGCGTGACCTCATGCTCGCAGTCGGCGTAGAACGCGGCGAACGCCAACTCGGACGGTTCGCTGGCGGTCATGTCGATTATGCGTTCGCGTTCATGGTGGCGAACGACAAGCTGCCCCCCGGCGCCGGCGGTCGGGAGCGAGATCGACAGCGTGGCGATCATGCCGCCGGCCTTCTCGGTGTCGCGGTGGGGCGCAAAGAAACCGCCCGGTTCGTAGACCAGCAGCTTGTAGAGCTGCGCGTCGAGCCGGTCCGCGGGGCAACCGAGGCCGTCCGCCGCGGCGCCCAGAATTCCGGCGAACGCGGGTGCTCTGGCCCTGGTGCTAGGTGCCCGCCAGCATCTGCGTGATGGCGGCGTGGGCCTCGGTCGGCAGCTCGGCGAGCCTGCCGGTCTGCCTGCCGCCCGCCTGGGCGAAGTCCGGACGGCCGCCGCCGCGACCACCGACGATTGAGGCGAGCGTATCGATCAGGGCACCGGCATGGACACGGCCGGTCAGGTCGCTGGTGACAGCGACGGTCAGCGCAGCCTTGCCGTCGTTGTCGGAGGCCAGTACGACGACACCGCTGCCGAGGCGATCGCGAAGCTGATCGGCCATCAGGCGGAGCGCACCCGGGTTGAGGCCGGAGACCACGCGTGTGACCACCCGGACGCCGTTGATCTCCGCCGCGCCGGAGACTCCGGGCGCGCCGTCGCCCGCGCCGCCGTCTTCGGCCGACCGGCCACCGCCTGCCAGCGCTGCCTGTACCTTGAGCTGCTCGACGTCGCGCGCGAGGCGCTTCGCGTCGGTCTGCAGCCTGCGTACCGCCGCCGCCGCCTGATCAGGCGCGGCGCCGATCGTCGTGAGCAGATCATCCAGGGCATCGCGGCGCTGCTGGACGAACTCCACCGCGCCGGGGCCGGTCATCGCCTCGAGTCGCCGTACGCCGGCGGCAACGCCGCTCTCCTGCGTGATGACGAACGGACCGATGTCGCCCGTGGCGCGGCAGTGGGTGCCACCGCACAACTCGACGGAGAAGTCCGGCACGATGACGACGCGCACCCGGTCGCCGTACTTCTCGCCGAACAGCGCCATCGCGCCGGCTGCAATCGCCTCCGCGGTCGAGCGCTCTTCCGTCTGGACGTTCTCATTCCGGAAGACCCGGCTGTTCACGAGACGCTCGACCTCGCGCACCTGGTCCGGCGTGACCGGCTCGTGGTGCGTGATGTCGAACCGCAACCGATCCGGGGCGACCAGCGACCCGGCCTGACGCACGTGCGTGCCGACGATGGCGCGCAGCGCGGCGTGCAGCAGGTGCGTTGCCGTGTGGTTGCGGCGGATGTCGTCGCGGCGCCCGGCGTCCACCTCGGCCGTGACGTCGTCCCCCGCGCGGAGCGCGCCCTCGCGCACGGCGGCGACGTGCATTCGCGGCCAGTCCGGCTTGAGGCGCACCATGCCTTCCACGGCGGCGGCCCCCCCGCCGGAGAGCAGCCGGCCCGTGTCCGACACCTGGCCGCCCGCTTCCAGGTAGAAGGGCGTTTCTCCGAGGACGACGTACCCCGCCTGTCCGGCCGACAACGCATCGGTGCTTGTGAGCGCCGTGCCGCCGTCGTCGCGCCGGAACAGGTGGGTGACGTACGTGTGGCTGCTGGTCGTGTCGTAGCCGACGAACGGATGATCTCCAAAGTGCGGGTCCCCCGCGCCGGTGATCATGTACGGTCCGGCAGCGATTGCATGCCCGTCGCCGAACGCCGCGCCGGCGCGCGCGCGGGCGCGTTGCGCCTCCATCGCCTGGTCGAATCCGCGGCGCTCGACCTGCAGCCCTCGGGACGCGGCCAGATCCTCGATGAAGTCGAGCGGGACGCCGTACGTGTCGTACAGCCGGAACGCGGCGTCGCCGGCGATGAGGCGCGCGCCCGCCTCCGCCGCGGCGAGCGCCGTTTCCAGGCGCGGCAGGCCGTCGATCAGTACCTTGTCGAACTGTTCCTCCTCGCGCCGCACCGCCGAGGCGATCGTCTCGCGGTTCGCCTCGAGTTCCGGATAGGCATGGCCCATCTCGGCGATGACGACGGCGGAGAGTTCGTACAGGAACGGCTCGTCGATCCCCAGCTTCTTTCCATGACGCATCGCACGCCGCATGATCTTTCGCAGCACGTACCCGCGCCATTCGTTGGAGGGGACGACGCCGTCCGCAACGAGAAACGTCATCGCGCGGAGATGATCCGCGATGACGCGGAGCGAGACATCCGACGTGTTGTTCGACGCGCGCCCCGTGAGCGGGCCATACGGCGTGCCGGCCCGTTCGCCGATCGCGGCGAGCAGCGGCGTGAAGAGATCGGTGTCGTAGTTCGACAGGGTCTCCTGCAGTACGGCAACGATCCGCTCGAGTCCCATCCCGGTGTCGATCGACGGCGCCGGCAGCGGCACGAGCGTCCCGTCGTCATGCCGCTCAAACTCCATGAAGACGTTGTTCCAGATCTCGACGTAGCGGTCGCACGAACAATCGATGCCGAGACAGGTCGGCGCTGGGCAGGGCAGGTGGTCGCCCCGGTGGTAGTGCACCTCCGAGCAACGGCCGCACGGCCCGGTGTCGCCCATCGCCCAGAAGTTCTCGGCCACGCCCAACTCCGCAATCCGATCGGCCGGCACGAGCGCGCGCCAGATGTCGTACGCCTCGTCGTCGCGCGGGATGCCGTCCTCCCCCGTGAAGACGGTCACGTGCAGCCGGTCGGCCGGCAGTGTCCAGACGTCCGTCAGCAGCTCCCAGGCGAACGGGATCGCGTCCGTCTTGAAGTAGTCGCCGAATGAGAAGTTGCCCAGCATCTCGAAGAAGGTGTGGTGCCGGAGCGAGGGCCCGACATTCTCCAGGTCGTTGTGCTTGCCGCTTACCCGCATGCACTTCTGCGACGTGGTGGCCCGCCGATAGTCGCGTTGCTCGGCGCCCAGAAAAACGTCCTTGAACTGGTTCATCCCGGCGTTCGTGAACAGCAGCGTCGGGTCGTCTGCCGGAACGAGAGGTGCACTGGGCACCACGCGGTGGCCCCGCGACGCGAAGTAGTCGAGAAAGCCCTGTCGGATCTCGGCCGAGGTCATCGATTCAATTGTGACATACGGGTGCGGAGCGCCGTGATGGCGGCGTCGCTGTCGAAGCCCTGGCGGATCAGGTAGCGGCAGAGCTGCTCGAAGTGGGCCCGGTCGCGGACCGGTCCGCGTAGCCGCCGGTCGAGTGCGCGCTCGAGCACGGTGTCGACCCCCGCGTCGGCGTACGCTTCCGCGACCGCGGCGCGTGCCACCGCCGGCGCGATGCCCGCCGCCTCGATCTGCTGCTGGGCTCGACGTGGCCCGCGATGTGAGACGTCCGCGGCGCGGCGCGCGATCATGGCCGCCGTCCGCCGATCGTCCACGGCGCGCTCCTGACGGAGCCGCGCCACTGCCGTCTCCGCCTCGTCCGGCGTGTACGCCTTTCTGAGCAACCGTTCATGCAGTTGCGCCGCGGAAAGCTCGCGCCGCGCCAGCATCGCTAGCGCCGCGGCGTACGCGGAAGCGGTCACGGCCCTCGCCGTCAGGAGCGGTTCGCGTCGGCCGCGGCTCCCGCGGCGGCCGGCTGCACCGCGTCGTCGTAGACGAACGTGAGCCAATGATGGGTGTCGGGAACCTGGCCGTTGATGACGTCGAAGAAGCGCTGCTGAATCACCGCGGTGATCGGACCGCGCGTGCCGGCGCCGATCGTGATCCTGTCGATCGATCGGATCGGCGTGATCTCGGCGGCGGTGCCAGTGAAGAAGACCTCGTCGGCGATGTAGAGCATCTCGCGGGGGAGCGTCGCGAAGCGCACGTCGTACCCGAGGTCGGCGGCCAGGGTGATCACAACGTCCCGCGTGATCCCCGGCAAGATGGAATCGGCCAGCGGCGGCGTCGTGATGATGTTGTCCCGGACGATGAAGATGTTCTGGCCGCTCCCCTCGCTGACGAAGCCGCGCGGGTCAAGGGCGATCCCCTCCGCGTAGCCGTGCAGGGTCGCCTCCATCTTGATCAGTTGGGCGTTCGCGTAGTTGGCGGTCCCCTTCGCGATCGACGGGAACCGGTTCGGCGCGCCGCGGCCCCAGGAGCTGACCTGGACATCGACACCGTGCTCGAGTGCCTCCTCGCCCAGGTAGGCGCCCCATTCCCAGACCAGGATGGCCGCCTCGACCGGGCAATTGAACGGGTTGACACCGAGGGTGTCGTAGCCCCGGTACATCAGCGGCCGGATGTAGCAGGCCCGATAGTGATTGGCGCGGATGGTGTCGAGCACCGCCGCAGAGAACTCCGCCGGACTCACCGCATAGTCCATCCGGTAGATCGTCGCCGAGTCGTAGAAGCGCCGGATGTGCGCGTCGAGGCGGAAGACGGCCGCGCCGGCCGGTGTGTCGTAGCAGCGGGCTCCTTCGAAGACGCCGCTGGCGTAATGGATGACGTGCGATCCGATGTGGATCTTCGCATCGTCCCAGTCAACGAGCGTGCCGTTCATCCAGATGCGGCCGGTACCGAAACTCATCGTGATTTCAGTCTACGGTCGGCCGCAGCCGCTGGCAAGCGGACGCGGCGGCCGATGCCTACGCCGACTCGCCGCAGAACGGACAGCGGGCTGGCCGCGCGGGCAGCGGCTTGTGGCAACTGGGACAGAACCGCCGCTCGCCCGGTGTCGGCCCCTGGACGCGGCGGGGGAGGACGACGATGCCCGCGTCCGGACGCGCGGTGGACCGGGGGGCGGCACCGTCGCCGCCCGGGACCGGCGCCGGCGCGCCGGTTGCGGTGGTGGCGCCCGGCGAGGTGGCCAGTTCCAGGTCGCGCAGCATCTCCGTAGCCCGCTGGTAGCGCCGCGAGAGGCTGGGCGCGAGCGCGCGCATCACGATGTCGTTCAGTGTTGTCGGCACGGCCGGGTTTTGCAGCCGCGGCGGTCGGACCAGCTCGCCCGTCAGCAGCCGATCCAGGTCGCTTGGCGCCGGCGGCTCGTATGGCAGCACACCGGTCAGCATCTGGTACATCGTGACGCCGAGGGAGTAGAGGTCCGAGGCAAAGACCGCCTTGCCGGTGAACTGTTCCGGCGCCATGTAGGGCGGGCTGCCGATCACGGTGTTGCCGTGCGCGGCGATTTCAAGGAAGCGGGAGGTGCCGAAGTCGGCAACCTTCAGTGCTCCGCGCTCCGGCACCAGGATGTTGGGTGGCCGCAGGTCGCGGTGAATCACCCCCTGATCGTGTGCATGGGCGAGGGCGCGCGCGATCTGCATCGCGTAGTCGGCGGCCCGGTCCGGCGCGAGGCCTCCCGTTTCGGCGATGATTGTCTCGAGCGTCTCGCCAGAGACGTACTCCATCACGATGAAGAAGACGTTGTCCTGCTTCTCCGCCGTCGTGATCGAGACGATGTTCGGATGATCGAGCGTAGCGAGGAGGCGCGGTTCCTGCAACAGGTCCGTGAAGTTGAGCTGCTGCTTGTGCGGCACCTTGATCGCGACGTCCTTGTCGATCCAGGTGTCGCGGGCGAGATAGACGGCACCGAATCCCCCGCTGCCGAGCGGGGCGACCACCTTGTACTTACCGAGTGTCTGGCCCCGGAACAGCATGCGGTCCGCAAAGTATAGCGCCGCGCGTGATGCAGGCCGGGGCGATCAGAGATCGTTCCAGGCGGATCGGAGTATGGACAACGCCACGATCGGCACCAGGTCGGCACGCAACGTGCGCCGGCCGAGCGTCAGCGGGCGGAAGCCGGACGCGGCGGCGCGGGACACCTCGTCCGTGGTCCAGCCCCCTCGGGACCGATCACCACGACGGCGCGCGTCGGCGGCTGATCCGCACGGACCGATGCGAGCAGGGGAACATCCGGCGGCGTGATGTCCGTGGTCTCCGCGGCGGACGGCTCCAGCAGGATGATCCGAAGGACGCCGTCCGCCGCCGGTGTCTCGCGGAGGTACGCCTCGTAGACGGTCGGTGCCCGGACCTGCGGCACGACGGCGCGCCCGCACTGCTTGGCGCTGCCGATCGCGATACCGCGCCAGCGCTCGGTCAGGTGGCGGCCGCCGCCTGCGCCCGGCTCCACGCCGGCGCGCTGGCTCACCAGCGGGACGATCGCCGCGACGCCAAGCGCCGTCGCGTCGCGGACGACATCGTCCAGCTTTCGCCCCTTCAGCAGGGTGACGGCGAGCGTCACCGGGACGCGCGACTCCGGCACCGCCGCCACCCGCGCGCCGACACGGACGATGACGCCGCGCGGATCGTCCTGCTCCACGGTCGCGTCATGCTCGCGTCCAGCGCCGTCGAAGATCCGGATCGCCGCGCCGGCACGCAGGCGCAGCACGCGTGCGAGGTGGCGTCCCTCGTCTGGCGGGAGGGGAAGGGCGTTCCCTTCGGCCGGGATGTGGGGCGCGTAGAAGCGGCGGACGCTCATCGTGATCCCACCGCGGTGGAGCGGCGGAGCGCCAGGCCAACCCAGTCGTCTTCGGTCTCCCGTGCGACGACGGTGCAGGTTGCGCGCAGGGCGGCGCGCGCGCCGAGGCGAACCGCCGCAATCGCCAGCACCCCCGACCCGGTGCCCAGGTCGATGACGCGCCGGCTCGCCGCGATGTCCGCGCGCATCCGCTGCATGACCGACAGGCAGAGACGCGTGGAGGCGTGGTGCCCGGTGCCGAAGCCGGTCGATGGCGTGATCTCGAGCACGATGGCCGAAGCATCGGGCGCCGGCAGAGCCCATGGAGGTGCGACGACGATCTCCCCGACACGCACCGCCACGAGCGCGGCCCGCGACCGTTCCGCCCAGCCGTCATCCGGAACGTCGCGTGGCACCACACGCGCGCCGTCCGGCCCGAACGCCCGATTGATCGCACGCACCGCCGCGTCGCGCGCGCCCCGTGAGAAGAACCAGACACGGCGCGCGCCGTCCCCTGTCTCCTCGACGGCGAACGGATCGAAGTCGTCGAGGAGCCCGTCGAGACGCGGGCGAAGCGAGGCGGGTGCGGCCGGAAATTGAATGTCGAGCGTCGGGCGATCCGGCCGCGGCCCGTCAGCCAAAGATGTCCTTCACCCGATCGAAGAACGGGCGGTCGGCACTCGGCGCATCATCCGGGGGAGTCGCTGGGTTGGCGTCCCGCGCGTTGCGTGCCGCATCGTTCGGCAGCGTGTCGCGCAGCTTCTCGATCAACTGTCGCTGTTCGGCCGACAGCCGCGTCGGCACCGCCACAACCAGATCGACGTACAGATCGCCATGCCCGCGCCCATGCAGATGCGGCAGGCCATGGCCGCGCACGCAGAAGCGTTTGCCCGGTTGCGTGCCCTTCGGCACCTTCAGCGTGGTCTCGCCGTCCAGGGTCGGCACGCTCACCTCGCCGCCGAGGGCGAGGGTCGGGAAGCCGGCCGGGATGGCGCACAGCAGGTGGGTGCCGTCGCGACGGAAGGTCGGGTGGTCGTCAACGTGGACGACGACGTGCAGATCGCCCGGCGGTCCGTTGCGCAGACCGTGCTCGCCCTCGCCAACGACGCGAAGCGCCTGGCCGCTGTCGATGCCGGCCGGCACCTTGACGGTGATGGTCCGCTCCTGCGTGACGCGCCCGGCGCCGCGGCAGGTGGTACAGGGGTTGGTGATGACCCGTCCGGAGCCTCTGCACCGGCGGCAGGTGTGGGCCATCGTCAGGAACCCATGCTGCGTCCGGACCTGGCCACGGCCGCCGCAGCCGGGGCACGCTTCCGGTCCGCTGCCGGACGCGGCGCCCGATCCGCGACACGCGTCGCACGTTTCCTCACGGGGGATCTGCAGCCTCGCGTCGTGTCCGGCGGCGGCTTCGTCAAGCGAGATCCGGAGGTCGTACCGCAGGTCGCTGCCGGCGATCGGCCCGTGCGACCGTCGGCCGCCGCCGAAGACGTCGCCGAGACCGAACAGGTCGCCCAGCCCACCGAGACCGCTGAAGATGTCCTGGAAGTCGGCAAATGTGGAGGGGTCGACACCGCCCGCGCCGGCGCCCCGAACGCCGGCGCGGCCGAATCGGTCGTAGCGGGCGCGCTTCTCCGGATCGGCCAGGATCGCGTACGCCTCGGCCGCCTCCTTGAACTTCGCCTCCGCCTCGCTGTCCCCCTGGTTCCGGTCCGGATGGTACTTGAGCGCCAGCTTCCGGTAGGCGCGTTTCAGTTCCTGTTCGTCCACATTCCGCTGGACGCCCAGGATCTCGTAGTAGTCGGCCCCGGTCATGACTGATCGGTGTCGTTCGCGGCAGTCGGGCCGGCTGCCGCGTCCGCATCACCGGTACCCTTGGCCACCATCACCATGGTGGCGCGGAGCAGCCGGTTGCCCAGGCGGTAGCCACGCCGCAGTTCGCCCATGACGGCGCCGTCCGGATGGTCGTGACTCGGCGCGTGGGCCACCGCTTCGTGCAGATTCGGATCAAACGGCTCGCCCACCGCGTCGATCGGCGTGACGCTCCGCTGCCGAAGCAGGTCGTGCATCTTCCGGTGGATCAGAACGACCCCGTCGCGGTAGGTCTGGCCGTCCGGTGTCTCGACGGGGGTCGCCAGCGCGCGCTCCAGGTCATCGACAAGCGGGAGCAGCGCCAGCAGTAAATCCTCGGTGGCGTGCTGCGCAAACTCCGATCGCTCCCGTTCCACCCGCTTACGGAAGTTGTCCAGCTCCGCCGTATTCCGAAGCAGCAGGTCGCGCAACTGATCGCGTTCCGCGGCGGTGTCGCCCGCAGCCGCCTGCGTCCTGGCGGCCGCCGCGTCATCGTCGGCGGTGTCGTCAGGCGGCGCGGATGCGGAAGACTCGTCGTCAGGCGGTGGCGGTTTCTGATCGTCTGTCATCGTGGGACGCAGCCGCCTGCGCCACGAGCACGCGGCTGACGGCGGCGGAGACCTGATCGACGGCGGAGATGGCGCGTCCGTAGCGCATGCGCCGCGGACCGATGACGCCGATTCTGCCGGTCCGCGTGCCGTCGAAGTAGGTGGCGGCGACCAGGCTGAACGGCTGCATCTCCGGCCTTCGGTTCTCGGTGCCGATCACCACCGTCAGCCCCGGCGCGTCCAGGTACTCGTCGAGCAGCCGGACCAGCAGATCCTTCCGTTCGACCATCGCCAGCAGCGTCCGCAGAATGCCGAGCGGCACGCGGTTCGTCTCGTCGGACACCTCCTCGGCCAGGAACCAGGAACCCTCGATGAAGAGAGGGTTCGATGGCGTCATCGCCGCCAGACGCGGCATGCACGCGAATGCCAGGTGGTGCGAGGCAACCGATAGCTCGTGCGAGACGTTCGACAGCACGTCGCTGACGGTCCGCGCCTGCCGCAGTCGCTCCTCCACGTCAGCCGGAGCGTGCGCGCGCCGCCGCCGGCGGCGGAGCAGGCGGTCGACAAAATACCGGTAGCCCCGGTCCGTCGGCACGCGGCCGGCCGAGGTGTGTGGTTGGTGGATGTACCCAGCGTCCTCCAGGTGCGCCATCACGGTGCGAACCGACGCCGACGACAGTCCGACGTTGCCGTGCTGCGCGATCCAGAGGGACGCGACCGGCTCGCCGCGTTCGATGTACTGCTGCACGACGTGCCCAAGAATGCGGCTCTCCCGCTCGGTGAGCGGCGGCTGATCCGATGGACGGGCAACCGGTCGTGGTGTCATGGGTGTCATGCGCCGGCCGACAGGGCCGCAGGCGACGCGCTAACCACCCCTGAGTATAGCAGCGGGTTCTGCGGCTTGGTCCGCGCCGTCCGCGACGGTTGCCGAGCGCGGCATCCAGCGAAGCGAACGGGCGGCGCCATCGTCCAGCTTGCCGTACTTGACGGCAATCAGCTCCGCCAGAATGCTGACGGCGATCTCGTGGGGCGTGACCGCCCCAATGTCCAGCCCGACCGGCGCGTGGAGCCGCTCGGGATGCGTCACCGTGACGCCCTCTTCGCGGAGCGCCTCGTGCAGACGCGCCACCTTCGCGCGGCTCCCGATCAGGCCGAGGTAGCGGAGCGGGCGCGTGGCGAGGGCGCGGAGCGCGTCGAGGTCGTGGCGGTGTCCGCGGGTCAGGATGACGATGTAGGCCGACTCCGGCAGGTCGGCCTGCTCGAGCCAGGTCGGGATGTTGTCGACCACGCACTCGACCGCGTCGGGAAAGCGTTCCGCATTGGAGAACTTCTCCCGATCATCAACCACATGCAGCCGGAACCCGGCGGCGGGTGCGATGTGTCCCAGATGTTGCGCCACGTGGCCGGCGCCGACGAGATAGAGATGCGGGGACGCCTCAAGCGGGTCGATGTAGACCTCCATCTGGCCTCCACAAATCAGTCCCGACTCCTCTGCGAGGTCGTCGGTCAATTCGTAACGCGCGACCAGCGGCTTGCGCGTCTCAATCGCCTGCCGCGCCTTCCAGAACGCGTCGTTCTCGTAGCAGCCGCCGCCGATCGTGCCGACCATCCGGCCGTCGGCGTACACGAGCATCTTGGCGCCGACCCGCTGCGGGGTAGACCCCTGGGTGCGGATGATTGTGACGAGCGCGGCCGATTCGCCCCGCTCGAACACCTCGTTGACGGCCCGGAATACGTCCTCGTTCATGGCCTGCGGTGCCCCTCTGCGCGCGACGTTCAGTATACCTCCGCCCGGTCGATCCTTCCCGGGCGCTGGTCAGATCGTGAGGATCTCGTGACACCCCGGGATAAAGGACAGGTCGGCCAGCAGGCGGTCGACGAGAGGGAAGCCGTACTGGTTGAGGAACTGCAGACTCCCAACGCTCCGTTCCTGCGGATCGCCGCCGGGGAAGCACTGGGCGCGGGCGCGGTGGAACTGGCGGCGGAGCGTCTCGTCGCGACGCTTGGCCGCCTGAATCACCTTATGGCGCAGGTTGCCGAGATCCCGTGCCATCCGGCCGTGCGTGGAGTCGACGGCGCCGGCCAGCGTCGGGTCGATGACGGGGACAGCCTCGCGGAGCGCCGCCAACCGTTCCGTTGTGGCGGCCTCGGCGGCGTCGAGCGCCGCATTGACGGACGCGGGCAACTGCGCTGCCAGCAGCGCGTTCAGCACGCCGTCGTCGCGCGGCTGCAGGCGTCCCGGATCGAGCCGGTACCGGGTGAGGAACCGGAGTGTCGCGCCGTCGACGATCGTTGCCGTCGCGCGGGCGTGCAGGACCGGCATCGGCAGACCGAACGCCTCGTATACCTCGCCCAGTTGCGCGAGGTACGCCAGCTCGTGCGGTCCAGCGACCAGGACGGCGGTCGGCAGGAGCGTGTCCTGCACGATCGGGCGGAGCAGGACGTTCGGACTGAATGAGGTGGGGTGTGCGTCGAGTTCGGCCAGCAGTGTCGTGGTCTCGACACGTTGGTCGCCGCTGACGAACCCGTCACCGTCGACGCGGATCGGCTTGCGCGCGCCGTTCATCCGGAACAGCGCCGTCGAACCGGCGACAGGGGAGACCTGCGCGGTGTATCCCAGGGCGGTCAACTGCTCGCCGGCGGTCGCGGCCAGCGCGCAGGTCCGACCGGGCGCCTGCAGCTCGCGCGCGAACAACTGGCGAACGAATGGCTTGGCGGCCGGTTCCGACGCATCGAAGACGATCAGGCCGTGGGCGCCGAGCAGCCGGTCGAGCCACCGGGCGAACGCGTCCACCAGGCGGACACCCGGGGCGTACGCCGCGGCCAGCGCATCGATCACCTCCGCCGTGAACTCGGTGGGCGGGAGCGTCTCGCGAAGGCGGTCGATGGCGCCGGTGATCGCGTCATCGAGACGGACCGAGGCAGCGGGTGTGCCCGCCGGCACGTCGAGGTCTAGCGTGATCGACTGCGGCGCGAGGTCGGCGCCAAGCAGGTCGCAGTGGCGGATCTCGTCCAGGTCATGGTCTTCGGCATCAATCCAGAACACCGCGACGACCGGTGGATCGGGCGCCGCGGCGGCGATGCGGCGGGCCAGCGTGACGGCGGTCAGCGCCTTGAGCAGCGTGAAGAGCGGCCCCCCGAAGAGCCCCGCCTGCTGGCCGGTCACCACCGCCACGGTGCGCGGATCGCGCAGCCGGTCCGCCGCGGCCAGCGCCTCGGCCGGCGCCCCGCGGTCTGCCAGTTGCCGGGCGATCGCCGGCGCGACGGCAGGATCGGGAGGGTGCGCGTGCCGCGCCGCGACAGCCGCCGACCAGCTCTCCGGATCGGCGGGCGACCCGCGAAAGAAGGGCGCCAAGCGATCGAACGCGTGGCAGTAATCGCGAGCAAACGGACCGGTCCAGGGCAGCGCGCGCGTATCGATCCGCAGTCCGCGGCGCGCGCCGATGTGCTGCGCGTCTGCCGGAGAACCGGTGCCCGAGGCGGGAGGAGCGGGAGAAGGCGTGTCGGCGGGCACGTGCCCAGTACTGTCGCAAACGGCGCGGTTGAGTGTCAAGGTGGCGTGGGATGGACTAACCTGCCTCCGGGACCAGTCGCGGCTCGCTTGGAGCGGCGCGCGTCCGCGTAGTACCATGCCGAAGTCACGTCTGGAGAGTTCAGGACTGACACGCCAGGTCGACAGTTCGCAGACGGCACCTGATGCATTCGGCCCGTATCGGGTGATTCATCAGATTGGGGTTGGCGTTCTCGGTCCCCTCTTTCGCGCCATCGACCCCGACGAGGACCGCGCCGTCGCCGTCAAGGCGTTCCAACTGGATCTCACGCCGGAGCAGACGGATCGGTTTGCCGGCGCATTGGCGGATGTCGTTGGGGTCGGCCTCGACGATCCCGCAATCCTTGCCCCGCTCGACGCGGGCATCGAGCGGGGCATGCCGTATCTGGTGTCGGAGTATGTCGCCGGCGATTCGGTCGATGTCGTGCTGCGCGGCACCGCCGGCAGGTCGGCGGGCGCGGTACGGCTCGTGGTGGACATCGCTGACGCTGTCGATGCCGCCCACGCGCGCGGCATCGTGCATGGCGCGGTCCATCTGCGCGACGTGATTGTTGCCGACGGCCGGGCGCGCGTGACCGGCTTCGGCGTGGCGAGCGTGCTGGAGCATGTTGGCTTCCGGGCGCCGATCCGACGGCCCTATGCCGCCCCGGAACTGATCACCGGCCGGCGCTGGGGACCGGAAGCGGATCGCTACGCCGTGGCCGCCATCGCCTACGAACTGCTGACCGGCCTCCGCGCGGCGGGGACGGATGACTATCTGCTCGGGCAACTGCGGGCGATTGCCCGCCCCGACGTCCCTGACGTTGCCGGCCTGCAGCAGGCGTTCCGGAACGGCCTGGCCGACGACCCGGCGCTCCGGCCTGCGTCGGCCGCCAGCTTTGCCGCGGCGGTCGGCGCCGCGCTCGGCGTCGATGTACGCGGCGACGCGCTGCCTGTGACCGCAGTCGGGTCACCGGGCGACGCACCGGAAGACCGGTCTGCGATTCGCGTGGCGCCGCCCGACCCGATCGCGGGCGGTGACCCATCGGACCTGGATGGGCCTGCGCCAGCGGATCGGTTCGACCTGGTGTCAGCGCCGACGGCCCCCGCGAGTCCTGGACCGGCGGCCCGATCGGCGTCCGTTCACCCTCCGCGCCGCGATCCGGATGAGTCGCCCCTGTTTGGGGATGCGGATGGCCCGCACATGGACGACGCACCGGAGGAGACACCGGTCGTGGCCGGCGATAGGCAACCGGCAGTGACGACTGCCGGGACCATGGAAGCGCACGAGATGGCCGGCGGCATGGCGCGAACGGAGGGCGGCGTCGACGCCGCCCTCGAGGCGGCGGACGATCCCGTCGTCGACATGGAGGACGCTGGCTGGACGCCGGTAGAGCGAGGGCGCCTGGGTTCGGTGCTGCGCTCGGCGGCGGCGGGTGTCGTCGCCATAGCGATCGGTGTCCTCCTGGCGTATTCCCTCGGCGCGGGTCTCGGCGGGCCGGACGACATCGTCCCGTTCGGCGACACATGGCGGACGGTGTTTGGTGGGACGGCGGAGACGGCGCCGGCAGGAAACCCGACGGATGCGGCCGGTTCGGCCGGGGAACGGGAATACAGCGAGGCGGTGGTCGACCGCACGGGGACGGAGATCGACAGCGAGACGCGCGTCGGGGCGGCGGAGACTGTTGCCACGGAACCGGTCCGCGCGCCCGTCGGCACACCGCCGCCCGCCCCGGCAGCGGACCTGCCGGTCGCCGAGCCGGCGGCGGCTGCTGCGGCTCTCGCTCCGGCACGGGCGGCTGTGCCCGTGGATCCGGCGCCGGTGGCTGTGCCTGCCGATCCTGGGCCGGCGGCGTCGGTCGTCGGCGGGCCGGGCGCCGTCTATGTCGATACCCGCCCGCCGGGCGCGACGGTCCTGATCGACGGCGCGACGGTCGGCGTCACGCCGGTGCTGGTGCCCGACGTCGCGGCGGGGGCGCACCGGGTGCGGATCGAGCTGGCGGGCTACCACCCCTGGGTAACCGACGTGACGGTGCCAGCGGCGGAGCGGGTTCGGGTAGGCGCGTCGCTGCAGCCGGACGGCGAGTAGACACGTGATGCAGGACGGCCAATGAAAGCAGTGCTCGCGCTCGAAGACGGGACCTGGTACGCCGGCGATGCGGCGGGGGCGAGCGGCGCCCGCGGCGCGGATGGCGCGGCTGGTGGCGCACCCGATCCGGCGACCGGCGCCACCGCGACGGCCGTCGGCGAGGTGGTCTTCAACACCAGCATGACGGGGTACCAGGAGATCCTCACCGATCCGTCGTATGCCGGACAAATCGTGACCATGACCTGTCCGCAGATCGGCAACTACGGCGTCGCGCCGGCCGACATCGAATCGACCCACCCGCAGGTGGCCGGTTTCGTCATGCGCGAGGAGTCGCCTATTGCGAGCAACTGGCGCGCGACCGGATCGCTCCGCGACTACCTGGTGACGCACGGCATCGTCGCGATCTCCGGGATCGACACGCGGGCGCTGACGCGCCGGCTGCGGAGCGCCGGCGTGATGCGGGGCGTCATTGCAACCGGCGCCACGGTCGATCCGGATGTGCTGGTGGCGCGGGCGCGCACCGCGCCGGCGATGGAAGGAGCCGACCTGGTGCGGGGCGTCACCTGCGGCGCGCCGTTCGACTGGCGGCCGGACGACGAGGCGGGCGCGCCCGGGTTCGTCCTCCACGCCGGTCGCCGCGACGGCCGCCGGCTCCGGGTTGCGGCGTACGACCTGGGCATGAAGCGGAACATCCTGCGCCGGCTGGCGGAGTACGGCTGCGACGTACGGGTGTATCCGGCCGACGCGCCGGTCACGGATCTCCTCGCCGGCAGCCCCGATGGCATCTTCTTCAGCAACGGTCCCGGCGACCCGTCGCCGATCGACTACGCGATCCGGAACGCGCGCGAGGCGATCGACGCTGGGCTCCCGGTCTTCGGTATCTGCCTCGGTCACCAGGTGCTCGGTCTCGCGATGGGCGCGTCCACCTACAAGCTGCGGTTCGGCCACCGCGGCGCGAATCACCCGGTAAAGCAACTCGACACCGGGCAGGTGGAGATCACGTCGCAGAACCACGGCTTCGCGGTCGACCCGGAGTCGATCCCGGATGACGTGGAGGTGACGCACCAGAACCTGTACGACGGCACGATCGAGGGGTTGCGGCACCGGACGGCCCCGGTGTCGTCGGTGCAGTATCATCCCGAGGCTTCGCCCGGGCCGCACGACGCCGATTACCTCTTCGCCGGCTTCATCGACGCGATGGACCCGCGGGTGGATCGCCGGTGACCAACCGCCTTCCGGCGTCTGCCTGACCCGATGCCGCGCCGCACCGACCTCCACCGCATCCTGGTCATCGGCTCCGGTCCGATCGTGATCGGGCAGGCGTGCGAGTTCGACTACTCGGGCACCCAGGCGTGCAAGGCGCTTCGCGCCGACGGCCTCGACGTGGTGCTGATGAACTCCAACCCGGCGACCATCATGACCGACCCGGACATCGCCGACCGGACCTATGTCGAGCCGCTCACCTGGGAATACGCCCGCGCCGTGATCGAACGGGAACGGCCCGACGCGCTGCTGCCGACCGTCGGCGGGCAGACCGCGCTCAACCTGGCGATCGAACTGGGCGAGCGAGGCGTGCTCGAGGAGTTCGGGGTCCGATTGATCGGCGCGTCGCTCGACGCGATCCGAGTCGCCGAGGACCGGCTGGAGTTCCGGCGTGCGATGGAGTCGATCGGAATTGCCGTCCCCGAGAGCGCCTACGCTCGATCGTTCGACGAAGCGTTGGAGCTGGTCGAGCAGTTCGACTTCCCCGTGGTGCTCCGCCCGTCGTTCACGCTGGGCGGCGTCGGTGGCGGCATTGCTTACAACATGGAGGAGTTCCGCGAGCTCGCCCGCCGCGGCATCGAGATGAGTCCGGTCGGCGAGATGCTGATCGAGGAATCGGTCATCGGGTGGAAGGAGTTCGAGCTCGAGGTGATGCGCGACGGCGCGAACAACTTCGTCGTCGTCTGTTCTATCGAGAACATCGACCCGATGGGGGTCCATACCGGCGACAGCATCACCGTCGCGCCCGCGCTGACGCTGACCGACAAGGAGTTTCAGCGGATGCGCGATGCCGCACGGCGCATCATCACCCGGGTGGGCGTCGAGACCGGCGGGTCGAACATTCAGTTCGCGATCAACCCGCGCGACGGCCAGATGGTCGCCATCGAGATGAACCCGCGGGTGTCCCGTTCCTCCGCCCTTGCGTCGAAGGCCACCGGCTTCCCGATCGCGAAGATCGCGGCCAAGTTGGCCCTCGGCTATCGGCTCGATGAGATCCCGAACGACATCACGCGGCTGACGCCGGCGTCCTTCGAACCGACAATCGACTACGTCGTCGTCAAGGTGCCGCGCTGGACGTTCGAGAAGTTCCCGCAGGCGGATCCGACCCTGACGACACAGATGAAGTCGGTCGGCGAGGCGATGGCGATTGGCCGGACGTTCAAGGAGGCGTTCCTCAAGGGGATGCGCTCGCTGGAGATCGGATCGAGCGGGCTGCTGTTCCGGCGCGATCCCGAGGATCCGGACCGCAGACCGGACGATCTGCGCCGGCGGCTGATTTCACCCACCGACCGCCGGATGTGGGCGGTGTTCGAGGCGATCGAAGCGGGTTGGTCCATCGAGCAGGTGCACGAGGCGACGGGTATCGATCCGTGGTTCCTGGCGCAGTTCGCGGAGATCGTGGAATTGCGCCGCGCCGCGGCGGTAGTCGGTCCGCGCGAGATGTCGGACGACCTGCTGCTCGCGCTCAAGCGCTCCGGCTTCGGCGACGAGCAGTTGGGTGTCATCCTCGGCATCGAGACCCAGGCGATTTCGGCGCGGCGTGACGAAGTGAACCTGCATCCGGTCTACAAGCGGATCGATACGTGCGCCGCCGAATTCGAGTCGTTCACGCCGTACCTCTACAGCACGTACGAACGGGAGTGCGAGGCGGACCCGACCGACCGCCCGAAGGTCGTGATTCTCGGGAGCGGTCCCAACCGGATCGGCCAGGGGATCGAGTTCGACTACTGCTGCTGCCACGCCGCCTTCGCCCTGCGCGAGGAGGGCTACGAGACGGTCATGATCAACTGCAACCCGGAGACCGTCTCGACCGACTACGACTCGGTTGACCGGCTCTACTTCGAGCCGCTCACGCTCGAGGACGTCAGTGCGGTGATCCGGCGGGAGCAGCAGGGCGGCGGAAAGGTTTTGACCATCGTGCAGTTCGGCGGTCAGACGCCGCTGAAGCTGGCGCTCGACCTGCAGGCGGCTGGCGTCGACATCATCGGCACGTCGCCCGACTCGATCGATCTCGCGGAGGACCGGAAGCGGTTCGCGCAACTGCTCTGGGATCTCGGGATCCCCCAGGCGCCGCACGGGTTGGCGGTGTCGCGCGAGGAGGCGCGGCAGATCGCCAGCGAGATCGGCTACCCGGTGCTGGTCCGCCCATCGTACGTGCTTGGCGGCCGGGCGATGGCGATTGTCTATGACCCGGGCGCACTGGACCGTTACGTCGCCGAGGCGGTCGCCGCTTCGCCGGAGCATCCGGTCCTGATCGACAAGTTCCTGGAGAACGCCTTCGAACTGGATGTCGACGCCGTAGTGGATGCGACCGGCGCCGTCGTCATCGGCGGCATCATGGAGCATATCGAGGCGGCGGGGATCCATTCGGGCGACAGCTTCTGCGTCGTTCCGCCCTACCTGGTGGAGGAACGCCACCAGGAGACGATCCGTGACTACACCCGGCGGATCGCGCGCGCGCTGAAGGTGGTGGGCCTGCTCAACATTCAGTTCGCGATCCAGGACGGCACGGTCTATCTGATCGAGGTGAATCCGCGGGCTTCGCGTACCGTGCCGTACCTCTCGAAGGCGACCGGTGTGCCGCTCGCCAAGGTGGCGGCGCGGGTGATGGTGGGGAAGACGCTGGCCGACCTGGGGCTCGAGTCAGACCTGGAGGTGGCCGGTGTCTTCGTCAAAGGGCCGGTTTTCCCGTTCGTCCGCTTCCCGGGGGTCGACACGATTCTCGGCCCCGAGATGAAGTCGACCGGCGAGGTGATGGGAGGCAGCGATTCATTCGGAACCGCCTTCGCCAAGGCGCAACTCGCGACCGGCCAGCGCCTGCCAGACGGCGGCCGGGCGTTTCTGAGCGTCAACGACGCCGATAAGCCACTGCTGCTGCCGGTGGCGCGCGACCTGGCCGAGCTGGGGTTCGACCTGCTCGCCTCATCCGGCACCGCGGCGTACCTCCGGGCGCACGGCCTCGACGTCGAGGTGGTCTACAAGATCAACGAAGGGCGGCCGCACGTCGGCGACCGGCTGCTCGACCGCGAGGTGCAGTTAATCGTCAACACGCCGCTTGGGCGCGAGTCGTTCTTCGACGACATCACGATGCGCCGGATCGCGATGTTCACCGGCGTCCCCTGCCTCACCACCATGACCGGCGCCGCGGCGACCGTGGCGGGGATCCGCGCGCTCCGATCCGAGCAGCTATCGGTCCGGCCGCTGCAGGACTACCACGCCGGGATCCCGTCCGCCGCCGACGCCGCGCGCGGCTGACTCCTGCCGGTCTTGGCGTTCCTCGACGCCTTGAAGCACACCGTCCGCTGAGAACCCGCGTCCGGCCTGTAGCACCGGTCGCGTGGCACGAATCTTGCAGTTGCGCGGGGGATGGTGCGTCCCGCGGTGCCGCTGGCCGTCGCGTTGGTTGCAGGCGCGGCGATCGCGGCAACCCCGACCGTCCCGGCGGGCGGGCTGTGGCTGGCGGCCGCCATGGCGGGCGGCGCGGTTGCGGCCGGGAGCCTCTGGGTCGGTCGTGCGTCGCGCGCGGCGTCGGCTGCGGTGTTGGCCGGCGCGATGCTCGCCGGCGTCGCGGCGGGGCTTGGCGCGCGGGGCGAGCTGCGCCCGCCGCTCCTCGAGTGGTTCGATGCGGGACCGGGGCGGAGCCGGGAGCGGGCGGGAATGACGATCGTCGAGGGGCGGCTGCTGCAGGATGCGACGCCGACGGCGTACGGCGGGAGCCTGACGATCGCCGTGACGCGTATCGGCCGCGCCGGAGGGTGGCAGCCGTTGCACGGCGTCGTCCGGGCGAGCGTCGGCGGCACCCTGCTGTCCGATCACATCGCCGAGTGGCGGGGCGGACGGTTGATCCGGGCGCCGGTCGCCCTCCGGCAGCCGGCCCGCTTCGCCAATCCGGGCACGCCGGATGGGCTGGATCAGCTCTACGCGCGCGGCATTCATCTGATCGGGTCGACCAAGAGCGCACTGCTCGTCGAGGTGATCGCTCCTGGGACGCGGGTCGAGGAATGGGGCGCGCGGATGCGGGCCGTCGTGCGCCGCGCGGTGGATGCGACGGTGGGGGTGTACGACGCGCAGTCGGCCGCCATCGTGACCGCGATCCTGATTGGGGATCGCGCCGGTCTGGATCCGGAGATGACAGACCGGTTGCAGCGGGGCGGCACGTACCACGTGATCGCGATCTCGGGAGGGAACATCGCCATCCTGACGGCGCTGCTCCTGCTTGCATTGCGCGCCGCCGGCTTCGCGGGACGGATCCCGGCCGTCGTCGTCGGACTGGCGTTGCTGGCGTACGCGCAGGTGGTGGCGCCCGAGCCGTCGGTGGCGCGCGCCCTCGTGGTCGCGATCGTACTGCTGGCGGCGCAGGCGGCGGACCACCGGGCCGATCCGCTCAACACGCTGGCACTGGCAGCGGGCGTCCTGACGGTGGTCGATCCGCGCGCGCCGTTCGACCCGGGGTTCCAGTTGACGTTCGGCGCTACGGTCGGCCTGCTCATCGGTGTTCCGCGCATCATGGCGCACCTGGGGACGGGGCAGGCGGGCCGTGACGGTGCGGTGGACTCCAGCCGGCAGACGTCAACAACCGAACCCCAGCGTAGAAACCTCGTCGTCCGGAGCCGCGTCACGGCGCTCACCAGGCTGGCCGTCACGGCAGTCGCCGGCCTCTTGATCGCCACCATCTGCGCGGAACTGGCGCTGTTCCCAGTCGCGGCGCATCACTTCTCGCGCGTCACCCTTGCCGGCCTGATCCTCAACTTTGCCGCCATTCCGCTGATGACCGTGACCCAGGCGGCGGGCATGGCGGCGGTGGGGATCGAGGCGTCGGGCCTCGCCGCCCTCGCGGTGTGTGCCGGCTGGGTGGCGCATCTCGCCGCAGCCGGCATCGTCGACTCGGCCCGCTTCGTCGACTGGGCGCCCTGGCTCGCCTGGCGGCTGCCGCCCCCCTGGCTGCCGTTGATCGCCGCGTACTACGCGGGCTGGTTGGCCTGGCTCGCGGCGTCCGGCCGCCGCTGGCTGCGGTGCGGGGGACAGGCGGCGGTTGCCGCCAGCGCGGTGGGGATGTTGACCGCCCCGTTCCCGGGCTGGCCGGGTCCCGCCGCGGCAGATGCCTGCGCGCTGCTGCCAGCCGGAATGACCCGCGCCGGCGAGAAACCCCGGCTGTTGCGGGTGCACCTGCTCGACGTCGATCAGGCGGACGCGACACTCGTCCGGTTCCCGGGTGGGGAGACGCTCCTCGTCGACGCCGGCGGACAGGTCTTGCCGGGGCGGTTCGATGTCGGATCGCGCGTTGTGGCGCCGGCCGTCTGGGCGCTCGGCGTCCGGTCGCTCGACTATCTGGCGATCACGCATGGCGATCCGGACCATGCGGGCGGCGCCGCGGCGGTGGTGCGCGACCTGGGTCCGCGCGAGGTCTGGGAGGGTATTCCGGTGCCGACGTCCGAGTTGCTGGCGGCGGTCCGGTCAGCGGCAACGGAGGTGCGCGCTGTCTGGCGCACCGTCCGGGCGGGCGATCGCCTGTGGATCGGCGGCGTCGATGTGCGTGTCCTGCATCCACCGGCGCCGGACTGGGAGCGCCGGCGTGTGCGAAACGACGACTCGGTGGTCCTGGAGCTGCGCCACGGCAACGTATCGATCGTCCTGCCGGGCGACATCGGCGCGGACGTAGAGCCTGCCGTGGCGGCGACGATCGATGCGGCGGCCATCCGGGTCGTGAAGGTACCGCACCATGGCAGCCGATCATCGAGCACGGCGGCCTTCATCCAGGCCCTCAGCCCATCGCTTGCGGTGGTGAGTGCGGGACGACGGAACCTGTTCGGACATCCGCACCCGGACGTGATCGCCCGTTACGAGGCCGCCGGCGCCGGCCTGTTGCAGACCGCGAGCGACGGGGCGGTGGCGCTGTGCACCGACGGCGAACGCGTGGGCGTCTCGACCGCCATCGGCCGCCGGTTCACGCTGCCCGCGTCCTGACCGAACGGGATTGACGGGGACGACGGCTCAGACGCCCGTCTTGATCCGGCGCCACTCCGCTTCCATCTCATCGAGTGAAACGCCGGAAAGCTCGATGCCGCGGTCGCGGAAGCGCGCCTCGAGTTGCGTGAACCGCTCCGTGAACTTCCGGTTCGCGCTGCGCAGGGCGGTCTCGGGATCGACGCCGAGGTGGCGGGCGAGATTGGCGAGGGCGAAGAGCAGGTCGCCCAGCTCCTCCTCGATCGCGGCGGCCGATCCCTCGGTCCTGGCGTTGGCCAGTTCCGCCAGCTCCTCGATGACTTTCGCCTCGACGCCGGACGGATCGGGCCAGTCGAAGCCGGCGCTTGCGGCGCGCTTGCCCAGCCGGTAGGCGCGGAGCAACGCGGGCAGGCTGTCCGGCACCGTGCCCAGCAGGCTCGGTTCCTCACCCGCCGTCACCCGTTCCGTCGACTTGATCGCATCCCACTGCCGCTTCACGTCGGCCGGCGTCATCGGCGATCCCGTCATGGCGCCGCCGTTGCCGGCCGCTGCCTCGTCCGTCCCGGACGGGAAGACATGCGGATGGCGGCGGATCAGCTTGTCGCAGATCGCGCGCAGCGAGTCGCTGATATGGAAGTCTCCCCGCTCGTGCGCCACCTGCGCCAGGAAGACCGCCTCGAGCAAAAAGTCACCCAGCTCGTCGCAGAGTCCGTCCGCATCACCCCGATCGATCGCATCGACCACCTCGTAGGTCTCCTCGATCACGTAGGGCCGGAGCGACTCCAGGGTCTGCTCCCGGTCCCAGGCGCAGCCCTGCTCCGACCGGAGCGTCCGCATCAGCGACACGAGGCGCGCGAAGCCGTCGGCGGCAGCGCGCACCTTGTCGTCCCGGTGGTCACCGGGGGGAGCGGTTGACATCGTGGCGTATGCTAGCAGGTCGCCTGCGGCGCATCCGCGGCATACGATGCAGATCACCTTCCTGGGGACCGGCACGTCGGCCGGCGTGCCGGTCATCGGCTGCGACTGCGCGACGTGCCGCTCCGATGATCCGCACGACCGCCGTCAGCGGCCGTCACTCTGGCTCCGCTTCGACGATGGCCGCTCGGTCCTGCTCGACGCCTCGCCCGACCTGCGGGCACAGGCGCTGGGCTTCCGCATCCCGCGCGTCGACGCGATCGTCCTGACGCATGCGCACGCCGATCACATCCTGGGCCTCGACGACGTCCGCATCTACAACTTCCGACAGAAGGCGGCGATCCCGGTCTACGGAGCAGAACGGGCGCTGACGCAGGTGCGACGGATGTTCGCATACGTCTTCGACGCGGCGGCGCAGAAGGGAGGCGGACTGCCGCAGCTCGATCTCCGGCCGCTCGCCGGGCCATTCACGCTCGGCGGCACCACCATCGTCCCGGTGCCGGTTCGGCATGGCCGCCTGCCGGTCCTCGGATTTCGGATCGGCAACTTCGCCTACCTGACCGACTGCAACCGCATCCCGGAGGTCTCCTGGCCGCTGCTCCAGGACCTCGACATCCTGGTGCTCGACGCCCTCCGCCACAAGCCGCACCCGACCCACTTCACGCTGGCCGAGGCGATCGCGACGGCCCGGCGCATCGGCGCCCGGCAGACCTGGTTCACCCACATGACGCACGACCTCCCGCACGCGCAAACCTGCGCCGACCTGCCCGACGGGATGTCGCTCGCCTGGGACGGCCTGGAACTGGAGGTCGCCACGGACACAGCCCCGGCCGCCGCGCTTCTCGCTTCCGCCGACGCCGCCATCGGAGACTACTGACCCGCTCCCGGATCGGCAGGGGTGGGCCCAGACCGCGCAGGCACCTCCGCAGCGGGTTCAACCCTGGTGCCTCCGGGTTCCAACGCGCCGCATCGTCGTAGTTTGAGGTTGCCCCGATTTCGTGGACAGGTTAACGCTTTCGGGTTTCACGGCATGACATGCGTACGGAGATCCCTCCCTGTGGGCGGTGTGGAACCCGCGCGCAGCGCGGGATCCAACGGACTCGTGGGCACCTGAAGGGTGTCCACAGGCCGGACACCGTCCACAGGGCTTGCATGGAGTCGTTCGAATTCCAACGGTGACCGATAGCCCAGTGCGGAATGGCGCCGCCGCGTGTTGTACCACCCTTCGATGAAATCGAACACGGCCGCCCGCGCCTCGGCGTACGTTGAGAGCGTCGTGCGGTCGAGTAACTCGCACTCGAGCGTGGCGAAGAAGCTCTCGGCCATCGAGTTGTCGAAGCAATCGCCCGTCGAGCCCATCGACTGCGCCACACCCCATCCGCGGCAGCGGGCGCCGAAGGCCAGCGCCGTGTACTGGCAGCCTCTGTCCGAGTGATGGATGACGCCAGCCGGCCGGCGTTGCGCCACAGCCATCTCCAGCGCCTCGATGACCAGCTCCGTGCGCAGGTGCGTGGCCATCGCCCAGCCGACGACCCGCCGGCTGAACACGTCGAGCACGATGGCCAGGTACAGGAAGCCGACGAGCGTCGGCACGTAGGTGATATCGGCAACCCACAGGCGATTCGGCGCGTCGGCCTCGAACCGCCGCTCGACGCGATCCGGCGCCGGCTGGGCCTGCGAATCCCGACGGGTCGTGCGCGGCGCGCGACGGCGGCTGACACCGGCCACGCCCGCGGCGCGCATCACCCGCGCGACCCGCGTGCGGCTGACCGCCACGCCGGCGTCGGCCAGTTCGGCATGCATCCGCGGCGCGCCGTACGTCCTCCGGCTGCCGGCATGGATCGCCTGCACACGCGCCGTCAGGTCCGCATCGGCCTGCGCGCGAGCCGACAGTGGCCGCCGACGCCACGCGTAGTACCCGCTCGGGGAGACGCCGAACACGCGGGCCATCGTGGCGACACGGAAACGAGCCTGATTCGCACTCATGAACCGGTAGACCTCCCGGGTCCGGTCTCCCGTGCGAACCAGGCCGTCGCTTTTGCCAGAATCTCACGTTCCTCGCGCAGACACCGGTTCTCCCGGCGAAGCCGCCGGAGTTCCTCGCGTTCTTCGGTACGCAGGCCGTCGGTCCGCTCGCCGGCATCTCGATCAGCCTGCGCGACCCAGTTGCGGATCGCTTGGGCCGACGGCTCAAACTCCCGAGTCAACTCCTCCGGCGTGCGTCCGGACCGAACCAGATCGACCATCTGCTGCCGGAATACCGCCGGATACGGTGGCCTCGTTCTCGGCATCGTGGATACCCTCCTCCTCGCAAGAGGATCAGGTGTCCACGGAATCGGGTCAACTCCAGTTCTTGTCCGGTCCGGTCCTGGCGCCTACCGCTTCTCTGTTCACCCGCACCAGCGATCGCGACACCGCGCAGTCGGCGACGAGCGAGAGCCTGCTAAAGTGCTCGATCGAGCCTCGCCCAAGAACTTAGGCAGGCCGAACGCGAAGAAGAAACCCTAGGAGGGCGAATAGAATGCACGAAAAGGCAACTAGCACGAGCAAGTCCCTTGAGGTCCACCAGCAACTTAAGGGCGGCGTGTACCGGGATGTTGTCCGCATCGCAGAGAAGCATCGAAGATACTCGCAGGGCCGGCTCGTACCTGAAGGAACCATCAGGGTGAAGTGCCGTCCCCGCGTGACCCAGCACGGCGGCGCCACAAAGACCGCGGTGGAGGAGTAGGCAATGGAAACACACAAGACCGCGCTCTTCGACCTCTTTCGCCGCGAGCGACAGTACCGCGTCCCTCTGTTTCAGCGCCCGTATGTGTGGTCCGAAGAGACCCAGTGGGAGCCGCTTTGGAATGACATTGCGGATCGTGCGCAAACCGTGATGGAGGCATCGGAACGACGGCGCTCGGTCCCGCCCGTTCGCAACCATTTCCTTGGCGCCATCGTCACCCAGCGCCTGGACGTGTTCGGCGCGCAGATCGATGCAGCGGAGGTCATCGACGGACAGCAACGCCTAACCACACTGCAGGTTGTCCTCGCCGCCTTCCGCGATTTCCTGCAGACGCTGTCTGAGGAGGACGCGACTGCCCTCGCACGCGTAGCCAGCGATCTTGCGACATTGACGAAGAACGCGGGCGTGATGGCTGCGGAGACCGAGGTGTTCAAGATTTGGCCCACGAACGTTGACCGCAAGGTCTTCGAGCAGGTCTTGACCTCGGGCAACGTCGCCGAGGTAAAAGAGCGCTTCCCCCTCGTCCGCCGCAAGTACCAACGCATACCCGACCCGCGTCCGCGCCTAGCTGAAGCCTACCTCTACTTCCATGAACGCGTCGCGGAGTTCTGCACTTCCGTTGAAGAACCGGTCGTTTCCGACATCCAGAAGCGAGTTCACGCACTGTATGAGGCGTTGCGGCGACACATCTTGCTGGTGCACATCGAACTACAGGATGACGATGACCCGCAAGTAATCTTCGAGTCCTTGAATGCACGGGGTGAACCGCTCCTGCCCTCGGATCTCATCCGCAACTTCGTCTTCATGCGCGCCGGCGCCCAGAAAATAGACGCCAACGGTCTGTACGACAAACGGTGGAAGGAATACGACGAAAGACGGGACCCGGAGCAGAAGGGTGGCGAAGGCCGCTTCTGGAAGCAGATGGACCGCCAGGGGCGGATTCATCGTCCGCGCCTCGATCTCTTCATCTACCACTACCTGCAGTCAATGCTCTCCGAGGAGGTCGGTATAGGGCATCTGTACAAGACCTTCAGGGGTTGGTGGGAAGGATCGCCTGACGAGCGTGATGTCGAGGAGGAACTCGCCCGGATGCGAACACATAGCGACGTGTTCGCCCGGCTGGCTGTACCGGGGAACGACGGCGCCGTCGAAGCATTTGCGCGACGCCTCAAGGTTCTGGACACAAGCACCATCTACCCGGTTCTCTTGTTACTTCTTGCGGCGCGGAAGGACCGGGTCGCTGACGGGGACCTCGAGGGAATACTTCAGGATCTCGAGTCATACCTGATCCGCCGCCTCGTCTGCGGCCTCACGACGAAAAGCTACAACAAGTTCTTCCTCAGCCTGCTTCGTCGGCTTCGCGAGGCCGACGTGATCACTAGAAGCCTGGTGCAAGAGCACCTCCTCGAGGGAACTGGGCCGGCCGTTGTTTGGCCGGACGACACTGCGTTTTCGCGCGCATGGCTTTCGCGGCCGATCTATGCGGATATCAAGTCTCACCGCGTTGAGATGATCCTCAGCGTTATCAACGCACGCCTGCATTCAGCCAAGCAGGAGCCTGTCACGTTTGAGGGAAAGCTCACCGTCGAACACGTCCTTCCGGTTGCGTGGGCAGCGCCCGCCTGGCCAGACCCGCCGAGTCACCCCAACCCCGAAGACGGTGAAGAGACGGCAGAAGAGTTGCGGAACCGGTTACTGCACACCTTCGGCAACCTCACGCTGCTGACGCAGGAGCTAAACTCCTCGGTGAGCAATGGGCCCTACGGGGAAAAGAAGCCCGAGATCACGGAACAGAGTCTCATCCGCTTGAACGCGTGGTTTCAGAGGGAAGCTGAGTGGAATGAGACCAAGATCCAGGAGCGCGGGAAGGCTCTCTTGAATCCAGCGAAGGACGTGTGGCCACGGCCAAGACCGGCCGAGGCGACAGCAGAGGCCGACTCAGAATGTTAAAGCAGGCGTCCCAGGATCTGAAGTTCGACGAGATCGGCTATTGGTCCGAGGTCAAGCTCGACATCATCAAGAAGTACGCGGCGGCGTACACCAGAATTCTCGCGCGCCAGGCAGGTCTTTCATTCAGCTACATCGACGGGTTCGCGGGAACGGGTGTCCACGTAAACAAGGAGTCTGGCAAGTATGTCGCCGGCAGTCCCTTGAACGCGCTTGAGGTCGATCCGCCGTTCAACGAGTACTTCCTCGTCGATCTGGATGGGGATAAGGTCGACCAGCTGCGGGCCTTTCCTGAGGTGCAAGGTCGTTCCGATGTACACGTCATACATGGCGACTGCAACAGGGTGCTTCTTGAAGACGTGTTTTCCCAGGTTCGCTACGAGGACTACCGCCGCGGGCTGTGCCTGCTCGATCCCTACGGGCTGCACCTAGACTGGGAAGTGATTCGCACGGCCGGCGAGATGCGCTCGATAGAGATCTTCCTGAACTTTCCCATCATGGACATGAACCGCAACGCGCTGTGGCACCTTCCGGAGAATGCGAGCGCCGCGGGCGTAGCCCGAATGACCGCCTTCTGGGGTGACGACTCATGGCGTGAAGCCACCTATCGTAAGCAGCGGACGCTCTTCGGCGAGGATGAGGATGTGAAGCTCGGCAATCGAGAGGTGACAAATTCCTTTCGCGAGCGGCTGCGTGACGTCGCTGGTTTCCAACATGTTCTGGAACCGATGCCCATGCGTAACTCCAACAATGCCGTCGTCTACTACCTGTTCTTCGCGAGCCAGCGGCCAGTCGCGTCAAAGATCGTCCAGGACATCTTCGCCAGCTACAGGAACAGGAAGGGATAGGATGGCGAAGTCGGCGATCGAATGGACTGAGTCCACGTGGAATCCGGTCACCGGCTGCACGAAGATCAGCCCCGGCTGCAAACACTGCTACGCCGAGCGTATGGCGAAGCGCCTGCAGGGGATGGGGCAGGCAAACTACGCCAACGGCTTTCAGTGCACGCTGCAACCCCACATGCTCGAGCTGCCGCTCAGCTGGAAGAAGCCGCAGACGATCTTCGTCAACTCGATGAGCGACCTCTTCCACAAAGACGTGCCACTCGTCTACATCCAGAAGGTCTTCGAAGTCATGCGGCGCGCGCACTGGCACCAGTTCCAGGTGCTCACGAAGCGTGCTGGTCGCCTTGCACACCTAGACGCCAGCCTTGAGT
Source organism: Vicinamibacterales bacterium (assembly GCA_965262555.1). Taxonomy (GTDB): domain Bacteria; phylum Acidobacteriota; class Vicinamibacteria; order Vicinamibacterales; family UBA8438; genus VXRJ01. Next base: position 1,468,139 of record OZ253543.1, read on the forward strand.
GGGCGCCGAACATCTGGATGGGTGTCAGCGTCGAGACCGAAAAGTACTGCTCGCGCATCGATGACCTCCGCAGCACAAAGGCGCCGCTCAAGTTCCTGTCTCTGGAGCCGCTGCTTGGACCGCTGCCCAACCTGAACCTCAAAGGCATGGACTGGGTGATCGTCGGCGGCGAGTCCGGTCCAAAGGCGCGGCCGATGGATCCGGCGTGGGTGACTGATCTTCGCGACCAGTGCCGTCACGCCGGGGTCCCGTTCTTCTTCAAGCAGTGGGGCGGCACGAACAAGAAGAAGGCCGGGCGGGAGCTCGCGGGCCGGACGTGGGACGAGATGCCCAGGGAACCCGGGCCACGTGCGACACGTCGCCAACGGGGGACGGCCTTGGCCGTGGTCCAACCATGACTGCGCCGCAGCCTCTTGGGTGCCCCGCGCCGCGAACACGCGCCATGGCGACCGTGAGGCTCGCCCGTAGGATGTCGGCGCTGCATCCACAAGCAGGCGGCCCTCAACGATAGAGACTCCTTCCGGCGTCTGATTGGGTTCAGCCCGGCACCGCCCTCGAACCGGTCGATTCCGGTACCAGCCAGAATTGCAGCCGCCAGCGGCGCCGCAGGGCGGAACACGCCTCGACTTCAGAACCACAAGATCGTGGCCAGATCGACAATGACCTGCGGTACGGGACCACCACTGGCGGTACAATGTTTCTCACAGCTAGCTCCACCGGAGACTGCCATACCCAGCCTGTCAAAACGCATCGTGGAGCACGCCTGCTCGCTTCCGGAGGCCGTGCCGATCTGCGCAGGCACATTGCTTCATCTCGGCAACCGCGCAGCAGTCGATCAAGCACTGTCGCGCCTCGCCCGCTCCGGGAGACTCCTGCGGATCTGCCAAGGGGTCTACATGCGACCCGTCGAGACCCGGTTCGGGCCTTGCGCGCCGAGCGTCGACAAAGCGCTCAACGCCCTCGCGGATCTGTGGAACGAGACCATCGTTCCCTGTGGCGGTGCCGCGGCGCACGTGCTCGGCCTCACGACCCAGGTCCCGGTGCGGTCGGTCTACCTCACATCGGGTCCCGGTCGCCGTTTGCGCTTCGGCAATCTGGATGTCGAACTACGCCATGCGCCGCGCTGGCAGCTCGCGGCCCCTCACCACCGGGCGGGCGAAGTTATCCGGGCCCTGGCCTGGCTCGGGCCGGACGAGGTCCGATCGGGGCTCCAAGCCCTTTCACCCGGCCTGTCCCGCGAGGATATCGACCAGCTCGCCGCGGCGCGGGCGACCATGCCGCATTGGATGGCGGAGCCCGTGAGCATGCTGGTCGCGCCGACGGCAAGAGCGTGAAGCCAAGCGGCTGCGACCAGCATGCCTGCCTGGCACGATGTGTGAGGGAGAACTGACGTGAGTGCCTTTGATGGTTTTGTCTTTGTCGACTGGTCCGCCAACTCTTCACCGAAGACCGGGAAGGACTCCATATGGGTCGCGGAGGCCTCAACTGGGACAGACATCGAACTGCACAACCTGAGAACGAGAGAAGCAGCAACCCGACATGTACTCGGCGTACTCCGAAGGGCTGTCGGGCGGGGACAACGCTTACTGGTCGGGTTCGACTTTGCCTATTCCTACCCGCTAGCAGTACTGCAGCACCTGGCAAGCAACCATGGACCGGCCGACTTCACGGAGCTGTGGCAGGCCCTACACAGTCGAATTCGAGACTCCGCGAACAACAGCAACGATCGGTACTCGTTTGCGGCGTGGGCAAATGAGCACTGGTTCAAGGAGCACTACTACTGGGGCTTCCCCTCTCCGTCGCACGCCGGCCCGTGGCTCCGGGGCACGAAGACAGACACGGAGTTCGCTGAGTTCCGCTTGGCAGAGTCGTGCACGCGCGGCACCCAGCCTACGAGGAAGCTGGCCTATTCCGGCTCGGTCGGCTCGCAAGCACTACTCGGGATGCGTCGGTTGTACGAGTTACGCAACGACCCCGCGCTTGCACCCGCGAGCGTTTTGTGGCCAATGGAGACGGGATTCACCTTATCGGTGGCGCCGCCAGGAACGGCCCTGATCGTCCACGCCGAGATCTACCCCACTCCGATACGTCGGCTGGCACGGGCGGCTGGGATTGTCATGCCAGCACCGGTACGTGGAAGCGTAAACGACGCGCAACAAGTCTGGGCATGCGTGGCACTCGCCCGCGATGAGGACAGCCGTGGAGTGCTGGCTGACCGATTCCGAAGGCCTCGGTTCATCAGTACGGATCAACAGGAAGATCAGGCTCGCCAGGAGGGATGGATCTTGTGGTCGTGACAGCTGCTAGATTTCAACGCCCGATCGGGGAGCGGCCGACGGCGGTGCGGTGCACGTGCTTGGGCTCACCACCCAGGTTCCGGTTCGGTCGGTCTACCTCACCACGGGCCCGGGTGACGAGTCCTCTGCGGATCTGCCTGCCTTACTCTCCCGGATCGAGAATCGCTGCCGCCGACGCCGCCACGCCCCACTACTGACCGAGCCGCGTTCCGCCGTTCCGCATGTCCATCGAATCGCTCAAATGCTGAGGACGAACCCCACCGTCACGCGCACCATGCCCAGATGATGATCGGCGTCGCCCTCCATGAACACGCGCTCCGTCCCTTCGAGCGCCGGAATGGCGAGGCGCCGGTAGTCCGCTGCGATCCGGAGCGCGAGTCGGTCGGTGAGATGAACGTCCACGCCTCCGCCGGCGGCCAGAGCGAATCCGGAAGAGAACGCGCGGAAGCAGCTTGAAGACGCGCCGCTGTCGAGTTCATTGGCCGTCCCGGCGAATGACGCGCGGCCGGCGAGGACCTGGACGAACCGCGTGCTGCGCCGGACGCGCGACAGTCGGTACTGCACGCCTCCCATGAAGGTGTGGAACCCTGCATGGATCTCGGCACACGGCGCCGGATCGGCTCGACCCGGCGTCTCGAGGCGGTCGCTCGCCCACCACCCCCTTCCCATTTCGCCCACGACGGCCAGAGAAGGGCTGAGATGCAACCCCGCGGACAGGAACGTGGCCGCTTTCGGTTGGGCGGCCGGCCGCTCCCAGAACGACGCTGCGCCAAGGGCGAGCTGGAGGCTCCCTCGCTCGAAGTGCCTCGCCGGCTGGCGTTGGTCATCCGACGCGCCTTGCTCCGTGCGCCCGGCCGGCGGTTGGGCTGGCGTGCGAGCGAGACGTGGTGATCGCAGTGCCGGAACCGCGTGTCCGCTGGCTGGCACCGATTGCGCGACCGCAACGGATCCGTTCAGGACCCCCATCATGGTCACGAGAGCAATTCCCCACCTGGCGATGTGGTCAATCTGCATCCTGCTCCTCCTTCCGGGGCTGAGCGCACGCCAACGGACGATCCGTGACGCTTCCGTTGTTGGCGGGAAGATGCAAGCGGCATGCCACCGCTCCGGGCGGCTGAACCCGGCCGCCGCCACGGTTCTGTCACACGGTTGACGGCGGCAAACCGGGGAACATCGTGACCGCATGCCTGCCGATGCGGCATTCGCGCGAATCTGCAACCGTACATTTCATGCACATTTGGTGACATTGCATGTCCTGTTTTGCCGGCCACGTGCAGTGTGCGAACCGCCTTCTCATCGACCTAACCGATTGGGATCGAAGCACTTGTGAGAACACCGACCGGCTGGCATGGCGCTTGCTTCGTTCAGAGTCAAGAAGCAGCGCCGCAGCCCCGCGCAGCCGCAGGGGGACGCGCGTTGCCGCACGGGGACGGTTCTGCCGTGCGGAAGGAGGAACGAGGATGGCGCTTAGTCCGGAACTGGTCGGTTTCGTCAAGGAGGGCCTCGACCGGGGGCTCCCGCGGGAGCAGATCGCGGACATCCTGATCCGCGCGGGGTGGCCGGCGGACCAGGTTCGGCGGGCACTGGCCGGATTTGCCGACGTCGAGTCCCCGATCCCGGTCCCACGGCCAGCCGTCTCGACCCGGCCGCGCGAGGCGTTCCTGCATGTCGTGATGTTCATGGCGCTGTTCGTCAGCGCCTACGCCCTGGGGGCGGTGGTGTTCGGGCTGATCGATGTCGGTCTGCCCGACCCGGCCGGCATGCCGCCGGAGGTGATCCGCGAGCTGCTCCGGTTGTCGGTGTCGGCCCTCGTGGTCGCGAGTCCGGTGTTCGCGTTCGTCACCAGGGTCATTCGTCGCGGCGTCGAGGCCCAGCCCAGCTCCCGCCGGTCGCGCATCCGGCAGCAGCTCACGTACCTGACGCTCTTCATCGCGTCCTGCGTGCTGGTGGGTGCCGTCACGGCCCTCGTCTACAGCGTTCTCGGCGGCGAGCTGACGGCGCGCTTCGTGCTGAAGTGTCTGACCGTGACCGCGATTGCGGGCGGAACGTTCAGCTACTACCTCCGGGATCTGCGGCAGGCGGAGCGTGACCCGCGGGAAGCGCGGGCGCCGCGCCGTCGCGACCCCCGTCCGGCCCTCGGCGCCGCGGTGGCGGCGGTGGCCGTGGTCGCGGGTCTGGTGGCGCTCGGCTCGCCGGCGGAGCAGCGCCTGGAGCGGTTGGACGCCCGGCGCGCGCAGGACCTCGACGCTATCTCGCGGGCCATCGACCGCCATGAGGCAACGCACGAGCGGCTCCCGGCGACGCTCGACGAGCTGCAGCGCAACTCCGACGTGCAGGTCGCTATCACAGACCCGGTGACGCGCGAGCCGTACGGCTACGAGGCCGGGGAAGGGACGGCCTACGAACTGTGCGCCACCTTCGCGCGGGCCACTACGGAGCGCGAGCTCCGCAGCATGCGGCCGTTCTCCCGGCACGAGGCGGGCCGCCACTGCTTCCCGCGTCGGGCCGAGGCGGACCGCAGTCGATGATGTCGGCACGTCCGCGGCGCGTCAGGCGGGAGGTGAGCACCGTGCCGTCCAGCCGCTCGCGATGGGGCCGCATCCTGTTCCCGGTCCTGTTCTGCCTCGCGTCCGTTCCCGAGGGCAGCGCGCAGCCGGCCAGGACGCAGGGGTGGGTATTCGGTCTGGGTTCCGGAACGACGGCCGTTTCCTTCGAGAGCGACCCGGCCGACGGAGCGGTACTCGTGGACCTCCGGATCGGCTATGGCCTCAACAGGATCGTCACCCCCTACCTGGGCGGGGCGTACGCGGACATCAGGAGTCGCGGGCTCGAGGCATTCGACAGAATGACATTCGCCCACGTCGACCTCGGTGTGAGGCTGCACCTGGCCGGTGGCCGCCGCCGGTGGGTCCCCTATGGCGATCTTGCGCTTACATTCTGGCAGGTGAGCGATGTCCTCAAGAACGGCGAACGGACTACCAGAGACTTCACGAGCATGCCAACTCTCAGCGTCGGGGGCGGACTCGCCATCTACCTGACCGAGTCGTGGGCCCTCGATGTGAACGTCAAGGCGGCCACGGGTAGGTTCAGGGATGTTCCGGCAGGCCACATCCCAACTGGCGGAACGAGCAGGCACGGCAGCGTGCGCCATCTCCATGCCGAGTCGGTCCGTCTCAGCGTCGGTGTCTCATGGTGGCCGTAGCCAGCCCCTACGGGTCGGCGGTACCGGCGAAGTGCGGCGGCTCGTTGACACGGAATGCACACCCACGTACATTTTGTGTCGTTGTCACTCTTTCGGCAGACGGAGCGTCGAACCGTCGACTCGCTGGCGCGGCTGGCTTACACCAATCCGTTCAGCTCCGAGTTTGTCGAAATCGAACGATCGGTGCTCGGCGCCGACCATGTCCCGCAAGCGCTGGTCTGGAGTCTCGAGGCCGGCTACCAGGGGAATCCGGCCCTCGAGCCGTTGGTGTCCGTCTCCGAGCGCGTGGCGCGGGACGCCAGAGAACGCCTGCTCGGGTCGAGATCCGCGACAACGGAGGAGCTTGCGCTGTATGCCTACGTTGTTGCCCAGGTGCTCTACTGGCGGTATGAGGACGACCTTCACCAGGTCCACGTCGACCCCAGGCGCGGCCGCCGTCGGCTGCCGGCGTGTTACCAGCGATTCTGCCGCGACGTACAGCATTTCCTGACGCTCGACGGGATCCAGTTCCCGTGGAGCGTGGAACCGTCGCACCTGTTCGCCTGCTTCTTCCAGGCCCGTCGCGCGTTCGACCTCATCTTCAGCAACATCATCGGCGCGTCGAAGCCCGCCGCGAGGTTGCGAGGGGACGTCTGGCAATCGATCTTCACGCACGACATGCGCCGCTACCGGCGCTCGCTCTACCGCCGGATGCACGACGTCACGACGCTCGTGACCGGACCGTCCGGGACCGGCAAAGAGCTGGTCGCCCGGGCCATCGGGCTCTCTGGATACATCCCGTTCGACGCCCAGCGGGAGGTGTTCGTCACGGACCTCGAGGGGGCGTTTCACGCCCTCAACCTGTCGGCGCTGTCGCCGACGCTCATCGAATCGGAGCTGTTCGGGCACCGGAAGGGCGCCTTCACCGGGGCGCTGGAGGATCGCGTCGGCTGGCTTGAATCGTGCCCGCCACTCGGCACGGTGCTGCTTGACGAAATCGGCGAGCTCGACGCGTCGATTCAGGTCAAGCTGCTGCGCGTCCTGCAGACCCGCGAGTTTCAGCGGATCGGCGAGACGACGCCCCGCGAGTTCAGGGGCAAGCTGATCGCCGCGACCAATCGTGATCTCGACGCCGACATGCGTGCCGGTCGTTTCCGGGAAGACCTGTACTACCGGCTGTGCGCGGATCTCATCGCAACGCCGTCGCTCCGCGATCAGTTGCGCGACTCGCCCGACGAGCTCCCCAACCTGGTGTTGTTCGTCAGCGAGCGGGTGGTCGGCGCCGACGAGGCATCGGATCTGGCCGATGAGGTACTGGCCTGCATCGAGCGGGATCTCGGCGCGGACTACGCGTGGCCCGGCAACGTGAGGGAGCTCGAGCAGTGCGTCTGCAACGTGCTGGTGCACAAGCGCTACCACCCGAGGACAGCGCCAGAAACGCCGAACGCGGCCGACGGCGTTGCGGCGGCCTGGCGTGACGGCGGCCTGACGGCCAAAGAAGTCCTCCGGCGGTACTGCACGCGCGTCTACGCGACGACCGACAGCTATCAGGAGACCGCTCGCCGACTGGATCTCGACCGGCGCACGGTGAAGCGATCGATCGATCCCGATCTGCTCGAGCGCTTGACGGCTGGCGACTCGTAGACGACACGCGATGTGCGTCCTGTCGGCGGCATGAGCGCCGTGTCGTTCTGAAGCGCCTGCATCATTCGCGCTTCCGGTTGGGCAAGTGCTTCGCAGAGAGCCTCTGCTGGTCTCACTCGCCCGGATCGAGAATCGTTGCGGCCGGGCCGGTCAGCTCCACGATGTGCAGGCCGGTGTCGGCACGGTCCGCCAGGTAGATCAATCCTCGGTCGTCGACCTCCACGTTGTTCGTCTGGATGGCCACCTGGCAGGTGTCGACGCCATCGATGGTGGCGCAGCGCTCGGCCGTCTGTGCGGTCGTGGCGGGGATGTAGTACGCCACCTCCACCATGTTGAACGGGTCGCGGACGTCGATGACCCTGACGCCGGCGTTGAACCACGACACGACCATCAGTTTCCGGTAGAACGGCGGCTCCATCGACCACTGCGGCGCGTGCGGGCCGAAGCGGCCGCCCCGGTCGCAGAAATCGCCGCTTGATTCGTCCACCTGGAAGGTCCCGATCGGGAGGGGGTGGGCCTCGTCCGTGATGTCGAGCATGAGCGTGACGTGCCGCGTCTCTTGGCACCGGTTGGCAGTCGATTCCGAGACGACGAACAGGAAGTCGCGCGTCGCGTTGTCGCGGTTGCCGGCGTAGTCGGCAATCTCCACGCCGAGCAGCGGCATCGCGGTGTGACCACCCCAATAGGACGGCAGGTCGACGCGGCCGATCTGCGGGTAGGCGAGGGCGGCGGGGCTCGCCCCGAGCGGCGCGGCGGCATCGGGGTCGCCGGTCAGCAGCCGGTCGCGGTCGAGGATCTGCACGGCGCCCTCGGCGGAGGTGCCGTACGCCATGTAGACGCGGTTCCCCCGTATGACCGCCTCGTGCAGACCCGATCCCCCCGGTATGGGTCCGCTCGCGTCCGGCTGGGCGCCGGGCAGGCTGAAGTCGCGGATGCGCCGCGGGGCGGCCGGGTCGGCTAGGTCGAAGACCTGCAGGATGCGCGGCGCGCGCCAGCCGTCGACGGTCCCGACCAGGTAGGCGACGCCGGTGTCGCACTCCCACCAGTTCTTGTGCGTATGCTGCTCCCCGGATGGCGTCCGACCCATCTCAGCCACCGTGCGCACGAACGCGGGGCTCGCCGGGTCGGTGACATCCCAGACCTCGTGGCTGGTGTTCCCGTTCGACCGCAGCAGGTAGAAGCGGCCGGCGTCCGCTGCCGGCAGCCGGTCGCCTTCGCACACCTGGACCATCTGTGCGCCGCTGGTGTCGCCGGTCGCGGGGATGTGGGCCAGATAGACGGGAGCGGCCGCGTCGGTGACGTCGACCACCGACGTGCCGTTCGGCTCGACGTCGCCGGTCAGCGGGTTCAGCGCCTCCCCGGCGTGGTGCCCGACGTACGCGATGCGGCGCTCTCCCTGCCGGACCGGCAGCGGCTGGTAGGCCGAACGCGCCTGCAGGTCGTTCGCGCCGACGAGCCGGGCGTTGAAACGCTCCTCGCCGTGGCCCGTATCCGCGGGCTGCGCCGGGGCCCGACCAGGGGCGGCGAGGACGAGCAGCGCGGCGAACGAAAGCGACATCCAGCGGTTCATCGTGGCCTCCTGGTCAGTGGATCGTGCCCGGCGATATCGTTTTTCGGCGACGGGGCCCTGGTGCCGGACCGGGCAATCATCGGTGCTAGGATCGCGGCACTTCGCTTGTTCGGCAAGTGCTACATCATGGCGCCGTGCGAACGGGCGACCCAGCGTCCGCTGCTGGGGTAGGAGCACCAGCGCATGCCGGTCGCGTGACACGATACATGCTCGACCTTCTGGAGTTCTGGCCTGTCTTGTTTTTCTGGCCGGCGGTGGTGCTGAGCATGCTGGCGGCCTCCTTCGGACTGGCCCGCAGACGTCCAACGCCGGTGCTCGTGGCAGCGGCTCTAGCCGGCCCAGCGTCGGCGTACCTTGCGGCGACACCGCGCTTCTTCGTGTGGGGGTTGTTCCCGGTCGGGGTCTATCTGGTGGCGGCGGTTGCCATCCGGCGCGACCAGAGGACACTGGGTACGGCTCTGGTCGCGGTGAACGCCGGGTTCTTTGGGTGGTTGGCCCTCACGCTATTCGGCTGAGTCCGGTCCAACGGCGCCCGCGGTTGCGGCCCGGCCCCCGAGGGCGTAGCATGGGCGCAGCGTCGCGGAGCGCTCGTCTCGGGGAGGAGTTCGGATTGTGATGCCCGACGGGTTCAGGATGCGGAACCGGCTTGCGGCGGTCACGGTGGTCGCCACGGTGCTCGTGGCCCTCTGGCTGTCGGGCCTGCCGGCCGACGCCCAGGGCGAGTTGTACCGGGCGCCGCGTCTGCCCGGCACCTCGCATCCCGACCTCTCCGGGATCTGGCAGGCGTTCGTCACCGCCAACTGGAACCTGGAGGACCACAGCGCCGAGGCGGGCCCGTTCCCGCGGCTGCTCGGGATGTGGGGGGCGCAGGCGCCGGGCCAGAGCGTGGTCGTGGGCGGGGAGATCCCGTATCGGCCGGAGGCCCTCGCCACGCGTGAAGAGAACGCCCGCACCCGCCTGACCGTCGATCCCGACAACATCAACACCGTCGGGGATCCCGAGGCGAAGTGCTACATGCCGGGGGTGCCGCGCGCCACCTACATGCCGTTCCCGTTCCAGATCATCCAGAGCACCGACCGCATCGTCATTGCCTACCAGTTCGCCAACGCCAACCGCACGATTCCGATCGGCGGCACGAAGCCCGCCCCCGTCGACTTCTGGATGGGCTGGTCGAACGGCCGCTGGGACGGCGACACGCTGGTGGTCGAGGTGACCGGGTTCCACGACCTGTCGTGGTTCGACCGGGCCGGGAACCATCACAGCGCCGGGCTCCGCGTGATCGAGCGCTACACGCCAATCAGCCCGTACCACATGCAGTACGAGGCGACGATCGAGGACGATGCGGTCTTCACGCGGCCCTGGACCATCCGGTTCCCGCTGTATCGCCGCATTGAGGCGGACGTGCGGCTGCTGGAGTTCAAGTGCGTGGACCTCGCCGAGGCGTACGTGTACGGGGGGCTCGTGGACGAGCCGGCCCGGTAGGAATCCGTGGCGGAACGTTGCGGGATTCCGCGGCCGGCTCGCAGGGAGGTGCGAAGGTGAGACATCGAGGGGCGGTGAGACTGGTGGCGGTCGTATGCGTCATCGGCTGGCTGGCGCCGGCTGCCGGACAGGCGCAGGACGACTACGAGGCGTCGCGGACCCCGTGGGGCGATCCGAACCTGCAGGGGCTGTGGGACACGCGGACCTACACGCCGCTGGAGCGGCCGCCGGAGTTCGGCGACCGCGAGTTCATGACCGCCGAGGAGGCGGCCGAACGGGAGCGGCTGGGCCTGCGCCGCATCGTGAGTGACGACGACGACGACCTGCTGGCGGCCGAGCTCGTGGATCAGGACGTGCAGCGCTATGCGCAGTCCGACCGGCCAGACGACGGCCGGCCCGGCTACCGCATCGCCGGGGCGGAGTACAACGCCTTCTGGAGCGCCGACCCCACATCGCCCCCGCTGTCCCTGCGCACGTCACAGATCAGCGAGCCCCGCGACGGGCAGATGCCCCCGCTGACGCGCGAGGCGCTGATGACGTGGGAACGGCGCGAGGCCGAGCGGCGCGAGCGGAGCCAGGCGGACGACTGGGAGGACCGCGGCCTCTCGGAGCGGTGCATCACCCGCAACGGCCTGCCGGGCGAGATGCTCGGCAGCTCGCAGCAGCCGCTGAAGGAGATCGTCCAATCCCCCGGCCACGTGTCCATTGTCATGCCCTACGGCTACGTGCGGGTCATCCCGGTGAACGACTCGACGCCGATCGGCTCGGACATCCGCCAGTGGAACGGCTACTCGCGCGGACACTGGGACGGCGACTCCCTCGTCGTCGAGACCACCAACTTCAAGACCACCGTCGCCAACGTGGCGCCGGCGCACGGCGGCCCCTTCGGCGGATCGGCCCACGTGCACTACTACCTGGGCACCGGCGAGACCCTGCGGCTGACCGAGCGCTTCACCCGGATCGACGCCGAGACGCTGGAGTACCGCTACACGATCGAGGATCCCGCCGTGTTCGTGCGACCCTGGACCGCTATCAACTACTTCACCCTCGACTCGTGGAGCCAGGAGGGCTTTCAGGACCGGATCTTCGAGTACGCCTGCCACGAGCACAACTACGGGATGATCAACGCCATCCGCGGCGCGCGCGTCGACCGCGCGTGGGCGCTCGACGAGGCGGTGCGCGAGGCGGGGATCCGCGAGCGCGAGCTGGAGGAGAAGTGGGAGGAGTTCCGGGCCTGGGAGGCCGCGAGCCAGGAGAGCCGCTGAGGCCGGAACCATCGTGGGACGTTTGATGCAGGAGGACAGGACGATGCGAGCCACACACGCACTCGTTTGGATCGCTGCCGGCGCGCTGCTGGCGACGGCCGCCGCCGCGCCGGCGGGGGCGCACCACGCCTTCGCGGCGGAGTTCGACGCGAGCGCCCCGATCGAGTTGACCGGGACGGTGGTCCGGATGGAGTGGGTCAACCCCCACACCTGGATCCACGTCGACGTGCCGCACGACGACGGCACGACCGCGCGCTGGATGATCGAGGGCGGACCGCCGACGTCGTTGCTGCGGCGGGGCTTCACGCGGGATTCGCTGCTCGCGGGCACCGAGGTGTACGTCGAGGGGTTCCGGGCGAAGGACGGCTCGCAAAAGGCCAACGGCCGGGACGTGACGTTCGCCGACGGGAGCAAGCTGTTCCTCGGCTCGTCGGGCACCGGCGCGCCGCTGGACGGGCGGGACGGGACCGAGCCCTCACCGCGAGACTAGGCTCGGCGCCTGCCCGACGCGCAGACCAGCGGCGGCACCTACGGAGGGGACGATGACAGTTCGATCTCTCGTCGCAGCAGTCGTGGTCGTGGGTACCGCCGTCGCCGTCGCGCCTGTCCCGGCGCCGGGACAGGAGGCGGCCCCGCGCACCCCGTGGGGGCATCCCGACCTACAGGGCACCTACACCAACAAGACCATCACCCCGCTGCAGCGTCCCGCGGACCTCGCCGGGCGCGATCTGCTGAGCGCCGAAGAGGTGGCGAACCTGGAGCAGGAGGTCGTCAACCGCAACGCGGACCTGGCGGCCCGCCCGGCGCGCCGGACCGAGGCCACCGTGAGCGTGGATGTCGGCGAGGACGGCGCGCCAGGCTTCTACAACAACTTCTGGCTCGACCGGGGCACCATGTCGACCGGCCGGACCTCGATCATCGTCGACCCGCCCGACGGCCGCCTACCGGCGCTGACGCCGGAGGCGCAGCAGGACGATGCCGCGCGCCTGGCCGCGCGCGGCACTCGCGGCCCAGCCGATACCTGGACCGACATGGACCTCAACGACCGCTGCATGCTGTGGTCGGTGGGGCCGCCGATGCTGCCGACCGGCTACAACAACAACTACCTGGTTCTGCAGACGCCCAACTACGTCGTCATCCACGTCGAGATGATCCACGACACGCGCATCATTCCGCTCGACGGCCGCTCCCGCCTCGGCCGGCCCATCCCGCAGTGGCTGGGCGAGATGCGCGGCCACTGGGAGGGCGACACGCTGGTCGTCGAAACCCGCAACATCGCGCGGAGCGCGGAGGGATCGTCGTTCGGCAACGACGTCGTCCGCATCCGCGCCGCTAACGGGGGCCGCACCGACAGCCTGCGGGTGGTGGAGCGGTTCACGCGGGTTGATGCCGACACCCTCCGCTACGAGTTCACCATCGAGGATCCGACGCGCTGGACGAGGCCATGGTCCGGCGAGCTGCCGTTGCGGCGGACCGACGGGTCGCTCTTCGAGTACGCCTGCCACGAGGGCAACTACAGCATCGTCAACATGCTGAGCGGCGCACGGGCGGAGGAGCAGACCGCCGCCGAGAGCACGTCGCGCTAGCGTGGATATCCTGACGCTGGCGTGGCGGAACATCGGCCGCAACCGCCGGCGGACGGTCGTCACGGTGGGCGCGATGGCGTTCGGCCTGTTCACCATGGTCGTCTGGTTCGCCATCTTCCAGGGCATGCTGCTCGACATGGAGCGGACGGTGGTCGACGTCGAGATCGGCGACCTGCAGATCCACGCGCCGACCTACCTGGACGAGCCGTCGCTCTATACGGTCATCGACGACGTCGACACGCTGATCTCCACGCTGGAGGCGGCGGGGTTCCGGGCGAGCCCGCAGCTCGTCGGCGGCGGGCTCGCTGCGGCCGGCGTGTCGGCGGCCGGTGCGACCCTGCGCGGCGTGAATGTACGGCACGACGCCCGGGTCAGCGCCATCCCGACCCGTCTCGCCGAAGGGACCTGGCTGGACGAGGACGATCCGGCCGGGGTCGTGGTCGGGCGGCGGCTCGCCAGGTCGCTCGATGTGGCGATCGGCGATGAGGTCATCGTGCTGAGCCAGGCGACTGACGGCAGCATGGCGAACGACCTGTACGCCGTGCGGGGGATCCTGCAGAGCGTGAGCGACGGCGTCGACCGTTCCGCCGTCTTTCTCACCGAGGCGGCGTTCCGCGAGCTCTTCGTCATGCCGTCCGGCGCGCACCGGATCGTCGTGCGCACGCCGGCCGATCTCGAGCTGCCGGTGGCCGTCGCAACGGTGCAGGGTCTGGCGCCCGGCCTCGATGCGCGGTCGTGGCGGGCGTTGCTGCCGACCCTGGCAACCTATCTCGACACCGCTCGGGCGTCGATGGGGATCCTCTCGGCCGTCATGTATATCGTGATCGCGATTCTCATCCTGAACGCGATGCTGATGGCGGTGTTCGAGCGCATCCGCGAGTTCGGCGTGCTGAAGGCGCTGGGCGTCGAGCCGCGCCAGGTGCTGTGGCTCATCGTTGTGGAGAGCGGGCTGCAGACCGGCCTCGCCGTGGTGATTGGCATCACGCTCGCCCTTCCGGCGTTGTGGTATTTGGTTGAGTTCGGCATCGACGTGGGTGAGTTGGGCGGGGTCCAGGTGCTGAGCGCCACGTTTGCACCGGTCTGGCGGGCGCACGTGACGCCGGCCGCGTTCGTGGTCCCGACGGCGAACCTGGTCGTCCTGGTGCTGCTGGCGGTCATCTATCCCGCCCTCAAGGCGGCCCGCATCAGTCCCGTGGAGGCCATGCGACACCAGTGAGATGCAGCAGAGGATAAAGCGATGAAGGGCAGCAGTCTCGCGAAGATGGCGTGGCGCAACCTGTGGCGGAACCGCCGCCGCACGTACATCACGCTCTCGGCCATCGTCTTCGGCGTCTTCATGGCCATCCTCATGATGGCGATGCAGGATCGCAACTGGGACGACATGATCCGGCTGGCCGCCCGACTGGGCGCCGGGCACGTGACGATTCAGCACCCCGAGTATCTCGACAGCCCGACGCTGACGCGTACGGTCCAGGGGACCGACCGGCTGAAGCGGCTGGCCGCGGAGGACGAGCGGGTCGTCCGGGTCGTCGAGCGCATCACCGGATTCAACCTGCTGTCGACCGCGCGCGAGAACATCGGCGCCGGCTTCATCGCGGTCGCTCCCGAGCAGGAAGACGAGGAGACGCTGTCGTTCATCGAGGCGATCGTCGAAGGCGAGTTCTTCAGCTCGTCGACCGATGGCGGGATCATCCTGGGCGAGAAGCTCGCCTCGAACCTGGACGTCGAGCTCGGATCGAAGGTGGTCTATACGCTGACGGACAAGGAGGGCGAGATCGTGAGCGCCCTGGCGCGCGTCTCCGGCATCGTGCGTACCGGCTCGCCGAGCGTCGATGCGGGCATCTCGCTGCTGCCCATCGACACCGTGCGGGAGGTGGTCGGCTTCGCGCCCGACGAAGCGATCCAGATCGCCGCGTTCGTCGACGATCAGCGCGTCAGCGACGCCGTGGTCGCCGACCTCGACGCCAGGGTGTCCGAAGACGCGGCCGTGCTGGCGTGGCACGAGCTGCAGCCGGACCTGGCGGTCTTCATCGCCATGAAGGTGGGCGGCTCCGTGGTCATGACGCTGATCCTGGCGGCGCTCGTGGCCGCCGGGATCTTCAACACGCTCTTCGTCAGCGTGATGGAGCGCTTGCGCGAGTTCGGCATTATGCTGGCCGTCGGCTTCAGCCCGGGGCAGCTCTTCGGGCTGATCATGCTGGAGAGCGCGTGGCTGGCGGTCATCGGCCTGACGGCCGCCGCCGCGGTCACCATCGGACCGTATCTGTATCTCGCGTCGACGGGGATCGACATCTCGGCCATGATCCCGGCGGATCAGGTGGAGATCGCCGGCGTCGGCATGTCGACCACCCTGCGGGTCGGCATCTATGGCAAGAACGTGGCGCTGATCGGCCTGTCGGCGCTCGCCGCCATCCTGCTGTCCGGCGTCTATCCGGCCTGGCGGGCGGGACGGGCCGATCCGGTGGAGACGATTCGCCTCGTCTAGCAACCCGTGGTGAAACCCCCGCTACATTCGAGCGGCGATGCATCCCGCCTGAGCGGCGTTGCTCCTCGGTCGCCTCTGGCCAAGAGGCTCCCTCGTCGCGCCTTGTCAGGCGGGCGCCTCACCGCTCTCGGTGTCACGCGGGGTTTCACCACGGGCTGCTAGCTCCGGGTCCAGGAAGTCCGTGGCCCGGCGCGGCCTCGGGGAAAGTGCTTCGTCATGAACGGTGGCCACGATGCAACTCCCGTCGTCGCGCTCGAGGACGTCACGAGGGTCTACCAGCAGGGGGATCAACGGGTCGAGGCGTTGCGCGGCCTCACGATGGTGGTGCGCAGCGGGGAGTTCACGGCGATCAGCGGCCCGTCCGGGTCCGGCAAGACCACCGCGCTCAACCTGATCGGGGCGCTGGACACGCCGACGTCGGGCACCGTCGGATTCGAAGGCGTGGACCTCGGGACGCTCACCCGCAAGGCACTCAGCCGACTGCGCCGCGACCGGATCGGCTTCGTGTTTCAGGCCTACAACCTGTTGCCGGTCTACAGCGCCTACGAGAACGCCGAGATCGTGATGGCCGTCCAGGGGATTGCCGAGGCGGAGCGCCGGGACCGGGTCATGGAGCTGCTGGCCCGCGTCGGGCTCGCGGGCATGGAGCACCGGCGCCCATCAGAACTCTCGGGCGGCCAGCAGCAGCGGGTGGCCATCGCGCGGGCCATCGCGGCCCGCCCGGCCATCGTGCTGGCCGATGAGCCCACCGCCAACATCGACTCCGGCAACGCCGATGCGCTGCTGGAGATGATGGAGACATTGAACCGGGAGCAGCAGGTCACCTTCCTGTTCTCGACGCACGACCCGCGGGTGATGGCCCGCGCGCGCCGCCTGATCCGGCTGGTCGACGGCCGCATCGAGAGCGACGACGTGCGCGCCTGACGTAATGAGATGCCGACACGAGACGAATCCAGGCAGACGCCGGTCAAGCCCGCGCCGCAGAGTACGCCCCCGCCGCAGCCAGAGCCTCCGCAGTTCCCCCCCAACCGGGAGATCCGCGAGGGCAGCGGCCCGACCGAGCGGAGGTAGCACCTTCGCGAGGGCCATCAAGAATGGCCTGCGGGCGATCGCGACGCGCCCAGCCATCGTGCTGGCCGGCGAACCGACCGCCAACATCGACTCCGCCAACGCCGATGCGCTGCTGGAAATGATGGAGACGTTGAACCGGGAGCAGTAGGTCACCTTCCTGTTCTCGACGCACGACCCGCGGGTGATGGCCCGCGCCCGCCGCCTGGTCCGGTTGGTCGACGGCCGCATCGAGAGCGACGACATGCGCGTCTGACGGGCCGCCGCCAGCGCGCCGGTCGCCGGTGAAGCGCGGTTGGCGACGTGGGAGCGACCAGTGAGAGAGTCGCCGCTCCAAACTTCCGCAGCTAGCAGCCCGCGGCAGAAGCCCTTCCGTGTAGCGCGGACGGAACACGTTGATGAAGCGGTATCGTTGGGTCAATCCACGACGGATCCGACCGATCGGACGGAGTGAGCGCCCGAGAACCGTTACGAGGTGCCAGAAGCGGCTCAGCACCGTGATCAGGGTGTCGAGGAGGGCGCGCACGCGGCCCTGGAGGCTGCGCGGGGTCCCGACGCCCGTCAGGTATCGCATGAGTAGGCCCAGATTCGAGCCGCAGACGTGCACCAGCAGGCGCTTGAGGATGTTGGCATGGCCGCGCAGATACACTCGGCGCAACCGTCCGGTTTCGTAGAGATGGGCGTTGGGACGTTCACGTCGTTCGGCGCGTTGGCGCAGCAACCGTTGCCCGCGGGTGCCCTGAATCCGCCGCCGATTGCCGTACACCGCGTCGCGGGCCTCGCGCTTCCCGTGCCAGTGGCGCCGGCCGCGGGCCGGCTCCGACACGTCACTCCGGATGTCCACGTCGGCCAACGCGACCAGCGTCGCGTTGCTGTGATACCCCGTATCCCCGACCACCTCGGCGAGGCCGGCCCCGTCCGGCAGCACCGCTTCGACCTGCTCGGCCGCCGTGATCAGCGTCTCGACCATCCGTCGTCGTATCGCCGGCGTCGGCGTCCTGGACGGTGACGCCGACCACCGCGCCCGTCTCCAGATCCACGGCGTGCTCGGCCTTGTGGGCCACGTGGGTGCGCCCATCCTTCATCTTCGTGATCTTCGCGTCCGGATCCTGCGGATGCGTCCGATCGTCGTTGGACCCCTTCTTCGGACGCGTGCGGTCGAAGCGGGCCAGCTCGGCGCGGGTCGGCGTCGCAATGCCCGACGCCTCGGCCAGCCGGCGCAGAAACGACTCGTAACGCTCTCCCGTGTCCCGGCGAACGATCCTGCGCAACGCCGCATTGGCTTCCAGCGTCGTCGCGTCGATGCCGACCGTCTTGCCCGTGACCAGGCCCGCGTCGGCCAGCCGTTGCAGTACCCACGTGAAGACCGCGAGGCGCGTCTCGACGTCGATCCGTCGCCGCGTGCGCGACACCGTCGAGTGGTCCGTCGCCGCTTCGTGCAGCGCGACGTCCAGGAACTGTCGGACGCTCAGCGAATCGGCGGCCCGCCACGCCATCGCCCGCTCCGAGTCCAGGCCCTCGACATAGCCGAGCAGCAGCATCCGGAAGTACCGGCCCGGCGCCAGACTCGGCCGGCCGACCCCGTCGGCGTAGAACGTCGCGCACTGCTCCTCGACGAAGGCATCGACGAAGCCGGCGTCGTCGAGCACACGATTCAGTCGTTGGTAGAACGGGTGGCCCGCACTGCGCGGCAGGTCCGTACTAGCCACCCACATCGACGGCTGCCGCGCGCGGCAGCGGCGTTTGCCCATCGCCATGGGAAGAAGTGTAGTACGCGGGATCGGTCCTGTCGATCCCTGTTAGGGAGTTTCACCACAGGCTGCCAGCGCTGGAGCCACGCGTGCAGGTCTTGCTGGGCCTCCTTCAGGTCGCGGCGGTCGTAGAGCCAGCGCAGCTCGTGACGGCAATCGTCGTCGGCCTTGCGGGGCAATTGGTCGAGCGCGTTCCGCAGGTAGTTCAGGTAGCAGCGTTGCCAGACCGCCCTGGCGTGGCCGTGGGCCTGCGACGCGTTCGAGTTGGACGACGAACCGCCGCGCGAGCGCTGGTGCAAGACGTGCGTCCGGATGTACGTGGCCGGCACGGGAGACCTGCCGCTGCATCCGAGGCCGTTACCTGGCCCCTTGTCTATCGCGCTCTGTAACGCCTTCTCGGAGGGGAAGCTGGACCTGCGACGGGATGACTGATCCCCGCGGTTAGTTAAGTACTGTTACCCTCGGGAGTCCTGGAGGCTGTCCTCAGCCCCACGGAACGGTTGCCTCGGCAAGTCGTGAGCCTCGATCGAGAACCGGGCCGTGTCAACGTCTTTGAGACAACCTGGTTCAGCATTTACTGTAGCGACTCCACGCCATCGACTCCACGCCATCGACGCGTTGAATCGACGATCGATCGAGCGGTGGTGGCCGCCGGGCAACGACCTCATGCTGCGAGTTGTCCGGGGTGCCGGTCGCGGGTCCTGGGGCATCCTGGCGGGTCGTTTTCGACGGCGGATTGATCCACACGGCGGTCGGCAAGGTTTCGGGGCGTGGTGGTCCGCTGACGAAGCGCTCCGGATGCGCGGCGTAGGCCGCGAGGCGGGTCCGGTGACGCAGGTCGAGGATCGCCGGCGCGCGGCCGTAATGCACGTCGGCCGGCGTGAGATAGCTCAGGCCGCTGTGGTGGTGCGCGTCGTTGTACCACGCGAACAGATCGCGGCTGACGCTGCGCGCGTGTTCGAGTGCGCCGAACCGCTTCGGAAACTCCGGCCGATACTTGAAGGTGCGAAACTGCGCCTCGGAGAACGGATTGTCATTGCTCACGCGCGGTCGCGAGTGGCTGGCCACGATGCCGAGGTCGGAGAACAACAGCGCGACGAGCTTGCTGCGCATGGGCGCGCCGCGGTCGGCGTGAATCGTGAGCTGCTGCGGCTGGATGCACTGCTTCGCGCAGGTCTGCTCGATTAAGCGCTCGGCCAAGTGGGCGCTCTCATTGACCGCCACCATCCAGCCCACGACGTAGCGGCTGAAGAGGTCGAGGATCACATAGAGCGAGTAGTAGAGATACGGGACCGGGCCCTTCAACTTGGTGATGTCCCAGGACCAGACCTGATTGGGCGCCGTCGCGACGAGCTCGGGTTTGACGTACGCCGGATGCCGCACCTGGTCGCGGCGCTCCCGCACTTCGCCGGCCTCGGCGAGCACCCGATACATCGTGCGCGGGGAGCAGAGGTAGGTCTGCTCCTCAAGCAACGTCGCATGGACTTCGGCGGGCGATTGATCGACAAACCGCGCGCTGTGCAACGTGTCGCGGACGGCCCGCCGTTCGGCAGGGACCAGCGCGCGCGGGGACGGCGTGCGGGGCCGCCGGGGTGTCGCCGGCGGCGTGGGCCGGCGCTGCCGATAGAGCGACGCGCGGGACACGCCGATGCTCTGACACAACGCCGACGTTTCGCCTTGCGCCGTGACGGCCTCGATCGCGCGCATCAGTCGGTCTCGTCGGTGTCGAGGGGTTTCAGGGGGATCTCCAGGATCTCGGCAACTTTTTTTTGGAGGGCGATGATCGTCTCGGCCCGCTGCAGCTTCCGCTCGAGCCTGCGGTTCTCGGCTTCCAACTGCTTCACACGCGGGTCGATCGGACGTGGGGTCGGGCCGCGCCGACGTCCCCGCATGTCCCGCAGGGCGCCCTGCTCACGCTGCCGTCGCCAATTCGCCACGTGCGAGCTATACAAGCCTTCTCGACGCAGCAGCGCCCCCAGCTCGCCAGGCCGCTTGCACGCGTCCGCCTGCTTGAGGATGCCGAGCCGATACTCCGCCGTGAACCGGCGGCGCTGGGCTTTCGCCGGCACTTCAGGATCGGGCGCCGTCGCGGCTGACGTAGCGGTGGGCCCGAAGGCTCCGGTCGCCCTCCGGGCTCCCTCCGCCTTCGGCCCCACAACCAAGTCCATCTCCACGGCTGGTGGCATGCGATTCATCCATCAAACCCTCCCCGCCCCCACACTAATCTCAATAGGGAGGTTGTCTCATAGATCATTGGCACAGGGGGAACCCGCAACGCCCGATGTTGAACGCGGCCTTCACACTGCCGTAGCCCAAGCACGCGAAGGTACCGACGATCGCGATAAAGGCAACGGGCAAACACGCGAAAGCTACGATGAACAGAGTGCCCATCACACCCTCTCATTCTTCGGCTTGATGAGCTCGTTCACTGCAGTGGCTAGCCGTTGCGCTGGCTCGACTTGTTTCCTTAGCTTGGTCGTTGTCGCATCGGTGACCTTGACGAGGCCTTCAATCAGTTCAGGAAGCTTGTCGACGGCCTTGATCTGGAGGTAGCGCGGCGCCTCCCCAAAGGGCCACGTCTCCTCGTACTCAGCCAGTGGATCGCCCTCGGGACCCACAATCGTACGAATGGCCAAGCACCAACGCCCCTGAGACCTGCTATACGCGTAGCCGACGTCGTGAATCCGGAAGTGGGACCGTTCGCTATCGGTGCTCATCCTCGTCCAGCAAGCGACACCCAGAGTCAGACGCTTAAGCGCCTTCTCCAATGATGCGATGGGCTTGGCGAGTTCGCCGGATGCGTCCTTGAGATCCTGGGCTGATGCAACGAGGACGTTGAACGCCTGCGCAATGCGCTCGGCGGGACTAGACGTACCGGGTGATACCATCACACCCTACCTTCTGGTCTTAATGACCCGAAAGACGGAAGCCGTTTGACGGCTGCCGCGTGTGTCCAACTAGCGGTCGGGAGAATGCCCAACCGCTCGATCAAAGCTCATTATACCATGCTGGGCGCATAGCGTTGCGTCGACGCTCGCACCCACTGGACCGCGGAAGCTACTTGCTTCCGCGCGACGTGGGATGCAGGGGCAAACGCACGCGGGACACCAGTGCTGCAGGACTACATCGCTGCGCACATGTGAGCGGACTCGGGCGTGGCACGCGGTACGGAAGACGCGCGCAATTTGCTTGACCGCATCGCGAAACAGGTGACGAGCGGGCAGATCGCCGATACCGCAACGTGCTGACCGCGAGTAGCCTTCCAGTGGTGATCGGCCCTAAAACCAGGCTCCGGCTGACCCGGCGGGGGGCTGGCGGGTATCATCCGTGCGACCGTGGACATCATCTATTACCCGGACGATCCGCCGCCGGCCGTCCGGTGGTCGCAACCGGTTGTCGCGCTGGGCAACTTCGACGGCGTGCACCGTGGGCACGCGAAGATCCTGGACGAGGTGCGCCGGCGGGCCGAGGCGCGCCGCGCGCTGCCGGCGGTCTTGACGTTCGATCCGCACCCGTCCCGAGTCCTCCGGCCCGACCGGGTGGCGCCGCTGCTGATGACCACCGCGCAGAAGCTGGAGGCGTTCGAGGCGGCCGGCATGGCGGGCACCGCGATCGTGCGCTTCACGTCCGAACTGTCGCAGTGGGATCCGGAACGGTTCGTCCGGACGGTGCTGGTGGAATGGCTCCAGGTCGGGGAAGTGTGCGTCGGGTCGAACTTCCTGTTTGGACGGAACCGGAGCGGCAACTTCTCCTCGCTGCGCGACCTTGGCGCGCACTACGGGTTCGAGGCGGACAAGGTGGAGCCGGTTCGCTACAAGGATTTTGTCGTGAGCAGCACGCGGCTGCGGCGATTGGTCGCCGACGGCCGCGTCGACGAAGCCGGTGCGCTACTGGGGCACCACCACATCATCGACGGCACGGTCGAGCCGGGCGACGGGCGGGGACGGGGCCACGGCATCCCGACCGCCAACCTCCGGACGGCGAACGAACTGCTGCCGGCGGACGGCGTGTATGCGACCACCGCCATGATCGACGGCATGCTCCACCCGTCGGTGACGAATATCGGCGTCCGCCCGACGTTCGGGCCGGACGGCCCGCGCACCATCGAGACGCACCTACTGGACGACGGCGCCGGCGGTGACGGCGCCCCGGTCGATCTCTACGGACAGCCGCTCCGCCTGGCGTTCGTGCAGCGGATCCGGGACGAGCGGACCTTCGAGGACGCCGCGGCGCTCCGGCGCCAGATCGACGACGACTGCGCCCAGGCGCGGACGTTGTTCCGACAGATCTCACTCTAGTCATGACGCACGGGACGCCGGCATCGATCCGCGTGGAGATCACGCTGCCGTGCGACCCGCGCTTTCGGTCGATGCTCGGCCAGATCGTGGATCGGCTGGTTGCGTCCGTCGGCGGTCCAACCGATGGGGCGACGGACGTGACGGCAGCGATGCGCGAGGCGACGACCGGCGTGCTGGCGCGCGCCGGCGACGCGGCCTGCAGCAGCCTGGCGCTGTCCCTGGTGCGCGACGATAGCGCCTTGACCGTGCGCGTGCGGTACGTCGGCGCACGGCCGGGGGGTGTCGTGGCGCGGATCCTGGCCGACCGTGCCGACGATGCCCCGGTGCCGGCGATGCGCCGGACGGTGGGGCGCGTGGAGGTGGCCGACGAGGACGGCGCCGCTGGCTGCACGCTGATCGCCCCCTTCCGTGTCGGCACGCCATGAGCACGACACCACTCCGCCTCTACAACACGCTGACCCGGACGGTCGAACCGTTTGCGCCGCTGCGCGGCGACACGGTCCGGATGTACGCCTGCGGCCTCACCGTCTACGCCCGGGGCCACATCGGCAACTTCCGCACGTTCGTGTGCGTGGACCTGTTGCGCCGCACGCTCCGGCATGTCGCCGGGTACCGGATGCAGCAGGCGATCAACTTCACCGATGTCGACGACAAGACGATCGCCGGCGCGCGGAAGGCCGGGGCCGAGTTGCGCCCGTACACGGACCGCTTTATTGAGGCCTGGCGCGAGGACGCCGTCGCGCTGGGCCTCGAGCCGGTCGAGGCGAATCCGCGGGCGACCGACGAGGCGAACCTCCGGGCGATGGGCGAGATGGTGCGGGCCCTTGAAGCGCGCGGGCACGCCTACCGGAGCGACGGCTCGGTCTACTTCCGGATCGGGTCGCTCCCCGGCTACGGCAAGCTTGCCCGGCTCGATCATGCCGGCATGCAGGACGGCGCGCGGGTGGACAGCGACGAGTACGCCAAGGAGGCGGCGCGGGATTTCGTCCTCTGGAAGGCGTCCGCGCCCGACGAGCCGAGTTGGGACGTCGGCGTGGGGCCGGGGCGCCCCGGCTGGCATATCGAGTGCTCGGCGATGGCGCTGCGCCTGCTGGACGGGCCGCCGATCGACATCCACGCGGGCGGCGTCGACCTGATCTTCCCGCACCACGAGAACGAGATCGCCCAGGCGGAGGGGGCGACCGGCGAACCGTTCGCCCGCTGGTGGTTCCATGTGGAGCACCTGCTGCTCGGCCGGGCCGTGAAGATGTCCAAGTCGCTCGGCAACGTCGTCACCGTCCACGACATCCTCGATCGGGGGCACCGGGCCTCGGCGCTCCGCTACGTGCTGCTCTCCACGCACTACCGCAAGCAGCTCCGCTTCGACTGGACCAGCCTGGCCCAGGCGGAGGAGGCCCTCCGGCGCCTGATGGACTGCCTGGGGCGGGTCGAGGCGGTCGCCACGCCCGGCGCGCAGCCAGAGATGGCCGCGCGCGTGGCGGCCGCGCACGCGGCGTTCGAGGCGAAGCTGCGTGACGACCTGAATGTCCCCGGCGCACTCGGCGCGGTGTTCGAGCTGGTGCGCGACGTCAACGGGGCGATCGATCGGGGCGAGCTGGGCACGGACGCCGCCGCGCTCGTGCGTGACGCGTTCGACCGGTTCGATGACGTCCTTGGGGTGATTGCCCTGCGCAAACGGGAAGAGGCGCGTCCGCCGGTGGACGCGGCGGAGATCGAGCGGCTGATGGACGCGCGGCGGGAGGCCAGGCGGAACCGCGACTTCCCCGAAGCGGACCGGATCCGCCACGATCTCGCCGCGCGCGGGATCGTCCTCGAAGACACGCCGACGGGCACCCGCTGGAAGCGAAAGTAGGCGCACCGGCGGCCGTCCGGTCTGCCGCCCGGGCCGGAGTCTTCTACGCAGCCCAGGTCGTTGGCACGGATCTTGCATTCCCTGGTTGGGTCATGCCGACCCTGCACCAGGACCGCCTGGGCCGGTTGGGAGAAGACCTCGCCTGCGCGGAGCTGCGGCGCCGTGGCTACGCCATCCTGGCGCGACGGTTCCGGACGCGGCACGGCGAGATTGACATCGTGGCGCGTGACGGCGACGTGCTGGTGTTCGTTGAGGTGAAGGCGCGATCGACCACCCGGTTCGGCGGCGCGCGCGCGGCGGTGACCTGGCCGAAGCAGCGCCAGATCGTGAGGATGGCGCAGCGCTACCTGCAGCGGGTCGGCTGGTCGGCG
Source organism: Vicinamibacterales bacterium (assembly GCA_965262555.1). Classification (GTDB taxonomy): domain Bacteria; phylum Acidobacteriota; class Vicinamibacteria; order Vicinamibacterales; family UBA8438; genus VXRJ01. The sequence continues at coordinate 1,492,989 of OZ253543.1, forward strand.
CGCCCTGTTCGCTTCGACATCGTCGCGATTCAGGGGCACGGCGACGGCCGGACGCCCGAGGTGGTGCTGATCCGGAACGCGTTCAACGCGGACGGGTGGCCATAGCCGGGTGCGGCTGCACGGCTTGATGGGGGGATCCCGCCTGTGGTAGCGTGAAACCGTTCGCGGCCCGGGACGGGCGGGAGTAACTCAGTGGTAGAGTGCGACCTTGCCAAGGTCGAAGTCGCGGGTTCGAATCCCGTTTCCCGCTCCATTCTCCTCTTCCCGAACGGTTCGCCACGACTCAGCGGCGCCGTCGCCAAGTGGTAAGGCAGAGGTCTGCAAAACCTCCATCCCCGGTTCAAATCCGGGCGGCGCCTCCATTCCAACGTGCGAGTTCCGTCAGCGCCCCCGCCCCTTCCGCATCGTTTCGTGATGGCACGGATCTTGCTTCTGTGATCTCCGGACTCGGGGAGATCCGATGAGGCATCGCACGTGCACGCTGCTGCTGACCGCCGTCGCGCCGCTCGCCATTGTGACGGCCGGTGCGCAGTCCGCCGGCGAGCACCTGGTGGCAGAGGCGGAACGGCTCGCCGTGCCGTCGAACGCCGAACGGATCGCCGCGCTCGAGGCAACGCTCGACCGCCGCGGCCTGACGTACGAGGCGCACGCGTTCACCGGTTCGGGCGACCCCGACGACCCGCGGCCGGTGGGGCGCAACCTGGTGCTGACGTTCGGGACGAGGGTGCCGGAGCTGATCGTCGGCGCGCATGCGGACGCCGCGCGTTTGGACGACGGATCGCTCAGCCACGGCGTGGTGGACAACGCGGCGGGCGTCGTCGCGCTGCTGGAGCTGGCCGAGACGCTTCGCGACGATCCCCCGGCGCGGCGGATCCGGGTGGTCTTCTTCGACATGGAGGAAGTGGGCCTGCGCGGATCGGCTGCCTTCGCCGCCACGCTCGACCCGGCGGCCGTCGCCGCGATGGTCAACGTCGACATCGTCGGCTACGGCGACGCGGTGTACTTCGGTCCGGACGGGTCCGACCGCGAGGCGTCCCCTGACGCCCGACCGGACACGCCGACGCTGGCGCAGCGCGTGCAACAGGTCTGCGCGGATCTGGCGATGGTCTGCGTGGGTACGCCGCGGATGCCGCCGAGCGACGACCGCAGCTTCATCGCCGCCGGTATTCCGGCGGTCTCCATCGCCCTGCTCCCGGCCACGGAGGCGCACAGCCTCTGGCTCCGCTCCAACGGTGGCCCGGAAAGCGGCCTGCGCGAATCCCCTGCACCGGAGATCCTCCGGACCATCCATACCGCGCGCGACACGGCCGACCGCCTGCAGCCGGACGCCCTGGTGCGCGCCGTTCGGTTCGTCACGCGTCTCGTGCGCGATCTGGCCGCCGCGCCGCGGTGACGCGCCGGCGGGTGGGGTTCAGGGGAGGAGGCCGCGGTCCGTCAACTGATCGAGCGCGGTCCGGAACCAGACCGTGAACGTCTCCGGGTGCGCCGCGACCCCGGCGCGGACATCCGCGGGCGCCTCCCACTTCCAGCCGTCCACTTCCGCCGGATCGGGCGCCGGGTCGCCGGCATGCCGGCCGATCAGGACATGGTCGTACTCGTGTTCCACCAGCCCGTGATCCAGGTGGGCGCGGTAGACGAAGCCGAACACCGCCTCGAGGGGGCAGTCGAAACCCATCTCCTCCTGCAGCCGACGGTGCGCGGCGTCGAGCACCGATTCATCTGGCCGCGGATGGCTGCAGCAGGTGTTCGACCAGAGGCCGCCGGAATGGTACTTCACCTCCGCCCGCCGCTGCAGCAGCAGCCGGCCGGCGTCGTCGAGGACGAAGACGGAGAACGCGCGGTGCAGCACGCCCTCGCGGTGCGCCGCCATCTTCTCGATCGTGCCGACCTCGCGGTCGTCCGCGTCGACCGCCACGAGCTGTTCGGTGGGCACGGGTGAGGTTACACCGACATCCAGAGCGCGCTGAGGAGGGCGTACAGGAAGAGTCCGACACCGATGCCCGCGGCCACGGCCGGCATCGCCACCAGCCGCCGCCCCGTCGGGAAGTACCGCAGCAGCCAGAGGCCCGAGACGACAAGCACCGCAACATTGAGGAGCACCGGCATGGTGACCGGGATGCCGGTCAGCGCCGCGAAACGGAGTTCGTCGAAGTTCGCGGTGGGGGGGATCGGCGTGCCGAGCATGGCGCGGAACACATGCCCGGTGCCGGTCGTGATGCGAAACTGGGCGGCGTACGCCACGGCGACGAACAGCGGACGCCCTCCCCGCCGGCTGCACCCGTAGCAGCAGGCAGCAACGATCACGTACGTCATGAGCGGCCCCGCGATGTCGGCGAAGGCGACACCCCAGATGGGCGCGACAGCCGCCGCCTCCGCGTAGTCGCCCGAGCCGAACGCCGCGTAGAACGCTTGGTTGGACCAGCCAATGGCGAGCGGACCGAACACCAGGCCGGGCGCCCCGATCGCGAGCAGCACAGCGTAATGGGCAATCTCGTGGGGCAGGACAGCGAATGGGCCGGTCAGCACACCGGCCCCGAACCACCGGAGGGCGGTGCGCCACCATGGCGCCGGGTCGGGACAAGACGCCGGGCGATCATTGAACGTGTCGTCCATCGATCCTTCCTCCTACGGTTCGCGGCTACGCGTATGATCTGGTTGCCGCCGTCACGCGCGTCAGTCCGTGTCGGTTGATTCGCCGACTCGCCGAGCCTGGTGGCTGTACGACACGAACAGGTAGCCTTTTGCCTCCAGCCTGCCAGTCGCATCAACTACCAGTTTCAGGTGGTTGACGCGCCGATCCACCACGCTCCATTCCAGTTCGTGCGGCAGGATCGTCACCGATCGGCCGGGCCATGACAGCAGGGCTTCGCCCTTGGCGCGCGTGCAGAGCCGGGAGTGGGTCAATTGATCGAGCAGATGGCGAGCGGCGGGATCGATCGCGCCGTGCTGCTGACAGGGACGCTCGAATGGCCGCTCCATGCCGACCCGCGGCAGGAACCGTCCGCGGGTATCGAGATCGAGGTGGAGCATCGGCACGCGGCGCGACCCGTCCGCTCTATAGCAGCCCGCCGTGAGTCGCATGACGGCACTAACGGCTTCCGGGCGCGCGGCGGCCGTGGCGGCGACGTACGGCAGCAGCGCATCGGCGCGGATTTTCGTGAGGCAGATGCGAACAACCGGCGTCGCGCGGTGCGTCATCAGCCCGATATAGGCGACGTCCGCCGAGGGGGGCAGTCGGTCGAAGCAGGTGCGGAGACCCTCTGCGACCGGCTGCGTGACGCAACGCCCGGTCAGGCTCTCGATCGCCGCGACGCTCCGGCCGTGCCATCCGTCGGCTTGGTCACGGTGCAGGGGCGGCGCCTTCTCGAAACTGAAATAGACACCCGGTGCGGGCGCGGGCAGGGTCTGGCATGCGATCTCGGAGCCGATGTCGTACGCGAGCCAGATGTGATCGATGACAGCCCCGAGCTGAGAACCGGACGCGGTCCACTGTTGGCAGAACGTCAACAGGCGATCCCACCAGGCGGGCGCGACGGGATCCGGCGCGTGAGCGGCGAGGCACGCCGCATCCCGAGGCTGGATCGCCACGATCAGGTCGACCCGGGCTGAACGATCGTGCATTCGGCACTCGAAGTACATCGTGCGTACAGCCGCTGCCGGGAGGTGGGCGATCGCGGCGCACGCGCGCCTGAAGGCGGCGGTGGAAATCAGTGGTCTCGGCAGGTGCGGGCGCATGGCGTGGAGCGTGGTCGCCAGCGAACAGACTAGGGACACCGCACACTCACTCCCACAGCAGGACCGAGGGGACGGTATCGGCCGCCTGCAAGCGGAGCAGTGCATACCCGACACCCGCCAGCCCCTGGTAGAGGCCGGGCCGCAGCATGTCGTCGCCGCCGATACGGTAGCTACCGGTGGCGAGCGCCTGCGCAACGGTGCGGCCACCGATCGCGCGGGCTGCGTCGCACAACGCTGGCCGATTGAGAGACCGCCCGGCGGACAGCAGGAACTCGGCCTGCCCGAATCGGCCGCAGCAGAGCGAATCGCCACCGCGTCCCTTCCAGGACTCGCGCGTCAGCGTGTGGGTTGTGGCCGTGAGTGCCACGTCGAGGTCGACGCGCGGCCAGTGGTCGTCGAGCGCGCCCAGGCGGGAGAGTCCGATTCCGGGCCATCCATGACACCAGGTCCATGTGCGGGTCCACCCCGCACCGCGTGGCTGTCCGTTCGACGCTGGTGGTGCGTCCTCGCACGATCGTCCACCGGAGACATGGCGGCGTTCGACTGTCCAGGCCTCTGCGGCCACCTCTCGGTAAACGCCATTCCCGGTGACAGCACCCAATCGGTGCAACGCGCAGGCGATGCCGGCAGCGCCATGGGCGAACCCGATCCTGGCGCGGCTGGATCCGGGGTGCCAAGTGCAGAGGCCGGTGGCGGGATCGCGAGTACGGGTCGCCAACAGGTGCTCACCGCACCGGGTGGCGCGCTGCAGCGCCATCGGATCGTTCGTCAACCGGTGCAGCGTGAGCAATCCGAACAGCGCGCCGGCGGAGCCGCCCATTACGTCCAGGGTCTCGTCCTCGTCGATCGCTTCGCGTGTCAGCACCGTCGCCGCGTCACGCGCTGCGCGCAGACATGCTGACGAGCCGAGTGCGGCACCCGCGCGTGCCAGGGCGTGAATCAGTCCACCCAAGCCGCGCCCGCCGCCGATTCCGATGTCCGCGGTGAACGCCAGACGACGCCGACCAGTGAGCCGCCGGCTGATCGGTTCGAACAGACGCAGCGCCAGGTCACGCGCGTCCCGGGCACCCGTCACCAGGTACGCCATTGCCAGGAAGAGTCCGATGCCGGCGATGCCGGCAAACAGACTGGAGCCGACCGGACGAATGTCCGGTGAACGCCCGGACATCGGGTCGAGTTCGTACCACCCAATTGCTCGGCCGTCGTTCACCGCGGTTTCCCGCAGCAGGTCGATGATGGCCGTCACTTCCGTCGCCGCCTGATCCGCGGTCAACTGCGGATCCGGTCGTTGGGTCGTGTGGACCCGTGCGCGGCGGGGTCGGTGACGCTTCTTGACTTCGATCGCGTCGAACGAGAGTCGAAGCAATCGAAGTTGCCGGTCCACGTTGGCGGGTGTAAGGCTTCGAATGCGCTCCGAGACACGGGTCCCGGTGCAGTCGATGCGATTGTCGACCAGAACGCCGGATGATGCGCGCAGTTCCGGTTGGTCCCGGCTGGCTGTGAACAGTGGGATGTCGAGCTGCTCGAGGTCGGCGCGTTCGGCCGCCCGAGTGCTCCAGTAAGTGGGTCGATCCGCTACGGCAAGTTCAGGTGCTGTCACCAGGTCGAGTGCGATGCTCCAGTCCGCGCCCGAGACAAGGTGCTGGGGAGCGAGGGCGTGCGCCAGCAAGGAGGCGTAGATGGAGGTGTCGCGGATCACGATGCGAAAGGGCGTGCGGTCCAGACTGGTGATTGGTCGCGCGCCGAGCGGCATCCGCGTCAGCGCGATGCAGGCGGCGCGGAAGCCGTCCAGGATCGCTCCGAGATGGGTCGAGGCCCGCTGCGGATGGCCCTGCAGCATCGGGAGGTTCCGACTATGGGTCGCACGGGGGGCGAACCGGCGCCACCGTGCCCAGTCGGTGTTGAGGTACGCGATGTCATGCCGGCGCCCCGCGATCGGTTCTGACGCCGTGAGACCGCCGGTGACACGAAACAGGTCGCTCGGACCATTGCCACCTCGGCACGCCATCGGTACGAGGCCGGTCTGCAGCACGGAGCCGTGCGAACGGACACAGGCGGGTGACGGAAGGGTTTCGGCATCCTGGGCGTCACACACCGGCGCGGTCGCGAGGCACTCGAGATCGATGAGGACCGGGTGCTCGCCGGCGGCAATCAGATTGTCGGCATGGAGATCGCGGCCACCGAGACCGTAGGCGAGCCCGGTCAGCACGCCTGCCCTCCAATAGAAGCGTTCGACCGCTGCCGCGTCGGTGCAGGAGACCGCCGTCACCGTCTCCATCCAGCCGTACTGGCCGCGGGGAAGCACGGCGGGCGTTCGCAACCGAAATCGGGCATCGGCGTTGCCGAGCCGCTCGAGCAGGGTCGAGAAGTGTCGTTCCAGCCTTACTGTTCGCGGCTTGTAGATGAGCCTCGCGCCGGAGGCGAACCGGATCTGGCAGACCGTCCGTCCGCCACGGTGTGCATCGGACAGCCCAGGCTCGACTTGCACGACGCGGAGCGTCGTGTCCGGGATCTGAAACGTCGTCCGGATGGCGTCCGCATCGCGATCAAGGCGGCGAAGCATTTCGGCGCTCGTGGCAACCCAGCACTGAGACCTGGCGGCCAGGAGCCGCGCCAGCATCGGATAGCGCCGCGTCCAGGTGGTGAACCGGTCGCCCGCCATCGAGTGCACGAAGTCAAGATAGAGCCTGCGGCCCGGCGTCGGCGTCCCCGCGAGACCCAGCAAGTGACCGCCACCGTGGGCGTTCCGGTACGCGTCGAACTCGGCGCAGAGCGTCCGGGCCGCCACACCGCACAGCTCCCGGAGCAGTCCCTTTTCGAGATCGATGATCGCCGATCGATCGAGAAGCCGGCTCCGGCGGCGGCCGAGCGTGTTGAAGAACCTCCGCTCCGCAGCGAGGACAAACGGCTGGATCACCTCCTCGAAGGGCTGGGGATCGGTCGGATCGAAGAGGAGCGACGGAATGGCGGTCGAGCCGGGCGACGGAGGTCTGGCCATGGCCTGGTCCGCCAAGTCGATGAATCGCGCCCACACGGGACGCGGGGCGCAGTCGGGAAGCCGGACCGGACCGAGCAGCACGCGCGCCGCCTCGCGATCCAGACCGTCCCACGCCAGCCTCCGGTCGAACCGGATCTGGTTGCCCTGCGCAACGTGGTCACACCATCGCTCCAGGCGCGCTGCGCCGGCGCCACCGGCGCCGTCGGAGTTGTCGGGCACGAACGTCCCAGCCAGACGCTCGGAGAGCGTCGCCGAGGCCGCCACGATGTGCAGCGCCGTATCCGACAGGGTTGCCATCAGCAGACTACTCGGAGAGCCAGCAGTCCTGCGTGTCGATGTACACCGTGTGGCGGCGGCCACCAGCCACCGCCTCGAGTGCCGTCGGCGACAGCTCGTCCACCGTAGCCGGATCGGGCAGGACGAACAGGACGTCGTAGGCCGGATCCTTTTCGATGAACTTCAGGTGCAGATGCTCCGGAAGTGGCTCTCCCAGCATCTGTTCCAGGGTGGGACGCGGACTTGTCAACAAGCCCGTCCGGAACGTGCGGTCTGTCGCTGCCTTCAGCAGCACGTCCCGCACGCGTTCGCGCATTGAGTTCCTTGTCATCGGCGTTTCTCCTTGAATCGTTGTCTGTCCCACCGATCTGCGGCGGCTCCGGCCGTGTGACCAGAGCCGCCGCAGACGGATGTCTGCTGATGGTCCGCCCGTACTACTCGGTCCGCCAGCAGATGTTGATGTCGCCGAAGCTCCAGTCCCAGATCCCGCCGGCAACCGCCTCGAGCTCCTCATTGGTCAGCTCGTCCGGGCTGATCGGGTCGGGCAGCACGAACATCGCGTCACAGTCGCTGTCCTTCTCGATGAACTTCACCCGGATGTTGTCCGGGAGCGGCCGGCCGGCCATCGTCTCGAGCGTCGTCCGCGGGTCGGTCAGCAATCCGGCCCGGAACTCGCCGTCAAGCGCCGCCTTCGACAACACCTCCTGCACACGGTCGTTCAGGTTCTCCGCCATATCGCACCTCCATGAAGACAGGTTGGTAAGACGCCGCGTCATGCGATGTCCCGATGGCGGCACAGACAAGCAAGGCGCGTGCCATCCAAGTCGGAATTGCGCAGGCATCAGGCACGCGCCATCGCACGCAGGAGAGGTGCACCGCTGGCAACGCGGATCCGCTGCATCCCCGGTTACCCCCCGATCGTTCGATTGTGCGATGGACCTCAGCAAACAGGCTGCAGCGGTGCGGCAACCGGCGATCCCCCCACGGGGGAGGGCGGTCCCGCCATGTCCGACCAGGCGGCAAGGCGGGGTCGAAGAACCGGGCGTCACGTTCGGATCCGGCACTGCAGGCTGGCGGGGCAACGCGTGTTGACACTGGCGCGCCGCCGCCGCACACACCGTCGCCGCCGCGGACACGCGGTGTGAGGATCCGGGGCACGGTGTTACGCGATGGCCTCCGGAGGTGGCACGCGGTTTGCACAGCAGACTGGCGTGCGACCACTCGTCAACGGTCGATCCATCGTGTCTGCTCTGCTGTTGTCCGCCGCCTGGACCGGCGCGCTTCCGGTGGCCGCGGCGCAGGCGCCACCAGGTGCTGGCGTTGAGGTAGGCCTGGCCATGGCGACCGCGGTCGAGCGGAGCCCCGACCTCGAACGGGGTCGATTGGCGGTCGATGCGGGTGCGGCGGCACGCCTCGTGGCGTCGGGCCCGTTCGATCTTCAGGTGCGCACGGTGCTGCTGGGAGGGCGCAGTCATCAACCCGGCAGCGGCAACCGTCCGATCATTCCGACCGACGGCGTCACAACCTACGCGTCGGGTGTGAAGCTGCTGCGCTCGGGTGTCGTTGTCTCCACCGACCTGTCGGTCGGTCGTCTCGGTGACAGCCGCCTGAGCTTTCCGATTAACCAGACGACCTCCAACGTGTCGGTCCGGATCCCGCTCGCAAGGGGGCGCGGCGGCGGCGCGGCAGCGGGGGTGGAGCGGTCGGCGCAAGAAGGCTACCGAGCGGCGGTGTTCGATCGCGGGCATGTAGCGTCGTACGTCGTGGCGGAGGCGGTGATCGCCTACTGGCGCTATCTCGCGGCATCCGAACGACTCGCGATACATACCGAGTCTGCCCGCCGTGCGGAGTCGCTGGTCGATGAGACAGAGGCATTGATTCGGGCGGATGAACGGCCGGTCTCGGATCGCCATCTGATGGCGAGCAATCTCGCGATCAAGCGGACCGCCCTGTCGGCGGCGGAGCAGGCGCGCCTAGACGCGCAGTACGCGCTCGGACTCGCCATGGGGCTCGGTGCCGACGAGATTCCGGTGCTCGGTCCGCCGGTCACCCCCTTTCCGATTCCGGTCGCCGCCAGGGTACGTGTCGATCCTGGCGCGATGGTCCGCGCAGCAACCGCCGCGCGGCTGGACCTGGCAGCTTCGCGCGCAAGGCGCGACGGCGCCCGTCTAGGGTGGGAGGGCGCCCGTCGCGACCACCGGTCCCGGTGGGACATTGTTGCCAACGTCGGCCACACCGGCGTCTCGATTGGGTCGGACCTCGCCGGCACACCCCCGCTGCCGGTCGCGAGTGCGGCCGGCCTTAACGCGCAACTGCAGGTTGAGTACGCGCCAGTGGCGACCAACAGCGCCGCCCGGGGTCTGGTGCTCAGCACGGAAGCCGCGTACCGGGGAGCCGTCGTGGCGGCGGACGACCTCGCCCGCCGCGTTCAGGCGGCTGTCCGGGTGGCAGTTGACGCGCTGGTCAACGCGGCGCGGGAGGCGCTGCTCGCGGCAGACGCGGTCCGGTTGTCGCAGCAGTCGGTCTCCACCGAGCAGGAAAAGTTCCGCCTCGGCCTCTCCACGCTGTTCGATTCGATTCTGGCGGCGGATGCCCTGACGACGGCGCAACTGCTCCGGACGGATGCGCAGCTCCGCCACGCCGCGGCGATCGCCCGCCTCCGCTTTGAGACCGGCACGCTGCTGGAGATCGAAGAAGAGGGGGTGCGGGTGGACCCGGTACGGGTCATTCGGTTCGCGCTACGAGAAAGGGTGCGATGAACAGGTCCCGTCTGTTTCGACAGGTATCGCTCGACCGCCTCGCTTCGCCCGAGCAGCTGGATCGGCTGCTGCAGGTGACGCGGCCGCGCGGATGGATTGCCCTGGCCGCGCTAGGTTTGCTGGTGGGGTCGGCAGTCGTCTGGGGGTTCGAAGGTCAGATTCCCTCCAGGGTGGCCGGCCAGGGCATCTTGCTGAGGAGCGGCGGCGTTCTGGAGATCGCCGCCGGCGCGAGTGGACGGATCAGCGACGTGGCGGTCAACGTCGGGGATACCGTCCGCGAGGGACAGGTCGTGGCACGCATCGCGCAGCCAGACATCCTGAACCGGATTCGTCAGGTCCGCCTCGCGCTCGACAACCTCCGGCTGGAGCACCGCCTGACCGCGACCCACACGCAGAAAGCGATCGATCTGGAGTTGGCGCAGATTGTCGAGCGGCGTGCCGGACTGAAGCAGTCAATCGAGGCATCGGCTGCCAGCCTGGCCTGGCTGCGCGAACGGATGGCGACGCAGCAGCAGCTCGTGGATCAGGGTCGGCTGACGGAGCAGGCGGTCATGGAGACCCGCCGCCAGATCCAGACGACGGAAGAGCAGATCCGCGCAGCTCGGCACGAGTTGGCGGAATTGCGCCTGCAGCAGTTGGGCGCTGAAGCCCGCAGCACGAGGGCGCTGCAGACGAGCGAGTATGAGGTCGCACGGGCACGGACGGAGCTGTCGCAACTCGAACGCGAGATGAAGCAGATGACGGAGGTGGTCTCAACCTTCACCGGCCGGGTCATCGAGATCATGACTGAGAAGGGGGACATCGTCGGTCCGGGCCAACCCTTGCTTCGCCTCGACCGCACCGGCCGGACGGTCACGGCGCTCGAAGCAATGATCTATGTCCCCTCGGCCGACGGCAAGCGGATCCGTAGCGGGATGGAGGTGCGTATCGCGCCGGCGTCGGTCGCTCCGGAGGAGTACGGCTACCTGCTTGGCACCGTCACGTACGTGTCTGACTTTCCGACGACGTCCCGCGCTATCCAGCGGACGTTACGGAACCCGGAGTTAGTCGCAGCGCTCTCGGGAGGCGATGCGCCGTACGAGGTCCGGGCTGACCTCCGGATCGACCCGTCGACCGCGAGTGGCTACCGCTGGTCCTCGTCGGGCGGTCCTCCCATCGAGATCCTCACGGGCACGCTCTGCGGCGTGCTGATTACCGTGGATCGGCGCCGGCCGATCGATCTGGTGATCCCGATGGTTCGGGAACAGCTTGGCCTGTAGCACGACCGGATCGAGGCATGACGACGCCAGGCTGGCTGCGGCGCACGACCACGCTTCTCTGGCAGCAACTCCGGGGCGGCCGCTGGTTCGGCCGGCGGACAAGCGTGCCGACTGTCCTGCAGATGGAGGCGGTCGAGTGCGGCGCAGCCGCGCTCGCGATGGTGCTCGCCTGGTTTGGGCGGCACGTGTCGCTCGAGGAACTGCGCGTGGCGTGTGGCGTGTCACGCGACGGGAGCAAGGCGAGCAACATGCTGCGGGCAGCGGGCCACTACGGCCTCATCGCCCGCGGCTACCGGCGCGAGCCGACGGACCTGGACCAACTGCCGCTGCCGCTCATCATCCACTGGAACTTCAACCACTTCCTGGTGTACGAAGGAGCCCGCCGAGACCAGGTCTTCCTGAACGATCCAGCTGGCGGTCCGAGGACCGTGTCGGCGACAGAGTTCGATCAGGCGTTCACTGGCGTGGTACTCACGTTCGAGCCCGGACCCGACTTCGAACGGGGCGGTGTCAGGCGGCGACTGGTTTCAGCGCTGCGTCCGAGGCTGGCTGGGTCGTACCCGGCACTGGTGTTCGTCTTCGGCGCCGGCCTCCTGCTGGTGGCACCTGGTCTGGTCGCTCCTACGTTCACGCGCCTCTTCGTCGACGACATCCTGGTCCGCGGCGCGATCGATCTGGGGAAGCCGCTCTTCCTGGTGATGGGGGTCACCGTCGGCGTGATCGGCGCTCTCTCGTGGCTGCAACACTACGCCCTCCTCCGGCTCGAGACGAAGTTCGCAGTCAGCACGTCCGGCCGATTCCTCTGGCATGTCATGCACCTGCCGATGCAGTTCTTCACGCAGCGCTTCGCGGGCGACATCGGCTCGCGCGTCGCAATTAACGATCGGATCGCGTACCTGCTGTCGGGTGAACTGGCCACTTCGTTCATTGGCGCCTGCCTGGCCGTGTTCTACGCGGCGCTGATGTGGCAGTACGACCACCTGCTCAGTCTGATCGCCCTCGGGACCGCCGGCCTGAACGCCTTGGCGCTCAAGTACTTCTCCGCCCGACGTGTCCACCTGAATCAGCAACTGCTGCACGACCAGTCCCGGATGCTCGGCACTGCCATGGGAGGCCTGCAGAGCGTCGAAACGCTCAAGGCGATGGGGGCCGAGTCGGATCTGTTCGCCAAGTGGTCGGGCTACCAGGCGAAAGCGGTTGGAACGGAGCAGCGCCTCCGGGTGCAAACAGAGCTGCTGTCGGCAGTGCCACGCCTCCTGATGCCCGTCAGTACGGCCTGCATCCTCGGGATCGGCGGGCTGCGCGTGATGGATGGCGGCATCAGCATGGGGATGCTGATCGCCTTTCAGGTGCTGATGCTCGGCTTCATCACTCCGGTCAACCGGATGGTGGATCTTGGCAGCACGCTGCAGGAAGTAAAGGGGGACCTTGCCCGGCTGGACGATGTCCTCGCCGCCGGTACCGATGTCGGAGCGATCGAATCGGAAGGCCCTGCCGCCAGTGGGGCGCGGAACGGAAAGCCCCTATCGCCCACACCGGTGCGGCTGTCGGGCTACCTGGAGCTACGGGATGTCAGTTTCGGATACAGCCCGCTTGAACCGCCGTTGATCGAAGGGTTCAATTTGACGCTCGATCCCGGACAGCGCGTGGCGCTCGTCGGAGGATCAGGTTGCGGAAAGACCACGATCGCCAGGCTCGTCTGCGGCCTGTACCAGCCATGGAGTGGCGACGTCCTGTTCGACGGCCAGCCGAGACGGGAGGTGCCGCGCCGGCTCCTGACCGCGTCGTTCGCCGTCGTTGATCAGGAAGTGTTTCTCTTCGAGGGATCGATCCGAGACAACCTCACGCTTTGGGACTCCACAGTCATTGAGGCCGACATGGTTCGTGCCGCGACTGACGCCTGCATGCACGACGAGATTGCCTCGCGTCCAGGTCGCTACGGCAGCCGCGTGGAGGAAGGGGGTCGAAACTTCAGCGGCGGCCAACGGCAGCGGCTCGAGATTGCCCGGGCGCTCGTCACCAACCCGGTGGTACTGGTGCTCGACGAGGCAACCAGCGCGCTCGACCCCACCACCGAGGCACAGATTGACGACAACCTGCGTCGCCGCGGCTGCACGTGCCTGATCGTCGCCCATCGGCTCAGCACTGTTCGGGACTGCGACGAGATCATCGTGCTCGATCGGGGATCGATTGCCCAGCGCGGAACCCACGACGAACTGAAGGATCGACCTGGGCCGTACAGCCAATTCATTGCAGCGGCATGACGAGTTGTGGCGGGAGGCGACAACGATGGCGACGCGGTTCCTAGACGGCGGCTGGGTGACTGAAGCCGGCGCCAACCGGCCGTTCCTGTTGCACGACGGCGCGGTCTGGCTGGTCGAGCGGGGACAGGTGGATGTCTTCTGCATCCGCCGCGACGGCGATGGACGGGTGACCGGACGGTCGTACGTCGCGCGCGTCGCCGCGGAGCGCTGCCTTATCGGCGTCGATTCGTCCGGCGGTCCGGGCGCGGGTTCGTCCGGCGTCTTGCAGGCGGTGGGGAGTCCCGGCACGCTGCTGCGGCGGCTGCCGCCGGCGGTGGCGCGCGAGTTGTTCGCCGACGCCGACGCGGCGGGCGAGACGACCCGCCTCATCGACGGATGGATCGATGCCATGTGCGACGGCCTGGCCGTGGATCCGCTGCCGCGGGACTGCCAACCGATTCGCCAGACCTCGACCATCCGGCTTGACCGCGCCGTCCGGGTGTCACCCGCCTCCGGGGTTTCCTGGATCGCCCACCGGGAAGGCCGGTCGCGCCTGTTCGGTCGTCCTGAACTGCCGATGCGAGAACGATTGATGCCTTGTTCCGTCCGGACCTGGTTCGAGACCACGGCGCCGGCTGAAGTGGCGGTGTTCAGCACGCCAACGGTGTTGGCGACTGGTGATGTCTGGGCCGGGCTGGCCGCCTTTCACCAGGCCGCGATCCGGTTCGCGCTCTGGCGGATGGACACCAGTGCCGCCGTCGAGGCATTTCGGCAGCGGCGGCGTCTGGCGGAGCGTTCAGCGCTGCTGCAGGATGCGTTCGCCGGCCTGTCGGCGGCGCATGACGCCGCGGATAGTGAGTTGCCCGTCCGGCCTGTCGATCCCGGGTCCGATCGGGCTGCGGACTCGCTTCCGGAGGCGTGCCGTCTGGTAGGCGCCGCGCTTGGCCATCGGATCGCCCCAGGGCCTGTGCGCGATGCTGTCGCTGCGGCGGATCCGGTGGCGGCGATTGCCAGAGCGTCCGGCGTGCGCGTGCGACGGGTGCTGCTGGACGACCGATGGTGGCGCAGCGACAGCGGCCCACTGCTCGGGCGTACCGGTGGGGATCACCCGCGCTGGGTCGCCCTGCTCCCGGCTGGCCGTAGCCGCTACACGTTGCATGACTCCTCCGACGGCACACGGGCGCAGGTGAACGCCCGACTTGCCGCCACGCTCGCGCCGGTCGCGCACACGTTCTACCGTCCGTTTCCCCAGGTGGTGCTTGCGCCGCGCGAACTGATCCGATTCGGCGTGTCTGGGTGCGGTTCGGATCTGGTGACAGTCGTGGTGCTCGGGTTGGCGGGCGGCCTGCTCGGACTCGCAACGCCGGTGGCGACCGGCACGTTGTTCAACACCGTGGTACCGGGCGCCGAGCGCGATCAGCTGATCCAGGTGACGCTGCTGCTCCTCGCCTGCGCTGGCGCCACGGGGATGTTCGAACTGGTGCGCCGGCTGGCGGTCGCCCGAGTGGACGGCCGGATGGGTGCCGCCGTGCAGGCGGCGGTGTGGGACCGGCTGCTCAGTCTGCCGCTCCGGTTCTTCCGGGCCTACGCCGCGGGCGATCTGGCGGTGCGTGCGATGGGTATCGACGGGATGCGCAAGGCGTTGTCTGGCGCCACGATGACCGCGGCCCTCGGCGGCATGTTTTCGCTCTCGAACCTCGTACTCCTGTTCTACTACGGTGGATCCCTGGCGTGGTGGGCGACGCTGCTGCTCGCGGTAGCGGTCTGTGTCACGCTGGCGGCCGGCTACGGACAGCTCCGACTGCAGCGGCAGATCGTGCCGCTCCGAACGAGGACCTCGGGTCTGGTGCTGCAGTTGCTGACCGGCATCTCTAAGCTGCGGGTCGCGTCGGCCGAGGCGTACGGGTTCGCTCAGTGGGCCCGGCTCTTCAGCCGCCAGCGCCATCTGCAGTTCCGATCGCGCACGGTCGGGAACTGGTTGCAGGTGTTCAACGCGATGTTCCCGGCGGTCGCCCTACTGGTGATCATGGCAGCGGCGACCTCGGGGGGTACCACCATGCCAGCTATTCGGACCGGCGACTACCTCGCATTTGCCTCGGCGTTCGGCGCATGCCTCGGCGCGATGGTCTCGATCAGCGAGGCCGCCATGGAGGCACTCCGCGTCGTGCCGATGTACGAGGCGGCCCGTCCGATCCTGGATGCGACACCCGAGGCGAGTGAGGCGCAAAGCGACCCCGGGTCCCTGACCGGTCGCATCGAAACGCACCACATCACGTTCCACTACCAGTCAGGTATACCGCCTGCGCTCGACGACGTGTCGATTGCGGTGCGTCCCGGCGAGTTCGTCGCGATCGTCGGTCCGTCCGGATCGGGCAAGTCGACGCTGCTGCGCGTGCTGCTCGGGTTCGAGCAGCCGCATGCCGGGTCGGTCTACTACGACGGCCAGGACTTTGCGGGTCTCGACGTGCAGGCGGTACGCGCGCAGATCGGTGTTGTCCTGCAGTCGGGGCGGATCATGGCGGGCGACCTCTTCACGAACATCGTTGGCTCGGCATCGCACACGCTCGACGATGCTTGGACAGCTGCGCGGATGGCCGGCCTCGACGACGACATCCGGGCGATGCCGATGGGGATGCACACCGTCGTCAACGAGGGTGCAAACACACTGTCGGGTGGGCAGCGTCAGCGGTTACTGATCGCGCGGGCCATCGTCAACCGTCCGCGGATGATTTTCTTCGACGAGGCGACCAGCGCGCTCGACAACCGCACGCAGGCGATTGTCAGCGAGAGCCTTGCCCGGCTGAACGCCACGAGGATTGTGATCGCGCACCGCCTGAGCACGATCGAGCAGGCGGACCGAATCCATGTCATGGCGCGGGGCCGCATCGTGCAGTCGGGGCAGTACGCCGACCTGATCACGCGGGACGGACTGTTCGCCGACCTGACGAGGCGGCAGATGGCGTGAGGCGGCTGGCGAACGACAGGCAAGCAATGAGGGAACACTGGATGAAGCGCGGAAACGGCGCCTGGGTCGTGATG
Source organism: Vicinamibacterales bacterium (assembly GCA_965262555.1). GTDB lineage: Bacteria > Acidobacteriota > Vicinamibacteria > Vicinamibacterales > UBA8438 > VXRJ01. The sequence continues at coordinate 1,509,298 of OZ253543.1, forward strand.
GTGGCGGCGGTGGTGCTCGGCGCGTCGGCAGCGGCATGTCAGGCGCCGGAACTCGGACGGGGCGTGGCGCAGGCGGCGGCGGACGGGCCGATCACGGTGGCCGCGGTCTGGCCATGGGGGTCGCGGACCATGCTGCTCTTCGGGGAAGGGTTGCAACTGGCGGTCGACGAGATCAACGCGGCGGGCGGGCTACTGGGACGGCCGGTGACGGTCCTGCGCGAGGACGATCATGAGTCTGTCGACCGCGGCCGGATCGTGGCGCACCGGCTGGCGCAGAACCGGGATGTGGTGGCCGTGATCGGTCACATGCAGTCGTACGTCTCTCTGCCGGCCGCCGCCATCTACGATCTGTCAGGCCTGGTGCATGTCGCGCCGGTGGCGACCGACCCACGGCTTACGCAGCAGGGGTACCGCCGGCTGTTCCGGATGACCATCACCGACCGGGAAACCGGCGCTCAGATGGCCGACTATGCCGCCGCACGGCGTTACGGTCGCGTGGCGATCTACTACATCCGGAACGCGTACGGGCGGAGCCTTGCCAACGCGTTCGAGGAGCGGGCCATCGAACGGGGAATCGCCATCGTCGACCGGCAATCGTACGATCCGAACGCGGTGGTGGGGGAGCGCGCCGTTACCGACATCCTGACGTCCTGGGGGGACTTGCACCTGGATGCGATCTTCGCCGCCGCCGAGCCGCGCCAGGCCGCCGCGATGATCGGCGTAGCGCGCGCAATGGGCATCGGGGTACCGGTCCTCGGCGGCGATGCGATCGCGGTCGGGCAGTTCCTGGAGTCGGGCGGCGCAGCGGTCGAAGGGACCGTGCTGGCGGCGATATTCCACCCGGACGATCCGCGACCGGCGGCGCGCCGGTTCAGTGCCGCGTTCCGGCGGCGCCACGGAGGCTCGCCGGACGCGTCGGCCGCACTCGCCTACGACGCGATGTACCTGCTTGCGCGGGGCATCGGCGCGGCCGCCACGACGGATCCGGACCGTGTCGCAGCGGCGCTGCGCTCGGCGGACGGCTGGGAGGGGGTGACCGGACCGATTCGGTTCACCGAGACGGGCGACCTCGTCGGTCGGTCGGTCGGCGCGGTGCAGGTGCGCGGCGGCGAGTTCGTCTGGCTGGGTCTGCTGCGCGGCGGCGTGCCTGAGAGATCGTGAAGTGGTGGTGGCAGACCGGGCCAGTGTGCTGCAGGCGTTCGGCGCGTCGGAAGGCGAGAGGGCAGAGCTGCTTCGCTACAACGACAACCGTTTCGATCAGGAAACGAATGTCGGTGGCGTGCGCCTGCCGCTCGATGACGAGCCGTTCGTTGCGGTGTGGGAACGCTACCGCGCGGACGCTCGGATGGTGGGGGACTGGACGGTGCTCAGGCGGGCACTCGTGCAGCTCCGGTTCTCGGTTGAGTCGGGTATGAGCCGATCACCTGCCTACCGGGCCGCCGTGCACCGGCTTGAACCGGTGAGCGATGCGATGCCGCCGCTCCGACTCGCGCGGCCTGATGATGTACGGATCGTGATCCATGCGACACCGGCGGGGCGGCTGCCGGTGATCGTGGCGTCCCACCGAACGATTTCGTCCTGATCCTGCAGGCACTGACGATGCGGAACGAACCAGTGCCGGTGCCGGACGCGGTCGGCGCGTGCATGGTGGTCGGGTACGTCAATGTCGACCGGGTGCGCCGGCTGCAGGCGCAGTGGCAGGCGACGCACCGGGGAGCATCGGAGGCGGAGTGGCGGCTGGCGCTGCGCGCGCTGCTTCCGCGGAAGGAGCTGTACCTTGATCGCTTCATCGTCGCGTCGGCATCGCCGTACAGCGGCGTGCCGGCCGACTGGGTCGGCCTCGATGCCGCCACGTGGCGGCGCCTCTCGCTCAGGATCAGGATCGAGCATGAATCGGTCCACTACCTCACGCGCCGTGCGTTTGGATCGATGCAGAACCGGCTGCTCGACGAACTGATGGCGGACTACGCCGGCATCGTGCATGCGTGCGGGCGCTACCGCGCCGACTGGGCGTTGCGCTTCCTCGGCCTGGAGGAGTTTCCCGCCTACCGCCACGGCGCCCGACTGGAGCGCTATCGGGATGATCTCTCCGACGGCGCGTTCCGGGTGCTGCAGCGGCTGGTCAAGCGGGCGGTCGACAACCTCGCGGCGTTCGACGCCAGCCGGCCGGACGCCGGGCGCCCCTCCGCCCGCCTCCGGACCGTCGTGGCGTTGACGCGTCTGACGGTCGAGGACCTGGCCGCGAACGATGCCGCGGTCCGGCTGCGGGCAGCGCTTGGCGCGGTCGAGACGCCGGAGAATGGTATAGGTCTCTAATAATGGTACTGAATGTCATTAATGGTCATAAAATAAACTATGGGATATATGACGATCTATGGCATATATTGTCATATATGGTATGCATCAACAACTGTTCCACGCGGCGGACGAGCGCGCCACCGATTGTCACCTCGGCGCCCGACATCATGTGGGGCACCGACGGCGTGCGGGTGTTCACCGCGGACGACGGCTGGGTCTGGACCTTCGCCGCGGTGGACCACTGGCACGCCGAGTGCGTGGGCTGGCACCCTGCCGCCCGCGGTGGGGCGAGAGCAGCCCCTGCACGCGCATCACCCGCAACACCCGCGTCCGGGCAACCCGGATGTCGTCGAGGATCCGCAGCCGCGCGTGGATCTTGCGATGGCCCTCACCCTGGAACGGTGAGCAGGCCAGGTCAGTGCGAATGGCCGCCAGCAACTGCGCATCCGACAGTGCGGGCGTCGGCCCGCGGCGCGCCGGGCCCTCACCCCGCGCTGGGCGCTGCACACGAGCCCGCCGCGCGTAGAGCGCCGAGCGCGACCGTTCCCACAGGCTCCACACCCGTTGTCTTTTTCAATGAGAAAAGAACAGACAACGAAGAACGATCAACTCAACGAAACCGTCCAGTGAATCGGATCATGGCCAGTCCGGCTGCGGGCGGCGCGTCGTGCGGTCGAGGCGTTGTTCCGGCCGCTGCCCGCAGCGGCACCCCGGCACCGGTGCAGCGTCCGTACTGGCGCCACCGGCGCGAGCACCTGAACCGCAGGGTGAAAAAGGAAGCGGTGGAGGGCGCCGTTGAATGGTATAGATCGCTAGTAATGGTAACATATGGTTTTTAATGGTCATAGCAGACAATATGGAATATTGAACGATCTATGGTATAGATGGTCATGTATGGTATGAACGAACACTTGTTCCACTAGCGGACAAGCGTGCCATCTCGACGCGTGTCGATCACGCGACGCCTCCGCATCGCGATCGGGAGCCGCCGGAACACGGCGAGGCAGCGGTCGAAACGGCGGGGCAGCGGGCGGCGTGCGGCGACGTCAGACGCGGTCGTAGTCGGCGCGCCAAGTGGTGATTGCCTGCTTGATGGCCCGCTGATTCGTCAGGTCGCCGTCCAGGACGCGCTGGACAAGGTTGGGCACCTCGCCGTCGCTGGCGAAGCGCAGCGCAATAAGCTGCGGCATCGTCAGCTCGCCGATCCGGGGCGCGAGGTCAGCGGGAAGCAGCGCCTGCAGGCGGAGCCGTTCCTCGAGGCGGATGACGCGATCCTGGGCGCCCAGCGCGAAGATGCGGGCGAAGAGGGCGACGACGAGGAGGGCGACCGCCAGCAGGACAGCGACCGCCGCGTCGAACGAGACACCGGTGACCAGCCGGTAGGCCGCCCAGAGGAAGTTCAGCACCAGCAGCGGCAGCGCGACGTAGTGGAACAGCGGCACGGTCCGGGTGTGGTTGGCGTAGGTCTGGGGCGTGGTCTCAGCCATCGGGAGCCTCCTCTCGGCAGCCGAAGCGTAACAGGTTCGCCAGATCGCCGGGGTGGGGGGCTTGCACCGCTGGCGTCAGGGCCGGAACAGTGCAATAATACGCACGGCCTTGCGTTGCGAGCCCAATAGTAGGCACTGTGTGCGCGGACCCGTTCCGCAGGAGGCACTGGTATGAATCGTAATCTGAGTGTGTGGAGCCTGATTGTGTTGCTCGCAACCGCCGTGGCGTGCGGCGGGGGCGGGGGCGGGGGCGACATGGCGGCGGTGGACGAAGAGCCGATGGCGATGCTGCCGCCCACCAGCGGCGACGGGGCGCCGCTGTTCGAGGTGGATCCGTTCTGGCCGAAGCCGTTGCCGAACAACTGGCTGCTTGGCTCGACCATCGGTGTAGCGGTGGACGCGGACGACCACGTCTGGGTGGTCCACCGTGGCAACCTCTCGCCGAACGAGACTCCGGCGCTGCTTGATCCGCCGGCGGCGGCGGAGTGCTGCGCCCCGGCGCCGGCGATCCTGGAGTTCGACACCGACGGCACCCTGATCCAGCACTGGGGTGGACCGGACGATCAGGATCCGCCGCGCTATGACTGGCCCGATTCCAATCACGGGATCGCGATCGACCATATGAACAACGTCTGGATCGGCGGCAACGGCGGGGCCGACTCGCACGCCCTGAAGTTCAGCCACACCGGCGAGTTCCTGCTGCAGATTGGCGAGCACGACCACGAGGGACGCGACAGCATGTCGCGGACCCGCTACTCGCAGGTGGCGAAGGTGCGGATCGACGGGTCGGCGAACGAGGCGTACCTCGCCGACGGTTACGGCAACCGCCGGGTCGCCGTCGTCGACGCCGACACGGGCGAGCTGAAGCGGTTCTGGGGCGCCTACGGCACCGAGGAACTGGACGACGGCGAACTGCCGCCCTATGACCCGGACAGCATGCCGCCGCACGGCACCGTCAGCACCGACATGAGCGGCTTGCCGTCGTTCCGCAATCCGGTCCACTGCGCCGACCCGACCAACGACGGCATGGTCTACGCCTGCGACCGGCCTGGCAACCGCGTGCAGGTGTTCACGACGGCGGGCGAGTTCGTCGAGGAGATCTACATCCAGACGCGGACGCGCGGCGCCGGCGCGGTCTGGGACATCGCGTTCTCGACCGACCCGGATCAGACCTTCGCGTACGTCGCCGACGGCATGAACGAGAAGGTGCACGTCCTGCGCCGCAGCCCGCTCGCGTACATCTACAGCTTCGGCAGCGGCGGCCGGATGGCGGGGCAGTGGTACGGGAACCACAGCCTTGAGGTCGACTCGCAGGGGAACATCTACACCACGGAAACCTACGAGGGGAAGCGGGTGCAGAAGTTCCGGTACATGGGGATGGGCAACCCGATGGGCGACGTCGGCGTGCCGCACCCCACCAACTAGGCCAGGCGCGGCCGCGGAACGTATCGGCGAGAGGCCGGACGCTCGATCCCGGGTTGTGGCGTCCGGCCTTTCTCGTAAACGGAAGGTCAGGCGGGACACGACGCGATGCGACTGATTACCGGATGCGTGCTGGCGAGCGCGCTGCTCGTCACCGGCTGCGCCGAGGAGGCGCCGGCGGGACCGCCCCTCGACATGCGGCACGACACCCGTGACCTGATGGCGGGGATGATCGATGCGTCGGCCGATGCGCTCTGGGATTCGGTCGGCACGGTGTACGACACCGACGGGATCACCTCTTGGGAGCCGGAGACCGAGGAGGAGTGGCTCGCCGTGGCCGGCGCCGCGATGACGCTGATGGAGTCGGGCAACCTGCTGATGCTCGGCACCCGCAAGCGGGACGACGAGGGGTGGATTCAGTTCTCGCAGGAGATGATCGACGCCTCGGCCGTCGCGCTCGACGCGGCCCAGCGGCGCGACGCGCAGGCGATCTTCGACAGCGGCGAGATTGTGTACAACTCCTGCAATAACTGCCACAACCTCTACTGGGTGGGGGACGAGGAGCGTGGGCGGACGACCCGCTGACCGCCTTCGGGCGCGTGTCGGCCCGGACCGGACGGAGGCGATGACAGAAACGGGAAGGGTGAAGATGCGCTTGATGATCCTTCGTGCGCTGGCGATCTGTGCGGGGGCGCTGGCTGTGGCTGCGTCGATCCAGACGGCGGCCGCGAGCGGTCAGGAGAGCGACGCGCTCAGCGAGCTCGACAGCGCCGTGGAGACCTGGATCGGGGACCTCGGCAGCCAGGTCGAGACAGAGCTGAGTGACGAGGACAGCGTGCTGAATGCGGCGATCCGCGAGATCGACAGCCGCGCCAATGGTGATATTCGCATGCAGCGCCGGGGGGATGCCTTCGACGTGGCGCAGCGGGCGCGGGCCGAGGCGTATCGCGCGGCACAAGACATACGGATGGAAACGTTCCAGGCGTCGGCGGAGGGTTGGCGGACGACGTCCGAGGCGGCGCAGCAGGCGCGGAGCGAGGCGTACGACGCGGCGGCGGGCGCCCTGGATGCCGCTGGGAGTCCCGACGAACGGGATGCCGTGCTGAGGCAGTATCGGGTCGCGGTGGCGGAGGCGATGGCCGAGCTGCTGGTGGCGTCGGCGCATGTGACGTCGGAGCTGCGGATCACATCGCCGGAGACACGTGCGGGATTCTTCGAGGCCCTGTATGAGATGGGCCTGGCGGATCTGGAACTGGCCTCTACCCTCAGGGGCGAGGGTGACGACGTGCAGGCGGCAGCGGCGACGCGACTCGAGGAGGCGGAGGCCGAGGGCAAACGGATAATCGCCGCGGCCGAAGCGGGCACGCCACTGTTCTAGCCGCGGCCGGCCGCTTTCCTCCCGGCGTCAGCCGCGGACCGTTCGCCGTCGATGCGGACCGGCGCGTCCCGCCTACTGCGGACGCCCCAGATCGGCAATCGCCGGGGTCGCCTCGCGCGCGCACAGCGCGGGGCGGAGGTTGGAGGCCGATCCCGAGGCGGCAGTCCGCCGCGCAATATTCAGCAGGTAGAGGCGGTAGACAGCCGGGTCGCGTCCCGGGTGGCCGCACACCGCAACGGCGTCACCCCGCGTGAGCGCGGCGCCGTCGAGTCCCGCGCGCGCCAGGCGGTCCGCCGCGGTCCATTCCACGGCCCAGGTGCGCGTCGCGCCGTCGCCGTCGGTCACGCGCAGGTAGAGCAGCGAGTGGGGGTTGCCGAACAGGAACGACTCCACCTCCCCCTCCAGCAGCCGCAGCTGCTGGTCGTTGTAGACCTCGGAGATGGGATGATGGGCTCGCGCCGGGAGGCCGGCCAGCAGCAGGCCGCCAGCGATCGCCAGCAAGGACAGCGTTCGGACCATGGCCATGCGTCCATTCCCATCATACTCCCGTCCGGCCGCCGCGAAACCTGACGTTCCCCTGACGCCGATTTACTGCGGCCCGTCCCGCCGGTACACTCGCACCGGATGGCATCCGCGATGCGGCTGCTGGTCGTCGAGGACGAGCCGAAGGTGGCCGCCGCGCTGCGCCGTGGCCTGGAGGACGAGGGCTACGACGTTTCGGTCGAGAGGGACGGTCACGCCGCGTTCGACCGCCTCACGACCGATCACTTCGACCTCTTGCTGCTGGACCTGACGCTGCCGGGCCGCGACGGTCTCGATCTGCTTGCCGCCGCGCGGCGCCTCGGGATTACGACGCCGGCCGTGGCGCTGACCGCCCGCGACACGCTCGACGACCGGGTGGCGGGGCTCGACGCCGGCGCCGACGACTACCTGGTGAAGCCGTTCGCCTTCGCCGAGCTGCTCGCGCGGATCCGGGCCGTGAGCCGCCGGGGCCGTCCCGAGGACGGCGAACCGCTCACGATCGACACGCTGACGATCGACGTGCCGACGCGGCGCGTCACGCGCGCGGGCCGCCGGCTCGATCTGACGGCCACGGAGTTCGCGCTCCTCGCCTGCCTGGCCCGCCATGCGCCGGGCGTCGTCTCGCGCGCCATGCTGATCCACGAGGTCTGGCCGGAGCAGGTCCGGAGCCTCACCCTCGACAACGTGATCGACGTCCATGTCTCGCGCCTCCGCCGCAAGGTGGACGCCGGAGATCCGGTGGCGGTGATCCGGACGGTTCGCGGCGTGGGCCTGGTGCTCCGCGGCGGGGAGGAGGAGGCCACGTGACGTTCCGCCTCCGGTTGACGCTCTGGCAGATGGCGGCGACGGTGGTGGTGCTCGCCATCTATGCCGCCGGCGTGCTGACGCTGGTGACGCGCTATCGGTCGGCCGACCTCGACGACCGCCTCCGCAGCGACTATCGCTGGGCTACCGGTATGGCGGAGCGTGCTCCGGACGGATCGCTCACCTGGTTCGAGGGGGATCCGTGGAACGAGGAGAGTCCGTGGCTGCAGGTCTGGACGCCGGACGGGCGCGCACTCTTCCGGACGGCGGTGGCCTGGCGGCTGCCGGTGCCCGAGAGCGAGACGCTCGTCGATGTTCCGGACGGACGGATCGTCGCGGTGCCGGCCGACCCCGCGCCGTTCCGCATCCTGACCGCCCGGACCGTTGTCGGCGGCGACCCGGTGGTGATTCAGGTGGGCCGTTCCGAGGCGCTGATGCGGACCGAGGTGCGAAACCTGGCGCTGCTGCTGGTGCTCGGGCTGCCACTCAGCGTCGCCGCGGCAGGGCTGGGAGGCTACTGGCTGGCCGGCCGCGCCCTCGCACCCATCGATCGGATGACGGCACGCGCCCGCGACATCACCGCCCGCCGCCTGCATGACCGTCTCCCCGTGGATCAGCCGAACGACGAACTGGGGCGTCTGGCGATCGTCTTCAACGAGACGCTGGCGCGGCTGGAGTCGTCGTTCGCCGAGATGCGCCGTTTTACCTCGAACGTCTCGCACGAGCTGCGGACGCCGCTCACCGCCATCCGCAGCGTCGGCGAGGTGGCGGTGCGAGGCGGGCGCGACGCGGCGGGGTACCGCGCCACGATCGAGAGCATGCTGGAGGAGACCGACCGGCTCGCCACGCTGGTCGAGCGCCTTCTGAGTGTCGCCCGCGCCGACCATGGCGACGGGCCACGCGCCGCCGAGGCCATCGATCTGGGGACGCTGGCCGACGCGGTGGTCGATCAGCTCGCGGTGCTGGCGGAAGAGAAGCAGCAGTCGCTCACCGTCACGCGCAACGGCGCGCATCCCGTCTGCCGTGGCGATCGGATCGTGCTGCGCCAGGCGCTCGTCAACCTGGTGGACAACGCGATCCGCTATACGCCGGCGGGCGGGGCCATCGACGTGCGCGTCGATGCGGCGGACGGCGACGCGATCCTGGACGTGCGCGACACGGGACCCGGCGTCCCGGAGGACTGCGCGCCGGCGCTGTTCAACCGGCTCCACCACGATCCGGCGGACCGGACCCACGGCAGTCCGCCGACGGGCCTGGGTCTTGCCATCGCACGCTGGGCGGTCGAGGCGCATCACGGGCGTCTCACCTATGCGCGGACCCCGGCCGACGAAACCACGTTTCGCATCACGCTCCCCTCGGCGTAAGGCAATCGTCACTCAGCCTCCGGTAGACCACCGCCGATCGATATCGAACGGCTGCGGCTGGCGCCGGCGTGACGTGAGGCCGCGAGTCAGGTTCAGGCGGCCCCGGCGACGGTGACCAGCCAGTCGCCGTCGACGCGGCGGACCGTGGCGCGGACGCCGTACACCTGGGCGACGCGATCGGCCGTCAGCGTCGCCTCCGGCGTGCCGTCGGCGACGATGCGGCCGGCCGCCATCCAGGCGAGGCGGTCGGCGGCCTGGGCGGCGAGCGCGAGGTCGTGCGTCACCACGAGGACGCCGCGGCCGGCGTCGGCGCTGGCGCGCAGCAGGCGCATCACCTGGTGCTGGTGGAGCGGATCGAGCGCCGCGGTCGGCTCGTCCGCGATCAGCAGCGGCGCGTCGGCGGCGATCGCCCGCGCCACGTGCGCGCGCGCCAGCTCGCCGCCGGAGAGCGTCGTCGCCGGCCGGCCGGCCAGCGGTTCCAGATCGCAGACGGCCAGGGCGTGGTTGACCGCGGCGGCGTCTGCCGGACCCAGGTGGCCGAGCGCGACGCCGTGCGCGAAGCGGCCGAGGGCCACCAGGTCGCGGACGCGGATCGGCCAGGCGAGCGGACGGATCTGCGGCAGGTAGGCGATGCGGCGCGCCCGCTCGGCCGCGGAGAGCCCGGCCGGGTCGTCGTCACCCATCCGCACGCTGCCGCCGGTGCGCGGCAGCAGGCCGAGCACGCCGCGGAGCAGCGTCGTCTTGCCGGCGCCGTTCGCGCCGAGCAGCGCCACCAGCTCGCCCGCACCCACCCGCAGCGAGGCTTGATCGACGATGGTCCGGCCGCCGAGCGCGACGCTCACGCCGCTGACGGTCAGGTCAGGCATCGCTCATGCTCCGGCGCGCGGCGATCCAGACGAAGACGGGGGCGCCGATGAGGGCGGCGACGACACCGAGGCGGAGCTCGGCGCTGGTCGGCGCGACACGGACGCCGATGTCCGCCAGCACCAGGATCAGGCCGGCGAGCAGCGCCGACGGCGCCAGCGTCCGGGCCGGGTCATGGTCGACGAACGGACGGACCAGGTGCGGCGCGACGATGCCGACGAAGCCGATCGCGCCGGCCACCGAGACGGCGGCGCCGGTCGCCAGACCCGCGCCGACAACGACCAGACGCCGTGCGCGCGCGAGGTCGACACCGACGCCGGTCGCCGCCTCTTCGCCCAGCGTCAGCGCGGAGAGGCTGCGCCGCGCGACCGCGAGCAGCGCGACGCCGGCGAGGCCGAACGGCGCGGCGAACGCCAGGTCGGCGAAGCTCCGGTTGGCGACGGTGCCGAGCGTCCAGCTCAGCATGTCGGCCAGCGTGAAGGGATTCGGCGCGAAATTCATCAGCAGTGACATCATCGCGCCGGCGAAGCTGGAGAGGCCGATGCCGACCAGGATCAGGGTCACCATCGATCCCACGCGGACGGCGGCCACGGTGAGGAACGCGGTGGCGGCGAGCGCGCCGGCGATCGCGGCGATCGGCATCGCAAACCCGCCCACTTCGACCAGGCCGTAGTAGATGACGAACGTCGCGCCGAGCGACGCCGACGCGGAGACCCCCAGGACGCCCGGCTCGGCGAGCGGGTTGCGGAGCAGGCCCTGCATCGCCGCGCCCGAGGCGCCGAGGGCCGCCCCGACGGCGAAGGCGGCGAGCGCGCGCGGCAGGCGGATCTCCCAGACGACAATCTGATCGCCGGGCGGACCGGCGCCCGCGAGGGCAGCAATGACGCGGCCGAGGCCGAGCGGCGTCGGTCCGATCAGACAGGCGGCGACGATGGCTGCGGCGGAGGCCACGGCGAGCCCCCAGAGGAGGGCGCGACCGCTCACCGGACCGACTCCACCAGCGTCTCGACGGCATCGGCCAGGTACCAGCCGCCGCAAACGACGGTGGCTCCGTCGATCGGCGTCACGGGCCCTTCCCCGACGCGGCGCGTCGCCACCGGGTGGCGGAACGGTGTCCAGACGTCTGCCTGGCTCTGATCTGGGCCGAACAGGCCGACCGCGTAGCGATCGGGTGTCTCGTACGCGAGGCGTTCGAGCGGGATCGACCGCCAGCCGGGCTGCGTCTGGAAGTTGTCGAACCCGGCGGCGTCGATCAGGTGGTGTACGAACGTGCCGGGTCCAGCGCTGACGCCATCGGGCGACATGTAAAGGATGTCGGCGTCGACGGACCGGGCGGCCGCCCGGGCGCGCGCGAGCCGGGCGTCCATGTCGGCGACGCGCGCCTCGCCGCGCGCCGGGACGCCGAACACCGCCGCGGCGCGCCGGATCGTGGCCCGCACGGTGTCGATGTCCTGCATGAAGCCGAGCGCCAGCACCGGGATGCCGACCTGCTCCAGGAAGATCGTCGCCCGCGGTCCGCCGCCGTAGCTCCGGACCACGAGATCCGGATCGAGCGCCAGCACATCCTCGATGCGCGGCCGAACCATCGGCATGCCCACCGCCTGGTCCCGCAGGTAGGAGAATGGCTCGCGGGCGTCTGGCGACAGCGCCACGATCCGGTCGCGGTCGGCGAGTCCCAGCACGTATTGATCGGCGCAGTAGTCGAGGCTGACGATCCGTCGGGGCGGAACAGTCGGCGGGGCGACCCGAGGGTCCGCACCAGGCGCCGCGAGATCAGCCGACGCGACGGCTTCGCTCACCGCCGGCAGGCTGCGGCCGTCGGTCGCGCAGGCGGCCAGCAGGCAGGCGGCAAGCGGCAGCACCCGGGACGGCATGCGTCTCATCCCCCGAAACCGAACCGCGCGCCCACCGCGAGGGCACGCGGCAGTCCCGGAAAGCCAAGGACGGTGGCGTAGTCAGCGCCGGTCAGATTGTCGACACGGGCGAAGAGCGTCAGGTCCTCGCGCAGCCGGAACTGGCCGCCGAGCGTCGCCAGCGTGTAGGCGGGATTGACCGCGATGTCGGCGGCGCGGCCGTCGGCAAGGTGGACCAGGCCGAGGAACGCGCTGTCGTGCCGCTGGCCCACCACCTGCACGTTCAGATGGAGGCTGCCGCGGCCCCGGACGTAGCCGACGCGCACGCCGCCCGCGTGGCGCGGGCGGCGGAGCAGGGGCTGGCCCGGCTGGAACTGCTCGCTGGTACTGACGCTCGCTACCACCGCGGTGTCGACCAATGCGTAGTGCGCAGCCGCCGTCACTCCGCCAATCGGACGCTGCAGCGCCAGTTCCAGCTCGACGCCGTCCGCCTTCGACCCGTCGATGTTGAGGTAGTCGGCGATGCCGTCGCCGCCGTAGCCGGCGGACGGCCGGTAGGCGATTTGATCGACATAGTCGTTCGTGAACCAGGTGATACGGGCGAGCCAGCGCTGATCGTCGAACGTCAGCTCGGCGCCGGCGTCGATCGTCACCGCCTGTTCCGGCTGCAGCAACCGGTCGCCGTCAACGAACGGCGATCCGTACAACTGGGCGAAGGTGGGGTTCTTGATGCCCCGGCCGAGGTTGGCGAACACCTTGACGGACGACACCGGTCCTTCGCTGAACGGCAGCGGATAGCCGCCGGCCGACAGCTTCGGGTTGACGCTCCAGCCGTAGAGCGCGTTGGCGTCGGCGCGCGCGCCGGCAGTGACGAACCAGGCACCGGCGAGCACGAACTGCTGCTGGACGAAGTACGAGTGGTTGCCGATGTGCTCGTTCGCCGCCAGCGCGTCCGATTCCAGGGCGTAGTCCCAGCCGGCGCTCAACTCCTGATCATCCCGCCAGACCGCGTTCACCTGATACCGAGCCGCGCCACGGCGGAACTGTGTGTCGAACGTCCCCGGCCAGTCGCGCTGGCCGTACGCCGTGTGCGCGAGGAATTGCCCGGCCGGCAGCCGCGACGGATCGGCGGCGAGCGCTTCGAACGCCGACCGATCGAGCAGGCGCACCAGCCGGGGACCGGCCGGGAAGCGCGCCCCCGGCTCGCCCGCGAGGATGGCTCGGACGTGGTATGCCGGGTCGGCCCTGAGATCGTCCGCCTGGTGGCCGGAGCGGAACCAGCTCACCGACGCGGTCTGATCGATCCGCGACGTCAGCTGCTGTTCCACGGTGAGATGCCAGGTCACATCGTCGGTGTCGTCCCGGGTGCCGGTGTCGCCCGGCGCGAACCCAATCGGACCGACCGCAGTGCCGCGCGCGTTGCTGTACCGAATGCCGCTCCGCAGACGGACGCGGTTGCCCAGGAACGCCCTGACGTTGCCGTCGACCGAGTGCTGATCGAAGCGATCCGGTTCCGGCAGCCGGTCGGCGAAGGCGCCGTCGGTCGTCCGGAGGGCGGCGCCCACCTGGTAGGCGACCCGGCGCCGGGCGCTCCCCAGCAGGCGGAGGTCGCCGCGGGCAGAGTCGAACGAGCCGCGTTCGAGCGAGCCGACCACGCGCGGCTCCCCGTCCGGCGTGCCCTGCCGAGTGAACACCTGGATCACCGAGCCGATGGCGTCCGACCCGTAGAGCGCCGACTGCGCGCCGCGCACCACCTCTACCCGTTCGATCTCGCTGGCGGAGATCCGGCTGAAGCTGTAGGCGCCGCCGTCGGCGTTCACACGGACGCCGTCGATCAGTACATGGTTGTAGTCCGGTTCGCCGCCGCGGACGAAGAGCGACGCGAGGCCGCCTTCACGGCCGGTGGCGGTGATGTGCAGGCCTGGCGCCTGCTGCAGGACGTCTGCCAGTGACACGGCGCCGATGGTGCGGATGTCCGACTCGGTGACAAGCGCATGCGACGCCATCACCGCGGGACGGCGCTCGGTCGTGCGCGATGCGGTGACGATCACCGTGTCGTGCAGCGCCAGATCCAGCGGCATGACGTCGGCGTCGTCGGCCGCCGGATCGGCGGCGGCCGCGGCCCGGTCCTGGGCGGCGAGCGGCGCCGCGGCAGCCAGCCAGACGGCGATCACTCCAATCGCACGGCGCAGGGAATGACGACGGGTATAGGGGTGCGTACTAGCGGAGACGGGACGATTCATCGGTCCTCCTTACTTCCCCATCGGAAGTAGTGAGAGGCGTGACCGGATCGGTCTCCTGGCTCGCAGGTACCGCCTACTCTCCGCGCCTTCCCACCCTGCCGGGCAGTGGCCTGCTGCGGATTTCGTCCCTGCTCACAGTTGCGAGGGCAGCGTCGGCTTGATCACCGAACTTCCCGTCATCCGGTCACAACCGTATAGTGTCCGCACTCTAGCACGCGGTCCCGAGACTGCGCAATTGACACCATTCTGCGGGGTCTGCTACGCTCGCGCGTTGCGATGACGAGCTTTGAGCGGCGGAGCGGTTCGTGCGAGATCGGTGCTGCGTGTGCCCTGTCCGGGTATTGGTGGCGCTACTCGTTTCGGCTGCCCGCTGGGGGGGCTGTCATCCGAATCTGATTCAGCGACCACGGACGACACCACGCAGCCTCTTCAGCCGGCAGGTTGAAGAGGCTTTTTTTGTGGCGTCCGGCGGGCATGACAATGGCGAACGCCTGGATCTGCGCGACGGTGATCGGGACGACGACGGATGACCTGCGTGCGCGCCGCGATGCGCAGGCGGGCGCCGACCTCGTGGAGTTGCGCCTCGATACCGTCGACCGGCCCGACGTCGCCGGCGCCCTCGCCGGACGCCGGACGCCGGTGGTGGCCACCTGCCGCCCGACGCGCGAGGGTGGCGCCTTCAGCGGCAGCGAGGAGGAGCGCCGCGCAATCCTGCTGGAGGCGGCGCTGCGCGGCGCGGAGTACGTCGACGTCGAACAGGATGCCCCGTTCGCCGACGAGCTGATCCGCCTGCGGCGAGGGCAGGGGATCGTGGTGTCGTTCCACGCGTTCGATGGGCTGCAGGCCGATCTCGACACGCGCTACCGTGCGATGCGGGGCACCGGCGCGGAAGTGGTGAAGGTGGCGGTGGCAGTAACGAGCTTGCGCGAGGCGCTGCACGTCATGTCGATCGGCACGGCTGGCGGCGGCGCGCGTGGCCGCGGGCGTCACGTGCTGGTGGCGATGGGGCCGGCCGGCGTGCCGTCGCGACTGCTCGCGGGCCGGTGCGGATCGTGCTGGACGTACGCCGGCGACGCCGTCGCGCCGGGGCAGATTGACCTGGCGCGCATGCGCGATCAGTTCCGCGCGGGCCACGTGACGTCACGGACGTCGATCTACGGCGTTCTGGGGGCGCCGGTCGGCCACTCGATCTCGCCCGCCATGCACAACGCGGGCTTCCGCGCCGCCGGCATCGATGCGATCTATGTGCCCCTCGAGGCGGCCAGCGTGGACGACTTCGCGGCCTTCGCCCGGGCGATCGACCTGCACGGGGCGAGTGTGACGGCGCCGTTCAAGGAGGTGGTGGCAGAGCGGGTCGGCGTGGCGGACGATATCTCGGCGGCGGTCGGGGCGGTCAACACGCTCCGCTTCGAGGATGGCCGGTGGGTCGGCTGCAACACCGATGTCGTGGGCTTCCTCGCGCCGCTCTGGCGCCGGATGCGTCTCGCCGGCGCGCGGGCGGCGGTGGTGGGCGCTGGGGGCGCGGCGCGCGCCGCGGCGTACGCGCTGCGGGAGGCGGGCGCCGTCGTCACCGTCTACGCGCGGCGTCCGGAACGGGCGGTGCACGTGGCGCGCGTATTCGATGTCGCGGCGGCGCCACTGCCACCCGCGCGCGGCTCGTGGGATCTGCTGGTCAACACGACACCGGCCGGTACGTTTCCCGATATCGACGAGTCTCCACTCCCGGCCGGACCGTTCGATGGGGAGCTGGTCTACGACCTGGTCTACAACCCGTCGACGACGCGGCTGATGGCGGACGCCGCGTCCGCCGGATGCGAGACGATTGGCGGCCTGGCGATGCTGGTGGCCCAGGCGGAAGCGCAGTTTGCGTGGTGGACGGGCGCGCCGCCGCCGGCCGGCCTGTTCCGCGAGACGGCTGAGGCCGACCTCTTGCGCCAGGCGGCGGCGCCGGCAGGCGTACACGGGGAGGCGGGCGGCGCGACCCGAGGACGACCATGACCGGGCAGGCGGTGGAACGGGTGGCCGAGACCACGATCGAGACGACGTTCGATCAGTTCGCCGCGCTGGCGGAACAGGGCACCTTCATCCCGGTCTGCCGCGAGGTGCGGACCGACCTCCTGACGCCCGTCTCCGCCTTCCTGACGGTCGCCGAGCATGCGGACCACGCGTTCCTCCTCGAGAGCGTCGAGGGAGGCGAACGGCTCGCGCGCTACTCGTTCCTCGGCAAGGATCCGTTCCTGGTGCTGCGATCGGCGGGCGGACGGACGCTCTACCGGAAAGCGGGGCGCCACGGCGGTCGGACCATGGAACGGCCGGAGCCGTTCGTCGACGCCCTGCGCTCGGTGATGGCGCGCTACCGGGCGCCGCGCATAGCGGCACTGCCCCGGTTCACCGGCGGCGCGGTCGGGTATTTCGGCTGGGATGCCGCCACCTGGTTCGAACCGACGCTGGCCAATGCCCGGGTGGCGCACCCGAAGCCGGTGGAGACCGAGGGGGGCGGCGCGGCCGACGATGCGGTGTTCATGCTGTTCGATACGGTCCTCGCCTTCGATCACGTCAAGCACCGGATGCTGATTGTTGCCAACGCGGCGGTGGAGGAGGGATGCGATCTGCGCGCGCGCTACGACCTCGCGCTGGCGAAGATCGCGTGCCTGCGTGCTGAACTGCAGCGGCCGATCTCCGATCCGCCCACCGCACGCGCGGCGCCCGTCGCGTTTCGGTCGAACACGACGCGCGACGCGTTCGAGCAGGCGGTTCGGCGCGCAAAGGAGCACATCACCGCAGGCGATATCTTCCAGGTGGTGCTGTCGCAGCGGTTCGAGACGCCGCTCAGCGCCGATCCGTTCGCCGTCTACCGGGCGCTCCGCTACGTCAACCCCTCCCCCTACATGTACTGCCTCCGGATGGGGGCGCTCTCGATCGTCGGATCGTCCCCCGAGATGCTGGTCCGCGTGGAAGACGGCCGCGCCGAGACGCATCCGATCGCCGGCACCCGCCCGCGCGGCGCGACGCCGGAGGCGGACGAGGCGCTGGCGGACGAGCTCGCCGCCAACGAGAAGGAACGGGCGGAGCACGTCATGCTGGTCGACCTGGGACGGAACGACCTGGGCCGCGTTTCGGCCTACGGCACGGTGCACGTGCCGGTGTACATGATTCTCGAGCGCTACTCGCACGTGATGCATCTGGTGTCGCGCGTGGTGGGGACGCTGACCGACGATCACGACGCGCTCGCCGCGCTCGCCGCCTGCTTCCCGGCCGGCACGGTGTCGGGCGCGCCGAAGATCCGCGCGATGGAGATTATCGAGGCGCTCGAGTCGACGGGGCGCGGCATCTACGCCGGCGCGGTCGGCTATGTCGACTTCGCCGGCCACCTCGACTGCTGCATCACGATCCGGACGATCGTGATCCGCGACGGGCGCGCCTCGGTCCAGGCGGGCGCCGGGATCGTCGCCGACTCCGATCCGGCGGCGGAATACGACGAGACCTGCGCGAAGGCGTCGGCAATGCTCCGCGCGCTGCGGATGGCGGAGGGCGACACGGGCGCCGAGGGAGACGCATGAGATGGTGCTCGTCATCGACAACTACGATTCGTTCACCTACAACCTGGTGCAGTACCTGGGGGAGCTGGGCGCCACGCTCGATGTCCGGCGGAACGACACCGTGACGGTGGCGGAGGTGGAAGAGATGCCGGTGGATCGGATCGTGATCTCGCCCGGCCCGGGCCGCCCGGAGCAGGCGGGGATCACGATCGACCTGATCCGCGCCTGGGCGGGGCGGGTCCCGATCCTGGGCGTCTGTCTCGGCCACCAGGCGATCGGGCTGGCGTTCGGCGGGACGGTGATCGCCGCACCGGTGCTGCTCCATGGCAAGACGTCCACCATCGAGCATGACGGTGAGGGGATCTTCGCGGGGCTGACCGAGCCGTTCACGGCCGGACGGTACCATTCGCTCGCCGTCGACCGCGACACGCTGCCGGCGGAGCTGGCGGTCACCGCGACGGCGCGCGAGGACGGGACGGTGATGGCGGTGCGCCACCGGGCGTGGCCCGTGCATGGCGTGCAGTTCCACCCGGAGTCGGTCCTGACCGGCGATGGGCGTCACCTCCTCCGCAACTTTCTGGAGTGTGGATCGTGACGGGGACGACGAGCGGGACGACGACACTGCGCGACGCGATCGAGACGCTGCTCCGCCGTGAGGACCTGACGGCGGCGCAGGCCGAAGGGGTGATGGCGACCGTGATGTCCGGCGACGCCACGCCGGCGCAGATCGCCGGCTTCCTCGTGGCGCTCGCGATGAAGGGAGTGCGTCCGCCGGAGCTGGTCGGTCTGGCGCGGACGATGCGCGCGCACGCGGTGCGGTTGCCGGCGCCGCGCGGCGCCTGCGTCGATACGTGCGGCACCGGCGGCGATCGGTCGCACACCATCAATGTCTCCTCGCTTGCGGCGATCGTCCTCGCGGGATGCGGCATCGAGGTGGCGAAGCATGGCAACCGGTCGGTCTCCAGCCGATGCGGCAGCGCCGATCTGTTCGAGGCGCTCGGCGTCCGGGTGGACGCCGAGCCGGCGGTGGTGGCGCGCTGCCTTGACGAGGCGGGGATTGGTTTCTTCTTCGCGCCGACGTTCCACCCGTCGATGCGGCATGCCGGCCCGGTCCGGCGCGAGCTGGGGGTGCCGACCGCGTTCAACCTGCTCGGACCGCTCACCAACCCGGCCGGCGCCCGCCGGCAGGTGGTGGGGGTGCCGCGGCCGGAGTTGACGGATCTCGTGGCGCAGGCGCTGAAGGCACTGGGGACGGAGCGCGCCTGGGTGGTGCATGGCGCGGCGGGGCTCGACGAGGTGTCGACGGCGGGACCGACGAAGGTCTGCGAGGTGCGCGACGGCGAGGTGTCGGCGTTCTTCTTGTCGCCCTCTGACTTCGCCCTGCCGAAGGTGAGCCTCGCCGGCCTCCGCGTCGACGGGCTGGACGAGAGCGTTGCGGCGGCGCGGGCGGTGCTCGACGGCCAGCCGGGGCCGGCGCGCGACTTCGTGCTGGCGAACGCCGCAGCCGGGCTCCGGGTGGCCGACCGTGTCGAGACGCTGGAGGAGGGGGTGGCGCTCGCGGCGGAGGCGATCGACGAGGGGAAGGCGCGCCACGCGCTCGAGACGATGGCGCGCGTCTCGCAGGAGGGGCGCGCGTGACGTACCGGCCCGACCTGCTGGAGACGATCGTCGCGGCAACGCGGCGCGCGACCGCGGACCGCGCGGCGGCGCATCCCATCGCCGAGCTGGAGCGGATGGCGGCGGCGCGCGAGCCGCGCGGCCGCGCCTTCGTCGATGCTCTGCGCGCACCGGGGCGGTGCCGCGTGATTGCGGAGTGCAAGCGCCGCTCGCCGTCGCGCGGAATCATCCGCGAAACGTACGATCCGGCGGCGATCGCGGCGGGGTACGCCGGCGCGGGGGCCGCTGCCATCTCCGTCCTGACGGAGCCCGCGTTCTTCGACGGCGGGCTGGACCACCTGGCCGCCGTACGCCGACAGGTGGACCGTCCGCTGCTGCAGAAGGACGTCATCGTGTCGGCGTACCAGTTGGTCGAAGGGTGCGCCGCCGGTGCGGACGCCGCGCTGCTGATTGTTGCGGCGCTCGACGACGCCGCGCTCCGGGATCTGTTGCAGGCGGCGCGCAACCTGGGCCTCGCGGTGCTGACCGAGGTGCACGACCGTCAGGAACTCGAGCGCGCGCTCGACGCGGGTGCCGATGTGGTTGGCGTCAACAACCGCAACCTGCGGACCCTCGACGTGAATCTGGACGCGTCGCGGGCATTGATTGAGGCGATCCCGGAGGCGGTGGTCGCGGTGGCGGAGAGCGGCCTGCGCGAGGCGCCGGACCTCCGGGCACTGCGCCAGGCGGGGTACGACGCGTTTCTGATCGGCGAATCGCTGATGCGGATGCCTGATCCGGGAGCACATCTCGCGCGCCTGCTTGACGCGGCGGGAGAGGTGGCGCGCGGTAGGCGCCGGGCGACGCATGCGGCGGGGGTGACGGCGTGATGGTGCCCGTGAAGGTATGCGGGATCACGCGGGCGCAGGATGCCGCGCTCGCCGCGGAACTGGGCGCCGCGGCGGTCGGCTTCGTGTTCTGGCGGGGAAGCCCGCGGTACATCGATCCGGCGGACGCCGCGGCCGTCGCCCGGACGCTGCCACCGGAGGTGGCGGCGGTCGGCGTCTTCGTCAATCCGACGCGCGACGGCGTCCGCCGGATCGCCGAGACCGTCGGTCTGTCGACGGTGCAGTTGCATGGGGACGAGCCGGCCACGCTCTGCGACGGCCTGCCGTACGACGTCTGGAAGGCGGTGCCGGTCGATCCGGATCGCGACGCGACGCGCGCCCGCCTCGATCGGGTGCCGGCGTCGGTGACCGTCCTTCTCGACGCCTCAGACCGGACACGACGCGGCGGCACCGGACGGACGATCGACTGGGATGTCGCGGCAACGATCGCCGCCCGCCGGCGGATCATCCTGGCCGGCGGCCTCGCACCGGACAATGTGGGCGCGGCGCTCCGCGCGGTGCGGCCGGCCGGGATCGACGTCTCGTCGGGCGTCGAGGCGTCGCCCGGCGTGAAGGATCACGAGGACCTGCGCGCCTTTTTTGTTGCGGTGCGCGCCGCGGACGAATCGCCGGGCGCCGGCGCCTGCACCGCCGCGGCGCGCACAGTGGAGGACCGCCGATGACGACGCCGCGATTCGGCCAGCGCGATCCGGACCCGCGCGGCTACTTCGGTCCATACGGCGGCATGTTCGTGCCGGAGACGCTGGTTGCGCCGGTCGAAGCGCTGGCCGCCGCGTACGACGCCGCGCGGCGCGATCCGTCGTTTGCCTCCGAGCTTGAAACGCTGCTCGAGCGCTACGTCGGCCGCCCCACGCCGATCACCGAGGCGGCTCGCCTGCGCGCGGCGATCGCGCAGGAGACGGGCGTCGCCACGGAACGCGTCGCGCGGATCCTGCTGAAGCGCGAGGACCTGGCGCATACCGGCGCGCACAAGATCAACAACGCGCTGGGCCAGGCGCTGCTCGCGGTCCGGATGGGGAAGCGGCGTATCGTCGCGGAGACCGGTGCGGGACAGCATGGCGTCGCGACGGCGACGGCGTGCGCGCTGCTCGGTCTCGACTGCCAGGTCTACATGGGGACGGAGGACATGGCGCGCCAGGCATTGAACGTCTACCGGATGCGCCTGCTGGGCGCGTCGGTCTCGGGGGTCGATGCCGGCAGCCGGACGCTGAAGGACGCGATCAACGAAGCGATGCGCGACTGGGTGACGAACGTCACCGACACCTACTACCTGCTCGGCTCGGTCCTCGGCCCGCATCCCTACCCGCTGATGGTGCGCGAGTTCCAGTCGGTGATCGGGCGCGAGGCGCGCGCGCAGATGGCGACCATCGTCGGCCGCGCCCCGGACGCGGTGGTCGCCTGCGTCGGCGGCGGCAGCAACGCGCTCGGCATCTTCGACGGCTTCATCGACGACGACCGGGTGCGCCTGATCGGCGTCGAGGCGGGGGGCGAGTCGCTGGCGCCGGGGCGTCACGCCGCCCGTTTCGCCACGGGGATGGCGGGTGTCCTGCAGGGCACTCGCACCGTTGTCCTGCAGGACGCCGACGGCAACATCGAATCGACCCATTCGATCTCGGCCGGTCTCGACTATGCCGCCGTCGGTCCGGAGCATGCGTGGCTGCGCGAGATGGGCCGCGCCGAGTACGACGCCGTGTCCGACACTGATGCGCTCGCCGCGTTCCGGCAGTTGGGGCGTACCGAGGGCATTCTGCCGGCGCTCGAGTCGGCGCATGCCGTGGCGTACGTGGGGCGCCTGGCCCGCGAGCTGGGGGGCGGCGCGATCATCCTGGTGAACCTGTCGGGCCGCGGCGACAAGGATGTCGAGGCGGTCCGTGATCGCGAGACGGGCAGGAGCGCGCCGGCGCGGGGGAGCGTGAGCTGATGTCGCGCCTCGAGACGATCTTTGCCGCCCTGCGCCGGGAGGGCCGCCCCGGCCTGGTGACGTTCACGACAGCGGGCGATCCCGATCTCCCGACGTCGGCCGCGATCCTCCGGGCGCTCGACGGGGCAGGCGCCGACGTCCTGGAAGTGGGGGTGCCCTTTTCGGATCCGCTCGCCGACGGGCCGGTGATTCAGCGCGCGTCGGAACGGGCGCTGGCGGCGGGCGCGACGCTCGGCCGCACGCTCGATCTGGTGGCGGAGGTGCGGTCGTCCGTCGAGGCGGGGATCGTGCTGTTCACGTATGCCAACCCGGTGGTCCGGATGGGCCTCGAGACGTTCGCCGGACGGGCGGCCGCGGCAGGCGTCGATGGGGTGCTGGTACTCGATCTGCCGATAGAAGAGGCTGACGGCCTGCGGGCGGCGGCGGACGGGACGGGGATCGACCCGATCTTCCTGCTGTCGCCCACGACGACGGACGCGCGGATCCGGCGGGCGGCGGCGCTGGGACGGGGCTTTCTGTACGGGATCTCGCGCCTCGGGGTCACTGGAGCGCGGGATACGATTGCCGACGGCGCAGAGGCGCTGATCGCCCGCATCCGGGCGGCGACGACGCTGCCGGTGGCGCTGGGCTTCGGGATTTCGCGGCCCGAGCATGTGGCGGCGGTGACCCGCTGGGCCGACGCCGCCGTGGTCGGCAGCGCGCTCGTCGAGGTGGTCGCGGGCGCCGCACGTGACGAGGCAGCCCCGGCGGCGGCGCGCTACATCCGGTGGCTGCGTGGCGCGGACGACGCGCCGGGAGCGATGGGCGGACCGGCGGCGGCGGGCGAGCGCCAGGGATCGCGTCGACTGCGCGGATCGAGGCGGGAGCGAACGATGGGGGCAGACGACAGGACGGCGGACACGGGGGCGCCGGCGGTGGTCGATCCGGACGACATCGCCGCCAGACTGAATGACTTTCGCGGCCGGATCGACCGGCTCGACGTGGAGATCGTCCGCCTCCTGAACGCGCGCGCCGCCTGTGCGAACGAGATCGGCTGGCTGAAGGGCCGGGCGGGCATGGAGATCTACGAGCCGGCGCGCGAGCAGGCGGTGCTCGAGCATGTCCGGCAGGCGAACCCGGGTCCGCTCGGCGGCGACGCCGTCGCGCGGGTCTTCGAACGGATCATCGACGAGTCGCGCCGCCTCGAGCGAATGACGACGGAAGGACGCGAACGCTGACAAGGCGTAGCCAACACACGCGAAGGAGACAGATCATGGTTGTGGTGATGGAAGAACGAGCGTCGGAGGATCAGATTCAGCATGTCATCGCGACGCTGGTCGAGAAGGGG
The DNA here is from genome assembly GCA_965262555.1 of Vicinamibacterales bacterium. Lineage (GTDB taxonomy): Bacteria > Acidobacteriota > Vicinamibacteria > Vicinamibacterales > UBA8438 > VXRJ01. The sequence continues at coordinate 1,532,824 of OZ253543.1, forward strand.
TTTGACGTGCACCGCTCCACCGGCGCGCTGAAGACGGTGCTGGGGGCGGTGGGGGGCAACCGGGAGTTCGACAGCGGCCTGCTGCAGGTGATGGACGGCGTGCAGCAGGTGCTCCGCATCACCGAGCCGTACAAGCTGGCGAGTCGTACCTTCAAACCCGAGCGGACGCTCGTCTCGATGGGAAACTTCCGGATCGGCGGCGACGAGGTGATCGTCATGGCAGGCCCCTGCTCGGCCGAGACCGAGGAGCAGGTGGAGGCGGCGGCCGAGACGGTGGCGGCCGCCGGCGCGAAGATGCTGCGTGGCGGCGCGTTCAAGCCGCGCAGTTCCCCCTACAGCTTCCAGGGGCTGGGCGAGGAGGGCCTCAAGATGCTGCGCGCCGCGTGCGACCAGCACCACCTGAAGCTGGTGACCGAGGTGATGGACATCAGCCAGATCGACCTGGTGGAGCGCCACGCCGACATGCTGCAGGTGGGCGCCCGCAACATGCAGAACTATTCGCTGCTGCGGGAACTGGGCCACCGGCGCACGCCGATCCTGCTAAAGCGGGGTATCGCGGCCACCATCGAGGAGTGGCTCCTCTCGGCGGAGTACATCCTCTCGGGCGGCAACACCGATGTGGTGCTGTGCGAGCGGGGAATCCGCACCTTCGAGACCTATACGCGGAACACGCTCGACATCTCCGCCATTCCGGTGATCCACAAGCTGAGCCACCTGCCGATCGTCGCCGACCCGAGCCACGGGACCGGGCTGCGCAACAAGGTGGCGCCGATGGCGCGCGCGGCGGTGGCGGCGGGCGCCGACGGGCTCATCATCGAGGTGCATCCGGACCCGGACCACGCGAAGAGCGACGGTGCGCAATCGATGTTCCCGGACCAGTTCGAGCGGCTGATGGCCGAGCTTCGGATCATCGCGCCCGCGATCGGGCGGAGCATCTGCGTCGAGCCGGTCGCGCGGCGCGCGCCGGCACGCGTCTGATTTGGTGGCCGCTCGCAGCACGATGTCCGACGACGTGCGCCGCCTGCCGGTCGTGCAGCCCGGGGCGCCGGGGTCCACGTCCGCATCGACGGAAGCGCCGGTGTTCGAGAAGGTGGCGATCGTCGGTCTCGGCCTGATTGGCGGATCGATCGCGCTGGCCGCGCGCCAGATCTGGCCGACCGGGCTTGTGATCGGGGTCGACAACAAGGCGGTGCTCGAGCGCGCCATGGTTCGCCACGCGATCGACGTCGCGGCGGACGACCCGGTGGTACTGGCTGGAGCGGACCTGGTGATTCTTGCGGCGCCGGTCCGCGACAACCTGACGATCCTGGCCGACCTCGAGCAGCACATCCCCGGGCGCGCCGTCGTCACCGATGTCGGAAGCGCCAAGCGGGACATCGTCGACGCGGCGCGCGCGCTACCGGCCCGTTTAACTTTCATCGGCGGACATCCGCTCGGCGGGGCACCGCGGAGCGGGATCGATCAGGCACGCCCCGATCTGTTCCGGGATCGGCCCTGGCTCTTCACACCGGCAGATGACCGTCATGGTGACACCCTCGATCGTCTGGAGCGGTTCGTCACGGCGTTCGGCGCGATGCCGCATGTCGTGAACGCGGCGGAGCACGATCGGCTCATGGCGTTTCTGAGCCATCTGCCGCAACTGGCGGCGAGCACCGTCATGCAGGTCGTTGGAGAGGAGATCGGCGCGAAGGGGCTCGCCCTCAGCGGGCGGGGGCTGGCGGACACGACACGGCTGGCGTCCAGCCCGGCCGACATCTGGCGCGACATCTGCGCGGCCAACGCGGACGAGATCCGTGTCGCCCTCGATCACCTGATCGCGGAACTGCAGGCGATTCGCGACGGGCTGTCGGACGAACAGGCGATCGATCGGCTGTTCGAGTCGGCCGCGACCTGGCGTCGGATCATGACGGCCGCTCGCCCGCCGGCCCGAACCAGAAGCTGACCCACCCGCGCGGGCAGATCAGCGGCGCGGGCGGATCAGCGACCCCCGCAGCTGCACCCGGGTGCTCGCCGCCACCACCACATCGTCCTGTCGCTTCAGACGGAGCCGGACGGTGAACGAGCCGGGATAGTTGAACTGGTGCCGGACGGAGAGCCGGCGGCGGATCTCGCTGACGCCCGGTTCGTACGGGTCGCAATCGGGCGTGTTCTCCGAGAACGTGTCGTCTCCCCACTCCCACTGGGTGGCGAAGCAGTAGAACTCCTCGTAGTCATCGGCCCCGCCGCGCAGTTCGGCGACGAAGAGGATGCTCGCTGGCGCGAACCCGACGCGCGGCGACGCGCGGAGACGCAACTCCGGCCGTTCGTCCTTCTGTGCCGCAGCCGGGGTGCCGCCGAAGAACACCGCGCCCGCGGCCACCGTCGCGATCAGGCTGCGGCCGCACCGGCGCCGCAGTCTCCACCACGAACCGATGACTGCACCGAGCGTGCCTGTTATGCGCATACCTGATTGTATGCCTACCGTGGCTCCACGACATCGATCCAGCCATCCGGTCGTGGTCGATATAATCGGCAGATGCCACTGCTGCCGACGCCCGAGATCACCGCGCAGGCGGAATCGCCCGCCGCCATCGAGACCGACCTGCTGGCGATTCCCGTGCTGGGGGATCCCGAGACGGACGACCTGGCCGACCTGCCGGGCCTTGACGAAGCGTCGGGCGGCGCGATCGGACGGGCGCGCGCCTCGGGCGAATTCCGGACGGCGCGGCATGACGCCTTCATGGTGCATCTGCGCGGCGAGACGTGGCGCGCCGCGCGCGTCGTGCTGATCGGCGCGCCGCCCGGCACGTCGCCCGATGCAGACGTCGATCACGCGCGCCGGCTGCGTGACGCCGCCGCGGTGGCGTCACGCCTCGCGCGCGTACGGCGCCTCGCGCGCGTGACGTTCGTCTACCGGGGTTCCGGCCCGGCGGCCGAGCTGGCGCAGGCGGCGGCCGAGGGCCTGGTCATCGGCAGCTACCGCGACACCCGCTACAAGACCGATACCGGAGGGGAGACGGACGGCGGCGGCGATGCGGGGCCGCTGGCCGGTGTCGTCGTCCAGGCGACCGGCGACGGCGACAACGGGCTCCATGAGGCGGTCCGCCGCGGCGCGACGCTGGGGGATGCCACGAACGTGGCGCGGCTGCTCGCCAACGAGCCGTCAAACATTCTGACACCACGCGCGTTCGCGGATCAGGCGGTCGAAGCGGTCGAAGCGGCCGGCATCGCCACCGACGTGCTCGACGAGACGGCAATCGCCGACCTCGGCATGGGACTGTTCCTGGGGGTCGCCCGCGGGAGTCGCGAGCCGCCACGCCTCCTTGTGATGCGGTACGACCCACCCGGCGCTTCGCCGGAGCCGATCCTCGGCCTGATTGGCAAGGGCGTGACGTTCGACAGCGGCGGCATCTCCATCAAGCCGGCCACCGGCATGGAATGGATGAAGAGCGACATGGCGGGGGGCGCCGCGGTGGTGGGCGCCATGCGGGCCATCGGCTTGCTGGGAGCGCGCCGCCGCGTGATCGGCGTCGTGCCGATGACCGAGAACATGCCCGGGGGGCGCGCCATCCGGCCAGGCGATATTCTGACCGGCGCCGGCGGCACCACGGTCGAGGTGATCAACACCGATGCGGAGGGCCGGCTTATTCTCGGCGACGCGATCTGGTACGCGCGGCAGCAAGGGGCGACCCACCTGGTGGATGTCGCCACGTTGACCGGCGCCTGCGTCATCGCGCTCGGCCATGCCGCCAGCGGTCTGTTCGGGCGTCCCGACGGGTGGTCGGCCGCTGTCCGGACCGCGGCCGACCGGGCGGGCGAGCGCGTCTGGCCGATGCCGCTGTACGAGGACTACCGGGAGCAGTTGCGCTCGGAGATGGCCGACCTGATGAACGTCGGCGGCCGGGCCGCGGGCGCGTGTACCGCCGCCTCGTTCCTCGAAGCGTTTACCGGCGGATTGCCCTGGGCCCATCTCGATATCGCCGGAACCGCCTGGATCGAGAAGGCGCGCGACGATGCGGCGGCCGGGGCAACCGGCGTGATGGTTCGCACGCTGGCCGCACTCGCCAACGACGCCGACACCTGGGAGGAGTCATGACCGCGCAGCCGATGATGCCGCTCGTCTACGAGATAGTGGAGGAAACGACGGCGCAGACGACCGTCGTCGATGTGCTGGTCGGGTCGGTCAGCATCGTCGGGGTGCTTGGCCTCTTCGCCGTGCTGCTCGGCTTGGCGATGGCAGGCGGCCTGATCCTGCTCCGGCAGCGGGGGGCCAATCCAGTCGCCGGCGGCGCCAGCACCACGCGGCTTGGCATTGACACGAGCGGCCGATAGGCCCCGTGTCGCGTCAGCGCAACTGCGCGTCGACCTCTTCGAAGTAGTCAGGCTTCACCAGCACTTCGCGCGGCTTGCCGGCGGTGCCGGTGGAGACCAGGCCGTTCGCCTCCATCATGTCGACCAGCCGCGCGGCGCGGCTGAAGCCGATCCGGAGGCGGCGCTGCAGATAGGAGATGGACGCCTGGCCGCTCGACACGACGATGCGCGCCGCCTGATCGAACAGGTCGTCCCGATCGAGCGTCACCGCCTCGGGCGTTGCCGCGTCCTCCGTGATCGACTCGTCGTAGCCCGGCTCCCCCTGCTGTCGCAGGAAGCTGCAGAACCGTGCGGTCTCGCGCTCCGAGATGTAGGGGCCGTGCAGCCGCACGCTGCGTGATGTCGCCGGCGCGAGGTAGAGCAGGTCGCCCTTGCCGAGGAGCTGCTCCGCGCCGTTGGCATCCAGGATGGTCCGAGAGTCCACTTTCGACGACACGCGGAACGCGATGCGCGACGGGAAGTTCGCCTTGATCAGGCCGGTGATGACATCGACGGAGGGCCGCTGCGTCGCCAGGATCAGGTGGATGCCGACCGCACGCGCCATCTGCGCGAGGCGGGCGATCGATATCTCCACGTCCTTGCTCGCGACCATCATCAGATCGGCGAGCTCATCGATGGCCAGCACAACGTAGGGGAGCGGCTTGGGCAGGGTCTTGTCGTCCTCCGGGTCGGCCTGCGTGCGGCGCCGCGTGCGTTGCTGATCCTCTTCCAGCAGCCGGTGGATGTTGCGGTTGTACTGATCGATGTTCCGCACCCCTTCGGCGGCCAGTTGCCGGTAGCGCTCTTCCATCTCCCGCACCGCCCAGCGGAGCGCGTTGTTCGCCTGCGTGGGATCGACGACGACCGGTGTGAGCAGGTGGGGAATGTCGGCATACATGCCCAGCTCGAGACGCTTCGGATCGATCAGGATCAGCCGGACGTCGTCCGGCGTCGCGCGGTAGAGGATGCTGGTCAGCATCGCGTTGAGCGACACCGACTTGCCGGTGCCGGTCGCGCCGGCGATGAGCAGGTGCGGCATCGTCGTGAGGTCGGCCACCACCGGCTCGCCATGGATCGTCTTGCCGAGCGCCAGCGTCAGTTTCGATGTCGAGCGCTGGTACGCGTCGGACTCGAGCACTTCGCGGAGGGAGATCTGGGTGCGGGCCGGGTTCGGGATCTGGATGCCGACCGTCGACTTGCCCGGAATCCGCTCGATCAGCACCGATTCGGCCCGCATCGCCAGGCAGAGATCATCCGCCAGTCCGGTCACCTTGTTGTACTTCACGCCGGCGTCCGGGGTGAACTCGTAGGTCGTGACGACCGGTCCGGGTTGGATTTGCGAGACCGAGCCCTCGACGCTGAACTCGCGGCACTTGTCCTCGAGCAGGCGTGCGCCCTCCATGAGCTGGCGCTCGTCCACCTTGTGGCCCCCCTTCGGGGCATCGAGGAGTGCGATCGGCGGACACGTGTAGCGGTCGCGTTGCACCTCGACCGCCGGGCCAGGATCGAGCGGCAATTGCTGTTCGGCCGCCGAGGCGCTGACCTTGGGCCGCCGAATCTTCGGCGGTGGTGAGAGGGCAATCGCGCCAGCCGGATCGGGCCCCGTCGTGGCCGCGGTCTGTGCTGCCGCACCGGCGGCGCGGGTGCGCCGCGCGCCGGCCGCCGCGGCAATCCTTGCCAGTACTTCGGTGCGAGCGGTCGAGGCGCCGGTCTTTGCCAGATTCTTGTTGGCCACCTCCCGGCGCTCACGCCGCTTCGCCAGGCGGGTCCACCAGCGGCGCACGAGGCCAGCGGCGCCCCCCACGGCACCGGCCGTCCAGCGTACGGCGGCCGTGCCGCTCCGGCCGAGCGAGACTCGGGTTGACAGGCTGACCGCGAGGCAGAGCAGCGTCAGGATGACGATCAGCGAGCCGATCCGGTTGAAGTACTCCGACAAGTGGGCAGCGATCAGGGCTCCGATGGCGCCGCCCGCGTCGAACGCCCGTCCGGCGCCATCGAGCTGGCCGAGCGACAGGCTCAGGAACGTGGCGACGCATCCGAACAGCAGGCCGAGGCCGAGCAGCTTCGTGTACGCGGCGTCGACCGGTCGGCACCAGAAGGCGTGCCATCCGAGCACCGCGAGCGTGATCGGAACGAGCAGCGCCGCGAACCCGACCAACTGATGCGACAGCTCTCCGAGGAACGCGCCGACCCGGCCCGCCAGGTTGGCAGGCGGTATCTGGCCGCCCGTATTGAAGAACCAGACCGCGTCGGCGGCGTCATACGTAGCCAGGGCAACCAGCCAGAAGAGGGCCGCCCCAAACAAGGCGACCCCGGCGCACTCACTGACGCGGCGCGACAGAATCTCTCCAGACACGGTGCCCTTTCCATCGACAGCCGGCGGGCCACACACCGCCGGACGGGTACATCACCCTTATCGGCACGATGGTCCGCTCCGCTCAGGCAGGCGCCTGGAAGGCCTGCAAAGGTGGGAAATCGCATGCAGTATAGCATGGGGTCCGTGGCGCGCCCGTGCGCGTGGCGGCGTGGAGCCGTGGCAGCACGATCCGGCTGACTCCCGCCTCAGCGCTGATCGGCCGCCAGCGCGGCATCCAGATCGAGCAGTTCCTCAGGCGCCAGACTGCCCGGACGCCGCGTCGGGTCGAGGTGGGCGGCGCGGCAGATCGCGGCCGGGTCGCGATCGATTCCAGGCGGCGCCGGCGGCAGCGCGTTCGCCACCTGCTTGCGCCGCTGCGTGAAGAGGCGCCGCACCAGGCGCTCGAACCGGACTGGATCGTCCGGGGCGCGGACCGGTTCGCGAAAGGTGAGCGTCACGAGGGTCGAGCGAACCCGTGGTGGTGGACGAAACGCGCCGGGCGGCAGCTCCAGCACGCGGCGTGCGTCCGCGTGGAGCGCCGCCAGAATTGCGAGCGGACCGTAATCGCGCGACCCCGGATCGGCCACCACCCGGTCGGCCACTTCGCGCTGGAGCATCACGACGGCGTCGCGGAAACCCGCCGCCTGCGCTTCGCGCAGCAGCCGCGCGAGAATCGGCGCCGAGACAGCGTAGGGGAGATTGCCAGCCACGCGAAGCGCGGCGTCCGGCGCGGCGCCACGGCGGAGCCGGTGCGCCGCCATCGCCAGGTCGAGCGCCAGCATGTCCCCCTCGATCACCTCGACGGTGTCGGGCACGCGGGCGCTGAGCGCCCGCGCGAGCCCGGCATCGAGTTCGACGGCGAGCAGGCGCGCCACCCGCGCGCCGAGCGGCAGCGTCAGCGCGCCTCGGCCGGGGCCGAGCTCCAGCACGCGGTCGTCCGCCGCTGGAGCAAGGGCATCGATCACCCTGGTGGTCCAGGCCGGCTCGAGGAAGTGCTGGCCGAGGCGCCGCCGGCGTCTACGGATCGTCGTCTTCCGCGTCCCCCTGGGCGAGGCCACGCTCCTCGATCCAGTGCTGGTGCCAGAGTGCTTCCGTCTCGTCGATCTCCTCCTCGCTCATGCCGAAGTGATGGCCGATCTCGTGGATCACGGTCTCGACAATCATCGCCACGACGTCGTCCTCGTCCTCGGCATCGTCGAGGATCGGTTCCCGATAGATGACGATCCGATCGGGCAGCATGCCCGACATCGTCCAGTCACGTTCCGTCAGCGGCGTCCCCTCGTACAGGCCGTACAGCGTGTCGGGTGGCACAATGCCCAGCTCGTCGAGCGTGTCGGCCGACGGACGGTCCTCCACCACGATCGCGACGTTGTCCATCAGTTCGCGTAGCGTCGCCGGGATCCACTGTTGGGCATCCGCGACGAGCGCACCGAAGCGCGCGCCGGTCATCGTTCTCGCGCCGGCCCGGTGCGCCGACGGCGCGGGTCGACCGTCTCGGGACGCGCGGCGAAGGCGCAGTCGGGGCGCGCGCCGCACCGATCGCAGAGCGGACGCGGCTTGCAGATGCGCCGGCCGTGCAGGATCAGCGTGTCGGACGCGACGGTCCAGCGGGCGCGCGGGTAGAGCTGGCAGAGCATCGACGCCGGCACATCACCGCCGTGATGCTCCACCAGCGCGTGGGCCATGCCGAGCAGTGACCGTGCCTTCGAGCGGAAGAACCCGGTGGTCTGAATCAGGCGTTCGAGCGTCGCCGGGCGGCCGCGAGCCAGGCTCCGCGCGTCCGGGTAGCGGCGGAACAGCGCCGGCGTTACCTGATTGACGCGCGCGTCGGTGCACTGCGCCGACAGGATGGTGGCGACGAGCAACTCGAACGGCGTCGTGTAGTGCAACTCCGTGTCGGCGTCCGGATGGTGGCGCTCGATGGCGCGCAGTATCCGCCGCGCCACGGTCGTGGCCTGGCGGCTCGGCGCCTCGCGCGTCGCCGCGCGCGCCTCAGTGGACGGCATCCTTCGGCGGCGTCACCTTCGGGGGCGCCTCGCTGAAGGTGCGCAGTTGGTTCTGCAGCGCGGCGATCAGGTTCGGGACGAACTGCGCCGGCACGACGACCTGCGCTCGGACCGGCGCCCGGAGTTCCCGGTTCGTCTCCGCCCGCCGCACGTCCGACTCGGTCGGCGGCTGTACCTCGCAGAAGGTGAGCGTGAAGTCGTACGGCGTATGCGACAGGCCGCAGAAGTTCGCGTAGACACGCGGCGCGTCGCCCGGCTCGTCCGGAACGACGGTGAAGTTGATCTGCTTGCGTTCGGCCATGGGTCTCCTTGGCGATGGGCGCAGCCGCCCCGCGGTCAGTATGTTCGCATAACGCCGACAACGATCCCCTGCACCTTCACGCGGGCGGCATCCAGTGTCGTTGCCAGCGGGGCCGGCGTGGCGGACCTGAGGTGGACGCGCCGGCCCTGTCGTCGGTATCCGCGCAGCGTCGTCGCCTTCCGATCGATCAGGGCAAGCACCAGGTCGCCGTTCTGCGCCTCCTTGCGTTCGGCGACGATCACGATGTCGCCGTCGCGGATCTGTTCGTCGAGGAGCGCGTTGCCCCGGACGGCGAGCGCATACGCGTCGCCGGCGCGCGCGAGCGTCTCCGGCACCGCGACCGTCTCGCGCGGCAGCACCGCCTCGAGGGGCGCTCCCGCGACGAGGTACCCGAGCAGCGGCAGGTCGACCGCGCGGGTCCCGGTGCGTGCCGGCAGCAATTCGATCGACCGGCTCCGGTTCCACGAACGCCTGATGACCCCTTTTTCCTCCAGGTTCGTCAAGTGCTTGTGCACCGTCGCCAGGGATGAGAGTCCGAAACGGTGGCCGATCTCCTCCAGGCTGGGCGGACGGCCGTCATGGTCGATGCGCTCCCCGAGGTAGTCGAGGATCTGACGTTGTCGACGGGTTAGGGCCGGTTGCACCTGCGGTCTCTCCTGCCGCAGTGTATCGCACGCCGTCTGCGGAGCCGCCGCGTGGTACAGTGAGGTGTGCCTTGGCTCGTGGCCGTGGCGGTGACGGTGGTCGTCGTGGGGGCAGGGCAGGCGGGAGCGCCGCTGACGCCCGCGGACGGGCGTGCGATGGAGGATGCGCTCGACCGGATCCTGAGCAACGCGGCAACCGCGCACACGCGGCGTGCGCCAACGTCCGTCAGCATCGAGCAACGGTCGCTCAACGGCTGGTTCCGGTTCCAGGGCGCCGGAGCGTTGCCCCCCGGTGTGGCCGATCCCGAACTCACGTTCGAGGAGGCGGGACGGCTGATCGCACGCGCCACCGTCGATCTCGACGACCTTCGCGAGGAGCAGCCCGAACGGAGCCTGTTTGATCCGCTCCGCTACCTGAGCGGCGACGTCTCGGTCAGCGCGGCCGGCCGTGTGCAGGCGTCGGACGGGACGATCCGCGTTGACGTCGAATCGGTCGAGATCGGCGAGGTGCCGGTGCCCACCACGATGATGTATGAGTTGGTCCGGTACTACACCCGCTCGGACAGCCAGCCCGACGGCATCGATCTCCGGCAGACGTTCCGGTTACCGCACAGCATCGAGGCGGTGCGGATTGAACCGCGCCGGATAGTGGTCGTGCAGTGATCCTGTCGTGACCGACAGGCTGACCGATGTCGCGGCGTCCGACTGACACGCTCGCGGCGCCGGTAGCGACGCTGCGCGGGGCCGGTCCACGCCGCGTGGCGGATCTTGAGACGGCTGGCATCCGGACAATCGAGGATCTGCTGCTCGCCCTGCCACGCCGGTACGAATGCCGGACGCAGTCGCAGCCCATCGCGTCACTCGAGCCCGGCACGACCGTCTCGATTACTGGCCGCGTCGTCGCGTGCCGGCTCCGGCCTACGCGACGCCCCCGGTTCCGCATCGTTGAGCTGGTGGTCGAGGACGGGACCGGCCGCGCCCGCGCCACGTTCATGAATCAGGCGTACCTGGCGAAGCGTTTCGAACCGGGCCAGCGCGTGACGCTCCATGGCCGGTACGCGCGGGGGCGCCGCGGTCTCGCCTTCATCAACCCGGATCACGAGCCACTGGACGACTCGCCGGACCCGGACGCCCGTCCAGCCGGCGGCGCGGATCCGGCGGCGATCGACACCGGCATCCATGCGGGACGGATCGTGCCGGTCTATCCGGTGATCGGTAACTGCCCGCCGAAGATGCGCCGGCGCTGGGTGCACGAGGCGCTGGCGCGTCTCGCACGGGACGATGCCGGCCTGCCCGATCCACTGCCCGCCGAGGTGCGCCGCGCGCACGGCTTCCCGGCCCGTCCCGAGGCGTTGCGCGTGGCGCACGTCCCGCCGGACGGTACGCCACTCGACGCGCTCAACACCGTCCGGACGCCGGCACAGCAACGGTTGATCTTCGAGGAGTTCTTCGCGTTCCAGGTGAAGCTGTTGCGGCGGCGGCGCGAGGCGGAACGGCGCGCCGCGCCACGGCCGGTGTCCGTCAGTGACCGGATCCGCCGCGCCGCGCGCGACATCCTGCCGTTCCGGCTGACCGTCGATCAGCGAACCGCGCTCCGGGCGATCGTCGACGACCTGCGGCGGCCAGCGCCGATGCGCCGTCTGTTGCAGGGGGACGTGGGATCGGGCAAGACGATCGTCGCGCTGCTCGCCGCGCTGGTCGTGATGGAGAACGGCCGGCAGGTGGCGCTGATGTCGCCCACCGAGGTGCTCGCCGAGCAGCAGTACGCCAGCGTGGCGCGGCTGCTCGCGCCGTCGCGCTTTGCCCCGCTGCTGCTGACCGGCGCGCTTACCCCCGCCGCGCGGCGCGCGGCGGCAGCGGCCATTGCGAACGGCAGCGCGCGGCTGGTCGTCGGGACGCACGCACTGGTGCAGGCAGGCGTCGCGTTCCACGACCTCGGGCTTGCGATCATCGACGAACAGCACCGGTTCGGCGTCGTGCAGCGGGCGGCGCTGGCCGCGAAGGGCCTCCATCCCGATCTGCTGGTGATGACGGCGACGCCGATTCCCCGGACGCTCGCGATGACGGCGTACGGCGACCTGGACGTCACCGAGTTGCGCGAGCGTCCCCCCGGCCGCCAGCCGGTCGCGACCCGCCTCTGGCCGATGTCACGCCGCGAGGAGACGTATGGCGTGGTGCGGCGGGAGCTGGGCGCCGGGCACCAGGCGTTCGTCGTCCATCCGGTCGTGGATGCGTCGGAGACGCTCGACCTCCAGGGTGCCATCGCACTCGCGGCGGAACTGGAGACGCGGTTCCCGGAGTACCGGGTCGGCCTGGTGCACGGACGCCTGCCGGCGGCTGACCGGCAACGGACGATGGCCGCGTTCGCCGCCGGCCGTATTGACCTTCTGGTGGCCACGACCGTGATAGAGGTGGGGGTCGACGTGCCGAACGCGACGGCGATGGTGATCGAACAGGCGGAACGGTTCGGTCTCGCCCAGTTGCACCAGTTGCGCGGCCGTGTCGGTCGGGGCGACGTGGCGTCCATCTGCATCCTGGTGCACGGTTCCGATCTGGCCGAGGCGACGCGCGCGCGGCTCGATGCGCTGGTCGAGACGACCGACGGCTTCGAGATTGCGGAGCGCGACCTGGAGCTGCGCGGCCCGGGTGACATGCTCGGCACGCGCCAGTCAGGCCTGCCTCTGTTCCGGGTCGGCGACCCTGTGCGCGATCATCGCCTGATGGCGGACGCCCGGCGGGCCGCCGTGGCGTGGGTCGGCGGTGACGTCGACCGCAGGTGCAGCGCTTCGGCGATGCACGCGGAGACCATCGGAGCGGGTGCGGATGCGGATCATCGCGGGTGAGTTCAAGGGGCGCCGGCTGCGGGCGCCCTCCTGGATCGGCATGCGGCCCACCTCCGACCGGCTGCGAGAGACGCTCTTCGCCCTGCTCGACGACCGCGTCGCCGGCGCCACCGTCCTCGACGGCTGCGCTGGCACCGGCGCGGTGGGACTGGAGGCGATCAGCCGGGGCGCGACGGCGGTCACCTTCATCGACAGCGACCGTCGGGCGGCCGCGCTGATCCGGGCCAACCTGGCGCACTGCGGCGTCAGTTCCCGGGGACGGGTGGTCCTGGGATCGCTGCCGGAAGCGCTCGAACGCATCGTCGAGCCTTCCGCCTTTGATCTGGCGCTGCTCGACCCGCCGTACGGATTTGATGACCGGGTGATCAGTGCGATACTCTCCACACTCGCCCGGCGAACGGCGCCGGACGGCTTGCTGGTGGTTGAACGCCCGCGCCGCCGCGAGCCGCTGACGATCAGGACGCCCGACGGCGTCGCGCTCATGCACGCCCGCCGCGTCACCGCTGGCGACAGCGCGCTTGACCTCTACCGGCGCGGTGAACAGGGAACGGCCGGCGGCTGACAGCGAGCGGATGGGTCCGAGCACGATGGCAGCATCAGGACGTGACACCAGCGGCGCGGCGGGGGAGACGGCCGGGCGGCGGCGGGTGGCCGTGTATCCTGGTTCGTTCGATCCGCTCACCAACGGCCACGTCGACATCATTCAGCGGGGCGCGAGGCTGTTCGACCGGATTGTCGTCGCCATCCTGGTGAACCTCGACAAGTCGCCCCTCTTCTCGGTGGACGAGCGGGTGGAGATTGCGCGCGAGGTGTTCCGCGACCATCCGACGGTCGAGGTGGAGACGTTCAACGGGTTGCTGGTCGACTACGCGGAGCGCCGGGGCGCCGACGTGATCGTCCGTGGCCTGCGCGCCATCTCCGACTTCGAGTACGAGATGCAGATGGCGCTGATGAACCGGCACCTGCGCGCGTCGATCGAAACGGTCTTCATGATGCCGGACGAACGCTATACGTATCTCAGCTCGCGTCTCGCCCGCGAAGTGTTCGCCTTGGGTGGATCGATCTCCGGCCTCGTGCCGCGCCTGGTGGAAGAGCGCCTCCGGCAGAAGGCAGAGGCCGCCGCGCCCGGCGTCCGCGTCTGATCGCACCGTGCCATGACGACCGCCGCCGCACCGCGCCTTGCCCGCCGTCTCGGTCGCGTCACGCCGTCAGCGACGCAGCAGGTGCTCCAGGCTGCGGCTCGGCTGCGGCGCGCGGGGGTCGACGTGGTCGATTTGGGTGCGGGGGAGCCCGATTTCCCGACGCCGGATCCGATCCGCGCCGCCGGCATCGCGGCGATCACCGAGGGTTTCACGAAGTACACGCCAACCCGCGGCATCCTCGAACTGCGGGAGGCGATCTGTGCCCGCTATGCCGCCGACTACGGCGTGACGTACGCCCCGGAGGAGGTGATCGTCACCGCCGGTGGCAAGCAGGGACTCTTCAACGTCGCGATGGCGCTGTTCGACCGGGGCGACGAAGTGGTGACGCACGCGCCGTACTGGCCGTCGATTGTCGAACAGATCAAGCTGGCCGAAGCGGAACCGATCCTGGTTCGCACCTCGGCGGAGGAGGGCTTCGCGGTGACCGCCGACCGCGTGCTGGAGGCGGTGACACCACGGACGCGCGCGATCATCCTCAATTCACCAGGCAACCCGACCGGTGCGCTGATCGCCGAATCGGACCTGGCGACGATTGCACGCGAGACAGCCGCGGCTGGCATCTGGTTGGTGCTCGATCTCTGCTACGAACGGCTGATCTACGACGACGTGCCGCACAACCTGCCGCGGGTGGTGGCGGAGCATGCGTCCGACCGGACCGTGCTGGTCGGCAGCGCGTCGAAGAGCTGGTCGATGACCGGCTGGCGATGCGGCTGGGCACTCGGACCTGCGGCGCTGATCCGGGCGGCCGAGGCGGTGCAGGGCCATGCGACGACGAATGTGTCGTCGATCACGCAGCGCGCCGCGCTCGAGGCGCTCAGCGGTCCAGACGACGACGTGCGCGCGATGCTGGACGAGTACCGAACCCGTCGCGATCAGATGATCGGGTGGCTCGCGGATGAGCCCCGCCTCCGGGTCGTCCCGCCTGCCGGCGCGTTCTATCTCTTCCCGGATGTCTCGGAGCTGCTGTCGCCCGGCGGCATCCGGACGTCAGCGGAGTTTGCCGCACGCCTGCTCGACGACGCGCGCGTCGCAGTGACGCCGGGCGAAGCGTTCGATACGCCGGGCTTCGTGCGCCTGTCGTACGCCGCGTCGCTCGACCGCCTCGCGGCGGGCGCCGACCGGCTGAAGCGGTTCGCCGCCAGTCTTCCCTGACGATCGTTCACAGTGGACCGCTTGCCGCCGGTGCGTGGTGTTGGCAAACTGACGGTATGCGAATTGTGGTGGTGGGGGCGTCGGCTGACCGACGCAAGTACGGCAACAAGGCGGTCAGGGCGTTTCTCGCGCAGGGCCACGACGTAGCTGCGGTGAATCCCCGGTGCGCCGCTGCGGGCGAGTTGATCGAGGG
This sequence comes from Vicinamibacterales bacterium, assembly GCA_965262555.1. Taxonomy (GTDB): domain Bacteria; phylum Acidobacteriota; class Vicinamibacteria; order Vicinamibacterales; family UBA8438; genus VXRJ01. The sequence continues at coordinate 1,547,850 of OZ253543.1, forward strand.
CGTGCCGGCCCACGCCACACTGCGTGACGTACCGGGTGCGATCGACGTCGCCACCTTCTACGTCCCGCCCGCGGTGGGGGAACGCCTCCTCGATGATGTCGCGGCCCGCAGGATCCCGGAGGTCTGGCTCAACCCTGGCGCCGAGAACGACGCGCTGCTCGCCCGGGCGCGGGAACTGGGACTCGAGACGCGGCTGCAGTGCAGCATTGTGGCGGTAGGGGATTCACCCGCGAACTACGCATAGCCTGGGATCCGCGCCGGGGTTGACAACCGCAGGTGTTGGTACCTATGCTGTCTGACAGTCTATCGCCCGGAATCCTCCGAGGCGATCTTTCCTGAACATTTTGGCGCGCGGCTGCACACCGCACGACCCGTTACGCGAAGGTTCATTCCGGTATGGACGAAGACAAAACGAACGCCTCCTCCGGCACCATCGCCGACGTCCCGCCGGTCGATCCCGAGCCGATCGGCGCCGATTCGGGTGAGTCCGCCGAGGTCGAGCCCGATACCTCCGGAAGGTCGCGCGGCAGAGTTCGCGGGAAGCCGACGCTGAAGATCGCCGACCTGAAGGAGCTGGACATCACGCCGCTCACCAAGGTGGCGAAGGACCTGAACGTGCCGGGCGCCACCGGCATGCGGAAACAGGAACTGATCTTCCAGATCCTGAAGGCGCAGACCGAGCAGAGCGGCTTCATCTTCTCGGAGGGAGTCCTTGAGGTGCTGCCCGACGGCTTTGGCTTCCTCCGCGCGCCCGACTACAACTACCTGCCTGGTCCAGACGACATCTACGTCTCGCCGTCCCAGATCCGGAAGTTCGACCTTCAGACCGGCGACACGGTGTCGGGGCAGATCCGCCCGCCGAAGGAAGGGGAGCGTTACTTCGCCCTGATTAAGGTGGAGGCGGTCAACTTCGAGTCGCCCGATCATGCACGCGAGAAGCTCTTCTTCGAGAACCTGACGCCGCTGTATCCACTGGAACGTGTGCGTCTGGAGACCGCTTCGGGCAACCTGTCGGCGCGCGTCATGGATCTGATGACGCCGATCGGCAAGGGGCAGCGCGGCCTGATCGTGGCGGCGCCGCGCACCGGCAAGACGATGCTCCTGCAGAACATCGCGCAGTCGATCGCGAAGAACCACTCCGAGGTGTACCTGATCGTCCTGCTGATCGACGAGCGGCCGGAAGAGGTGACCGACATGCGGCGGTCGGTCGATGGTGAGGTGATCTCGTCGACGTTCGACGAGCCGGCGCAGCGCCACGTGCAGGTGGCCGAGATGGTGATCGAGAAGGCGAAGCGTCTGGTGGAGCACAGGAAGGATGTCTTCATCGTGCTCGATTCGATCACGCGGCTGGCGCGCGCCTACAACGCGGTGATCCCGCCCTCCGGCAAGGTGCTGTCGGGCGGTCTCGACTCGAACGCGCTCCAGAAGCCGAAGCGGTTCTTCGGCGCGGCGCGCAACATCGAGGAGGGTGGCTCGCTCACGATCATGGCGACCGCGCTGGTCGACACCGGATCCCGGATGGACGACGTCATCTTCGAGGAGTTCAAGGGGACCGGCAACATGGAGATCCACCTCGCCCGGCAGCTGGTCGACAGGCGCGTCTTCCCGGCGATCGACATTCAGAAGAGCGGCACGCGGAAGGAAGAGCTGCTGCTCAGCGGCGAGGATCTGAACCGCGTCTGGGTGCTGCGCAAGGTGCTCCATCCGCTCTCGTCGGTCGAGGCGATGGAGCTGCTGCTGGACAAGATGGGCAAGACCAGGTCGAACGCCGACTTCCTGGCGTCGATGCAGAAGAGGGGATGATCAAGCATGCCAACCACGATCAAGATCCGCGACAACGGTCCCTGCCTCGTCGACGGCGACGACGTCACGCTTACCGATGCGGAGGGCAACGCGTATCGGGTGGACAGGCGGCCCTTCGCGCTCTGCCGGTGCGGGTGCTCGGACAACAAGCCGTTCTGCGACGGCTCGCATAACCGCGAGGGCTTCGACTCAGCCCCCCGCGCGGAGGAGTCCTAGCCGGCCGCCGGCTGGCTCGCGACGGTAAAGGTGAACTCGCCGTTGTCGGCGTCGACCACGACGGTGGCCCCCTCGCCGAAGCCTCCCTTCAGTAGGCGCTCGGCCAGCGGGTCGAGGACACGGCGCTGAATCGTCCGCCGTAGCGGGCGCGCGCCATACGCCGAGTCGTAGCCTTCCGCGACCAGTTGGTCGGTCGCCGCGTCGGTCGTCTCCACCGTCACCCGCCGGTCGGCCAGACGCCGGCCGAGTGCGGCAAGCTGCATGCCGGCGATCTTCTTCAGATGCCGGCGGCCGAGCGCGTGGAAGAGGATGATCTCGTCGACGCGGTTCAGGAACTCCGGCCGGAAGCGCGCACGCACCACCTCGTCCACCTGCCGGCGCGTTCCCTCATCGAGGGTGCCGTCCGCCTCGGAGGCCAGGCTGGTCCGGCCGGCGATCAGCTCGCTCCCCAGGTTGGAGGTCATGATGACCACCACGTTGCGGAAGTCGACCGTTCGTCCGTGCCCATCGGTCAGCCGCCCGTCGTCAAGCAGTTGCAGCAGGACGTTCAGGACGTCGGGATGGGCCTTTTCCACCTCGTCGAACAGCACCACGGCGTACGGCCGTCGGCGAACCGCCTCGGTCAACTGGCCTGCCTCGTCGTACCCGACATAGCCGGGCGGCGCGCCGATCAGGCGCGCGACGCTGTGTTTCTCCAGGTACTCCGACATGTCGATCCGGATCATCGCCCGCTCGTCGTCGAAGAGGAACTCGGCGAGCGCCCGCGCCAGCTCGGTCTTGCCGACGCCGGTCGGGCCGAGGAAGATGAAGCTGCCAAGCGGCCGGTTCGGATCCTGCAGGCCGGCGCGGGCGCGGCGAACCGCGTTCGCCACCGCGGCAATCGCGTCGTCCTGGCCGACGACCCGTTCGCGCAGGCGCGCTTCCATCCTGATCAGCTTCTCGAGTTCGCCTTCGACCAGCTTGCTGACCGGGATGTGCGTCCACTTGCTGACGACGGCGGCAATGTCCTGTTCGTCCACCTCCTCCTTCAGCATCCTGGACGTCTCGCCCGCTGACACCGTGTCGCGGCCGGCTGCGAGCTGCCGTTCCAGTTCGGGAATGCGTCCGTACTGCAGCTCCGACGCCCGCGCGTAATCCCCGTCGCGCTGGGCCCGCTCCACCTCCAGGCGAAGCGACTCGAGCTCCTGCTGCAGCTTCCGGTCCGCCTGAATCTGGGCCTTCTCGTGCTCCCACTGTGTCCGGAGCCGTCCCTGCTGCTCCTTCAGGCCCGCGATATCGGTTTCCAGCCGATGGAGGCGGGCGCGTGACGCGTCGTCCTTCTCCTTGCGGAGCGCCTCACGCTCGATCTCGAGCTGCATCAATCGGCGCTCCACCTCGTCCAGCTCGACCGGCAACGAGTCGATCTCCATCCGAAGCTTCGACGCCGCCTCGTCGATCAGGTCGATCGCCTTGTCCGGGAGGAACCGGTCACTGATGTAGCGGTTCGAGAGCACCGCGGCGGAGACGAGGGCGGAGTCCTTGAACCGGACGCCGTGGTGGATCTCGTACCGCTCGCGCAGGCCGCGCAGGATGCTGACCGTGTCCTCGACGGTCGGTTCGGTCACCATCACCGGCTGGAACCGCCGCTCGAGCGCGGCATCCTTCTCGATGTACTGCCGGTACTCGTTCAGCGTGGTGGCGCCAATCGTGTGGAGTTCGCCCCGCGCAAGGAGCGGCTTCAGCATGTTCGAGGCGTCGATCGAGCCCTCGGCGGCGCCGGCCCCGACCACGGTGTGCAGCTCGTCGATGAACAGCACGATCCATCCCTCGGCGCCGGTGATCTCCTTCAGCACCGCCTTCAGGCGCTCCTCGAACTCGCCGCGGTACTTCGCGCCGGCAATCAGAGCGCCCATGTCGAGTGCGACGAGACGCTTGTCCTTGAGGCCCTCCGGCACGTCGCGGCGGACAATCCGCTGCGCGAGTCCCTCGACGATGGCGGTCTTGCCGACGCCCGGATCGCCGATCAGCACCGGGTTGTTCTTGGTCCGGCGCGAGAGCACCTGGATGGCTCGGCGGATTTCCTCGTCCCGGCCGATCACCGGATCGAGTTTCCCGGCGCGCGCCAGGTCGGTCAGGTCGCGCGCGTAGCGATCGAGCGCCGACTGCGGTTCGTCACCGCCCTGCTGCGGTGGGTGCGGCGGCCGTCCCTGTCCGTTCATGCGGTCTCGTCAAGCAATGGCGCCAGCGCCTCGAACAGCTTCCTCGCCTCCGGTGTGAGGTGGCGCGGCAGCATGACGTGGGCCGTCGCGTACTGATCGCCCCGGCCGTCACCGTTCCGGAGCGACGGCATTCCGTGGCCCCTGATCCGGAACACCTGACCTTCCTGGGTGCCGGCCGGCACCTTGAGGCGCACCGACCGGCCATCGATCGTCGGCACGTCCACCTCGCCCCCCAGCACCGCGGTCGCAAGCGGCATCGTGGCGCGAATGTAGAGGTCGCGACCCTTGCGCGTGCAGATCGGATGGGGCGCAATCTGCACGCGCAGGTAGAGATCTCCTGCCGCCGCGCCGGCCGTGCCCGCTCCACCCCGGCCGGCGATACGGACTCGCGATCCGGTGTCGACGCCAGCCGGGATCCGGACCTCGACGGTTCGATCGCCGCCGTCGCCGCTCAACATCAGGCGCTGCGTCACACCCCGGAACGCCTGCTCGAGCGTCAACTCCATTGCATGCTCGGTGTCGCGTCCCTTCTGCGCGCGCGGCGGGCGTCGGCCGCCGGCCGACGGGGCGCGGCCAGGGAAGCCGCCGCCGCCAAAGAACGCCTGGAAGAAGTCGGAGAAGGCGCCGCCGCCGCCCGAGGTGCCGAACCCGCCGCCGGCCCCGCCGAACAGGTCGCGCAACTCCTCCTCGGAGACCGATCGGAACCCGCCGCCCCTGCCGCCGGTCGTCGTCCTGCGGAACCCGCCCGGACCGCCGCCGGCGAACGGGTTCCGTCCCGCCGCCCGGGCCCGTTCGTACTCCTTCCAGTTGGCGCCCAGTTCGTCGTACTTCTTCCGCGTCTCGGCGTTGCCCAGCACTTCGTACGCCTCGTTGACCTCCTTGAAGCGCTGCTCGGCTGCCGGATCGTTGTGGTTGACGTCAGGGTGGTACTGCCGCGCCTGCTTCCGGTATGCCTTCTTGATCGCGTCCTGCGACGCGATGCGATCAACGCCGAGCGTGCTGTAGTAGTCCCTGAACTCCATGCGTGCCGTCTCGATTTCAGTATAGAGCCGCACCCGCGCCCGGTGGTGCCACACGGAGACGAGTGAGCCGGAATTCTGCCGAGGGCTGTTAGACTTCCCAAGAGCCGTCGGGCACGGCCGATGGCCCGCACGCGATGCCGACTCCGCCCAGCGTCACCGACTCCGACTTCTTCACGTCGCGCTGGGGTGTCATTGTTGCCGGAATCGGCATGGCAGTCGGCGCCGGCAACCTCTGGCGCTTTCCCAGGATCGTCGCGGAGAACGGCGGCGGCGCGTTCCTGATTCCCTGGCTGCTCTTCCTGTTCATCTGGTCGATCCCGCTCCTGATCGCCGAGTTCGGCCTGGGGCGCGGCGCGCGGCGCGGGCCGATCGGATCGTTCGCCGCGCTCGTCAGCCGCCGCACCGCCTGGATGGGTGGCTTCGTCGTCGTCACCACCGTGATGATCATGTTCTACTACTCGGTCGTCACCGGGTGGGCGCTCAAGTACTTCACGGCGGCACTCGCGGGGGACCTTGCCTCCGGCGCCGACACGGCGGCGTACTGGGAGACCTACAGCGGGTCGATGTGGCAACCGATCCTGTTCCACGTTGCCGCCATCGCCGCCGCTGGCGCCGTTGTCGCGCGCGGCGTGACGCGTGGCATCGAACGGGCGAACCGGATCCTGATCCCGACCCTTTTCGTCCTGCTGCTGCTCGCGGTGGCGCGCGCCGTGACGCTGCCGGGCGCGGGGGAGGGGTTGCGGTACCTCTTCGTCCCGGATCTGGCGCGTCTTGCCGACTACCGCACCTGGCTCGAGGCGCTGACGCAGTCGGCCTGGTCGACCGGCGCCGGCTGGGGACTGATGCTCAGCTATGCGGTCTACGTGCGGCGCGACGATGACGTCGTGTCGAACGCCGTGTCGATCGGCCTGGGGAACAACCTGGCGTCGATCCTCGCCGCGATGGCGATTCTGCCGGCGGTCTTCGCCATCCTGCCCACCACCGAAGCACTTGGCGCCATGGCGGCGGGGAACACCGGTTTGTCGTTCATCTGGATCCCGCAGGTGTTCGCCCGGATGCCGGCGGGGGAGATCTTCCTGCCGCTCTTCTTTCTCACGCTCTTCTTCGCCGCACTCTCCTCCCTCATAGCGATGGTGGAGTTGGCGGTTCGCGTCCTGCTCGATGGTGGCCTGCCGCGCAAGCGGGCCGTCGGTCTGGTGGTCGCGGCCGTCGCAGTCTGCGGAGTGCCGTCCGCCGCAAGCCTGCAGGTGTTCGAAAATCAGGATTGGGTCTGGGGACTGGCACTGATGGTGAGCGGTTGTTCATCGCCATCGCCGTGATTCGCTACGGCGCCGACCGCTTCCGCACCGATCTGGTCAACACGAACGCCGCCGGACGGCGCGCCGGACCGCTCTGGAGTTGGGTGCTCACGTGGCTGGTGCCGATCGAGTTCGCCGTGATGTTTACCTGGTGGATGTACCAGTCGGCGACCGTGTACGACCCCGAGGGATGGTGGCATCCGATCCGGGTCTACAGCATTGGCACGTGCGTCGCGCAGTGGGGGATTGCGCTGACCATTCTCTGGCTCGGCAACCGCCGACTGGCGGCGGGAAGCCTTGTCGCGCCTCACCGAGGAGAAACGCTATAATTGGTGTGCGTTCCGGCGCCGTACAGGGGCCGGCCGGCGTTTTCTAACGTTACAAGGAGCGACAACGTGTATCCAGAGTTCTTCATTGCCCCTATGCGGGAGGAATTGACACGGTTCGGGGTCAGGGAACTGCGAACGGCCGCCGCGGTCGACGACGCGGTAACGGGCACCCCCGGGACCCTGATGGTCGTGGTCAACTCGGTCTGCGGCTGTGCCGCCGGAAGAGCACGCCCGGGCATTGCGCTGGCCCTGCAACACGACACAACGCCGGATGTCGTCGCCACCGTCTTCGCTGGCGCCGACATCGAGGCGACGGAACGTGCGCGCGGCTACCTTGCCGGCTATCCTCCCTCTTCGCCGTGCATCGCGCTGCTGCGCGGCGGCCGGCTGGTGTACCTGATGGAACGACACCAGATCGAGAATCAGGAAGCCGCCGCGATCGCCCGCGACCTGACCGCCGCCTTCGACGAACACTGCGCGCCGGTCGGCGAAGCGGTCAGCTAGGCCAGGCGTCGGTCGCGTTCCGCGCCTGGGCGCGGCTGGACCCCGCACTGGTTGCCACATCAGATGCTGGCTGCTCACGGCGTGCCGGGGGCGGTGGCTCGACGCGCGTGGGAGGTTCGGCCGGGACGATGTGGAGCGGGCGGCCGCCACGCATCCAGGCGTCGCGCACCAGGGCGGCGAGCAGGTCGAGGAACTCGGGGTGGTCGTTCACGGCCGTAGCGCGTTGCATCGGCAGATCGAGCTCTCGGCAGACCGCCGCCGCTTCAGTGTCGAGGTCGTACAGCACTTCGAGATGGTCGGCAACGAAGCCGATCGGGGCAATGATCGCCGCCGCCAGTCCCCGGCCGCGTTCGGCGCGAAGGTAGTCACACACGTCCGGTTCCAGCCACGGATCATCCGGTCGGCCGCTCCGGCTCTGATAGCTGAGCACCCAGTCGGCGTCGGTGTGTCCGGCGGCCGTGACGATCAGTTGCGCCGCCTCCAGCAGTTCCGCCTCGTACCGGCACGCATCCGCCATCGTTCGCGGGATGCTGTGTGCGGTGAAGACAATCCGCGCGCTGTGCTGTAGATCGGGTGGCAGCCGGTGCCGCGCGTCGGCGATCCGCTCGGCGTTCGCCGCGACGAAGCGGGGATGCGCGTGCCAGTCGCTGGCGTACGTCACGTCGATGTCGGGCCGGCCCGATGCCCGCAGCGTGCGCCGGGCATCGTCCACGTTCTGCCGATACTGGCCGCAGCTCGAGTAGCTGTGCTGCGCTGCCAGGATGATGCCGAACGCGCGCCGTATGCCGGCGTCTGCCATCGCCGCCAACGTCTCGTCGAGGAACGGATGCCAGTTGCGCATGCCGACCCAGACCGGGAGATCGGGCTGACCCTCGGCCAGTCTGGCCCGGAGACCGTCCGCCTGGCGACGGGTAATCGCGGTGATGGGGGAGACGCCGCCGTACTGTTCGTAGTGGTGCGCCACGGCGTCAATCCGTGCCGCCGGAATGCGCCGGCCGCGCAGCACGTTTCGAAGGAAGGGCCGGATTTCGTCGAGTCCCTCCGGTCCGCCGAAGCTGATCAGGAGGACGCCATCGAACGGCCGTCCGGCTGGCGACATGGCGGCATGATACCCGTCAGCAGCCGCGTGATACGATTCGCCCACGTCCGGGGAGACCACCGACATGCCCAGACTGGCCGCGAGCGTCACGATGATGTTCAACGAGTGGGACCTGCTCGATCGCTTCGAACAGGCGGCACGCGTCGGCTTCGAAGGGGTCGAGATTCAGGGGCCCTACGGCGAATCAGCGCAGGACATCGCGAACCGCGTGCGGCAGCACAGTCTGACGGCAACGCTCATGAACGTGCCGGTGGCCGCCGGGGCGATCCCGGGACGGGAGCAGGAGTACCGCGACGGACTGAACCGGGCGTTCGAGTACGCCGAGGCGGCTGGCTGCGGCCAGCTCCACTGTCTTGCCGGGCGAACCGACGATCCGAGGGCCGAGGACACGTTTGTCGCAAACCTCGAGTGGGGTTCGGAGCGGGCCAGGCCGCTGGGGATCCGGCTGCTGCTCGAGCCACTCAATACGCAGGACAACCCGGGCTACTTTCTGACCGGTTCGGCCCAGGCGCGACGGATCATCGAGCGGGTGGGCGCAGATAACATCTTCCTGCAGTACGACTTCTACCACATGCAGATCATGGAGGGGTACCTGGCCGAAACGGTCCGGGCGAACCTCGACATCATCAGCCACTTCCAGATCGGCGGGGTGCCGGGACGGCATGAGCCGGACGAGACGCAGGAGATCAACTACCCATACCTGTTTGGCGTGATCGACGACGTCGGCTTCGGCGGATGGGTCGGCTGCGAGTACCGGCCGGCGGGAGAAACGCTCGCCGGCCTGGAATGGGCCCGTCCCTTGGGCATCAACCCCGGATAGCGTGGGGCTTTCGACGCCGGTGACGCATACCGGCTGACAGCCGGCGCGCCATGGGATAAAATAGCGGTTTCTCTGGTCGGGGCGTGGCTCAGCCTGGTAGAGCACTCGGTTCGGGACCGAGGGGTCGGAGGTTCAAATCCTCTCGCCCCGACCATTCACACCCACCCCGACGCGGACCCCACGCGTCGGTTACGGCTCTTCGCTGGTGGTGACGAACCGCTGCGCCTCGCTGTACCCCGGGTCGTCGCTCTCGCCGATCCAGAACCCGGCAAGCGTCCCGTAGTAGTTGCGCGCCGCCGCGCGATCCCCGGTCGCATTGGCGGCGCGGGCGGCCCCCAGGAGCGAGCGCATCCGGTTCGGCATCCGGAGCAACGACGTCTCGAACTTCGCCAGCGCATCGGCCGGACGGTCGAGCTCCAGCAGGATCTCGCCGTACAGCTCGTACGGTGGCTTCACCGGGCTGGCCGCGCCGTTCGGCGGCCGGAGGGTCTCGACGATCGCGATCGCCTCGTCCATCGTCGCGACTGCGTCGTCCGCCCTCCCCTCGGCGGCCTGGAGTGACGCCGCCACTTCGCGGTACGCGATCCGCTCCTGTGCGCTCCCGTCGTCGTCCGCCATCCGCTTGAGGGCCGCCTCCGCCGCGCGCGCCGCGGCAAGGTCGCCGGTCCGCACACCGCTCAGCCCCGTAGCGAGTAGTTCGTGCATCGACGACTCGTCGGTCACCGGCAGCACCTGCCACTCCTCGGCCTCGACGACGTAGCGTGCCCTCACCAGCGGCAACGACGTCACGGCGCGTTGCTGACCGTCGCTCGTGGCGATGATCTCCTCGAGCCGCTCGATCCAGAGACGCCCCTTCGCGTAGTCTCCCCGCTGCAGGTCGCCGTACTGACCCCAGTCGAGCGAGTGAATCGCGTCGCCCACCGCATCACCCGGCATCCAGAGCGCCCGCGCCGCATCGTGGGCGGACTGGTTGTGGTTCGACACCATGTCCCACATGCCGTGCTGGATAAAAATGTGGGTCGGCATGTGGCGCGCGTGCGACACGGCGGGCGCGGTCGCCGCATAGCGGAGCGCGGCGTCGAGGGCCAGCGGCGCATGAAGCGGATCGTCGAACGCGTGAATGGTGTAGTGCCGCGCGCCCGGATGGCCCGGGTTCTCCGCCGTCACCTTCATGGCGATGTTGCCGGCCCGAACCTCGAGACGGAGCGACTGATCGCCAAGGGCGCGCGATCCGGCAAGCATCGAGAGCGCATAGAAGGCGGCTACCTCATGATCGTCGGGATAGCGGTCGTAGAGCCGCTCCATCGCTTCCATATAGCGAACACGGCGTTCGTTGTACGTCCCTTCCTCGGCCCAGAGCTCCTCGACCGCCTCCAGAAAGCCGCGCTCCCGGTCCGTCGCCGCCTTCGCGGCGCGCTCGGAGCGGGTCGGCGCGAGGCGCTGCAGCACCCCGCGGGGGTGTTCCTCGTCGAGGCCCCGGCCGGCGCCGAACAGTGGATGGTTGTAGCAGAGGGTCTCGCCCCAATAGGCGAGCGCGAAGTCGGGTTCGATCTCCTGCGCCGCCTGGAACTGCTCGATCGCCTGCTTCCAGCCGAAGCTGTGCAGGATGGCGACGCCGCGCAGGAAATGGCGCTGCGCGTCCTCCGAGCGGGCGGATGTCGGGAAGTCCAGCGACCCCACATCGGCAAACTGCGCGGCCGCTGGCGGCCCGGCGCTGAACGTCATCAGCACGACGGCAATAGTGGCGGCGAGTCGAATGGCAGTTTGCATGGCGAGTCTCCTGTAGCCGTTCCGTCAGCGTAGCACAGGGTCTGCGCGATAGGCGACACACTATAATCATCGCGATGTGGCCGCCGGTCGGGGGGCCGCATGACATGTTTCTAGCCCGAAGATTCCTGGTGAGCGGCCGTGTGCAGCGGGTCGGCTTCCGTGCCTTCGTGGCGGGGACCGCGCGGCGCGAGGGGATCCGCGGCTTCGTCCGGAACCTGACCGACGGCCGGGTCGAGGCGGTGGGCGAGGGAGAACGCGCGGCGATCGAGCGCTTCGTCCGGGCGCTGCACGAAGGCCCGCCGCTGGCGAGGGTCATGGATGTCATCGTCGAGGAGTTGGCGCCGCTCAACCTGACCGGGGAGTTCACCGTCCGCGCCCGATGACCGACGTTCGCACCGCGCCCGTCGACAGAGTTTCACGGAAGACCACGATCCCATGGACGCACTGAAGCAATTGATTCGCGAGGTACCCGACTTCCCGAAGCCGGGAATCCTCTTCTACGACATCACGACCCTCCTGATCGACCCCGACGGCCTGCGTCAGGCGATTGACTGCTTGGTGGAGCCGTACCGTGACGCGCCGGTCGACAAGGTGGTGGGCATCGAGAGCCGCGGCTTCATCCTGGGCGCGGCGGTGGCGGACCGCCTCGGTGTCGGCTTCGTGCCGGTCCGCAAGCCTGGGAAGCTGCCGTCACGATCGGTCCGCAAGGAATATGCGCTCGAGTACGGCACCGACGCCCTCGAGATGCACGCGGACGCGGTGGGTGAAGGCGAGCGGATCCTGATTGTCGATGACCTGCTCGCGACCGGTGGCACCGCGCGGGCGGTCGCCGACCTGGTTGGCGAGCTGGGCGCTACGGTCCATGCGCTGGTGTTTTTGATCGAGTTGGACGAGCTGCACGGCCGTGTCCGGCTCGACGGGCATGACCTGTACTCCGTCCTCCATTACTGACGCGAGCGGACCGACGGCGCTGTGGACATAACGCTGATTGTTATCGCCGTCGTGCTGGCTGGGCTTGCCGTGGTGCTCGCCGAACGGCATCGGCGCGCGTGTCGGGCGGAGCACGGTGAACGGATCGCCGCGCTGCTGCTCACCAGCGTGGCGCCGGCCGTGGCGCGTGCCGAGCCACGCGAGCTACTGGCGTGGCGAAGCGCGGCGGACGCCGCCAGGCAGCTCTTCCCGGAGGCGGTCGCCGTGATCGAGGCGGGGACCGGCGAGCGGTTTCCGTTCCCGCGCGCAGTGGTCGAGGACGCTCATGCGCACTGGACCGCTGACTGGCTGGCGTGGGAGCAACACCATGACACGGAGTACCGGGAGCGCGCCGCGGCGTTGGAGGTGGAGCTGCATGCGGCGGGCGGAGGTGATGCCGCGATGGCCGTGCGCGCGAAGATCGGCGCGCTCGAGGACGAGAAGCTGCAGACCTATCAGCGCCGCTACGAGGAGTACGTCCTTGTCGGCAACGGTCTCATTGCCTTGACCGCGCCGGCCGGCTGATCGCCGGCCCCCCGTGTACACTGGTGAGGCGTGTGCGCGTGTAGCTCAGCAGGATAGAGCGGCCGCCTCCTAAGCGGCAGGCCCCCGGTTCGAATCCGGGCACGCGCGCCAACCTACCGTTTTACCTGTTCCAAACAGGTGCCAAGAAACACCGTAAAAGGCGCATTTGTCAGCCCCCCCTCGCCTTCGGTGGAGTCGCTCCCGTCTGTATGTATCCCTGCGGGAAGGCTCCCCGGCCCGCACGCGGGCCGGACGATCAGCAGCGACGAGCGGCGCGATGCTTGACCGACTCATCCGCGCGTTCCTGGTCGTCGGCGGCGTCAGTGTCGCGTGCGCCTGGACGTGGCCCGGCGTGTTTCCCGAGGCCGATCCCGTGGCGGTGCTCGTCCGCTACCACACCCCGAACGTGTATCGCGCCGTCGTCGCGTGGTACTACGTGGCGCCCGGCGTGGCCGTGTTCCTGGCCGGCCAGTTCCTTCTCGCCACATCCCGGATCTGGTTCGCCCGGATGGGCGTCAGTGTAGGGCTCAGGTCCCGCCTTCCGACGTGGCCGCTTTCGCCTACGGCCGACGGGCCGGCGATCGTCGTCGGCGAGGTCCATCACCCGGTCCGAGCCATCGAGAGCCCGGCCCCCGAATGGCTGCCGATCCCGGAGCGGGGCCTCCATACCGGCGTGGCGATTGTCGGCGCGGTCGGGTCCGGCAAGACGTCGGCGTGTATGCACCCGTTCGCGCGCCAGCTCCTGAGCTGGCACGCGACGAATCCCGAGCGGCGCGCGGCGGCGCTGGTCCTTGAAGTCAAAGGCGATTCTTGCCACGACATCCGCCGGATGCTCACCGAGCTGGACAGAGGTGGCGACTACATCGAGCTGTCCCTCGATGGCCGGCTGACATGGAACCCGCTGAGTGCGACCTGGCTCGATTCGTACTCGCTCGCCTACACGGTCGCGTCCCTCTTGAATCACCTCTTCGGCAAGGGCAAAGAACCCTTGTGGCTCCCGGCTGGCGCAATCCGAAGCACGTTCAGAACTGGCAGGCGAGCCTGACGCGGCACGCGTTCCCGCGCATCGGCGACGTGCCGGGCTCCGAGCTGACGACGGCCGACGTCATCGAGGCGCTGCGGCCCATTCCGGCCGCCATCACTATTGCCGTCCTTTGAGGCCGTGATGGTTTACGTATATCGTTAGGGAACGCTGGTGATTCGAGGCTTCAAGGATAGAGACACGCGGCGGTTCTTCGAGGGCCACCGTGTCTCGGCGTTCCAGGGGTTCGCCGACCAAGCCGCGCGCCGACTCACGCTGCTGGACAGCGCGGACGCGCTCCAGGACCTAGCGGGGTTGCGGAGCAATCGACTGGAGGCGCTCCTGGGCGACCGGGCCGGGCAGCACAGCATTCGGATCAATTCGCAATGGCGCATCTGCTTCCGGTGGGCAACCGACGGGCCATGCGACGTGGAGATCGTGGACTATCACTAGCGAATGGACAAGACGATGGCTCCCAAGAACGGCATGCGTCCGGTGCATCCGGGCGAGATCCTGCGTGAAGAACTCGAGACGCTCGACCTGTCGGCTAACGCGCTGTCCAAGGCGCTCGGCGTGCCGGTGAACCGCATCACGGCGATCCTGAACGGGCAACGCGGCGTCACCGCCGACACGGCGCTCCGGCTGGCGCGCTACTTCGGGACGACTCCACACGTCTGGCTGCACCTGCAGCAGACCTACGACCTGCGCCGGACTGAGATCGCAGTGGGGCGGCGGATCGCCGACTGCGTGCGGCCGAGGCATACATCAGCGTAGGACGTACACCACGATGCGCCTGTCCTGGAATGAGATCCGCGCCCGCGCCGCCGAATTCACCCGCGAATGGGCCGACGCCGCGTACGAGAAGGGCGAGACGCAGAGCTTCTACAATGAGTTCTTTGAGATGTTCGGCGTCCGGCGGCGCACCGTCGCCCGCTACGAGGAGCACGTTCGGCGGCTAGACGACACCGCCGGCTTCATCGACCTGTTCTGGCCCGGCGTCCTGCTGGTCGAGCAGAAGAGCGCCGGCCGCGACTTGGCTGCCGCGAGTCAGCAGGCCGGCACCTACTTCGACGCGCTACCCGAACGGGACCGCCCCCGCTACCAGCTTCTCTGCGACTTCCGGTCGTTCGAGCTTCTCGATCGCGACGAACGCGAAGAATCCCGCTTCGCGCTTGCCGACCTGCCGCAGCACGTCGAGAAGTTCGGGTTCATCATCGGCGTGCAGCGCCGTACGTTCCGCGATCAGGATCCGGTCAACATTGAGGCGTCCGAGTTGATCGCACGTCTGCACGATGCGCTGAAGGCGTCCGGCTACGACGGTCACGACCTGGAGTTGTTTCTGGTACGGACCGTGTTCTGCCTGTTCGCCGACGACACCGGCATCTTCGAGCCGCGCGACATCTACCTCCAATTCATCGACGAACGCAGGTTCTGTGCGTCCTGCCGTGGCAGGATGTCACGACTGGCGTAGTGGTTCCAGCCGAACGCTTCCTTGACCGCCATCGACAGGTCGAAGCCGTGCTGCACCGACTCGGGGACAGTCAGGTTGAAGTCGAAGGGGAAGATGCTGTGCCCCTCGAACTCCTCGTTCCACGACCCGACGATGTAGGTGGGGGCGGGCAGTTGCGGCGTGCCGAGCGTGTCGCGCCACTCGGTCTCGAGGTACTCGGTGAGGTGGATATCGCGCATCAGCTTGATGAAGTCGGTGTAGGCGCCGCGACCGATCTGCAACGTCGCGAATCCCGGCTTGGAGAAGCCCGGCGACACGTTCGGAATCACCGTAATCCGCTGCCCCGTGAACACGTTCCGGAGGGATCGCATCTCGGCGTAGTTGGCCCGCAGGATGGTGAGCTGATTCTCGATGTAGCGGTCGGTGACCGGCACCGTCCGGGACACCGGCGTCGGTTTCAGCGCCGCATGGTGGTAAACATAGATGGCGTCGAAGTTGGCGGCGCGCCACACTCGGTCTTGTGAGTAGTGGCCGGTCGGCGACAGGAACAATTCGTCGCCCACCAGGTACGGGTGGGCGCCGTAGATGTCTCGGAACCGGTCACGGAACTCGCTGAGGGTCTGCGCGATGGCTTCGTAGGCGACAGAGTTGGGCGGCACCGGTCCCCATGTGTGCGAGCCGAAGATGAAGATAACCGGCCTGCTGTCGAGCATGAAGATCCGCGCCGGGCTCTCGTCCCGCACCTCCGCCAGGAAGCGGGCCATCATCTCGAAGTCGTTGCGCATCGGGGTGATGGCGTCCCGACGTTGGAAGTCGAGCCGCCCGGTCGGGCTGTAGGTGTTTTGCAGATTGGCAATCGTGTTCTCATAGATGAGGCAGACGTGGCGCGTGCCGACGTTAGGCGCCTGCAGGTACCCGCGGCGGTAGTTTCCCTGGTTGTCGTAGTTGTCGGGATCGCGCGCGGGGATCCAGCTCAGCGCGTCGACCGTCACGCCGAACTCGTTCTTCAACTCGTTGAACGTCGTCTCGACGGCCGGGTCCCCGGACAGGTAGTTTCCCCCCTTGAACCGGCTGGTCTGCAGCGCGGGCGGCCGCACCAGCGACTTGTACCAGCCGTAGTGCCACGCGATCGTAATCGGACGTGACCGCACTGGAGCTCCCGCTGCGTAGTGCTGCACGGAGTGGCCAACCGCCATGACCGCCTCGGTGTCGACCACGCCCCGGCCGAAGACATCCACCCGAGGATCGAAGCCGCGCGCCGGCTGCAGGCGAAAACCCCGCTGCGCGAAGAGGGCCGATTCGGCCAGATTCCGATCGGCGGGAGTCACCGCGCCGTTGCCGTCAACGTCCGCCACCCACGAGGGAAGCAACACCGGCGTCTGCGCCTTCGGTACGGCGCCGCGCGACACGGCGCCCGCAAGCGCGGCCCCGCTGGCCGTTAGGAAGCGGCGCCGGGTGGTAGACGGGGCGGCCGCTGGCCGTTCGTTCACGCTCGACACCAACGACTTCCTTGGGCAGGGAGTGATTCGCCCGTCCACGCGGTGGAACCTGGAGCGGCTAGGCTAGCCGACGGCGCGGTGCATGACAAGCCGGCCGAGTTTGCTAGACTGCCGGTGTCCGGAGCAGACGCGGGCCTGCGGGAGCCTTCCCGGCGCAAGTCCAGCGCGCGTTGCCCGCTGTGGACGGTGACGTGGCCGTCCTGGGAGCATGACGAGTGTCAGGGGGCTTCGTCCATCGGATCGACCCCGTCCTGTTCGACATCGGAGGCGTCTACCTCTGGTGGTACGGCTTGGGGTTTGCCCTCGGCTTTCTCCACCTGCACCTCTTCCTGATGCGCAGCCGGGAGTGGTTGCACTTGTCGCCGCGCTCGATCTCGACCCTGAGCCTGCTCCTGACGGCCGGCATCCTCGCGGGCGGACGCACGGTCGAGGTGACGTTCGACGAGTGGTTCTTCTACCGGGAACACCCCGAGCTCATCCCGGCGTTCTGGCTCGGCGGCATGGCGACCCATGGCCTCATGGCGGGTGGGGCGCTGGTCGCCTGGACCTACGCCCGGTGGCGGCGGATGCCGATGCACCACCTGGCGGATGTCCTGGTGATTCCGGCGGCATTCCTCCTGGGCATGGGACGGATCGGCAACTTCATCGACGGTCAGATTGTGGGCTCGGTGACCGGCGCCTGGTGGGGTGTGCAGTTTCCGGACGCCGACGGGTTCCGGCATCCGGTGGTTCTGTACGACGGCATGAAGAACCTGCTGTTGATGGCGTATCTGGTGTACGTCCGACGGACCAGCCGGACACCCGGCGCCGTCGCGGCGCGCTTCGTCTTCTGGTACGCGGCGCCCCGCATCGTGATCGATCTGTTCCGCGACTACCCGACGCATCGCCTGGCGCTCGGCACGGGCCAGACGCTGAATATCGTGATGGCGGTCATTGGCCTGGTGCTGCTGTACCGCTCGCGCCTCCGCCGGCAGGGACGCATCCGCCGCCTGCCGGCGCCGGCGGATCGGTCGACGCGGAGCGTCGCCCCGCCGACATGGGCGCATCGGGTTGCCTTGGCAGTGCTGCTCGCCTTCTGTCTGACGATTCCGAGCAACTGGACTCAGAACATCCCGGCGCGGTACGCTGACCGCCACGCTGGCTTGGTCCATTCGGCCCTGTACCCGGACATCGACACGACCCCGCCCTAGCAGCCCGTGGTGAAACCCGCGTGACACCGAGAGCGGTGAGGCGCCCGCCTGACAAGGCGCGACGAGGGAGCATATTGGCGATATGCGACCGAGGAGCAACGCCGCTCAGGCGGGATGCATCGCCGCTCGAATGTGGCGGGGGTTTCACCACGGGCTGCTAGGGTGCGCGGCGGATTTTGGTAAGCTATCCGGTCTGGGGCGCGGAAGCGCGCCCACCATGGGACTGTCATGAAGCGATCGGAACGGCACCACCTGAAGGCGAATCCGCTCGCGACGCTGCTCGCGGCACTGCGCGAGACGGACTGGGTCAACACTCGTTCGGTCAGTGGCGCAGCGGTGGTGGTCGGAGCGCTGGTGATTGCCGGCGCGGTCTTCGGCTGGCAGCAGTACCGTTCCACGCAGGCGAGCGCGCTGCTCGCCGGCGCGATGGCGATCGTCGATGCGCCGGTCGTGCCGACCGATGGCGCCGCCGAGAGCGCCGAGGTCAACGCGGCGTCCGAGTTCCCGACGGTCGAGGCGAAACTGGAGGCGGCGCTGCCGCGGCTGCTCGAGGTGGCCGACGCCTATCCGGGGCTGCCACAGGGGATCGCGGCGCGATACCAGGCGGCGGTAGCGCTTGGCGTCCTGGGACGAGCCGGCGAGGCGGAGACCGAGTACCAGCGCATCATGGAACTGGATGCCAGCGGGATGTACGGCAGGATGGCGCGACTCGGCCGCGCCGAAGCGCTGCTCGACGCTGGTGATCACGACCGGGCGATTGTGATGCTGGCCGAAGCATCAGCGGCGTCGGTGACCGACGAGGCGGGACTGCCGCGCGATGCGCTGCTGATGCGTCTCGGTCAGGCCTATACGCTGTCGGGACAGTCGGCCGAGGCGGTGTCCACCTTCCAGCAACTGATCGACGAGTTTCCCGCCTCGGGCTACCGGTTCGACGCCCAGCGTGAACTCGATACCCTTTTGCAGCCGAGCGACGGGTAACGCGCACTCCTGTCCGCCGCCCCAGTCATGGCTGCCGGCAGCTTCACCGTCGGACTCGTGCAGATGGCGTGGTCCGGTTCCGCCGTGGCCGCGCGCGCCGCCGCCGAGGCAGGCATCCGCGACGCCGTCGGGCAGGGCGCCGGGATCGTCTGTCTCCAGGAGCTGTTCGCGTCACCCTACTTCTGCCAGGAGGAGGACACCGCCTGCTTCGATTTGGCCGAGTCGGTGCCTGGGCCGACGACCGAACGGTTCGCCGGTCTTGCGCGCGAGCTGGAGGTGGTGATCGTCGTCCCGATCTTCGAACGGCGGACAGCGGGGCTGTACCACAACACGGCGGCGGTCATCGATGCGACGGGCGATCTGCTCGGCACGTACCGGAAGATGCACATCCCGGACGATCCCCAGTTCTTCGAGAAGTTCTACTTCACGCCGGGCGACCTGGGGTACCCCGTCTTCGAGACGCGCTATGCGCGCGTGGGCGTGCTGATCTGCTGGGATCAGTGGTACCCCGAGGCGGCGCGTCTGATGGCGCTCGGAGGGGCGGAGCTCATCTGCTATCCGACGGCGATCGCGTGGCCCGCCGCCGGGCCGGGGCCGGACGGCGAGGCGGAGCGCGATGCCTGGCGGACGGTACAACGGGGGCATGCGATCGCCAACGGCGTGTGGGTGGCGTCGGTCAACCGTGTCGGCGTC
Source organism: Vicinamibacterales bacterium (assembly GCA_965262555.1). Taxonomy (GTDB): domain Bacteria; phylum Acidobacteriota; class Vicinamibacteria; order Vicinamibacterales; family UBA8438; genus VXRJ01. Next base: position 1,567,234 of record OZ253543.1, read on the forward strand.
GAGGCCTCCGAGGCAGGCGGCCTTCGGTTCTGGGGCGGATCGTTCATCTGCGATCCGCTCGGGCGGGTCATCACGGAGGCGTCGGACGCGCCGGCGGTGGTTGTCGCACAATGCGAACGCGGGCTGGTGGAGCAGCAACGCCGCGCCTGGCCGTTCCTTCGCGACCGGCGGATCGATACCTACGAGGGGCTGCGCGAACGATTCCTCGACGGCGGTCGATGAGTGCGTGGCGCGCCGGCGTCCGGGTGCCGGCGGAATGGAAGCCGCACGAGGCCACCTGGCTCGTCTGGCCGCACAACCGCGACGACTGGCGGGTGAAGACCGCCGCGGTCGAGTGGTGCTACGCCGACATGATCCGCCACCTGGTGCCGGGCGAGCGCGTCGCGCTCGTCTGTCAGGATGCACGCGTCCGGCGGCGCGCGTTCGACCGCCTGGCGCGGAGCGGCGTCGACACCGCGCGCGTCGACACGCACCTCGTTCCGACGAACCGGTCGTGGATCCGCGACAGCGGCCCGATCTTCGTCGTGCGCGACCACGGCGCGCGGCGAACGGTCGTGGCGACCGACTGGCGGTTCACCGGCTGGTCCCGGTACCGCGCGCATCAACTGGACGACGCGCTGCCGTGTGCCATCGCGCACCGCCTGGGGATGGAGCGGATCGAGGTGTGCGAGGGGGGAGCGCGCGTCGTGCTCGAGGGGGGCAGCATCGACGTCAACGGAGAGGGGCTGCTGCTGACCACCGAGAGTTGCCTGCTCGGGAGCGTGCAGCCGCGCAATCCGGGATTGTCGCGCGAGACGATCGAGCGAGTGCTCGGCCGGACGCTCGGCGTCACACAGGTCCTCTGGCTGCCGGGCGGCGTCGGCGACACGACGCTGGCGGGGGACGACACGCATGGGCATGTCGACAACCTCGCGCGCTTCGTCGGACCGTCGACCGTCGTGGTGGCGGTGGCGCCGAAACGCGATCCGCGGCATGCTGGCCTCAACGCGAACGTGACGGCGCTCGAACGGATGCGCGACGCGCGCGGCCGACCGTTCGAGGTGGTGGCGTTGCCGATGCCGCGGGCGCGCGTCTTCGAGCAGGAGCCGCTGCCGGCGAGCTATCTCAACTTCTACGTCGCCAACGACGTCGTGCTCGTGCCGACGTTCAACGATCCGGCTGACCGGGAGGCGCTTGGGGTGCTCGCGCGCTGCTTTCCGGCGCGGGAGGTGGTGGGGATCCATGCGGTCGACCTGGTGGTCGGCTTGGGTGGCATCCACTGCCTGACGCAGCAGCAGCCGCGCTGATCAGCCTGCGGCCGCCGCTTCGCCGTCGAAGCGGTCCACCGGGACCGGCTGGCCGTCCACCACGAGGGCGCGGGCCGACAGGTCGAATGTGGGGGGGCGGCGGGCGTCGAGGCGGTCACTCGCCGACGCGGTCAGCGCCGTCGCCAGAATTGGCAGGGCGATCGTCGCATCGACCGAGACCGTCACGCGATCCGCGTTGCCCGCCAGCTTTCCCCAGCTTTCCGCCTCGTCGAGCGTCGATCCGCTCGCGCCGCCGAAGTGGGGAACGTCGGTCACCACCTGCAGTGCGTAGCGATGGCCCTCGATGCCGTCGCGGAAGAACGCCGCCTGCACCGACGCCTGGTTGATGAAGTTCTTGGGCGTGCCGCCGCCCAGGACGACCGACGCGGTCCGCGGCCGGCGAATCACCAGGTTCGCCGATTCGATGATGTCACCGATAACGTCCACCTGTCCGATGGCGGCGCCGCCTGTGCCGTCATGCCGTGCCTGCGACAGCCCCATGCCGAGCGACGAATCCGCGATGGCAGGGCAGAAGATCGGCACGTGCATCTGGTACGCCGCGGTCAGGATCCCGTCCGCCTCCGTTTCGTTCCAGAGGTGCTCGCCCAGCCGGTACAGGAATTCACGGGTGGTATGCGGCCGCTCCTCGAGCGTCGCGGCGAACTGCGCGATCCAGATGTCGTTCCGAATGAACTCGTCTTCGTCGACGAACGTGTCGTAGACCCGATCGATGTGGGCATCGGCGAGGGCACGGTCGTCGGCGCGGGGCGATCCGAGAAAATGCCGGTGCCCGCGAGTCTCGTGCAGGTCGTGGTACAGGTTGGCGCCGGTCGACACCACGCAGTCGACCGCGCGCCGGCGGATCAACTCCGCGATGATCAAGCGGAGCCCTCCCGCGCTCAACGCGCCGGCGACCCCGAGGAAGATCAGCAGGTCGTCGTCCAGCATCCGCTGCCACACTCGGTGGGCGGCGGCGAGGTTCCGCCCCTGGAACGAGATGCGCTCCATCCGGCGGAGCACCTCGTCGACCGGCGCCCCCGGCTCGATGCGGAAGGGTTCGACGGGTGTCTCGAGGAAGCGGGACTTGTCGGGCTTGCGGGGACGCTCGGACATGGCAGTCGGGGACCAGCGCGCGGATGCGCCGGTCGTTGGTCACTCCTCCGATGTGTAGTCGTCCGTCTCGAGCAACCGCTGCAGGTCGGCCAGCAGCGTGTGCGCATCGCGCGGCGTCGTGTGGTCCAGGTCGAGCGCCCGGATCCGTTCCGCTACGTCCCCCTCGGCGGAGGGCGGCGCCGGCTGCTCGAACAGCCCGAGTTGCGGGTGTGTGCGGTCGTTCGCGATCGGCGCGCCGGCGAAGGACGGCCGGCCGCCGCGGGACAGCTCGTCCCGCTCCAGTCCCGCGAGGATCTGTCGAGCCCGCGCGACCGTGCGGGGCGCGAGCCCCGCGAGGCGCGCAACATGGATGCCGTAGCTTCGGTCGGACCGTCCCGGCTCCACCTTCCGGAGGAAGACGATGTCGTCCTTCCACTCGCGCGCGGCAACATGGTAGTTGACGGCTCCGGCGTGCGTGTCGGCCAGGTCGGTCAGCTCGTGGTAGTGCGTCGCGAACAACGTGCGCGGGCGGGCGCGTGGGTTGCTCACCAGGTGCTCGGCCACCGCCCACGCGATGCTCAGTCCGTCGAACGTCGCCGTGCCGCGACCGATCTCGTCCAGCAGCACCAGGCTGGCGGACGTCGCCTGGTGGAGGATTTTCGCCGTCTCCTCCATCTCGATCATGAACGTTGAGCGCCCGCGCGCAATGTTGTCGGAGGCGCCGATGCGCGCGAAGATTCGGTCGGTCACCGGCAGCGACGCTGCCCGCGCCGGGACGAACGAGCCCGCCTGCGCCATCAGGACGGTCAGCGCCGTCTGGCGCAGGTAGGTGGACTTGCCTCCCATGTTCGGGCCGGTCAGCAGCACGAGCTGGTGGTCGCTGTCGTTCAACCGGACGTCGTTCGGGACGAAGCCGTTGACGGTCCGCTCCACTACCGGGTGGCGGCCGTCGGTGATGGTCAGGTCGCCGGTGCCAGTGACCGCAGGTTTCACGTAGTCGCGGCGGGTGGCGGTCTCGGCGAACGTGGCGAGCACATCGAACGCGGCCAGCGCGCGCGCCGTCCGCTGCACCCGTTCCGCCTCGGCCAGCACAGCGAGGCGGAGCACCTCGACCAGCGCCTGCTCGCGTTCCAGGATCCGCTCGTCGGCGGTGAGCGCCTTCTGTTCGTACGTCTTGAGCGCCGGCGTAATGAATCGCTCGCCGGTGGCGACCGTCTGCTTCCGGTGGTAGTCGTCCGGCACGGCGTGCAGGTTCGCCTTCGACACCTCGATGTAATAGCCAAAGACCCTGTTGAAGCGAACCTTCAGGGTGCCGATGCCGGTCCGCTGCCGCTCCGACGCCTCGATCTCGGCAATCGCCTGCTTCGCGTTGCCGCTGATGCCGCGGAGCTCGTCCAGCTCGGCGTCGACGCCGTCGCGGATCGCGCCGCCATCGCGGGCGAACGCGGGTGGATTGTCGGTGAGCGTCGACAGGATCCGATCGCGGACGTCCGCCAGGTCATCCAACTCGCCGGTCAACGCCAGGGCGAGCGGCGCGCGCAACTCGCTCACGAGCGGCCGCAGATCCGGAATCGCCGTCACGGAGCAGCCGAGCGCCAGCAGGTCTCGCGGTCCGGCGGTGCCGAGCGCAACGCGCGCAATCAACCGTTCGAGATCCTGCACGTGCCCGAGCACCGTCCGGATGCGTGTGCGGCGTGTCGTCCCGGCGGCGAGTTCCTCCACCGCATCGTGGCGGTCACGGATTGGATCGCATGCGGCGAGCGGGCGCTGGAGCCAGGCGCGGAGCAGGCGGCCACCCATCGCGGTGGTGGTCGCATCCAGTTCGGAGACGAGCGATCCGGCGCGACCACCCTCGGCCCCTTCGAGAATCTCCAGATGCTCGAACGTCGCGGCGTCCAACAGCAGATAGTCCGCCTCGGGACGGAATTCCAGCGACGCGACGTGTGCCAGGTCCGCCTTCTGCGTATCGCGCAGGTACCGGACCAGCGCGCCCGCGGCGCGAATGGCGGGAGCATGCTGATCGGCGGCAAGGCCGAAACCATCGAGCGACGCGGTCCCGAGCTGCTCCGTCAGGGCGCGCGTCGCATGGTCCAGCTCGAACGTCCAGGGGGCGGCGCCGGTGATGCGAACGCCCCGGTCGAGCCCCGGCAGTGAGGGCGCGGCGCCATTTCCGGAGGGCAGCAGCAGTTCGCGCGGCCGGAGGGCCGCCAGCTCATCCGCCACCGCCGCCGGGGCATCCGCGCCGGCATGCTGCGTCACCCGGAACTCACCGGTGGAGAGATCCGCGGTCGCGACGCCGTAGGCCGGTGTCGCAGGCGATCCCTGGCCCTCGTCCGCCGGCGCGATCGCCACGAGAAAGGCTGCCTCGTGGGAGTCGAGGTACCCGGTGTCGGTCAGGGTGCCGGGCGACACCACGCGCACCACCTCCCGGCGGATCAGGCCCTTCGCCCTCTTTGGATCCTCCATCTGCTCGCAGATAGCGACGCGGTAGCCCTTCCTGACGAGCCGCACCAGATAGCTGTCGATGGCATGGTGCGGGACGCCACACATCGGGATCTCGCCCCCCGCGGCATCCTTCGAGCGGGACGTGAGGGTTAGATCCAGCTCGCGCGCAGCGGTCACGGCGTCGTCGAAGAAGAGCTCGTAGAAGTCCCCCATCCGGAAGAGCACCAGTGCATCGGGATACTGCGCCTTGGCGTCGAGGTACTGACGCATGGCGGGGGTGGCGGTCCGGCGCGCGTCCGCCAGCGTCTGCGGTGAGGGCGTCATCGTGTCCGATGGTAGCATCGCCACCGCGGACAACCGACGATGTGGATTCTGGCGGTCGATACCAGCACGCGCGGCGGCAGTGCAGCGATTGCGCGTCACGGCGAGGTCGTGGCGTCGCTCGAGGGCGATCCGGAGCGAACGCATGGCGAGCGTCTGCCGAACGATCTGGTCGAGCTGGCGAAGGAGGCGGGTGTCGCGCTGGCCGATATCGAGAGCTACGCCGTCGCGATCGGTCCCGGATCGTTCACCAGCCTGCGGATTGGCATCGCCACCGTGCAGGCGTTGGCGCTGGTCAGGGGCCGTCGCGTGGTGTCGCTGTCGACACTCGACATCCTCGCGCGCGTCGCCGCCGGACTGCGGCCGAATGCGGACGCGCCGGACGCACGGCGCATCCTTGCCTGGATGGACGGTCAGCGCCGGGAGATCTTCGGCGGCGTCTACAGTGCCGACGGGCAGATGGCATTCGACGAACCGCGTGTCGGACCGGCGGAGTTTCTGCTCGACGGCTGGGCCGAAGCGCTCGCGGACCGTCCGGTCACCGTGATCGGCGACGGCATTCGATTCACGCGCGAGCTGCTCACCGCCCGTCTCGGTGCGCGTGCGACGCTGACCGACGCGCCCCCGCTCGCACCGGCGATGATCCGACTGGCGGTCGAACGGCAGGATCGCGCCGTCGAGCCGCACGCCATCCAGCCACTCTATGTCCGCCGCCCCCATGCGGTGCTGGCGCGCACACGTCCGAGCGCCCACTCCGGTTGAAACGGTCCAAATCGTGTGATAGGTTGCCGGGCGCATGTATAGTCGTCGGTTGGTTCCACCTCGGGGGTTTCCGGACAGGAGGCGCCATGACGCGAGAGCAGCACGCCCGTGAAATGCTGCTGCAGGAGGACGACGAGTACCGTCGTCTGGCCGAGCAGCACCAGGAACTTGAATCCCGCCTTGATGAGCTGCTCGGCAACCGGTACCCCTCAGGCGCCGACGACCTCGAACGAATCACCCTCAAGAAACAGAAACTGCAGGTGAAGGATCGCATGGAGTGGATCCTCCGCCGCCATCTGTGACAATCGACCGAGCCGGCGTTCCATTCATCGCGGCCCCGGCCGCCGTCGGCGGGGCGCTCTGGCTTGCTGGCCTGCTTCCGGCGGGCGCGGCGCTGCTGGTGCTCTCCGCGGCGATCGCGCTGTTCTTTCGAGACCCGGACCGGTCCGTCCCGGCCGGCGTGGGACCGGACGCGGTCCTCGCGCCGGCAGACGGGCGGGTGCTGCATGCCGGCGACCCGGAGCCGGATGTGGCGCCGGCCGGGGAGTGGCGGCAGGTGAGCATCTTCCTGTCGCTGTTCGATGTCCATGTGAACCGAGTGCCGATCGGCGGGCGGGTCGTCTCGGTGACGCACCGCCGCGGGCGGTACCTGCCGGCGTTCGACCGGCGCGCCGCCGACCGGAACGAGCGGACCGAGGTGCGGGTCGACCATGACGGCCAGCCGGTCGTCTTCCGGCAGGTCGTGGGAGTGCTCGCGCGCCGCGTCGTCTGTCGGATCGAGCCGGGCATGGAGCTTGCACAGGGGGCTCGGTTCGGTATCATGAAGTTCGGGTCGCGCATGGATGTCTTTGTCCCCAGCTCGGCGACGCTGGCGGTGGCTGCCGGGGAAGCGGTGCGCGGCGGCGAGACGGTACTGGCGCGCCTCACAGGTGACGTGGGTCTACAGCCATGAGTCCGGTCCTGGCGATGTTCCGGCGGCGGCAGCCACGCCAGCCGCGGCGAGGCGCGTACCTGCTGCCAAGTCTCTTCACGGTCGGCAACATGTTCTGCGGCTGGGGTTGCATTGTCTACGCGATGCGAGGCGACTATGCCATTGCCGCACCCTTCATCGGCGTCGCGATGGTGCTCGATCTCCTCGACGGCCGGATCGCGCGCGCCACCGGGTCGACCAGCGAGTTCGGCGTGCAACTCGATTCGCTCGCGGACGTCATCTCGTTCGGCATCGCGCCGGCAACACTCGTCTTCGCCTGGGGTCTCGAGCCGCTCGGCCGCCTCGGCTGGGCGGTGGCGTTCCTCTGGTTGACCGCCACCGCGGTGCGCCTCGCCCGGTTCAACCTTCAGGCGCCGGAGGGTGACAAGCGGTATTTCGTCGGCCTTCCGAGCCCGGCGGCGGCAAGCATTCCGGCAGCGACCGTTTTTGCCTGGCCGGTCGGCTTCACCGAGCCGGTGACGGCGTTCGTTGCGCTGCCGGTTCTCCTGTTCCCCTCGGTACTGATGGTGAGCCGTCTCCGGTTCCGGAGCGTCGGATCGCTCATGCCTGGCCGGCGGCGCTCGTATCTCACACCGCTCGTCATCGCCGCGATCATCGCCGCAATTGCCGCGCAGCCTGAAGTGGTGCTGCTCGTAATGGCCTACGGCTACCTCGCCGGCTGCCTCATCGCCGTGGCCTGGAGCCGCGGGCGGCGCCCGCAGCGCGACACCGCGGCGTCAGACGTGCCGCAGCAACAGGATCCTCCGCATAGCCGGAGCGCGGCGCCCTGACGTCGGCGGGGCGCGGCGACGCGCGCGTCCACGCCGGCGTGGCGCTCTCATGCCGATGTGGACGCCGCCGCACGAGGGAAGCGGAGCGTCACGGTGGTCCCGGCGCCCTTGGCGCTGGCAACCGCAATGGTGCCGCCGTTCAGCTCGACGTTCCGCTTGGCAATCGCCATACCCAAGCCAGTGCCCGACGTGCGGGTGGAGAAGTAGGGCTCGAAGACGCGGGCGAGCGTCGCCTCGTCAAGGCCGACGCCAGAATCGCGCACCGTCAGATCGACCGCGTCGTCGCGCGCCGTTGCCGCGATCGTGAGCGTTCCGTCGTCCGCCATGGCGTGTAACGCGTTCTCGATGATGTTGGTGAGCGCCCTCGCGATCAGCGATCGGTCAATCGACAGGAGCGGCAGCCTGGGCGGCACGTCGATGACCAGGCGGATCCGATCGCGCAGGCCTACCCGGTACGGCTCGAGCACGCCCGTCACCAGGTCGGCGAGGGCGGTCGGCTCCGGCGCGACGGATGGCGAGATGGCGTAACTGGAGAACTCCGATGCGATCTGCCGCAGAATCCGGACTTGTTTGAGGATCGCATCGATGCACTCGCCCACAACCGGGCCCAACGGCTCGCCCCGGTCGCGGTGAACCCGCTGGAGATGTTCCGCGGAGAGCTGCACCGGTGTGAGCGGGTTCTTGATATCGTGCGCCACTTGGCGCGCCATCTCGGCCCATGCCTCCAGGCGGTTGGTCCGCTCCAGCCGGCGGCGCTGTTCCGCCAACTCCTGGGCCATCTGGTTGAACGATCCGACGAGGCGGGCCAGTTCGTCCGCCGATCGGGTGGCGACCCGGGCATCGAAGTCGCCTCGGGCGATCCGCCGCGTCGCCCGGGTCAGCCGCTGCACCGGATCGGCAATCCGTTCGGCGATGTAGAACCCGCTTCCGGCGCCGAGCAGGATCAGCAGCGTCACGCCCAGGAGGAGGCCCCGGTCGAGGTTGGTGATCTGCCGCTCGATCTCGCGCTGCTGTGAGGCGAGCGGAATGGTGAGAATGGCGTCCGGGCCGACCGAACGGATCGGCGCGGCGGCCACCAGATAGGCCTGCGGCCCGATCCGATCCTCGGCCACGAAGCTGGGCGCACCGGCCAGCGCAATGGTGCTGTAGACAGCTGAGGGGGTGCGGGTGGGCAGGAGGCCGGACGCGAACAGGTCGCGCTCACTCGTCGCGACGAGCTGGGCGCCGCCATAGATGTGCACATCCTGATCGAGAATCTGGCTGACGAAGACCAACAGGTCGTCGGTCACGACGGATCCCGCATCACTGCCCGCCTGTTCCAGTTCATCGATGACGCGCTGCGCCGTGATCGCCGTCTGCGCCGCCCCCGCCTGGATGTCTGCCCGGAGCTGCGCCGTGGAGTAGTTTCGGATGATCACCGCCAGCACCAGTACCGGCGCGACCGCGATGACGACAAACGCCAGGAATAGTCGGCGGTAGAAACTCACCCGCAGTTCCCGCGTCAGCTCGCGACCGACGCGGTACCGTTCGCTCGTGAACGGCTCGACCAGGGTCAATAGGATCAGCCACGCGACGAACGCGGTTCCCATGATCGCGACCAGCTCCGCCAGCCGGGCCGCGTGGTCGAACCAGGTCAAACGCCGTTGGCCGACGGCGTAGATGCCGCTCCGGTTGTTCGAGATGTAGACGTCCGAGACGAGTCCGCCGGCGCGTAGCGTCGTCCAGAACGGATCGCGCGAGGCGTAGATCTGATTGAACAGCGTTTCGTCGATCGTCCAGGCGCCGGCCCCTGACGTGAAGATCGTCGAGCGGCCCCAGCCGTAGATCGCGAGGGAAATGTCGCTGTCGAGGCGGATCGGCGCCACTGACTGTGTTGATGGTGGGCGGATCAGCTCGTCGTAGGGGCTGTCGGCCGGGATGAACGGGAGCGACTCGTAGTCGAGGGGGACATGCACGATCACCGAGCCCAACAGCCGGTGACCGGCCACCTCGATCCCGCCGCCCCCCGCGGGGCCGCACATCGCGCGCTCGGCATGCAGCAGCCGGCGCTCCTGCGACCCGAAGGGGGAGACCTCGCCGTACACCGTCCAGGCGCACTCGGTCGGCTGAAACGACTGCGCGGCCGCCGAGTACTCCGGGAAGTCGAGCGCGAACCGGCTGGCGAGCGCACCGTTGGCGTCGTACAGCTCGATCGCCGACGAAAGACGCTGATCCGCCAGGTCAGTCTGCCGCCAAAGGGCGAAGGCCTCGTCCGGCGTCGGGCCGCCCGCCGCCGCCTCGGAGACCGGTGCGGGCATCCGGGCGAGATAGGCGTCGATGTCGTCGCGCGTTCGGGACAGCGATGCGAGGAGCGATTGCGCGTGACTGACGGTCGCGGGAGCAAACTCCGCTTCGATGGAGGTACGGCGGGCGACGTCGCGATGATGCGCCATCAAGGGATAGGCCAGGATGGCTGGCAGCACCAGGCAGGCCAGCAGCAGCGTCAGGCGGCCCGATTCGGAGCCATGCCGCAGGCGGGGCCGCACCTGCGGGGAGAGCAGACTGATGCCGATGGTTGCGCCCACCACCGACAGGTACGGCCCGGTCGGCACCGATGTGGCGATGAGGATGGCGACCGACGGCAGCACCCAGGCGGTGAGCGCGGCGGTGCCGAGTCGGTGACGGCGACGGTTCCAGCGAGCGTCAGCCAGCAGTAGCGGCTGCGCGCCGATCCAGATCGACGACGATGCGCCAACGAGCAGCCCGAGCAGCCCGGCCAGCCGCGTGGGATCCCAGGGGTTGATCGACGCGTCGAGCAGGCTGACGAGCGATCGGGCGCTGCTGCCGCTCATGACGGCTTCACAGCCGCCGAGCCAGATCGCCGTTGCGCCACCGGCGGCCAGATGTCCGACGAGCATCGCCGCTCGCGACGAGCGGGGCCGCGTCCGCCACGTAAAGCGTGCGCCGTCGACAAACCGCACCGTCGTGACCGCCACCACCGCGATCAGCAGGCCGATCAACAGGACATCGGCGGGCGATCGGACCACCGTCCGTTCGGCGAACGGACCGCCGGCGGCGGCCGCCGCCTGGGCGTTGATCGTCCAGAGGATCACACTCGCTCCCACCAGGCCGGCGGCGCCGAGCATCGTCCGCCGAACCGCCTGCTCCCGCGCGGCGCGGCGCGGCGCCAGCAGTAGTTCGGGTAGCGCCGCAAGCAGCAGCAGCACCGCGACGGCAGCGAGCAGCCAACGGCGCATCGTCTGCCACCACTGCGCGCGCGCCGTTTCCGGATCGGGGGCTGTCACCTCGACCTCGAGCAACGGTTCCCCGTCGGGCGACGCGAGGACGAACCGTCCCGATCCGTCCGCCGCCTGGCTCGTCCTGGAGGCGTCCCCGCTGGCCGGCTGCAGGGTGATCGGCGCACGCAGTGAATCGATTGGGGATGGTTCGTTCTCCGATGTCAAGCCGTCGACCGGTGACAGCACCCGTTCGGCGGCGACCGATCCGAGACGGCGCGCCGGCTGTGCGCCGTCGCCAGTCGTCCGGATCGGTTCGAGATGGACCAGCCGCAGGCCGGTGCGTCCGGCGGTGACGAACAGTCCACGGTCGCCAAGGATCCGTTCGCGTGGCAGCTCCGATGGATGGCCCGTCCAGGCGCGTGGCGCGCCAGCGGCGTCGTAGATCGTGAGGTCCAGTCCACGCGAGCCAATCGACGCTGCCAGGTCGAAGAGCGGGGTCAGGGTACCCGAAGGGTCGCCGAGGCGCCGGTCGACCTCCGGATGGCTGGCCACCAGCGCGGTGCTGTCGGCCAGCGTGGTGGTGAGCTGCGCGAATCGGGCCCGCACTTCACGCTCCACTCCCCCGAACACCGCGTCGGGAGACGTGGCGAACCGAAAGGGCCCCGCGACCCAACCGATTCCGACCACGATCACCGCACCGACGAGCGCGGCGGTCGCCACCCGGGGCCACGCGCCGAAGGGGTTGCTCATTGCTGCATCGGCGGTAGTGGCAGGCGCACGGGGTGCCACTCCGCCATCAGCGCCGGGTCGAGCCGGTCCGGGAGCGGCAGGAGTGGATGGGGAGGGAACGTCATCGACAGGCGTGTCGGGCCCATGGGTTCGGTCAGGGTGACCAGACGACCGTCGGTGGTGATGAGTGCCAGGCGCGGCATGACGGACACCGGGACCGGCGGATCAGCCGGCGGCGGGATGACGTACGGCGGCGCGGCCAAATCGGCCGGCGCGTCGTAGCGGCCTGCCGGTGCCCCGGTCTCGGCATCGAAGAAGAGCGCGGACTCCGACACGCCGGTCACCATGAGGAGCGATCCGGTGCGGATCGGTCCGCTCGTCGGCCGGTGCTCCAGAAAGGTCCGCCAGCGGCGCGCGCCATTCCAGCGGTCGAGGGCGCGCAGCACGTTGTCGCGCGCCGTGAAATATACCCGCGCGGCGTCGATCGCCGGCGTGCCGACGATATCGCCCCCGGCCCTCCAGTACCAGTCGTGTTCGCCATCGGCCAGCCCCAGACGATAGAAGTGATGATCGGCCGATCCGACGAAGAGTGCATCAAGCGGCAGAATCCCCTGCGGCTGGCCAGTCAGGCGGCGTGCCCAGAGCAGGGCACCGGTGTCGAGGGCCAACGCGACCACCTGCCCGTCGTCCAGTGGCACGTAGAGGCGGTCACCGGCGGCGCTCGGCGACACGGTCGGTGTTGCGCCGAGCCGCTGCCGCCACATCTCGGCGCCGTCGAGAGCGCGCAGCGCGACGAGGTCGCCGTCAGCGGTGCCCGCAATCAGCCATCCGGCGCCGAAGTAGAGCGGCCCCGCGATCGGCGAAGCGAACGAGCGGGTCCAGAGGGGGAAGCCGTCCTGCGCCCGCCGGGCGGTCAGCTCGGCGCCTCCGGCCGCCATGACCAGCTCCTCGCCGGCGACGGGAGGCTGGTCCGCGATCTGTTCGACCGACCAGCGGATCTCGCCGGTCAGCAGCTCGACCGCTGCAAGGGATCCGTTGCGGAGCGCCACATAGGCGCGTGTACCGTCCCAGGCAGGCGGGTGGCGCGGTCCGACGCCCAGGTCGAGGGTCCAGGCGACATCGGCCGGCAGCAGACGCCGCGTGACCGCCGGCGTGTCGTCCTCGGGCGCTTGGCCAGCGGCGTGCGGCGGCGATCCGATCAGCGTGCAGGCGGTCAGCCCAGCGACGAGGGAACGGATCCACGTGCAGCCGGCGCAGCGTCGATCCATACCCGGTATAATACCGGCAGCCGTGCGGCGTCCTGGCCCGGTACTCCTTTCCTTGCAGGATGTGTTCGCCGGCCCCGTGAGCAGGTGAGTCATCAGACCATTCTGGTTCTCGACTTCGGATCCCAATACACCCAACTCATTGCCAGGCGTCTTCGCGAACTCTCTGTCTATACCGAGATCGTTCCGTTCGACACCGACGCTGCATCCATCCGTGGTCGCGGCGCCGCCGGGGTGATCCTGTCGGGTGGGCCGTCGAGCCTCTCGGACGCCGGCGCGCCACGGGTCGACCCGGCGATCTTCGATAGCGGCATCCCGATCCTGGGAATCTGCTACGGCATGCAGGCGATGACCGGTGTGCTGGGCGGCGGGGTTATCCCGGCGACGGAGCGTGAGTACGGCCATGCCACGGTCACGCTGCAGGAGCGGGACGGGTTGTTCGACGGCGTGCCGGACACACTCCGGGTCTGGGCCAGCCATGGCGACCGGGTGAGCGAGGCGCCGCCGGGGTTCACGGTGACGGCGACCAGTCCGAACGCACCGGTGGCGGCGATGGCCGATCCCGAACGGCGGATCTACGGGCTGCTGTTTCATCCGGAGGTCGTCCACACGGAGCATGGCGCCGACATTCTCCGAAACTTCGCCGGCCGTGTCTGCGGCTGCGCGGGTGACTGGACAATGGCGTCGTTCATTGACGAGGCGACCGATCGGATCCGGGCGCAGGTGGGCGAGGAGGGGCGTATCGTCTGCGGGTTGAGCGGCGGTGTCGATTCGACCGTCGCCGGGTTGCTGATCCATCGCGCGATTGGTGACCGGCTTACCTGCATGTTCGTGGACAACGGCCTGCTGCGGCTGAACGAGGCGGCGCAGGTGGAGGAGCGGTTCACCACGCGGATGCATCTGCCGCTGGTCTGCGAGGATGCGTCCGACAGGTTTCTCGCCGCACTCGCCGGCGTGATTGACCCGGAGGTGAAGCGGAAGATCATCGGCCGCACGTTCGTCGACGTCTTCGAGGCGGTTGCCGCGCGGCTCGGCACCTTCGACTTCCTCGCGCAGGGGACGCTTTATCCCGACGTGATCGAAAGCGTGTCGGTGGTCGGACCGTCGTCGGCGATCAAGAGCCACCACAACGTCGGCGGTCTTCCCGAGCGCCTCCGCTTCAAGCTGGTCGAACCGCTGCGCGAACTGTTCAAGGACGAGGTGCGCGCGCTGGGTGAGGAGTTGGGCCTGGAGTCCGATTTCGTCTGGCGCCAGCCGTTCCCGGGGCCTGGGCTCGCGGTCCGGATCCTGGGCGAGGTGACGCGCGAACGCCTCGATCTGCTGCGGCGCGCCGACACCATCGTGGTGGCCGAGGTGCGTCGTGCCGGGCTGTACCGCGAGCTCTGGCAAGCATTCGCCGTCCTGCTGCCGATCCAGACCGTCGGCGTGATGGGAGACGGCCGGACCTACGAGTGCACGGTGGCGATCCGCGCGGTCGAGAGCCGTGACGGGATGACCGCCGACTGGGCGCGCCTGCCGCACGATCTGCTGGCGACCATCTCGTCACGCATCGTGAACGAGGTGCGCGGCATCAACCGCGTCGTCTACGACATCAGCTCGAAACCACCATCCACGATCGAGTGGGAGTAGGCGCGGGAACCGGGTGAGCCTGTAGACGATGGCCGATTTCGTTCACCTCCACCTGCACACCGAGTTCTCCCTCCTTGATGGCGCCTGCCGGATCGGCGAGATGCTCGACCGCGTGGCCGAGTTGAAGATGCCAGCGGTGGCGGTGACCGAGCATGGCAATCTCTTTTCCGCCGTCGCCTTCCACGACGCGGCGCGCCTGCGGGGCATCAAGCCGATCATCGGCTGCGAGGTGTACGTGGCACCCGGCGACCGCCACGACCGGAGCGGGCAGCCGGGCGACACGGCGAATCACCTAGTGTTGCTTGCGTCGAACGAGACCGGCTACCACAACCTGATCAAGCTGGTGTCCTCCGGCTACACCGAGGGCTTCTACTACAAGCCGCGGATCGACAAGGACCTACTGGCGCAGCATGCCGGCGGGTTGATCGGCCTGAGCAGTTGCCTCAAGGGAGAAGTGGCGCAGCGGTTGACGCGCCAGCAGGACGCCGGGGCGCGCGCGGCTGCCGCCACGTTCCGCGACATCCTGGGCTCGGGCAACTTCTACCTGGAGATGCAGTACCAGGGGATCCCCGACCAGCAGGTGGTCAACCGGGGATTGCAGCCGATCGCGACCGACCTCAACCTGCCGATCGTCTGCACGAACGACGTCCATTACCTGCGTCGCGCGGACGTTGAAGCGCACGACGTCCTGCTCTGCATCGGCACCGGCAAGAACGTCGACGACGAGAAGCGCCTCCGGTACCACGGGGATCAGTTCTTCCTGAAGACGCCTGAGGAAATGGCGGCGGTCTTCGGGGATTTCCCGGAGGCGCTCGCGAACACCGTGGCGATCGCCGAGCGGTGCGACGTCGAGATCCCGGAACAGGTCTACCACCTGCCGCACTTCGACGTCCCGGAGCCATTCACCGCGCCGGACGAGTATTTCGCACACGTGACCCGGAACGGGTTCGCTGAACGGCGCGCGCGGCTCGAGGACCTGGCGGCGCGCGGCTTGTTGCGGCATTCGCTCGACGAGTACCGGCAGCGGCTCGACTACGAGATCGGCGTCATCCGGAACATGGGCTTCGCCGGCTACTTCCTGATCGTCTGGGATTTCATCCGATACGCGCGGGAGCAGGGGGTGCCGGTCGGCCCGGGGCGCGGCTCGGCCGCCGGCAGCCTCGTCGCCTACGCGCTCCGGATCACGGATGTCGATCCGCTGGAGTACGACCTGATCTTCGAGCGGTTTCTCAACCCGGAGCGGATCTCGCTCCCGGACATCGATATCGACTTCTGCGAACGGCGGCGCGGCGAGATCATCGACTACGTCACCCGTAAGTACGGCCGCGAGAACGTGGCGCAGATCATCACCTTCGGCACGATGAAGGCGCGCGCGGTGGTGCGCGACGTCGGCCGTGTGCAGGGACTCTCCTACGGCGAGGCGGACCGGGTGGCGAAGCAGATCCCGGGAACGCTCGACATGACGCTCGACAAGGCCATCGCCGAAAACCCCGTGCTTCGCGAGATGGAGCGGGACGATTCGAAGGTACACGACCTGCTCCGGGTGGCGCGCCGTCTCGAGGGGGTCACGCGCCACGCGTCGGTGCATGCCGCCGGCGTCGTGATCGCGCCGGCGGGCATCTCCGAGTTCGCGCCCCTGTACAAGAGTCAGAAGAACGAGATCACGACGCAGTGGGGCTGGAAGGAGATCGAGCGGGTCGGTTTGCTCAAAATGGACTTCCTCGGATTGAGCACGCTGACCCTGCTCCACGACGCGGTGGACACGATCGAGCAGACGACCGGCGAACGGATCGCGCTCGACGCGATTCCGCTCGACGACGCCCCCACCTACCGGCTGTTCGCCGACGCCCGGACGAACGGGATCTTCCAGTTCGAGAGTTCCGGCATGCGTGAGGTGCTGCGGAAGGCGAAGCCGGAGCGGTTCGACGACCTGATCGCGCTTAACGCGCTCTACCGTCCAGGCCCGCTCGGCGGCGGCGTCATCGACAAGTACATTGCGCAGAAGGACGGCAAGCAGCGGATCACGCACGCCACGCCGGAGCTCGAGCCGATCCTGCAGGAGACCTACGGCGTCATCGCCTACCAGGAACAGGTGATGCGGATCGCGGGCGAGCTGGCCGGCTTCTCCATGGGCCAGGCGGACATCCTCCGCAAGGCGATGGGGAAGAAGAGCGAGGCGGTGATGGAGGCGCAGCGCGAGCCGTTCATGCAGGGCGCGGTTGCGCATGGCCTGCCGGAGGAGACGGCGAAGGACATCTTCGATCTGATCAAGCACTTTGCCGGCTACGGGTTTAACAAGAGCCACTCGACTGCCTATGCGCTCCTGGCGTACCAGACGGCGTACCTGAAGGTGCACTCCCCGGCGCACTTCATGGCGGCGCTACTGACCATCGAACGGGGGAACACCGACAAGGTGGCACTCTACGTCGGCGAGTGCGGCGACGTAGGCGTCGCGATGCTGGCGCCCGACATCAACGAAAGCGATTGGGTCTTCAGCGTCACGCCGCAGGGCGTCCGGTTCGGCCTGTGCGCGGTGAAGAACGTGGGTGACGGCGCGGTCGAGGCCATCGTCGCGGCGCGCCGGCGGGTGGGGCGCTTCAGGTCGATCCATCACTTCTGTGAAGAGGTGAGTCTCCGGCACGTCAACAAGAAAGCGCTCGAGTGCCTGGTGAAGGCGGGCGCGTTCAACGCCTGTCGAGACGGGACGGATCGTGCAGACGCCGCGTCGAATGGCGCCGGACTACGACGGCGCGGGGCACAACTGCTGGCGACGCTCGACAGCGCGTTTGAACAGGGCGCCCGGCGGCAGCACGATCGCGCGCAGGGCCAGAACGACCTGTTCGGCGGCGCCGATGCGGGCGAGGCACACGGTGCGGGACGCGGGCTTCCCGACGTGCTGCCCTGGACTGAGGCGGAGCAGCTCGCCTGCGAGAAGGAGGCGCTCGGCTTTTATCTGAGCGGCCATCCGATCGACCGATTTCGTGACGACCTCGCGCGGGCGGGTGTCCGGGCGATCACGACACTCGCCCATTCGGCGGCGTCGGTTCGGATCGGCGGGATCATCACGGCGATCCGGCACCTGAGAACGAAGAAGGGCGATCCGATGGCGGTGGCTACCATCGAGGACTGGGGCGGGCGGATCGAGGCGGTGGTCTTTCCGGAGGCGTTCCGGAAGTACGGCCGGATGTTGGAGACCGACCGTCTGGTCGTGGTCGAGGGGAAGCTGGAGGTGGACGACGAGTCCCGCCGGCTGACCGCCGGCGAGATCAAGGCGCTCGACACGGTGCTCGGTGAAGCAGGGCGGCGCCTCGCGATTCGCGTGGCGTCGCCGCCGGCTGATCGGGCGACGTTCATCGCGCTGGCCGCGGTGCTCGCGAAGCACCATGGCGCCGGGAAGGTGGCGCTGGAGATCGACCTGCGCGATCAGGTGCCGGCGGTCCGGATCCGCGCGGAGTTGAATCGGGCGCGGGTCAATCCATCCGACGTGCTGATAGCGGAGGTCGAGGCGGTCTGCGGCAAGGGGACCGTTTCGTGGTAGGGGACGTCACGAACGGCGACTCTCACGCCGCCGGCGGCGACACCGTGGCAAGGAACGGCCGTGGGTATGTTGCGCCGATCTGGTGCCATGTCGATCCTGGCGACCCGTCGGCGGCGGAACGGATTGAGCGCGAGCTGGCGATCCATCCGGCCGTGGCGCGACTGCTCGTGCAGCGCGGTGTTGCCGATCTGGCCACCGCCGAGCGCTTTCTCCATCCCAGTCTCGATCACCTGCATGATCCGTCGACGCTGCCCGATCTGGACCGCGCGGTCGATCGGCTGCAGCAAGCCATCGACCGGCACGAACCAATCACGGTGCACGGCGACTACGACGCCGATGGCATCAGCGCCACCGTCATGGTGCGGCGCGCACTGGAATGGCTGGGCGCCGATGTCGCGCATTACATCCCCGAGCGCCTGACCGACGGCTATGGTCTGCAGACGGAGACGATCGACCGCCTGCATACCGAGGGACGGCGTGTCGTCGTCACCGTCGACTGCGGCATCCGAAGTCACGCGGCGGCGGCGCGGGCGCAGGCGCTCGGCATCGATCTGCTCGTGACCGATCATCATGAGCCCGGCGAGACGCTGCCCGATGCGTACGCCGTCATCAACCCGCGCCGGTCCGACAGCAACTATCCCGACCGGAACCTGGCGGGCGCCGGTGTCGCGTTCAAGCTCGTGCAGTCGCTCTGCGAGCGGACGGGCCACGTCGCGTGGCTGCCGGGCTTCTCCAAGCTGGCCGCGATCGGTACGCTGGCCGACGCGGTGCCGCTGGTGGGGGAGAACCGTGTCATTGCGAGGGTGGGGCTCGATCAGTTGTCGCGTGGACCGCATACGGTTGGGCTGCAGGCGCTGCTTGATGTGTGCGATCTGGCGGGCAAGCCAATCGACAGCGACGCGGTAGCGTTCCGCGTCGCGCCGCGGATCAATGCCGCGGGCCGGATGCAGTCGCCCGAACTGGCGATGCGTCTGCTGCTGGCCACCGGCTTGGCTGCCGCTGCCACGGCGCAACACGACGCCGTTCAGATCAACGCCGAGAACCTGCGGCGGCGCGCCGAGGAGCATGCCATAACGGCTGAGGCACGCCGCGCCGTCGACGGGGATCCGGAGCTCGCCGGCGCGCGCCTGCTGGTGGTCTGGGGCAATGGGTGGCACCGGGGTGTCGTCGGCATCGTTGCATCGAAACTGGTCGAGACGTTCACCCGACCTGCGGTGGTGCTGTCGGTCGACCGTGACGAGGCGCATGGTTCCGGGCGCAGCCTGCCGGGGTTCGATTTACTGGCGGCGCTCGAGTCGTGCGGCGAGTTGTTTACGCGGTTCGGTGGTCACCGGCAGGCGGCGGGGATGGTGCTTGCCACGGACCGGCTGCCTGAGCTGCGCCGGCGCCTCGCCCGGTACGCCGACGAGCGAATCGATCCGGAGGCGCTGGCGCCCCGTCTGATGGTGGATGCGCCGCTGCCGCTCACGTCGATCAACAGGTCGCTCATCAAGGGCCTTGCCGCGATGGAGCCGTTCGGGCGGGGCAACCCCCGGCCGGTCTTCTCGGCTGCGCCCGTTGACGTGGTGGACGGACCTCGGCGGCTGAAGGACCAGCACGTGCAGATGACGGTTGGCCAGGAACGGGCGCGGTTTCGGGCGATTGCCTGGCGCGCGGGCGACCGGATTGATCGCTACACCGACCGGGGAGGCGGTCTGCGTCTCGCCTTTTCGTTGAGCGAGAACCGCTTCCGGGGGAACACCTACACCGAGCTGGCCGTTGCCGACGCAGTACCCGCCCGATAGAGTGAGTGCGGGCATGTGATCATGTGGCAGCGACCCCTGCGGGCCGGACTGGGCCTCTTCGCGGTGGCGTTCGGCGTCGCCGTCATCCTCGGCGTGCGCGACCGGAGTGTTCCTGAGGCGACCGTCGCACTCGAGGGTGCAGACCCGGACGCCATCCTTCAGAGCCGCGGCGCGCGGATCACGCTGGCGGACGGGTCAACGATCGACGCCGACCGGCAGTTCGCCTACGCTGACGGACGATCCCGCTTGGTGGCGGTCGCCTTGGCGGTGCCTGGCGACGACACGCAGACGGGTCTTCGGATCCGGGGGGGCGAAGCGACAGGCAGCGAGGATGAGGCGGAGTGGACCCTCACGGGTGAGGTTGTCATCGAGACGGACGACGGATTAACCGGAATTACGGCGGAGGCCAGCTATGCGGACGGCGACGGCGTGGTCCGGATGCCGGCGCCAGCCCGCTTCGAACAGGGTTGGATGACGCTCGCGGGCGACGCATCGCGGTACGACCGCCGGCGCGGCCTGTTGCATCTCGATCGCGAGGCGGTCGTGGAGTTGCGGAGCGGGGAGGGCGACACGGCCGTCGAGACACGGATCGCGGCCGCCGCCGCGCTCATCGCGCGCACCGACGGCTACATGCGCTTCGATGGCGAGGTGTCCATCAACACGGGCGACCGCCGCATGGCGGCAGATCAGGCGCTTGTCCGGTTCGATTCGGACGCCTCGCGCCTCGACGCCGTTGAGCTGACCGGGGATGCGCGCATCGAGGGACGCGATGCAACGCCGGGACGCCTCCGTGCCCTGGCGGCGCCCGCCATCGCCGTCACGTACGTGGACGGGGCGCTCCACGACGCGGCCGTCTCGGACGGAGGATTGGTCGAGATCCACGGCGAAGCGGGTGCGCCGGGGGCTGCAATCGCGGGCAACAGGGTCGACGTCCGCTTCGATGAGAGTGCCGGCAGCTTCGCCTACGTGCGAGCGGGCGGCGGAGTGACGCTCACACTGCCGGCGGCGGCCGGGACGCTCCGGATAGTCCGGGCGGATGCACTCGATCTGGACGGCGCCCAGGCCGCCAGCGGTGACGACCCGACCACGCCGGCACGCTTCGACGGCGCTGTCGAGTACCGCGAGCAGGGGAACCGTGGATCGAGCGAGCGGATCGTCCGGGCGCAACGGCTCGAGGCGACGCTACGTGACAACCTGACACGCCTGAGCGACGCGCAGTTCACCGGCGACGTCAGGCTGGTGGCGGGCGTGGTGCAGGGCCTGGCGGACGCGGCGACGTACGCACCGGATGACGAGACAGTGATTCTTCTGACCGCCGATGCCGACGGCCGTCCGCCCCGCGTGAACCATCGGTGGGGATCGATCCAGGCGGCGACCATCACCGTACAGCTCGGTGGGCCGGATATCGAGGCGGCCGAGCGGGTTCGGGGGGTCCTGCAGCTCGATGGGGATCAGCGTGACACCGACGACCTGATCCGGCCCGGTCTGTTCGACGAAGGGCCGCCGCTCTATGCCACGGCCGAACGGTTTACGTACGACGCCGCCGCGGCGCACTCCATCTACACGGGCGGCGCGCGCCTCTGGCAGGGGGACACCGAGATCCGCGCCGGGACGATCGCGCTCCACGAGTCGACCGGTAACCTGGAAGCGGACGGCGACGTGCGGACCCGGACCGCGATGCGGCGGATCGACCATGACACCGGCGAGCCGGTGGAGACGTCAGCCGCCTCGCAGGGCGAGACCTTCCGGTACGACCACGTCGGTCGGGAGGTGTCCTACACCGGTGACGCCTCGCTCGCGAGCGGTGTCACGGATATCGCTGGCGGCACCATCACACTGCACCTGGGCGACGACACGCGGACGCTCGAGCGGATTGACGCGAATGGCGACATTCGGCTCACTCTCGGCGATCGGCGCGCCGCCGGTGACACGCTGGCCTACGAGGATGGCGATGGCCGGTACGACATGACGGGTGCGCCGGTCCGCATTGTCGAGGAAATGGGCGGCGGCTGCCGCGAGACGACCGGGCGAGCGGTCACCTTCTACGTCACGGACGAGGCGGTAACGGTGGACGGGCGGGCCGAGGCGCGCACGACGTCGTCAACCGGTCCGTGCCAGGCGTTCTGAACCGGCGTCGTACCCTGCCGTGCCGTCTATGTCTTTCCTTAAAACGTCGGACCTGACCAAGTCGTACGGCAGGCGCACGGTCGTACGCGACGTCAGTCTCGACGTGCACCCGGGCGAAGTGGTCGGCCTGCTGGGCCCGAACGGCGCCGGCAAGACCACGACCTTTTACATGGTAGTGGGCCTGACCCCGCCCGACTCGGGACGCGTGCTGCTCGACGGCCAGGACATCACCGGGGACCCGATGTACGTCCGCGCGAAAAAAGGCATCGGCTACCTGCCGCAGGAGCCCTCTGTCTTCCGCGGGCTGACGGTCGAGCAGAACATCCTGGCGATCCTCGAGACGCTCAAACTGAGGCGGGCGGAGCGGCAGCGCCGGGCGGCAGAGCTGCTGGCTGAACTGAACCTGACGCCGCTCGCGAAGGCGCGTGCACACTCGCTGTCGGGCGGCGAGCGGCGCCGGGTCGAGATCACCCGTGCGCTGGTGATGTCCCCCTCGTTCATGCTGCTCGACGAGCCGTTTGCCGGGATCGATCCGATCGCGGTGACCGACATCCAGACGATCATCTTTCACCTGAAAGAGCGGGGTATCGGCGTCCTGATGACCGACCACAATGTCCGTGAGACCCTCAAGATCACTGATCGGGCCTACATCATTCACGACGGCGACGTGTTCAAGAGCGGAACACCGGACGAGCTGGCGGGCGACGAGGCGGTCAAGCGCATCTATCTGGGCGCTGATTTCCGTCTGGATTGAGTCGCCAGCCCGTGCGGCGGTGTGGGAACAGCGTGATCGGACGTTTGGACTAAGATCAACGGAGGCGGTCCGGCCGGCCGGCCGGACCGCGCGTCGGGCGGGCACTCGATGGCCATTCACCAGAGACTCCAGGCGCGGCTGTCGCAAAAGCTCGTCCTGACCCCATCGCTGCAGCAGGCGATCAAGCTGTTGCCGATGGCGACGATTGAGCTGGCCGACCTGCTGAACCAGGAGGTGGTCGAGAACCCGCTGCTCGAGGAGGTGCCGGAGGACGATGGCGCGCCGATGGAGTCGACGGAATCGGTCGACGGCGCGAAGACGGACGACGCGCCTGATGCCGTCACGGCGGCGGAGTCGTCCGACTCCACGGCGGACGCCGAGCCGGAGGACAGCGGTGACCGGCTCCCCGTGACCGGCAACGGCGCGGAGAGCGCGCCGGCGGCGGATCCGCCGGAGAGCGCCGCGACTGCAGATGATTGGGACGATAGTGATTACGAGTATTTCTTCGGCGACTACCTCGATGGGAGCTATCGGCCCCGGATGCCCATGGAGGTGCCTGAATTACCACCGATCGAGCAGACACTCGCGACGACCGGATCGCTCTCCGACCACCTCCGTTGGCAGCTTCTCATGCAGTGGGACGACAACGGGTTCCGGGAAATCGGCCTGGCAATCATCGGGAACCTGAACGAGGAGGGCTATCTCGTCGCGTCGATCGAAGAACTAGCAGCGATGGGCACATGGTCCCACGACGATGTCCGGCGGGTGCTCGCGCTGGTGCAGGCATTCGACCCGGCCGGTGTGGCGGCCCGCGATCTGCAGGAATGCCTGCTGCTGCAGATCCACCGGATTGGGCTGTCAGGCACACCGAGCGAGACGATCATCCGGGACCACATCAGCCTGCTCCAGAACCACCGGTTGCCCGAACTGGCCAGACGCCTCGGTCTGACGCTCGCCGGGCTCCGGGAGCACCTCGATGTGCTGCAACGGTTGGATCCGAAGCCGGGCAGCGCGCACAATCCGGTTCGATCACACTACGTCATTCCGGACGTCACAGTCGTCAAGGTGGACAACGACTATGTTGCCGTCCTGAACGAGGACGGCATGCCCCAGCTCCGCATCAGCCCGGTTTACCGGCGCATGATCAGCAAGGGCAGCACGACGCCGGAGGAAACCAAGGTCTACGTTCGGGACAAGTTCAAGTCGGCCCTCTGGTTGATCCGGTCGGTCGATCAGCGGCAGAAGACGATCCACAAGGTGGCGACCAGCATCATCCGCTTCCAGCGCGATTTCCTTGATTACGGGGTGGAGCACCTGAGACCATTGGTGCTGCGTGACGTGGGGGACGACATCGGCATGCACGAGTCGACCGTGAGCCGTGTCGTCACCAATAAGTACATGCACACACCGCAGGGCGTACTGGAAATGCGGTACTTCTTTCACCACGCCCTCCACACGACGTTCGGCGAGGGCATCTCGTCGGTCGCCATCAAGCAACGGATCCGGAAGATGATCGAGCGGGAGGACGCTCGACACCCGCTGAGCGATGCCAGGATCATGCGGCGGCTGGGGGAAGAAGAAGGCCTGACGCTCGCGCGGCGGACCATCGCGAAGTACCGGGAGGAGATGAAAATCCCCACGTCCAGCCGCCGGAAGGCGCACTACTGAGGCGATGCCCGGCACCGGCACAGCAGACAGCGGTGGCGTGACCCGTGTCGACAAACCGTGGGGCTACGAGTTAATCTGGGCCAGGACCAACCGTTACGTCGGCAAGGTAATCCACGTCCGGGCAGGTCATGCCCTCAGCCTCCAGTACCACGAGCGGAAGGAGGAGACGATCCTCCTGTGGCGGGGACGCCTTCGCTTCCAGCAGGGCGCGGGTGACGCCGCGCGCGATTGGGAGATGCACCCGGGCGAGCGCGTGCACATCACACCCGGCACCGTCCACCGCATGACTGCGATCGAGGACAGTGACCTGTTCGAGGTCTCCACCCCAGAACTGGAAGATGTCGTCCGGCTGGACGATCGCTACGGACGCACCGGGACGTCCCAGCCATAGCGCGCCCGTTCGGCGCCAGGTGGGGGCTGGAGGGAGCGGGCACCAGAGCTAGAAGGGGATGTCGTCCTCGCTCAGTTCCGCGCTGCCGCCGTTGCCCGGCTGGTTGCCCGAGGTTGCCTGCGCAGGGGTTGCCTGCGCAGGCGAGCGTCCCTCGTAGTGGTCCGACCGGCCGCTGGGCGCGGCCTCGCCTGCCCCCTCGCGCCGGCCGCCGAGCAGCACCACGTCGTTGGCGCGCACATCGACCGAGATGCGCTTCTTCCCGTCGCGATCCTCGTAGTCCCGAAGGCGCAGCCGGCCGTCGACGTAGACGCGCTGACCGCGCTTCAGGTACTCCTGGATCCGTTCGCCCCGCTTGCCCCAGAAGTCGACCCGGAACCACTGGGTGTGCTCTTGCCGCTGCCCCTGCTTGTCATTCCAGACCTCGGTGGTGGCCAGACTGAAATTGAGCACCGCATCGCCGCTCGGCGTATACCGAAGCTCCGCGTCTCGAACGAGATTGCCGACCAGAATGATCTTGTTGACGCTTCCCATGGTGTGTCTTAACCCCCCGCGCGTCTGCGCCTCAGCGTATGGTCCGTGTTCCCCACTCTTCCTTATGTGAATGCTCGCCACTCGGCGCCGGTCGGTCGAACGCAGTCGACCTAGGGCTGGGGTTGGCCGAGACGGTCGAGCGCCTGCTGCGCCAGCGCCGCCATGTCACTCTCTGGATAGTTCGTCACCACCAGTTCAAACGCCTGCCGGGCCCGTTCCGGATCATCGAGCCGCTCGAGCGCCAAGCCCCGCTTGTAGGAGGCCTCGGGCACCACATCGCCGTCGGGATAGTTCAGCAGCACCTGCTCGAACGCATCGACCGCCTCGTCGAAGCGGCTCTCGGCGAAATAGGTCTGTCCGATGTAGAACGCCGCGTCGTCGGCAAAATCAGACCGGGGCACCGTCTTGATGTACGCCTCGAACCCCTGGATCGCCAGCGCCCACTGCCCGTTGGTGTAGTCGGCCCATGCGGTGTCGTACAGGCGCTGCGGCGAGATGCCGGCGCCCGGCGCGACCGCCGCCAGCGGCACGGCTGGATCGGCGCCAGCGGTTGCCGCAGTCTCTGTCTCCGGCTCGCCCGCCCCCGGGGACGTGATCGGTAGTCCGGTCTCTGGATCCACCGTGAGTATCGTCGTCGGGAGCGGCATCCGCGGGATCGCCTCGCGCAGCGTCTCGATCTCCTGCGACAGCGACGCGATCCGGACGTTTGACTCGTCGACCCGCTCGCGCACCACGCGGACGACCGTAGCAATGTTCGCGGTCGCCAGTTGCTGGTCCGCGAACGCGCGCCGCAATGCATCGCCGAGCGCCTCCTGGCCCTCCGCCAGACTATTCAGGCGCGCGTCGATCGCGTTCATCATCAGGTGCAGTCGGAGCGCATGCTCCTGCAGCATCCGGATATCAGCCATCAACTGTTCCTGCTCGCGGTCAGCAGCCGCAGCCGCCGCCGGGAGCACCAAGGTGACAGCCAGCGCCAGCGCGGTTGCGGTGACGGTCGGTCTCATGCCAGTCCTCCGGTGGGGGGGTGTGCCGACTACTGTACTCGGGTCCGGCCGCGAACGCCAGATCCGGGCGACCGGATCAGCGGGCCGTAACGACAAAGTGGGCGCGGCGGTTCTGCGCCCATGCCTCGGGCGCATCACTTGGCGCAAACGGAAACTCCTCGCCGTAGCTGATGGTCCGGATGCGGGAGGCCTCGACTCCCAGGCTCACGAGAACATTCCGCACGGCCAGCGCGCGCTGTTCGCCCAGCGCCAGGTTGTATTCCGGTGTGCCGCGCGAGTCGCAGTGGCCTTCCACCGTCACCGACCAGTTGGCGTACCACGCGAGCAGCGCCGCGTTTGCCTCGATGGCGGCGCGGGCGTTCACGTTCAGATCGGTGCTGTCGTAGTCGAAGAAGACCGGCTGCAGCGGGGAGTTACGGTTGATCTCCTCAAGTGACTGCGATGCGAAGTCGTCCTCCGGCAACGGCGTTGCGGGCGGCACCGGAGGCGTCGGCCGGCGCACATCGGCGGGCGCCGGCGACGGCTCCTCGGCTGGCGCGGGCGGCCGCACGGGCTCGGGTGGCCGGGACGGCGGCAGGGTGGGACGGACGCACGAGGCACCCAGCGCCACGGCCAGTGCGACCGCCAGCAGCCGGTCGATGCGCAGTCGTCGACGGTGCTGGCCGCCGGGACGTCTCGTCTTGCTCAGCACCCGAGTCATCGCGACCAACTCGGCATCTCGTTGTTACCTGTATGCGTGATTTGGCGAAGGCCCCGGCCGTCGCGGCCGATCTGCCAGATTTGCTTGACGCCGCTCCCGCGCGTTGATGAGAACACCAGATGTCGGCCGTTCGCCGAGTAGCTCGGACTTTCGTTCGTGCCCAGGCCGAACGTCAACTGCCGTACGTCGTTCGTGGCGAGGTCGACCACCTTGATGTCGAAGCCGGGCCCGGTGCGCGACGTGTACGCGATCTCGTTGTACGGACTTGGTGACCAAGTGGGCCGGTCGCAGTACGACTCGAACGTGATGCGCCGCAGTCCGGTCCCGTCCACCCCGACGACATAGATCTGCGGCGATCCCGTCCGGTCGGACGTAAACGCAATCTGGTGGCCGAGCGACGACCACGTGGGGCTGGCGTCGATCGCCGGGTGGTCGGTCAGGCGCCGTAGCCCGGTCCCGTCGACATTCATGAGGTAGATCTCGGAATTGCCGTCGCGGTTCGACATGAACGCCAACTGCTGGCCGTCGGGCGAGTATGCCGGCAGGAAGTTATGCGCATCGCTGTCTCCGCCGGCCGGTGTCTCGAGGCGTCCCTCGTAGATATGCGACACCACGATGTCGGGCAGGCCGCTCCGGTAGGAGGTGTACGCCACTGCCCGGCCGTCCGGCGCCCATGCCGGGCTGACGTTCAGCGTGCGCTCGACGGTGACCCGTTGAACATTGGCGCCGTCGTAGTCGGCGACGTAGATCTCCTTCGTCTGGCGGTCGGGCACCAGGCCAAGGACCGATTGGCTGTCCCGGTCGGAGGTGAACGTCAGGCGAGTCTGCGCCACGCCCTGCACGCCGCGTTGCCGCCGGTGGATCTCGTCCGAAAAGGCATGCGCGTAACTCCGGACACTGCGGAAGCCGCCGGTGTAGCGTTCACCCACCGCCGACGCGTAGGAGTTGACATCGAACAGCCGCGCCTCGACCTCAATCTGATCGTCACCGATCCTGCGGACCGAGCAACTGACCACGCCGTCAGCGCCCAGTTCGCGCCACGCCTCGAAGGGGAGTGCGGTCAGTTCGCGGGCGGGCGGGATCGATGCGTAGGTGTCGCGCGCCACCATCCTGAATTCCCGCTCGAACTCCAGGTCGTCCCAGAGCACCTGCGCGATAGTCGCCGCCGCCTCCACCGTCTCCCCGTCGGTCGTCAACGCCAGGCAATCGGGAACGGCGAACCGGGGCTGCGCGCCGATACGCCCGCCGATTCGGAGATCCACCTCAGAGCGTTGGGGCCGTGCGGGATCGGACGGCGGCTGTTGTGCGGCCAGCAGCCACGCGCCGGCCGCTGGCGCGAGCAGCAGGGCGAGCGCCAACCGTGGGATATGGCTTCGTGATCTGGTCTGTGTCATGACTCGTACTCGAAGGTGAGACGGACGGTCAGGCTCTCCTCGGGAAAACGTGATGGCAACGGTGGCATGGTGGCGGCAAGCAGCACCGCGCGTTGCGCGCCCAGGTCGAGCGCCACATGACCACTGCCCCTGAAGACGCTTACCTCGTCGATCGCGCCGCTCCGCTGCACGGTGAAGCGGATCACCACAACGCCCGGCACGCGTTGGTTACTGTCCCACTGGCGCCGGATCATTTCGAGCATCGTCGCGAGGTACTCCGGGCAGCAGAAGTCACCGACGTCCAGCTCCAGGCCTGCGCCGCCCAGCCCGCCCGCCGAGAGCCCGTCACCCAGCCCCTCCACCCCGGTGTCAGCCATCGTCGTGCCCTCGCGCGCCTCGGGTCCGCGGGTTGGCGTCCGGCCCCGTGCCTCCTCGGGGGCGGTCTCCGTCTCGACTTCGGGTTCCGGTCGGCGGCGAGTCTCCGCGTCCGGCACTGGCAGGATCATCTCGGGCGGCGTCGGCGTCGGAGGCTGAATCCACTCCGGCCGGCGCGCCTCGCTCAGCGGCGTTACTTCCTGCACCGGACGTCCCCCGAGCGGCGTCAGTCCCCCCTCACCCGGCCCCGCCGGACCGCCCAGCCTGAGCGTCATCACGTTGAGATCTCCCTCATCGCTGTCAGCGGCGAGCCAGGACGACGGCCCCAAAAGCGCCGCGGCGATGAACACGACGTGCGCCGCGGCCGAGACAATCACAGGCCGACGGAGGTCGCCCGCCGGACGAACGCGCTCCGCGAGGATCGCCGACGTCGGTTCTTGCATCCTCTCCCATCATGCCTCACGGGAGCCCGTTATGGTTCCCGCGGGAGGTCGAGCACGAGGCCCACCTCCTCCACGCCCCCCGCCTTCATATAGTCCATCACGGCGACCAGTTCACCATAGGTGATGTCCTGATCGCCTCGCAGGAACACCGACCTGTCAGTCCGCGTCGCCAGCTCGTCGCGCAGCAAGTCCGCGAGGACGTCGATCCGGACGTTGTCGTCTCCCAGTTGCACGATGCCATCCGATCGGAAGGCGAGCGGCACGGTGACGAACAGGCGCTCGGACACCAGCGGTTCGGCGCGCCGCGCTTCAGGCAGCTGGACGTCCAGCCCGCGCTGCATCATCGGCGCTGTCACCATGAAGATCACCAGCAGCACCAGCATCACGTCGACCAGCGGCACCACGTTGATCTCGGAGAGCGAGGTGGTAACCCGCCGTCCGCGCCGGCGGCCACCGCGGCCGCCGCTCCCCTCCGCCGTCTGTACCTTCGGCATCGTGCCAGACCCTCAGGCGGAGAAGTGTCGCTCCGCGATGTTGAGGAACTCAAGCGAGAAGTCGTCGATCGCCGAGGCGGACAGCTTCACCCGATGCGTCAAGTGGTTATAGAAGTAGACGGCTGGGATCGCGGCGAACAACCCGGCCAGCGTTGCAATAAGCGCCTCGGCGATCCCGGGAGCCACGGCCGCCAGACTGGTCGATCCGGTTTGGCCGATCCCCTGGAACGCGATGATAATCCCCCAGACCGTTCCAAACAGGCCGATGAACGGCGTGATGCTTGCCGTCGTCGCCAGCATCGGCACATGCTGCTCCAGTCTCGTCACCTCCACGTTCGAGGCGCGCAGCAACGCACGGTCGAGCGCGTCGAAACTCCGGAGCGACCGCGCGGCGCCAGCCTCACCATCGGCCCCCCGCTGTCGGAGCTGGGTATTCAGTTCGACGTAGCCTGCCTGGAACACGCCGGTAAGCGGGCTGGCCACCAGCGGCTTGCAGACCGACTGGACCTCGGAGAACGTCCGGCTCTTCCGAAAGATCTTGACGAACGTGCTGGTCTGCGCCTCGATCCGCCGGAACTGCCACAGCTTGAAGAGAATGATCCCCCACGACGCGATCGAGAAGAGTAGCAGCGTGGCCAGCACCCCCTGCGAGAGAAGTGACGAGCGGACGATGAGGCTGAAGATGCCGCTGCCGAACGCGCCGGCTGCCTCGCCTCCCGGATCCGCACCAGGCTGCAGCGCGAGCGCGGCAACGAAGCGGATCACACTCTCCACCTCACCAAGCGACTCCGTCACCGCGGGCGCCTGGAGGGAGGCAAAGGCAGAGTATCCAAGGATGCCCACCTCAGTTCCTCCGTCAATGCTGACACTGGCGCGCCGCTGGGAAGGCGCAGACTCTTGGTAGAGTACTTGCTGGTCCGCCCGATTGTCAAACCGTGCAGCCGTGACACGCGGCGCATCGCAGACTGCGTGATACGATGCTTAGTTCCCTCCCATGATCCGCTTCCTTGGCATCCGCGACCTTGCCATCGTGGACACACTCGAGTGCGAGTTTGAACCCGGGTTCAATGTCCTCACCGGTGAGACCGGCGCGGGCAAGTCGATCATTGTCGGAGCGATCGGGCTCCTGGTGGGGGAGCGGGGGAGCAGCGGTGCGGTTCGGACCGGCGCCGACCGAGCGGTGGTGCAGGCGGCATTCGAAACTACGGCAGGCGGCGAAACGATCGTTCGCCGCGAGGTGGCGGCGGCCGGTCGCGGGCGCATCTTCATCGACGACACGCTGGCACTCGCCACGACGCTGCGGAAACTAGGGCGCCGGCTACTCGACCTTCACGGCCAGCATGCGCACCAGGCGTTGCTCGACCCACGCACGCATCTCGCACTGCTGGACGCCTACGGTGGCGACGAAGCGAGTGTCGGCACGGTCGCGGACCGGTACGAGGTGTGGCGCGCGGCCCGCGCCCGCCTGGTGGAGGCGGAACGCGGCGCGCGGGAGCAGGCAGAGCGAACGGAAGCGCTGGCGTTCGCGCTGGCCGAGATCGAACGGATCTCGCCCGAAGCGGGGGAGGACGAGCGGCTTCGCATCGAACGCACCCGGCTGGCGAACGCCGAACGGCTCGAGGCACTTGCGGGGGGCGCGTACGGGCTGCTCTACGAGAGGGACGATTCGATCGTGTCCGCCCTCTCCACGGTCTGGCGGCAGGTCGAGGAACTTGCGACGCTGGACCCTTCGTTCATCCCCTACCTGGAGGCCCGGACGTCGGTCGAGCCTGCATTGGACGAACTGGCCCGGGCGCTGCGTTCCTGCGCCGCCGATGTGGAGGCATCGCCCCAGCGGCTCGCCGAGGTGGAGTCTCGCCTCGCCGAGATCGAACGTCTCGCGAAGAGGCACGGGGGCAGCCTTGCCGCGGTGCTGGACCGCCGCCGAGACATCGCCGATGAACTGGACGGGACGGCGGACGACGCCGCCCGCCTGGCGTCGCTTGTCGCGGCGGTAGACGCGGCACGCGACGCGTACCTGGCCGTGGCCGCGACACTGTCCACCCGCCGCACGGAGTGGGCGGCCGCGCTGGCGCCGGCGCTTGCCCGCGAACTGCACGCATTGGCGATTCCCGACGGCCGGTTCGACGCACGGCTCGATCGCGGGCTGGACGAGACACACTGGGGCGCCAGCGGTACGGATAGCGCCGAGCTCTTCTTCTCGGCCAACCCGGGTGAGGACCTCAGGCCACTCTCGAAGATCGCTTCCGGCGGCGAACTGTCCCGCGTCATGCTCGCCCTCAAGACGCTGGCGACCGTAGATGACCGTGGCAAGACGCTGGTCTTCGATGAGGTGGATGCCGGCATCGGGGGAGACGCCGCGTACCGGGTGGGGGAGCGGCTGCGGCGGCTGGGTGAGCGGTTCCAGGTGCTGTGTGTGACGCACTCGCCGCAGTTGGCGGCACACGCCACGACGCACTTCCATGTGTCGAAGGAAGTGGCCGGCGGCCGGACGCGGACCAGGATCGACCGGTTGTCGGACGCCGGCCGGGTGGCGGAACTGACCCGCCTGATGACCGGCCGCTCTGGTGGCGCGGCCCGGGCGGGCGCCGCGGAGCTGCTGGCTCAGGCCGGGGCGAAAGACGAAGATTAGACGAACATAGAGGCGAAAGCGATGCTGCCGCTGGCTGCGGCCGGCCGGTGTTCGTCGGACACGGGAATCGGGGTAGGCTATGCACTTCCGATGGCATGCAAGGATCGGATCGTGGGCGACGGTATGACGCTGGAGGCGTTGCCCCCGACCTACAGCATCGAGACGTTCGGCTGTCAAATGAACGTCCATGACGCGGAGCGGCTTGCCGGGGTGCTCGAACGGGCCGGCTACGCACCGGCGTCGTCGGACGCCGGCGCCGATCTGCTCGTCATCAATACCTGCAGCGTGCGGGAGCGCGCGGCGGAAAAGCTGTTCGCGCGGCTCGACCGGTTCCGCCACGCCAGCGTGGACGAGCGGCCGGTCATCGCCGTCACCGGTTGCGTGGCGCAGCAGGAAGGGGAGCGGTTGCTTGATCGGGCGCCGATGATCGATGTCGTGATCGGCACCCAGGCGCTGACGGAACTCCCCGGTGCCGTCGAAGCCGCGAACCGGACACGGCGTCCGGTGGTGGACGTTCACCCCTACGACAACGTCTCGTTCCCGCTCGGCGTCGCGGTGCGGAGCGATCCGGTGAAGGCGTTCGTCACCATCATCGAGGGGTGCAATGACTTCTGTGCATTCTGCGTCGTCCCCTACACGCGGGGCCACGAACGGATGCGACCGGCGACCGAGATCGTGGCGGAGGTGGCGGAGGCGGCGGCGGCCGGGCGCCGGGAGGTTCATCTGCTGGGGCAGATCGTGAACCACTACCTGGCGCCGGACCGACCTGGCTGCGACTTCGCAGGGCTGCTGGAGCTGGTGCATGACGTGCCTGGCATCGAGCGGATACGGTTCGCCAGTCCCCACCCGCGGCACGTCACGACCCGCCTGATTGCGGCAATCCGGGATTTGCCGAAAGTCTGCCGGCATCTGCACCTGCCGGTGCAGTCCGGCTCGACGCGGATCCTCGCTCTGATGCGGCGGCGGCATACGCGGGAACGGTATCTCGGCCTGATTAACGAGATCCGGACCGCGGTGCCGGACATCGCACTATCGACCGATATGATCGTCGGGTTCCCGGGAGAAACGGCAGACGACTTCGAGCAGACGATGACGCTGGCGCGCACGGTCCGGTACCACGGCATGTTCTCCTTCAAGTATTCCGAGCGGCCCAACACGCTGGCGAGCCGGCGGATGCCGGACACGGTGTCGGAGGCGGAGAAGGGTCGACGTCTGACGGCATTGCAGGAACAGCAGCAGGACATCCAGCGATCCCTACACGCGGCCATGGTGGGGCAGCGGGTGACAGTGCTGGCTGACGGACCGAGCCGCCGGCGCGAGCGGACCGACGAATACACGGGGCGCACCGGCGGCAACACGCCGGTCAACTTCCGGGCCGGACCAGACTGCGTCGGGCAGCTCCTCGAGGTGGAGGTGCGCCGGGCGGGTCCGAACAGCGTCTCGGGCGAGGTGATCTGATGCAAATCGAGATGATGATCAAGGGGCTCATGGTCGACCCGGTTACCAACATGCCGATCGTTATCCTGCGCGATGACTCGGGCGGCCGCGTGCTGCCGATCTGGGTCGGCATCTTCGAGGCGAACGCCATTGCTCTCCAGATTGAAAACGTCACGACGCCGCGGCCGATGACGCACGATCTGCTCCGGAACGTGATCGTCGACCTCGATGGCGCGGTGGAAAAGATCGTGGTCTCCGACCTGAAGGACAATACGTTCTACGCATTGATTTACGTTCGGATGCGCGGCGAACTGATCGCGGTCGATGCGCGGCCGAGCGATGCGATCGCGTTGGCGCTGCGCGTGAGCGCGCCGATCTTCGTCGAGGAAACGGTCGTGAAGAACGCCAGGACCCTTGAGTTTGCGCCGGACAAGGGAGACTCCGAACGGCTAGCGCGGTGGCTCGAGAGCCTCGACCCGGACGACCTGGGCAAGTACAAGATGTAGCCTGATGTCGGCCGGCCGACATTCCCCGACGGCGCCGGCGTTTGCCCGCCGTTCGGACTGCTGATCCCGTTCCGTTTCCCGCCGGTTTCTTGACATCAGTCGGGCCTGTTCCTAGAATCCGCGCACTGTGGTGTGGACTCCTTGACGGCCTCCGTACCATCGCGGATCCGTCTCCCCGTCCGCAGGCCGACTGCATGATCGTCGCTATCGCCAACCAGAAGGGCGGAGTGGGTAAGACCACCACCGCCATCAATCTCGCGTCCGCCTTCGCGCT
Source organism: Vicinamibacterales bacterium (assembly GCA_965262555.1). Lineage (GTDB taxonomy): Bacteria > Acidobacteriota > Vicinamibacteria > Vicinamibacterales > UBA8438 > VXRJ01. Next base: position 1,601,773 of record OZ253543.1, read on the forward strand.
GCACGGCAAGCCGACCCTGTTGATCGATCTCGATCCGCAGGCGAACAGCACGATGTCAATCCTGGACCCGCAACCGGATCAACAATCGATCTATGACGTGATTGTCGACGCCTCGCGTCAGCTTGCCGACATCATCGTTTCATCCAAGCAGGAGAACCTGTCGGTCGCCCCCGCCCGCATCGCACTTGCCAAGCTGGAGTCGCACCTGGTGGGGGAGTTCGACGCCCATTTCCGCCTGAAGGATCGCATCGATACCGTGACGGATCGGTACCCCTTCATCGTGATCGACTGCCCGCCGACGCTCGGCCTGCTGACCGTCAACGCACTTGTGGCAGCGACGGACCTGTTGATCCCGATTCAGTCCTCGTTCTTTGCTCTAGAGGGCACCGACGATCTCCTGGAAACAGTGGAGCAGGTGCGGAAGCGGGCCAACCCGACGTTGAACATTCTGGGGGTCCTGATCACGATGCATGATCGGCGGACCACGATAGCGCGTGACACGCGCGATCAGATTCGGCAAGTGTTCGGGGAGAAGGTGTTCCGAACCGTCATCAAGAGGAACGTCCGGCTTGAGGAGAGCCCGGCCTACAAGGAATCGATCTTTACGTTCGCTCCGGAATCGACCGGGGCGAGCGACTACTTCAGTCTCTGCGAAGAGGTGATGAACCGTGCCTAGACGTGGATTGCCCGACACGCACCAGATGCGTCACTCAGCCCACTACGTCGAGGCGCTCGCCGCGTCGGTCGCCGAACCGATCGGACGGATGCTGTCGATCGACCGGATCGATCCGAATCCCGATCAGCCGCGGCAACAGATGGGCGACCTCTCCGAGCTGATGGCGTCGATCGCCGAGAAGGGCATCCTTCAGCCGATCATCGTTCGCGACCAGGACGGCCGCTACCGCATCATTGCCGGCGAGCGGCGTTACCAGGCGGCGTTGCAGGTCGGTCTGACTGAAGTGCCAGCCATTATACGAAAGGCTGACGAGTCGGAAGCCGTCGAACTTGCCTTGATCGAGAATCTGCAGCGGAAGGACTTGACGCCGTTCGAGGAAGCGGAGGCGCTGGCCGCACTGGCCAAGAGGTTCGGGCACACGCACGAGGAACTGGCGCGCCGGCTCGGGAAGTCACGGACCTCAGTCACCGAATCGCTCTCGCTGCAGGCCATGCCGGATGACATCAAGGAACTCTGCCAGTTGGCCAACATCACGTCGAAATCGCTTCTGCTTGAAGTGGTGCGGCAGCGCACGCCGCGCGCGATGACGTCGTTGATCGAACGGCTGACGCGGCACGGTGCGGCCACGCGCAAGCATTTACGTGCCGCGCGCGAGAAGCCGTCGGATCGGTCGAAACCGTACGTCTACAACTACGCGGAGCCTCGGAAGACGTTCGCACTGCGCCTGTCGTTCCGGAAGTCCAAGGTGGAACGGAAAGAGCTGATCAGCACGCTGGAACAAATCATCGAGGAGCTGCGGCAAGAAGAGGATTGAGGGCCGACAGACGGCCTACCCGCACGACCGGCGCCAGAGGCTTTTCGACACGTAAGTAAACATAACATACCTTATCGGACGTCGACTTCGTCGACGTCCGATGAAGGATCCAGCCCCCAGGCCCTGCGCATTCAGACGGCTAGATGGGAGCCCCCGGGCGCGGACTTGGCCGGCGTCGGCACTGGCCGATAGGATGGTGTGAAGCGCCGCCATGTTGCGCACTACGAGTCGCTACATCGTCCGCGAGGTGATCCCTCCCTTCCTGCTGTCGCTCTTCGTCTTTACGTTCCTGCTGCTGCTCCCGCCGCTGCGCGACCGGGCCGAGGAACTGATGGGGATCGGCATCGCGCCGGGCGAGATCGTGCAGATGCTGGCGCTCCTGGTGCCGCAGTCGCTCGGGCTCACGATCCCGATGGCGCTGCTCCTGGGCGTCCTGATGGCGCTCGGACGCCTCTCCAGCGACCGCGAGACGGTGGCAATGCAGGCGTGCGGTATCAGTTTCGCGCGAATCCTGGCGCCGCTGCTCCTGCTGGCGACGCTGGTGGCCGGGGTCAACTGGTGGATCATGGTCGACGTGCTGCCGCGGTCGAATCAGTCGTTCCGGGAGCTGGTGTTCCGCGTCATGGCGAACCGGGCCGAGGGGGAGGTGAAGCCGCGGGTCTTCCATGTCGACGACTTCCCCAACCTGGTGCTGTACGTCCGGGAACTCTCCCCCGGCGGTGGCTGGTCGGATGTGTTTCTTGCCGACGTGCGGGAACCGAACCGGCCGGACATCTACGTGGCGGAGCGGGGACACGTGGTGGTCGAACGGGATCGCCAGGTGGTCGAGATTGCCCTCACCAACGGAACACGGCACCATGTCGACCCCGCACAGCCGGAGGACTACGAGCGGCACGCGTTTGAGGATCTGCTGATCCAGGTGGACGCGTCGTCGCTCTTTCCGGTCGACGGACCGGAGCGGGGCTACGCGGAGCTGACGATTGCGGAGCTTCAGGACCGGGCGGTGGAGATGCGGGCGGAGGGAGAGTCGCCGCACTGGCCGATCATGTACCTCCATCAGAAGTTCTCCATCCCGGTCGCCTGCTTCATCTTCGTCCTGCTGGGCGCCGCATTCGGAGTCAGTAACCGCAGGGATGGCCGGCTCGCCAGCTTCGCGCTCGGCATCGGCGTCATCTTCGCCTACTACGTCGTGATGTACACCGGGGAAGCCATGGCGATGGGCCAGCGTATCTCCCCCCACCTGGCGCGGTGGCTGCCGAACATCGTGCTCGGGCTGCTCGGAATCGCGCTGGTGTGGTGGCGCACCGGGCGGGCCGACCGGCGACTGCCGGGCGCCGCACTTGTCGGCCGACTGCTCCCCCATCGAACGCCAGTTACGGCGGCTCCCGAAGCGGATCACAGCGCGGACGCGGCCGATGACCCTGGACGCGCCGGCGCGGCGCGGCGGGCGCCGTCTGCAGGCCGCGGCGCGGCCGTCATGGTCCAGGCCGGACCGGTTGCCGCCGGCGTCACCATTCTCGACCGGTACGTCATCCGGATGTATCTCCGGTGGGTGGCGGTCGCCTTCGTCGGCCTGCTCGGGATCTTCTACATCACCACGTTCATCGACCTTTCCGACAACCTGTTCAAGGAACAGGCGACCGGCCTGATGCTGCTGGAGCACCTCTGGTACGCCACGCCGCAGTTCATCTACTACGTCCTGCCAATCGCGGGCCTGTTGGCGACGCTCGTCACGATCGGCATGCTCACACGAACCAGCGAGCTGACCGTCATGAAGGCGTGCGGCATCAGCCTGTACCGGGTGGCGCTCCCGATCCTCGCCTTCAGTGTCGTCTGGGGCGCGTGCCTCTTCGTGATTTCGGAAACGGTGCTCGCCCGGGCGAACCGGCGCGCTGAGACCCTGAATCAGCAGATCCGGACCGGCCGGGCGCATGTGGTCGATCCGCTGAACCGCCGGTGGCTGGTGAGCGACAGCGGCGACATCTACCACTACCTCCACTTCGATTCGGACCGGCAAGAGGTGGGAGCGCTGTCAGTCTTCGAGTTCGAGGGGCGCCCCTGGTCGCTTGCGCGGCGGACCTACGTCGCGCAGGCGACATTCGATGGCGAGGATGCACCGGCGGCGGCGTGGCAGGGCCGCGACGTCTGGATTCGTGACTTCGCCGTGGACGCCGACGCATCGGCCTACCGCGAGGATGCGGAGCGGACGCTGCCGGCCGTGGCTCCCCCGGAGGTGTTCGCGGCGGAGTTGCCGGAGGCGGAACTGATGAGCTTCCGCGAGCTGCAGGGGTATATCGAGGAACTGCGGACACGCGGCTTCGATGTGGTGAGCCTGGTCGTGGCGTTGCACCGAAAGGCATCGTTTCCGTTCGTTACGCTGATCCTGACGCTGATCGCCATTCCGTTCGCGGTCACCACGGGGTCGCGCGGCGCACTGTACGGCGTCGGTGTCGGCATCGCCCTCGCCTTCACCTACTGGATCGTCATCTCCATCTTCGGCGCCTTCGGCAGCGCCGGCGTGCTCACGCCGGCGATCGCGGCGTGGGCGCCCAACATCTTCTTCGGCGCTTCCGCCGGCTACTTTCTGTTCGCCATCCGGACCTAGCGGGGAGCGGGCGCCTGCACGTCGGCGCGGCACCCGCAGTTACGGCGCAATCAGGTGCGGGACGGTGATCGTCAAGGTGCCAGACGTGCCGGGGAGCGTGTTGACGGTGTCGACGACGATCAGGAGGCCATCGATCGTCGTAAGGTCCGGTTGAGCCGGCAGCTCCGGGGTGACCGGCGCCAGTTGGTCAAGCGGGATCCGCACGGCGCGCCGTTGCGGGCCGGCATAGAACGAACGGCGCCACCGTTCGCCCTCACCGCCGGGCTGGCCGTTACGCCGCGCCTGGAGGGAGACGCGCATCGGGCGCGACGCCTCGACGTCGAAGCGAACCGCGGTCGCGCCCCCCAGACCGTCCGGTCCGAGGGTTTGCGCGGCAGCGGCGTACGTGTCCGCCCCGGCGCCCAGCTCGAAGGCCAGCCGGACCTCGGCGCCGGCCGGGTCTGTCTCCACCGCCACCAGATCCGCGGTGAGCGACACCTCCGCGCCCCGCTGCTCCACCCGCCATTCGCCGGTCAGCGGCCGCCCCGGGGCCGGTTCGGCAGCGGACTCCCCCGCCGGCGCGGTCGCGTTCGGCGCGCTCCCCCCGACGTAGATGGGATTGCCGACGATCCATGGCACCGGCGGCGTGCCCGGCGCGTTCGGCAGATAGACCTCAACGCGGTACGCCATCCACTCGTCGGAGGCGACCGGCGTCTCGTAGGTGAGCACCGGCCCCGGCTCTCCCGCTACGACCGGTTCCCCGTTGCGGCGCAATGTGAACGTTGCAGTGGATGGGCCGGCGATCCGGGCCGCAAGCGTGACCGGCGCATCGCCCGCCGTCCACTGCCCCATCCTGATCACCTGCCCGACGGTCGTTCGGCCCGTCCAGGCGAAGCGGGCAGGCGCCGCGAGCGCCTCGATCGACGTGTAGACACGTCCCGCGCGCAGTTGCCCCAGCAGCGCCGCGGCATCCACCGAGGCGCGCCCCGTCAGTGGCCGGTCCAGCTCGACCTGCAGGGAGCTCGCACGGAACACCGCCTCGTAGGCCGGCAACAATAGGGCTCGGCCGATCTGCGAGTCGAGCGCGTCCGGCGACTCCCCTGCCCGGCCGTCTCCCTCGCCGTCGTCCGGTTCGGCCGCGAGACGGGCGTGAGCATCGCCGGCGCCAAGACCGACCACGCGGCGCGCCAACGCCAGTTCGTCCCACAAGCCGAGCGCCGGGTCGGGACGCGCGAGCATCGATACAAGGCTCTCGGCCGGCCGAATCCAGTAGCTGACGATGACCCGCGCCAGCGATGCCCAGCTCTCGTCACGCCACGCGGTGTCGCCGTTCAGCCATTCGACCGCGTCGACCGGCAACGACCGGTCGGCCCAGGCGAGGCCCGGCTTCGGCGACGTCGGGTGCGCCGCGATGCCGAAGCCGCCAAGGCGGCGGACATCCTCGACGACTCCGAGCGCGTCGCCACCGAGCGGATACGGCGCCGCGTCGAGGCCGATCGCTGCGTAATGGCCGCCGTCGGTGCTGATCTCGACACCATCGATCATCAGGACGCCACCGTGATACGCCGGAGGCACGATGCCGGTCGCGTCGCCATGATCGGTCAGGATGACGAAATCGAGGCCGGCCACCGCGGCGGCCGCCGCGATCTCCGGTACGGTGCCGCTCCCGTCCGACCGGCGACTGTGCACGTGATAGGCGCCGCGTGCGGTCGGATAGAAGCCGTCCGGGGCTATGCCGTCCGCGGCGCCAGGTTCCACGCCTGGGTCCGGCGGCGTGTCGACGACACGCGCCGCGGGCGGGAGCAGCAGACTGACGGCGAGACCGGCGCCCGCGGCAAGCGCGAGTATCGTGACGAGGGGCCGGATCCGCCGTGCGCGCCGCTCCATTGATCGGGACTCCCGATCGTCCTATCGGCGCCGGAGCGCCGGCGATTCAGGACGAGACCGCCGCTGCCTCGCGTTCCGGCACGCCGGTGTCGGCCCGGAGCGCGTCGGCCCGGTCGGTCCGCTCCCAGGTGAACTCCGCTTCCTCCCGGCCGAAGTGGCCGAACCTGGCGGTCTGCCGGTAGATGGGCCGGCGCAGGTCGAGCGTCTCGATGATCTCCCGAGGTTTCAGCGCAAAGTGGGCCTGGACCAGCTCGCCCAGTTCCCGGTCGGTCAGGCCGGTCGTGCCGGTGCCGAATGTGTCAACCAGCACCGACATCGGGTCCGCAATGCCGATGGCGTACGCCAGTTGCACCTGCACGCGGTCGGCAAGGCCGGCCGCGACGCAGTTCTTTGCGATATAGCGCGCCATATAGGCGGCGGAACGGTCCACCTTCGTCGGATCCTTGCCGGAGAAGGCGCCGCCGCCGTGCGGCGCCATGCCGCCGTAGGTGTCGACGATGATCTTCCGGCCGGTCAGGCCACAGTCGCCAGCCGGCCCACCGGTGACGAACCGCCCGGTCGGGTTGATATGGACAACCGTCTCGTCATCCACCAGTTCCGGCGGGAGCGTCGGCCGAATCACGCCGCGCTCGATGTCCGCCCGGACAGCCTCGATCGGCACCGACTCGGCATGCTGGCTCGAAACCACGACCTTGTCGATGCGCTTCGGCTCGTCGTTCTCGTACTCCACCGTCACCTGCGACTTGCCGTCGGGCCGGAGGTAGTCGATCAGGCCACTCCGCCGCGCCGTCGAGAGCGCACGGACCAGGCGGTGCGCCAGCATGATCGGCATCGGCATCAGTTCCTGCGTGCCGGTGCAGGCGTAGCCGAACATCAGCCCCTGATCACCTGCGCCCCCAGGGTCCACCCCCATGGCAATGTCACCCGACTGCGCGTGCAGCTTTACCTGCACGTCGCAGCGGTTGGCGTCGAAGCCGAACGCCTGATCGGTGTAGCCGACATCGCGCACCGCCTCTCGCGCCACCTCCGCGTAGTCCACCCGTGCGTCGGTGGTGATCTCTCCCGCCAGGACGATCAGGTTGGTGGTCAGGAGCGACTCGCAGGCGACCCGGCCGTTCGGATCCTGTGCGAGGACCGCGTCGAGCACTCCGTCCGACACCTGATCGGCGATTTTGTCCGGGTGGCCCTCCGTGACCGACTCCGACGTAAAGAGGTAACGGCCTGTTCGGCGCATGGGCTGTGGTTCTCCTTGACTGCTGCGGGCGCGCCTTGATGCGGCGCAACGACTGTAACCCCTTAGGGTACAGCCAATTGGCTACCTTGTCAATCACGACCGCGGATGGTACGTGTCATAGACCGCCTTCAGCCGCGCGTCCAGGATGTGCGTATAGATCTGGGTTGTCGAGAGGTCCGCATGCCCAAGCAGCGTCTGAATGGAACGCAGGTCCGCCCCCCGCTCCAGCAGGTGCGTCGCGAACGAGTGCCGCAGCACATGCGGGCTCAGGTCGCGCGACAGTCCTGCCTGACGGCCGTACTGCTTCAGCTTCTTCCAGAACCCGACCCGGGTCAGCTTGCCGCCCCCGCGCGCGTTGACGAAAAGCCAGGGCGACGTCCTGCCCTTCAGGAGTATGGGCTGGCCTTCCCGCTGATAGCGCGCCAACCATTCGATCGCGGGCTTCCCCATCGGCACCAGCCGCTCCTTGTTGCCCTTGCCGATGCAGGTGAGATATCCCTGCGTCAGGTTCAGGTCGCCCGGCTGGAGCGAGAGCAGTTCGGACACGCGCAGGCCGGTGGCGTACAGCAGCTCGATTAACGCCCGGTCGCGGAGGCCGGCTGGCGTCGTCGGGTCGGGCTGGGCGAGCAGGTCATCGATCGCCTCGGCTGGCAGCACCAACGGCAGTGCCGGCCATGCCCGCGGCGCCCGCAGGTCCTCCGCCGGGTTGTCAACCAGCCTGTCGTCCGCCACGAGGAACCGGTAGAAGCTTCGGACGCTGGCGACCGACCGCCCCACCGATCGGGGCGCGAGGCCGGACGACACCCGGTAGCGGACGAACGCCTCAAGATCCTGCCGGGCGAGTTGCGCGATCTCCTTCCGCCGGCTCTCCGCATAGACGGCGAGTGCCTCGAGGTCACGGCGGTACGCCGCGAGCGTGTGGCGCGACAGGCGCCGCACTCCCTTCAGTTCGTCGATCCAGGCGTCGATCAACTCGCGGTTTCGGTCCCTGCGAGACCTGCGTTGTATACTGGACACTGACTACCCGGTTCGCGTCACTCTACAAGGGTTCAGTCAGATGCCTCAACACGTCATGCGGGTTGTCGTGCTCGGGGTTGCCCTCGCGCTGCCATTGGGCGGCTGTGCAGCGCGGAACCCGCCGGCCACGCCGGTCGCCACCGCCGAGGCAGCCGACTTCCCAACCCAGTTGGCAGAGTACGTTCGCGCCCAGACAGCGCTGGCGGCGGATGACTTCGACACCGCTCGGAGCGCACTCGCGGGTCTCGTTGCGATGGCCGACCCGACGGTCCGGCCGCTGGCGGAAGTGGCGGCGGGCGCGGACGACATCGAGTCGATGCGGGCCGACTTCAAGCCGCTGTCGGAGTTCCTGACCGGGATGGAGTTGCCGGCGGGCTACGCGCGCGCCTTTTGCCCGATGTTCGACGGTGGGTCGAATTGGGTGCAGATCGACGGGCCGGTCCGCAACCCGTACTACGGCTCCCGGATGCTGACCTGCGGCGTGGTCGATGCCGCGCCCGGCGCGCACATGGACCACACCCCGCGGCAGGGGGGCCGGGTCTTCATGGCGCCCGACAGCTTCCACCATATCGAGGGAGCGTATCCGGAACCTGGTGTCTTCCGGCTCTATGCAACCGACAACTACCGCGAACCGGTCGACGTTACCTTCTGGATGGGGCGCGTCGTGCTGGAGGAAGAGTACGACGCGGAGAGCGACGAGTTTGTCGAGGTCCGCGCCGCGGTCCTGCTGCCGTCGCCCGACGGCGCCTATCTCGAGGCAGAGGTAGGCGATCTGGCCTTTCCCGCCGACGTGATCGCGAAGATCCAGGTCGCCGAGGACTTCCCGGAAGACCGGTTTGACTTCATCTTCCCCGAGTTTTCATCGACCGGGTCGGACCTGGTCGACACCTCGCCGGCGGCGGTCGTACCCGAGACGCTGCCGCTCGCCGAGCGCATTCGCCCGCGGATCCCGGAATTAGCCAGCGACATCGTGCAGGGCATCAGCGACCGGAACGACGAGATCGCGGACCTCGTTGCGACCGGTGGCTTCACCGAGATCTTCATCCCGGCGCTTCAGTCGAAAGAGCTGGCGTTGGCGCTGCATGATCGGGCGGAAGACCTGCAGCCGCAGGATCGGAACATGGTTCGGATCGCCGTCCGAAGCCTGGTGCGATCCGCCTGGCTGCTCGACTGGTACGGCGACCTCGGAAACAAGCAGCAGGTAAGTGAGGCGCACGACATCTTCGACGAGGCGGTCAATCAGATCGCCGAGATTTACGGGAGGCAGCCGTGAGCGGGCGACAAACGGCGATCGCGCGTGCGACGGCCGGGGTACTGCTGGCCGTCGGGTGTCTGGTGGCGGGAGGACGGACGCCGGAGACCCACACCCCGATCGCCTCGCGGTGGAACTACAACGAGCACCTCTTCCCGATCTTCCGGGACAACTGTGGCGCCTGCCATCGCGATGGGGGCATCGCGCCGATGTCGCTCGTCAGCTACAACGAAGCGTATCCCTGGGCGCAGTCGATCCGCGAGGAGGTGCTCGGTCTCCGGATGCCACCCTGGAAGGCGGAGGACGGCTTCGGCGACTTTCTGAACGGTCATGCCCTGCCGGCGAGCGAAATGGACATGATCCTGGAGTGGTCGAGCGGCGGCTATCCGCAGGGGCCACGTAACATGCAGCTCGACCCGGTCGCCGCTCCCGCGGACTGGCGGCACGGCGCGCCAGGCCTCGAGTTGGAGATGCCGGAGCCGTACACCGTCGCGATTGGGACGACCGAGACTGTTCGCTACTTCGTCCTTCCGGCCGGGACCGACTCGGCCCGCCTCGTGACCGGCGCCGACGTGATGCCGGGCGCCGGTCAGGTTGTGCGGGACGTGGCCATCTACATCGACGCCGCCGGGGCGGCTCGCGCGCTCGACACCGCCGATCCGGAACTGGGATTCGGCGAGCCGGGCGGCACCGAATTCCCGACCGGGCCACCCATCGCGCTCTGGTCGCCAGGCCGGACGAGCGTCGTGCAGACCGATGCGGCGCACCCGATGCCGGCCGGCGCGGACATCGTCATCCGGGTCCACTACAAGAAGACCTGGATCACCGAGGGACAGGACTTCACCGATCAGAGCCGGGTCGGACTCTACTTTGCCGACGGCGATGCTGCTGCGATCGAGTCGCTGCTGATCGCCTCACCTGCCGGCGCGACCGGTCAGACGATCGTTATCAGTCAGACGATTGACGAGGATGTCGAGGTGCTGGCCATGCTGCCCGAGATCGCAATCGAGACGAAGGATGTGCAGGTCGTGGCGGTGACGCCTGACGGATCGCGCGTTCCGATGCTGTTCCTGCGCGAGCCAGACACCGCCTGGCCCACGCGCTACTGGTTCGATGCACCGGTGGTGCTGCCAGGCGGCAGCACGATCGAGGTGGAGGCGATCGTCCACCCGGGCGCGTCGCATGCGCCCGGCCGATCGCTCGTCGGTGGTGATCCGGCGGCACCGATCCGGCTGCTGGTCGACTATGCGAGGGGCGGCGCCCTCGCCAACTGACCGGTGCGCGGGCACCGACGTCCGCATCTGCTTGCGCTTATCGCGCTGACTGCCGCCTGCACGACAGTCGACGCGCCGTCGCGGCCCCCCACGATTTCGCTCGCCATCGTCGACGCCACCGTCTGGACGGGTGATCCGGAGCGTCCCCTCGTCGAGGCGGTCGGGGTCTCCGGCAACCGGATCGCCGCACTCGGATCGAGCGACGGGATCCGCGAGCTGGCGGCCGGCGGCGTCATCATCGACGCCAACGGGGCCAGCGTGGTGCCCGGCTTCATCGACGCGCATGTTCACCTGCTCGACGCCGGGCACCGGTTGCTGGCGGACGCATCGGGTGACGGCCTGTTGCTCGATGACGATGTCTGGTCGCTCGCGGCCGAACCGCCACCCGCCCGGAGGCCGGCGGAGAACGACGCTGCAATCGACGCTGCCCTCGCCTGGCTGGCGGCGCGCGGAGTCACCTCGGTCCATCACATGGGGAGCTGGGCCGATCTCGAGGCGTTCGAGCGAGCCCGCGACGCCGGACGTTTGACGGCGCGCATCTACGCCGCGGTGCCGCTCCACACCTGGCGGGAGCTGCGCGATGCGATCGCGGAGGGCCGGTTCGGTGGTGACGACGGTCGTGGCGACTCCTGGTTCCGTGTCGGTGCCCTGAAGGGGGTGGTGGACGGTACGGTCGAGACCGGGACCGCCGCGATCGACCTGCCCTACCCCGGTTCGGCCAACGATGCCGGCCTGCTGCTGTACGACATCGATCGGCTGAGCGCCCACGTGGACGCGGTGGACGCCGCCGGGCTGCAGGTGGCGTTGCACGCCGTCGGTAGCCGCGCCACCCACCTGGCGCTCGATGCGTACGAGCGGGTGATTGAGGCGAACGGCCCGCGCGACCGCCGCTTCCGGATCGAGCATGCGCAGCACCTCCGCCCGGACGACATTGCCCGGTTCGCCCGGCTGGGCGTCATCGCCAGCATGCAGCCGGCGACGATCGGCGAGACGGGGCCCCGGCTCGAAGCGATGCTGGGGGATCAGGCGCTTGGGGAAGCGTTCGCCGTCCGCTCGCTCCTCGATGCCGGTGCGATGGTGGCATTCGGCACCAACTGGGCGTTCGCACCCGCGGGTCCGGCCATCGGCCTCTACGGCGCAGTGACACGGCGGCCGCCGGAAGGGGTTCGTCCGGCAAGCTGGCGGCCGGCCGAGCGGATCACGATGGCGCGTGCGCTCGATGCCTACACCATCGCCGGCGCCTACGCCTCATTCGAGGAGGATTTCAAGGGCCGTCTTGCCATCGGCCACCTGGCCGACTTCTCACTGCTCGACGTGTCGCTCCTCTCCGCGCCGTCCCTCGACATCCGCGCGGCCGGGGCAGTCGTCACGGTCGCCGACGGCCGCATCGTCTACGATGGGCGGTGACTCGAAGCCTTGACGGTGTGCGGCGAGTGTCACGCTACAGCAGGCCGTCCACCTTCATCAGCTCGGCGTTCAGGATGGCCGCGCCCGCCGCGCCGCGGATCGTGTTGTGGCCGAGGGCGACGAACTTCCAGTCGAGTACGGGACAGGGGCGAAGGCGGCCAACCGTCACCGCCATGCCCCGTTCGGCGTCGACGTCGAGGCGAGGCTGCGGCCGGTCCGGATCGTCGGTGTACAGGATCGGCTGCGCCGGCGCGGTCGGCAGGCCTTCCTGCTGCGGACGGCCGGTGAACGCACGGAACGCCTCAATGAGGTCCTGTTCCGACGGCGTGCTGTCGAACTCGGCCGACATCAGCATCGTATGGCCGTTCAGCACCGGCACGCGTGTCGTCGTCGCGCTCACGACCATCGGGTGAGGCACGACTGCGCTGCCATTGAGGGTGCCGAGAATCTTCTGCGTCTCGGTTTCCATCTTGTCCTCCTCGCCCTGGATGTGCGGGAGGATGTTGCCGGTGATGTCGAGCGACGCGACCCCCGGATAACCGGCGCCCGAGACCGCCTGCAGCGTCGACACCATGACGCGCGTCGGGTGGAACGGCCGGAGCGGCGCCAGCGCAAGCGTCATGACAATCGTGGAGCAGTTCGGGTTGGTGACGATCCGGCCCGGCCAGTCGCGTTCCTTCGCCTGCACGTCGAGTAGTCCCAGGTGGTCCGGGTTGATCTCCGGGATGAGCAGCGGCACGTCCCGCTCCATCCGGTAGTTCCTGGCGTTGCTGACGACGATATGTCCCGCTTCCGCGAACGCCCGTTCCACGTCGCCCGCTACCGACGAATCGAGTCCGGAGAAGACGAGACGCGGCACACCGCCGCCCGGCTCGCACCGCTCGACCGTCATGCCGGCGACAAAACCGGGTCGCGGGGTGGGCAGACGCCAGGGCGTGGCGTCCTGGTAGGTCTTTCCGGCCGACCGCTCGCTCGCGCCGATCCACGACACCTCGAACCAGGGATGGTCCGCCAGCGCCGCGATGAACTCCTGCCCCACGGTTCCGGTGGCGCCCAGTACGCCCACCGGCATCCGCTCACTCACCGTGCCTCCTGTCGGTCCGCCGGCGCATCCGTCACGGTGAGCGCGCCCTGCGGGAAGAACTCGTCGTGGACCGCCCGCACGGCACGGTCCGCTTCTGCCCCGGCGATCACGCAGGCGATCTTCATCTCGGACGAGCTGATGCAGTCGATATTGATTCCTTCGCGCGCGAGCACGGCGAACATCCGGGCCGCCAGACTGGGTGTCGACGCGAGGCGCGACCCGACGATGGAGATCTTCGCCACGGCTGCGTCCACGTGCACCTCGCGCGTCAGCCCGCGGGCCTTCCAGGCGTCGATCAGCGGGTGGATCGCGGCGACATACTCGTCATCGAGCACGAACGTGATCCGCCCGTATCCCTCGGAACTGGCGCTCTGAATAATCAGCCGGACGTTGATGGACTGCGCGGCCAGATCCTGGAAGACCTCCGCGGCAAGGCCGGGTCGATCCGGCACGTCGGTCAACGTCACCTTGGCGATCTTCGTGTCCTTGTTCACGCCGACGACCGCCGCCTGTTCCATCACCATCTCGTCTGCTCCACGGATCCAGGTGCCGTCTCCGTCATGGAAACTGGACCGCACATGGATCGGAATCCGGTACGCCATGCACACCTCCGCCGCGCGGGGGTGCAGCACCTTGGCACCGCTCGACGCCATCTCGATCGCTGCCTCGTAGCTCATCTCCGTCCATCGGGTCGCATGGGGCACGATGCGCGGGTCGGCCGACAGCACGCCGTCGACGTCGGTGCAGATTTCGCAGACGTCCGCGCCCAGCGCGGCCGCCACCGCCGCGCCGGTGATATCGCTTCCGCCGCGGCCGAGCGTCGTCACCTCGTGGTCGCGCGTGATCCCCTGAAAGCCAGTGATGATCACCACCCGTCCCCGCTCGAACTCGGCGCTGATCCGAACCGTGTCAATCGACTCGATCCGGGCGACGCTGTAGGCATCGTCGGTCCGAATGCCGCACTGCGACGCGGTGAGCGAAACCGCCGGCACGCCCAGTTCCTGCAGCGCAAGACCGAGGAGCGATACCGACACCTGTTCGCCGGTCGCCAGCAGCAGGTCCATCTCGCGCCCGCTCGGGCGGGACGACACGGCGTGCGCCAGGGCAACCAGTTCGTCAGTCGTCTTGCCCATCGCCGAGAGGACCACGGCGAGGCGCGGCGTCGTCTTCCGCACGCGTGTCACGCGATCGGCGATCTTCCGGACGTGGTCTGCCGTGGCGACCGAGGTGCCGCCGTACTTCTGAACGACGATCGGCGCGGCGGTCGTGGCACCGGTCATCGCGCACCTCCCGCTGCGGCGCCCGCCAGTTCCGCTGCGGCCAGTTGGGCCGTCAACTGATGGAGAAACAGTCCGACGTCGGTCACGATACCGGCTCGCTGCGACGATCCGCGGTCCGACAGCTTGGTGACCACCGCCGGGTTGATATCGACACAGACCACCCGGACCTGCGACGGCAGCATGTTCCCGACGCCGATGCTGTGGAGCATCGTCGACAGCATGACGACCAGACTGACGTCGCGCAGCGCCTCGGCGTAACGGTCCTGCGCCACGATCAGGTCCATCTCGGTATCGAGGAGCGGCCCGTCGTCCCGGATACTGCCGGCGAGGACGTAGTCGATGTCGTGGCGGATCGCCTCGTACATGACGCCGGACCGAAGCATCCCCTGCTCAACCGCCGGCTTCAGGCCACCGGCGCGGTTGATTGCATTGATCGCCCGCATGTGGTTCCGGTGGCCCTCCTTGACGGCGACGCCGGCATTCATGTCGATCCCGAGCGACGTGCCGAACAGCGCATGCTCCACGTCGTGGACCGCCAGCGCATTTCCCGCCAGGATCACGTCGACGTACCCCTGGCGGATGAGCTCGGCGAGGTACGCCGTGCCACCGCTATGGACCACGACCGGTCCGGCGACGAACGCGATCTTCCCGGCCGACCGCCGTGTCTCGCGTAGCATCGTGACAACCCGCGCCACCGCCACTTCGACGCGCCGCTCGGTCGAGACGTCGCTCGACATGAAGGCGAACCCGAGCCGGTCGCGCTCGCGGAACTCCGGCGCCACGCGGACGCCCGCGACGCCGCAGACGACCGGTTCGCCCCCGCGCACGTCGCGCAGCTTCCGGCACTCCGCGTGACCGTCGGCGACGACAATCACCGCATCCATCCGCTGGCGTTCGACCTCGATCCAGTCGCCGCCATGGTGGACGTGCGTCCGGTGGTTCGTCGTCGAGTAGAAATCGTCCGGCACCACGCCGTCCGCCTCCGCCGGCCTGAGTGTCGCGTCGCACCTCACCGCCGGGTGGCAGCCGAGCGGCATCAGATCCTCGAGCAGCGCGGTCAGAACCGTCCGCCCGGGCGCCGTCACCTTCAGCTCGAGATGCGAGATCTCGTCGTTCGTCCGGCCGAGGTCGAACCGGAGGACGTCGAACGACGCGCCGTGCTCGATCACCCGATCGAACACCTCTTGCAGTAAGTGCGAGTCGACCAGATGGCCTTCCGCCTCGACGATCTCGCTCGCCGCAGCCGGCGTCGCATCGGCCGGTGCGTCGGTGTCGGTCATGACTCCCCGTGGTCTCCGCCCGCGCCGACAGCCGCACGACGCGCCGCGTGGCGTCCGTCGAGGAACGCTTCGAACTCGCCGAACGCGCGGCCGAGCCGGATCGGCGCCTCGACCAGCGAGGCCATGATGTCTGCGGTCTTGTAGCCGTTGCCGGTGATGCAGATGACCGTGCTCTCGTCGCGCGGTATGACGCCCTGCGCGAACAGCTTGCGCGCCACGGCGAGGGTCGTTCCGCCCGCAGGCTCGGTGAAGATGCCCTCCGTTCGGGCCAGGAGGCCGATCGCGTCCAGGATCTCGTCGTCGGTCGCGGAGGCGCCGGTGCCGCCCGATTCCCGTATGGTCCGCAGGACGTGGTAGCCGTCGGCTGGCGCGCCGATGGCGATTGACTTGGCGATCGTGTCGGGACGGACCGGCTCCGGGTAGTCCAGCCCTTCCTCCAGGGCATGGATCACTGGGGCGCAGCCTGCCGCCTGCGCGGCATGGATCTTCGGCGGCGTCCCGTCCATCAACTCGGCGTCCAGCAGATCGTGGAAGCCGCGGCCGATCCGGGGCAGAAGGGTGCCGCCCGCGACCGGACAGACCAGATGCTGCGGGAAGCGCCAGCCGAGCTGCTCGACGATCTCGAAGCCCATCGTCTTGGCCCCCTCGGCGTAGTAGGCGCGGAGGTTGATGTTGGCGAACGCCCAGCCGTACTTGTCCCCCACCTGGGTGCACAGACGGTTAACGTCGTCGTAGGTCCCGTCGATCGCGACGACATGCGGCCCGCTCACCGCCGAACCGAGAATCTTCCCCGGCTCGAGCGTCTGCGGAATGAACACGTAGCAGTCGAGGCCGAGACGGGCTGCGTGCGCCGCGACGCTGTTCGCCAGATTCCCGGTCGACGCGCAGCCGAACACCTCGGCCCCAAGCTCGCAGGCGCGCGTGGCCGCCACCGGAACGACGCGGTCCTTGTACGACAGCGTCGGATGGTTGACCGAGTCGTCCTTCAGGTAGAGCTCGCGGACGCCAAGTTCGGCCGCCAGCCGCTCGGCGCGCACCAGCGGCGTGAAGCCGGATCCCAGGCCCGTACGCGGATCGCCGTCGATCGGCAGGAACTCGCGGTAGCGCCAGAGGCTCGGGGGGCGCGACGCGATCACCTCGCGGGAGACGTCACGGCGGATCGCGTCGCGATCGTACATCGCCTCGAGCGGGCCGAGGCACTCGGTGCAGACGTACAACGCCTCAGTCGGGAATGGCGTCCCGCACATCGAGCACTGCAGGTGGGTCAGGTAGCGCACGCGTTCTCCCCTCTCGGCAGGATCGGCATCCAGACCGGCGGCCGCGCGTGGAAGTCGAGCGCCGCGATCTCGGCAAGCGCCGCCTGCACCACGTCGGTCCGGCACGGCTCGAGTGTCACGACGAATGGCAGCGCCGACTTCGCGTAGCCAGGTTCCTGCAGCACCGAGTCGAAGTTCAACCGGTGCCGGAGGCACACCTGGGCGATCGCCGCGATGATGCCAGGGCGATCGACGACGGCAAAGCGCAGGTACTGCGGTGCAACGAAATCTGCCTCGATCTCCGCGTGCGGCGGCGTGGGTGTCCGCATGAGTGGCGCCTCGTTGCCGGTGCGTGCGATGGCCTCGAGGTCGGAGACGATCGCCACGGCGGTGGGATTCCCGCCCGCCCCGAAGCCGCGAAACGCCGTCTCGCCGCCGTGGGCACCTTCGACCACGACGACGTTCTGGCTCCCCTCGGCCCGCGCCATCGGCGATTGGATCGGCACCAGCATCGGTTGTACCGACGCCGTCACACGATCGTCGTCCGCGCCGTTGACCAGTTCGGCGTGCGAGACCTGCCGGATCGTGCTGTCGAGCCGGCGCGCATACACGAAGTCGATCGGCTCGACCGGGCGGATCGACCGGAGCGGTATCGCGCTGGCGTCAAAACGGCGTTTGAGACCGACGGCCGCGAGGATCGCCAGCTTCGCGCCGGCATCTCCCCCGTCGACATCTGCCGTAGGATCTGCCTCGGCGTACCCCTTCTGCTGCGCCTCGGCGAGGACGGCGTCGAAAGACAACGCTGGATCCGCCTCCATCCGTGTCAGGATGTAGTTACACGTGCCGTTCAGCACTCCGGCCACGCGGCACAGGCGGTCGCCCGCCAGCCCCTCGCGCACCGCACGGATGATTGGCACACCGCCGGCAACCGCCGCCTCGAACAACAGGTGCCGCCGGTGCGTAGCTGCCACATCAAGCAACTCCGCGCCAGTGTTGGCGATCACCTGCTTGTTGGCGGTCACGACCGACTTGCCCGCCTCGATCGCCTGACGGATCCATCGGGTGGCCGGATCGGTCCCGCCGATCACCTCTACGACGATGTCGGCATCCGAAGCGAGGATGTCGGCGAACTCCGAGGTCCAGCCGACATCGTCAGGAATCCATCCCGCCGCCGCCCGCTTCCGCTCCACATCGCGGTTGCAGATATGGGTCAGTCTGAGCGGTCGCCCATCTCCCCGGCAGAGGATTCTCGCGACCGACTGGCCGACCGTCCCGAATCCGACGAGTGCGACGTTTAACACAGGACACCTGCGCCGTCAGCGCCACTCACCAAGCACCGTCACTGCCCAGAACGCGACAGCCAGCGCTGCCATGACCGCCGCGAGTGCCAGAACATA
Source organism: Vicinamibacterales bacterium (assembly GCA_965262555.1). Classification (GTDB taxonomy): domain Bacteria; phylum Acidobacteriota; class Vicinamibacteria; order Vicinamibacterales; family UBA8438; genus VXRJ01. The sequence goes on from OZ253543.1 coordinate 1,620,215, forward strand.
CCGCTGTCATCACCAAAAAAAATAGCCATCAACCGCTGGTGGATGATGGCCATCGACGTGTCGAGTTGTATCGGCGGCGTCATCCACTGCCCGCGCGCCCCATCATCGGGGAGCCCGTAGTGCCCGTGGTCTTCATGCGGCCCACTGTCAGGACGCCGTGGCGGTACACGTTCTGCTGCTCCATTCGCCCGTGACGCAACCCTATCTTATACTTCGCCCACCGGACACGCGTCAAACCGGCGGCGGCCGGAACGGAGCCTCCGGCGCACCGGATCGCGCCCTGCGATGCTGCTCCTAGACCTTGCAGTCGTCCTGCTCTATCTCGCCCTCGCCCTCTGGTACGGCCGGCGGGCACGCCGCGGTCGGAGCATCCGCGACTACTTCCTGACCGGCCGCGATGTGCCATGGTGGGCGATCATGGGATCGATCGTCGCCACCGAGACCAGCACGGTGACCGTCATCAGTGTTCCCGGTTACGCCTTCGCGGGCGACCTTACGTTTCTGCAACTCGCACTCGGCTACGTCGCCGGACGGTTCCTGATTTCCACCTTTCTCCTCCCCGCGTTTCTCAGCCGCGATCTGCTGACCGCCTACCAACTGCTGGCCGATCGGATGGGACGCGGACTCGGCCGCGCCGCAGCCGTCATATTCCTTGCCACGCGGAGCGTTGCCGACGGACTGCGGCTCTTTGCGACGGCGCTGGTCCTGGCGGCGATGGCGACGGTGGCTGCTGAAGCGGCCGGCGTGGCGGCCCCATCGCAGACGGTCGTGATCGCGGCTGGCATCGGAGCCATCGCGGCGGTGACGCTCGCCTACACCTGGATCGGGGGGATGCGCGCGGTGATCTGGATGGATGTCGCGCAGCTCACCCTGTACCTCGCGGGCGCCGCCGTCGCGGCCGTGATCCTGATTGCGCGCCTGCCCGACGGCGTGACCGGGGCCTGGATGGCCGCGGCGGCGGCGGACAAGCTGCGCCTGTTCGACTTCGCGTTTGACCTGACGCGCGACTACACGGTTTGGTCAGGGGTCGTCGGCGGCGCCGTCTTCACCGCCGCCACGCATGGCGCCGATCAGATGTTCGTGCAGCGCTATCTCTGCAGCAGGTCGCTCCGCGAGGCGCGCCTCGCGCTCGGATTGAGCGGCGTGTTCGTCCTGGCGCAGTTTGCACTGTTTCTCGGTATCGGCCTGCTCCTCTGGGCGTTCTACGAGACCGCAGCGCCGCCCGAGGCGCTCGCATCGATCACGACGGCGGGCGTCGTGCAGGCGGATCGGGTCTTTCCGATGTTCCTGATGACGCACCTGCCGCCCGGCGTGCGCGGTCTGGTGCTCGCGTCGATCCTGGCGGCGGCAATGTCGACGCTGTCGTCCTCGCTGAACTCGTCGGCCGCCTCGACGATCGGCGACTTCTACATGCACGGACGCACCGCCGGCGACGACGACGCCGGCGCGCTCCGAGCGTCGCGCTGGGCGACCGGCATCTGGGCCGTCGTTCAGGCAGCCGTCGCGCTGGTCGCCATCGGCGTGTCGCAGCACGTGATCGACGACGTGCTCCGCGTGCAGTTTTTTGCGGGCGGATTGATGCTCGGTCTCGTCGTTCTGGCGACGATGACGGCCCGGCCGACCGCACGCGCCGGCGCGGCCGGCTTGGCAACGGGACTGGCAACACTGGTCGGTGTTGCGCTCTTCACCCCGCTGTCCTGGCAGTGGTACGTCCTGGTGGGCGTGACGGTGACGGTCGCTGCCGGCATGCTGGCGCAACGTCTCGGACAAGGCCAGCCGAGGTCATGACTGACTTCACACGCCCGGCACAGGTGCTGCGCGACGCCATCGCCGCCGGCGTCGCGCCAGCGATAGTCGCCGAGGTGAGCACGGTGGGCGGTCCGATCTGGCACTTTGCCGGCGGACGTCTCACCACCGATCCGGAGAGTCCCGCCGCGACCGCCGGAACCATCTTCGACCTGGCGTCGCTCACGAAGGTGATTGCCACCACGACGCTCGCGATGCAACAGGCCGACGCGCCCGTGACGCCACTCGATCTCCGGGTCGCCGACGCCCTTTCGGACTGGTCCGGCGATGACCGCGCTTCGGTCACGGTGCGCGATCTGCTGGGGCACAGTTCCGGCCTCACCGCGCATCTCCCCTTCTATCGCGATCATGTCGGACGGGCCGAGTTCGAACCGGCGATCTGCAGCCTGCCACTGGAGTACACACCGCGGACACGGTCGATCTATAGCGACCTCGGCTTCATCCTGCTCGGCTTCATCCTGGCGGACCGTCATCCGGAAGGCGCCAGTCTGGCGGAACAGTTCGACCGTCTCGCCATCACGCACGGATGGGGCGAGATCACCTATCATCCCCCCGCCGCGTGGCGTCCCCGGACCGCGCCGACCGAAGTCGATCCGTGGCGCGGCCGCACCCTTATCGCCGACGTACATGACGAGAACGCCTGGGCGTTGGGCGGCGCCGCCGGCCACGCGGGACTGTTCGGCACGACACAGGCGGTTGGGTCGTTTGCGCGCGACATCCTCCGTGCCTGCAGCGGCGACACCGCGCTGGCGTCCGCCGCCACGTTCGAAGCGTTCCGTACCCCCACGGACATCCCGGGCAGTTCGCGCGCACTCGGCTGGGATACGATGCGCCCGACGTCCTCGTGCGGCCGCCGGCTGTCGCCCCGATCGATCGGACATACCGGTTTTACCGGCACATCCCTTTGGATCGATCCCGACGCCGGCATCACGATCGTCCTGCTCACGAACCGCGTCCACCCGTCACGTGAGAACGAAGCGATTCTGCAGCTCCGCCCCGCCTTCCACTCAGCCGTCCACACGGCGGTGGCTGGCGGATGAGGTCGTGGGGCCGACGCCTCGACGCCGGGACCCCGACTCGTCTGGCTGACGACTCCTGCTACGATCGGCCGGCATGACCCGCGACGCGCCCCTCCGCGGGGCCGACCGCCGTCCTTGCGGCACGCCCGGAGTGGCCAGCGCCCTGGTGGTCCACGGGCGCTGATGCGCGGGCTCGTCTCGACCGTGATGGAGGCTGGATCCGGACGCTGGACCGGGCGGCAGGTCGTCCTGCTACTGCTTGTCGTTGCGGCAGCCGCACCCTACGGCATCGGTCTTGGACGCTCGACCCTGTGGGATGCCAACGAGGCGTTCTATGCGGAGACGGCGCGCACCATGGTGGAGACCGGCGACTACGTCAGTCCAAGCTTCAACGCGCAACCGCGGTTCAACAAGCCGGTCCTGCCGTACTGGATCATCGCTGGGTCGTACCACCTGTTCGGAGTCTCGGAGCGGTCCGAACGGATCCCGATCGCACTCGCCGGCCTGGCGCTGATCGCGGTGGCGTTCCGCCTGGGCAGTCTCGTCGGCTCGCGTGATGCCGGACTGTTTGCCGCGCTCGTGCTCGCCACGGCGCCGCGCTTCCTGATGTTCGCCCGGCGCATCATCATCGATGTCCATCTGGCCGCCTTCACCGGCCTCGTCCTGCTCTGCTTCGCGCTGGCAGAGGCCCGTCCGGACAGACGACGGCCCTGGCTGCTCCTGATGTACGTCGCGATGGCGCTGGGGACGCTGACCAAGGGGCCGGTCGCCATCCTGGTGCCGGGTCTCGCGATCCTGCTGTATCTCGCGTCGGACCATCGACTCGGCGACCTCCGGAGGCTGGAGGCGCCGCTTGGCGCGCTGATCGGGGCCGTGATTGTCCTGCCGTGGTACGTGCTGGTGTACCAGGCCCACGGCTGGCTGCACATCCAGTCCTTCGTGCTGCAGGAAAACCTCGGCCGCTACGCGCAGACCATGGGCGGGAGCGGACGGCCCGTCTGGTTCTACCTCCCCGTCATGCTCGAGTTCCTGTTTCCCTGGTCGCTCTTCGTCCCGGTCGCCCTCTGGGCAGCCGGCCGGCGCGCCGGCGTGTGGGGTGTTATCGATGGCGCAGCGGCCGGTACCGCCGACGACCTGCGCGTCCGGCGGACGCTGCGGCTGCTCCTCTGGTGGGTGCTGACGTTCGTGATCTTCTTCTCGCTGTCCCGCACGAAGCAGGATCTCTATATCCTCCCGATCGTGCCGGCGCTGGCCGCCCTTGTCGGCGCGTCGCTGGCAGCCGCGACGGACGGAGGGCGCTCCGGCGCGAACGCCAGTGTGCGCGTGGTCGCGCTGGCGACCGGTGCGCTGCTGCTCGTCGCGGGGGCCGGCGTTATGGCGCTGTTCGTGGCGCCGGGCAGATACCCGCTGGCCGGCCTCGGGACCGTCACTGTCGCGGCAGGAGTGGGCGGACTGGCCGTGATCGCGTTCGCGGCGACCCGACGCCTGCACCATGCCGCGCTCGCACTGGGCGCCTGCTTCGTGGTCGCCGCGTGGATCTTTGTCACCGCCACGCTACCCGACTTCGAACGGTACAAGCCGGTCCGCCCACTCGCTGAGACGATCACCCGTACCGCTAGCGCGACGGCGGTGATCGGCTCCTACCGGCTCGGGATTCCGAGCCTCGTGTACTATCTCCGGCGGCCGATCGTCGAATCGTACGCGCCGCAGCAGGTAACGGAACTGTTCGGGTCAGACGCTGACGTCTACGTCGTCATGGCCGATCGGGACTATCAGGACATACGCGACACGCTGCCCGTTCGTACGTATGTCGTCGACCGACGCCAGTGGATCGACGCGCGGGCGGGCGAACTCCTCGCCGGCCGCGCGTTTCCGGAGTTGCTTCTGGTGTCGAACCGGCAGCCGTGAGCCGCGGACGTCAGGCGGAGCCTCGCCGTTCTGGAGCCATGCCGCAGCCGCCGGACACCTGTCCGATTCCCTGCAACCTCTGCGGGGCAGCGGATATCGACGTGCTGAGCCTGCGGGACCGGCGCGGCCGATACCTGCGGACGACGATCTGCCGCCGGTGCGGGCTTGTCTGGACGAACCCGCGGCCGCCTGAGGATACCGTCCGGCGGTACTACGCACACCAGTACCGGCTCGACCACCTCGGCCAAGTCACGCCGTCCCTGCGGCTGACGGCACGGTCCGGAATCGCCGCGCTGCACCGTTGCCGCGCCCTCCTCCCGCACCTGCGCCGCGACGACTCCATCCTGGACGTGGGAGCGGGGGGCGGCGAGCTGGTGTACATGCTCCAGCGTCTCGGCTTCGAGGCACAGGGCATCGAACCCGACACAGCCTGGGCGGAATACGCACGCGACGCGCTCGGCGTGCCGGTTCAGACCGCCTTTATGCAGTCGGTCTCGTTTCCGCCGCGCAGCTTCACCGTCGTCACGCTGTACCACGTCCTTGAACACCTGGAGGATCCAGCCGGTGCCCTCGCGATCGTGGCCCGGTGGATCGCGCCGGACGGGTTGCTGCTCGTGGAGGTCCCGAACGTCGAGGCGACGTGCCATGCGCCGCGGCGGCGCTTCCACTTTGCGCATTTCCACAGCTTCAACGACGCGACACTGGCCGCGCTCGGCGAGCGGGCCGGCTTCGAACCGGTGCAGACACGCACGACACCGGATGGGTCACTCATCGAGTGCCTGTTCCGGCATACCGGTGCGGCGCGCACGGTGACGTCGATACCGGGCAACTGCGAACGCATCGCCCGCGTCATCGCCAACCACCGGACACTCGCCCACTACGTGACGTCAACGCCGTACGGTCGCGTCCTGCGGCGCCTGCGCTCCTATCGGGAGATGCGGCGCGCCATTGACGGCTGCGCCAACGCCGCGCGGGTGCTGGATCGGCTGCTGGCCGGCGATCTGCCGGCGGCGCCGCGCTGACGGAGCGCGGCCAGGCACAGAGTGCGATGACGCTCACATGGCTCGACTGGGCGCTGTTGGTCCTGACGCTGGCGTTGCCGATCGGCGTTGGGATCGCGGCCGGGCGCGGGTCGGGGTTCAGTCTGGCGCAGTACTTTCTCTCCGGCCGAAACCTGCCCTGGTGGATCGCCGGGACCTCGATGGTGGCGACAACGTTCGCTGCCGATACGCCGCTCGCCGTGACCGGTCTCGTCGCGGCAAACGGCGTCGCCGGCAACTGGCTTTGGTGGAACGCTGCCCTCGGCAGCATCCTGACGGTCGTCGGCTTCGCCCACCTCTGGCGACGCGCCGGCATCCTCACCGACGTCGAGTTCGTCGAGATGCGTTATACCGGCCGCGCGGCGGCATTGCTGCGCGGACTGCGCGCCGTCTGGCTCGGGCTGGCCGTCAACTGTCTCGTGATCGGCTGGGTCAACCTGGCGCTCGCCAAGGTGCTGTCGGTCGCCCTCGGATGGGATCGGCTGACCGCAGTACTGATCGGTCTGGCTGCCACCGGTGCCTACGCCGCGCTCGTGGGCCTGCGGGGCGTCGTCTTCGCGGATGTCGTGCAGTTCGTCATCGCGATGGCAGGCGCCGTGGCGCTGGCCTACTACGCGATCGCGGCACCCGGCGTCGGCGGTATCGAGGGTCTGCGCGCCGCGCTGCCCGAAACGACGTTCCGCCTCCTGCCGGTCGTGGACGGATCCGGCGGGACGCTCACCACCGGCACCCTGCTGCTGCCACTCAGTGCGTTCACGGCCTACCTTGGCATTCAGTGGTGGGCAAGCTGGTACCCGGGACAGGAGCCGGGCGGCGGCGGGTATATCGCCCAGCGGATGCTCTCGGCGCGCAACGAACGCCACGCCGTCCTGGCGACGCTCTGGTTCACGCTGGCGCACTACTGTCTCCGGCCCTGGCCCTGGGTGCTGGCCGCGCTCGCCTCTCTCGTTCTCTATCCGGGGCTGGCGGATCCCGAAGCGGGCTACGTCATGCTGATACGGGATCACCTACCGGCCGGCTGGCGCGGCCTGCTGATCGGCGCGTTCTTCGCGGCGTACATGTCGACGGTTTCGACGCAGCTCAACTGGGGAACGTCGTACCTGGTGCACGATGCATACCGCCGGTTCGTGCGGCCCGAGGCAACCGAAGCGCACCTGGTGAGAGTCTCCCGGGTAACGACGATCGTACTGATGCTTGCAAGCGGCGCCGTGACGTTCTGGTTGGAATCGGTCCGCCAGGCGTGGGAGTTCATGCTGGAGGCGGCCGCGGGACTTGGTCTGGTGCTGATCCTCCGCTGGTACTGGTGGCGCGTGACCGCGCTGTCGGAGATCACGGCGCTCGTCGCGTCGGCCACCGGCTTCGTCCTGCTGCGCACGGCGACCGACATTCCGTTCCCCGACTCGCTCCTCTACCTGGTTCCCTGGACGACCGGGTGGTGGATCGTGGTGACGCTCGTGACACGTCCCGATCCGCTCCCCCACCTGATCGCGTTCTACCGCCGCGCCCGCCCCGCCGGTCCCGGATGGCGTCCGATTGCCGCCGCGGCCGGCGAGGCACCACCCGATCCGATCGCGCCGCTCCTGCGGCGCTGGGCGGTTGGCTGCGCGGCGGTCTACGCCACGCTCGCGGCGACGCATCAGTGGTTGTTCGGGGGACGCCTGGTGGGCACCGCCTTGTTCGCCGCCGGCGTCGCGATGACCGTCTGGCTGGTGCGCGATCTGACCGCTACCGTCCGGCGTCGGGAAGCGTGACGCGAATCGACCTCGGCGCGCCGTCGCGGACGATGTCGAGGTTTTCGAGAGTGAGCGCTCCGTCCGGACGGATGAACCTCCATGCCTGCCGGCGGGCGGCGGGACTCCCGTCGGTGATGTCAGTCACGGTCGCGCCGCCGTCCCCATTGCCGATATCGTCGATCGCGACGCCGATCCAGCTCGCGTCGCGCGCATGAAACAGAAACCCCGGCAAGACGGAACGGAGTTCGTGTCCGTACCGCTCCGGATCCCGCTCCGTCTGGGCCATTGCCGGAACCGCCAGCGCGGTCACCGCCAGGATGGCTGCGATCGCGCGGATGCACGTCCCTGATCCGATCTGTCGCATGGTGCGCCTCCCTTCGGTTGCCATACTGATGAGACGCACGAGCCGCTGCGTCAGTTTGGAGCCCCAGGCGCCGGGTCGGGCGCCCGTCGCGCCGAGGTGTCCCTTACTGCGACGTCGTGTCAGCCGTTGGGTCGGCAGGCTCACTGACGAGGAACAGCCACTCGTCGTAGCGACCGCGGCCGTTGTACCGGGCGATTGAGGGCTGCGTGCTCCGGCTGACGACGCCCGCGATGCCGCCTTCGACGCCGCCCGGGCCGTCAGGCGTGTCGCTGCCGCCCATCCGAGCGGCGCCGGCCGCGCTCATCCGTTCGGGTCCGGCCGCGATTCCGCCGCCCGCGGCGGCACCTCCCAGCGTCGCACGCTCCGACTGCGGGATCAGGCGGAACGCGCCGTCGTCGGTCATCGGATCCCGGTACGCATGGCGGAGGAAGCGCCCCGCCATCAGGGTTTCGAGGTCGGGCGGGAACGCGCCTGGAGTCTGGCGCTGGTACAGCATGATGGCGCGGACGTACTGCTCGCCGCGGAAGATCAGTTCCGCCTCCCGCTCGCGCTGCGCGGCGTGGCGCCAGGCCGGGAGCGCCATCGAGAGCATGACGCTGGCGACGGCGAGGCTGACCAGCAGCGCGGCCATCGCGACGCCGGCGTCCGAGCGGCGCCTGCTACCACTCGGCATAGGTCGTTCCGTCGAGCGCCAGTTGCTCCGATCCGCTCCGGACATCGTAGACTCCGCGCGCGAACGGGTCGGCCGGATCGCTGGCGGCGAACTCCACGTGCCACGTCTCGGCCGATCCGGTGAACGGGTCGACCGGGATGGCGCGCAGGTACCCTGCACTGACGAGCGTTTCGAGCGCCTGGGGGTACGCACCCCGATCGGCGTAGTGCTGATCGATCGCCTCGCGCATCCGGAACAGATCCTCCTTCAGCACCGCCTCGCGCGAGCGGGTCACCGCGCTCCGGTAGCCGACCAGCGCAATGGTCGACAGCACCGTGATCAGCGAGATGACAATCGTCAGTTCGATGAGCGTCCAGCCGCTCGAGCTCCGCAGGCGCCGTCGCATGATCGTGCCCGTTACCAGTCGCGGTACCGCGTGCCGTCGAGCGCCGTGCCGCGCGCCCTCGAGTAGACGTCGTAGACGTTGCTGCCCCCCCAGCGCGTCGTCTCAGGGTCGTCCTGGTACGATCGGAGTCCCCAGTCCGCCGCGCGCGTCATTGGATCGATCGGAATTCGCCGGAGAAACCGGAGCACGTCCCCTGTGTTCTCGTCGACCGGCTCGACCCCGTCCACCAGCACCTCAAGGCTGGGAGGATAGCCCTGGTTCTGGGGATCGACGTCCGGTCCGGCGATCGCACCCAGGTCGACGGCGTCCTTGTAGGTGTCGATCGCGACGCGCAGCTCGCGCAGCGCACGCCGCAACTCTGTCTCGCGCTGCCGTTGCACGGTCACACGCGCGAGCGGCGCCGCCGCCGAGGCAAGGATCAGAAGAATGACACTGACGATCAGCAGCTCGACGAACGAGTAGCCCTGCTCGCTACGGTTCCGCGGAAGTCGCATCTGGCTGCTCCGTCGCGGTGGTTTCCGCCCCGCCGTCCCAGTAGTACGTCGCCAGGCCGAGCGTCAGCACCTGCAGACCGGCCGCTTCCTCGCCGCCACTCAGCAGGATCTCCTCGATCACCAGGAACTCGGGCGCGGTCTCCACCGCCGCGATGAACTGCCGCAGGTCAACGTAGGCGCCGCGGACAACCATCGAGACGCGCAACCGCTCGAGGCCGCTCGCCTCGTCCGAGTCGATCTCCGACGCGCGCCGTTCCATCACCAGGCCATACACCTCGACCAGCGACGCGAGGCGCGCGAACGCCACTGCCCGGGCGGCGGCCAAGTCGGCCGGCAGCACGTCGCGGCGGAACGCCACAAGGTCCTGATCGACACGCGTCATGGCCGTCTCGCCGACGTTGGCCGCATCGAATCGCTGCTCGGCCGCCTCGAGGGCCGCCGCCGCGACCGTCGCGCGCCGCTCGGCGTTCGCCACCTTCACCGTCCACGGATACACGGCAACGGCCCACAACCCGGCGTCGATCGCCAGCGCGACGGCGACGGCGGTCACCGCCATACGCTTCTCCGCCACGATGCGCGCGACGAACGACCAGATGGGTTCGATCATCATTGCGCCCCCACAGTGTCGGACGTCCTCACCGCTGCCGCGCCGGCTGCGATCCGCCCCCGCACCTGGGCGCGGTACGTGCCGTCGTCCGCCAGCTCCTCCTGACGCGCCAGCACGTCCTCGAACACACCGGTCGCTTCGAGCTGTCCGATGAACTGATCGATCTCGACGACGCTCCGACCCACCACAGCCAACTCGATCGCCAGGCCGTCGGCCGCCGCGTCGGGACGGACCGCGGTCAGCATCACGCCGGACGGAAGCGTCCGGTCGATCAGATCGAAAAAGGCGGTCCACGAGAACCCGCGCTGCGCAATCAGCCGGTCCGCCGCCGTCGCGGCGTCGGTCATCGCGGTGACGCCACTACCCTGTAACTCCTGCTCCAGCGCGGCGGCCCGGCTGCCGATCGCTGCGGCATCCCGCTCGGCCGTCTCCGCCTGCAGGGTCAGCAGATCGTTCGCGCGCGAGAGCTCCACCAGGCGGACCGCGCCGAACGCCAGCACCAGCAGCGCCCCGACGCCGAGCAGCACCAGCACGACATGCACCGCCCGCTCGTTATAGAAGGGCCGCGTCCCAAGGTTGGTCGTCAGCATAGTGTCCGTCCGCTACGCAGCGCGTGCCGCCGCCGCTCGATCGCGCAGCAGGAGACCGATCGGCGCCGCCAGCATGTCGAGCCGCGCCGTTCCACCCGCTCCCCGGTCGGCCAGCAGGTTGACCATCCGATCCGCAAGCCGTTCGACCGGAACGCCCGCCAGCCGCCCGACGACCTCGCGCGCCGCGCCGTCGTCCCCCACGACAACCGCGCGCAGGATGCCACCACCCTCCAGGCGATCCTGGTAATACATCGCCGTCTGGTGCACCAGGTCGTCCAGACGCCCTCCATCCGCCGGCATGTGCCGGAAGAAGAGCAACCGGCCGTCCCGGACAATGGCAATCGATCCGGCGCCTCCCGCCGCATGCACCAACAGCCAGTCGCCCCCCTCGTGGCCGACGCCATGCGCCAGTGCGGCGTTGATCAGGTTGAAACCCGCGAGATCGACCACGCCGGCATGTGCCGACGCTGCTTCGCATGCCGCCTCGTATTCCGCCACGACGGCGCGGCGGGCGAGCACGACGGCGAACGCCTGCCCGCCGTCGGCGCTCCGCACGCCCGGCATCCAGGCCACCTGCGCCTCCTCCAGGCTGAATGGCGCCCCCTTCCGGACCTGCCAGCGGATCAGTTCGTCTGTGTCGGCGGCGCGGGTGGGCGGCTCATCGAACTGCACCAGCGACACCTTCGCCGCACCGTCCGGCACCACCAGCGCGACACGCGACGGCCGGCGCGGCAACTGTCCGAGCGCCTCGCCCACCGCCTGCGCCACTGCCGCCGGGTCCTGAATGTTCGGCATGGTGACGGATGGGGTGACGCTCCCTTCCGGCAGGGCGACGCGCGCGTACCCGGCGAGCGCCGGTGCACCGCCACCGCGCGCCATCTGGACCACGGCGACGTGGCCTGCGGCGATCGCAACCGCCGCCGACGGTGCCGGTGTCGTCAGAAGGGTCTGCAGCATCCGGCCGAACCCGCGTGCCGGTTGCGCCTCAGGCGTGTCAGGCAACGAATGTCACCTTGTTGATCTCGTGCAGCGTCGTCTGCCCCCCAAGCACCTGTTCCACCGCCGCGTCACGCAGGAAACGCATGCCGGTGTCGCGCGCCGCCTGCTTGATCTCGGACGCCGGCCGCCGCGCCAGGATCAGTTCGCGCAGATCGTCGGTCAGGTCGAGCAGCTCCCCAATCGCGGTCCGCCCCCGGTATCCGGTGCCGCCGCACTCGATACAACCGGCTCCCTTGTAGCAGGTGTGCCCGGCCGCCACGCGCGGATCGATCGCCGACGCATGCAGTTCCGCCTCGGTCACCTCCACCGGCCGCCGGCAGTCGCGACAGACGGTCCGGACCAGTCGCTGGGCCAGCACGCAGTTGAGCGACGAGACGAACTGGTACGGTTCCACGCCCATGTTGAGGAAGCGGCCGAGCACGTCGATCACGTTGTTCGCGTGGACCGTCGTGAAGACCAGGTGCCCCGTCAGCGCTGACTGAATCGCGATCTGCGCCGTTTCCGGGTCCCGGATCTCCCCCACCATGATCTTGTCCGGATCGTGCCGCAGGATCGACCGGAGCCCGCGCGCGAACGTCAGTCCCTTTCGCTCGTTGATCGGGATCTGCGTGATGCCCTTGAGTTGGTACTCGACCGGATCCTCGATCGTGACAATCTTGTCCTCGGGTGAGGCGATCTCCGAAAGCGCCGCGTAGAGGGTCGTCGTCTTTCCGCTGCCGGTCGGACCGGTCACCAGCACCATACCGTACGGCTCGGCAATCGCGCGCCGGAACCGCCGCAGCAGCTCCTCCGGGAAGCCCAGGATGTCGAGCCGCAGGTCGTGGAACTGCTCGCTGATCGACGCCTTGTCGAGAATCCGGATCACGGCGTCCTCGCCATGGATGCTCGGCATAATCGAGACGCGGAAGTCGATCGTCTTGCCAGGCATCTTCAGCTTGAACCGCCCGTCCTGCGGCACTCGCTTCTCGGCGATGTCGAGCTCTGCCATCACCTTGATGCGCGACAGGACCGCGCCACGAAACTGCCGGTCGATCGGCTGCATCGCCGGCTGCAGGACGCCGTCGATCCGGTACTTGACATGCACCGCATCATCCTGCGTCTCGATATGGATGTCGCTCGCGCGCCGCTGGATCGCGGTATAGATCATCGAATCGACCAGCTTGATCACCGGCGAGATGTCGCTCGTCAACCGCTCGACCGTCAGTTGTTCATCGCCGATGGCGTCGTCATGAAGCAGTCGCAGGCCGAAGTGCTCGGTCGCCTCATCGAGGACGCGTTGCGAACTCTCGCTCCGGGTCAGGATCGCGTCGATCGCCGACGGTGCGCCGACTGTCACGGTGACCGGCGTGCCGAGAAGCAGCGCCAGCTCGTCGATCATCGGCAGGTCGGTTGGATCGGAGACGACGATCTCGAGCGCCTCGCCGTTGCGGCGGCGCGGGACGAAGCGGCAGCGCAGCATCAGGCCGGCCGGGATCGACCGGAGCAGCTCCTGATCGATCGTGAACTGCGTCATGTCGACGTACTCCAGCCGGTAGCGATCCGCGACGGCGCGGGCGCGCGTCTCCTCGGTGGCGGGATCATTCGGCGCGTCGACCGGCGTGGTCGTATCAGCCATCAGACAATCGCTCCCAGTTGCAGCAGCGGCATGTAGAGGGCGAGCAGCAGGCCGGCAATCACGACACCCATCACCACCAGCAGCAGCGGCTCCATCAGCGTCAGGAATCGCGCGAGCGTCGTCTCGATCTCCTCATCGAAGAAGTCCGCCACGGCGTTCAGCATCTCCCCCAGCGCGCCGGTCGACTCTCCTACCTCCACCATCTTGATCGCGACGGGCGGGAACGGCCCGCGCGCCGCCATCGACGTGGCGAGCGGCTGGCCTTCGCGAACATCGCGCGCCACCGCCCTCAGATGCTCCGCGATATGGAGGTTGCCCACGGCGCGCGCGGTGACCTCGAGTGCCTGCACGAGCGGGATGCCACCGCCGAGCAGCGTCGCCAGCGTTCGCGCGAACTGCGATGTCGCGAACGTCGTCGCGACACGGCCGGCGACGGGTACGTTCAACAGTACCCGGTCGACCTGTGCCCGGTGGCCAGAGTGACCCATCCATGCCCACAACGCCACGCCGGCGCCCGCCGCCGCCAGCAGGATCAGCCAGGCGTAGCCGGCGACGAACGCCGACACGGCGGTCAGCAGGCGCGTCGCGAGCGGGAGCGTCGCCCCCATCCCCTCGTAGAAGCTGGCGAATTCCGGCACGACCTGAACCATGATGATGGCGACCACCGCGACGGAGAGCGCCAGGAGAATCACCGGGTAAATCAGCGCCGACAGCGTCCTGCGCCGGACGCCGCTGATGACGCGGGTGTAGTCGACGTAGCGCCGGAGCGTCGCCTCCAGGTTGCCGCTCTGCTCACCGGCGAGGAGCGAGGCGGTGTAGACGCCCGGCACCATGTCGCCATGGCTCGCGAACGCCTCCGAGAGCGCCGCGCCGCCCCGCACCTGTTCGTAGACGTCGTCCAGGATCGCCCGCAGCGCCGGTGCGTCCATCCGCTGCCGCAGAATATCGAGCGACTGCACCACTGGCATGCCCGCGTGAAGCAGCACGGCCAGTTCCTGATTGAAGACGGTCAGTTCGCGGAGGCGAGGCCGGCGCCGACGCCAGCCCATCCGAGCGAGCGCGCCGGAGAGGTCGGGCAGGCCAAGACCTCCCAGGCGGCGCAGCGAGAACACATACAGGCCTTCCCGCTCCAGTTCGGCGCGCAGGAGCGCCTCGTTGTCGGCGGCGCGGACCCGTTCAAGGATCCGGCCGTCATCCGTCCCCAGGCGGCAGCGGAACTCCATCCTTACGCGTGAGCGATCCCCGGATCCCTCGCCGTCCATGGATGATTATCGGCGGGGGGCAGCCGCGGCGACAACCGCGAAGCAGGTCGCTCAGTTGGCGGCGGCGCCGTCCACCTCGGCACTGCGCTGCGCGTCAAGCAGGGCGAGCACGCGGCCGACATAGCGACGGGTCTCCGCGTACGGGGGCATGCCGTCGAACCGGCGGACCGTTGCGGCGCCGGCGTTGTAGGCGGCAAGCGCGCCCCGCGTACCGAACTCGTCCAGCAGGCTCCGGAAGTAGCGGGTGCCGGCGTCGATGTTCGTGGCTGGATCGTACGGGTCAGCCACGCCAAAGCGATCCAGCGTCCCGGGCATCAGCTGCATGAGCCCGGCCGCGCCGCGGGGCGACATGGCGTCCGCCCGGTAGGCCGATTCCGCTTCGATCATGGCGTGCACCAACAGCGGATCGACGCCGTGCCGGGCGGAGGCGTCGGCGACGATCTCGGCATAGGGGCGGGCCGGCAACGCCTGGCGAGACCCGGTCGCGAGCTCATCCGGACGAGGCATACCGGTGGCGTCCGCCTCGATCCGGTCAATCAGATGGGACGCGACGGTCAGTTCGCCGCCGGTGCGGAGCTGTAGCACCATGCTCTGACCGGTGACAATCCGGCCGGTCGTCGCCAGCACCTGGCCGTTTGCAAAGATCACACGCTCCGAGGCGGGGGGAGCCGCGGCGGTCCGGCTGGTCCAGGCCACCAGGGCGAGCACGAACGCCCCGCAGACGCACCACGCCACAGCGCCCGGCTGGCGACGCAGACGGGCGGGGGGCCGCGGTCGAGCGGAACCGGCTGGCTGCCGGGCACGTCGATGGTGCGGCGCAATCGGATAGTCAGGCATCAACCGTCTTATCGACAGATCCGGGGCGTGTCAGCGCAGTCGCCGCCGCCCCGATGTTCGTGAATCAGGCGCCGTCCGGCGTTGGCTCGATATAGGTCATGAAGACCCGGATACCCAGTTCACGGTTGTCGTTCCCGGAGTTCCGGTCGGCTGGCACGAAGGTCTGATCCACCGCGATCCGGAGCCGGACGATGTCCTCGTCTCCAAGGTCGGCCGTCGAGAGCATCCGATCGATCGTGAGTCGTTCGGACGACTCGATCGGCACCTCCTCCAGCACCCGCTCACCGATGGCGAGGGTCAGCCGCTGCGGAGTCTCGAACAGCGCCGGCCGCCCCTCCACCTCCAGCATCAACCGGGCGTTGCTCCGTGGGTTCTGGAACGAGACCACCCCCTGGCCGCTGGTCCAGCGCCAGTTGGTCTGGCCGTTCGTCTCGAACTCCGCCGCGTACCAGCCATCCTCGTACACGAGGAAGCTGCTTTCGTGCTGCGGCGTAAACGCGACCGACGCCACGCGGTACTCGAACTGGCCGACGTGAGCACCTGCGAGTGTCACCCGTTCGTCCGTTTCGGCCGAGTAGAGACCGACGGTGATCGATGCCTCGCCGATGTACGGATAGAGCGGCACCATGATCCGCCGTGAGTACTCGACGACCTGCTCCGGCCGCCAGGTACTGGTCGGCGTTGGCGGGTCGTGGTCGTCTGTCCAGATCTGCTCCCCGTTGTCGTCCACCACGTGAACGAATACCCGGTAGTCGTCCGTCATCGGCGTCAGATCGGGCGAGACGGTGAAGCGGAGCGTCATCTCGAGCGGACCGCCAAGTGGCACGGTGGCTCGATCCAGCCGCATGCCGACGGTGGCGACCGGCGGGTCACCGCTGCCGGTGCAGCCGCCGACCAGCACGAGCAGGGCAGCGAGCACCGTGGCCCGGGCGGCATGGCGAGCGCATGCGGGCTCACGCGCAAACGTTGGGACGTACTGGTGCAGCATGAACCAAACAGTATACCATAGGCCCCGATGACGCTCGAAGCGCTCGGCATGGTCGAAACCAGGGGACTCGTCGGCTCGATCGAAGCGGCCGACGCGATGGTGAAAACAGCCAACGTCGTCCTCATTGGCAAGGAGTACATCGGCGCCGGCTATGTCACCGTCATGGTGCGGGGCGACGTCGGCGCGGTGAAGGCGGCGACCGACGCCGGCGCAGCGGCGGCGCGGCGCGTCGGCGAACTGATCTCGGTGCATGTCATTCCGAGGCCGCACGCCGAGGTGGAGAAGATCCTCCCGCAGGTGACGGCGGACCGGTAGCCGGTGCCTCCATCGTCCGACCCAGAGCCCGCGTCCGAGCGGGAGCCGCGTGGCGTTACGGACGCGCAGCGG
The DNA here is from genome assembly GCA_965262555.1 of Vicinamibacterales bacterium. GTDB lineage: Bacteria > Acidobacteriota > Vicinamibacteria > Vicinamibacterales > UBA8438 > VXRJ01. The sequence continues at coordinate 1,636,922 of OZ253543.1, forward strand.
CTCGTCGAACGTGCGTACAGCGCGCTCCCCCGCCTAGCCGATCTGGCGCAGGATCAGGTGGATGCGATCGTCGACCGGATGGCGGCCGCCGCCGCCACCGAGGCGGAATATCTCGCCGCCGCCGCCGTTGCCGAAACCGGCTACGGCGTCGCCGCGGACAAGGTCCAGAAGAATCTCTTCGCGGCGCGCGACATCCACAGGTTCATTCGGCCGATGCGGACGGTCGGTGTGATCCGCCGACTGGAGGATCAGCGCGTCATCGAGATCGCCGAGCCGTTCGGTGTCGTCGCGGCGATCGTGCCCTCCACGAACCCCACGTCCACCGCGATCTGCAAGCTGCTGATCGCGATCAAGGCGCGCTGCCCGATCGTCCTGAGCCCGCACCCCGCAGCCGTCGGCTGCGTCGGACGGACCGTGGCGACGATGGACCGTGCGGCGCGCGACGCCGGCATGCCCGAGGGCGCGATCGGCTGCCTCTCGGAGGTGTCGCTCGAGGCGACGCAGGCGCTGATGACGCACCGGCGCGTCGCGGTGATCCTGGCGACCGGCGGCATGGGCCTGGTGCGCGCCGCGTACTCCGCCGGCAAGCCGGCGTATGGGGTCGGTCCTGGAAATGCGCCCGCCTACATCGAGCGGACCGCCGACGTCGCGAAGGCGGTGGCGGACATCGTCACCGGCAAGACATTCGACAACGGCCTCCTCTGCTCGTCGGAGAACGCCGTGGTGGTGGACGCCGCGATCGACGGTGCGGTACGGCGCGCGTTCAAGGCTGAGGGGTGCTATTTCCTTCGACCGCCGGAGGCGGCGGCGCTGGCGGACCTGCTTGTCACGCCGCAGCGACTGCCGAACCCGGCCTGTGTCGGCCGCGACGCCGGGACAATCGCCCGACAGGCAGGCCTGACCGTGCCGAGCGGCACGCGCGTGCTGATCGCGCCCCTCGATGGTGTCGGCCGCGACTACCCCCTCTCGATCGAGAAACTCTGCCCGGTGCTTGCCTACTACGTCGTCGAGGGCTGGCGGGCGGGTTGTGAACGCTGTAAGGAAATCCTCCGCTACGGCGGGATGGGTCACACGATGGGGATCCACTCGCGCGACCAGGCGGTGATCCTGGAGTTCGGCCTGAAGAAGCCGGCGTTCCGGATCGTCGTCAATACGCCGACCACGCTCGGATCGATCGGCATGACGACCGGACTGGATCCGTCAATGACGCTCGGGTGCGGCGGTTGGGGCGGCAACATCACCTCCGACAACATCGGGCCGATGCACCTTCTGAACATCAAGCGCCTGGCGTTCGAAACCCGCTCCGCGCCGCGATCGGGGGCATCAACAGAACCGGCCGCGGCGTCCGCAGCCGAACCGGCAGTGTCGGCGGCGAGGGCCGGCGGACTCGATGCGCGCGTCGTCGCGGATCGGGTCGAGGCGATGCTTACCAGAAGCGGAAGCACGGCGGGCGGGCCGATCACGCCGCCACCCCGGGTCAGCGAGGCGGCCCCGTTTGTCTGCGAGGACGACGTCCGCGCCGCGCTGCGCGAGTCGCGCACGATCGTCATCGGACGCCGCACGATCATTACCCCCGCCGCCCGGGACCTGGCCGCCCGTCACAGAGTCTTCGTCGAAGCCGCCGACAATTGACCCGGCAGTCGGCGGGGGCCGCTCGCCGGCTGACGACACGCTCTGACTCAGGCAGAGACGCGGTGCCGCAGGAGGGTCCAGACGGCCTGGACGAAGTCGATCCAGGAGATCTTCTTGCCCTCGGCGAAGCTGCGGCCCCGGTAACGGATTGGCACTTCCCGGATCGGGATGCCCCGCTTCAGGATCCTCGCTGTAATCTCCGGTTCGAAGTCGAAGCCGTTGGCAACCGTGTCGATCTGCTGCAGCAGGGACCGGTCGATCAGCTTGTAGCAGGTTTCCATGTCGGTGAGCGACGAGCCGTAGCAGACGTTCGTCAGCCAGGTCAGGAGTCGGTTACCGACGCGGTGGCGGATGGACATTGCGGGGCGCTTCACGGCCAGGCGCGATCCGTACACGACCTGCGCTCCCTCGGTGGCGGCGACATCAAGCAGTACCTGAAAGTCGGCCGGGTCGTACTCGAGATCCGCGTCCTGCACGATCACGAAATCGCCGGTCGCGCGTGCGAAGCCGGCCCGCAGCGCCGCCCCCTTGCCCCGGTTGCGTTCCTGCAGCAGCAGCGTCATCCCGCCGTGGTCGTGCGCGGCACGCTCTTGCAGCAGCTCCCGCGTTCCGTCGGTCGAGCCGTCGTCGACAACGATGACCTCCGTGTCCACATCGACCGCCGCGACGCGGTCAAGCAGTTCGAGGATCGTCGCCCGCTCGTTGTAGACCGGGATCACGACAGAGAGACGCATGGCGAGGTGGGTGAACGCACCGGATCATAGTCTGCGGACGTGGTCGGTGGCACGGTTCTTGCTTCTCGGATGCGGGTATGCTGGCAACACTCCGGTCTGCCGCGGTCGCTGGCATCACCGCCTCGGTGGTCGACATCCAGGTGGATGTCTCTGACACGGGAATACCCACCTTCGCCATCGTCGGTCTCCCTGATTCCACGGTTCGCGAGAGCCGCGACCGGATCCGGAGCGCGCTTGAGAATGCGGAGTACCAGTTTCCGCAGCGCCGGGTCATCGTCAACCTGGCGCCGGCCGGCACTCGGAAATCCGGCGCGTCGTTCGACTTGCCGATCGCGCTCGGCCTGCTCGTGGCGCTCGGTCATCTCCCCCCCGGACCGTTCGTGAAGACCCTTGTCATCGGGGAGCTGTCGCTTGACGGCCGGGTGCAGTCGTCGCACGGCGTCTTACCGGTGGCGCTGCTGGCCGCACAGCATGCCTGCCGGCTACTGCTCCCCGCTGCCAACATTCGCGAGGGACAGATCGTTGAGGGGCTCGACCTGATCCCAGCCCGGACACTGGTGCAAATCATCGAGGATCTGCAGCGGGGCACGCGAACGGCCGGTCAGCCGCCGGCCACGTCCCCCCAGCGCTGCACTGAACAGACGCCGACGCTCGACCTCGCAGACGTCCATGGCCAGGCGGGCGCACGGCGCGCAGCGGAGGTTGCCGCGGCTGGCCGGCACAACCTGTTGATGGTCGGCCCGCCGGGGGCCGGCAAGACACTCCTTGCCCGCCGCATCCCCGGTCTGTTGCCGCCCCCCAGTCTCCAGGAAGCGATCGCCGCAACGTCGATTCACTCGGTCGCCGGCCTGCTCGACCCGTCGGACGGCCTGCTGGCGGAACGGCCATTCCGTGCGCCGCACCACACCGCTTCCGGCGCCGCACTCATTGGCGGCGGGCGCGAGCCGCGGCCGGGTGAGATCAGCCTGGCCCATAACGGCGTCCTGTTCCTCGACGAGATGGTGGAATTCGACCGGCGCGCGCTCGAAGCGTTGCGCGAGCCGCTCGAGGACGGAGTGGTCAGGATTTCGCGGGTATCTCGAACCATGCAGTTCCCGGCGCGGTTCCTGCTGGTCGGTGCGATGAACCCCTGTCCGTGCGGCTACGCCGGCGAGGCGTCGGGCCGCTGCCGCTGCACGCCGGCCAACCTCCGCCGGTACCACGACCGCATCTCCGGGCCACTGCGCGACCGGATCGACTTGACCGTCCGGGTCGACCCGGTGCCGTTCCGGGCGCTGGCCAGTGACACTCCGGGCGAGTCGTCCGCGGCGGTTCGCGGACGCGTGGAACAGGCGCGCGCGCGCCAAGCGTCCCGCGAGCACACCGGTGCCGGCCGGACGAATGCCGACTTCACGGGCCGCGCCCTCAAGCAGCACTGCGCACTCGATGCGCCAAGCCTGGCCCTGATCGAGCGGGCGATGGCGCGCCTTGGCCTGACCGGTCGCAGCTTCGACCGTGTCCGCCGCGTGGCCCGGACGATCGCCGATCTCGACGGCTCCGACACCATCCGGCGACCCCATGTCGCGGAGGCGCTCCACTACCGGGGCAGCGACTGACGTGGTTGCACCGTCGCTGGCAGGTGTCTCCACGGATTGGTTTGTGCTAAAATTCCCAAACTCCAGTGAGATCGGCGCGTGCACCTCAGGGGCCGAGTTGGCCTATGCCGTCAAAGCGCTACACCGTCATCGTCTCCGACCGGGACAGCGGCCAGGTTCGACGCGGCACCGTTGCCGCCCGCCCTGTCGTGGCGCTGCTGGCGATGCTGGTGCTGCTACCGGCCGGCTGGATGAGCCTCTCACGGTGGGCCACGCAGGCAGAGATCAGAGGCCTCCGTTCCGAGAACGCCCGCCTGCAGGTGGCGAGCACCAGCTACCGCACCACGGCCACCGGCCTGATGACTCAGTTGGCAGTGTTACAGTCCGCCATCGATAACCTGGCGGCACGCACCGATGCCGCTGCCCCGGCGCAGGTTGCGGTAGACCGGCTGCCGACGGCGGTCCCGCTGTCGGATCCGATCAGTGCACCGCTCCCGGCGCCCGGACCGACGTTCGACCGGCTCCGTGACCTGCTCACGTCGCTTGAGGGGGAGTTGGCCGCAGTGCGGCATAGCGTTGCCGTCCGCGAGACACTCGCCGCAGCGACCCCGACGATCTGGCCGGCGGACGGGTGGGTGTCGAGCGGGTACGGCTATCGGGCCGATCCGTTCACCGGCGCGCGGGAATTCCATTCCGCCATCGACATCTCGACCCCTGCCGGACAGCCTGTCTATGCCACCGCCACCGGGCTGATCTCGACCGCCGGGCGCAACGGCCACTACGGCAACATGGTCGCGATTACGCACGGCTTCGATCTGACCACCCGCTATGGCCACCTCTCGGCGTTCGCCGTTGGCGTCGGCGACACGGTTGACCGAGGTGACATCATCGGGTACGTCGGCGACACCGGGCGCGCCACTGGCCACCATGTCCACTACGAAGTGGCGGTCAACGGCCGGACCATCAATCCGCTCCGCCTCCTGACTGACGCCGACCCGATTGCCGCAAACTGACCACCCGCCCGACCGGGGCCTGATGTGATGCTGGACACCGTCCTTGCGAAGGTCTTCGGTACGCAGAACCAGCGGGATCTCAAGCGCGTCCAGCCACTCGTCGCCGCCATCGGAGAGCGCGAAGCCGACGCTCGCGCCTGCTCGGACGCTGAACTGCGCGCGCGCACGACCGCGTTCCGCGACCGGATCGATCAGGGCGCCACGCTTGACGACCTGCTGATCAAAGCCTTTGCGGTGGTGCGCGAGGCAGGCCGCCGCGTGCTCGCCATGCGCCACTTCGACATGCAGCTCGTCGGCGGCATCGTGCTGCACCGCGGCCGGATTGCCGAGATGAAGACCGGCGAGGGGAAGACGCTGGTCGCCACGCTCGCCGCCTACCTCAACGCGCTCGACGGCCAGGGCGTCCATGTCGTGACGGTGAACGACTACCTCGCCCGGCGCGACGCCGAGTGGATGGGGCGGATCTACCGCTTCCTCGGGATGACGGTCGGTGTCATCCAGCATGACCTGCAGGACGCGGACCGGCGCGAGGCGTACGCGGCCGACATCACCTACGGCACGAACAACGAGTTCGGCTTCGACTACCTGCGCGACAACATGAAGTTCACCCTGTCGCAGTTCGTGCAGCGGGGCCACCGCTTCGCGATCGTCGACGAGGTAGACAGCATCCTGATCGACGAGGCGCGCACGCCGCTCATCATCTCCGGTCCCGCGCAGCAGTCGACCGACCTCTACTACGAAGTGGACCGGATCATCCCTCGGCTGAAACCGGGCGCAGTGACCCAGGGCAACGTCCCGGCCGAACAGCGCGAGGAGCTCGAGGAGACCGGCGACTTCCTGGTTGACGAGAAGCACAAGACCGCCACGCTGACCGAGAGCGGCATGGCGAAGTGCGAGCAGTTCCTCGGCCACCGCCTGCAGCCCGGCGGGTTGTACGACCCGGCGAACATGCCGCTGCTCCACCACATCAACCAGGGACTCCGGGCGCACACCCTGTACGAGCGGGACGTCGACTACATGGTGAAGGACGGCCAGGTGGTGATCGTCGACGAGTTTACCGGCCGGCTGATGCCCGGGCGGCGCTGGGCCGACGGCCTGCACCAGGCGGTCGAGGCGAAGGAAAAGGTCAAGATCGAGCGGGAGAACCAGACGCTCGCCACCGTCACCTTCCAGAACTACTTCCGCAAGTACGACAAGCTGGCCGGCATGACCGGCACGGCCGAGACCGAGGCGACCGAGTTCGCGAAGATCTACGAGCTCGACGTGTTCTCCGTTCCGACGAACCGACCGCTGGTCCGGATCGAGGAACCGGACCTGGTGTACCGGACTACGCGGGAGAAGTACGACGCGATTGTCGAGGACATCGTTGAGACGCAGGCAGCGGGCCGGCCGGTGCTGGCCGGCACCGTCTCGATCGAGAAGTCCGAGCGACTGTCCAGCCTGCTCAAGCGCCGCGGCGTCAGGCACACGGTGCTCAACGCGAAGTACCACGACAAGGAGGCGGAGATCGTCGCGCAGGCGGGACGTGAGGGAACCGTGACGATCGCCACCAACATGGCGGGGCGCGGCACCGACATTCTGCTCGGCGGCAACCCGGAACACATGACGCGGCGGCGGGCGCTCGCCGAGGAGGTGGTCGAACGGCTGCCGGAGGGGGAACAGAAGTTCGTCGACGACGAGGAGTACGTCTACTTCGCGCACGACGGCTTCTACCGCCTGCCGCGCGCCGCCTGGGAGCGGATCTTCACGCAGGCCAAGAAGGAGACCGACGGCGAGCACGTCCGTGTCGTCGAGGCCGGCGGGCTGCACATCATTGCCACCGAGCGGCACGAGGCACGGCGAATCGACAACCAGCTCCGCGGGCGCGCCGGACGCCAGGGCGATCCCGGATCGTCCCGCTTCTACCTCTCGCTCGAGGACGACCTGATGCGGATCTTCGGGTCGGAACGGATCCAGGGTCTGATGGACCGGCTCGGCATGGAGGAAGGCGTTCCGATCGAGCACGGGATGGTCACGAAGGCGATCGAACGGGCGCAGAAGCAGGTCGAGGCGCAGCACTTCTCCGTCCGGAAACACCTGATCGAGTACGACGACGTGATGAACAAGCAGCGCGAGAACATCTACGCGCTGCGGCGTGAGCTCCTCGAGGACAGCATCCGGATCGACGAGGACGGGGAGCCGCTCGATGCGCACGGCTACCTGATGATGCTCGCGGAAGATCTGATCGGAGACACGATCGGGACATCCTGCGGTAGGGACGCGGATCCGGAGGAGTGGGATCTGGCGGCCGTCGTGCAGCAGGTGGGCGATCTGTTCGGCCTTGACGACGACGTGCGAGCCACGCTCGACCTGAGCGACCAGAGTCCGGACGAGATGTGCGACATGCTCTGGAATGCGGTGCGCGCGGCGTACGAGACGAAGGCGGCCGCCATCGACGGCACCGTCATGCGCCGCGTCGAGCGGGACGTGATGCTGCAGGTGGTCGATACGCAGTGGAAGGATCACCTGTACGGTCTCGATCACCTGAAGGAGGGGATCGGTCTCCGGGGCTACGGCCAGCGCAACCCGCTGGTGGAGTACAAGCGGGAAAGCTTCACCATGTTCCAGGCCATGAAGGAACGGATCGACGAGGAGACGATCCGGTTCCTTTGGCGGCTCCGCCCGGTCCTGCGCGAGACGGCCGGCAACGCCGGCGCACCTGCCGCCCGGGCGGTGCCGGCACGCCCGGCGACGCCGCTGTCGTTCAACGATCCGGGCGCGGCGATGCCGGCGTTTGCCGGTGCGGGCGTTGCCATGGGCGCCGGTGGTCCGCGGCCCACGCGCACCGGCGGCGACGATGCGCCGGTTGCGACGGTTCGGCGCGACACGCCGAAGGTGGGACGCAACGATCCCTGCCCCTGCGGCAGCGGCAAGAAGTACAAGAAGTGTCACGGCGGGTGAGGGGAGACCGAATGGCAGTACAGACCGGGACCGCGACAGCGCCTAAGACGGACACCGGGTTCGCAATGGCGTTGACGTTCGATGACATCCTGCTCCGACCGCGCCACTCGGCCACCCTGCCGAGTGCGGTCGACGTCAACACGCGCCTGACGCGGAACATCGCGCTCAACCTGCCGCTAGTCAGTGCCGCCATGGACACCGTCACCGAGGCGCCGATGGCCATTGCGATGGCGCAACTCGGCGGCATCGGCATCATCCATAAGAACCTCGACGTCGCCGAGCAGGCGTCCGAGGTGGATCGGGTGAAGCGGTCGGAGAGCGGGATGATCGTCAATCCAATCACCCTCTCGCCACAGGCCCGGATCTACCAGGCGCTCGACCTGATGAAGAAGTACCGGATCTCGGGCGTGCCGATTACCGAGGATGGCCGGAACGAGGGGCGCCTGGTCGGCATCCTGACGAACCGCGACCTCCGTTTTCTCCGCGACGTCGATCAACCGATCGCCGAGGCGATGACGGGCGACAACCTGATTACCGTCCCGGTCGGTACAACCCTCGCCCAGGCGGAGGAAATTCTGCACCGCCACCGGGTCGAGAAGCTGCTCGTGGTGGATGCCGACTTCAACCTGCGCGGCCTGATCACGGTGAAGGACATCCAGAAGGCGATGAAGTACCCCACCGCCAGCAAGGATCCGCTCGGCCGGCTGCGGGTCGGCGCGGCGGTCGGCATCGGGCAGGACGCCGTCGAACGGGCGGAGGCGCTCGCCGCCGCGCATGTGGACGTCCTGGTGCTCGACAGCGCGCACGGCCACTCGCAGAACGTGCTCGATGCGGCGCGGCGGTTGCGTACGGCGTTCCCCGATATCGATCTGATTGCCGGCAACGTCGCGACGGCCGAGGGGACGCGCGCGCTGATCGACGCCGGGGTCGACGCCGTGAAGGTGGGGATCGGATCAGGGTCGATCTGCACGACGCGGATCATCGCGGGTATCGGCGTGCCGATGGTGACCGCCGTGCTCGACAGCGCGCGCGCCGCGGCCGACGCCGACATCCCGATCGTTGCCGATGGCGGCATCCGGTACTCGGGCGACATCACGAAGGCGTTGGCCTGCGGCGCGAGCGCGGTGATGATGGGGAGTCTGTTTGCGGGGACCGACGAGAGTCCGGGCGAGTTGATTCTTTTCCAGGGCCGCAGTTTCAAGGAATACCGCGGCATGGGATCGATCGGCGCGATGCGCCGCGGCAGTCGCGACCGCTACTTCCAGGAGGAGTTCGAGTTGAGCGCGGCTCCGGCAGAGAGCGATCAGAAACTCGTGCCGGAGGGCATCGAGGGGCGCGTCCCGTGCAAGGGAACGGTGGCGACCATGGTGCATCAGTTGGTGGGTGGCCTGCGCGCCGGGATGGGCTACTGCGGCGCACCGACCCTCGGCGCGCTGCGGCAAAACGCCGAGTTCATACGGATCACGCCAGCGGGTGTGCACGAGAGTCACATCCACGACGTGGTGATCACGAAGGAAGCGCCGAACTACCGCACCCGGGACTGATCGATCGTCACCGTACGGTCGTCGCCGCCGCTGTCGCCGATCCGGACCGCGATCGCGTCGGGCGGCGCAACCGGCAGGCGATCCGCCCACTCCACCGCGACGATTGCATCACCTGCCGCCAGCTCCAGAAGCTGCAGTTCGAACTCTGCCGCCTCCGCGTTGTTCAGCCGGTAGAGGTCGACATGATGCACGGTGCGGCGACCGGCGTATTCCTGGGCCAGGACGAACGTCGGACTGCTCACCTCGTCCGGTGATCCGCCAGCTCCCTCCACTAACCCCCGGACGAACACGGTCTTTCCGGCGCCCAGCTCACCATAGAGCAGAACGGTCGCCGGGATGCCGGCATCGATCGACGCCGCCAGGTCACGTGCGACCCGGTGCGTCTCCGCCTCGGAATGAGTCTCGTACGTCACGCGCCGTCCGCGTCCCCCTCCTGCGCCAGCGCTGCCGCCGCGCGCCCGAGGCGTACGGCGATGTCCCCCGCGATCAGGCCGGTCTCGCCCACGTCCCGCGCGGCAAGATCACCCGCAAGGCCATGCAGGTGCACCGCCAGGGCGATCGCGTCCGTCAGATGAGGCACCTGGCCGATCCAGGCGGCAATCGCGCCGGTCAGGACGTCGCCGCTCCCGCCGGTCGCCATCCCCGGATTGCCTGTCGCGTTTATTCGGACCGTGCCATCCGGTGCCGCGATCACCGTGCGCGCCCCCTTCAGCACCACGTGCAGGTCGTGCGCCTGGGCGAACGCGCGCGCAATGCCGATCCGGTCACACTGCACCGCGGCGGCCGTGGTGTCGGCCAGGCGCGCCATCTCGCCCGGGTGCGGCGTGATCACGACCTCGGCGTTACGATCGCCGCGGAGGCGTTCCGGCGCCGCCGCACAGACGTTCAGCGCGTCGGCATCGAGCACGAGCGGCGCGGCGGTCCCCCGATCGAGCAACGCCTGCACCAGTCTGCACGCCCCCTCCCCTGTCCCGAGTCCCGGTCCGGCGGCGATGACGTCGGCCGGTTGCGCCAGGAGGCCGTCCAGTCCGTGGCCGGTGACGCCGCCGGCGCAATCCGGCAGCGGGTACGTCATGTATTCCGGCACGCGGGCCACCATCTCGAGGCATGATTCCGGCGTGGCGACGGTGACCAACCCTGCGCCGGCCCGGAGCGCACCCAGGCCGGCCAGTTGCGCAGCGCCGGTCTTGCCGAGCGAGCCGGCGACGATCAGGACGCGGCCGCACTCCCCCTTGTGTGTGTCGCGGCGGCGAGTCGGCAGCCGGCGCCGGAGCGCCGCCGGCGTCAGGAGATCGATCCGAGGGCCATCGAGCGCATCGACGAGGTCAGCCGGGATGCCGATGTCCGCCACCGTCAGCGTGCCGGCGTGGTCGGGGTGCAACAGCAGCGTCAGCTTCGGCGCGGCGAACGTGACGGTCAGCGTCGCGCGCACGGCCGGCGCGGCGTCGCCGTTTCCCCACCCGTCCACGGTGGCCGGCGCCCGTTCCAGGAGGCCGGACGGCACGTCGATCGACACAACCGGTGCTGCCGCGGCATTCACATCCGCCGCCACGCGCGCCAGTAGTCCGGCGAGCGGGCGGTTCAACCCGGTGCCGACGAGCGCGTCGATGATGAGCCCGGTGTCCGCCAGGCGCCGCGCCGCGGACGTCCAGGCCGCATTGTCCGCGACCTCGACAATCGGGACTCCCGCGTGCCGCGCGCCGTCGAGCATCTCGCGCGCATCGCCGGCCACATCCGAGACGCGGCCGACGAGGAGGGCGGTAACCTCACACACCCCGCGTGCGTGGAGCGACCGCGCCACCACCCAGCCGTCCCCACCGTTATTGCCACGCCCGCACAGGACCACGACCGAGCCACCGCCAAGACGTCCCGGCAGCCACGCGTCGATCGCCGCCACCACTTCCCGGCCGGCGTGCTCCATCAGCGCGATCGACGGCATCCCGCGTTCCTCGATCGCCTGCCGATCCAGCTCGCGCATCTGCGACGCGGTGACCACGCGCATGACCCGATCCTATCCGGTTGTGTTCGCCGGGTAGGCTGGCGCCCACGTCGACACCGGTGCGGACAGCGCATAATCTCAGCAGCGACCTGACTGACGGACTGTCGGCTCGACGTCGGCGCATCCGGAACATCGACTCCGGCGCATCCCAGGACACGTAGCCCGTATGGAGATTGCGGTAAACGTCAACGGACGGATCAGCGACGGGCGCGAGGCGACGGTGCCGGCGCTCGACTACGGCTACCTCTTTGGCGACGGCGTCTACGAGACGCTCCGGACGTACCAGTGCCGGCCGTTCCTGATCGACCGGCACCTGGCACGGTTTCGCGCGTCAGCGGATCAGTTGGCGCTGCCGATGCCGCTCGACGATGCCGCCTGGGTGCTTCGGATCGACGAGACGATGGCGGCGCTTGCCGGCGCCGGCGACGTGACGATCCGCCTGCTGCTCACACGGGGCGTCGGCGACTTCAGCTACGACCCCAACGCCTGCCCGTCTCCCACCGCGGTGATCATCGTCCGCCCGCTGGCCGAGGTGCCTGCGGATCAGGTGCGCGAGGGGATCGCGATTGTCGTCGCGTCGCTGATCCGCAACCCTCCGGCGGCCCTCAACCCGAGGATCAAGTCGAACAACCTGCTGAACAACATCCTGGCGATGCAGGAGGCGATCCGTGCCGGCGCGGGCGAGGCGCTGCTGCTGAACGATCGGGGCGAGCTGGCGGAGTGCGCGCAGTCGAACATCTTCCTGGTGCGCGACGGCGCCGCGCTGACGCCACCGCTCGATGCCGGCCTGCTCGAGGGGGTCACGCGCAACTTCGTCTTCGAGGTGGGCGACGCGGCCGGGGTACCGGTCCGCGAGGCAGGGCTTTGGCGCGACGACCTGGCGGCGGCGGACGAGCTGTTCATCACCAGTACGACGCGCGAAGTGCTGGGCGTCACCCGCGTTGACGGGGCGGCGGTGGGCGACGGCCGCGTGGGGCCGGTGACGCGCATCCTTGCCACGGAGTTCCGCCGCCTCGCCGAGCACGCGTAACGTCGTGCCTGCACAAGGCTGCTCCAGCGGCGCGATCCGCGGCGCCGCCGAAACGCCCGCGGCCGCGCGCACGCCGACGGGCCACGCCGAGGCTGTTGTCACCCGTCAGCCGGCCGGAAGGGAAGGCAGCCACTCCTCCACCGGCGGGCAGGCGCAGAACAGGTTGCGATCGCCGTGCGCCTCGTTGATCCGGCTGACCGGGGGCCAGTACTTCCGGTCGACCACGAACGGCAACGGGTACGCCGCCTGCTCCCGCGAGTATGGATGCGTCCACGCATCGGCGGTGACATCGGCGGCGGGATGCGGTGCGTTCCGCAGCACATTGTCTGTCCGGTCGGCGCGCCCGTCCGCGATCGCCTGGATCTCCGCGCGGATCGCCAGCATCGCCTCGCAGAAGCGGTCGAGCTCGTCGAGCGGCTCGCTCTCGGTCGGCTCGACCATCAGCGTCCCCGCCACCGGGAACGACACCGTCGGTGCATGGAATCCGTAGTCCATCAGCCGCTTCGCAACATCCTGCGCCGTCACCCCGGTCTGCTCGCGCAACGGACGCAGGTCGAAGATCAGCTCGTGCGCCACTCGTCCGTTCGCGCGTGCGTAGAGAACGTCGTAGGCCGACTCCAGCCGCGACTTGATGTAGTTGGCATTCAGCAGCGCATGCCGGGTGGCGTCAGCGACGCCGTCGCGCCCCAGCATCCGGATGTAGGCGTACGAAATCAGCAGGATGCTTGCGCTTGCCCACGGCGCCGCGGCGACCGGTGCAATGCCCTCACCCGCATCCTTCCCCGCCGCGAGCGGATGGCGCGGCAGGAACGGCGCCAGATGCCGCGCCACGGCGATCGGCCCCATGCCCGGCCCTCCACCGCCGTGCGGAATGGCAAACGTCTTGTGCAGGTTGAGATGGCAGACGTCAGCGCCGATCCGGGCGGGTGAGGTGATGCCGACCTGCGCGTTCAGATTCGCCCCATCCATGTACACCTGCCCGCCCTGCTGATGAATGGCGTCGCAGATCTCGCGGATCGGTTCCTCGAAGACGCCATGGGTCGACGGGTAGGTGATCATCAGCGCACTCAGGCGCGACCCGTAGGCGGCGGCCTGCTCGCGCACGTGCTCGAGATCGACGTTGCCGGCGTCGTCACACTGGACGATCACCGGCTCGCATCCCGCCATCGCCGCGCTCGCCGGGTTCGTCCCATGCGCCGAGGACGGTATCAGCACGACGTTCCGGTCGGCCTCCCCCTGCGCCCGGTGGTATGCCCGGATGGCGAGCAAGCCGGCGAACTCCCCCTGGGCGCCCGAGTTGGGCTGCACCGAAACGGCAGCGAAACCGGTGATCGCGCAGAGCATCGACTCCAGCTCGTCGACGACCTGCTGGTATCCGGCCGCCTGCGACACAGGCGCATACGGATGGACGTTACCGAACGCCGGCCAGGTGACTGGCAGCATTTCCGCGGCGGCGTTCAGCTTCATTGTGCAGGACCCCAGCGGGATCATCGACGTGTCCAGCCCGAGGTCCTTCCGTTCGAGCTGTTTCAGGTAGCGCATCATCTGCAGCTCTGCGTGATGGCTGTTGAAGACCGGGTGGGTCAGGAACGGCGAGGTCCGCAGCAACGCCGCGGGCCAGTCGGGCGGCGGCGCGTCAGGCTCCTCGATTAGGCCGGTTCCGGTCCCGGCAGGCGCCGCCCGTCCGACTGCGCTGGCGAAGCAGGCGACAATCGCCGCCACGTCCGTGTCGGTCGCCGTCTCGTCGAGTGCGATCCCGATGTCGCCGCCCACGTGGTAGTGAACGTTGATCCGCGCCGCCTCCGCCGCCGCACGCACACGCGCCGTCAGGTCTACCCCACCGGTACCGATCCGCAGCGTGTCGAAGAAGCAGCCGTTCCGCTGCGTGAAGCCGAGCGACGTCAGGCGGTCTGCCAGTCCGCGCGCCAGGCGGTGCACGCTCCGCGCGATCCGGCGCAGGCCGCGCGGCCCGTGCCAGACGGCGTACATACCGGCGACGTTCGCCAGAAGCGCCTGCGCCGTGCAGATGTTCGAGGTTGCCCGCTCACGCCGGATGTGCTGCTCGCGCGTCTGGAGCGCCATCCGGTACGCGGTCCGGCCGCGCGTGTCGACCGACACGCCGATGAGCCGCCCCGGCATCTGTCGCGTGTGACGCTGCGCGGTCGCGAAGAACGCCGCATGCGGGCCGCCACCGCCTATCGGCACGCCGAAGCGCTGCGCGCTGCCGACGACGACGTCCGCGCCCATCTCACCCGGCGGCGTCACAAGGGTCAGCGCCAGCAGATCGGACGCGACCGCCACCAACGCGCCCACCGCGTGCGCCCACGCGGTGACCGGCTGTACGTCGCGCAGCCGACCGAACGCATCGGGTGACTGAACCAGCAGGCCGAAGACACCATCCGGCCCGTCCGCCGCTGCGGCTGCGCCGTCGAGCTGATCGTACCGATCGACGTCGAACGGTTCGACCTGAATCCCGAGCGGTTCGGCCCGCCCCCGCACGACCGCGATCGTCTGCGGAAAGCACTCTCTCGATACCAGGAACCGGCGCGCGTGCGGCCGCGACGACGCCTGCAGGCGGTGCAGCATCGCCATTGCCTCGGCTGCGGCCGTCGGTTCGTCCAGCAGCGACGCGTTCGCCACGTCCATGCCGGTCAAATCCTCGACCGCGGTCTGAAACGTCAGCAGCGCCTCGAGACGCCCCTGCGCAACCTCCGCCTGGTACGGCGTGTAGGGGGTGTACCAGCCAGGCTGCTCCAGCATGTTGCGCAGGATCACCGGCGGCGTCACCGTGCCGTAGTAGCCCAAACCGATGAACGACCGGCACGGTTCGTTCCGCGCCGCGATACCGCGCATCCGGTCAAGAAACGACGCTTCGGATTCGGCAGGCGGTAAATCGAGCGGCGCGTCGAGACGGATGCCCGCCGGCACCACCTCGTCGACGAACGCGGCGAGCGACGAAGCGCCGACCGCACGTAGCATGGTGTCGAGGTCGGACGGTCGGGGACCGATGTGTCGGGCGGCGAACATCACGCGCCGCCGATCAGCGAGGCGTAACCGTCGGCGTCGAGCAGATCCTCCACCTCCCCCGCAGCGTCGATCGCGATCGCGATCATCCACGTGGCGTGCGGATCCTGGTTGACCGATTCCGGCTGGTCCGCGAGCGCGGCGTTGACCTCCACGACCCGTCCGCTCATCGGCGCGTACAGGTCGGACACGGCCTTGACCGATTCGATCGATCCGAACTGCTCGCCCTTCGCGAGCGCGCGCCCCACCTCCGGCAGCTCGACAAAGACGACGTCCCCGAGCTGCTCCTGCGCGTAGTGGGTCACGCCGATACGCCCGATCTCCCCCTCGAGGCGAATCCACTCGTGGTCCCTGGTGTAGCGCACATCGGTCGGATAGCTCATCGCGGCCTCCGGTAGAACGGCATCCGGACGACCCGCGCGCGGCGGCGCGTGCCCCGGACGTCAATCATCAATTCGACGCCAGGCGCCGCGCACGCGGCCGGCACATACGCCATGCCGATCGCCCGCTTGAGATGCGGCGTCAGCGTACCGCTCGTCACCCGGCCGACCGCGTCGTCGGCCTCACCGGCGCCGGCCTCGTACACGTCGCATCCGGGCCGGGCAATCCCCCGATCAATCATCTCGAAGCCCACGAGGCGCCGCACCGGTCCCGCCTTGCGCTCCGCGAGCAACGCGTCCCGGCCGGCGAAGGGTCCCTTCTCCCATGCGATGATCCACCCGAGCCCTGCCTCGATCAGCGTCGTCGTCCGATCCATGTCCTGCCCGTGCAGGCGCATGCCCGCCTCGAGACGGAGCGTGTCGCGCGCGCCCAGGCCGGCTGGCACGAGGCCGTCGCCGGCACCAGCCTCGAGGAGACCGGTCCAGACCGCGGCGGCCACCGCGGGCGCCACCAGCAGTTCGAAGCCGTCCTCGCCGGTGTAGCCGGTCCGCGCAATCGTGGCGCGCGCGTTCCCCACTTCGCCGCTCGCAAACGCGAACGGCGGAATCGTCTGCAGGTCGACGCCGGTCAGTGGCTGCAGGATGGCCTCGGCGCGCGGGCCCTGCAGGGCAATCAGTGCGTAGCGCGCACTGGTGTTAATGACGACGGCGTCAGGCGCGCCCGCCGCCGCGCTGGGCACCATCCGCTGACGAATCCAGGCGAGGTCCGTCTCGACGTTGGCGGCGTTCACCACCAGCAGGTAATGCTCCGGAGCCAGCCGGTACACGACCAGGTCATCGACGACCGTCCCTTCCGGTGTGGTGAGCGCCGAGTATTGCGCCTCCCCTACCTTCAGCCGGCCGGGGTCGTTGGCGGTCATCTGCTGCAGCATCGCAGGCGCGTCAGTCCCGGCCAGCTCCAACTCGCCCATATGGCTGACGTCGAACAGGCCTCCGGCGGTTCGGACCGCCCGGTGCTCCGCCGCGATCCCCGCATACTGCAACGGCATCTCCCAGCCACCGAACGACACCATCCGCGCCCCCAGGGCGGCGTGGCAGGCATGGAGGGGAGTCGTCCGCAGGGTGTCGGCCGTAGTCCGGACCATCGGAGTGAGGAACGCGCCCGCCGGCGGGCCGCGCCGGAGCGAGCGGGGTAACCCTACTACGCGCCCGCAGAAGGGTCAAGAATGCATGGTCGGAGTATCATGGATGGTCCTGCGCCGATGTAAACGTTCGACCACCGAGCGGCATCTTGGAGAGAGACGGACCGCTACCGTTGCCGACGATGACGACCAGTACAACGGCTGCCGATTGCCGCGCCGCCGCCGACTCCGAAGTGGTGACGCAGGTGAAGGCGTACCTCGCCGCCGGCAATCGGATTGCCGCGGGAGAGCGCTTCGCCGAGTTGATCGACCGCCACCAGCGGCGCGCGGCGCGCATCGCCTGGTACTACCTGCGCGACCCGGGTGAGGTGGACGAAGCGGTTCAGGACGCGTTTCTGAAAGCGTTCACCCACCTGCCGGTGTTCCGGGAGCAGTTTCTCTTCGAGCTCTGGTTCACGCGCATCCTGGTCAACGGCTGCCTCGATCGCCTGAAGGCACGCAGCCGGCGGCGCCGGTGGGTGGTGCCGGTGGGCGACACCGAGTCGGACCAACAGGATCGGATCGCTCGAGAGGAGGCGACCGGACCGTCGCCCGAGACGGCGCTCCTCGAAGCGGAGCGGCGGACGGAGCTGTTGGCCGAGGTGGACCGCCTGCCGGAGCGGCAGCGGGCGGTTGTCGTGTTGCGCGAGTTCGAGGGCCATCCCACCCGGGACGTGGCCGCCATGCTGGATCTGAGCGAGGCGACGGTGCGGGTCCACCTGTTCCGCGCGATCCGCACGCTCCGGCGGCGGCTCGCCGGCGCCGGGTGGTTCGCGCCGACGACGCCAGGGACAGAGGAGGCTCCAGCCTGATGCGCATGCGGGGCGAGCCGTGGCTCGGCGTCTGCTCGGCGTGGTTGCGCCGCCTGCACCCCTCGCGCCACCTGACCGACCTGGAACTGGCGGTTCTGGCGCGTCCGGAGGAGCTGCCGTCGGCGGCGAGCGCCGCCTCCGCACACGCCGTCCGGTGCGCCGCCTGCAGCGCGCGCATCGCCGAGACCCGCGCCCTGCTCAGCCGAATGACCGGGGCGGCTGAGGCGGTGTTCGACGCGGCAATTCCACCGCTCCGCCTCGCGTCGCAGCGCCGCCGTATTCTCCGTCGGCTCGAACGGATGGCCGGCGGCCCCTGCCCGGCGCGTATCCTCCGTTTTCCCGCCATCGGCACACCGACAATTCGCCACGCCGGAACCGTCCAGCGGTGGGGTACCGCCGCCGCAGTCGCCGGCGTGATGATCGGCATGGCTCTGGTGCTGCCGGGTGACATACGGCGGATGCGCCCGGAGCCGGAGGCCGCGGTTGCCGTGGCGGCGAACACCGGGGCGGCCAGCCGCCAATCGACACTGGCGGACGAGCAGTTGATGCGCGAACTCGAAGCGGCGCTGGCGACGCGCCGCGTCCAACCGCTTGTCGCCCTCGACGAGATGACCCCCCGACTCCGCGCCGCGTCGACCGATATCCGCTGACCCCGTGGCACCAGTGGCTGCACCAATCTTTCGCAAGGGACTTGACGTCAAGCATCTCGTCGCGGACGAGTTGGCGCGGGACTACCACAGCCAGTTCATCGACCAGATCCGTGATGGCGGGTTCACGCACCGCGAGGGCCGGCTGACGGTCCGCCTCGCGCAGGAATTCGGCTTCTGCTACGGCGTCGACCGGGCGGTCGACTACGCCTACCAGACCCGCCGGAAGTTTCCCGACCGGACCGTCTGGCTGACGGGCGAGATCATCCACAACCCGCAGGTGAACACGCGGCTGCGCGACGCGGGGATCCGATTCCTGAGCGAGGGCGGCGAATCGATCGACCATGTCGGCCCTGACGACGTGGTGATCCTGCCTGCCTTCGGGGTCACCGTCGGCGACCTGGCCGAGTTGGACCGGCGCGGCTGCACGCTGGTCGACACCACCTGCGGGTCGGTGCTGAACGTCTGGAAGAACGTCCGCCGCTACGCGCGCGACGGGTACACGTCGGTCATCCACGGCAAGATCGGGCACGAGGAAACGCAGGCGACCGCATCACAGGCGGGGCTCAGCCCGGGTGGCCGTTACGCCGTCGTACGCGACGAGGCGGAGGCGCAGTTGCTGTGCGACCGCATCCGGGATGACGCGACGCCGGGGGCATTCATGGAGCGGCTCGGCCATGCCTGCTCGTTCGCCTTCGATGCGG
The DNA here is from genome assembly GCA_965262555.1 of Vicinamibacterales bacterium. Taxonomy (GTDB): domain Bacteria; phylum Acidobacteriota; class Vicinamibacteria; order Vicinamibacterales; family UBA8438; genus VXRJ01. The sequence continues at coordinate 1,656,136 of OZ253543.1, forward strand.
AACGCGATCTCCGGAAGGTAGGGCTTGCGAATCAGACAACGATGCTGATGGGCGAGTCGCTCCAGATCGGCGAGATGGTGCGCCAGGCGATGGTCGACCGGTACGGGGAAGCAGCCCTCAGCGAGCACTATCGCGCGTTCGACACGATCTGCAGTGCGACACAGGATCGCCAGGACGCTATCGTGGCGCTGCTCGACGCCGCGCATTTCGACCTGATGATCGTTATCGGCGGCTACAACAGCAGCAACACGCGGAATCTCGCCCGCATCGGCGCGGATCGGATTCCGACGTACCACATCGCCGGCCCCACCTGCCTTGAGTCGGCGTCGGCGGTGCGGCACCTGCCGGCGTCGAGCCTTCCCGGCCGCGCGGAGGCACTGGTGACGGGCGACTGGCTACCGGCGGGCCCAGTCGCGGTCGGGGTGACCGCGGGCGCGTCCACGCCCGACACCGTCGTGGGCGCGGTGATCGAGCGACTCGTGGAACTGACACGGGGAGACCTGTCATGAGGAACAGGTACTGGCGCCTCGCGGCGCTCCTCCTGCCGGCAGCGGCTTGGTTCGCCACCACCGCAGCCATCGAGACGAGTGCCGCCCAGCGCTTCAAGTGGTGGCAGTCCGAGGCGGCGCAAACGGAGATCGCCCTGACCGGCGATCAGGTGGTGGAGCTCGAAGCGATCTTCCAGGACATCCGGCCGACACTGCGGGAATTGATGCAGCGTCTCGGCCGGGAGGAGGACGAGCTGAGCCGACTCATGCACGCGATGCAGGCTGACGAATGGGAAGTCGCGTTGCAGATCGACAAGGTCGAAGGGGCGCGTAGCGCGCTTAGCAAGACCCGCACCCTGATGCTGTACCGGATGCACAGGATGCTGGCGCCGGAGCAGATCGACGCTCTGCACGAGATGTGGGAGCGCCGCCAGCAGCGGCAGTCGTCGTCAACCCATCCCTCCGGCCAGCGGTAGCTTCCGAACCTGGGGCACCGTGCCGCCGTCTCTATACGCATATCCCGGGAAGAAAGCCGTTGCCAGGCCAGTCAGTGATACCGGAGCAGGAGGAAACGCCTTGACCAGTCACGTCCGTCTCGCCGCAGCCGTCTGGCTGCTCGCCGTGGGAGCGCTCGGCGCGCCCGCGCGCACGGCCCAGGCCCAGATTCTCGTGCCCGGCGGCGCGTTCGAGCCGGGCGGTGTCGCCGCGCCGCGCCGGACCGCCCAGGGGGCACCGTCCGCGCAGGTGTTCAACCTCAGGCTCGATGACGCCATCGAGCGGGCGCTCGAGCGAAACCTGGACATCGCGGTCCAGCGGATCAACCCGCTGGTGCAGGACATGGCGGTGGCGACCGCGAACGCGGCATTCCTGCCGACCGTGTCGTCCAACTTCGGTCTGAACCAATCCACGTTCCCTAACCGGACGCTGTTCGACGGCGGCGGTCTCGAGGGAGATTCCGTCGTGACGGACCGTGGGAACTACGACCTGGGACTGGGTCAACAGATGAAGTGGGGCGGCGGCCGCTACACCGTCACCTGGGACAGTAACCGCCAGGAATCGACGAACGTCTTCAACAGTTTCAATCCGAGCTACGGCGCCAACATGAACCTGGGCTATACCCAGCCGCTGCTGCGCGGCTTCCGGACTGATCAGCGCCGGACGCAGTTGGCGGTGTCGCAGATCAACCGCGACATTACGGAGATCGATCTGGAGCAGACGATCATCAATACGCTGGCCAACGTCCGATCGCGCTACTGGGATCTGGTGTACGCCATTGCGTCAGTCGACGTGCAGCAGCGGGCGCTCGAACTGGCCGAGCAATTGGTGCGCGACAACCGGGCGCGGGTGGAGATCGGCACGCTGGCGCCGATCGACGTGGTGCAGGCGGAGTCGGAGGCGGCAGCGCGCCGGCAGGCGCTGGCTCAGACGATGCAGGTGCTGCGGACGGCCGAGCTGGCCCTCAAGCAGTTGATCGTGAACGGCACCGGCGACGAACTGTGGACCGCCGAACTCAACCCGACCGATCAACCGCAGGTCGAAACGTCGCCAATCGACCTGGAGGAGGCGATCAGCGGCGCCCTCGATCGACGCACCGACATCGCGCGCGTCCGCCAGCTGCTTGACATCAACGACGCCAACGTCGAGAACCTGCGCAATGCCACACTTCCCGCGCTGGATCTGGTCGGCAACTACCAGTTGACCGGTCAGGGCGGGCCGCGCCTGGTCCGCGAGAACTTCTTCGGCGAGGTGACCAGGGCAATACCGGGCGGCTACAGCAACGCCGTCGGCAGCATCATCAGCGGTGACTACCCGTTCTGGAGCATCGCGCTGCAGATGAGCTACCCGCTTGGCCAGAGCACCGACAAGGCGGCCTATGAACGGGCGCGGCTGCAGGTGCAGCAGACCACTGCGCAGCTCCGGCAGATCGAGCTGCAGATCGCCACCGAGGTGACCAACGCGGCGTTGCAGATCGATGCGATTCAGCAGCGGATCGAGGCGGCGACCGCGGCCCGTGAGCTGGCCGCGGAGCAGTTGCGCGCCGAGGAGAGCCGCTTCGAGGTGGGATTGTCGACCAACTTCTTCGTCGTGCAGGCACAGCGCGATCTGGCGACAGCGCAGGACAACGAGCTCCGGGCGATTCTGGACTTTCAGTTGGCGCTGATCGAGCTGGAACGGGCCCAGCGCTCCTCGCTCGGTGCTACGGGCATTACGCTCATCGGAGGCGGACAGTAGCCACCGCCTGCGAAGCGGGCGGGGACGGTCGGAAGAAGAGAGGATCACGATCATGAAGAAGGTGCTGTTCGTCATCGTCCTGCTGGGGGGCGCGGCGGCGGCCTACGGCTACTACGGCCTGCGGACGGTCGAATTCGTGCCGGAGGTGAGCACCATACGGGTGACGACCGGCGACGTCGTCGACACTGTGGGCGCCACCGGCGCGCTCGAGGCGGTTACGACGGTGCAGGTCGGGAGCCAAGTCTCCGGCATCATTGAGGAGCTGTACGTCGACTTCAACTCGATCGTCCATGAAGGCGACGTGATCATGCGCCTCGACCCGTCGCTCTTCGAGACGCAGCTCGAGCAGGCGCGCGCCAACCTGCTGCGGGCGGAGGCGGATGTCGAGCGGCTGCGCGTTGGCGTGGACGATGCCGCAACCCAGCTCGCGCGTGCCGGCGAGCTGGCGGCAGGCGACCTGATCTCGGAAACCGAGCTCGAAGCGGCCGAGGTCTCGCTCCGCTTGGCCGAAGCACAGCTCAAGTCGGCCGAAGCACAGGTGACGCAGGCGCAGGCATCGTTGAACCAGAATGCGGTGAACCTCGAGCACACCGTCATCCGTGCGCCGATCGACGGCATCGTCACCTCCCGCCTGGTCGATGTCGGCCAGACCGTCGCCGCCAGCTTTCAGGCGCCGCAACTCTTCGTCATCGCAGCCGACCTGACAAAGATGCGGGTGATCGCCGACATCGACGAGTCGGATGTCGGGCGGATCCGGCCGAGCCAGCGGGTCACCTTCACGGTGGACGCCTACCCGGCCGAGGAGTTCGAGGGAAGCGTGTCGCAGATCCGCCTCGAGCCGCTCGTGACCCAGAACGTCGTCACCTACGCCACCGTGATCGACGCGCCCAACCCCGATCTGAAGCTGAAGCCGGGGATGACGGCAACGGTCACCATTGAGGTGGCACGCCGGAACGACGTGCTGCGGGTGCCGGCTGCCGCAATCCGCTTCCGGCCGACGCCAGCGATGTTCGCCGCGCTCAATCAGCCGGTGCCGGCCGATGTGCAGGGAGGCGCCGGCGCACGTGCCCGCGCGGGCCGACCCGATCGTCCCAGGGCGCCGGATGTCCCGGCCGCCGATGCGGGCCCTGCTGGCGGCCCGGGCGGCGGCGGGCCGGGGGCGTCCGGAGGCTTCGGTGGTCCGGGTGGCGGCGGACCGAGAGCGTTCGGCGGCTTCGGCGGTCAGGGTGGACCGCCAGGCGACGGGCAGCGCCAGCAGATGCGCGAACGGATGCAGCAGATGTCCCCGGAGGAACGGGAGCAGTTCTTCGCCCGGATGCGGGAACAGGGCTTCCGGCCGGGCGGTGCCGGCGGACCGGACGCGCGCCGGGCCGGTAGCGGTCCGCGCCCAGCACGGCGACGCGCGCCCGCCGCCCCGGTCGACACCGTCCCGGCGGTCGAACGGGGCGCCGCCACAATCGATGCACTGTTCGCGCCCCTCGAGGTGCCGGAGTCGGAGGGACGGATCTGGGTCCTGGACGACGGAGAACTCCGGAGCGCGCGCGTGCGCCTCGGCGTGACCGATGGATCCGCCACCGCACTGATCGAGGTGGTCGACGCGCGTCCCGGTGCTACCGCGATCACCGACGGCGTACAGCTTGTCACCAACGTTACGACGCCGGACGTGTCGGCCGGACCCACGCCGGGCAACAGCGGATCGCCGTTGATTCCGCAGTTCCCGTTCGGCCGGCGGAGCCGGTAGCCGCCGATGCCGGCCATCGCCGTCGAGGCACTGACCAAGACCTACGTGATGGGCGACATCGAGGTGCACGCCCTGCGCGGCGTCAGCCTTGCGATCGACCCGGGCGAGTTTGTGGCCGTGACCGGGCCGTCCGGATCAGGCAAGTCGACGTTCATGCACATCCTCGGCTGTCTCGACCGGCCGACCAGTGGCCGGTACGAGCTGGACGGACGCGATGTCTCCCGCCTCTCGCGTGACGAACTGGCCGAGGTGCGCAACAGGAAGATCGGCTTCGTCTTCCAGGGCTTCAACCTGCTGGCGCGCACCACCGCGCTCGACAACGTGGAGCTGCCGCTCCTGTACGGCGGCGCGCGCCTTGGCGGATCGAAGCGGCGGCAGCGCGCCGAGGACATGTTGGAGGCGATCGGCCTGTCCGACCGCATGAATCACTTCCCGAACCAGCTCTCGGGTGGCCAGCAGCAGCGCGTGGCGATCGCCAGAGCGCTGGTGAACCAGCCGTCGATCCTGCTGGCGGACGAGCCGACCGGCAACCTCGACTCGCGCACCAGCGTCGAGGTCATGGAGATCTTTCAGCGGCTCAACCGTGAGAACGGGATTACGGTACTCTTGATTACCCACGAGGCGGACATCGCTCAGTACGGCAGTCGGATCATCAAGTTCCACGACGGCGAGGTGGCTTCGGACGAGTGGAACCACGCGCCGCGCCGCGCGAGCGGCGAGATCGGATCGGTGCCGGTGCCCGCTGCGGTGGCGGGTTAGGAACCCGATAGGGAGGAAACAGGGAATGTCAGTCATCATGGTGCTGCGGGTAGCGCTGAAGGCGCTCGGTCGCAACAAGATGCGGACCAGCCTGACGATGCTCGGGATGATCATCGGCGTCGCTGCCGTGATCACGATGGTGGCGCTCGGCCGGGGCGCGCAACAGGAGATCGAGCAGCAGATCCAAGCGGCTGGAACGAACATGATCATGATCCGCGCCGGCAACTTCCGCCGGGGCGGGATCAGCCTGGGCGTCGGCCAGTCGCCTCGGCTGAAGGCAGAAGACATCGACGCCATCCGCGCGCAGGTGCCGGCGGCGCAGTACCTGGCGGCGGGGGTCCGGACGCGGGATCAGGTGGTGGCCGACGGGCAGAACTGGAACACGACAATCCAGGGCACCGACGTCGAGTTCCCGGAGATCCGCTTCTGGGGCATCGAGCATGGCAGCTTCTTCACGCCGACCCACGTGCAGAGCGCGGCAAAGGTGGCGGTGCTCGGGTCGGTGGTGCGCGACAACCTGTTCGGCGAGGGGGTCGATCCGACCGGGACGCGGATCCGGATTCGGAAGCAGCCGTTCCAGGTGCTCGGCGTGATGGAGGCGAAGGGATCGGGCCAGTTCGGCGAGGATCAAGACGACGCCATCTTCATCCCCTACACCACCGTCAACAAGAAGCTGCGGGGGCGCAACGGCACGAATATCTCGGAGATCACCATCTCGGCCGAGAATGCCGATCGGATCAACGAGGTGGCTGACGAGATCGCCGCCGTGCTGCGGGTGGAGCACGAGCTGATGCCGGGCGAAGACAACGACTTCATGGTCCGCACGCAGGAGGACATGACCAGCATGCGGACGCAGACGACGCAGACGATGACCGGCCTGCTGGCGAGCATCGCCGGTGTGTCGCTCATCGTCGGCGGCATCGGCATCATGAACATCATGCTCGTCTCCGTCACCGAGCGGACGCGCGAGATTGGCCTCCGGATGGCCGTGGGCGCCAAGGGCCGCGACGTTCTGCTGCAGTTCCTGGTCGAGGCCATCGTGCTCAGCCTGGTGGGCGGCCTGGTGGGGGTCGGCCTCGGGTTCGGCCTCTCGGAGGGACTGACGCAGTTCCTCGCGTGGCCGACGTCGATTCCGCCCGACGCGGTGCTGGTGGCGGTAGGGTTCGCTGCCACGACCGGCATCTTCTTCGGCTTCTATCCGGCCCGCAAGGCGGCGCAACTCGACCCAATCGAATCGCTCCGCTTCGAGTAGTCGGCGCCGGGATGCTCAACGATAGACTCGACACGCGAAGGAGGATGACCCTGCCATGCGTTTCCTTGACCCTTGGGCTGACTGCATTCGCGCCACGCTTCGGATCGTCGCCGGGTATGGCTTCATGCTGCACGGAGCGCAGAAGCTCTTCGGCATCCTGGGGGGCACGCAGCAGGAGATCCTGTCACTGGCCGGCGTCGCAGGCGTCATCGAGCTCACTGGCGGCCTGCTGATCGCGATCGGGCTGTTCACCCGGCCGGTGGCGTTCATCTGCAGCGGAGAGATGGCTGCCGCCTACTTCATCGGCCATGTCGCGCGTTTTGGCGCGCCCCTCTTCCCGGTGGTGAATGATGGTGAGCGGGCGATGCTGTACTGCTTCATCTTTCTCTATCTCGCGGCGCGCGGCCCGGGCGAGTGGAGCGTCGACGGCGCCCTCGCGAAGGGCTAGCCCCCACTATCGAGTGCGGCGAGCAACGCGCGCACCGTCTCGCCGGTCACCGGATCGATCAGGTGGGCCCCGATGGCGGCAAGTGGCTCGAGGACAAAGCGTCGTCCTCGGAAACGCGGGTGCGGCAGTTCCAGTTCGGGTTGGGACACCACCAGGTCCCCGACCAGGATCAGGTCGAGGTCGAGCGTGCGGGGCGCGCTGGCATATGGCCGCGTCCGGCCACGCGCTTGCTCGAGCACCTGGAGTTCACGGAGCAGTATCGGCGGGTCGGCGCTACTCCAGCCAACCGCGGCGCCATTCAGGCAGTCGGGCTGCGGAACATCCCCGGCGCCGACAAAGGTGGTCTCGATGAGAGGCGAGACGCGCAGATCACCGAGCAGCGTCTCCAGTCGGGCGATGGCGTATGCGAGATGCGCTCGGCGGTCCCCCAGGTTGCTGCCGAGCGCGACGGCGGTCAGGCGCGCTGTTTTTCCTTGCAACTGATGCAGACGCGCGTCCATGGAATCGCATCCAGGCGCGCGGAAGCGATCGGCTCGCCGCAGTCGCGGCAGATGCCGTAGCCTCCCTTGTCGATGCGCCAGAGCGCCTGTTCGATCGCGTGCAGAATCTTGGCGTCGGTCTGCTTCAGCTTGAGCTGAATGTGCACCTCGTTGTTCCCGCTCGCCTGATCGGCCATGTCGCCCTGGCGGGTGTTATTCTCCATCGAGGTGGTGAGCGTGTGGCCCCCGCGCTCGTTCAGAATCTCTACCCGCTTCCGGAGCAACGCGTCCCGGTAGGTGTCGCAGGCGGCCTGATCCATGGCCAGCCCTCCCTTCTGGGCTGTTGCGGTACCCGCTGAAACGAGTATTTTATCACGACGCCCTCGGAGGCCGTGGGTCGCTACTCGGCGCGAAGCGTGAGGAGCGGCTTCTGGCGAAGGACCCCGGCGCTGGCGGTGACGCCCACCACCAGGACCGCCGCCGCCGTGAGCAGCAGGCCAACGACATTGATGGCGGGTGCGGGCGTCCAGACCACATCGAGCACCTGCCGGGTCAGGATCCAGGTGAGACCGACCGCCCCGGCTGATCCGACCAGGCCCGCCAGCAGGCCGAGCACGCCGTACTCGAGGATGTACATCGTCGTCAGCGCACGCGTGTTGGCGCCAAGGGTCCGGAAGACGGCGGCGTCGTACAGGCGCTGGAACCGGGTCATCGCGACCGACCCAATCAGGATCAGGACGCCGGCGAAGAGTGCGATCCCACCCACCACCGTGATCGCAAGCGTGACGTAGTCCAGCACGCGCCGGAACGTCCGGAGGACTTCGAGGCCGTCAATCACCGAGACGTTGGGGTACCGGTTCCCCAGCTCGCGCTGCAGCGCTCCGCGCGCCACCGCGTCAGCGGGGCCGCGCAGAAAGCCGATGTAGGCGTGCGGCGCGTTGCCGAACGCGCCAGGGCGGAACACAAAGATGAAGCCACCGGCGCGCGAATCGTCCCAGTCCACTTCGCGCACGCTGGTGACGCGCGCTTCGATGGGACGGCTCAGTAGATCGAAGTGGATCGTATCGCCCAGGCGCACGCCCCGCTCAATCACGCTGTCCGCGACCGACACCTCCACCGGTCCGTCCGGATCGGCCGGCGTGGCGGCGTCCCAGAACGCGCCCGCCACTACCCGCTCGTTGTCCGCCCTCTCCGCACGGTAGGTCACCGTGTACTCCCGGCCCAGGCCGGCCTGCCGGACCGCACGGCGTCCCTCGATGCTGGTCTGCGGTCCGCTGACGCCGGTCACTCGAGCGCGCAGCACCGGCAGGAGCGCCGGAGCCGGGTCGGTCCCGTCCGGACCGAGTGGCGCCGCGTCGAGCAATTGCCTGACGCCCGCCGCCTGATCCTGCTGCACGTCGATGAGGAACATGTCGGGCATGTCGTCGCGCAGCTCGAGCGAGAACGCGGTCAGCAGATTCGCCTGCACGGCATTGATGCCGATGATGAAGAAGCTGCCCAGGCCAACCGCCAGCAGGACGACCCGCGTCTGATTTCCTGGCCGACGCAAACTACGTGCCGCATGCCGCAGCGGGAACCACCGGGACGCTTCCAGCGGACGGACGGCCCTGATCAACCCCCATCCGATCAGGTGCAGCGCCGCGGCGACCGCAACGAACCCGCAGGAGACCCAGGCGCCCACCTCGAGCGACGATGCTTGCCACGCCGCGACGAGAACTAGACCAATCCCGGCCGCGGCAACCGCCGCAAGCCGTACCGGATCCGTCACCGCCACCCGCGGCGTCGCGCCCGGGCGGAGCAGCAGCAACGGCTTGGCGTGCCGCGTGTCCAGCAGCGGCACCAGTGCGAACAGCAGGGAGACAATGATGCCAACCGCCATCCCCTGGGCCACGGCCGAGAGCGTCAGGCCGGTCGAGAGAATCTCCGATCCGGTGATGACCGCTGCCTGTGCGGTCAGCGACTCCGGCACCGACCAGAGCGCCACCTGCGCCACGCCGACGCCCATGAGTGCACCCCCCAGGCCGAGCAGCACCACCTGCACGACATAGACGGCCAGCACCCGCGCGTGCGACGCCCCAAGGCACTTCAGGATCGCTGCGCTCCGGAGCCGCTGCTGCACGAAGACACGCGTCACGCTCCAGACGCCGATCCCGCCCAGGATGACGACGACGAAGCCAATCAGGCTCAGGTAGTTCTCCGCGCGCGTGAAGTTCCGCTCGATCCGGTTCTCCGTCCGGCGGTACGAGCCAATCCGGACGAACGCGTCCTGCAGGTCCTCGCGTAGCGCGTCGACTAGCGGTTCGATGGTCGGCTCCGGCACGCGGATCAGAATCTGGCGGTCCGCCCGGCTGGCGAAGCCGAGCAGCCCGCTTGCCTCCAGCGCGTCCAGGTGAATCAGGACGCGCGGACCGAAGCTGAAGCCGCCCAACTGCCGTCCCGGCTCGGCGACGATGGCGTCCCGGATGGTGAACGCCCGGTCCCCGATCATGATCGCGTCGCCCACCTCGACATCGAGCTGCGGCAGCAGTTCGCGCCCCACCAGGGCCCCGCCGTCGCGCAGCAGGGCGGGCGAATACGGGTTGCCGCTCGCCAGCACGAACCGCCCGTAGAACGGGAACTGATCCTCGACCCCCCGCACCTCCACTACCTTGGTGCGTTCGCTCGTCCCCTCCGGTAACCGGGCCTGGGTGATCGTGTCGACCGTCTCGGTCCGCGCGCTGCCGGTAACGGCGTCGGCGCGCGCTTCAATCCGTGCGCGAACCGCCTCCTCCCAGGGCTGTTCGGTCCGGACGTAGACGTCCGCTCCGGTCATGCTGCGCGCTTCGCCGGCGAGCGCGGTGCGGACGTTCTGCACGAGCGACCGGAGCGCCACGATACCGCCGACGCCAATCGCGACACAGAGGAAGAAGAATATGAGCCGCCGCCACGACGCGCGCAGCTCGCGGGCGGCCATCCGGAGGATGAAGGTCATCGGTCCGCGCGTGGATCAAGCGCCCGCGACGACGGCTGGCGCGGCCGTTTCTGTGTCGATCCGCGTCGTCTGGCCATCGCGCATCGCCAGCGTGACGTCCGCCTGACCGGCCAGTTCCCGATCATGCGTCACCAGAACGACGGTCGTACCGCGCATCCGGTTCACCGTCACCAGCAGGTCAATCACATGCCGGCCATTGGTCGAGTCAAGGTTGCCGGTCGGTTCGTCGGCGAGCAGGATCGGCGGGTCGTTCGCCAACGCCCGCGCGATCGCGACACGCTGCTGCTCGCCCCCGGACAGTTGCGAGGGGTAATGGTGTCCGCGCTGGGTGAGACCCATTTCCTCCAGCAGCGCCCTCCCCTTCCCCATCGGATCCGGGACACCGGCGATCTCGAGCGGCACCATCACGTTCTCGAGCGCGCTGAGCGACGGCAACAGGTGGAAGAACTGAAACACGAAACCGATGCGCGCACCACGAAACCGCGCCAGCCGATCCTCGCCGAGCGACGTGATGGTCGTGCCGTCGATCACGATCTCGCCGGTCGACGGAGTATCGAGACCAGCCACCAAGCCGAGCAGCGTCGACTTGCCGCTCCCCGATGGCCCGACGACCGCGATCAGTTGCCCCGCCGGCACCGCCAGATCGATCGGATGGAGGATGGTCAGCGGCCGGTCGCCGCTCCGGACCGTCTTCGAGACGCCACGCAGTTCGATCATCGGGCGGTTCACGGCGTACCGCCCCCGGGTGCGGCCCCCTGTGCCGCAGCGAGCTTCGCCAGCAGCGGTTCCAACGTCGCCCAGAGATGCGCGGCAACCCGCTCGGCGCCCGCCGGGTTGGGATGGATACCGTCCCGCTGATTCAGCGCCGGATCGCCCGCCACGCCTTCGAGCAGGAACGGGATGTACGTCAGGTTGTGCGTCTCGGCCAGTGTACGGAACACCTCACGAAACTGAGACGTATACGCCGAGCCAAAGTTCGGCGGCGCCTCCATGCCGGCCAGCACAACCGGGATGTCCCGCGCTTCCGCACCGTCAATGATCGCCGTCAGGTTGTCGCGCATCTGGGTCACTGGCAGGCCGCGGAGTCCATCGTTCCCGCCCAGTGCCACCATCAGCAGGCGGACATCGCCGTCGAGCGCCCAGTCGAGCCTCCGGAGTCCCCCCGCCGTCGTATCGCCGGAGACACCGCGGGCCGCGATCTCGATCGGCCACCGCTCGGCATCAACACGTGCCTGCAGCCGCGCCGGAAACGCCTCCGGCTCGGGCAGGCCAAGTCCCGCCGTGAGCGAGTCGCCCAGAATGACGACCCGCGCGCGCCGACCGGCCACCGGGGCCGCCATGTCCGACGGCGCCGCATCCGACACCGTGCGGAACGCGACCGGCTGGACGCCGCTCGGCGTGGCGGCCCCGCAGGCCATCGCGCCCGCCACGAGCAGGATCCCGCCGAGTGTCCCTAGTGCCGCCCGCATGCCGTTCATTCTATCGGGTGCGCGTCCGCGTCGGCGCACCGACATCCCGGTCCGATTTCGGGTACCATTCCACCGCTCCAATGAGAGAGGTGACAGCACGCCTCGGGTGCGTGATCGTCTGCGCCGCCGCGGCGGCCGGCGCGCCGGAGGGAGCCGTCACTGGCGTACCGATGACGACACGCGGCCTCACCGCGATCGACGGGCTTGCCGTCGGCCACGACACCCTCGACGCCCGACCGACCGGCTGCACTGTGGTCCTGACCGAGGCGGGCGCCACCGCGACGGTCGACGTCCGGGGCGCCTCTCCCGGCACGCGCGAGACCGCGCTGCTCCATCCGACAAACCGCGTGCAGCAGGTGCACGCCGTCGTGCTGTCCGGCGGCAGCGCGTTCGGTCTCGCCGCCGCCGACGGCGTCATGCGGTATCTCGACGAACGGGGGATCGGCTTTCCAACGGGTGGCGGCCCGGTGCCGATCGTTCCCGCCGCGATCCTGTACGACCTGACCATCGGCGACGGATCGATCCGGCCTGACGCGGAGTGCGGCTACCGCGCGGCGCAAGCGGCCACGACGGCGGGCATCGAGGAGGGAAGCGTCGGCGCCGGTGCCGGTGCCACCGTCGGTAAGCTGGGCGGGCCCGGCCGAGCCATGAAGGGGGGCATCGGCACTGCGCTCGTCGAGCTTCCCGACGGGATGCAGGTGGCGGCGCTGATCGCGGTTAACGCCGTCGGCGATGTCCACGATCCCGAGACCGGCGCGCTCGTCGCCGGCGTCCGGACCGCGGATGGCCGCGCGCTCGAGGGCGCCGGAGGCCTGTTCCGTCAGCCACCCGACGTACCCGGCGGGCAGAACACGACGATCGGTGTCGTGGCCACCAACGTGCCGCTCACGAAGGCGCAGCTCGGCATCGTCGCCCGGATGGCGCACGACGGTCTGGCGCTTGCCATCCGGCCGGCCCACACGCCGATGGACGGCGATACGATCTTTGCGCTCTCGACCGGTACGGCGGATGATGTGACGCCGGATACGGCCCTCCTGCGGGTCGGCGCGATAGCAGCGAACGTGACCGCCGAGGCGATCGTCCGGGCGGTGCGCGAGGCGACCGGCATCCCGGGCTACCCGGCGGTGGGAGAGCTGTCGAACGACGCGAAGGAGAACAGACGATGAACGCTGTCGTGCTTGCGGCAATCGGCCTCGTGGCGATCTTCGCCGGGTACCGCTTTTACTCGTGGTTCCTGACCGAGAAGATCTATCAGCTCGACCCGAACTTCGAGACGCCGGCGCACGCGATGCGCGACGACACTGACTACGTTCCGACGAACCGCGTCGTTCTCTGGGGCCACCATTTCACGGCAGTGGCGGGCGCCGCGCCGATCATCGGCCCGAGCATCGCCGTGGTCTGGGGCTGGCTGCCCGCCTTTCTCTGGGTCGTGATCGGCACGATGTTCTTTGCCGGCGTGCATGACTTCGGCGCTATCTGGGCGAGCGTGCGGAACAAGGGGTTGTCGGTCGGCTCGCTCACGGGCGAGGTGGTAAGCCACCGGGCGCGCAATCTCTTCATGATCGTCGTCTTCTTCCTGCTGCTGATGGTGAACGCGGTGTTCGCCGTCGCCATCGCCGTCGCGTTCATCGACACGCCGGCGAGCGTCATTCCCGCCTGGACGGCGGTCTTCGTGGCGGTCGGCATCGGCATCCTGCTCTACAGAGTAGGCGTCGGGATCACCTGGCCGACGGTCGTCGGGACGATCATCCTGTACGCGGTCATCTACCTGGGCGAACTCTTGCCGGTCACCCTGACCGAGGTGGCGGGCGTTGCGCCGGCCGCGCAGTGGATCCTGATCCTGTTCGCCTACGCCGCAGTGGCGTCGATGCTGCCGGTCTGGCTGCTGCTGCAGCCGCGCGACTACATCAACGGCATTCAGCTCTTCATCGGCCTCGGCATCCTGTACGCCGCGGTCTTCATCACCGCCCCGGTGATGGTCGCGCCGGCGATCAATCCGAATGTCCCGCCGGGGACGCCGCCGATCATGCCGCTGCTGTTCGTCACGATTGCCTGCGGCGCGATCTCGGGCTTCCATGGCCTGGTCAGCTCCGGCACCACGTCGAAACAGCTCGACAAGGAGACCGACGCGCGCTTCGTCGGCTACCTCGGATCGCTCGGTGAGGGCGCACTCGCGATCGTGGCGATCATCGCGGTCACGGCCGGCTTCTCGATGGTCGAGTGGGAGGCGGCGTACTCCAACGCGGAGAGCTTCGGCGCGGTGGGCGGCATCAGCGCCTTCGTCGAGGGTGGCTCGCGGATCGCCGCCGCCGGCCTGGGCCTGCCAATCAGCTTCGCACAGACGCTGCTCGCGGTCATGGCGGTGCTGTTCGCGGGGACCACGATGGACGCCGGGGTCCGGCTGCAGCGGTACATCGTGCAGGAATGGGGCGCGATTTACAACATTCCGCCCCTCCAGAACGGCTATGTCGCGACCGGCATCGCGGTGGGCGCCTGCCTGGTGCTGGCGTTCGGTGCGGGGGGCGCGGACGGAACCGGCGGCATGATCATCTGGCCGCTGTTCGGCACGACGAACCAGTTGCTCGCGGGGCTGACGCTGCTCGTCATCAGCGTCATGCTCGTCAAGCTGGGACGGCCGGCGCGCTACACGCTGATCCCGATGGTCTTTGTCACGACGATGGCGCTGCTCGCCGCGCTCTACCAACTCAGCAGCCTCTACACCGAGGGGAACTACGTGCTCGTCGCGATCGACGTGGTGATCGTCATCACGGCGATCTTCGTCATGCTCGAAGCGGCCTCTGCCCTGATGCGCGAGCGGCGCGCGGCGGCGGGCATGGCGGCGTCGTAGCAGAGGCCGCGCCGCGACAGCCGCGGCTCGGGATCAGTCACGCCATGAGCGCGCCGCGCCGCGAGACGTTTCGAACGCTGCTGCGCGAGTTCTATATGGCGCCCTATCGCGGCGCGGTGGCGCGGGCGCGCCGCGACGAGGACGACCTCTTCATGTTGTTCGTCTTCGCCGAGTTGATGGGGGTACCGAACCCGGCGACGTACTACACGTTGGAACTACAGCCGATCCTGCTCGAGCGGTTCCATGACTGGCACACCCGCATGGGCCTGGAGCACTCGCCACTCGACCACTTCCGCTGTTGTTGATCGATGCATCGTGACGGCATTGCCGCAACAGGCTCCGCGTCCACCGATGTGCGCCGGCCCAGGCTGTAGGCTCGGCGCCGGGCCGACCTGATGCCGTACGACCCGCTGGCGCATCAGCTTCTCTTCGTCGGAGGCAAGGGGGGCGTCGGCAAGACGACGACGGCGGCGGCCATCGCCCTGACGGCGGCGGATCAGGGGCGGCGCTGCCTCGTCGTGTCGACCGATCCGGCGCACTCGCTCGGCGACATCTTCGAACGGGCCATCGGCGATCGTGAAACGGCGATCGCGCCCAACCTGACCGGTCTCGAGATCGACCCGGACGCCGCCGCCACGGCGCACGTTGACACCGTGACGACACAGATGAAGCGGCTGGTCCATCCGCGCCTGTACGACGAGATCGCCCGGCAGATGGCGCTCGCCCGTGAGGCGCCGGGCGCGGTCGAGGCGGCGCTGCTCGAACGGGTGGCCACCCTGATGGGCGAAGCGGGCGCGCGATTCGATCTGGTGGTGTTCGACACAGCACCCAGCGGCCATACCGTGCGGTTGCTGTCGCTGCCGGAGGTGATGGCGGCCTGGATGGACGGCCTGCTCCGCCATCGCGAACGCTCGTCGCGCCTCGGCGCGATGCTCGGACGCTTCGGCGGGGGTCGGGGACGGGGAGACGATCTGTCGCTGATCGATCAGGCGGTGGATCATCCTCCCGACAGTCCGGAGGCACGGGTCACCGCGCTGCTGCAGGCGCGCCGGCGGACGTTCGTGCAGGCGCGCGAGCGGTTGCTCGACACCGAGCGGACCGCGTTCCTGCTGGTGGTCAACCCGGACCGCCTGTCGATCCTGGAGAGCCGGCGGATCGTCGATACGCTGGAACGATTCGACCTGCCGGTGGCCGCACTGATCGTCAACCGCGTCCTCCCCGATACGGCCGACGCCGCGGGGTCGTTCATCGAGGACCGGCGGGCGCAGGAGCAGGCCTACCTCCGTGAGATTGCCAGCACGTTCGCGTCGCACCCGCGCATCGTGATCCCGCTCCGTTCGCGTGACGTGCACGGGATCGACGCCCTGCGCGAGGTCGGCGCGCACCTGTGCGCCACGTGAGGTCGATGCACCATCGGATGCCGGCCTGGAAGCCGGCGCACCATCGGGAGGTTGGCTCGACCGCGCGGGCCGGGACGGTCGCACCATGACGGTCTCCCCCATCGCCGCCGCCGCCGTCTGCCTCGCGGCGTACGTCGTGGCCTACCGCTTCTACGCTCGATTCCTGGCCGACCGGATCTTCGCGATCGATCCGGCCCGGCCGACACCCGCGGTCACCCAGACCGACGGAATCGATTACGTGCCGACGAACCGGTTCGTCCTGTTCGGCCATCAGTACGCATCGATCACCGGCCTGTCGCCGATGCTCGGCCCGGCGATCGCCGTCATCTGGGGCTGGCTGCCGGCGATGATCTGGGTGGTCGCCGGCGCCATCCTCGTCGGCGCGGTGCAGGACTTCGGCGCGCTGGTCGTCTCGATCCGCGCGCGCGGCATGTCGCTCGGCCAGGTGACCGGCAACCTGGTCGGACGCCGCGGCAAGACCCTCTTCCACCTGGTGATCTTTTTCCTGATCGCGTTGGCCATGGGGGTCTTCGTGCACGTGATCGCGCTGCTCTTCTCAGCCGACTTCTATCCGGAGTCGGTTCTCCCGAGCGGCCTCCTGATCGGCGTGGCCCTTGCGATGGGGATCGCCGTCTATCGCGCCGGCGCGAGCGTCCAAACGCTGACCGTCGTTGGTCTGCTTCTCGCGCCGGCGCTGATCCTGCTGGGCGTCGAGTACCCGGTTGTCGGCCCGTCGGTCATGCAGTGGAAGTGGCTGCTCCTCGCGTACGCGTTCGCCGCGAGCGTGCTGCCGGTCTGGCTGTTGCTGCAGCCGCGCGACTACATCAACAGCCTGTTGCTGTACGTCGGCGTCGGCGCGATGTACGTCGGCTTCGTCCTGACCAATCCGTCGTTCGTCGCGCCGGCGGTCGACCTCGATCCACCCGGCGCGCCCGCGATCGTGCCGTTCGTCTTCGTCGTCATCGCATGCGGCGCGGCAAGCGGTTTCCACGCCCTGGTTTCATCGGGCACGAGCGCGAAGCAGCTTGCGAGCGAAGGGGACGCGCGCTTCGTCGGCTATGGCGCGATGATCGGCGAATCGCTCCTCGGCCTGATGGCGATCCTCGCGTGCACCGCCGGCTTCGTCTCGCGCGAGGCGTGGCTGGAGCGCTACGTCAGTTGGCAAGCGGCCGACAGCCTGGGAAACAACATCGCCGCCTTCGTGCAGGGAGCCACCCACTTCCTCGGGGCGCTCGGGTTCCCCGAGGCGATGGCCGGCACCTTCGTCGCGGTCCTGGTGGTCTCGTTCGCCCTGACGTCGCTGGATTCAGCCACCCGCCTGCTTCGCTACAACATCTCGGAGATGGGCGAGACGCTCGGCGTCGGCGCGCTCGCCAACCGCTACGCCGCCTCCGCCATTGCGGTGGCCGCCATTTGGGCGTTCGCGTTCATCCAGGTGGACGGCGAATACGCCGGGCTGATCCTCTGGCAACTGTTCGGCACGACGAATCAGTTGCTGGCCGGCCTGGCGCTGCTCGCGATTACGCTCTACCTGCTCCGCCGCGGCAAGCCGGTCGGATGGACCGGCGCCCCGATGTTGTTCATGCTGGCGTCGGCGCTCACGGTGATGGCGGTCAATCTGGTCGACTTCTGGACGGCACGCCAGTGGCTGCTCTTCGCCACCGGCGCGACGATATTCGCGCTCGCCCTCTGGCTTGCGGTGGAAGCCGCGATCGCCGTCCACCTGTTCCGGCGGCATCCGGTGATCGAGGGCCTGGATGTCGAGCTTCGCGACCGCTGACTGGATCCTGGATGGCCGGTCGCACATCCGGACGAGGCCGGCCCCCCGGGATGACCAACGGCGCCGGGCCGCCGCGAGAGCAACGTCAGAAACGGAAACGGACGCCGCCGGTGGCCTGCAGGCCGCCGCTGTCCACCGCCAGCGTGCCGTCGCCTGCCGAGTCGAGCGCTATCGATGCGCGGTTGAACTGGACCGTCCCGCCAAGGCCGAACCTTCCGGACACGTAGTACGCCACGTCGGCGCCAGCCACAAACCCGACGGTCGATCCGGAACGTGGCGCGTGGGCCGCGCCGTTGACCGAGACCGCGTTGTACGGGTACGCGTGCACGTACTCGACGCGGTCGACAAGCTCCTGCGTCAACGCAACCATCGTCGGACCAGCGAACAGCGTGAAGTCGACTGATGGCGACACCGGCATCACCCAGGCGGCATGGATGTTCACCATCATCTCCCGCCGCTGCAGCCTCGGCGATGCGGCGGTCACGACACGATGGCGACGGAGGCGCAACGGATGGGGCAGACGGGCGTTCAGGTCAGCCGGCTCCCGCAGTGAGATCAGTGACACGCCCCCGCCGACGGCGAACCGGTCCGTAATCCGGAACCGGACGTTCGCGTCGAACAGCGGCCCATTCGCGCCCGGATACTGCGCGTCCAGGTTCCCCTGCTCCCTGAACTCGGTGAAGACCACCCGGTCGGTCATGCCGGACGCCGCCGCCTGCCGGCCGCCGTTGACCGCGATCGAGATGCGTGGTGACTGTGATTGAGCGACCGCCGAAACATGCCACAGCACGATCAGCAGCAGCGCGCCCAGGGCTGCCGGGAACCGCTTCGCGCTCACGTGCAATCGTATCCAGTTCATCGGTTCGGGCCGGCGGCTATTGCAGGTCCACCGCGGCCAACGCCTGATCGATCGCGCGATAGACGTCGCTGTCGCGGCCGAACAGGTCGTCGGCCGACTGTCGAATCACGTCGGCCGCCATGAACATGCTGACCCGGGCGGCGGGCATCAGGTCGGTCATGGCGCGCACGAACGCCCGCTCCACGTCTGCCCGGTTGGCGGCTCCGACCCCGTCGACCGACCGGCCGGTCGTCCGGTTCTCCCCCCCCTCGACCGCCAGGTAGAACGCGTGACTCAGGATCGTGGAGTTCCAGTGCAGGCCGGAATAGTCAAAGGTCGGCAGGCGCACGATCGTCCTGCCCCGATCGGCGGAGCCGTAGGCGTGGAAAATGTCGAATCGACCGTCGTTGAGAAGCATGATGAAGATCGCGTCACGGTAGGCCGCCGGACGCTCGATGTTTACATCCACACCCGGACGCGCACCGATCGGCACCGACGGCGGATCCTCCAGGGAGCGAATGAGAAATTCGGTATCCTCGCCGATCAGGTAGTCAGCCAGGAGCGGACCGTCGGCCGGTTGGTGGAACATGAACTCGACCGACGTCCCGACGATGTCCGAATACGCCTCGTTGATGGCGCCACCGTGGTTCATGACCAGCAGGATGTTCCCGTCCTCGCTGCAGCGCAGGCGAAATGTCCGGTCGTCAAGCCCTTCACCTCTGACCCGCCAGGGTGTGTTGCAGTCCACCCGCCGGCCATTTTCCGTCACGAAGCTGGACGGTCCTTCGATGCCGAAGTAGCTGTGGCGAAACCCGCTTCCGGTGCGCTGCCCGACCGAATGGAGCGTCACGCCATGCATCACCTCGTGCGCCACGATGTCGAGCGGCGCGAAGGGCGTGCCGTCCGGTAGCTGCCCGAACGCCACAACGCCGGTCTTGTCGGGCCCCTGGGGCGGATATAAGTAGAGCGCGTTCACAGTGTCGCCGATGTTGGCCATCGTCATGATCCGCCCGTCGCGGCCATCGATGCCATCCCAGTCGTGACGCGCGGCGAGGTAGTCGTAGGTGAACCCCACATGGGTGTGGACGTCCACCACCGCCGGATCGTCCCACGTGTTGTCCGCGTCGCTTGCGACATCGCTGGGCGCCCACTCCGGTCCCCGCGGATCGATCAGCGCATCAACACGTGCCTCGTTGTGCCGCATGTCGAGCGTGACAATCTCCGCCGGACGCAAGCGGTCGTGGGCCTGGAAGACGCCACCGCTCTGCGAGCCGCTCACCTTCTTGGCCTGACCCTGAATCCCGAAGCCGATACCGACGCTGCTCTGTTCGTCGAATGCCTGTTCCCGCCAGACCACGTCGCCCGTGTGGGCGTCCACGAAGTACGTCATGCGGTCGCGCATCAGCGCCTCGTATGCCAGCACGAAGCGGTCCGCCGGCAGGGGCAGGATCACCAGTTCGGGCGGATCGTCCACCGCCGGACCGGCGCCGGACCACGCGTCCATCTGCGCCAGCGCGTCGGCGGGTGAGATGGCGGGCACCGTGTGGACATCCATCGCCTCGTGCAGCGTCCCGAAGATCGAAACCGTCAGGCCGTCCTGCAGTTGACGGGAGACGCCGGTGCCGTAGACCCGCACCCCCTGGTAGTACTGCTGAAAGTACTCGTGCGCGCGCCCCGGCACCTGCCGATCCGCCAGGCGAGAGATGAGAGCCAGCCCGTCCGTGCGAGCCATCGCATCTATGCGGGCATCGATCTGCCGCAGTTCCGACAGGTCGGCCGACGCCGACATTATTGCAATCGCGGCGGGCCGCGGGATTGCCACCTCTGTCGATTCCTGTGCAGCGACCGTGGCGAACGCGACAAGTCCAAGCGTGGCCGCGACCAGCGACGGACGCACGCTCAGGGAAGACGCGGTGGTTTGGGGCACGGTTGGTCGACCTTGGCTCACCTGATGGGCGGTGTCTCGGCGGCAGGCGTACTGCAGTATCGTGTCAAACCGGATCCGAGCACAACCGGGCGAGACCGTCGCGGCCGGGGTCTGCCGCATCCGAGCTCGCAGCGCCGCTACCGACGCTCGAGGATCATCACGTGGCGATCCTCTCCCTCACGCTCGCTGTCACCAACGACGACGAGGATCAGGCCCCCGCTCGCCGAGATATCGCGCGACGGGCGGGGCGTGGCATAGCTCCCGGCCGAGACCGGTGCAGCCGGATTCGACAGATCGACCACCTGCACGCCCGCCTCGGTATCGGCCACGTAGGCGAGCGACCCATCGACCGAGACACGCGTGGCGGTACCCGGCGTGACAAACGACGACAGCTTCCGGGGCGCCGCCGGGTCGGACACGTCGTATACCTGCAGGTTGCGGCCGCCCGCGCCGACGATCAGCGTCGGCCGGTCCCCCTCCCCCACCAAGACCTCGATGTCGCGGGGCGCCGCTGGCGCATGCACCACGCCGATCGGCTCCGGCAGTCCGGGACGCGAGAGGTCGAAGACATAGAGGCCCGAGGGCGAATCGGTCGCGTAGGCGATCGTGCCGGCGGTCACCACGTCCCGTGCGTAGCCGTCCAGGAAATACGAGCCGATCCCCTCGGGCGCCGTTTCGTCCGAGACGTCGATCAGGACGAACCCCTCCATGTGGTCGATGAGCCCCACCTTGCCCGCCGCGACGTCGCCAATCTTCGTCTGCCCGAGCGACTTGTGCTGGCCGAGCACGACCACGTTGTCCGGATCGCTGATGTCGACAATGCCGAGGCCGAAGAAGTTGGCGCCGACGTAGGCGCGATCGCCGGCCAGCCGAAATCCCCAGATCTCCTGCGGAAACGTATGTGAGCCGCGCGCCACCGGGTTGGCCGGATCGGACAGGTCGTGAACGGTGAAGGTGTGCAGGCCGGCGACGTAGCCGACGCCGTCACGTACCCGGACCACGTTGGCGGGTCCCGGGATCTCCCCCACCGCCTCGAGTGTCACCTGCTGCGCCGCTGCGTCCGGCGCGGCCCATCCGGCGCCAAGCAGCAACGCCGCTGCCGCCGCCGCCAGGGCTCCGCGCCGCTGCATGGCCGGCATGCTACTGCCCCGCGGCCGCGGGGCCGCCATTCGCGATGCGGTAGAGCTTCGACTGCGTCCGGAGGAAGAGACTGCCGCGCGCGATGGCGGGCGTCGACAGCGTCATCTCGTTGAGCATGTTCGTGTGCAGGATCTCGAACTCCCGACCCGCCCGGACGACGTAGGTCTCGCCATCCTCGCTCAACAGGAACACCTTGCCGTTGTACGCCCAGGGGGACGCGGTGAAACCGTTACCGATCTCGAGCCTCCGGCGCCCGTAGATCTCCTCGCCGGTCCGTGCGTCGTGCGCGACGAGAAATCCGCGGTCGAGCAGCGTATAGAAGATGTCCCCATAGACGATCGCCGTCGTGTTGTAGGTGCCGAGCAGAGGGTACGACCAGGCAATGTCGTCTGACGCGGTCAGCGGCCCGGGAAAGCCGGAGGCGATGCCGTTGCGCGCCTGTTCCTCGGTGAAGATCGAGATGTCTCCCGAGGCGCCCGGCCGTATCGCATACACCGGCCGGATCCCGCCGCCCGGGTAGCCGGAACTGATGTAGACGAGGTCGTGCGCCGTGAACGGCGTCGGCGTGGTGAGTCCCGACATGCCGCGCAGCTCCCAGAGGAGATCGCCGTCGAGCGTATACGACCGCACCGCCTCGGTGCCCGCGGTCACCAGCTCCGTCCGCAGGTCATTCTCCCAGACGAACGGCGTCGCCCAGCTCCGGCCGTACTCTTCGCGGTCCACCCGCCAGACGTCGTCCCCCGTGTCCGTGTCGAACGCGGCGATGAACGACCGTGTCGTGTTGTCGTTGACAACGTAGATCCGGTCGCCATACAGAATGGGGGAGGCGGCCGTGCCCATTTCGTTCAATGTGTTGAACACCTCCAGTTCGCGCGTCCAGACCAGTTCGCCGCTCATGTTGAAGGCGGCGAGCTGGCCGATCGCTCCGAGGTAGACGTACACCCGACGGCCGTCGGTGACGGGAGTCTCGGACGCGAAGCTGTTCTTCAGGTGGCGCTTCTCCGGCGGCGGCGCGGCGTAGAGTTCCCGTTCCCACCGCACCTGGCCGGTGTGGAAGTCGATGGCGTAGAGCAGCCAGCGGTGAGTGTTCGCGGAGCCCTCCGAGCCGTTCTCCATCCCCGGGTCGTAGAGCCCCTTGACCGGATCCGGCTCGTCGCCCTCGCTGACGGCCGTGGTGATGAACACCAGGTCGCCGGTCACGACTGGCGAGCTCCATGCGAGCCCCGGAATGTCCGTCGTCCAGACGACGTTCTCCGTCTCGCTCCAGCGCTCCGGCAGGTTGGAGTCGTCGGGCACGACCCCGGCCGCCGGTCCCCGGAACTGCAGCCAGTCTTCCTGCGCCGCCGCCGGCGCCAGCAGCAGTCCAGCGAGCAGCCAGATGGTGAGGGTGACGGCGGCTCGATGCATCGGCTCCTCCTCCCGTCCGTCGGC
The DNA here is from genome assembly GCA_965262555.1 of Vicinamibacterales bacterium. Taxonomy (GTDB): domain Bacteria; phylum Acidobacteriota; class Vicinamibacteria; order Vicinamibacterales; family UBA8438; genus VXRJ01. Next base: position 1,679,339 of record OZ253543.1, read on the forward strand.
GCGAGCCAGCGCCTGTCCGGAGCGCTCACCTCGCCGCGACGCCCCTACAGCATGCCAAAACAGAAGCCGCGCGTCGAGTCGGGCCGGCTGTGCCGACGCCGTGGCGCGACACGCCGAGGCATGGACGCCGCTGGCCGCACAGGGCATAATAGGCGGAACGGATTCGCCATTCACCAAGGAGGCATCGGATGCGAGACCGGCTTGCCGTCCGGACCGTCGCCGCGTTCCTCGCCGCCGGTTGCGGGCTGGCCATGGCGCCTGCCGCGCTTGCCCAAGTCGACCGCGTGGTCGACTCGACCTGGACCGTTCCACGACTGCCGGACGGGTCGCCCGACCTCGAGGGCCTCTGGGGCAACAAGACCATCACCCCGATGGAACGTCCCGACGACGTCGGGGGACGGGCCTTCCTCACCGAGGAGGAAATCGCCGAGCGCAACCGCCAGCGGGCGCTGCGCCTCGAGCAGCAGGACGCGGCGCCGGCGCGGCGGTACGAGGCGGGGGGCAGCGTCGGCGGCTATGGCAGCTACTGGCTCGATGCGGGCGACACCGTGCTGCCGACCGGGCAGACCTCGCTGATCGTCGACCCGTCCGACGGCCGGGCGCCGATCCGACAATGGGCGCTCGACACCAAGGCCTACAATCTGGCGCATAACGGCGACCACTATCGGCACATGAGCGTCTGGGACCGCTGCCTCTCCCGCGGCGTCCCCGGGTCGATGCTGCCGGCCGGCTACAACAACGCCTACCGGATCGTGCAGACGCCCGGCTACATCACCATTCAACACGAGATGATCCACGATGTCCGGATCATCCCGGTTGTCGACGATTCGGGCGATCGGCCGTTCATCCATGACAATATCCGGCTCTGGATGGGCGACGCCCGCGCCTGGTGGGAGGACGACACGCTGGTCGTCGAGACGAGGAACTTCCACAACCGCGGCTGGATCGCGTCGAGCGCCGCCGGGGCGCGGCTCAAGGGGATCCCGACCAGCGAGGCGCTCCATGTCGCCGAGCGTTACCAGCGGGTCGCCGAGGACACCATCCTCTGGACCGTCACCATCACCGACCCGAACGTCTACACGCGGACCTGGACGATCCAGATGCCGCTGACGGCCGAGCCGGACTACAACATCTTCGAATACGCCTGTCACGAGGGGAACTACGCGGTCCCCAACGCGTTGAGCGGCCAGCGCGTCATCGACGCCCGTGGCGGCGCATCGACCAACGAGCCCTAGGGAACAGAGGAGGCACTGATGAGACGTACTCTTTCGATCGCGGCGGCGGCGCTGGCCGTGCTGGCGCTTGCGGCCGGCACGGCGGCGGCCCAGAGCGGGGACGGGTCGTGGACGGCGCCGCGGACGCCGTTCGGGCATCCTGACCTGCAAGGGGTCTGGGCGAACAACAACGTCACACCGCTCCAGCGGCCGGAGGTGCTGGGTGACCGCGAGATGCTGACCGACGAGGAGCTGGCGGCGATCCGGTCACGAGCCGAGGAGCTGTTCTCGCTCGACGGCGGCGATGCCGCGTTCGGCGACACGGTCTTCACGGAGGCGCTGAACCAAGTGGAGAACTTCACGTCGCGCGACCGCGCCACCGGGAACTACAACCAGTTCTGGATGGTGGAACGCGACTGGGACAACCGCACGTCGCTCATCACCGACCCGCCGACCGGCCGGCTGCCGGAAACGACGCAGGCGGCCAGGATGCGCGCCGCCGATCGCTCGATGCGGCGCGGCCGGCACGCCGAGTGGACAACGGATCGGAGCCTGGGCGAGCGGTGCGTCAGCTTCGGAGCGCCGCGTCTCGGGGCCGGCTACAACAGCTACTACCAGCTCTTCCAGACGCCGGACCATGTAGTCATCCTGATGGAAATGGCGCACGACGCGCGCATCGTCCCGCTCGACGGTCGGCCCCACGTCGGCGATGACATCCAGCAGTGGCTGGGTGACTCGCGCGGCTACTGGGATGGCGACACGCTCGTGGTCGAGACGCGCAACTACTCGCCGCTCGCCAACTTCATGGGCGCCGCCGAACACCTTGAAGTGACCGAGCGCTTCACACGGGTCAGCGAGGATGTGCTGCACTATGAGGTGACGGTCAACGACCCGACCACCTGGGTACGCCCCTGGACCGCCCTGATCCCGCTGCGCAGCAGTCCCGACGCGCTGTACGAGTACGCCTGCCACGAGGGCAATATCGGCATGGAAGGCATCCTGGGCGGCGCGCGTACCAAGGAAGCTGAGGAGGCGGCCCGCTGAGGCGCCACTGACATCTTGAGCGACGTGATGACGGCCGCAGGTCGGCCGAGGAGGTTGACAATGAGGATGTTGCATTCCCGATGGCTCTGCCTCGCGCTTGCCCTGCTCTTCGCGCCGGCCCTCGCCGCTGCGCAGTCTTCCGGCAACTGGTCGCCGCCACGCACGGCCGACGGCCACCCGGATATCCAGGGGATCTGGGGAAACAACAGCGTGACGCCGCTCGAACGGCCCGAGTCGCTGACCGACCGCGAGGCGCTGACGGATGAGGAGCTGGCGCGGGTCGAGGCGACCGCGAACGAGCTGTTCGCCCAGGACGCGGGAGACGCGGTCTTCGGCGATCAGTTCTTCAACGTGGCGGTGAGCGGCGCCGAGAGCTTCACGTCGACCGATGGCGGCACCGGCAACTACAACCAGTTCTGGCTGGTGGAACGGGAGTTCGACAACCGGACGTCGCTGATCGTCGATCCGCCGAACGGACGGCTGCCAGCAATGACCCACGCGGGGGCGCTGGCGACCGATACCGCGCGCGCGCGCCGCGACGTCCCCGCCGCCTGGACCGCCGACCGCGGCCTGAGCGAGCGGTGCATCACGTTCGGCCTGCCGAACCTGCTGGCCGGCTACAACAGCTACTACCAGATCCTTCAGAACGCCGACCATGTGATCATCGAGCAGGAGCTGATCCACACCACCCGGATCATTCCGATCGACAATCGCACCCACGTGCACGACAACATCCGGCAGTGGCACGGCAACTCGGTGGGCCGCTGGGAGGGAGACACCCTGGTGGTCGAGACGAAGAACTTCTCGCCCCAGAGCGACTTCCGCGGCGCGAGGGAGCACCTGCACCTGACCGAACGGTTCACCCGCGTCGGACCGGACGAGTTGCGTTACGAGTTCACCGTCAACGACCCGACCGTCTGGACGGCGCCCTGGACCGCCGTCATGAACTGGACACGGACCGACGAACTGATCTTCGAGTACGCCTGTCACGAAGGGAACATCGGCATGGAGGGCATCCTCGCCGGCGCGCGGGCCGAGGAGGCGGAGGCCGGCGCCCGGTAGCCGGACCGCGGACGCCACAACCCGCCAGGAGGCCACGATGCGTCAACCGATCGCGCGTCTCGTGCTGCTGCTGCTGACGATCGCAGCGCTGCTGCTGTCCACGGGCGCACCGCTGCTGGCGCAGTCGTCCGGCAGCGGCGAGTACGTCGTACCCCGCACAGCGTGGGACGTGCCCGACTTCCAGGGCATCTGGACGAACGCCACGCTGACGCCGATCGAGCGGCCGGAGTCGATGAGTGGGCAGGTGCTGAGCGAGGAGGCGGCAGCGGCGTTCGAGGCGCGCTCCGCCGAGGCGCGGGCCGCCTCCGACACGTTCATTCCGGGCGAGGTCGGCGCCTACAACCAGTTCTGGATGGACGGCGGCAAGGTGGTGACGGGCGACCGGCGAACCGCGCTCATCACTGACCCGCCCGACGGCCGGATCCCGTGGACACCGGAGGGACACGCACGGTTGGAGTCGGACTCCGGGCGGTACGGCGTCGGGCCGTTCAACGACTGGACCGACGCCGACACCGGCGAGCGGTGCCTCACGGACGGTCTGCCCTTCGTCCCCCTGCAGGGCTACAACATGAACTACCACATCCTGCAGGCGCCGGGCTGGATCGCGATGATGAACGAGATGTTCCACGAGTACCGGCTCATCCCGACCGACGGACGGCCGCACGTGCCGGCGCATGTCGGCCAGTGGCTGGGCGATGCCCGCGGCCGCTGGGAGGGAGACACGCTGGTGGTAGAGACGACCGCCTTCGCCGACAAGGAACACTACCTCTGGCGGGCCACGTGGCGCGCGGCGCGGCCGACGCTTCACCTGGTCGAGCGGTTCACGCGGGTGGATGAGACGACGATCAACTACGAATTCACAATGACCGACCCGGAGATGTTTACCCGCCCCTGGACGGCACTGGTCCCGATGACCACCGACCATGCCTCGCGCGGCGTCACCTCCGGACCGATGTTCGAGTACGCCTGCCACGAGGGGAACTACGGCCTGCTGAACATCCTGCGCGGCGCCCGCGCAGAGGAGTCCGGGCAGTAGCGACGCTCGTCCCGGACACGTGCGGCGGACGGCCCGCCTCAACTACGCTGGGGCGGGTCGTTTTTTTGACGACACCACAACGGGAAGGACACGGAACAATGCGGAGCTGGTTGCCATTCGTGGTCATGACGGTGCTAGCCTGGGGCACCTACATTCCGACGCTCCACCGCGGCACGACGGCGTTGGGCGGCAGCGGGATTCACGCCTTCCTGATGGTGGGGATCGCCTACCTCCTGGTCGCGATCGCCGTGCCTGGCGTCATGGTGCTGCGCGGAGGGTCGTGGAGCACGTTCACGCCGAACGGCATGGCCTTCACGCTGGCGGCCGGTGTCCTGGGCGCGGTTGGCGCGCTGGGCATCGTCCTGGCGCTGGTGAACGGGGGGCGGCCCAACGTCGTGCCGCCACTCGTGTTCGCCGGCGCGCCAGTGGTGAGCGTCTTCGTTGCGATGCTCTACAACCCCCCGCAACAGAGTCCGTCGCCCGCCTTCTTCGTCGGCATCCTGATGGCCGCCGCCGGCGCCTTCCTCGTCCTCGCCTACCGCCCGCACTAGTCCGGATGCGCCGACGCCCCCGTTCGCGCCCGGCGGAACAGGTGCCGTGATGCCGATCATCTCCCGCCGCACGCTCCTGCAGTCTCTGGCCGCCCCAGCCGTCCTCCCCCGCGCCGGGTTCACCCAACCGCCGGGGCCGGCCGCCGCCATCGTCCACCGCCAGCCCCGTCCCCTCGCCCCCGAGGCCGTGACCCACGACTGGCCGTCGTTTCTCGGCCCGACCCACAACGGCGTCTCCACCGAGACGCGCCTCAGCCGCGACCTCCCCCCACCTCTCGTCTGGGAGCTCCCGACGGGCACCGGCTACGCATCACCCGCCATCGCGGGCGACCGCCTCGTCTATCTCCACCGGATTGCGGACGAGGAGGTGGTCGAGTGCCTGCACCCGGAGACCGGCGCCGTCCACTGGCGGTTCCGCTACGCGACCGCCTACCGGGACCGCTACGGCTACAACAATGGCCCGCGCGCCAGCCCGGTCATTGATGCTGCGGCCGGACTGGTCTGCACCATCGGCGCGGAGGGCCTGATCCATGCGATCGAACTCGGCTCCGGCCGCCTCGCGTGGCGGAAGGATGTGCGCGCCGACTACCGTGTGTCCCAGGACTTCTTCGGCACCGCATCGACGCCGCTCGTGGACGACGGCCGCCTGATCGTGAACGTCGGCGCGCCGGGCGGCCCGACCGTCGCGGCGTTCGACCTGGCGACCGGCGGCGAGGTCTGGCGCGCCGGCAACGAGTGGGGGCCCAGTTATGCCTCACCCGTCCCGGCCGTCGTGCATGGCGAACGCCGCGTCTTCGTCTTCGCCGGGGGTGAGTCGCAGCCACCCGCCGGCGGGCTACTGTCGATCGATCCGGCGACGGGCGGAATCGACTTCGCCTTTCCCTGGCGCAGCCGCACCTACGAATCGGTCAACGCCGCCTGCCCCGTCGCGTTCGACAACCGGGTGTTCATCACCGCCAGCTACCGGGCCGGCGGTGCGCTGATCGACATCGGCCCCAACTTCACGCCCGACGTCGCCTGGACGACGCAGGAGTTCGCGCTCCACTACAACACGCCGATCTACCACGACGGCTACCTCTACGGCTTCGACGGCCGGAACATGGGCGACGCTTCGCTCGCGTGCGTCGATGCGGCAACCGGCGACGTCGTCTGGCGCGATGTGCCGGAGTGGCGGGAGACGCTGATCCAGAACAACCGGGAACGACAGGTGTTGACGGGCACGGCCCGCGGATCGCTGTTGGCTGCCGACGGGCAGTTCCTCTGCCTGGGCGAGTTGGGCCACCTGCTCTGGATGGACCTGACGCCCGGCGGCTACCGTGAGGTGTCGCGCGCCTGGCTGTTCGCTGCGCGCGAAAGCTGGAATCTGCCGGTCCTCTCGCGCGGCCTGCTCTACGTCACGCAGAACGCCAGCGATCTTCTGACCGGCGGGAGCCCCAGGCTCTGCTGCTACGACCTGCGCGCGTAGACGATTGCGCCGGCAGTTCGGCCGGCAGCGTGGTGGAATGAGGCCGACAGCCGCATCCGTTACGCGATCCCGGCCCCACGCACCCCGACGAACACGGAGTACAGCGACTGACTCGCCGTCATGAACAGCCGATTCCGGCGGGTCCCCCCGAAGCAGACGTTCGCACAGCGCTCCGGTAGGCGAATCATGCCAATCTGCTCGCCCTCGGCTGAGAGCACCTGCACGCCCGGCGTCGCCCCGGCCCAGATGTTTCCGTCAACGTCGCACCGCATGCCGTCCGCAACCGCGCGTCCGGCCGTGCCCGGCACGGAGAGATCCCCGAAGCTGCGGCCGTTCGTCAGCCGCTCGCCGTCGACGTCCCACACCTTCATCTCGCCGTTTCCGGTGTCGGCAACGTACAGCCGGTCGTAGTTCGGCGAGAAGCAGAGGCCGTTGGGTGCACCTACCTCGTCGGTCGCCTTCGTGATGGCGCCCGTCACGCCGTCCACGCGGTACACCGCGTTCGCCAGCTCCGCCTCACCGCGGAACCCCTCGTAGCTGCCCCGGAGGCCGTACGGAGGATCCGTAAACCAGATGCTCCCGTCCGAATGCACCGAGAGGTCGTTCGGCGAACTCAGCCGCTTGCCGTCGTACGAGTCGGCGACCACGGTCACGGCGCCGGAGTGCTCGTAGCGCACGACCTGCCGCCCACCATGCTGGCACGAGAGTTGCCGGCCCTCATGATCGAACGTGTTGCCATTGCTGTGGTTCGACGGGTTCCGGAAGACGGTGACATGGCCGTCCTCCTCGATGAAGCGCATCTGCCGGTTGTTCGGGATGTCGCTCCAGACAAGGTACCGCCCGCTCCCGTTCCACGCCGGCCCCTCGGCCCAAAGCGTCCCGGTGTAGTGCCGACGGATCGGCGTGTTGAAGATGATGTAGCGCCGGAACCGATCATCGAGCGCGATGATGTCCGGATCGGGGTACGGCAGCGGCGAGTTGCCCGACCAGTCGCGCGGCTCGTAGGGAGAAATCTGCTGCTGCTGCGCCGCCGCGACCGGCGCCAGCGCCGCCGATCCGACCGTCGCGTGCAGGAACGACCGTCGTGTGATGTTGGCCATGGGTCTCACCGATCGGCGTCGACGCGCTGCGTGTCCTTGTTCCGCGCGCCCGCCAGGATGCCCTCCATTCCGATGTTCCCCTCGTGGCAGGCGTACTCGAAGAGCGGCCCGTCCGTCCGGCGGAGCGGGACCATAGCGGTCCAGGAACTGGCGTAGGTGTTGGGATCCTCGACTGTGAACTCGTACATCAGCGTGTCGGAGTCGACCCGGCGGAAGCGCTCGACGACCCGCGTGTCCTTCGTCGATCCGCGCAGGCTGGTCTCCTGCACGAAGTTCCAGGTCTCGACGACGAACGTCTCGCCTTCCCAGCGGCCATGCGATTCGCCGGACCACTGGCGCAGCCCGTGACGCGACCGGCCGTCGAGCGGAATGACGCGCGCGTTGTGCACCATCTCGTTCAGGATGACGACATACCCGGGCGTCTGCAGGATCTGGACGTTGTTGTTGTACGACCCGGGCGTCATCGGCGGACCGGCGTTGAAGCCGAGCATGCAGCGGTCCGACAGGCTCCGGTCGGTGTAGTGATCCGCAAAGCCGTTCCGCAGATTCAGCCGGCGGATCCGCGCCTGCTCCGGGTAGTGCGACTGGTACGGGATACGGCCCGCGGGCGGATCCACCACGAGCGACGTCCGCTTGTCGCCGGTCAGCTCGATGCCCCGCTCGTACCAGAACTCGTTGTAGGAGAGCACACCTCCCTCGGCGCGCGACTGGTAGCCGGCGTTCGGGGCCCCGGTCTCCGGATCGAACAGGTCACGGTTCAGTCGGATCCGTTCCGACGCCTCGAACTGCGCCGCCTCCTCAGGGTCCAGCGTGTCCTGTCCTTCGAACGCCGCCGGCCGCTCGAGCGGCGTCAGGGTCCGGAAGGTGAAGACCCCGGAGATGTCCGGTTGCCCGTCCGGCGTCCGCACCACGTCGTTCCCGCCGTTCGACTGTGCTCCTGCCGGCAGCGGCGTGAACGCCCCCACCGCCAGGGCCAGCGCCAGTAGCGCCGTTCGCTTCATCGCCATCGGATCTGCCTCCCGCGGGACTCGCCCGGAAACGCCCCATCCTACCACGCTCCACCGCCGTCACTCCGACCCAACAACGGCGACACGCGTAGACTGGGAGCGTGACGCTGGTCCGCTGGACTGCCGCCTGGCTCGCGCCGTACCGGGGGCGCGTGGGGCTGATTCTGCTCCTCTCGGTCGTCGAGATCGGCCTGACGGCGCTGGCGCCATGGGCGCTGAAGCTGATCGTCGACTCGGTGCTGGGAGAGGCGGAGCTGCCGGCCCCGGTGCTCGCGGTGGCGCCGGCACTACGCGGCCTGGGCGACGTCATGCTGCTCGTACTGTGTGCCACCGCCGGCCTGGCGATGCAGGTGGGCTCCGAGGTGGTCCGGCTGACCCATACGCAGCTCGAGGTGGAGATGGGACAGCGCGTCGTCCATGACCTTCGCACGCGGCTACTGGACCACCTGCAGGCACTGCCCCTCGGCCATCACCTGACGCACCGGACGGCGGATGCGGTGTACCGGCTTGATGCCGACACCTACTGCATCAACGACCTGGTGACCGGCGGGGCGTTTCCCATCGCGCTCGCCGGCCTGCACCTGACGGTGATGTTCGGGGTGCTGCTCGCCGTGGATCCCACGCTCGCGCTGCTGGCCCTCGGCGTGGCGCCGTTCCTTTACCTGTCGCTCCGGTACCACGCGACGACGCTGATCGACCGGGCCGAGCGGGTGAAGACGCAGGAGGCGGGCCTGGTGGAGCGTGCGTACGAAACGCTCCGGTCGATCGCGGCGGTGAAGAGCTTCGCGCGGGAACGGCACGAGCTGCGCCGCTACGCCGATGCCGGATACGAGACGATGCAGGCGCGGGTCCGCCTCACGTGGCAGGAGTCGCTCTTCTCACTGGCCGTCACGGCGATCACGCTGGCAGGGACAACGGTCATCCTGGTGGTGGGCGGCCTGCATGTGCTCGACGGCACGTTGACCGTCGGAACGCTGTTGGTGGTGATCGCCTACCTCGCGGCGGTCTACGACCCGGTGAGCGCGATCGCGCACACGGTCGGATCGCTGCAGTCGGCGGTGGTGAGCGCGCGGCGCGTGCGTCATCTCTTCGCGCTGCGGCCAGAGATGGCGGACGCGCCGGACGCCCTCGATGCATCGGACATCACCGGCGCGATCCGTTTCGAGGGTGTCGGCTTCTCCTACGACGGCGAGCGTCAGGTGCTCGACGGCGTGAGCCTCGAGGCGGGTCCGGACGAACTGGTCGCCATCGTCGGACCGACCGGCGCGGGCAAGACGACGCTGGTGCATCTGATCCCGCGCCTGTTCGACCCAACGGCGGGGCGGGTGCGCGTCGACGGCCGCGACGTCTCCGCGTACCGGTTGCGATCGCTGCGGGCACGGATCGCACTGGCGCCGCAGGATCCGGTGTTGTTCGCGGGGACCATCGCCGACAACATCAGGTACGGACGGCTCGACGCGACCGACGCGGAGGTAGCGGCGGCGGCGCGCGCGGCGCAACTCGATTCGTTCATTGGCGGTCTGGCCGCGGGATACGACACCCCGGTGGACGAGGCAGGCGCGACGTTCTCCGGCGGCGAGCGGCAGCGGCTCGGCATTGCGCGAGCGCTGGTGAAGGAGGCGCCCATCCTGATCCTGGACGAGCCGACGTCAGCCATCGATGCGATTACGGAGGCGGCGCTGTTCGAGGCGATCCGAGGAAGCCGCGCCGGGCGAACCACGATCGTGATCGCGCACCGGCTGGCGACGGTGCGTGACGCGACGCGGATCCTGGTGCTGGACGGCGGGCGCATTGCCGCGATCGGGACGCACGCAGCACTGCTGGACTCCAGCCCGCTGTACCGGCGGATGTGGGAGCGGTTCTCGCCGTCCCGGGGTGCGCAGGCGTTCGCGCCGGCGCTGGAGCGGTGACGCCATGAAGATCCTGTTTGCGGGGATCATCGGGCGCTATCCGTTCGGCGGAGTGACCTGGTGCTCGCTGATGTACCTGTTGGGCCTCCGCGCACTGGGGCACGAGGTGTGCTACCTGGAGGATACCGGCGAGTGCATCTACGACCCCGACGCCGACGCGATCTCGGTCGACCCCGCCTACGGGACGCGCTACATCCACGAGGCGCTCGCGCCGTTCGGCCTGGGAGACCGCTGGTGCTTTGTCAATTACGACGAGACGTACCACGGCTGGACGCGCGATCGGCTCCGCAGCTTTTGCCGCGACGCCGATCTGTTTCTCAACCTGTCCGGCGGCTCGTGGTTCTGGCGCGACGAGTACCACGCGATCCCGCACCGTGCGTTCATTGACTCCGACCCGGTGTTCACGCAGCTCGCGATCGCCAAGCGGGTGCCGTGGTACGTCGAATTCTTCCGTGGCTTCGATCACTTGTTCACGTTCGGCGCGAACGTCGCCGCGCCGGGCGGGGCGGTCGACGTGCCGACCGGAGAGTTCACCTGGCGGCATACCTGGCAGCCCGTCACCACCGCGTTGTGGCAGACCGACGCGCCGCCGACGCGCGATCGCTTCACGACCGTGATGACCTGGAAGACGGAGAGTTTCGCCGACATCGACGGCAACAAGGATCGCGAATTCGTCCGGTTCATCGATCTGCCGTCGCGCACCGCGGCCCGCTTCGAGATCGCCGTCAACGGTCCGCACGACCTGCTCCGCGCGCATGGCTGGTCGCCCGTCGACGCGATGCGGATGTCGCGGACCGCCCCCGACTACCGGGGGTTCATTCAGGCGTCGAAGGCGGAGTTCGGCGTCGCGAAGCATGCCTACGTCGCGCATCGCTCCGGCTGGTTCAGCGACCGGACCGCCTGCTATCTGGCGGCGGGCCGCCCCGCGGTGGTGCAGGAGACGGGTTGGTCGGATCACCTGCCATGCGGGGAAGGGCTCCTCCCCTTCTCCACCATCGAGGAAGCGGCCGACGCCGTGGATCGCGTCGAACGCGAGTATGCGGCGCACGCCGCCCGGGCCCGGGAGATCGCGGTCGAATGCTTCGACGCGGCGCGGGTCCTGCCGCCGCTCCTCGAGCGCGCCTGCGCATGACGCGCCAGCGCATGAACGGCGCGGACCGCACGGCCAGTCCGGTGCGTCACCGCGGCGGCTCGAGCTGCGGGTAGTCGATGCCGAGCTGTTCCAGGTACGTGTCGTAGCGCGCCGGGTCGTAGTAGAGCTCTTCGAGTTGCGGCTGGAATTGCTCCATGATGTCCCGGTTCAGCCAGATCGCCGGCTCGTCCTCGGGGCGCAGGAACGTCGTGTACTGGCGGTCCCTGGTCTGGACGTTGTCGAAGTAGTCCTGCGCCTGCTGCACGAGCTCCGGCTGGAGGAGGAAGTCGAGCAGGGTCCGCGCCTGCACCCTCGCCCCGGCCGTTGCACCCTTGTGAGCGATCGGCGTGGCCATGGCGATTCCCTTGTTCCAGTTGTGGCCCGCTCCGCCGGCGATGTTGGACGGGAACCGCAGCGTGGCAGTCGGCACCACCCACGAGATATCGCCGATGTCGTCGGAACCGCCGCCGCGCCGCTGGTTGTCGGGAATGTGTTCGGCGCCGTCCAGCGTCTCCGCCACCTCGGTCAGCAGGCCCTGCTCCTCGACCCCCAGCATCTTCTGGACGGCGCGGGCGAACCGCTGATCGTCCTCCGACCAGTCAGGCATCCCGACCCGCTGGATGTTGGTGAACATCGTCTCCGCGATCACCCGGTTCATATGCTGCGGCCATGCCACGCCAAGCACGCGCGACGTGACCGTGGTGTCGGTCATCTTCGCGGCCCCTTCGGCCATGGCGTCGCCGATCCGCCACATGCGCATGATGTTGTCGTAGTCACTCTCGCGGAAGAAATACCAGACGCTGGCCGTCGGCGGCACCACGTTCGGCTGGTCGCCGCCGTCGGTGATGACATAGTGCGTGCGCTGCTGGATGCGCAGGTGCTCGCGCCGGAAGTTCCAGCCGATATTCATCAGCTCGACCGCGTCCAGCGCGCTCCGTCCGTTCCACGGGTCGGAGGCGCCGTGCGCCGATTCCCCTTCGAAGGTGTACTCCACCGAGACCAGACCGTTGCCCCGGCTGTCGCCCCAGGTGGTGGTCAGCCCGCTGCTGACGTGGCTGTAGAGCACCAGGTCGACGTCGTCGAAGACGCCGGCCTGTACGAAGTGCGCCTTGCCCCCGAGCTGCTCCTCGGCGATGCCGGGCCAGATCATGAGCGTGCCGTCAATCCCTTCCCGCTCCATGATCGCCTTCACCGCGAGCGCCGCCGCGATGTTCACCGCCTGGCCGGAGTTGTGCCCCTCGCCGTGTCCAGGCGCGCCATCGATCATCGGCTGGCGATATGCCACGCCGGGCATCTGCGACGACTTCGGGATGCCGTCGACGTCGCTGCCGAGTGCGATCACCGGCCGTCCTGAACCCCACCGGGCCACCCATCCGCTCGGCATCCCCGCCGTTCCCAGTTCGATCGTGAAGCCCTCCTCCTTCAGGATCTCCGTGAGGAAGCGCTGGCTCTCGAATTCCTGGAACCCGAGTTCGCTGAAGCTGAACAGGCTGTCGACCACCCGCTGGATGAAGACGCGACGGCCGTCGACATCCTCGACCACCTCGGTCTTGAGGCGCATCAGCCGCTCGTCGGCCGCCTCCTGCGACTCGGCGGCCGGGCGCGGTTCAGCAGCGTCGATACCACCCGGGTGCGACACGGCGACAAGGATGGTCAGCGCGATGCTGGCGACGGTCGATGGTGGGAGCATGGTGCGCACGGTGGTCCTCCTCAACGCGCTGCGGTCCGGCTTCGAGAGCGTCGCCCATGACGAGGTGGTCGAACTGCCGCTGACTGTCGCGATTCCACGCGACGACGTCAAGCCGCCCGCTGCCTGTGTCCCCCGGAGGCCGCGTTGCTGGCGCCGGCGGGTTGGCGATAAAGTCCGTGAAGCGGAGCGCGGAGCGGCGGGGCGACAACAGCTACCGACAACGTGAGCTGAGGCCCCGCCCATCAGGATGCCCCGATGACACGACACCTCTCACGTTCCCGGAGCCTGCGTCGCGGCGCCCTGGCCGTGCCTCTTGCATCCGTGCTGACGATTGGCGTCACGGTGCTCCCCCAGGAAGCATCCCCGGCCGAGCCGCCGGTGGTCTGGGTGCTCGCGACCGGCGGCACCATCTCCGGCGGGGGTGCGTCGTCGACCAACCTGACCGAATACCAGGCGGGGACCTTCTCGGGCGAAAAGCTGGTTGCAGCGGTGCCGGGGCTCGCAGACCACGCCACCATCCGGGTCGAGCAGATCACCAACGTCGGGAGTCCGAACCTCACCTTCGACGACTGGTTGACGATTGCCAGGCGTATCGACGCGATCTTCCTGGAGGACGCGAACGCGGCGGGGGTCGTGATCACACACGGCACCAACACGCTTGAAGAGACGGCCTACTTTCTGAACCTGACGGTCCGCCACGACCGGCCGGTGGTGCTGGTCGGCGCGCAGCGGCCATCAGCATGTCCCTCCCTCCCGAATCGAGGCCGGTCATCGTGCGTTCGAACCGGACCGGCAGCGGCCGCGTGGTCCCGTTACCCGCCTACGACGAGAGGGGCATGATCGCGGGGGACACGCTCAACCCGCAGAAAGCACGCATCCTGCTGATGCTGGCCCTCACGAAGACCCGCGATGTCGATGAGATCCGACGGATCTTCCGCGAGTACTGACGCGTCGCCGCACCAGACGGGCCCGTTGCGCATCGCTCTGGTCGCGCCGGTGGCGCAGCGGATTCCGCCGGCACGTTCCGGATCCATCGAATCGGTTACGGCCCTGCTGGCCACGGGCCTGGTGGCGCGCGGCCATGACGTCACGCTCTACGCCGCCGGATCGTCCGATACCCCGGCCAGGCTGCATGCGACGTTCCCGCACGGCTACCACGAGGACGATACGCTCTGGCCGTGGGAGCTGTGTGAGTTGTTCAACGTCGCCGCGGCGGTCGAACGGGCACGCACGGATGCACGGTTCGATCTGATCCATGCCCAGGCGGAGTACGCGCCAATCGCCCTCGCGTTCGCCCACGTCGCACCGGTTCCCATCGTCCAGACCGTCCACCACTGGCCGACCGCCCCCGAAGTGGCGCTCTGGTCGCGCTATCCGGACACGCCCTTCATCGCCATCTCCGACGCGCAGGCGCGGCAGTTGCAGGGATTGCACGTGGCTGGCATTGTCCATCACGCGGTCGACATCGACGCGCTGCCATACCGGGCCGTGCCGGACGACTACGTGCTCTTTCTTGGCCGGTTCACCGAGGGCAAGGGCGTCCTCGAAGCGATAGCGATCGCCCGGCGCGCCAGACAGCGGCTGATCCTGGCCGCGGCGGAGAACGACTACTACCGCGCGCAGGTCGCGCCGCATGTCGACGGCGAACACGTTGTGTATCGGGGCGAAGTGGATCGCGCCGGCGCCGCGTCCCTGCTCGGCGGCGCGCGCGCCCTGCTCTACCCCGTCACGGCGGACGAACCGTTCGGCCTGGTCCTCGCCGAAGCGATGGCTTGCGGCACGCCGGTCGCGGCGCTCCACCGCGGCGCCGCGCCCGAATTGATCGACGTCGGCGTCACCGGCGTCGTCCTGCAGACGCCGGACCAACTGGCGGACGCGCTCCCCGCCGTCATGGGACTCGACCGGGCGGCGGTGCGGGCGCGCGCCGTGGAACGGTTCCATCCCGACCGGATGGTTGACCGCTACGTCATGCACTACGCCAGACTGGCGGCCGAGGGGGTCGCGTCGTGACGGCGGCCGATCTCTGCGGCCGATCGCTGATGGCGATCTTTGCGCACCCGGACGACGAGTCGCTCACTGCGGGCGGGCTGATTGCGTCGTGCGCGGCGGCCGGTTCGACAGCGACGCTCGTCGTGGCGACACGGGGCGAGGCCGGACCCGGAGCTCATGGCGGGCGGCTCGCCGAGGTCCGGACGCGCGAGATGGAGGCCGCGGCGCGCGTGCTCGGCGCATCGGAGCTTGTCTGGCTCGACTACGAGGACGGCATGCTGCCGTCCGCGGATACCGGTCGGATCCAGGCAGACCTTGCCGACGCGATCAGGGCGCGCCAGCCGGAGGTGGTGGTGACCTTCGACAGCGACGGTCTCTACTGGCATCCGGACCACGTGGCGCTGCACGAGCGTGTCACGGCCGCGGTCGCGGGGATGGATGCACGCGGGCCAGCCGTCTGGTACGCCACGATGCCGGCCGGGGCGATGCGGGCGGTGGCGGAACATGCGGCGGCGCGCGGCGCGGCCGCGACGTCGATCCTGGGCGTCGACGATCCCGATGCATTCGGCGCGGAGGCGCCGGCGCCAACCCTGGCGCTCGATGTCGCGCGCCACGCGCGACGCAAGCTCGCCGCCCTCGCCTGCCACGCCACGCAGTTCCACGGCTCCGCGCTCGCCGCCATCACGCCGGCCGACGCGCCGCGCCTCCTCGGCCTGGAACAGTACCGACATGCATCTGGCCCTGCTTGACCGCCTGCGGTGTCCGTTCTGCGGGACGCGGTTCACGCTCGTTGACAACGAGGCGCTGCGGCGCAACGGGTCATGGCTGGACGAGGGGGTCATCGGGTGCGAATGCAGTGCGTTTCCGATCGTCGCCGGCATCCCGGTCCTCATCGCGGACGATGCGACCCGCCACGCGATGCAGACGCTCGAGGCCGGACGCAGGGACGAGGCGCTCCGGATGCTGCTCGGCCTCGCCGACGATGCGGCGCGCGCGGAGGCGTTCCGGCAATTGATCGGCGGCGACCGCCCGCCCACCTATCGCGATCTGCTCCCGATCCTGTCGCGCGACGCGGAGGCGGACTGCTTCCTGTACCGCTTGTCGGATCCAACCTTCCTGACCGCCGAGGCGCTGCTCGATGCGCTGGCCGAGGACGGCCGGACCGAGGGATGGGCACTCGACCTCTGCGGCGGCTCGGGACACCTGACGCGCGTGATCATGCGTCAACCCGCGCGAAGCGGGGTCGTCCTGGCGGACCTGTACTTCTGGAAGCTGTGGCTCGCCCTCCGGATCATGGCGCCCGCGTGCGTCGCCGTCTGCTGCGACGCGAATAATCCGCTGCCGTTCGACGACGGGTGCTTCTCAATCGCCCTGCTGAGCGACGCCTTCCCGTACATCTGGCAGAAGCGGATGCTGGCGCACGAGATGCAGCGGGTGGCGTCCGACGACGGCGTCATCGTCCTGCCCCACCTCCACAACGCGCTGGGCGACAACTTCACGGCAGGCGACGGGCTGACGCCGGCGGCGTACCGCGATCTGTTCGCGCCAGCCGGGGCCCGGCTGTTCGACGACCGGACGATGCTGGAGGGCGTGCTGAACCACCGGCGCGTCGATCTGACGCGCCCGGCGGAGCCGGATGCGCTGGGTGCTACGCCGTCAGTCACGCTGGTCGCCAGCCGCACCGCCGGGCGGTTCCAGCGGTACGACGTGCCCGACCGCCTCGACGTGACCGGCGCACTGACGGTCAATCCGCTCTACCGGATGGAGCGGGCCGGCGACGGCGGTACACGCCTGACGCGCCAGTTTCCGACGCCGGCATACGAGGACGAGTTCGCCCTGGCGACGCGGTACCTGCCACCCGCGGTGACGGTTGCGGCCGACCTGACCGGGGCGACCAGGGCAATAACGCCGGACCTGCTGGGCGCCGACTACGACCTGCTCCGCCGTGCTCGCATCGTGTTGGATGCGCCACCCGACTACTGCTAATGGCGCGCCACGGGGCGTTGCGCAGGTGATCGGCGGCGGCTCGCGGGCCCGTCTGCCGTCCAGACCGTGGTGTCAGCGGTGTGCGTCACCGAAGGCGTCGAGCAGAATCGGGAGCAGACCGTGCATCGTTGTGGCGGCGGCCACGCCGGGGGTAAGGCCGGGGCGAAAGCCGTGGGAGACGAGGCGATCGATCAGCGCCTCGCGGCTGGTGATCACATGCACCGGAACGTCCCACGACGCGCTGGCGCCGCTCACCAGCGCCGGGGGCTGGTGGTCGCCCACCAGGATGAGCACCAGGTCCCGGTCGGCGCGCAACCGGAGGTAGCCGCCGATCGTCGCATAGGCGTAGCGGAGCGCCTGCACGTAGCTCGGCCCGAGGTTCATCCAGTCGGGCGTCTCCGCCCAGGCGGCGTCGAGCGCGTCCGCGTCGTACGGCTGCGGCGTCAGCACACGTCCCCAGTCCGCCTGGTATGGCGGGGCCGGCGTGAACGGGGCGTGCGTGCTGATGGTTGAGAAGAAGACGAACCGCGGCGCGCGGCGGCGCGGCGCGATCTCGTCACGGTCGAGCGCGGCGAGCGCATACTGATCGGTGACCGACCACCAGCCAAACGGGGGGCCGCGGTAGCCCAGGCGGTCGTAGTCGTACACGTCGTCGTACCGGTAGAACGCCCCCTCCGGCCAGGCGACGAGCATTCCCGGCACGAGGGCCACCGCGTGGTAGCCGCCGCGCTGAAAAAGGGTGACGAGCGTGTCGCGTTCCTGCGCGAGCAGCCGCGTGTTCGTCCGGTTGTCGCGCACCTCGGTGCCGGAGAGCAGGCTGAGATGCGCCAGCCACGACTCGCCGCCGAAGGTGGGCGATTCCACCAGCGTCGACATGACGTGGCGGCCGGTTGCCCGAATGTCGTCGGCCAGGCGAGTGCGGCTCGGCGCCAGCGCCTCCGCCAACGTCGACGATTCCCAACTGACCGCGCCGTACGACTCCATGAAGATCACGAAGACGTCTGCCCCGGCGACGCGCGCCAGATCGGATCGGATCACCGGCGGTGGACCGAGGGCGGCAAGACCGGCGCCGCTCGCCTCGTACGCCACCTCGTACGCCTCCCGCGCGTAGGTCGGCGCCACCGGATTGGAGAACCGCAGCCAGTCGGCGGGACGCCAGCCGGTCGTCTGCTCGACCCCCCAGAGCACCACCACCAGGCCCGCCGCCGCGCCGAGCCAGCGCCGCGCCGACGGATCCGCGGTCCCGCATGCCAGACGCCCCAGGCACCAGCGAGACGCCGCGTAGAGCAACACCGGCGCCGCCGCCACGACAACGACTCCCGCCGCCACCGCCCAGTTGGTTGCGACGGCGGTGAACATCGCGCCGATGCTTGGCATGTGCCGGACATCCCAGTACAGGTTGACGTCCCGCCCGTACAGGCCCTCGGTCGTTACACCGACGTAGCGGCCGACGATCAGCAGCACCCAGCCGATCGCCAGCGTCCGCAGCAGCAGGCGCGAGGCGACCTGCCCCCGCCGCTGCCACCAGAGCAGGCCGATGGTGATGATCGCCAGCTCGAACGAAAGATCGGCGGTCGGACGGACCGAGAGCGTCGGCCAGACATGCTCGAACGTCACCGACAGGTTGAGCAGTACGAGGGCGGCAACCCATGCGATCCTGGCCGCCCGGCTCATGGTCCAGATCGTGGACACGGGTGTCGATCGCCGTAGTGGATACACAGCCTCAGAATGATACAAACCAAATGGATACAATCATTTACAATCCTGCAGCGGCCCTTCCACGATGCCCGACACGATATCACAGACGCTCCGCGTCGATGCCTGATTACAATGCAGGACGGAGGCAACCACAGATGCAGAACCCGACACGCCGCTCGGCGCGTCTCGTTGCGGTCGCGGCGGCAGCGGTGATCACCCTGACGCCGATTGTTGGCGTCGCCGCGAACCAAACCGCGGAGGTGTCCGGAACGGTGACCGACGCGACGGGACTCGCGCTGCCCGGTGTCTCGGTGGAGGCACAGCCCACGCGAGTTGCCGGTCCGATCCGGACCGCCACGACCGACAGCACCGGCGTGTTCACCATCGCCGGCCTCGATCCCGGCGCCTACGATGTGACCTTCACGTTGCCCGGATTCCACGAGGTCGTGCGGGCAGGGATGGACATCCGAGCCGGCGCCGCGACCACCCTCGATATCGACATGACGGTTGCGATCGAGGAACGGATCGTGGTGGTCGGCAGCCGGGCCCAGCCACGATCGGTGACCGCCTCTCCGGTGCCGATCGACGCCATCCCCTTCCAGGATGTCGTCAGCCAGGGATCCACGACGCTCGACTACCAGTTGCGGACCCTGGTGCCGTCGTTCAACGTCGCGACGCACCCGATCAGCGACGCGGCCACGCTCGTCCGGCCGGCCAGCCTGCGCAACCTGGCCCACGACCATACGCTTGTGCTGATCAACGGCAAGCGCCGGCACCGTTCGTCGGTCATTGCCTGGTTCGCCGGCGTGACGGATGGCGCACAGGGGCCGGACATCTCGACCATTCCCTCGATTGCGCTGCGCCAGGTGGAGGTACTGCGCGACGGCGCCTCGGCGCAATACGGCTCGGACGCCATTGCCGGCGTGATGAACTTTCTGCTCAAGGACGACCGCTCGGGCGGCAGCCTGGCATTCAATACCGGCACCTACCGCGCGGGCGACGGCGATGCGTACACCGTTGCCGGCAACGTCGGATTGCCGCTCGGCAACACCGGTTTCGTCAATCTCAGCATGGAGTACGGCAACGCCGATCCGACCAACCGCAGCGTGCAGCGGGCCGACGCCGCGGCGCTGATCGCGGCCGGCAACACGCACGTGGCCGACCCGGCGCAAATCTGGGGCAACCCGACGATCGAGGACGAGCTGAAGCTGTTCGGCAACTTCGGCCACCTGTTCGCCAACCGGATGCAGTTCTACGGGCACGCCAACTACGCCGAGAAGAAGGTGACGGAGGGGTTCTACTTCCGGAATCCGAACAACCGCGCCAACATCTACAGCCTGGACGACGGCGAGACGCTGCTCGTGGGCGACCGGCTGTGGGCCCAGTCCGGGGTGCCCGGTGCCGGCAACTGCCCGAGGGTGCCGATCGCCGACAACGTGCCGGACCCGGCGGCGCTGGCGCAGGTGGTCGCCGACCCGAACTGCTTCACCTTCCGGGATCTCGCCCCGGGCGGGTTCACGCCGCGGTTCGGCGGCGAGGTCAGCGACGCGTCGGTGGTGGCCGGCCTGCGCCAGACCCTGGAGAACGGCGTGATCTGGGACGCCAGCGCCAGCTACGGCAGGCACGAGTCGGACTTCTTCTTCAACAACACCGTCAACGCCTCGCTCGGCCTGGACACCCCGCGCGAATTCGACCCGGGCCTGTACCGGCAGGAGGAGATGAATCTCAACGTTGATGTCTCCCACGCCGTCACCGACGTCGTCAACATTGCGGCCGGCGCGGAGTGGCGCGACGAGCGCTTCACGATCGGTGCGGGCGGACGGCCGTCGTGGGAGGTCGGACCGTACGCCGCCCAGGGCTTTGTCTCGGGATCCAACGGCTTTCCCGGCTTTCCCGACTACACGGCCGGCACCTGGAACCGCAGCAACGTCGCGCTCTACGGCGACCTCGAATTGCGGGATCCGGACGGCGGGTGGACCGTAGGCGGGGCCCTGCGGTTCGAGCACTTCGACGTCTTCGGCTCCACGACCAACGGCAAGCTGTCGGCCCGCTACGCGTTGAGCGACGCGGTGTCGATTCGCGGCGGCATCAGCACCGGTTTTCGGGCGCCGACCCCCGGCCAGCAGAACACGCTGAACGTCCAGACGACCATCGACCCGAAGACGCTGCAGCTGGTCGACAGCGCCAACGTGCCGTCGACCTTCCGGGCCGCACAACTGCGGGGCGGCCAGCCGCTGGAGCCGGAGACGTCAATCAACACGACCGCCGGGCTGGTCGTGGATACCGGCCCGTTCACGTTCACCGCCGACTACTTCCGCGTCGACGTCGACAACCGCCTCGCGCTGTCGCAAACCTTCACCTTGGACGACGCCGAGCGCGCAATCCTGCTGTCGGAAGGGATCGCCTCGGCCGGCACGCTGAAATTCTTCCGCTTCTTCATCAACGACTTCTCCAGCCGGAACCAGGGCGTCGACCTTGTCTCGACCTACGCCCCGCCGGCGCTGGGCGGCGACACGGTGCTCAGCTTCACGATGAACTACACCCATACGGAGCTGACGGAAGAGTCGCGGTTGCTCACCGCCGGCGACGTGCTCGGCCTGCAGCGCGGCGTGCCCCGCATCCGCTGGAACGCCGCGATCAACCAGCAGGTGGCGCGGGTCGGCGTGCTCGCCCGCCTGAACTACTACGGCGCCTGGGTCGACCACTTCGACGCGCGCTTCGTCCGCGGCGCCGACGCGCCGCTGCTGGACGGCCGCTACATCGTCGACCTGGAAGCCAGCATCCCGCTCACCCGCGACGTGACGCTGGCGGTCGGCGGCCAGAACGTCTTCGACGCCTTCTCGCAGCGGATGGACCTGTTCGCCGACATCTTCGGCCTCCCCTACAGCCAGTTCACACCCTGGGGCCTGAGCGGCGGCTACTACTACGCCCGCCTCAACTACCGGTGGGGCGGCTAGCGTTAGCGCGTGAGGCTGTACGGCAGACGGCGGCCGCCGACCACCAGGGCGAGGAGGCTGCCGATGACGGGCGGGCCGTACCCGTTCGTCAGGTAGCCGGCCGTGAAGATGAGACCGCTCGCGAAATGGAAGTTGAGGATCATCAGCAGCGCCACCAGCGCCGTCAGACGGACGCGGAACCCGACGATCAGCGCGGCGCCGGACAGCATCTCGGCGATTGGCACCACCCTCCCAAAGACCGGGGCGCCAGGAATGGCAACCGTTTCCAGGTAGAACAGGCTGAGGCCCGACGTCAGGTCTCGCCACCGGAACAACTCCTCCAGCAGCGGCCCGGTGTCGCTCAGCCAGCCGATCTTGTCGGATCCCATCAGCACCAGGAAGAGTCCGATGACGAGCGTCAGCGTGCGCAGGCCGGCTGGCGCCACTGACGTGCTGCCGCGCTGGCCGTACCGGCCCTCCTCCCACCCCATCCCCCCGTATTGTAACCGCCCGGCGTTTCACCGCAGAATCAACGTGTGGCCTTGACGATGAGCCAACTGCGTCGAGCGTACGGCCTCGGCCGCTCGCTCCTCATCTACCACGGCATCCCGGGCCGGCAGCGCCGGCTGCGGCGCCTCTATCGGCAATTCGTCCGTCCGGGCTCTCTGGCCTTCGATATCGGCGCGCACGTCGGCAACCGCACCCGCGCGCTGCGCGCGCTCGGCTGCCGCGTCGTGGCGATCGAGCCGCAGCCAGACTGCGCGCGCCTGCTCCGGGCCTACTTCGACGATGCGGGTCGCCGCGAACACCGCCGCAAGGTGGCCGCGCACCCCAACGTAGGCCACGTCGCGGTGCTGGAAGCCGCCGTCGCCGCGGCCCCCGGCCAGGTGACACTGGCAATCAGCGAGCGCCATCCGACGCTCAGCACGCACGCGTCCGCCTGGCGCGAAGCGCGCGAGGCCGACCCGCTCTTCGCACGTATCCACTGGAACGCAAGTACCTCCGTGGAGGCGACAACCCTCGACCACCTGATCGCCCGCTTCGGCCTCCCTGCCTTCGTCAAGATCGACGTGGAAGGGTCGGAGTCGGACGTACTGGCCGGCCTGAACCAGCCGGTCCCGGCCCTCTCGTTCGAGTACCTCCCCTTCGCACCGGGCGAGGTGCGCGCCTGCCTGCGCCGCCTGGACACCCTCGGCCCGTATCGCTACAACTGGTCGCGCGGCGAGTCATACAGGCTCGGGGCGGCGGCGTGGCTGTCGGCGGAGGGGCTGTTGCGCGCGCTCGATACGGCCGAGGCGACCCGCCAGTCCGGCGACGTCTACGCCGTGCTGGAATAGCGGTGACGACCGTCCCCCCGTTCGACGCCAACGCGGTCCGACGCTATTACGACCGCCACACCGCCCGCTTCCTCGCCTGGGGCCAGGGGGGAGACTCGGGCGCGATCCACCGCGCCGTCTGGGGGCCGGGGGTCGCCACGCGCGAGGCAGCCTTCCGGTACGTCGAGGATCGGATCGCCGACACCCTGCGCGCCGCCGCGCCGACCGGCGGCGCCGTGACCGTGGCTGACTTCGGATGCGGCGTCGGCGCGACGCTCTGTTCGCTGGCGGAACGGTTCCCGGCGCTGCGCGGGGTTGGCGTCACGCTCAGCCCGCTGCAGGCGCGCCTCGCCCGCGACCGGATCGCGCAGCGTGGCCTCGACAATCGGATCGCATGCCGTGAGGGCGACTTCTGCGATCTCTCGCTCGACCTGCCGGTGCCGGCGGCGTCGGCGTCCGATCTCCCTGCCGTGGACCTGATCTACGCGATCGAGTCGTTCGTCCATGGCACGAACCCCGCGTACTTCTTCATCCAGGGCGCGCGGCGTCTCCGTCCCGGCGGGTGGCTGATCATCTGCGACGACCTGGTCCGGCCGGCCGCCAACCAACCGCCCGCGGCGGCGCGCACGATCCGGCGCTTCCGCCGCGGCTGGCGGATCAACACGCTTGTCGACCGGAACGAGCTCCGGACGCTCGCGGCCGGCGGCGGGTTCGTGCACGAGTCGACCGTCGACCTGACGCCGCACCTCGAGGTGCGACGGCCCCGCGACCATGCCATCGCCCTGCTTGCCGCCGCCACGCGCCTCCTGCCGTTCAACGGCCCGCTCGGCCACCTGACCGGCGGCGCCGCACTCGCCACCGGCCTGCAGCGCGGCTGGCTTGGCTACGATCTCGCAATCTTCAGGCGTGGCGATGACTGAGGGAGCACTCCGCCGCTGGGATGCGTTGTCGGACCGGGAGGCGCGGGCGCTTGCCGCACGGGACCCGGTGGTGATCCTGCCGCTCGCGGCGACGGAACAGCATGGGCCTCACCTGCCGGCTACGACCGACGCCGACATCAACCGCGCCCTCCTCGCGCGTGCGGCCACGCAGCTGCCGGACGATGTTCCGGCCGCCGTGCTGCCCGCGGTCGATGTGGGCGCGAGCGACGAGCATTTCGCCGCCAGCGACGACACCGCGCTGGCGGACGGCACACAATCGATTGGCAGCCATGCCCTGAGCGTGCTGATCCGGACGCGCGGGACCATGCTGGCCAGCCTCGGCATCCGGCGTCTCGTCCTCCACAACACGCATGGCGGGAACCGCCACGCCATGGCCACCGCGGCGCTCGATTTGCGGCGCACGGCGCAGATGCTGGTGGTCTCGGCGAGCTGGTTCCGCTTCCCGCGCCCCCCCGGGGCCAGACTGCCCGACGCGGAATGGCGGCACGGCCTGCATGGCGGCGCCGTCGAGACGGCGATGATGCTGCATCTGCACCCTGGCCAGGTGCGGATGGATCAGATCCGGCGCTTCACGTCACTCGGCGAAGCCCTGGTGCAGGCTGGATCGATCGTGGGACCGGAGGGCGCGGCCCCGTTCGCCTGGCTGGCGCGCGATCTGAACCGCGCCGGCGTCGTGGGCGACGCGACCCTTGCGACGGCGGAGCTGGGACGGCGTCTGATCGAGCACTACGGCGACACGCTCGCCCGGGTCATTCGCGACGCGAAGGTGTTTCCGATCGACCGTCTCGCCTGATCGGCGACGCCGACCCGCGGCTGCCGGGGCGACGCTCCGGCGGCAGCGCGGCGGCGGCCCCCGCCAGCATGTCATGCAGCCAGTGGCCCGCCCGCTCCACCTTCGCCCTGACATACGGCAGGTTGTGGCGGTTGAGTGTGCCGTAGAGGGGCATCCGACCCGCCACCTCCAACCCTGCCTCGCGGAGCGCCCGGACCTTGTCCGGATTGTTCGTCAGCAGGTGCACGCGCGTCACGCCCAGCGTGCGGAGCATCCCGATCGCCGCGGCGTAATCCCGCTCGTCGGCCCCGAATCCGAGCGTGCCGTCCGCCTCGACGGTGTCGAGCCCTTCCTCCTGGAGGCGGTAGGCACGCAGCTTGTTCGCCAGGCCGATGTCGCGCCCCTCCTGCGACATGTAGAGGAGGATACCGCCTCCCTGCTGGGCGAAGTGGCGGAGCGCGCCGCGCAACTGCTCACCGCAGTCGCACCGCAGGCTCCCGAACAGGTCGCCCGTGAGGCACGCCGAATGAATCCGGACCGGCGTGGGATCCGGCCACGCGTCGCGTGACCCGATCAGCACCGCCACGTGATCGAGCAGGCCGTTTGCCTCGCGAAAGAAAACGAACCGGGCGTTCTCCGCCTCCGCGAGCGGCACCGGTCCGTCGCTGACGCGCGTCACCTGAACCCCCGTCGCCGTGGCGAGCGCCTCTATCTGATCGGTGGTGACCGTGACCGCCACGCCGCGGGTGATCGCCTGCCGAAGCGGCTCGGACCGCGCCGGATCGGCCGGTACGCTCACGACCGCGGGGAGCAGCCGGCCGAGGCGCGCCAGGCGCACCCCGCCCGCCTCGACGACGGAGGCGGCGCGCAGGTCGAAGTCGTGGGCGCCGAAGGAGCCGCGCGCGCTCGCCAGGTCGACAATCTGATCCAGGCCTTCGCCGTTCAGTGCCAGGCTGACAGGCGTCGCACCGCCCGCCTCCCCATCCGGTGCCGGCAGCGCCAGACCCATCGACGCGGCTCGCTCGCCAGTCACCGCCAAGCGCATCGGTCCGTGGAGGCGCAGCGTATCGAGCGCCGTTGCCGCCAAGCCGTCGACGGCAGCCACAAGGGCGCCCGGGTCACCCGGGACCACCTCCCCGTTCGACAGCACGACATAGACGGGCCGTCCCTGTCGGAGATCGAAGAGGCCGCGTTCGGCTTCGTACATGCCGGTAGCTCGCTACGATAGTCTCAATGCCAACGCCCCGTGCCGATCCGCAAGCTACCGACGCCGCCGTTCGACGCCACCATCGCCTGGAGTCTCGTCCGGGCCGTCCACCCGGGCCTCGCTCGGCCCTTACGCGTCCATCATGATCGCTTTCCCTCGGTCTGGGTGCAAGTCTATCCCGGCGGCGGCTGGGAGGCATCGCCTCCCGCGTCCGACGAGGCGCGCCTGATCCTCGACCTATTCCTGCCGCTGCAGGCGCCGGCGGCCCTGGTCGTCGCGCAGACGGGGCAGAGCCTTGACGGCCGGATCGCCACCCAAGGGGGCCACTCGCACTACGTCACCGGGCCGGCCGACATCCTCCGCCTGCACCGTCTCCGGGCGCTTGTCGACGCTGTGGTGGTGGGTGCCGGCACCGTCGCCAGCGACGACCCGCGCCTGACGGTGCGCGAGGTGGAGGGAGCGCACCCGGCGCGCGTCGTGCTCGATCCGGACGGGCGCCTCGACCATGGCCACCACGTGTTCACCGACGGCGCCGCTCCGACGCTGGTGATCCGCCGGGACGGGGCGCGCGGCGCGCCGCCGCCGGGCGTCGACATGGTGGCGCTGCCGCCCGATGCGGATGGCCGGATCGACCCGCGCCGGATCGTTCAGATGCTCGCCGAGCGGGGGCAGCGCCGCCTCCTGATCGAAGGGGGCGGACTCACCGTCTCCCGCTTCCTCGATGCCGATGCCGTCGACCGCCTCCATGTGACCGTCGCGCCGCTGATCATCGGCTCCGGCCGCCCCGCCTTCACGCTCGCCCCGGTCGCAACGCTCGACGATGCGCTGCGCCCCCATTGCCGCACCTTCCCTCTGGGGGATGACATGCTGTTCGACCTCGATTTCCGCCGCCTTACGACGCCTCCGGCGGCAACGCCAACAGATCCGCGTGACCCACGGTCAGGGTGAACTGACCGCCGGCAACCGTGGCGCGACGCCGGTCCGCCCAGGCGCGGACGCGGTCCGGTTCGTCGGTCTGTTCGATCGCCGCCGCTACCCAGCCATCGATGAGCCGGCGCACCAGGGTCGCATCGTCCGGGCCGAGGCGCCACGGACTCTGGAACAGCCAGGTGCGGTAGCCCGCCCCGCGAAACAGCGTCTCGGCGTGCAGGCCCGCCATCGGCCCGAGCGCACGACCGAATCCCTTGTCGCGCCGCTGATGATCGTTCACGGTGCGGCGGATGAACCCGTCGTCCGGATCGTCCGGCGCGCCGTCGACTCGCCACTCGATGATGCCGTCGTGCGTGAGCGCGAAGAGCGCGATGGCGGCGGCGGCCCGGCACGCATCGATCAGCGATGCCAGCCACTCCCTCGACACGAGGTCGAGCAGCGCGGAGGCGGTCACAAGCTGCGCGCCGGTCGCGCCGACCGCCGCCGACCCTCCGCCAGCCAGATCCCCCGTCAGCGTGGCCACCTGCAGCTCCGGCACGCTGTCGGGCGGGGTGGCGCGCGCCAGCAGATCGGCGTCGTGATCGAACAGCGTCCACTGCTGCGGTCCGGGCAGCCGCGGTGCGAGGTACCGCAGATTCGACCCGGTGCCGCTTCCGAGGTCGATCACCCTCGACCAGCCGCGCGTCCGCCAGGCAGGCGCGAGCAACTGCAGGACCACATTCGGCCGCGACCGGTGGTCCACGGGCTCGCGCAGCGCCAGCCACTCCGCGTCAAACAGCTGGCGCGCCATCACCACCCTCTCCCGGATACGCCCGCGCCCCGCCCACACCGGCCTCGACGCGCCGGCCGCCAGACCGGCACGCATCCGGCAGGTCGGCGGACCCATCCGCGGTCAGCTCCAGCAGGCACCGCTCGAACACGACCGCCGCGTCGCTCCACCCCGACAACGCCTCCCCGTGCCGTCGCGCCGCCGCCGCCATCGATCGCCGCCGCGCATCGTCATCCAGCAGCGTCGCCAGCGCAGCGGCCAGCGCCTGATCGTCACCTGGTGCGCACAGCAGACCCGCGTCGCCCGGCACCGTGGACGGGATCGCCCCGCCCGTCGTGCTGACGACCGGCAGACCGTGCGCCAGGGCTTCGGCCAGCACCATGCCGTACCCCTCGTAGTGCGACGGCAGCACAAAGATCGAACTGCCGGCGTACAGACGCTCCAGTGTCTCGGGGTCGCACTCGCCCACCAGTCGGATCCTGTCTGCCAACCCTGCCCCCTCCACCGCCGCGCGCACGTCCCGCGCGAACGTGGGCGCGCGGTGGAGACTGCCGGCACAGACGCAGCGCCACGCCCGATGGCGCAGCCTCGCCAGCGCCCGCACCAGGACGTCATGGCCCTTCCGCCGCGTCACCGACGCCACCACCAGCAGTTGGAGCGGATCGCCCGGTGCCGGCCGCGCCGCCGACGCCGCGCGATCCGTGCCCGGCACGGCGACACGGACGCACGCGGGGTCAACACCGTAGCGATCGATGAGCACCTGCCCGGTGAAGGGACTGGTCACGATGACGCCGGTGGCGGCGGCGAGGGCGCGGGCCTCGAGCGCGCCCAGACGCGCGGCCGCCTGCGGATCGAGTCCGGTTTCCTCGGCGACGGGGTGATGGACGAGCGCCACGATTCGGAGCCGATCCGCGTGCGCCGCGACCGGCTCGGGCTGCCCCGCCATCGCGAGGCCGTCGATCACGACGCGTGATCCGTCCGGCTGCCCCGCCAGCGCCTCCGACACGCTGGCACGGGCGGTGTCGTCCGGGTCCGGGAATCTGCCCCGCGCGCCCTGCCGCACGACGCGCCAGCCCCGCTGGGCGAGCCCGTCCATCATGTGGCGGTCATAGAGATAGCCGCCGGTCCGCTGATCGAGCGGGTGCGGCGCCACCAGGCAGACGCGATGGATCACAGCGTTCCCTCGTACCTCCCCCAGGCAACGTGGGACTCGTGCAGCGTCACCGTGATCGACGTCACGCCGCCCGCCGTCTCGCCCAGGTCGCCGGCGCGAACGGCCGCGGCGAGTCGGTCGAAGATCGCCTTCGCCAACACCTCGGTCGAGGTGTTCCCTCCCGCAAATGCCGGATCCTCATCCAGGTTGCGGTAGTTGAAGTCGGCAAGGATCCGCTTCAGCACCTCGGCGGCCCGGCCGATGTCCACCACGATGCCGCTGGCGTCCAGGTCCGGCCCCGCGAACGTCGCATCGACGACATTGGTGGCGCCATGCAGCCGCTGCGCCGGCCCGAACTGCGCGCCCCGGAAGCTGTGGGCGATCATGAAGTGGTCACGGACATTCAGGCTGTACATTAGCTCTTCCTATGGTCAGGCTTCGTCGCCGTAGCGGATCCGGTGGCAGAGCGTATCACCCGGTTCGTCGCTCAGGCGGGCCAGCACCTCCGGCACGTCCTCGAACCGGTTCTCGCCGGTGACGAGCGTGTCGAGGCGGTCGTCGGCCAGCAGCGTCAGCGCGAACCGGAGACGCCGGTCACGCGACCATGCGCCGGCGCGATCGGGCGGCACGTGTCCCACCTGGCTGCTCCGGATCGTCAGCCGCCGCGCATGGAACGCCTCGCCGAGGGGGAGCGAGACCTCGCGTGTGCCGTACCAACTGGCCTCGACGATTGTCGTGTCGACCGCCGCGATCCGCAAGGCGGCGCGCAGTCCCTCCGCCGTCCCGCTCGCGTGGATCACCAGGTCGGCGCTCGCCTCCGGGGGCGGGTCGGGACGCCACCGAAGGCCCAGCGCGTGCGCGGCGGCCTCGCGTGCGCGGCACGGATCGACCACCATCACCGGCGCACCCGTCTCGTCCCCGCACCGCCTGGCGGCCAGCAGGCCCACCACCCCGCCGCCGATGACGACGATCGCCTGCCCCTTGGCGGGCCGCGCATCCCAGGCGACGTTCACCGCCGTCTCCATGTTGGCGGCGAGCACCGCCCGCGCGGCCGGCACCCCGTCCGGCAGCGGATGTACCGCGGCGGCCGGGACGACGTAGCGATCCTGGTGGGGATGGAGACAGAACACCGTGCGCCCGACAAGATCGTCCGACCCCTCCTCCACCACGCCGACGCTGCTGTAGCCGGAGGTCACCGGCCCGGGGTAGTCCCCCTGCTGAAACGGTGCGCGCATCGCCGCGTACTGTGACGTCGGCACCTCGCCGCGGAAGACGAGCGTCTCGGTCCCTCGGCTGATACCGCTCCAGCGTGCCCGCACCAGCACGTCTCCCGCTTGCCTCGGCGGGAGATCGACGCGCACAATTTCGCCATGGCCGGGCGCGCGGATCAGGAATTGCCGGGCGGTGGCGGCGGCGACCATCGTCGGCGCAGTATGGAACCGGGGAGCGACGGAGTCCAGACGCGGCGTCCCGGCCTCGCCTGGCTCGGCCTCCTGCGACCGCACCTCCCGACGAGAGAGCGCGCGCGCCTGGTGGCGCCCGACGCTGGCCGCCGGATGCGCCGCCGCGCGGCGGGCGACCTCGCGCTGGCCCTCGTGCCGCTCGGCGCGGGCGCCGGCGCCGCCTGGTGGCTGCTCGGCCTCCCGGTCCTCTACTTCGCCGATGTCGTCGGCCTGTACGCCTTGCTGGCCGCGCTGATCGTCCGCGCCCTCCCCGACGACCTGCCGGCCCCCGGGATCGGCGCGGCGAACCGGGTGACGCTGTTCCGGGCCACCCTGCTGCTGCCGATCTGTGCGCTGGCGCTCCGCACGGCGACGCCAGACGACACGGCGCGCTGGTGGATTGTCGGCGTCGGCACCGTCGCGATGCTGCTCGACGGCGTCGACGGCGTCGTGGCGCGGCGCTCGCGCGGTCCGACGCCGTTCGGCGCCCGGTTCGACATGGAGCTGGATGCGTTTCTGCTGCTCGGCCTGTCGGTACTGGTCTGGTGGAGCGGACAGGTGGGCGCCTGGGTGATGCTGATCGGGGCGACCCGCTACCTCTTCGTCGCCGCCGGCTGGCTCTGGCCGCGGCTGGACACGGAGTTGCCCCCCAGCGTTCGCCGCAAGGCGATCTGTGTGGTGCAGGGGGTGGTGCTGCTTACCTGCCTCGGGCCGATCATCCCGGCATCGGTGGCGGCGGCGGCCGCCGCAACGTCGCTCGCGCTGCTGATCTGGTCGTTCGGCGTCGACCTCTACTGGCTGCGCACAGCAGCCGCGGGCGCGACGATCGTGGTCCTGGTCGCCATCGCCGCCGGCTGCGGCACGGCGCCGGCGGGCGATCCCCCACCCATGACGATCACGGAACTGACCGTGCGGGCCGAGCAGGGCGACGACGACGCGCTGTTCGAGCTTGGCTGGCGGCACACCGCGGCCGATGGCGTGGGGCGGGACGCGATCAGCGCCTACATGTGGTTCGTCCTGGCGGCGGAATTCGTCACCACCGAGGAGCGCTACCAGGCGGAACGGATGCAGCGTGTGCTCGACCCGGACATGTTCCGCCACGAGATCGCCGAGGCGCGCCGCCTCGCGCGGATCTGGAAGGCGGAGCATCGGGCAGCGGCGCGCTGACCGGAATGGCCGGGCGACGCCGCTGCCAACGAGTCATTCCGACTACGGCGCTGGCAGCAAACCCGAACGGTCCACCCACGCACCGAGTCGCATGACCCGGTCGATCTCCAGCGTATTGCGGATGTCGACCAGAGGATCGGCATTCAGCACGATCAGGTCGGCGATCGTGCCGGCCTCGAGAGTGCCAAAGTCGGCCTCGCCCACCGGAGGCATCCGATCGGCGCCCGTGGCCGTTGCCGCAACGATGGCATCCATCGGGGTCAGCCCGGCCTCGACATAGAGCTCCATCTCGTGGTGGACGCCCCAGCCAAACGGCACGTTCGGGGTCCCGGCATCGTTCCCGAGTGCGACGTCGACCCCGGCGTCGTGCATCGTCTTCACGAAATCCTGAACCTGTCGGAACGCGGCCTTGCGGTTCTCGAATTCCGGATCGTCGACGACGTCCGCCCTGCGTGTCGGGTCGTCCCATTCGGCCAGCGCATCCTGGTTGTACGTGGCGAACGCGGCGCGCAGCGCCGGGCCGTCCAGCAGCTCCGGATGCTCCGCGAAGTGCCATCTGTTCTGGACGATCGACAGGGTGGGGGTGAAGTACACGTCGTTGTCGAGGCACATCTGAATGAATTCCGGCGAGGGGTCGGGATCGTCTACCGGGACACCGGCTCCGGGGCCGAAGGTCAACACGGTGCTGTGCAGAAAGTCCCGCAAGCCGGCCTGGATCAGTTGGCGACCATCGGCTTCGTCGTCGATGTGGGCGACAGGGATGGCGCCGTTCCGCACTGCCTCGTCGATGATGGCCGTCCGTATCTCCGGCGTGATCTTCAGGCCCGGCTCCGCCACCTCGTTGACCCACATCTTGATGAAGTGCACGCCAAGCGCAATCTGGTCCCGCACCAACGCCCGCGCCTCGTCTTCGGTGGTGGGGGCATTCCGGCCGGCGGCGTTGAATCCGCCGGGACGCGAGAATCCCAGCCCCGCCGTATAGGTCCGGGGGAAGTCGGGACGGCCGGCGGCCTCGAGCAGGTAGGCGACTCGCTCCGGTGAATCACTGCCGATGCTCCGTGCGGTGGTCACCCCGTAGTAGAGCTGCGACCGAAACTGACGTTCGATTTCCTCCGCTCCGTCTCGATAGTGCACGTGCAAGTTCACCAGACCGGGCATGATCGTCTTGCCGGTCACGTCGAGCGTCTCTGCGCCGTCGGGCACAGGCGTCGTGTCCCGAGCGCCGGCGCTCACAATCCGGCCGTCACGAATGACGACCACCGAGTCGGCAACAGGCGGCGCACCGGTCCCGTCTATCAACTGCGCCCCGACGAGCGCGAGTCCGCCAAGCGCCCCATCGGGAGCCGCGCCTTCTCCAGGCACTGCGCGTTCTCCGCACCCTGTGAGAATCAGGGCCAGTCCTGCTGCCAGGAGATCGAGCCGTTTCATGAAGAAACCTCTCATCCCGCGGACGCTGCCGTGACGCGGTCCGTGTCGGTTACTCCAACGGTTGAATGCGTACGAACATCTGGGTCTGGAAGTCCGGGTACCAGATGGTGGGCGGTGTCGTCGAGTTGTCGATCCAGTGATACCGATTGAGGGCGCTGGGCTCCGGATTCTCGTAGACGATCCACCGGTCGGTCTTCGGGTTGAAGCGCACGAACCCCCGGCCATGCATCACGCCGCCCCAGATCTCGCCGTTCTTGTCCGCCGTCGCCGTATAGAAATCCGTGTACGGGAACAGCGGGGTGGGCGGCCAGTGCAACCGCGTGTGCACCCCGTTCCCCTCGTCAATCTCGTTCACCAGTTGGACCAGCGGGCCGCCGCGGCCGCCAAACCACGCATCGCCGAACGGATCGAACCCGCCCCGCGCCGCCCCGTGGTCCTGCGCCGCAGTCGTCGCATAGACCTTCTCGTTCTCCACGTCGAGCATCCAGGTGGCGTTGTAGCCGGGGCCCACCGGCGAGCTTCCCGCCACAAACCGTCCATCGTCGGACACGGCATGTTGGTACGAGTAGTGACCCGCGCGCGGATAGACGTTCGCGACCTCGCCCGTCCGGGGATTGAACCGCACGATCTCCTGGGTCCCGCCCTCGGCCGGCTGGCTGTACCACAGGAACCCATCGGGGGCCAATCCGAAGTTCACCGCGATCGGCGTGGGGGCGAAGTGCTGTATGTCCCCGGTGGCGATCGTCAGTCCGAAGAGCGCGTCCGTGCCTTGCTGCGGCGGCCCCTGGGAAAACCAGACGATCCCGTTCTCGTTGTCCACGTGGCAGGCGTGGGTGTCGATGGTGGGGCGCCCCGCGACGTCGGGCAGCCGGTATTCCTTGCTGATGCCCGTGTTCGGGTCCAGGAAACCCACCCAGGGCGAATGGTGGCTCGTGTACCAGATGCTCCCGTCCGCGGCGCCACAAACGTCGTGCAGGTTCAACAGCCGGCGGTTCGGCTCATACTCGGTAATGACCACCCGCGTGGCCGGGCCGCTCGGCCGCCGCGTCCACATCCGCACCGGCATGTCCTGCGAATCGGGGCCGCGCACCTTGGCCAGCCACCCGGCGATCACATCGATCTCGCTCTCCACGGTCCGTCCGCGCTCGGTGGCGGGATCAATCGCCCGGCCGGGTCCTCCCTGCGCGCCCGTCTTCATCCGTCGGACAATCAGCCGCCAGCTCCGTTCGTCGTAGCGGTTGCGCAGGATCATCTCGTAGCTGTGACAGCCGATGCCGCACCCCTTCACGAACGTGCTCTTCTCCTCGACCGTGCCCGGCAGATTCCACAGCCACTCCGCGCCGCTGAGCTGGGCCAGCACGTCGAGTGTCGGCGTGAGCGCGCCTCTCAGGATCACCGGGTCGGTGGCGCTCGGGACCGGTTCAAGCACGATCTCGTCCAGGATCGTCGCCCCGGCAATCGATACGTCCTCGCGCACGTGCGGCCGGTAGGGCAACGGCGTCGCAATCCGCAGCGTATAGGACCCCGCGTGCAGCGCCGGGAATTCATACCGGCCGTCGGCGCCGGTGAGCACGGTGGTTCGCACCGCATTCGGTGCGATCAGCTGCACCTTGATGCCCTCGAGCGGTGCTCCGGTCGCCAGGCGGACGGCGCCGCGGGCGCCGCCGGTCACCGCGGCGGACACCGGCCAGGGGTGCGTCTCCGCCTTGTAGTGCGGGTTCTGCGGCGGGTCCTGATTCTCGTAGCAGCACGTCGGACTCCGCAGATAGCTGACCAGGTCAGCCACGTCGGCATCGGAGAACGTGTGCCGGAAGGCCGGCATGCTCGGGCCGCCGTTCCTGATCTTTGTCGCAATCGCATCGTCCGTGGTGGACCTCTCGGACAGGTCATGGAGCGGCGGTCCGACGATCCCACTCAGGTCGCCCTGGCTGGCGACCTCCTGGTGGCACATCCAGCACTTGTAGAAGTAGATCGTCTCTCCGCGCGCCACTCCGCTCGTGGCCACCTCGTTGTTCTGCAGCACTTCGTACGTGCGCTGGAACCGATCCACCAGCAACTCGCCGGCGCCGGGAGCCTCCTGCGAAGCGAGTTGCACCAGCCCGACGCCGAACAGGGCGCCGGCCAGGACCATCGCAGTGACGAACCATGTGCTCTTCATCGTTCTCATGCTTTCCGGCGGCTACGCGGTCCCGAGCCGCTATCGGGCGATCAGCACGAACGGACTGCGCTCAATAGGCGATAATACTCCGTCCCGTGGGATGCCGCGCGTGTTCGGTCTGCCGGGTCGGCTGACGTCCGACAGCGACGGAATGCGCGGTCTCGCTTGCGCGGGCCGCCGTCCGGATCCATGATGCGGGGTACGGGCTGTCGTGAGGGACGGCCGAGGGTCCGTCAGGGAGAAACGAGGAGGTTGCGATGAGCTATCGACATCTGGCTACGGTGTGCGCGTTGCTGGCGACGGTCGCGCTGACGGCTGTTCCCGCCGCGGCCCAGACGCTCCAGACGGCGTGGGGCGACCCGGACCTGCAGGGTATCTGGGACTTCCGCACCATCACGCCGCTCGAGCGGCCCGAGGATCTGGGTGACAAAGCGTTCCTGACGGTCGAGGAAGCCGCCGCGGCGGAGCAGGCGGCGATCGACCGGAACCTGGAGCTGTTGGAGGCGGAGGCGCGCCGCACCGAGGCGGGCGGCGACGTCGGCGCTTACAACAACTTCTGGATGGACTCGGGAACGAAACCGATCGAGACGCGGCGCACCTCGCTCATCGTCTATCCCCCGAGCGGCCGCTTCCCGGAGCTCTCCGAGGTCGGCAAGGAGCGGACCGCCACCCGCCACGCCCACATGGAGGCGCACCCGGCCGACTCGTACACCGACCGCAACACGTCGGACCGGTGCATCGTCGGCTTCAACGCCGGCCCGCCCATTACGCCGCTCGCCTACAACCAGAACATGCAGCTCTTCCAAACCCCGGATCACGCGGTGATCTACACCGAGATGGTCCACACGCCGCGCATCGTGCCGCTCGACGGCCGGGCGCCGCTCGACCCGAGCATCCGGCTCTGGTCCGGCGACTCGCGGGGGCGCTGGGAAGGCAGCACGCTGGTCATCGAGACGGCCAACTTCAATGCCGCGCGGGCCTGGATCCCCCTGACCTCAGGGAGGGGGGGCATGGCCTCGTCGGAGAACATGACGCTGGTGGAACGGTTCACGCGCATCAACGAGGACACGCTGGAGTACACCTTCACGGTGACCGACCCCGATACGTGGGCGAGCGACTGGACGGCGTCGATGCCGATGACGCGCACCGACATCCCGCTGTTCGAGTACGCCTGTCACGAGGGCAACTACTCGATGGAGGGCATCCTGTCCGGCCATCGAGCCGACGAGCGGACGGCGGCCGGGGAGCAGTAGGGTCCACCGGCTTTCGTGGGGCACGAGCATGCGTCATCGATCTCTCGCGGCGGTCGGCGTTCTCGGACTCGCGTGCGCCATGGTCGCCCTCGCGCCCGCGGCCGTGACGGGACAGGATGCTGTCCCGCGCACGCCGGACGGCCACCCCGACCTGCAAGGGGTATGGAACTTCTCCACCGCCACCCCGATGGAGCGGCCCGAGGAGTTCGCCGACAAGGAGACGCTGACGCCGGAAGAGGCCGCCGCGTGGGAAGCGAACCTCGCCGTCGAACGGGCCGGGCTCGAGTCCGAGCTCGACGATGCGCCGCTCGAGTTCCGAGTCGGCTACAGCGTGGGCATCTGGTTCGAGTGGGGCGACTCGCTCGCCGGGCAGCGCACGTCGCTGGTCGTCGATCCCCCGAACGGGCGCATCCCCGCGATGCGCCCGATGGTCGAGGCGCAGCGTGAGCTGACGCGGCTCCTGCGGGCGCGCCACGCGCACGGTCCCGAGGACCGAGGCACCTCCGAGCGCTGCCTGCTCGGTTTCAACTCCGGTCCGCCGATGACCCCGAGCGCCTACAACAACAACGTGCAGATCTTCCAGACGGCCAACCACGTGGCGATCCTCAACGAGATGGTCCACAACGCGCGGATCATCCCGCTCGACAACCGCCCGCATCTGCCCGCCAGCCTCCGCCAGTGGGTCGGCGACTCGCGCGCGAGCTGGGAGAGCGACACGCTGGTCGTCGAGACGAGGAACTTCCTCGGCGAGACGTCGCTCGCAGGGTCGAGCGCCAACATGCACCTCGTCGAGCGCTTCACGCGCCTCGACGACGACACGCTGCTCTACGAGTTCACGGTGATCGACCCGACGACGTGGTCCGGCCCCTGGACGGCGCAGGTGCTGATGACGCAGTCCGATCAGCCGCTCTACGAGTACGCGTGCCACGAAGGCAACTATGCGATGGCCAGCTCGCTGTCCGGCGCCCGCGCCATGGAGGCGCGAGAGGCGGCCGACGGCGGTGGCTCGCGGTAGGACCTCGACCCGACCGACCCATCCACCTTCGCTGTGCCGTCCCGGCCGACAGCGGTTTCCGAGCGTCTTCGTTCTGCGCTCGACGCTCGCGCTCGTTATCGTGACGCGGCCCGCCGGAATCCCACGATGACACGCCCGGCCGTGACGGTCGCCCTGCTCCTCTGCGGGGTCAACGTCCTGCTCATCGGTGTCGGGGGTACGTCCATCCCGATCGGTGCGGAATCGGGCCTGGCGCTGTTCTGCCTGAACAGCTACCTGGGATTCGCCCTGCTGCTCGGCCATGCGCCGGTCCAGCATGCGATCAGGCAGCGGTGCGCGCAGGGAGCGTCAGGCGTGCTCGCCGGTATCGCGGTGCTGTGGATGCCGTTCGGGGTGTACGCGGTTGCCGCCGACTCCGTGTCGGGCCTCTCGTTCCTGACACTGCTCGGCTACGTGACGCTTCCGCCGCTGACCTGCCTGGCAACCCGGAAGCTCCCGAATCCACGGCAGTGGCACACGCTGGCCGTGGTGCTACTGCTCTGGCTCCCCCTGGAGTTCGGATGGCTGACGGACGTCTGGTCCTCGCCGGATCGGCAGTTTGCTCCGGCCCTGAACGTGCTGGTCGGGATCTCCGTGGGTGTGTTCTCCGTGGTGTGCGTGCGCGGCGTGGATCGCGTGGGCTACGAATGGCGCCTGCGGGCGGTGGACTGGCAGGTCGCGGGGCGCCTGTTTCTCGTCTTCGCGCCCGTCGCCATCCTTCTGGGGCTGGCCAGCGGCTTCCTCGGCCTCGCCGACGCGTTCACCGCACCCGGGCCGCTCCTCCTCATGGCCCTCGGCATCTTTCTCGTCATTGGAGTGCCCGAAGAACTGCTGTTCCGCGGCATCCTCCAGAACGTCCTGGAAAAGGCCCTCGGCCATCGCCACCTGGCGCTGGGGGTGACCGCCGGCATCTTCGGACTGGCTCACCTCAACAACGGCCCGCAGCCCGATTGGCGCTACGTCGGACTGGCCACGCTCGCGGGATGGTTCTATGGCCGGGCGTATCTCCAGACCCGCAACCTGATGGCGCCGGCGCTGCTCCACACGCTCGTTGACGTGGTCTGGCGCGGCTTCTTTCGCTGACGGCGCC
The DNA here is from genome assembly GCA_965262555.1 of Vicinamibacterales bacterium. GTDB lineage: Bacteria > Acidobacteriota > Vicinamibacteria > Vicinamibacterales > UBA8438 > VXRJ01. The sequence goes on from OZ253543.1 coordinate 1,717,818, forward strand.
GCGCGGCGCCGGTGGTCGCGATCAGCTACGCGCTGTGGCAGCGTCGCTACGGGGCGAATCCCTCGGTGCTTGGCCGCGTGCTCACCATGCGCGGGCAGGCGGCGACGATTGTCGCGGTGATGCCTCGTGGCTTCGGCTTCCCCGCCCGGACGGAGGTGTGGGCGACGGCGCGTCCGTTCCGCCCCGTCGCCGAGACCGCCCCGCCAGACTTCTATGTGTCTCTGGTCGGCCGTCTCGCGCCCGGCGCGACGGTCGACCAGTCCGCGGCCGAACTCACGAACTACCTCCAGAGCAACGTCGCGGTGCTTCCCATGCTGCTGCGCGGCATGACCGCGTCGGCCGAGACCTTCGACGACGACCTGCTGGGCGACGTGCGTCCCGTCATTCTCCTGCTGCTGGTGGCGTTCGCGATCTCCCGCGTGTATGGCCAGCGGCGTGTCGAGCCCTCGACCGGGCAGGTCGGTGTCACCGGCACGGGATCGTCCGGTACGACATTCAGCCGGGCAAGCCCGTGCAGAACGCCTTCATCGAACGGTTCAACCGGACCTACCGCGATGAACGGGAGTGAGGACTGAACCATTGACGGTCAGTTCGAAGGTCGGATCGAAACAACGCGTGACTGTCAGGCCGGTCGCCGCACCTTGGCATCTTCCCCCGGTGCTTCGACATCCGTCCACGGTGCCGTCGTCTCGGTCCGCAGCCGCTTGATGCCGCGTTCGATCCGTTCGGCGAGCTGTCGCTCGGCTTGAAGCGCCTTGAGTGTCGCCTGTGCGCTCCGGGTGTCTTCCTGCACACGCGCCATCCCCTCGACGACGTGGTCGACAATGGCGCGCTGCTCGGCGAGCAATTCGAGATTCACGTGCACGTCCTTCAGTACGTTGCCGATCATGTTCGTCTTGAGTTGCAACTCACTGATCATCGCCTTGCGGGACTCGATGACGGCCACTTGCCGCTCCGTTTCGCCAACGCGTTTCCTTGCTGCGTTGAGCAGTCGGTGCAGCGTGTCGATCTGCGTACGCTGCTTGATGATCTCCTGTAGGTCGGTCCTGCTCTGCTGACTAATCTGGTGAACGTTGTCGATCTCCTTCTTGACGGCGCCCACCGCGTCTCCATGCGCAATGACGTCCTGCATCTGCCGCTCGACGCGATCTTCCAGGGCCTGGAGTTCGGTGATCCGCTTCTCCGCCGAGGCAATCCGTTTGTCGGAGAATGCCAGTTGGGAATGTCGCTGATCGAGCTGCACAAGCTGCAGATCGACTCGTTTGACCTGTTCATCCGCGGTCTTCATGCGCGCACTGACGTAGCGTTGGTGCGTCTGAGCGCGACCCAGCTCCTGCAGCAGCTCGTCCTTGAGTGCCGAAACCCGGCCGAGCTCTTCCGAAGCGCCCTGGACCTGCCGGATCTGGTCGTCAACCGTCGTCGCCACGTCGCGGCTGCGGTCGACCGCTTCGGAGATGCGCCGCTCCAGCGCGGTCAGGTCAGCCCTTTCGGCATCGTATTCCTTGCATGTGGCTGCGAGCCCATCGATCCGCGTCTTCAGCGCGGCCACCTGGGTCGTCAGTGGCAAGAGCGTGTTCTGGAGCGCGGCCACCTTCTGCAACTTTTGCTGTGCGTCATCAATCTGAACATCGACACCGTCGCACGTGTTCTTGAGCGCCTGCACCGCCTGCTGACGGGTCAGTTGCTCGGCAACCCGTTCGTCAATGGAAGCGCTCAGTGTGTTGAGCCCATCCAGACGCGTACCGATGTTCGTGACCAGTTGCTGATGATCGGAGACGAGCGCCATGCGGTTGTCAAGATCGTCGACCGTCGCCTCAAGTGACGCGGCTCTCTGCGTTGCCTCGTCGACGACCGACAGCTTCTTGCTGACCGCGTCTATGCCGGACTCGAGTTCTGGCATGCGCTGGCGGAACTCGTTTATCCGGTTGACGAACGCCTCGAGCGCGCCCCGGTCGGTGTTGATCTGGTCCCGAGCCTTGACGACATCGGCGTGCGCCACGTGAAACTGGTCGACTTCCTGGCGAAGGGCGTCGAGCTCCGAGCGCCCCTGCGCCAACGCCGTCTGCCGGCGTTCGACCTCCTCGGTCAGCGCTTCCACCCCGTTCAAGCGCTTCTCCAGCTTCTCCAGCTCGCCCGCCTGCGCCTCAAGCTGCTGCACGCGACCGCCAAAGCCCTCAAGCTGGCCGCCGAGATCGTCGGCCCGCTGCTGCATCGCCGCCACGGCCCCGGTCTTGTGGGAGAGACTGCCGATGTCGTGCTCGACCCCGGAGAGCGCGCTCTGAAGCGCCCGCACTCGCCCATCGTGGCCGTCCAGCGTCTTACGTTCGATGGCCAGCCGCTCGGTGTAATCCTTGACGAATTCGACGAGTTCCGTGCGTCCTGTTTCGAGCGCTGCGAGGCTGGTAGTGTAGCTTTCTCGGATCTCCTCCCCCTGCTCGAAACGTGCGGTGATCTCCTTCGAGACCTGCTCGATCCGATGCGCCGTCTCGTCGACCTGCGCCGCCTGGTTGTTCGCCTCGTCGAGCTTGCCGATCTGGGCCTCCATTTTCCAGACCATCTCGCTCAACCGATTCGATTCGACCACCGCATGCTCGACCGTCTGCTTCTGGTTCTCAAGCGACTTCACCTTGCTGAGCACGTGCTCGGCGAGCACATTCAGGTTAGATAACCGTTCGTCGGTCGTCTTGCTCAGCTCGTGAAGCTGGGTGAGCGGTCCGAGCTGCTCCTCCACGTCGCGGACGGTCCGGGTAGTCTGGTCCGCGTTCTCTCGCGTCGTGCGCAACGACTCGCTCAGGCGGTCGTGATCCTGATGCAACTGGGACGCCTGCGCGCGGAGCCGGTCGAGATCGTCCGCGAGCGTACCCGACTTGTCGGAAGAGGCCTTCACGACCGCCTGCGTCTGCCGCAGCTCCTCCCGAGCGCGCTCCAGAGTCGCGCGCTCCTTGTCAAGGGCATTGAAGTTCGCGGTCGCCTCGATCCCCTGCTTGGTGAGCTTCTGTACCGCTTGGCGGTGCTTGGCGAGGTCGCCGTCAGCGGCCAGCACGTTCTGTGCCGTCCGCTGCGCCTGATCGACGGAATCGACGAGCGACTGCACTCGGCCCTCGAGGGCCTTGACGCTCTCTGTTGTGGCCTCGACCGCCGACAGCCGGCTCGACAAATCCTCCAATGTGGCCGTCGCGCGCGAGGCGCGCTCGGTCACCTGCTTCATCGATGCGCCAATCTTCAACAACTTTGCAGCATGAGGCTTGATCTGCGTCAACATCGCGCTCAACGCAGCCCGTTCCTCCTGCGCGGCGGCGACCGCCGCCTGAAGTGCATCGGCCGGCTTCGACAGCTTTCTCTTCTTCAACGCTTTCTGCAGGTTTTTGATGATCGGCATCGCGCTCTCCCCACATCCTCACGACAGGAGGGTGTTCCACTTGTAGCAGACAGTCCGTGGCACCGGTGCGTTTACGTTACCCTACTGAGGTTGCCCCGTCTATGCGGAACTCGGCTCTATGCGGAGTCGGTTCCGCGGCCCGCGTGGGTGTGGGAGCAGCGTGCCGCGCACTCCCTGCACGAAATCTCGTACCGGGCGTGCTTCAAGCCGCAACTGCCGCGGTTCTTCATCACGCGGCTGACTCGGGGGAAGGCGTAGCGTTCCATGCTCCGCCACCAGTTCTGCGCGTACTACCGACCGCGCCAGCCACCCCGCTTCTGTTCGAGCACGCGCCGCGCGGCGTCGGCGAAGGTGGGAACACGCTGGACGCGGCGCTTGTCGGCCAGCGTCTTAGACACCGTAACATATTGCAAAACAATGACTTGTCGCGGTCACAGTAATTGCGTTCCCTCAAGCTGTCCCTCGTTCTGGACCGGATTGCAGAGCGCCGTAGCGGCCGGCGATAGACAAGCGCGGATCGGGATCCGTCGTCGCGCCCCGACCGTACTCCTGGGGCGCCGCCGATTCGAATGGGGCTGTCTCGATGGTGGGTCCGTTCAGGGCCGGACGCTTGCGTTCGGCCATAACCAGCCTGAAGCCGGCGCGAGCGGCGTGTCACCCTTGGGCCGCAGCGCCAGCGGAGGAGGCGCGCAGCGTCTTGACTCGCCGCTCGTAGAGGCTATCCACGCGCGTTCGCCCGAGCCGTCCGACGAACACCGGCCGCGGACGGCGGGACAACGGTTCGACGCTGGCTACTCGGACAACGGCGGCGTGACCGGCTGCGGCGGATCCCGGTTGATCAGCTCCTTGCCGGGCTTGAAGTAAGCGACGCGCTTCGACGGCACGTCCACCCGGTCGCCGCTCCTGTGGTTGCGGCCCCCGTGCGGTCCGCGGCGCCGGAGACGGAAACTGCCGAAGCTGCGGAGTTCGACCTTCTCCCCTTGGTGCAGCGCCGCCGCGATGTTGCGGAACACGGTGTCGACGATGGTGAATCCGATGTGACAATAGTACGCTTGCCGCGTCAAGCGGTAACGGGGGACGATGAGCGGCGAGGGCGAGCCTTGCCGTCGGTCCGCGATGACCGCCACCGAGAACCGGATGCGGGAAGGACGAGCGGGATGCAGGAGGCGCGATTCAAAGTCTGGCTGGAGCGAGGACGGAGCGCCGGGACCGTCGACAGTCGAATCAGCAACTGTAGACGGGTCGAGCGTTATGAGGGCGATCTGGACGCCCGTTATGATGCGGACGGGCTGGCCGGGCTCACGCACCGTCTGAACCCAAATGACCCGAAGCACAACATCCCGATCAATGGTGACATCTACGACGGCACGGCGACGCTGAAGAGCGCGGTTGGCCTCTATCGCGAATTCCGGAAAGGGGACGGCGGACCGGCTGGTTCGACCGGGGCTTTGGCAAAGCGGGGGCCACAAGAGCGGTGGCCCCGTCGACCCGGAGCGCACTGGCCGGTCTGGCCGCAGCCGAACAACGAAGACCTCCTCGAGCTTGCCCGGGCGATGGCGCCGTTCGTGCGGTTCCTCGATCCCGGCATAATCGGCGCGGTCGCTGAAGACAATCGGCGCTGCGGAGCTGAGTGGTCCTCCCGGCTGGAAGCGCTCAGCATAGATCCCGCCATCTATCTCTGGGACGGCTCGCCCTGCGTTTTTCCGGGGGTTCGACGTCATGCCGGCAAGAAGGAGATTTCGGTGTTCCGGCAACGGGCCGCGCCGGATGGAGGTCCCTCGCAATGCCTTGCGCTCGACGACAACGACTACCCGAAGCATCTGTGGGCGTTCGTCTTCACCGGCAAGTCGTTTCGCAAGCACGGGCCGGCCGGCTACCAGCTCGCGCACCTCTTCGATCACAAGCGGCACGGGAACCGCTGGCGGGACGAGCTGGACCTGCCACCGGAGGTGGACGAGCCGGCACCGCTATACGGCTTGTTCACCAGCGCGGCGAACACGGTCTATGCGCCAGGCGCTTTTCTGAAACCCACCGACTTTTCGCCCAGGCTGCGGAGCCTCCTCCAGAGGCGGGCGCTGCAACTCTACGGCAACATATGCCGCGTCGTGCCGCCGCCGCTGGCCGTAAAGCCCTGCGCAGATCGGAAGTGGGATCTCGACAACTTCCCCTGGAGCGCGCCCGTGGGCGGCATGGACCGCGTTCCTGATTTTCTGAAATTTCGCCGCGAGAGCATGGACAAACTCATGGATGAACGGTATGCGGCCCTGCAGATCCGCGGGACCGGGTGAGGCGACCGGAAACGATCTAGTGGCGGAGATCGCGGCGAAGATGGAAGTCGGCGGGACCGGCGACATCGGTACGACGCTCACTGCCGGAAGAGCGGGGCGGTGCCGGACGCCGCGACTTGACGGCACCGGCAAGGGGGCTCGGGGGGCTGAGCCCCCCGCCCGCTGGCACGACAGGGCCGCGCGCCGCCGGGGGTTCGAAGGGGGAGCGCAGCGCCCCCTCGCCAGAGCCCCCTTGTGTACACAAGGGGTATGCTGGCTCTGACACTCAACGGTGTCATGAGCCAGCTCCGTCGTGTCCTCTGATCGTACGGCCGGCTGTCTCTCTTCACGGCCCGGATCTTCGTCCTCGCCCGCCTGGATCTTCTCCTACTCCGGCGCTCTCGTATCGATGTCCTTCCCCGCTCGATCCGTACTGCACTTGATGTCCGTGGGTGATCTCCTCCCCGCCTGACTCGTCTGCGGGGCGGTGTGGTCGATCGGGCGAGGCAGGATCGGATCGGGTTCAGGGGTCAAGGTGCTGCGGTTCCGGCGAGTTCGGGTTTCGCTGGTTCCTCGATCGGGGGATGCGGACGGCGTGTGTCGGCAAGGTACGCTTCCCAGTCGTTCATGAGCTGCCGCCGACGCTCGAACAGGTCCGAGCGCGCATAGGCGGCTTCGACCGGGTTGCGGACGACGTGCGCCAGCGCCGCCTCGATGACCTCCCGCGGGTGGTCGGTCTCCTCCGCCGCCCAGTCCCGGAACGACGAGCGGAAGCCGTGCACCACGGCCGCGATCCGGTTACGCCGGAGCGGCTGGCGCAGCGTCTTGTTGGCGAGCAGCTTGCCGCCCTTGCCCGGGAACACAAGCGGACTCCGGCCGTCGCCGAGCGTGCGCGCCGCCTCAAGGACCTCCAGCACGCGCCCGCACAACGGCACGCGGTGGTCGCGTCGCATCTTCATCCGCGCGGCCGGGATGGTCCACACGTGGTCCTGCGTGTCCATCTCGTCCCATCGCGCCCCGCACACCTCGCCCGAGCGCGCCGCGGTCAAGACCAGGAACTCGAACGCGAGCTTGACGAACGGCGACGCCGTCGACGAGGCGCGGACGGCCTCCACGGCCGCGGCGACCTCCCGGTGCGGCAGTGCCCGCATGTGCTGCACGACCGCGTGCTGCGCGCCCAGCACCCGGCCGACCCGGTCAGACGGGTTGTCGCTGCGCAGCTCCATTGCCACCGCCCACTCCAGCACGGCGGTGACCCGCTGCCGGACCGCCTTGGCGGTCGGCGCCTGCGTGTGCCAGATGGGGGTCAGGATGGCCAGCACGTCCGCGCTGTTGACCTCGGCGACGGGCCGCGCGCCGATGTGCGGAAAGGCGTAGCGGGCCAGACTGCTCCGCCACTGCCGGGCTTCGCTGGCGTTGCGCCAGCCGGGCCGCTTCTGCTCGATGAGGCGCTGGGCGGCCTCGGCGAAGGTCGGCATGCCCTGGAGGCGGCGCCGGTCGGCCAACGGATCGCCCCCCGAGCGGGCGAGCTTGCGGTTGGCGAGCGCCTGCTCGCGCGCCTCGGCCAGCGAGACGAGGTCGACGCTGCCGAGGCCGAGTTCCCGGCGCCGGCCGCGGATGACGAGGCGCTGCGTCCAGCTCCGCGCCCCGGAGGGCTGGACGTAGAGGTACAGGCCCTGTCCGTCGGCGTGCCGGCCGGGTGGGGCCGTGCGAATGAAGGGGGCGGTCAGGGCGTTGCGGGGATGGCGGCCTGGGCGCTTGGTCCGGCGGGAGATGGCGGGCGTATCGGTGTCAACATACATTCCACCATAATACGCAAGAAGTTGCAGGATGTCGAGAGACGGTGTGACCGGCACAGCGCGTCCGATATGTGCAATAAACAGCTTTTATTCAGTAGTTTATAGACGACCACGCACGACAGAAGACATCAGCGGAAAATGAAAGACCGTTGGTTGTCGGCCAACGGGTCGCCCCCGGACCGCGCCAGCTTGCGGTTGGCGAGGGCCTGCTCGCGGGCGTTGGCGAGCGAGACGAGCGCGGCGGCGCCGAGTCCGAGTTCGCGGCGTCGTCCGCGGATGACGAGCCGCTACGGCAGGGTGAAGGCGAACCACTCGCTCGGCATGTCGTCCCAACCGACGGCGACTACGATGTACTGGCGCCCGTCCACGAAGTAGCTCATCGGTGCGCTGCTCGTGCCGCCCGGCAGTTCCATCTCCCAGACGACGGCGCCGGTTGTCTTGTCGTACGCCCGGAACATCTTGCCGCCGGGCCCCCCGTAGAGCCGCGGCAGCAGCCCGACCCCCGTGTTGGTTCCCTCACCCAGGAAGATCAGGTCCGGCGTTACGAGGACCGCGGCGCGTCCGTGCGATCCGAGCCACGGCAGATCCAGGCCGCGCAGGCGCGGGTGGTCGCGCGGTCCCGGGCCATTCGCCACCTGCCACAGGATCTCCCCCGCGCTCAGGTCGATGGCGGTCAGCCGGCCGTACGGCGGCTTGAAGAGCGACAGGCCGTCGATGCTCGGTGCCGGCCGTTGGCGCTCGCGCGTGTACCGGACGTCGGAACGCGGATGGTCCGACGGCGTCAGACCGAGGATGTTCTGACTGAAGGCTGACGTCACGTACATGACGCCGGTCGACGGATCGACGCCCGCCCCCTGCCAGTTTGCGCCGCCCGCCGTCCCCGGATTCTGGATGGTGCCGAGCAGCCCACCGGGCGATTCGTCCCGCAGGATCGGCGGCTCGAACAGCGAACCCCACCGGTAGTCCTGCAGCAGCTCGAGTGCCTCCGCCCGCATCTCGGGCGTGAAGTCGATGAGGTCGTCCGCGCGCACCCCCTGCGACTCGAACGGCGGCGGCTTCGTGGGGAACGGCTGCGTCGGAGCAAGCTGCTCGCCCGGGACCGGTGAGGGCGGGACGGGGCGCTCCTCGATCGGCCAGACTGGCTCACCGGTGACGCGGTCGAAGACGTAGGTGAATCCCTGCTTGCTCGGAATGGCGACGGCCGCGATCTCGCGTCCGCCGACCGTAATGTCGACCAGGTTGGGCGACGAGGCGAAGTCGTAGTCCCAGACGCCGTGGTGCACCGCCTGGAAGTACCACTGCAACTCGCCCGTCGCGACGTCGACACAGACGAGGCTCTCGGCATACAGGTTGTCGCCCGGGCGGTGACCACCGTAGTAGTCGTTGCTGGGCGTCGAGAGCGGCAGGTAGGCGAGACCCCGTTCCGGATCCGCGGTCGGATGCGCCCACATGTTGGTGCTGCCGCTGTAGACCCACGAGGGCTGATCGCTGTCGGGATCGATCCCCCACGTCTCGATCCCGGGCTGACCCTCGATCGGAATGGTGTGGAACGTCCAGATCTGCTCCCCGGTCCGGACGTCGAAGCCGCGGACGTCGCCCCGCGGGGCCTCCTTCGTCGCCGGCATCTGATTGTCGAGGATGTCCCGGATGTACGAGCCGACGATGACGACCTCGTTCACCACCAGCGGGGCGGAGTTCCAGTAGTAGCCGGGATAGTCACGGATCAGCCCCTTCCGCAGGTCGACCGTACCCCCCTCGCCGAACGCGGGATCGCGCAACCCCGTCCGGGCGTCGATGGAGAGCAGCTTCGGCCCGCGGACCGCGATCACGCGCGACTCGGCACCGTCCGTCCAATACGCGACGCCGCGCGTCTGCCGCGTCCGCTGCGACGCGCCTTCCGCCTCGAAGACCGGTTCGCCGTCGTCCCAAATGACGGCGCCGCTGGTTGGATCGAGCGCCGCGACGGTCCCGAGACCGGTGCTGACGTACAGGCGTCCGTCCGCCATCAGCGGCGTGTTCTGGGCCGCCACCGGAGCGCCCAGCGTCTCGCCGTTCCGGATCGCATCCGGGATCACCGACTGGCGCCAGGCGATGGCCAGCCTGTCCACGGTGGCGGCGTTGATCTGATCGACCGGCGTGTACTTCGTCCCGGCGGTGTCGGCGGCATAGCTCGGCCATTCCACGGTCTGCGCCGTGGCCGGCCCAGGTCCGGCCAGACCGATCAGCAGACTGGCGACCGCGGTCGCGGTCACGGCGCGACCCACGACCGGGCGGCATCCGGACATCCAGCGCTGCGCCCTGTCGTCGTCCCTCATTTACGCCAGTCTATGCCGACCACGCCATGGCCGCGACCGGCGTAGCGAGTCGTCGTGCGGCCATGCTACGTTGACGCCGTGCCGCGCCCGGCCGCTCCGCGCCCGACCGATGACGAGGCGATCGCCGGCCCGGTCGAGCGGGTGACGTTCCATAATCCGGAGAACGGCTTCTCCGTCCTGCGGGTGAAGGCGCGCGGACACCCCGATCTGGTGACCGTGGTGGGGCATGCCGCCACCATCTCGCCGGGCGAATGGATCACCGCCTCCGGCCAGTGGGTCAACGACCGGACCTACGGCCCGCAGTTCCGCGCACGGTTTCTGCAGACGTCGGCGCCCACCTCGGACGAAGGGATCCGACGCTATCTCGCCTCCGGCTTGATCCGCGGCATCGGTCCGGTCTACGCCGACAAGCTGGTCGATGCGTTCGGCGAGACGCTCTTCGACGTGATCGACGGTGAGCCGGATCGCCTCCGGGAGGTCGGGGGCATCGGCGCGGTACGCGCGGCCCGGATCAGCGAGGCGTGGGCCGAACAGAGGGCCGTCCGGGAGATCATGATCTTCCTGCACGAGCATGGCGTCGGGACGGCGCGGGCGGTGCGGATCTACCGAACCTACGGCGGCGAGGCAGTCCGCGTGATGTCGGAGAACCCGTACCAACTTGCGCGCGACATCCACGGCATCGGGTTCCGGACCGCCGACACGCTGGCGATGCGCCTTGGTATCGAGAAGACGGCGATGATTCGGATCCGGGCCGGCGTCGGCTTTGCGCTCCTCGAAGCGACGTCGGACGGTCACTGCGGCCTGCCGTCCCAGGAGCTCCTGACCCAGGCGGCCGACCTGCTCGAGGCACCGGTGGATCTGGTGCACCAGGCGATCGCACAGGAATTGGAGACTGGAACCATCGTCGCCGACCGGGTGCGCGACACCGACTGCCTCTTTCTCGCCGCGCTCCATGCGGCGGAACGGGGGATCGCGGCGCGGCTTCGCGCGGTCGCCGCCTCGCCGCTGCCCTGGTCGGCCATCGATCCGGCGATGGCGCTGCTGCAGGTGGAGGCGCGAACCGGCCTCGCGTTGGCGCCGCAGCAGGCGGAGGCAATCCGGCAGGCGCTTGGGTCGAAGGTACTGGTGATGACGGGCGGGCCGGGGGTCGGGAAGACGACGATCGTCAATGCCGTCCTGTCGGTCCTCTCCGCCGACGCAGGCGCCGGCGGGTCCGCGGAGCCGCTCGCGATTGCGCTCTGCGCGCCAACCGGGCGGGCGGCGCGGCGGCTGAGCGAGGCAACCCGGATGCCGGCGAAGACCATCCACCGGCTTCTCGAGGTGGATCCGGCCAGCGGCCGGTTCCAGCGGGACGAGGCGCGTCCGATCGACGCCGACCTGATCGTGGTGGACGAGGCATCGATGGTGGACGTGCCGCTGATGCACGCGCTGCTGCGCGCCGTGCCCGACGACGCGGCGCTGCTCGTCGTCGGTGACATCGATCAACTGCCCTCGGTCGGCCCGGGCCAGGTGCTGGCCGACCTCATCACCTCCGGCGCCGTCCCGGTGGTCCGCCTGACTGAGGTGTTCCGCCAGGCGGCGGGCAGCCGGATCATCACGACCGCGCACCGCGTGAACGCGGGAGAGATCCCCTGGCTGGGGCGACCGGACGGCGCGACCGACTTCTACTTCGTGCCCGCCGACGACGCCGACGCGGCCGCAGCGCGCGTGCGCGAACTGGTGACGGAACGGATCCCGCGCCGCTTCCACTTCGATCCGATCGACGACATTCAGGTGCTGTGTCCGATGAACCGGGGGACGGCAGGTGCCCGAGCACTCAACGTCGACTTGCAGGCGGCGCTCAACCCGCCCGCCGGTCGTCCCATCGTCGAGCGCTTCGGCTGGACGTTCGCCGCCGGCGACAAGGTGATGCAGATTGAGAACGACTATGACCGCGACGTCTACAACGGGGACATCGGCCGCGTCGAGGCGGTCGACCCGGAGCAGGGCGAATTGCACGCCGCCTTCGACGGCCGGTCGGTGACGTACGGCTTCGACGAGCTGGACGCCCTGGTGCCGGCGTATGCGACGACGATCCACAAGAGCCAGGGGTCCGAGTATCCCGCCGTCGTCATCCCGGTCGTCACGCAGCACTACGTGATGCTGCAGCGGAACCTGCTCTACACCGGCATCACGCGCGGCCGGCACCTCGTCGTTCTCGTCGGCCAGCCGAAGGCGGTCGCCGTGGCCGTCCGGAGCGTCTCCGGCCGCCGCCGCTGGTCGAAGCTGGCCGAGTGGCTAGCAGCCCGTGGTGCAACCCCGCGTAGCACCGAGAGTGGTGAGGCGCCCGCCTGACAAGGCGCGACGAGGGAGCATATCGGCCATAGGCGACCGAGGAGCAACGCCGCTCAGGCGGGATGCATCGCCGCTCGAATGTAGCGGGGGTTTCACCACGGGCTGCTAGGGCGCGCGCACGTTCGGGGCGACCTGGAGCACCAGCCGTGACGGGTGCCCGGCGTCGTGCAGCACCTGCTGACTGGCCGACGCCATCTCGCCGTCCGATCCGAACGGCGTGGCGGTGTTCAGGTTCCGGTCGAAGTGCGGAAAGTTGGACGAGCTGATCTCCAGCCGGATCCGGTGCCCCCGCCGGAAGACCGTGGCCGTGTAGCCCAGATCGATCACGTAGTCGTGCACGGCGCCCGGCGTGATCCACGACGCCCGGTCGTCGGTATTCCGGTACCGCGCGCGGATGATCCCCTCCGAGACGTTGTGGGCGTAGCCGTCCAGGTGCACGTCGACCAGCTTGGCGGTGAAGTCGGTGTCGGGGGCGGACGACGCCGCCCAGAGCTTCACCTGCACCGGTCCGATCACCGTCACGTCGTCGTCCAGCGGCGCGCTGGTGTACACCAGCACGTCGTCACGCTGCTCCACCTCGCGCTGATCGAAGGCGCCCGACGCCACCAGGTCGTTCCGGCAGCACATGTTGCCGCCGACGGTGGGAACCGGGTCGGCGGGGTCGTAGGTGTACGCGTCGGCGCGGCCCCCCGGCTCGTCCGCGGACAATGCGCCGTCGCCCCCGGCGGTGTTGGCGCGGCCGCCGCTCCGCAGGTAGTAGCTGGTCTCGACCGCGTCCGGCAGCGGAAACGCGTCGGCCTCGATCCAGAATCCGCCGCCCGTGGTGCCCTCGTCCGGCGGCAGCATCACGAACAGCCGCACCTCCGGGTCGTCGGCGACGCCGTTGTCGATCCCCTTCAGCCAATAGTCGAACCAGCGCACCCATGCCTCGTTCAGGTTGAATGCGTTGTCCGGACCGAAATCGATCTCGCCCGCCGTCGTGTCGGACGGACAGGCGTGGCACAGCGCCCGCATGACCAGTTGCGTGCCAGTCCGCGCCGCCTCCGATCCGCCCGTCGCGCGCACCCCCATGAAGTTGCGGATGGTGCCCGGCAGAAAGACGTCGTACCACCCGCCGGTGACGAGCGCCGGAACCGTGATGCGCGGGTACTTCGTCTCGAGGTCGAGCGCGGCCCAGTAGTCGTCATAGCCGGGCCGGGCCAGCCACTCGTCGTAGTACGCCGCGATGTTCCCGTCGCGCCGGAACCCGGCGAAGTCGCCGAGCGGCACCTGCCAGAGCCAGTCGTCGAGCAGCTTCTCGCGTCCCTCGGCGACGAATGCCGTGACCTCCGCCTCCACCTCGTCCGCGGAGGCGCCGGCCGCCTCGAGCCGCCGCTGGAGGGTGTCAGGGGCCAGTGTCTGGGAGACCCAGCTCTGCGCGAACCAGAGGTCGAACGCGCCCCCCTGGTAGGTCCAGCCGTCGAGATAGTTCGAGGAGCTATAGTGCGGCGCGATCGCCACCAGGTGCGGCGGCTGCTCCACCGCCGCCTGCCATTGCGTCAGACCGACGTACGAGCCGCCAATCATCCCCACCTTGCCGTTCGACCAGGGCTGGACGGCGGCCCATTCGACCGCATCGTAGCCGTCAGCGGCTTCCTGGCGCATGGGGTCGAACTCGCCCTCCGAGCGATAGCGCCCGCGCGTGTCCTGGTTGAGCAGCACGTAGCCGCGCTCCGCGAAGTACTGGCCGCTCGCCGCATCGCAGTCGCTCCCGAGGGCGGGCGACCGGCGGTTATAGGGCGTCCGCTGCAGGATGACGGGGAACGGCCCGTCGCCCGCCGGCAGGTACACCTCGGTCACGAGATGAATGCCGTCCCGCATCAGGGCCTGCTCGATGTGGCAACTGACACTGCCCGCGTCGCCAGCCGACACGGCCTGATCCGACAACCCGCCGCACGCCGTCGCCGCCATCAGGCAGACACCGGCCGTGGCCGTGACCACCGCTCTGCCCGTCACCCGCTCGCTCTTCATGGTCTCCCCCTCTACCCGGCCCGCCGGGCGCGCCGATCACCCTCCCGGACCCGCACAGTATGCCTCCGTACCGGCGTCCCATGCACATACCTCGAACCCCCCCGGTGCTACCATTGGGAGACGTGTCGCCCGCTATCCAGCCTGACCCGGACCGCCCAGCGGCGCCCCCGGCGCCCGGCGCACCCACGTCTGGGCCGGCGGGCGATACGAACGAGTCCACCACCACACGGCCCCTCCCTCCGTTCACGTGGTCGCCCCAGGCAGCGGCCGTCACCACGACGGTGGCGAGCGCGGCGCTCCTTGCCCTGATGCGCACCTTCCGCCGCCGCCGCCGGCCGGAGCCGGAACCGGCCGACACCGAGGCGGATCAGGCCGCGCTGGATCCGATCGCGATGCCGCCGAGCACGCCGGCGGAGGCGAAGAGCGACTCGGTCGATGACCGGCGCGCCGAGGCGCGCCTGGGCGGTGGCCAGCAGCGAATCGATGCACAACATGCGCGCGGCAAGCTGACGGCACGCGAGCGGATCGACCGCCTGCTCGATCCCGAGTCGTTCGAGGAACTCGGGCCCTACATCGAGCACCGCCACTCCGCATTCGGCCTCGATCGGCAACGCCACGCGGGGGACGGCGTCGTCACCGGCTTCGGGCGGATCGACGGCCGCCGGGTCGCACTGTTCGCGCAGGACTTCACGGTGTTGGGTGGATCGTTCTCCGAGACGCAGGCGATCAAGGTGGGCCGCCTGCTCGCCGCGGCGACCGAGTCGGGGTTGCCGGTCATCGCGCTGCTCGACTCGGTCGGCGCGCGGATTCAGGAGGGAATCTGGAGCCTCGCCGGCTTCGGCGACCTCTTCTGGCGCAACACGCAGGCCAGCGGCGTCGTGCCGCAAATCAGCCTGATGCTGGGCCCGTGCGCCGGCGGCGCGGTCTACTCGCCCGGTTTGACCGACTTCGTGATCATGGTGCGCGGCAGCAGCTACATGTTCATTACCGGACCCGACGTCATCGAGACGGTGACGGGCGAGGCCGTGGACGTCGAGACGCTCGGCGGCGCCGAGACGCACGCCGCCACCTCCGGCGTCGCGCACCTGGTAGCGGACGACGAGGACGCGGCGCTCGATCTCGCGCGGCGCCTCCTCGCGTATCTGCCGTCGAACAACGCGGAGGATCCACCCGCCGCCGATCCGGACGAGACGCTCGAACCGGACGTCGCCGCTCTCGACGACGTGCTCCCGGCATCGGCCGAGGAGGCGTACGACGTGCGCGACGTGCTCGCCCTGGTCGCCGACCGCGGATCGTTCCTTGAAGTGCATGCCGACTTCGCGCCGAACGCCGTCGTCGGCTTCGCGCGGATCGAGGGGCGCGTCGTTGCGGTCGTCGCGAACCAGCCGTCGCACCTCGCCGGCGCGCTCGATATCGACGCGTCTGACAAGATCGCGCGCTTCATCCGCTTCTCTGACGCCTTCAACATCCCGCTCGTCACCTTCGTCGACTGCCCCGGGTTCCTGCCGGGCGCGCACCAGGAGCAGCAGGGGATCATCCGGCACGGCGCGAAGATCGTGTACGCCTACGCCGAGGCGACGGTGCCGAAGGTGTCGGTGGTGCTGCACAAGGCGTACGGCGGCGCCTATATCGTGATGAGCAGCAAGATGATCCGCACCGACGTCTGCCTCGCCTGGCCGACCGCCGAGGTGGCGGTGATGGGCGCGGCCGGGGCGGTGAGCATCCTCTACCATCGGCGCCTCGAGGCAACGGAAGCGCCCGCGCGCGAGGCGGCGCGCGCCGAGCTGGAGGCAGACTTCCGGAAGCAGTTCAACTCGCCGTTCGTCGCTGCCGCGGCGGGACACATCGACGATGTGATCCACCCACGCGAGACGCGGGCGCGGATCGCTCGCGCGCTCGCGTTCCTGCGGGACAAGCAGACGGTGGCCCCGCCGAAGAAGCATGGCAACGTGCCGCTCTGAGGCGCGCGTGGCAACCGCGCAGCCCTCCCGATGACCTCTCCCCTCGCCGCCGTCCTGGAGATCGCCGGCGTCGGATCGGTACTGCTGTTCCTGGCCCTCGCCGGCCTGATCGGGTTGATGTATGCCCTGACCGCTGCCCGACTCCCCGGGACGGACGCCTCCGCTGCCGGCGACGTTGGCGACGACGCGGAGGCCTCCACTGCCGCGGCGGCGCAGGCGCAGGCGGCGGCCGAGGCAGAGGCGGAACAGGAACGGCGGCGGCGAGCGGTGGTGCTCGCCGTCGCGGTGGCGCGCGCACGGCTGACGGCGCAGGCGGCACGGCGGGCCGACCGGCCGGCCGCCCACACGCCACCGGCGTGGCGGAACATCCACCGGGGGC
This sequence comes from Vicinamibacterales bacterium, assembly GCA_965262555.1. GTDB lineage: Bacteria > Acidobacteriota > Vicinamibacteria > Vicinamibacterales > UBA8438 > VXRJ01. The sequence continues at coordinate 1,734,262 of OZ253543.1, forward strand.
GGCGGCTCTCGACGCCGGCGGCGCGCGCGAGGCGGCGCGCATGAGCCGGTACCGCGTCACGGTCGACGGCCGCGTGTACGACGTCGAGGTGGACGACCCGCGCGCCGACCCGGTGACCGCACGGGTCGCCGGCGCCGCCTACGCGGTGAACGTCGAGCCGGCCCGCGATACGCCGGCCGACACGCCGGCTGCGGCGCCGTCCGAGCCGCCTCCCGCGGCGCCCGACGCGCCCCCCCGGACGTTGAGCGCCCCGATGCCAGGCGTCGTCGCCAAGGTGACCGCCTCGGCGGGCCGCGCGGTGGCGCGGGGCGACGGCCTGCTCACGATCGAAGCAATGAAGATGCTCAACGTGATCCGCTCCCCCTGGGCAGGCGAGGTGCAGGAGACGCACGTCCGGGAGGGAGACCACGTCGTCCAGGGGCAGCCGCTCGTCACGCTGACGCCCCGCTGAGCCGACTGCCCCCGCCGTGCCCGAGATCCTGACCCTCGACCCCGGCGTCCTGCTGATGTTCGCCGTCGGCGGCGTGCTGATCTACCTCGCGATCGCGAAGGAGTACGAGCCGACGCTGCTGCTGCCGATCGGCTTCGGCGTCCTGCTCGGCAACCTCCCCAATTCGCCCATGAACGAGCCGGGCGGGATGCTGCACATCCTGAACGAGTTCGGGATTCAGACGGAACTCTTCCCGCTGTTCATCTTCATCGGCATCGGCGCGATGATGGACTTCCGGCCGCTCCTCTCGCAGCCGTACTTCGCCATCCTGGGCGCCGCCGGACAACTCGGGATCTTCGCGACGCTGATCCTCGCCACGCTGCTCGGCTTTCCGCTCAACCAGGCGGCGTCGATCGCGGTGATCGGCGCCATCGACGGGCCGACCAGCATCTACGTCTCGTCGCTCCTCGCGCCGGAGCTGCTCGCGCCGATCGCGGTGACCGCCTATTCCTACATGAGTCTCGTCCCGATCATTCAGCCGCCGATCATGCGGCTGCTGACGACCCGGAAGGAGCGGCGCATCCGGATGGAGTACGCGCCGCGCCCGGTGTCGCGCGGCGCGGTCGTCCTGTTTCCGATCGTCGTCACGGTGGTGATCGGCCTCCTGGTGCCGGCGTCGGCGCCGCTCGTCGCCACCCTGATGCTGGGCAACCTGCTGAAGGAATCGGGTGTCGTCGCCCAGTTGACGAAATCGGCGTCGAACGAGCTGACGAACCTCTCCACCCTCTTCCTCAGCCTGACCATTGGCAGCCTGATGCAGGCCGAGACCTTCCTGCAGACGCAGACGCTGCTCATCCTGCTGCTCGGCCTCGGCGCCTTCGTGCTCGACACGGTGGCGGGGGTCTGCTTCGGGAAGATGCTCGCGGTCGTGACCGGCGGCCGGGTGAACCCGCTGGTAGGCGCGGCGGGCATCAGCGCCTTCCCGATGAGCGGCCGGCTCGTCCAGCGCGTCGCTCAGGAGGAGGACTTCACCAACCACGTCCTGATGCACGCGATGGGCGCCAACACCGCCGGCCAGCTCGGCTCCGTCATCGCCGGCGGCGTGCTGCTCGCGCTGGTCAGCAACGTCCTCAGTTAGGGTGGGCGCTCAGGCAGGCTCAGCCGATTCCATGGCAAGCCGCTTAACGGCTTCAAGCGTCTCCCGCACGTCATCCCACGTCGAGAGGCCGTCGGGGTTGACGCGGAAGCACACCATGCCGAGCGACGCCGACGCCAACTCCAGCGTCCGGCTCGGGCCGCTCGCTGTGAGCCACGTTGCGGCGTTGACATTGAAGTCGCCTTTCCACGCCCGTTCGCCGGGCAAATGCTCGATCCGGTCTACCAGGATGTCCGTCACCTGGTGCGCAAGCTCGCGCATTGTCTCCGGTGTCATTTGCAACATGTGGGTTCGACTCCTTTCTCGTAGACGGCGGGCAGGGCACCAGACCCCGCCCCGTGGCGGGAAGCTGCGCCGTTCACGGTAGAGTGTAGGCCACACCCGCCTGCGGCCTGCCGTAGGCCAACGTGGCGACGAGACCACGGCTCCACGCGCCTGAGAGTAGTGAACGAATGTCTACCCCTGGGGCAACCGGACAGGATCCACGTCGCGTCTACGAAGAGCGACGCGCCGCGCGCCGGGCGGCGCACGCGGCGATCGAGCGGCGGCACCACGCCATCGGGACGCTCCGGCTGCTCGGAGTGGGCATCGCCGGCGCGCTGGGAATCGGCGCCGTCGCCGGCGCGGGATACTCGGGCTGGTGGCTGCTGGCGCCGCTGGCCGGGGTCTTCTGGCTGGGGGTGCGGCTCGACCGGATCGAGACGGAACGCACGCGCCTGGAACGGGCCATCGCGTTCTACGAGCGCGGCCTCGCGCGGTTGGACGACGCCTGGGCCGGAACCGGCGACCGCGGGAACGACTTCGCCGACCCGAAGCACCTCTATGCCGCTGATCTCGACCTCTTCGGCAACGGGTCGCTGTTCCAGCGCCTTTGCGCGGCGCGGACGCGGCGCGGCATGGGCACACTCGCCGCGTGGTTGCTGTCGCCGGCCCCGCCCGGTGCGATCCGCGAGCGGCAGACCGCCGTCGACGAGCTGACCCCCAACCTCGATCTGCGGGAAGCCCTGGCGGTGCTGGGCGACGACACCCGAGCCGCCGTCGACGCACGGGCGCTGGCGGCCTGGGGTACGGCGCCGCCCGCCTTCGACTCGCCGCCCGTGCTCGCGGCGGGACGCATCGCGTCGGTCGCCGGGGCCCTGGCTGTGGCGGCGGGTGTCGCCTACGCGCTGGCCGTGGGCGGCTCGCTGGATCTGAGCGACGGCGTCCGGTCGCTGCTCGGCTGGTACTTCGTCGCCGCCGTGGTCGGGGTGGCGGTCCTGCAGTTGCGCATCCGGTCGACCATGGCCCGCGTCTTCACGGAGGTCGACCACGCGGCGCGGGACATAGAGCTGCTCGGCGCCGTGCTCGGCCGGCTCGAAGCCGAGCGCTTTCGCGCGCCGCGCCTCGCCGAGCTTCGCGCCCGGCTCGACGTCGATGGCGAGCCGCCGTCACGGCAGGTGGCGCGGCTGACCCGCCTGATGGAGCAGGTCGACTCGCGCCACAACGCCATTGCGCGACTCATCGGTTTCTTCCTGGTCTGGGACGTGCACCTCGCGCACGCCGTCGAGCGCTGGCGCCTCGCCTCAGGCCCGAAGGTCGGCGTGTGGCTCGAGACGATCGGTGAGCTGGAAGCCCTGGCGTCGCTGGCCGGTTATCGATTCGAGCGGCCGGACGACGTCTGGCCCGAACTCGTGGACGGTGCGCCGCACTTCGAGGCGGAGGCCCTGGCCCATCCGCTGCTGAATGCGGAGGCCGTCGCGAACGACGTCCGGCTGGGCAATCAGCCGCAGGTGCTGATCCTGAGCGGATCGAACATGGCGGGCAAAAGCACCCTGCTCCGCACCATCGGCGTCAACGCGGTCCTCGCCCAGGCGGGAGCGCCGGTGCGGGCGCGGCGGCTGCGGATGTCGCCGCTGGCGGTGGGTGCGTCGATTCGGATCGTCGACTCGCTGCAGGACGGCAGCTCCCGGTTTCATGCCGAAATCCTGCGGCTGCGGGCCATCCTGGCGAGGACGCGCGGTGAGGAACCGGGCGGGGACGGCGCGCCCGACGACGCGACGCCCGTCCTCTTTCTGATCGACGAGTGCCTGCACGGTACGAACTCGCACGACCGGCGGATCGGCGCCGACGCCGTCGTCGGAAGCTTGGTCACGGAGGGCGCGATCGGCCTCGTGACGACGCACGACCTGGCCCTCACGGCGATCGCCGACGTTCTCGGGCCGCGCGCCGAGAACGTCCACTTCACGGATCACCTGACGAACGGAAAGCTCCGCTTCGACTACCGGCTGCGGCCGGGCGTGGTCGGGAAGGGCAACGCCATCGAGCTGATGCGCTCCGTCGGCTTCGAGATTCCGATGGCTTCGACGGGAACGACGGCCGAGTGAGGTCTGCGGACCGTCAGGACGCACGGCGCGATCTGGGGTTTGAACTACGCCGCCATCCAGGTCTCGACGGTCAGACAGGGCACGCGTTGGAACTCAGCGAGGTTGCGCGTAATCAACCGGACGTCCAGAGCCAGGGTGTGCCGACGGCGCCCTGAGCCAGGCGGTCCGGAGCGAGCCGATCGCGGCGGAGCGGTCGGGTCAGCGCGAGCTGGCCGCCTGCTCCAGCTCCGCGGAGCGGGCGCCCGCCAGGATGTTCGGCAGCCCGTAGTTCCCCTCGTGGCAGGCGTACTCGAAGATGTCGCCGCCGAGCGGCACCATCGGGATCTCCGCGGTCCACGGACGCTCGTAGCTGGCCGGGTCGGTCAGCGTGAAGCTGTAGTCGATCCGGTCGCCGGCGACGCGCGTGAACCGCTCGACGACGCGGGCCTCCGCGCTCGCCGCGTGCACGAGGTTCCGCACGCGCTGGTCGCCTCTTGGGGTCAGGTTGGTCGTCTCGACGACGAGTGTCTCGCCCTCCCAGTGCGCGCGCGAGTCGCCCAGCCACTGGCCGAGCTGCGAGGGCAGATGCGCGCGGCCGTCCAGCGGGATGATCCGCGCGTCGTGGATCATCTCCACGAGGATGACGACGTGGTCGGGCGTCTGCAGAATCTGATAGTTGTGATTGTAGAAGCCGGGCACCATGGCGCCGGGCATGCCGCGCGTGATGCAGCGATCGTAGAGGTTCAGGTCCTCCCAGGTCTCGAACTCCGTGCCGTCGCGCATGGACGCGAACGCCGCGTCGCTCTCCTGCACGCGGTCCGTCTTCGCGGGGTATCTGCCGTTGGGCGGATCGACGATAAGCGACGTCTGGTCGCCCCGCAGGCCGCGGTCGAACCAGAAGCTGTTGTAGGACCCGGTCTGTCCGGGCGGCGGCGGGCTGTCGCGGTTCGCCTCGGCCTCCGCGTCGAATTCGGCGCGCTCCTCCGCAGAGAGCAGCGCCTGCCCCTCGAAGTCGTCGGGCCGCTCGAGCGGCGTCGTCGTCCGGTTCGTCCAGACTCCCTGCAGGTCGGGGTCGCCCCACGGCGTGCGCGGCGTCTCCTGCGCTGCGAGGGACGCGACGCCAAACGCCGTGACGACCGCCGCGACCGCCGCCGACCGCAACAGACTCCTGTTCAGACCCCTCATCTCACACCTCCTGCCAGCGGGATTCCACTCCGTACGGATCCCCCCAATCGGGAACGCCTCATTCTTCGCGGGCATCGGCCAGTTTGTCAACGGTGGCCTGCCACCCACCGTCTCTCGCCCTCGGCGTTGCACAACGGGAACGCCTCCGCGGCCGGTCGGTCCACGCCCACCACGCCGACCCGCTCTACGTGAACTCGCTCGCGAGTGTCAGCCATCGGACTGACCTCCGCGGTGGTCAATTCGTGCCTCTCCGGGAGACGGTTCGCGGGTTGGCTGCCGGGAAAACCGCTTGTTTTCCCTTTCTCCGAGTGTCTGGCACGATTCTTGCACGCGACTTGAGGTGGCGCGTGCAACCAACGAGTCCGGAAATGACGCACGCGCAGAAAGGACACTCACGATGGACACTCTGTTGAATGCTCGACGAATCGCTCTGCCACTGCTGGCACTCGCGGTGACAGCACTGTCGGTGTCACCGGCCACCGCCGACGGGTCGAAGTACGATCTGTTCCAGCGCGTTCAGGAGCAGGTGCTCCGGTACTCGTTCTTCACGGTGTTCGACAACGTCAACGTGGAGATCGCCGACGAGGGGCACATTGTACTCACCGGCCACGTGACCGGGGAACACAAGTCGAAGGCCATCGAGAAGCGCGTCGACGCGCTCGCCGGCGTGACGGCGGTGACCAACGAGATCGACGTGCTCCCGGTGTCGCACTTCGACAACCAGTTGCGGTACGCCATTGCCCGCGCGATCTACGGGAATCCCAACTTCTGGCCCTACGCGGCGAGCGCAAATCCGTCGATCCACATCGTGGTGAATCGCGGGCATGTGACGCTCACCGGCGTCGTCAACAGCGAGGCCGACCGGCGATTGGCGCGCGCGTACGCGGGGCAGTTCAACGCCTTCTCGATCACCAACGAGCTCCGGCTGCCGCACGAGGTGACCGCGCAGCTCGAAGCGCTCGAATAGGCGAGGGGTTCACACAAAGGGGTACTAGGCGGCCGCCACGCTTGGCGACCGCCTAGTACCCCATGCTGCATCGGAGGTCGCACGGCGTCGAGGACGACGAGGACGCGTGGCGCGGCCTGTGGTGTGGACTATGCCATCATCCAGGTCTCGACAGACAGATCGGGTACGCGCCGGAACTCAGCCAGGTTGTGCGTGACCAGTGGTACGTCCCGGGCCAGGGCGTGGGCGGCAATCCACAGATCGTTCGGACCGATCGGCTGGCCGACGGAACGAAGATACGCTCGGAGTTGGCCGTATTGTCGCGCGACCTCCGCGTCGAGGTCGATTACCTGAACGGCCGCCAGCAGGTCTCTCAGGCCAGCGCGATTCTCCTCGATGCGACTCGACCTCGACACGCCCCACTCCAGTTCTCCCAATACGATGATTGAGATCCCGCAGTCGCGGAGCGGCAGCCTCGGTACAAAACCGGCCGGCCGCTTCCTTGCGAAGATGCAGGTGTCCGTGTCGAGCATGGCCTTCAATCGAAGGGCTCCCTCTCTTCGAGCGGCAAGTGGGTGTTCCGCAACTCATCCATCGCCTCGAAGAAGTCGTCCGTGAAGCCCGCGCCGTTCTTGGAGTAGTCGTCCCAGTCCTTGAAGATCGGACTCAGCACGACATTAGGGCCTTCACGCCGAATAAGCACACGGTCAGTGTCGAAGCGAAATTCCTTTGGCAGCCGCACGGCCTGTGACCGCCCGGTCATAAAAACCCGTGCGATCTTGCGATCATCGTGTTGCTCCCGACTAGCTACCCGCGCAGATGCCACTGATTTGGCCATCGCGTCTCCTCCAGGCGGACGTTGGTGACGTGGAAGTGATATATCTCTGTGAAACATATCATGGCATCCCGGTCGTGGTGACCTGCGCCGGAGCGGGGGCTGGGTCCAGCAGGATCAGGGCGGCCAGCGCGACCGGCGCGAGCGGTACCGGCGAGGGGTGCGCGGCCCCGGGTCGTCCCACCGGGCTCGCCCGTCCCACCGGCCTGGCCCGTCGCACCTGACGGTGCTCCCGCTCGAAAGGAGCCGCTAGAGGCCGGCGCCGGTGTCCTTCAGAATCCGCCACACCTTTTCGGGCGTGATCGGAATGTCGATGTGCTGCACGCCGAGATGCGCCAATGCATCCACGACGGCGTTGGCGATCGCCGGCGGCGCGCCGACGGTGGCCGACTCGCCGACGCCCTTCGCGCCCAGCGGATGGTGCGGCGACGGGGTTATGGTCTTGTCGGTCTCCCACCGCGGCGTCTCCATCGCCGTGGGAACCAGGTAGTCCATGAAGCTTCCGCCCTGAATGTTGCCGTTCTCGTCGTAGCTGATCTCCTCGAGCAGCGCGGGCGCCATGCCCATCGTGAGGCCGCCGTGAATTTGCCCGTCGACGATCATCGGATTGATGATGTTGCCGCAGTCGTCCACCGCCACGAACCGGCGTATCTTCACTTCTCCCGTGCCGCGGTCGATGTCGACGACGCAGATGTAGCTGCCGAAGGGGAACGTCAGGTTCGGCGGATCGTAGTACGAGACCGCCTCCAGACCGCCCTCCATGCCGGGCGGGTGGTTGGTATAGGCGGCGAACGCGATCTCCTGGATCGTCTTCGACTTCTGCGGCGCGCCCTTGACCGAGAAGGTGCCCGGCGTCCATTCCAGGTCGTCCTCGCTCACCTCCAGCAGGTAGGCGGCGATCTTCTTCGCCTTGTCGCGGACCTTGCGCGCCGCCATCGCCCCGGCCGCCCCGGCCGTCGGTGTCGAGCGGCTGGCGTACGTGCCCAGCCCGTAGGGCGCGGTGTCGGTGTCGCCCTCTTCGACCTGGATGTGGGCGGCTGGAATGCCCAGCTCTTCGGCGAGTATCTGCGCGTACGTGGTCTCGTGGCCCTGGCCTTGCGACTTGGTGCCGAAGCGGGCGGTCGCCTTGCCGGTGGGATGGACCCGGATCTCGCACGAGTCGAACATCTTGAGACCGAGGATGTCGAAGTGCTTCGATGGCCCGGCGCCCACGATCTCCGTGAAGCTCGAGATGCCGATGCCCATCAGCTCGCCCCGCGCCCGCTTCTCCGCCTGCTCTTTCCGCAACTCGGCGTACCCGATCCGGTCCATCGCCTTCTCGAGGGCGCCGTGGTAGTTGCCGCTGTCGTACTCCCACCCCAACACCGACGTGTAGGGGAACTTGTCCGCGGGGATGAAGTTCTTGAGGCGCAGCGCGGCCGGGTCCATGTCGAGCTTCTGGGCCATGATGTCGGTCAGCCGCTCGATGGTGTGGACCGCCTCGGTCACGCGGAACGAGCAGCGGTAGGCGATGCCGCCCGGCGGCTTGTTCGTGTACACGCCGTCCACCTCTGCGAAGGCGTGCTTCAGGTCGTACGACCCGGTGACGATCGAGAACAGGCCGGCGGGAAACTTCGACGGGTTCGCCGCGGCGTCCGTATAGCCATGGTCGGCCACCGTCTTGATCTTCAGCGCGGTGAGCGTGCCGTCCTTCGTGGCCCCGAGCTCGGCCGTCAGGTGGTAGTCCCGCGCGAAGGAGTCGGCCTGCAGGTTCTCCATCCGGTCTTCGATCCACTTGACGGGCTTGCCTATCACGACCGACGCGGCGATGGCGATCACGTACCCCGGATAGACGGGCACCTTGCCGCCGAACCCGCCGCCGATGTCCGGCGAGATGACCTGGATCTTCTCTTCCGACAGCCCGACGTGCCCGGCCACCAGGGCCAGCACGGTGCGAACGGCATGCGGCGCCTGGGTGGTCATGTAGACCTTGAGCTTCCCCATCACGCGATCGAAATCCGCGACGCATCCGCAGGTTTCGATGGACGCGACGTGGATGCGCGGAATGTACAGATCCTGCTTGACGACGACGTCGGCGTCGGCGAGGGCGCGCTCGGTCGCGGCCCGGTCGCCCACTTCCCAGTGGAAGATGTGATTGTCCTTCTTGCCCTCCTTGTCCGTGCGCAGCACCGGCGCGTCGGGCTCGAGCGCCTTGAACGGATCGACGACGACCGGCAGCGGGTCGTACTCCACCTGCACCGCCTCGACCCCGTCGGCCGCCGCGTAGCGGTCCGTCGCGATCACCCCCGCCACTTCCTGCGCCTGGTACATGACCTTCTCGGTCGGCAGCACCATCTGGGTGTCGGACATCAGGGTCGGCATCCAGTGCAGGTTGTACTGCTTGAGGGTCTCGCCGGTGATGACGGCGAGCACCCCGGGGATCTTGAGCGCGTTCTCCGTGTTGATGGACGTGATCCGGGCGTGCGCGAACGGGCTGCGGACGATGTCCAGGTAGAGCATGCCCGGAAGCTGAATGTCGTCCACGAAGTTGCCCTGGCCGCGGATGAAGCGCGGATCCTCCTTGCGCTTCATCGAGTGGCCCATGCCACACACTTCCGCCGTCGTCTGGGGTGCCATGGTTTCTCCCCTAGCGCAGCTTGTCGGCCGCGTATTCGATCGACTTGACGATGTTCACGTAGCCGGTGCAGCGACACAGGTTCCCGGAAATCGCCTGCCGGATCTCCGCCTCGCTCGGATTCGGGGTCCGCTTGAGCAGGGCGGACCCGGTCATCAGCATGCCCGGCGTGCAGAAGCCGCATTGCAGCCCGTGTTCCTGATGGAACCCTTCCTGCAGCGGATGCAGCGATCCGTCCTGCTCCAGGCCCTCCACCGTCATCACGTCCCGGCCACCGGCCTGCACGGTGAGCACGGTGCACGACTTGACGGGCTCGCCGTCCAGCAACACCGTGCACGCGCCGCAGTGCGTCGTGTCGCATCCGATATGGGTCCCGGTCAGGCGCAGCACGTCGCGAAGCCAGTGCACGAGCAGGAGGCGCGACTCGACCGCGGCTTCCTGCGGCGCCCCGTTCACGGTGATCCGAACGTCGTGTGTCGCCATGCCTACTGCCCTCCCGCCCGCTGCACCGCCCGGTTGATCGCCCGGCCGGTCAGCACGCGCGCCATGTCGCGCTTGTACTCCGTCGACCCGCGCCGGTCGGCGCTCGGTGACACGGCGTCCGCGGCCAGCCGTGCGGCTTCGGCGACGACCTCCGCGTCCGGCTGTCGCCCCAGGAGATACGCTTCTGCCGCGGTCGCCTTGATCGGCGTCGGCCCGGCGTTGGTGAGGCCGATCCCGATCCGCGTCATCTCACCCTGCCCGCCGAGCGTGACCTGCGCCGCCGTGGCGGCGGTGGCGAAATCCCCCACCTTGCGCTCGAGCTTGACGTAGGCGCCGCCGCTTCGCGGCGGAGGAATGGGGATCCTGATTTCGGTGAGAATTTCCGTTGGCGCGAGCGCCGTGGCGAAGAGCCCGGTGAAGAAGCGCGTGATCGGGATGGTGCGCTCGCCGTCGGGACCTCGCGCCACCACGTCCGCCTCGAGCGCGAGCATCGTCGCCGGGTGGTCGTTCGCCGGATCGCCGTGCGCCAGGTTACCGCCCACCGTGGCGCGGTTGCGCACCAGCGGGTCGGCAATGACGGCGGCGGTGTCCAGCAGGATCGGGTACTTCTCGCGAATGAGATCCGAACGTTCCAGATCCGCTTCGCGCGTAGCGCCGCCGATTCTCAGGTAGCCGTCCGCCTCCGTGATGCCCGCGAGCCCCGGGATGCGCCCGATGTCCACCAGGTGGCCGGCGTCACCGAGCCGGAGCTTGAGCAGGGGCAGGAGGCTCTGGCCCCCGGACAGCACCTTCGCCTCGTCCCCGTGACGTTCGAGCAGCGCCACCGCTTCCTCAAGCGTGCCCGGTGCGTGGTAGTCGAATGCCGACGGAATCATTGGGACGCTCCTTTATCCGCTCCATGGCGGAAGCAGCCCGTGGCAAGAGTCCAGCCGCGTGGGGCTCGAGCGAGCACCGATGGCCCGGCCGGTGACAGGACCCGAGCCCTCCCGCGGAGCACTCACGACGGCGGCCAGTATACCAGCCACAGAATCGCAGCCGCCACGAGGACGGCGGCCAGCCAGAAGCCCGGCCGCCGCACGACTCGACCAAGCGCTCGCCCGCCGACCTTGGCGCCGAGAGACACCGCGTCGATCGCGTCGCCGTCGGGAGATCCCGCCCCCGGGCGGTCCGCGACCGGCCGGTCGGCCGCCGACTCCAGCGCGGCCCGCATCGCATCGGTGAACTGCCGGAACATCTGGTCGCTGAGGTCCTGGATCATCCCCCGGCCGAACTGCGCCAGGATGCCGGTGACGTTCACGGTCGACGTCACGGTCACTTCGGTTTCGGAGGGGCCGCGCTCGATGATGCGACTCGTCATGCGCATGTCGGCTCCGCCCTTGCCGCGAACGTCCTGGCCGGCCGCGGCGATCTCCGCCACGCCCTCCTCCTGGTCCAGCCGCTCGAAGCGCACCGTCCCCTTGTAACGGGCCGAGACCGGCCCCACCTTGACGGCGATCGTCCCGGCGTGCGTCCGCTCGTCGATTTGTCCGGTGATCGCGGCGCCGGGCAGGCAACCCGCCACCTTGGACGGATCGGTGAGAAACGCCCACACCTCCCGCGGGGCGGCGTTGATGACGAAGCGCTTCTCTATCGGGATACCCACGTCAGGCAGCCAGGAGCGGCAGCAGCCGCTCGAGTGATTCCAGATTGTGCGCCGGCACGAAGTGCTCGACGAAAGGAAGGGCGGCCTGCATCCCGCGCGCCTCCGGCCGGTAGCGCGGGTCGCCGAGCAGCGGGTTCAGCCAAATCACCTTCCGCGCCTTCGCCCGGATGGCGCGCATCGCCCCGGCCAGCACCGCGGGACCGTCCAGGTCCAGCCCGTCGCTGAGCACCACGACGACGGTCTTCGCGCTCACGAGCGTGTCCAGATGCCGCGTGACGAACTCGTCCAAACTCGCGCCGATGCGGGTTCCGCCAGACCAGTCGGGCACGCCGGCGGCCAGACGATCCAGGGTGGGACCGATCTTCCCGGGTGTCAGCCACGGCGTCAACCGGGTCAGCGAGGTGTTGAACGCGAAGACCTCGCACCGTCGCACCACGCGCGTGAGGGACAGGGCGAAGGTCAGCAGAAAACGGGTGTGCGGGTCCATCGAGCCGCTCGTGTCGCAGAGCAGCACCACGTCCGGCTTCTCCACGGCGCGGGCCCGCCGCGCCAGCGAGAGGAACTCACCGCCGGTCCCGACCGCGCGGCGGAAGCTGCGTCGCAGATCCACCTGGCCCCGAGCGCGGACCGGAACCAGGCGTCGGCTCGGCCGGCATCTCAGCCGGCGCGCCGCCCGCGCGAGCAGCCGCTCCATGGCGGGCAGGTCGTCCGCGCACCAGTCGTCGAACGGCTTGCGGCGCAGGAGCACGTCGGAGGAATAGCCCGGCAGATCTCCGCCGGCCGCTTCGCGTTCGCGCTCACCCGCGGGCGGCGCGATTGCCTGGAGCCAACGCCATTGGGGGACCGGCCCGCTCCGGTCGGAACGCGGCCGTGACGGCTGGGCCGGCGGTTTGGCCCCCTGGGTCGGCTGGGCCGGCGCCCGGTCCGACTGGTCCGGCGCTCGGGCCGCCCCGGCCCGCGGTCCGGCTGGATGGTCCTCGGCGGCCCAGAAGCCGCGAAACAGCTCGTCGAAGGTGTCCCAGTCGGACCGTCGGACCTTCAGCGCGGTGCGCAGCGCATAGCGGACTTCATCCCGGTCGGCGAGATCAATCAGCAGGAGCGCGGCCGCGCCGTCGATCTCGTCGCTCAGGCACACGCCGACGCCCCGTTCCCGCAACCGACCCGCGAAGCGGGCCAGCCGTTCCACGACGTCGGGGTCATCCATCGGCGCCGCCCGGTGATCGTACGTCGGCGAGCAGCGACTCGACGTCGTGCGCGGTCAGGTCCTGCACGTCGTGGTGATCCTTCAGGATGCACCCGAGCGTCTCCTCCACCACGTCGACGTCGAGATGATCGTGCCCCAGGGCCATCAACGCCCGCGTCCAGTCCAGCGTCTCGGCGACGCCCGGCGCCTTGTGGAGACGGCGTCCGCGGAACGCCTGCATGACCGCTGCTATTTCGTGGGCCAACCCGTCCATGGCCTCCGGCACCCTGGCGCGGATGATGCGAATCTCCTTCTCCAGGGACGGGTGCTCGACGTAGAGGTAGAAGCACCGGCGGCGCAGCGCGTCGCCGATCTCGCGCGTGCGGTTCGACGTCAGCACGGCGTACGGCACGTGCGTGGCGGCGATGGCGCCGAGCTCGGGAATCGTCACCTGGAAGTCGGAGAGAATTTCCAGCAGGAAGGCCTCGAAGCCGTCGTCGGCCCGATCGATTTCGTCGATCAGCAGGACCGGCGAAGCGTCGCGGCGGGTGATGGCGCGCAGCAGCGGGCGTTCCAGCAGGCAGTCGCGGCTGAAGATCATCTGCTCGGTCTGTGCCGGTTCCCGGCCCTCCGTGCCCGCGATGCGGAGGCGCAGCATCTGCCGCTGGTAGTTCCACTCGTACAGGGCCGTGTTGACGTCGATCCCCTCGTAGCACTGCAGCCTGATCAGCTCCGTGTCCAGGATCCGGGCCAGCACCTTGGCGATCTCGGTCTTGCCCACGCCGGCGTCCCCCTCGATAAGGAGCGGCTTGCGCATCGTGCGAGCGAGGAAGACCGCGGTGGCGATGGCCGGCTCGGCGATGTACCCCTGCCGCTCCATCGCCGCCTGCGTTGCCAGCACCTCCGGCCTCACGCTACTCCTCCTGCGCCGCCGCGGCGGCGTACGTGTGCGGCTCCGCCAGGAATTGATCGCGGCAGTGCGCGCCGCAGAAGTAGTAGGTCCGCCCGCCGGCGTCGGCCTGGTGGGAGGCGGCCGCGACGGCAACGGACATCCCGCACACCGGGTCGCGCTCGGTGTCCGCAACGACCGTGGCGGGAGCCGGGTTGCGCCCGGTGTCCGTGACGGCCGCGGCGGGAGCCGGAGCCCGGGCGGGTCGGCGGGCCCGCGCGCGCCGGGTGATCTCGGCGAGGATGCTCAAGGCAATCTCCTCGGGCGTCTCCGCGCCGATGTCGAGGCCGGCCGGATTGGCGATCCGGTCGAGCTGGTCCGGCGTGGCGCCGCGTGCGGTCAGCGTCTCGCGTATGTGTCCGAACCGCTTGCGGCTGGCCACGACGCCGACGTACGCCGGCTGCAATCGGCTGGCCGCCCAGGCCGCCTCTTCGTCCCGCTGGCCGAGCGTCGCGACGACGGCGAAGCAGCGGCCGGCCTCCTGTTCGGAACCAGGGGGCTCGATCGACGCGTCGCTGGTCACCAGGCGGCTCACGTCCGGGAACAGCGTCTCGCTGGCTTCCGGATCGACCGCTTCCACGCGGTAGCCGAGCACGGTCGCCAGGCGCGCCAGCGCCTGCGCCGTGGGTGACACCCCGAATATCAGCAGCCGCCGCGCCGGCAGCAGTGGCTCGATGTAGATCTCCACACTTCCCCCGCTGTGGCAGGCCATCGGAAAGAACGTCAGTCCGGGTCGAGTACTCGGCATCGAGTCGGCGTCGCGGACGATCCCAATCAGCCGCGGCGCCCCGTCGGCGAGGGCTGCGAGCGCTTCACGGATCACGGTCGGCCGCGTACAGCTTCCGCCCAACCAGCCGTGGAATTCGCCGCCCGGGGTCACGATGGCGGTGTCGCCGACCCGGGCCGAGCTCGGCGGCTCGCGGCGGACCACCGTGGCCAGCGCAAACGCCTCGCTGCGACCGGCGAGATCGGCTGCACGCTGCAGGATGTCGGTGCGCATCGATGTCACCTCGTGGCGAGCCCGGCGTCGTCTGCGCCGGCGCCGTTTCCTGCGTCGCCGACTCCCAGCTCGGCCTTGATCCGCTCGTAGTCCTCGGGAACGTCGATGTCCTGGAGCGCCGCCGCCGGCCAGGCGACCGCGACCGCCTCGTGGCGATGCCGCCGCACGACCTGGCGCCCGCATCCTTCTCCGGTCATGCGCTGGAGCTCGGGGAACAGCGCGCGGTCGTACAGCATCGGCGGCGCGTTGACGTCCCCGTAGGCGGAGATGACGAGCGGGGCCGTGCTCTCCCGGTACCGCGTGACGAGCCCTGCGACCATGCGGCTCGTGACGAACGGCATGTCCGCCAGCATCACGACCGCCGCCCGGGCGCGTTCCGGCACGTGGGAGATGCCGGTCCGTAGCGACCGGTTGATCCCCTCGGCGTGGTCGGCATTGACGACCGGCATGCACGACAGTCCCGAGAGCTCCGTGCGGGCGCGCTCCCCTTCGTGGCCCACGACCACGATGACTGGATCGAGACCGGCGCCGATCGCGCGGCGCACGACCCGTCTCAGCAGCGTCTCGCCGTCGAGCTCGAAGAACAGCTTGTTTCGTCCCATGCGCGTCGAGCTGCCGGCGGCAAGCACGACGCCGGCCACCGCGCCGCTGCGTTCAGCCGGCATGGATGACGCCGTCCTTCTCGCGCAGGTGGCGCGGCGCGCTCGACGCACGGACGGCCAGGAGCTCCGCCAGGATGCTGACGGCCACCTGCTCCGGTCCGTCCGCACCCAGATCGAGACCGACCGGAGCGAAGAGCCGGTCGGTCCCCGTCGCGTCGATCTGTTCGAGTATTTCGTCTTTTCGGGCGCGCGGGCCGAGCAGGCCGATGTAGGGAGCGTCGGTCTGGAGCAGGCGCCGGACCCACTCCCGGTCGTGGGCGAACGAGTGTGTCATGACCACCAGATGGGTGCGCGGACCGAGCGGAAGTCCTTCCAGGCCGTCGGCGGGTCTCCGGTCGATGCGCTCCGCGTCCGGAAAGCGCTCTCGAGACAGGTAGGCGGGACGGTGATCGATGACGGTCACGCGGAAGCCGACCTGTGACGCATAGGCCGAGAGGGAAATCGCGTCGTCGCCAGCGCCGCAGATGACGAGCCGCGGCGGCGGGACGTGAACCTCGGTGAAGACGCCGGTCGATTCGATGTCGTAGCACTGCGATTCGCCGGCCGCGAGGAGCGCGTCCGCGCGTCGGGCTATCTCACGATCCAGGCCGGGGGTTCCCGTCGAGCCGGCCAGCGGGCCGTCCCCCGCCACCAGCATCCGGCCCCGGGCGGCGGCGGGACCGCGGACGAGGGTGGACACCGCGAACGGCGCATCTCCCGCAAGCAGCGTCCGCACATGGCGCGCCACGTCCAGCGTGTCTTCGGATGTGACCGGCTGAACGAAGATGTCGACCGATCCGTTACAGCCCAGGCCGAGACCCCACACGGTGCGGTCGTCGTCGCCGGTCTCGTAGTGGCGGAGCCGGGGCACCCCTTCGCGCATCACGGTCATGGCAATCTCGCGCACGTCCGCTTCGAGGCATCCACCGCTCACGCCCCCCCGAGTTGCGCCGCTCTCTTCCACGAGCAGCTTGGCGCCGGGGCGCCGATACGCGGATCCGTTGATCCGCACGACGGTCGCCATCGCCGCGCGCTGGCCGGTCGCCGCCAGCTTGGTAATGCGGCCCACGATCTGCGACGTTTCCTGCCAGTGCTTCATGGTGGATCGGTCGCACCGGGGCAGCCTACCCCGATTCTACATTGGCGGTACGCCGGCGTGACCATGCCGAAGACGCTGTATCTCGCGAACCCCTACGGCGTCTTCGAAGCTGTCTGCGGACCGCACCGTCTGCCCTGGCGGGTCCGCTCGGATCAGGCGGGTCCTCGCGAGACGATGTACTGGTTCGGGGACGCGTCCTACCGGCCCCAGGCGTAGCGGATGCGCGCGTAGTAGTACGCGCCGTTGAACCCCCAGGGGGTGTACTCGCTGTACTTCTCGCCGACCGACATCGCGCGCGCACTCTCCTGGGGATAGGTGTCGAACAGGTTCTGGGCCCCGACGGCCAGCGTCGTGCCGTCGTAGAGATCGATGCTCCCCTCCACGTCGACGATCGGCCGCCCGTCGAAGAACCCCTGCTCGATGCCGCCCAGCGGCAGGAATACCTGGTTGAACCCGCTGTCCCAGTCGTACCACCCGCCGAAGTAGCTCACGCGGCCGAGCACCTGCACCCGTCCCAGACGCTGGTTGACCCCGGCGTTCCAGCGGACGCGCGGCAGCGCATAGGCGTATTCGGCCAGCCGCCGGTCGCCCAGCAGTCCCTTGTCGTTGTCGGTCACCTCGGTGTCGGTGTAATTGAAGACGGCGCTGAAGACCGTGTTGCCGCGCAGCGCAATCGGCGTGTACGTCGAGACGACATCGATCCCCTGCGACCGCGTGGAGAACGCGTTGGTGAAGAACCGGAAGTTCCTGAGGTCACGGGCGCTGTCGATGCCCTGCGCCAGCAGGCCGTCGATCTCGACGTCCTGCAGGCTGAAGTTGCTCGTGATACCGATCCGATCGGAAACATTGATCAGGAAGTAGTCGGCGCTGAAGTTGAACGGTCCGGTGTCGAAGACGACGCCCGCCGTGTAGTTGATCGATTGCTCGGGTTCGAGCGGCACGCCGCCGCGCAGCGCCGCCACCGGCGAGATCGACGGGATGACGCCGTTGTTGACCAGGTCGCCGATGGCGGGGTCGAAGACGGTGGAGATGTTGAAACCGTTCTGCTGGCCGGGGGTCGGCGCGCGGAACCCGCTGCTGACGCTGGCGCGCACGAAGGCGAAGCGGGCGGAGACCTTGCCGTTGGTCGTCGTGCCGAAGTCCTCGAAGTGCTCGACCCGCAGCGCGCCGCCGACGGTCCAGCCGCCGTCGACGTCGTTGACCTCGACGTCGGCGTACGCCGCAACGTTGCTACGGTTCCAGGTGCCCGCGGCCAGCGGGCCGTAGCCGAAGAAACCGTTCGAGCCGGCCGAGAAGCCCTGTCCCCGGCCGTACGGGCCGACCGTCCACGACGACGGATGGCCCTCGGTGGTCTGGTACTGCTCGTCGCGCCACTCCGCGCCGGCCGCGATGTTGACCATGTCCGTGGCGGCGTACGACACGTCGACGTTGACGCCGATCTCGCGCTGCCGGTTGCTGCCGAGCTCGAAGGCGGTCGGCGTGTCGTAGCCGAGCGAGGCGTTGACGGTGTCGCGAATGAAGAGGTCGGTCTCGTGGGCGCCGACCGAGACGCTCGCGTCCCAGTTGAAGCCGGCGTCGGTGAAACCGCGGACGCCGCCCACCACCGACATGTCCTGGGCCTTGCCGCCAAAGCTGGGCGTGAAGCCGCCGGGGAACCGCTCGTAGAGCGTGAAGCAGCTCGGGTGTGCCGCGACGGACGCGAGCGCGCCGGCGTCGGGGACGTTGCCGGCGATCGGCACCGTCGGGCAGCCGCCGGCGCCGGCCGTCCCGGTCTCGGCCCACAGCCGGTCACCCACCAGCAGCGTGCCGCCGCCGTCCGGGCTGAAGACGCCGCCGCGCGTATTCGGATTACGGAAGAAGAAGCCGCCGGTTACGCGCTTGCTGGCATAGTTCGTGTGCGCGTATGCCTGCACGCCGGTGGCCCACGTATAGCCGACGTTGCCGAACAGCTTCAGGTCGTCGTCGACCTCCGGCGAGCCCCAGGTCTGCGGCGTGTCCGACGCGACGTGCGTATTCCCAGCGGCGAGCAGCGCGATGGCGTCGCTACGCGGGGCGCTCCGGTTTGTGGGATTCGAGTTGCCGTATTCCAGGCTGAGGTTGGCGAAACCTGTGGCGCCGAGCGGCAGGCCGACGTTGCCGGCCACGTTGAACGCCTCGCCGTCACCCTCGCCGAACGTGCCGGTGTCGAACTCCAGGCTCCCGCCGGAGGCGCCGTCCTTGAGCTGGAAATTCAGGACGCCGGCGATGGCGTCCGAGCCGTACTGCGCCGCGGCGCCGTCGCGCAACACCTCGACCTGCCGCAGCGCGATGGCCGGGATGGCGGAGATGTCCGGACCCTGCGAGCCGTACGCCACGCCGTTGCCGCCATGCCAGTCGATGATCGACGAGCGGTGGCGGCGCTTGCCGTTCACCAGCACCAGCGTGTGGTCGGGCGCCAGGTTGCGCAGCATCGCCGGCCGGACGACCGTCGACGCGTCGCTGATCGGCTGCGTGTTGACGTTGAACGACGGGACGACCGTGCGCAGCTGGTCTTGCAGATTGACCGCGCCCTGGTTGGTCAGATCGGCGGTCGACAGCACGTCGACCGGCACCGGCGACGCCGCGACGGTCCGCGGCTGACCACGCGAACCGACGACGACGGTCTCCTCCGTGAACCCGTCGAGCAGCACCTGCAGCTCGTCCGGCGACAGGTTCAGCGCCCGGATTTCCTCGACCGACATGCCAAGCGCGTGGCTCAGCGCCTCGTACTGTTCCGCCGTCAGGTCTTGCTGTGCGAACGCCGGCGCCGGAGAGCGGCGGCCAACGCGATGAGAGTGCCGGCGGCCAGCCAGATGAACGTCGCTGTGCGTGACACTTTCACGTCGACTCCTTGTTCGCATCGCCGGTCCGCCCTGTGGAACACCGGTGAGTGTTAAGGAAGCGCGAAGACGAACAGCGTGTTTCCCGCCGCCGGGCGGAGTTCCGGCGTAAGGCGATTGAATGCGCCCGACGTGAGCGACGTCCCGGTGCTGACGGCGACGTATTGCGTTCCGTCGACGGCGTAGGTGACCGGAAATCCGGTGAGCGGCGATCCGAGGTTGATCTCCCAGAGCACCTCGCCCGTCTCGTGATCAAGGGCGCGGAACCGGCCGTTGTAGTCGCCGCCGAAGACGAGGCCGCCGCCGGTGACCATCAGTGAGCTGGTCGCCGCGCGTTGCTCGTGCTTCCAGAGCACCCGGCCGGTCTCCGCCGAGATCGCCTGCACCGTCCCCACCTGATCCGTTCCGGGCGCAATCTCGGTGCGCACCGCGAGGTTGTAGAGCGAGCCGTTGTCGATCGCCATGAGCCGCGCGCAGGCGTTCCGGAGCGGCATGTACATCGCGTTGGTGAGCGGCGAGTAGGCCCCCGCCTCCCAGTCCTTGCCTCCCACCAGGGTCGGACAGACCATCATCTCCTGGCCCTCGCGCTCGAAGACCACCTCGGAGTTCTCCGAGACTGCACCGGTCGCGCCGTCGATGCTGCTGACGACGTTCTGGGCAACGGTCGGCTCGGCCCAGAGGAACTCCCCCGTCTCGCGGTCGAGCGTGTAGATGATCCCGGTCTTTCCCGGGATGCCGGTCATGACACGTCGCTCCTCCCCGGGCACGAGCCGCGGGTTGATCCAGTCGACCGTCTGCGGGTCGGGCGCCACCGCGGTATCGACCAGCAGCCGTTCGAACGGATGATCGAGATCCCAACTGTCGTTCAGGTGCTGATAGTCACGAGATGCCTGTAAGCTATTCATAATAGGCAACTTGACTGCATTGTGCCGACCGTGCTTCCCTCGTTTACTCCCACTTTCCGAGCGGGAACCTGTTGGACCATGAAGGCCGTCAGCGGACGAACATCGTCCTCGGCAGCGGGCGATCCCGTGTGTCGGCCCAGTCACGGCCCGTCGGCGGGAGCGATACGCTCTCGGCTAGAATAGCAGTCTCGGAATTGTTGGATCCTCTGGACGGTCGAAGCCGTGCCGACACCGCGAACTCGAGGGACCTTCACTCATCGTCGCGAGGTGACGTGAACACGCTCGAATACAAACGGCTGGTCTACGACGCCATGCTGGCGTACGACTATCCGGCCGTGACGGTGGATTCCGACGGTCGCCAGAAGGCGCACGGCAGCACGTACTGTGTCGAGCGGATCGTCGGAGACCTGCTGCGGAGCCCGAAAGCGGCAGACGTGAAGCTCGGGCTCGTCAACGTCTTGTACTGGGGCCACGCGACGAATCCGGCTCGGCAGAGGTTCTGGACCCAGGAAGGGTGTAGGGCGTTCAGCGACGGGCAGGTAGCGGCGCTCCAGACGGTTGCGGCGCGGTTTCCGCCGCAGATATCCAAGTCTCTGATAGGCCGCGTCCGGCAGGTCCGCCTGCGGGGTTTCGGCTTCGTGTTCATTACGAAGCTCTTGATGTTCCTGAGTCCACGCACCTGTCCCGTGCTCGACCGTCACATCGCGCGGCTCTCGGAGTTCGGTTTTTCGCCCCTCTCCTCGGTCAAGATTCGTCATGGGGTTCTGCCCGTCTGCACCGAGAACGAGAGGGCGTACTACGACTTCGCGTCGTGGGCGTACGAGGTGTCCCGCGCAATGAACCGGGGGACGCACCCGCTCCGCTTCCGCGCCGTGGATGTCGAGCGGGCGTTGTTCCAGGCGATCACGTCCGGCAACGCAGACTTGGTACGCCAGTTGATCAACCCTCCGTACGTGCCGCGAGACGAGTACAGCGGTGAGCGATTCGGTGAAGGTCTGGGGATATCCACTGTCGACGTAGAACCGTGACCGTCGGAGACTCCATGAGGTGCTCGCCGAGTCGCTGATCGGCGTCCACAAGGCCGAGCTTATCGGCCAAGGTCAACCTGTGAGGTTCAGAGCAGCGTGGTCCGGTTCAAGGCCAGTTTCTGCCGACCGCGCGTTTACGCGAGGCGTTATTCGTCACCGCCCACCGTGGGAGGAGGCCACCGTGACCGCAGCCGGCGAACGTGCCTTTGAGCGACAGTTCACGACGAAGCGCCCTTGGCTATACCACCTCACGGCGACTCCGAACGTAGCTCGCATCCGCCGGGTGGGCCAGTTGCACTGCGCCGCTGCGCTCTTGAGAGCCGGAGGCCGCTCGGAGTTCATCCGGCGGCGCCGGAGCAACAAGCTACCCGTCCGAGTGGGTACCGAGATCGTCCACGTGCGAGACCAACGGCCGCTGCACCGCAACAGCATGGAGCTGTGCGATGGCTGGTCGTTCGAGGACTGGGTAGCGTATCTGAACGACTTCGTGTTCTTCTGGCCCGGCTCCGCTGGCGGCCCGAATCCTCACGGGCAGCGGCACTTCGCCCGCTACGCCAGCGAGCGTCCTGCGCTGATTCGCGTTCCAACGGCAGACCTGTTCGCTGCGAATCGCCGAGCGTCGCCCCGATTCTCCTGCTACAACTCCGGATCGCCACGCTATTGGCGTGGACGGCCCAGTCCCCGCGGGCCGGGAACCTTCGCATCCGGCAGCCGGTTCGCAGGTCCGGCCAGCAACGTCGTCGAAGTAGTCTTCCAGCAGTCGGCACTCTTGCCCGCCACCGGGGAGCTTGCCGACGGGCCGCAGGGACCTTGGCGACCCTTGTTCGACGATGCGGGCGTCGGCGGTCTCCTTCCCGAAGGGACGATTGCGACGGGAGCGACCAGCCCGGAGGTGTGACGACAGCCACACCTCCGGGGCCGCAAAACGCAGTTTTGCGGAGGGTCGCTCCCGTCTTTTCCCCGACCCCCGCTATGGTCTCTGGTCTGGCTCGGGGGTGTATGGTTCGGTGAATCCGACCGACAATCGAAGGATCAAGAAGATGATCTGAGCGGGACGGGCTCACAGGGATGCAGCGGTCCAGGATCAGCGCGATGCCGAACGACTCAATGGCGGAACGGCGCGGCGAAGATTCGCAGCGATGCGGGCGCGTACGCGGTGGCGAATCGACAACCGGGGACTACTGGGGATACGCTCTCGTCGCGGGGAAGGTCAACTCAATCTCTTGAGCATCGTCCGCAACCCCGTCGACCCGGAGCGACAGCGCGCTGAGCGGTTCCTCATTGGGACAGAACACAAATCCCTGGCCCCGCGCTCCGGCCGGCACGAACTGGTTGATCTCCAATCGCTTGTTGGCGAAGTCGGCACGGATCTCGCTGTTTACCCCTTGGCTGGAACCCCCGGCGATAATGCCGCCGGCCACGAAGCGACCGACGGTGCTCCGCAGCACGTCTTCGGCTACGTCATCGGCCGGGACCGGCGAGTGCGGTGTACCCGTTGTTGCCATGCAGGAGATGTAGGCCGGATCGACGGTCACTCCGGACGCCGAGTTGTTGAACACGATCACGTTGATCGGAAGGTAGCCGCGCTCGTAGCTCGGGGCGGTGTCGAACACGCTCTGGTACTTCTGCTGCGTGTCGTACACATCGGCAACCAGGACAACATCGCCCACGGTGGCCTGATTCGGATAGCTGGCTGGTGCCAGAATCGGAACGATTCGGGCTGAGTAGGACGCGCACGCGGTCATCACCGCACCGACGACTCCGAGTACCATGATTCGCGGCATTTCTGTGGCTCCTTGGCCCTGACCGGAATTGGTCACCGGGCCGGATGCCACTCGATACGCACGTGTCGCGTGCGGGCTCCCGCCTGATTCCCCGCTGGCGCGGGTGTTGTATTCGACGGCGGCCCGGTGTCGGGCCGACACGCCGTATCGAGCGGCGGAGAAAGTCTACCACCCCACCGACTTCCGGGAGGTGTGGTCGATTCGGGGAGGCAGGGTTCGGTTGTGGTCAGGGTGCCGGACTCCGGGCGACCTCGTGTTCCGGCTCCGCGATCGGGGTCTGGGGACGTTCTGTGCCGGTAAGATACGCCGACCAGTCGTTCATGAGCCGCCGCCGGCGCTCGAACAGGTCCGACCTCGCATAGGCCGCCTCGACCTTGTTGCCGACGACGTGGGCCAGCGCCGCCTCGATGACCTCGCGACGGTGCTCCGTCTCCTCCGCCGACCAGTCCCGGAACGACGCCCGGAAGCCCTGCGGTACGTCGCGGAACCGGCTTCCCGCTCCGCATGGGTGAACACGATCGGACTACCCCGTCGCCGAGCGTCCCGCGCCGCGTCGGTGAGGGGATCCCCGGAAGAGCCCTCGTTCACGCCGTCCGCACGCCTCATTGCGCCGCGCCAAGCAGTGATTCGGTCGGCGGACTCGAATCACAGCCGGAATCACACCCGTGGCAGCAACGCCGTTGCATCGGATCACGCCGTTCCGTGCTGGACCGATCGCGTCCCCCGGCAAGAGCAGGCAGACCGGTATAGCGCCGCGAGTGATGCCGGGAGCGACCCCTAGAAAACCTGCGGTTTTCTGGCCCAATAGGTGTTCCTCCGTCACACCTATCGGGCGGGTCGCTCCCGGCTGCATTTTTCCCTCCGGGAAGGGGGAGAGCCCGCCGTCGCCGGCCTCCAGTCGGCTCGCGTCGCTGCCGCTCGCCAGCCAAGGGTGGTCGGACTGAGCCCGATCGGCGGGTTCAACCAGAGTGTCAGCGGTCATGAAGAAGTGAGCAAATCTCGACGGTTGTCGGCGTTGCGGCCGGTCGTTCCGTCTTGTCCCGGTCTTGAAGAGCCAACAAGAATTGTGGCTGTGGGGGCTGTGCGAAACCGCGTCTGCGCGGTTTCGCAAGCTCCTTGTGGGCGCGCTCTTTGCGTCCACAGGAGCGTCAGCGTCCACAGCCCCGGCGCTGGCGAGGGACGGCGCGTTCGGGTAGCGTACGAGACGGACTCAGGCGTGGGGTGAGGGCCCGGAGTGCCATCCGGGGCCCTCGTGACCGTCTCGAGCTCCGACAGACCGAGCCAGTCCCGGCTGTTGTGCCACGGATTCGGCGCGCTGTCCAGTCGGAGCCTGCCCTGCGCGCTCCGACGACGTGGACGACCCGCTCCGCCAGCGAATCTGTCGCCAGTGCGGCCGGCTCTTCGCCATCTGCGCGGCCTGCGACCGTGGCCACACCTACTGCACCCCGCCGTGCCGAACGCTTGGCCGCCGCCGGTCCGTGCGGGCAGCCCGAGACCGGCATCAGCGCAGTCCCGAGGGGCGACTCGATCACCGTGACCGGCAGCGCGCCTATCGCGTTCGGCGACGCGTGACGGATCAGACTTCCTCCGCACCGCACCCCTCGGCCAGACTCTCCGCCCCGGACGGCGCCCCGGTGCCGGCCCCCGCGCCTGCGCGATGCGTGGTCTGCGGCCGGTCGAGCCGGTGGCTCATCCCCCTGCGGGAGCCCCGCGTCGGTCGGAGAAGGAGGGACGATGATCACGCCCGCGCAACGCGCCGAGATCCGGCGTCTGTACTACGGCGAGCACTGGAAGATGGGGACCATCGCGGTCCAGCTCGGCCTCCACCGTGAGACCGTCCGCGCCGCGGTCGAGCACGAGACGGGAGGCGTGCACCGCGGCTTCTGCCGGCCCAGCGCCCTCGACTCGTTTCTGCCGCTCATCCGCAACACCCTGGCCCAGTACCCCCGCTTGCGCGCCACGCGCATCCACGAGATGCTGCGCCAGCGCGGGTACACCGGCGCCGTCCCCCAGGTCCGCCGCCTCGTGCGTCGCCTCCGTCCCGAGTCCGGCCGCGCCGTCTACCGCCGCGTCGTCACGCTGGTCGGCGAGCAGGCGCAGGTCGACTGGGGCACCTTCGGCAAGGTCCGCATCGGACACGGCGTGCGCGCCGTCTCCGGATTCGTCATGGTCCTCGGCTACTCGCGCGCGCTCGCCGCGCTCTTCACCCTCGACCAGACGCTCGAAAGCTTCCTCCGCGGACACGTCGACGCCTTCGACGCCTTGGGCGGCGTCGCCCGCAACCTCGTCTACGACAATCTCCGCAGCGCCGTGCTCGACCGCCGCGGCACCGCGGTGCAGTTTCATCCCCGCCTGCTCGAGCTCGCCGGCCACTATCACTTCGCGCCCCACCCCTGCACCCCGGGACGCGGAAACGAGAAGGGGAAGGTCGAGCGCCAGATCCAATACCTGCGCCACGCCTTCTTCGCCGCTCGGCCCTTCCGCGACCTCGACGATATCAACGCCCAGTTCCTCCGCTGGCGCGACGACGTCGCCCACCGACGCCGCCACCCCGAGCTGCCCGACCGCACCGTCGCCGACGTCTGGGCCGAGGAGCAACCCCGCCTCCTGCCGCTCCCTGCCCATCCCTTCGAGACCGACCTCATCCGCGCCGTCCGCTCCGGAAAGACCCCCTACGTCCGCTTCGACCGGAATCTCTACTCGATTCCCCACACCCACGTCCGAAAGCCGCTGACCCTGCTCGCCGGCGCTACCTGCATCCGCATCCTCGACGGCCAGACCGAGCTCGCTCGCCACCACCGCACCTACGACACCGGACGCACCGTCGAGGACCCCGACCATCTCGAGGGTCTGCTCGCCGCCACCCGCCAGGCCAATGCCCACACCACCCGCGACCGGCTCCGCGTCGCCGTTCCCGCAACCACCGCACTCTTCGAGCGCCTCGCCGAGCGAGGAGAACCGCTTCGCCCCCTCGCCACCAGACTGCTCGCCCTACTCGACGACTACGGGCCCCAGGAACTCGCCGCCGCCGTCACCACCGCCCTCGAACGTGACGCCCTCGGCGCCGGCTCCATCGCCCACATCCTCGAAACCCGACGCCGACACCAAGGACGCAAGCCCCCGCTCCGGCTCACCCTCCCCGACCGGCCCGGCGTACGAGACCTCGACGTCCGCGCCCATGACCTGGAGACCTACGATGCCCTCGGACAACACACCCCCGACGACCCTGACGACTGACCTCCGGCGACTCGGGCTCAACCGCACCGCCGACGACCTCAACGACCGCATCGCCGACGCCACCCGCAAGCGCTGGAGCCCCACCGTACTGCTCGAACACCTCGTCGCCGCCGAGCTCGAAGACCGGCAGCGCAGAAGCGTCGAGCGCCGTCTCACCCGCGCACGACTCGGGCGCTTCAAGCCCCTCGCCGATTGGGACTGGGACTGGCCGACCGCACTCGAACGCCCCGTCCTCGAACGAATCCTCTCGCTCGACTTCCTCGCCCGCGGCGAGAACGTCATCCTCGTCGGGGCCCAGGGCCTCGGCAAGACCATGCTCGCAAAGAACATCGCCCACCAGGCCGTCCTCGCTGGCCACTCCGCACTCTTCACCACCGCCGCCGACCTGCTCCTCGACCTCAACGGCCAGGAAACTGCCCGCGCCCTCGAACGCCGTCTCCGGCACTACACGCGGCCCGCACTGCTCTTGATCGACGAACTCGGCTATCTCGCCTACGACGCCCGAGCCGCCGACCTCCTCTTCCAGCTCGTCAGCCGCCGCTACGAGCACCGCTCCCTGCTGATCACCACCAACCTCCCCTTCAAGCACTGGGACACCGTCTTTCCCAATGCTTCCTGTGCCGTCGCACTCATCGACCGCCTCACCCACCACGTCGAGATCCTCCTCATCGAGGGCCGCAGCTATCGCCGCCGAGAAGCCGAGATCACCCAGCAGCAGCGCAGCCGCCAACGCAGGTCCCGTACCCGTTCACCCGACAACCGGCCGTCAGCAGACCCAAAATGACCCCGCTCGACCCCGAGTCAGAAACGCTCACTTTCTCGTGATCGCCAACACAGAGGCGGGGTAGCTACGGGACGGACGGCGTGTCAACGCGCTGCGCGCGTTCTCCGCTGCGCTTCGACCCTGTCGGGTGACACGCCGTCCGCCCCTCCGCTCAGACAGCAGTCATGGGCCTTGCGGCCCGGCCTGGACGGGAACGTCCCGCCGTTCACAGGTTGGATTCGTACCGAGCTTCACGGAAGCGCAGTTGCGTTTACCGTTTACGCGTTTCCACCCCCAAGGGTGAGCGGAAACGTAAACGCGTAAACGGATGGGCTGAGGCGGTCACCGGCGCAGTGAGACCACCTGTCGCCGCTCTTCGTCGAGGTACGCGGACCAGTCGTCCATGAGCCGCCGCCGACGTTCGAACAGGTCCGACCGGGCGTAGGCCGCCTCCACCTTGTTCCCGACGACATGCGCCAGCGCCGCCTCGATGACCTCCCGCCGGTGGTCCGTCTCCTCCGCCGCCCAGTCCCGAAACGACGACCGGAAGCCGTGGGGAACGGCCGGGATCCGGCGCCGCTCCAGCAGCCGCCGAAGCACCTTCTCTTCGAGCGGCTCTCCGTCCCCCATCGTGAACACGAGCCGGCCGACGCCGTCGTCGAGCGTCCGCGCCGCGTCGAGGATCTCCACGGCGCGGCCGCACAGCGGGATCCGGTGCTCGCGGTTCGCCTTCATCCGCGTCGCCGGGATGGTCCACACGTGGGCCGTAGTGTCCATCTCGGTCCATTGTGCCCAACGGACCTCGCCCCATCGCCCGGCCGTCAAGACCAGGAACTCGAACGCCAGCTTGACGGCCTCGGCCGCCTCCGACGCCCGCACCGTCCTGACCGCCGCCGCCACGTCCCGATGCAGCAGCGCCCGCATGTGGCGCACGACCTCGTTCTGCTTGCCGAGCACCGGCCCGAGCCGGTCACACGGATTGTCGGCTCTCAGGTTCATCGCGATGGCCCACTCCATCACCGCGCCGATGCGCTGGCGCACGCACCGGGCCGTCTGGACCTTCACGTGCCAGATCGGCGTGAGGACCTCCAGCACGTCGGCGCTGGTCACCTCCGAGACGGACCGGCTGCCGATGCGCGGGAAGGCGTGGCGTTCGAGGCTGTTCAGCCAGGTCCGGGCGTGGATGGCGCTGCGCCACCCGGCCCGCTTCTGCTCGACGACGCGGGCGGCGGCGGCGGCGAAGGTCGGCATGCCCTCGGCGCGGCGCTTCTCGGCCAAGGGATCGCCGCCCTCGCGGGCGAGCTTGCGGTTCGAGAGCGCCCGGTCCCGCGCCTCGCCCAGTGATACCAGGGCGGTGCTGCCGAGTCCGAGTTCGCGTTTCCGGCCTCGGATGACGATCCGCTGGACCCAGCTGCGGGTTCCGGCGGGCTGGACGACGAGGTACAACCCTTGCCCGTCGCAGTGCCGTCCGGGCGGGGCGGAGCGGACGAAAGCCGCCGACAGCGCCTTGTCGGGGTGCCGGCCGTTGGGCTTGGTTCTTCGCGGTCTGTTCGCCGGGGTGTATCCGCTTTCCATTCCCATATCATATACGGGATTCCAGCGGATTCCGCAAGACGGCCCGACCGGTTCAGGCCACCGGAAGAGAATCATAAACGATTACCAGTAAGCACTTTATGGGATGTTATGCACGGCTATAAACGTTGCTGGACTCCTGGTGTCCGTTGAGGTGCTGGTAGTACCAGACGATCTCCCCCGTGTCGGCGTCGAGCGCGAGCGTCGAGTTGTGGTAGAGGTGCCGATTGGCGGTCCCGCCGACCATGAACTTGGGTGCGGGCGAGGTGACCGACGTGCCGGCATACACCAGGTTCAGCGCCGGGTCGAAGCTTGGCACCATCCACGAGCCGACGTGCCTCCGCTCCTCGAACGGGACGCCGCCCCACGTCTCGTCGCCCGGCTCGCCCGGCGCCGGGATGGTGCGCCGCCGCCAAAGCTCCGCGCCGGTGCGCGCATCGTGCGCCACGATGACGCAGGCGTTCGGCCCGCCGCGCGGCGTGCAACCCCGCCCCGAGACGATCTTGCCGTTGGCAATGATCGGGCCGCTGCTCTGGTTCGCCGGATTGACGCGGTAGTCGAGGATTTCGGTCTCCCAGGCGAGCTCCCCCGTCGCCGCGTCGAGCGCGAAGACGTAGTCGTCACCGCTTGTGTCGATGATGTGCGTTCCGTAGATCGCGAGGTTACGGTTCATGTCGGTCAGTATGTCGATCAGGTAGTCATCGAGGTCGTCCGGGCGGGCCCGCTGATACCGCCAGTGGAGATCGCCCGTCGCCGCGTCGATTGCCTCGATTATGTCGCGCGGGTTCGGCATGAACATCACGCCGTCGTGCACGAGCGGCGTCCCCTGCTGCGCCCCCGGCCCGAGGCCGCGCGACCAGACCATCCGGAGGTCGCCCACG
Source organism: Vicinamibacterales bacterium (assembly GCA_965262555.1). Classification (GTDB taxonomy): domain Bacteria; phylum Acidobacteriota; class Vicinamibacteria; order Vicinamibacterales; family UBA8438; genus VXRJ01. The sequence goes on from OZ253543.1 coordinate 1,763,795, forward strand.
TTCGTCCGATCGATCGCGTCGAGCGGACTGAATCCCCACCCGTTCAGCGTCCGCCGCCACATCAGCCACGATTCCGCCGGGGGATCCTGGAGCATCACGTCGGTGACCGGCGTGACGGACGGCGCCTGCGCGTTCAGTGCGGCGAGCACGCCGGCGGCGACGACAACGGCCAACGCTATCCGCAACCGGAACCTGTTCTGCATCACACCCTCCTCGCCCGGTCAATCCAGATCCGCAAACACCGGCGCGTGATCGGACGCCGTGTGACCGTCCTTCTTCTTGCGATACTCGCGATCGATCTCGACGCGGCGCACCCGCGGGAGCACGGCGGGGGTACCCAGCAGCAGGTCGATGCGCAGCCCCAGGCCACGGTGGAAGGACCCGCCGCGGTAATCCCACCAGGAAAACTTCTGCTCGTCCGGGTACAGGTGGCGAAACAGGTCTGTGAGCCCCAGAGCGAGGAGGGACCGGTATCGGGTTCGCTCCTCGGTGGTGCAGAAGATCGAACCGTCCGCGGCGGCGCCCTGCCAGCAGTCCAGCGCCGCGGGCACGATGTTGAAATCGCCGCCGATGACGAACGCGGCATCCCGGTCGACACTGGAGAGGTAGTCGCGCAGCGCGTCGAACCAGGCGAGCTTCAGGGGGAAGTCGGGATGGTCGAGGGTCTTGCCGTTTGGGCAGTACACCGTGGCGAAGTGAAGGCCGGCGACCCGCACCCGGAGCAGGCGCGCCCCATCGTGCTCGCAGCCGGGCAGCCCCCGTGTCTCCACCTCCGCAGGTGTGCGGCTGAGCACCGCTACGCCGTTCCAACTCTTCTCGCCGTGGACGACGGCGTGATAGCCAAGGGCCCGGAAGTCGTCGTGCGGAAAGTCCTCGTCGCGGACCTTCAGTTCCTGGAGGCCCACCACATCGGGCGCGCGGCTCTTCAGCCAATGCGCAATAACGTCCATGCGCGCCCGCAGGCCGTTGACGTTCCAGGTCGCGATCCGCATGGCTTGCCAGTATCGCACTTCAGTGCGGAAGACGCCGGCTCAGGCGGGCGGACGATAGCGTTCCAGCTCGCGCCTGACGATCGGGGCCATCAGGTATAGGCCGATCAGGTTCGGGATGGCCACGATGAAGACGAGCGCGTCCGACAGATCGATCAGCGCGCCGAGATCGATACCGGCGCCGGCGACGACAAACAGGCAGAAGACGAACTTGAAACCGAGATCCTGCCACCGCCCCTCGCCCGCCAGGTAGGTGAACGCCTTCAGCCCGTAGTAGGCCCAGGCGATCATCGTCGAGAACGCGAACAGGATGGCTGCGATGGCAAGCGGGATCGGCGACCAGGGAAGCGTGGAGGCGAACGCCCGGGTGGTCAGCTCGATGCCGCTGATGTCGCCGGTGGCCACCGTCGGGTCGTAGACCGTCGTCGTGATCACGAGGGCAGTCGCCGTGCAGATCACGACGGTGTCGATGAACGGCTCGAGCAGGCCGACGAACCCCTCGCTCGCCGGCTGCGACGTGCGCGCCGTGGCGTGCGCGATGGCGGCGCTGCCCAGGCCTGCCTCGTTGGAAAACACGGCGCGCCGGAACCCGATGACGAGCGCGCCAATCGCGCCTCCGGCCGCTCCGGCCGGAGTGAACGCCCCGTGCCAGATCGCGGCGATCGCGCCCGGCAGCCGGTCGGCGTTCAGACCGATGATCAGCGCGGCCAGGGTCAGATAGAGCAACGCCATCGCCGGCACCAGCCGGACCGTTGTGCGCGCGATCGACTGAATGCCACCGATGATCACCAGCGCCACGGCGCCCGCCAGCACCAGCCCGATCAGCCAGCCTCGGCCGGCAAACAGGCTGATGTCCGCCCCCGTGATGTCGATGAAGATCGCCGCCGCCTGGTTCGACTGAAACATGTTGCCGATGCCGAGACAGCCGAGCACCAGGCTGGCGGCGTAGAAGGCGCCGAGCCGGCGTCCGAGCGCCGGCCAGCCGCGCTCCCCCAGCCCCCGCTCCAGATAGTGCATCGGCCCGCCGGACACCGACCCGTCCGGGTTCTGTCGCCGGTACAGCACGCCGAGCGTGCATTCGGCGAACTTGGACGACATGCCCAGGAGTCCCGCGACCATCAGCCAGAACGTGGCGCCGGGTCCGCCGGTGGAGATGGCGACCGCGACCCCGGCCATATTGCCGATGCCCACCGTGCCGGAGACCGCGGTCGTCAGCGCGCTGAACTGCGAAATCTCACCGGGATCGCCGGCGCGCGCGTACTTCCCGGAGATGATGCGCACCGCCTCCGCGAACCCCCGCACACTGATGAACCGGAGGTAGAACGTGAAGAACAGCCCGCCGGCAACCAGCCAGACCACGATCAGCGGCATCTCCGTCCCGAACAGCGGGACCGTGAAGAAGACCAATCCCGACACCAGGTCCGCCACCGGTCGCATGAGGCTGTCGATGCGCTGATCGATCGTCATAGTGAGATCGTGAAGATTGTACTTGACACGCTTGTTCTTACTCGCTCCCGAAACGTCCGACCTCCAGATCAAACGTCCTGTTCCAATGGCCCAGCATGACGACAGAGCCGCACAGCCAGGAATTGTGGCTGGCCGTTCATTTGGACCGCGTGACGGCCATTAGAAAAAAACGTCGCGAGCCACAATACCGGGGTTACAATAGAAGGATGGTCACTCCTTCTAATTCCACTCCCAATAACTCTGCCGCTACTAACGGTTCCGGTTCAGTCCAGTCAGGTCATTCGTCCCACTCGCCGCCGCGCCAGCCGATGCCGGACGCGGACGAGCGCCACAGCCGCCGCGACGAGCGCAACCGCCTGGCGAATGAAATCGCCGAACTCTCCGCTCGCATCGACGCCGCCATCTACGAGTTACTGGTCCACCGCCCGGGAGTATGTGCGCGTCGCGCATGCACTGGCGACGTTGCCGAAGATCTCGGACGCGCTGCGGCGGGGCCGGATTTCGTACTCGAAGGTACGCGCCATGACGCGGGTTGCGACGCCGGCGACCGAGGAACGGCTGCTCCATCTCGCGCACCAGGGCACGGCGGCGCCGACGGACGCGACGCTCGCCCGGAACGGTATCGGGATCGACTCCACGACGTCGCGCCCCAACTGGTGCGGCGAGCGGCTTGACCTGCCGCACGTGATCAGCGTCGCCTGGCGGCCGATGACCAATCGGGCGTCGTCATACTGTCGTCCGACGAACAGCGCGAGTGCATGCGCGAGTATCCGAAGACGTTCTCCCCCGCGAGCGGCGCCTGGGGACGCTAGCAGCCCGTGGTGAAACCCCGCGTGACACCGAGAGCGGTGAGGCGCCCGCCTGACAAGGCGCGACGATGGAGCATATTGGCCATATGCGACCGAGGAGCAACGCCGCTCAGGCGGGATGCATCGCCGCTCGAATGTAGCGGGGGTTTCACCACGGGCTGCTAGGGATGGACAACCGTGTCGCTGGCGTCTGCCGACGCAGGCGCGGTGCGCGGCGCCGTGCTGCTGGCGTGGCAGCGCGTCGCCAGCAAGCCCCCCAAGCGGAGCTACGGCAGGGCGTAGGCGATGATCTGATCCGTTGCGGCAATGGCGACGTACTGGCGACCGCCGGCCCGGTAGGTCATCGGGTCGGCATTGCCCCGCGCCGGCAGTGCGTCCACCCAGACTTCATGCCCGGTCGCCGCATCGATCGCCCGGAAGCGGTTGTCGTCGGTCGCTCCGATGAACAGCAGACCACTCCCAGTGACGATGGCCGCCGCGCGGCCCGGCCGGCCGGTCCGTTGCCGCTCCGCCGGCAGGTTCTCCGTCACGCCGACCCGCTCCTGCCAGACGATGTCGCCCGTCGCCGCATCGACGGCGATCAACTGTCCCCACGGCGGCGCCTGGCACGGCATCCGGACGCCGTCCAGATTCACCTCGAAGCTGGCAGGCCGCGGCGTCTCTTTCCGGTAGGGCGACGGGGCGTCCGGATCGTCCTCGTCCACCATCCAGCCGAGCGCGCCGACGTCCATCGTGAAGACGACGGCGTACCCCGTCGCCGGATCGAACGTCACGCCGCCCCAGTTCGGCCCGCCGACACCACCCGGGAAGTTCAGCGTCGTCCGCGGGTCGCCCGACGCGCGGTAGGCCCAGGGGGTGAACGGCCCCTCGCTCACGATCTCGCCCAGGCTGTCGACCAGCGCCGCGCACGCCTCGGCATGCTCGACGGAGGTCAGCTCCGGTGTCACCAGGTCCGCCGCCTCGTACCGCACGCGCCCCATCGGCGGCGGCTTCACCGGGATCGGCTGCGTGGCGGCGGTCGCCTCCCCCGGCACGTCGCTCTGCGCGACGACCTGCTCCTCGACGCCGTGGATCGGCTCGCCCGTCTCGCGGTTCAGGATGTAGAGGTAGCCCGACTTCGTCGTGACGCCGAGGGCCGGGACCGTCGTGCCGTCGTCCGAGACGATGTCGAACAGCGCCGGCGGGGCGGGCGGATCGGCGTCCCACAGGTCGTGGTGGATCGTCTGGAAGTGCCAGCGGTAGGCGCCGGTCCGGAGGTCGACCGCCACCACCGCGTTGCCGTACAGGTTGTCGCCAGCCCGGTCGCCGCCGTAATAGCCCGGAATCGGCGACGCGAGCGGCACGTAGAGCAGGCTGCGCTCGTCGTCCACCGTGAAGTAGAAGGGCCAGGCGTTCGCGCCGAGGCGGTTCTGCCAACTGTCGCCCGCCCAGGTGTCGTGCCCCGGCTGGCCCGGCTGCGCCACCGAGTCGAACTCCCACAGCGTCGCACCGGTCCGCGCGTCGAACGCGCGCGCGTTGCCGATGCCGCCGATGGTGCCGGCGGGCGTGTTGGCGCCGACGACAACCACGTCGTCATGCACCAGTGGCACCGAGTTGTACGGCACGCCGATGTCCACCGCGCCCCCATCGCCGAACCCGTCCGCCGGCTCGCCGGTCGCCGCGTCGAGCGCGACAAGCGTCGTCCCCCCGTCGGTGAAGATGATGCGCGGCCCAAGCGTGCCGTCGCCCGGCCACCAGGCGACGCCGCGGCGCGACGGCGCACCGGCGGCGGTCATGTGGCGCCAGTGCTCGTCCCCCGTCGCCGGATTGAGCGCGACGACACGGTCGGCCGCCGGCAGATACATCACGCCCTCCACCACGATCGGCGTCACCTGCGAGTTCGGCCCCCGATCGTCCGGCCCGCGGTTCTCGCGGTGCAGGTCGTAGGTCCAGGCACGCTCGAGGCTGCCGACGTTCGTCGCCGTGATCTCGTCGAGCGGCGAGTAGCCGGCGCCGCCCGGGGCGCCGCGGTACATCGGCCAGTCGCCAGCCTCAAGGGCCGGCGTCACGGCCGACGCCATCGTCGCCGCGGCGTCCGGTACCGCCGGGGGGGATTCCGCCGGTCCGCCGCCGCACTGCGCCGCAACGGTGGCGCAGATCATCAGTCCGGTCAGTCGCATCAGCCGCATGGCGGGTTGGCCCTCCTGGTGGCACTGTCTAGCGAGAGGCGTATTGTATGCTACAGGCACTTATTTCGACCCCCTTTCGGGAGGAGATGACCATGCGCCAGCATAGCCGCGCGCGGATCGCGTTTCCGGTTGCCATCGCCGCCATTGCCCTCATGAGCGTCCCGCTCGCCGGCCAGTTCGGCGAGGGGTTCGAACTGACCGTCACGCAGGATCGCCTGATCAACGCCCAGGACGAGCCGCAGAACTGGCTGCTGATGAACGGCGACTACGGCTCGCAACGCTTCTCGAAACTGACGCAGATCAACCGGGACAACGTCGACAACCTCCGGATGGTCTGGGCGCTCGCGCTGGGCGGGATGATCGGCACCGGTGCGAACGGCCCGGAGAACGAGGTGAATCCGCTGATTGACAACGGGTTCATGTACGCGACGGACGGCTGGGGAACGGTCTACAAGATCGACGCCCGCAACCCGAACTACGGCGAGTTCGTCTGGATCACCGACCCGGGCGTGGATCAGGAGGTGAACCGCCCCCGGACGCGCGGCATCGCCCTCTGGGAGGACAAGGTGCTGCAGAACCTGCAGGATGGCCGGGTGCTGGCCCTTGACCGGGACGACGGCGAAATCCTGTGGGACGTCGAAGTGGCGGGAACGAACGAATTCGGCTCGCGCGAGCGATTCCTCACCGCGCCGATCGTCGCCGACGGCAAGGTGCTGGTGCAGAACGGCGCCGGCGACGGCGGGACCCGCGGCTGGGTGGCGGCGCTCGACGTCGACACCGGCGAGGAGCTGTGGCGCTGGTACACGGTGCCGGCGCCCGGGGAGCCTGGGAGCGAGACCTGGAAGGACGACAACCACGCCTGGAAGACGGGCGGCGGCGGCGTCTGGCAGACGGGATCGTACGACCCTGTGAACAACCTCTACATCTTCGGCACCGGCAACCCGTACCCGATCTACGACGCGGAGTACCGCCCCGGCGACAACCTCTACACGAACTCGGCGGTGGCGCTGGATGTGGCGACCGGCGAGCGGCGGTGGCACTTCCAGTACACGCCCAACGACTCGTGGGACTACGACGAGGTGGGCGTGCACATGCTGTACGACACGGTGATCAACGGCGAGGAGCGCCAGGTCGTGGCCCACTTCGGGCGCAACGGCTTCTTCTATTCCCTCGACCGCGAGACCGGCGAGTTCATCAGGGGGGATCAGTACGTCAACGAGCTCACCTGGACGGCCGGGCTGAATCAGGAGACTGGCAAGCCGCAGGAGTACGACCCGAACCTCGACATTCAGATCTACAACGAGGAGGCGCGCGCGCTGCGGAGCGACCGCGACCTGATGAAGCGCGCCTGCCCGACGTGGCACGGGGGCATTGCGCATCAGCCCACCGCATTCAATCCGGACAAGGGGATCGCCTACGGCGCCGGCACGGAGGGCTGTTTCTCGCAGACCGGCGCACAGGTCTTCCCGCTCGGCCCGGACGGCGGCATCGACCGGGAGGCAAGCCAGCAGCGGGACTACACGAGCGATCTCTACTACGGCTCGATTACCGCGGTTGACAGCGACACGCAGGAGGTGATCGCCAAGGCGGTGACCGAGATCGAGATCCGCTCCGGGGTCATCGCCACCGCCGGCGGCCTGGTCTTCACCGCGCTTCAGGACGGCTGGATCGTCGCCTACGACGACGAGACGCTGCAGGAGCTGTGGCGCTTCAACGTCGGCACGCCGCTCAAGGGCGCGCCGGTGACCTACGCGATTGGTCCGACGCAGTACCTTGCGGTGCAGGCGAGCGGGCGCCACCTGCACCCGGTCAAGTACGACAACCTGGAGAACTCCAGCTACCTGTTCATCTTCGCCCTCGACCAGTAGACCGCGTGCGCCGGCCCGCCTGGTGCGGCAGCTCTACTGGTGCGCCGGCCTCCAGGCCGGCACCGTGCACCGCGCGACATGCCAGTTTTCCCGCACCCCGTACTGGTGCGCCGGCCTCCAGGCCGGCACCGTGCACCGCGCGACATGCCAGTCTTCCCGCACCCCGTACTGGTGCGCCGGCCTCCAGGCCGGCACCGTGCACCGCACGGCATGCCAGTCTTCCCGCGGCCCGTACTGGTGCGCCGGCCTCCAGGCCGGCAAGAGGGGTGACTATGCCGGCGTGCCTAATCGGGAAACTCCCGTGCGCACGCCTCCACATCTTCGCCGAAGAACTCGATACACTCCGCCCGGTTCATCGCTCCCTGCCCGATCACCTTCGCCATCAGAAAGTCGGCGAGCCGCTCAACCTCGCGGTTCTGCAACGTTGACGGCGACGCAAACAGCCGCAGCCCCATCCGCTCCAGATCCGCCATGGTCCGACCCAGACAACGGTCGTCCTGGTACGCGCGCCGGTCGTACGCCGGCATCTCCCGTCCAGGCAAGCCGCACTTGATCACATGGACGACCTGCTCCCGCGTGAGCGTGCTCTCCCTGAGATTCGCGCCCATCGGCATCTGGTTGTTCATCCGCCGGCCGTCCCCCGCCCATCCATGGCACACCTGGCAGTCACCCTTCGCCCGGTACAACCGGCCACCGGCCGCCACCGTCTCTGTCTGCGCGTCAGCGGGTCCGGCCAGACCCAGCACGCCACACGCCAGGATCGTCGCGAAGATCGTCACTCGCACGTCCATCCTCCTGCCCGAAACCTGAGGCTACCACACGCCTCCCCGCCCGGTGCGCCGACACGGCAGTCGTGCGGGGCACGTCAGACTGTCGGCTAGTCGTTGCGAATGCAGCGCACCTTGACGCCGGGAAGGCGCAACGTCTTCCAGGCGCGGTCGGCCGTCAGGACGGGAATGCCGAGGCTCCGGGCGGTCGCCAGGCAGGCGCGCCCACCCAGGCCGATGCCGACGCGCCGAGTCCGGCTCCGGAACTCGCCGCTCAGGACCGCGGTCGCCGTGTCGAACGGCACGATCTCCATGTCGAACCCGTCGATCACCTCTGCTACTTCGCGCCTCGTCCAGCCGGCCTCGTCGAGACACGCCACTACCTCGCCGACATTCACGGCCGACATCGCCGTTCGGCCGCGCAGCACTTCCTGCACCTCCGCGGCCCCTGCCTCCTCGTAAATCACGGCCAGCAGGGCCGACGCGTCGAGCAGCACCGTTTCCGCCGTCGCGACGGCTTCTTCCGTCATCGCTCCGCCTCCGCGCGCCGGTCGGCGATGAACTGATCGACGACACCCTCGGCCGGCGTCCGTCCTTTCCCCCGGCGCCGCGCGACCGCCTGGGCCTGTTCCACCGCGGCGTCCATGGTCCGGACGACCACCCTGTCGCCGTCCAGGCCGACCATCAGGGACTGCGCCCCGGTGATGCCCAGCGCCCGCCGGAAGGCGATCGGCAGCACCAGCCGCCCCGCTCCGTCGATCGGCGCGCGCTCCCAGTTGATGGTAGCTCTAGCATGCATTACCATTGTCCCCCTGTGGTGCTACTTCACTACTAGTATACCAGTAATCTAATTTAATGTTATACATTCCATTACATGGTATATCTGACTCGTGATGGTACTTTAACCTGCAAGTACCATTCCCCCACCCGCAGCAGCTCGCGGTCGGCCGCCGGTGCGCGGGCAGCCTGCCGGATCGTTCGCATCGCCGTCCTACGGGCGCCGGCCGGGGGCCGCGTATACTGCCGACCGTCGATGCGATCGTCCCCCGGCACACCGTGCTACCGGTTCTCCGGTCACACCCTCTCCCCCGCCCGCAGGACGCTCGTCCGCGACGGTCGGGAGCTGCCGCTGATCCCGCGCTACTTCGACCTGCTCGTCCTGCTGATCGAGCGGCGGAACGAGGCGGTATCGAGGAATGAGATCCTCGACGCGGTCTGGAGCGACGTGGTGGTCACCGACGGTGCTCTGAGCCAGGCGGTCCGGATCCTCCGACGCACGCTGGGCGACGATCCGCGGGAGCCGACCTTTATCCGCACGGTGTCGCGGCACGGCTACCGCTTCGTCTACGACGATGTCGTTGCGGAGCCGGACGCGGGACCGCCAGAGCCCGTGCAGGCCACCACGGCGGCACCGGTTCGGGTCGCCACGGCGCAGCCCGACGCGAACGCCTCCTTCGACCAGGCCCTCGAGACGTTGCTCGACGACGAGTCCGACGACGCCGAAGCAGCGGACGTCCGGCGCCGACAGGCCGCCGAGACCCTGCACCACCTGGGTACGGCGGAAGCTCTCGACCGGCTGAACCGCAGAGAGGGGCACGCCGTGGCACGCGCCTACTTGCGCGAGACCCGCTGGGACGTCCCGGGTGCGGGGCCGGTTCCGCTGTTCGGACATCCAGGTTGGCTCGGGGCCGCGAGAGTCCTGTTCTTGCTTCGTATCCGACGCGTGGCCCGGCTGGCCGGGCGCCGGTGGATGGCCGCGGCAGCGGGTGGTGCGGCCGCCGCGGCGATCGCCGGTTTCCTCGGTGGCCTCGTCCTCCGCTTCGGACCCGAGTCGACGGCGGGCAACGGCGTGCTGCAGATGCTGCCGCTGCTCGGAACGGCGATCGGCGGTGTCGCGGCCGCAGGGGTCGGGGCCGGTCTGGCCGCTGCGGAAGCCGCCTTCCGCGCGCAGCGGCGGCTGGCGCTGGCCGCGGCCGGGGCTCTGAGCGGTCTGGCGGTGGGCGCGACCGCCCACTTCCTGGGACTCCTCGTGCTCGAGGGTCTGTTCGGTCGCGATCTCTCGCCGCTGGCCGGCGCCGTCGAAGGTCTGGTCCTCGGCGGAGCGATAGGGTTGGGGTACGGGCTGGCCACGCCGACCGCGGAGGGCGGCATGGCCACCCCGCATGGGCTCGCTCGAGTCCGCGTCGCTCTTCTGACGGGGCTCGCCTGCGCGCTGGCCGCCGGGATGCTCGGTTGGAGCGGCCGCTTCCTGGGCGCGATGAGCCTCGATTTCATGGCACAGAGCTTCCCCGGCTCGCAGGTCGGTCTCGCGCCCTTGGCCCTCCTGCTCGGCGAGCAGGAGCCGGGCGTCGTGACCCGGGTCGCGATCAGCGCCTTCGAGGGCCTGATGTTCGGCTCGGGCCTCGCCGCCGGGCTCACCAAGCGGCCCCGCTAAGCCGGTTTCGGCCCCGTTCAGCGGAATATCACCGAACCCTCACGTCTCGCTCATGTCTCGGCGCGGACTTCTCCCCATACTGCCCGCGAGCGAATCGGATCGCGGTACTGCCGCCAACAAGGAGCGAGAACGATGACATTGCGACTTCCCCTTCGACCCTTCCCCCAATCCGCGTCGGCCGTCGCCCACGAGCGCCTGGCGCTCGAGACCCGAGAGCCCCAGCAGTTCATCGACATCACCGAACGGGTGCTCTGTTGCGTGCGCTGTTCCGGCATCAGCGACGGCACGGCAACGGTGCAGTCCATGCATACCACGGCTGCGATCCTGGTCAACGAGCACGAGCCCCTCCTGCTCGACGACCTGAGCCGGGTCCTCGCCGGCTGGGCGCCGGCCCACGCGCGATATTCACACGACGATTTCGAGCGCCGGACGGCCAACATGACACCCGACGAGCGGCCCAACGGCCACGCCCATGCACGTGCGATGGCTCTGCAGGCCTCGACCACGCTGGCGGTGATCGGCGACGAGGTCCAGCTCGGCCGGTGGCAACGGATCTTCCTGGTCGAGCTTGATGGACCGCGATCGCGCGAGGTCGTCGTCACCACGGTAGGCGTCCTGGCACCCAGGCCGCAGGAGCGACCCGCCCTGCGATCAGTGCTGCCGCAGCTCGCGGAGGGGCCGGCGTGAGGGTCAAGATGATCCTGCCGGCGCTCACCGAGGCGAAAAGCCCTTTCTTTCGTCCGATCAAGTACTCGCTCTTTCCTCCGCTGGGACTGGCGACGCTGGCCGGCTACCTGCGCGACGACGATGAGGTCGTCCTGCAGGACGAGCACGTAGAGAAGCTCGATCTGGACGACGAGCCGGACCTGGTCGTGATTCAGGTCTACATCACCTCTGCCCGACGGGCCTACGAGCTCTCCGACCACTACCGCCGCAAGGGCGCCTGGGTCGCGCTCGGCGGCCTCCACGTCACCTCGCTCCCCGAGGAAGCCGCACACCATGCGGACAGCATCTTCCTCGGACCGGGCGAGGACACGTGGCCCGTTTTTCTCGACGACTTTCGCGCCGGCCATCCCGCACCGCTCTACCGCTCGACGGTGCGCACCCTGGACGGTCTTCCGCGCATCCGGCGCGACCTGATCAAGCGCTCGCTCTACCTCGTGCCGAACTCGATCGTCGTTTCCCGCGGCTGCCCGCACCTGTGCGACTTCTGCTACAAGGAGGCCTTCTTCGAAGGCGGCCGCGGCTTCTACACCCAGACGGTCGACGACGCCCTGACCGAGATCGATCGGCTGCCGGGACGCCACCTCTACTTCCTCGACGACCACGTGTTTGGAAACGCCCGCTTCGCCTCGGAACTGTTCGAAGGGATGCGAGGCATGGGACGGCTGTGGCAGGCGGCCGGCACCGTCCCGTCGGTGCTGCGTCCTGGATTGCTCGAGCAGGCGGTGGCCGCCGGGCTGCGCAGCCTGTTCGTCGGCTTCGAGACGCTGAACACGACGAACCTGAAGGCCGAACGCAAGTTCCAGAACCTGCGCCAGGACTACGGCGCGACGGTGCGGCGCCTGCACGACCTGGGCGTGATGGTCAACGGCAGCTTCGTCTTCGGCATGGACGAGGACGATCCGTCCGTTTTCGAGCGGACCGTCGAGTGGGCGATCGAGCAGGGTATCGAGACGGCTACGTTCCACATCCTCACGCCCTACCCCGGCACTGCGCTCTACCAGCGCATGGAGTCCGAAGGCCGGTTGCTTCACCGCGACTGGGATCTCTACGACACGCGTCACGTCGTCTTCCGCACCCGCGGCATGAGCGGCGAGGAACTGGAGTCCGGCTACTGGCGGGCCTACCGTGATTTCTACCGCTGGGGCTCGATCCTGCGCGGCGCGTCGAGCAAGGACCATCCCGTCGCCGCGCTGCGCCACTTCGCCTACGCCGCCGGGTGGAAGAAGTTCGAGCCGATCTGGGACTGGGTCATCCGCACCCGGCAAGTGCTCCGCCTGCGTCCCGCTCTGGAGCAGATTCTGCGCGGCTTCGGCCACCACGCGGAGCAGTTCGTCGACGGCCCGCGCAAGCCGGCGAGTGTCCGGCATGAGGTGGTGTGAGATGGATCGACCGACAAGCGGCGGCCTGCACGTGGGCCTGATCATGGACGGCAACGGCCGCTGGGCCTGCGCGCGCGGGCTCTCGCGCATGGCGGGACACCGTCGCGGGGCCGACGCGGTTCGACGCGTGGTGGAGGCGGCGCCGGGGCTCGGCATCACGTCGCTGACGCTCTACGCCTTTTCCGCCGACAACTGGCGACGGCCGGCAGCCGAGGTGTCGACGCTGATGAGGCTGCTGGAGTCCTTTCTCGTCCGCCAGCGCATGAACTGTCGCCGGCACGGCGTGCGGCTCGCATTGATCGGTCGGCGAGACCGCCTGTCGCCCGCGCTGATTCGCGCGATCGAAAAGACGGAGCGCGCGACACGCGACGGCACGCGGCTCTACCTGCGGTTGGCGGTGGACTACTCGGCCCGCTCCGCGATCCTCGCCGCGGCCGGCACGCTGACGTCGAACGAACGCTGCGACGAAGACGGCTTCCTGCGGCGAGTCAATCGCGCGTGTCACTCCGATCCGGAGACACCGCCGGTCGACCTGGTGATCCGCACGAGCGGCGAGCAGCGCCTGAGCGACTTCCTGCTGTTCGAGTCAGCCTACGCGGAGCTCATGTTCATCGAAACGTTGTGGCCGGACTTCGACGGCGACGACCTGCGCCGGGCGGTCGAGACCTTTCGTCGCCGCGAGCGTCGCTACGGGGGCCTCACCACTGACGAGGCGATCCGAGTGGCGAATTGACCCCTGCGCTCGGCGCACCGCGCTCCCGTGGACCATCATTGGGACTATGGCAGCGTGAGTCGCCGGATTTCCGTAACCTATTCATAAACAATAAGTTGCTGGCGGTAAACGAACCGCCATTCCCCCGTCGATTCCCACTTTCCGGGCAGGAATCCACGGGACCATCCGAGCCGTCTGCGAACCGCCTCGCATCGCGCCCTGCTCACTGCCCGCCGCCGTCTAAACGCCAGCAACTCGCCGAGGACATCCGTCAGTAGACGAAGCCTCCCTCGCCCCTGCACAACACCGTCGTCTCGGTTTCGCCATCGTAGCTGCCAGCGGGGTAGGTGTCTGTGGCCCGGTAGATCTCCTCTAGCCCGACCGGATTATGGATGTGCAGAACGACCTCTCTGGTCGTGCCCTTGTCAGCATAGGTCGGCTTCCAGAGGGGAGGAACGGCGCCGCACCACGTCCAGTTACTGACGGGCGCGTCGCCGGTCAGTTTCCGCGCGCGGTCCTCCCCATCCTGGCCGTCCGCCTGCCGCGGGGCCTTGGATAGAATCGTCTGGTCGCTCCAGACGCAGCCGTGCCAGATTGCCCCGAATTCCGCGGCCTCGCGGCGCAGGATCGATGCAGACAGGTACGACCAGGGACTGCCGTCGCCCTCGATTGCTTGCATGAGCGGGACGCCCCCCGGCGGCTGCGGGGGCTGCAACCACGTGTCTTCGAGCCTGGGACAATCGTCCGCCGCAACCGGCGGCGCATCGGCCGGAACGGCCCAGATGATCCCGTTGCCGTTGGCGCCTTCCCGATACACAAAGGCCCGCAGCGCGAATCCTGCCTTGAGGCGAAGCGCATCGAAGACGCGTATCAGGTCGTTGGCCCCGTCACTGACGGACCATCTGCCAGAGAATGGGCTCGTCTCCGCCAACGGATCGGGAGCCGCGGCGAGCTGCCTGGCCTTCTCGGCGGCCCGCCGCAAGCGATTGACCCGTCGGATGGAAAACGAGACGGACTTCATCGTTTCTCTATAGACGACGGTTCATCGTCCGAGCGATCAACCTCAATACGCCGCGAGCCCGAGGCCAGGCCCGGCAGCGCCAACAACCTCGCGGAGCGGCGTCTTGCCGACGCCCTCGGCGACATCCAGCCGCAGGGTGTCCATCTCGCGGGGCTCTACGCCATCATGTAGCTCCAGCCGTCAGTGGACCTCAGTGGCCTCGGATGACGTCTCAGACGAGTCCTCTTCGAGTTGACGGTCGAGTCCCCTGACGTACGGGTCGAACACGCGCTTCATCTCGGCCGAAGCCCGGTTGAGTTCGAGCATCTTGGTCCTGTCGGGCTCGTCCTGGTAGTTAAGGTCTACCCGGTAGCGGATCACCCAGCGGCCCGCGGTCACCTCCTCCGTCCGGGCCGTGTCAACGTCTTTGAGACAACCTGGTTCAGCATTTACTGTAGCGACTCCACGCCATCGACTCCACGCCATCGACGCGTTGAATCGACGATCGATCGAGCGGTGGTGGCCGCCGGGCAACGACCTCATGCTGCGAGTTGTCCGGGGTGCCGGTCGCGGGTCCTGGGGCATCCTGGCGGGTCGTTTTCGACGGCGGATTGATCCACACGGCGGTCGGCAAGGTTTCGGGGCGTGGTGGTCCGCTGACGAAGCGCTCCGGATGCGCGGCGTAGGCCGCGAGGCGGGTCCGGTGACGCAGGTCGAGGATCGCCGGCGCGCGGCCGTAATGCACGTCGGCCGGCGTGAGATAGCTCAGGCCGCTGTGGTGGTGCGCGTCGTTGTACCACGCGAACAGATCGCGGCTGACGCTGCGCGCGTGTTCGAGTGCGCCGAACCGCTTCGGAAACTCCGGCCGATACTTGAAGGTGCGAAACTGCGCCTCGGAGAACGGATTGTCATTGCTCACGCGCGGTCGCGAGTGGCTGGCCACGATGCCGAGGTCGGAGAACAACAGCGCGACGAGCTTGCTGCGCATGGGCGCGCCGCGGTCGGCGTGAATCGTGAGCTGCTGCGGCTGGATGCACTGCTTCGCGCAGGTCTGCTCGATTAAGCGCTCGGCCAAGTGGGCGCTCTCATTGACCGCCACCATCCAGCCCACGACGTAGCGGCTGAAGAGGTCGAGGATCACATAGAGCGAGTAGTAGAGATACGGGACCGGGCCCTTCAACTTGGTGATGTCCCAGGACCAGACCTGATTGGGCGCCGTCGCGACGAGCTCGGGTTTGACGTACGCCGGATGCCGCACCTGGTCGCGGCGCTCCCGCACTTCGCCGGCCTCGGCGAGCACCCGATACATCGTGCGCGGGGAGCAGAGGTAGGTCTGCTCCTCAAGCAACGTCGCATGGACTTCGGCGGGCGATTGATCGACAAACCGCGCGCTGTGCAACGTGTCGCGGACGGCCCGCCGTTCGGCAGGGACCAGCGCGCGCGGGGACGGCGTGCGGGGCCGCCGGGGTGTCGCCGGCGGCGTGGGCCGGCGCTGCCGATAGAGCGACGCGCGGGACACGCCGATGCTCTGACACAACGCCGACGTTTCGCCTTGCGCCGTGACGGCCTCGATCGCGCGCATCAGTCGGTCTCGTCGGTGTCGAGGGGTTTCAGGGGGATCTCCAGGATCTCGGCAACTTTTTTTTGGAGGGCGATGATCGTCTCGGCCCGCTGCAGCTTCCGCTCGAGCCTGCGGTTCTCGGCTTCCAACTGCTTCACACGCGGGTCGATCGGACGTGGGGTCGGGCCGCGCCGACGTCCCCGCATGTCCCGCAGGGCGCCCTGCTCACGCTGCCGTCGCCAATTCGCCACGTGCGAGCTATACAAGCCTTCTCGACGCAGCAGCGCCCCCAGCTCGCCAGGCCGCTTGCACGCGTCCGCCTGCTTGAGGATGCCGAGCCGATACTCCGCCGTGAACCGGCGGCGCTGGGCTTTCGCCGGCACTTCAGGATCGGGCGCCGTCGCGGCTGACGTAGCGGTGGGCCCGAAGGCTCCGGTCGCCCTCCGGGCTCCCTCCGCCTTCGGCCCCACAACCAAGTCCATCTCCACGGCTGGTGGCATGCGATTCATCCATCAAACCCTCCCCGCCCCCACACTAATCTCAATAGGGAGGTTGTCTCATAGATCATTGGCACAGGGGGGTCCACTCGAGTGGCTGCGGTACATCGGCCACCGCGAAGGCTTCATCGATCCTCTGTCGGTTCTCAAGCAACACGGCCAGCGCCCCCGTCCATCGGCCTTTCTTGTTGGTGAGGACGACACGGGACTCGCGGCGGTTGACCGCGACGCGGTACACCAGCCCCGCACTTCTTGCAGGTGTGTCCTGCAACCCAATGTAGTCCGGCTTGAGGTTCTTGAATGGCGACTCGATCCCTTCATCCCGCGCTTGCGCGAACAGGGCGGCCATGAAGTCACGCTTCTGACGCTGCACCGGTGTGAGATCCGACTCCGTCCCTTCCCTGGTCATCGCGTCTTCGGACGGCTCGACGACGACCGTGAACAGCGGGGCTGGTACAGAGTTATCGATCTTGATTGCTCGCACCGTGACCATCCAGATCTGCCCCACGCCGCGATCGTTCAAGGTCTTCACAGCCTTGACGTGCTCCGGCCTTGCCTCTTCTACGATCCAGATCGCTCGTTGAACCTCTCGGTGCGAGAGATAGGTTACGAGCTGCCCCAAGTGCCGATGGTCGCTCTTGCCGAACTGGTTCTCGATGACGACATCGCCGAAGTTGGTCTCCGCCACCAAGTCGATGCTGAACGCACCGGCGCCGACCTCACGTTGGGGATCGCTCAGTCCAAGCCCTAGCACCTTGTCGAGTTCGCAGATGTGCGACTGGAGCCACGGCGTAAAGCGGGCATTCTCGGTCGGCCAGACCTCGCGGATGGCCACGGTCTTGATGCATCCGACTCTCGATGGCATGTAGTGGTCCAGGACCAGGTACCCGCTCCGGCAGCACACTGTACATCGCGCCGCCCTCCTCGTACGTAGCAACGACGTGGCCGTGTTCGCCGCCGTCCAGTTCGTCAAGCCGCGCGAGTGCGGCTCCACTCGGATCGCGAGCTATCCGCCTAGCCGCCGCTCCATGGCATCGAGGAACGACGGGGCGTAGTACTCATCGACATGGTTGTTGTTCCAGAGGCCGAAGCGGCGAACGCGGTCTCGGTCGCTGAAACGGCCGAGCCAGCTAGCCGACGGCGGATCCAGCGCCGGTTCGCGATACCCGCTCAGAAGCCCGATGGCGTTGCGCTCGATCGTTCCGCGCTCACTTCTCGGACCGGGTTCGTCTCCAACCTCCAGCCACAGGAACGGCATCGCACGGATGTGGCGGCTGACTCTCGCTTCGAGTTCCGCTTCCTCCCGCTTGACACCGCCCCGGTCGAGACCGACCCGCCTTGCCGCCGCGCCAGCGTCGGCACCGACGCCCCAGGACGGCGGCAACTCGATGCCATGCCGCTGGGCCAGCGCAATGCCGACGAGCAGGCGGAATATCGAGCCACGATGGTTCCCGCCGCTGGCGCGAGCCGGGCCACGATGCTGCGAGAGCCGTGACCACAACGTGCTCCGGCTCCCGGCTTTCAGTCCATGGGTTCCGACACGCACGACGCGCAATCCGGCACCGGACCCCGAGCGCGCTTCCCCGGTTTCGCAGAAGAAATAGACACCGCGGTTCGGCCAGTTCTTGCCGCCGACGCAGTCGGCCAGCATGCGTCTCCCTCCGATGCGGTCTTCTAGCCGGTCGAGGAGGTCGTAGAAGCGCCGTGTGTCGGCGAGCCGGTCAGCCACCACGAAGACAGTCGGCGAGCCACGCCAGTTGCTCGCCGTGACGCAGGCCGCTCATCGGGACGCACACCGCAAGACCCTGTTTCCGCAATGCCGGTTCGAGAAACTCCCGATACCGTCGGCCAGCAAGAAGAACGACCATATCAACGCCATCGAGGCACGGCCCGAGCCCGGCGAGTACACGGTCCGCCCACACACGCCGTTCCTCGACGCGCATTGTGTTCAGAGTCTTCTCGTAAGGCCCGATTTCTTCTTCCGGATGAACCAGGCCGTACTGCGCCGACAGGATGCGCCATGGGCAACCCGTCTTCTCCACGCAGGCCCTCGCCTTTTGGAACCAGTTGGAGGTGTAGAGGTCCATCGCCTCCGCGGGCATCGCCCGTTTGGTCTTCACGCAGGAGACCAGAAACAGCCGCCTTCCAGCAACGCTCATCGACGTGCCGCTTGCCCCGAGTCTCGAACTCCGGTTTCACCCACCAACCAGAGGGTCAGTGACAGCCGATCACAGACGCAAGTGGGGATCTTGGCCATCTGGCGCTCCCACGACGGGGTGTCGGGAACGGCGAGTCCGTAACGAATGTCCCCGTTTACCCTCATCAGCAGCACGGTTTGCCCGAGCGCCGAGTAGAGCGCCTGCTCCTTCTGGCGGGACGACTCACCCTCGACCTCCACGACGACAGTTGCGACGCCAGGTTTCGCCGCTACGAGGTCAGCTCGCCCGAAGTCGGGGTGGGTACCGATTCTGGCTCCCGCGTTCGCGAGCCACTCCTCGGCGCGCCGGGCGCGTTCCCGCTTACCAGGCGGATGTTGTCCGCCCGTAGCCCGCTCCATCGGATCCACATCGATGGTGACCTCCCAGCCATCGGTCGGGGAGAACTGGTGCTCGACCAGATAGCGCTTCACCTCAAGCTGGTACATTGGTCTCTGAGCCACGCCGACCGAGGCTGGATCCATTGCACCTCTGGTTCCGCGGGGCGCGCATCACCGGCACCGGCTTCCCATCACTGCCCGCTGCACTTCCGCCGACGCGCACGTCAGTTGTCGTCGATGACAGTCCGTTCGACGGCCGGAAGCGGAGCTACCGCATAGCAGCCACCCCATCGTAGCAGGCCGGCACGCCACCCTGAAAAAGGCCGGATCCACGTGGAGGAGCCCCGCTCGGCGCGGCTTGTCGCGCCGCACGACGGGATGCGTTCTCCGCCGCGGCACGGTGTCAGCGCCGCGGGCTTGCTCACGGCCCCGGCCGCTGAGCGCCTCGAGCCCGCCGAGTTCCGTGCGACTCAAAACGGAAGCGCAATGTCCTCGCGCGGCCTCAAGCCAGCAATCTCGGCGGCGAGATCGATGATCTTCCGCTTCTGACTATTGCTGATATTCGTGCCGACTAACCACCCACCGGGTAGCTTCACGTGCAAGTCACGAAGATCGTCGCGATCTGGATACAGCTCTTCCGGCGTTCGGGCGATGTAGCGGCGCTTGCGGCCGCGAGCGCCAGGATGCTGAACACACCGTTCGAGAAACGATGGATCCGAGGCAGCCAGCGTGCTTAGAACCGTGACCATCGCGTCCACCGCGCGTACGATCTGGGCCCTGCTGGCCCATGACCGGGAGTACGAACCGAACTTCGCTGGCCAGCCCGCCTGAGGACGGGCGGGACAGGAGCACGAACCTCAAACCCGAAGGAGGTGGCCGCTGAGAGGTTGCGCAACGTAACGACAAGGTGTGATGGCAAACAGGTCAGACCGCGACCCGCCAAGCCTGGATGTGTGCAGAGTGGGCTTGATCCGAACTCGTGGACACATTTCGAAAGGCGGATACGATGTCCGATGTGAATGTCTTGTAAGTCATTGACACATATGCACCTTAAAGCATTCCTGGGTTCTTGTTCCCCTCGCTCCATCCCTCGTTCTGCATCGGATTCCAGCGGACCCAGTGCACCGTCCTCGAATGAATTGGGATCGTAGACCGCAACCGGTGGGGTTCCCCACGGGCACCTCGGATGGGCCGTCTGCGCGACGAGCGGGCGGAGTCGGACGGCGGATCCGACGCGGCGACGCCGGTCCGCATCGTGAACGGGGAGGTGCCGCTCGCCGGCCGGCAGCGTCGGCAGACTAGCGCGCAGTTCGACCGTACCCGGATCGTCTTGCACACCGTGCCAGCGGATCTCGCCCGGTCCGCAAGACGCGGACCTTGACGACGAGTGCCGCGAGGCCACTCAGCGCCGTGATGTCCTGGAACGTGGCGTCCATCGCGTGGCGCTGGGGGTCGTCCAACGTCAGCCAAGCCGCCCACCGCGCGTCGGGCTGGGGCTCCGGGCAGCGCGGCCATGTCGAGATCGCCCAGGACGCCGCGGGCGTGGCATTAGCGGGCCAGCAGCGGGTTCGGCATCTGCCGGAAGAAGTCGCGGGTGGCGCAGTGGCGCGCCATGGACCCTCTGCGCGCCCTACCCGGGTCTCCCGGCGCACCGACATGCGCCGCAGGACGCCGTGATCGGGCGCGGTCGCTGCGCTCCCCTTCGAACCCCTGGCCACCGACCGGCAGAGATCCTCATTTTCGATCCGAGGCGCGGCGTTTCAGAAGTTCGCGCAACTCCTCTCCCGTCGTGATGACATGAGTGGTTCGATGCAAATCCGGGTGCTTCTGAGAATCAAGGTTGTCGGCTCCCCGGTGTTCTTGTTCACGATCCACGAGTTGCGCGGATCCTTGGCCTCCAACCGTTGGCCGACACCGCGCGCCGCACCGCCGATGACGGCGGCTACCGCGCCATACGTGCAGCGGATTCGTTCACCATTGAGACAGTCCAGAATCAGATGCAGCGACAAGACCTGCCCCTTCCCTTCGTCTTTCCTCGAATTCGTCGCGAGTACGGATCGCGCACCGCTCCATCGCTGTTGGTTCCACCAACGTCATGGACGGACGGCGCGAGCCGCCAAATTTCAACGTGTGCGGTTTTCGATTGCCACGAATGGGAATTCTCACAGTTGCCACCAACAGTGTGGAACGACGGCCGGGTCAGACCTGTTCGAGCGGCAGTGGCGGCTGATGACCGACTGGGCAGTCTTAAATATCTCGTAAATAACTCACAAACAACGGCTTGCTGTCAGTTCACCATCCATGCTTCCCTCGTCGCTTCCCACTTTTCTGGCGGGAATCCACAGGACCATCCAAGCTGTCCGCAGACGGCCCCCAAGTCAAGAAACGCTTGGCGGACCGACGGCAGCCCGTCGCGGTCACAGCGATCGGATCTCCGAGACGACCCTTGCGAGGCCGCGCGCCAGCCGGTCGATGTGGAGCGCGGCGTCGTCGTAGCTGATCGTCCGGGCATGGTAGTACGGGGTGTCGGCGTACTTCGCGAAGTCGCAACCGGCAATTTCCTCCACCCACCGTTGGAGTGACGCGTACACCAACCGCTCTTCGTCAGCCAGCGACGCCACCGTTGCGCGTGGATCCACCGACGTCCCGAGGGAGACGTCGGTCAGACCCCTCAACACCGCCTTTCCCCACTCCGACGGCGAAAAGAGCCAAGCGACGCCGATCGGTCGTTTCCAATGCGAGCAGGGTATCTGGATGCCAACGCCGTTGGAATACCACTCCAGAAGGGCGCCGGATTCATCCGCAACGCCAAGGAGCCGAACGGCCACGCCGCAGTGTTCGTCGTTGCCGAAAACCCTCAGAAACGACTCGCGGTCGAGCTTTGAGCGGCGCGCAGCATGGCCGCCAGGGCGGCGCGGTGAAGCCGCGATTCTTCCGATAACCCGCGGCACCAAGGTTTGGCTCGACTTGCCCTTGAACTGCTTGATCTCCACCGCGAGTACTTCGATTCCCGCCATCTGCGCGTTGAGAAACTCGACGACCCGCTCAAGGGGGTCGGGGATGTCATCCGCGACAAACAGCAGCCGCAGCCGAGTCGCGGCGAGGTTCGTCGCCACGCTCTCCCAGAAGCCGTCGGCATCCGGCTCTCCGTTGGCCATCAGCAACTCACCAAGCACTTCGCTGGGATCGAGGCCTCGGGTCGTCGTTGACTCCTCGAACGCACGGCGTAGCGTATCCGCGGTCCACGTCCGCGCAGCGTGGGCCGCGTACTCCAGCATCTGCCCGACGATGGTGCGGCGGATCTCGGCGCTTGCCCCCCTCTTGACCTCGACGAGCGTCGGCACCGCGTCCTGGTCAACGATCAAATGGTCGACCGCCCATCGAGCCGCCGGATCGGACGATGATTCGGCGATTCCTTGCTCTCGGGTAATGAGAATCCATCGCAAGGGATCGCCCGGCCGCATTTGCTCACCGTCGAGCACTTCCGGGTGCTCGGCGATGAGGGCCTGCAATTCGTCCTCCTTCCCGAAGCGCGCCTCTTCGAGCGGTTCAAGCCGGCCCCGCTGATCCCACGTGTAGATGCGCTCTGTCATTTCGTTGCTCAAGGCGATCCGTGGCAGCGCGGGAGTCGTCGCGGCCTGCTTACGGTCCTCCGCCGTTGAGCGCCAGCAACTCACGGAGAACGTCGTCGTCGGAGATGTCCGCCGACCAACCGTACGAGGCTGCCACAACCGCGTCAAGGGTTGCGTGCGCGTCGGCGCGAGCCACTGCGGGCGAGCGTTGTAGAGGTTCGTCAGCGTGCGCTTCTTCAGCGCCTTCGCCGCGTCCTCGTCGCGGGGAACCGCACGCTTCGGGTAGCCCGGAACCGGCTCGTCGACCCACTCGACCCATTCGGGCGGATTGAGCCAGTGGTCGCGCAGCTCCACCAGCCTTCGGGCTGCCTTAACTACACAATGCCTGCAAGTGCTTCATAAAAAGCGACTTGTTGTCAGTATTTCGGCTGTGCTGCCCTCGTTGTACCCCTCATTGCAAACGGGAGTCAACGAGACCATCGAAGCCGTCCGCGGACCGCTCGGCCAGTTCACCCTCGGATTGTCCATGGCTCACCGCTGCGATGATGCGCGCCGATCGGGCTGTTCCACCTCCGCGCGCCGCTGCTTCTTCCGCTGCTCCCTCGCATCGGCCATGCAGCACTCCAGCCGTCACGCCCCAGACGAAAGATCACCGGTGTAGCCCTCGGACTGCAACTTGATCAGCGCCTCGACTGCCCTGGAGGCCTGCCGTTCAGTCGGAGTCCTGCCCGCGGGAGCGGCCGCCACACCCAGTACCCCGACCTCGGTGGGCGTGAGCAATCCCCGTTCCGTGCCCCATGCAAGCGCGGCCGACCAGAACGCAGGACCGGCGTTGAGGACCGCGATCTGCGCCTCGACGCTGTTGAGTTGCCGCTGCTCGCGACGCGCGCTTCGAGTCGCGTCACGACGTTCCTCGGTTGAGATCAGGTCGTTGAAAAATGGCTGAGGCCACGCAATGATGAGTTCGCTGACACGGTTCCAGCAGGCCTGCTTCTTCGCCCACTCCGTCACGTTGCTGATCCCTGCGGGTGGAGCGACCAATACGTCATGCACCGATTCGGCCACGACGATCAAAGCTGGCCCCATTGCCGGCGGCAGCACCTGCCGGTGCCAGATGTCCTGGAAGTCGACCGCCCGTCCCGCTTCCCTCGCATCGTGCGCGGTCTTGGCGATCGCATAGGCGACGATGTTGGCGCGATACCCGCCCTGGTACCAGGGTTGATCCGTAACGAGTCGCTCGGTCGCCTTGAAGACAATCGCCTTGGCAACAGCTTCGCGATACCACGCCTCGTTGAAGTCGTCCGAGGCAGTCTTCCATTGCTGACCGATGCGTCGCGCGAAGGCCGCGAAGTTCTTCTGCGCCCCGAGACTCACCTCGTGTGGGCGTTCCTGCCAGACGTTGACGAACTTCGCCAGTTCCGTCTTCGTGAAGAGTTGCCGGCGCGGGTTCTCCAGATCGAACTTCTTGCGCTGGGCCTGCGTGAGACCTCCGCGAGCGTCCGCGTACTGGCCTCGGGCTCGCTCGTAGAACCACTTCGACTGTCGGAACGTGCCGTCCGGTGACGGCGCGTGGATGCGCCGGGAGAAACCCTCCATGCGAACGTGGAAGGGATGATTGGCGAAGAAGTCGGCCGCGCTGACCCGATTCTGGCTGTTGGCGAACTCGGATATCTTGGGCACCAGACTGTTCGCCCGTTCCGGATCGACTACAGAAAGCTTCATCTGGACGAAGGTCTGCGACACGTCAACCTTGCCGCGATGCGCCGAGTGGATTGACGCGGTCGTCTGGCCGCCGTTCACGATCTGGAAGTTCTTCAGTCGACGCAGCAGCAGTCTGCCCCCGTCGTCGTCGATCTCGACTTCCTCGGCGGTAGCCGTGATGCCGTTGTTGTAGGCGAAGAACATGTTGGGTTCGTTCTCGACGGTCGCCCTGATCCCCTTGTTGACCTTGCCGCGATGCTGCAGGAAGACCCGTACGTTCTGTTCCAGAAGTCGGGTACCCCACCGGTCGTAGATTGCCGCGAGCACCTTTCCGGGCATGATCGCGAGGTACGATTCATGGTCGGCCTCCGGCTGCTGTGCGGGAAGGACGGAAAGCGGGCCGCCAAAGCTGCCCGCCAGATCGACGTCGATATCCTCCCGGCCGTGTCTGACTGTCGCCTGCCGGTGCAGCCGGCCGATGTCCCAGACGCTGTAAGTGATAGTCCTACCGTCAAGCTCGTCCGCTTCGCGCCCGTCGACTCTTTCGCTCAGCTCGCGATTCGTGATCAGGAACAGGCGAACCCGACCGATGCCGCTCCAGCGCTTGGAAAGCAGGTCGGCGAGCCCGAAGGCCGGACTCGTCTCCTCGAGCGCGTCGCGCCACTTGCGATCGAGGGCATACCGAAGGAAGTTGGACAGCCGCCGGAAGATCGTGTTCATCTGGCTTCCGATCAGGCGACCAACGTCCGCCGATGGATGGAAGTCGGAGATCAGAAGACTGAAGGTGTCCGAGTCGTCCTCGGCGGGATCGCCTCCGTATCCATCGACGCGAATGCCTCTCCCCGGCTGGCCCTGATACGCGACCCGGTCTGCCGAGTCCAACTCGCCTGCCTCCATCAGGTGTTCGCAGAATTTGTGGAAGAAGACATCCTCGACGAACTGCCCTTCGGCATCGGCATCGGCGATAACATCCTGGAAGAACTCGGCCGCGAATTCCTCAACTGTCATCGGGGCCTCTCGAAGAGGTGATCGGCAGAGATGCGGGATCGACGCGGAATTCCTCGCAGTCCGGAAGGGAGATCATGTACCGCACGTTCCCGACTCCTCCCGGAACCATCGCCGGCGTTATTCGAGGAAATCCTTCGCGCACCTCATAGAGGGCTTCCTGCCCGACCACCCAGGACTTGTCCGAGTAGTCGTCCGTCCAGTCGAATCCTACCGCGCCCAGTCGCTCCTCGAATAGGTCGACAGCGGCCATCTCCCGTTCGGCCAACGCGACTCGGATTCTGTTTGTGATGTCGGTCACCGTGAACGAGTCCGGTCCGCTCTCGGCTGCGGTCGTCACCTCTGTGACGTGGAGAAACAGCCTGTCGGCATTGCCGGACTCGAGCTGCTGCTCGGATGAAACTGTCACGAGAGGTGTTGCGGAACCCCGCGCCTTTGCCTCGACGTGGATCCGGGAGATCTCGAAGTCGTGAGGTGCATCCAGCGGGCCGGTCCAGCACCTGACGGCATCCAGCGCGCCAAGCGCCGGAAGCACGTGCCGCTCCAGCAAGAACAGTTCGCCGACCAGTCCCCTCTGCTCGTCGTCGCTGAGGCGCTTGTCAAGGCCGCTCTTGAGAAGCCGGTGCCAGCGCCATGTGCGCGCCAGGAACCGCTCCACGGCTTGTTCTTCGGTCTGCGCGAGAATCGTGGCGTCGACGATGTCGCGACAGAATCGGAGAAAGATATCCCGCTGCTCCGGGTCCGTCAGCCGGATGACTATCCGTTCGTCCGATCCGCTGTCAGCTGGCTGCACCTCGACCCGCAGACCGCGGAGTTTCGGCATGCGCCGTGACCGCCTGATCGTCCCACCGTGCTGGAGGATCAGTAGAACGTTGCGTTCGGCGTCCACGGCCCAGTACAGACCCCATGGTGCCGCCTGCGTGACACGTCGCGCGTTCATCTTCGAGGCCTGCACCGGTGGCGCGGAGATCCCGCTCCAGGGATCGTCATTCGTCATCGCCCGCGTCCTCGTCGTCGTCCTCGGGGTAGTGTTCGCGATCCCAGGTCGTGTTGACCACGTACTCGACCTTCTCTTCCTCCCGGTTCGTCGCCGGAAAGCTGATGCTCCAGGCCACCACGGGCTCGCCTCCGCGCAGATCGGCGTCGGCTGCGCCTATAGCTAGCAGGTGGATCACAAGCAGTGGCCTCGTGCGCACAGGTCCGTAAATGTGGTCCGGATAGTTCGCCCTCCCCGCCGGGGTGGGGTGTAACCCGTCGTGGTCCTCCTCCGCCCTGCGTCGTTCTTCTTTCGTCAACCCGACCCTTGCGATCCCCCGCGAGCTTACCCGCTGCTTGTCAGTGACCATCAACATCGCAGCGTCGCTTCGCGTGCCCTTAGTGCGACGCTGGCAGATGAGCGGGAAGCCGAGACTGGAATCCACCAGAGCCTTGGGGGACGCCTCCTTCGGTGTGACGCCGGCGAAGAGAATGTCCCACTCTCGAAGCTCGTCGGCCTGGCGTTGCCTGATGTACTCGCGGATCGGTCCGGTTTCGGTGATCGCGGACCCCTCGTGATTGCGGAAGGCCAGGAGAAACGCATCCACGACCTTCACCGGCACCCGGCGCACGAGACGACCGCCGTTGACCTGTTCTCCCTGCTCGGGCGGGTACCCGCTGCGTCGAAGCTGTCCAGCAAGGGTGATCGCTGCCCGCCGGTTTGCTTCCAGACTCGACCGGTCATGCCGCAGGGTCGCCGTCTCCACGAAACGATTCGCCAAGCCGATCAGCACCCGCAAGCTTCCACCCGTGCCCATCTTGTTGCGGGCGGTCACGACGAGCGTGTCCGGGTGGCTGCGCACCCGAAGCCCGAAGTCCTTCGGCGTGGCGTTCACGCTCTGCATGCGGGCCAGCTCGTCGCGAAGCTCCTCAATGGACTCCGCAATGTGCGTGTACCAGCCCTCCGCTTCTTCAGGCATCCACACCCGGCACAGGTCCTCGTATCCGCGCCGGTACCCGAACCAGCGCCCCATCTGCAGGAGGGTGTCGTACATCATCGAGTTCCGCAGGAAGTAGCTGACGACAAGCCCCTCCAGCGTCAGTCCGCGGGAGAGCGAGAATCCCCCCACGGCGATCACGTTCAGCCCCGCCGTTTCGTGTGCCGCGTAGTCCAGGGAGCCGGGCGCTCGATTGTTCACCTCGACCACGTTCACCGCGCTGGCGCTCTCGTGCAGCCGCGACTGGACGTCAGGCCAGGACACCCCACAGGAATCCGCGTAGTGTTCCTCGAACGCCTGACGCAGCGCCGCGATTTCCGGGTCACGCGTCGCTTGGGCCGGCGGTCTCACACCATTGACGCGAGCGCTGCTGCGAATGCGCCCGACAAGCGCATGGATCTCATTGCGGATCTGGCCCTGGACGGCGACAAATCGCGAGACGTTCACCAGCATCGAGTTGTGCCGTCCGACGTGCCCGCGGGCGAGCCGGATGGCGCGCGCGACGACGAAGACGCGTACCGCCGCCTCCAGAGTCTCCGGTAGCTCAGTGACGCGGTGGTCGATTCGATGCTTCAGGGGCAACACGTCGGCGTGGTCGTCGACGTGGCGCACGATGCGCTCCGCGTCATCCGTGAACACCTTGGTCGCGCCAAAGTAGTTGTCCGGCGGATCCAGGCTGACGATGAAGTCGCGCGGGAAGAGATCGTGGCCGAGCATCTCGTCGTCGCTGTCGGGATCGATGAAGATGTTTGCGAATGGAGTGGCCGTGTAGCCAACGTAGCAGCTCCGATCGAAAAGCCTGAGAAGCTGCCGGATCTGGCCGTTGATCCTGGAAATCTCGTCCTGCCGATGCCGGATGTTTATCGAGGCGTTGTCCGCCTCGTCGTCGATCAGGAGCATCGGATCTCGGATCGTTGACGTTTCGCGTTGCGCGTTGTGCGCGGTCAGCCACTCGATGAGGTTTCGCAGCGTGCTCGGGTTCTTCTTGATCACGAACACCGCCGGCTCGACGAGGTTCTGGAGGGGCACGCCGACGCTGTCAGCGATCGCCTTGTTGAAGTCCCGCTGGGACGTGGTGAACGCGGCGGGCCGTCGCCGGAAATCGAAGCGGCCGACACCCACGACGGCCTGGCTCGGGAGCGTCTTCCGCAGAAGATTGCTGGTACTGTCGAATCCGACAAATCCCTCGTCAATTCTTCGTTGAGTCTGGTTGCGCAGGTTGTTGTGGATGCCGGCGATGATGACGATCACCTTGTAGCCGGCGTCCGCAGCCTTGCAGACCAGTCCCGTGTAGTTCGCGGTCTTGCCGGACTGGACATGACCAACCACCATGCCCCGACGGTCCCAATCTCCCGGCTTAGTCGGATTCTCCAGGAATCCGAGTATGCGGTCCGTCACGCTGTCCAGCGTGGCAAGCACATGTCCGGAGAAGTCCTTGCTCACCAGGAGCTGGCGGTAGCGATCCCAGTAGTAGGGATCCAATCCGGAACGCGCATCCTCCAGCCACGGCTCGAATCCGGTTTCCTGTAGGGCGGCACCGTCCCTCATCGTGACGCCATGCACCTCCTCGAACCAGAAAGCCAGCTTGTTCGCCTCCTCGTCCGTCACACCGGGAAAGGAACGTCGAAGCAGGTCGATGCACTCGCGAATCCCCTCTTGCGTCGGCAGGTCGGTACTGAGGACGCCGCTGACCGCCGCCTTGAGTTTGTCGAGATCCTTCACGATTCTCCCTGTCCTTCCGCCGTCAGAGTTTGGAACACGCTGGCTGCCTCCTCCCAGCGCGACCGGAACGGATCAGCCGAGCGCATCCGAGTCTCCGCCTCGGTCCCCGACAGCCCGCGTTCCTTGAGCGCGCGCCAAGTCGCTTCCACGATCTCCTTGAAGTCTTCGGGCGCCAGCGCCGTGGGCGACACGGACTCGGCGCTTGCGCTGACATCCGCGTACAGTGCTTCGACGGGCAGCGTGGAAACGATGAGCCCGACGAGTTTCCTGAACTCGTCAGCCGTCCCTGGATCGAGCCGACCCTCGAATGCAGAAAAGAGAGGATGCTCGGTGTCGAGCCCGTACGAGATTCCATTCTTGTCCTGCGACCGCGTCCATACTGGCAAGCGGCTGTCTGCGGCCAGCCGTGAGCCACGCACTGTGTACGTCCGCCTGGACGGCCCGCCGATCTGTTCGATGATGGCGCGCAGTCTCTCCCGAACCGGTGGTGGCGGCTGCGCCCAAGCCTTCTTCACGTCGATTTTCCACTCCGCATCGAGACTGCTGGGCATCTCAATACAAACGCGGCACAGCTTTGTGAGTTCCAACTGGCGCGCGAGACCGAACCACGTGCCGTGGAGAATCAGCCGCCGGTTCCGGTACAGGTAGAAGCCTTGGTTCTTCACGTACCCTTCCGGCCCGCCGTACCGCGTCCAGTCGGCTTTCGAGACCTTGTCGTGATGAGGCAGAGTCACGGGCTGGATCCGGATCTCCCTCCCGGCGAGCGCGAAGGTCTCTTCCTGATGGAGCTGCGTAGCCGGATGATTCGAATGGAATGGATCGAAGGGCTTCAGCTCGCGGCCGTTGAGGGAGATTTCTACGCGTCTCTCCCTGTCCTGCCTACCGGAGAGGAAACGGTGGAACACGAACTCGACATGCCGCGCTGTCTCGTCGAGTTGGCGGACGAGATCCCGTCGATTTCCTCGTCCGTCGGGACCGACGAGGCGGTCGAGTTTCTGCCAGACGACGAGCGTGCCGTCCGCCGCGAGGTGGTCGGACCACGGGATCTTCGCGACGCTTTCGGGCAGCTCTACAATCCACCTGTCGCGTGCCGCGACCGTATCCAGGTCCCAGACCGCACAGGACGTCACACCGGCCCTGCGAGTCACCACGGTCAATCGCCGGCACTGCGAGAACGACGCCGTCTTGAGCCCGAGACCGAATCGGCCAAGATCCGTGGCGGTCCGGCCTTCAAGGGGACTCCTGCTGCCCGGACGCATCGCTTCGAGGAGTTCCGCTTCGGTCATGCCGATGCCGTCGTCGAGAATCCCGATGGCAGGGTCTTCCGCATGCGTTTCCGCTTGCAATTCGATCGTCCGGGCTCCGGCGGTCAGCGAGTTGTCGATGACATCCGACACGGCCGTTTGCAACGAGTAGCCGATGTCGCGCAGGCTCTCCACGAGGACGGATGCCTTGGGAGGGATCTCCTGCTCCCGAGTGGCACGGCCCGCCGTCACGTCCGCTCCATGGCGACGAGCGGCAGTCGCCGGACTTCGCCCGCGGGCTGTCGACGCGAGGATCCCGAGACGCGGCTCCGGCCCGTTCCGATACGGTCATTACGGTCCAGCACGGTCGAGAGCGTCCGGGCGATCTGATGGGCGAGGAACGGCGGAACGGCGTTGCCCACCTGGATGTACTGTTGCGTGCGCGTGCCATGAAAGAAGTAGTTGTCCGGAAACGTCTGGAGACGCGCCACCTCCCTCACCGTGAGGCTCCGGCACTGACCCGGATCAGGATGAATGAAGTAGTGGCCGTCCTTCGACAGGTGACTCGTGACCGTTGTGCACGGCCTGTCGGCGAGCTGGACCCGGTAGCGATCGTCGAAATGACCGGTGTGCCAGTTCGCGTGGCTCGGCATGAGCGCATCGGGAAAATCGAAGGTCTTCGGAGATAGCCGGAAGGCGCTTCCGAACGCCGCTGCAAACAGGTAGCGGGCGAGATCGGCGGCCATGTGTGCCCTGGTTTCGTTGTTGGACAACATTCGAAGCTTCTCGTCGAAGATCCACTCACGGAGTTCGCGAGGGCAGCCCGCAGGCAGGAACGTGTTGCCACGCGCATCGCGAGACGGCGGCGCGGACCCGTTCGCAGTCGCGAGAGCACGGGCAAGAGCCCTTCGGAACCGGCGCTTCTCGTCGTTCGACATCGCCGGCTGATTCGCCAAGACAAGATCGTGGGCCGCTCGCACCGCGTCCTGCCAAGAGCCGGGACCGTCGCTTCGACTGAGACGGCTGCGAAGCCTTGGCATCGTGCTGATGATGTCGTCCAATGGCACCGTGTTGCGATCAGGCTCGAGTTGTAGTCGATGCTCTTCCTCGAGCGATTCGGCAACGTCGCGTCGCAGGCAGATGACGAACAACCGATGGCGGGTCTGTGGCACGCCGTGTTC
Source organism: Vicinamibacterales bacterium (assembly GCA_965262555.1). Classification (GTDB taxonomy): domain Bacteria; phylum Acidobacteriota; class Vicinamibacteria; order Vicinamibacterales; family UBA8438; genus VXRJ01. Next base: position 1,795,106 of record OZ253543.1, read on the forward strand.
CTCCGCGTGCACCAAGAAGTCTTCGGGCTTCAGTCCATCGTCCCAGGATTGCGCACCCGAGCGAGATGCGAGCGCGAATAGTCGGTACTCGTCCGTGCCGCCTGCATGCCGGAGACGATCCATCACCTTCGGAAAGATCAGTTCGCCATTCCGCTCTGCGGACAGCATCCCCTTGACGTTCTCCATTACGGCAACCGCAGGCCGAAGCTGCCGAAGCACCTGCACATACTGCTCGTAGAGCGACTGCCGGTCGTCTTCGTCGGCGTTGTATCCGGCATTTCCGGCATTTCGCGACCGTCCGATGACGGAATAGGCCTGACACGGCGGCCCGCCGAGAAGCACGGTTCGTCCTCCGTGTTCCGCCCGGATCTGCGCGATCCGGTCTCGGAGAAAGACGCTCGCCTCGTACGAGCCCAGCTCCAGACACCTGGTCTCGTCACAAGCGGCAGCCCATCGCCTAGGGTGCAGCTTCGCCCAGTCGGGCTCTTCGGGGACCACTCCGTTCAGGAAATCGTAGTACTCCGGAGGGAAACCTGTCGCGAACTTGCGCAGGAACGCTCGCAGCAGCAAGGTGCGGTGCGCGACTCGGTCCTTCTCGAGGGCCAAGGCGATACGGTACCTGCGGCGTCCGTCCGTTCGGCGGCACGCGGAGAAGCCTTCCGCGAGCCCGCCCGGACCTGCGAACAGATCCACGACGGGCACAATTCGAGTCACGGATCGCACTCGAACGGCGAGATGGCACGGCAGCTGCCGTCGTTGCCGGCTGCCCTGCCTTCGGTGGAGGCGAGGCCGCGACGCCGGCTCACCGACCAAACCGGTTCCAGACCGCGTCGCCGCATCCCGTCGATTTGGATCACGTCCGGAACGTCTCGTGTAGCCTGTTGTCTCCGGTGCTCCTCCGGGATTCGTGCAGGGACGACGATGGCAGACATAGTGGACCGCGCAACGCGTTCGCGCATGATGGCGGGGATCGGAAGCAGGGACACGCGGCCCGAACTCGCGCTTCGTCGAGCCGTCCACGCCCGCGGGCTTCGATACCGTCTGCATGACCGGAGACTCCCCGGCACTCCAGACCTCGTGTTTCGCCGATTCGTTGCCGTGTGCTTCGTGCACGGCTGCTTCTGGCACCGGCACGCGGGCTGCCCGTACACCACGACACCGACCACTCGCGAGAGATTCTGGCGAGCCAAATTCGATGCGAACACCGAACGGGATCGACGCAACCGACGCGACCTGCTCCAGGCCGGCTGGCGAGTCGCAATCGTCTGGGAATGCGCGTTGCGCAAGCAGGCTGTGGTCGAGGTCGCCAGGCAACTGGAACGGTGGCTGCGCGGCAGCGCTCCGGTGTTCGACACGAGTCCGCCCGCGTCACATGCACGGCCTGGAACCCGCACACCATGACGACGATGGTCCGAGGGGTACCATCAGATGGTTTTCCGTCGTCCACCAAGGGGGACACGTCAATCTCGACCTGTAGGTCGAACCCTTTCACCTGATTGCCTCCGCCAACCGGACCACGCCGCCGGAAAATGATAGCGCCTTTGGCTGACGGGATGAACCCCGACGCGCTAGTTCGCGGCCCGGATCGAGGCCGTCGATCCGCAGACGAGCCACTCGACTCGACAGGCGTCCAGTGATGTTCGGCTCGCCGACCGCGGGTCACGCTCTGATGGCGACCGAGAGGAGGGATGCCGCGGCGGGTGCGCGGACCGGCCCGCGGCCACCCGGGTCTTCCTCGCTTGAAACCCTCGAACTGCTCAAAAACTGTCTTCTCGATCCGGGGTTGAATCTTCTTGGCGAACAGCGCCTTGTCGATGGCGCAGTGGTACACGTCGCGCAGCGTCACCCATCCGCCGGGCAGCACGCGGTAGAGCTCGATGATCCAGCGGCCGAGGTTGGTATAGGCCTGTTGCCAGAACGGTTCTTTACCCTTGCCGAAGAGTTGATTCAAGAGGGACGCGACCGTGTACGCGAGCGAGTACGCATCGAGCCATGTGGCACTCAAGGGATTCCACGTCAGCCGGCCGTCAAGACTCAGCTCGACGTAGTCGTCGGCGCGGCTCAGCTCGGCGAGCATTCGGCGGATGTCGTGGCAAACATCTCCCTTCACTTCGAGGACCAGCGCGGCGGCGCGCCGCTCGGGATTGTCCGCTTGCCAGCTCAAGAGCTGGCGGGCGAACGGGTGCATACACGCCGACGTTTTGCCGGACCCGACCGCGCCGAAAATCGCCACGCCGGTATAGAGGCCACGCTCCGGGATCGTCAGCCATTCGGGGGCCGGGCTCTCGATGGCTCTGACCGGGTGATGAACCTCGCCGACGACGATCGCCGGCCCGTCGGCCGTAGGCGAAAGCGGCCACGTCGGAAGGCGGGACCGGCGCCCCACACGGACGCCCATCCGGGCGAACCAGATCCGCGATGTGCTGATGAGCAATTGCCCGGCGAGGAACGCCGCCACGCCGGGCGCGACGTAGTACCACGCGACGACGGCGCAGTACACGTTCGGGGTGTGGTAGCGGACGAGCACCGCCACGGGATCGGTCTCGGGAAACACGCCGGGCACGTCTAGGCGCACGCGACACTCACGCCGCCGACGACCGGGAACGCGCGGATGAGTCGGTCAAACATCGCGCCGCTCGTCTCGGCTCTTCGTCCGGCCCGCGTGCGGGCCGGGGAGCCTTCCTGCAAGGATACATACAGACGGGAGCGACCCCCCTCGAAGGCGGGGATGGGGTCTGACACGGTGCCTGACACCGTGCCTGACACCAACCCCTTCGCCGTGCCGCGCCAGCGGCACAAAAGGGGGGGTCGCTCCCGTCTTTCCCCTCACCGCTGGCGCGGTTCGGGTCGGCCGGTCGTAGGACGAAAAGCCGAACAACGACAGCGAACAATGGCAGGGGGGGATGTGACACCCCCCCCTGCTGTTTTTGGGACACCCCCCCCTGTGTCCGCGTCAGATTTTGATTGCCCTACGCGTTGCCCTGCGCGTTGCCACGGAACGGGGGCACCATCAGATAGCCACCTCGGGGGTCGTCAGCCGGACGGTGGGCCAGATCGTGAAGCGGTCAATCGCCCCTCGCGCCGTCGCCTTGGTGGGCGTGCCGTCGGGGAGTTGTTGCAAGAAGACGAGACGATCGGCCGCCTTGTCGAACCCGCCGGCCGCGCGCAAGAGTTCACGATTGCCGGCGGTAATCGCCTTCTCAAGCCGGGCGATTTCCTGGCGGATGTCCGGGTCGGCCTTGGTCGGCCCGGCCGGGTCCGCCGCGCCCTGGCCGTCGCCGTTCTGGGTCCAGTGTTTCAGCACGGGCGCGGCGCGTTCCGCGGCGGCAACACCCGTGCCGACGGCGACAACGTGCACGGCGAAAGTCCGCGTCCGGAGCGCGGCCCAGAGCGGCGCGTGGGCCACGCCCCACGCGCGCAGCTCGCTATCGGTGGACTGGCCGGCGTCCACGTACACGAACGTCGCCGTTCGCTCGTCTACCGCGATCGGTAACTTGAACGCAAAATAGCGCGGGATTCCGGGTTGCCCGTACTTCCGGTACGGGAAGGTTCGCCGGTCGATACCGAACGCCTCGAACCGTCGTACCTTGTCGTCCTCCGTCGGCAACCATCCGAGCGTCGGCCGCTCGATGAGGTAATCGAGCGAGAGCACGCGCCGCATGAGTACGTGCGTCGTCGCGTCCTTGCCGCGCCGATGGCGCACGTCGGGGACGCCCAGCGCCCGATAGAGCGCTTTGCCGGTGAGGAGAACGGCGCGCGCGCCGCTGGGGAAGATGGCCCGCTCGTCCTCGATGGCGAGCTGCTTGTCGATGAGCGCGCGCACGAAGACGCGCGCCGCTTCGCGGTTCGCGTGATCGAAAAAATGACACCATTGCGAGCGCGTAAAGACGCCGGTATGCAGGGCGACCAGCGCGATCCATTCGGCCGCTCGACCGCTCCATCCGAGGGGTTCAAGCACACGCGCGCGGTCCTGCAACGTCGGGACCGTGACGGGGCGCGGTGTCTCCGAGGCGGGGCTCGTCGTCATCCGGTCACCAGCGCGCGATCCCCGCGCACGTACGTGATGAGAATCCCCATCGGATGCACAATCATCAGCTCGGGATCGACCGTCTCGAAGAACGTGACGTGGAGTGAGCGCGTCCAGCGGTCGCGGCCCACGTCCGCGCCGCCACCGGTGCGGGCGTTGACAGTCGGCAGTCCCACGATCGTGTGCGGCATCGTCACCCTCCTCGCCGTGCAACGGAACTCCCAGGTGTGAAAAGACGCTCGGGGTCAGTGAGCAGACGTACTGCCGATGGCAGCGGGAGTAGGGCGGGCTCCGTGTGTTCCACTGAGATAGGCGGCCCAATCGTCCATCAGCCGCCGCCGACGCTCGAACAGGTCCGAGCGGGCATAGGCGGCTTCGACCTTATTCTGGACCACGTGCGCGAGCGCCGCCTCGACGACCTCGCGCGGGTGATTGGTCTCCTCGGCCGTCCAGTCCCGGAAGCTCGAACGAAAGCCGTGCGGGACGCCGCCGATCGCCAGGTCCTTGAGCAGCCCCGACAGCGCCATATCGGCCAGCCGCTTCCCGCGCCCGCTCGGGAACACCAGCGCATGGCCGTCGCCGAGCGCGCGCGCCGCGTCGAGGATCTGTGCGGCACGCCGGCACAGGGGAACCCGGTGTTCCCGCTTGGCCTTCGTGCGCGTGGCCGGGATGGTCCAGACGTGGTTCTCCGCGTCGACCTCGGCCCACTGCGCCCCGCGGACCTCACCGGATCGCGCCGCCGTGAGCACGAGGAACTCGAAGGCGAGCTTCACCACGGGCGGAGCCCCCGACGCCTGCACCGCGCCGATGGCCGCCGCCACGTCGCGATGCGGCAGCGCCCGCATGTGCTGGACCAGATGCTGCTGCGGGCCCAGGACCGGCCCGATGCGGTCGCAGGGGTTGTCGGCTCGCAGGTCCATCGCCACGGCCCATTCCATCACCGTGCTGATGCGTTCGCGCACCCGCCGCGCCGTCGCCGGGCGGACATGCCAGACGGGCCGCAGCGTCTCGATCACGTCGGCGCTCGTCACCTCCGAGACCGGCAGTTGACCAATGCGCGGGAACGCGAACCGCGTCATGCTCGACATCCAATCCTTGCCGTACTTCGGATTGCGCCAGCCGGGCTGCATCTGGGTCCAGACCTGCTCGGCGGCGGCGGCGAAGGTCGGCGTGCGCTGGAGACGGCGCTTCTCGGCGAGCGGGTCGCCACCGGCGCGGGCGAGCTTGCGGTTGGCGAAGGCGAGCGCGCGGGCCTCCTTGAGCGAGACGAGCGGGAAGCCGCCGAGCCCGAGTTCGCGGCGGCGTCCGCGGATGGCGATCCGCTGGACCCAACTCCGGCTGCCGGACGGCTGGACGTCGAGGTACAAGCCCTGGCCGTCGCAATACCGGCCGGCCGCGGCGACGGTGCGGACGAAGGCGGTCGAGAGAGCGTGTTCGGGCTGGCGCGTGGGGGGGTGAGTCGGCAGCATCCTTTCCACCTGTATTTCCACCGTTATGTGGTGGAACGTAGTGGATGTTATAGGTCGATCTGGCTGGTGTCAAGCCAAGACAAACTGTAATAACTATCTATAAATGAGATAGTTATGGACGACATGGGACGTTATTGGACGACTCACGCTGAAGAACCATGGTGGATACGATGTCCACCATGGCAGTGATAGTCAGGCCGCGTCGAGCGCGGCGACAGTTCACCGATGAGTTCAAGGCGGGCGCGGTCCGGTTGGTGCTCGACGAGGGCAAGACGGTCGGCCAGGTAGCCCGCGAGCTCGATCTGACGGAGTCGGCGCTCCGGCATTGGGTCGAGCGCGAGCGGGCGGACCGGACCAACGGCCGGACAGGCCTGACGACCGAGGAACGCGAGGAGCTGCGGCGCCACCACACGACGCTCGGCCAAGTCAGTCCGGCCGAGTTTGAACGTCGGAGGCTGACACCGGCAGCATAATCAACCCGTCCACGAAACTGGATCAAGGCCAGGCTCTCCGCTCCTGGCGCATATGGTGCTCGTGCTGCTCGGCTACGCGTTGACCGCCCTGGGCATGTACGTCCTCGTCAGGAATTGGACCGGGGACTTTCGCGCCGGCCTTTTGTCGGGTGCGTTGTTCGCATTCACCACGGCGCTCTTGACGCGGTCAGCGCATATACAAGGGATACACATCTACTGGCTGCCGTTGGCGTTTCTTGCGTTCCAACGGTTGACGGAGCATCGCCGCCCGCGGGACGCGGCCTGGCTGGGGCTCTGCGTGATCGGTGCTGCGCTGACGTCCGGCTACCTCGTGGTCTTCGTGTTCTTCGCACTATGCGCGGCTGCGCTTGCGCGGGCGAACGCGTTCCGGGGGCACCAAGGAGCTCGCCTGTTGCAGCAATTGGGGTTAGCGGCGGTGGGGACCATCGCGATTCTGCTTGTCGTGCTGTGGCCCTACCTGCAGGCGGGACACGAACGACCTCCCGTTGCCGAGGCGGCCGACCTCGCGACGGCGCTGGGAAGCTACTTGGCGTCGGGCGCCGTTTTTCACTACAAAAGCTGGAGCGCCGACTACAACCGCTCGTCGCCCGGTACATTGTTTCCGGGTGTCGTGACGCTTGTGCTGGCAACCGTCGCTGTCTGTCAGCGGCGTCGCATGGCGCCCCTGGGGGCTCGCCGTATGCTCCTGGCGGCCGCTGCCATCGGCTTGGTTCTGTCGTTAGGGTCGCTCACGCCGGTCTACACCTGGGCGTACGAGTGGGTCCCGCCGCTACGAGGTCTGCGGGCGGTCAATCGTTTCGGTATTCTCGCGATCTTCGCGCTCGCGGCGCTGGCAGGCATCGGCCTGAGTGGACTCAGGTGGCCGGTGTCGCCGCCGCGGCGGTCGCTGCTTGCCGTCGTCGTGCTCCTGTTGACCACGGGGGAGAGTTTCCACGGTTGGGGTTCCGATCCGTGGAGAGACACTTCCGGGCGCATCCATCGGTTCCTGGCGACGTCGCCGTGGCCCGGCGCCGTTGTCGAGTTGCCGATTTACCAGCGGCGCTACGGGTTTCACAGGAACGCCCGGTATCTGCTGGCGTCAACTGTCCATTGGCGACCACTCGTGAATGGCTTTGGTGGCTTCGCGCCGCCGGATTTCGACGATAACGCCCACGTGGCCAGCGGATTCCCTTCGGTGCTGACCGTGAAATGGCTTCAGGAAATCGGCGTCGGTTATGTCGTCATAGACCTGAACCAATACGGCAACCGGATGCGGCGGAAGCTGCGCGAACTGGAGCGACGACGGGATCTGGCGCTCGAGGCCGTAGAGGGGGAGACTCGGCTGTATCGGGTCCAGCCCGAAACGTCACGGGCGATTCAGGCGCTGGAACCCATGCCGAGTCTCTCGGAACTCCGCTTCGTGGGCGGTCCTGCGGAGGGAAGCACGCTACGGGCGGCGCATGGACTCCGCCAAGCCTTCGGATTTCAGTCGCCGGTGCGCTTCATCGGATACGTCGAGTCGACACGCCTCGATTCCCACCTGATGCTGCGATTTCCGGTGTCGATGTCCGGACGGTTTCTCGAGGCGGCTACTGGAGAAGCGTTGCAGGAGGTGTTGGTTCGGGCCAGCACGGCTGCCGATCCGCCGGTAAGGGTCTACCCGCCTGCTGGCCACGCGGGCGTTCTTCTCGACCTGCACGCGCGGACGTCCGAACCATGACCATGCCGCCCGGGCCAGTCCGACGACGCGGCAGGCGCGACGGACCGAGAGCCGATGCTCCGTCGTCAAGACCTCGATGGCATCGTGACGCGCGACGGGCGTTACGGCCTTCTGCTCGGCAGATCCTCGATGGCGGCGTCCTCCAGGGCCAGCTCCGCTTGATCCGGCGCAAGCTCCAGTCCGCCTGACGACGCCCCAGCCCGAACGGCGTCACTCGACCTCGACGAAGATCGGGTTCGAGTAGAACCAGAGATCGTGCCAGGGGTTCTCCTCGGGGCCGTCCATCGGAGGCTCGAGGTCGTCGGTGCTCGTCCCGCGCACCCGGACGTAGAGGTCGCGGTCCACCGCGGGCAGCACTGCCTCGACGGTGTAGCGGTCTCCGTCACGGTCCAGCGCGTCGCGCGTGAAGCGGGCGAAGACGCGCGTCGTCGGGTTGCGATCGTTCGCCGGATCGGAGGCAGGTCCCTGCACCTCGCCCACTATCACATCGACCCGCCGGACGGCAGGGTTCTCGCCCGCCGCATTCGCGGTCTCCGGATCCCGTAACCGGACGGTCGCCGTGACCCGCGTCCCCGGCGCGACACGCAGCGTGCCACCGAGCCCGGCCTCGTGCCGGCCGCTCGCCAGGCTGACCTCGAGCTCGGTCACCAGGTCCCCCGCCACCGCGAACATACGGCCGCGCCGCAGGCCGTCGAGCACGTCGGCGTAGGTCGGGCGCGCGTGGACCCAGGTCTTGTGGAACTCGCCGGGCCAGAAATCGCTTCCGGCCCGGACCGGCTCGGCGTAGTGGAAGTGCGAGTCGGACGAGGCGACGATCCAGAATCGGCGCCCCTCGCCGAGGAGGGCGTCCCACAGGCCGCCGACGATGGCCGTCATCTGGTCGAAGCCGCCCAGGGTCTGGGCCCCGGGGTTCCGGTAGGCGCCGCGGTGCCCGCTGCCGTTCTCGTTGAGGGCGGCGGCCTGGTGGCCGGGCGCGCCTTCCATCCCACGGTACACGTCCGGCGCGATGTCGTTGTTTTCCCGGAGCTCCCACGGTTCGTCGCGACCGTAGACCCCGATTGCTTCCGCCGACCGGGAGGGATGGTTTGCAAACAGGATCGGCAGCCTGTCCAGCTCCTGCATGTGCGCCAGCGCCTGTTGTCTGAGCCCCGCCGACTGCCGGCGCGGGTCGCGGGGCCGAGCCCAGTCCTCGTTGGCGTCGAATCGGCTTTCGATCTCGTTCAGCACCGAAGCCTCGTCCTCGGCGCGGGGGATGATCAGCGTGTGGTGGTCCATGCCCGGCATGTTGAGTTCCATCCCGTAGAACTGCAGCACCTCGGGAACGAGTTCGCGCGACAGGGTCAGTTCGCGGTAGGCCTGCTCCAGATTCACCTTGGAGTGGGCGGGGCCGCCGTGATCGGTCGTCACCATCCAGCGCAGGCCGAACCGCCGCGCCATCGCGGCGTTGCGCGGCGTCGAGTAGAGGGCATCCCGTCCCTTGATGGGGGTCGGCGGGACGGTTCGGTAGTCGTAGCCGGTGCTCCAGTGGCTGTGGATGTGCGAATCGCCGGGCAACCATTCCCGGTCGGCGGCGGGCTGGGCCAGTGCGAGGGTGGCCGCCGCGCACAGGACGCAGAGCCAGACGAGACGCGGAGCACGAGCGCGTGGCTGCCAGCGGAGCTCGTCTTGCGACTGACCCATGAACATCTGGCCACCTCGTTCGTCGCCACGACCGTCAGTCGGCCGATGGCTCCGACGTGTCCTCTTCAAGCTCTGGATCGAGTTGCTCGAGGTGCGGGGCAAAGACGCGCTTCATCTCGGCGGAAGCCCGATTGAGTTCGAGCATCTTGGCCATGTCGGGCTCGTTCCGGTAGTTGACGTCTACCCCGTAGCGAATCACCCAGCGGCCCGCGGTCACCTCCTCCGACCATTTGAGGCGCTCCGGCAGGTCGCCCTCCGCGAAGGCCGCGTCGATCTTCTGTCGGTTCTCAAGCAACACGGCCAGCGCGCCCGTCCATCGGCCCCGCTTGTTGGTGAGGACGACCCGGGCCTCGTGGCGGTTAACCGCAACGCGGTACACCAGCCCCGACCCTCTGGCAGGTGTGTCCTGCAGCCCAATGTAGTCCGGCTTGAGATTCCTGAACGGCGAGTCGATCCCTTCATCCCGCGCTTGCGTGAATAGAGCGGCCATGAAGTCACGCTTCTTGATCTGGATCGGCGTGAGTTCCATCGACCCGACGGGTTTCTCGATGTCGGACGGCTCGGCGACGACCGTGAACAGCGGGGCCGGCGCGGAATCGCCGATCCGGACAGGTCGCACCGTGATCATCCAGATCTGCCCGACGCCGCGTTCATTAAGGGTCTCCACGGCCTTGACGTGTTCCGGCCTCCCGTCCTCAACGATCCAGATCGCCCGTTGAACGTCCCGGTGCGAGAGATAGGTCACCAACTGGCCGAGGTGGCGGTGGTCGCTCCGTCCGAACTGGTTCTCGATGACGACATCGCCGAAGTTGGTCTCCGCCACCAGGTCGATGCTGAAGTCACCGGCTCCGACCTCCCTCTGAGGGTTGGTCAATCCGAGTCCGAGGGCCTGGTCAAGCTCGCCGATGTGCGACTGAAGCCAAGGTGTAAAGTCGGCATCCTCCCTCGGCCAGACATCGCGGATCGGCACGGTCTCGATGACTCCGACTTCCAGTGGCATGCGAATAGGTCGAGGGCGGGGTGCCGCTTCTAGCATTGACTGTATGTAGCGCCGCCGACAATCGTCAATGCCCACCGCCGGCCTCGACGCCTGACTGCTACGGGTGATCCGGTACGCACGGGACTCAAATAGCTCACCCGCGAGGTCCGGCTGCGCTTGCCTCGTTGCTACTCCGGCCGGTGGGGCAGCAACTCCCAGTAGAGGTGCCCGCCGGCCATCACGCCGTCCTCGCTTGTGCTGGGCCGGCCTCCGAGTCGCAGGACGTCGCCGTCGAGCTGATAGAGGCGTTCGGCGTCGGTCACCTCGCTGACGGGCCGCGCCCGTCCTTCCTGGTGGTGGACGACGTACTGCGGATCCGCGTCCTCGTGCACGGTGAAGCGGCCGAAGTAACCGCCGTAGGTCCGGTATGCAGCCAGGGATTCCTCCGGCGTGGGCGTGTCGCCGGCGTACGGCATACGTCCTTCGCGCGCCATCAGGTGGACCATCATGTGGCCGGTCGGCGTGTAGATGATGTATGAGCCGGCGCGGTCTACGTTCCGCTCCCCATTCTCGACGGGCACGCCGTCCTGCACCGTGTAGCGGTCGGTGTAGAGGAGCTGACGGAAGCCCACGAAGCGTCGCGCTTCCTCCGACAGCGCCGCGTCGGGCAGCCGCTCCCAGACGACCTGCCGCGTGGCGTCGTGCTTCATTCCGGTGGCGGACGCGGGGGTGAGGATCAGCCGGTCACCGTCGAGGTCGTAGTAGCGCTTCGCGTCCACCTCGCCGCCAGGGTCGATCTGTCCGATCCGGTGGTGGATCAGGAATCCGCCGTCCTCATCCTCTGCGACGGAGAAAGGGCCGTAGTACCCGGTATAGCCCTGGAGCGCCGTGTGCACCTCCTCCGCCGTCGGCTCGCTGTCGTCCGCGAACGGCTCGCGGTCGCGCGGCATGACGTTCACGGCCATGTAGCCGCTGTCGCTGTAGGTGATGTAGCCGAGGGAGTTGAAGTCGTCGGTCGGTACCCAGGCGCCGCTCTCGTCCTTGACGTTACGTCCGACGAGTTGGTACGTGCCGACGATCGGATCGCGCACGCTCTCGACGGACACGTCCTCCATCGCCGCTTCCGGCGCCTCCCCGGAGCAGCCGGCGAGCGCGAAGGGTAGACCGACGGACACCGCGAGGGCGAGGGCGAATCTCTTTCCGCGCATCATGTTCCTCCTTCGTTGGGACAGTCATCGTTACTACGACGCCTAGCGTTCTGGGAGCGCGAATACGAACAGGTTGTTCCCGGTGCCCGGCTGCAGCTCGGTCGTGAGGCGCAGGTTGTCCCTCGTGCTGAGCGACGTTCCGGTGCTGATGGCCACGTACTGCGTGCCGTCGATGGCGTAGGTGATCGGGAAGCCGGTCACCTGGGATCCGAGATTGATTTCCCAGAGGACGTCGCCGGTGTCGTGGTCGAAGGCGCGGAAGCGGCCATTGCTGTCGCCGCCGAAGATAAGGCCGCCCGCCGTTGCGACCAGCGACGTGGTGCCGGCACGCTGTTCGTAGAGCCAGGTGGTCTCGCCGGTGCTCGCATTGATGGCGCGGACGGTTCCCACCTGATCGGTGCCGGGAGCGTTCACGATCCGCTGCGCAAGGTTGTAGAGGCTGCCGTTGGCCGTCGCCAGCATGCGGGCGCAGGCGTTGCGGAGCGGGAAGTACATCGTGTTGGTGATCGGGCTGTAGGCGCCCGCTTCCCAGTCCTTGCCGCCGGTGACGAACGATGGGCAGATCAGCATCTCGTTGTTCTCGCGCGTGAAAATCAGCTCCGGGTTCTCGGTGACGTCGCCGGTCGCGCCGTCGATATTCGTGATCACGTTCTGCGCGGTGGTGGGTGTCGCCCAGAGAAACTCCCCGGTCGCGCGGTCGAGCGTGTAGACAACGCCGGTCTTGCCCGGGATGCCGGTGACGACGCGGTAGGTTTCACCGCGACGGAGGCGCGGATTGATCCAGCTCACATGCTCCGGATCGGGCGCCATCGCCGTGTCGACCAGCAGGCGCTCGTACGGGTGGTCGAGATCCCAGTGGTCGTTCAGGTGCTGATAGAACCATTCGATCTCGCCGGTGTCGGCGTTCAGCGCGAGCGTCGAGTTGTGGTACAGGTGTGCGTTGTCGATGCCGCCGATCATGAACTTCGGCGCCGGTGACGTGACCGACGTGCCGATGTAGACGAAGTTCAGCTCCGGGTCGAAGCTGGGCACCATCCATGCGCCGACATGCTTCCGTTCCTCGAACGGCACGCCCCCCCAGGTTTCGTCGCCGAACTCGCCCGGGCCTGGGATGAGCCGCCGGCGCCACAGTTCCTCGCCGGTCGCGGCGTCGTGCGCGACGATGACGCACGCGTTCGGGCCTCCCTTCGGCGCGCAACTCCGGCCGGAGATCACCTTGCCGTTGGCGACGATCGGACCGGAGGTCTGGTTGGCCGGGTTGACCGTGTAGTCGAGCACCTGGGTCTCCCACGCCACGTCGCCGGTGCGCGCGTCGATCGCGATCATCCAGTCATCCGCCGTGCTGTCAAAGAGGTAGGTGCCGTGGATGGCGATGTTACGGTTGGTGTCGGTCAGGCTGCCGATCATGTAGTCGGAGAGATCGTCCGGCATGGTGCGGCGGTGTTCCCAGATGAGGTCGCCGGTCGCGGCGTCGATCGCCTGAATGATGTCGCGGGGGTTCGGCATGTACATCGCGCCGTCGTAGACGAGCGGCGTCCCCTGCTGCAGGCCGGGACCGAGGGGACGGGTCCAGACCATGCGGAGGCTGGCGACGTTGGTGCGGTCGATCTGTTCGAGGGGGCTGAAGCCCCAACTGTTCAGCGTGCGGCGCCACATCAGCCAGTCGGCGGGATCGGGATCCTGGAGCATGGCGTCGGTGACCGGGGTGAAGTCGCGCTCGGGCTGCTGCGCGGTCACGCGGGTGAAACCGAGGACGAGCAGCGCGGCGATGGTGAAAACGGCGAGGAGAAGGAGCGCCGACGCTGGAATGGATGGTTGGTGCTTCATGGAGGGCAGCTTAGCCGGGACGCGGATCGCGTTCAATGGGCTCCGCCGCACCAGGGGACGGATGCCGGCCTGGAGGCCGGCGCACCAGTACGGCGCAGCGGGCAGGCTGGCGTGCCGCGCGGTGCACGATCCAGGTGATGGCGCTGATCGACGCGTCGGCATGACGGGCGAGCTCGTCACGAGCCGCCTCGACGCCGGCGAGATAGTCAATCAGGATGTGGTGTCGACCACGCCGCGCACTTCAAAGGCCACTCGCGCCGCAACCGGCGTTCGTACTCCAGGCCGTCCGGCCGCCGGTTCCGCCAGATGCCGAACGCATCCTGCCGCTCTCGCGTGCGGTGCACGTTCAAATAGTCCGCCACCGCCCGCCGAACAACCTCCGCGCGCGACACCCCCTCGCGGCGACAGAGTTCGCCGAGCCGCTGAACCTGCTCCTCCGGCAGATCTATGGTCGTCCGCATGGCATGTGATGACGATGCATGATGACACCTACGTTCCCAGCAGCTCGCTCACGTCCCGCCACAGCTTGTCGAACGACGGCGCCGCCCGCGCCGCGTCGAGATCGAAGATCGCGGTGAGCGCTGCCTGGTGCAGCGTCGCACGGTAGCGTTGCCCGCGCGGCATGTGCGCTCCCAACCATTCTTTCGCGCCGCGGATGGACTCCGGATCGTCAGGCGCGGTTGCGGCTGCATCAATGCCATGTCGTCCGGCAATCGAGTCGGCCGCCGCCAGAAACCATGCTTCGTATTCGGCCTTCGCTAACACGACCCGTATGTCTCGGTCCCCACGGGCTTCGTTAGCCCGCAGTAGCACTTCCGGCGCGATTTCAGCCGGGCAGTCGTCGTCCGCATCCAGCAGGATCAGGATGCATCCGTCTTCTCCGGTTTTCCGTGCCGCGAGCTCGACGGCCCGCTCCAACTCGTCGGCCCTCAGCGCTGGCCGCGTTGCTGCCGTCCCGTTTGAGGAGCTCACCTGGGTCCGTCTGCTGGAGGTCCCGAATCGCCTCCGGATTCCGGTTGTAGAACCCAGTGCCCGACAGCGCGTCATAGACCGGGCGGAAGGCGTCGACGCCCGACACGTTGACCAGGTACAGACGATCTGCTGCGGCAACCGGCGGCGGGGAGAGGTTGCTCTTCACGACCCGCCCACGTTCCACGTTGTAGTAGGAGTGCTGTTCGTCGCTACCTCGTTGAAACAGCGGCCCTCCTTGAAACACATGGCATTCTTCCCGCTGCACTTCGTATCCGCCACCCGCTTTGGCTCCCACCCTGAACGAATAGTGGCCCTGCGAGGCCTCCAGATTGAACTCGACGCGAATCCCGAAGTGCGTCGGATGGCCGCCGGACCGCCGACGCACCTCGTTGATCCCGCCGCGGTCGCGCAGCGCGTGATCGATCGAGAACCGCAACGAGTCGGCGATGAAGCGGAGCGCGTCGAGGAAGTTGCTCTTGCCCGATCCGTTCGGCCCGACGAGGAAGGAGAGCTGTGCCGGCGCAACATCGCACGCGGCGATGCTCTTGTAGTTCCGCAGTTTGACGCGGGTCAGGAGGCGCCGATCCATCGCTGTTGCAGCCTACCGCCTCCGGACGAGACGGTCCGAATACAGTCTACGATGAACGGTCCGGTCCGCCGCTATGGAGGCCGAATCCGCGCCCCTTGCAGGATCGACCGCGACGACAACCATCAGGCGCCGCCGTTTCCGACCGCGGCCGCCACAGCACGCCGACAGCCCAGCCGACGTCCAGCCGTTCGCCGCGCCAGGCCGGCAATGGGTCAGGGCTCGAGGTTCTGGGCGTTGGCCACGATGTTGCACGTGAACCAGCCGTCGCCCGTGCGGAACATCTCGCGGCGCGCGTTGGCGCGATCGCGCATCAGAGAAAACCCGTCTTCCATCGGCGTGCGTCGTCTCCTCGGTCGTCTAGCGCGGTCCGCGGAATCCGCCCGTCCGCACGTACACCCCCCGGGCGACGTGAAACCCGATGCCGGAGGAGCCGCCGCTGTAGTGCACCTGCTTGCGGACGGTGCCGCCGACCACCTCCTGACGCGACGCCGGGTTGACGCCCTGCAGCACCAGGCGGAAAACCGCCGCCTTGACCAGACGGTCCCTGGCCACCTGCAGGCGGCTCCCCGGCAGCGCCGGCGATCCATGGACGACAGCACCGCATCGACCGTGCCGCCCGGGACCGAGACTCCGCACCCTGACGGACGTGGTTCCGGCACGTGTTAGAAATCCCGGACGAATGATCCGGCGTCACTCAGGCACGAGGAGATCCCGGCCCTTACCCTTCGGATCGCAGTACGGGCAGCGTCGTAGCCAAATGTCCGACCCGTTTGCACCGTACTCACGGTCACAGCGCCCGCACTTCAGCACGTACACCCGCTGGCCGTGATCCGTGCCCGGTATGTCCGTCCTGCGGATGACCGTCTGGTTGTTCCTGTTCCGATAGCCGGGGTCAGTCGTGCCCTTGCTCGTTCTTCCCATGTACGTTTGTCACGTGAACCCACGCGCGGCAGGTGATCAGCAGTTCGTCGTCGTCGTCCGCCGCCGGCAGTACCGCATCGAGAAAGTCTCCCGGGTCGATGCCGGCGGCGGCCAACGCATCCCGCACGGCAAAGATCACGGCTTGCGGGTCGTCCCGGATGCTCGCGAGATCAACGTGGACATCGTGTGGGCGGTCCGGTGCGGTTCGTAGCGAAAAGCCGAGGCTGCCGTCGACCGCCCCGATCCGCTCGTAGCACTCGCTGCACCACTCGAGACCGAACGCCCGGGGCCGTTGCCCGCACTCCGCGCACGGTCGCCGGGGCCGCTTGGCCGCGGCGATCACGACACCGCGTCCAGGCGGAAATGCAATCGCGACTCGCCGTCCATGACACGCTCCTTGTCCATTGCGTGACCAGTCGGGTACCCAGTTCAGCCGGTCCGGCGCGTAACCAGTCAGGCATTACTCGTAAGGCCGATGCGGGCTTCCGCCGCCGCGTGCTCGGCGTTCAGCTCCAGGAGCCGCGCGAGGACTTCTTCGCGGACGTCGTCGGGCCAGCGGTAGCGGTACGGTTTCTTCCGGCTGCCCCACTCTTCCTCGTCGATCTCGTAGTCGAGGAGGAACTCGCAGTCGGTGGGGATGTCGGTCCAGCCGTAGGCGTCGAGGACGGCGCGGTCCATGGCGGTGTGGAGCTCACGGAGCCTCTGAATTTCCGGGTCGTCGTCGTACGGATCGTGGAAACGGTTGTAGGTTTTCGTCAGGCCCCCGTCGTTGCGGACCATGAGGCTGGCGCGGAACTCGTAGTACTCGCGGCCAGCCGCTTCGAGGGCCGGATCGATTTCCCAGCCATCGTGGAAGGGGAAGGTCTCGAAGCAGTCAGAGGGGGTGTAACGGAGATCATCCTTCATTGATGACCCGAAGAAGCGTGCCCAGATCTCGTGTGGGCGGCACTGGAGGGCGCAGAAGGCAGAGTAGGTACGCAACGGGTAGACGTTTAGCGCGTGCGAGTACACCATGGGGATTGTCCCAAGACCTGTTGATCTTCTGATGTAAGAGCGGCGGCTTCTTCACCCTCCGTGTGATACGGAGGGGGTGCCTAAACCAAGAAGGAGCCACCGCCATGACGAAGCATGCCAGGAAGTCCCCGCGTCTCCAACCCGTAGAGCGGCCGCCGGCCGCGACGGTGCAGATCCCGCTGCCGGTGCTGGGCGCGTTCGCCGGCATTGAACGTTCGTATTTCGAGTTGTGCATCCGCGCGGGCCAGCAGGTCCTGGACGCGATGATGGAGCAGGACCGCACCGAGTTGTGCGGACCGCGCTGGAAACGTGACCCCGAGCGCCGGGCGGGTCGCGCGGGCACGACGTCGAGCGAGGTGACGTTGGGGGGGCGGCGGATTCGGATGACGCGCCCCCGCGTCCGCAGTCAGACCGGGGAGGAGGTCGAGTTGCCCAGCTTCGCGTTCGCCTCACAGCGCGACCCGCTGGATGCGCAGACCGTGAACGCGGTGGCCTGTGGGATCTCCACCCGGAAGTACGCACGGAGCCTGGAGCCCCTGCCGGAGGCGGTCACGGAGCGGGCGACATCGAAGAGCGCGGTCTCGCGCCGCTATGTCGCCCTGACGACGACGCAACTGACTCGCTGGCTCACCACGCCGCTCGGGGACCGCCAGTTCCCGATCGTGCTGATCGACGGGATCGTGCTGGGTGACCACACGGTCGTGATCGCGCTGGGCGTTGATACGGAGGGGAAAAAGCAGATTCTGGGCCTCCGGGAGGGCCACACCGAACATAGCCGCGTGGCCAAAGCGCTCCTGCGTGACCTCGTCGATCGCGGCCTGGACCCGGACCGGGCGCGCCTCTTTGTGATCGACGGTGCGAAGGCGCTCGCCTCGGCCATCCGCGCGGTGTGCGGCCCGCTCGCGGCCATCCAGCGCTGTCAGCTCCACAAACGGCGCAACATTCTGGGCCATCTCCCGGAGCATCTGCACGCGAATGTGACCGCGGTGCTGCGGGACGCGTGGGCGGCCGGTGATGCCGCCCTGGCGCAACGACAACTGGAGCGGCTGGCCGCTTCCCTCGAGACCGACCATCCGGGGGCCGCAGCCTCGGTGCGCGAGGGCCTCGCCGACACCCTCACGCTGCAACGCTTCGGCATTGCCGGGGCGTTATACACGAAGTTGCGCACCACGAACGCCATCGAGAACTTCAATGGCAGCATTACCACCTACTCGCGCAACGTGAAGCGCTGGCGTAACGGCACGATGGTTGTACGTTGGGTGAGCGCAGCGATCGTCGAAGCCGAGAAGACGTTCCGCCGCGTGCACGGTTGGCGCGACATCACCAAGTTGGTCTCAGCCCTCGCCGTTCTCGAAGCCAAGGAGGAGGCGGCCACCGAGCGGGTCGCATAGAATCACAGCACAAGCCGCCGCTCGCGAAGATCAACAGCGGGCGGGACAATCCCACACCATGTCCGAAGGCAAAAATGCGAACTGCACCATCGCGCTAATTTGGGAGTTCACGAGTACCCGCTCCAGGCCGGCGATGGACCGAAACAAAGCTGGGGTGTAGCGCCCCCATAGCCACCAGTTACGCTTCCGTCTCCGCGCATCCGGTCCTTCGCCGAGCTTCGCGCGTTCAGGTTGGACGCGCTCTTCCGCGATCGCCAGCAATTCGGGCCAGTCCGCCGCCACAGGTCCCGGATAGTCGAGCGGCACGCGCCCCTGTCGCAGCCAGGCGTGGCGCTGCGCGTCCGCCGCGCGCGCCCACGAGGACTCTGGTCGGGTTGGTCTATCGGTGGACGCGGTGATGGGATCGGGCAGCGCCGCGCCTTCAGCATCGACGCTCTCTCGCCGCAACGGATAGTCGCGGAAATTGATCACATATCGGTGATGCGCGTGCGTCGGGCTGGTGTTCACCTCCTGCCCGCCGATGTACGGAAAGATCACCTCCTGGTTCCGTGGGTCTTTCTCGATGAGCCGGTGCATTTCGGCCAGCGGCGACGCGACGCCCTTCGTGTCGGTGTCGTCGAACGTGAAGCCCATGCCGAGGACGTAGCTGCCAACGAAGCTCTTGCCGGCATTGGCCGTGAGCCGCGCCGGATCGTCGTGGCCGCCGTGGTGGAACAGGAACGCCGTGATGCGCTCGACGTCGCGGCCGTCGATCTGCTTGCGGTCCATGACCGCACCCTTTCCGATATGCAGCACGCTGACGACGACGGCGGCCAGACCGGGCCATTTGACCCGGCGGCGGACGGAAAATATCTCGGCGCCGTGCTTGCAGATCCAGCGCAGGCCGCTGGCGCGGGTGTCGCCCTGGGCGATGGTGTTGGTGGCGATCAACCCGTAGGCGCCCTGTTGGCGGACGAGGTTGAACGCGCGGCGGAAGAAATGGGCCACGAGATCGGCGTTGCCGTGGCTTTCGGCGTGGATCTGTTTCAACCAGTCGGGATAGCCAGCAACGTTCCCGGCGGCGACGGAATTTTTGCCGGCGAACGGAGGGTTGCCGACGATGGCGTCGAACCCCGGCGACCTCTCGGGCGAGGCACTCGCGGGCTCGCGCCCAGCTGAAGGCTCCCGCTCGAACACCTCCGGGAACTCCAGCTCCCAGTGGAACGGCGCGAGCGGCGGGTCGTCGCGGCGGCGCTCGTCGAGCTCTGCGCGGAACTGGTCGGCCTGACCCTCGATGACGGCAGCGGCGTACTCTGCGCGCCGGGCTTCGCGCTCCTTCGGCTTGCTGCCCTCGAAGAAGGCGGCGGTTGCCAGGTCGCCGAACAGACGCACCTTGTCGAGCTCGAAGCGGGCTTCGTCCCACCAGTCGCGCAGATCCCAGTCCGGGACGCTGGCGTCGGCCTCACGGATTTGGCGGCGCAGCGCGGCCACCCTTGCTACCTGCTCGCGCACGGGGATGGTCTCGAACCCCTGCTGGGAGTACTTGCTGGTGGTGTCCCAGTGGAACGTCTCGATCTGGCGCTGCGACAACCCGACGAGCGAATCGCCGTGCCGCAGCGCGTGGTCGACGAACGTCAGCGCGTGTTCCTTGGCCAGTGTGGCGAGCCAGAGCGAGACCTTGGCCAGATCGACGGCCATCGGGTTGCGGTCCACGCCGTAGAGGCAGCGCTGGGCGATGAGCCGGCGCGCGACAATGACCTCGTCCTCGCCGGCCGGCACTTCGGGCGCCGCGTCGCCAGCGGCGCGCCATGCCTCGATCAGGGCGTCGCCGAGCTGGCGGCATGCTTCGACTAGGAACGCGCCGGAACCCATCGCCGGGTCGCAGATCTTCAGGTCGAGGATTGCCTCCGGCCGGGGCGGCTCGCCGGCCGGGCCGCGCAGGCAGGCGAGGATCGGCTCCAGCGTGGTGCGGACGATCGGCTCGGTCAGCTCGCGCGGGGTGTAGTGCGATCCGGAGCGGCGGCGCGCCTCGCTCGGCTGCAGCACGAGGGCGCCGGCCGGCACGAGGTCGGGTGTGGCGGCAGTGTCGATCACCGGTTGCAGGGCGGCGTGCAGGTCGGCAACGGTCGCGGCCTGGGCCACCGGCTTGCGGACCGTATCGGTGAGCGCGCGGTCGGTCCGGTCTCGCAGCCACTGCGCCCGGCGCCCGCCCGGCTCGGCGGCCAACGCTTCGAGGTCGACGGCGGTCGGCGCGCCGTGCTTCTTCTGCGCCTTGATGGCCACCGAGCGGCCGGTGGCCGTTTCGAGCCGGAAGCCCATCATCGTCTCGTAGACCGAGCCGATCTGCTCCACGTCGAGGGCGCGGTACGAGATCCGCTCGCCGTCGAGCACCAGCAGCTTGTCGAGCGCGCGGTAGAGGGTGCCGTCGGGCACGAGCGGGGGCTCGATCCGCTCGTGGATCTGGCGCCCCCCGGCGGCGGCCCGGCCTTCGAGAAACGGGAAACGGTCGGGGTCGAACAGCGCGCCGTGGCGTCTGGGCAGGTGCAGACCGTTCGCCTCGGCGCCGTCGTGGAACAGCCGGAACAGCACGAGAAGCTGCGCCCAGGCGCCGTAGCGCTGGTTCAGCGTGTCGGGGTGCAGCGCCGCGTCCTCGCGCAGGCGCTCGTACAGGCCGGCGAGGGAGTAGTGGCGCGCGAACATCTCGCCGCCGGGCAGCAGGTCCCGCTCCTCCGCGTAGAGCAGGAAGACGAGCCGCAGGATGACGGTGAGGAGGGCGTGGTAAATGTCGTCGGGACGCTCAGCTAGCGGCGCGCGCAGCAGTTTTCCCTTCGATGTGTCGTCGGCCGCCTGGATGCCGCGCAGCAGTTCGTAGAGCGCGTGCAGTACCTGCTCGGCCAGCCGCTCGCTGACCTCGTTCTGGAAGCGCCGGCTGTCCGCGAGCAGCGCGGCGAAACGCTTGTCGCGCGGGAGACTCAGGAGCCGGGTCTGGCTCAGCAGCAACCGCAGCGCAGCCACGATCGGCCGGCCCGCCGTGGTGACCATGTCGGCCACATGCACGTCGAGCCAGCCGGAGCTCTCGCCGCGGGGAGCCGAGACGAGGCGGAGCGAGCAGCCGTTACAGAGCAAACCTGCCGGTACACCCGTCTGCCGCAGCAGCCGTTCCATCCGGCCGTGGGCCGACACCTCCAGGCGGCCGGCCCCGCCGGCAACGCGGTCGAAGTCCTCGCCGGGCTCGATGACCTTGACGACGAGCTGCCACGCGGACGCGTTTCCCCGGGGGTCGCGCTCGCGTACCGCAAAGTCGGGACGCAGCACCTCCCCGCCTTCCTGCAGTGGCGTCTCCAGCTCCGGCGGGATCGGGCAGTCGGCAGTCCCGGCGTAGCCCCTCGGCGAGAAGTTCCATCCGAGCACCGATGAGGCGAACGCCCGGAAGTCCGGCAGCCACGGCTCCGGCTCGCGCTCGGGATGGAAGCGCCGTTCGGCAACGCAGGCGCGCAGCAGCCGCTGCCCTTCCGGATCACGCGGGAGAATCGCCCCGGCGCGGACCAGGGCCGGTGCCGACACCACGAGGCCGGTCGGCCGGACGAAGCCGATCCACTCCAGGTGAGCGTCTCTGTGTGGGTCGCGTTTCGGCATCGGCTACGTCGGCATGAGCAGGGGAATGATCCGCCGTCCAGCCTGCCTATAGATGCGGAAATCGGAATCGAGCGTCATGATCGACGCGCTATCGGTGCCCTCGAGCAGTCGAACCAGACAGGCATCGGCAAACGACATTGGCACGCTACGGTAGCGACGAATCAATCCCCGGACGGCCAGCGCATCGGCCTCGCTTGCGATCGGGTGCTCGATGCGCAGCACACCCCGGCCAACCAGCGTCACCGGCAGGCTCTGATCGGCTCCCGCCCGTTGCAACAGAAACGACGCCTCCGAGAGCACGGCTTCGCAAGTGAGCAGCGGTGCTCCCAGCGCAGCAAACTGCGTTCGCGCCCACTCGTGATGCGCTTCGTCCGCATCGAGCAGCGCAACGATGGGCCCGGTGTCAACGATGACCGTCGGCGCCGGCACGGTGGGAGTCCTGGACGACAGCCTCGTCGAGCAGACGCGTATTCGTCGCCAGGTCGGAACGTCCGCTGCGAACGGCGCCGACCAGGTCACCGGCGAGATCCGCGCAACTCGGTGGCGACGCACCGCCCCTGTCGCGCAGCGCGTTCGCGATGAGCTCCCGCACGAGGGACGACCGGCTGACGTTGCGGCGCCGCGCTTCCCTGGAGAGCACCGCATGCAACTCGTCCGGCAACTTGACGGAAAGGCCGTTCATGAAATGCATGGTAATCCGATCAGCAACAGATCGCCATACGTTGGCGTGAGGCCACTCAATTCGTCTCCGGCCACAGGTACACCACGCCGACCGGTTCGACTCGCTGTGCCTGCACCTCGTAGAACGCCCGGATCCGGCGCGGCTCCTGCTCCAGGTCTCGGTCGAACTGGTCGAGGCGCTTGCGCCAGTAGCGCATGTTCGACTGAAGCTGCCGTCGCTCCTCTTCGTCGAATTCCAGTGCGATCTGCGCGAACCGGCCCTCGTGACGGTCGAGCTCCTCGACGATGCGTTCGCGCTGCCGGCGGAGCGTTTCGTCCAGGTCGCGCGCCTCCCGCTCTCCCCGCTCGCGCAGCCTGCGCGTCGCCAGCGCGGCCAACTCCTCGGCCCGCGGCTCGAGTTGCGGTAGCAGTTCCTCGACGTCGCGCGGCGCCGTGGCCAGTAGCCGGGCGCGGATGACGTCGTGCGGCGTCCAGTCCAGGCGACCGGTCAGCGACTGCTCCAGCAGATCGAGCGTCCGCGTCTCGGCTTCGCGCGCGTAGGCCCGGAGCGGACCGCTCCGCCGCCCCGGTTCGATCCACCGGGCCGCCAGCGGGACGATCTCCTCGTGCAGCCGCTCCGCCCGGCGCCCGTAGAGACACAGCCGCCCGAGAAGGACGACCCGGGGAATCGAGTCGTTTGCCTGCGCGAGACAGGCGCGTGACAGGTCGTGGTAGATGAAGCCCTGGGCGCGGAACCGCGCGAGCAGGCGCTGGGCCACCCGTTGCTCCAGGTGCAGGTGGACGGTGTCGTCGCTGAGTACGCCGGCGTCTTCGAAGACGACCGGCCGGATCGGCGCCTCACGGCGCCAGTCGGCCAGCTTCTGGTCGGCCTTGCGCGGCGGCCGGAGCGTGTCGAGGGTCGCCGCCCAGGTCGGGTCGGCGCCAGTCCGCCGGTCGAGTGCCGGAAAGGTCCAGGTAGCCTTTCCTGGGTCGCCACCGTTGCCGTCGGCGCTTCGCGCCAGTGGCTCGGCTCCCAGCAGCTCCAGCGCGCAGGACAACGTCTGGCGGAACGGCGCCGCCTCGAACCCGACCCAGTCCCGGGATCGCTCGAGCAAACCACGGCACCGGTCCACCTGCGCCGTCAGGTCGTCCCGCCGGTCGCGTGCCGCCTCGAGCTCCTTCTCGGTGATCCGCCGGCGAACCGCATCGAGATCCGCCGTCTCGATCTCGCGTTTCAGCCGGTCTGCGTCCCGGTGGCGGATGCCGCCACGCAGCCGCCGCTCCACGTCGTCGTCGATCACCGTCGACAGGCTGCCGAGCTCCCGCTTGATCGTCTCCGTCTTGCGAACAAGCACCTCCAGCACGCGGTCCTCGATGCGCTGCGGCAGCACGAAGTAGTGACAGCGCACCTCCGGCGCCGGCTGGAGCTTGCGGTCGATGCGGCCGTTGCGCTGCTCGATGCGGCCCGGGTTCCACGGCAAATCGAGGTGGAACAGGTCGGCGCAGTGGGCCTGGAAGTTCAGCCCCTCGCGGGCCGCGTCGGTGGCCAGCAGGATGCGCAGCGGATCGGTGGCCGGGTCGGCGTTGAATCGCCGCTGGATCTCCTTGCGGCGGGCGCCCTGGGTAAGCCCATCGATCACCTCGATGCGCTCGTCGGCGCGATCGGTCCCGTCGATGGCCTGCTCCAGAATGGCCTTCAGGTAACGCTTCGTCCCCTCACGATTCTCCGTGAAGATGAGGACGCGACGGTTGTTCCAGCGCGGCGCTTGGCCGGCGGGCTGGCTGCCGAACGGCGGCAGGCCCGGGCACA
The DNA here is from genome assembly GCA_965262555.1 of Vicinamibacterales bacterium. Taxonomy (GTDB): domain Bacteria; phylum Acidobacteriota; class Vicinamibacteria; order Vicinamibacterales; family UBA8438; genus VXRJ01. The sequence goes on from OZ253543.1 coordinate 1,819,461, forward strand.
TCCGCTCGCGGATCCAGTCGATGAGCCGACGTGTCTTCGCGTCCGGCTGGTGGCGGGCGCGCTCGGCGATGGCCTGCATCCGGTCGAGCAACTGTTGCTCCCGCCGCCACAGCTCCGCCCGTACTGCACGGGGATCGGACGTCGAACCCGACTCCGCGGCCGTGGTGATCGCCTCGATCTGGGCGTCTTCCTCGGCCTCGATGACTTCGGCCTCCTGCTCGCCGCGCTCGTCGTCCGCCGCGGGCGGCGTGAGGAAGAGGTCGTGCATCTCGTCCGTGGAGGCCCCGGCGACTTCTGATGCGCTCGGCTGTCCCGTCGCGGAAGCCGGGACGGGCTCCTCACTCGTCGCCGTCTCGGACTGCTCCTGCTCCCAGTGGCGCTCGACGGTCCGCCGGTGAACGGCCAGACTGCGCGCGAACGCCTCGACCGACGAGAGCAGCCGCTGCTGCAGGCCGACGACGAGCAGGCCGGCGGCCGCCTGGGCCTTGCTGGAGGTGTTGGCGTGCCGCTCCTCGCGGGCGGTGCGGTATTCGTCAAGCAGGCGCGACAACTCCAGCTCGGGCGCGTCCAGTGGCAACCCGTCGATGACTACGCGTTCGACGCGCCGCTCCGGAAAGCCGCCCTGCGTCGCACGGATATCCTCCTTCAGACGCCGGACCATCACTTCATCGAGCGCCTTACGCCCGCGCACCTTCACCCCGCGGGTGAACCGGTAGGGATCGAGCAGCTCCAGCAGCGTCGAGAAGCTGTTTGAGTGGCCGTTGTGCGGCGTCGCCGACAGGAACAGCCGGTGCTCGAACCGTCCCGCGAGGTCGCGGACGGCCCGGGTGAATTTCGACTCGATGCCGTAGCGCCCGCCGCTCGACGGCGCGGCGTGGTGCGCCTCGTCCAGGATGAGCAGGCTGCCAGGCCGCATCGCTCCGAGCCAGGCGCGCATCGGATCGGTGTAGCTCGGATCGATCAGCAGGTTGTGTGACACGAGGAACCGGCTGTGCGTCATCCACGGATTCACGCCGAAGCCCCGTTCGCGGCGCATCCGACCCAGGTAGGCACGGTCGAGGATCTCGAAGACCAGGCCGAACCGATCCTCCAGCTCCCCCTTCCACTGCTCCAGCACCGACGGCGGCGCCGCGACCACGATCGTCTTCGCTTTTCGGCGCAGCAGCAGTTCGCGGGCGATGAGCCCCGCCTCGATGGTCTTGCCGAGTCCGGTGTCGTCGGCGATGAAGAGGTTGACCCGCGGCAGCCGTAGCGCCTTGCGGAGCGGCTCCATCTGGTAGGCGTCGATCCGGATGCCGGCGCGGAACGGCGCCTGGAACAGATTCGCATCCGTCGCAGTCACGCAGTGCCAACGCAGCGTGTGCAGGAACGCCGCGAACCGGCGCGGGTCGTCGAAGCCCCGCTCGCCGAGGTGCGCCCAGCCCTCTTCCTCGAGGATGCGGCGGTCGATCTCGTAGTCCCAGAAGACCCGCAGCGCCTGTCCCTGCGCGTCGTCGTCCGCGCAGGCCAGCGTCACCACCGGCGAGGCCCCAGCGATCTCCGCCGGCGTGACCTCCTCGACCAGCCAACGGCGGGAGCGGACCTGGACCAGCTCGCCGACCTGCGGTGACCGTTCCGGTAGCGCGCGGAGCTGGTCGGGTTGAGGCATCACATGTGGGGCGCGTCGGCAAACCCCGACAGCAGCCGCGCCAATTCTAGAAGAACGCGCCCGGCATCACCCACGCCGACCTCTTTGGCCGACTCCGTTGAAGCAGACGCTGTTCATCGTGCGCGCTGTCTTGTTCGCGATCGCCACGGCGACGACATTGGGAGGACGCCGCTTGGCCAGCTGAAGTCGCCAGGCCGTCGGCGCCTTCGCGTTGATGAGCACCGACCGGGCGCCATGGATCAACAGGGTGCGGAGGTAGGTATCCCCACGCTTGGAGATCCCGAGCATGCGCACCCGCCCGCCGGTGCCGGCGTGCCGTGGCACCAGCCCCAACCAGGCGGCAAACTCGCGCCCGGACCGGAAGGCGGCCGGATCGCCCATCGCCGCAACCGCGGCCGTCGCGCTCAGCACGCCGACACCGGGGATCGCCGCAATCCGCCGGCAGCCGCTCCGAGACCCGCGCGAGGGCCGCCGCCATGTCCCGCCGCATCCCCGCGCGACATCACTTCGCCGTATTCAGCCAACAGACCCCGCAGGCCGTTGATCTGCGCGGTGCGAAACTTCACCAGTTGCTGCCGCATCCGATGCAGCGCCAGAACCCCCTGTTGCGCTTCGCTCTTGACCGCCACCGTCTTGATCCCGGGTTGCTGAACCGCCGTCCAGATCGCCCGCGCGTCGTGCGTATCGTTCTTGTTGCCGCTGACGAACGGCCGCACCATTTTCGCCGGCAGCAGGCGGACCTCGTGGCCCAACGCCCGGAGCCGTCGCGCCCAGTGCTGCGCGCCCCCGCATGCCTCCATGCCGACCAGACACGCCGCCCGATTCGCGAAATGCTCCAGGAACTTCGCTCGACGCGGCCTGACTGTAGCTGCCATGGTGGACATCGTATCCGCCTTTCAGAATGTGTCCACGAGTTCGGATCAAGGCCAACCCCGTAGGGTGTAGCATGGGATTCTAGAGTCAGGAACAAGAATGCCCACGTTCGAATCTGTCGTGCGATGCGACCCGGACGTACTGGGTGGCACCCCGGTTTTTGCGGGCACGCGCGTCCCGGTCAAGAATCTGCTGGACTACCTCGCCGCCGGCGATAGCCTGGAGCGCTTCATCGACCACTTTCCCTCCGTCACGCGGGAACAAGCGGTCGCGGCGAGGGATTGCGGCTTCACCTCCTACGTCGTGGCTGCGGCTGAGAGTTGTTGTCCTTCGTCGGCTCGACTTCGTCTCATCACGCCGGCAACGGCTGCAGCAGCGATTGCTCGATCAACGTCGTGAAGTGTCGTGTCATGGTCGCGGCCAATGTGCGGTCGCGGACGAGCAGGCCAATCTCGATGTTTCGATCCAGCGCTGCCTCCGTCAGGTTGGCCGACGTCACGAAGACCGCCTCGTCGTCGACCACGACTGCCTTCGCGTGGAGGACGCCGGCGCCGCCGTTCGGATCGAGCGAACGTGGGTCATAGAAGACGCGCGGTCGGGTCGAACCCGGCCACTCCTCCGTCCAGAAGCGATCCGCGAACCGGCGGACCAGGTGGTGGGCCGCCGTCGTGTCACCCTTCTTGCGCTGCACGTTCAGGAGTAGGGTGACGGAGAGCCCCGGTGTCTCGTCGATGCGGCGCGCCAGCACCTGGAAGGCGCGCGGGCCATCGAAGAACGCGTAGGTCGTCACCCACGCCGAGCGGGCTGCGGATCCGAGCAGCTCCTCGTAGACGCGCCGTGTGTCGCGCGCGTGTAGACCGGCGACTTCCGGTCCGGACCAGACGAAGTCGGGCGCCGTGCGCCGACTGGCGACTTGATCGAAGCCGCGCAGCCACGCCGCACACCCACGGCCGGAGACGCCGAGACCATGTAGCTCATCGAGTACCGTGGCCACAGACTCGCTCTCGGGCGCACCACCGAGCGCCGCGCTCACTGCCACCGGACGATAGGGCGCGATCAGCAGTCCAGAATCGAGGGCACACTCCAGCCGCTTGCGCAGGTGCGACGGTAACGCCAGCAGTGTCTCGGTCATACCGCCGGCCCGAAGAACGCGGCGTCCGGCATCCCGAGCACGGGCACGACGAGTGCGCGGTCGAGGTGGTCGTTGCGCATCTCACACGAGGTCTCGGCGACCAGGGCGCAGCCGTGGCAGGCGGCGCCATGCAGCCACCGATCGGACATGCTGTTGCCTGGCGCATGTTCGGCGCAGGTGGGGTCATTCGAGCAGAGCCCGCCCGCCTCCAGCGCGTGGGTGAGGTGCTCGTCGAAGCGTCGGGACTGTTGCACGAGCCCGCCGAGGGTTCCCTCGGCGTCTGGACTGCCGGTATAGAGAAGCAGACCGTATCTGCCCTGCTCCGCATAGATCCGCTCGCGCAGGGAACTGGCCGGATAGCCACAGTGCATGGCGAGTGACTGAATCAGCAGATGCGACAGGGTGTGCAACAGCACGTAGGGTCCGCCGGGGAACGAACGGGCTGACTTGCGCTGCTGCGCCCACTGCTGGTGCCCCCTCACCAGCCCGTCCAGTCGGGCCCGAACCGCCGGCCGCTCCAGCCACGTTTCGACCGCCTCGGTGCGCAGCCGCAGGAACAACCCTTCACCCCGGTTCTCCACCGCGGGAAACCAGCTCGGCTCCAGCGCGATGGCGGCGCGCTCGACGTCCGTCTCATACTCGCCGTGGATATCGGGCGTCACCGCCTCGAACCGGGTGAAGCCGGACAGCGCCATTACCTCGCGGAGCCGATGAAGCTGGATGACCGCCTCAACGCCCACGGCCCGCTCCGATCGGCGCCACATGGCATCCGGCAGCCGGCGCGCGTGGAAATCCAGATTGACCGGCACGTCGTCGCCGAATCCCTCCGGCGCCGCCAGAAGCGCCTCGAGCTCGATCTCCTTTACGGATCGCTCGCTTGCCGCACCATTGCCCTTCGCGTTGGCGATCGCCGTGAGGACCGCGTCGTCGTCAAACGGCGCGAGCGCGGCGGCCACCTTCGGCTTGCCCTTGATGAAGGCGAGACCGGCGGCATCGTTGACGATCTGCAGATCGTCCCAGAGCTCCCGTACGGCGGTCTCCGCCGCCGCGCCCCGCTCCGGGATGGAGAGCACGCTTACCACCTGCGGGAACCAGGCGTTGGACGCCGTGCGCACCAGGAGCCGGCTCGGCAGGTTGCACTCCTCGTTCGTGTCGCGCCCGAGCCACGGCCGCGCTCCTCGGCAGGTACCGAGTGGGTTGATCTCGATCATGCTCGCATCGGACAGGCGGCGGGTCGCGCCGCACTCGCAGCGCACGACGAGATCCGTCAGATCCCCGGTCGTCCCCTGCTCGTCGAGCCACAGCGGGCGGGTCGGCGGGCACTCGTTGCCGGGCCGATGCACGAACCGGCGCCAGTTGAGATCGTCGACGTGTCCGCGCGGGCATCCGCGGACGAAACGAGTGGCCACCACGTCCCGACCTTCGAAGCGGCGCTTTCCGTCGAGCGCCTTCCGATGCACGAGACGCCGGGACCGCGTGTGCGCCGTGCCCCCGCCCGCGGCCGCCGCCTGCACGACGAACCATTCCGGAAACCGCCACGCACCGATGCCGATCGGCGCCGCGCCGGGATCGGACGACGCCGGGGGAGGCATCAGTAACCGCGGCGTGGCGACGCCGGTAATAGCCTGCAGCTTCCGCGCCAGCCGCGGCTCGTCGATCTCCTCCAGCTTGTTCACCGGGGGCCATTCGTCGAGACCCGCGACGATCGCCGACTCCTGCGGCAGGTCGATGAGGGCTCCCGGCCCGTAGGTGGTGATGACCTGGCTGCGGCGAACCTGTCCGTGCGCCTTCTGCCTCACGCACCCTCCGATTGCCGAGGCGCACGCAGGTCGTGCAGATACAGGTTGACCTCAGGCTCGACGTCGCGCAACGAGCGGTTGGCGCGGAACTTGCGGTGATGCTCGGACTCGAACCGCTCCTCGAGCATCTCGCGCAGCAGCGGCTTAGGCTGCCGGAGTTCGTAGCGCTGGTACTGCAGCTCTACGCCATCTCCGTGGTAGTCGTCGAACACCCGGCGCCACGAGTCGAGCAGATCCCCGACCCGGTCTTGCACGCTGCGGATCCGTTCCTCGCGCTCGTCGTCCTCGGTGAACGGCTGCTGTCCCACCCTGTCGATGAACACGGCGAGCAACCGCTGCTCCAGGGCGGCGCGTACATCGGCAATCCGCTCCACTCCGCGAGGCGGCGTAAGGGCTGGATCCAGGTGACGCGCCAGGGCCACCAGGGCGCCGGCGAACCCGCGGTCGAGGGCGCGAGCCGAGAACGGCGTGACGCTGGCCGGCTCGACCGAACGGTAGAAGGTCTCGTGATAGTGGCGGAACCGCTCGTAGTGCGATCGATCGCGCGGCTTGTGCATGTTCAGCAGCGTCACGACCAGCCCCGGACCGTCATCCGACCGTCCGACGCGACTCGTCGCCTGGATGTACTCGGCGTGCATCTTCGGTTGCCCGAGCACAAGCATCAGTCCCAGGCGCGGGATGTCGAGACCGACCGAGATCATGTTCGTCGCCAGCGCGCAGTCGACGCGATTGTCTCGATCGTTGAAGGGGCATTCGAGTCGCCGACGCGCCTCCGCGACCTTGTCGGTCGACACGCGCGAGGTCAGCTCCAGCACCTCCGAGAAGGTGGTGCGATCGCGGAACAGCCGCTGCGTCTCACCGATGCGCCGCCGCGCACCGTAGCGCGTGACGGTGGTGCTGACCTCCTCCTCCATGATCCGCCGCGCCCCACCAAGCTCGCGCAGGCTGTTGAAGTAGGCGAGCGTCGTCATGTAGGGATCGGCCGGGTTCCGCGGATTCCGGTCGCCGCCGGCTTCGTGCCAGGCGTACGCCGCCGCGCCCATAAGCGCCAGAAGCACGCGCCGCATCAGCACCTTCGGGTTCCGGCCCTGCGAGGCAATACCGACATAGAGCCGTGCGGGCTTCTCCGACGACGCCACGGTACGGGCGAAGAACGTGTCGCGCCGACTCGGCCCGGGCGGCGGGAACACCTGCGTCGCCGGCCGTGCGAACAGCGCCTGGACCTGATCCTGCGCCCGCCGCGCCGTGGCGGTCGAGGCGACGATCTTCGGCTTGATCGTCCGCCCACCCACTTGGCGCAACGCCAACGCCTCGATCGCCGTCTCGTAGAGACCGGCCATCGTGCCAAGCGGCCCCGTGATCAGATGCAGCTCGTCCTGGATGATCAGATCCGGCGGCGGGAGCGGCGCCTCCAGACGCCGGCCCGTCCCCGGTTCGGCGGCGCCGTAGAACCCCTCCCGATCGAAGCGGTCGGCCCCGCTGAGCAGCGCGCCGGCCTGTCCCACCCACGGCAGCGAGGCGAACTTGTCCACCGTCGCGATCAGGAACGCCGGCAGCCGCCGGTAGATCGGCTCGTCCACGCCGACGACCGGCAGCGGACGGTCGCCGCTGAACTCGCACTCGTAGTCCGAGCAGACGATGCGCAACTCACGGGGCCGATCCGCGTCCGGCAACAGCGTGAACGACTCGGGGTCGAAGCGGGTCTGACACCAGGGGCAGTTCTCGAGCGGGATCGGCGACGGGTTTCGATCCGGATTGCGCTTGAAAGCCGTGACCTTCGCGCGCGCCGAATCCGGCCGACCGTCACCCTTCCGCCCCAGGATGTTCGGTGTCGCCGCCTTCCCCACCCACAGCCCGATCTCGAACGGCCACGTTCCGTAGCGCTTGCCTGCTCCCGTCCGCTCGATCTCCAGCGCGCAAACCAGTCCCGCGGCCCGCGCGAGCTGATCCAGCGTCAGCAGGCGTAGCGTGTAGCGCATGATGACGCTGACCCCGGCGCCGGCCAGCCCGTCGTCGCCCGGATGCCGCAGGCGCCTGAGCACCATCGCGACCGCGGCCAGCCCCAGGTACGCCTCGGTCTTCCCGCCGCCGGTCGGGAAGAACAGCAGGTCGACCGTCTCGCGGTGCACGTCGTGCGGATCGGCGAGGCCGGGCAGATTCAGCAGCACGAACGCGAGCTGGAACGGACGCCAGCGCGGCCCGTCCGGCCCGACCTGCTCACCCAGGCGCTGGCGCAGGGCGCGCGCCACGGCCCGATTGGCGACCCGGAAGGCGTCCAACAGGTCCGCGTCCTCTCCAAGCAACGCCACGCCGCGCGCCATCCGTTCGGCGGCGATCCCCGCGTGGTGGAGCAACTGCTCGGCCGTATCCCGCCGGTCACCCTGCCGGGGACCGGCGGCCTCCTCCTGCCGGCGGGCCTCGATCCATTCCCGGTACTGCGCGACGAGGGGACCGAGCGCCTGCTGCGCGGCGGATCCGTCGCCCAGCCGGCCCAGCGCCTCCATCGACAGCTCGACGCCGAGTACATCCGCCGTCGCCGTCTTCTCTACTTCAGCCGTCCCGATCCACGCCGTGCGGATCGACCGGCACTCGCTGTCGAGGAGCTCCCACTCGGCCGACACGCCGTGCCCGGTGGCGTACTCCGGTGTATCGGCGTAGTGGAGGTCCGCGACCCGATCGTCCCAGTCGCCGGCGTGCACCCCGCGCAGGTCCGGCCGCGGCACGAAGCCCTCGTCGGTGCGCACCTCGATCTCGGCCTGGAAGGCGTAGGCGCCGTCGGGCTGAGCCTGGTCCGGCGTGCGCCGGTTGACGAGAAAGCAGGACACCGAACGCGTGCCGGCAGGTAGCTCGGCCCCGGTCAACCCCGCCGCGTCGAGCCGGCGTTCGGCGACGTGAAGCTGCAGGCCGTCCGAGCCGGGGACGTCGCGCGTAACCGAGCCCGCGCCGCTGAGCGGGATCGACAGCGCCACCTCGCGCGGCGTTCGCCGCCAGACCGACGTCTTGCTGCCGTCCACTTCCTCTATATCCGCCGGGGCGTAGTCGCCCCAACGCACCGCGACCGCCAGTTCGCGGCACGGGCCGGACACGAGAAAGCTCAGCCCGATCGACGACGGGAAGAATGCCTTACGCGCCGCCTTGCGCTCGTCGTTCGACTCCTCTGGCAGGCCCGCCGACTCGGGAACGGTGTCGAGATCGTCGTCCTCGTCGGCATCGGCGCTCCGGTCGGGCGGCGTACCGGTCGGGATCAGGAAGCCGGCGACGTACCAGTTCGACGGGCGCTCGCGGCCCGGCAACTGCTCGGCGGCGAGCTCATGGCCCTCCCAGGGTCCGACCAGATCGAGCTTCAGGGCCTCGACGAGGCGCGCGCGGACTTCCAGGGAATCGGCGGGGGCACGGTTGGCGTCGGTCATAGCCCGGCCGGTACCTTACACGGAGTGGGGTTCGCTGCTAGGGAACGAAGCGCTTGGACTCGACGCCGATGAGCGCCGACGGCGTGGCGACGAGACAGTCGATTACCGGATCTACTCGTCCCGCTCCGGCATGAGTACGAACTCGGGATAGGCGTCGATACCCAGTTCCGCCACGTCCTGGCCCATCTGCTCGACCTCGGTGGACACGCGAACGCCCATCGTCCTATCCAGCGCCAGCCACGTCAGCCACGACGTTGTGAAGGCGAACACGCCGATCGAGACGACGCCGAGCAGTTGCACGCCGATGTCGGCGCCGGCCGCGATGGCTGTCGCCAGCGTCCCCCAGACGCCGGCGAACAGGTGCGCGGGCACCGCCCCGACGACGTCGTCGACTTTCAGCGTCTCCAGAAGCCTGATGGCGGCGGTGCAGATGATGGCGCCGACCGCGCCGATCACGATGGCCCAGTAGTGACTGGTGATGTCCGGACCCGCGGTGATCGAGACGAGACCGGCGATGGCGCCGTTCAGGCCGGCGAGCAGATCGAGCCGTCCGAGGATGGGTCGCGAGACCGCAATGGCCGCGATGACGCCGGCCGCTCCCGCCAGGTTGGTGTTGACCAGTACATGGCTCATCGCAAGCACGTCGGCCGCGCTCCCGAGCGCGAGCTGAGAACCGCCGTTGAAGCCGAGCCAGCCGAACCACAGGATAAACACTCCCAGGGTCACCACCGGAATGTTGGACGGAGGGGTGCTCGTGACGGTGCCGTCGCTACGGAACTTGTGGTACCGCGGTCCGACGACCAGCAAGCCAGCCAGCGCGGCGGCGCCGCCGGTGCCGTGCACGATGGTCGATCCGGCAAAGTCCTGGAAATCCATCGCGTCGAGCCAACCACCGCCCCACGTCCAAGAACCAATGATCGGGTAGATGAACGCGGTCAGCACCAGGGTGAAGGCGAAGAACGTCCAGAGCTTGACCCGTTCGGCCAGGGCACCGGAGACGATGGAGGCGGCGGTCGCCACGAAGACCATCTGGAAGAACCAGTCGGCCATGACCGCGTAGTCGGTGGCAATTACCGCTTCCCGCGCGCCTTCGACGCCCTCCAACAGCGCAAGTTCGTCGGGCGACGGGCCTCGCAGGAAGGTGAATGAGCCGATCACGCTATCCACGTCGACGTACATCAGGTTGTAGCCGATGACGTAGTAGGCGACTGCCGCGATGGAGTACAGGCCAATGTTCTTCAGGCAGATGACGGCCGCGTTCTTCGTGCGCACCGAGCCGGCCTCGAGCATGGTGAAGCCCGCCGCCATCCACATCACCAGCGCGCCCCAGAACAGGAGCGAAATCGTGTTGAAGATGAACCGGATCTCGTTGCTCGGCAACTCGGTCATGGGTCACCTCCCAATCGGGCCGACGGTAGGACTGACGCCAATTGTTGAGCGACCGGGGCGAACTTGCAAGGCTGGCGGGTCGCGCGGTGCACGAGGCCGGCCTGGAGGCCGGCGCACCAGTACGGCGCACCAGTACGGCGTAGCGGGGAGAGGCCGGCGCAGCGGCGCTTCAGGCGAGGCGCTTGCTCGAGCGAAGGGTGGCGAGGGTGAGGATGCCAATCCCCCAGGCGAACAGCGCCAGCGCTTGCGGCCACAGCACCTCCAACCCGATGCCCTTGAGGAAGATCCCGCGCAGGATCACGAGGAAGTACCGCACCGGCACCAGGTAGGTCACCGTCTGGACCGCCGCCGGCATGTTCTCGATCGGAAAGATGAAGCCCGACAGGAACACCATCGGCAGGAGGAAGAAGAACGACGAGGTGATCATCGCCTGCTGCTGGGTGTTGGAGATGGTCGAGACGAACAGGCCGATGCCCAACGTGGTCATCAGGTAGACCAGCGACATCAGCATCAGGAGGCCCACGGAACCGCGGAACGGCACCTCGAACCAGAACACCGCGACGGGCACGACCAGCAGTACGTTGAGCATGCCCAGCGCCGCGTACGGCAGGAGCTTGCCCGCGATCAGCTCCCACCGGGCGAGCGGCGTCACGTTGAGCTGCTCGAGCGTGCCGATTTCCCTCTCGCGCACGATGGCCATCGACGACAGGTTGGTGGTGACCGCCAGCAGCAGCAACGCCAGGATGCCGGGGACCATGAAATCGCGGCTCTCGAGCTCGGGGTTGAACCAGACCCGGACGTCGGCGCCGATCTGCGGCTCGGCAGACGCCAGGCCCCGCTCGGCGGCCAGCTCGCGCCCGTAGGCGGCCACCAGCGTCCCCGCGTACCCGACGGCGACGTTGGTCGAGTTGGCGTCGGTGCCGTCGGCCACCACTTGCACCACGGCCGGCCGGCCGGTCCGCACGCTCTCGCCGTAGCCGCGCGGGATCGACAGCGCCATCCACGCGCGCCCGCTGTCGAGATACTCGCCGATGCCGGCGATCGACGGCAGACTGTCGACGATGACGAAGTTGCGCGACGCGTCGAAGCGCGACACGAGCGCGCGGCTGTGCATCGACCGGTCCAGATCCACCACGACGAGAGGCACGTCCGCGACATCGGTGGTCGCGGCGTAGCCGAGCATCGTGAGCTGGATGATCGGCGCGAGGAGCACGATGCCGAACAGGCGCGGATCGCGCCGGAGCTCCAGCGCTTCCTTCCGCATCAGGTGCAGCAGTCGCATCAGTCCGCCCTCAGGCCCACTGCCGCCTCAGACGCAGCGACGCAAGCGCCATCACGGCAAGCGCGAACAGGGCCAGTGCCAGCAGGTCCGGCCAGAACGCGGCCACCCCGGCCCCCTTCAGCACGATGGCCCGCAGGGCGACCAGGAAGTAGCGGGCCGGCACGATGACGGTCACGGCCTGCAGGACCGCCGGCATGCTGGAGATCGGGAAGATGAAGCCCGACAGCATGAGTGTCGGCAGAAACGAGCTGAGCAGCGCGATCTGGAAGGCCACCTGCTGGCTCTCGGCAATGGTCGAGACGAACAGCCCCCACGCGAGCGCGCCCACCAGGAACAGGGAGATTGCCGCGAGCAGCAGTATCCAGGAGCCGCGCATCGGCAGCCCGAAGAACACCATCGCCAGCAGGAGGATGACCGTCGCCGAGGCGAGCGATACGAAGAAGTACGGAATCGTCTTGCCCAGCACGTAGCTGGCCGGCCCGATGGGCGACATCCGGATCTGCTCCATCGTGCCCGCCTCCTTCTCGCGCACGATGGACAGCGCCGCCGACACGACCGCCGTCAGCATCGCGATGTAGGCGATCAGGCCAGGGACCAGGAACAGCGCGCTGCGCAGCTCGGGGTTGTACCAGATGCGCGGCTCGACGACGAGCAGCGGGCCGTCCGGCGCCCCGGCACGGGCCTCCATCTCGTAGCGCGCCGAGATCGTGTTCACGATGGACAGGCCGTAGCCGACGACGGTCGTCGCGGTGTTTGCGTTGTCGCCGTCGACAATCAGTTGCACGGAGGTCGGCTGGCCGGTGCGGGCATCCCGGTCGAAGCCGGCGGGCACCACGACCACGGCCCGGGCCACGTTGCGATCGATGAGATCGACGATGGCGTCGTTCGAGGTGACGTCGGCGACCAGGTCGAAGTAGCCGGAGTTGACGAACGCCGAGACCACCGCGCGGCTGGCGGGGCTGCGGTCGTTGTCCTGGATCGCGAGGGGCACGTTGCGGACATCGAAGCTCAACGCGTAGCCGTACAGCAGCAGGAAGAACGCCGGGACGAACAGCAGGATCATCAGCGTGCGCCGGTCGCGCCCGATCTGCAGGAACTCCTTGCGTCCCACCGCCAGCGCCGTGCGCAGTGGTCTCACGCCGCCTCGCTCCCCTCGGCCACGTCGATGAACACGTCCTCCAGCGAGGGCTCCACGATCGTGCAACCGGCCACCTCCACGCCCGCCGCCCGCAGCCAGCCCGCGACGGTGTCGGTGCCGTCGCCCGAGCGCCTCAGCACCGCGTGCACCGCGGTGCCGAACAGGCTCGTCTTCTGGACCTCCGCGATGTCGTCGAGCACGCGCATGGCCTCTACCGGCTGGGCGGCGCGCACCTCGACGATCGCGCGTCCGGCGAAGCGGCGTTTCAGCTCGCCGACCGTGCCGAGCGCCGCCAGCCGCCCGGTGTCGATGATGGCCACGCGGTGGCAATGCTCCGCCTCGTCCAGATGGTGGGTGGTGACGAGTACGGTGACGCCCGCGCGGGACAGCTCGTGAATGAGCCGCCAGAACTGCCGGCGCGACAGCGGGTCCACACCGCCGGTCGGCTCGTCAAGGAAGACGATCGGCGGCTCGTGCAGCACCGCGCATCCGAGCGCGAGGCGCTGGCGCCAGCCGCCGGAGAGCGAGCCGGTCAGGGCGTCCTCGCGGCCCTTCAGCCCCGCCATCTCCAGCACGAAGGCCCGGCGCGCCGCCATCCGCTCGCCGCGCAGGCCATAGATGCCGCCGAAGAAGGCGATGTTCTGGGCCACCGTCAGTTGCTCGTACAGCGAGAACCGCTGCGACATGTAGCCAATGCGACGCTTGACGCCCTCGGGATCGGCGCCGACGTCGATGCCGCCGACCCGCGCCGAGCCCGAGGTCGGCCGGAGCAGTCCGCACAGCATGCGGATCGTCGTGCTCTTGCCGGCGCCGTTGCTCCCCAGAAAGCCGAAGACCTCTCCCGACCGTACGCTGAAGCTGAGATCGTCGACGGCGGTGAACGCGCCGAAGCGGCGCGTCAGCCGGTGCACCTCGATGGCGACCGATAGCTCAGCGGCCACGTGCCCGCTCCAGCTCCGCCTCCGAGAGGCGACTGCCCGCCAGGGCCCTGGTGCGGTCGAGCTCGGCCTGCAGCAGCGCGAGCTCGGCGTCGAGCACCTCGGCCTGGATGGCCACGCCCGCCTCGTAGCGCGCCGTGACGACCCGCCGCGCCTCGCTGGCGGCCGCGATGGCGTCCGAGGCCGCCGCCGCCGCCGCGCGCCCCGAGTCGAGGGCCAGCAGATGGGTCCGGATCTCGAGCGCGACCAACGAGTCGAACTCGGCCAGTTGCTCGCGCGCGGCGTCGGCCCGGAGCGCCGTGCGTTCCACGTCCGCCCCACGACGCCCGCCGTCCCACAGGGGCCAGTTCACGTTGAGACTCGCATCCCAGGACTCCTCCCAGCGCTCGGCGCGCGGGAAGATGCGTGGGTTCGGCCGCGCGAGATCGACGCCGCCGGCGATCACCACGGTCGGCCGCATCGACCGCGACGCCGCGAGCACCTGCTCGTCGGCCGCGTCGATGCGGAACTCCATCGCCCGCCGCTCGCCCCGCGCGTCCAGCGCCTGATCCACCAGCCGCGCCAGCGGCAACGCCGGGGCGCCGGCCTCGGCGAGCGTCGCGACGGCCTCGACCGGCTGCGCGACATCGGCGCCGATCAGGCGGGCCAGGCGCGCACCGGCGAGGTCCCGCTGGTTGCGGGCCTCGATGAGCAGCATCCGCTGGCGCGATACCCGCGCCTGGGCCGACGCCACCTCGTTGGGCGCCACAAGCCCGTTGGCGAGCCGTTCCCGCGCCACGGACAGGTGCGCCAAGGTGCGGTCGACGCCCCGCGCGATCACGCCGACCACCGCGTCGGCCGACACGCGCGCCCAGAACGCGCGGGCGACATCGAGCCGCAGGTCGGCCTGCCCGATACGGACCTCTTCCGCCGATGCCCCCGCCGTGGCCCTCGCGGCGCGCACCAGCGCCTCCGAGCGGCCGCCGGTGTACACCGGCCACCGCAGCCCGAGCCGCGTCGCGTAGTTGTTCGGCACGTCGGGATAAAGGACCCGAAGCCCCCCGGCGGGGCTCGGCACCACGAATTCGGTCACGTGATTCGTCCGTGTGTAGGCCGCCTCGAGCGCCACCGACGGCCGGCCGGCGAGCTCGGCAGCCGTGACGTCCGCGGCGGCCGCGGCGCCGAGGGCGCGCTCGGCCGCGAGACGATGGCTGGCGTCCACGGCGCGCGCCTGCGCCTCGTCGAGCGTCAGCCGCAGGGGCGGAGCGTCCTGCGCGCCGGCTCCGGCGGCGGTCGCCAACGCCAGGACCAACCCGATCGACAGTCGCTTCATGCGGTGCCTTCCTTCCCGGACAGATACGCGATGAACACGTCCTCGAGCGATGGCGGCACCGGACGCACCGCGGCGCCCGCCATCGTCGTGCGGCCAAGCTCCGCGGTAAACCGCTCGACGGCATCGCCGATGTCGGCGGCCAGCGTGACGTGCAGGCGATCGCCGAAGACCTGGGCGTCGGCGACGCCGGGCAGGCGGCGGACACGCTCCACGTCCGCGCCGGCGCCGGAGCTGGCGTCAGCCCCGATGCTGACCTCCAAGACGCGCCCCGGCATCCGGGACCGGATGCCCGAGGGCGTGTCGGCGTCGAGCACGCGGCCCTCATGCAGCAGCGCGACGCGCCCGCAGCGCTCCGCCTCGTCGAGGTACGGCGTCGACATCAGAATCGTCATGCCGCGCGAGAGGAACTCCGAGAGCAGCTTCCAGAACTCGCGGCGCGATACCGGATCGACGCCCGTCGTCGGCTCGTCGAGAATCAGCACCCGCGGCTCGTGCACGAGCGTGCAGGCGAGCGCCAACTTCTGCTTCATGCCGCCCGACAGCCGGCCCGCCAACCGACGGCGAAAGGGCGCCAGCCGGGTCATGTCGAGCAGTTGCTCGCGACGCGCGTGGTAGGCGGTCCGGCCGTGAACCTCGGCGAAGAACGCGATGTTCTCGTCGACCGTCAGGTCGCCGTAGAGGCTGAACCGCTGTGACAGGTAGCCGACCTGCCCGGTGACGTGGCGGTGCTCCCGAACCGGGTCACGGCCGAGGACGCGCACCGAACCGGCGTCGGGCCGCAGGAGTCCGCACATCAGGCGGATCGCGGTCGTCTTGCCCGCACCGTCGGGGCCGATCAGGCCGAACATCTCGCCGGCGCCGACCTCGAGGCTCACGTCCACGAGTGCCGGTGCGCCGGCGAATCGCCTGGTCACGCCCGCGAGCGTGATGGCCGGTGTCACGGCAGCTCCAGCGACGCGTCCACCGGCATGCCGGGCTTCAGCACGCCCTCCCGGTTGTCCACGGCAACCTTTATTCGGTACACGAGCATCGAGCGCTCCTCCGACGTCTGCACGTTGCGCGGCGTGAATTCGGCCTGCGGCGACACGAACGTCACGGTGCCCGGCAGGCCCGCGCCGCCGGCGTCGGTGAACACGACGGCCGCCTGGCCGATGGTCAATCTCGGCACGACGGGCTCGGGCACGAACAGGTTGGCCCACGCCCGGTCGATGTCGGTCACCACGAACAACGGCATCGCCGGGGCAACGATCTCCCCCTGCTCGACAAGCGTCTGGGTGACGATGCCGCCCGCCGGCGCCACGACCGTGGCGTCGTCGATGCGCTTGCGCAACACCGCGATCTGGGCATCGACCACCGCCACCCGCGCACGCGCGGCATCCAGCTCCTCGGCGCGCGCCCCCGATTCAAGACGCGCCACGACCTGCTCGGCCGCGCGCACCTGTTCGCGAAGGGCCCGCGTGCGCTCCTGCAACACGTTGACGCGCGCCGCGGCGTCGTCGCGCTGCTTGCGTGATCCCGCGTCGGCCGCGAGGAGCGATTCGAAGCGCTCCCGGTCGGCGGTGGCGGCCACCAACTCGGCGTCGATAGCCGCGATCTCGGCCTCGAGCGCGTCGATCTGCGCCTGGGCCTGACGTACGTCCTCGGGACGCGCGCCGGCCTGCAGCAGCCGAAGCTGGGCCTCGGCGGCCTCGCGTTCCGCCTGCGTGCGGCCGATCTCCAGCTCGACGTCGCGCGTGTCGACGCGCGCGACGATGTCGCCGGCCTGCAGCCGATCGCCTTCGGCCACCGTGAGCGCCACCAGTCGGCCGCCGACCTCGGCGGCCACCCGGACCTCGGTGGCCTCCACGTGTCCCGACACCCGGAGCTCGTTGGACGGGGGCGGCTCGGCGCACGCGGCAATGACGACGGCGCCGGCGATGACCGCTAGGAGCCCGTGGTGAAACCCCGCGTAGCACCGAGAGCGGTGAGGCGCCCGCCTGACAAGGCGCGACGAGGGAGCATATTGGCCATATGCGACCGAGGAGCAACGCCGTTCAGGCGGGATGCATCGCCGCTCGAATGTAGTGGGGGTTTCACCACGGGCTCCTAGCGGCTTGCTCATGGCTACTGCTCCTCAGTGTCGTTGCGCAGCATCCGCCGAGCCGCGCCCTTGATGTGCTCGACGAACTCCTCGAGCCGCCGCGGCTCGAGGATGCCGTCGCCGTCCGGCCTGCTGGCGACGATCCGCTGTCGCACAAGGAAGATCAGGATCGGGGGGACCACCGTGAGATGCGTGAGCAGGGGATCGGCCTGACGAAAGACCCCGTCGCGCTGTCCCTGGTCGATCACCGTCCCGAGCGTCGCGAACACGGCGTTCATGAGCGCGAACGTGTCGGTGTCGAGATGCATCCCGGCGGAGGCGAACTCGCGCAGCATGATCGGTGGCATCCAGGGTCGGGCCGAGGCCTCCTCCACGATCGTGGCGATCCATGCGTCCAGCTTCGCCGCGGCGCCGCCGGGTCCGTCGGCAATCGCCGTCGTCCTGGCGCCGACGGCCCGGAACAGGTCGCGGAGCACCTCGAGGTAGAGCCCCTCCTTGCTGCCGAAGTGGTAGTAGAGCATCGCCTTGTTCACGCTGGCGCGCTCGGCGATGCGGTCTACCCGCGTAGCGTCGTAGCCGCGCTCGCCGAACTCGAGCGCCGCGGCTTCGAACAGTGCCGCCTTCGAACTGGTTGCCTCGGCGGTGTCGAGCATCATCAACCAACTAGTTAGTTAATAGCGCACCCACCCTCCTGTCAAGGGGATTCTCCCTGGAGCGCGCTCCGATCTGAAGGCAAACGAAACGCGGTCTGTACGTCCATGCGAGCCCCTTGACGTACGCTGTGTAGCTTGTAGGCTATACATGTAGCATGGCTCTCAACATCAGGAACGCCGAGACCGACCGTCTGGCGACCGAACTGGCGCAACTGACGGGACAGACGAAGACCAAGGTGGTCACCGAAGCCCTTCGCACGCATCTGGAACGTCTTCGCCAAGAGCGTTCCGGGCGGACGTTGGCCGACGATCTCGACCAGATCGGCCGTCGGTGCGCGAGGCTTCCCGTACGTGACGGGCGGCCCGCTGCTGAGATCGTCGACTACGACGAGCTCGGTCTCCCCCGCTGATGGTCATAGACACGTCGGCCTTCCTCGCAATTCTGCAGGACGAGCCGGACCGGCACTCGTTCACGGAGGCGATCGCGGCGGCGGGGGTGCGCCGGACCTCTGCGGCCACCTTCCTCGAAACCTCGATGGTCCTCGAGTCGCGCCACGGAGCGGACGGCGTTCGGGCACTGGACCTGTTGTTCGAGTCCGCGAGCATCGAGGTGGTGGCCGTCGATATCGCTCAGGCCAAGATAGCGCGCCGGGCGTTTGCCGATTTCGGCAAGGGGCGGCACCCGGCGGGACTTAACTATGGCGACTGCTTCGCCTACGCGCTCGCGCGCCAACTCGGCGAACCACTGCTCTGCAAGGGCGGCGATTTCTCACGGACGGATCTCGCCCTCGTCCTGTCGCCGCTACCCTCCTGAACGGGCCTTCGCTCGAGCCGTTCTCCTTCATGCGATCGCCTGCCGTCAGTCTGCCTGCTCTATCGCCTCGACGTAGCGACAGTGCTACAGTTTCGCCCGGACATGGCAAGCAGAGACGTGCGGATTGGCACCGTTATGAACGCCATCATCGCTGCAATACGAGATCTTAAAAAACCACGGGTTTCGGCACTGTGCCCGGTTCCGGATGACGTGCGAATTGACGGCAAGACCTGCCTGGTGACCGGAGCGGGCAGCGGGTTGGGCCGGGCGGCGGCCGTCGAACTCGCCAGACGTGGCGGACACATGGTCCTGGCTTGCAGGCCGGGACATGCGGACGTCTGTGGCGACATCATGCGGCTGTCGGGCTCTGATACCGTGGAAATGTTGGAGGTGGATCTGGCCGATCTGGTATCGGTACATCGCTTCTGCGACCGCCTGCGTCAACGCGAGATCCACATCGATATCGCCTTGATGAACGCCGGCTTGATGACGCGAAGGTCGAGGAGGACCCCGCAAGGATACGAGACGATGTTCGCGGTGCACTTTCTGTCGAATCGGGTGATGATCGACCGCTGGCTGCGGGATGGCGTCATTGGCCGGTCCAGTCCCAGTGGCGACATTCCGCGTATCGTCTTCATTTCATCCGAGTCACACCGATCTGCCCACACCATCGATTTCGATCATTTCGGTGCGTACACGGACTACGGGATGAAAGACAGCCTGAAATATTACGGGCTCAGCAAGCTGGTCCAGTGCACGTTCGCCACTGAACTGTCGCGCCGCCTCAACCCGGGTGATCGTGTCGACGTCGCCGTGCATGCCATGTGTCCCGGAGGAGTGGCCACGAACATTACCAGTATTTGTTTAGCGGGGTGGTTTCGTGACGCGCGAGATCCAACATTTTGGACTTGTACTTTTCTAGGGGATCTGGCATAACGGTGGGGTGCCACGGCAACGTCCCCGGACGGAACAGGATCCCCGCGATACCCGCATTGAGGAACAAGAGCGAGAGATCGCACGGCTGCGGGAGGAGTTGACGCGGGTCGAGGGCGACCGGGATCGGTGGAAGCGCCGCAGTGAACACCTCAAGCAGCAACTCGACGCGGCGCGGCGGGCAGGATTCCGGCAGGCCGCGCCCTTCGCCAAGGACCGGCCCCAAGGTCGCGGCGGGCGACCCGGCCGGCGCGCTGGTGCGCACTACGGCCGGCAGGCGTGCCGCCCGCGTCCGGCGCAGGTTGACGAGACCTGCCGAGCACCGGCGCCTGCCGCGTGTCCGGACTGCGGCGGCGCCGTCGAGTTGTCCCGCGTAGCGACGCAATATCAGGAAGATCTCCCGGTGGTGCGCCCTATCGTGCGGCGCTTCGACATCGAGGTCGGCCACTGCTCGCAGTGTCGGCGTCGCGTCCAGGGCCGCCACCGGCTGCAAACCTCCGACGCGCTGGGAGCGGCCGGCGTGCAACTGGGTCCCGAAGTCGTCGCGCTGGTCGTGCGGCTGCACACGCACCTGGGCGTGCCGCTGGCGAAGGTCACGCACCTGCTCCGGACCCAGTTCGGCCTGACCGTCACACCGGGAGGCCTCGCGCAGGTGCTGCATCGCACGGCTCGCCAAGCCGCGCCGACCTACACCGCACTGTGCCAGCAGGTGCGGGAATCTCCCGTGGTCACGCCGGATGAAACCGGCTGGCGCGTCGGCGCCATGCGCCATTGGCTGTGGGTCTTCGCCACGCCCCAGACGACGGTCTACGCGATTCGCGCCGGCCGCGGGTTCGACGACGCCGCAACGGTCCTGGGAACCGACTACGCCGGCGTGCTCGTGCGCGACGGGTGGGCGCCGTATCGCCGCTTCACCCACGCGCTGCACCAGACCTGTCTGGCTCACCTGATGCGGCGAGCGCGGCAACTCCGAACCGATCATCCGCGCAGCCCGTGGGCCGCCCGGGTGCACGCCGTCCTGCAGGCCGCTCTCAAGCTGCGCGACCGCCGCGACGCCGGGCTTCTGAGCGACCACGGCCTGGCAACCGCTCGCGGTCGACTGCTCGCCCAACTCGGTCGGCTGATCGACAAAGCGCCGACGCTGGACGCCGCCGACCGCTTCGCCGCCCATCTGGACCGCGAATTCCCCGCCGCGTTCACCTTCCTGTGGGACCCGTCGGTCGACGCCACCAACTGGCGCGCCGAACAGGCCATCCGACCCGCCGTGGTCACCCGCAAAGTCTGTGGCGGTAATCGTACCCGCCACGGCGCCGACACCCAGCAGGTGCTCGCCAGCGTCGTGCGGACCGCCTACCAGCGTCAGCTCGACCTCGCCCCTCTGATCATCACGATGCTTCGCTGTTCCAGCCCCGTCGTTCCCGACACGCTCCAACGGTCGCCCCCGTAGATCAACGCGCGGTCCTTCCGATCCGAAACCACGTCAGTAGAACAGCGCCGCTGTCAGTATGCCTCCGCGTGGCTGTTGAGGAAGAACTCGGCACCTACGTCCGCGCTCGTCGAATCACCCCGGTAAACAAAGACCATTACCAGAGAGGCGCCATCACTCCTGAAGCCGATGCTGAACGCCGTGTTCCGGTATTTCTTCCAGACTCCGGAAGAGGCGATCGGGCCCGTCATCTATCTGTGTTGCGCGGAAGAACCGGGTACAGCCACGGCGATGTATTTGCATATGATGCAGCGTACGTCCGTCTCGCCAGCCGCGTCGGACCCCGAAAACGGAGTCAGAGTGTGGGACGCCAGTGAACCCCTGGTGGCACACTCGCGAGAATCAAGACCCGGCGGGGACGAGCATGAGCGAATGTGACGGAACCCGTTTACGCCGCGAGCCCGCACGAGTTTTACAATCGGGTCACCGGTCCATTTGCTGGTCAGGATGGGGCCAACGACCATGAACATCACCGAAACGGTGTGTGCCTATGACAAGCCACGGCTGATTGCATGGAACAAGGCATTCGGCGCGCGGCGGTGGCTGTGGACCGTACGAGAGCAACATCTGGAACCTCTGGGTGAGTCAAGCTGCTGCTACCACACCACGGATCGATTGACCGGTGTTCTTGCTCCGATGGTCTTCCTGTGTTTCGGGGGGTATATGCGCCGTGGTTTCAAGCACTCACAGCCTGGCGACTCCGGTTCACGCGCGGCCGGTCCTCCCACGGCAAAGCGTAGGAGCTATACCTGTCTCCATCTGCATCTGTCTGCTCGCACCTGGCGGCTTTAGAACTCGTAACGGACGCCGATTTGTACTTGGAACGAAATCGGGAGCGTCGACGTAGACCCGATACCCCCAAGGTACCCATTGGGCTGGTTGTACGTACGCGGCGAGAACGCGTTAGCCCCGTAGTTATTGCCGAAATTCGAGCGGTTCAGAAGGTTGTAAAACTCGAGAAATAGCGACGCCTGTTGCCCCCGCGGAAGTTCAAATGTCTTAGTGACCCGTGCATTGGCATTGATCAGCGCCTTCCCCCGAGCGTTGTACGGCCCGAGCGGCAGCCCGCTTGCGTCACGCAGATACAACCGGTCACCGACGCCGTACCGACCATTCGCGCTGTACTGGGTGTAGGGACGTGCCGAAGCCACCGTAACGAGCGGTGAGACGGTGAACCCTCCGGGGAGCGGAAACACCCCGGTGACCGTCACACGATGTCGTTCATCGTACGCCGTCGGACCCCGTTCATAGTCGTCGTAGATGCCAGTCCCGAGCACGTCGTGGCGCTCAGGCCCATTGTATGCCCCTTGGGTCGTGAAATCCGTCGACCCGCCCATACCGCGTGCCCAGGCGAGCGTGTAGTTCACCTGGAAGGCCGATCCAGTCACGAAACGGTGCTCGAAGTGCAAGTCCACCCCGTCATACCGGCCCTCATTGCAGGAACACAGGATGTCCACGGGTCCCAGGAGCGCCGGGTCACCGTAGACGCTCTCGAGATCTGGAGCCAACGCACGGATCCGACTGGTGACCGGGTCGTTGTCGTGGTCAACGAGCGGATTGACGGGCAACCGCCGCCAGCCGTTGCGCACGGCCACGTTGAGGTAGTCGACCGAAAACACCGTGCGTGGTGTGAACAGGTGCGACCACCCCAGAGAGGAGTTGTACGAATACGCGTCAGCGAAGTCTGGGTGATACCACCTGCCCCGACTGTTTTGGCCCGGGAGGAACTCGGTCGGTGCCGCTGGAACCTCCGGCACGGAATCCACACCATAGACCCAGTCCCCCAACGGCCCCTGGCCCACACTGGAGTTCGACACCGTGTTATACACGACGACCACATCCTGCTCGAGTTGGTTTTGGGAGTACGCGGAGGTAATGATCCCGGTCGCATAGTAGAGCCCAAAACTTCCACGCACGACGTCGGTGCCATCACCAGACACATCATACGCAACGCCCAGTCGTGGCCCCCAATTGTTCGAATCGGTCACCGGTATCCCCCCGAGCGGGTGGTCAATGGCTCTCAGGATGCGCCCGGCCCGATTCCGTTCCCAACAGCAATTGTTCATCAGCTCATTGATGTCGTACCGCAGCCCCAGGTTCAGCGTCAGCTTCGGCGTCATCTGATAGTCGTCCTGAAGATACCCAGCGAAGTGCCAGGCGTTGTCCGACCAGGCGTCCACCTGGTATTGGCTGGCCACCAGGATCTGTCGCACCGCCCCCGGTGTCTGGATACCCTGAGGATAGAGCCCGTTGGTGTTGTTCAAGATGACCGAGGGATCGTGGAAGAACCGAAGGTACCCGGGACCGGTCTGCAGGTTGGCATAGAACGTTGGCAGTCGTGCGTAATCGAACCCGACCTTGACATAGTGGCGGCCCATTTGCCGCGAGAAGTTGTTGACGATCTCGACCTTCGTCTCGTAGTTAACCCAACTTGGGTGGGCAAAGCCTGGCCGGCGGTTGTTGACCGACGGGAAGCGGAGGACACGCTGCACGCAGTCGTTCCACTCCAGGGTGCACTGCGCGCCGCTGATGTCCGTATGCAGGTAATACTGGAATTGGGCTCGCAACTCGTTGACCGACTGGCTGTTGGGGACCCACGTCCAGCCACCGACCGCGGCATACAGATCCTGGTCGTTCCGCTCAGCGAAAACAGAGCCCTTCCAGAGCGCGACACTCGCGTTGTTGCGAGGATTGTCGACGAAACCATACTGTGACGCGACCTTCAAGAAGCCTGTCTGATTCTCGTTTATCCGGAAATCTCCCCGTACTTGGAACAAGAGATCCCGAAACGGCTGCGGGACGATGCCCCCCACGTGGATGTCGGGCACGATCGTCTGCAGATAGGTCAGCTCCTCAATACTTCGCGCGTCACGGGGTAGGTTATAGTCCTGGACGATTCGCTCGATCGAGGCGAAGAACCATGCCCGATTTTCGACGATCGGTCCGCCAAACGACCCTCCATACTGAGTTCGTTTAAATGGGGCCTTCCCTAAACCACCGTTGTCAGGATGCGAGAAGAAATCAGTCGCCGTCATCGATTCATTCCGGCCCTGCACGAATCCGGTGCCGGTGAACTGGTTTGTGCCGGACTTGGTCGCCAGTGTCACGACCGTCGATCCTCGGCCATACTCAGCCTTGAATCCGGCGCCCAACGCTCGGAACTCCTCGATACCGTCGAGGCTGTACTGAAGCAGCGTTCCGCCGTCTTGGTCTTCCTTGTTATCGATCCCGTCGACATACATGTTGTAGCTGCGCCCGGTGTTGCCGGCGAACGAGACGTAGTTCGACGCGTGGCCATGAGACCCCCGCGCCTCTACCTCGCGGGCGCCCGGCAGCAACGTCATCATCGCCGCCAAGCTCCGATTGATCATCGGCAACTCGCGAACTTCCTGCTGCCGGATCGAGCTGGCGACGACCGCCTGTGTGACTTCCACGAGCGGTGCCGCCGCCGACACGGTCACGGTTTCTTCCAGTGACGCGATCCCCATCTGCAGGTCGACACTGACCGTTGACGCGGTCACGACATTCGCGCCGCCGACGACCGGGTCGAACCCGGGGAGCTCAGCCCTGACCTCATACGGCCCTGGAATCAAGGCCGGGACAGTGTAGGTGCCAGTGCCGGTTGTCACCGTTTGCCTGGTGTCTCCTGTCTGCGTGTTCCTCACCACGATGGTGGCACCGGGCAGTACGAGAGAGTCCTGGTCGAGCACAGTA
Organism: Vicinamibacterales bacterium; assembly: GCA_965262555.1. Classification (GTDB taxonomy): domain Bacteria; phylum Acidobacteriota; class Vicinamibacteria; order Vicinamibacterales; family UBA8438; genus VXRJ01. The sequence continues at coordinate 1,844,062 of OZ253543.1, forward strand.
CCTGTGAGGGTACCAGTAGCCTGTGCAAGGAGTAGACTGCTGCTCAGTGCAAGCAGGGTGACAGCTAGGACGGTGACCATCAAGCCGCTTTTCCTCATGCAAGACCTCCCGCGTAAAAACGCCGAGTGACCGTTGCCGCCGAAAAACGCCAATGTGCCGAAAACTGTGAATCGACTGTACCTGCGATCTTGAGGTAGTGTCAACGGCGATTCGATCAGAGTCGTGGTCCGCAGGTGCTGCCAGTGCTCGGCGGGATACGAGAAGAACGTCAGCAACGCGGCCGCTGGGCCCGCGGCCGCAGACGCGACGTCCCCCCCATTTTGAGTAGCACTTGGGTTTAGAGTCCGATCATCCAGAAAGGGAGATCGGACGTGAAGAAGCGATTTACGGAAGCGCAGATCATCGGGTTCCTGCGGGAGGCCGAGGCAGGCCTCCCGGTGAAGGACCTGTGCCGCCGGCACGGGTTCTCGGAGGCCAGTTCCTACCTCTGGCGGAACACGTTCGGCGGGATGAGCGTCTCGGACGCGAAGCGCCTGAACGAGCTGGAAACCGAAAACGGCCGGCTCAAAGCTCTTGGCGGAATCGCAGCGTGAGATCGAGGTGACCCGCGAGGTGCTGCGAAAACAATGGTGACGGCACCGGTTCGACGGGAGGTGGTGCGGGAGATGGTCGCGCGGGGCCTCAGCGAGCGCAGGGCCCTGACCGTGGGGCGGATGAGCGCGTCGGCCTTCCGGTACGTGCCACGGCCCGATGGCCATGCGGTCGTCCGGGATCGAATCGTTGACCTGGCGCAGCGACATCGACGCTATGGGGCCGGGATGATCTCCCTGAAGCTGCGGCAGGCCGGCCACGTCATCAATCACAAACGGGTCGACCGCCTGTACACAGAGGCCGGGCTCGAGTTGAAGCGCCGTCGACGCAAGAAGGTTCCGATAGCCGACCGCCAGCCACTGGTGCGCCCCGAGCGTCGCCACCAGGTCTGGTCCGCGGACGTCGTCTTCGATCGCCCGGCGGATGGGCGGGTCATGAAGTGCCTGACCATCGTCGACGACGCCACCCACGAGGCCGTGGCGACCGTCCCGGCGCGGGCTCTCGGGGGACTGCCGGTCACCCGCGTCCTGGACCGCCTGGCGATCACCCGCGGACTTCCGCAGATCCTCCGCACGGACAACGGGAAGGAGTGTTCCGGTCGCGCGATGCGCACATGGGCGCACACGCAGGGGCTGACCCTACGTCTCATTGACCCCGGCAAGCCGAACCAGCACGCCTACATCGAGTCCTTCAACGGGCGCTTCCGCGACGAATGCCTGAACGAGCACTGGTGTACGACCATGGCCCACGCCCAGGCCTTGATCGAAGCGTGGCGCTGTGAATACAACGAGGAGCGACCGAAGAAGGGTTTGGGCGGGCTGACGCCCGCCCTCTACGCGAAGCAACTGGCCACGGAAAGCAGTACAGTCACCCCCGGACTGTAAAGCCGACCGCTACTCAAGGCGGGGGGACGTCGGGGCTTCGGTAAACCGCTGGCGGGTTAGGTGAGTGTCTCTGCAGGTGCTGGCGATGACGGCTCGCGAGTGTCGTCTGGGAGAACCATGAGTGAAGATGCACACGCTCGGCCGTCTGGCGATGCGCCGGAGCCTCTATACGATCTGAATGTTCCGACGCCAACGCACGCCGACCGGGCGCGCACGCTGGTCGCGCAGATCTCGACCGGCACGCTGTGTACCCTTGCTCTGGAGCCGGCCGGCTACCCCTACGGCTCGTTCGTGACCGTCGCCTTCGACGACGGAGCGCCGATCTTCCTGATTAGCCGGCTCGCCGAGCACACCAAGAATCTTGAACGGGATCCGCGCGCATCGCTGCTGGTGGCCGAAGGGGGCTCCGCGGATCCGCTCGCCAACGGTCGTGTCACGATGATCGGTCGGTGTACGCGTGTCGAGGGAGAGGGGGGCAGCGCTCGTGACGCGTTCTTGGCGACTCATCCCACTGCCGCGTACTACGCCGACTTTCGCGACTTCGCGTTCTGGAGGCTCCACGTGGCGTCGGTTCGGTACATCGGGGGCTATGGACGCATGTCGTGGGTGAGCGAGGCCGAGTGGCAGACCGCCGAACCGGATCCGCTCGGTCCGTCGGCGGCCGCCACGATCGCGCACATGAACGCCGACCACGCCGATGCGCTGGTGCTCTACTGCAAGGCCTTTTCGAAGGCGACCGAGGTCAGCGCCGCGAGCATGACGAGCGTGGATCGGTACGGGTTCGAGATGTCGGCGAAGACCAGAGAGGGGCCGCGGCCCGTTCGGTTGGCGTTTGCCGAGCCGGTCAGCACACCGGACGAGGCGCGCGCCGCTTTGATCGCGATGCTCAAGGACGCCAGGAACACACTGGCCTGATGGGCGCAGGCTCTCGACGTGAAACCGGATCGCCTCGCTGATCTCGCGGACCGCCTCTGCCTAAGAAGCGCCGGTGGCGACGCACCCAGGCAGGTCGGGAACGTAGGCGGCGTAGTTCCTCGGAGATTTGTCGATGACGATCGTGTATCGCATTGGCCCGGTCACTCTCCCTTCAACCCGCTTACTTCATGACGCTGCTCCAAGTGCCCCGCGGCAGGTCGTCGCTTAGCTTGCCGGCAATGGTCACGGTTCCGGGCTTGTCCGGATGCCGGTACTGACGATGGTTCCCTTTGGTGCGAACCAGCGACCAGCCGTCCTGCTCCACCAGGAGAATCGCGGCACTGATCTGGTGGACCGCCGTGGTCGTGCGCAGCCTCCTGCCGGCCTGACCGCCGTGACGGACCGACAGTCCGGCGCTATCGCTGCGGCGGATACTCCTTCGTGTAGCCGTTCCTTGGATTCAACAGCACGAAGCTGCCATCCGCGCGCGCCGTCAGTTTGAGGTAGTGTGCCGTCGTCTCGTCGAGGTTCGCGATGCGCGGCTCTGACGTGTTCAGATCCGGCCCGCCCGGACGCGAGGTCTCGTAGAGCCCGAGGTTGCCGTCCCGCGGCATCGAGTAGTGCAGCTGCCAGATGTCTTCGATACCCGGCGATCCCTTGATTGTCAGGAAGTGCTCCGGCGAGGCGCCTTTGGTCCCACCGTTGTTGATCACCGAGACGCGAGGCTGCAATCCCTGGACGAGCGCCGGCAACCCGGCGCCGTTCAGACCATGACGAGTCGCCAGATACAGATCCACCGTCCCCAGCATGTTGTCCGGGCACGCGAGGTCGTGCTCCTTGTTCCACGTCAGATCGCCGAGATCCACCATGCTGAAGTTCCCATGCCTGATCACCACCCCGACCGAGCGCGCATCCTCGCCCCCATCAGGCGGCAGCGGCGTGTAGTCGCTGCAGAGCGCGTTCGGCTGACCCGCGCCAGGCAGGGGTTCCGCCAGCGCCGTGCCGTCCGCGGTCACGATCTGCACGTCGAGACCGTCGACCGGGATCCGGTTACCCGCCCTGGCCACGATGTGGTGGCCGTTCTCGCGCACGCTGGCATAGGCCTGATACGCGTTCCCACTTGGATCGATCGGCATGCCCACGTCGACGTAGTTGAGGATCGGTATCTTGGTGACGAGCACCGGCGTGCTGCCCAGGTGATCCCCGTGAAGGTGGGTGATCATGTGGTAGTCGATCTGTTCGAGACCCGCATCGGTCGCCGCGGCGGCGATGCGGCCCGCATCGCGTTCCCCCGGAAAGCCGCTGTCGATCAACAGCGACTGACCCGACGGCGCGACGATCAGCGTGGCCTGCCCCCCTTCGACATCGACGAAATAGACCTGAAGCGCCTCCTGGCCCAGGGTGGGAACCAGCCCGAGCATCGCCCCGACAACGACCGTGGTGCCCCATCGCAATACAGCCTGCATGACAGCCTCCTTCACAACAGCGGCGCGCCGCAAAACCGACTATCTAGCCCGCATTATTCCTGACGTTGTCGAATCGGTCACGGCCGGGGCGTGATCGTAGCACGAAGGCACTCTTCGGGCGCCGCGCGTGGTAGGTGGCAGCGTCGTGGAGCCGCCGTGGCATGGTGACGGCGCGCACGAGATGCCACGTGCCGACAGCGTCGGGCAAGGGGCGCTCGCGTTCCGGGGGGCTGAGGCCGCAGCGACGGCGGGCTATCCGGACCGGTCGAAGAACGCGAGGCACCGGCGCGCGAGCGGCTTGCGGCGTCCCTGCTCGGTGAGCACGCCGTAGTAGTCGCGGTCGAATTCGACGAACCCGTCGCCGAGCGCGACCAGTGCGCCGGATTCCAGCGGCCGCTCGATGAAGTCCCGCCAGCCCAGCGCGAGGCCATGCCCGGCGGCGGCCGCTTCCAGGACGTAGGTGTAGCTGTCGAGTCCGAGGCGGCGCGGCGCCCCGTCCGGGCGTCCGGCGACCGCGAACCAGTCCTCCCACGACACCCAGCCCTCGCTGGGCTGCAGCAGGTCGATAAACGTCAGCCCGCTCCAGTCGGCGACGGGCCCGGCGAGGGTGCGCGCGTGGGCGTCGGCGTAGGCGGGCGAGCAGACGGGTCTCACCGCCTCCCTGTGGACCACCACCCGGTCTTCCGGGGCGACGCGCGCCGCGTCCCAGGTCATCAGGATGTCGGCCGCCGGGTCGGCCGGCAGGCTCTGGATGTAGTGGTGGTAGGTGAGGATGCGGATCCGGACCTCTTCGCCCAGCTCGCGCCTGAGGGCGTCGTAGCGCGGCATGATGAGGAAGTGGGACGCCTCGTGCGAGCAGGCGATGACCACCTGGTCGGTGTTGGACAGCGCAGACGTCTCGGCGGCACCCTGCTGAATGGCCGCGAGACCGGCCGCGACGCCGTCGAGGAAGCACTCTCCGGCGTCGGTCAGGGTCGCCCCGGCGCGAGAGCGCTCGAACAGGCGCGTCGACAGCCACGTCTCGAGCTTGCCGATCTGGCGGCTCACGGCGGACTGCGAGGTGCGCAGTTCGCGCGCCGCCAGGGTGAAGTTGCCGTGCCGCGCGGCGCTCTCGAAGGCGATCAGCGCGTTCGCAGGAGGAATCCGGTAGGGGCCGCGCAAATCCATGACAATAAGACATCATACAATATCAAAATTGACCTGTAGGTCAATATCTATCATGCACTAATGATATGACACTATGACATAAATACGGGTATTCATACCCGTCAGACGTCTGCTACGCTTCCGTCGAAAAAGACCGGGGACCTGCACGACCAGGCGGTCAAGGGGGCGCGGCGGCTCTCGCCCTCGCCGCCCGCGATCGTGTCGTCGCAACGACGCCTCGTGGCAGAGCCGTCAGCCCGCGCCTGGGAGGAGACGCCATGAGTCGCCACGTTCTGTGCATCGCCCTCGTGGTCACCACCCTTACGGCCTGTGTTCCGACCCAGGATGCACACAGCCCAGCCGCACAAGCCCTCGCAGACCTCCGCGCCAGCGCCGAGGCAGGCGACGCCGAGGCGCAGCGCATCCTTGGCGGCATGTATGTCACCGGCGTCGGCGTGCCGCCGGATGACGCCGAAGCGGTCGCGTGGTACCGCCGCGCCGCCGAGCAGGGCGATGCCCGCGCGCAGTGCAACCTCGGGGCGATGTACGCCGAGGGCCTCGGTGTGCCGCCGGATGCCGCCGAAGCGGTCGCGTGGTACCGCCGCGCCGCCGAGCAAGGCGACGCCACGGCGCAGAACAACCTCGGGGCGATGTACGCCGAGGGCCTCGGTGTGCCGCCGGATGCCGCCGAAGCGGTCGCGTGGTACCACCGCGCCGCCGAGCAAGGCGACGCCACGGCGCAGAGCAACCTCGGGGGGATGTACGACCAGGGCCGAGGCGTGCCGCAGGATGCCGCCGAAGCGGTCGCGTGGTACCGCCGCGCCGCTGAACAGGGCGACGCCCGCGCGCAGTACAACCTCGGGGGCATGTACCGAGAGGGCCGAGGCGTGCCGCCGGATGCCGCCGGGGCCGTCGCGTGGTACCGCCGCGCCGCTGAACAGGGCCACGTGCGCGCGCAGCACAACCTCGCGGGCATGTATGCCGAGGGCCTCGGCGTGCCACCGGATGCCGTCGAGGCCGTCATGTGGTTGACCATCGCCGCCGCTCGGTCAACCGGCGCGGAGCGTGAGCAAAACGTGACGGCGCGCGCCGCCGTCGCCGGGCGGATGACGCCGACAGACGTGCGCGAGGCGAAACGCCGCGCGCAGGCGTGGCACGCGGCGCACCCGGGCCTGAGGAACCGTGCCGCGCCGCCCAGCGACACGGGACGCACGGGCGTGAGTATCGCGCTCGACGCCGGCGGTGAGCGTGGCTCACCACAGGCCACCGTGGCCTGATTCACCGAACGCGCGCGCCGAGGCCTCGCGCGGCTACCGCGTCGAGCGCGGGGTGTCGCTGACGCCGAGCGTCGAGGTGGGGCTGCGGCACGACGGCGGCGACGCCGAGACCGGCGCCGGCATGGATGTCGGCGCCGGCCTGATCGTGTCGGACACATCGACCGGGCTGGCGGTGGACGTGCGGGTGCGGATGCTGCTGGAGACGGAGCTCGGCTATGGGCTGCCGGTCGGCAGCCGGCTGATCGGGACGCCGCGGGTCGACGAGGCGGCCGACCTCTACCATGACGTCGCGTCCGGCGTCCGCGACGACCGGCCCGAACTCGACAGCCGCTTGGCGTAGTGGGCGGGCGTGAGCCCGCCCAGTCCCTTCTTCGGCCGCTCCTCGTTGTACTCGCGCCGCCAACCCTCGACGAGGACCTGGGCATGGGCCAGGCTCGTGAACCAGTGCTCGTTGAGATACTCGTCGCGGAACCGGCCGTTGAACGATTCGACGTAGGCGTTCTGGTTCGGCTTGTCCGGCTCGATCAGACGCAACGGGGTTAACTGGCCGTGCCCGCCGTGCTCGCGCGCAGCCCCTTCCAGGTGCTGTAGCACATGGCGACCAGCACCAGCCCGACGGGGAGGCCGACGGCGAGGGTGGCCGCCTGCGCGGCCACGAGGCCGCCGCCGAGCAGCAGCGCGATGGCGACGAGCCCCTCGAAGATGCACCAGAACACGCGCTGGGGCACCGGCGTGTCCAGCTTGCCGCCCGCGGTGATGGTGTCGATGACCAGCGATCCGGAGTCGGAGGAGGTGACGAAGAACACCACCACCAGCACGAGGCCGAAGACCGACATGACGGGCGCAAGCGGCAGCGTGTCCAGTAGCGCGAACAGGGCGATCTCCGGCTGTTGCGCCTGCACCGCCGCGATCACGTCGGGATAGCCACCATCGACGTACTGCGACACCGCGGTCCCGCCGAAGGCGTTCATCGAGAGCGCGGCAACCAGCGTCGGCCTGATCAGCATGCAGGCGATCAGCTCGCGCACCGTCCGGCCGCGTGAGACCCGGGCGATGAACAGGCCGACGAAGGGGGACCACGAGATCCACCAGGCCCAGAAAAAGGTCGTCCAGCCGTGCATGAAGTCGAGGTCCTCGCGGCCCACCCAGTTACTGAGCGGTCCGATCGCCACGAGATACTGGCCGAGGCTGGTCACGGCGCCGGTGACGATGCCACGCGTTGGCCCGACCGTCAGCACGAACGCCAGCAGCAGCAGGCCGAGGTTGTACGACGCGAAGGCGATCGACAGCGCCACCACCGCGTAGACGGCCCACCCATGGATGCCCCAGTGGTAGATGGCGCCGGCCATGCCAAGGCGCGCCGCCGCTGTGTCGGCCGCCTCGAGACCGAGCGGCGGGTGCAGGAAATGCTCCACCGGCTCCGACACCCCGAAAAACATCAGGCCGATGCCTATCCCGGCGGCGAACAACATGGCGAACCACGCCGATCGGGAATAGTCCGGCCGGGCATCCGCGCCGCCCAGGCGCACGCGGCCAAGCGGTGTCGCCACCAGCAGCAGGCAGAAGAGGACGAAGAGGTTACTCACGCCCATGAACACCCAGTCGAAGGTCGACAGAAGCCACGCGCGCAGTGCTTCAAACGCGACCGCCGCCTCAGCCTGGAATGCCAGCACCCCGGCGACGAACGCGATGACGGTGAGGCTGGAGACGACGAAGACCGGATTGTGGACGTCGAGGCCGAGAACTTGGACGTTGTCCGGACCCAGCGTGTAGTCGATCTTCGCGATCTCAGCCATAGCAGCCCGTGGTGAAACCCCCGCAACATTCGAGCGGCGATGCATCCCGCCTGAGCGGCGTTGCTCCTCGGTCGCATATGGCCAATAGGCTCCCTCGTCGCGCCTTGTCAGGCGGGCGCCTCACCGCTCTCGGTGTCACGCGGGGTTTCACCACGGGCTGCTAGCAGCCTGAGGCGTAAGTCCTCACACTCACGAAGTGGAGTGGATGCTCTGGTCGCGGCGCGAGGAAGGTGTCCGCGACGTTGGCGTGGCGATAGAGACGCCCAGCGGGCCGGTCGTCGAGAGTCTGCTGGAGCACGGCGTCGCCGTCCACTCGATCAATCCCACGCAGCGTGACCGCTTCCGCGATCGCTTCTCGCCAGCGGGCGCGAAAGACGACCGGCGGGACGCGCGGGTGCTGGCCTCGGCGCTGCGTACCAACGCGCACTGTCTGCGACGGCTGGAGCGGACCGACCCGGCGATCGTCGAGCTACGGGAGTGGTCGCGGCTGAGCGAGGAGTTGACGCGGGAACGCGTGCGCCTGGCGAATCAGATGCGGCAGCAGCTCTGGCGCTACTATCCACAGTTCCTCGCCGCGGTTGACGACGACGTCGCGGCGCCGTGGGCGCTCGACCTGTGGCGGAGCCTGCCGACCCCGCGCGCGGGACAACGGGTTCGCGGGCTGACGCTGACCCGCGTGTTGAAACAGCACCGCATCCGTCGGATCGAGGCCGCGACGACGCATGTGCGGCTCCTGGTTGAACGCCTTGCCCTGCTCAACCGCCAGCTCGATCAGGCGGACCGCCAGCTCAACCGGTTGGTGCATCAGCTTGTTGAGGCGGCTCCCGCGGCCGACCCGGACGCGCCGACGGAGGACGAGCCAGCGTCGTCAACAGCACCTCCCGACGCAGCCATCCTGCTGTCGCTGCCCGGCGTCGGCACCCGGGTGCTCGCCACGCTCTTCGCCGAAGGCAGCGACGCGGTGCGGCGGCGGGACCACGACGCACGGCGCTGCCTGTGCGGGGTGGCTCCGGTCACCCGGCGTTCGGGGAAGAGTCTGCTCGTGACACAACGGCGGGCGGCCCACGGCCGACTGCGCGACGCCGTCTTCTATTGGTCTCGCGTCGCTGTCCAACGTGATCCGGTCAGCCACGGCACGTACCAGGCGCTACGCGCCCGCGGCCACGGACACGCGCGCGCCCTCCGCTCGGTGGCCGACCGCATGCTCGGCGGTGTGCGCCAGATGCGTGCGGCCGTCCTTCATCTTGGCGATCTTCGCGTCCGGATCGTGCGGGTGGGTCCAGTCGTCGTTCGAGCCCTTCTTCTTGCGGGTCCGGTCGAACCGGGCCAACTCGGCGCGCGTCGGCGTCGAGAGGCCGGACGCCTCGGCCAGCCGGGTCAGAAACGCGTCGTCGCTCTCGCCCGTATCCCGCCGCACAATGCTCCGCATCGCCGCATTGGCGTCCAGCGTCGTGGCATCGATCCCCACCGTGCGCCCCACGACCAGCGTGGCGTCGGCCAGTCGCTGCAACACCCAGGTACACACTGCCTGATGGGTCTCGAGGTCAATCAGGCGACGGGTGCGCGACAGCGTCGAGTGGTCCGGCGGGTGCCTCGTGGAGGGCGACATCCAGAAATGTCCGGATGCTCAGCGAATCGGCGGCGCGCCACGCGATCGCTCGTTCAGAATCCAGCCCCTCGAAGTAGCCGAGCAACAGCAGCCGGACATACCGGCCCGGCGCCAGACTCGGCCGACCGACCCCGTCCGCGTAGAACGACGCGCACTGTGCCTCCACGAACGCATCGAACCCCGCCTCGTCGAGCACCCGATTCAGTCGCTCGTAAAACGGGTGCCCAGCGCTCTTTGGCAGATCCGCCGTGGGCACCCACATTGTCGCTTGCTGCGTTCGGCCGCGTCGTGTCCCCATCGCCATGCCCGACAGTGTAGTACGCGGGATCGATCGTGTCGATCCCTATAACGCCGGACTTTCACCACGGGCTGCTAGCGAAGACCGTCGAGTCGTGGAGGAGTGCCGCCCCGGCCTCGTTAGTGGCTACTCAGAATCTCACCCCCCCCCGATTTTGTCGCGGACGCTCTGGGGCGTCGGGATGCTTTCTGCGTGGCCTTCTTCGTGCGCATGCTGTTCTCGTGCCTGGTCGACGCTGATTACGCCGAACGCGAGTTAACGGTACGGCTTCAGCTGTGGCGGGAACCGGAGTCTAAGAACGGGATTATTTACACCAGGGATTGGGGTAAGAAGATTGACTCGCCAAGCACGTGGGGTGGTACGTGGGTCGATACAGCAACGTGGGTGTCTCACGAAACAGTGGTCCAAATTGAGTGCAAGACTTCCATGGACGACAAAGAAGTGGCCGTTCTCGTCGAACATGCTGTTCCTTGAAAGAAAAAATGCCTTCGCGAAAATGAAGGCGGAGGAAGAAGAAGTCCTTTCGTTAGTACCCCTCCAGCTCTGGAAAGCGCTCGTCGTCCGGGAGTGGCTGCACGCCAAACGCGTTGAGCGTCATCGACACTCTTCGATACCGTGCCGTGGTCCACACGATACTCATCATCTGATGGGTATCGTATCGCTCCGACAGCTTCTGCCACGTCTCATCCGAGATCGTGGTGTCACGATACATCTCGTTCGCCGCGTCGATGAGCGTGAGCTCGTTGGCATTCCACCCGTCCGCGTCCCCACCTTGCGCAATCCAGAGAGGATCGAGCCCGTGGTCGCGCGCCCGCCCGACGCTGCCGACATGCTTTGCCCACTCGTAGACCGCCTGCGCGTTCCATCCGGTTCGCAAGATGAGGAGCTCGCGGTCGTGGGGCGTCAGGCGGGACTTCTCGGGGTCAAGCACATATCGTTCGTTCACATACCACTGATCCGCGAGCGCGGGATGCCGGCGAAGGGTTCGCGACACCCTGAGGCCGTCGCCAGCCGCCGGGTCAATGCGGGGTGTGGTCAGCGGCGGCTCGCGGTCGGGGACGACCACCCGGTAGCCGACCGACGCCGTGGGAAGCCGCGCCGTGGTGGCTTCGTCCGGCTGAATGCCGAGGGCATTGAACAACACGGCCTGTGCGGTGATCTCGGTGACCGTCACGACGGCATCCGCCAGGTGGGGAAGGTCGTACTGGGCCGAGAGCCGATCCCACGTCGCGGCCGTGACCGACGAGTGCCGAAACAACTCGTCGGCCAGTCCGATGAGGACCGCTTCAAACTCGCTCCAGCCCTCATCGGGTCCCTGGGCAACCCGCAGCACCTCCGCGTCGGTCAGGTCGCCCCGGCTGGCATAGGTCGCCCAATGGTTCGCGCTCTGCGTGAGCCAGGCGGTCCGAAGGATCAGGATCGCACGGTGACGCGGCGCTAGCGTCGAATCGTTGGCGATGTAGGTCAACAGCGGCAACACCCGATGGGCCAAGGCCGGCACCCGAATTAGCGTGCGGAGCGCATTTCCAGGATTTCTGTCAGGCGCATACCGCTCAACGATCTCCCTTTGTTCAGCTGTCCACTCCGATTCGGAAAGAGGAGACACCCGTGCCTCAGAGGACCGTTCTATCGTCAGAATGTTACCCGGCGGGTCAACAATCGCGTGGGCCGGTTCAATGCGAAGCAAGACACCATCAGCTTCCTCGGTCAGAACATAGAGATAGCCGTCCTTGCCTTGTCGAACGTCTCGGATTCTTTGCTTGAGCTCCGTGAGTAACCATTCCCGCCTGATTTCTTGACCCTGCCGGTTGAAAATAATTCGTTCGAGGTGCCCGGTTCGGCCAGGCATCCGATTTCGCATCGCACCGACAAACAGGTTGCCTTGCCACGCGGGGAAATGTTCGCCGGTGTAGAACGTCAACCCGGACGGCGCGATCGACGGCCACCAGAGGATTTCCGGGGCCTCGAACTCCTCCAGCCACGGCGTCTCTGTTACGGGAATGCCGGAATATTCGCGGCTGTACGACGCAATCGGCCAGCCGTAGTTGGCACCCGGCTTGATGACGTTCGCCTCGTCGCCGCCTTGCGGCGCGTTCTCGGTCGCCCAGAGATCACCCGTCGCAGGGTTGAAGCCGAGCCCAATCTGGTTCCGATGCCCCAGCGAATAGATTTCCGGCAGGTAGCCGGGGTTGCCGACGAACGGATTGTCGTCGGGGACGGTTCCGTCATCGCGCAGACGCAGTACCTTTCCGTAATGAGTGCCTGGATCCTGCGCATACTGGCCGGTCGACCCCGACCTGATCGCCCCGCCGACGGTCATATACAGGAGCCCGTCCGGTCCGAACACGATTCGCGATGCGGAGACGCCGAGGTCGATGCGGTTGGTCACGAAAATGTCGCGGACCTCGGTCAAGGCGCCCCCGTCGAGCCGGCCCCGGGCCAACGCCACCCGCGAACCGCGTTGGCCGTCATACGACCACGTCGGTACCTCTTCGGACGGGTCGAGCTCGGCCGCCTTGGAATAGGTCAGATAGACGAGGCTGTCGTCGTCTGGGTGGATCGCGATGTCCATCAGCCCCGCGCGCCGCACGTCCGTGTAGACCTCTGGCACACCCGGGACGGACCGTTCGAGGAGCTGCCCGTCACGGATCACACGCAGGATACCTTTGTCGCGCTCGGTGACGAGAATGTCCCCGTTTCGCCGGAACGCCAACCCCCACGGATGGGAGAGCCCGCCGACGATCGGCACGACGCGAATGCGGGCAACGTCCGTAGTTTGGAGCACAACGGGTCGGTCCGGCGGCGGCACGGCCGGAACACCGGCACGATTCTGGGCAGACGCCGGCACCCCGACGAGTGCGAACGCCAAGACACACAAGAAGAAAGCACGTCGAATTCGGAAAGGATGGGCCATAAGTCCTCCGCCTGAATGACGCTCAATCTACCGCAAGAGACGGCAAATGGCTAGCGTTCTGTCCGCTCGGCGTTCCGCGCTTGATCCATCTCACCCACGCCCGCCGCGGTCACGTACTCAATCTGCGCGTCCGGAAAGAGCACCTTGCCGCGCGCCATCGGGAGGTCGAGCTCCGCCGCGGCGCGTCGCCGCTCCGCCGCCGCCTCCACCCGGCCGCGCGCCTCGCGGGCGAGGTTCCGTAGCAACCGCATCGCGGTCTTCACGTCCTCGTGCTGATAGACCCGCCGCAGGATGGCCTGCACCCAGGGCCGCTGGCGCGCCGGTAAATGGTCGAGGATGTTGCGGGGACAGCGGCACGCGATGCTCGACGTTCGCCTTCATCCTCGAAGCCGGGATGCGCCACTCGCCGGCCACGATGTCGATCTCGCTCCACTTCGCGCCCCGAGCCTCTCCAGACCGGCAGGCGGTGAGCACCACGAAACGCAGACATGTCTTGACAACAAGCGACGCTGTCGACGCCTCGACGCTCTCCAGAGCCTTGCCCACGTCCGCGTAGGGCAACGCCCGGTAGTTGGCCGCGACGGCCGGCATAGCGGGCAGCGCCGCATCGATTGCCTCGCCAGCGGTTGGCAAATGCACGCTGGCGCGCCTGTGCGAGCGATACTGAACGGGTCGGAAAGGGGAAGGTTGTGCCGAGGGTGGGGGTCGAACCCACACGGCCACGAAGGCCACAGGATTTTAAGTCCCGCGCGTCTACCGGTTTCGCCACCTCGGCATGGGTGCGTCAGTGCGTCTCGGTGCTCACCTGCGCGCTGGCGAGCACGCGGTTGATGGTTGCGGTCAGCGTGTCGACGTCGGCGTTGAAGGGACCCGCCACTACCGCGCCGCTCGGAATCTCGATGAAGATGGCGACGCCCCCTTCCACCTCGTTGACGATCCAACTGAAGCCGGCGAGCGTGACGGGACGTTCGGCCGCGCCCTCCGGTTGCTGCACGGCATCGAACGTGCCGAGCGTCAGCTCCAGGACGCGCCGCACGTCGTCGTCCGCCCAGGCGAGCGGCTCCGGGCCGTCGACCTCCACCTGGCGTTCCGCCACCATGTCCTGGCCCTTCAGTAGCACTTCCACCGTGAACGTCATCACTCCCCCACTCCCGCCGCCGTCATGTCGAGTTGCGCCTCGAGCGCCGATGGGTCGGTCACCGGCTCGCGGCAGGCGAAGTTGGCGCAGACGTACGCCGTTGGCTTCCCGTCCACCTGCCGCATCGATCCAATGAACGGCGCGCGCTCGGAGAGCCGGGCCTGCGCGTCGCCAGGCGGCACCGTGACGCGCACGGCGAACGGCAGGTAGCGCGCGGCGACGGTCCGTTCGAGCACGCGCGCCGCGGCATCCGTCCGGTCGCCCACGATCACCACCTGCGTGACGCCATCCGCCGGCGCATGGTAGCGGACCAGCGCCGCCATCATCATCGGCGACGAACGGGCCGACTCGCCGAAGCCACTGCCGAAGCGGGCGAGCGTCTCGGCCGCGCGCGCCGCCGCCACGTCGTCGCCGGTCAGGTGCGCGATCGTCAGCAGGTTGCCCGCCGCGATCGATCCCGCGGCCGGCTCGGCGCCGTCGTACGCCTCCTTGACGCGCAGCAGCACCGACGGGTCGTCGCCGGTCGTCGCAAACCAGCCGCCGGCCGCATCGTCGTGGAACAGGTCGTCCTGGCGCTGCTGCAGCTCGAGTGCCCAGTCGAGCCAGGCCGCGTCGCCGGTCGTCTGCACCAGCTCCAGCAGGCCCCAGACGACGCACGCGTAGTCTTCCGCATAGCCGTCGATCGACGCCCGGCCGTCCGACGCCTGGCTCGCATGCCAGCGGCGCAGCAGGACGCGGCGCCCGGGATCCCAGAGATGATCGCGCGCGAAGGCCGCCGCGCGCACCGCCCCTTGTCGGGCGCGCTCTGCCGACTCCCCCTCCAGCACATGCGCCGCGCGCGCCAAAGCAGCGATCATCATGCCGTTCCAGGCCGCGAGCACCTTGTCGTCGAGATGTGGTCGCGGCCGCGTCGACCGCGCCGCGAAGAGCCGCTGCCGGCCCGCCTCGACGGCGAGCGCGACATCGTCCTGCGCGCGTCCCGTCAGGGCTGCGATGTCGTGCAGATCCTGCTGCAGGTACGGGATGTTCTTCCCGCCGAACTCTCCCATTGGGTCCTGCGGCGCGTTGCCGGTCCCCTCGATGCCAAAGTGACGCTCGATCAGGTCGGCGTCGGCGCCCAGCAGCTCGTTGATCTCGGCCAGCGTCCAGAGGTAGAACGCGCCCTCCGACTTCGCCGCCGTCCCGCCCGCCCCCGCCACCTCGGGCGGGATGCTGTCGGCATCCTCGGCCGAGTAGAAGCCGCCATCGGGATGCGTCAAGTCGCGCAGCACGTAGTCGATCGTCTCTGCCGCCACCGCCAACAGCGCCGGCGCGCGCGCCGCCTGCCCCGCTTCGAGGTAGGCCAGCACCAGTTGCGCCTGGTCGTACAGCATCTTCTCGAAGTGCGGCACGCGCCACGCGGCGTCGACCGAATAGCGGTGAAAGCCGCCCCCCACATGGTCGCGGATGCCGCCGTGCGCCATCGCCTCGAGCGTCGCCACCGCCATGCGCTGGCCGTTCAGATCACCCGAGCGGGCCGACTCGCGCAGCAGGAAGAGCAGCTCCGCCGGCCGCGGGAACTTCGGCGCGCTGCCGAAGCCGCCATGCGTTTGGTCGAACGTTGACGAGAACTGGTGGACGCCCGTCGCAAGCGCGGTCACGCCGACGGGTGTCGGGGCGGCGGCCGGCGCCGCGGTCCCCTCGCCCACGATCACGATGCCGCTCGGATCCAGCCTCGGCACCGCCGCCTCTGGCGACTGCAGCGCGCGCAGGCGCTCGAGCACCGCGTCGGCCGACCGCTCCAGCTCGTCGCGGTTCGACGACCAGCGCGACGCCACTTCGCGCAGGACGGCCTCGAAGCCGGGACGCCCCCAGCGAGAATCGGGCGGGAAGTAGGTGCCGCCGAAGAACGGCTTCAGCTCCGGGGTCAGCCAGACGCTCATCGGCCAGCCCCCAGAGCCAGTGGTCGCCTGCACGAACGCCATGTAGACCCGGTCGACGTCGGGGCGCTCTTCGCGGTCTACCTTCACCGGCACGAAATGCTCGTTCAGTAGCTGCGCAATGCCGTCGTGCTCGAACGACTCGTGCTCCATCACGTGGCACCAGTGACAGGTGGAATAGCCGATCGACAGGAAGATTGGCTTCTCCTCAGTGCGGGCGCGCGCGAACGCTTCGTCGCCCCACGGGTACCAGTCGACCGGATTCCCGGCGTGTTGCTGCAGGTACGGACTCGGCTCGGCGGCCAGTCGGTTCGGCATGCGGTGTCTACCCCTTGTCGCGGTCGCGCCACGCCTGGTACGAACCGAGCGTCCGGAGCGACCGGGCGAACTCCGCCAGGTGCATCAGCGCGCGCGAACAGACCATATCCTCGCGGTTGGCGGCGACGTCCGCGTAGAAGAGGTACTCGAACGGGCGGTCCGGAATGGGCCGCGACTCCAGCTTCAGCAGCGCGATGTCGCGCAGCGCAAAGACGCTGAGCGCCTTGAACAGTGCGCCCGGCACGTCCGCCACGGTGAAGACGATTGTCGTCTTGTCGGGCTGGCCGAGCGGCGTCGGGTCGCGGCTGATGATCAGGAAGCGCGTCGTATTGCCGGCATAGGTCTGCACGGCGCGCTCCAGAATCGTCAGGCCGAACAGCTCCGCCGCCCGCTCGCTCGCGATCGCCGCGGTGTCGGTCAGCCCCTGCTCCGCGATCATCTTGGCGCTCCCCGCGGTGTCGTACGTGGCGACGATCTCCACGTCGTCGAGCGTCCGCAGGAAGTGCTCGCACTGCGCGAGACCCTGGGGATGCGAGTAGACCCGCCGGATGTCCGTGAGCCCCGTCCCTTTACGCACCAACAGGTTGTGGACGATCGGGTGCTTCACCTCGGCGACGATCGGCAGCTCGTGCTCGAGCAGCAGGTCGTAGTTCTGGTGGATGCTGCCGCCGATCGTGTTCTCGATCGGCAGGATGCCGTGGGTCACCTCCCCCGCTTCGACCGCCCTGAAGACATCATCGAACTTCGGGAGCGGCAGCGTGTCGGTGTTCGGGTTGAAGCGGAGCGCCGCCGCCTCGCTGTAGGCGCCCGGCTCTCCCTGGTAGGCAATGCGCACGTCGTCAGTTCTCCCGAGAAGAATACAGGAGCGATCAGGTCGCGGATGGCGTGGCGCCGTCGCCGCACCCCTCCCGGATCCAGGCGTGCGTGAACTCGGCACCGAACAGGAAGATCGCGGCCGACGTGTAGACCCAGAACAGAAACGTCACGACGGTCGTGATCGATCCGGCGAGCGTCAGGTCCGAGAATGCACGGAGGTACCAGGAAAAGCCGATCAATCCCGCCTGCCAGCACAGCCCGGTCACAATCGCGCCCACCCACACCTCCCTCAGCCGGACCGTGGTATTGGGCACAAAGGCGAAGACGAACGCCGCGAGCAGGATGACGGCCCCGAGCGGGAGGTGTCGGCTCGGGATCGCGAGCAACGTGTCGAGCAGCGGCAGCTCGTCAGCCAGGTGCGCGCCGATCCGGCTGCCGCGCACGAGGTCGCCGAGACTGAGCCAGACGATGGAGACCACGAACAGCATCCCGACGGCCGCGAAGAGGGCGAAGGCCACGCCATGATGACGCAACAGGGAAGGCGGATTCTCGAGATCCCAGACACCGTTGATCGCGGTTGATATTGCGCGAAAGATCCCGGCCGCCACCCAGATGGCAACAACCACGCTCGCTACGCTCATCCCGACGCTCGCCCCGACGACCGCGTCGAGCTGCGTCTGCACGAGGTCGATCCTGGCCGGAACGAACCGCATCAGAAACCGGGCGACGGCCGCGTGCGCTGTTTCGTTCGCGGTCCAGAGGCCGAGGGCCGCGGCGGCCAGAAACAGCAGCGGGAAAAGGGAAATCAGCGCGTAGTAGGCGATCGACGAAGCGTACGTGAGGTCGCCGCTCGACACCAGGCGGACGGACGCGATGCGGAAGGCCCGTCCGAAACAGCGGATACCCCGCAGCGGCCTCGGATCCCGACCGGTCGACCTGCTACTGAACGGCACCAGAGGGGGCGCCGCCGTTGCCTGCGGTCTCCCCGGTCGGCGCCGGCGCCGGCGCGCGCGCTGCCGCCATCATGTCGTCGAAGGCGCGGCGTCCTTCCTGCACCGCCTGACGCGCCTTCTCGACCGTGCCCCGCGCCCGATCGATCTCCTCGACGAAGCTGTCGAGTGTCGGTTCAAGCTGATCCCGCACCTCCCGGCCCCGCCGGGTCAGGTAGAGAAAGCCGACCACCCCACCGGCCACGGCGCCGAGCAACGTCGCAAACAGGACCGACGATCGTTCGTCCACGTCTATCTCCAGTATCTGGGCACGATGATACCCCCTTCGGACGGCCCGGCGTCCTCGGGGCGCAGCCGAGGCGCACTCCCCGGCTGCGTCAGAACCGGAAGGCGAGGCCGACCGATGTCCTCCAGAAGCCGATCTGGTTCAACTGGAAGTCGCGGAGGCCGTCGCCGGTCGTGACGCCCCGAATGTAGCGAAGGTCAAGGCGGGCGCCGATCCGCCCCCCAAGGAACCCCATCACGCCGCCGCCAGCGCCGACCGCCATGCCGTCGGTCTCCTGATCCGCCGCCTCCGCCCGCAGCCAGCCGAGCCCTCCGGCGATGTACGGCCGGGCGGGGCCGAACGGCAGGGCGATCAGGATATTCCCGAATAGCGTGGTGACGCGCCCCTGATCGGCGAAGACGCTGCTGTCGGGCGCGTCGGCAATCCGCGTGTAGTCGGTCTCGAAGCCAAACACGCCCCCAGCCATCGAGGCGATCGCCACGCCGAGCGTCTCGGCCTGCACGGAATCGTCCGGTCCGAACGACCGTCCGACGTACGGCGTGAAGATAGTGTCGGCGCGCGCCGCCGCGGCGTGACCGAACAGGGCCGCGAGCAGCACCGCGGCTCCGACCGCCCTGATGACCACTGGCGCAATCATAGGGACCGGCGCGCGGGTCGGTCAAACAGCCGCGCTATAATCGCGGCGTGGCGGCCCCGCCGAAGCCCACCGCGCGTCCGACGCCAGCCGCTGCCCCCCCGCCTCCCACGCGGACCGTCACGCCGATCCGGTCCGCGCCGCGCGGCACGCCCATCGACGACGCCGTGATCTGCGAACGGTGCGGCGCCGACATGTTCCGGATGCACGCGGTGTGGCGCTGCCCCGTCTGCCGGTACAAGACCGACTGCTGCGGCTGGTAATGGAGGGCGGGCGTCCCGCCTGCGGCGGATGCCGGCCTGGAGGCCGGCGCACCAGTGCGCGTTTCCGATCTGCTAAACTGACGCTGTCATGTGGACCAAGCTGATGAACCGGCCGCGCAAGCGGCCGCCCAAGAAGATTGCCGTCATCGACCCGGAGCAGTGCTTCGGGGCGTTCGCCTGCTCCATCTGCCAGGCGGCCTGCCCGGTGGAGGACTGCATCATCGAGGTGCCGGACGCCTACGGCCGGATGGTTTGTGACGTGCGCCTCGACAAGTGCATCGGCTGCGGGCTCTGCGTCACCATCGGCAACCCGACCGCGCCGCAGCCCCGTGACTTCGGCTGCCCACCCGACTACGACGCCATCGACATGCACGCCTATGCGGAGATCGTGCCGCCGGAGGAGGAGCAGCCGGCGAAGGCGGCCTCGCCTCCGTCGAACCCGGAGGGTGGCGCGACCGCGTAGGGACACCCCGGTCTACGTCGACTGCCCGCGCGCGGCGATCGGCCAGATCGCCTCCACTTCCCCGTTCCGAGCGGCATACATCCGGTCGTACAGGTTTACGACCGGGTCGCAGTGCGACACGATCAACTCCAGCTTCTCGCCTGCCCGGTACGTCCGGCTGGCGTCCGCCTCGTAGCGGATTGTCCCGAACTCGTCCGAACCGGAGCTGTAGCTCATGCCGGTCTCACCCTTGACGATCGACCACGGCCGGTTGATCGTGCATGCCTTCGCGCCCGCGTCGGTCGTGGCTCGACCCTCGTACTGCGCGTTGACCACCGTCGCCAGAATCGTCAGCGCCGGTTGGAAGTCCCGGTACACCTCCGGGTCGTCCGCACCGCCGATCGCGATGTACTGGGCGTCCATGAAGACGTAGCTCCCCACCTGCACATCGGTGAAGCCGGGCGTCTGGTGGTCGATGTTGTAGGTGCCGGTGCCGCCGCCGCTGAAGATCTCCGTGGTCAGTCCGGACCGTTCCATCCGCTCGCGCGTGTCCCCTGCCGCCGCGAGCCGCTCGAGCGTCTGCGCCTGCCGCGTCTCGAACCCCTTCACATGTTGCGATCCCCCGTCGTAGCAGAGGACTCCACGTAGCCGCAGGTTCGGCAGCCGATCGATCAGTTGCGCCAGCTCGAGCGCTGGCGCCCCGGGCGTGATCCCGGTTCGGTGTCCCCCCGGATCGACATCGACGACGACATCCGCCTCGATGCCCAGCGCCGCCGCCGCCGCCGAGAGCTCGCGGGCGTTCTCCGGCGTGTCGGTCGCCTGGATGAAACTCGGGTGCTGCCTGCGCAGAAGCATCGCGCGGTTGATCTTGAACGGCGTGACGTTCGTGGTTGTCATCAGGATCTCTTCGATACCGTGATCGAAGAGCGCCTGCGCCTCGCTCACCTTCGCGACGCAGATCCCGACCGAGCCGGTCTCGAGCTGCCGCCGTGCGATGGCGGGCGTCTTGTGCGTCTTCGCATGCGGCCGGCTGGCGATGCCATTTGCGCGCACGGTCCGCTGCATCTGCGCGATGTTCGCCTCCATCGCGGTGAGGTCGACCACGAGCGCCGGCGTGTCGAGCTCCGCCACCGCGACGCCCAGGTCGTGCGCCCCCTGCTCAGCGGCAGAGGCGGCGCGCGCCGCCATCTCTGTTCCCGAGTACCCCTTGACGCCTGACGGAATCCAGACCGCGGCGGCGCCGGCGCCCCCGGCGGAGGCCCGCAGGAAATGGCGGCGTGTGAGCGATGTCCCGGATGCCGGTAACGTGGTGGGCCTGATCATGCGGCTCTTGTACCCCAATTCCCTGCGCGCCGCCAGCCGGCACGGCCCTCGGCGCGTGCGCGCCGCCACGAGCCCGACCGCTCACATCGGCACGTACGGCATCGCCAGGTGGATCAGCACCGCCGTGATCAGCAGCACGACCGTGGCGAGCGCCACTTCGCCGCCCGCGGTGCGGCGCAGTGCCGCCGTCCCGAGACTGTCGCCCAGCCGCGGCGTCATCGAGCGCCAGTTCCAGAAGCCGACGACGGCGGTCAGCAGGAAGAAGCCCGACTTGAGCAGCAGCACCTGGCCGTAGTCGGTCGTCCAGAGCTGATCGATCGCCTCGAGGTGGAAGACCGCGGTCAGCACGCCCGTCACCCCCACCGCCGCCACCGTACCGATCGCGAGGCGCGAAAAACGCCGAATCAGGATCGCGACGCGCTGATGGCCGTCGCCGCCATCGGCCACCGCGGGAATCACGCAGACCACCGCCCAGAGGGTACCGATCCAGAGCCCGGCCGCCATGCCATGCGCGACTTGCGTCACCCAGGGACCGTACGACGCGAAGCTCATCGCATGGCCGGTCATCGGGAGCGTCACCCACCCGCCAGCGGCAGCCAGCGCCGCCGTTGTCCACCCCGCGTTCGGCCAGCGCGGCCAAGCGGCGGTGGCAACGAGGGCCAGCAGCGCGACTCCCGCCTGAGGCCGCCACGATGCGCCCCACCGGCTCTCCAGCCCGACCACCCGCACCAGGTCGAACGTCACCACCTCATCGAAGCCGAAGACCGACCACGTCTGGGCATAGAGGCGCGCCGCCGCGCCGGCCAGCAGGCAGGCAGCTGATCCGATCGCCACACGGGTCAATCGCCGTTCGACGTTGTGGCCATGTCCCGCCGCAACCGGTTCGCAGGCGAGCGGGCCGCAGACGACGGCGCCGGTCAGGCCGACCAGGCCAAGGAACGTGATCCAGGCGGCCGCCGCCTGCAGCACGAGCGCGAACGATTCGGCGTCCATCGGATCGGCGCCGGCCCGCGCGGCACCGTGTCAGTCGGCCGCGCGAACCGTGAAGGAAAACTCGCCGCGCTGCGCGTGGCCGTCGTCGCCGGCCGTCCGCCACCGGACCGTGTAGTCGCCCGCCGCCAGTCGCGATGGCACGGATGCCACGAGCGACCGATCGTCACGGATGTCGAACTCGCCCAGCGCCATGTCCCCCGATGCCCCGTCGAGGGTCAGCCGGCTGATGGCCGGGTCCGGCGCCTGGGTGAACCAGACCTGAATCGCGGCTGGCGATTCCGACAGCACCGCGTCCGCCTCCGGCATCGTCTTCGACACCGCCATGTGCGCGGACACCACCGCCACCGCAGTCACCAGCAGTAGCAGGAGCGTCGAGGCCGTGCTCTTCCCGTTCAGCATCGTCGTCTCCCGTCTCAAAAGCCGTACTCCAGCCCAATGTACGCGCTACGGCCCACTTCGGCAATCCGCTGGCCGGCGAACGGATTGAGTGCGTTGAGGTGATTGACGTAGTACTCGTCGGTCAGGTTCTGCACACCGGCTCGGATCGTCAACCCGTCAGCCACCTCGACGCCCCCCAACAGGTCGATCGTCGTCCAGCCCGCCGTCACCCGCTCCAGGCGCGCCGTCGCCACCCGCTCCTGCGCGGCGGTGTTCGTCACCTGCAGTTCGACCCAGGCGGTGCGGGCTGGATCGTGCAGCTCGATCGCGTACTGCTGCTCGAAGGGCGGGATGCCGAAGAGCGGCTCGTCGAACAGCAGATCCTGCGCCCTGACATACGACCACCCCCCGCGCAGATCGATCCACGGCCCCGCCGCCGAGTTGGCGGTCAGGTCGAAGCCGGCAAACCGCGCGGCGTCCGCCTGGACGTAGCGGTACAGCGTGTCGGGGCTGAGCGGTAACCGCTTCTCGAGGTTCGGGTCGGCTGCGACGGTGATGTAGTCGTCGACGTGCCTGACGAAGATGTCGAGGCCGAGTGTCGGTCATGCGGAGGCTGGCATTCGCCGCCGCGCTGACGTTCGTGTTGGTCTGCGCGAACCGATCACCCGAGACCAGCATCGTCGCCCCGTAGCCAGCATGGCCCATGGTCGCGCCGTGATCCAGTGCGGCGCCGTGGTCCATCGTCGCTGTCGCCGCATCATGCCCCGTGTGCGTGTCGGCCATGTGCCCAGTACCCGTGTCGTGGCTCATCTGCGGCATGCAGACCGCGGTGACGCAATGGAACTGCCCGTGCACCTCGTGCAGCGCGTACACCGGGATGGCGTTGTGCGCGAAGAACGACGTCACCTGGCCGATCTGCGCCTGCTCCCGGTCGATACGCACGGTCCCTCCGATCGTGCTGCGCCCCTGATCCCACAGCACCTGGGCGTAGCCGCCCAGGTTGGTCTGGTCGGCGTTCGGCCAGACCGGATGCATGGTGTGGTGGATCTGCCCCGTGTCACGGTCGCTCACCGTCTGGGTCGCCGACTGCTGCAACCGGTAGGCGTCGAGACCCATCTTGTAGCGGAGCGGACCCGTCTCGAGCGCGACATGGAACCGGCCCCCACGGGTGTCGGACGATGTCGGCAGGTCGACCCGGATCGGGAACGGTGGCGTCCTGTGGGGGTTGCGCTGCGCCGTCGGTTTGGCGTCGTTGTTCATCAGGTGATCCTTCAGGTTGAGGTACACCTGCCCGGCAAGTTCCGTCAGGATGCCGGCCGCCGGCGTATGCGAAACGTCGAGGGCGTGCGACTGCGTGTCGAAGAACGTGGCATCGAGGATGCGTCCCGGGTAGTCGATGTCGTTCTGCCGCTGATAACCGCCGCTGTACTCCAGGAGCGTCCGTGTTCCGAGCCGCACCCCCGCGTTCCAGCGCGTGTCGAACGACTCGTAGTGCCCCGGCACTCGGTTGCCGTCGCCATCGGTGTAGTCGCTGCCGATCCGGCTGTTGTGCTGGAACGTGAACCGGACCCGGTCGCTGCTGCCCCACAGGCCGGCGAATCCGTCGCCCGCCGAGCCGTTGCTGCCGTAGTTGACGCCGACACGGCCACCCAGGCGGAAGCCGCCGCCCCCGAACGCCGGCTTGAACGTCTCCGCCTGGATCGCGCTCAGCGTGCCCGCACCCCACGTGAGCGCGTAGGGGCCGCGGACGACGCGAAGCGACTGCAGCGCGTGCGGGCTGATGTGGCTCAGCGCGGAATCCATCCGTACCGGCCCGGCGGCAAACGTCCGCGTGCCGTCGACGAAGACGCCAATCTGCTCGGCGTAGAGTCCGCGTACCGACGGATCGAGGTTGATGGCGCCGCGGCGGAGCGCCGTTACGCCGGCATGGCTGCGAAGCGACCGGGCCAGGTCCTGCGCCACGCGCCGCTCGATCTGCGACGCCGGCACGACCATCTCGGTGGCCAGCTCCGGCATCAGCGCGGTGACCGTCACCTCCTGGGCGAACGTGCCCACCGCGAGGATGATGGCAATCGGCGCGTTGCTGCCCGCATCGACCACCATCTCGGACGGCGTGAACCCGAGCAACGTCGCCTCGACGATGTACGAACCTCCCTCGGCGTTCGGGAAGGCGAACATCCCGTCGCGGTCAGTGGTCGCCGCGGCGATGATGATCCAGCGCGGCCAGTGGACCGCTCGCATACGCACAGTCATTCGACCACATCTCCACCTCTCGAACGCGATGAACCCTGCGCGCGGCTCGGCGCGCGCACCATGCCGGCAGAACATCCAGCCGACGCTGCTCTGCGCAACAGCGCCGACCAGCGGCAGACCGGGTACCGGCGTACAGCAGATTCAGACGCGCGGTGGTGGTGCGTGAGGGAGGCCAGCGAACGAGGAGGCGGCGTCGTGCGACGGGACGATGCGACCGGCGACCGCCGGATCGGCCGCAAGCGTGAACGCGTCGGGGGTGAAGCCGGTCAAGCTGACCAGGCCAATCAGCGCGTCATCCAGCGAGTTGCAGCCAAGCATCCGGGGCTGATCCGGGTCGGGGTGACCGGCTGCGTCAGCCGCCCGGTTGGGCGACATCGACATCGGACAGACGGCGCCAGGATGGCCCGCCTCGCAGCAGGGAAGACTCTCGCGGCCGTCCGTCGGCATCGCCGCACGACAGCAGAGCGCTGCCGGCAGCAACGCCAGCGCGGTGAGCTTCCAGGCGATGACGCCGGCCACGGTGCCGGTCCGCACGCTCCGAAGCGACCGCATCATCCGTTCCATGATATGAGCCGCCGCGCTGGCTGCACGAACGGGGTTGCCGGGGCACCGGACGCCTGCGGTAGGATCGGCGCCAATGCCATCACCCATTTCGGTCTACGACGAGGTGTACCGCCGCTGGCAGGCGGACCCGGAGGCGTTCTGGGCCGCCGCCGCCGAGCCGCTCTACTGGCACAAGCGGTGGGAGACGGTCCGGGACGACAGCCGGCCGCCGTTCAATCGCTGGTTCGTGGGCGGCGAGTTCAACACCTGCTACAACTGCCTCGACCGCCACATCGACCGGGGGCGGGGCCGCCAGCTCGCGCTGGTGTACGACAGCCCGGTCACCGGCACGATCCGCCACTTTACCTACACCGAGCTCCGCGACGAGGTGGCGCGCGTTGCCGGAGCGCTCGCCGCGCAGGGCGTGTCCGCGGGCGACCGGGTGATCCTCTACATGCCGATGGTGCCGGAGGCGGTGTTCGCAATGCTCGCCTGTGCCCGGATCGGCGCCGTCCATTCGGTCGTCTTCGGCGGCTTTGCACCGAACGAGCTGGCGAAACGGATCGACGACGCGAAGCCGACACTGATCCTCTCGGCGTCGTGCGGCATCGAGGCGAACCGCATCGTGTCCTACAAGCCGCTGCTCGACGAGGCCATCGAGCTGGCGTCGCACAAGCCGGCGCACACCATTATCCTGCAGCGCCCGCAGGCGGAGGCGGCGATGACCGCCGGGCGTGATCTCGACTGGCACGCGACGGTGGACGGCGCCGAGCCAGCCGACTGCGTGCCGGTGGCGTCGACCGATCCGCTCTACATCCTCTACACCTCCGGGACGACCGGCGTGCCGAAAGGCGTGGTGCGCGACAACGGCGGCCACGCGGTGGCGCTCAACTGGAGCATGGAACATGTGTACGGCGTCGGTGCGGGCGAGGTGTACTGGGCCGGCTCCGACATCGGTTGGGTGGTGGGCCATTCCTACATCGTCTACGGCCCGCTGCTGCGCGGCGCAACGACGATCCTGTACGAGGGCAAGCCGGTCGGCACGCCGGACCCGGGTGCGTTCTGGCGGGTCATCTCGCAACATGGCGTCAACGTCTTCTTCACCGCGCCGACGGCATTCCGCGCGATCAAGAAGGAGGATCCCGACGGCACCTACATGCAGCAGTACGATCTGTCGCGTTTCCGGACCCTCTTCCTCGCCGGCGAGCGGTGCGATCCCGACACGCTGATCTGGGCGCGCGACCGCCTCGGCGTGCCGGTGATCGATCACTGGTGGCAGACCGAGACCGCCTGGGCGATCGCCGCCAACTGCGTCGGGCTCGGCATGCTGCCGGTGAAGCCGGGATCGCCGACGCGGGCGGTGCCGGGCTTCGACGTCCGGATCCTCGACGAGGCGGGAGCGGAGATGCCGGCGGGCGACATCGGCGTGCTCGTGCTGAAGCTGCCGCTCCCCCCCGGCTGTTTCCCGACGCTCTGGAACAACGATGACGGCTTCGTGCAGTCGTACCTGTCGCGCTACCCCGGTTACTACCTGACCGGCGACGCCGGGTACCGGGACGATGAGGACTATCTCTACATCATGAGCCGCGTCGACGACATCATCAACGTCGCGGGACACCGGCTGTCGACCGGCGGGATGGAGGAAGTACTCGCCTACCACCCGGACGTCGCCGAGTGCGCGGTGGTGGGCGTCGCGGACGAGTTGAAAGGTGAGATCCCGATCGGCTTCGTCGTCACCAAGGCGGGCGTCACAACAAGCGCCGACGACCTGGTGCCCGAGCTGGTGGAACGGGTCCGCAACACGATCGGCCCGGTTGCCGCCTTCAAGGCCGCCGCCGTCGTCCCGCGCCTGCCGAAGACCCGTTCCGGCAAGATCCTGCGCGGCACCGTCAAGAAAATCGCCGACGGCCAGCCCTGGACGATGCCCGCGACGATCGACGACCCGGCGATCCTGGACGAGATTACCGACGCGCTCCGCACCCTCGGCTATCCGAAACGCCCTGCCCCGAAGTCCCCATGACCATGCAGCCAGTCCCCGACGGGTACCCGCAGGTCGTCCCCTCCCTGCTGGTGGACGATGTCGACGGACCGCTCGAGTATGCGCGGCCCTCCTCGGCGAACGCCACGTGAACGCTCGACTGACGACACTCCTCCACAACATCCTCACCAGCCGGGTCTACGACGTCGCTCGCGAGACCCCGGTCGATGTGGCGGCGGCGCTGTCGAGCCGCCTCGGCAACCGCGTGCTGCTCAAGCGCGAGGACCTGCAGCCGGTGTTCAGCTTCAAGCTGCGTGGCGCGTACAACAAGATCGCCAACCTCGACGAGGCCGATCGCACGCGCGGCATCATCACGGCTAGCGCCGGCAACCACTCGCAGGGCGTTGCCTACTCGGCACAGAAGCTGGGGCTGCGCGCCGTGATCGTGATGCCCCAGACGACACCCCGCATCAAGGTGGACGCGGTGCGCGCGCTCGGCGCCGACGTGGTGCTGTCCGGCGACAGCTATCCCGACGCGCAGGAACACTGCGACCGGCTGCTGGCCGAGACCGACATGACCTTCATCCACCCGTTCGACGACCCGCTCGTGATCGCGGGTCAGGGGACGATCGGCGCCGAGATTCTGCAGCACACGCGCCAGCCGGCCGCCGTCTTCGTGCCGGTCGGCGGCGGCGGGCTGATCGCGGGCATCGCCGGCTACATCAAGTCGCTCCAGTCGACGGTGAAGGTGATTGGCGTCGAGCCGTTCGAGGCTGACGCGATGTACCGGTCGCTCCACGAGGGTCGCCGCGTGGAGCTCGACCACGTGGGCATCTTTGCCGACGGCGTGGCCGTCCGGCGCGTCGGCGCCCTGACGTTCAGCATCGCCAAGGACACGGTGGACGAGATCGTGCGGGTGCACAACGACGAGATGTGTGCGGCGATCAAGGACATCTTCGACGACACGCGCACGGTGATGGAGCCAGCCGGCGCGCTTGCCGTGGCGGGACTCAAGCGGTGGGTCGCTCGCGAGGGCGCGCGCAACCAGACGCTGGTGGCCATCGCCAGCGGCGCCAACATCAACTTCGACCGCCTGCGCTTCGTGGCCGAACGCGCCGAGGTGGGCGAGTCGCGCGAGGCGCTGCTGGCCGTCACGATTCCCGAGCGCCGCGGCGCGTTTCGAGAGTTCTGCGCCACGATCGGCCGGCGCGTCGTCACGGAGTTCAACTACCGCCTCAGCGGCCGGCAGATCGCACACATCTTCGTCGGCCTGGCCGTCCAGTCACGTGACGACGCCAGCGCGGTAGCCCAGGCGCTCTCGGCCAAGGGCTACGAGGTCGTGGACCTCACGGACAACGAGATGGCGAAGCTCCACGTCCGTCACATGGTGGGCGGGCGCGCCTCGGACGTGCACGACGAACGCCTGTGCCGGTTCGCATTCCCCGAGCGGCCGGGCGCCCTGGTCAACTTTCTCGACAGCCTGGCCAACCGGTGGAACATCAGCCTGTTCCACTACCGGAACCACGGCGCCGACTTCGGCCGCGTGCTGGCCGGGCTCGAGGTGCCCGACGCGGAGTTGCCCGACTTCCGGGCGTTTCTCGAAGCGCTCGGCTATGCCCACACCATCGAGACTGACAACCCGGCGTACACCTTCTTCCTGCAGCACTGAGTGCTCCGAGGGCACTGCGTGGGCCGCGAGACATGACGGCTAGGTGATGGATGGCTGAGAGGCAGGGATTCGAACCATGAT
Organism: Vicinamibacterales bacterium; assembly: GCA_965262555.1. Lineage (GTDB taxonomy): Bacteria > Acidobacteriota > Vicinamibacteria > Vicinamibacterales > UBA8438 > VXRJ01. The sequence continues at coordinate 1,872,942 of OZ253543.1, forward strand.
CGGGAGCCGCCCGCCCGCAACACCTCCCCGGTACCAGCTTTCGCGCTGGCTGTTCCTGCGCCTGCTGGCCGTCGTCTACCTGGTGGCGTTCGCCTCGCTGGCGCCGCAGATCCTGGGACTGGTCGGCGCGGAAGGCTTGCTCCCGGCCGCGGATCTCCTCGAACGCGCCCGCGGATTCTACGGCGCCGGCGCCTACTACGAGTTTCCGACGCTGGCGTGGCTGGCGCCCGGCGACGTCGGACTGCTGGCGATCTGCTGGGCCGGCATCCTGCTCGCGGTGGTGGCCGCGGCCGGTGTGGCGCCGCTGCCGATCTTCGCCCTGTTGTGGGCGCTGTACCTGTCGCTGTCGGTCGCCGGTCAGACGTTTCTGGCTTTCCAGTGGGACACGCTGCTGCTGGAAACCGGCCTCCTCGCCTGCCTCTATGCGCCGCTGGGCTGGCGGCCGCGCTTGGCGGACGCACGACAACCGCTGGCCGCCGCGCGCTGGCTCGTGTGGGGACTCGCGTTCAAGCTGACGTTTCTGTCTGGCATCACCAAGCTCGTCAGCGGCGACCCGACCTGGTGGGGGCTGACGGCGCTGACGTTCCACTACGAGACGCAACCGCTGCCGGCCTGGACCGGCTGGTACATGCACCAGGCGCCGCTCTGGCTGCACATGGGCTCGGCCGCGGTGATGTTCGGCATCGAGCTGATCGCGGCGCTGTTCGCGCTGGCCCCGCCCCGCTTCCGCCGCGCCCGCGCGGCGGCGTGCGCGCTGCTCTGCCTGCTGCAGCTCGGCATTGCCGCCACCGGCAACTTCGGCTTCTTCAACCTGCTGACCGTCGTCCTGTACCTGGCGTTGCTCGACGACGCGACGCTGGCGCGCCTGCTGCCCGCCTCGCTCGCGGCGGGCGCGACGGCGGGGGAACCTCGGCGCGAACCGGCGCGGTGGCGCGCGGCGGTGGCCGCGGCGGCGGTGGTCGTGGCGTTGCTCAGCGCCCTCACCATCTGGCGTGAAGCGACGTTTCGACAGCCGCGCCCGGAGTGGGTAGACCGCACGCTGCACCTGATCCAGCCGCTGCAATCCATCAACGGCTACGGGCTGTTCCGCGGCATGACCACCGGGCGGCCGGAGATCGTGGTGGAGCTCAGCCTCGACGGTGCCGACTGGCGCGAACAGCCGCTGCGCTGGAAGCCGGGCGCGCCCGGCCGCGCGCCGCGCTTCGTGCAGCCGCACATGCCGCGCCTCGACTGGCAGATGTGGTTCGCCGCACTCGACCCGGCGGGCGCCGAGCCGTGGCTCCAGGCGCTGATGGACCAGCTGCTGGCGGGCTCTCCCGCGGTGACGCGCCTGCTCGGCGACCCCGCGTTCGGCGACGCGCGCCCGCGCCATGTCCGGCTGGCGTACTACCGCTACGCCTTCACCACCCCCGCACAGCGCCGCGCGACCGGCGACTGGTGGCGGCGCCAGCCGATGGGCTACCTCATGGAGGCCAGCGCGCGCTGATGCGTGGACACCGCGCCGTTCTGCACGGTTAGCCGCCCGTATACGGGCTGCTAGCGCAGGACGCGGCTCATCGGCTGCCCGGCGTAGCCGGTCATCTCCAGATAGCCCTGTCCCTGCGTCGCGTTGCCGTCCCGCGTGCCGCGCACATCGATCGCACCCTCCCAGTAGGTCACGCCGGTCGACTCGCCCGTCTCCAGCTCCTGCGCGTCGATCACCGCCTCCACCTCGAGGTCAATCCCGAGCGACGGGACCGTGATGCCCCACGCCACCGGGTACGACGCGCCGCTCGAGGGCGATGTCCACCTCCGCCCGGGGGCCAGCGCGTAGTCTCCCGCCACGAGCCGCGTCACTGTCCCGTCGGGTGCGACGAAGGTTCCGCTTGATCGCGGGTCCGGGTCGCCCTCCGCCCGGCGCATCTCGTAGACCATCAGGTCGCTTCCGTCGTCGAGCTGCAGCGAGAACCAATCCCACCCCACCTGCTCGGCCTCGAGAAAGCTGGTGCCGAACTCGTGGTCCATCCAGCTCAGCCCGGTGACCTCGAAGGCCTCGCCGTCCACGACGATTCGCCCGGAGGTCGCGAGGCGGGTGAAGGAGTAGTAGTGCGACGCGTTTCCCGGCTCGGCGCCCTTCTGGCTGTAGCCGTCCGCGCCATGCCGCACCGGCGGGGCGTCCGGCACGAGCCGTAGATCGATCGCCAGCGCCCCGCCGTCCGTCGCCGCGTCGAGCAGGTGCGCTGCCCCGTCGTCGTCGAACCTGGCCGACCAGCCCTCGTTCCACACGTCGAGCGTCTCCGTGCTCGCCCCCGCCCAGCCGACGCCGCTGCGGTTCAACCGCTCGGCAACATGGTGGCGGCCCGCCGTGATATCGGTCACCGCGACGTGCGCCATGTACAGGTCGCGCACCGCCCAGCGCGACGGGTTGATCGGGCGGCGGTCGATCCCCACCCGGAAGAAGGTCAATTGGTAGCCGAACCGCCGGCCCGACACCGTCGTGACGTTGCCGGTGTAGTACCACCACTCGATGCGGTAGTCGCGATGCGCCGCATGGTCCCGCGGGAACACGAGCCGGTACGCGGGATCCGCGGCCAGCCAGTCCGTCCGGTCCTGCGCCGCGAGGCCAAGCGCGCTCGCCAGCACAAGGGCGGCGGCAACGGTCGGCGCGAGCCGCATCACCCTTCCTCCCCCAGATCGGCGAGCGTGAAACGCGCCGCGAGGCGCGCCGGCCAGAGCCCCGCGAGCGCCGTGGCGGCAATCACCGCCACGGTCGACTGCGCCAGGAACGCGGACGGCAGGTGGAACTGAATGGTCCAGCCGAAACTCTGCACGTTGATCACATAGATCAGGATCAGCGAGAGCGCCAGGCCGACCACGAGGCCGACCCCCTGCGTCACCACGCCCAGCACGCACGCCTCGATCACGATCATCCGCCGGACGTGGCGCCGCTCGGCCCCGGCCAGGCGCAGCATCGCGATCTCGCGCCGCCGCTCGAGCACCAGCGTCAGCAACGTCGCCGCGATGCCGAACATCGCCACGGCGACGGCGATGGCCTCGAGCGCCCAGGTGATCGCGAACGTCGAATCGAAGATCTCCAGCACCGTCGCGCGCAGCGTACCATTCGTGGTCATGAACAACCGGCGGTCCGGTCCGAGCGCGCGGCGCAGCTCGTCGCGCACCAGGTCGGGATCGGCGCCCGGCTCGAGGTACAGGGTCAGACCGGCCGGCCGGCGCGGATCAAAATGGCGCGCGAACGTCGCGTCGTCCATCGAGACGATACCGCGATCGTTCGAGTAGTCGAAGTAGATCGCCTCCACCGTGAACGCCGCGGACCCGCGTGGCGTCGGCAAGTCGATCCGGTCGCCAACGTCGACCCCGTACTTCAGCGAGAACGACTCGGTCACCACCACGCCGCCGGTCGCCGCCGCCCGCGCCAGCGCCGCTCGTCCGGCCGCCGGCGCCTTGACCTGCAGCGCGCCATGCTCCAGCAGCACATCGAAGCGGCCCGCGCCGACGGTCACCATGGATCCCTGGTACGGCGTGTCGACACCGATGAAGCCATCGATCGCCAGTACGGCGGGATGCGCCTGCAGGATCGCCTCGGTCTCCTCCGAGATCGTGCCGCGCCCCGCCACCGGGCCGCCGCGCGCGGCGGAGACGAACAGGTCCGCCTGCAGCGTCTGCCCCACCCAGTAGGCCACCGTCTCGCGGAAGCTCCCCACCATGACGGCGATGGCCACCATCATCGCCAGACTGACGCCCAGCGCGGCGAGCGAGATCGACAGGCGCGGAATTGCGCTCCCCAGATTGGCATGCGCCAGGCGACCCTCGACACCGAGCCAGCGCGCCATTGCACCCCCCGCCCACTGGCGGAACGTGAAGAGCACGACCGGCATCAGGAACGCCGCGCCCAGCACCACGGCAAGCGCCGCGAGCATCCCGCCGACCGGCAGATCGTCGACCGGCGGCCAGGACGCCAGCCAGGCGCCCAGGACAAAGAGCGCCACGGCGCCGGAGAGCGGGCGCCGCGGGAAGCGGGCCCGCGCCTCGATGTCCCGGTCGCCCCGCACCGCGGCGAGCGGCGGGACGCGTGCCGCCTCCATCGCCGGCGTGGCGGCGGCAATCAGCGCGAGGGGCAGGCCGACGCCGAACGCGAGCGCGATCATCGGGAGGTCGAGCGGCGGGACGGTGGCCGCCGATGCGATCCAGAACTGGCTCACCGTCGAGCTGGTGAGCCGGACCGCGCCATGCGCCATCAGCCACCCGAGCGGCGCGCCGATCGCGCAGCCGATCAGGGCGAGCGCCCCCGCTTCCCCCAGGAACAGCCCGACGATCGCGCCGCGCGTCATGCCCGCCGTCCGAAGCAGCCCCACCTCGGCACGGCGCGTGATCACGGAGACCGACACCGTGTTGTAGACCAGGAACAGACCGACCAGGAGCGCGATCAGGCTGAGCGACGTCAGGTTGAAATGGAACGCGCTGAGCATCCGCTCCACCTCTTCGCCCCGCGACGACGGGCGGCGGACGGTCAAGCCGGCCGGCAGGCGCCCGGCGATCGCCCGCTCGGCATCGGCGACCGGCACATCATCGCGCAGGCGGACGTCAACGCGGTCGATCCGTTCGAGGCTGTCGACCGCCCACTGCGCAGCGGCGATATCCATCAGTGCGACGTTCCCATCGAGCACCTGCGCCGGTCCGTCGTCTCCCAGAATGCCGGTGACGTGCAGCCGAATCATCCGGTCGCCGATCAGGAGCACCACCTCGCTCTCAAGACCGAGTCCGTGGCGGTCCGCGAAGCGTCCGGTCAGCATCACCGACTGCGGATCGGTCAGCCGGTCGAGGAAGTCGTCGGTCGACACGTTCAGCTCGGTGCCGTCGCGGGCGTCGTCGATCAGTGGGTAGTCGCGAAACGGCCGGTCGCGCAGGATATCGATGCCGAGCAACCGGACCGTCTCGACGGCCGCGAATGAATCGGAGGGCCGCTCCGGCCGCGACGCGGCCATCGCGACGGTCGGATCGCCCGGTATCGCCAGCAGCACGTCGGCATCGATCGCCGGACTGACGCGGCCGTACTCGCGCAGCCATTCCATGTCGGCCAGCCGCGTCTCGTCGACGCTACCGCCGTCCGCCGTAATTTCAAGCGACGTCCGTCCTGCCATCGCGTTGAGCGCGGTTCGAAACCCGCTGACCGAGCTGGCATTGGCAAGCTGAATCGCCACCACCACGCCAACGCCGACCGCAAGGCTGGCGATGGTCGCGCCGGTCCGTAGCGGCCGGCGCCGGAGCGGTCGGACGATAAAGGCGCGGAAGAGCGTCACGGCGTCGGCACTGGCGTGTCGCCTCCGGCCACAGCCGGGGCGTCCGCCGGCGATCCGTCAGTTGCACGCGCGGCCGGCGATAGCGCCTGCGCCGGGGCGCCGGACGGCCGCCGGTCATCACCCACGATTCGCCCGTCCCGCATGGTCACCACGCGGTGTGCCGTCGCGGCCACCGTTGCGTCGTGCGTCGCCAGCAGGATCGCCGCACCGGACTGGCGGCTGACGTCACGCAGCAGGTGGACGATACGCGTCCCGTTCGCGCTGTCGAGGTTCCCGGTGGGCTCGTCCGCCAGGAGGAGCGCCGGCTCATGCACCACCGCGCGCGCGATTGCCGTCCGCTGCGCCTCACCCCCCGAGAGCTGCGACGGCACATGGTCGAGCCGGTGGGCAATGCCAACCCGCTCCGCCCAGGTCCGGACGCGCGGCGTGATCGAGGCAGCATCCGCGCCCGCGAGCAGCAGCGGCAGCGCGATGTTCTCCGCCACGGTGAGCGACGGCAGCAGATTGAAGAACTGAAAGACAAACCCGACCTGGGTCCGTCGCAGCCGCGTCAGCGCATCGTCATCCAGCGCGCCGACCGACTGCCCCTCAAGCATCACGTCGCCCGCGGTCGGTCGATCCATGGCGCCGCACAGATGCAGCAACGTCGACTTTCCGCACCCCGACGGCCCGACCAGCGCGACGAACTCCCCGGCGTCGAGCCGAAGATCGAGCCCCTCGACCCCGGTCACCTCGGTGTCGCCGCGCCGGTAGCGCTTCGTCAGCCCGCGGACCTCGAGTACCACGCTCACCCGAGGTTCACTCCTGCGGCAGAGGGTACGCGTGAAGGGACAGCGGCATCGTCGGACCTCCGGGGTTGCGCCGGCGATCGTATCAGGCCGGGCATCTGGCGACGCCGTTGCGCAACGGGCGGCCTGCCGCTGGCGGCACCCGGCGGTGCGCCGGCATCCGGCACGGCGTACGATAGGACGATGACTCGCGGCCTGGTACTGGCGACCCTTCTCGCAGCGGGACTCGCGATCGGGGCGGTGACGCCCGCCGCGGCGCAGTTCCAGGCGGGCGTGTCCGCAATGGAGATCACGCCGGTGCTGTGCGACGGCGCGGCGTCCGACCAGCGGCTGGAGCCGTACGACACATCGCGCGGCTGCTTCCGGTGGGTGCACCTGTCGGGATTCTCTCCGTTCGTGCCTTTCCGGGGAGACAACCGCCTGGCGACCGGGGTACACGATCCCCTCTGGGCGCGGGCGCTGGCGCTCCGTGATGGCGACGGCGACACCCTGGTGCTCGTGGCGCTCGACCTGCCTGGCATCGGCCGGCAACATACCGGTCCGATCCGGCGGCGCGCCGAACGCGAGCTCGATATCCCAACCGAGCACGTGGTCATTCACTCGACGCACACCCACTCGGCGCCCGACGCCAGCGGCTACTGGTCGACGCTGCGAGGGGACCACAACGACCGCTATACCGCCTGGCTGCACGAACGGATCTTCGAGGCGATTCGCGGAGCGGTCGGGGCGTTGCGGCCCGCGACGCTCACGACCGCCACGACCACCCATGTCGCCTGCGCCGACCGGCGGACCGGTCGACTCAAGCCGGATCGCGACTGCCACCTCCCCAACGCCAACCACCGGATCGACGACGCGCCGGACGACTGGGACCGGTTTGTCCTGCAGCGTGACTTGCGCGATCCGATCGTTCGGAACACGAACATCGTCGCCGCCGGGTTCGACGACGCACAGACCGGCGACGCGATCGCAACGCTGGTGAACTGGCACAACCACCCCGACACGCTCGGGAGCGGCAACCGGCTGATCTCGAGCGACTACCCACACTACCTGCGTGCCTACGTCGAGCGGGCGCGCGGCGGCGTCGCCGTTTTTGTGGCCGGCACGGTCGGCAACCAGATCAGCGGTCTGCGCGGCACGCCGGTGCCGCTCTGGGACGAAGCGGGGCGGCGCGTGGTGGAACCGTCGCCCGGCGGCGGCGAGCGGTCGGTTCTGGTCACCGACGACTGGCCGAAGATCCGGTCGACCGGTTACGAGATCGGCCATGCGGCAGTGACCGCACTCGCCGGCGCGCCGCAGGTGCCGTCGCCCGACGTCGCGGTCGCCACGACGTATGTCGACACGCCGGTCGACAACGTCATTCACCTGCTCGGCACCTGGCCGGTCTGGCATCATGCTGTCGAGCCGGCGGATCGGCTGCGGTACGCCTGGCCCCACTGCTGGGGTCTGCTCGGCTGCGTCCGCGCGGAGGTCACCCTCATCGAAATCGGCGATCTCTCGGTGCTGACGGCGCCCGGCGAGATCGATCCCGCCTACGCGATCGGCCGCCGCGCAAGCGTTGCGGACTACGGACCGGCGTGGGGCCGCTGGCACTTCCCCGCGATGGACGGCGTCGTACATCTGATGCCTGGCCAGCATCAGGCGTTCATCGGATCGGCGCACGACTATCTGTCGTACCTGGTGCCGCCGTCGGACAACACCGGCTGGTGGAACTTCGATCATCCGAACCATTACGAGGAATGGGTGACGATTGGCGCGCGGTTCGGCGACGATGTCCAGCGCGCGTGGCGCAGCCTGCTCGACGCGCGGATGCGCGAGCGCGGGTCGGGCGCGACGGAGCGATAGATGCCGCCGGACCCGTGGGAGGCGTTTGCGCCGGCGCTCTACACCACCTGCGAACCGGCGGTCACCGGCTGGATCGCGCACCCGGCAGGGACGATGTCCGCGCTTGGGTACCTCGCGGCCGCGGCGATCGCGTGGCGCCGCGATGCGATGGTGATGCCGGGGCTCGTGGCCGGGGTGGGCGCCGCCGCGTTCCTGTTCCACGCCTCCGGCACCGACGTCGGCCAGCGGCTCGACCTGTTGGCCGTCATCCTGTTGAACGCCGGTCTGCTCCGCACCGCCTGGCTGGCCCGCTGGCCGCGATGGGGCCGGCTGGCGGCATCCGGCGCCGGCGCGATAACGGTTGCGCCGCTCATACATCCCGCTCCCGGATTCGTCGCCGCCACCTTCAGCGCGTTCGCCCTGCTCCTCGCCTGGCATCGTCTGGCGCGGGAGCAGCCGCAACTCGGGAGCGAGGTCCGCACCGTCACCTGGATCATCCTGCCGGCCGGGGCCTTGCTCGCCCTTGGGCACGTCGGCATCGGATGCGTGACCGGCGCCGCCGCGCACCTCATGCAGCCGCACGTCGCCTGGCACCTCGCCTCGGCCGCGGCGTGTGTCATTGCCTGTCGGATTGATCGTGCGGTCCGGGCAGTCCCCACCCGGCGATCGCCGACGAGGTGAGGCAGGCGACGCCTCCCAGCAGGCTGACGGCGAATCCCGCCAGTCCGGAGGCGCCGGGTGCCAGCGCCGCCGCTCCCGCGAGCAGCAGGCCGCCCAGCCCGCCGGCGGCGCCGAAGACCAGGCCGGCGGTCGCCACTCGCGGCCAGGTGGTCCCGCCGCTCAGGGCTACTCCGCCGGCGCCGATCACGCACCAGCCAAGCGTGAAGCCCGGCACAAGGCCCACCACCAACTGGGCGAAGCGCTCGCGCCCCGCCAGCGCCGGCAGCGTCCCCAGCTCCAACAACGGCAACCAGAGTCCGGCGACGAACGCAACGGCGAACGCCACGCGGGGCCGCCACCCGACGCCCATCGCGCCCCCCGCCACGGCGCCGCCCGCGGCGCAGGCAGCCAACACCACGCCGATCGGACGGAGAACCGACGATCCGTCGTAGAGGCCGAACGCGCCGAGGGCCGGCAGACCGACGATCCAGACCGCGACCGGAATCGCCGTTCCCGTCGCGCACAGCGCGGCGGCGCGCCGCCGGGCAGCGCGTGGTTCAGAAGACAATGTCGGAAAACGCGGCGCCGACCCAGCGCCGTGCCCCCTCGATTCGGTTCAGTCCGTAGCCCAGATCGAACCGGACACCGCCCCGACCCAGCCGGTGACTCCCCACCAGCAGGCTGACACCGACCGCCGTCTTGAGGTCTGACAAATCGACGGCGTCCGCCTCCGGCCAGACGAACCCGCTGTCGACGAACGCGGCAACACCGAACGAAAAGAGTTGCCAGATATCATCCGCCAGGAACCACCGCTGCTCCGCCGAGAGGAGGAACGCCCGGGTGCCGGTGAACTGCCGCACCGGATAGCCGCGCAGGCCGCTCTCGATCCCAAGCCGCAACTGCACCTCCGGATCGAGTGCGTAGCCGTGGATGTAATCCACCCGGCTGACGAACGCCATTCGCGGCGCCTGCTTCAGTAGATAGCGTGCGTACCACGACGCCGACACGTTCCGCCAGCCGCCGCGCTCCCGTCGTCCGCCGAACCCCGCCCCCAGGACCACGAAGTGATCGTCGCGGAAGCCGATCCCCTGCCGATGCCCAGCCGAGACCAGCGTGGCGCGCCCGAGGCCGCCGAGCGCCTCTGCCGACAGGCCGACCGTCAGATGCGACTCGGCGCCCAGATTGAAGTCCTCCGTCCGCTCGAACTGATTGACGTGCGTCAGGCGGACGAACCGATGCGACACATGCTGCAGGCCAACTTCCGCGATGCCGAACGCCCGCCGCTCCGCCCCGACATCGTCGGACCTGAACCGGTACGCGCCATGCAGCCGCAGCGCGCGGTCGCCGCGGCGGACGATTGTGCGCCCCAACGCCAAGTCGCGCCAGCGCCCGCGGTGCGTCAGGCGCTCCACCTCGGCGCCGTGCTCGACGATGGGATCGGTACGGTAGAACCCTCCCGCGCCGAGCGTGTACGACCATGGGTCGCGCAGCGAGAGGAAGGGCCGCTGAACGATCAGGTAGCGGTCGTAGCCGTCGCTCAGATCAGAGACCGACCCGGCCAGGGTGATGTTGGTGTGGAACAGTTGCGGGTCTTCGTAGGTGACCCGATCGATCGACCGATCGAGCGTCCGCCGATGCGAGTAGGTCACCGCCTTGCCGAAACCGGCGAGGTTCCGCTCTGATGCGCCGAGTTCCCAGAGCGTGCGATCCTGCACCTGCCGGAAGTCGAGCCTGGGGGAAAGCGTCCAGCGATCCCAGGTGGTGACCCGGACATCCACGCGATCAGGCTGGCCGTCGCCGTCCGTGTCCACCTCGGTCGTCTCGATCCGGGCGTCGCGCAGGAACGGCAGGGCGCGCAGGTTCCGCTCCGTCTGCTCGATCAGCTCGTCGTCGACCGGATCGCCGCTCTCGAACAGAAGGTCGTTCCGCACGATCCGTTCCCGCGTCCGGACATGGATGCGGTTCGACAGGCGGTACGGCGCGCCTCCGCCCGACTCGAACACCTCGTGGCGCACCACGTCGATCGTTCCGATGACGAGAACGTCGGACTGGGCCGAGGAGACGGCGGGAATGAGCAGCAGGAGCAGCAGGAGTGAACGGACAGACACGGTCGGCGCCAGACAAGAAAAGACCCTGAACGTCCCGGACAACGTCCGGGACGCACAGGGCCTCTTACACTCCGAACGGTCTTCGTTTGCGACGAACGACCGGTGGCCGGCTACCGCCCAGGCTCGGTCGGGTCGCGACCGTCACTCGGCGCGCCCGTTCCGGACGACCCCATGAACAGCTTGCGGCCGTCACGGTACGTCAGGTCGCGGCCGTTACCCTTGTTCGAGCCATCCTTGGACTGGTAGCCGTCGACGATGACCTCGATGCCGGGCTCCAGTGAGTTCCTGCTGAACCCACGGCGGAGCAGCGTGTTCGGCGTGCCCCCCTCGACCATCCAGACGGTCTTGCTACCGTCGTCGTTGGTCACCTCAAGGTGGAGCCACGCATGCGGATTGATCCACTCCATCTTGACGACGATGCCCTCAAGATGCAGCGGCCGGTCGGCGTCGAACTCCGCCGAGAACGCGTGATGGGCCACCACGGGCACCGCGGCCAAAGCCACGGCGACGACCATCGCAGCCAAGATTACCTTTGCTCGCATCGGTTCTGCCTCCTTGTTGCTCACGAACGACACCCCATTATCCCCGTCCCGGGGAGATCCGTCAACCGTCCGGACGCCCCAGTTCCTACCGGGGTCCCGGCGCCTCACCCTCAAACGCCGACCCGTAACCGCTCGGCCGGTAGACCGGCATCAAATCCGGGTCCTTCCGCAAGTGCCCGTACATCAACTCCTCGGCGAACTCCACGCACTTCAACTCGAGGAGCTGCATGTTCTCGTCGATCCGGCGGTAAAGCGGCAGGCTGACGCTCCAGGGCCGCGTGTACACCTCAGGATCCTCGATCGTCGCCTCGTACAACAGGTGGTTCGGGCCGGTCGCCGTGTAGCGCTCCACCACGTGGATCGAGTTGGTGTGGTGGTTGCCATTGTGGTCCAGCCAACTGTCGGGCATCTGGGCAGTGACGTCAATCACTAGCGTCTCGCCGTCCCACGACCCGCGCGAGTGCCCCATCCACGCGTCCACCGGCGCCTCGAAGTCGGGGCGGTTCATGTAGACCACCCGGCTCGTGCTGGCGAACTCGTAGGCGAAGAGTATGTACTCCTCGGTCTGGACGATCTGGAACGGATACGGCATGTAGGTGGCGCGCGGAATACCCGGCATATAGCACTTTACCGCCGGGTCGCGCTCCAGCCAGTGCTGGGCGTTCTCCTGCTGCTGCGCGCGGGCCGCCGCCGTGTAGGGAATCTCGCCCCCCGCAACGATGCCGAGGCCGGCCGGGATGGCTCCGATCGCGCCCATCTCCACCACTGGACCGTGGCTCGCGGCGTGCGGCTCGATGTTCCAGTGGTGCGCGCCGACGGCTTGCCAGATCCCGTTCAGATCGGGTGTGCCCTGCCCCGCCACTTCAGCGGTTCCGACCGAGAAGACCATCGCGGCCGCCACCACGGTGGCCACCGCCGCGGCGATCAGTGTGCTGTTGAACGTGCTCCGATTTCGCATCTCAGGATGTCCCCCGGCTCGATCCGCCGTGCGGCGCAAGGCCGTCCGGCCGCCTGCCGCCTGGTCCGGCACCCTCCCAGGAAGGGCCGGCACGTAGTGTTCAGGGTGGGATAATTATCCCGTTTGTGTTCGGTGTCAAGGCAGAGTGGTCGTGCTACGAGAGAAGTCCGATCAGCCGGGCGCCGATGGCCACGCCGGTCCAGACCGCGATCGAGAAGATTCCAGCCACCTTCGGCCAGACCGGACCCAGTTGCGCCTCGTCCATCAGCGTCAGCCGGCGGCGAACGGTGAAGGTAAAGATGAGGCCGAGCAGCAGGAGTTCCATCTTCCACCAGAAGAACGGACTGTAGTACTGCTTCATCGCCGTCGACATCACCGACGGCCAGCCAGTGATAAGGAGTGCCACCAGGCCCCAGATCATCCAGGGCATGGCATCCGACGCCACCTTGGCGAGCGACACGCGCGTCAGGCCGACGCCGATCAGCCGGAGGTCGACGACCAGCACGGCTCCGGCGAACACCGAGAGGGCGACCAGGTGTATGACCTGCACGATCGGCGAGAACCAGGTGCTGCTCAGGATGTACACGCTGAACGCGTGCCCCTGCATCCAGATGAAGAACGGCTCGAGTGACATGCCTTTGGCTCCTGCCTTACCCTGCGAGGTTCAGATCGCGCCACCACTGCGGCACGAGATCGGCGTAGGCAATCATCCGACCGACGACGATGATCAGTGACCAGAAGACGATCGACAGCACTCCCGCCCGCCGCGCGGCGGGCGGCGGCGTCCGATCGTTATCCCACTGCGACACCGACTGGTACGTCGTCGCGTGGAAGTACCACATGTTGAGGCCCGCCAGGACCAGCAACAGGTTCTTCGCCCAGAAGTAGAAGTTCGGGTAGAACCGCATCGGGTCGCTGTAGAGGAGCAGCAGGCCGGTGACGACACTGACCGCGAAGCCGAGCATCTGCCACGGAAACAGCCGGCGCTGCACCTCCGTGATGGAACTGTTGAAGTTGCCGAGGCCCGCCAGGCGCAGGTCCATCATCAGGATCAGGCCGGCAAACATGCACATCCCGATAACATGCGACGTCAGCATGATCGGGTAGGCGTTGAGCGACTCGCGCAGGCCGATGCTCGACTCCAACGCGCCGACCCACTCGAAGAAACCGTGCATGCGTCAGGTGGTGTGGACGTGGATGTTTTGTCGTCGGGCAGCGCCGTTACGGGACGCAGCGCGCCTTCGGCGGATCGCTGTAGCTGTCGCGGTAGACGCTGTGGCAGTTGGAGCACGCCTCGGCGATGTCGCCCGTCATGAACAGCACCTCGTCCTCGTCGTACTGCTGGCGCCGCGCCCATTCGGCCGCGGCCAGACCCACTTCGCGCAGTCTTGCGGTGTGCTGCTTCCAGTCGTCCTGCTCGATCGGCACCGGCTCGCCGTTGCGCGCCGGATCGTCCTCGATGTTCTCGCAGCGCCGCGGCAGCGTGATCAGGTTCGCTGCCTCGGCGAGCGCGATCGCGGCGTTCTCCACCTGCTCCCACCCGATGTAGATGCCGGAGAAGCGCGCCGTGGTCGAATCCCCCGCCGCCGCCTCCACCGGCGCGCCCGGGTCTGCCGACTGCGCGTCGAAGATGATGTTGGAATTGGGGAACAGGATGCTCCGCATCACCTCGGCTAAGTCACCCGCCGCCTCCGGCGGTGGATCCTGCTGCGCGGCTGCTGGACCGGCCGTCAGCAGCAACGCCGCCAGAACGCTCAATGCACGCATCAGATCACTCCTCGGCCCCGGTGCCTCCGTGCCACGGCGCGCAGTGTACCCCGGCGCTTGGGATGGGTCAACCGACGCACCGCGGGGCGCGGTATAGTCTTACAGCCGTTGTTCTCGGAGGAGGAGGCATGATTGTGCCCACACTGACGCGCGTTGTGCTCACCCTGGCCGCCCTGGGCACGGCGTGCACCGTGGTGCTGGTGTCCGGGCCGCGGCCGGCGGCCGCCGCGGCGCCGGCCGCGCTGCAGGACAATCCGGTCGAGGCGAACGAAGAATCGATCGCCGCCGGCCGGCGGGTCTTCAACCGCTTCTGCCGCTCCTGCCACGGCATACAGGCCGACGGCCGCGGCATGGCGGCGCCAGCCGGATCGCGGCCCGCCAACCTGATCGACGAGGAGTGGGTGCACGGCGACACCGACGCCGCGATCTACACGTTGATCCGGGAGGGCGTGCCGCCGAAGTACGACATGGACGCCTGGGAAGGCCGGGTCACCGACGAGGAGATCTGGCACGTCATCAACTACCTGCGCGACCTCGCAGCCGGATAGGCCGGCGGGCCACCGATGAGACCGAGACCGGCGCGCGTCGCAGGCGGCGTGGCGGTTGTCGCCGCACTGGCAGCCGCTACGCTCCCGGCCGCGACCCCGCAGATCGGACTGGACGAGATCGCACCGGGGATGCGCGGGGTCGGCGTCACCGTCTTCGACGGCGCGGTGCGCGAGGAGTTCGGCGTCGAGGTGATCGGCGTCCTCGCCAACGTGATCGGTCCCCGCCGGTCGCTCATTCTTGCGCGGCTCAACGGCGGCCCGCTCGCCGAGACCGGCGTCATTCAGGGGATGAGCGGCAGTCCGGTCTACTTCGACGGGCGGCTCGCCGGGGCCGTCTCCTATGCGCTGGGCTCGTTCTCCACCGAGGCGATCGCCGGCATCACGCCGATCGGCGAGATGGCGGCGACCGACGCGGCGCCGGTGCGCGAGGCGCGCCGCCGTCCTGCGCCGGTCGTGGTCGCCGGCGACCGGCGCGCCGACCTGGCCGTCGCCCTCCGATCCGCGTTTACCCGGACCGAACCATTCGCGCGGCGGCCGGACGACGTCCGCGGCACTGGACTGCCGGCGGCCGACGCGCAGCGGCTCGGCACCCTGCTCCGCCCGATCGCGACGCCCCTCCTGTTGAACGGGTTCGTGCCGGACGTGATCGATCTCTGGACATCGGCGCTCGACGCCGGCGGGTTCGTCGCAATGATCGGCGGCGTCGGTGCAGCGGGCGGCGCGGGGTCGCAGGCAGGGGACGATACCGCGCCGCTCGAGCCGGGCGACGCGATCGGCGCCAGCCTGATGCGCGGTGACCTGACGATGACCGGTACCGGCACGGTCACGCTGGTGGACGAGGGGCGTGTCTACGCCTTCGGCCACCCCTTCTACAACCTGGGACGGGCGCAACTGCCGATGACGCGCGCGCGGGTGGCGACGCTGCTGCCGAGCCTCGCCATCTCCTCGAAGCTCACGACGATCGGCGACGTGCTCGGGACGATCGATCAGGATCGGTCGACCGGCATCTACGGCAGCCTCGGCCCCGGCCCGGCTCTCATCCCGGTCGATGTCACCATCGCGGCGGCGGGCGGTGGACCGGTCGAGTCGTTCGCCTTCGAGATTATCGACGATCCCTTCTTCACGCCGCTGCTGACACTGACCGGCGTGCTGAACACCCTGGTCTCCTGGTCGCGCGATGTCATCCCGGCCGGCACCTGGGAGGTGTCAGGCGCCGCGCACCTTCGCGACGGGCACGACCCGGTCCGGATCCGCAACGTCTATGCCGGTCAGGCGGCTGGCATCAACGCGTCGCTCGCCATATTCACGCCGCTCACCACGCTGCTCGCCAACCGCTTCGCGCCGGTCGGGATCGAACGGATCACCCTGACGATCACCGCGCACAATCGGCCCCGGACCGCCCGGCTCGAGCGGGTGCACGTTGACGCCCCGCGCCCCCGTGCCGGCGACAGCGTGCGGGTGACCCTGGCGGCGCGGACGGCAGAGGGCGAGGCAATCGTCGAGACGGTGACCGTGCCGCTGCCGCGGGACGTCACCGGCCCGGTACGCATCCTGGTCGCGGACACGGCGGCACTTGAGGCGCGCGACGCGGCGGCAGGTCGGCAGCCGGCGCAGGCGCGGTCGCTGCCGCAACTGATCCGCGCGCTGAACCGGTCGCGCCAGCAGGATCGCTTCTACGTGCAACTGCTCGCACCCCGCCCCGGTGCGGTGGTGCGGGGCGAGGCGAGACCGGCGCTCCCGCCGTCGGTGCTCGCGGTGCTCAACGGCGACCGCGCCGGCGGCGACGTCACGCCGCTCCGCGAGGCGACGCTGGGCGAGTGGGAGATCCCGACGGGCCATGTCGTCTCCGGCTCCCGCCTGATGACGCTGACGGTCGAGCCGGCCGAGGCGGAATGACGGTGCGCGCCGTGCCGGGTGGATCGGCATTCCGCCGGCAGCGTGGCTGGTGCGCCGGCATCCAGCCGATACCGTGCGCACACCGCACCGCGGCGCCGAGCCTCTCGCTCATCGCGGTCGCCGTACTCGCCGCTTGCCTCACCGCCGCCGCCGCCAGCCCTGTCTTCTGGCGCGTCTCCACCCAGGCCGACTTCCTCGCCGGCGAGGCGGACAACATCTCGATCGACGCCGACGGCCGCCTCCTTCTCGGCCCGGGCGCCGAGACGGTCCACGAGGTGGACGCGCCGTTCCTCTGGACGCTGGTCCGATCGGGCGACGCCCTCTGGATCGGCGGGGGGTCGGGCGCTGGCGCCGGCGGCGTCGTCCACCGGATCGATCCGGACGGAACCGCGACGATGCCGCTCGAGGCGGACGCCGCGGATGTCCACGCCCTCGCGCCGCGAGCGGATGGCGGCGTCTATACCGCCACGTCCCCCGGCGGCCGGGTCCTCGTCGTTGGTCCGGACGGGACGACGCGCGACCTGTTCGATCCGGACGAGCCGTACGTCTGGGCGCTCGCAGCCGACGCGGAGGGCGAGCTCTACGTCGGCACCGGCAACCCGGGTCGGATCTACCGTGTGGCGCCGGATGGGACGGCGGCGCTCGTGTACGACACCGGCGCGACGCACGTCCGCGTGCTGGCGCTCGACCCGGAGGGTCGCCTGCTGGCGGGCGCCGGATCGCCCGGGCACCTCTTCCGGATCGATACCGACGGCGAGGCATTCGTCCTGCTCGATTCGGGACGGGAGGAGATCGTCTCGCTACGCGTGGAGGAGGACGGCACGATCCTCGCCGCCGCCGCCGGCCGACCTTCAACGAACGGATCGGGAGGCGGCGCTTCCACCACCCCGGCGGCGTCGACCGGCGGCACCGCCACGGCAAGCGCCGGCGGCACGGCAACGGCGCAGGCGACGACCGCCGCGACGGCCGGGGGCGCGGGCACTGCGCAGCCGGGTGGCGCGGTCTATCGGATCGCGCCGGACGGCATCTGGGATGTCGTCTGGGAATCGACCGACGAAACGCCGTACGACGTGATCCGCGACGCAGATGGTGGCGTCGTCGTCGGCACCGGCCCGAACGGCGCGATCTACCGCGTTGCGGGCGAGCCGGCCGTTACCGTGCTCCTGACCCGCGCCCGCGCGCGGCAGGTGACCAGCTTCTCCACGGCGCCGGATGGCCGGATCGCCTGGGTCACCGCCAATCCGGGCGCGCTCCACCGGATGGCGATCGCCCGCGCGGGCGAGGGCACCTACACCTCTGTCGTCCACGACGCCGGGACGGTTGCCACGTGGGGAACCATCCGCTGGCGCGCGACCACGCCGGCCGGGAGCGATATCCAGCTTCAGACCCGCTCCGGCAACACCGAGACCCCGGGCGATACCTGGAGCCGCTGGTCGGGACCGTACGACACCTCGGACGGCGCGGCGATCGTCAGTCCGAAGGCGCGTTACCTGCAGTGGCGCGCGCAACTCCGCGCCGACGGTGCGACGCCGGCGCTCCGGTCGGTGACCGCTGCGTACCTGCCGCGCAACCTGGCGCCGGAGATCACCCGGATCACACTGCACGACCCGGGGCGCGTCTACCAGCAGACTGTCGCCGCGGGCGATCCGCCGATCGCCGGACTGAACGGCGGCCGCGATCCGGCCACGCCGCCGACCGGCCGCGCGGCGAGAGCGGTGGCCGCGGCGCCGATCGGCCGGCAGGTGTACCGCAAGGGGCTGCAGGCGTTCGCCTGGGACGCGTCCGATCCGAACGGCGATCCGCTCCGCTACGAGGTCCGGTACCGCGCCGAGGCGGCCCCCCCAGAGGCCGGTTGGCAGGTGCTGGCGCAAGACCTGGCCGGCCGGCTCTTCACCTGGGACACGACGTCGGCGCCGGATGGGACCTATGTCGTCCGGATCGTCGCCTCCGATCTGGCCGCCAACGCCCCGGGCGACGCGCTGACCGCCGTGCGCGACACCGCGCCGTTCGACGTCGACAATACGCCGCCGCGGATCACGATCGACGCGGTGGAGACGCCGGCCGGCACGGGAGCACGCGTCCGCTTCACGGTGACCGATGCCCAGTCGGCGGTGAACCGGGTCGAGTACGCGCTGGATGCCGACACCTGGCAGGTGATCTATCCGATCGACGGGATCCCTGATGCGCCGACCGAGCGCTTCGAGCTGGACGTGCCGGCCGGGGCGCTCGACCGTCTGGTCCTGCGCGTCACCGACGCGATGGACAACACCGCCACCGCGGACGCGCGATGAGGGCGACGCCTCGCATCATCGGGCAACATCCCCGTGGCACCAGGCGCGGCGCAGCGTCCGACGGCCAGAACCCCGGCAGGGACGGCTCGCTGCTAGGCCGCTGGCGTCGGCGGGCGCGTGTCGAGCTCGGTCTCGACACCCTGGATCGTCACCTGCTCCACCACCCAGACCAGGTTGACCGCCACCGGCGCGCCGCGATACTCGGCCGGGAGGAAGCGCGACTCGGCGGCGGAGCCGACCAGGTCGGGCCAACTGACCGGATCCGGCCCGCTCGACCCGAGCACCGCCAGGTCGGAGACGGTCCCCTCCTGGGTCACGACGAGAGCGAACGTCACGCCGGTCGGACGGCCTGGCTGCGGCAGCGGCTCGGGTAGCGTCAGCAGCATCGCGTCCGGACTGAGCTGCGGCGCCACGATGCCGGCCCGCAGCCCCAGGGGGTTCTCGTTCGAGCCGGGGCTCGCCAGCGACAGGAGCCGCGCCGAGAGCGACCCGGGCTGCGGCACGAATCCGACCACGTTGACCGCCACCAGTGCGCAGGCAAGGGTGACGGCGCAGGCGGCGCCAGCCGACCAGACCAGATGCGGGTTATCCGCCAGCCGGCGCAGGCCGGTGGTCCGCGCCACCTCGCGCTCCGCTGCCACGCGGCTCAGCACCATGTCGCCGGCGGCACGCAGCCGCTCGACCGACACGGCGTCCGTCAGCCGTCCCCCCACCAGCCGCACCGCGCGGCTGAGCGCGCGGCCGCTCGTGGCGGCACCGGCGCAGGACCGGCAGCGCAACAGGTGCTGATCGATGGCGATCCGGTGCGTGATCGACAGTTCGTCATCCAGCCAGGCCGCCAAACGCCGGTGGACGCGCCAGCAGGTCAGCATGGCCGCACCTCCTTCAGCGCGCGGCGGAGCGCCGCCCGGGCCCGCGCCAACCGCGACTTGACGGCGCCGCCCGTCACGCCCAACGAGAAGGCGATCTCCTGGTAGCGCATGCCGTGCAGCTCACGCAGGATCAGCACCGTCCGCAGATCGAACGGCAGTGTGGCAATGGCCCGGCGCATTCGGTCCACGAGCTGTTGCTGCTCGAAGCGCACTTCAGCGCCTTCAGCGGGCGGCGCCATCGGTTCCCCGTTCGTGGCGGCGTACGCTTCGTCGAGCGACACCTGCACGGCACGGCCCTTGCGGGCCCACCAGCGCCGCCGGTTGCGCGCCTGATTGATCGCGATCCGATAAATCCAGGTCCGGAGTGACGCATCGCCGCGGAAGCTGCCGAGCGTCCGGAAGACCCGCAGGAAGACCTCCTGCGACAGGTCGAGCGCCTCTTCGCGATCTCCCAGCAGGACGTGCGCCAACTGGAACACCATCGGCTGATGCGTGTCGACCAGCTCGCGGCAGGCATCGTCGTCGCCGACGACACACCGCGCCACGAGCGATGATTCGGCTGTCGCGACGTCCGACCATGCGACCGCGGATGCGGTGCGGATAGGGTCGTGTTCGTGTCCCGCCACGTCTGCCTTCCTATCCCTAGCGTCGCACGCCTTGCGTGTGAAGGCAAGGCACTGGGGGCGGCCTCCGTGGAGGCCGTCCCCAGTGCCTGTAACCGCGGACGTCCCGCACGCGGCGCCAACCACGCGCCGCAGGCGCCGCCTCCGTGGAAACAGCCTTCCTGCTGCTCGGAGTCCTGCTACGATGCACGGCGGCAACCACGTCCGCCCCCATGCTGAACGGCCTCTTCATCGCGGTCACGCTGCTGTCGGTCCTGATTGCCGCGGCAACCGGCCGCATGGAGGCGTTGACCGGTTCCATCGTCACGTCCGCGCGAAGTGCGGTTGATTTGGCGATCGGTCTGGTGGGAGTCATGGCCTTCTTCCTCGGCCTGATGCGCGTGGCCGAAGAGGGGGGCGTCATGGCAGCGCTCGCGCGGCTTGTCCGCCCGGTCATGCGCCGCCTCTTCCCTGAGATACCGCCCGACCACCCGGCCATCAGCGCGATGATCCTGAACATCTCCGCCAACATGCTCGGATTGGGCAACGCAGCGACGCCGTTCGGCATCAAGGCGATACAGGAACTCAACCGACTGAACAGCCGCCCCGGCACCGCGACGAACGCGATGACGCTGTTTCTGGCGATCAACACGGCGGGGCTGGCGCTCCTGCCGACCGGAATGATCGGGGTTCGCGCCGCACTCGGATCGAACGACGCCGCGGGCATCGTTGTCCCAACCTGGTTCGCCAGCGGCATGGCGACAGTGGCGGGGATCACCGCCGCGATCATGTTCGCGCGGCTCCCCCGCTACCGGCGGAGCGAGCCGCCGCCGATCGACGCGGCCACTGCGGAGGGCGGTGCCGAGACGCCAGACGCCGCGCCTGTCGCGGAGCCGCCGCCGCCGCCAGCACGGTCGCCCGGCCGCGTCTGGATGGCGCGGCTCTTCTGGATCGCCCTGCTGGCTCTCGCAGCACAGGATCTGGTGGGGCGCCTCGAAACAGCCCCGCTCGCCGACGCGATCCGCGGGATCACCTCGTTCTGGATGCTGCCGGCAATCGTCGCCGCGTTTGTCCTCTACGGCTGGGTCCGGCGCGTCCGGGTGTACGACGCGCTCGTCGACGGCGCGAAACAGGGGTTCGACGTGGCGCTCCGCATCATTCCGTATCTGGTGGCGATCCTGGTGGCGGTGGGGATGTTCCGTGCCGCCGGAGGCATCGACGCCCTGGTGGCCACACTCGGGCCGCTCACGACCCTCATTGGCCTGCCGGCGGAAGTGCTGCCGGTCGCACTGCTGCGGCCGCTCAGCGGATCGGGCGCGCTCGGCGTGGCATCCGAGACGCTGACGGCGTACGGCCCCGACTCGCTCGTCGGCTACATGGCCAGCACGATCTACGGTAGTACCGAGACCACCTTCTACACGCTCGCTGTCTACTTCGGCGCGATCGGCGTCCGGCAGACGCGACACACGCTTCCCGCCTGCCTGCTCGCGGACACCGCCGGCATCCTGGCGGCGACGTTGATGGTCAACCTGCTCTTCGGGTGATGCGAAGCTAGCTAGGGATCGAACGGGATTCCGTGCAGCGCCGCGGGATCGTCCGGGAGCGGCGTCTCCCCCGCCGCGACCCGGTTGCCGCGCAGGATGGCAGCGACGATGGCGGCCGACTCCGCGGCGGTCAGTGTCCCGGGCGCGTCCTGCGGCATCGTCTCCTGGATGTACTCGAACAGCTCGCCGAGCGACCGGCCCCGCCACGTGTTGCGGAAGGTGTAGTCGCCGAGGAGCGCCGCCATCTCGGGCACGATGGCGCGAAACTCGCCGTGGCAGACGGTGCACCGATCCTCGTACAGCGCGTCTCCCGCGTCCGCCTGGACGTCGGCATAGACACCGTCCTGTGCCGCGAGCGGAAACGCCAGGACAGCCAGAAGTCCGGCCGCGGTCCCCGCGAAGGCAAAGGCCGCGCGCGCCGGCCGGACGGAGGTGCGCATCCGCGAGCCGGCCCGGAGGCTACTGATCCAGGACGATCGTGGCATTCCGCTTCGGCACCTGGCCTCCGGTCGGAATGTCCGCGACCACCTGCACGTTCTCGATGTCGAGCGCCACGACACGATTCTCGCCCGAGATCGAGATGTAGGCGATCCTGCTGTCGGGCGTGATCGTGACCCAGTTGGGCGAGTGTCCCGCCCGCACGCCGCCGACGAGTTCGAGATCGGGCAGCCGGTAGACGTAGACGCTGCTGTTCAGGCTGGAGTTCGCCACCAGGTAGCGGTTGTCGGGCGTCACGCCAAGGCCGTGCGCCGTGTTGCCGCCATGGCCAGGCGTCTGTTGATCCATCGGAACCATCGGGTACTCGATCCGCTTCACTTCCTTACGGGTGGCGAAATCGATCACCGCGAACCCGTTGTAGTTCGAGAGCTGCGCGTAGATGTGACGCGTCGACCCGTCCGGGTTCCGGTCCATCGCCATCGGACGGATGCCCCGGTCGAAATAGGTGGTCCAGACCGGGCGGTCGGTCGCGGTGTCCACGACGGTGATGTTCCGCGCGCCGACCATCCCGGCGATCGCGTACTTCCCGTCGGGCGTGACATAGGTATTGTGAACG
Source organism: Vicinamibacterales bacterium (assembly GCA_965262555.1). Taxonomy (GTDB): domain Bacteria; phylum Acidobacteriota; class Vicinamibacteria; order Vicinamibacterales; family UBA8438; genus VXRJ01. The sequence continues at coordinate 1,895,690 of OZ253543.1, forward strand.
CCGCCATGCACAGAAATCGTCGCGATGATCTCCTTCGTGGCGGTGTCGAGCACCTCCAGCGCGCCGGGTGACTGCGCGATCGCGGTGTACACCTTCCGCCCGTCCGGTGTGACGGCGATGTTGTTGGGGCGGCCGCTCAGCGGGACCTTCGTCGTCACGGTGAGCGTCTGCATGTCGACGATGTCGACGGTGTCGTCCGACTCGTTCGCCACGTAGATCCACTTCCCGTCAGGCGACGCCGCGGCGCCATGGGCGCGCTCGATCCCCTTCACCTCCCCCACCACCGTGTTGGTGACCGGGTCGATGATGTGCACGTTGTCGCCCGCGCTGTTCGTCTGCACGATCCGGACGGTCTGCGCCGCCGCGACCGGCGTGAGAACCAGCGCGACGATCGCCGCCGCGAGTGCAATCCACCGGGATGCCGTCGTTGTCATCGCTCTTGTCTCCTGTCGTCCTGTCGTTCCGGACTGGCGCCGCCGCGGCGTGTCGCCGCCTATGGCCCTGTCCCGCCGTTCACCCACTCGGCAAGGGTGACGAACCACGGATCCTCCTGCGAACTGAACTGGCGGCCACCGTTGTGGAACTCGTCTCCCCCCGCCGCCGGCTCGAGCGGATGCATCAGCAGCCGGCTCTCCAGCGGCCGGCCGGGCGTCACCAAGCCCAGGACCGACTCGAAGTTGGCGCGCGACTGCTCCTCCGTCCAGCGCTCCGCACCGGACTCCAGCTCCTCGAGGAAGCCGACATTCCCCTCGGTGTGGCAGACGACGCAGCGCGTGAAGCCCTCCTGCCGTTCAAGGAAGATCGGCTCCACGCGAGTCCGGTAGAAGTCGAAGTCAAGCTGGGGGGATGCGGGCTGCACCGCCGCCATCATCATCGCCAGAATCCAGAACACGGCGAACCCTCCTCTTGATTCACGCACACTGATTCTACCACCGGCCGCATCGAATTCCCATTGATGCCAGCTTGACACTTGCCACGAACCGACTGCGGGATAGAATGCTCCCGATCCGTACGTTCGGACAGATTCAGGAGGTGCAACGGTGACGATCTCACGACGCAAGGCGATCTCCATTTCCGGCTCCACCCTGGCGGGCTTGTCGCTGGGCGTTCTGCGTCCCGCGCAGGCGGGCGCCACCCAGGCCGGCGGGCAAGAGGACTGGCCGGATCGGCTTGTCGAACGGCCGCTGCGCGAGGGCTTCCCGGCGCCGCTGCCGCTCAACCCCGACGGTTCGGCGCCCGAGCATCCGGAGAGCGCCGCGGGTCCCATTACCGATCCGATCATGTGGCGCACGCAGGGTCGCCAGACGCCCGAGATCGAGTCCGACTATCGCCAGATGCAGATCAGGGTGGACACGCGCGGCCTCGGCAGACTGGCCGGCACGCTGCGCTTCTCGGACCTCGAGGGGCTCCCGGTCGTCTCGGGCACGTTCCTGCTGCAGTGCGGGGCACCGAACCCGCGCGGGATCGTCAAGTGGACCGGTGTCCGCTTCAGCGACTTCGCCGACCTGCTCGGCCTCATTCCGGAAGTGCACTACTGCCGGTTCGTCGCGTCGGACCGCTTCTACGCGGATGAACCGATGACGACGCTCCGGCGCCCGCAGGTGATGCTCGCGTGGCTGATGAACGACGAACCCATCGCCCCGCGGCACGGCGCGCCGTTGCGGTTGGTCGTCCCGTTCCGGTACGGCAACCGCAGCGTCAAGGCGATCACCGAGATGACGTTCTCGACGCCCGGACCGCGCATGCCGCCGCTGCCCGCGTAATGGCCGGTGGGAGGCCTGCCGCCCCCCACCTCTGTGCTGGAAACGTTCCCGAGCCGTCGCACGCCGTGCGGCGTCCGAGCAGGCTCCGCCACGAACCCGTCGTACAGGAGGCTCCATGACGATGACGCATTCGACAGGCCGCGCGGTGACGAAGCGGCGCGTTCCGATTCTTGCCGTCGCGCTGGCGGGCACGGTGACCGCCGCGTGCAGTGGTATGGGCGTCGCCCAGCCCCAGGTCCGGCTCAACAAGGTGATCCAGGCCATTGAAGAGGGACGGCCCGCCATCGCCAATCAGGACTGGCGCTTCGTCGACATGGAGCACTCCCCCTTTTCCGGCGCGCTCGTGCAGTCGGTCTTCGCCGAGATGGATCAGGATCGCGACGAGACCGGGCGCCTGCGGCTGACCCCATTGGTCCGGATCCCGATGGATGGTGACGAGGATTTCAAGTGGGCGATCAAGCAGGTGCTTGACCTGGGCGGCTTCGGCGTCATTGTCCCGCACGTCGATACCGCGGAGGAGGCGGTCCGCATCGTCCAGGCGGTGCGGTATCCCCCGGCGCGGGATGCCGCGGAGCCGGAGCCGCGTGGGGAGCGTGGCTGGGGACCGGGTGGCGCCATCCGCCTCTGGCGGATGGAGAGCGCCGCTGACTACGCCGCCAGGGCGGACATCTGGCCGCTCAACCCGGATGGCGAGCTGTTCGCCGTCGCGATGATTGAATCGGCCGAGGCGGTCGGGAACATCGAGGCGATTCTCCGTGCGCCGGTCAGCGCCATCATGGTGGTGCCGGGCGACATGAGCATGGATCTGGGCCTCGGCCCCGCTCCCGGACCCGAGAACCACCCGGAGGTGGAGGAGATGTTCCGGCGGGTGCTCGACGCGTGTCAGGCGCAGGATCGGGTCATCTGCGGCCTTGGCGACGGCGCCGCCCGGCTGCAGCAGCGGATCGACGAGGGCTGGCGCTTCATCCTGCCGCTCGGCGGATAGCCCTGTCCAGCGGTGGATCGATCGGCGAGCGTTCCGGGTGCGCCGGCCTCGGCGCACCCGGAACGGTAGCACTCGGTTACTTCGCCAGCGGGTCGGGACGAACCTGGAACTTCACCACCTTCTGCAGCGTTCCCGGTCCCCCCTCGAGGTGCCAGGCGGCGTAGTTGGAGTAGTTCGACCAGAGCCCCTTCCCCTTCCAGCCCGCCTCCGGATCATCGACCCGGCCGACCGACGAGCGGGAGAAGAAGCCCATGGGGTAGGGCACCCGCATCGTGACGAACTCCTCGGTCGCGGGCACGAACACCTCCATCGAGTCGGTGTTCACCACGCCGTAGACCGGCGTCTCCGGTCCAAACCCGAGGACGTCATGATGGTCGATCTGTGTCAGGTAGCTCTCGTCCGAGTTGATCGGCATCGCCGCGTTGTCGTAGACCGGCTTCTCCATCCGGTAGAAGGTGTAGCCCTCCGGGCAACTCTGCCCGAGCTCGGTCGAGTCGCTCATCCCCGTGCACAGGCTCGGGTCGAACGATGAGAAGTAGCCGCTGCCGCGCCAGTCCTGCCAGGCGATGCCGTCGCGCGTGACGTGCATGCCGCCGCTGCCGTACGGCGTCGGGTTCATGATGTCCGGCGGCGGCATGTACACCTCGGCGATGCAGGTCTCGGGCGGGTTGTCGCCGAGCTCCAGCCGCACGAGCGTATTGTCGTCCCGGCCGTTGTCGGAGCACCAGACGGAATGGTCGGTCGCGTTCGACGCGGGGGAATAGCAGCCGAAGGCGACACGATGATCCCGCGTCGGGTCAATCTCTTCGTCCGGCTCGGTCCAGCCGGGCGTGATCACACCGTCGCCGTTCGTGTCGACGACCGTCGGGCACCATCCCTGAGCCGCCTCGGCGTCCCCGGTCTCGTCCCACAGATCGACGTCGATCCAGGCCACACCGTCGCGGAAGCCGTAGTAGAAGCGGTTGTCATGACCAAGCTGGTTGTGGTCGGCCGAAAAGCAGGTGTCGATCTCGCTGAACGACTCGGTCGGCGGGTCGTACAGGAAGACCTGGCGCGTCCCGGGACCGAGCGGGAAGTACGCCGCGAACGGGTTATCGCTGCTGGTGCAGAAGTCGGGCTCCGCATCCGGCGCGCGCACTCGCCCGGTTAGCCAGACCCGCCCGTCGCCGTCCATCGCGACGCTGCGGGGATCGGACTGGCGCTCCCAGATCGGTTCCTCGCCGTAGTAAGGCGACTCGGGGCTCTCCGACATGATCACCGGCGCATTCGTCGGCACCGGAATGCTGAACGCGCGGTGTTCCACCGGATCGACCACCGCCAGGATGTCGCTCGGCTGCACGACGCCGTAGACCAGGCCGTTCGCATTCACCGTCGCGTCGCGCACATCGGACGGCGTGCTGTCGGTCCGCCCGTCGGTCTCGGTGCCCCAGTCCCAAAGCGTGACGACGACGTTCCGCTCTGCGCCCTCCGGGCGCGGTGGCGCCTGTGTCGGGGTCTCACCCGACGCGATCCGGTCGCTCCAGTCGGCGAACATCTCCCGCTGATCGCCCAGTCGCCGGAACGCGCCCGCCATTCCCGAACCCGCCGGGCCCATCCGGACCCGCTGATCCCAGGCGTCGAGGTGCGAGTCCGCATTGGCGAGGATGCTCCCCGGTATCGTGCGCGTGGCCAGGTTGCCGACCTGATGACAGTTCATGCAGCCGGTCACCGAGCTGCCGAGGTCCTGCTGCGAGAGCTCTCCTTCGGGCAGATGCACCATGGAGAGCCACCAGGCGGCGGGATAGACCGCCGCCGCCGCCGCCGGGTCGGGCGCAACGACCCCCTCGAGGTCGAGCCGCTCGCCCGGCCGCGCCTGCACCCGGGCGGAGTCGACCAGGCCGTAGCCCCGCACCCAGACGTCGTAGCCGGCGTCGGGCAAATCGGGCAGCACGTAGCGTCCCTGATCGTCGGTCGCGACGACGCGGATGAACCGGGTCGGCAGATCTGTCGTCTCGGCAATCACCCAGACCCCTGCCTCCGGGCCACTGGCGCTGGTGACGACGCCGCCGATATCGTCAGGATCAAGGGCGATCCCGTCGGCGGGTCCGTCGGATGTCCCCATCCCGGCACAGGCCATCGCGAAGGCGGCCATCGCCGCGGCGGCCATCGCCCAGAGTGTCGTGTGCGTACGTCCAGTCATTGCTCGCTCCTTCGGTAGTCGAGTTCGTCGTAACCACCCTCGGTCGTCCACTGGATCCGCATCACCAGGGCGGACCCTCCGTAACCTTCGCCTGGATTATAGACGTAGACCAGTATTTCCGAATAGCGATCTTCGAGCGGCGCAATCAACGCTCGGGCGACATCGCCGGCGGTCTCCGGATCGTCCACCTCGACTTCGATCGTGACAATGCCGGGCGCGGTCGCCATCTTCACGATCTGCCAGGCGTCGTTGACGATCACCGGACCCTCGGGCATGTCGACGGCCGGGTGGGACGCCGCCGACACCTCCGATCCAGGGTCGCCCGCGCCGCCGCAGGCGGCCGCCGCCGCCATCAGCAGGGCGCCAAGCCGGCTGCCGGCGGGCACGCGGGGCATCGCTATCCAAGGCTGGCGAGGAATCCGTCGATCCCTGCCTGCGCCACCACCTCATCCTGATCGGGAGTGCCGGAACTGCAACCGACCCCGCCGACAATCTCATCGTCGACGAACAGCGGGAGGCCGCCCGCGACGATCATGAACCGCCCCTGGTTGCTGACGTGGATGCCGAACGCCGGCCCGCCCGGCCCACTCACCTCGCCGTACGCGCGCGTCGACCGCCGTGCCGCCGCGCCCGTGAATGCCTTGCTGATCGCCACGTCGATGCTCGTGATCCGGCCGTTGTCCATCCGGTGGAACATCAGCAGGCTGCCATTGTCGTCCGTGATCGCGATATCCATGTCGACGCCGATCTCGCGCGCCTTCGCCTCGGCGGCATCCATGATGATGCGCGCGTCGTCGAGCATCAGCTTCTGCACCGTCCTCATCGCCTGTTCCTCCAGTCCATGTCCGCCGACGCCACCCGCCGCAGCCCGAGCATAGCACCGCCGCCACGCCTGATACAGTGTCGGCAGCCAGGAGGATCCAATGCGCAATCCACGATGGAGATCCGCGGCCGCGGTTGCCGCCGCCGGTGTTGCCGTCGCCGCACTGTCCGGCGCCGCGCTGCCGGCCGAGCAGGCGCTGCCGCCCGGGTTCCTCGACCCGGACCCGATGCTCAGAGCCGCGCGCGAGGCGATCGGGACCGACCGCCTCCGCTGCGTCACGATCGCCGGCACTGTCGACTACACCGGCATGGTGGGCCAGCAGCGCCACCATGGCTACGAGGTGGACTGGCCGCGCGGCGCCCGGCTCGACAACTACGTCCGCACCATGCACTGGGACGCGGGCACCATGACCGAGACGTTCGACCGGCCGCCCGGCCGCAACCCGGCCGCGTGGCGCTGGGGCCTCGGCTGGCTCGGCGGCACGCCGATCCAGCAGGAGACCCGCCAGCACTTCTCCGTCAACGGGACGGACGGCTGGTCGCGCGACGGCGTGAACGGCGAGCCGGTCGCCGCCCGGCCGGAGGATGCCGAGCGCTGGCAGCTCGACATGTGGATCAACCCGCACGGCTTCCTGAAGGCGGCGGCGCTCCCGGGCGCGAACCCGCGCGCCGCCTGGCGCTGGGAACTGGGCGAAATGGGACGCGACGGTGTCACGGTCCGCCCCGAGCGGATGCGGATCGTCTCGATCACGGCGATGGGCCGGTACCGCGTCGACGCCACCATCAACAGCGCGAACCTGCTGCAGCGGATCCACACCTGGGTGCCCGATCCGGTCCTGGGCGACTTCAACTACGAGCACGAGTTCACCAACGCCAGCTACGTCGACATCGGTGACGGTATCCGCTTCCCGACCGGCTGGCATCACCACCAGGGGTGGGACGACAACTACCAGGCGCAGAGCGTCAACGCCGGCCACAACGCCTTCAACGGCACGCTGGACGACATCACCGCGAACGGCGACGACTGCATGGCCTCGGTCGAGTTGCCCGCGTCAGTGCGCGACGCAACCTTCCCGGTAACGGTCGAGACCGACGCGCTGGCGGAGGGGGTCTGGCGGCTGGGCGGCGCGTCACATCACAGCGTCGCGGTGGAGTTCGACGACTACGTCGCCGTGGTGGAAGCACCGGTGAGCGAGGCGCGCAGCCTGGCGGTGATCGACGAGGTGGTCCGCCTCGTCCCCGACAAGCCGATCCGCTTCCTGATCAACACGCATCAGCACCATGACCACATCGGCGGCCTGCGCACCTACATGCACATCGGCGCCACGATCGTCACGCACTGGAAGAACTCCGACTTCTACACGCGCGACGTGCTGAACTACGCGCCGCGGACGCTCGCGCCCGATATGGTGTCGCTCTGGCCGCCGACCGAGCTGGCCGAGGGCTACCAGTACGAGGTGGTGCGGGAGAATTACTGGCTGGCCGACAGCGCCGGATCCCAGCGGATGCATGTGTCGTACGTCCACCCGCTCCGGCACGTCGAGGGGATGCTGGTGGCGTACCTGCCGGACGCGCGGATCCTCATCGAGGCGGACCTCTACGACCCGCCCCGCCCGGGGGCGCCGGGCCCGGAGGCACCGACGGCCGACCACCGCAGCCTGCTGGAGCATGTGACCCGACTCGGCCTGGAGGTCGACACGATCGTCCCGATCCACGGCGATCCGGTCCCATGGAGCCAGTTCGAATCGTTCGCGAGGCGATGACGCTGCCGAGCATCGTCCTGGCCTCACGGCCCGCCGTGCCGCCGTGTGCGCGTCGGGGCTGACGCCTAGCGGCGCGTGCCGGCGACGTCGGTCCGAATGCTGAACAGCGTCTTGCCGGCGGTGACGTAGAGCGTGCGGAGGTCGTCGCCGCCGAACGCGGCGTTCGTGATGCTGTCCTCCGGGATCGGGATGTGCTCGATCAGCTCGCCCGACGGCGAGAAGACATGAATGCCGGCGACCGTGTCGAGCGTCTCGCTGGTCCCGCGGAGGCGGTTCAGCCCAGCCGCGACGTAGAGGTTCCCGTCGCTGTCGATCGTCATCCCGTCGCCGCTCCGGCCGGGGTAGAAGTCGTGGAAGACCCGGCTGTTGCTCGCCGTGCCGTCGGGCGCCAGATCGAAGGCGCGGATCATCCGGGCGCCGCCCTCCTGCTGCTCCGTCTCGATCACATAGAGCGTCGTGTCGTCGGGCGAGATGACGATGCCGTTCGGGCGCACCACTTCCGGCTCGGTCAGGATGCGCGCGACGGCGCCGTCCGGATCGATGCGGTAGACACCGTGCACGTTCGTCTTGTCCGGATCGGGCGGCGCGCCCGGGTCGGGACGGTCGGTGAAGTAGACCCGCCCCTGGCCGTCGATCGTCAGGTCGTTCGGCCGGTGCAACCCCTTCCCCTCGAACGCGTCGGCCAGCGCCTCGATCTCGCCGGTCTCGATCATCGTCCGGCTGATGCGCGGTGGGATGTCGGCGTCGTTCCCCGCTTCGGCCGCCAGCAGCCGCCACTCGCTGTCGAAGATCAGGCCGTTGGCGCCGTTACTCGGCTCGCGGAACGTGGCAACCGTCCCGTCCGGATCCATTTTCAGGATCCGCCCGTTGACACGGAGGTCGGTGAAGTAGACCGCCCCGGCTTCGTCAACGGTCGGACCTTCGGTGAACGAAATGGTCGCCGCCGCCTCGACCGGTCGCGAGGACGAGGCGGCAGGCGCCGCCGGTTCCACCTCTGCCGGCGCCGGCGCCTCCGCGGCACTGCAGGCGGCGAGCGTCAGGACCAGCGCCGCGGCCAGGGCGGCACGGCCGCAACGTGGCGGTCGGCGATGTGAACATCGGCGATCCAGAAGAGACGGAAACGTCGTTGTCATGTCATCCTCCCTGCGGTCGCAAACGCGATCCGGTAGCCGCCGCGCCATCACCAGTCCCACGCGCCGGCGTTCTCGTCCCAGAGGGCGTAGCACTCCTGCGCCACACCCGCCTCGAGGAAGGCATCCGGCAGCCGTGAGATCGAACCGATCGGTTCGATCAACTGCTCGTCGGCGTACCAGGAGGCGGTGACCGCTCCCTGCACAGGCGCGCCACCGGGCCGGGCGATTGCGACGGTGTCGATCGTGACGCGCCACGACACGGTGTCACCGGCGCCTCGGCTCTCCGTGAACCGGAGCGTGTCCCCCTCTCGCTCGAACCCCTCGACCGAGGCGACGCCCTCGATCTGCTCGGCGAACGACCGCTTCAGGTTCTCCTCGCCCGGCTCGACCGCGCAGGCGGCGGCGAGCGGCACCACCGCAAGGAGCGCACAAACGATCCGTCGGGCCCATCGCCTCACGTCAGTCCAGCTCGTCGAAGATCACCTGCACGTAGGCCTCCAGCCGCTCGGCGGGCGGGCTGTTGAATCCCTCGAACTCCGACGGCACCGACCAGGCCTCGGCCGCCTGCTGGACCGACTGCCCCGCCTCCTTGCTGGCGCGGATCGCGCTGACGAACGCCTCGACAAACTGCGCCATCTGCCCGAGGTCGTCGCGCGTCATCTGCGTGCTGTGCCCCGTGATGATCTGGTCGATGTCGGTCACCGCGTCGTACGCGTTCTGGAGGGTCTGAGCGTAGTCGACGCCGCTGCCGCCGTTGCTCGCGTCCATGATCGGCACCTGCTTGCCCGGGAACATGTCGCCCGCGTGCATGACGCGGAGCGCCGGCAAGACCACCCAGGTGTCGCCGCCGGTATGGCCGCGACCGAAGTAGTAGAGATCCACCTGATCGTCACCGCTGCCAAGCGTCAGCCGGTCGTCGAAGGTCTGCGTCGGCAGTCCCTGGCCGCCGCTCGTCTCGAAGACGTCCGGGAAGTCACGCGGGATCCCGGTCACCCGGTTCCACTCGTCCATCAGCCGCGCCGTGGTCGTCTGCGCGACGACGTCGATCGAGGCCGGGAACTCGACGTTGCCGCTCACATGGTCGAAGTGCGCGTGCGTGTTGATGATGGTGGTGACCGGGTTGTCGGTCAGTTCCGCGATACGGTCGATCAGCGGTTGCCCCCAGCCCGCCACCTTCGTGTCGATGAGGACCACGCCGTCGCTCGTGATGAAGGCGGAGGAGTTGCCCCCGCCGCCGCGCAGGACGTACAGGTTCTCCTGCAGCCGCTCCACCTCCACCACCATCTCGCCCTGCTGCGCCGTCGGCGCGGTGACCGCGATCGACACCAGACCGGCGGCGGCCACTACTCCGAGAAGAACCATTCGCACCGTCGCCAGGTTCCAACCACTCATGTCATCCCTCCAGAGAGAAAAACCCGTTCCACGAACCAGAACGCCCCGGCCAGGATGACAGCGACCGATCCGGCCACCATCACCCGCCGGCCGGCGACCGGGCTGTGCGCCCGGAGCGCCCCGAGGAGGGCGGCGACCACCGCCACCACGGCCAACTGCCCCATCTCGACCCCAAGATTAAACGAAAACAGCGACCAGCCGATCGCGCCGGTCGGTAACCCCATCTCGCGCAGCACGCTCGCGAAGCCGAAGCCATGGATGAGACCGAAGACCAGTGCGATCCAGACCCGCATGTCCTTCCCGCCACGCGACAGCAGGTTGTCCAGGCCCACGTAGACAATGCTCAGCGCGATGATCGGCTCGACCATCCGGGTCGGCGGCGTCACCACCTCCAGCACGGCGAGCGACAGCGTAATCGAGTGGGCCACCGTGAAGGCGGTCACCACCAGCAACAGTTGCCGGACGCGGCCACCGAGCAGCAGCAGGCCGATCAGAAAGAGGATATGGTCCGGGCCGATCAGGATGTGGTGGACCCCAGACGGCACGAACCGCTGCATCACCGCCCAGACCCCCTGCCTGGTACCGGTGAAGTATTCGTAGCGACTCTCGTCACCCCCCAGGATCGCCTGCGTCATCAGCTCGGCGTCCTCGTAGACGTTCAGGAAGGTCTGGTGATTCGGATCGTACGGAAAGAGCCGCGCGTCGACGGTGATGGCGCCGGGCCGGCCGCCTGGACTGGAGCGGGCCCGGAGACGGACCGACTGGCGATCGAGCAGGATCTCCGGCTCGGACCACTCATCCGGCACGGCACGGCGGCCGTCCACCAGAATGTGCAGCCGCTCGCGAATGGTCGCGGTCAGGCGATCCCCGCGCGGGCGGAGAATGTCGGGGTTGAGGGCCAGCGCCGGGTCGTCAAGGCCGAGTTCGTACGCCACGTCCCAAGCATGAACGACGACCGTGACCTCCAGTTCCGGCGCCCCGCCCGACGTCACGAGCCGGAGATCGACGAAGCTGAACGGCGCCGGGTGGGCCAGCGCACGTCCCGGGCCTGCGACCCCAACGGCCGCGACGAGCAGCAGCCATCGAGCAAGCCGAGCCATCGCGGACCATGGTACTCGAAGGCACACGGGCTCGCCGGCACCGCGGGAGAGAACCTCGGCCTGAACGCCGCGACCGTCATCGCCGGTGTGCAGTGGGTCGTGCGCTGAGGCGACTGGCAACGTCATCAACCGCTTTCGGCGCCTTGTCGACAGATCCGACCGTCACGACCACTATCGCCTCCGCCATCAGGCGGCCGGTATCGCGCGCCGTCACCGTCAACACGTAGCGCCGGGGCGTCCCGTCAAGGTCTGTTGGTGAGCCCGTGTAGGTAATCGTTCCGCTCGACGCCTCGATCGTGAACCGGCGTGCGTCACCCACCGCCAGCGCGTAGATCACCGGTGCGTGATCGGGATCCCGCGCCATCACGGCCCCGACCGGCACCCCGGTCGAACGCCCGATCAGGCCCCCCGGTAGTTCAAACGCATAGCTGCGGTGGGAAAACACGGGCGGCCGGTTCGGCCTGACGCCGGGTTGCACCGGGACCGCCGTGACGTTCGGTGCCACCGCCCTGGCCGGCGAAGTTACGGCGTGTTGCGGTGCGATCAACGCCTCCAGTTCCGGTCTCCCCGGTGCCGGTGGCGCAGCGATCACCCGGCGCAACATCGTCACCGTCGCCGGTGCGCGCTCCAACGGCTGACGTACGGCCTGTTCCAGTTTTTCCCTAGCCTCCGGCTCAGGCACCGTCGGCGCCGCCGCGGCCGTGTCCACGGCGGTCCTCGCGGGTGGAGTCGCCGTGGCCGGCATCTCACTTGGCGCCGGCTCGCGGCGGCTGAACGTGACGATGCCCAACAGGCTGACACGATGGTCCGCGACGCCTCCCTGGCGGGCGTAGCGTTCGCCGGTGAACTCCAGGTCGAGCGGGCCGCCGAGACCGGGGCTCACCTGCCCCAGGGTGCCGACACGGGCGCCAAGCTGGACCCGCTGTCCCAGGCCCGCCCGCTCGCCGTAGCTGCCGAACGGCGTCAGCAGGCTGCCGCCCGGCAGGCGCAGTCCGTAACCGATCCGCGCGGCGACGCCCGCCCCGCCCGGGTCGACGCCCTGCACCTGGGTCCGGATCTGGTCTTGCCACAGGGTGTCGGCGCCGATGCCGGTCACACCCCACGTCGGTTGCACCGACAGCGTCAGGCCCTCCTGGTAGGGACCCGCCCCCACACTGGCCGCCACGCTCACCCCCTGCTCGGCGTAGCCCGTTGCGGAGTGAAGGATCAGGCGCCTGCCCTGTGCTTCCACCTGTACGCGACCACCCCGCAGGCGGAGCCCGCCGGCCACCTCGATCCCCGTCCCGGTCTGGCCGCCGCCCCGGTCCCGCCGCGCGCTGACAGCGCCGAAGGGGGTCAGCGTCCACCCGGCCGGACCGGCCATCTGCCGCATCACCTCGATGCCTCCCCGCAGGCGGCGCACCTCCGCCCGCAGGTCGTCCACCGTCTCGTTTCCAGCCCCGGTCGCCAGGCGTGCCCATGACGCCTCGCCCCGCAACCCGATCTGGAGGCCACTACCTAAAGTCGCCAGCCGGCGACGAGCTTCCACCAGACCCAGCTTCAGGTTCAGCGGGCTCGTTCCCTGTCTCCCGGTCAGCGTGCGCAGGTTGGTCGCCGTCCCGCGTCCCACGCCGCCCACGGCCCATAACGTGGTATCCCCGTTGCCCCAACGGAGATACGGATGCACCGTCGTCAGTGTCGTCGTCAACTGTCCCGTGGACGATCCCGCCTGCCACATTCCCGAGCCGCCGCTGCGCGAGACCGCCACGCCGAACAGCCACTGCCGGCTGACCTGCGCATCGATCCCCACGTACCCCGTACGAAGGTCTCCTTCATAGCCCCCGATCGCGTCGGACCGCCCCCGGAACGTCTGCAGATCGCCCTGCCCCCACACCGTCCAGCGACGTTCACCACCCGGCGCCCCGGTCGCGATCTGGCCGCCATCCCCGAACGCCAGCAGCACGTCGGTACCCTGAAGGGCCTGGCCCCAGCCGCCGACAAGACTGCCGAACCCGCTGGCCACGTGGGAGTGCTGCAGGGAGGGATCCGCCGACGTACCGGCGAGGTCGGTCGTGGAGCTACGCTGCTGGAGTGCCGATGCCCGGGCCAGCCAGGACTGGCTCTGCGCCAGACCGCCGGCGCCCGGGCCGTCGAACGCGCCAGGCGTCAACTGCTGGCCGGCTACCTGCAGCTGGGCCCTTGCTTCGCCACCCGTCTCCAGCCGGCGCCCGACCGTCTGCCGCACGCTCGACAGATGCCCGCGCCCCAGGGCCGCCAGCCCGTCGGTCATAACGACCCGGACCCAATCGTCACCCACGTTGACGCCGAAGACCTGTGTCGCCATCAGCCCGTCGGGGTCGCTTGCCGTCACCGTCACCATCGCCGCACCGGTCACCACCGGTGTCACGTTCAGCATCGTCCCCGTAACCGCGACGGTCGCCACGTCGATGTCGGAGGACACCGCCTCGAACATCAACCGATCGCCATCGACGTCCGAGAAATAGGGCGCCAGATCCAGCGTTACCGGATCCGCACCCTCCTGCAGCATCTGGTCCGGGATCACGCCAACCGCGATCGGTGCTTCCTGGGCCGGAAGCACCGTCACCGATACCGTCGCCTTCCCAGACAAACCGCTACCGTCACCCGCTGTGTAGGTGAACGCATCCGGCCCGTAGTAGTTGATCGCGGGCATGTACCGCACCCCGCCCGCCACCACCGTCGCGATCCCATGCGAAGGCTCGGTAAGCGCCAGGATCTGCATTCGGCCCCCTGGCGGAACGAAGTCGTTGGCCAGCACGTCGATCAGCACCGCCGTGTCCTCGAGCGTCTCCGCGACATCGTCGACGGCAAGGGGCAGGCTTCCGTCCGGCATGACCATCACCTTCACCGGCGCGGTGGCCTGCAGTCCGGCCGGATCGCGCGCCACGCCCACGAGCTCGTAGTACGGCGGACCCGCCTCGTACTTCTCCCCGGGACCCGTATAGACGACCATCCCGTTCGACCGACGGATGCCGAAGCGCCGGTCGGCGTGGTCCATGAGGTAGTAGGAGATCGGGTCGTTGTCCGGATCTATCGCCGTCAGGTAGCCGAGGGGAACACCCTCTCCGTTCGCGTCCTGCTTCTCCTGCAGCTCGAACTTGAAATTGTCCTGGGTGAACATCGGCGGGCGGTTCTGGCGCGCGCCGGCGTCGTTGTCCGTCAGCGTCAGGGTCGCCGGGGTGACGCTCAAGCCCTCCGTGTTCCCGCCGACCGTGAGCGTCTCGGCGCCCTCGGCCTCGTCGTCATCGATTGGCGTCAGGCTAAACGTTGTGCGGCCGCTCGTCGCGTCCTGGTTGATGGTCAGCGGGAAGTCGGTGACCTCCTGGAAGTCCGTTCCCTCCGTCGCGGTGCCACCGGCCACCGAGACGGTCACCGTAGTCGCGCTGGTGCGCGCCGCACCGTCCAGGGTTCCGGTAACACTGACGGTAGTCGCGTCCGCGCCTTCCGAAACCGCGGCCGGCACTAGGGACAGGATGACCCTGGTCGAGGGTGCATCGTTGTCGATGATCGTCAGCGTCGCCGAGTCGACAGTCAGGTCCGTCGTGTCCCCACTCACCGTCAGCGTCTCGGAACCCTCTGCCTCTTCATCGTCGGTCGGAGTCAAGGTGAACGTCGTGGTTCCGCTCGCCGCCTGGGCAGGGATGGTCAACGTGAAGCCGGGCACCGTGTCGAAGTCCGTGCCCGCCGTGGCCGTCCCGCCCTCCACCGTCACGCTCACCGACGTCGCGCTGGTGAGCGCACTGCCGTCCAGGGCTCCGGTCACCTTGATGGTGGTTGCGCCGGCTCCTTCGGAAACTGTCGCCCGGTCGAGCGATAGGATCACCTTGGTCGGCGCTCCGTCGTTGTCGGTGATGGTCAGCGTCGCCGGGTCGACCGTCAGCCCGGTCGTCTCGCCGCTGACCGTCACGGTCTCCGCGGTTTCGTGCATGCCGTCGTCGGTCGGAGTCAGCGCGAACGATCCGGTACCGCTCATCGCTTCTGCGGGAATAGTGAGCGTGAAGTCGCTGACCGTGCCGAAGTCAGTTGTGGCCGTGGCGGTGCCGCCGTCCACCGAAACGGTCACCGATGTCGCGCTGGTGAGCGCCGCGCCGTCCAGGGTGGCGATCACGTCGACGGTGGTCTCGCCCGCCCCTTCGGAAACGGTAGACGGGTCTAGCGACAGGATGACCTTGGCCGGCATCGCGTCGTTGTCGGTGATCGTCAGGGTCGCCACGTCGACGGTCAGCCCGCTCGTGCTGCCGCCGACCGTCAGCGTCTCCGCGCCCTCGTAGATACGGTCATCCGTCAGGGTCAGCGTGAACGTCGCGGTGCCGTTCATCGCCTCCGCGGGGATGGTCAGCGTGAAGGGCAAAACCGTGTCGAAGTCCGTTCCCGCCGTGGCCGTGCTTCCGGCGACCGTTACGGTTACCTCCGTCTCACCCGTGCGGGCCGAGCCATCGAGCGTGCCCGTGACCCTCACCGTGGGCCCGCTGGCGCC
This sequence comes from Vicinamibacterales bacterium, assembly GCA_965262555.1. Classification (GTDB taxonomy): domain Bacteria; phylum Acidobacteriota; class Vicinamibacteria; order Vicinamibacterales; family UBA8438; genus VXRJ01. The sequence goes on from OZ253543.1 coordinate 1,911,322, forward strand.
TTCCGAGACCGCAAGCGGATCCAGCGACAGAATCACCTTGGTTGACGCCGCGTCGTTGTCGGTGAGTGTCAGCGTCGCCGAGTCAACGGTCAGCCCGTCCGCGGTGCCGCTGACCGTCAGCGTCTCGGAGTCTTCGGCCACGTCATCGTCTGTCGGTGTCAACGTGAACGTCGTGGTGCCGCTTCCGGTGTTCGCCGGGATGGTGAGCGTGAAGCCGGAGACCGTCTCGAAGTCCGTCCCCGCCGTGGCCGTGCCACCGCCGACGGAGACGCTCACCGAGGTCGGGCTGGTCCGCGCCGCACCGTCCAGGGCGCCGGTCACGGTGACGGTCCTCCCGCCGGCGCCTTCGGACACCGAGTCGGGATCAACCGACAGCGTGACCTTCGTCGAGGCCGCATCGTTGTCGGTGATCGTCAGCGTGGCCGGGTCGACGTTGAGTCCGGTCGCTTCCCCGCTCACGGTGAGTGTCTCGGCACCCTCCTCCAGGTTGTCGTCGGTGGGGGTCAGCCTGAACGTCGCAGTGCCACTCGTCGCTTCGGCGGGGATCGTCAGCGTGAAATCCGAGACGGCATCGAAGTCCGTGTCCGCCATTGCCGAGTCGCCGTCCACTGATACGCTCACCGACGTCGGACTAGTACTGGCTGCGCCATCCAGGGTGCCCGTCACGGTGACCGTCTTCCCGCCCGCGCCTTCGGACACCGAGTCGGGAGTCACCGAGAGCGTGACCTTCGTCGACGCCGTATCGTCGTCGGTGATCGTCACTAACGTCGAGTCGACGGGGAGATCATTGTTGGTGCCGCTCACCGTCACCGTCTCGTCGCCCTCGTGGACGCTGTCGTCGGTCAGCGTAAGGCTGAATGTCGCGGTTCCGCTTCTCCTATCGGCGGGAATGGCCAGCGTGAAATCGTTGACCGTCCCGAAGTCGGTGCCGCCCGTGGCGGTGCCGCTGCCGACCGACACCGTGACGGACGTCGGGCTGGTGAGCACGCCGACGTCCAGGGTGCCCGTCACCGTTATCTGCGGCGAACCGTCGTCCTCGTCGACCGTGCCCGGGTTCACCGACAGAATCACCTTCTCCGGGTCGCCGCACGCCCAGACGTCCCGCCACTCGGCCGGCGGCTCTTCGCAGTAGTGTCCGTCGGCACCCCGCTCGCCATCGTGTCCACAGACCTTCGTTGGATTGTTGTGGATTGAGATGCCACTGGACGCTGGCATCCCGCGACTCCGCGCATCGATGGTGTAGTACTCCCAGTCCCCCGTATGCTCTTCGCCGTAGTACCTCCGCGAGCACTCCTGCGCGGACGCGGCATCGGCGGCGAACAGAACCACCCCAACCGCGACGGCTAGCACTTTCACGGCCGAACCTCGACCCCACGAAGTGACGGACCGCAACGGGTTCGCGGGCCTGGCAGCCGTTCCCTGGGGGACGGCGTCACACAACGGGAGCTCTTGGCCTACAACCATCACCCAGTTCGGGGTATCGGTGCTTCCGTTGCGCGGCTTTACACTCTTCTGCCAGAGAGCGCACCGTCCTGCCTGGGAGCACGCTGTATTGCATGCAGCTGCCCGGAAGTTCCCCTGCGATCGAGAGGCCGAGCCGCAGCGCTAGTCGATGCCGGGAAGGACCGGGCCTCCGTCGACCCGGCGTCAGCGCTGCCCGTCGAGGATCCGCGCCGCGCGCAGGAGCCCGTCGGCCGCCTGCAGCACCTTCGCGCGGAGACGGGGCGGGAGATCCGGACGATCGGCCAGATACTGCTCGACGATGGCGGCGGCACTGGCCGTCTGATGCCCGCCGAGGGTGGCGTCGAGCCAGCGCAGCGGGAAGAAGATGTCACCCGTCCGCTGGATCTCTTGCAGGAGGTCGAGACTCGGCCGGATGTACGGCTCCGACTCGCGCGCCCGCAGCGGGTGGTGCAGAAAACCCAGGGCGGTCAGGACCCACGACTCGCGCGCCCGGTTGGCCGGATCGGCGAGCGACTCGAAGAAGGCGTCGCGTGGGCCCTGCTCGTCCGACAGCGCCGGCATGGCGAACTCGAACGCGGCGCGCCGGTCGGGGTTGTCGATGCGGTCGCGTTGCGCGGCAAGGATCTCCGAGCTGGCCGGCACGCCCCGCACCGCAAGCCCCTGGGCGAGCGCGGTGAAGTCCCGCTCGGCAAGAGGCAAGCCGGGCACCGCTTCGGCTCCGCGCCAGATGCGCTCCAGGCGCGCCACGGCTTCCGTGGACAGCGCGACGTTGCGGTAGGCGCCGAACCAGGCCGCAGCCAGACTGCGGCTGCCCGCCTCCACGGTCCCGCGCCACAGCAGCGTCTCGATGTCCGGCGCCAGCTCCGCCCGCCGCGCGGGAGTCAGGTGGCGCCAGTATGCCGACCTGAGATAGCCGAGGATGCGCGAAACGTTCTGTTCGTCCGTCTCCACCAGAAGCGCCCGGCGCGCCAGATCGATCAGCCCTTCCGGGTCGACGTCACCTTCAAGCAGCAACTCCCAGAGTGACACCCAGGCGATCGCCCGTGTCAGGGCGTCGTCGATGTCCGGCAGTTCCGCGAGCAGGTAGTCCCGGGTTCGCGGGTCGAGCGCCATCAGCCCGTAGCCGAGACCGCTGCCGTTGGCCAACACGTAGTCGGGCGCCGGACGCCCCGCCGCCTCTGCCGCGACTGCCATCGCTCCCCGCAGGTGCACCGGCATGGTCTCCGATGCGTCGCCGCCGTAGCCCAGCCGGAGGTCGAGCCGTTGATTCCACACCCTGCCGGCCTCCGACGGGTCGGACTGGCGCACCGCGAGCTCGGTGATCGTCTCTCCGTCAGTCGCCAGTGCGACCTCCACCCGCGGCCGGCCGCTTTCTTCCACCCATGTCCGGCTCCAGGCCACCAGATCCTCCGTGGTCCGGCTGTCCAGCATGGCGATCAGCTCAGCCCAGCCTGCGTTGCCATAGGCATGGGCCGCGAGGTACTCGCGCAGGCCGTCGCGCAGTGCCGCTTCCCCGATCAGCCTCTCCAGATGGGCGAAGACGATCGGCGCCTTCTGATAGATGATGGCCCCGTAGAGGGTGCCGGCTTCGTTCAGGTTGTCGAGCGGCTGTCGGATGGGATTGGCCCCGGCGGTGCGGTCAATGCCGTACGCCGCCGGATGGTGCGCGAGCAGAAAGCGCAGCTCGTGGTTGACCTCCGGGAAGGCGGGGTTGACGATCTTCGCCGCCATGAAGTTGGCGAACGTCTCCTTCATCCAGACATCGTTGAACCAGGTCATCGTCACCAGGTCACCGAACCACTGGTGGGCCGTCTCGTGTGCGATGACACTGGCCCGCCCGAGATACGCGTTCTGGGTGGCGCTCTCGTCGAGCAGCAGCGCGTCGGCGCGGTAGAGCATCGCGCCCGGATGCTCCATGCCGCCGTACTGGAAGGCCGGCACCAGCACGAAGTCGAACTTCTCGAACGGGAACGGAATGCCGGTGTACTCCTCCAGCCACGCCAGGGCCGACGCATGCAGATCGAAGATGGCGCCGGCGTTGCGCTCGACCCGCTCGCGATCGGTCTCGCGGTGGTACATCGCCATCCGCCGCCCGTCGCGCTCGGCTTCCTCCACCTGGAACTCGCCCGCCGCAAAGGCGAAGAGATAGCTGCTGATCGGGTCCGTCTCGCTGAACGTCAGGAGCGCCCGATCGCCCTGGTCCTCACGCGACGCGAGCGACCCGTTGGCCACCGCCCGCCAGCCGGCCGGCACATCGAGCTGCAATCGGAACCGCGCCTTCAGATTCGGCTGATCGAAAAGAGGCAGCGCAACGCGCGCGCGGTCCGGCACGAATAGCGTGTAGAGGAAGTCGTCCTGGCGGTTGAGCGACCCGTCACCCGCCGTGAAGTCGATCTCCACGGTGACCGGGCCGGCTCCGTCGGGCAGCGGCACGATCAGATGTTCACTGCGCAGCTCCGCTTCGACCGGCGTGCCTCCCACACGGACCGCCCGCACCTGATCCGGGTGCGCGGCAAAATCGAAGGCGACCGGACCGGCGCCCTCCCAGGTGAACGTCGCGGACACCTGCCCTTCGATCGCGTCGGACCGCGACGCCGGCAGCACGAACCGGACGTCGTACCGCAGATCCGAGATCGTCTCCGCCCGTGCCTGGGCCAGATCGAGTGGCACGCCGGGCCCGATATCGACCTCCGGCGCCTCGCCCCCACACGCACCCACCATCAGGCCGCCAAGCGCGATCATCCCGGCAACACGCACCGTCCGATCGTAACTGCGATCGCCATGGACATACGATACGGACGTGGAACTCGCCCAGACGAACCTGGCGTGGATGTGCTATCCGTTCGAAGATCCGCGGATGGCCCCGATGCGGGACGAGATCGACCGCATCAACCGGATCGGCGACGACGCGCCCGGCTTCGTCTGGCGGTTCCAGACCGACGCGGGAGACGCGACCGACGTGCGGGTGCTCGGCGACCCGACGCTGCTATTCAACCTGTCGATCTGGCGGTCGGTGGAAGATCTCCGGCGGTACGTCTACGACACCGAACATCTGGACTTTCTTCGGCGCCGCCGCGAGTGGTTCCGTCCGCCTCCGAAGGCGCCGCTCGCGATGTGGTGGATTACGGACGGTGAACGGCCCACGATCAGCGAAGCGATGGCGCGGCTCGATCGTCTCTGGCGGGACGGGCCAACGCCGGAGGCGTTCACGCTGCAGACGGCGTACGCGCCCGACGGTCGGCCCCTCCGCGCGTGAGGCCGTGGGAGAGCCAGCCGCCCGACGGCCGGGGCTTGCCTACTGGCTCAGTTCCTCGTAGATCGCCGCGATCGCCGCCGGTGTCCGGTCGGCAATATAGCCGTCGTATTCGCCCGTCAGATCGATCGACTCGGCCGCCTGCTCGACCGTCTGGCCATCGGCGATTGCCTGGCGCGTCGCGGCGAGCAGGTCGGCCGTGAACCGCTGGAACTCCCGGAGCGAGTCGGGCGTGGTCACCGGGATGTGGCCCGGGATGACGGTGTCGTAACCGTCGACACCGTCGAGCAGCTTCTGCAGGGTCTCTGGGAACGAGACGCCGCTCCCGCCGTTGCTCCGGTCGAGGAACGGCGCGTCCCGCCAGGGGAACATGTCGCCCATCTGCAGCACCCGCAGGCCCGGGTACAGGATGAGTGTGTCGCCGTTCGTGTGGCCGGCGCCGAAGTGGTACAGCTCGATGCGGTCGTTGCCGGAGCCGAGCGTCAGGCGGTCGGTGTAGGTGCGGTCGGGCAGTCCGCGTGCCCCCTCCCCCTCGAATTGCTCCATTCGCTCCATGTTGTCTTGGGTGTTGTCGTGGACCACCACCTCGACCGCCGCGTCGAAGAACGTATTGCTCCCGACATGGTCGCCATGGGTGTGGGTATTGATGACCGTCGTGACCGGCTTGTCGGTCACGCTTCGGACGCGGTCCATGATCGCCTGCCCCCAGCCCGGAAGCTTGGTGTCGACCAGCGTCACCCCGTCCTCGCCGACATAGACGCCGACGTTCCCGCCGCTGAAAGCATCGCGGTTGGCCAGCCCCGAGCCGGTGATGACGTACAGGTTGTCCCGCACTTGTTCGATCTGGGCCGCATCGAGCGCCGCCTGCGACAGTTCCTGTTCCGAGCTGAGCGCGACCGAGACGCCGGCCACCGCAATCACCGTGCCGAGCACCACCATCCGTCTCATGGGATTTCCTCCTCCTGTTGCCCGATCCCGCCGCGCTGCGCTACTCGAACATGACGCGCTGGATACTGGGCGGGTCCTCGTCGGCGAAGTGCGGATGCACGACATAGATGTCGTCTCCCACCACCGCTGCCGTGGTCGCCTGCGGCTCGTACGGCGCGACCCCCGCGACGGTCGCGGTTGCCCAGTCGTCCTCGCTCGTCAGCGCCACGACACGGTTCGATGCGTTGCTGACGATGGCCAGCCGGCCGGCGCTCCAGACCATGCCGTCCTGCCCCGGCACCTCCTCAGGAAGGGTCACCTCCGACGCCGACGCCGGGTCATCGAGCGGCACCTTCCAGAGCGTTGCGCCGCGCGCCACCAGCAGATAGCCGCCCGGGTGGTGCACGATGCCGTTGGGGCCGGCGCCGTCATCGAACCGGTGGAATAGTGACGCCTCGTAGTCGGCGGTGACGCGGTACAGCGCGTTCAGCCGCGTGTCGGTCACATACGCGGTTCCATCGTCGGCCACCGCCACGTCATTGGCGAAGTGGACCGCGTCGGCGCCGGCGTCGGCCACCGCGGCGAGATCGACCATCGCGATGCGCGCGCCGGTCGTCAGGTTGTACACCCCCAGCTTCGCCTGCCCCGCCCCACCGGACTCAAACACCGACCGATCGGCGTTGGCGACCAGCAGCCGGTTGCGCGGCTCGTCCGCCTCGATGCCAACCGACGAGATCAGATCGTCGTCCTCCACGTGCGCCGTCACCCGCCCGTCAGGATGGATCTCGTAGACCGATCCCTCGGAGAGCGAGCCGGTCAGCAGACGGCCGTTCGCCATGTCGTACTCCACCCCCTCCGGGATGAAGCCGCCCCGCTCGGCGACGATCGTGTCCGGCAGCATCGCGGCGGCAGCCGGCGCCGGCTGCGGCTCGACCGCCGGGGCGGAGGTCGATTCGGGAGGATCGGACGGCCCGCCGCAGGCGGCAGGCAGCGCCGCAAGGGCAAGAGCAAGGATCCAGACGTGGCGCGTGGGCATCAAACAGCCTCCAGTCGTTCGGATCGGGTCTCCGTGGCCCGTAGTATAGGATGCACGCGACATGCGCGACACCCTGGCGCAACTGCTCGCGGAATCGCCCACCCGCGAGTGGATGGTCTATCTGCTCAGCAACGTCCCGGGGCTCCCCCCGATCGCACAATCGTTCCACATTCTGGGCATCGCCACCGTGGTCGGATCGATCGGCATGGTCGATCTCCGGTTCCTGGGTCTCGCGCTGCGGCACCAGAACGTGAGCGAGATGATCCGCCGGCTGCTCCCCTGGACCTGGGTGGCGCTGGCCGTCAACCTGGCGACCGGCTCGCTGTTCATCCTGGCGCGGCCGGTCCGCTACGTCTACAACCCGGTCGTCGCCTTCAAGTTCGCCTGCCTCCTCCCCGCGGTGGCACTGGCGTTCGCCATCTGGTGGCGGAACCGAACGGAGCACGGCTACTGGGAGCGGACACCGCAGCGGCTCTGGACGGCGCGCGGGATTGCCGTCGTCTCGATCGGCTGCTGGATCGGCGTCATGCTGGCGGGGCGCTGGATTGCGTACTCCGAGTACATCACCGACCCGTTGGACTTTCCGTTCGTGTGGGAATCGCTGGAGACCTACCCGTCGATCTGGCAGTGGCTGCAGGACCATCCGATCGCCCAGCACATCGGCTTCACCTGGTGGTTCCCGCTGCTCGAGTCCATCCATGTGATCGCGGTCGGCCTGGTGGTCGGCTCGATCATGATGGTCGACCTGCGGCTGCTCGGACTGGCGGCGCTCCGCTACCCGGCGAGCCAGGTGACGCGCCGGCTCGTCCCCTGGACCTGGGGAGCGTTTGTGGTGGCCGCGGTGACCGGCTTCGGCCTCTTTGCGACGCGCGCCCCCGTCTATGTCGAGAACCCCGCCTTCCAGATCAAGTTCCTGCTCCTCCCGCTCGCCTGCCTCAATATGGCGTGGTTCCAGGTCCGCACATTCCGCGGCATCGGCGCCTGGGACATGGCCTCGCCGCCGCCGCTGTCGGCGAGACTGGCCGGCGCCATCTCCCTGCTCCTCTGGGCAGGCGTCGTCCTGGCCGGCCGCTGGACCGGGCACATCATCTGAACCCTCGGCGTCGCAGCGCCCTCACCGGCGTAGCGGCGTACGTACCGCCCGCGACTCATTCGTCGATGTTGACTTCGGCGAGGGCGATCCCGCTCTCGCCGGCGACTGCGTAGAGGAGGTAGATGCGGCCGTTCTCCTCGTAGATCGCCGGGTCGCGTAGCTGATTAACGTGACCGTAGGCAGTCGAGCGTACAGACGGCTCCAGCGGCGCATCCGCACCCTCCCAGTCGAACCGGGGCCGGAGCACCTCGACCGCAGGCGACTCCTGCCACGTCGTCCAGTCGCCAGCGAGGTCAATCGTGCTCACCTTGATGTGCTCCGGCACCTCACCCACCTCGGTCCAGAAGACATACAGGGTGTCGCCCCGCCGCAGGAGCGCCGAGTGCCGCATGTTCGGGTTGAACAGCCGCGGACCCTCCTCGAAGCCGCCGAGGGGATCGCGCGACCGGTAGAACTGCCCTGGCATCGCCATGACGTACGTAGAGCCGTCGTCGCTGAAGGCACGCATATAGGTCCGGCCTAGCCGTTCAGGACGCGCTGCGAAGTGCATCCCGTCGGTCGACGTGGCGACGCGCGACACCTGGGTCGAGACGTCGTCGAGGCCGTGGAAGTACATCACGATGCGCCGGTTGGCGTCGTCGACATGGACGTCTGGCGAGGCGATGTGGGGCGTGGTCGCCTCTGTCACGCGGTCGTGCGAGACCGCGGCGGCGGGTCTCGTGGGACGGGAGCGGATCGCCGCCTCCTGTTCCGCCGTCAGTGCGGGCGGCGCCTCCAGGAAGTGCGATCCCTCGATCTGCAGGCTGCCGGGGGGATGGATCGTCCAGGGCCCCAGCACGACGTCGGCATAGGCGAGGCGGATGTACCGCCCCTTGTGATCGGCAAAGTAGAGATAGTAGCGGCCCAGCGGATCCTCCACCCAGTCAGGCACGCGGATCAGCGACGGCCCCTGGATGTTCATCCCGATGCTCGGATGGAGGTCGGGCGTGATGATCGGCCGGTCGAGCAGCCGCGCCACCTGCACGCCTGACGTCGGCAGCGCAGCGTCGACGGCAGCGGCGTCCGCGGACACCGCATCCTCAGCCCCGCCGCCGCCGCACGCGGCCGCGAGCGCCAGCGCCGCGAGCGCCGACAGCGTGATGGCGACGGCGACGGGATGTCGCCGCGAGGCTCGAACGGCCGGAGCCTCGTTAGCCGCGTCGCGCCAGGATTGCCTCGATCTCATCCATCACCCGGTCCATCCGTGCGATCAGCGCGTCGTACGGCGCATCGGTCGCCAGATCGATCCCCGCATGGCGCAGCAGGCCGTAGGCGTAGTCCGAGCCCCCTGCCGACAGCACCGCCAGGTAGTCCCGACGCGCCGTGGCCCGCGACGCTTCGTCCCCGTTCAGCAGGCGGTCGGCGAACATCGTCCCTCCGGCGATCGAGGTGGCGTACTGGAAGACGTAGAAGTTCCGGTAGAAGTGGGGGATGAACGCCCACTCGATCGCGTAGTCGGCGTCGTACGCGAGCACCCCGTCGTCGGAGCCGTGGTACTGCCGCACGAACCGCGCGTACAGCTCCGACATCTTCGCGCCGGAGAGCGCCTCCCCCTGCTCCACCAGCTCGTGGATCGCCAGTTCGAACTCGGCGAACATCACCTGGCGGAAGAAGGTGCCCCGGATCCCCTCGAGGGCGGTCCCGAGGTAGAAGAGCCGCTCGTCGTCCGGCAGCTCCTGCGCCAGCATGTGCTCCTGCAGCAACACTTCGTTCGTCGTCGATGCCACCTCGGCGGTGAATGTCGCGTAGCTGAACGTCTCGTACGGATTGGCGCGCGCAGCGAGCATCGTATGGACGGCGTGGCCCCACTCGTGCGCGAATGTAGTGACGTCGTCGTACGCGCCGTTGAAGTTGAGCAGCACGTACGGATGGACGTCGTACACCGAGCCGTACATGTATGCCCCCGGCGCCTTCCCGGGCTGCGGGTAGACATGCATCCAGTCGCCGGCGACCCCCTCGGCGAGGAGCGCCTGATAATCGTCGCCGAGCGGCGCCGCCGAGGCGTGCGCCAGATCGCGTGCCTCGCGCAGCGTGAACACCCGGTCGGACGCGACGAGGGGCGGGTAGATGTCCGAGTAGCGCAACTCGTCGACGCCGAGCATCCGCTGGCGGATCCGGAAGTAGCGGTGCAGCGACGGCAGGTGACGGTGTGTCGCCGCGATCAGCGTCCGGTAGACCGCCGCCGGGATATTCGCGCCGAAGAGCGCTTGATCGAGCGCGCTGTCGTAGTTGCGCGCCTTCGCCTCGAAGACATGCGCCCTGACATGCGTGTCGAGCGTTTGCCCGAGCGTCGCTTCGTACTTGCGCCACGCGCCCCAGAACGCGTCGAACACCAGTTGCCGATCCTCGCGAACCGGCGAGGCCCGGTGCCGGCCATACGCCTGCTGATCGAGCCGCACCGCCTCACCGGTCGACAGCGTGACCGTCGGGAACGGCAGATCGGAACTGGACAGCATCGCGTAGATCCGCTCCGGCCCCTGCCGCATCGCCCCCGTCGCGGCCAGCACCTCCTCCGCCTCGTCCGACAACGTGTGCCCCGCGCGGCGGAGCGTGTCGCGCAGGCCGAACGTATGCTTCGCGAGGCGCGGCTCGCCGGCGATGGAGCGGGTGATCGTCGCGTCGCCGACGCGGAGGATTTCCGGGGCGATGAAGCTCGTCGCCTCGTCGAACTCCGCCATCAGCACCGCCGCCTCTCCCCGGCGCTCCTGCGCCTCGGCGGCGCGCCGGTCCTCGTCCGCCGCGAGGAAGGCGTAGACGTACAGCCGCACCAGCGCCTGCTCGGTCCCGCGCACCGCATCGAGCGCGTCGGCGAGGTGCGCGGCGCTCTCCCCCAACGTCCGGCGGAACCGCGCCAGATCGGCCACGCGTCCCGTCATGTCCTCCCTGGCGGCACGCCACGCCCCGACCGACGGATACAGGTCGGTCAGATCCCATACCACCGGATCCGGCGCGACCGGCGCCGACTGTTCCGTCGCGACAGATGCCATCGTCACTGCTCCCACCATCACCCCGGTCAGCGCCAGCCCGATTGCCGTGCCGCTCGGCTTCGGCATCGTCTGTTTCCCGATCAGGCGGCCGCCAGGCGACGAAGGACGTAAGGGAGAATGCCGCCGTGGTGGTAGTAGCGGAGCTCCTCCGGTGTGTCGATCCTCGCCGTGGCATCGAATTCGATCGTCGCGCCGTCCGGCCGGGTGGCGCGGACGTGGACGGTGGAGCGGGGAGCCAGGGCGTCGCCGGCGATGCCGGTCAGGTCGTACATGTCCTCGCCGGTCAGGCCGAGCCTCCCGGCGTTCTGCCCCTCCGGGAAAACGAGCGGCAGGACGCCCATGAAGACGAGGTTGCTCCGGTGGATCCGCTCGAAGCTCTCGGCGATCACGGTCCGCACGCCGAGCAGCATGGTGCCCTTCGCGGCCCAGTCGCGCGACGAACCTGTGCCGTACTCCGTTCCGGCGATCACGACGAGCGGCGTGCCTTCCTCCCGGTAGCGCATCGCCGCGTCGTAGATCGCCATCTGCTCGCCGTCCGGCAGGTGGCGCGTCCAACCCCCTTCGGTCCCTGGCGCGAGATGGTTGCGGAGGCGGATGTTGGCGAACGTGCCGCGCATCATCACCTCGTGGTTGCCGCGCCGGCTGCCGAACGAATTGAAGTCCTTCGGATCCACGCCGAGCGAGGTGAGGTACCGCCCCGCCGGGCCGTCGGCCGGGATCGATCCGGCTGGCGAGATGTGATCGGTCGTCACGCTGTCGCCCAGGAGCGCCAGCACCCGCGCGCCGATAATGTCGCCCGGCGGCGCCGGTGCGGCGGCGAGCGACTCGAAGAAGGGAGGATGACGCACATACGTCGACTCGTCGGTCCAGGCGAACCGGTCGCCGCCCGGCGCCGGCAGGTCGCGCCACCGCTCGTCGCCCTCGAAGACCGCCGCGTACTTCGTCGTGAACTGATCGGTCCGGACCGAGGAGGCGAGGGCCGCCTGCACGTCGGCCGCCGACGGCCAGATGTCGTGCAGGTACACGTCGTTGCCGTCCCGGTCGCGGCCGAGCGGCTCGGTTACGAGGTCCGTCGTCATCCGGCCGGCAAGTGCGTAGGCGACCACCAGCGGCGGCGACGCCAGGTAGTTCGCGCGCACCAGCGGCTGCACACGCCCCTCGAAGTTTCGGTTGCCGCTGAGGACGGAGGCGACCACGAGGTTGCGGCCGGTCACCGCCGAGGCCACTGCCTCGGGCAGCGGACCACTGTTGCCGATGCAGGTGGTGCAGCCGTAGCCGACCAGGCCGAAGCCCAACTGCTCCAGCGAATCAAGCACGCCGGCAGTGCGGAGGTACTCCGTCACCACCATGGAGCCGGGCGCGAGACTGGTCTTGACCCACGGCTTCGGCTCGAGCCCCCGTTCGACGGCATTCCGCGCCAGGAGGCCGGCCGCAAGCATTACGCTCGGGTTCGACGTATTCGTGCAACTGGTAATCGCTGCAATTACCACCGCGCCGTCGTCGACGCCACCTTCGCCGGACCCCCGAACGCCGCCGTCCGCCCCGGCCCCGCCGCCGTTCGTCACCCCCGCCGGCTCCCGCCCCGTCGCGAGATCCGCCAGCGCCGCTCTGAACGCCGACGCCGCCTGCTTCAGCGGCACCCGATCCTGCGGCCGCTTCGGCCCCGCCAGGCTCGGCTCGATCATCGCGAGATCGAAGTCGATCACGTCGCTGTAGATCGGGTCGTCGTCCGGCGTCGCGTACAGGCCCTGCGCCTTCGCGTACGCCTCCACGAGGTCGACGCGCGACCGGTCGCGCCCGGTCAGCGTCAGGTAGTCGAGCGTCATCCGGTCGATCGGACAGATCGCCACGGTCGATCCGTACTCCGGCGACATGTTCCCGAGCGTCGCGCGATCCGCGACGGTGAGCGACCCGAGGCCCGGTCCGAAGAACTCGACGAACGTTCCGACGACGCCGTACTGACGGAGCCGCTCGGTAATCGTCAGCACCAGGTCGGTGGCGGTCGCGCCCTCCGGCAGCGCGCCGGTGAGCCGGAAACCGACCACCTCCGGGATCAGCATGGAGATCGGCTGCCCCAGCATCGCGGCCTCCGCCTCGATCCCCCCGACGCCCCAGCCCACCACGCCCAGACCGTTCACCATCGTCGTGTGCGAGTCGGTGCCGACCAGCGTGTCGGGGTACGCCAGCGTCCCACCGCCGTCGATCGGGTCACGGCAGACGACGCGCGCGAGATACTCGATGTTCACCTGGTGAACGATGCCGGTATCGGGGGGTACCACACGGAAGTTGTCGAACGCCTCCTGCCCCCACTTCAGGAAGGCGTAGCGTTCACGGTTGCGCGAGAACTCGAGCCGGGCGTTCAGGTCGAAGGCGTCGGCCGTACCGAAGTGATCCACCTGCACCGAGTGGTCGATCACCAGCTCGGCCGGCTGCAGGGGATTGACGCGCGCCGGATCACCCCCGAGCTGCGCGATCCCGTCGCGCATGGCCGCGAGGTCGACCACTGCCGGCACGCCGGTGAAGTCCTGCAGCAGCACCCGCGCGGGCATGAAGGCGATCTCCTTGCCCGACCCCGGTGACCAGCGCGCAAGCGCCTCGATGTCGGCGGCGGTGACCGCTTCACCGTCCTCCCGCCGCAACATGTTCTCCAGCAGGATCTTCAGCGCATACGGTAGCCGCCCAACTCCTGGATATCCCTTCGCCTCGAGGCCGCGCAGGCTGAAGAACTCGACCCGCGCGCCAGCTTCGGCGGGCAACGCTCGACGTACACCGAATGAATCAACGTTCATGGTTGCTCATGATATCGCTGCCGGCTGACGCCGGTCTCGTCGCCGCGAAATCGGCTGCGGTCTGAAGAAGCACACGCGGAAGGCCGTGATGACAACGCAGCATCCAGTTCCCTGTGACCACTACGGCAGGCGTCGGCGGCCTCTTCCATGGTGCGCCGGCCTCCAGGCCGGCATCACTTCATGCTGCGCCAGTTTCCTGTCCGGCACCACGCGGCCAACCCCTACACCGTCCACCGGCCGGCCTCGGTCAGCCGTCGCTCGATCTCCTCTGCGATGAACGTTTTCTCACGATCATTCGCCACACGCACCTGAAATGTCTGCATCGATCCCTTCGATCCCTTGTCGTACAGAATGCCCTCGATGACATGAGACGTCGATGATACCTTCACCGTCGCTTCGCAGCTTTTCCGTCGACCCTTGTGGCCGAACTGCCCCAGCGTGATGGCCGTCATCCCCGGAACTGACGTGATGATCTTGAACACTTCCCTCGCCTCGGTAGAAGGAATGTCGTCAAGCTCCGTGACCCCCTTGCCCCAGATCGTGGCATGCGACTTCGGGCTGGTAATCGGCACGACGACATCTGGTGAACCGTACAGCCTGCCTGCGCGTTCGCGTACCGTGTCCTGTCGTGGGTGAACACTCCCCACCGGCGGCCTGCGTTTCTCTTCCGTCCGTGCGTGCCACACCTCCCGCACGCCACGAATGGCGGTGGCGCGCAACGGATCACGTTCCAGCTCTGTCAGTACCTCCATTACCGCTGCATTGATATCGCTGGTCGTAACGGAATACTTCAGGCGCCGCCGGCTTCCGCGCAGGTGCTTGATCACACCCGGCAATACGAGCCCCGGTCCCGCGATGTAGTCCGACTTCGCCTCCCGGCAAGCCGAGCGGACCGCTTCGATGATCTTCTGTCGGTGAAACGGTTCCTCGGGCTTGCCACCGGACTTGAGGACACGCCAATTCCCCTCGGCTCGCAACAGATCGAGCAGCGCGTTGGCCCCCTTGAGCGGCAAGTCGACCACCTCGTCAGCGTAGAACTCCAGCATCTTCTGCTGTAGCCGATTCGGATCCGCCACTACGACCGGGCGGCCGTGCCGATGGGCATGCACTACCCCCATTGCCGATCCGATCGACTCGCGCCACATGTTGACGAGCAGGCCGTCCGCCTCCTCGATCGCCCGCAGGTCCGCCTGTACGAACTCGTACGGCGATGCCTCCCGTCGCACGAGATTGTCGGTCGGGTCAAGAAAGTCGATCTGCTTCCCGTACTTGTCCTTGACCTGTGTACGCCACCCGTGCCGCTGTTCCTCGTTACATCCGGAGATGGGCCCCGCCAGATAAACCCGCGGCCTTTGATGTACCGCCATGCGTCCTCCTGACCGGAAGTGACATTTGACCTTCGTCGACTCGTTCGGACCCTCACATTAGAGACCACAACGACTCAGTCGAGCGGAACCACCACCTGGCCCCGAAAGCGCAGATCCGATTCCGATGCGCCGGCGATGCCGTGCGCCCAATAGATGGGGGCCGGCATCACGCGCCGGTGCAGGCCGAGGCCGGGTGTAAGCGCCTGCGCCGCCAGGATGCGGGCAAGGTGATGGCGCGACAGATCGAGCTGGTTCCAGTCGTCGCGCACTTCCACCCTGGTGACGTTGTCGAACTCGTCATTCGCCGCCTGCGGGTACGTCACCAGGAAGCCGACCGCTCCGCCAGCGACACCCGGCAGCCAGCCGAGGGCCGGCGTCTCCGGTGGCCAGGCGCCGGCCCCCGGTGCGTCGTCCGTTGTCAGGTCTGCCGCCAGGTCACCCAATAGCAGCGGGGGGTTGTCGAACCGGCGGATCCCGACCAGCGTCGACGGGGCGCCGAGATCCTCGAGGTAGTCGTCCGCCGCCGAGGGCTCCGGCACCCGCCCGTCGCGCAGCACGAGCACGCCGTCGTCCCGATCGCGGTCGGGAATCACTTCCGCTGCGGCAAGCATCAGCCGGCGGAGCAGGTCGCGCTCGGCCCGTTCGGCGTCGTGCGCATCGACTGTCCAGCCACCGGCGAGGCGTCCGTCCGGCGCAATCAGCGCTGCGCCGACACGGACCGCGTCGCCGCGCCGTGCCAGGTCGAGGCCGAGCGACCAGGGAAGCGCGTTGCCCCCGTCCAGGCGGACGGCGTGTGGATGGCCTCCCGCCGCCTGCAGCAGGGAGCCGACCTGATCCGGCACCGCCCGCTCGCGGTCGTCGGTCGCGTAGGCGCGCCGCCAGGGTATCCGGTGCCGTTCGAGACCGTTCGTCAGGTAGAGCATCCGGACCGACATCTCCACCGACCGATCCTGCAGCACAAACAACGTCGGGATATCACGCCCCAGGCAGCCGCCGCCGCTCGTCCGACCGCCAAGCGTCGAACCCCGGCCCGCGTCGCTCGACGGCGTAGCCGTCCGGCAACGACTCAACCACGGCGTCCGTCCAGCGGCGGTCGTCCGACAGCAACTGAAACGCACTCAGGCTCGCGCGATCCATCGCGTCGAAGGGTTCTCTACATCCGGGCGGGGTTCGAGGGCCGATTCCAGTCTACCGGATGTCCTGCCGCGGGCAGTACACTCCTCCCATGGCGCACACGGGTGGCCTGCCGTATCTGCTGGGGCGGTTCGCCGGAAAGAAGTTCAAGAAGGCGCGGTGGATCTGGGAGTCGGCGGCGGGAAACGAGGACGATGCGATCCTCGCCGAGCAGCAGATGGGGCGTGACATGGCGGACGAGGTGCGCCGGCAGACTCGCACGCCGGCCGATCCCGAGGCGCAGGCGCTGCTCGACGGCATCCTGGCGCGGCTCGCCGCGTACGTCGCCAATCGGACGCACCGCTTCGAGGTGACGGCGCTGGCCGATGCGAAGCGCGCGGCGTTCGCGCTGCCGGGGGGCTACATCTTCGTCTCGACCGCGCTGGTCGACCTGGCGGGACGCGACCGCGACGAGCTCGCGTTCGTTGTCGCGCACGAGATGGCGCACGTGATCCGCCGCCATGCCATCGATCGATGGCTGAGCCAGAAGGCGCTTGCGGCGGTTTCGATGGCGACCCCCGCAACCCGCCGCCTCTCGCCTCTGATTCGGCGGCTCGGCATGGACGGGCTGTCGAAGGCGTACTCCCGCCAGCAGGAAGACGAAGCGGACGAGCTGGGCGTCAAGCTGGCCACCGCCGCCGGCTTCGATCCGGAGGGCGCGATCCGGGCGCTGCGCCGGTTCGAGACGGCGGACGAGCGGTTCGCCTTCTTCTCGACCCACCCGCCGACCGCCGACCGGATCCGCCGCCTGCGCGAACGGCTCGCCTGACGGCGCGTGCTATCCTGCACCGCCCCGCACCCGATGTCATGTCTGGCCCGCACCAGGAACGTCCCCACCAGGTGATCAGCCGGCCCGATGAGGGGGCCGTCGCATGGTCGCGCGAGGGACGGATCCGACGCCGCTTTGACAGGCGCTTGCGGCTGCTCCGGATCCCGGACGATCTGTCCGGCTGGTCGGTGCTCGACATCGGCGCGTGGCACGGGTTCTTCTCGTTCGAATGCGAACGGCGCGGCGCCGACCGCGTGCTGGCGGTCGACCGCTTCGCCTGGGACCGGTTCGGGATGGACGAGTTTCTCGCCACGCGCGAGCGGCTCGGCTCGCGCGTCGAGTACCGTCGCGCCGACGTGCATCAGCTCGATCCGGACGACATCGGCCAGTTCGACCTGGTGCTGCTGCTGGGCGTCCTGTACCACCTCCGCAACCCGCTGGCGGCGCTCGATCGCATCCGGCAGGTAACGCGACGGCTGCTGATCTGCGAGACGCACGTCCTGCTGCCGGCGCTCCACGAACGGTACGCGCTCGTCCCCTTCTTCCCGGGCGACGAGGGGGCGCGCGGGACGCCTGGTGAACTCTGCGCAATGCCAACGGTGCCCGCGCTGACGCAGATGCTACAATCGGCCGGTTTCGGTGACGTTGAGACGGTGTACACGCCATCGTTCCGCTACTGGAAGAAGTTCCTCGCGCTTGTCACCAACCGCCCCCGCTCCGGGCGCGGCATCGTGCATGCGCGCGTCGAGCCACCTGCGGTGGCGACACCCTGACGCAGGCACCCTGACGCGTTCCGCCTTGAGACGAAGGAGACCGACACGATGAAGATCGCGGTTCTCGGCATGGGCACGATGGGCGCCCCGATGGCAACCAACCTGATCAAGGCCGGATGCGAGGTGACCGTCCACAACCGGACGCGCGAGCGAGAAGAGCCGCTGGAGAGACTGGGCGCCGCACGTGCCGAGTCGCCAGACGCGGCGGCTGCGACCGCCGACATCGTCCTGTCATGCGTCTCCGACACGCCTGATGTCGAGCGGGTGCTGCTCGATCCGGAGACCGGCGCCATCAACGGCCTCGCACCCGGCGGCCTGGTGATCGACTGCTCGTCCGTTTCACCCGCCGCGACGCGCCGCTTCGCCGAGCAGTTCCGTGCGAAGGGGATCGGCTACGTCGATGCCCCGGTCTCGGGGGGCTCGGAAGGAGCACTCAAGGGCACGCTCGCCATTATGTGCGGCGGCACGGAAGAGGACTATGACCGCGCCAAGCCGGTGCTACAGATTATTGGCGACAGCGAGAAGATCACCCGCATCGGCCCGGTCGGCTGCGGCCAGATCGCGAAGGTGGCCAACCAGGTCGCGATCACCGGTACCTTCATGGCACTGGCCGAGGCGCTGACCCTCGCCTACCGCGCCGGCGCCAACCCGGAGCGGGTGGTCCAGGCAATCGGCGGCGGCGTCGCCGGATCCTGGATTCTGAACAACCGATCGGGCAAGATGCTGAATGGCAACTACCCGCTTGGCTTCCGCACTCGCCTGCATCGGAAGGATCTCGGCATCGCGCTGGAGACCGCGCGCGAGTTCCAGGTGCCGGTGCCGATCGCCAGTCTCGTGGCGACGATCGAGGATGCGCTGATTGCCCAGGGCTACGGCGACGAGGACATGTCGAATCTCGCCCGCTTCGTTCGCCAGGGCGCCGGCGTGCCGGACGGCCCGATGAAGGCGTAATGCGGTTCGCAGGGTGAGACTGACATGAGCCGCAAGGTCTACCCCGGCTCCGCCGCCGCGCTCGAGGGGCTGCTGCGCGACGGCATGACGATCATGGTGGGCGGGTTCGGCCTGTGCGGCGTCCCACGCAACCTCTGTATCGCGTTGCGCGACTCAGGCGTACGGAACCTCACGTGCATCAGCAACAACGCCGGCGTCGACCATGACGGCCTCGGCCTGCTGCTCGATACGCGGCAAATCGCAAGGATGATCGCCAGCTACGTCGGTGAGAACAAGACCTTCGAACAACAGTACCTCGATGGCAGCCTGGAGGTTGAACTGAACCCGCAGGGGACGATGGCCGAGCGGATTCGCGCCGGCGGCGCCGGTATCGGCGCGTTCTTCACGCCGACCGGCTACGGGACACCGCTCGCCGCGGGAAAGGAGGTGCGCGAGTTCGACGGGCGGCCGCAGGTGCTCGAGACCGCACTCCATGCCGACCTCGCGCTGGTGAAGGCCTGGAGGGCTGACGCGGCAGGCAACCTGGTCTACCGGATGACGGCGCGCAACTTCAACCCGCCGATGGCGGAAGCGGGCGCGGTCACCGTGGCCGAGGTAGACGAAATCGTGCCGGTCGGCGCGATCGACCCCCACCTGGTCCACACGCCCGGCATCTATGTCAACCGAATTGTCATCGGCGAGGATCCGGAGAAGGTGATCGAGAAGCGGACGATCCGCGCCGGGTGACCCGGACGCACGGACGAACAACCATGGCGCTGACACGCGAACAGATCGCCGCGCGCGCTGCCCGCGAGATGCGGGACGGCGACTACGTCAACCTCGGCATCGGCATTCCGACGCTCTGCGCCAACCTGATCCCGGACGGCGTCAACATCATGCTGCAGAGCGAGAACGGCCTGCTCGGCATCGGACCGTACCCGGCGGAGGTGGACATCGACGCGGACCTGATCAATGCGGGCAAGGAAACCGTCACTGCGGTCGAGGGCGCCAGCTACTTCAGCAGCGCGCAGAGCTTCGCCATGATCCGGGGCCGTCACATCGACCTGGCGATCCTCGGCGCGATGCAGGTCTCCGCCGGCGGCGATCTTGCCAACTGGATGATCCCGGGAGCGATGGTCAAGGGACCGGGCGGCGCGATGGACCTGGTGTCCGGCGCAAAACGGGTCCTGATTGTGATGGATCATGTCTCGAAGCGAGGCGAGCCGAAGGTGCTGGCTGAGTGCACGCTGCCGCTGACCGGCAAGGGCGTGGTGGACACGATCGTCACATCGCTCGCCGTGTTGAAGGTGACGCCCGATGGGCTGCGGCTGCTTGAGCGCGCGCCCGGCGCCAGCCTGGACGAGGTCCGCTCCGCGACCGGGGCGGATCTGCTCGTCGACGGGGACATCCCGGAGATCGCAACGGCGTAACCGTCGTCCCGGGTGGTCAGTCAGCCGCGACCACCTGATCGACCAGGCGCACACCGAGCTCCACCGCCGCGCGGCGCCACCCCGCATCCGCCGGGCAGAAGCACTCAGTCAGGGCCCGTGCCGCCGTGGCCGCGCGGGGGGATCCCGGATCACTGTGCCGGCGCACAGCCTGCTCCGCACGCAGCGTCGCGAGTACACGCACCTGCGCGTAGGTGCCGCACTCCACCACGGCGGCGCGGCAGCGGCGATCGGCGCCAATGTGGTGCGCAAGCCACGCCGCCATCGTTCCGCGCGCCGCGTACGGGGCGCCGTCACCCGCCAGGACCACCTGCACCGGATGGAATGCCGCGCGGTACCAGTCAAGATGCGCCGCCTGGTCCGGCTCGACGATGAGCTGGCCCCTGCCCCAACGTCCGAGACCGCTGTGGACGTCGAGATGGACGACCGTCGCCGCCGACTTGGTCCAGCCGAGGTAACGCGCCTGCACCAGGCGGGTCGACTCCTCCGGCTCCTGGCCGCCGAAGAAGAGGCCGTCCGGATGGTCGTACTGGCCACCCGCCACGGCCGTCGCCAGTGTCCGGCGGCCGTGCCGGCAGATCGCCCAGCCCGCCCGGAGGGAAAACGGATCGAGACGGCCGGGCGCCCCGGACGGATTGAGCAGGCGGTGCACCAGGTCGTAGCCGGGAGGAACCCCCGCGTAGTCCTCCCGCGCGTCCAGAAAGTTCCGGTTCAGATCGACATTCCGCTCGTTGACGCGGCAGCGCCACGCGAAACCGTACGGGTTGAGCGCGTGCAGGAAGACGACGCACGTGCCACCCGACACGCTGGACGTACCGGCGGCAAACCGCTCGAGCCAGGCCA
The DNA here is from genome assembly GCA_965262555.1 of Vicinamibacterales bacterium. Classification (GTDB taxonomy): domain Bacteria; phylum Acidobacteriota; class Vicinamibacteria; order Vicinamibacterales; family UBA8438; genus VXRJ01. The sequence continues at coordinate 1,932,213 of OZ253543.1, forward strand.
GTTGAATGGCCGAACCGACGAAACCCTCGATGCCGTGCAGTCCGGACGAGACGACGACGGCACGCTCCGGAGCGGGAGCGCCGATCGATACCACGTCGACCGCGAGGGTTTCGCCCTCCGGTCCGCGTCCATCAACGTGGTGCTCCGCGACCTCCGCACGAACGGCGCGCGCCGCTCCACGGAAGCGCGCTCGTGCGGTCCGGTAGTCTGGCGAGAACGGATCAGGCGATCGTGATCTCCTCCGACAGATAGACGTCCTGGATCGCATTCAGCAGCGCGACCCCCTCCGTCATCGGGCGTTGGAATGCCTTGCGGCCGGAGATGAGGCCAGTGCCGCCCGCCCGCTTGTTGATGACGGCGGTCTTGACCGCCTCCTTCAGGTCGCTCTCGCCCGACGACGCGCCGCCGGAGTTGATCAGGCTAGCGCGGCCGAGGTAGCAGTTCGCCACCTGATAGCGGGTCAGGTCGATCGGATGATCCGACGTCAGTTGGTCGTACACCCTCGCGTGCGTCTTACCGAACCTCAGCGCCGTGAAGCCGCCGTTCGTCTCCGGCAACTTCTGCTTGATGATGTCCGCCTCGATCGTCACTCCAAGGTGGTTGGCCTGTCCGGTCAGATCGGCGGCCGCATGGTAGTCCGCTGCGTCGGTCTTGAACGACGCGTTGCGGAGATAGCACCAGAGCACCGTGAACATCCCCAGGTGGTGCGCCTGGTGGAAGAGCTCGGTCACCTCCTGAATCTGCCGGTCGGACTCTTCGGAGCCGTAGTAGATCGTCGCCCCCACCCCCATCGCGCCCATGTCGAACGCCTGCTCCATGTTCGCGAAACGGATCTGATCGTACGAGTTGGGGTACGTCAGGAACTCGTTATGGTTGAACTTCAGGATGAACGGAATCCTGTGAGCATAGCGCCGCGCGCACGCACCGAGCACGCCGAGCGTCGAGGCGACCGCGTTGCATCCCCCCTCGATCGCGAGGCGCACGATGTTCTCCGGGTCGAAATACTGAGGGTTCGGTGCGAACGAGGCGCCGGCGGAATGCTCGATGCCCTGATCAACCGGCAGGATCGACACATACCCGGTGCCGGCGAGCCGGCCGTGGCTGAACAGCGACTGCAGACTGGTCAGCACCCGTGCCGGCCGGTCCGACGGCGCGACGCAGCGGTCAATGAAATCGGGGCCCGGCAGGTGGAGGCTCGACGCCGGGATCGTCTCGCACCGATGATCGAGCAACGCCGCGTCGTCGCCCAACAAGTCGACGATGCTGTCCAGTCCGACCGCCCCGCGGTCCATAACGCCTGTCGTCACGGTGTCCTCCTGCCGTGCGCGTCCCCAACCGCTCGCGTCGCGCTCCGGTCAATAGAAGAGCATCGCCGCGACGATAATCAGGATCGCACCGAGCACCACCCACTGCCAGATCTCCTGCTTGTCCTCGGCCGGAACAAGCTGGAAGGTGATCGCACGGTGGTTGTCGATTGAATGCCGCAGGAACGATCCGGACGAGAGGTTCGAATTGTCCAGAACGAACGACCCGCCGCCGGATCGCGCATCAAACATCGCCACGCCCTCCGGATTCAACCGCGTCCGCAGCCCCTCGAGGTCCGCCTCAAGCGTCTGATCGTAGTCGACGCCGCGAACGTAGTCGTCGAGCACAATGTCCAGCTCGACGCCGGTCCGCGACCCGACGACCACCGGGTAGATCGCCAGACCCCGCCGGCTGAACTCGGACAGTGCGTCGTCGAGCCGCGCGATCTGCTCGTTGTCGGCGGCGAAGTCGCCGTCGGTGAACAGCAGCACCACCCGATCGTCGCGCTCCTCCGGCTGCCAATTCTCGTTGCCGCTCTCGAACCGGTCCTGGTTGTCGAGCGACTGGTAGACATGCTCGAACGCGGTCGCGATGTCGCTGTCCCACGGGAACGCATCTCCCGAGAGTTGCGCTGGCGGCCCGAGCTGCCCTACCTGCTCGATGAACCGCTCGGCGTTTGACGACAGATGGACCTGGCGCAGTGCGGTGGTGCCGAAGACGAACAGCGCCACCCGGTCGCCTTCCGTGAGCACGTCCTGCGTGTAGAGACCGAGCGCCTCGCGCACCGCGATCTCCAGGCGCGATAGGCCGAGATCGCGCACCCACATCGACGCGGAGGCGTCGATGATCACCGCCACGTCGACGTCGCCCCGCTTGAAGCTCGACGCGCCGTACACCCAGAACGGCCGCGCCGCCGCCACGCCGAGGATAGCGAGGGCCAGCGTCGCGAGGAACCAGAACTTGATGTGGCCGAGCCAGGGGTAGGTGGATCCCTCGGTGCGAACCGGCCTGTGCCTCAGTCGAATCAGGAAGATGACGACGCCGAACAGCATCAGCAGTCCGGCGATCGGGATGACGGTGAGGTACTCCGGATTCTGGAACTCGACGCTCTCACGCAGGGCGGCCTGCCAGTTGCTCATCTCAGCCGCGCCGGCGGCGCACCGGCGTCCCCTCGCCCCGCATCTGCTCGAGCTGCGGCGGATCCGCCTCGCGCAACGGTTCCAGCGCGCGTCGGACCGCCTCCGGGTCGCTCGTCAGGTCGTAGTTCCACTTGTACTCGAAGTGCTCCTCCGAATCGACCCGGAGCGCGCGCTCGTAGTCGGCGTTCACGTCTTCGAGCACTTCCTGGATGATCGCCAGCTTCTTCGGCTCGATCTCGGGATCGTCCTCCGGGATGGCGCGGTACCGCTGCCGGGCGAGCTGGAACTTCGCGCTCGCGAGCAGATGCGACGCGCGCGGATCATCCACCTCGTCGGCCAAATCGCGCACCACCGCCTCGAAGTTGCCCGTCAAGTAGTTGTAGGACGCCTGCTGCAGGAACGCGTCCGAAAAGAGGTACGCGTCCGCGAACCAGCCCAACCCGTACGCGCGGCTCCGCTCATAGAAGCCGGTCACCGCGTCCAGCTCGACGTCCGCCTGCTCGTAGTCGCCCCGATCGACCGCGTCGCTCAGGCTGTCCAGCCGGCCGTAGAAGCCCGCGAGGGAGTTTGACGGAAGGGCAACCGCCGCCAGGAACAGCAGCGCGAGGATGAAGCCGAGCAGGAACCGGAAGCCTGACTCGCGGTCGAGCAGGTCCGTCAATCGCAGACGCATGTCGTTCTCTCCTTCACCAGAGCCCGTCCTACGGATTCGTTCCCCAGAGGAGTTCCGCCAGGAAGCCGGCCGGGATGCCAACCACCAGGAACGCCATCGCCACAAGCAGGAACCGGGCGTAGATCGGCACCTTCAGCGCGCGGTGCCGCTGCTCCACCCGAACCGCCTCGCGCTCGTCGATCGCCTGGTACGCCTCCTGCAGGCTATCTTCGTCCGTGACGTCGAAGTAGTCGCCGCCGTACTCGCGGATCATTTCGATCAGGCGCGGAGTGCTCGGGTGGCCGACCATCGCCGTCCGCGCGTCGGACGTGTTGATGTAGATGATGTACGGCACGATGTTCCGCTCGTTGAGCGCGGCGAACTCCGTATCGGGGAACTCGTCGACGGCGGCGTCGGTCACGATGAGCACCGCACGGTTCGGCCGGTCGGCGGTGCCGAGCGCCGCGTCGTCCTGATCGAACTGCCTCGTGATCGATTGCAGCGGCCGGATGATGTTGGTGTCCCCCTCGGCCGGGACGATCCGCACCTTGTCGCGCGGCACCACCATCGCTTTGTCGAGCCGCTGCGTCATCACGTACGGCGCATCCCACACCTGGAAGTAGTACAGCTCGTCGTCCATGACGAAGTCGTCCACCATGTAGGGGTAGGTGGAGAAGAGCCAGAGCGACACCCGGTCATTCTTGTCACGGCGCATCGCAAGGAACTGCAGGTGCGCGTCACGTGCCACTTCCGCCTTCGACTTGCCCGTGTCGGGGAACTCCCACGCCATCGATCCGGATGTGTCGACAAGGTCGACGCGGACGCGCGACTCGATGTAGCCGGTCACCTCTTCGGTTGCCGTCAGGAACGGGTCGGCGGAGGCGGCCACCATCAGCGCCAGCGCGGCGGCCACCGCCAGCTTCGGCACCGAGTGCAGGACGCGCACCCAGACCCGCTTCCGGTGCTCCAGATCGATGACGTAGCCGGAGTGGTGCCGGACATGCTTGCGCTGCCGGAGCGCGAGCCGGGCAAGCGAAGCGACTGCCACCACGCCGACGACGATCGCCAGCCAGGTCGCCGTGCCAAGGTTGCCGTAGCGGATCTGCTCGAACTCGGTCTCGAACAGTTCCTGCGCGCTCGAGGTGAAGAAGCCGACGATCTCGTTCCAGGGCAAGAACATGGCCGTGCTAGGAACGTCCTCCGAACAGTCCCGTTACCGTGCGCCAGAGGTGAACGTGGGGACGCAGCGCCGCCAGCGACTCGTCGATCGCCGCCGCCTCCGCCAATGGATCCTCGATGGACGTGCCCTCGCCCCGCTCCAGCCCCGTGTGATACACGACCAGGCGCGACGAGAGCGCAGCGAGCGCCTCTTTGCGCCCGCCTTCCTTGAGGCCGCCGATGTAGCGCTGGATGTCCCGCGGCGTATCGCCGCTCCGCAGGTCGGGCAACTCGGCACGAAGGTACTCGCGGGCGGAGATCACCAGATCGCGCGTCAGCACCTCGAGGGCGCCGTTGTCGCTCGCCACCGTATCCTCCAGCACCTGCACCTGTTTCCGGAGCGCGCGGCGCGCGTCCCAGATGGACGGTGGCGCCGGAACGAGCGACTCGAGCCGCTCGATCTCCTCCAGCTCCTTCGCCACCTCGGTGGGGATCGTGTCGGGCCGGCGCGCCTGACGGACGAGCAGGAACAGCCAGATGACGAGCGGCAGCGGCGCAACGGTCCAGGCGATCGTCCGGAACAGGGTCGCGCGGCCACCGAACGCACCCAGTTCGATTGGGTCGCGGATGTCGAGGATCGGCAGCTCGGTCGTCGTGGTCACGTACTGAACAAGCTGCTGTCCGCCGTCCACCTGCTGGATCTCGGCGTCCTCGATGTCCTCGCCGAGATCCCGGATCAGGTAGTAGAAGCCGAATGACGGAACGATGTACGCCGCCTTTTCCGGTGCGATCAGCCGGAGGCCGTAGTTGAAGTCCCAGATGTGCTCATCTTCCACCTGTCGCTTCTCGACGTCGAGCGACACCGCCTCGAACGGGTGGATCGGCAGGTTCTCGGGCACCATCCGATCCTCGAGGATCAACAACTCGCGCCCTTCGTCGATCAGGTCGGGGAACCGGACGCGGTAGGTCTGCCTGATTAAGTCGCCCGTCTTGACGATGGTCGGCTCGATCTCAAGCGTCTCCACCGTAATCGGCGGCGCGCCGGTCTCCTGCGCCCATGCCGGCGCCCCTGCGACGATTACGACTGCCGCCAGCGCCGCGATGCGAGTCTGTTGTCTCGTCCGCACCGTCACGCCACCTCCCCTGCGCATCTACCGGGCCGTCCGGGCAATGAAAAACTTCGGCAGTTCATCGATGTGGTTGTCGGGCGTCAGCACGACCGAATCAACGCTTGCCTTGTGCTTGAGCATGTACTGCAGTTCCGCGCGCCGCTCCTCGATCGTCCGTCGGATGTCGCCCGCCCTGCGGGCTGAAATCACCGTCTGGCGACCGGTCTCCATATCAGCGATCCGGACGTAACCCCAGCGGCTACGCAGGTTGAACTCGTCCGGATCATCCAGAATAAGCACCATCATATCGTGCTTGGAGGCCAGCGTGGAGAGCAGCTTGAAGTCGATCGACTCGCGGTCGTTGACGAGGTCGACCACATCCGATATGACGATGACCGTGTGCCGCACCTTGAGCCGGGACGCGATGAACCGGAACGGCACGGTGAAATCGGCCGCCCGCCGCTCCGGAAACTCCCGCTGGAGCTTCAGTTTCTCGAAGATCTGCGCCGCCATGTAGAAGATCTGCGGCGCGCCCAGCTTCGGCTTGATAAAGAGTTCCACGCGGTCCGAGAATGCGAGCAGGCCGACCGGGTCGCGGACATTCGATCGGGTCAGGCCGATGTTGCCGATCAGGTCGAGCATCAGCAGCGCGATGTTCGACGCCTGCGAGAGCTGGAACAGCACCGATGTGGAGAGATCGAGGACGAAGAGCGTCCGGAGCTCCTTTGGCTCCATCCGCTCGATCCGGTACAGCTTCTCCGGATAGGTGCGGAGGCTGAGCGTCCACGCGATGTCCTTGAGCGGCTGTCCCGGGCGCCACTGATCGACGCCGACGATGTCGTAGCCGGAGCCCTTGAAGCCGCTCTTGTGGTCTCCGTAGTGGATTGACCTCGACTTCTTGCGCGTCCGGATGCCGTACTTGATGTCGCGGAACCGGGCGTAGACGTCCTCTACCTCCACGGTGGGACCTCCATGTCGGCCACGATCTGACGGAGCAGGTCCTCCTTGTTCACTGAGAACTCCATCCCCTCGCGCAGCACCAGCCGGTGTGCGAGGACCGGCTCGGCCACCGCCTTGATGTGGTCCGGCGTGATCAGGGTGTCGCCCTGGAAGAAGGCGAATGTCCGCGCCACCGCTTCGAGGTGGAAGTGGACGCGCGGCGAAATGCCGACCCGGATGTACTCACGGACGGTCCGCGTCGCGCGCCCCTGCACCCGATGGGGGCGCGTGTTCCGGATCAGGCGCGTCTTGTACTGCAGGCCGTAGTCCGACATCTTCACCACATCGAAGATGTGTTCGGCGATCTCGAGCACCTCGTGCAGGTTCGTCAGCTTCTCGACCTTCTTGCCGACGACGTTACGCGCGGTGATCTTCAGCTCGTCCTCCTCGTCCTCGGGATCCAGCATGTTGATCGACAACGTCGTCCGGTCGAGTTGCGCCACCGGGTTGGCAAAGGTTCCCTCTTCCTCGCCAAAGATGTTCTCGGTGCAGATCACCATGAAGAACCGGGGACCGGCGATGTCGTTGTAGTCGCACGACAGCGGGAAGAGCGGCAGCGTCTTTCCCTCAGAAGAGAGATCGCCGTAGTCCGAGTTGAGCGTTGCCGAGCTCTCCTCCATCCCCTCGAGCACCGCCGCCTTCGTCTTGCCCGACAGCCGGTTGTCCTCGTCGATCAGGACGATGTGCGCCATCAGCTTGCCGGGCTTGAAGTGGATGCGCCGTGTGCCGTCCACCTCCTCGACGATCGTCTCGTAGCCGAGGATGTCCTCCGGCATGTACGTAGGGAGTCCCTGGATCCGCTCGAACTTGGCGTCAATCGCCATCGCGCAGGCGCTGACGAGGTCGGTCTTGCCGGTTCCGGTCGGGCCCCTGAACATCACGTGGGGCTGGCGCAGCTTCTTCCCCTGGCTCAGCTTGTCGGTGTACGGCAGCAGCGTGAAGAAGGCCAACGAGAGCACGCGGGCCGCGTCGTCGAGGCCGTAGAGCCACTTGGTCGACTCCCGCTGGAACCGCTGCACCACCTCCTGGGCACGGTCATGATCAATGACCGGCTTCATCTCGGCCGGCGTGGTCTGGACAGTCATCGGCGCCTGTGCTCCCCTTACCCGACGGGCCCTGTCCGCGCCGGGAAAACGGTAAAGCATAGCAGCGACGGCGCTCTGACGCTACCGGCCGGTGAGGTAACATGGCCGCCCCGAGGAGGACACGACCGATGCCCCTGATGACGGCGGAACAGTACGCGGAGAGCCTGCGGGACGGCCGGACGGTCTGGTACCGGGGTGAACGGGTGGCAGATGTGGCCAGCCATCCGGTCATCGGCCTGGCGGTGGAGCACGCCGCCACCGACTACCGGATGGCGCACGACGAGGCCGAGCGGGACCTCGCGGTGGTCGACGGTCCCGACGGGCCGTACTCCCGTTACTACGAGATCCCGCGCACTCCGGACGATTTGCTCCGGCGCAGCGCGCTGATCGAGCGGGCGACGGCGCTCGGGGGCACGCTCGTGGTGCTCGTCAAGGAAATCGGCACGGACGCCCTCTTTGCGCTGCGTCTTCTTGCGGTCCACATGGACCGGACCCTCGGTACCAGCTACCTGCCCCGGGTGGAGGCCTTTCACGCCCACTGCCGAGACGGGGATCTGGCGGTCGCCGTGGCACAGACGGACGTGAAGGGAGACCGGGCGAGCGGCCCGATGGCGCAGGCGCACCCCGACTACTACGTCCGTGTCGTCGCGGAGGACGACGACGGCATCACGCTGCGCGGTGCCAAGGTGCATACCTCCGTTTCGACCAACGCACACGAGATCATCGTGCTGCCGACGCGCAACCTGGCCGAGGGCGAAGAGGCCTATGCGGTCGCCTGCGCCGTGCCGGCGAACGCGCCCGGTTTGACCATGCTGGCGAGCGGATACGGCCGGCGCGGCAACGCATTCGAGCAGCCGCTCAGCGCGCGCCACAAGATGATGGAGACGCTCACCGTCTTCGACGATGTGCGGGTGCCGTGGGACCGGGTCTTCCTGAACGGCGAGGTGGCCATGGCGGGACCGTTGGCCAAGACCTTCGTCGAGTTCCACCGCTTCACGGCAGTCAGCTACAAGCTGCCGCTCGTGGATCTCTTCGTCGGCGCCTCACACCTGATGGCCGAGTACAACGGCGTGCTCAAGGCGGGCCACGTCAGGGACAAGCTGGCGCGCCTGATCAGCTATGCGCAGATCTGCCGCGGCATGGCCCGCGAGGCGGCGCGCGAGGCGCAGACGGTCGACGGCATCGCCGTGCCGGATGCCGAACTGATCAACATCGCCAAGCTCTACTTCGCCACCAACTACCACCAGGCGCTCGCCTGGGTGCAGGACATCGCCGGAGGTCTCCTGGTGACCGGCCCGAGCGCCGAGGACATGGACGACGCGACACTCCGGCCGCTCATCGACCGCTACCTCGGCGCCGCCAACCCGAACGCCGAGGAACGCCTCCGCCTGATGAACCTGATCGCGGATCTCACCGCCAGCGACTTCGCTGGCTACCAGGCCGTCCTCGCCGTCCACGCCGAGGGCAGCATCGAGGCGGAAAAGATGACCATCTGGCGCCAGCACGACATCGCCCCGGACATCGCCTACGCTCGGCGTCTGGCGGGCATCAGTTCCGGACAGTAAACAAACACGTCCACGTCGATACCGGGCCAGACGCCTGCGCGAGACGCCGGTCCCATGGTCAGGACCGGCCCCCTGCGCCTACAACATCAAGCGCCCAAGCAATTACCGGACGCCACCGCCGAAGGTGATGCCGACGTAGATCTCTCGACCCGGGGACGGTTCGTAGTAGCGGCGACCGAAGGCGTTGGTGATGGCGGACGAGTTGTAGCGCACGCCGAGCAGGTTGTCGATACCAAGGAACGGACGAACCTCGACGTCGCCCCACTGCTGATCGAGACCGAAGCGGAGGTCGACGACGGTGTAGGCCCAGTTCGACTGACTACCGTCGTTCGTCAACGTGAACTCACCGACACGGCGCACCGTCATGCTGCCGCGGACGCCGCCCGGGATGGCGTAGTAGAGCCCGGCGAAGAAACGGTGCGGCGGCGCCCCCGGTTCCAGGTTGCCGCTGAAGTCATCATCGCCGAGGATGAACTGATCGAAGATGAAATGCTGCCGCGTGTAGGCGGTGCGTGCCCGGAAACGGGAAATCGGCTGCCAGGTGAGCGAGAACTCCAGACCGGTACGGTCCGTCTGGCCCGCGTTGGCGAAGAAGGTACGATCGTCCGGCCGGTTGAACGGCACGAACGCATCGAGCACACGAGCCCGGTAGACCGCGATGTCGTACTGCAGACGGGCGGGCTCCACGAGCCCCCGGATCCCGAACTCGACGCTCCGGAGCCGCTCTGGATTGAGTGCCTGGTTGAACCCCCCCTCCCCGGTCGGCGTATTCGACAGCTCGACGGTCGTCGGCGTCTCGTAGGCGGTGGCAACGTTGCCGTACAGGTTGAGGTTCTCGGTCGCCGCCACCGTCAGGCCGACGGACGGGCTGGCCGCGCCCATGATCCGTTCTCCCGACTGATCGCCGTCCGCGAGGAGCCGGTCAATCGCGCGGAACCGGTAGTAGTCGTACCGGACACCCGCCGTCGCCGTCACCCGCGCATGCGGAGACACGCTCACCTGAACGAAGGGGCCGGCCGACAGCACCTGCTCCTGCTGATCGACACGGAGTTCGGCACGGTGTGACGTGCCCCCGATGACAAACGGAGGCGCAAAGCCGAACTCCATCCGGCTGTCATCCTGCGTCGCGATGTCGACGCCGGCGGTCCAGCGTACGGCGCCGTTGTCCGACGCGCCGAGGTACTCCGAGCGGACGCCGCGGCCATTCCGGCTCAGGTCGATCACCTGACCGACACCGCCCGCATCCAGCTTCCGGTCGGACGCCCAACCGGTGACCCGAATCACCTGCGCGCCCGCGAAGCGGTACTCCAGGGTGACGCCGCCCTGCCCCTGTCTGGCCGCCTCGCCCCAGTTCTGCTCGGCGACCGTCAGGCTGCGATGCCTCGAGCAGCCGAACCGCCCCATGCAGGGGCGCGCCTGCCGCGGATTGGCGTTCGCGATCGCGCCCGCCGGCAGGCGTGGATCGCCCGCCTGGGCTGCGTTCAGGAAGCTGGCGCTCTCCGCGAACGGCGAGTCGTAATGATTGAAGACCCCGGACAGGTGCCAGCGGGCGCCCATCGCCTGGCGCACCACGACGTTCGTCTGGCGAATCTCCGCCGCGCTGTGGTCGCGCCAGCCGTCGGTCTTGAACCGGGTGAAGCTCCCCATGAAGCTGGTGCCGCTGTTGTTGTGGCCATCGGCTCGCACCTGCTGCCGCTGGTAGCCGTCACTTCCCCATTGAAGGTCGGGCCGGATGGCGAACCGGTGGCTCGGATCGATTTCGGTGAAGAGGCTAATCACGCCGCCGGCCGAGTTGCCGTACAGAACGGAACTGGGGCCGCGGATCACCTCGATGCGCCGGACCGAGCCGAGGTCGACGTTGCCCGGCTCGGTCGTCCCGTCGGCCGTCGTGATCGGAATGCCGTCCTGAATGATGGCGAGGCCGCGCAGGCCGAACCTCGGCTGCGGCGCCCGGATGCTCAGACCGACGCCGCCGGACAGCCCGTAGCTCCGCCGGTTCTGGACAAACAGTCCGGGGATGCCGCGAAGCACCTCGTCGAGCGACGAGCGGCGTTCCGTGAAGTTGATCTGTTCGTTGCCCACCACCGCCACGGCGTTCGGCACGCTTGCCAGCGTCTGCGCCGAGCGGGTCACTTCCACCGTCTCGGCCATCGGCGCAATGGCGAGCGTCAGGTCGAGCCTCGCAGCCGTCGATCCGACCGTGACCGTGGTCGCCTCGCCCAGGAACCCAGGCATCAGGACACCCACGGTGTACGTGCCCCCAGGCAGGCGCACGATGCTGTAGATGCCCTGCGCGTCAGTAACGGCGCTCCGCAGCAGGCCGGTCTCGCCATGCGCCACCGTCACGGTGGCGCCCGGCAGCACGCCGCCCAGCTCGTCCAGAACGGCGCCGATGATTGAACCGGCATCGTCCTGCGCTGCGGCGGCCGGAGCGTGCGGGATGAACGCCAGCGCCGCGCTCAGAAGCACGACGGAGGCGACGGTGCCGGCAGCCGGCCCGAACCTGTCGATGTGAGCACGAAGCGTCACGAACATGTCCCCTCCATGCAGGTATGTTGCTCCCTGGCAATATCCGATCCGGACGAACAAGAATAACGGGAAGGGCCGTCTACTGCTTCGCCGCGGTCCACACCCCGGCGCCGAACCAGGCCCAGCTTCCCTCCCCCTTCATCGTGGCGCCCTCGACCTCGCCCGAGAGATTGAACGGCATGGGACCGTCCATATCCGGCACGAGGAAGCGCCACCTGATCGTGCTGCTCTCGATCGATCCGGTCAGCGGCAGCGGTTCCTCGCCATCGTTCATGTCGATCTCGCCCTCGACCGTCGTGCCGTCCTGCTCGAACGTGACGGCCCAGATCCATTCACCCGCCTGCGTGTCGAGCGTAAATTCCCATACGCCGCTGATGTCCGCCTGGGCGGCACCCGCCGCGGCTGACAGTTCGGCCAGTAGCGCGACACAGGCGATGGCGCCGGCAGCCGGCCTGAACCTGTCGATGTGAGCACGAAGCATCAGGAACAGTCCTCCATGCCGGATGTCTCTCCCTGCCAACGCCGGATCCAAAGCACCAAGAATAGCGGGACGGGCCGTCTACTGCTTTGCCGCGGCCCACACTCCGGTGCCGTACCAGACGAAGCTTCCCTCGTCCCCGTTCATGGTGGCACCCTCGACCTCGCCCGAGAGGTTGATCGGCATGTCGCCGTCGAGGTCCGGCACGACGAAGCGCCACCTGAACGCGTTGCCCTCGAGCGACCCGGTCAGCGGCAGCGTGCCCTCGCCGTCGTTCATGTCGATCTCGCCATCCACTGTCGTGCCGTCCTGCTCGAACGTGGCCGTCCAGACGTGTTCGCCCGTCTGCGTGTCGACCGTAATCTCCCATACGCCGCAGACATCTGCCTGGGCGGCAACCGCCGCAGCCGACAGCCCCGCCAGCAGCGCGGCCACGGCGAAGACACCCGACACAACCCTGATCATCGCACCTGCCTCCAGGAAACGACCTCCGTCAGACCCTCGGTCGGCCCTTAAGTGTAACGGCATTTCCGGTCGTGCCGTGACGGGGGAGTAGAATGTGTGCCGTCCGCAGACCCGTGTTCGGCAGGAAGGAGCGCTTGATGACTGACACGACCACCGGCAGCAGGTGGCGCCCGCTCGTTGGCGGGGTGCTGATGAACCTGGCCCTGGGCGTCATCTACGCCTGGAGCGTCTTCGTGGCGCCGTTCGAAACCGAGTTCAGCTGGACCCGCACCGAGGTGTCCGTCGTCTTCACCATCGCGATCCTGTCGGTCGGCTCCTGGTTCGTCGTCGCCGGGTTTCTGCAGGACCGCTTCGGACCGCGGCGGGTGGCGGCGTTCGGCGGCATCCTCTACGCCCTCGGTTTCTTCCTCGCGAGCCAGACCGATTCGCTCATCTGGCTCTACATAACCTTCGGGGCCATCGCGGGAGCGGGGAACGGCTTCGGCTACGCCATCCCCATCCCGGTCTGCTCGAAGTGGTTCCCGGACCGGCGCGGGCTGGCGGTCGGCCTGGTGGTCGGGGGCTACGGCGCGGGCTCCGGCATCTACGGGCCACTTGCGCGGGAAGTGCTGATTCCGGCCTACGGCTGGCAGGGCACCATGCGGATCTCCGCGATGGTCTTCCTCGTCATGACCCTGGCGGCCGCGTATCTGCTGAAGAACCCGCCAGCGGGCTACCGGCCTCCGTCCATGGCGCCGGCTCCGGCGGCGGGCGCTGCCCAGCCGGCACCAGCCCCGCCCGTGGCCCGCGACTTCTCTACCGGCCAGATGCTGCGTACCCCCACCTTCTACTTCCTTTGGATCGCCTACTGTCTCGGCACGGCAGCCGGACTGATGGTGATCAGCCAACTGGTGCCGGTGGGCACGGCGGCCGGCCTGGGTGCCGCGGCCGGGCTGGGGCTGACGATCGGCGCCATCGGCAACACCGGGGGCCGCGTGCTGTCGGGCTGGATGTCGGACGCCTTCGGCCGACTGAATACGCTCCGGCTGATGGTCCTGCTCTCGGCGGTGGGGCTGCCGCTGTTCCCCCTGTTCGCTGGACAAGTCGTACTCTTCTATCTCCTGCTGGTGGTGATCTACTACTGCTACGGAACGTTGCTGTCGGTGTTCGCCTCGACCTGCGCGGACTTCTACGGCACGCGGAGCATGGGAGTGAACTACGGGCTCCTCTTCTCCGCCTGGGGTGTCGCCGGCATAGTCGGACCGGTGATTGCAGGACAGGTCTTCGACGCCACTGGCACCTATGCAGTCGCGTTCTACCTCGCCGCCGCCCTGTCGGTGGTGTCCCTGGGCTCGCTCATGCTGGCCAGGCAGCCGGCCGTGCCCGTCTCGGATAGCACCGCCGCCTGAGCGCGATGGGCGGCCTGGTCGGTCTCGTCGGTGAGCTGGGCGACCGTCTGTGCCGGTTCACGGAGCGCTGGATCCCCGACTCGTGGGTCGTCTGCATGATCCTGACCGTCGTGTCGATCCTGCTGGCGATCTTCGGTGCCGGCGCGAGCCTGAACGAGTCGGTGCTCGCCTGGGGAGGCGGGATGTGGGGGCTGCTCGAGCTGGCGATGCAGTTCTCCATCGCCATGATTGCAGCCCACGCCTGTGTGTCGTCGCGGCCGGTCTTCAAACTACTCGACCGCCTGGCCAGGCTGCCGGACCCGAACTCTCCGATTCAGGCGATCGCGCTCGTCGGCATCTACTCGATGGTGACCGGCTACATGAACTGGGCCCTCAGCGTCGTGGCGTCGGCCCTGTTCGTCCCGTTCATCGCCCGGCGCAATCCGAAGGCGGATATCCGCGTCGTCATCGCGGCGGCGTACCTCGGACTCGGCACCATCTGGCACGGCGGCCTGTCCGGCTCGGCGCCGCTCATCCTGGCCACACCGGGCAATCCGCTGGTTGCGCCGGCGACCGGCGCCCCGGTCATCGACCGCGTGATCCCGGTGACCGAGACGCTCTTCATTCCGTTCAACCTGATCTACATCGCGATTCTCTTCACCGTTGCGCTCGGGACGGTGATGCTGCTCCACCCGCGGCGCAACGTACGCACCCTCTCGGACGAGGCGATCGACCGGATGATGCCGGTGCTCCCGGAGGAGGAGACACCGACGACGCCGGCGGCCGGCATGGAGTCGTTCCGTGGCTGGATCATCCTGGCCGCCATCCTGATCGGCTATCCGCTCGGCTACTCGATTGTGACGCGCGGCTTCGGCGGCACCTGGACGATCAACGCCTACAACGCGGTGTTCCTGGTCTCGGCGCTGCTGCTGCAGGGGCGGCCGTCGAACCTGGTGCGTGCCTTTGGCAACGGCGCGCGGACCGCATCCGGCGTCATCCTGCAGTTCCCCTTCTATGCCGGCATCTTCGGTGTCATCAACAACACCGGCCTGGGCGTCTGGCTGGGCGATCTGTTCGTCGCGTTCGCCACCACCGAGACCTATCCGCTGGTGGTCTACGTCTACTCCGGCTTCATGAATCTGTTCGTCCCCTCCGCCGGCTCGAAGTGGCTGATCGAAGCCCCCTATCTCCTGCCCGCGGCGCAGGAGCTGGGCGTCTCGGCCACCACGACGGTCCTCGCCTACGCCTACGGCGATTCGACGACGAACCTGATTCAGCCCTTCTGGGCGATCCCGATCCTCACCGTCACCCGGCTCAAATTCGGCGACATCCTGGGCTACACCGGCATCGTCGCCGTCGTCTGCACGTTGGTCAGCGTCGTCGCGATGCTCCTGATTCCACCCAATCTGTAGCGTCGGCCCGTGCCGCGGCTATAATACGGCTGATCATGCCGCACAGACTCCTGGCGGCGGCCGCCGGACTCCTGTCGATCGCGCTGATCGCGCTCCCTGCCCTCTCGGCCAGCGAGTGGCCCCGCTTCCGCGGCGCCGACGACGGCGTCGCCCCAGACCACCCCGGCCTGCCCGAAACCTGGAGCGAGACGGAGAACGTCGCCTGGCGCGCCGACATTCCGGGCCTCGGCTGGAGTTCGCCCATCGTCTGGGACGACCACGTCATCGTGACCACGGCGATCAGCACAGGGGAGGAGCCGCAGCCGGTGAAGGGGCTGTACGACCCGGGCGACGAGCATGGCAAGCGGGACGCAGTGGCGGAGCACCGCTGGGTGGTGTACGACATCGACCTCGCCACCGGCACGGTGCGGTGGGAACGGGAACTGCGGTCGGCGCTCCCCCCCATCAAGCGGCACCTGAAGGCGAGCTTCGCGTCCGAGACGCCGGTCACCGATGGCCAGCGCGTCTACGTCTACTTCGGCAGCATCGGTCTGGTCGCGGCGCTCGATCTGGAGACCGGCGCGGTGGTGTGGACGCAGGACCTTGGCGCGTTCAACGGGGGTCAGGAGTTCGCGCCCGCCGCGTCACCGGTACTGCACGACGGCCGTCTCTACGTCGTCAACGACAACACGACCGAGTCGTTTCTGATTGCCTTCGACGCCGAGACCGGCCAGCGGGTGTGGCGTATCGTACGAGAAGAGACCGAGAACTGGTCGACGCCGTTCGTCTGGGAGAACCGCCTGCGGACCGAGCTGGTGACAACGGGACGGCGCAGAGTCCGGTCGTACGACCTCGACGGCAACGAACTGTGGGAACTGCAGGGGATGACCGGCAACGTCGCACCCACCCCCTTCGCCAAGAACGGCCTCGCGTACCTCAGCTCCGGCTATCCCGGCTCGGCGGTGCGCCCGGTCTACGCGGTGCGGCCGGGCGGCTCGGGGGACATCTCGCTCGATCCCGACAACCCGACCGACCATCCCTACGTCGCCTGGTTCCAGCCGATGCTCGGCACCTACGTCACCTCGGCGCTGGTCTACCAGGGGATCTATTACACGCTGCTTGACCGGGGGATGCTGCTGGCGCACGACGCCGCCACCGGCGTGGAGATCTACGGCCGGACACGGCTTCGCCCCGGCAGCGGCTTCACGGCGTCGCCCTGGGCGTACAACGACCGGGTCTTCGTTCTGAGCGAGGACGGCGACACCTACGTCATCCGGCCGGGGCGCGAGTTCGAGATCCTCGCCGTCAACCCGCTCAACGAAATGACGCTGGCAACGCCAGCAGTGGCGGGAGGCAGCCTGATCATCCGGACGCAGACCAGGCTCTACAGTCTCTCCACGGGGGGCGGCGGGTGAGCGCGCGGCGGCGTGGCGGCGCACCCGCGTTTGTCGTCGCCGCCATTGCCGGCGTGGCGGCGGCCACCGCAGCGGACGCGCAGACAGTCGCCTTTACGCCCACCGCCACCATCGCGGGGCCGATCGACCTGATCCGGGCCGAGGGATCGTTTGCCTACCTGACACGGGGCCCGACGCTGACCATCTTCGACCTCTCCGATCCCGCGGCGCCAGCGCGGCGGGGCGAGCATCGCTTCCCGGAGCAGGTGTGGGGCTTCGATGTCGTCGGCACGCTCGCCTACGTGGCGGCGGGCCACTCCGGCCTCTGGATTCTGGACGTCACCGACCCCGACGCGCCGCGGGTGCGGGGGTCGGTGACGACGCCGGGACAGGCGAAGAACGTCGCCGTGTCGGCGGGGCGCGCGGTCGTCGCGGATCACATGTCGGGCGTGGACGTGATCGACATCACCGACGTCGACGCACCCGCCGAGGTTGGCTCCGTCTACACCGACGGCTACGCGCGCGACGTCGCGATGTTCGGATCGCACGCCTATGCCGTCGACCATCCGGCCGGCTTCTACGTGCTTGACATGACGGCGCCCGACCCCCTCGACCCGGTCGGGTCCCTGCAATCCGCCTCGGCGCCGCGGCATGTCGACATCCTCGATGGCGCGCCGAACATCGCCGTGCTGGTGGGAGGCATGCCGTTCGACCCGCTCCGGGCGCTCCGGCAGGACGCGCCGCCAGTCGACCCGCGCGGCACGCTGCAGATCTACGACGTCTCCGACCCGTCCGCGCCGGCCCTGATCACGACGTTCCGAACCCCCGGGGACGCGCAGCGGGTCGAAGTTCGCGGCCAGCTCGCCTACGTGGCTGACGGTCCGGCGGGCCTCTCGGTCGTGGACCTGTCGACACCGGACGCGCCGCTGGTGGTTGGCTCGTACGCGACGCAACACGTCGCGCGTGACGTTGCGGTAGGGGACGCGGCGATCTTGGTGATCGATGGCACCGACCGCGCGCGCGGATCGCACACGCACGAGGACGGCGACGTGATCGTTCTGCGACAAGTGGCGGAGTGAATGCGGCCCATGGGAACGCGCCACGTGTGCTTGAGGGAGACAGTGAGATGAGACGCAGCATTCTCGGGATCCTGGTGATCGTCGGCCTGGTTCTGACCACCGCGGGCTACGAGGCGCGGCAGGACGAACGGTCCAACATCGTGATGCACGAGGCCGCCGACAACCTCTGGATGCTCGCCAACGATCCGGCCGAGCAGGGGATGCGGACGGGCGGCAACACCGCCGTCTACGTCCGCGACGACGGCGTGACGCTGGTGGATACGAAGATCGCCGGCTACGGACCGGACATCATGGCGCGCGTGCGTGAGATCACCGATCTGCCGGTCACGACCATCATCAATACACACACCCACTACGATCACACCGGCGCCAACACCGAGTTTCCCGATACGGTCGATTTCGTGGTGCACGAGAACACGCGCGCGCAGATGGCGCGGTCGAGTTGCGAGCCGGTCACCAACTGCGAGGCGTTTCAGGGCGAGAACGCGAAATACCTGCCGAAGACCACCTACAGCGACCGCACGTCTCTCTTCAGCGGGGACGATCAGATCGACCTGTACTACTTCGGCCGCGGCCACACGGACGGCGACACCTTCGTCGTCTTCCGCGCCGCGCGCGCGATCCACACCGGCGACATGTTCCAGCGGAAGGGCCTTCCGTTCATCGATGTCGCCAACGGCAACGGTAGCGCCGTCGAGTTCGGCTCGACGCTCGAGAAGGCGATCGCCGGCATCAACAACGTCGACACCGTTATCACCGGCCACAACGATACGCTGCTCGCCTGGGACGACTTCGTCAACTTCAGCGGCTTCTACAACGACATGCTGACGCAGGTGCAGCGGTCCCACGCCGCCGGCCGCTCCGTCGACGAGACGGTCGCCGCCTACTCGACCCCGAGCCAGTACAGCGACTACGCCGCTCCCGAGGCCGGCCTCCGCGGCGCCGTCGAGTGGATCTACGCCGAACAGTAGCCGGTCACGCGCCGGTGTCCACGCCGGTAGCTGTCTGTTGCCGGCCTGGAGGCCGGCGCACCAGTCGGCTACCCGTCCAGGGTGGTCATGAGGACCCACATCGGGTTGTTGCCCACTTCGTAGGTCTCGAGCGGAGTAAGGCCGCCCGCCTCCTCGATGCGGTAGGCGGTGAGGCGGCCGGTCTGCTGGCCGGTGGCGAAGAGGTAGCGGTCGCCCGGGTCGAGGCCGAACGCGCGCGGGACCGGGTCGGTGCTGGCCCGGTCGACGAACGTGAGTCGCCCGGTGGCGGGATCGACACTGAAGCTGGCGACGCTGTTGTGGCCGCGATTCGGCGCGAAGAGGAAGCGGCCAGACGACGCGATGCGGATCTGCGAGCAGGTATTGCTGTCGGTGTAGTCGTCCGGTAGCGTCGAGATGGTCTGGAACGGATCGAGCGTGCCGGTCGCGCCGATCGTATAGGCGGTGACGCTGCTCCCCTGCTCGTCCGAGAAATAGACGACGTCGAGTGTCGGGTGGAACGCCAGTGCGCGCGGGCCGAGATACTCGGTCGGGTCGTAGCGCGGCGGATCGTTCGGCGTCAGGCGGCCGGTCTCGCCGTCGAAGCGGAACTGGAAGATCGCGTTCGGTCCCCGGTTCGCGATGTGCGGAACGTAGGCGAAGCGGTTCGACCGGTCGGTCAGGATGGCATGGGCGCCGTGTGACGTGTGGCGCCACTCGACCGGCGGGAACGTCACCGCGCCGTCGTTCCCGACGCGGTGGACCGCCGCGGTGCTCTGGTAGTAGTAGGCCGACAGCACGAAGCGTCCGGTCCGATCCGTTGCAACGTAGACCGGCTCGCCCTGGAGCGGCGCCGTCCCGATCAGTGAGAGGCGGCCCGTGTGCGGATCAACACGGTAGCTGGAAATCGCCTGGGCGCCGCGGAGACCGACATGGAGCACGCGCCGGTCGGGCGACAGCGCCAGCGGGGCCGGGCCGCCCTCGACGAGGACATCCTCCTGGTGGTGGAGGCTGCCGGACGCCGTGTCCATCGTGTAGATGGCGATCCGGTCGTCGTCCTGCAGCGCGACATACATGTGGCGGCGGGTCTGCATGGCGGTCCTCCCTCCTGCGGTGCGCCGGCCGTCCACGGCTGCACCCGTTTCATGTGCCGGTCTGGAGACCGGCGCACCCGACTGGCGCACGAGACCGGCGCGCGCCCTATCTACAGCTCGCGGAGACGGACGTTGCGGAACCTGACGACACCCGCGCCGTACTGAAGGGCGATCGGGCCGGAGGCGAACTGGCTGTCCTCGACGTCCACCATCTCCTGCCCGTTCAGCGTCACCTGCAGGCGCGGCCCGCGCGCGGTGATCTCGTAGCTATTCCATTGACCGCCCGCGTTGATGACGCTGGCGGGCGCGGCGATGTGAACGATCCCGCCGGTCCGGTAGGTCTGATCCGCCCGTGTGTCGTAGATGTTCACCTCGTACGAGCTCCGGTCGGTCACCGTCGTCGGATCGGCGCAGCGGATGAAGATGCCGCTGTTGGCCGGCTCGTCCACCCAGAACTCCAGGGTGAGCTCGAAGTCGGCGTACGACTCCTTCGTTACGAGGAAGCCGCTGCCGCTGTTCGCCTGCACGGCGCCGTCGGCCAGTTCCCAGTTGGCGTCACCGATCGGGTTGAAGTTGTCCAGGTTCGAGCCGTCGAAGAGTATCGTCCAGCCCTCCTGCGTCGTGGCGGCGAGGGACGGGACGGCGAGTGTAGCGATGGCGATCAGCGCCAGGGCGCGGAACAGTTGACGGATCATCTGGTCCTCCTTCGGTCACAGTGCGCTGGAGTATATCGCCATCGCGGCCCGTCACGGGAACCTGTGCTTCGCGTCGCTCTGGGTCTGCCTCTGCCGGCCCACGGGCCGGCGCACCGTCACCGGGTTAGCCGAGCAGCTCCAGCAACGCGTCCACCACCGCGTCGGGGCGCTGGGGCGCGAGATCGTGGCCCCCGCCGTCGACGATGCGGCGAGCGACCAGGTTGGTGAAGCGGCGCTGATCGCCAGACGGATCCGCGGATGGCCGGCCGAAACCACTCTCGGCGCCACGCAGGACGATCGCCGGCACCGTGATGGGCGGACGCTCCGCGAGCCGCCGCTCGACATCCAGGAAGCGTTCCTCGCCAGTGGCGTAGCCATGACGGTGGCGATAGGAATGGATCACCACTTCGACGAAGTCGGGATTGTCGAACGACGGCGCCGAGCGTTCCCATACCGCATCCGTGTACTCCCACGCGGGCGCCCAGGTCTCCCAGAGATAGCGGCAGATCGCATAGCGGTTCGCTTCCAGGCCGGCACGGCCCCGCTCGGTGTTGAAGTACCACTGGTACCAGAGTCGCGCCTCCGCCAGCGCGGAGGGGGAAGGCGTTGACGGCGAGACGGTGTCCTGCACCGAGTAGCCGCCGATCGCCACCTGCGCGCGCACCCGATCCGGATGCAGAATCGATGTGATGCAGGCGGCGCGGTTGCCCCAGTCGAAGCCGGCCGTCGCCACCCGGTCCAGTTCGAGAGCATCAATAAAGTCGACCACGTCCTGCGCGATCGCCGCCTGTTCCGCCATGCGGGGCGCGTCGGGGTCACGGAACCGGGTGGTGCCGTAGCCACGGAGGTACGGCACGAGGACGCGGTAACCCGCCTCCGCGAGCGGCGGCGCCACGCCGTCCCAGGCGCGGATGTCGTAGGGGAACCCGTGGAGAAGGACGATCGGAAGGCCGCCGGCGTCACCGCTTTCCTCATAGCCGATAGTGAGGACCCGGGTGTCCACGCTGCGGAGGGTCGGCGCGGTGGAGCGGCTCTGCGCCTCCGCCGGCGCAGGTGAGGTGCGGCCGGCCATCGCGGCGGCCGCGCCTGCCGCGCCGGCGCGCTTCAGAAACTCGCGACGGGTAGGTTCTGGCTTCATCATCGGCCACCTCCATGCCTAGCAGCCCTACGACCCGCGAAGGGCTTCCAGCGGATCGACGTGGGTGGCCCGGCGCGCCGCCTGCGGGTGGGTCGGAACTCCTGACGCTGCCGTGACCTACTGTTCGCTCACCCGGAAGACGTAGAGCGCGTTGTGGCCCTCGGGACTCACGAGCTCAGGAGTCAGGAAGGTCGGGATACGCCAGGGGCTCCCGCCGCCCCGGGCGGTAGCCACCGCCACGTACTGCACGGCGTCCACTTCGTAGCTGATCGGGAACCCCATGACCGCCGTGCCAAGGCGGCTCTTCCAGAGCACCTCGCCCGTCCGGACATCGTAGGCGCGGATCCAGCGGTCGAAGTCGCCCGCGAAGACGAGGCCTCCGGCGGTGGTGAGCGCGCCGGTGAGAAACGCGGCCGGCTGCTCGACGCTCCACACCTCGTCGAGGGTGCGGACGTCGTAGGCGGCCAGCTTGCCGAACAGCCCCTCCTTGCCTGGCATCGGACGCCAGGCCCGGATGCCGGCGGAGCCGCCCGACCCGATCTCGAGCACCGCCTCGCGTCCAGCGATCTCCATGCAGCTCTGGCTGAGCGGTAAGATCAGCAGCGCGGTCTCGGGATGATAGCCGCCCGCCTGCCAGTTGTGCCCGCCCGCCGTCGACGGACAGACCGACATCCAGTCGCCGATCGTCGCGTTCCGGATATCCTCCCGGTAGACGACCCGACCGGTCTCTCGGTCGACTGACTCGAAGACGTTCTGATAGACGGTCTCGGTCAGGCCGAGAAACCGGCCGGTGGCGGCGTCGAGCTTCCAGAGGATCCCGTTCTTGCCTGCACTCAGAACGACGCGCTCGCCATCGAGGTCGATGACGATCCGCTCGAAGGCCTCGTCCATGTCGAGCGTCTCGCCCGGCACGTGGGTGAAGTACCAGACAATCTCGCCGGTCTCGATGTCCAGCGCCAACGTCGAGTTGGCGTAGAGCGTCTCATTCGCCGTGGTCAGTCCCCGGCTCGCCGCCACCCAGGGCTTCGCCTGGGCCGTCCCCCAAAAGCTCAGGCCGAGCTCGGGGTCCCAGCTCCCCGGAATCCAGACGTCGGCGCCCCCGCGCAGCTCGATCGGCAGGTCGCCCCAGGAGTCGCCCCCCGGCTCGCCGGGGCGCGCGACCGTGAAGGTCCGCCACAGCTCTTCCCCGGTGCGCGCGTCGTGCGCCGTGATGAAGCAGCTCTCCGGGTGGAACCGACCGCACCCGGTGATGCCGTTGATGACCTTCCCGTCGACCACGATCGGACCCGAGGAGTTCCCGTACCCGAGCTCGGCGTCGGCCACCTCGGTCTCCCACCGCACCACTCCGCTGCGGGCGTCGAGCGCGACCAGGTGGGCGTCGCTGGTGGCCACGAAGATCAGATCCTCCCAGACCGCAAGGGTCCGGAGCTGCCCCCCGCCCCGGCCTTCCGGGAACGTACGGCGATACTCCCAGAGCGGCGTTCCGTCGACGCCGTCGAGCGCCTGGATGACGTTGCCGGGGTTGCTGAGGAAGAGGACACCGTCTCTGACCACCGGCGCCTGCTGGCTCCGCCCCGGCTCCATGCCCCACGACCACGCAAGCTGGAGGCGATGGACATTGCCGTTGTCGATCTGATCGAGCGGGCTGTAGCCCCAGGCGCCTGGAGTGCCGCGCCAATGGAGCCAGTCCCCGTCAGGGGGATCGGCCAGGTCGGCATCCCGGACCGGCGTGAACCGCTCCACGCGTCGATAGGTTCGGGTGACACCGGTCGGGGTCTCACTGACGTCGCCCACCACTTCCGGCGGCCGGTCAACCGAGTCGGGTGACGGACCGGTTCCGAGACGTCCGGGCACCGGCGGTCGGATCTCAACGGGACGGGCCGCCGCGGCGCGGCTATCCGGACGGACCAGCCCGGCGGAGGCCACGGTCAGCCGCGTGTCCGACCCGGTGATCCCGTTCTCCCGAAGGATGAAGGCAACGACCGCGCTGCGCTGCTCATCGCTGAGCGAGCCAGGCGCCTGCACCGGCATCGTCTCGTCGATGACCGTGAGCAGGTCGGCGATGGACCGGTTACCCCAGATGTTCCGGAAATTGGGGCCGGCCAGCTCGGGCGCCTCGAACTGTCCCTGCAGGCTGGCCAGGTGACACGAGGCGCACTGCTGGAGATAGACGGCTTCACCGGTCTGCGCCTGGTCGGCGGTGTAGGCTGCCTGACCGCCGCCAGGCGCCTGCCCCAGGGCGGCCCGACCAGCCATGCCCACGATGGTCGCCAGCATCAGCGCCGCCACGACCGCGGTCCCCGCGATGCCGCCGCGCATCATCTCGCACCCTCCGTCACGGTGACCGGCACGTAGCCGTTGGTCCAACAGCAGTGGAATTCGAAGTCCTCCACGGGGTCGTCGATCCCCTGCACGCGGAGCAGATAGTCGCCGGGCTGGTCAAAGGTGACCGTGACCGTGGCCCGACCCTCCACCGGCTCGACCCAGAGCTCTGGCGCGCTCATGGTCACGTCGCCCGGTCCCCGATGTTTCGTCCAGCCGAGCCAGCTCCGCTCGCCCCCGTGCTCCGCAAAGACCGTGAGGTCGAGCGGCTGCCCCACGGCGACCGTCCGCCCGGCTGCCGTCTGTCCGGAACGCCCCCGGAAACGAGGCCCGTTCGCCTCGAACCGCAAGGTCGGCGCGGACTCCCCCCGGCCGTCGGAACTGGGCTCGTCGAGCACATAGTCCGGATGCAGGTGGCCCGGCGTGGAAGCGCGCGCCGTGCCCCGCTCGATCGTCCAGACAACCTGCCGCCGCCGGCCGAACCCGCGCGGCACTGTCACGGTGAAAACGCAGTAGTACCGCCGATACGGTGTCTCCGGCACCGGATCGAAGTGCGTCGGCTGGCCACCGGTGAACTCTGCCGGCTCGATGGCGTTGGCGGGCCCCACCGGGATGTCGACCGCTTCCTCGGTGTTGAGGCTGTAGTAACCGAAGCAAATATCGGACGAGCCGTCCTCGTTCCGGTACCACCCGTCGAAGATCGGCACAATGCCTTGCCCGCTCGGACGCAGCACCTGCTCGTCGAACGGCCGGTTCTCGAGGGGGATGATCTGCCCGGCCGCGAGCCCCGCGTCCCCGATGAGCAGCCCGAGGATCCCGAGACCGGTTAGCGAGCCGCGCATGTGGAGCTCCCCTACTCTCGCTCGGCCAGCAACATCCCGTACTGCTCTTCGTCCAGATACGAGAGGCCGACCCACATGTGCGACATCTCATCCACTCCGCGCCGCCCGAAAACGACCCACTGGTTCGGGTCGGGGTTGATCTCGTTGGCCGCCGTATTGTCGAAGACCGACGTGAAGAGCAGCGTCGTGCCTCTGGGCAGGAGCGGCTGCGCCCCTTCCTCGATGAGATACGTGATTTGCCAGTTGTGGCGGTAGTTGTCGATCTTGCTGAGCATCTCGCGCCGGCCATCGGGGTAGAGCGCCTCGAGTGACATCTCCTTGCCACGGGTGTGCATGTGCGGGCGGAAGCTCTGGATCAGCGCGGGACGGTCGAGCGTGTGGACCCCCTGGAGTACCTTGTAGCTATTGGGCGGAATGAGAATGTCGCCGCCCCGGGGCATCCCGCCCATCCGGTCCACCCGGAAAAGCACCTCGCCCGCAGTCTCGATCCGCGGCGTCACGCCCTCAGGATGGAACCAGAGGCCGACCTCCACGACGTCGCCAGGGACAGCCTCCCTCGTGGCGAACGGCGCATAGTGCAGGTTCCAGGTCACGACCCCGGCACCCGCCGGGAGCAACATGCCGGTGCCCTTCGGGAAGACCTCGTAGCGCTTGCCCACCCCGTAGTGGGCGATCGCGACGGCTCGCTCGCTGTCGGCTGTCCGGTAGTTGGCGTGGCCATGGTGAACCACCTTCATGCCGCCAGGGTAGGACGGCTTGAACTCGTAGGCCTGAATCCAACGGGGCTCGTCAATGCCCTCGACCGGGACCGTCGGAGCCCACCACTGATCCTGGCCGTTGGGCTTGACGTCGTACGGCGTCGACCGGACGATCAGATCGGGGGGACGCTGCAGCTCCGCCTCGAGCTGCCACGATCCTCCCTTGGGAAAGCCGGGCACGGGCGGCGGGTCGCCCTGGCCGCGCGGCGCGCCCGCATCCACCCACCGGGCGATCGTCTCGATCTGGTCGTCGCTCAGCGAGATGTCGTTCTTGTACGCCTGTACGCCGACGCTGTTGTCGACGTGCCAGGGCGGCATGAGGCGCTCCTGGACGCGAAACTTGATCACGCCCGCGTAGCGCTTCGCCGTCTCGTAGTCGAGTAGCGACATCGGGGCGAACGAGCCGGGCCGATGGCACTCGACGCAATGCTCCCACATGATGGGCGCCACGTCCTCGGTGAACGTGACCTCCTGTCCCTCGGCAGGCGTGCCGGCGAGCGTGCCCGCAGCGAGGAGTAGTCCGCCGAGCCAGACCTGCTTCCCAGTACGATGACCCGTTCGTCTCGCCATGGTCCCCCTCCTTCGGCTCTGCCTCCTGCACACTAGCACATGAGCCGATCGTCGCCACACCGTCAGGGCGGAGCTGGTCCGGTGGCACTGGATACACGGGTGGCGACCGTCGGGATCGGGATACACCCCGCGCACCGTGCGTAGCTATTGTCCGTCCGGGAGCTTCTCCCACCCGAGCGCTTGGCAGACCGGCAATCAGTCGGCCAGGCCGAAGGTGTAGACGACGTTGCCAACCGTCATCGTGACGTACTGCTGGCCGTTGACGGCATAGGTCATCGGCGATGCGTTGACCGGGCCGCCGAGCGGGATGTTCCAGAGTTCCGCGCCACTCTCGGCGTCGAGCGCGAAGAAGTAGCCGTCGACGGTTGCGCCAAAGACCAGGCCGCCGGCTGTGGCCATGACGCCCGTCCGGGCGCGCGGCTTCATCGGGAACTCCCAGGCGATGTCGCCCGTCGCCGGGTCGATCGCGCGGATGGTGCTCTGGTAGGTGTCCATGGGCGCCGGCTCCTGCACGCCCCCGCCGGTGTAGCGTTCCCCCTCGTCGTACTCCTCGTCGCGAATGAAGAACTCTCCCTCGCCGTCGAACGCGTTCACGTAGAGCAGGCCGGTCTCCGGGCTGTACGACGGCGACCACCAGTTGGTCGCGCCGCCGGCGGTCGGCGCAACGACGGTTCCGTCGGCTGACGGCTCCATGTTGGGCACGCGTATCGGCCGCCCGTTCTCGTCCAGCCCTTCCGCCCAGGTCTGCAGCGCGAACGGCGTGCCCAGCAGGAACTCGCCGGTTCCGCGGTCGAGCGTGTAATAGAAGGCGTTGCGGTTCGCCCAGAGCATCGCCTGCCGCGGCTCGCCCCCCATCTCGATGTCCGCCAGTACCGGGATCTGAATCGCGTCCCAGTCGTGGATGTCGTGCGGCGTGAACTGGAAGTACCACTCCAGCTCGCCCGTGTCCCCGTTCAGCGCGAGGACCGAGTCGGCGTACAGGTTGTCCCCCATCCGGACCGTGCCGTCGTAGTCGGGCCCCGGGTTGCCGGTGCCCCAGTAGATCAGGTTCAGTGCCGCGTCGTACGAGCCGGTGATCCAGGTCGGTGATCCGCCGGTCCGCCATGACTCGCCCGCCCAGGTCTGGTTGCCGGGATCGTCCGGTCCCGGGATCGTGTAGGTGCGCCACTCGCGCTCCCCGGTCGCCGCGTCGTACGAATCGAGGAAACCCCGAATGCCGAACTCGCCGCCGGCAATCCCGGTCACCACCCTGTCCTTCACGACGAGTGGCGCCGCGGTCTTGCTGTACCCGTCGCGGTAGTCGGCCACCTCCGCGTCCCACACGAGGTTGCCGCTCCGCGCGTCGATCGCCACCAGGTGCGCGTCGAGCGTGCTCATGTAGAGCGTCTCGTCCAGGATCGCGACACCCCGGTTGTTCCGGCCACAGCAGATCCGGAGGTCCTCCGGCAGGGGGTGCTCGTAGCGCCAGTAGGGGCCACCGTTGGCCGCGTCGACCGCGGTCACATTGCTGGGCGACTCCGTGATGAACATCACGCCGTCGACCACCAGCGGCGTGGTCTCGGCGCGGTCGATCGCCCGGATGCCATACGCCCACTTCAGCTCGAGGTTCCGGACGTTCGACCGATTCACCTGATCGAGCCGGCTGAAACGCTGACCGTCGAGCGTCCCGTTGTACATCAGCCAGTTGTGCGGCTCGTCGGCCGCGTTCACCAGGCGCTCCCAGGTGACCGGCTCGAAGCGCGGCACGCCAGCCTCCTGCGCGGCGGCGGCAAGCGCAAGGGACACGATCAGCAACGCCGCAAGCACGACTCGCTGCATGGCCGTTCCTCCCGCCTCAGGTCCGCTGGCGAATCGGTACGAGAACGGCGGCCCAGTACACCGGCGCGTCGGTGGGATTCCGCCACGCGTGGTTCGTATTGCGCTGGATGACGACGTCACCCGGCTGCAGCGTCGTCTCTTCCGTGTCGAGCATGAGGATCAACTCGCCGCCCAGCAGGAGGTTCATGTCGATCGTTTCGGTCCGATGCCACCCAGGGGGCGAGTCGGGCGATGTCGGCGGCAAGGTGACGAAGTGGAAGTTCGCGCCGCCGACCTCAGGTTCGAGCCGCGGCGAGTCGGTAGGATACAGGGTGCGCGGCTCGGGCTCGGGGCCGGGCCCGAACGGATCGTCCCCCGTCGTCCTGAAGAGACTCGGGAACTGGGCCCCCCTCGTCATGCGCTCGTCACGGACGATGTACGACTGGCCCTCGGCGTCGTGCCCCGTGACGATCAGCCGCATGCCCTGTGGCAGCGCAATGCCGGGGTACTGGCCTGACGCCTGACCGATCTCGCCGCTCGCACTGGCCGACAGGCCGGCCTCGGCTCCCAGGATGGTGCCGGCTGCCGTGGCGGCGAATGTCTGGAGGAGCAGTGTTCGCCGGTCGAGCACGTGTGGCTGCTGCGATCGATCCTGACGCAGTTCATTGTCTCTGCTCATGGCGCCTCCTCAGGCTCTTGAACGGTAGGGGCTGCGATTCTAGCAGTTCCTGCCAGAACCGCACCGCCGACGTGATCGACCGGACAGGCATCGGCCCGAGGTGCCGCTTCTGATACCGTAGGCGGCACGCGGGCCGTCAGGCGGCAACGTGACATTCGCGAGGCGAGACGGACCGCAGTCTCCTGCCCGCACCACAGGACGGCGCCATCTCGAGGAGGACATACGATGACGAGGACTGCTTCACGGATCGCGGCCATCGCCATGGCGGCAGCATTGCTGCCCGCCCCGGCATTCACGCCGGCCGCCCACGCCCAGGACGCCGCCGAAGCGTTCGTGCGGGTCGCCAGCAGCTACCAGCTCGTGCCGAACGTCGTCTACCACCGCGCCGGTGGGAACGATCTGACGCTCGACGTCTACCGGCCTCGCGGCGCGGCGGGCCCGACGCCGACGCTGATGTACATCCATGGTGGTGGCTGGACCAACGGCAGCCGGCAGGCGTCCGCCCTCACCTTCCTCCCCTACCTCGAGATGGGCTGGGCGGTGATCAGCGTCTCGTACCGTCTGGCCGACGCCGCCCATGCGCCCGCCGCGGTCGAGGATTGCCGCTGCGCGCTCCGCTGGATCTACCGCAACGCGGAGTCGTACAACGTCGACGTCGACCGGATCGTCGTGACCGGCAATTCCGCCGGCGGCCACCTGGCGCTGACGACCGGCATGCTGCCCGCCGACGCCGGCCTCGATGCGCAGTGCCCGGGCGACCGCCGCCGCACCTGGACGACCGGCAACACATCGACCGCGCAGCTGAAGGTGGCGGCGATCGTCAACTGGTACGGCATCACCGACGTGCACGATCTGGCGAACCGGACCCCCGGTACGTCCGGCAACTTCACCGAGGCGTGGCTCGGCAGCCGCCCCGACCGGAAGGACGTGGCGACCCGCGTGTCGCCGACTCACTACGTCCGGGCGGATCTGCCGCCGATCCTGACGATCCACGGCGACGAGGACTCGATCGTGCCCTACGACCATGCGACGCGCCTGCACGAGGCGCTCGGCGCGGCAGGTGTGCCGAACGAGCTGCTGACGATCGAAGGCGGCGGCCACGGTGGCTTCGCGCCGGACGAGCACCAGCGGATCTACCGGACGATCCGCCGCTTCCTGGGTGAGCACGGCCTTCGCGCGGCTACATCGAACGACTGACAGCCGGATTGGTGGCGCCCGGCCCGCCGGAAGCTCCGACCGGCGGGCCGTGGCTGCGCCCCTGTCAGCCGGCAGGGTGCGTTCCGGGCTCGAGCGGCGCCGCGGCGACCTCGTGGTACGCCGCACCCTCCGACGACAGCCGGCTCTCCATCAGCACCACCCGATCGACGGTCCACCTGATCGCTGGCACCTCGATCGCCGCGACCGCGCGGCCGATGGCTCGCCCCGCCGCCCGCGCGTCCCGTTTGACCCGTCCGATGGTCAGGTGCGGGCGGAACGGCTGCCGGTCTCTCGCATATCCAATCGCCGCGAGCCGCCGCTCGAGTTCCCGTTGCAGCGCGCGCAGCTCGTTGGCGCGGTCACGAACGTCGAGCCAGATCACCCGCGGCGCGCCGCGCGGCGGGAAGACACCGGCCGGGCCGAGCGACACCGTGAACGGCGTCTGCGTCCAGGCGAACGCGAGCGCCTCGCCTACAGCCGACACGCCGGGTTCGTCCACCGCGCCGAGAAAGCGAAGCGTCAGATGCAGATTCCCCTCCGGCACCCACCGCACCACCGGCGCCGCGAACGTCCCGCTCCGCCGCAACCCGTCGATCAGTGCCGCGACCTCCCCGCGCACAGCCGGATCAAGCGTGACCGCAATGAAGATGCGCATGACTGCCCGGGACACCGGAGGATATCGCGGCTGTCGCCCCAAGACGGTGTGCGTCGACCGGCGGCGATTGGCCCAACGGTCGAATGCGCCTCTAGCAGCCCGTGGTGAAACCCCCGCTACATTCGAGCAGCGATGCATCCCGCCTGCACGGCGTTGCTCCTCGGTCGCATATGGCCGATATGCTCCCTCGTCGCGCCTTGTCAGGCGGGCGCCTCACCACTCTCGGTGCTACGCGGGGTTTCACCACGGGCTGCTAGCGGCGGCGGGAGCGCCTGCGTCGGTGCGGCGTCGGGTTCGCGTGGTAGCGGGGCAACTACGGATGGAGTGCGCGGAGGCGCTCCTGTTCCGCTACGGTGAGGGGGAGGTATCCCGTCTCGTCGGAGGTCGAAGCGAGCGGCTGGCACGGGCCGCACATCAGCGTGTCCGGCTCCTCGTTGTGCAGCAGCCCAAGTGTGTGTCCCAGCTCGTGCGCGACGACATGGCGGGTCACCATGGCGTCGCCCCGGTCCGGGCCGCGGACGGATCGGATCACGACGAGGTAGCGTGCCGGATCAACGCGCGGGAGCGGCCAGGCGAACGACAGGATGTCCTGCGCCGACAGCAGGAGGATGACGTCGCCGTCGAGCCCCGTCACGCTCGCCGGTGCGTCCGGTTCCGATGCGCCCGCCGGAAGCCGGACCGCCCGCTGCGCGACGCGGCGCGCATAGTTCTCGATGTCCCGCAGCTCCGGAGGGTCGACCGCGGTGCGCGGCGGCTCGAAGCGCGTCGCCACGCCCAGCTCCGCCAGTCGTGCATTCCAGAAGTTGACGGCGTCCGTCACTGCCGTTATCCGCCCATCGTCCACCGACGGAACGATCAACAGCACCGTCACCGCCGCCGTGGCGGCCTGCATCACCTGGCCCCCTGCGTTCGACCCTCATTGTCGCATAGCGTCCGGTGCGCGGTCAGCGCTTGCGCGGCATGATGCCGAGCTCGATGCCGAGGCGCTCCACAAGGCGGGTCAGGCCCTGGCGCGACATGCCTAGCTCCTTCGCGGCGCGGCTGCGGCGGCCGCCGGCGCGGGCGAGCGCAGCGCGGACGAACGCGCGGTCGAACACGCGGCGCGCCTCGGCGAGGGTCGGCCGCTGCCGCTCGATGGCGCGGCGGAATCCGGCCGGCAACAGGTCGGGCCCCACCTCCCCCTCCTCCGGGGCCTGCACGGCGAGCGCGGCGAGCACGTTCTGCAGCTCGCGGACGTTGCCGGGCCACTCGTGCGCCGCGAGCAGCGCCAGCGTGTCTGGCGCGAGGCGCGCCCGGCTGCGGGTCTGGGCCAGCGTACGGCCCCAGTAGTGCTCGGTAAGCGCCTCGATGTCGTCGGGGCGGTCACGCAGCGGCGGCACCTGCAGATGCACGACATCAAGGCGGTAGAGGAGGTCGCGCCGGAACCGGCCCCGCTCCGCCTCGCGCACCAATCCCCGGTTGGATGCGGCCACGATGCGCAAGTCGAGCCGGCGCGTCTGGTTCTCCCCCAGCTTGCGGATCTCCCCCTCCTGCAGGGCGCGGAGCAACTTCGCCTGCGCGCGGGGCGACAGCTCGCCCACCTCGTCCAGAAACACCGTTCCGCCGGTCGTCGCCTCGAGCAGGCCGCGCCGCGCGTGGACCGCGCCGGTGAATGCCCCCTTCGCGTGGCCGAAGAGCTCCGCCTCGATCAACTCGTCGCTGAACGTGGCGCAGTTGATAGCCGAGAACGGTTCGCGATGCCGCGGGCTCTCCTCATGCAGCGCGTGCGCGACCAGTTCCTTGCCGGTCCCGCTCTCCCCCTCGATCAGCACCGGAAAGGGGGCGGGCGCCGCGCGTGCCACCGCCGCGCGGAGTTCCGTCATCGCCCGGCTCTGACCCATCAGCCGCGCCAGCCCGCGCCGCAACCGGTCTTTGCCCGGCACGGCGTCCTCGCTCGTCCAGTGCCTGACCATCGTCCGCCTGTCCCTTGGCTCGTGAGTGCGCCGCCGTCCGGCGCAACGCACCGGTCCCCACGGTGAGGTTTGCAAGATCCGTGCCACCGCGTTCAGGCGCCGCAGGAACGCATCTGCGGACGGGCGGCGGCGCCGGGAGCGACTGGCATCCGCACTACAATTCGCGCGTGCTCCGGCAGATCCTCAAGTTCGGCAGCGCGCGGCTGCACCAGCCGCCCGTCCACATCGACACGATGACGCCTGCCATCGAGACCTTGATCGACGACATGATCGAAACGATGTACGCAGCCGAGGGCGTGGGTCTGGCCGCGCCGCAGGTGGGGGTATCTGAGCGGATCTTCGTGGCCGATCCGTCGGGCGGGCACGACGCCGGCACGCTGGTGATCATGGTGAACCCAGCGTGGGTGACGCGTGATGGGACGCAGCGCGAGGAGGAGGGCTGCCTCAGCGTGCCAGGGTTCAGCGCCGCCGTCACGCGGCCGGCGCGGGCCGTCCTCCGAGGCCTCGACCGGGACGGGGCATCACGCGAAGTGGAAGCAACCGGTATTTTGGCTAGGGCATTCGCCCACGAGATGGATCACCTGGACGGCGCGCTCTTTCTCGATCACCTGAGTGGAATTCGGCGAGAACTGCTGATCCGGAAAATCAACAAGCTGCGGCGCGGCGGGCAGTGGTAGGGCCGTCAGGCGTCGCTGAGGGTTCGATCGCTGACCATCGTCTTCTACGGCACTCCCCCGTTCGCGGCAGCGTCGCTCCGCCGGCTGCTCGGATCGCCCCACCGGGTCGCGGCAGTGGTGACACAGCCGGACCGGCCGGCGGGACGGGGCCGGCGTGTCGTTTCCTCGGCGGTCAAGACGCTGGCCGAAACCGAGGGACTGTCGGTACTGCAGCCAGAGCGGCTGGGAGACCGGGCCTTCCGCGCGCAGCTCGATGCGGTCACGCCCGATCTGGCGGTGGTGGCCGCGTACGGCCGGCTGCTGCCGGAGTGGCTGCTCGACCATCCGCGGCACGGGACGGTGAACGTCCATGCATCCCTGCTGCCGAAATGGCGCGGCGCCGCGCCGGTCCACCGGGCGATCATGGCGGGCGACACCGAGACCGGTGTAACGATCATCCGCCTGGTCAAGGCGATGGACGCGGGACCGATGCTGACGCGGCGCGCGCGGCCGATCGGGCCGGACGAGACAAGCGACGTGGTGGAGACCGACCTGGCGGAACTGGGGGCGGAGCTGCTGATGACGGCGATCGACGCGATCAGCGCGGGAACGGCGGGCGAGGAGGAACAGGACCATGCGGCGGCGACGTTCGCGCCGCGGCTGACGCGCGAAGACGGACCAATCGACTGGCGGGGTCCGGCGCGCACAATTCACAACCAGGTACGGGGACTGCATCCGTGGCCACACGCCTCCGCGGTGATTGAGGGGCAGCGTTACCTCATCCACCGGACTGCCGTCGCGGCGGCTGCGGCGGAGCCGGGCGAGGCGCCGTCGCCGGGCACGGTGATCGAGGCGCACGGTGACCGACTGGTGGTGGCGGCGGGCGACGGAAGCTGCCTGGCGATCCGAAGGATTCAACCGGAAGGCCGCAAGCGGCTTTCCAGCCGCGCCTTTCTTGCGGGCCACCGCTGGCGGGCGGGAATGCGCTTCGAGACATGAGCAAGCAGGCGGCGCCTGCGCGGCGGGCGGCCCATCGGGTGCTGCGCGCCGTCCATGACGGACGCCGCGACCTGGCGGCCGCGCTCGCCGCGGCGAGGCAGGAGCTGGGCGACCCGCGGGACCGGGCGCTCACGGGCGAGATCGCCCTCGGCGTACTGCGCTGGCGCAACGCCATCGATCACCTCATCGGCCACGCCTCCACTCGTCCGCTCACCGCGATCTCACCCACGCTCCTCGATCTGCTGCGGGCCGCGACGTACCAGATCGTCTGGCTCGACCGCATCCCTCCCCGCGCCGCCGTTGCCGATGCCGTCACGCTCGCCCGGCAGATCGGCGAACCTCAGGCCACTGGCTTCGTCAACGCCGTTCTCCGCACCCTCGTCCGCGACCCACCGTCCCTGGGCCCGCACGATTCGCCCCTCGACACCCTGACCATCACCCTCTCACACCCGCGCTGGCTTGCCGCGCGCTGGCTCGACCGCCACGGCCCCGACGCCGCCGCCGCCTGGGCCCGTTTCAACAACGCCGCCGCACCAGTCACGCTTCGCCCCAACCTCGCGCGGATTACCGCACCCGATCTGGCCGCCGCACTCGCCGCGCACGGCGTCCGCACCACCCCCACCCGTCTCGCTCCGCACGGCCTGATCGTGACCGGCGGCGACCCCGCCGGCACCTCCCTCTTCCGGGACGGCGCCTTCGTCATCCAGGATGAAGCATCCCAACTGATCATCGACCTGATCGACGACCCGTCCGGCGCACGCGTCCTCGACCTCTGCGCGTCGCCAGGCAACAAGACGGCTGGCCTCGCCGCCACCATGCCGGTGTTGGAGACGCCGGGCAGCCGACAGCGGCCGACAGGAGAGCCACCACGCGGCGAAGGCAGCGTCGTCGCCGCCGATTATCGCCCTCGCCGCGTCGCACTCCTCGCCCGAACCGTCGCGCGCCTCCGCCTCGCCAATGTCGCCGTCGTCCGCCTCGACGCCACCGCGCAGCTGCCCTTCGGCGCTGTCTTCGATCGCGTCCTGCTCGACGCGCCCTGCTCCGGCCTCGGTACGATCCGTCGCGATCCCGACATCCGGTGGCGGCGGACGGAAGCGGACCTCGAGGCATTCGCCGACCTGCAGCTCCGGATGCTGGAGCGGGCGGCGGCGTCCGTCCGGCCGGGCGGGCGCCTGGTGTACTCCACGTGTTCGAGCGAACCGGAAGAGAACGAGGTGGTGGTGGCACGCTTTCTGGAGCGACATGCGGCCTACGAGGCGGTGCGGCCGCCACGTCGGGCGGTGGCGGGGTTGATCGGCGACGATGGCTACTTCCGAACGCTGCCGTTTCGCGATGGCGTCGAGGCATTCTTCGGCGCGGTGTTGCGCCGGAAGGCGTAGCAGCCCGTGGTGAAACCCCGCGTGACACCGAGAGCGGTGAGGGGCCCGCCTGACAAGGCGCGACGAGGGAGCCTCTTGGCCAGAGGCGACCGAGGAGCAACGCCGCTCAGGCGGGATGCATCGCCGCTCGAATGTAGCGGGGGTTTCACCACGGGCTGCTAGGACCGCGGCTCTCAGCCGCACTGTCGGCGTTGGCGTTGGCGTCGCGGGCCGGACAGCCGGCGCGCCCGCATGGACGGCGGCGGCGCCGGTCTCGTACACTGGGGACTGATGCGGGTTCCCGCAGGCCTGTGGACCGCAGGCACGGCCATCATCGTGCTTGGCGCGCTCGGCGCAACGTTCGGACTCTTCACGTTCGCCGGGCTGCAGGTGGCAATACGGATGCGCGAGGTGCCGACACCCGATCTGCGCGGCCTGCCGCCGCAGGAAGCGATCCGCGTTTTGGCCGACAGCGGCCTGAACGCCCGGATCGAACCGATCCGCCGCATCCATCCGGCGATCCGGCCGGGGCGCATCGCCGAGCAGGATCCCCGTCCCGGCGCCGTCACCCGGCGTCGGCGCAACGTCAAGATCTGGCTCAGTTCCGGACCGAACGCAGGGGAAGCGCCGTCGCTGATCGGTGAATCGGAGGAGGGCGCCCGGCAGCGGCTGATCGACAACGCCTTCATCCTGGACGATGTCTCCGAGATCCGGTCGAGCCGCTACCCGACCAACGCGGTGGTGGCGCAGGATCCTCCCCCTGCCCGATCCGGCGTCGCGGTCTCGCTGCTGATCAACCGGGGCGAACGGGGCCGCACCTACGTCATGCCGAACCTGATCGGCGTCGAGGGCGAGGCGGCTGCCGACGTGCTGCGGTCGCGGGGCTTCCGCGTCTCCGTCGTGGGGGACCATCCCTATCCAGGCATCAGCCCGGGGATCGTGATCGATCAGGCCCCTGGAGCCGGATTTCAGGTGACCCAGGCAGATGCGATTTCGCTGGAGGTGAGCCGGTGACGCCAAACCTCCGAATCGCCCCGTCGGTGCTGGCGTGCGACTTCAGCGCGCTGGGGGAAGCGGCACACGCGGTCGAGGCGGGAGGGGCGGATCTGCTGCATGTTGACGTCATGGACGGCCGGTTCGTACCGAACATCTCGATCGGCGTGCCCATCGTCGAGGCGCTGCAGCGGTCCGCCACGGTGCCGCTCGATGTTCATCTAATGGTGGTGGAACCGGATCGGCACGTTGGGACGTTCGCCGCCGCCGGCGCGTCGATGATCTCGGTCCATGCCGAGGCGACGGTCGACCTGGCGCGGACGCTGTCTGCAATCCGGGCGCACGGCGCGACGGCGGGCGCCGTGATCAGCCCCGATACCCCGGTCGCAACGCTCGGGCCGGTGGCGGATCTTGTAGATTATCTCGTCGTGATGTCGGTCCATCCGGGCTACGCCGGCCAGGCGTTTATCCCCGAGAGCACGGCGAGGGTCAGGGAGGCGCGTGCACTGCTCGACGCGGCCGGCAACCGGGCGCCGGTGGAGATCGATGGCGGCGTCGGTCTGCAGAACGCGGCGGAGCTGACCGCGGCGGGGGCAGAAATCCTGGTGGCGGCCTCGGCAATCTACGGCGCGGACGATCCGGCCGAGGCGACGCGCGCGCTGCGGGAAGCGGCACTGGCGGGGCTGGCGCTGGCGGGCAATGCGTGACCGCTGGCGCCGACCGGAGATGCGGCGCGTTCACGGACGGCGGCCGGCCGAGCCGCCGGCAGACCCACGATGAAGGCGCTGGTCACGGGGGCAGCGGGATTCATCGGATCGCATGTCTGCGAGCATCTGCTGGAGCGCGGACACGAGGTGACGGGGCTCGATGCGTTCACCGACTACTACGCGCGGGCAGTCAAGGAAGCGAACCTCACGTCGCTCCGGACACGATCCCGTTTCCGCTTCGTCGAGACCACCATCCGCGACGCCGACTGGCCGGCGCTGCTCGACAGCGTCACGCACGTCTTCCATCTTGCGGCGCAGGCTGGCGTCCGGGCAAGCTGGGGGCGCGACTTCACCATCTACACCGAGCTGAACGTCGACGCGACGCAGTTCCTGCTGGAAGCATGCGCCGCGCGGCCGATCGATCGCTTCGTCTATGCGTCCAGCTCGTCGGTCTATGGCGACGGTGTTGAGTTGCCGATGCGCGAGGATGCTCGGCCGCAGCCGCTGTCACCCTACGGCGTGACCAAGCTGGCGGCGGAGCACCTCTGCCTGCTCTACCACCGGACAAGCGGCGTGCCAGCCGTGGCGCTCCGCTACTTCACCGTGTACGGCCCGCGACAACGTCCGGACATGGCCTTCCACCGGTTCCTGAAGGCTGCCGCAGCGGGCGATCCGATTCGCCTCTACGGCGACGGCGAGCAGACGCGGGACTTCACGTTCGTGGAGGACGCGGTCGCCGCCACGGTGGCCGCCGGGCTGCACGGCGCACCCGGTGCGGTGTACAACATTGGAGGGGGCTCGCGCGTTTCGATGAACGCCGTGATCGACGTGATCGCGCGTGCGACCGGCCTGACGCTCGATGTCCGGCGCGAGGCGCCGCAGAAGGGAGACATGCGGGATACGTTCGCCGATACGGCACGCGCTCGGGTGGAGCTGGGGTTCGCCCCCGCAGTCGCCCTCGAAGATGGCATACTGGCGGAGTACCAATGGCTGACAGGCGTGGCGTCGACCGTCGGGTGACGCGGGTCTCGCGGTGGACCTGGGGCGCTGTGGCGACCCTGGCCATGCTTGCCGGTGCCGCCTGCGGCGGGAACCCGCCGCCGGAGGTGCCGCTGACCACCGAGGGGGCCGATCTCGTGCTGTACGAGCGGGGACAGGAGGCGCTCGCCGAGGAACGCTGGAGCCGGGCGCGGGAGTACTTCATGCAGATCCGCGACAACTATCCGCAGAGCCCGATGCGCGCCGACGCACGGATCGGCCTGATCGAGACCTACGAAGGAGAGAACAGCGCTACCTCGATGGTGACGGCGCTGATCGAGCTGCGGGAATTCCTGCGGCTCTATCCCCCCACCCACCAGATCGCCCCGCTCGCGCAGTTCAAGATGGCGATGGTCTACTTCAACCAGATGCGGCGGCCGGAACGGGATCAGTCCGAGACCCGGTTGGCAATCGAGGAATTCCGGCGCTTCCTCGAACAGTACGCCGAGTACGCCACGCCCGAGCTCATCACCGAGGTGCGGACGCGGCTGCGCGACGCGCGCGACCGGTTGAACGACTCCAGCTACCTGGTGGGCCGCTTCTATTGGCGGCTGAGGTACTACACCGGCGCGATCGACCGCTTCCGGGAGATCCTGAACGAGGATCCGGACTACACCCGCCGCGACCAAGTCTATTACTACCTGGCCGACTCACTCGCCGAGCTCGGCCGCGGCGCCGAAGCGCTGCCGCTCTTGGAGCGGCTGGTGGTGGAATTCCCCGAGACCGCGTACCTGGAAGACGCGACGGAACGGATCACCGAACTCAAGGTCCGGATGGACCTGGATCAGTGATGACGCTGTTGTACCGGCGATAGTAGTCGACCGCCGACCAGATCGCCGCCACCAGCACCAGCCAGAGCGCCACGGTCCCGAGCAGCCAGAAGATCGGCGCCTGCGTGCCGAGGATCAGGAGTAGGATCGCCACCACCTGCAGGGCCATCTTCACCTTGCCGAGCTGCGACGCGGGGATGGATACCCCTCGCGCGTAGGCGAGGCTCCGGAGCACGGTGATGGCGAGCTCGCGCCCCAGGATCACCGCCACCATCCAGGCGGATGCCATCCCCATCTGCACCAGCGAGATGAGGGCCGCCGTGATCAGCAGCTTGTCGGCAAGCGGGTCCATCAACTGTCCGAGCTGCGTCACCTGCTGCCGGCGGCGCGCGACATAGCCGTCGAGCCAGTCGGTGAAGGCCGCCAGGCCGAAGATCGCCGCACCGACAATTTCTTTTGGGAGGCCGAAGATCTCCTCCGCCTCGAACCGGGTCAGCAGGACGACGACCAGCAGCGGGACCAGGAAGATGCGGGCGAGGGTGAGCGTGTTGGCCAGATTCATCCGCGGCGTCCTCCCTCCCGCGCTGCTATTCTATCCGCTCACATGAAGGCGATCCTCCTCGCGGGCGGCGCCGGGACGCGCTTGCGGCCGCTGACGCTCAACACACCGAAGCCGATCGTCCCGCTGTTCGACCGCCCCTTCCTCTACCACCAGATCGATGTGCTCCGCCGCGTCCCGGGCATCGACGAGGTGATCCTGAGCCTGAATTATCAGCCAGACCTGATCGAAGCGGTCATCGGTGACGGTGCGGACGCGGGACTCCCGGTCCGCTACGTCGTCGAACCGGAGCCGCGCGGAACCGGCGGCGCCGTGA
Source organism: Vicinamibacterales bacterium (assembly GCA_965262555.1). Lineage (GTDB taxonomy): Bacteria > Acidobacteriota > Vicinamibacteria > Vicinamibacterales > UBA8438 > VXRJ01. Next base: position 1,971,991 of record OZ253543.1, read on the forward strand.
AGTTCGCCGCGCCGCACCTCGACGGCCCGACGTTCGTCTTCAACGGCGATGTCCTGACGGATGTCGACCTGAACGCGGTGCTCGATCGTCACCGGTCGCTCGGCGCGCGCGCGACGCTCGTGCTCGCACCGGTGGACGATCCGCTGCGCTACGGCCTGGTCGAAACCGACAGCGGCGGCCGCATCACCCGTTTCATCGAGAAGCCCGATCCGTCGGAGGTGCGGTGCCGAACGATCAATGCCGGCATCTACGTCCTGGAGCCGGACACATTCGACCTGATCCCGACCGGCGTGAGGCATTCGATCGAGCGGGGGTACTTTCCCGCCCTGATCGAACGGGGCGAGAACGTTGTGGCGTACATCGAAGAGGGCTACTGGCGTGACATCGGAACTCCCGCCGCCTACCTCGACGCCCACCGCGACATCCTCGACGGGTTGTGTCGCTCCGCCTGCCTGCCGTGGGGCGCCGGCGCGAGCGCCGACCCGATCGTGGCGGACGGTGCGACGGTTGATCCGGGCGCGAACCTGACCGGTCCCTGCTACGTGGCGCCGGACGCGACGATCCGCGCCGGGGCCAAAGTGGGGCCGCACGCCGTCGTCGGCCGGGGCGTCGTCGTCAAGCCGGAAGCTGAGCTGCGCAACGCCGTCGTCTGGTCCGGCACGACGATTGGCGTCGGTGCGACGCTCGACGGCGCCATCGCCGGCTGTAATTGCCAGATCGGCGACCATGCCCGGCTCGGAGCCGGCACGGTGCTGGGCGATGGCTCCACGGTCACCCCCTATACTCACGCATGACGATCGATCCGTCCATCTTCAAGGCGTACGACGTGCGGGGGATCCATCCGGATCAGATCACCGCCGACGTTGCGCATCGGATAGGGCGGGCGTTCGTCGCGTACCTGGGCGCGTCCCGAATCGCGGTCGGCCGCGACATGCGGATTGCCGCACCCGAGATCGCCAGCGCGTTCATCGACGGCGCGCTCGCACAGGGCGCGGACGTCACCGACTTCGGGCTGATCGGCACCGACATGCTCTACTACGGCGTCGCGCGCGATGGCTTCGACGGGGGCGCTGAGATCACCGCATCGCACAACCCGAAGGATTACATCGGGATGAAGCTGGTGCGCGCGCAGGCGCTGCCGCTCAGCGGAGATTCCGGCATCGGCGAGATTTGCGACATGGTGGTGCACGGCACGATTCCGGCGCCGTCCACGACGTCTCCCGGAGCGCGCACCGAGGCGGCGCTGCTCGACGACTACGTCGACCATGTCCTGTCGTTCATTGACGTTGCCGTGGTCAATCCGTTCCGCCTGGTCCTCGACGCCGGAAGCGGCATGGCGGGGCTGATGGCGCCAGCGCTCTTCGACCGGCTTCCCTGCACGACGACCCGCCTCTGTTTCAACGTCGACGGCACCTTCCCGATCCACGAGGCGAATCCGCTGATCGAAGCGAACCGCCGCGACATCGTCGAGCAGGTCACTGTCGAGCGCGCCGACGCCGGCATCGCCTGGGACGGCGACGCCGATCGCTGCTTCTTCATCGATGGCGACGGCACCTTCGTCGCGGGTGACTTCATCACGGCGCTCCTCGCCGAGGCGTTCCTCCGGAAGACACCCGGCGCGAAGATCGTCTACGACATCCGCGCCAGCCTGGCCGTACCTGACACGGTGGCCCGCTTTGGCGGCACCGCGCTTGTGAACCGCGTCGGCCACGCATTCTTCAAGGCACGGATGCGCGCGGAGGATGCGCTGTTCGGCGGCGAGGTGACCGGACACTACTACTTTCGCGACAACTTCTTCGCCGACAACGGGATGATTCCGGCGCTGCTGCTGCTCGAGCTGATGAGCGTGCGGGGCGAGAGCCTGAGCGAGCTCCTGGCGCCGCTACGCGCGAAGTACTGCCTCTCGGGCGAGATCAACACCGAGATGCCCGGCATGGACGCCGTCGCCATGACGCTCGATCGTCTCGTCGATCGGTACGCCGACGCGCGCATCTCACGTCTGGATGGTGTGTCAGTCGACTACGGCACCTGGCGGTTCAACGTCCGCCCGTCGAATACCGAGCCGCTCCTCCGCCTCAACCTGGAAGCGACCACGGAGCAGGAGATGATCGCCCGCCGCGACGAGGTGGTCACCTTCCTCCGCAATGCCTAGGTGCTACAATGACCGCGGGTCACGGCCGAGAGCGGGAGTAACTCAGTGGTAGAGTGTCAGCTTCCCAAGCTGAAAGTCGCGGGTTCGACCCCCGTCTCCCGCTCCACTTCCACTGACGCCGCGGGTATGCGAACCCGCACGCCCGCACATGGACCACCGCCAGCGCGGCGCCTCGTCTCCGGCTTCGACATCCCCGAGGGCCTCACCTCGATCGGACACACCATCGCCATCCGCGGGGAGGTCACGTCGGGCGAGCATCTGATCATCGAGGGCAGGGTCGATGGCCGCATCAGCGCGCCGAACCACGGCGTCGCCATCGCCCGCCGTGCACGGGTCACGGCGGACATCTCGGCGAGGACGATCACCGTCAAGGGATCCGTACGCGGGACGCTTGTCGCCTCCGGAACGATCGACGTCGAAGCGGGCAGCGTCGTGGAGGGGCATGTCGAGGCCGAGCACCTCAGGCTGGCTCACGGCGCCAGCGTCGACCTGCTGAACTCCCGCGGGCAGGTGATGCAGGCGGCGGTTGACCTCGAGACCGAGCCCCAGCACCGACGCGTCGGCGGGTGAGTAACGGCGCCGGCGGCCAGAGCCTGCCGCCGCCCGGCCATCCCGAACACATCGGCGTGGCGGTCCGCCCGATCGCCGAACGCCTCGATTTGGCTGGCGCGGTCCGCCCGTACACCCGACATGCCTGGCAGCCCGACGGGCCGTACGCACCGACCCTGCACATCGACGACGTCTCCGAGATTCCCTTCCTGACCGACATCGCCGGAGTCCCGGAGTACCAACACCGCGCCCGCATCCGGGCCCGGCACGGCGACTGCTACGCCACCGTCACGCCGAGCGATCCGGCATACGACACGTACGCCGTCGAGCATCTTCGGATGGGACGCGCAACACGGCTCGCGGCCCATCCGCCCTCCGGCACATCGCCGCTCGCCGTTGCGGCCGGCTGCCTGGCCGGCGAGACGTTCGACCGCCTGGTGGTCGAGGCGCGGCGGACCGGCCGCCTGGTGATCCACCCCTACATGTCGATCGATCCGGTCTGGACGTTGGCGCAACGTATCGCGCAGACATCGGGCGCGGCGGTGACGGTGACCGGATCGCCACCCCCGGTGACCTGGATCGCAAACGACAAGGCGCTGTTCGACGAGGTGGTGACTGCCATCCTCGGCGCCGGCTGGAGCCCGGAGACGCACGGCGCCCACACGGCGCCGGCGATCGCGGCGAACCTCGCCCGCCTCGCCGAGACCTGGCCGTCGGTCGGGCTAAAGCGGACCCGCTGCGCGTCGGCGATGGGTAACCAGGTGTTCGACGCAACGGTGCTCCGCGGCCGGCCCCCCGGCGAGGTGGAAGTCCTGGTCGATGGGTTCCTGCGGCGAACCGAATGGACGCCAGGTGAAACGGTTCTGGCCGTAGCGTGGGAAGACGCCGCCTCGTCGCCGTCGACGCAGTGGTGGATTCCGCCGGCCGGCTGCGGCGCGCCGCGGCTCGACGGAATCTACGAGCAGATCCTCGAGGGCGACCGGAAGGTGTTTGTCGGCAGCCGTCCGTCGACGCTGCCGGACGGCGTGAACCGGCGGCTCGCGCAGGCGTCGGCGCGGGTGGCCGTCGCGCTGCAGGGGCTCGGGTACGTCGGCCGCTGCTCGTTCGATCATCTGGTGGTGGGAGATCCCGGGGGCGACTGTGAGATCCGTTTCACCGAATGCAACGGCCGGTGGGGTGGTACCAGCGCGCCAATGCGGCTCGTCGACGACATCGCGCCGCAGTGGCGGGACGTCTGGGCTGGGACGCGCCGACCGTACCGTGCGCAGGATGTGATGTACGCCGGTCTGGTGGGCGCGCGGTTCGGGGATGTGCTCGAGCGGGTCGGGGCCGAGGCCTACGATCCGGCGACCGGGAAGGGGCGGTTTATCTTCTACAACGTCGGACCGATCCCGGAGTTCGGGAAGTTCGACGTCATCGCGCTTGCGGAAACCGTGGCGGACGCGGATCAGGCCATTGAGGAGTTACTGCCGCGGCTGCTCGGCGTTCAACCGATGGTGCGCCCGCTGTCAACCAGCCGCGGTACACGACCGGCACCCCGAATCGGCGCCAGGCTCTATCCCGCCGCGGCCCGGCGGACGAGCGAATCGTAGTACCGCGCCGCCACATCCAGCACTCGCTCGTCGATGTCGAACCTGGGCGAATGGAGCGGCACATACTTCCCCGTGTCTGCCCGCGCGCCGAAGCGGACATAGCAGCCGGGGGTGTGTGCCAGGAACCAGGAGAAATCCTCCGCCCCCATGCTGGGATGATCGGCGACGACGATCCCGCCGTCTCCCACCACGGTGCGCGCCGCGTCCGCCGCAAGCGCCGTCTCGACCGGTGTATTCACCACCGCCGGGCAGCTCTCGTCGATCCGAACGTCGATCCGCGCGCGGTGCAGCGCGCCCAGCGCCGACGCGGTCCGCTCGAGCCCCTTGATGATCTCCTCGCGCACGTCCGGCCGGGTCGTCCGGACGATCCCGTCGAGCGCCGCGTAGCCAGCGATGATGTTCGCAGCGGTCCCGGCGCGGACCTGGCCGATCGTGACGACGGACGGCCAGGCCGGGTTGACCGAGCGCGAAACGAGAGACTGGATGCTGGTGATTAGCAGGCCGGTCACCAGCACCGCGTCGACCGCCTCGTGCGGCCGCGCGCCGTGTCCGCTCTCGCCATGCACCTCGATGCAGAAGCGGTCGGAGTGCGCGGTGATCACTCCGTCGGCCACCATGATCCGGCCGACCGGGTACTCGGTGGTGACATGACCGGCGAAGATCGCATCGACACCGGCGAGCGCGCCCGCCTCCAGCATCACGCGCGCGCCGTTGCCCCGCTCCTCCGCCGGCTGAAAGATGAAGACCGTCTCTCCGGGTGGCGGATCGGCGGCGAGCCGCGCCGCCGCGCCGAGCAGCATCGCCATATGCGCATCATGGCCGCAGGCGTGCATCCGGCCCGGGATGCCGGAGGCAAATGGACGGCCGGTTTCCTCCTGGCACGGCAGCGCGTCCATTTCGGCGCGTAGCGCGATCCGCCGGCCGGGGCGGTTGCCCGCGAGGCGCGCCACAATGCCACCGCCCGGACCGCCATAGTCATGGGGAATGCCGAGGCGGTCCAGCTCCACCATGATGGTGCGGGCCGTCTCCACCTCGTCAAACGCCAGCTCCGGCCGCTGGTGCAACTGCCGGCGGAGCATCACCATCCGGTCGACCCACGCGTCGTCAGCCGCCGGTGGCGGTGTCAGGGCTGGTTCGGTGCCCGTCCTCATGCTTGCGTCCATTGTCATGCTGCGGTACGGCGGACGTCCAGCAGCCGCTCAATCGTCGGTCGATCGCCTGGGTTACTGCCGACATGAACGAAACGGACGATGCCGGCCGGATCAATCAGCACGTTCCCCCCCCGCCGCTGCGGGTCGGCGTGCGGCCACCGCGGCAGGTTGCCTCTGAGGATCTCCGCCGCGAACACCGGGATCGCCGACAGGTCCAGCATCTGTGCCCATGACAACCGCCCCATCCCATAGGCGTCGTACAACACGTGCTCCGTATCCACCAGCACCGGCCACCGGGTTCCGGTTTCCTCGACGTAGGCCTCCGCCGCCGCCACCCCTTCGAACGTGACGACGCAGACATGGACCCCCAGCTCAGCCAGCGCCGTCTCCTCCAACTGCAACTGCAGCAGGTGCCGGCGGCAGGCGAGTCAACGGAGGTGGCGGTGCATGACGAGCAGCAGCCACGCGCCTCGGTAGGTATCGAGGCTGTGGCGGCGCCCGTCGGTGCCGGGCAGGCTGAAAGGTACGGCTGGCCGGACGGAACGACCGAACGTCATGCGGAGGATTATAGCGGCCGCGATTGACAACGTTCCGGGCGTCTCATAAGGTCAGACCCTATCCGTGCTTCACGAACGTCCGGCGATCGAACGCCGCGTACATCAGGCGCTCGATGCGGAGCCTCACCGGATTCCGGTGCTGCTGGGCACGTGCGGCAGTGGACGCACGTCGATCCTCAACCGTGTCGCCGACCAGCTTGGGGCCGAACGCAGTCGGTATGTCGACGCCGAGCGCGTCGCCTCGACGCCGGAGCGGCTCCTCGCAACGGTGGCCGGCGACCCGATGAGCGCGGCCAGCCGACGTCCCACCGCGGTGCGGTACGAATCGCCGCGCGCCGCGTTCGACGCGCTGCTCGCCCATATCGGGCAGCCGCAGCATCGCGGCCAGGCGCAGCCGATCCTTCTGTTCGACGAGTTCATCGAGCTGCGGACACTCGCCAGCTACCCTGGGCTCCGCGGAGTGCTGAGCGAGTTCCTCGGTGCCGCCGTCTGCAGCTCCAACCGGTTCGTGTTCGCCAGCCGCTACACCGCCCGCGCTCTGCGACTCCTCGAGACATTCCCCGCCGATCGCTTCGAGGTGATCCACCTGCCTCCGCTCGACACTGACGAGGTGCACGCGGCGCTCCGCCCGCACGACCTGATCGACGAGCCGGACGATCGGACCAGTCTGGCCACCATGGTGCAGGCAATAACCGGCGGCCGGCCCGCGTGGGTGCAGCACCTCGCAACGTCGCTCGCGGCAGCGGACGGTCCCGGGGCGGCCGATCCGGCTGGCGCACTCACCGCGCAGATGGCGCCGGGCGCACCGCTTGCCAACGCCTGCCGCTTCACATACGAACTGCGCCTGCACCGCGCCCGCGGCTACGGCGCGCTGAAGGGCATCCTGGCGGTGCTGGCGGACGAGGAACCGCTCACGCTGACAGGCATCGCGCGCCGCCTCGGCCGTACGCCCGGCTCGACACGGGACTACCTGGCCTGGCTGGCGGATGTCGACCTGATCACGGTGGAGGACAAACGATACCGGTATATCGACCCGATACTCCGGCTCTGGGTCCGCCTCCACTGCCACGCCGCGCCGCCCGATCGGATCGCGCTGGCCCGCGAGGTGCAGGACTACGTCATCCGCCGACTGCCGCCCGTGACGGCAGCCGTCACGTCCGAAGACGATCCCGACATCGCGTCGCCAGCGCCCCGCACGGTGCAGTACGACTTCATCGAGATCGACTGACGCTCAGCCCTTCGGCCCGTCATCGCCCGACGCACGCAGCCGTCGCAGCGCCTCACGCGCCACTACCTGTTCCGCCTCCTTGCGGGACGACCCGGTGGCCTCGGCGACAGGCGCGTCATCGATCGAGACGGCGACCCGGAACGTCTTGTTGTGGTCCGGGCCGCTCGTCTCCATCACCGTGTACGCCGGAGGCCGGCGGCCGCGCGCCTGCAGCCATTCTTGCAGCGTCGACTTCGCGTCGCGTGCCGGCGCGCCGGGGGACGCCATGCCAGCGTTGGGCTGCCCATTCTGCATCAGCGCCCGGTACGGCTCAGCGTAGATGCGGTCGAGCACTGTGCGCGCCGCGTCGTAGCCGCCGTCGAGGAAGATCGCTCCGGCAACCGCTTCGAAGGCGTTGGCAATCACCGACACCTTCTGCCGGCCGCCGCTCCGCTCCTCGCCCCGCCCCAACCGGAGGAACCGCGGGAGCACCCACCGTTCCGCGAGAGGGGCGAGCGCGGTACGGGAGACGAGGCTCGCCCGGAGCTCCGAGGCCGATCCGGACGATCCGATGTCCGGTCCGCGGCAGGCCAGCTCCGCCACCACAAGGCCGATGACGGCGTCACCGAGAAACTCCAGCAACTCGTTGTCCCCGGTCTCGTCTGTCTCGTCCTCGCTGGCATACGACCGGTGGGTGAGCGCCTGCGTAAGCAGGCGGCGGTCGCGGAACGTGTAGCCGATGTGATCCTCGAACTCCGCCAGGTCCGGCGCACCGGGCATCCTCAAGCCCCGTGCGCCGCCACTGCCACATCCGCGTCCGTCCCGGCCGCGGCCCCGATCGCGTCGATCCGGAGCAGTACCATCGTCATGTCATCATGCTGATCCGCGGTGCCGACGAAGGTCTCGATCGCCTGCACGATCCGGTCGCGCAGCGCGTCGGGGGGAAGGTCGCCATGCGCCGCGATCACCTGCTGCAGCCGTGTTTCGCCGAACAGGTCGTTCGCCTCGTTCATCGCCTCGCTAACGCCGTCGGTGAAGAGCACCGCGACGTCGCCCGGGTGAATGTCGATCCGGCGTTCCTCGAGCAGGTCGTCGAACTGCGTCTCCAACCCCGCCAGGCCCACCACCAGGCCGTCCGGTGTCAAGACGTGGACATCCATCGCCGACTCGCCCGGCGCGTCCGCCGCGCCATTGGCCGAGGCGTAGAGGAGCGGCGTGTGGCCGGCGCGGGCATAGGTAAGCGTGCCGGCGTCGAGATCGGCGACGGCGTAGATCATCGTGATGAACGTGCGGGCGTCAAGCGTGCCCGCCATGATCCGGTTGGTTTCGATCAGCAACGTGCGGGGCGACTCATAAATCTGCCCCAGGCTCAGGATCAGTCCCTTCAACTCCGCCATGTAGAGCGCCGCCGACGCCCCCTTGCCGGCGACGTCCGCCACGAGCAGGCCGATCCGCCGCCCGCCGAGTGGAATGAATTCGTAGTAGTCGCCCCCCACCTCGCGCGCCGGGCGGCAGAGCGCACTGATCGTCAGGCCCGGGATCGAAACCGTGTCGCGAGGCAGCAGCGACATCTGGATCTGCCGCGCGATCCGAAGTTCCTCCTCAAGGCGCTTCTTCTCCGCCACCTCGTGCATCAGCGTCTCGACGCTCGCCGTCATTGCATTGAACGACTCCGCCAGCTCGCCCAACTGATCGCGTGACGGGATCGTGATCCGGTGCGTGAAGTCACCGCGGCGGACGCGGCTGGTGCCGGTGAACAGCGCGTGCACCGATCCCGTGATCGATCGCGCCAGGGCGGTGCCCATCACGAGCGCCGCTGCCTCGATGACGAGGAACAGGGCGCCGATCCCGATCAGCAGCAGCACGAAGATGTCGTTAACGCCCACGTCGCCCGCGTCGGCGGGAGCGCCGAACACGCGGGCATAGAACGCCGACGGCGGGACATGAATCGGCAGGCTTCGAGTCCGGACGGCCCCGCTCGCCCAGTGGGCCGCGTCGACGAATGCCACCCACGCAAGCCCCCGTGACGAGGCGAATGGCAGCGCCGCGGCCGGATCGTCCGGCGCAGCCGTGAATGGGTCGACCGCGACGCCGGTCGCCGCCTCGATCCGCTGGCGGACGACGTCGTCAAGCGGGATCTCGACCACGATCCCGCGCACGTCGGGCAGATCCACCGCCGCGACGGCACGGATCGCCAGGGAGTCCTCCGGGCCGGTGGTCACCAGGCCCGCGAAGCCGTCCGGAGCGATCCAGTCCGGAAGGCGATCCGGCGCCGCCCCATGCACCCACGGGCCGACGGCGACAAGCTGCCCGCTGCCGGGCGGACCGAGCGCGGCAACCGAGAGGCCATCGTAGCGCTGGCCGATCACGGCACGCACGCGCGCGAGCGCCTCCGACGCATCCATCCCGCGCGACAGCCGGACCCCGATCGCGCCGACGACGACCTGTGTGTCGCCCACCACCCGATCCAGTTCGCGGCGGACCAGCTCCGCGCTGGTCGATAGCACGGACATCGTTCCCGCCACGCTGAAAAACGCGACTACCAGCAGCACCGGCACGAAGCCGATGAAGACGTACGACAGGACCAGCCTGCGGCGCACGCGCCAGAGCAACCGGCGCTGCAGACGCACGATCAACAGCCAGATCGCCCAGGCGAGGCCGATAGCGAGCAGCACCGAGGCGGCGATTTCCAGTGCAACAAGGAGCCAGCCGCCGGACGCTGCGAACGGCAAGAGGAGCAGCCGGAGAGCGGACCCGGACAACAGCAGCCGCACGGGCCACGAGGTGACCGCCAGCCGGAGCGCGCGCACCTTCCCTTCTCGATCCATCCGCGATCCGCATCTTAGCACCGGGGTTCGGCGGGCATCGCGGCCCCGGCCCGTCTAGAATGGGCGCTGCGTTGTTCCTCTTCCGGAGTGTCGTCGGCGGCGTCTTCATGGGACTGGCGAACCTGGTCCCCGGCATCTCGGGCGGCACGATGCTGCTCGCCGTCGGGATCTATCCGCAGTTCATCAGCGGCGTGGCGGATGTCTCGACGTTCCGGTTCCGGCCGCAGGTGATCCTGATGCTCGCCTGCGTCGGCGGGGCGGCCGCTGTGGGGGTGGCAGGGGGCGCGGGGCTGGTGAGCGGCGCGCTCGAACGGGCGCCGTGGGCCATGTACAGCCTGTTCATCGGCCTGACGCTCGGCGGCGTGCCGCTGCTCTGGCGCGCGGTGCAGCCGATCGACCGCACGATCGTGGTGAGCGCGGCCGCCGCCATCGTTGTCATGGCGCTGCTGGCGACCGGCGACGCGGAGCAGGTCGGCGCGGACGGCGGCGGAGGAGGTGCGGGTGCAACGCTGCTGCTGATCATCGCTGGAACGGCGGGGGGTGCGGCGATGATCCTGCCAGGCGTCTCCGGTGCCTACCTGCTGCTAATCCTGGGGCAGTACCGGACGATCATTGATGCGGTGGCGGTGGCGGCGGACGGCGCGCGGGCAGCGGACATCACGGCGGCCGCGGCGTCGGCCGGCGTGCTCGCACCGGTGGCGATCGGCGTCGCGGTGGGCGTGATCGGGGTGAGCAACGTGGTGAGAGTGCTGCTCGCGCGGTACGAGCGGGTAACGCACGGTTTCCTGCTCGGCCTACTGCTGGGGGCCGTACTCGGCCTCTGGCCCTTCGGCGACACCGCCCCGCCGGGGTGGCAGTTTGGTGCCGGCGCGACGCTCGCGGTGGGCGGCTTCGCGCTCTCCTGGGGCATCTCCCGCCTTGGCAACCGATGAACCGTGCCTGAGCCGGCCGTCAGCCGGCGGCGATGCACGGCGCGCCACGCACCCTATTCGTCCCCGGTCGACCCCACGACCCAACGGAGGTAGTCCGGGTGGCCGTCGATGACCGGCGTGACGATGAACTCCGGCGTGTCGTACGGATGCAGGTCGACGATCCGGTCACGGAGCGTCTCCACGTGTCGGCGTGCCGTCTTGATCATCAGGAGCTGCTCGTCCGACGCCTCGACCGAGCCCTCCCAGCGGTACACCGAGTGGACCGCCCCAACGATCGTGACGCAGGCGGCAAGCTGCTCCTGAACGAGCGCGTGCGCAAAGGCGGCGGCATCCGCCTCGGGCGGGAGCGTCGTCCAGGCGATCACGATGTCGGTGGAGTCAGGCATCTGACGGCGGCGCCGTCGGCCTGCAGTGTCGCCGCGCGCTTGAAACGAGTGGTAAGTGGTAGCGGGGGGGGGATTTGAACCCCCGGCCTCTGGGTTATGAGCCCAGTGAGCTACCAGACTGCTCCACCCCGCGCCATCACATGCGAAGGGGCGAACAGTACCACGGCCGGGCGCCCCAGTCAATATTCGTGCGCCATAGACTCATGCCTCTGCTATAGTTGGCCGTCCCGCTACACCTGAGGAAGGAGTCCCCGCATGAAACTGGTCATTGGGATCATCAGGCCGCACGTGCTGGACGACGTGCGCGATGCGCTGCTCGCCCTGGGGATCAGCGCCCTGACGGCAACCGAAGTAAAGGGCTACGGCCGCCAGAAGGGGCACAAGGAGATGTACCGCGGCGCCGAGTACTCCATCGACTTCGTTCCGAAGACGAAGGTGGAGATAGTAGTGGACGACGACAAGCTCGATGGCGTGATCGAAGCGATCAGCAGCGCCGCCCGCAGCGGACAGATCGGCGACGGGAAGCTGTTCGTTTCCGACATCGGACACGCGGTCCGGATCCGGACCGGCGAGACCGGCCCTAGTGCGCTCTGACCCCGTACTGCCGACGAGGTGATCGATGTCCAGACTGCTAACGCCGCGTACGCTCGTGACCGCCGTCGCCGCCGCCGCCCTACTGGGGGCACCGCGCGCCGCTTGGGCACAGGACGAGCTCAACTCGGGCGACACCGCCTGGATGCTCACGTCGAGCGTGTTGGTCCTCTTCATGACGATCCCGGGGCTGTCGCTCTTCTACGCCGGACTGGTGCGGGCAAAGAACGTCCTGTCGGTGATGATGCAGTGCTTCGCCATCACCTGCATGGTGACGATCCTCTGGACCGTGTACGTCTACGGCCTGGCGTTCGGTGACGGCGGATCGCTCAACGCGTTCATCGGCATCGGAAAGTTCTTCCTGTCGGGGGTGGGTGTCGACACCGTCGCGGGCACGATCCCGGAGACGGTCTACCAGATGTTCCAGCTCACGTTCGCCATCATCACACCGGCGCTGATTGTGGGCGCCTTCGCCGAGCGGATGAAGTTCTCGTCGATGATGGTCTTCATGGCGCTCTGGGTCAGCATCGTGTACGCCCCCATCGCCCACTGGGTCTGGGGCGGCGGCTGGCTCGGCGAGATGGGCGTGCTCGACTTCGCCGGCGGGACCGTCGTCCACATCAACGCCGGCGTCGCGGCGCTGGTCCTCTGCATCGTGCTGGGCCCGCGGAGCGGCTACCCGGGAACGCCGATGCCGCCGAACAGCCTGGTCCTGACGGTGGTGGGCGCTTCGATGCTCTGGGTCGGCTGGTTCGGCTTCAACGCGGGCAGCCAACTGGCCGCCGACGGCGTCGCCGGAATGGCAATGGCGGTAACGCACATCGCCACCGCGACCGCCGGGTTCGTCTGGATGCTGGCGGAGTGGGGGCGGCACGGGAAGCCGAGCGTGCTCGGCATCGCGACCGGCGCGGTCGCGGGGCTGGTCGCGATCACGCCCGCCTCCGGCACGGTCGGCCCCGTCGGCGCGCTCGCTATCGGCGCCGCCTCGGGGATCTGCTGCTTCCTGGCCACGAGCAACCTCAAGCGGGCGCTCGGGTACGACGACTCACTCGATGTCTTTGGCGTCCATGGCGTGGGCGGATTCGTAGGTGCGATGTTGACAGGCATCTTCACCGCGCAGGTGTTTGGCGGCTCCGGCCTTGATGGCGGTATCGGCGCGCAGCTCTGGCTGCAGTTCGTCGGCGCCTCCGCAACGATCGTCTACAGCGCCTTGGGGACGTTCATCATCATCAAGCTGGTCGACGCGACGATGGGTCTGCGCGTGACGGCCGAGGAGGAGTCGGTTGGCCTGGACATCGCCCTGCACGACGAACGCGGCTTCATGCTGTAGGCGGCGGGGCCACTTCGCGACGGTTGGCGACTGACGGCCGGCGCACCGGGCCGAGGTGCTACGCGACGGCGTTGCAGGCACGCAGGGCGGCGATGTCTACGGTTGTGTAGCCTGCCTCCTCCAACACCTCGTCGGTGTGCTGGCCCAGGAGTGGCGCAGGCCGGCCGGGCGCGAGCGGCGTCGCCCCCAGCTTGATCGGGGTGCCGAGCGTACGGATCCGTCCGAGCGTCGGGTGCTCCGTCTCCACCACCATCTCGCGCGCCCGCACCTGCGGGTCGTCCATCACCTCGCGGTAGGTGTTGATCGGCCCGCAGGGGATGTCATGCGCCTCGAACTGCTCGAGCCAGTGCGCGCGCGAACGTTCCGTCGTCACCGCTTCGATCGCCTCGGCGAGCGCCTCGCGGTGCCGGACTCGGTCGCCGTCCACCGCGAAGCGTTGGTCGTCGATCCACTCCGGATGGCCCAGCAGGCGTGCAAGGCGCTCGAAGATCCGGTCGTTCGCCGCGCCGAGCGTGATGTACCCGTCGGCGCAGCGGATCGCCTGGTACGGCGCACTCATCCGATGCGCCGATCCGAGCGGGCCCGGCACGCTGCCCGTGGAGAACAACTCGGTCGCCTCCCAGACCGACAGCGCGACGCCAGCGTCGACCAGCGCGGTGTCCAACCGCTGTCCCATGCCAGTTCGTTCGCGGTGGTGGAGCGCGGCCAGGATGCCGCAGACGGCGAACAGCGCGGCTCCCAGATCGGTGAGGGGCACGCCTACCTTCACCGGCGGGCGACCCGGCTCGCCGGTGACCGACATCAATCCCGAGACCCCTTGTGCCACCAGATCGAAGCCCCCCTTGTCGGCCGCCGGCCCGGTCTGGCCGTAGCCGGAGATCGACGCGTAGATCAGGCCAGGGTTCGTGGCGGCGAGCGTCTCGTAGTCGAGACCCAGCTTCGCCATTACGCCGGGGCGGTAGTTCTCCACCACGATATCGGCCGAAGCGGCGAGGCGCGCGGCGACATCGCGGCCGGCGTCGGTCTTGAGGTCGATGACCACTCCCCGCTTGCCCCGGTTCACCGCGTTGAAGGCGGCGCTCTCGGTGCCCTGCGCACCAGCCATGCGCCGGGAAGAATCGCCTGCGGGCGGCTCGACCTTGATTACGTCGGCACCCATGTCGCACAGTAGCATTCCGCAGTACGGTCCCGCCATCACCTGCGTCACGTCGAGCACGCGGAGGCCGTCGAGGGGTGCCTGTGCCATGATTTGTTCAGTCGCGCCAGTGCCCGGCGGCGCAGCTCCGGAGGTCTGATCCGTGTCCACGTCCCACGTCCTGTACGAAGCGGACGGCGCGCACGCCGTCATCACCTTTAACCGTGCCGAGGCGCGCAACGCCATGACCTGGGACATGTACGACGCCCTCGTCGCTGCGTGCGATACGGCGGAGCGGGATGAGGCGATACGGGTCGTCATCCTGCGGGGCGCCGGGGGTGCATTCGTCGCCGGAACCGACATCGCGCAGTTCGCCGCGTTCCGGACCGGCGCCGACGGCGGAACGGACGGCATCGCGTACGAGCACCGCATCGACAGCGTCGTCGGTCGCCTCGAGCGGCTTTCCAAACCGACCGTCGCGGCGATCGACGGCCCGGCAACCGGCGGCGGCCTTGCCTTGGCAATCGCGTGCGACCTGCGGGTGGCGACCGACCGGTCGCGCTTCGGCGTTCCTATCGCCCGCACGCTCGGCAACTGCCTCTCGGTCGCAAACCATGCGCGGCTGATCGATCTCGTCGGGCCAGCGCACGCGAAGGACTTGCTCTTCACAGGCCGGCTGATCGGCGCCGCCGAGGCAGCAGCGGCCGGCCTGGTGAACCGCGTCGTGGCGCCCGACGCGCTCGGTGCGGTGGTATCGGACACTGCCGACACCATCGCCGCCAACGCGCCGCTCACGATCCGCGCGAGCAAGGAGATGATCCGCCGGATTCACGAACACCGCCAGATGGAGTCAACGCTCGGACGGGATCTCATCGTCAGTTGCTACGCCAGTGCCGACTTCCGGGAGGGAATCGCCGCGTTCCTCAACAAACGTCCGCCCCGTTGGCGCGGCGCTTAATTCTAGCCGTGCGTGCGCCGACGTTCACGTCAGCGCGCCAGCAACGAGCGACGCGATCGTCTCGAGACCAGCGTCGACGTTGCCGTCGATCTCCAGCCGCAGGCAACGCCGCCGCCGCGCCGCCAGCACGGCACAATCCCCCCGCGCCTGGGCGTCCCTGACTGCCCCGAAGCTGAGCGGATGCTCCGGGATCGCCACGTCGCCGCCGGCATCACGGCTGGTGATCACCAGGAATCGGCCGCTCGCCGGCCCACCCTTGTGCAACTGGCCGGTCGAATGGAGGAAGCGCGGGCCGAACCCGATCGTGGTGGCCACACCGGTGACGCGACGAATGTCATGGCGGATCCGGTCGAGCTGTACGCGGTGGGTCTCGTTCATCTCGACGTAGGCAAGGAGCGCGACGTAGTCCCCCGCGCGCATGTCTCGCAGGTGCGTGGCGACCAGACGCTCGATCGACGCATCGCTCCCGGCGGCACGGCGGAACGCGGCGGCGTAGGGTCCGGACACCCAGGCGGTCAGCGTGCCCCGGTCGTGGTCGAACCGCGCGACCGGCGACTCCGCCGCGCGCCGCTGCCCGCCGCCATCGGTCAACGCCCGTGTCGCCGCCTTGCTCGCCTCGACATCCGGCTGATCGAATGGGTTGACACCCATCACGGCGCCGGCGACTGCCGTGGCGAACATCCAGCGGAAGCACTCGGCGGCAACGTCGAACGGATCCCGCAGCGCGTAGTGCACCACCGGATGGCCGGCGGCCGCGAGACGGTCGAGCGCCGCATCGCGCGCGTCGTCGGCGTCGTCGGCGAGCGCGATTGAAACAAACAGCCGGTCGTCGCCGTACGCGGACGGCTCGGCCAGTGCCTCGCCGTCGATCGGCACGATTCCGTGTCCCTGCTTGCCGGTCGACTCGGCGATCAACTGCTCGATCCAGGCGCCCACGCCGTCGAGGCGGGGCGAGACGACGAGCGTCAGCTTGTCGCGGCCGGACTGCGCGGCGAGCCCCAGCAGGAGGCCGAGCTGGACGCCCGGATTGTCGGCGGCGGGCGATGCGACGCCGCACCCTGCCGCCATCCCGTGCGCCCGGCCGAGCAGCGTGTCGACGTCGAGGCCCATGACCGCCGCCGGCACCAGGCCGAAGTACGACAACGCGGAGTAACGCCCGCCGGTGCTCGCCTCGCCATGAAAGACGGCGCCGAACCCCTCGGCCGCTGCCAGTTCATCGAGCGCCGAGCCGGCGTCCGTCACTGCGACGACGCGCGACGCAGCTCGGACGCCGAGGCGCACGCGGAGACGGTCGAGCATGTACCGCAGGAAGAGGGTGGTCTCGAGGGTCGTTCCCGACTTGCTTGAAACAATGACGAGCGTCCGGTCGGGATCGAGCGACGCCGCGAATGTCCGCACTTGCGCCGGGTCGGTAGAATCGAGCACGTGCAGGCCGAGTCCGGATCGCCGGCCGAAGACGCGCCGCAGCAGCTCCGGGAAGAGGCTCGATCCCCCCATGCCGAGGAGCGCCACATCGCGCAGGTCGTCGCGCGCGGCGTGGGCGCACAGGCTGGCGAGCCGGCGCGACTCCGCGCCACCCGGGACTGGGATGTCGAGCCAGCCGAGCCACTGCCCTTCTCCTTGTCCGGTCCAGATCGTGCTGTCGCGCTGCCAGAGCCGTCCGAGCCGCCCGCCGGAGGTCCACGCCTCCGCCTCTCCAGCCATGGCGTCCGCCAGTGCTGGCGGCAGATCCACCTGTCCCAACTGGTTGTCGATAGTCTCCATACGATGTCCTGAGGCAGGGTGATTGTAGGATCACACGATGCCGGATGACCAGATTCGGGAGGTGGCGCAGCGGATGCGCGGCGCGGCTGCCGTGACGGTGCTGACCGGCGCCGGGATCTCGGCGCCGAGCGACGTGCCGACGTTCCGGGGGCCGGGCGGTCTCTGGCGGAACCGCCGCCCCGAGGAACTGGCGACACCCGGTGCGTTCGCGGCTGATCCGGCCGGCGTGTGGGAGTGGTACGACTGGCGGCGGCAGAAGGTGGCGGCCTGCCGGCCGAACCGGGGGCACGACGTGCTGGCGGCGTGGAGCCAGCGGACCGAGGGCTTCACGCTAATCACGCAGAACGTCGACGGGTTGCACGAGCGGGCCGGCACCGCGAACGTCATCCGGTTCCATGGATCGATCTGGGACCTGCGCTGTTGCGACCCGTGCGACGAACGGCGCGACGCGTGGAGGGACGAGACGGTGCCGTTCCCGGAGCTGCCGGTCCGCTGCCCGTCGTGTGGCGGCTTGGCGCGCCCCGGCGTCGTCTGGTTCGGCGAGGCAATCGACCCGGTGGTGATTGCTCGGAGTCTCGCCGCGACACGCTGCGACCTGTTCCTGACGATTGGCACCTCCGCCGTGGTGTACCCGGCTGCAGGGCTTGTCGGGGACGCGAAGGCGCATGGCGCGTTCACCGTCGAACTGAACCTTGAGGAGACCCCGGCGTCGCCCCATGTCGACCTGTCGCTCCGCGGATCGGCAGACGCGCTGTTGCGGGAGATCGAGGAAGCCTGAACGGCATCGGCGTGAACGGACGCACCGCTCTACGCGAGCTGCAAGCCGAGGGTGGCGGCAACGGACGCGAGAGCCTCGCTGACATCCGCGCGGTAGGGAACGGCCCGGGTGAGCCGCAACGTCGTACGCGGCAGTCGATCGACAGCTTGGCTGCATCGTGTACGGAGCGTGGCAACGGGCAGCGTCGCCTGCAGGCGTTGGCCCTTTCGCATCACAGGCTCGAGGAGCGGTGTGCCGCCGGCAGGCGGGGCTTCCTCCACACAACCGATGACATCGCGTGACGCGGTTCCATCCGCGCCGACGATGCGCCACACCTGCTTCCTGCCCGGGAGCGTCGCCTTGTCCTGACTCAGTTTCACGACCGGTTCCGTGCGGCCATCGCGTTCGATCTCGACCAGCTTGTATACGCCACCCAGTGCCGGAGCGTCGGCGACGGTGCTGAGAGAGGTGCCAACGCCGAACCCATCGATTGGCGCGCCTGCCGCCATCAGGTCCGCAATACGATGCTCGTCGAGATCGCCGCTCGCGAGGATCCGGGTGGCGCACAAGCCCGAGGCATCGAGTCGTGCCCGAACTGCCCGGCTTCCCTCCAGCAGATCACCACTATCGATCCGGACCGCGGCGGGTGTGAGCTGCGCCTCGACGATTCGATCCACCGCCCCAATCGAGTCGTAGGTGTCAATCAGCAATACCGCCTGATCGCCGTAGAGCCTTGCGAACCGTTCGAACGCCTCCCTCTCGGTCGCATGCGTCATCACCCACGAGTGCGCCATCGTGCCGGAGAGGGGCAGGTCGAACGCGCGGCCCGCCTCGACGTTCGACGTTCCCGCACAGCCACCGATGCACGCGGCGCGCGCGGCAAGCATGCCTGACTCGACACCGTGCGCCCGGCGTGTGCCGAACTCGAAGACCGGCCGGCCGGCGGCGGCGCGAACGACACGGGAAGCGCGGCTCGCCACGGACGTCTGGAACAGCACGGTGGCCAGGAGCGCCGTCTCGACGATCTGCGCCTCGATCATCGGTGCCGTGATGCGCAGCAGCGGCTCGTTCGGAAAGACCGGCGTCCCCTCGGTCACCGCCTGGACGTCGCCGGTGAAACGCAACGCTGGCAGGCAGTCGTCGAAGAACGCCGCCGGCGCGCGCGCGAGACCCGGCACCGTACGGAGGTACGCGATCTCGTCCGGCGTGAAGCGGAGTGTCTCGAGGTAGCCGAGCGCCTGATCCAGGCCGGCCGCCACGAGGTAGCCCCGTCCTGCCGGCAGGTCACGGACGAAGAGCTCGAAGCTGGCTCGGCCGGCGGCGCCCCCCTGGAAGTAGCCCGCCGCCATCGTCAGCTCGTACAGGTCGGTCGAGAGTGCCGTGGGCATCGGTCGGTGCCAGGTATTGCCAGTCCGGGAGATGTAATCTACCACCCGTGGCTGACAGAACCCGACAGGCGTTGCTGGTGGTGGATGTGCAGCACGACTTTTGTTCGGGCGGTGCGCTCGAAGTCCCTCAGGGTGATGCGGTCGTGACGCCAATCAACCGGCTGCTGGCGGCGTTCGCCACGGCTGGCGCAGCCATCTTCGCGTCGCGCGACTGGCATCCCGATGGATCGTCCCACTTCACCGAGGGCGGCGGCGTCTGGCCGATCCACTGCGTCGCGGAGACGAACGGCGCGGCGTTCCACCCGGACCTTGCGCTGCCGGATGGCACTGCGGTGGTAAGCAAGGGCACCGCGCCCGACGCCGACGGGTACTCGGCGTTCGACGGCAGGGTAGACAAGGCAGGCGACAGCCTGGGCGACGCGCTGGCATCGCAGGGTATCAGCCACCTGACGGTCTGTGGCCTGGCAACCGACTACTGCGTCCGCGCGTCGGTGCTCGACGCGTGCCGGCAGGGACTGCGTGTCGCAGTGGTGTCCGATGCAATCGCCGCGGTCAACCTGAACGACGGCGACGGCCCGAAGGCAATCGAGGAGATGCGCGCCGCTGGCGCCGAGTGCGTCGATACCGATGCCGCCGTCGCCGCGGTTACGGGCTGCTAGAACACGTATCGGGCTGCTAGTTCCCGCTCAGGGGACTTGGACCGCCGCGGAACGTGAGCAGGTAGTCGCGGATCGCCTCCAGTTGGGCGAGACCGTCGGCATCCAGTTGCGGATAGGGCGACGCGGGGAACTCCGTCCAGAACATCGGCATCCGGGTCCCGGGCTGGATCTCGAGCGGCGCTCGAAGCCAGTCGATGATCCATTCGGGCTGCAACCGCTCGCGCGCCATGCGCAGGTCGGGCGCCAGGTTGTCGGTCGGCTGGTCCTCCGGGATCGTATCGAGCACGTGGCATTGCTGGCACCGCAGCAGTTCGAACAGTTCCTGTCCCTCGCGCGGCACGTCAGAGGTGGTCAGTTCCGGATGCGTCCGGAACTCGCCGATCGTTTCGGAGATCGCGCCGAAGTAGTCGATCGCCGTATTCCAGTGCGCGTCGTCCAGGCCGAACGTTGGCATCCGGACGTCGAGCCAGGGCCGGATCGAGATTGGTCCCTGGAAGAACGCGTACATCCAGTCGGGTTGCACCTTTGCGCCCTGGGGCGTCAGCAACGGCGGCGCGAGCGACGGATCGTCCACCAACTGGACGTAGTCGCCGCCGTCCGCTTCGATCTCGTGGCAGGCGACGCAGTTCCGCCGGCGCACCAGGTTGCGCCCCTCCCGCAACGCGTCATTGCGCGCCGAGCCGGGCACCTGCGCCGCGAGCGGCTGCACGTCGGCCTGTAAACTCATGAGCGCGGTGGCGAACAGCATCGCCTCCTCTTCGCTCATGGCGTAGTTGGGCATCCGCAGCTTCTCAAGGGGCTGAAGCACCCGGTTCCGGTCGAACGACCGGGGATCCCGCATCTTCTCCTTGAACCAGTCCACCTTCGTGTGCGGGATATCGTGGACGAACGCGAAGTCGAGCCGCGGCAGCAGCTTGGAACCCTCCTCGGAGAGCTCGATCCCAATCGGCTGGGCATTCTCGAAGCCGCCGATCTCGTGGCAACTGAAGCAGCCGTACCGGCCAATCACGCGCTGCCCCAGTTCGAGCTGCTGTTCCTCGGGCGACAGCCCCGCGACCAGTTCCTCCGCCTCCGCGTTCGGCAGCGCGGAGCGGACGTAGTCGAGCAGGGTCGCGGCGACGTCGTCCTGCGTGTAGCTCGCTTCCGCCGCCCGGCCCTCCGGGCCCTCCAGCGTCGTCAGGTAGGTCGCGACATCGGCCGCTTCCTGATCAGTCAGCCGCAGGTCCGGCATGTAGGTCTCGCTGCTGAAGTGACGCGGGTCGCGCACCCAGTCGAACAGCCACTCGTAGCTGGTCTTGGTGCCGACGTTCTGCAGCGGCTGGCCGAACGTCCGGCGAGGGCCGGCGGCGAGCCGATCCAAATCCCCGGTGATGTGGCACGCCAGACAGCCGACCGAATTGATGAGTGCTTCGCCGTTCGCCGCGTCACCCGACGGCGGCGACGCGACGGCGAACTCATGGTCGTCTGAATTGGCAAAGAGGTACGCGACCGTAGCGTCGATCTCCACCTCGTTGCGCACCGCGTCTTCCGGCAAGCTGGTGTTCGAGTTGTACCAGACGCGGGGCATCCAGGTGCTCGGCTTGACGGCGCGCGGGTCGCGGATCCAGTTCGCCACCCACTCAGGCGTCAGCTTCGCGTCGATCTTCGTCAGGTTCGGCCCCGGCTTGCGCAGGTCGGTGAAGCCGGTGGTCGTGTGGCAGGCGTAGCAGCCCGCCCGCTCGTACAGCCCGTAGGCGAGGTTCAGACGCTCCGCATCCGGCACATGCACCGATCCGCGGTGGCACTTCGCGCATGACGCCTCGGTCATGTTGGTCGGGAGCATCGGATAGTCCCAGAGGTGCGGCACTTCCCAGCCGTACTGCTCCTCCCAGGCATGCATCTGCGCCTCACTACCCGGCGTGTGCGACGCGTGCACGAACCCGATGGACTGTCCCATCCCCTCATGGCAGACAGTGCAGCCTACCTGGGCAAGCGGGTGCGGGGATGCGCTCCCGACGTAGTCATCGAGGTTCGGGTGCGTTTGGTACGGCTGCGGGTAGCTTTCGTACCCTTCCAGGTCGATCGCGACGTGGCACGACCTGCACCGGTCCATCTTCGCGACACGAATGAAGTTGACGTCGTCGTGGACATTCGGCGTGATGGTCTGCTGCACCGTCAGGCTCGGCGCCATGAAGTCGAGCAACGGCGCGTTCAGCAGGACGTCGCCGACGAAGTCGACCTGCAGCTCAGCCACGCGCTCGGCGAGGCGGGTCGCTTCCGCCGTCAGCTCGCGGATCTCGTTGTCGGCGTCCGTCACGCCCCCCGTGAACTCGCCGAGCTGCGCACGCAATTCGTCGCGCCGCGCGGTCAGCTCCTCTACCTGGATCCCCAGATCGACCCACTGTTCGTACATGGCGTCGATCTCGGGGCGGACCTCCTCAGCCTCCTCCGGGTGCTCCTCGCGCAGTTCCTCGTAGTCATAGCGTGCGACGTCGTAGTCCGCCTTCAGGAAGTTGTACTCCTGGCTCGTCCGGTAGAAGTCCGCCTCAATATCGGCGAGCTGCGCCTCGAGCTCATCCACTTGAGCCTGATTCTGCGTCCACTGTTGCTCGGCCGCCGCCCGCTCCGCGTTCAGTTGCTGCAGCCGATCCTGGTCGATGCCCGCCTGCGCGGCCTGCAAACCGAGCGAGGTGACGTACTCCTCGAGCAGGACGAAGTTCCGCTGGTAGCCCTTCCATTCCCGGTCGAAGTCGTCGAACACCATCCAGATGGTGGTGTAGAACAGGAACAGGCTGGACGCCGCGAAAACGACGTTCAAGAAATCGACGTTGTAGGCGTGTCCGACGCTCCTCTTGTCAGCCATGGGTCCCAATTAGATGTTGAAGAAGAACTCCGGGATGGAGACGACATACTTCAGGTTGATCAGCCACCGGCTCAGCATCTTGATCGGCAGCGACAGCATCATCAGGAAGAGGAACGCGGCGACGTAGAAGCGTGTCGCGCCCATCTTCTCGTAGTAGCGCTTGAACAAGGTCCGGGCCAGAACGTACGGCGCCACGGCCACGTAGGCGATCGACAGGATGATGCCAAGCCCCTCCCGCAGCAGGATGTTGTCGGGCAACGACGTGCCGAGCCCGCGCACCCAGAGGTACTCCGACAACTGCACGTTGTTCAGCGCTTCCAGCTTGTGGATGTCCCAGTACTCGAACGGCCCGAAGAAGTTCCAATTCGGTCCGCGCAGGAACGTGCCCAGCACGATCAGTGACGACCAGAGGATGACGAAGCCGAACAGGAAGATGGTGATCTCGGCCTTCCGTTCATTGAACGTGTAGTAGCCGTTCCCCTTCGGGTTGGTATCGATGTACGGAATGGCCATCAGCCCGACGATGATCAGACTCGGCAGGACGACGCCGGCGAGCCACGGGTCGAAGTAGACCAGCATCTCCTGGAGGCCCAGGAAGTACCAAGGCGCTTTCGACGGGTTGGGCGTGTTGGCGGGGTTGGCCGGCTGCTCAATCGGCGCCTCTAGCAAAATCGACCAGGCCACCAGGACCGCGCTGCAGAGTACGAGCGCAATCAACTCGGTGTACACCAAGTCGGGCCAGACCCAGACCCGGTCGGATTCCTGCTTCTCGATCGGATCGTCGCCCGCCGCCATTCGCTGATCGTTCCGAACCCCCTCACGCATCGCGTACCAGGTGAAGAAGATCACCAGGAAGATGAGTGCGACGATCGGAACGTTGTCCGGCTTGGAGATGATCAGGGCGAAGTTCTCGTCCGTCAGACCGAAGAGGAAGAAGAGGCCGAGGAAACCCATGAGGCCGTAGCCGACGGCGTTCCTCGCGAACAGCTCCCGCTTCCAGACGATGACGACCAGCACCCCGACCGAGAGGATGAAGAACAGCCGTGGGTCGGCGACGAAGTTGAAGAGTACCTTGATCCCGTCCATCGTGCGTCTACTCCGTGCGTCTCGCCGATTAGATGGGTCCGCCCGTCTAGAGCGGCCCCGAAATCCCTCCGTCCTTCCGGACGCGCCAGAAGTGGATCGCCATCAGGAAACCGATCACCAGCGGCAGCGCGACGCAGTGCAGCACGTAGAAGCGCAGGAGCGCCCCCTCACCGACGAACGTACCGCCCAGCAGCGCGAATCGCGCGTCGTCCGCCGCATGGATCAACTGGACGTCGCCGATCGCAAGGAGCGACGCGCCCGGTCCCTCGTAGCCGAGGAACGGCGTGGCGCGCGCCATGTTGGATCCGACGGTGATCGCCCAGATCGCGAGCTGATCCCACGGCAGGAGGTAGCCGGTAAACGAGAGCAGCAGCGTCAGCACCAGCATGATGACGCCGACGTTCCAGTTGAACTCGCGCGGCGGCTTGTAGCTGCCGGTCATGAAGACTCGGAACATGTGCAGCCAGACGGTGATCACCATCGCGTGCGCGCCCCACCGGTGCATCTCACGCATGATGCCGAGCGGGACGTGCTCGCGCAGGCCGACGATGTCCGAGTAGGCGTACTCGAGCGTGGGCCGGTAGTAGAACATCAGCAGCACGCCGGTGAACGTCAGCACCAGGAAGAGGAAGAAGCTCAACCCCCCCATGCACCAAGTGTACCGGAGCCGGACGCCATGCTTCTTCAGCCGGACCGGGTGCAGGTGCAGAAAGACATTCGACAGCATCACCAGCACGCGGTTGCGGTCGTTGATGGGCGCCGCGTGCCGGAAGATCGACGCCCAGACCTGCGTCTCGGTCAGCCAGTTCCAGAAGCGCACCAACGCGCCGTCCTGCGGTTCAATCGATTTCGCGTCAGCCATGGTTCGTTTGCTCGTCGCTTGTCGTGTCGGACGCGCCGGCTAGACGGCGAGAAACGCCTCCGGGTCGGTCCACTGCCCCAGCTCCTCCTGGAACTTGCGCGCCTTGTCGATCTGGATCTGCCCGTCCTCCGCCAGCACGATGCGTGCCCGCTCGAGCGGCCGCGGCGCCGGTCCCTCGAAGTTGATACCGGTCCGACGGAACCCGCTGCCGTGGCAGGGGCACTTGAACTTGTTCTCCGCCGAGAGCCAGTTCGGCGTGCAGCCAAGGTGCGTGCAGGTGACAAGCAGCGCGTAGAAGCCGGACGCTTCGTGGTAGTCGTCAAACGGCGTCCGGACCACCCAGACGCCGAACCGGTCCTTCCACCGTTCGTCCACTCCGTCGCTGTACTCGCCGGGAAAACCGATGGTGAATTGCTGCGGCGGTTCGTTCAGCACGTTCGGGAACATGAACCGTCCCGTGGCCGCCAGGCAGCCGGCGGTCGACGCCGTGAACGCGCCCCAGGCGAGACCCATCCAGCCGCGGCGGCCCATCAGCGGCGACATGTCGTCGGCGGTGCGCGGCACGACACGGTCAGCCAGGCTGGGCGCGCGGACGGCGGGCGCCGGCGCCTCGACCACGGCGGCAGGCTTCGGCGCCGGCTTCTCGCGGAACAGCAGAATCACCAGGATGTGCGCCGCAAACATGGCGATCCCGGTTACGATGACGGCAATCAGGGGATTCATCCGGTCGGGCTCCTCGTCGACGAATTCAACGCGTCCAGGGTCTTCATCGCCACCTCGCGCACCCGCAGGTTGGCATCGGACTGGCTCAGCGCCTCGATGGGCGGCCGCAGTTCGACCGCGCCGAGCGACGCCGCCGCCTGCAGGCCGCTCACGATTACCTCGCTCACCGGATCGAGCGCCGCCGCGGCGGTCGCCGACCGGCTCACCATCCGCGTGATGTACTCCCGGTCGAGCATGCGGCGGATCACGGTCACGCCGTCGTCCCGGCCGTGCCGGGCGAGCGCCACCGCCGCATTCCACTGCACGTCGGCCTCGGGATCGTCGAGCGCGTTCCGGAGCGTCGAGTGGTCAGCCGTCCCCGGAAGCGTCCCGAGCGCGTAGACCGCCATCTTGCGAATGCCGGCGTCGTCGGAGCCGTACTGCGCCTCGATATCCGAAACGACCGAGGCGTTGCCCAGCGAGGCAAGCGCCCAGATGATGCTGATACGGGTCTCGCTGTCGGGCTCGTCGAGTGCGGTGCGCAACTCGTCCACCGCGTTCGTCGGTGGCGCGGCCAGCCGGCCGATCGCCAGCGCCAGGTAGCGGCGGAGCCGCGGGTCACCCTGCTCGGCGTCGACGAACGCCTCCACGAGGGCAGGGCCCAAGTGCGGGTGCCGCAGCTCGGTCTCTGGGTCGGCGAGCAGGCGCGACAGCTCGTACGCCGCCGGCCACCGCCGCTCCCGGCCTCCCGCCCGCACGTCGGTCAGCAGTTCCTCCGGCGTCCGTTCGGTGGCGAGCAGTAACCGGAAGCCGCCGTACACGAGCACCACCATGCCGACGACGGCGAGCGGGATCAGGAAAAACTGTACCGCCAGGGCGGGGGCCGCCCGCAACGGGCTCACACGTGGGGCGGGTTCCTGTTCGACGAGCTTCTCTGGCATCCGGGGATCGCGTGCATGCGCGTCGGTACGCAGAATCGACAGACGACAGAGCGTACTACGGGCATTGTTTTTCGGTCAACCTGACCGCCGCTTCGGCAGCCCCTGAAGACCCCGGACGCATCGCGGATTCAGGCGCCGGCAGCGACCTGCCCCCGGGCGCCGCCGCCTGGCGGCCGAGGCCCCACGAGTTGCTAGCAGCCCGTGGTGAAACCCCCGCTACATTCGAGCGGCGTTGCATCCCGCCTGAGCGGCGTTGCTCCTCGGTCGCATATGGCCGATATGCTCCCTCGTCGCGCCTTGTCAGGCGGGCGCCTCACCGCTCTCGGTGTCACGCGGGGTTTCACCACGGGCTGCTAGATCCTGGGGAGAGTGACCTGACGCTGGGCCTGGTACTTGCCCTTCTTGTCGGCGTACGACCGAGCGCACACCTCGTCGCTCTGGAAGAAGAGCACCTGCGCGATCCCCTCGTTGGCGTAGATCCGGGCCGGGAGCGGCGTCGTGTTCGAAATCTCGAGGGTTGCCGTCCCTTCCCATTCCGGCTCGAATGGCGTGACGTTGACGATGATGCCGCACCGGGCGTAGGTCGACTTCCCCAGGCAGACGGTCAGTACGTCGCGCGGGATCCGGAAGTACTCGACCGTGCGCGCAAGGGCGAACGAGTTGGGCGGAACGATGCAGACGTCCGACTGCAGGTCGACGAACGACCGCGGGTCGAACGCCTTCGGGTCGATGACCGTCGTGTTGATGTTGGTGAAGACCTTGAACTCGTCAGCGACCCGGATGTCGTAGCCATAGGACGACACGCCGTACGACACCACGCCTTCGCGGACCTGCTCTTCCACGAACGGCTCGATCATGCCGTGCTCGAGCGCCATCCGCTTGATCCACTTGTCGGACTTGATGCTCATCAGACGCCGATCAACCCAGCTCCATGCCGCGGAAGAAGTACCCCAGCTCGAACGCCGCGGTGTCGGGAGCGTCAGATCCGTGGGTGGCGTTCCGCTCGATCGACGTCCCGAACTGCCGGCGCAGGCTTCCCTCCGGCGACGTCGCCGGATCGGTCGCACCCATGATCCCGCGCCAGCGGCCGATCGCGCCGTCTGCCTCGAGCGCGAGCACCACGGCCGGGCCGGACGCCATGAACGCGGTGAGGCTCGCGAAGAAGGGCCTGCCGCGGTGGACGGCGTAGAACCCCTCGGCGTCCGCCTGCGTCAGCCGGACCATCCGCATCGCCCGGATGGCAAACCCCTCCGCCTCGATCCGCTGGAGGATGGCGCCGACGTGACCGGCCGTAACGGCGTCCGGCTTGATGATGGCGAGCGTCCGTTCCATGCGGCGCGCCGCCTACCGAAGGGATTCCATGATCTCGTCGAGCGCCGCCCGGCTCGGGCGGACGCGCGAGTCTGGCAGTGTCGCCAACGGTTCGTCCACCAGGTTGAGCGCCGTCAGGAAGTCGGTCTTCTTCGGCTCGACGTAAATCAGGCCGGTCGCGAACTCACCCCGTACCCGCGTCTCTTCAAGCGCCCCGAGCGCACGCACCTTGTCGAGCGGGTTGTAGTCCGCGTCCAGCTTGCGAAGGTAGATGCGCGAACCGTCGTGCAGCTCCACCTCCTGGACGGTGCCTGGCTGGTACTCGACGTCGATCTCCTCGAAGTACGGCACGAAGTCGATCTCCTCGAGTGGATCGTCGTGCGCCTTGGCGTAGGCATAGCTCTTCGTCGACCCCTCGTGGTCGTTGAAGGTGACGCAAGGCGACAGCACGTCGAGCATCGCCGTGCCACGGTGACTGAGTGCCGCCTTCAGGATGGCGGAGAGCTGCTTCTTGTCGCCCGAGAACGAGCGGGCGACAAACGACGCGCCGAGCTCGATGGCGAGCGCACAGGTGTCGATCGGCGGCAGGTCATTGACAACACCGGTCTTCGCCCTCGATCCGATGTCGGCCGTCGGCGAGAACTGCCCCTTCGTCAAGCCGTAGCAGCCGTTGTCCTCGATGATGTAGATGATCGGCAGGTTGCGCCGCATGAGATGGACGAACTGCCCGATGCCGATCGCGCCGGTGTCCCCGTCGCCGCTGACGCCAATCGCCACCAGGTGCTGGTTGGCGAGCAGCGCCCCGGTCCCGACCGACGGCATGCGGCCATGTACCGCATTGAACCCGTGCGCCTCCCCCAGGAAGTAGGCGGGGCTCTTGCTGGAGCAGCCAATTCCCGAGAGCTTGATCACGCGATCCGGATCCACACCCATCTCGTAGCAGGCAGTGATGATCCGCTCCGAGATGGCGTTGTGGCCGCAACCGGCGCAGAGTGTGGTCTTCGCTCCGCGATACGACTTCTTGTCGAGGCCGATCCGGTTGACCGCCCCGGCGGGTGGTCTTGGTGTCGCGCTTCCTGTCGATGCCGTTGCCACGCACGCCTCCGTTGTCGCCGGTTCCCGAACCCGGCTGCCCGGTTGTTCGATCAGTCTCTGATCCGTCTCGCCCGGTGGCCTACTCGCCCCCGACGCCCGCTTCATGCGGCAGGCGCGGGTGCGGCGACGCCTTCTCGATCCGCAGCCCCTCCTGCACGAGCACGCTGTCGGTGATCGAACGCGCGTCGATCGGGAGCCCGGAGTAGTGTCGCACGCTCCGGAGCCGCCGGATCAGCTCGGGCGCCAGTTCCAGCTTCATCAGGCTGAGCATCTGCCCGTCGCGGTTCTGCTCCACGACGTACACGCGATCGTGGCGCTCGATGAACCGGGCGAGCGGCGCCTGCCGGAACGGATACCCTCGGATGCGGTAGTACGACGTCTCCAGGTGCTCCTCGGCGCGGATCTGATCGCGGCTCTCGAGAACGGCCCAGTGGCTCGTGCCGTAGGCGATGATGCCGACCGTCGCCTCCCGCCGTTCGCTGTGCTCCGGCGTCGGCATCCAGTTGCGCGCGTGCTCGAACTTTCGCGCCAGGCGGTCGACGTTGTTCTGGTAGTCGTCGGGCCGCTCGCTGTACTGCGCCAATTCGTTGTGCCCCGAGCCGCGGCAGAAGTACGCCGGCAGATGGTTGCCCGGCAGCGTGCGGTACGGGATGCCGTCGCCATCAACATCGCGGTAGCGGCCGAACCTGCCGATCCGCTCCAGCGTCTCGTCGTCGAGCACCTTGCCGCGATCGAGGGGGCGTTCCGGATAGTCGAACGGCTCGGACATCCAGGTGTTCATGCCGAGGTCGAGGTCGCTCATGACGAAGACCGGCGTCTGGAACCGCTCGGCCAGATCGAACGCCTCGATCGCCATCTCGTAGCACTCCCGCGGCGAAGACGGAAACAGCATCAGGTGGCGCGTGTCGCCGTGCGAGAGGAACGCGGTTGTGAGAATGTCGCCCTGCGCCGTGCGGGTGGGCAGTCCCGTCGACGGGCCGACCCGCTGGACGTTGAAGATCACAGCCGGCACCTCGCCGTAGTAGCCGAGGCCAGCGAACTCGCTCATGAGCGAGATACCCGGCCCGCTCGTGGAGGTCATCGCGCGGGCGCCCGCCCAGCCGGCGCCAATCGCCATGCCGAGCGCCGCAATCTCGTCCTCCGCCTGCACGACGGCGAACGTCGCCTTACCGGTCTCCTCGTCGATGCGGTACTTCCGGAGGTAGTCGATCAGCGTCTCGCAAAGCGACGACGACGGGGTGATCGGGTACCAGGTCACGACGGTGACGCCAGCCATCATCGCGCCAATGGCAGCGGCGGCGTTCCCCTCGATCAGGATTTGGCCGGACGTCCGGTCGATCGGAGCGACCACATACGGATCGCGCTTCTCGAAGTGCTGCTCGGCGTACGCGAAACCGACTTCGAGAGCCTGCTTGTTCAGCGAGACCACCTTCGGCTTGCGTCCAAACTGCTTCTGGAGCGCCACTTCCATCTTGTCGAGGTCGATCTCGAGCAGCTTCGCCAGCACGCCATCGTAGATCATGTTCCGCACGAGGCGGCGCAGCTTCACGGCGGTCGTCACGCCGCCGACCAGCTTGTCGAACGGCACGGGGTAGAAGACGAGGTCGTCGCGCAGCGTGTCGAGTGCGAGCGGTTCGTCGTACACCACGACGGCGCCCCGCTCGAGCGACAGCGTGTCCTCCTTCGCCGTCTCGCGGTTCATCGCGACGAGGATGTCCACCTTCTGCTTGCGCGCGATGTAGCCGTCCCGATTCGCGCGGATCGTGAACCAGGTGGGCAGCCCGGCGATGTTCGACGGGAACAGGTTCTTGCCGGAGACCGGCACGCCCATTGCGAAGATGGAGCGCAGGAGCACCAGGTTGGCAGACTGGCTGCCGGAGCCGTTGACGGTGGCGACCTGGATGCTGAAATCGTTGGCGATGCGGCCGTGGCCGGCCGTTGCGGATCGGTCGTCGACGACGACGTCAGGAAGCGCCATGGTGTGACTCTGGGAACGGCATGCAACCGTCAATCATACACGAATCGTCGGTCCGCGGGCACCCGTGCCCCCCACCGGTGCGCCGCCCTTCAGCGACTGAGCACGCGCGCCATCGTCTCGCCAATTGCGGCCGGGCTCTCGGCGACGGTGACGCCCGCCCGCTCGAGGGACGCCATCTTCTCGGAGGCGGTACCGGTGCCGCCGGCGATGATGGCGCCAGCATGGCCCATTCGGCGGCCTGGGGGGGCCGTCCGGCCCGCGATGAAGCCGACGACCGGCTTGTCGAAGTGGTCCATGATCCAAGCGGCGGCCTCCTCCTCCGCGGTGCCGCCGAT
The DNA here is from genome assembly GCA_965262555.1 of Vicinamibacterales bacterium. Classification (GTDB taxonomy): domain Bacteria; phylum Acidobacteriota; class Vicinamibacteria; order Vicinamibacterales; family UBA8438; genus VXRJ01. The sequence continues at coordinate 2,003,079 of OZ253543.1, forward strand.
CTCCCCGATCAGCACCACCGCCTCGGTCGACGGGTCGTCCCCGAAGAGCGCGAGCGCGTCGACGAAGCTGGTGCCGATAATCGGATCCCCGCCGATGCCGAGACAGGTGGACTGGCCCAGGCCGAGGCGCGTGAGCTGGTGCATCGCTTCGTAGGTGAGCGTCCCGCTCCGCGAGACGATGCCAACCGGACCGGGGGTCCCGATGTGTCCCGGAATGATCCCCGCCTTCGCCGTGCCGACCGAGAGGATGCCAGGACAGTTCGGGCCGACGAGGCGCGTCGGCCGGTCGTCGAGGTAGTCCATCACCCGGACCATGTCGAGCGCCGGAATCCCCTCGCTGATGCAGACGACGACGCCGACACCCGCATCGGCCGCCTCCATGACCGCATCGGCCGCCGCCACAGGCGGGACGAAGATGACTGACGCGTTGGCGCCGGTCTCGAAGACCGCCGCGGCGACCGTATCGAAGACCGGCCAGCCCTCGTGCGTCGTCCCGCCCTTGCCAGGGGTGACGCCGCCCACGACCGTCGTCCCGTAGGCGGCCGCCTGCCGGGCATGGAACGTCCCCTCGCGGCCGGTCAGGCCCTGCACGAGGAGGCGGGTCGTTCCGTCAATCAGGATCGCCATGGACCGCCCGTGCGCGTCATCCCGCGGCGAGCGCCACCACCCGCTCGGCCGCCTCGCCCATCGACGCCGCCGTGGTGAAGTTGAGACCGCTTGCCTGAAGCATCGCGTTCCCCTGCTTGACGTTGGTGCCTTCCATCCGGATCACGACCGGGAGCGTCACGTCGAGTTCGCGCACCGCCGCAATCACCCCCTCAGCGAGGACGTCGCAGCGCAGGATGCCGCCGAAGATGTTGATCAGCACGGCGCGCACGTTCTCGTCGGCAAGCAGCAGGCGAAACGCGTTCCGGATCTGATCGGCATTTGCGCCGCCGCCGACATCGAGAAAGTTCGCCGGCTCGCCACCGGCCAGCTTGATGATGTCCATCGTCGCCATCGCCAGGCCGGCACCGTTCACCATGCAGCCGATCGTTCCATCGAGGCGGATGTAGTTGAGCGCGTGCTTCGACGCCTCCACCTCGAGCGGATCCTCCTCCGCCAGGTCGCGCAGTGCACCCAGGGCTGGATGGCGGAACAGCGCACTGTCGTCCAGGGTGATCTTTCCGTCGAGAGCCAGGACGTCGCCGGTGCGCGTGACCACGAGGGGGTTGATTTCGAGCAGCGACGCGTCGACCTGCCGGAACGTGCGGTCGGCCGCGAGCATCGCGCCGGCGACGCCGATCGCCACGCGGCCGGCCAGTCCGAGCTCGAAGGCGAGGCGGCGCGCCTGGAACGGCAGGAGGCCCGTGTCCGGATCGATCGGCTCGCGGTGGATCAGCTCGGGCGTGTCGGCCGCGACCTGTTCGATCTCCATGCCGCCAGCGACGCTCGCCATGAGCACCGGCTGCTGCAGGTTCCGATCGATCACCAGGCCGACGTAGAGCTCCTGCGCGATGTCGAGCGCCTCTTCGATCAGCAGCCGTCCGACCGTCCGCCCCTTCGGTCCGGTCTGCGCCGTGACGAGCGTCATGCCGAGCATCGCGTTCGCGGCCTCTTCGACCGCGGTCGCGTCATCGACGACCCGGACGCCGCCCCCCTTACCGCGGCCGCCGGCATGGATCTGCGCCTTGACGACGACGCGCCCGCCGAGCCGGCCGGCGATCTCGCGCGCCTTCTCCACCGTCCACGCCACCTCGCCGCGCGGGATGGGCAGGCCGGCTGCGGCAAACAGCTGCTTCGCTTGATGTTCGTGGATCTTCACGGGACGCGGGGGTGCGCAGCGCCGGCGCCGGCGGACGCCGCCCGGCTACATGTTGATGATCTGCACCAGCTCCTGCACAGCGGCGGCTGACTTCTGGAGCGCGGCCGACTCATCCGCGGTCAGCTCTATTTCGACGATCTGCTCCAGGCCCCTGGCCCCCAGCTTGCACGGAACGCCGACGAACAGGTCGGTGATGCCGTACTCCCCCTGCAGGTAGACCGAGCAGGGGAGGATCTTGTTCTTATCCTTCAGGATCGACTCGACCATCTCCACGACCGCGGAGCCGGGCGCGTAGTACGCCGATCCGGTGCCGAGCAGCTTGACAATCTCCGCGCCCCCCTTCGCCGTCCGTTGCACGATCGCGTCGACGGTCGCCGCGTCGAGCAGCTCGGTGATCGGGATCCCGGCCACCGTCGAGTAGCGCGGCAGAGGCACCATCGTGTCGCCGTGGCCGCCGAGAACGAAGGCGTGCGTGTTCTCCACCGACACGTCGAGCGCATCAGCGATGAAGGCGCGCATGCGGGCGGAGTCGAGCACGCCGGCCATCCCGATCACCCGCTCGCGGGGCAGGCCGCTCACGCGGTAGGCCACCTGCGCCATGGCGTCGAGCGGATTGGTGACCGGCACGATGATGCAGTCGGGCGAGTGCTGCATCACCTGCTCGGTGACACCCTTGATGATCTGGTAGTTCTTCGTCAGCAGGTCGTCGCGGCTCATGCCCGGCTTGCGTGCGAGACCGGCGGTGATGACGACGATGTCGGAGCCGGCGGTATCGGCGTAGTCGTTCGTCCCGAGGACGCGCGCGTCGGACCCTTCGACCGGACACGCCTCGAGCATGTCGAGCCCCTTCCCCTGCGGCACCCCCTCGAGAATGTCGAGGATGACGACATCTGCCAGTTCCTTGTCGGCGATGCTGCGGGCGGCGGTGGCTCCGACGTTGCCCGATCCGATGACGGAGACCTTGCGGTTCATGTCGGCTGTTCCTTCGTCTACATGTTGGCGATCACGGCGTCGGCGTACTCGGATGTCCTGAGCTTCGTCGCTCCGGTCATCAGGCGCTCGAGATCATACGTGACTTTCTTCGCCTTGATCGTGTTCCCGATACCCGCCTCGATCAGGTCCGCCGCCTCGTTCCACTGCAGGTGACGGAACATCATGGCGCCCGACAGGATCACCGAGCTGGGGTTGATGACATCCTTGCCGGCATACTTCGGGGCAGTGCCGTGCGTCGCCTCGAAGAAGCCCACCTCGTCTCCGATGTTCGCGCCGGGGGCAAGCCCGAGGCCGCCCACCTGCGCGGCACACGCATCCGAGAGGTAGTCACCGTTCAGGTTGGTGGTGGCGATGACGTCGTACTCCGACGTGCGGGTCAGGACCTGCTGCAGCATGCTGTCCGCGATCCGGTCCTTGATGATGATCCTGCCGTCCCTGTCCCCTTCGTCCCACTCGCCGATCGTCTGCTCGCCGAACTCCTCCTTCGCCAGGGCGTAGCCCCAGTCGCGAAACGCCCCCTCGGTGAACTTCATGATGTTGCCCTTGTGCACGAGGGTCACGCTCGTCCGGTGCTGGTTGATCGCGTAGCGGATCGCCATTCGGACCAGCCGCCTGCTGCCGGTGATCGAGATCGGCTTGATGCCGATGCCCGAGTCGGGCCGAATCCGCTTGCCGTAGGTGTCTTGGAGGTACCGGATGATGTCCTGCGCCGCCTGTGAGCCCTCCTCCCACTCGATGCCGGCGTAGACGTCCTCGGTGTTCTCGCGGAAGATCACGACGTCCATCCGTTCCGGGTGGCGAACCGGCGACGGCGTGCCGGTGAAGTACCGGACCGGGCGGACACAGGCGTACAGATCGAGGATCTGCCGGATCGAGACGTTCAGGCTCCGGATGCCGCCGCCGACCGGCGTCGTGAGCGGGCCCTTGATCGCCACTTTGTAGGTGCGCGCCGCCTCGATCGTGTCGGCCGGCAGCCACTCGCCGGTCTGCGCGTGGGCCTTCTCGCCCGCGAGCACCTCGAACCAGACGACATGGCGCTTCCCCCCGTACGCCTTCGCGACCGCGGCGTCGAAGACGCGCACCGACGCCCGCCAGATGTCAGGGCCGATGCCGTCCCCCTCGATGAACGGAATGATTGGATCGTCCGGAACGACGAGCGCGCCGTTGCGGCGCGTGATGGCGGTTCCCTCAGCGGGCGGCGTGACGTGTTTGAAGTTCGTCATGTGGAGTCTTCAACAGAAAATGTGGAAAACCGTGTGGAAGATCGCCCTCTCGGATGCAGGCAAGCCGCCCGAGCCGGACCGTTCCAGCGACTTGCACCATCGTGATGCGAGCGCCGGCCCGCGACGCGGATGGCTCTGTACCCATTCTCGCCGCGGCAACAATCGGACATTATACTGTACGTGCGTCATCCGGCGCGCCACGTGCGTCATCCGGCGCGCCGTTCGTCCGGCAGCATCAACCCGCCACCGGCGGCCAGCGCCCGCGTCGCGCATGGTCCCTGGAACGTAGCCGTCCGATGAAGATCGTCATCTCCGACACGCTGCCCGATTCGGCCGTTGCGCTGCTCGCAGCGGAGGGCTGGACCATCGACGCGCGCGGCGGGCGGTCGCCGGAGCAACTGTCGGCCGATCTGGCGGACGCCGATGCCCTGATCGTGCGGAGCGCGACGCGCGTGACGGCCGAGCTGATCAGCGCCGCGCCCCAACTGCGCGTCGTGGCTCGCGCCGGGACCGGTGTGGATAACGTCGACCTCGACGCGGCCAGCGCGCGCGGCATCCTGGTCCTGAACGCCCCCGGCGCCAACAGCATCAGTGTGGCGGAGCATGCCTTCGCACTCATGCTCGCCTCGGCCCGGTTGATCACCCGCGCCGACACCGACATGAAGGCAGGCCGCTGGACGAAGCGGTCGCTCCAGGGCGCCGAGCTGCGGGGCAAGACGCTGGGCGTCGTGGGCCTCGGGCGGGTCGGCCGCGAGGTGGTGCGACGCGCGCTCGCGTTCGACATGACGGTGGCTGCGCACGACCCGTTCATCGCGGCGCAGGTGGCGGCCGATCTCGGCATCCAGCTCGTGCCGCTCGACATGCTGGTCGAGCGAGCCGACTTCATCACGCTCCACCTGCCATCGACCGACGCAACGCGCGGCCTCGTGAGCCGCGCACTGCTCGCGCGCTGCAAGCCGGGCGCGCGGATCATCAACACCGCGCGGGGAGACCTGGTCGACGAGGCGGCGCTGACCGAGGCGATCGCGGAGGGACGCATCGGCGGGGCCGGGCTCGATGTCTTTCGCGAGGAGCCGCCTGCAGGAACGACCCTGACCGGACTCAGCGAGGTGGTGGCGACGCCGCACATCGGCGGCGCGACGGCCGAAGCGCAGGAACTCGTCGGCCTCGAGGCGGCGACCGGCGTGCGAGAGTACCTCCGAGCAGGCATCGTCCGCAACGCCGTCAACTACCCGTCGGTCAACGCCGAAGATTTTCAGCGGCTGCAGCCGTACCTGACACTGACCGAGCGGATGGGCCGCCTGCTGGCGCAGCTCTCGGGCGGCCGGATCAACGGCGTCGGTCTCCGCTACTACGGCGCGCTGGCGGAGGAGACTCACGAGATGCTGGTCGGATCCACGCTCATCGGCCTTTTCGGCGAGATGCTGTCGGAAGCGGTCACGCTGGTGAACGCCCGCTCGGTCGCCGAACAGCGCGGGCTGGAGATCGTCGAGTCGCGCAGCTCGAGACCGCAGAACTTCACCAGCCTGATCTCGCTCAAGCTGCATGCCGACGGCTGCGAGTACTGGGCCGAGGGTGCGGTGTTCGAACCGGATCAGCCCCGCCTGGTCCGTCTCGACGGCGTCGAGGTGGAAGTGCCGCTCGACGCGGGAACCCTGATCGTGATTCGCAACGACGATCGCCCGGGCGTGATCGGCAAGGTAGGCACGATCCTGGGACGGCACGGGATCAACATCGCGACGTTCGCGCTCGGGCGGGACGACGCGGGAGCGATCGGCGTGGTTCGGGTCGGCACCCACGGCGCGACGGCACCTGAGCCCGAGGTGAGCGACGCCGTGCTTGACGAGATCCGCAGCGCAACGGCCGTGCAGTCGGCGTGTCTGGTGCGCCTCTGACCGTCAGCGAATAGTGAGCCGCCCGGCGGCGCTACGGTAGATCCAGGCGCCGGGTGACGCCTGTTGCGCTCGTGAGCGTGACCGCGGTGTCGGTCACCTGCTCCACGCGCCAGCCGCCCGCCAGCGCGTCGCCCGTCCGAACCAGCAGCACCTCCCCTGTTCGGGCGGTCAGGATTGCGGTGAGGTCCGGTGCCGCTCCCGCGGTGGTTGACGTAGCGATGCCGGACAGCACGAGGCCGAACCGGTCGGCTCGCGCGTCTGCGAACTCGTCGTCCGCATCGACGCCATCGGATACGGCAGCGGCCCGCGGTGCGGACGGGCCGGGCGGTGCTGCGGCGTCAGGCGTGTCCGGCGGGCCGAATCCGAACGGGTTGCGGTCGCCGATCCGCGGTGCCGGCGCGTTGGCGAGACGCTCGCGGAGGCGCGCCATCGACCGAGCGAGGTCGGGTACCCCGTCGAGGTCGGCGTACGCTTCGGCCGCTGGCGCCGGCGCGGCGGCCGTCGCGCTGCCCGGTCCCGGCAGATCGGCCTGCCGCACGGTCGTCGCCGCGGCGAACCAGGCGGCAACGAACGCGCTTCCAGCAACGAGCAGGCCGACACGCCAAGGTGACATCGCTGGTCCGTTTCCCCGATCAGCGTAGCGTACCTGGGCCTGCCGCGCAGCGTGGACGTGGCGTCCGCCAACGGAACCCTGCACGCATGTGCCCGCATTGGCGCGGCGTGTTATTATTCGCCGTGCACCCTGCTGCGGTGGCCGCGCAGTCAACCCCAGCGCCTGCACCCGTCGCCACCGCCACCGCCGTCATCCCCGCCCGCTACGAGTCGTCGCGCCTTCCGGGCAAGCCCCTGGCGGACATCTGCGGCCGGCCGATGATCGAGCATGTGTACCGTCGCGCATCGGCGGCGGTGACGATCGATCGGGTGATCGTCGCGACCGACGATCCGCGCATCGCCGATGCGGTCATGGCGTTCGGCGGCGACGCGCGCCTGACGCGAGGCGACCATCGAACCGGAAGCGACCGGCTGGCGGAAGTAGCGCGCGACCTCGACGCCGACGTGATCGTCAACGTGCAGGGGGACGAACCACTCGTCGAGCCGGCGTTGATCGACCGGCTTGTCGCCGCGCTCGCCGGCGACCCGGCGCTGGAGATCGCCACCGCCGGCTGTCCGATCACCGACCCGGCGGAACTGGCGAGCCCGCATGTCGTGAAGGTCGTGGTGGATACGCGCGGCGACGCACTCTACTTCTCGCGCGCGCCGATCCCGCATCGGGTAGACGCCCGCGCGGTTACCGACGTGCCGCTCGGCAGCAAGCACATCGGCCTCTACGCCTGGCGCCGCGCCGCGCTGCTGGCGCTGGCCGCGACGCCGCCGACGCCGCTCGAACGCTCCGAGCGGCTTGAACAGTTGCGCGCGCTCGAGGCCGGACTCCGGATGCGCGTCCTCCCCACCGACGCCGATCCGATCGGCGTCGACACACCGGACGACCTCGAACGGGTGCGCCGTATCGTCGCGGCTGGCGCGACCACCTGAGGAGCAGAGTCATGCGCCATTCCATCCCGGACCCGCGACGCTGACCATGCTGCGCACCAGCGACCCGCCGCTGACAGACACCGGCCACCCGGTAAAGTTCATCTTCATTACGGGCGGCGTCGTGTCGTCGCTCGGCAAGGGCCTCGCCGCCGCGTCGATCGGTGCGCTGCTCGAGGGGCACGGGTACCGGGTCACGCTGCAGAAGTTCGATCCCTACGTCAACGTCGACCCTGGAACGATGAGCCCGTACCAGCATGGCGAGGTGTTCGTGACGACCGACGGCGCGGAGACCGACCTCGATCTGGGCCACTACGAGCGCTTCACGAACACCGTCACGACACGCAAGCACAACTGGACCACCGGAAAGATCTACCTCTCGGTGATCGAAAAGGAACGGCGGGGCGACTACCTCGGCGGCACCGTGCAGGTGATCCCGCACGTCACGAACGAGATCAAGGCGGCGATGCAGGCGGTGGCGCACGAGGGACAGGTCGACGTCGTCCTGATTGAAGTCGGCGGAACCGTGGGCGACATCGAGAGTCAGCCGTTCGTCGAGGCGATCCGCCAGCTCCGACAGGATCTCGGCCGCGAGAACACGTTGTATGTCCACCTGACGCTCGTGCCGTTCATCGGGGCAGCGGGCGAACTGAAGACGAAGCCGACGCAGCACAGCGTCCGCGACCTCCGCTCGCTCGGCATTCACCCCGACATCCTCCTCTGTCGGACCGACCGGCTGCTTCCACGGGAGATCCGGCGCAAGGTCTCACTCTTCTGCGACGTCGCCGAGGAAGCGGTGATCACGGCGAAGGACGTCGACAGCATCTACGAAGTGCCGCTCGCCCTGGCCGGCGAAGGGCTGGATCGCATCGTGCTGAAGCAGTTGGGCCTTCCGGACACGACACGGCACATGGGGGCGTGGGAGCGGCTGGTTGAGCGGATCCGCCACCCGACCGACGACGTCACGATTCACATTGTCGGCAAGTACGTCGGCTACGAGGATTCGTACAAGAGCCTGAACGAGGCGCTGTCGCATGCCGGCTTCGGATATCAGGTGAACGTCCGGATCGAGTGGGTCGACGCCGAAGCGCTCGAGTCGGCCGACGACGACCTGGGGCTGGCGGAAGCGGACGGCATCCTGGTGCCGGGAGGCTTCGGCAACCGGGGAACGCGCGGCATGATGCGCGCGGCCCAGGTGGCGCGCGAGCGAGAGATTCCGTACCTCGGCATCTGCTACGGTTTTCAGTGGGCGGCGGTCGAGTTCGCGCGCCACGTCTGCGGCCTCGAGGACGCCGATTCAACCGAGTGCGACGAAGCGACGCCGCACAACATCATCTACAAGCTGCGCGACCTGCTGGGCGTCGACCAGCTGGGGGGCACGATGCGCCTTGGCAGTTATCCGTGCGAGCTGCGCGCCCGCACGAAGGCGCACATGGCGTACGGTCGAACCGTGATCGACGAGCGCCACCGCCACCGCTACGAGTTCAATCGCGCCTACGAGGAACGGCTGGCGGCGCAGGGGTTGGTCTTCTCCGGCCGCTCGCCCGACGGGAAGTTCATCGAGGCGATCGAGTTGCCCAATCACCCCTGGTTCGTCGCCGTCCAGTTCCACCCGGAATTCCAGTCAAAGCCGCACGCCCCCCATCCCCTCTTCGCGCAGTTCGTCCGGGCCGCGTACGAGCACAAGGCGGCCGCGCGGACCGCCGCCGCAGAGATCGCCTAGCAGCCCGTGGTGAAACCCCCGCTACATTCGAGCGGCGATGCATCCCGCCTGCACGGCGTTGCTCCTCGGTCGCATATGGCCGATATGCTCCCTCGTCGCGCCTTGTCAGGCGGGCGCCTCACCACTCTCGGTGTTACGCGGGGTTTCACCACGGGCTGCTAGGAAGCGCGGACGCCCGCGTCCGCACTTCCTATAATGAGACGGTGCGCACGGTCACAGTCGGCGGGATCACGTTCGGCGGCGGGGGGCCGCTGCCGCTGATTGCGGGCCCCTGCGTCATCGAGAGCGCCGGACACGCTGCGGCGATGGCGCGTGCGTTGCGGGGCATTGCGGCCCGGTGCGGCGTGCCGCTCGTCTTCAAGGCGTCATACGACAAGGCGAACCGGACGTCGATCGCAGGGTTCCGCGGCCCCGGCCTGGCCGAGGGACTGAAGATCCTGGAGGCGATCAAGGCGGATCTGGACCTGCCGGTCCTGACCGACATCCACGAACCGTCACAGGCGGCGCCGGTCGCCGAGGTGGCCGACATCCTGCAGATCCCGGCGCTGCTCGCGCGGCAGACCGATCTCATTGCCGCCGCCGCCGCCACCGGCCGCCCGATCAACCTGAAGAAGGGACAGTTCATGGCGCCGCTCGACATGCGGCATGCGATCGCGAAGGCGACCGCCGGCGGGAACGATCAGGTGATCGTCACCGAGCGGGGCACGTCGTTCGGGTACCACGATCTGGTGGTGGACGTCCGGTCGTTCCCACAGCTCCGATCCCTCGGCTGCCCCGTTGTCTTCGACGTGACCCACAGCGTGCAGATGCCGGGCGTCGGCGACGGCGCGAGCAGCGGTCGGCCGGAGTTCATCGAACCGCTCGCGGCGGCGGGCGTTGCGGCGGGCGTCGACGGTCTCTTCCTCGAAGTGCATGACGATCCGGCGCATGCGCGGAGTGACGGCGCGAACGCGCTGCCGCTCGCGCGTCTCGAGCCACTGCTGCAGCGGATCGGGGCAATCGCCGAGGCAGCGCGCCGGCCCCTCGCCGCTGCCGGCACGGGAGAGGCGCCATGAACCGCCCCGACGCGTCCGCCACCACGGCGAGCAGCGTCGAGCTGGCGCAGCGCGTGATCCGCATCGAAGCGGAGGCTGTCGCCGCGATCGCCGATCGGCTGGACGAGCGCTTCGACGCCGCGGTCGAACTGCTGGCCGCCGGCGCCGGGCGGGTGATCGTGACCGGCATGGGCAAGTCGGGGATCATTGCGCGCAAGCTGGCGGCGACGCTCTCGAGCACCGGCACCGCGGCGTACTTCATCCACCCGGCCGAGGCCGTGCATGGCGATCTGGGCGCGGTTCAGCCGACCGACGTCATCGTGGCGCTGTCGCAGAGCGGAGAAACACCGGAACTGATCCGCTTGATAGAAACCATCCGCCGCCTCGATGCACGCCTGGTGGCGCTGACCGGCTCGGTCGAGAGTGCGCTGGGCGAAGCGGCCGACGTCGCCCTCGACTGCAGTGTGTCGAGCGAGGCCTGTCCGCTCAACCTGGCGCCGACGGCGAGCACTGCCGCCGCCCTCGCCATGGGCGACGCGCTGGCGATGGCGCTGCTCGTCCGGAAGGGGTTCCGCGCAGAGGACTTCGCGCATCTCCACCCGGGCGGCCAGCTCGGCAAACGGCTGCTGCGCGTCGATCAGTTGATGCACTCGGGCGGCGAGGTGCCGGTCGTCGCACCCGACGCACGGTTGAACGAGGTCGTGTCGGCGATGACCGACGGCGGCTTCGGCATGACCTGCGTCGCGGGCGACGACCGCGTGATCGCCGGCGTCATCACCGACGGCGATCTCCGACGTCACCTGCCGACGCGAAGTGAGGTGCCGCCGCTGACCGGGCAGCGGGCGCGCGACCTGATGACCGCCGAGCCGCTGACGATCGGTCCGCGCACCCTCGCGGCGGAGGCGCTCCACCTGCTCGAACGGCGCCGCATCACCTCGCTTCCGGTGATCGACGCCGAGCAGCGCATCGTCGGGCTGATCCACCTGCACGATCTCTGGAAGACGAACCTGTTCTGACCGGCAGGAGACGCCGATGACCGACACGCTGCTGCTGCTCGCCCCGATTGTGGCGCTGCTCGTCGGCCTCGCCGCCGGGAAGGCGTGGGAACGCTACAAGTTGCAGGACGGACGCTGGATCGACCGCCGCAAGATCCGCGAGTCGCCCCACTACATCCTTGGCCTGAACTTTCTGGTGTCGAACCAGATCGACCTGGCCATCGAGGAGCTGACGCGTGCGATGGGACTCGACTCGACCGCCCTCGAGATCAACCTGATCCTCGGCAACCTCTACCGCGAGCGGGGACAGGTGAGCAAGGCGATCCAGTTGCATCAGCGGCTGCTGCAACGGCCGAAGTTGACCGAAATGGAACAGGCCTACGTCCTGCTCTGCCTCGGCCTCGACTTCAAACGCGGGGGCTTCATCGATCGGGCGTTCGAGGCGTTCTCCGAGGTAACGCGGCTGGACCCGGGGAATCAGTACGCGCTGCTGAACCTGGAGAAAATCCACGAGGAACAGCAGCAGTGGCAGGAAGCGCGCGCCATACGCCAGCGGATCACCAACATCGCGCCGGACGTGGAGAAGCCGCGCGACCAGGCGATCCTCGCGTTCCTGGAGAACGAGCTGGGGCTGCAGGCAATTCGCCAGGGGGCGCCGGATCAGGCGATCCGGCATTTCGAGACCGCGCTCACACTTGACAGCCGAATCGTACCCGCCTCGCTCAACCTGGGCGACGTTCAGATGCAGCAGGGACGCACGGTAGAGGCGATCGCGCGCTGGGAACACATCAGCCGGACCGCGCCGGAACGTTCGTACCTCGCGTTCGACCGGCTGGAGAAGGCGTACGCCGTGGCGGGGAGCAACGGGCGCTTCATCGAGTTCTGCCAACGGCTGATCGACGCCAACCCGCAGGACTGGCGGGCACGGCTGACGCTGGGTCAGCACCTGGCGGCGCAGGGCAAGCAGCGGCCGGCGCTCGAGTTCTTCTTCGACTCACTGGTCCATAACCCCCACGCGCTTGCCGTGCACCTGGCCATCTGGCGATCGCTGATGGCGATCGACTTCAATGAGGCGCTGGTCCACCGGTACATGTCGCTGACGCACGAGTCGGTCTTCTACCTCGACCCGCACATCTGCATGCAATGCCGCTACCGCAGCACCGAACTGCTCTGGCAGTGCCCGCAGTGCCACGAGTGGAACACATTCGTCGAGGAACGGATCGCCCCGGCGGAGGACACCGAGGAGACCGAGGACGCGGAAGAGCCCGAGGAGGCGCCCGCCTGAGCTCGCCGCCCATGGCTTGTTCGGCATTGCGGCCGGCACCGGCAATGCGCGAGAGCCGTGAGCACCCCCCGTCATGCTACAGGTGGCACTGACCGGCGGGATCGCCACCGGCAAGTCTTACGTGGTGCGCCTGCTGCAGGCGCGCGGCGTGCCGACGATCGACGCCGACGACGTGGCCCGCGCCGTGGTGGAACCGGGGCAGCCGGCGCACGCCGCGATCCGCCGGCGGTTCGGCACCGATGTCGTGAACGCCGACGGCACGCTCAACCGCGCACGCCTCGGCGCCATCGTCTTCGGCAACGCCGCCGCGCGCGCCGACCTGGAGGCGATCGTTCACCCGCCGGTGCGCCGGGCGATCGACGACTGGTTCCACGCGCGTGCTGCCGCGCACGCGCCGCCGCCGTTCGCGGTCGCCGACATCCCGCTGCTGTTCGAGACCGGACGTGACGGCGAGTTCGACCGCGTCGTCGTCGTCGGCTGCGATCCGGCGACCCAGATCACCCGCGTCATGGCGCGCGACGGCCTCTCCGAGCCGGAAGCGCGCCAGCGGATCGACGCCCAGCTCCCAATCGCCGACAAGGCGGCGCGCGTCTCCCTCGTGATCGCGACGGACGGATCGTTCGACGAAACCGCGCGGCAGGTGGACGAGCTCTGCCGCGCCCTGGCGTGACTCCCCGAGGCGGGGCGGCTACAGGCCGTGGTGCGCCTCGGCGGCGCGCACCGTATTCGACAGCAGCATGGCGATCGTCAGCGGGCCGACGCCGCCCGGGACCGGAGTGAGGGCGCCGGCGACGTTCGCCACGTCGGGGTGGATGTCGCCGGAGAGCACGTGGCCGCGGCGGTCGAACGCGTCCAGCTTCCTACTCTCCTCGCCGAAGATCGCAACCACCTGATCGCGGTCGGTCAGCGCGTTCGTGCCGACGTCGATCACGGTAGCGCCTGGCTTGACGAACTCCGCGGTGACAAAGGCCGGGCGGCCGATCGCCGCCACCAGGATGTCCGCCTCGGAGGCGACGCGCGGCAGGTGCGCGGTGCGCGAATGGCAGATCGTGACGGTTGCATGCCGGTGCAGCAGCAGCATCGCCATCGGCTTGCCGACGATGTCGCTTCGGCCTATCACGACGGCGCGCCGGCCGGCAATCTCGATGCCGCACCGATCCAGCAACGCGATCACACCTGACGGGGTGCACGGCGCGAGGGCGGGGCGGCGCTGCACCAGGCGCCCCACGTTCACCGGGTGGAACCCGTCGGCATCCTTCGCCGGATCGATCGCATCGAAGATCCGCTGCTCGGCGTCGTCCCCCATGCCGGGCGGGAGCGGCGACTGCACCAGGATGCCGTCGATCGCGTCGTCACGGTTGAACCCATCGACGATCGCGAGCGCCTCATCGAACGACGCGGAGGTGGGCAGTGTCCGAAGGTCGGTCGCCATGCCGAGCGTTTCGCTCGCCGCGACCTTGTTTCGGACGTAGATGGCGGAACCGGGATCGTCGCCGGCGAGCAGGAGACCAAGCGCTGGCGACCGGCCCGCCGCCCTGCGCACCGCGTCGATCCGCGGCCGCAGCGACTCGCGGATCGCCTCGGCCACGGCGGCGCCGTCCAGCCGGCGCGCCGTTCCGCCTACGGCGGGCGAGGCGGATATCACAACGGACAGGGATCGGTCGGAGAGCATGCGGGCCGTCTCGTCGGCGCGGGATTCGCTTGGGAGTCTACCCGAGTTTCGGTAGAATGCCTGCGACATGGGCGCACGGGCTGTCCCGCCCTTCCCTGCGAGTCATGTGCCTCCACCGGGGTGGCCGGCGACCCCTTGACTGCACCGGGCGGCCGCGGCATCTGGGGCTCCCGCACCGGGTTCATCCTGGCGGCGGCGGGCTCCGCGGTGGGCCTCGGCAACATCTGGGGCTTCCCCACCCAGGTGGGCCAGGGGGGCGGTGCGGTCTTCGTCCTCATCTATCTCGCCTGCGTCCTGCTGATCTGCATTCCGATCCAGGTCGCGGAAATCGCGATGGGCCGGCGGACCGAGCAGAGTCCGGTCGGATCCTTCGCCGCTCTTGCGCCGGGACGCGCCTGGTGGTTGGTAGGAGCGCTCGGCGTCCTGGGCGGCGCCGGCATTCTCTCCTTCTACTCCGTGATTGCGGGCTGGGCGGTTGCCTACATGTGGTTCGCCGCGACCGGCGCGCTCCCGACCGCGGCGGAGGACGTGGGAAGCTTCTTCGGCGACTTCACCGCCAACGGTCCGGTGGCGATCACCCTCGCCGTGGTGGTCATCGCCACCACCGCCGGCGTGCTGCTCGGCGGCGTCCGCGCCGGCATCGAGCGGGTAACCAAGGCGCTGATGCCGGCGCTGGTCGTCCTGCTCGTGCTGCTCGCGCTCTACGCCGTCACGCTGCCGGGCGCCGCCGAAGGGATCGCCTACTACCTGCAGCCCGACTTCTCGGCGGTGGCGAACGTTGGTATCGTCAACGCCGCGCTCGGCCAGGCGTTCTTCTCGCTCAGCCTTGGCATGGGCTGCATGATCACCTACGGCAGCTACCTGGGGAAGCGGGACGGGATCGCAATCTCAGCGCTCTGGATCGCGCTCATCGACACCGGCATCGCGCTGCTCGCCGGGTTCATCATCTTTCCGACCGGTTTCTCGATCGATGGGTTCGATCCGGCGACGAGCGGCCCGGGGCTGATCTTTGCCGTCCTGCCGGGGCTGTTCGCCACGCTGCCGGGCGGACAGTTCTTCGGCGCAGCCTTCTTCCTGCTGTTGAGCGTCGCGGCGCTGACCTCCACCATTTCGCTACTCGAGGTGCCGGTGGCACACTGCGTCGACGCTTGGGGCTGGACCCGGCAGCGCGCCGTGGGTGTGGTGACACTAGTCGTGTCGGCGTTCGCGATCCCCTGCGCCCTCTCCGGCGGCGCGGTTCCGGTGCTGACTAACCTGCCTGGGCTCGGCACCGATTTCCTGAGCCTGATGGTGACCGTCTGGAACGAGTTCGCGCTGCCGATCGGCGGCCTGCTGACTGCGATCTTCGTCGGCTGGGTCTGGCGCGTCGACGGCGCACTTGAGGAGTTGGGTGCGCACGGCGCCTGGTTCCCGGCGCCACGCGTCTGGTCGGTGCTGGTACGCTGGGTCTGCCCCGCCGCGATCGCGTCGATCCTCATCGGCACCGTCGCCGCGATGTTCTGACGTATGGATGCACTCAGCGGCTGGATGGCGCGCGCCGAGGAACTGGTCTACCACCCGTTTGCGCTGCCGCTGATCCTGGTCCTCGTGGGCGGGCTGGCGACCGCGATGACCGGCGTCGTGCAGGTGCGGCGTTTTCCGTTCGCGGTCCGCCGCGCGCTGGGGGGCGTCTTCGCGTCGTCGACCGAGGGCGAAGGCACCATCACCTCGTTCCAGGCGCTCTCGACCGCACTCGCCGCCACCGTCGGCAACGGCAACATCGCCGGTGTCGCCACCGCGATCCTCATCGGCGGTCCCGGTGCGGTCTTCTGGATGTGGGTGACCGCGCTGGTCGGCATGGCGACGAAGTACGCCGAGGCGGTCCTGGGCGTCCACTACCGGGTCACGCGCGAGACCGGCGAGATGGCCGCCGGGCCGATGTACTACCTCGTCCGCGGCATCCGTCACGCACCCACTGCGCGGGCGCTCGCCGTCCTGTTCTGCATCTTCGGCACGGCAACCGCGCTGTTCGGCACCGGCAACATGGTGCAATCCAACGCGATCGCGCGGACGTTCGCCGAGGCGTCACGCGAGGCGGCGGGGATCGATCCGCCGCTCTGGGTGCCGGGGATTGTGATCACCGCCGTGGTTGGGCTGATCCTGCTGGGCGGTATTCGGCGGATCGCGGTGGTGGCCGAGCGGCTCGTGCCGTCGATGCTCGTGCTCTACCTTGCCGTTTCGGTCGTGTACATCGTGCTGAACGCGAGCCAGATACCCTCGGTCTTCCTGCAGATCGTGACCGGGGCGTTCGCGCCGCTCGCGGCGGTGGGGGGCGTTGCCGGCGCCTCGGTCGCGCAGGTGGTGGCGGCGGGGATGAGCCGCGGCGTCCTGTCGAACGAGGCCGGGCTTGGCAGCGGGCCGATCGCGCACGGCATCGCGAAGGTGAAGCATCCGTGCGAGCAGGGCGTAATCAGCATCTTCGAGGTGTTCACGGACACCATCGTCGTCTGTTCCATGACTGCGTTCGTCATCATCTCGTCGGGCCTCTGGGCCGACCCGGCGTACGAGGGCGCGAGCGCCGATCTGACCGCGGCCGCATTCGGCACCACCATTCCGTACGCATCGCTGCTCATTGCCCTCTGCTCCTTCCTGTTCGGTCTGTCGACCCTGCTTGGCTGGGCGTACTACGGCGAGAAGTGTCTTGAGTTTCTCGCCGGCTCACGCGTGATCCCGGCCTACCGCGCCATCTTCACGGTATTCGTCCTCATCGGATCCGTCGCCGAGGTGCGCCTCGCCTTCGCCATCGGCACGCTTTTCAACGCGTTCATGGCGTTCCCGAACCTGATCGGCGTGATGTTCCTGCTCGGGACCGTCCGCCGACTGACACGCGACTACTTCAACGGCACGCCGGGCGCCGGGAGCTGATCGACGTACGCCCGGACACGTGCCTCGGGCGAGCCTCCGCTGAACAGATCGCCGATCACGGCGACCGCGGCGGCGCCGGCCGCGATCAGTGCCGGCGAACGCTCCAGCGTGATGCCGCCAATGGCGACGATCGGATGCGCCGGGCGGCGCGCCGCCCCGGCGCGGACGAGCGCCACGCCGACCGGCGCGTACCCCGTCGCCTTGGTCTGCGTGCCGTAGACTGGACCGACCGCCACGTAGCTGACCGGCTGCCGCCAGGCATCGTCGAGTTGCACACCGGTATGCGTTGACAAACCGACGACGCCGGCCGGTCCGAGGATGGCACGCGCGGCGGCCACGGGCAGATCGTCCTGACCGACGTGTACGCCCCCCGCACCGCAGGCGCGCGCGACGTCGGCGTGGTCATTGACGATCACCGTCGCGCCGTACGGCGCCGCGCGCGCGACGACGGCGTCGCACCACTGCTCGAGCTGCGACGTCGGCGCCTCGGGCGCGCGGAGCTGCACCAGGCGCGCCCCGCCGTCGAAGCAGGCAGCGGCGAGGTCCGGCGGCGTCCAACCGTGGCGCGAAGCTACGCCTGCGTCCACGATGGCGTAGAGCGGGGGCAGGGGCATGTGGCCTATGGCTGCGTCGGTTGGGGCTGCTGCTCGCGCAGGCGGCGGGGCGCGGGCGTCAGCACGTCGATTCCGTCCTCGGTGACGACGACGTCGTCCTCGATCCGGACGCCACCCACGTCCGGCACGTAGACGCCCGGCTCGATCGTGAAGACCATGCCGGGCGCAAGGACCACCTCGTCCGTCTCGCCCGTCCCGGTCGCGCGCGGGCGGCCGATGCGCGGCAGCTCGTGCACCTCGAGGCCGAGGCCATGGCCGGTGCTGTGGCCGAAGGCGTCCGCCAGATCATGCCGCGCCAGGGCCGCGCGGGCAGCCGCGTCCACGTCGCCGGCGCGAACGCCGGGCCCCGCCGCCGCCATCGCCGCCGCCTGCGCTTCGACAACTGCGTGGTGCAGGCGGCGCGCCTCGGCCGGGACCGTGCCCGCCGCCACGGTGCGCGACAGATCGACGCAGTACCCGTGGTGGACCCCGCCGAAGTCGAGCAACACCAGGTCGCCCGCCTCGATTCGCCGCTCGCCCGGGTGCGCATGCGGCAACGCGCCGTTCGGACCAGTCGCGACGATGGTCTCGAACGCGAGCGCCTCGAAGCCCGCGTCGAGGAGGATGGCGTCGATCTCGCGCGCCACCGCCAGTTCGGTCCGGCCCACCCGAACGGCACCGGTGGCCAGCGGCACCGCGCCCGCCAGCATGCGGCCGGCCGTGCGGAACAGCGCGATCTCGTGCGCGTCCTTCACCATCCGAGTCCGCTCGATGCGTTCAGTGGACGGCACCAGTTCCGCCGCGCCGTCGAGCGCGTCCGTCAGCCAGCGCCAGCGGCGCAGGGTGCAGTGGTCCGCTTCGAGACCAACGCGGCGTCCGGCATGAACGGTGCGGAGACAGCCGGCGAGCGTGCCGTCGTACGTCCCGTCGGCCGGGACGGGAACGACGTCGAGACCGTGGGGCATCGCGCCGGCCTGCTGCAGCCGTCGGACCGCCTCGGCGTACCGGAAGTCAATGATGAGCGCGAGCGTGTCCGGGCTGCGCCCGACCACCGCGATCCCGTCACTCGCGCGCAGGTTCAGCAAGTACTGCAGGTGCGGCAGGTGGCTCACCGCCAGCGCGTCAAGCTCCTGCGCCGCCAGCGCCGCCCGCACCGCCTCGAGCCGCGCCGCCAGCCGCTCCACCGGCGCAAGCCGGGATGACTCCGCGACCACGCACGCACTATACCCGGCGCATGCGCGCGATTCCCGGACGGCAGTCGTTCGGGGCTCGGAACCGATCTCCCTGCCGTCCGGCCGCGGGACGACGCGGCTGGGGACAGCCGGTTTACGGCGCGCTACGGGGCACGATCCGTGGCGTCAGGAAGATCAGGAGCTGATCCGTCCGCCGGCGATCGGACTCACTCCGGAAGAGGCGGCCGAGGATCGGGATCCGCGAGAGGCCAGGGACCCGGCGTCCGGTGCGGGTGCGCGCGCTCTCCGAGATGCCGCCGATGACGGTAGTCTCGCCGTTTCCCACCTGTACGGTGGTGTGCGCGCTCTGACTGACGATCGGCGGCACGCCGTTCACGGAACGCGCGAAGTCGGCGTAGTCGTTGTCGAGCTCGATCTGGAGGATGACGCTGTCGTCCGCGGCGATCCGGGGCGTCACGGCGAGGCGTAGCGCGGCGTCGCGGAACGTCACCGTCACGGTGTTGTTGGCAACCGTCTGGATCGGGATCTGATCGCCCTGGCGGATCGTCGCCTGCACGTTGTTCTGCGTCGTCACACGCGGTGTCGACAGGATCCGGACGTTGCCCTCCTCCTCCGCCGCGGAGAGCGCCACGTCCAGGTTGAACAATCCGTCGAATGCCCCCAGCATCAGGCCGAGCGCGGAGGTCGCGGACCGCGCGCCGAGCGCGACCGCCCGCCCGGCGTTCTCCGTCTCATCGGCGCGGGGGTCCGCGCCGTCCGCTTCCGGTCCCTGCGTCCCGCCGATCCGGCCGGTCGCGCCGGCGCGGACCGACCCTCCATCCGCCGCCGCCCGGCCGGTCAGTCCCCACCGGACCCCCAGCTCGCGCAGGTAGTCCTGGCTCGCCTGTACGATCCGCGCTTCGATCTCCACCTGCGGCTGCATACGGTCGAGCGTGTCGATGAGTGCCTCGGCCGCCGCCAGGCGATCGGCGAGGTCGGTCAGGATCAGCGTGTTGGTCCGTGCGTCGATCTGCACCTGGCCCCGCATCGAGAGCGCCGCCTCGGTGACGATCGGGGCCAACTCCGCCGCCTGCGCATGCTTCAGCACGCGGGTACGGACCACCAGCTCGCCGGCAAGCGCCGCCTCCTCCGTCAGGGTGCGTCGCTGCTCCACTTCGGCCGCCAGTGATGCGAGTGGCGCGATCCGGACGATCGTCC
Source organism: Vicinamibacterales bacterium (assembly GCA_965262555.1). Classification (GTDB taxonomy): domain Bacteria; phylum Acidobacteriota; class Vicinamibacteria; order Vicinamibacterales; family UBA8438; genus VXRJ01. The sequence goes on from OZ253543.1 coordinate 2,023,120, forward strand.
CCTCGACGTCGTAGCCGAGCTGATTGGCGCGCAGGATGATGTCGAACGCCTGATCCCACGGTACATCGATCAGCGCCACGTCGACGGTACCCGCAACCCCCGGATCGAGCACCAGGTTCAGGGAGGAGATCTCGGCAAACGTCCGGAGCACGGAACGGAGGTCGGCGTTCTGGAACTGCAGCGAGACCGGCTCGCCAGTCCAGGGCTGCGCGGTGGAGGCGCCGGGCGCGACGACGGCGATCAGCAGGCAGGCGATCAGTCTCACCGCCAGCGTCATGGGTGGCGCTCCGCGTCCCCAGGGGGCGAAGGCGGCGCAGCGATATCGGGATCGTCGCCGTCTGCCGCATCGCCACCGAGTGTCTGCGGCGCCGCGCGAAGCCGGAACGGCGGCGGCGCGGTCGTCGCGCCGTGTACCGGCTGCACCTCCACCGTCTCGGCGCCGATCAATCCGATGACGCCGTCGAGCAGGCGCTCGCCACCCCGCACGAGCCAGCTCCGGCCGCCGGCCGCCTCCAACACCGCCGCGCGCACGCCGCCTGCCACCACGATGCCCCTCAGCGACAGCTCGCCGGCAGCAATGCCGGCCAGTCCGGGCGGACGACCGTTCGGCGCCGGCGCGGTGCCCGCGAGCGGGACGAACGGGTCACGCCGGCCGCCCGGGTCGTACGTCGGCGTGACGGGCGGCGCCGGGGTGTCACTTGGCGCTGCCCCCTGGGCAGGCGATGACGGCACCCGGTCGGCGGGCGGCTCGATCGCCTGCGTTTCGGCGACGCCCGAAACCAGAATCGTGCCGGCCGGGCTGGCCGGATCGCTCGCGCTGAACGAGAGCGCGCTCACCCGGATCACCTGCGGCAGGGCACTGATGCGATCGAGGAATCCGACAACATCGTGGAATCGGCCCGTGAACTCCAGTTGCACCCCCCAGATCGTCCAGTTCGGCGCCGGATCATCGAACGGGACCGTCTCCGGTGGTCTCGGCGCGTAGGCACGGAGCGTTAACCCTGATTGCGCCGCGATCGCCGGCAGCCGGCGAAGCAGGATCGGCGCCTCCCGGGAGGTGGGGAACGCGCGCGCCAGGCGATCGTACTCCTGGCCGAGCCGTTCGATCTCCCTCGCCAGTCCGGCAAGCCGGCGGTCGATGCTGGCCGCTTCCGCCTGCGCATCCGGTGCCAGCGCCAGTTCCTGTTGCTGCACCGCCAACCGCGCTCGCCGTGGCGTCGCCCAGGTGAGCTGGAAGAGCAGTACCAGCGCGACGGCGCCCAACAGGCCGGCGCCGGCCCGGTACGCGGGCCGACCCGGCAGCACCCGCGCCGCGCGCCGGATCCGATCCGCCGCGTCGTCCCGCATGGGTCACTCCTCCGGCGCCGATCGGTCCGCCGCGTCCGTCGCCCGCGGCAGCGCCGCCCGCAGTGCGAACCTCCCCTCTGCGCCTCCGTCGGTGCCGACGATCTCCACCGGCACGACGACGCGGCCCGACGCCTCCAGGTTCGAAGCGAACTCGAAGACTGCCTCGGATCGCGTAGAGCGGCCGGTCAGCACGATCGCCTCGGCGTCCTGCTGCACGCCGACCAGCCAGATCCCGTCCGGCACACTGCGGCTCACCGTCTCGAGCAGCCGCGCCGGCGCCACACGCGTCGCCCGCCACCGGGCAAGCTGCGCCACCCGGCGGGCGAGCGCTTCCCAGCGACGCTCCCCCGCCGCCGCCCGCTCGACCGCGACGGCATGTGCCTGCCGACCGGCGTCCGCCGCGGCGAGCGCGCGCGTCACCGCTGCCGCGGTCTGATGGAGCGACCGGGCGCCGGACGCCACCAGGGCCACCGCCGCCCCCAGCGCCAGTACCACCACGCCGGTCGCGGCCAGATCCGCGGCACCGCCACGCCAACCCGTGGACCGTCCCAGCGTGCGGCCGCCACCTGCCCCGATCAGGTTGATCCGGATCATCGACACCCTCCGTTCACGCTTCTCCCGCACGCCGCAGGGCCAGACCGACCGCGACCCCGGCGCTCGCCGCCAACTCGTCCGCCAGGGCCGGATCGGCGGCCGCACGGCCGGTGATGGCCAGCCGCCGGAACGGATCGAAGCGCTCCACCGCGGCGCCCATCCTCGCGCCGAGTGCCGTCTCGAACCCGTCGGTGCGCATGCCGCCGCCGGTCAGCACGATCCGATCGATCCGGCGGCCCCCGTGGGCGGCGTCGCCGCCGGCGCCCGCCTCCATGAGCTCCAGCGTCTTGCGCACCTCCAGCGCCAGCGTGTCGGCCGCGGCGCGGACCACCGGGGCGGCGTCGGCCGGCTGCCACTCGCCGGCTGTTATGCCGCGCTTCAACTGCTCCGCCTCCGCGAACGACACGGCAAGCTCCCGCTGCAGCGCGACGGTGCAGGCGTCGCCTCCGACCGGAATGTCGCGCGTGAAGAGAGAGACGCCGTCGCGGAGGACATTGACCGTGGTGCCGCTCGCCCCGACGTCGATCAGCGCCACGAGTCCCGGTGAGGCGGCGCCGTTCGTCCACTCGAAGGCGTTCTGCAGCGCAAAGGTGCCGACATCGATCACGGCCGGCGTGCAGGCTGCCTGCGCCAGCACGTCGAGGTAGCGGGCGACCGTCTCCCGCTTGGCCGCCACCAGCATCACCTCGATCGGATCATCCGGGCGGGTCGCGCCGGTCTCGATCCGGTGGTAGTCCAGATTGACGTCGGCGATGTCGAACGGCACATGCCGCGCCGCATCCCGAGCCACCGCCTCCGGAATGGCAGCGGCGGGCATCGGTGGCAGCGTCAGCCACTTGACACTGACCGCACTGCCGGGCAGCGCCGTTGCTACCTGCCGGCCCCGGATCCCGGCCGACCTGAACGCCTGGCGCACCGCCTGTGCCACGCCGGCGCCGTCCGCGTGTGCGGCGTCGGCGAGGCCGCCGGGCGGGGTGGGCGCCCACCCCACCACCACGGTGTCGCGGCCACCCAGGGGAGTCACTTCGGCCACCTTGACGGCGCTGGCGCCGATGTCGAGACCGACGGTTGGCCCGGCGCGACGGAAGAGGTTCTCGAGCAGGCGCATCGGCTACCTGGCGTCCTGCGCATGCAAGATCCGGGCCACCTCCTGCCGGCGCGCGCCGAGCGCCTTGACACCGGTTCGCCCAGGTCGGTAGGATTGCTCGTTTGTGGCATCGTGGCCGGAGAGGTGCATAACTTCCTCCTCGCCTGATTGATGCCCCTTTCGGTGGGAGGAACGTGTCGACCTACGCTCCAAGTCCGGGCGACGTGACGCGCGAGTGGCGTCTGATTGACGCCGATGCACAGGTGCTCGGCCGGGTGGCCACCACGGCGGCGCGGCTGCTGCAGGGAAAGCACCGTCCGATCTGGGCTCCGTACCTCGACACGGGCGATCACGTCGTGATCGTCAACGCGGCGCATGTCAGGCTGACCGGCCGGAAGGAGCAGCAGAAGCTGTACCGGTCTCACAGCGGCTACCTGGGCGGCCTGCGCGAGGATCGCGCGGCCGTCGTCCGTCGGCGGACGCCGGAGCGGCTGGTCGAGATGGCGGTGCGCGGCATGCTGCCCAAGACGAAGCTGGGCCGGGCGATGTACCGCAAGCTGAAGGTGTACGCCGGCCCGGACCATCCGCACGCGGCGCAGCAGCCGGCCGCCTACGAGGTGTCGTGACCGTGACCGTCGAGCACCACTACGGCACCGGGCGGCGGAAAACGGCGACGGCGCGTGTCTTTCTGCGGCCAGGCACCGGCGCGTTCACGATCAACCGGGTCGGGCTGGATCAGCGCTTCCCGACCACATCGCTCCGCACCGTGATTATCGAACCGCTGGTGCTTACCGAGTCGACCGACAGGTTCGACATCATGGCGACCGCCGCTGGCGGCGGCATTGCGAGCCAGGCGGGTGCGCTCCGCCTCGGCATCGCGCGCGCGCTGGTCCAGATGAATCCGGAACTGCGCGCACCCCTCAAGAAGGCGGGCATGCTGACGCGGGATCCGCGCGGCAAGGAGCGGAAGAAGTACGGACTGGCCGGCGCGCGCAAGCGCTTCCAGTTCAGCAAGCGCTAGGACGCGCCCGCCGCCGCCCTGTTCCGGATGGAGGAAGTTTGACGCCGCTGACGATGCAGGATCTACTTGACGCTGGTGTGCATTTCGGCCACCAGACCCGGCGCTGGAATCCGAAGATGAAGCAGTACATCTTCGGCAAGCGAAACGGCATTTACCTCCTCGACTTGAGCCGGACCGCTGAGCTGCTGCAGCGCGCCGAGGAGTTCGCGGAGCAGCTTGCGGCATCGGGGCGAACCCTCCTGTTCGTCGGCACGAAGCGGCAGGCGCAGGATCTGATTGTCGAAGAGGCGCAACGCTGCGGCATGTACTTCGTCAACGAGCGGTGGCTCGGCGGCCTGCTGACCAACTTCCGCACGATCCAGCGCAGCCTCGACCGGCTGAAGGATCTTGAGGAGATGGAGAGCGACGGGCGGCACAAGAACCTGCCGAAGAAGGAAGCGGCGCGGCTCGACAAGGAGAAACGGAAGCTCCACCGCAACCTGGACGGTATCCGCTTGATGCACAAGCTGCCGGACGCGGTGTTCGTCGTGGACACACGACGGGAGAAGATCGCGGTCGACGAAGCACGCAAGCTGAACATCCCGGTGATCGGCCTGGTCGACACCAACTGCGACCCAGACGATGTCGATTTCGTCATCCCGGGCAACGACGATGCCCTCCGGTCCATTCGCCTCTGCGTCAGCCGGATCGCCGACGCGGTGCTCGCGGGCCGGGGCCTCAGGAGCAAGCAGGCGTCATCCGACGGGGCGGACGACTCCGCGGCGACGGCGCCGGCCGAGGCGACTCCCTCCCCCGCCGTCGTCTGACGGACGGGGTTGCGACGCACCCGGCGGCGGTCCTGCGGCAGGATCCACCGCCCTCAATAATCGAGTTGAACACGATGGAGATCAGCGCAACACAGGTCAAGGCATTGCGGGACAAGACGGGCGCCGGCTTCTTGGAATGCAAGGCCGCGCTCGTCGAGGCGGGCGGCGACATCGATCAGGCGATCATCGTGCTCCGCACACGCGGACAGGCGAAGGCGGAGAAGCGGGCCGGCCGCACGACGTCACAGGGGATCATCGGCCACTACCTCCACCAGGGGGACCAGGTGGGCGTGCTGGTCGAACTGAACTGCGAATCGGACTTCGTGGCGCGGACCGAGGACTTCCAGACGCTGGTGCGGGAAATCGCCATGCACATCGCCGCGGCCGACCCCCGGTTCGTCAACCGCGAGGACGCGTCCGCGGAGGCGATCGAGCGCGAGCGGGCGATCTTCCGCGCGCAGGCGGAAGAGTCGAACAAGCCTCCGCGGGTGATCGACAGGATTGTCGAGGGCCGGGTCAACAAGTGGTTTGAAGAGGTGGCGCTGCTCGACCAGCCCTCGATCCGCGATCCGAAGGTCACCATTGGCGAGATGGTGAAGGCGGCGATCGCGAAGCTGGGCGAGAACATCACGGTCGCCAGATTTGCCAGATACAAGGTGGGCGAAAGCGATGCCTGACCGGGGTGCGCCAGTGTCCCGGGCCGCAGACACCCACGTCCGCAACCGCCGCACCGTGCCGTCGTGGTCGCGCACGAGCCGGCTGATATAATTCCCGCCCGGAATGAACGACCGGGCCTACCGCCGCGTACTCCTCAAGCTGTCGGGCGAGGCACTCGCCTCCGACGATGGCGCGTTCGGCATCGACGCCGACGCTACCGAACAGTTGGCGCGCGACATCACTGAGGTCCACGCGCACGGCATCGAGATCGCCGTCGTCATCGGTGGCGGTAACATCTTCCGTGGTATCGCGGCAAGCGCGCGCGGCATGGACCGCGCCACCGCCGACTACATGGGCATGCTCGCCACCGTGATGAACGCCCTGGCGCTCTCCGACGCCCTCGAGCGCCTTGAGGCTCGGACGCGCGTCGTGACGGCGATCGAAATGCGTGAGGTCGCCGAACCGTACGTCCGCCGCCGCACCGTGCGCCATCTCGAGAAGGGGCGCATCGTGTTGTTCGGCGCCGGCACCGGCAACCCGTACTTCACCACCGACACAGCGGCCGCGCTGCGCGCCATGGAGATCCGGGCGGATATCCTGCTGAAGGGCACGAAGGTGGACGGCGTGTTCACGTCCGACCCGCTGACAAATCCGGACGCGACACTGATCGACCGGATGTCGCACCAGCAGGTGCTCGAACAAGGCCTGCGGGTCATGGACGCCACTGCGATTTCGCTTTGCATGGACAATGGCATGCCGATCGTCGTCTTCAACCTCCGTACGCCCGGGAACATGCGGCGCGCGGCGCTGGGCGAGCCGGTCGGCTCGATCGTGGCGGCGCCGTTGGCCGGCGGCCGTTCGGAGGTGACGACATGACGCAGATTACCGATCCCCAATCGGCGCACGCCGACACAGAACGCCGGATGGATAGCGCGGTGGCGCACGTCAAGCGCGAGTTGGCGGGCGTGCGAACCGGGCGCGCGTCGGTCACTCTGCTCGACAGCGTCGTCGCGAAGGCCTACGGCGCGGAGCTGCCCCTCAACCAGGTCGCGAGCCTCTCGGTGCCAGAATCGACGCTCATCGTCGCCACGCCGTTCGACCCGACCCAGATCGGCGCCATCGAGCATGGCATCCAGACCGCCAACCTGGGGCTGAACCCGAGCAATGACGGCAAGATCATCCGCATTCCAATCCCGCCGCTCAACGACGAACGCCGAAAGGAGCTGTCGCGCCTGGTCCACAAGCTGGCGGAGGAAGCTCGGACCAGCGTCCGGCAGGTGCGCCACCATGCGAACGACGCGCTCAGGAGGCTGCTGAAGGCGAACGAGCTGTCGGAGGACGACGAACGCCGCGCGCTCGACGACATCCAGAAGCTGACCGACGACCACATCCAGAGGATCGACGAGTTGCAGCAGGCGAAGGACGCCGAGCTGCTCGAGCACTGATGGCGCGCGGACATCCAGGTCCGCACAGGCGAGACGCCGTGTCGAACCGCGGCGCATCCCGGGGTGCGCGGACGCCCACGCCGGCATGATGTCCAGGCTCACCCGCCTCGACTGCGCCGCTGCCTGCGGCGACAGCCCGTTCGATCCGTCGGAACCGCACCACCTCTGTCCCTGCGGCTCTCCCCTCCTTGCCCGCTACGACCTCAATGCGGCCAGCGGCGCACGGATGCGTGACGCGCTCGCCGATCGCCCGCCCACCATGTGGCGCTACGCCGAGGTGCTGCCCCCGGCCGATGCCGACGGCCCGGTCTCCCTCGGCGAAGGCGTCACCCCACTCCTCCACGCCCGCCGGCTCGGCGCTGCACTCGGCATGGATCAGCTCTGGGTGAAGGACGAGTCGGTCAACCCCACCAACTCGTTCAAGGCGCGCGGCATGTCGGCCGCGGTCACCGTGGCACGGCGCCTCGGCGCCCGCACCCTCTCGGCCCCGTCGGCGGGGAATGCCGCGAACGCCCTCGCCGCGTATGGCGCCCGCGCCGGACTCGAGGCGCAGGTCTTCATGCCGCGCGACGTCAAGGCGCCGTTCATCCGTGAGTGCGAACAGTACGGCGCTGCCGTGACCCTGGTCGACGGGTTGATCACCGACGCGGGCCGTGTCGCCGCCGAAACAGGCGCACCGCTCGGCTGGTACGACGTCTCGACGCTGCGCGAGCCGTACCGTGTCGAAGGCAAGAAAACGATGGCCTACGAAGTGGCGGAACAGTGCGGCTGGGACGGGTGGCCCGACTGGTTCATCTATCCGACCGGTGGCGGTACCGGCATCGTCGGCATGTGGAAAGCCTTCGAGGAGCTGGAAGCGCTCGGGCTGATGCCGCGGGGAGCGCGCCGGCCCCGGATGGTGAGCGTCCAGGCGGAGGGGTGCGCGCCGATCGTCCGGGCATTCGAGCAGGGCGCCGACCGTGCCGAGCCGTGGCAGGACGCCCGGACCGCCGCCGATGGGCTGCGAGTCCCGCGGGCAATTGGCGACTTCCTGATTCTCCGCGCCCTGCGCGAGAGCGGCGGCACCGCGATTGCGGTAAGCGACGCGGAAATGGTCGCTGCGATGCGGGAACTGGGCGCGACCGAGGGGATCAGTGCGGCCCCGGAAGGGGGCGCCACGCTCGCGGCGCTCAGGACGCTCCTCGCCAGCGGCACGATCGCGCCAATCGACCGTGTCGTGTTGTTCAACACCGGCGGCGCCCTCAAGTACCTCGAACTGCTCGCCTGACTCCGATCTGCCGCCGTGGACGCTGTCGCGCGCAGAAGGGTACAATCAGCAGTTGTCCACTAGGCGGGCCGCTAGCTCAGTTGGGAGAGCGCAGCGTTCGCAACGCTGAGGTCGTGGGTTCGAGCCCCATGCGGTCCACCACTTTTTGCCGTCCGGAAGGATCCAGGATCAGGATCATCGGCACGGCACGGCCGGCGGAATGGACTGAGCGGCTGTCCGGCGCAGGCTACGACATCGACTGGCGGCTGGATTATCTGGCCGAAACGGACCTCTCCGCTGGCCGCCGACCACACGGACCTCGACGTTCGCCGTATGGGGCTGGCGGCATCGCTCGCACCTCCATCCTGTGGCCGACCCGATTCAGAGGACAATGAGAAAAGGCCGAGAGAACGGTGAGCGAACGACGCGTCCGTACCGCGCCGTCTTCCGTTGCATACGTGGCTGTCCCGGCGAGCATTCGCTGCTGACACCCATCTACCGCTGCCCCGCCTGTAACGACCTGCTCGAGGTGGCGCACGACCTCGACGCGTTGCGGGCGCGGTCGGCCGGGTCGTGGATGCGGCTGTTCGACGAGCGCTACAAGCGGACCACCTGGCCGTACGGATCATCCGTCTGGGGGAAGAAGGAATGGGTCTGCCCCGACGTCGACGACGACAACATCGTCTCGATGGACGAAGGGGGCACGAACCTCTTCTGGGCAGAGCGGTTCGGAGAGGAGTTGGGTCTCGGCGACCTGTGGGTGAAGCTGTGCGGCAACTCGCACACCGGGTCGTTCAAGGACCTGGGGATGACGGTGCTCGTTTCGCTCGTCCGGGAGATGATGGCGCGCGGCGAGACGATCCGTGCCGTCGCATGCGCCTCCACCGGCGATACGTCCGCGTCGCTCGCCGCGTACGCCGCCGCCGGGGGCATCCCGGCGATCGTGATCCTTCCGCGCGGCAAGGTCTCGACCGCGCAACTGGTGCAGCCGCTCTCGAACGGCGCGACGGTGCTCGCGCTCGATACGGACTTCGACGGCTGCATGGCGATCGTCAAGCGGTTGGCGACCGAGGCGGGGATCTATCTCGCCAACTCGATGAACAGTGTCCGTCTGGAAGGCCAGAAGACGGTCAGCATCGAGATCGTGCAGCAGTTCGACTGGGAAGTGCCGGACGTCGTGATCATTCCAGGCGGCAACCTGGGAAACGTCAGCGCGCTCGGCGCGGGATTCGACATGATGGAAGCGCTCGGCGTGGCGTCGAAACGGCCGCGTATCGTCGTCGCGCAGGCCGCGGCCGCCAACCCGCTCTACCGGGCATACCGGAGTAACTGGACGTTCGAGCCGATGACCGCCGGACCGACGCAGGCCTCCGCGATCCAGATCGGCAACCCGGTCTCGATCAATAAGGCGATCCGGACCCTCAAACGCTACGACGGCATCGTCGAACAGGCGACCGAGCAGGAACTGGCCGACGCGTCGGCGCGGGCCGACCGGACCGGCATGTACAACTGTCCCCACACCGGCGTTGCGCTTGCTGTCCTCGTCAAGCTGCGCGAGCGGGGCGAGATCAACGCGCACGACCGGGTCGTGGTCATCTCGACCGCCAACGCGCTGAAGTTCACCGACTTCAAGCTGGGCTACCACGAGGAGACGATTCCGGATCTCAATCCGGACGTCGCCAACCACCCGCTGACGCTGCCGAACGACTACGACGCGGTCCGCCGCGCCGTCGCAAATGTTACCGGGGCGTAACCGCTGGTTTCTTGACACCCGTCGCAGGCGCTGCGGACAATACATACATGGCCGTGCCACGCATGAGCAGGGAAAGGCTCTCCGAGCGCCTCGAAGCGGGCGGCGACCACGCCCCCGTGGTGGTTGACGTCCGGCTGAAGTATCCGTACGAGCACAGCACGGTCCGGCTTCCGGACGCGATCCGTCTGGATCCGCCCGACTTCGATCCGTCGTCCCTCCCGCGTGACCGTGAGATCGTGGTCTACGACTCCGACCCGGAAGAGTTGGTGGGCGCCCGCGTCGCCGCGGCGCTCATTCGCGAGGGATGCCGCGCCAGCGTGCTCAAGGGAGGGATCGTCGAGTGGCTCGCCGCCAAGCTGCCGACCGACGCCAAGGACGCCCCGAAGCAGAGACCGCCGACAGCGGGCGCACTCAAGGGCTGACGGTCCGCGCTGCCACCCTCGCAGCGGCTGCCCTGCTGCAGCTCCCGGCGGTGGCATCCGCGCAGCCGCCGCCCGGTGCGCCGCCGATCGATCAGTTGATGGTCAGCCTCCAGGCACGGTACGACGCGATCGGCGACTTCTCCGCCGACTTCACGCACAGCTACGCCGGGGGCGTGCTGCAGGCCACCGACGTCGAGCATGGCACGATGCACGTCAGGAAACCGGGCCGCTGGCGGTTCGATTACACGCACCCGGAGATCAAGCGGTTCGTCTCCGACGGACGGACACTCACGTCGTACTTCCCGGCCGACCGGCAGGCGATCCTGAGCGCGCTGCCTCCGGAGGGCGAGTCGTCCTCGCCGGTGTCGTTCCTCGCCGGCGACGGCGACCTGACGCGCGACTTCGACGCACGCTACGCCGATTCGGCGCAGCCGGCGGGTGTCCTCCCGACGGGCGCCGTCGCGTCCGACGACGCCTGGGTGGTGGAACTGGTGCCGCGCCGCGCCGGCGCCGACTACGAAATGCTGACGCTGGCGATCGACCCAGTCAGCCTCGACCTTCGGCGGCTGGCGGCGACCGACCTGCAGGGCGGAGTTTCCACCTACGTCTTCTCGAACCTGCAGCAGAACCAAGGCTTATCCGATACGTTCTTTGTATTCGACGCACCGCGCGGCGTCGAGGTGGTGACCGATGATAACTGGGCCCGGTAACGCGATTCGGATCGGACGCCTCGTGGCGCTTGCGCTCGCCGCGGCCCTGCTTGCCGGCTGCGCGACAACCAGCGCGCTCCGCGACGGCCGCCGCGCCGAGCGCGAGCGCGACTACGATGAAGCGGTCGTCCGCTACCGCCGCGCCGTGCAGGAACGACCGAATGACCGCGACGCGCAGCTCGCGCTGGAACGCGCCATGCTGCGCGCGGCGCAGCAGCACTACGCGCAGGGGCGCGCGCTGGCGCGGCAGTCGCGGTGGGAGGAGGCGCTCGCCGAGTACCAGATCGCCTATGAGCTGAACCCGACGATGGGCGACATCGAGCGCGAGCTGGCCGAGATGCGCGAGGCGGTCCGGACCCGTCTGGCGGCGCGCGCGGAGGGAGAGACCGAGCTCGAGGCGCTGGTCGACCGGACTCGCCACGCCGGGCCCGCCGGGCTCGAGCTGCCGGACGGCGACCCGCTGCCCGATGCGGTCGTCTTTCGCGAGGCGAGCGCCCGGACCGTCTTCTCGGCCATCGGCCAGTTCGCCGACGTGACCGTCGTCTTCGACCCGCAGTTCGTCGACACCGCGGTGACCGCCGACCTGCGCGGCGTAACGCTGCGCGCGGCGCTCGACACGATCGCCAACAGCACGCGCAACTTCTATCAGGTGACGGCGCCCGGCACGGTCACCATCGTGCCCGATACGCCAGCGAAGCGGCGCGAATACCAGGAAGAGGTGGTCCGGACCTTCTACCTGAGCAACGCCGACGTGACCGAAACGATCGATCTGCTCCGCCTCGTGCTGGACCTGCGGCGGATTGCACCGGTAACGGCGACCAACGCGATCTCCATCCTGGACACGCCGGAGCGGCTCGAAGCGGCGGCCCGCCTCGTGCAGGCGATCGACAAGGCGCGCGCCGAGGTGGTGATCGAGGTGCAGTTGCTGGAGGTGGACCGGCAGACGATGCGCGACTACGGCCTGGAGTTCGCCGCGCAGGGAGGCGACGCCGCACTGTCAGCCGGCACCGAAGGACTGGGCCTCACCGTGGACGACATCGCCCGGCTGAGCGGCACGTCGCTGTTCGTCGCCAACCCGTTGAGCCTGCTGATCAACATGCTGGCCGAGGACCGAGACACCCGCATCCTGGCCAACCCGAGCCTCCGCACCTCGGACGGCATTGCCGCCGAGGCGCACTTCGGCGAGCGCGTGCCGGTGCCGGTGACGACGTTCACGCCGTTCGCGGCGGGCGGCGTCGCGCAGCAGCCGATCACGTCGTTCAACTACGAGGACATCGGCGTCAACATCGAGATCCTGCCGCGCATCCACCACGACGATGAGGTCTCGCTCTCTCTCGTGCTCGAGATCAGCAACATCTCCGGCACCGGGTTCGGCGACCTGCCGAAGTTCGGCAGCCGCGAGATCACAACCACGCTCCGGCTGCGCGACGGTGAAACGAATATTCTGGCCGGGCTGATCCGGGACGAGGAGCGGGAGGCACTCAACGGCATCCCGGGGCTGAACCGGGTGCCGGTCGTGGGGCGCCTCTTCGGCCGGACCCATACTGAGACGCTGGAGACCGACATCATCCTGACACTCCGGCCGCAAATCATCCGCGTGCTCGACCTCGACGAACAGGATCTGCTGCCGTTCCGCGTCGGACAGGGCAACGCCGCCGCGGTGGTTGGTAGCACCATTCCGCTGCCAACGCGCCTCGACCCGCAGCCGCGCGATCCGTCCGATCGGCTCGGCGCCGCACCCCCCGACCTCCAGCTACCGGTCACGCCGCCCGATCCGCCGGTCAACCGCTAGCCGGCACTACTCGACACGGACCCGGGCGCCGAGGACGCCGAGGCGATCGGCAATGTTGGCGTAGCCCCGCTCGACCGTCTCCAGCGGAGCGATACGGCTCTCACCCTTCGCCGCCAGCGCGGCGGCGATCAACGCCATCCCGGAGCGTAGGTCGCGCGTATCGAGCCTGCGGCCGTTCAGCGTGCGGGGGCCGTCGACGATCATCCGGTGGGGGTCGCAGAGGAAGAGGTTCGCGCCCATGCCGCTTAACTGCTCCAGGGCGAAGAGTCGCAGTTCGTACATCCAGTCGTGAATCAGGGTCCGGCCCTCCGCCTGCGTGGCGAGCACGCTCACCAGGCTCACCATGTCGCTCGGGAAGCCGGGCCAGACGGCGGTGGTCACCTGACGGATGGCGCGCGGGCGGGACCGACCCACCGTCAGCGTGTCGCCCAACGGTGCGGCGGCGGCCCCCTCCCCGCCGCCCGGCCCGCGGGCGACGCTGCAGTCGACCGCCATCCGGCGCAGCACGCTGGTGATCGGTTCCAGGTCGGCCGCGCGCGCGCCGTGCACGTCGATGGCGCCGCCGGTGATCGTGGCGATCACCGCCCAACTCCCCGCCTCGATGTAGTCGCCCGCCAGACGGTGCGACGCCCCGCCGAGCGTGCCCGGACCGCGCACCCGAATCGTCGACGTACCGGCGCCCTCGATCCGCACGCCCATCGCCTCGAGAAACGTGCACAGCTCGACCACATGCGGCTCGCACGCCGTGTGGCGGATCTCCGACTCTCCGTCCGCCGCCGCGGCGGCGAGGATCGCGGTTTCGGTCCCGGTGACGGAAGCCTCCTCCAGGTAGAGTGAGGTAGGGCGTAACCCGTCGGGCGCATCGAACTCGTGGCCCTCCCCTTCGGCGTCGCGCACGCCCATCGCGCGGAGCGCCTGCAGGTGCACCGCCAGCGTCCGGCGGCCCGGGAAGTCGCCGCCGGGCGACGCCAGGCGGGCTCGACCCATCCGCGCCAGGAGCGGGCCGACCAGCAGGACCGATCCCCGCAGGCGACCGACGAGCTCCGGATCGGGCTGGTCATCGTCGATCGATCCGCAACAGACCCGCACCGTGGTGGTGCCGAGCCCCTCCACCTCCGCCCCGAGGCCGCGAAGCAGCTCGCCCATCACCGTGACATCCGTGATCCGCGGCATGTTCGCCAGCTCGCATGGCTGATCCGTGAGCAGGCAGGCGGCGAGCAGCGGCAGCGCCGCGTTCTTGTTCCCCTCGACCACGATCGATCCGTGGAGGGGATACCCTCCCTCGACCACGAGGGTCGAGGTCGTGTGCGGCATCGGATCCACCGCTCCGTGCACCGCCGGCCCGCTCATGCCGACTCCGCATCCGCCCCGAACTGGCCAAGAAAGACCACCTCCGGCTTGAGCGTGACGCCGTACCGCTCCGCCACGGCGGTCTGCACCCGATCGAGCAGCGTCCGGACGTCGCGGGCCGTGGCGCCCGGCGCGGTGACGATGAAGTTGGCGTGCGTTTCCGACACCCGCGCGCCGCCAATCGCCTGCCCCTTCCACCCGGCGCCGTCGATCAGCGCCCCCGCCGTGGACGGCAAGTCCACTGGCACCGGATCGCGGGCCGGGTCGGGGTTCTGAAAAATGCAGCCGGCGCTCGGGAGCGCCAGCGGCTGCGTCCGCTTCCGGAAATGGAGCGAGTCGCGCGCCGCCGCGCGGAGGCGCTTGGCCGGGGCGCGCGTGACGCCGAACTCCGCCCAGACGACCACCTCGCCGGTCTCCTGCAGCCGGCTCCGGTCGTAGCCGAAGTCCATGGCATCGCGCGGCGTCCGGCGGATCCTCGCCGGCGCGTCAGTGCCGTTCGCGCGGACGAGGCCGACATCGGTCACAACATCACCAATCAACTGATCCCGGAAGTGCGCGTTGCCGTGGATCGCGCCGCCCACCGTGCCGGGTGTGCCGGCCCACACCTCGAGGCCCGCCAGTCCGCGGCGGATCGTCCAGCGGACCAGCCCGTTGATCGTCACCCCGGCCGAGGCGCGGACGACCCCGGGCGCCACCTCGGACACGCCGCCGTGCCACGAGCGGACCACGAGGCCGCGCACTCCCTCGTCCGCCACCAGGACGTTCGAGCCACCCCCCAGCATCGTGACCGGCAGCCCCAGATCGCCGGCCGCCGCGAGCAGGCGGACCAGTTCGGTCTCGCCCCGCGCCTCGGCCAGCCAGTCGGCGCGGCCGCCCACCCGGAAGGTGGTGTACGGCGCGAGGGACGCGTCGCGGCGGACCCGTGCGTCCCCCACGATGGCGGCAAGGGCGGCATGCACGTCAACGGCCGCCGGCGCACACGGCGACCGGCGATCGCCATCGCGATCGTCCAGACTGCCGCGAGGACCAGGCCCCACAGGCACGCCCTCACGCATGTCCCGCCCGGTCCTGTTCCGCCGCCAGCGCGGCGCACGCGACATCGATGTCGCACGGGGCAAATTCGATCCAGTCACCGGGGGCCAGTTGGCCCAGACGCGGAAGGTCGGCGGTGATCACCATGGCGATGCGCGGATAGCCGCCGGCAGTCTGACGGTCCGCCATGGCGACGATGACGCCACCGTCTGGCGGCGCCTGCACCGACCCGGGCGGCAGACCGTGGGACAGGAAGCCATGCGGCAGGCCGCCAACGTCGCACCCGACGATCGGCGACCCTGCAAGACGATACCCCATCCGATCGGACTCGGACCGGAGGGTGTAGCGGGACGCGGCAAGGGTGGCGATCGGATCCGCGCCCTGGAACAGATCGAGGTGTGGACCGGGCAGGATCCTGACGCGCGCACCCCCCTGCGCCGGTGCGCGGAGGTTCGCATCCGCATCGGTCCGGACATGCGCACACGGCTCTCCGGGGACCCGCGCGTACGCCGGGCCGACCGGCAGGCGGTCGCCGGCGCGAATGGCTCTGCCATCGTATCCGCCCATGCGGCTGCCGAGGTGCGTCGACCGGCTGCCCAGCACCAGGGGGACATCGATGCCGCCGGCGACGGCAACGTAGGCGCGCGCGCCGGCGGTGCGGCGGCCGAAGACCAGCGTCTGCCCCGGATCGGCGCGCAGCACCGTGTCGGCCGACACCGGATAGTCGTCGAGGCGCAGTTCGAAGATCGCCCCGCTCACGACGATCCGGCAGGACTGCTCGAAGCGGAGGACCGGACCGGTAAGCGTCACCTCAAGCGTGGCGGCGGTGTCGGGATTGTCCACCAGGCGGTTCGCGCGGCAGTGCGACACCGGATCCATCGCTCCCGAGACGCTGACGCCGTCATGCTGCCAGCCCCAGCGGCCGAGATCCTGCACCGTCGTCAGCATCCCCGGCTCTTCAACCACGATCCCGCCGCGTTCCGTTTCCCCCATCACGCGTGTCCGCCGCGCGCCTGGTCCGCCGCCTCCTCGGCGCGTAGCGCGTCCACGCCCTGCGCTTCCACCAGCAGCCGCTCGTACGTCGTCTGATCGATCGGATCGAAGCGGACGACATCGCCCGCATGCAGCAGGAACGGATCGGCGCGGCCCAGATCGAACAACGTTACCGGCGTGCGGCCGATCAACTGCCAGCCGCCGGGTGAGACGGCTGGGTACACGCCGGTCTGGCCGCCGGCGATCCCGACCGATCGCGCCGGCACGTGAACGCGGGGCGTTGCCCGCCGCGGCGCCGCGATTGTCGGATCGACGGTGCCCATGTAGGCGAAGCCGGGCTGGAAGCCGAGCATGTAGACCCGGTACGTCCCGGCGTGATGCCGCGCCATCACGTCGTCCGCGGTGCAGCCGCCGAAACGCGCCACGTCGGCGAGGTCCGGTCCATGCGCGCCGCCATAGCAGACCGGCAGGCGATGCTCGCGGCCCGGCGCGTCCGATGCGCCGCCGGCCGGCGTCTCCTGCACGCGGCGCGCCACCGCAGCCGCCACCGCCCCGATGTCCGCGTGCACCGGATCGACGTGCACGGTCACCGCCGCGTACGCCTCCACCACTTCGCGAACGCCCTCCATCGGACGCTGGCGAAGCGACCCGGCCAGTGCGATCGCGCGCCCGTTGATCGCCGGATCGATCCGCTGTTCGAACTGCACCAGAAGCGCCGCGTCGCCGTCGGCCGTGATGGTCCAGTCCGGTCCCTCCGCCAGTGTCACGACGGCGCCCCCCCGCCCGCGCCGCCCTCACCAACGCCGAGACGTGTGCGCAACCGGTCGTGCAGGCCGCCGAAATCGCCGTTCGACATCAACACCACCACGTCGCCGGCCTGCGCCTCGTCCGCAACCAGCGCGGTGATCGCATCGATTGACGCGACGTGGCGAGCGCGCGTGCCCGATGCGGTCAGATCGGCGGCGAGCCGCGCCGTGTCGAGACGCTGGCCGGCCGGAATGCCGGCGCGGTGGACCGGCGCGATCACCACGTCGTCGGCGCCCGCCAACGCCGCGGCGTAGTCCGCCTGGAACAGACGCCGGCACGACGTGGCGGAACGGGGTTCGAAGAGTGCCCAGATCCGCCCCGGCGGCGATGTCGCGCGGAGCGCCGCCAGCGTCTCGCGCACGGCCGTCGGATGGTGCGCGAAGTCGTCGTAGATCGTGACGCCCCGGCCGACGCCGCTCAGCTCCAGGCGGCGGCGGACGCCGCGGAACGTGGCGAGCGCGCCCGCGAGCGGTGCGGGCAACACGCCGACGGCAGCGCCCGCCGCGACCGCCGCCAGCGCGTTCCGCACATTGAACGCGCCGAGCAGCGGGCACTCGACCCGCGCAACCGTTGCCCCGCCGTGGCGCACGTCGAACGCGGTCCGGTCCGGCCGATAGTCGATGCCGGCCGCCTGCCAGTCGGCGTCGTCCGAAAGGCCGAACGTCTCGACCGGGCAGTGCGCGTGGTCCGCGAGCGCCCGCGCCCCCGGGTCGTCCGCGCCCAGGAGCAGTCTCCCGTTGCCCGGCACGAGCGCCGCGAGGCGGCGGAACGCGAGGGTCAGCGCGTCGAGGTCGGCGTAGATGTCAGCATGATCGAACTCGAGGCTGCCCACCACCGCAACGAACGGGAGGTACTTCAGGAACTTCGCGGTCTTGTCGAAGTACGCGCTGTCGTACTCGTCCCCTTCGATCACGAACAGGTCGCCCCGGCCCAGGCCGTAGCCGGCGTCGAAGTTCCGGGGGACGCCCCCCACCAGAAAGCTCGGGTCGGCGCCCGCGGTGAGCAGGGCCCACGCGGTCATCGCCGTGGTGGTCGTCTTGCCGTGCGTCCCGGCGATGACGATCGGACGGCGCCCCCAAAGGAACCGGTCGCGGACCGTCTCGGGCAGCGACGCGTACCGGATGCGCCGTTCGAGTACCGCTTCCACTTCCGGATTGCCGCGCGACACCACGTTGCCGATGACGGCCAGGTCGATGTCGTCAGTCACGTGCGCGACGTCGTAGCCGATCTGCGGCACGATGCCCTGCGACGCCAGGAACTGATCCATCGGCGGGTACGCCTGCGTATCGGATCCGGTAACGGTGCAGCCCTGCTCCTGCAGCATCGCGGCGAGCGTCGCCATCGCGGTGCCGCAGACGCCGATCAGGTGGACGCGGTTCATGCGACCGCCGCCTCCTCGACGACCACGCGCGCGGTGCCTCCATCCGTCCCGACCGTCACCTCGACGCCGAGCGGGACCGTGCACATCGGCGCATCGGCCGTGTGCCCCGTCGGGACGCCCCAGACCACCGGTCCGTTGACCTCGGCCAGCATGTGCGCCACGGCGTCGCGCGCCGTCAGCGAGCCATCCGGCTCGTCGCAGTCCGGGAAGCGCGCGCAGACAACGCCGGCCGCGCGCGCCAGGATTCCCGCCTGGCGGAGCTGCGTCAGCAAGCGATCGATCCGGTACGGCCGCTCCCCCACGTCGTCGAGCAGCAGGACGCATCCGGGCGGCGGATCGAACGCGAAGGGGGTCCCGAGCGATGCCGCGAGCAGCGACAGCGTGCCGCCGCAGAGCGGCCCGCGCGCCTCGCCGTCGCGCAGCACCTCCAGCGCGCCGGATGCGATTCGGCCGAACGGACGCGCCGCCACGAGTTGATCGACGAGCGACGCCCGGTCGTATCCCGCCTCGCCGCCCGCAAGCGTCACCACCATCGGTCCGTGGAAGGTCACGAGATCGCACGCCTGGGCCAGGTAGGTGTGCAGCACCGTCAGGTCGCTGCAGCCGATGAACGCCTTCGGCGTCCGCGAGAGCTCCGACGGATCGAGCAGCGGCAGCAGGTGCGCGCTGCCGAACCCGCCGCGCACCGCCATCACCGCGGCGACGGACGGATCGCGCCACGCAGCGAGGAACCGCGCGGCGCGTGCCTCCGCCGATCCGGCCAGATAGTCGCGCCGCTCGAAGACCGACTCATCGAAGACCGGCTCGAAGCCGAGCCGGCGCAACTCCGCGATGCCTCGACCGAACGTCGCGCGGTCGAATGGGCTCGCGGGCGCGACGATGCCGATCCGGTCGCCCGGGCGAAGTGCGCGCGGCTTCCTCATCCGTCCCTCTCACGCATCGGCGAACTCCCGCATCCGCCCGGCGATCGCCTGGTGTTCGTCGCAGCCCAACAGCGCCTCCAGGCGCCGCGCGGGAGGCGGCCGCCAGTCGCCCTCGCCGGCCAGAAAGCGTTCCTTCGCCCGGCGCTGCCGCACCAGTGCCGCCTCCACCTGACGCACCGGCAGCTCCCCGTCCTCGATCGCGTGGATCAGCCGTTCGATCACCACCGCCTGCACTGCGGCATCGGTCCCGCAGAGCAGCAGCAGGTCGCAGCCGGCGCCGACCGCTTCGACGCTCGCCTCGGCGATGTCCCGGTGCTTCGCGATGGCGCCCATCGCCATGTCGTCGGTCGCCACCAGACCGTCGAAGCCGAGCTCGCCGCGCAACAGATCGGTCACCACCCCGCGCGACAGCGTGGCGGGCGCGTCGTCATCGAGCGCCGGGTACCGGACATGCGCCGTCATCAACATCGCCACGCCGGCGGCAATCGCCGCACGAAAGGGTCGCAACTCCACCGCGTCGAGGTGCGACCGCTCCTGCTCCACCACCGGGAGATCGTGGTGCGAATCGACCGACGTGTCGCCATGCCCCGGGAAATGCTTCCCACAGGCGGCGATCCCTTCCGCCTGCAGCGCCTGCACCAGGATCGCACCCAACTCGGCCACCTGCCCCTCATCACCGGACAGCGCACGGTCGCCGATCACCGGGTTGTGGGGGTTGGTCCGGACATCAAGCACCGGCGCGTAGTCGAGCGTGATGCCGACGGCGCGCAACTCCTGCGCCAGTGCCCGCGCGAACTGCTCCGCCAGCGCCGGGTCGCCGCACCGGCCGATCGTTGCAAGCGGCGGCCACTCGGTGCACGGAGCGCGCAACCGCTGGACGCGCCCCCCCTCCTGATCGACGCTCACCCAGGGGGGCAGTTCGCGTCCCAACCGCCTTGCCGCGTACGCGAGCTCCGCTACCTGCAGCGGCGCCTCGATGTTCCGGGCGAAGAGGATGACGCCGCCCAGGTCGAACTCCCTGGCGAGCGCGGCCAGCTCCACCGGGATGGACGATCCGTCGAAGCCGGCGACGACCAATTGCCCGATCTGGCGCCGCACGGCTCTGGACATCCGGGATGAGCGGCCCCGGAAAGATCGGGGCCGGCGTGGCGCCTTAGTATAATCCGCGTGTGCGCGTGCAGGCGTCCGCTCCCACCCGCATAGACTTGGCGGGCGGCACGCTCGACATCTGGCCCCTGTATCTGCTGCATGACGGCGTGCAGACGGTGAACGCGGCGATCACCATCCGCGCCGCCTGCACCGTCGCGGCTCTCCCCGGCGACCGTGTGCGGCTGGCGGCGGACGACACCGGCGCGTCGGCTGAAGTGGCGGACGTCGCCGAACTGAACGACGCGCATCCGGCGCTCCGCCTGCCGGCGCGAATCCTGCGCTTCTTCCGGGCGGCGGGTGTCGAGGTGACGACCCGGTCGGATGCGCCCGTCGGCTCGGGCCTCGGTGGGTCGTCCGCGCTCACTATCGCGCTCTGCGCCGCGATCGCCCGCTGGCAGGACCGGCCAATCGACCCGGAGACACTGCTCGATCTGGCGCGCGACCTTGAAGTGCAGGTCATCGGCGTCCCGACCGGCGGACAGGACTACCGGCCGGCGCTGTACGGCGGCGTCGCGGCAATTGAGTTCGGACCGGCTGGCGTCCGGCACGTGCCGCTCCAGGTCAGCCCGACGGCGCTCGGGGCCAGGATCGTCGTTGCCTACACCGGACAGTCGCGCGACTCCGGCATCAACAACTGGGAGGTGACGAAGCGGCGGATCGACGGCGATGCCAGACTGTCGATGTTGTTCGACGAGATCCGCGATACGGCGGGGCGCGTCCGCGACGCCTTGGAGCACGCCGACTGGGCGGAGCTGGCGCGGGCGGTCGCGCACGAGTGGGAGTTACGGAAACAGCTCGCGCCGGAGGTGACGACCGAACGGATCGAGGCGCTGATCTGCCGCGCGGCCGGCGCAGGAGCCGATGCGGCGAAGGTGTGCGGCGCGGGTGGCGGCGGCTGTGTCGTCTTCCTGGCCGAGCCGGACGCGGTCGCGCCGGTTGCACGTGCACTGACCGACGCCGGGGCCGAGGTGCTCGACTGCGGCATCGACACCGACGGCCTGCGCGTCATGGCAGAGTGAACGCGCCACGAATGGCCGCGACCACCCGGGCGATCTGATCCGTCCGGAACAGCCGGATGGCGGCAATGCCGGCGGCGCCCGTCCTGGCGACCCTCGCGACGTTCGCCGCATCGATGCCGCCGATCGCGAGGACCGGGACCGGGGCGGCGGCGGCGACGATGGCGCGCAGTCCGTCGAGGCCGAGCGGGACGCGGCCCGGCTTGGAGGCTGACCCGAACAGGGTGCCGGCGATCAGGTAGTCGATGGCGCCTGACGCGGCGGCGGCGCGAGCGGTGTCCGGGTCGTGGACGGAGCGGCCGACGATCCAACCGGGAGGCGCAAGGGTGCGGATCCGCGCGGGGTCGCGGGTATCGTCCTTCAGGTGACTCCCCGCCGCGCCGGCTGCCAGCGCGATGTCCGAACGGTCGTTGACGACGATGCGGGTCCCGGTGCCGTCCGTCCGCGCCACCGCCTGTTCGGTCATGGCCAGTAGTTGGCGGTCGGTCAGGCCGGTCTCCCGTATCTGTACCAGATCGACGCCGGCCGCGGCGCACGCGGCGATGACGGCGAGCATCCCTGCGATCGCGGCGTCGTCATCACCCGCGTCGCTGGCGAAGACGCGGCGGTCGGTGACGAGGCAGATCATCGGCGCTGGTCCGGTGCGGACATGGGCGTCCGCGGATCCGTGGTCGCAGCCCCGCGGAACGTATCGAAGAGCGTTCGCGGACGGAACGTGCGGCGGTGGACACCCGAGTAGCCGTGGCGCGCGATTGCGTCGAGGTGCACGCGCGTGCCGTACCCCTTGTGGCGGCCGAAGCCATACCGATCGTCCAGCGCATGCAGCCGGGCCATCTCCCGGTCGCGCGTCACCTTCGCGACGATCGACGCCGCCGCGATCGCGGCGCAGCGTCGGTCGCCCTGCCGGATCGCCTCGTGCGGCAGGTCCAGGTCTGGCACGCGAAAGCCGTCGACGATCGCATAATCGGCCGCCGGCGCGAGCGCTTCGATGGCGCGGCGCAGCGCGTCAAGCGAGGCGCGGTGGACGTTGAGCCGGTCGACCTCCGCCGCCGATGCGAACGCGACCGCCCAGGTAGAGCGTGCGGTAATCACGGGGTAGAGGCGCTCGCGCTGCGCCGCGGTCAGCAGCTTCGAGTCGCGCAGGCCCGGCAGCCGTCGCGCCGGATCGAGAATGACGGCGGCAGCCACCACCGGACCGGCGAGCGCGCCGCGTCCCGCTTCGTCGGCGCCGGCAATGCGGGCGTAGCCGCGCCGCCGCCGCGCGTTCTCGACCGCCCGCGTCGCCGGGCGCGGGGACGGCACGCGACTAGGACTTGCGCCGCCGGGCGCGGAGGCGCGCCGCCTTGCCGCGGAGCTTTCGGAGGTAGTAGAGCTTCGCGCGCCGCACCCGCGCGGAGCGGACGATGTCGATCTTGTCAATCGCCGGCGAATGCAGCGGAAAAATCCGCTCGACCCCCTGGCCGAACGACACCTTCCGGACCGTCAGCGTCGAACTGACGCCATGGCGCCGCTGCGCGATCACCAACCCCTCGAACACCTGGATCCGTTCCTTCTCGCCCTCGCGCACCTTCACGTGGACGCGGACCGTATCGCCGGGACGGATGTCCGGACGCTCGGTCAACTGACTCTGCTCCACTGCCTCGATCGCCTTCATCGCCCTACTCCCGTCTGCACTGTCCGTGGCTGCCGGCGCGACGCCGACTGCAACTCGCGGAGAAACTCCTGCTCTTCCTCGTCCAGGTCCGGGCCCGCCGCGGCAAGCAGGTCGGGCCGCCGTTCCAGCGTCCGCCGAACCGCTTCCCGTTTCCGCCAGCGGCGAATGTCGGCATGGTTGCCCGACACGAGCACGTCCGGCACGTCGCCCCTGCCGCTCCCGTTCGTCGCCGCCGCCGCGTCCAGGTTGGCGGGCCGCGTATAGTGCGGGTGGTCCAGGAGGCGGCGGACGAACGACTCGGCCACGACCGACTCCGTGTTGCCCACGACACCCGGCACCTGCCGCGCCACCGCCTCGATCACGACGCCGGCCGGCAGCTCACCGCCGCCCAGGACATAGTCGCCGATCGAGAGCTCCTCGGTGGCAACCTGGGTCCGGACCCGCTCGTCCACTCCCTCGTACCGGCCGCACAGCAGGACGATGTGGTTCAGTCGGCTGAGCCGCATGACCATCTCGTGCGTCAGCGTCGCCCCCTGGGGCGAGAGCAGAATGACCGTGTCGGGATCGCCCCGCTCCGTCCGGATCCGGTCCAGCGCACGGACGAACGGCGCCGGCTTGAGCACCATGCCGGGCCCGCCCCCGTACGGCGCATCGTCCACCGTCCGGTGGCGGTCGTCGGTGAAGTCCCGCAGGTCATGCACGGCGATGTGCAGCCGTTCCGCCTCGCGGCCGCGACCGACGATGCCGGCCGACACGATCTGCTCGACGAGCTCCGGAAAGATCGTCACGACGTCGAACGTCATCGTTTCTCCCGCGCGGCGTTCAGCTCGAGCAGGCCTGCCGGCGGATCGATCACGATCGTCTGCGCCGCCGGATCGACCGTGACGCAGATCTCCTCCACCAGCGGCACGTCGATCTCCGCCCCGTCCGCCTCGACCACCAGCCGTTGCGCCCCCGGCTGGCCCTCGACGGCGCTGACCGCACCCACCGCGTCGCCTTCCACCGTCCGGACAGTGCAGCCCACGAGGTCGTGCGCGTACCAGGTGCCCTCCGGCAGCGGCCGCAGCGACGTCTCCGGGATGCGCAACTGCGCGCCGCGCAATGTCTCCGACTCGCTCAGCGTCTCAATCCCGTCGAACGCCACGACCGGACGGTCGCCATGGAACCAGAGCGCGCGGACCCGGAGCGGCAGGGGCGCCGGCGTGCCCTCGATGAACACCGTGCCGCCCGGTGCGAAGCGATCTTCCGGGAAATCGGTTGCTGGGCGCACCACCACATCCCCATGCCGGCCATGCGTGCGGGCGACGATGCCGACGAGCGCCATCTCGTCCCATGCCTGGGACCGAACGTCCGGGTTCGTCTCCCGCTCGTTCGTCACACTATTCGTCCAGAAACTCGACACTCGACCGACGCCCGTCGAGGCCGGCCGCCATTGCGGCAATCGATCGGATCGCGGTGGCGGTCCGGCCGCGCCGGCCGATCAGCTTGCCCAAGTCGTCCGCGTGCGCCGTCAACTCCAGCGCATCCTCATCCCCCTCCTCGAACAGATCGATCACCACCTCGTCCGGATGGTCGACCAGGTGGCGGGCGAGCACTTCGACGACGGCGCGGGCGCGGCTCATGACTCGTCCTTCGGTTCGTCCGCGTCGCCCGGCGCATCAGCCTCACCGGCATCTGCGTCCGCCGCGGCCCCGGGCGCTTTCGACGTCGCCTGGGTCTCGGTTGCCTCCTGCTGCGCCTGCGCCTCCTTCACCTTCGCCGCAGCCGCCCTCGCCGCCGGCGAGCTGGCGGCCGCCTCGATCGACTCCGGCGATCCGGCCGGCAGGCCCGCTTCAGGGTGCCGCGCGAGCAACGTCCGGACCGTGTCGCTCAACTGGGCGCCCTTGCTCACCCAGTGCTCGATCCGCCCCAGGTTCGCCCGGAGCACTTCCGGCTGCAGTGCCGGGTCATAGTGCCCCACAACCTCCAGCGCTCGGCCGTCGCGCGCCGCCCGCCTGTCGATCACCACCACCCGGTAGAACGGCCGGGCCTTGGCGCCCTGTCGCCGCAGTCGAATCATCAGCATCGCGTTCGTCTCCCGTCTCCATCGACCATGGGCGGACCGCCCGCGGTCACCGTGGCCGACCCGCGGATCGGCTTACCGCGGCAGCGCCGCTCGCAAGGCGTTGCGCCGCCCGCCGCGCCCTGCGGCCACCGCCCGCTTCATCATCTTCTTCATCTCCGCGAACTGCCGCAGGAGCCGGTTCACCTGCTGCACGCTGGTGCCACTGCCACTGGCCACCCGCCGCCGCCGGCTGCCGTTCATCACCGACGGGTTGCGCCGCTCGCGCGGCGTCATCGAATCGATGATGGCTGCCATCCTCGCCACCCCACCGCTGTCCAGCCCGGCGTCCGGCGCAACGCGGCCGAGGCCCGGGATCAGTCCGAGCAATTGATCGATTGGCCCCATTCGGATCACCGCGCGCATCTGATCGCGCAGGTCCTCCAGCGTGAACGCGTTCCGGCGGAGCCGCTCCGCCATCGCCGCCGCGTCGTCCCGGGTGACCGCCTGCTCCGCCTTCTCCACCAGACTCAGCACGTCCCCCATGCCGAGCAGGCGCGACACCAGGCGGTCTGGACGGAACGGCTCG
Organism: Vicinamibacterales bacterium; assembly: GCA_965262555.1. Taxonomy (GTDB): domain Bacteria; phylum Acidobacteriota; class Vicinamibacteria; order Vicinamibacterales; family UBA8438; genus VXRJ01. The sequence goes on from OZ253543.1 coordinate 2,048,935, forward strand.
AGGTCGTCGAGCGTCTCCCCGGTCGCGGCGAATGCCACCGGCACGTTGACCACCGACACCACCGAGAGTGCCGCGCCGCCGCGCGCGTCGCCATCCATCTTGCTCAGCACGATGCCGGTCACGCCCATCTGGTGATGGAACTCGCCGGCGCTCTTCACCGCGTCCTGACCCGTCATCGCGTCGGCGACGAACAGCACGTCGGACGGGTTCACGGCGTCACGGATCGCGGTCAGCTCCTGCATCAGCTCGTCGTCGACGTGCAGCCGCCCCGCCGTGTCGACGAGCACCGTGTCGAAGCCGAGGGTGCGCGCCGCACTCACGGCGCCAGCCGCGCGGGCGACCGGATCGCTGTTCCCCTCCGCCGCGTGGACGCGCAGTCCCGCCGTCTCGGCCAGCACTGCGAGCTGGTCGAGCGCCGCGGGACGGCGCACATCGGTGGAGACGAGCAGCGGGTGGCGCTGTGCCTTCGTGAGCCAGCGTCCCAGCTTCGCGGTCGTGGTGGTCTTGCCGGAGCCCTGCAGCCCGACCAGTAGGACCACCTGCGGGCGGGCGCCCGTGGAGGCGAGTCCCGGGCGCGGTTCGCCGAACAGCGCCAGCAACTCGTCTCGGACGATCGCCACCACCTGCTGCGACGGCGTCAGGCTGTCCAGTACGGCGCGGTCGATCGCCCGGTCGCGCACCCGGTCGGTGAACGCGCGAACGACCCGGAAGTTGACGTCCGCCTCGAGGAGCGCCAGACGGATCTCGCGCAGCGCGCGTTCCACCGCGTCCGGCGTCAGCCGCACCTCACGGCGCAGCGATCCGAATACCGCCTCGAAGCGTGATCCCAGGACGTTGAACATCAGGCCGCCGGACCGGCGTCCGGACTGCATGGCGAGTCAATCCGAACCCACCGTAAACGGTCTAGTGTAGGGGGCAGGCAGGCCTGCGTCAACGTTCCCCGACCTTCCGCCGCGCCCCGAACCGACCGCCGGGATGGGTGTGCAGCGGCCCCGCGTCGTGGACCGGTCAGACGGACCGGAGGCTGTGACCCAGCTTTTCCTTCTTCGTGCGGAGGTACCGTTCGGTGAACTCGTTCGGGGGCACCTCGAGCGAGACCGACTCGGTGACGGCGAGGCCGTACCCCTCCAGCCCGATGAACTTCCGTGGATTGTTGGTCAGCAGGCGCATCGTCCGCACACCCAGGTCGCCCAGGATCTGCGCGCCGATGCCATAGTCGCGCTGATCCGGCTTGAAGCCGAGATGCTCGTTCGCCTCCACCGTATCGAGCCCCTGATCCTGCAACTCGTAGGCGCGGATCTTGTTCGCGAGGCCGATCCCGCGCCCCTCCTGGTTGAGGTAGAGCAGCACGCCGCGGCCCTCGTCGGCAATCCGCCGCATCGCGAGCGTGAGTTGATGGCCGCAGTCGCAGCGTGACGACGCGAAGACGTCGCCCGTCAGGCACTGCGAATGGACACGGACCACCACCTCCTGGCCATCGCCGATCTCGCCCCGCACCAGCGCGACATGCGTCCGGCCGTCGATCATGCTGTCGTACGCAATGACGGTGAACGGTCCGTGCTCGGTCGGCAACTGCGCCGAAGCCAACCGCTTCACCAGGCGGTCGTGGCGCATCCGGTACTTGATCAGGTCGGCGACCGTGATCATCAGGAGGCCGTGCCGGCGGGCGAATCGGCTGAGGGCCGGGACGCGCGCCATGGTCCCGTCCTCGTTCATGATTTCGCAGATGACTCCTGCCGGGTAGAGACCGGCGAGGCGCGCCAGATCGACCGCCGCCTCGGTCTGCCCGGCGCGCACCAGCACACCGCCGTCCCGTGCGCGCAGCGGCGAGATGTGCCCCGGCTTGGCCAGGTCGGACGGCTTGGTGTTCGGATCGATCGCTACACGAATCGTTGCGGCGCGGTCGGCCGCCGAGATGCCGGTTGTCGTGGCATGCTTCGCGTCGATCGGCACGGCGAACGCCGTATGGAAGCGGGAGGTGTTCTCGCTGACGATCATCGGGATCTCAAGCTCGTCGAGCCGCTCACCGGTCATCGACAGGCAGATCAGACCCCGGCCGTAGCGCGCCATGAAGTTGATCGCCTCGGGCGTGACCTTCTCGGCGGCAATGGTGAGGTCGCCTTCGTTCTCGCGATCCTCGTCATCGACAACAATGACGATGCGGCCATCGCGGAACGCGGCGACCGCCTCGTCGATCGTCGCAAACCGCCCCCTGCGGCGCCGCGCCGGCAGCGGAGTCCGATTCGCCCCCGCCTCGCTCGCCGTTGTCGCCGCCGTCGGGGGTATCCCGGTTGTCTTCTTCGGCATTGTTCGAACCGTTCACGCGCCGCCGCCGCCCCGCGCCAGATCCCCATACGCCTCGACGGCGCGCGCGACGTACTTTCCGATGATATCGCACTCCAGGTTGGCAGGGGCGCCGACGGATGCGGCGCGGAGGTTCGTCTCCTCCCATGTATACGGAATGATCTGGACGTCGAAGCTGCCCGCGGCGAGGCTCGAAACGGTCAGGCTGATGCCGTCTACGGCGATGGATCCCTTCGGGACGATGGCACCGGCGAGCCCGGGCGGACAGGCGATGGTGACGCGGCGGAAGTCGACCTCCTCGGTGATGGCGTCGATCCGGCCGATGCCGTCGACATGGCCCTGAACGAAGTGGCCACCGAGGCGCCCGTCGGCGCGGAGGGGGCGTTCGAGGTTGACGAGGATCCCGGCCTGCAGTCTGCCCAGCGTGGTGACGCGGAGGGTTTCGGGCGAGACGTCCGCTTCGAAGACGCCGGGGGTCACCGCGACGGCGGTGAGGCAGACGCCGTTGACGGCAATGCTGTCGCCGGGAGCGGCGGTGGCGACCGGAGCGGCGGACGACGCGATGCAGAGACGGCGGCCGCCTGCGACCTCCTGCACGTCAGTGATCGTGCCGACCGCTTCAATCAGTCCGGTGAACATCGCCTTCGATAAGCAGATCGGGGCCGCAGGCGCGCAGGCGGCGGCGGGCGAGCGCCCCGAAAATGTCGCGGCGGTCGATCCAGGGCACGCCTCCGCGGCCGACACGTTTCGGCGCGACGAAGATCTGGACGCGATCGACGACGCCGCCGCGCCACGCCGCTTCGTGCACGCGCCGTCCTCCTTCAAGCACCAGGCTGGTCACGTCGCGCGCCGCCAGACGCGCCAGCCCCTCGCGCATCGTCCGGCCGGCGGGGACCACTTCGATCTCCGCCCCGGCGTCGGCCAGACGCCGCACCCGGTCCGGATGCTGCTCCAGCGCCCGTTCCGCCGTCAACACGACGACCGGTCCGGCGCCGAGTGTGCCGAACAGGCTGGCGGACGGGGGCATCCGCAGGCGCCGGTCGAAGACGACGCGCGTCAGCGGCCGGCCGCGCGGCGCAACGCGCGCCGTCAACAGCGGATCGTCCACGAGTACGGTCGTCGACCCGACGCCGATCGCATCCACTTCCGCCCGCTGCCCATGCACGACATCGCGCGTCGCGTCCGAGGTGAACTCGGTCCGCTCGCCCTCGCGCGCCGCGATGCAGCCGTCGAGGCTGATCGCCACCTTCATCGTGACGAACGGGCGGCCCTGCACGACCCAGGTGAGGAACGCCTCGTTCATCCGCGCCGCCTCGTCGGCGCGCAGACCGACATCGACCGTGAGGCCAGCGCGGCGCAGGTGCGCCACGCCGCGGCCGTCGACACGCGGATTCGGATCGCGCATCGCCACCACCACGCGCGCGATGCCCGCTGCGACGATCCGGTCGACGCACGGAGGCGTGCGCCCCCGGTGGCTGCATGGCTCGAGCGTGCAGTAGAGCGTCGCGCCGCGCGCCGCCTCCCCCGCCTCCGCCAGCGCGACCACCTCGGCATGGTCGCCCCCCGCCTGCTCGTGGTAGCCGCGGCCGGCGACCACCCCCTGTCGATCGACGATGACCGCGCCCACCATCGGGTTGGGGCTCGTGCGGCCGCGGCCCCGCTCGGCGAGGTCGAGCGCCTGCAGCATCCAGGCCTCGTCGTCCGCCGTCCGGTCAGGCATCGGCTCCATTATCCGCCGCGTGACGTGGTCCCATCGCGGGCCGGCACGCCATGGGTCACCACTTACCACGAGGTGTCGAACAGCGCGTCGACGTAGTCGTCTGCCGAGAACGGCACAAGGTCGTCGATCCCCTCGCCGATGCCGACATAACGGATCGGCACCCCCAGGTCGGCGGCGATGGCGATGGCGACGCCACCCTTCGCCGTGCCGTCCAGCTTGGTCAGCACGATGCCGGTCACGCCGGCGGTCTCCAGGAACGCCCGTGCCTGCGCCACGCCGTTCTGGCCCACGGTCGCGTCGAGCACCAGCAGCACCTCGTGCGGCGCACCCGGCAGTGCGCGGCCGGCGACGCGCCGGATCTTGGCCAGCTCGCCCATCAGGTCGATCCGCGTGTGGAGCCGCCCGGCCGTGTCGACGATCACGATGTCGCGCCCCCGCGCCCGTGCCGCCGCGATCGCATCGAACACGACCGATGCCGGATCGGCGTTCGCGCCGGCGCGGACGATGTCCACCGACGCCCGTCCCGCCCAGACTGCCACCTGATCGACCGCCGCCGCGCGGAACGTGTCGGCCGCGCAAATGAGCGGCGCGGCCCCCTCCGCGCGACACCGGTGCGCCAGCTTGCCGACGGTCGTCGTCTTCCCCGTCCCGTTCACGCCGACGACGAGCACGACGCGCGGCGTCCCTGCTGCGGCACCGCTGCCCGCACCGGCCGGGGGACTGCCCTCAGCCTCGGCCGGCGGCGGCGCCGCCGCCGTCAGCAGGCGACGGATCTCGGCCTTCACCCGCTTCCGCATCCCGGCAGCGCCGCCGTCGTCATCCTCGCCGCTCCGGATGCGCTCGACGATGCGCTCCGCCGCCTGCACGCCGACGTCCGCTTCGATCAGCAACTCCTCGATCGCATCGAGCGTCGCGTCGTCGACCGGGGCCCTGCCGTCGCCCGCCGCCGGCAGCAGTGTCTCGAAGCGCAACGCCCAGTGCTCCGCCGTCCGGCGCAATCCGTCACGGAGCCGTCCCAGCAGTCCCGTCGTCATGCGTCCAGCTCCGCCCGCTGCCGCCGGAGCATCAGTTCCTCCACCGCCTCGCGCGGCGTCCGGCGCCCGGCCAGAACCTCGGCCATCTGTGCGGTGATCGGCAACTCCACGCCTTCGCGCGCACCGAGGTCCAACGCGGCGCGCGTCGTCCGGACGCCCTCGGCCACCATCGCCATGCCGGTCAGTACCTCGTCGAGCGACCGCCCCGTTCCCAGGGCGATCCCCACCTGCCGGTTCCGGCTCAGCGCGCCGGTGCAGGTGAGCACCAGGTCGCCCAGGCCACTCAGGCCGGCGAGCGTCTCGCGCCGGCCGCCGAGGGCGCAGGCCAGGCGCGAGATCTCGGCGAGGCCGCGCGTGATCAGCGCCGATCGGGCGTTGTGTCCCAGACGAAGCGACTCGCCGACTCCCGCCGCGATGGCGATGACGTTCTTCAGGGCGCCGCCGATCTCCACTCCCACCATGTCGTCGCTCGCATAGAGGCGGAACGACTCCGACCGGAAGTCGTGCTGCACGGCGGCGACCGCCTCGGCCGATCGCCCCGCCACCGCGACCGCGGTCGGCGCGCCGCGGGCCACCTCGGCCGCAAAGCTGGGGCCGGAGAGGACCGTCACCGGCGCTCCGCCACCGCCGCACGAGACCTCCTCGGCGATCACCTGCGACATCCGGAGCAGCGTGCCATCCTCGATCCCTTTTGCCGCGCTGATCAGCACCGCGCCAGGATCGATGGCCGACGCCGCGCGCCGCAGCACCGCGCGCGTCCCGTGCGACGGCGCGGCGACGACGACGTACGCGGCGCCCGCCACCGCCGATCCGATGTCGGTGGTCGGTTCGACGGCGGGCGGCAGCGGCACGTCGACGAGGTAGACGGAGTTCGTGCGGTCGGCGCGCATCTGTTCCACCAGCGCGGCGTCGCGACCCCAGAGACGCACCACGCGCCCCACCCGGGCCAGATGGACCGCGAGCGCCGTCCCCCAGCCGCCGCAGCCGAGGACCGCAATCGGCCCGCCGCGAACTTCCTGCATGCCGCTGCCGAGTATGACGGATTCACCGGAGCGCGACATGGCAACGGGGGGCGACCGCGCACACAGCGTCAGGCGACGTCGGGCGACGCGTCGCGGAGGAGCCAGCGGCGAAGCAGATCGAGCGCGGCCTGCGACGCCTGGCACTTGACGAGCTCGCGCTCGCCCGGCAGTTGGACGCGGCGGACGCGGACCGGCCCGTCCGGCCCGGCGAGCGCCAGGCACACGGTTCCGACCGGCTTGCCGGGCGTGGCGCCCCCCGGTCCGGCAATGCCGGTCACGGCCAGTCCGTAGTCGACGCCGGCCGCGCCGCGCGCCGCGACCGCCATCGCCTCGGCCACCGGCTCGCTCACCGCGCCATGATCACGAATCAGTGCGGCATCGACACCCAGCGCCACTTTCGCCTCATTGCTGTAGAGCACCCACCCCGCATGGACGTACGCGGAGCTGCCCGGGACATCGGTCAGACGCGACGCGATCAGCCCGCCAGTGCACGACTCCGCCAGCGCCAGGCGGGCGCCCCGCTCGGCCAGCAGCCCGCCCACCACCGCCGGCAGCGGCCGCCCGTCGGTGCTCACGACGCAGCTCCCCAACGCGCCGGTCAACTCCGCCACCGCCGCGTCGAGCTTCCCCTCGGCACTGGCGGGATCGTCAGCCACGAGCGACAGGTGCAGATCGATCTGTCCGAGCGAGGCGAGCACCGTTGTCTCGATCGGGCCAGCGCGCTCCGCCCACGGCCCGTATATCGGCCCGGCAATCGTGTCCACGTGCGACTCGGTCTGGCCGGTGGTCCGGATCACGCGACGGTAGAGGCGGCGGCCCCCAGCCATCGGCGCCAGGTCGTGGACGACGAACTGATCGAACATCGGCTGCAGCTCGCGCGGCGGGCCGGGCAGCAGCAAGATGCGGGCCGGCGCCTCCGGGATCCAGAGACCAGGCGCCGTCCCCGCGCGGTTCGGCAGCACCGTGGCGCCGCGCGGCACCTCCGCCTGACGCCGGTTGATCGCCGGCATCTCCAAACCGCGCGCCGCAAACCGGGCTCGCATCGCGTCGATCAGCTCGGGCGATGCATCGAGCGGCAGGCCGAGGCTCTCGGCCACCACGTCGCGCGTCACGTCGTCCGCAGTCGGGCCGAGGCCGCCGGTCAGGATCACCAGGTCGGCGATGCGCATCGCGTACTGGAGCGCGCCGTCCAGGCCCGCCGGGTCGTCACCCACCACCAGCTTTTGCGCCAGGCGGATGCCGACGCCGCCGAGCCGGTCCGCAATGAACAGCGAGTTGGTGTCGGTCTTGTGCGGCGAGAGCAGTTCGGAGCCGACGGCAATGACGGCAGCCGTCCTGAGCGGGGCATCGGGTCGGGCGGGCGCAGACGCCATCGCGATTATCCGAGCATGATGTCCGGCGCCGCCCAGATCAGCAATCGGACCGATGCGTACGCGTAGAGACCCGCCACGACATCGTCCGCCATGATCCCCCAGCCTCGCGGCAGCCGCTCCGCCGCAGCGGCCGGCGCCGGCTTCACGATGTCGAAAATCCGGAAGGCAAGAAACGCGGCAATGACGCCCCCGGCGCCGAGCGGCAGCCAGAAGCAGGTGATGAGCATCCCGGCCACCTCGTCGATCACCACCACGCCCGGATCCCGACGGCCGGCGTGCCGCTCGGTCACTGTCGCGCAGGCGACACCCACGACGAGGACCACCGCGAGCACGATCACCTCGAGCGCCGGCGTCGCCGCGCGCACCAGTAGCCAGAGGGCGAGACCAACCGCCGACCCGGCGGTGCCCGGCGCCACCGGCACGTGGCCCGCCGGGCCGGCAGACGCGATAATGGGCGCCACGCGGCGCAGGAGCGGCGTCACCGCGCGCCGCCCGACCCACGGACCGGCACGCCGGTGATCATCTCGCCGCCCGTCTGCCCGCCCAGCCCCAGGAAGGCGGCGAAGTACCCCCCGTTGAGCAGCAGGAGGAACGCACTGAGGGGCACGAGCGGCAATGTTGCCACGTCCGTCACAGGCAGCGCCGCGGCGCGGAGCGTCAACGCCACCACGGCCGCGTCCATCCCCATCAGGATCAGACCGTCGATCAGCCCCGCGCGCAGTCGCTGGCCGACCGACGCGTCACCCCACGCGCGATCCGGCTCCCGGCCGGCGTCATCGTTCTCGTCGAAGTCGAGCGCCGGCGCAACCGGATCGGGCACGCGGGGCTGTTCCGGTGCCAAGTGAACCCGGTGTGCCTGCCAGCGGCGGGTGGACGGGCGCGACGGGAACAGCGGCAGCGCCGACCGAACGGCGCCACGACCCGCCCGCGTCCTGGGTGCGTGGACGCCCACCTCCGCATCGCCGGATGCGCCACATGCGGGGCAGGCCCCGTCGGGCGCGACGGCGGTCTCTCCACAGACCGGGCAGGTCACGCGGACATAATAGTGCGGCGTGCACGGCGTGCGGACCCGGGAGTCCGCGCGTGACCGCGGGCGGTGTGTCCGCGGCGAACCGCCACTCCCGGAACGACGGCCTGCAGGATGATCGAAGCCATTCCGAATATCAGCGAGGGACGGCGTCCCGACGTCGTCCGCGCGATCGCCGACGCAGCGGCGGCCGGGCCGGGCGTCGCGTTGCTCGACTGTTCGTCCGATGCGTCGCACCACCGGTCGGTCGTCACGCTCGCCGGCGCCGCCGATCCCCTCCGCGAGGCGATCCTCCGCCTGTGCGTCGCGGCCATCGCCCGGATCGATCTGCGCGCGCACCGCGGCGCGCACCCACGCATCGGCGCGGTTGACGTCGTGCCATTCGTCCCGCTGGACGGCATGCCGATAACGGCCTGCATCGACCTGGCGCGGGACACCGCCGCCGCCCTGGCGACGCGGTTCGACCTGCCGGTGTACCTGTACGCGGAGGCGGCAGCACGGCCCGGCCGGGCGCGGCTCGACCTGATTAGGCGCGGCGGCTTCGAGGGGCTGGCGGCGAAGCTGCGCTCCCCCGCCTGGGCGCCCGATCAGGGTCCGGCGCGGCCGCATCCGACGGCGGGGGCGACCGCGGTCGGCGCGCGCGGGCCCCTCATCGCGTTCAACGTGAACCTCGCCTCCAACGATCTGGTGGCGGCGCGGGCGATCGCGGGCGCGGTGCGCGAGCGGGACGGCGGCCTGCCGGCGGTCAAGGCGCTCGGCATCCGCTTGGCTGACCGGAAGGGCGCGCCGGTCCAGGTGTCCATGAACCTGACGGACTACCGCCGGACCGGCATCGCCGCCGCGGTGGCGCGCGTGACCGCGGAAGCAGCGGCACTGGGGATCGAGGTGGCGGCGACGGAACTGGTGGGACTGGTCCCGGCGGAGGCACGGGTGGGCGCCGAGCGCTTCGTGCCGGCGAATCAGACAATCGAGGCGCGGCTGGCCAGGGCGTGAGTGCGCGGACGGGATCACTCCCGCGGTCCCAGCAGGTCCTTCAGTTCGTCCATCACCTTGACGAACTCATCGACGTCGCGGAACTCGCGATATACGGAGGCGAACCGGACGTAGGCGACCTGATCGAGTGTCCGGAGCCGCTCCATGACGAACGCGCCGACATCCGCCGTCGATACCTCCTTCTCGGACCGGCCATGCAGCATGCCCTCGAGCTGATCGGCCACCTCTTCGAGCTGCCGGCCGCTCACCGGACGCTTCTGGCACGCCTTGAGCATGCCGGCGATCACCCGGCCGCGATCGAACGGCTCGCGGCGGCCGTCCTTCTTCACCACCATGTACTGGATCGGATCGATCCGCTCATAGCTGGTGAAGCGGCGGCCGCAGCGCTCGCACTCCCGGCGCCGGCGGATGGCGTCGCCCTCCTTCGTCTCGCGCGAGTCGACCACCTTGCTGTCGGTGTGGCTGCAGAACGGGCACTTCATCGCAGGTTCCGAAACTTGCGCCGCACCGCGACGCCCCGGCGCACCACGGACGTCATCGCTCCCCGGAGAGCGGCGGCACGCGGTCAGCCGCCTCCCGCATCATCCGTCCAATGCCGCCCATCCGTACCCCTTCGCGCATCATCAGGATCACTCCGCCCAGGGTGACCGGCAGGAACGCGAACGCGTGGGCGATCAGCCCCGCGCCCGCGGCCGCCTCCGCCGTCGCGCCGTAGATCACCGTCGCGCTCACCTGGTACGCGGCATGATAGCCGCCGATGCCGGCGGGTGTCGGGATGGCGACCCCCACCGCGATGATCGGCAGGACAATCGCCGCCCCGCTCGCGGGCATCGCTATGCCGAACGCCCGGGTGACGAACCAGATGCCGCTGGCGATCAACACCCAGACCGCGACCGACCAGACGATCGACCAGGCGAGCAGGGCGGGGCGGCGCATGACGGCCAGACCATCGACGAATCGGCTTGACAGCCGCCGCGCCAGAGCGCCCCATCGCTCGGGCAGCGGCGCCGCGAGGCGCGCCACGAGCCGATCCATGCGCACCGGATTCCCGGCCGCGGCGTACGCCAGCCAGAGGATGGCGGCCGCCATTCCGCCCGCCACCAGCGCGCCGGCGCGCGCGCCCGCCAGCGGCGCGGGATCGGACCCGGCGCCGCCCGGGTCGGCCAGCCCCATCGCGATGCCGAACATCGCCAGGATCACCACCAGGTCAAGCAGCCGCTCCACGACAACGGTGGCGAGCGCCGCACTGACACTGAGGTGCTCCTCCCGGGCCAGCACCCAGGGTCGGACGATCTCCCCCACCCGGCCCGGCAGAACCGACGTTGCGGCGAACCCCATCACGGTCGCCCGGAGCGCCGGAGCGAAGTGGACCTCCTGCAGCGGCGCCAGCAGGTAGCGCCAGCGGATCGCACGGGCGACGTAGGTGGCGAGCGTGACGATCAGCGCGAGCAACAGCAGGTCGCGGCGCGCCGCCACGATCGCCGCCGCCACCTGGTCAAGCTCCGTGCTGCGCAACACGAACGCCATCAGGCCGATACCGGCCGCCGCGACGATCAGGGCCTGGATGCGCGCTCGCATGCGGGTGGACCGTACACCATGTGCGATACCGTTCGCGAGATCGGAGTTATGGACCGGTCTCCTGACGCCTTGCGGTGATAAGATCACGCCTTCCATCCATCGGTGCCGTCAGGCGGGAGGGCCGCGCGTTTGTCGTCCGCACCAGTCTCGTCCGTCGAGTCCCTGTACGAAGCCTCAGTTCCAGGCGTCACCCCGCACCGCCGCGGCAAGGTGCGCGACATGCTCGAGGTGGGCGATGACCACCTGCTGATGATCGCGACCGACCGGATCTCGGCCTACGACGTCGTGCTCGGTTCGGTCATCCCCGACAAGGGCACGGTGCTGACGCAGCTCTCCGCCTTCTGGTTCGCCCGGACGACCGACCTGGTCCAGAATCACGTGGTGGCGATGGATCCGGCCGACTACCCGGACGCACTCCGGTCGTACGCCGACCTGCTCGCCGGTCGATCGATGTTGGTACGCCGGACCCGACCGCTGCCGATCGAATGCGTCGCGCGCGGCTATCTCTCCGGATCGGGCTGGAAGGAGTACCAGCAGAATGGCGCGGTGTGCGGCGTCCGGCTACCAGCCGGCCTGCGGGAGTCCGACCGCCTGCCGGAGCCGATCTTCACGCCGGCCACGAAGGCGGAGACGGGCCACGACATCAACATCAGCGAGGCGGAGGCGGGCGAGATCGTCGGGGTGGCACTGGTGGCGCGGCTGCGGGAGTTGACGCTGGGTTTGTACCGGCACGGCGCCGCACACGCCGAGTCGTGCGGCATCATCGTCGCCGACACGAAGTTCGAGTTCGGCCTGGTGGACGACGGACCGGGGGGCGAGACGATCGTCCTGATCGATGAGGCGCTCACGCCTGACTCGTCGAGATTCTGGCCGGCGTCGGACTACGCCCCGGGCGGCGGACAGCCCAGCTTCGACAAGCAGTACGTCCGTGACTACCTCGACCGGATCAGGTGGGACCGGCAGCCGCCCGCGCCCACCCTGCCGGACGACGTGGTCGCGAACACGCGCGCCAAGTACATCGAGGCTCATCGGCGCCTGACCGGGCAGGAACTCAGCCATGCCGCGGCCGGCGGGCCGAGTGACGCCTGACGGACCTGACGGAAAGGACGCGAGGGGATGCACAAGCAACTGGGCTACCTGGTTGAGGAGATGCTGAACAAGGGCATCCTCTACGACGATGTCCGGCGCGAGATCGAGAAACACTTCATCAGCCGCGCGCTGAAGCGGTCGAAGGGCAGCGTCGGCCGCGCCGCCGAGCTGCTGGGCATACACCGCAACACGCTCTCGCGGAAGATTGTCGCGTACCGGCTGAAACGGACCGGCTAGCCGACGCGGCGTGGGTGTTCCCCATCCGCGCTCAAGCGCTCCTCCTGCTGCGGCCCATGGGCGCGGCCCCTGGCGGACTTGACACCGGTACCCGGTCGCGACGTATACTTGGCAGTCTCCATTTGAGAGTGCTAACATCGGAGTGAGCAAGGGCGCGGGTCCAGCCGCGCGTCGGTCTTGCTCGGCTCCGCCAGTCGAAGGAGGGAGGGTTCATGGCAACCAAGGTACGTCCGCTTCACGACCGCGTCATCGTCGAGCGCATCGAGGAGGGTGAACAGCAGGTGGGCGGGATCATCATCCCCGACACGGCCAAGGAGAAGCCGCAGCAGGGAAAGGTGATCGCCGCCGGCAAGGGCAAGGTGAAGGAGGACGGCACGGTGACGCCGCTCGACGTCAAGGCGGGCGACACGGTGCTGTTCGGCAAGTACTCGGGCCAGGAGATCAAGCTTGATGGCGACGAGTACCTAATCATGCGCGAGGACGAGATCCTCGGGATCGTCGAGTAAGAGAACCGCACCAGCAGTGCAGTGACTGGAGTCGATACAGATGGCCAAGAAGATCATTTACGGAGAGTCGGCACGACAGAGGATCCTTGAGGGGGTCAACCAGCTCGCGAATGCCGTCAAGGTGACGCTGGGCCCGAAGGGCCGCAACGTGATCCTCGACAAGAAGTTCGGGTCGCCCACGATCACCAAAGACGGCGTCACCGTCGCCAAGGAGATCGACCTGAAGGACTCGTTCGAGAACATGGGCGCCCAGATGGTCCGCGAGGTGGCCTCCAAGACGTCGGACATCGCTGGCGACGGCACCACGACCGGCACCGTCCTCGCGCAGGCGATCTACCGCGAAGGGGCAAAGAACGTGGTGGCGGGCGCCAATCCGATGGAGGTGAAGCGGGGCATCGAGCGCGCCGTCGAGGCAGTGGTCGATCAACTCCATACGATGTCGAAAGCAGTCACCGGCAACATGATCGCCCAGGTGGGCACGATCTCTGCCAACAGTGACGCCACTATCGGCATCACCATCGCGGAAGCCATGGACAAGGTGGGCAAGGACGGCGTCATCACGGTCGAGGAGGCGCGCACCCTCGAGACGTCGCTCGATGTGGTCGAGGGGATGCAGTTCGACCGCGGCTACCTGTCACCCTACTTCGTCACCGACGCCGAGCGCATGGAGTGCGTCCTCGAGAACCCGGTGATCCTGATCCACGAGAAGAAGATCAGCTCGATGAAGGACCTCCTGCCACTGCTTGAGCAGGTGGCGCGGCTGAGCCGGCCGCTGCTGATCATCGCGGAGGACATCGAGGGCGAGGCGCTTGCCACGCTGGTCGTGAACAAGCTGCGCGGCACCCTGCAGGGCGGCGCGGTGAAGGCCCCCGGCTTCGGTGACCGCCGGAAGGCGATGCTCGAAGACATCGCGACCCTGACGGGCGGCAAGGCGATCACCGAGGATCTCGGCCTGAAGCTCGAGAACCTCCGAGTGGAGGATCTCGGCCAGGCAAAGAAGGTGACGATCGACAAGGACAACACCACCATCGTCGAGGGCTCCGGCACGTCAGACGCGATCTCCGGCCGCGTTAAGCAGATCCGGGCGCAGATCGAGGAAACTACCTCCGACTACGACCGCGAGAAACTGCAGGAGCGGCTCGCGAAGCTGGTCGGCGGCGTCGCGATCATCAAGGTGGGCGCGGCAACCGAGACCGAGATGAAGGAGAAGAAGGCCCGGGTCGAGGACGCGATGCATGCCACGAAGGCGGCCGTCGAGGAGGGGATCGTCCCAGGCGGCGGCGTCGCGCTGCTCCGATCCGCGGCGGTGCTCTCGGAACTGTCACTGAACGGTGATCAGCAGATCGGCGTCAACATCATCCATCGCGCGCTGGAAGAGCCGATGCGCTGGATCGCGCAGAACGCCGGCCTCGAGGGATCGATCGTGGTGCAGAGGGTGCGCGAGGAGAAGACCCCGGAGGTGGGCTTCAACGCCCAGACCGAGGTCTACGAGGACCTCGTCGCGGCGGGTGTCATCGACCCGACCAAGGTGGTGCGGACGGCGCTGCAGAACGCGGGATCGATCTCGTCGCTGCTCCTCACCACCGAGGCGCTCGTCTCGGAACTGCCGGAGGACAAGAAGGAAGCGGCGGGCGGCGCCCCCGGCATGCCTGGCGGCATGGGCGGGATGTACTAGGCGCCCGCCACTCGCATCGTTCGCAGGAGACGCCCGGAGGGTAACCGCGCCTTCCGGGCGTTTCCGCGTACGGACCCACCTCAGCGGAGGTTGAAGAAGAGCTCGAGACTCACCAGGACGGCGACCGGTTCCCCCAAGCGGGTGCCGGGGGCGAAGCGCCACTGCCGCGCCGCGGAGATCGCCTGCTCGTCGAGACCGAAGACCCGGTCGAGCGACTTCGTGACCGTTACGTCGCCGACCGTACCGTCAGACAACACCACCACCTCGAGCCAGACCGTCCCCTGAATCCGGGCGCGCATGGCTTCGGAGGTGTACTCCGGCGCCACGTCCCGCAGCAGCCGCGGCGTCGTCACGCCGGAGCCGGGTCGAAAGACGCCGCCGCCGGTGCCGCCCCCCTCGCCTGGGCCGAGTCCGTCACCATCCCCAGGACCGGCGCCACCGCCGACGCCGGTGCCAGCCCCGCCGCCAGTCCCGCTGCCGGCCGCCGTCGACGTCTCATCTCGCAGGCCGTCGAGCAGCCCGGGACGGGTTTCCAGTGCGGCCGCCATCTGCAGGGCGGGAATCGTCAGTGCCTGCGCCACAAGCCGCTCCGGTTCCGGCTCAGGCTCCGGATCCGGAACGACCACTTCTGGCTCCTCAGCGACCGGAACGCTGACCGCCGTCTCGTCGCGCCCCTCCAGCATCGCCTGTGGCGGCAGCTCAAGGGATTCGTTCCCTCCACCCCCGCCTCCGCCGCCGGGCCCCTCCGCCGGCAGCCAGATGATGCCCTCGTACCGGTTGATGTCCACCACCTCGTAGATCCGTTCCGGTGCGAGGCTCAGCAGCAGCGCCACCAGGCCGACCGCCACGACATGGCTTGCAGCCGAGGCGGCGAACGAGCTTCCCATCCGCTGGCGGTCCGTCCGCAGCAGGAACGCCACCTGCACGGGAGCGATGTCGTCCGGGAGGATGGTGAGCGCCGGGTCGGGTGCGCCGCCGCCAGGCGTGGCCGGTCCCCGGCCCGCTTGGCCGGCCGCCGCACCGGCACGGACAGTCGACGGCTTCAGTTGGAGCGGACCGGCCGGGCGCGCATGCGGTGCCGCGCCGCGCCGCCGCCGCTCGGGCGGCGTGTACGGCCGGTACGACGGCGGAAACTGGATAGGTCCGAGACCAAGGCCGTGGGCCACGTCTGCGTCTCCTTCTATCCATTGTGACGGAGCGGCAGGCATGGGGCAACCGCTACGCGTGGCGGCATGCCCCAACGGCGCCGTCCGGCACCACCAACGAACGATCAGAGCCGACCGCGCCAGGCGCCGATCGCCGCGTTGCCGCCGCCGTAGGCGTGCAGCAGGGCGAGTGCGTCGGCGGCGCGTGGTTCGCCCTCGATCGCGACCAGGACGCCGCCGCGCGACGTGAGCGTCTCGAAGATGAACCCGTCGTGCGCCTGGAACCCCACCCGCCGCATCGTCGCCGCGACGCCCGACGCGGCGAGCGCCCCATCGGACCCCTGCAACGCCTCGACCAGCGGTCCGTGTGCGACCGTCTCACCCAGCCCGGCGACCTCCAGCGTCGCCTGACCGATGCCGACGCCGAACGTCCGTTCCACCAACTCGGTCACGTCGGCCGACGGTTGGGCCACGACGGAGAGCACCCCCTGATCGAACCCGTGCTCCACCAGGGCCGACAGCCCGCGCGACGCCCACCGGACGTCCTGGAAGACGCCAACCGTGAAGCAGGGCTGTTCCTGATCCGCTGTCATGATGGTGATCTCGCCGGGCGGGTAGGCGGTTGCGGCGGGGCGGTCAGGGCGTCGGCGCCGTGGCGTTCAGCCGCTCGACCACCGCCTGGGTCACGTCGAGCGCGCTGTTGGCCCAGACCAGCCCCCCCTGCCCCGCGTTGAAGAGGAGATCGAGCCCCAACTCGGTCGCCACCGATTCGAGCGCCGGCGTCAGCCTGACGTCGAACTGGATCTGGAGTTGCTGCTGCAGGTCCGTCAGTTCCGTCTCGGCGTCCTGCGTCACACGCTGCATCTCCGCCTGCCCATCCTGCGTGTCGCGCTGGACCTCGAGCTGCAGCCGCGTGATCTCGCGCTGCAAGGCGAGTCGCGCGTCCGTACTCATGACCGTCTCGCCCTGCTGGAGCTTTTGCTGCGACGCCTGCAACTGCTGGTTCTTCACGTCGATCCGCGCCTGTAGCGCGGCGTTGCGTGCCTCGATCTCGGCCAGTTTCTGCCCGGTCATCTGTTCAACTCGCGCGTTGGCGGCCTGCCCCTCCGTGGACTCGGCCAGAAGCCGCTGCAGGTCGATGTACCCGTACTTCACGCCAGCCGGGAACGGCAGCGACGCCTGGGCGGCGGGGGCATCCTGCGCGGCGGCAGGAACCGCGGCCGCGCCCACCAACAAGGCGGCGATGCATGCTGGAATGACGAATCTCATCGGTTTGTTGCCCCTCATTCCGGTTTCGAGCGGATTCAGAACGTGGTCCCCATGGCAAAGCGGAACCCGTGCTGCTCCTGCGGTTCGAACCGATCGTTGAAGATCTCTTCGTGATTGAAGTTGTAGTAGTAGATCAGGCGGAACGGCACGTTCAACATCGGCATGAAGAAGCGCAGCTCCAGGCCGGTCGATGTTTGAAACTGATCCATCACGAAGTCGTTGCCGAAGTCCCGCACCTGCCCGGCGTCGAGGAATGCAAGCAGCCGGACCGGCCCACCCAGCAGGAACTGGTACTCGGCGTTGACGAGCAGGCTCTTGTTCCCGCCCATCACGATGCGGCCGGTGTAGGAATCGAGCGCCACGTCCGGGTTGGTCTCCGACACCAATGGGCCGACCCGCCGGATGTCGAAGCCGCGGACGCTGTACTCGCCGCCGAGCCAGAGCCGCTCGAATACCGGAATGGTGGCCGGGTTGTCGGTCTGCAGGTGGCTGTACTGTACCCGGACACCGAAGACGGTCCGCGCAGTGTGGGGCTTGTACCAGGTCCCTTCGAGGACCGGCTTCAGGAAGTTGGTGTTGCCGCCCACTCCCGCCACCTCGAGGGCGAGCGTGAACTTGCTTCCCCGGGTCGGAAAGATCGGATGGTCGACCGTGTTGAAGCTGAGCTGCGGGGTGATCTTGCTCACCACGCGGTATCCGCCGGTCGACAGATTGAGCGCGTCGGCGAAGAACGGGTTGGCGGCGAACAGGCTCGTGCCTGCCTGCAGACTCTGCTCGAGCCCCTGGCCGATGGTCGCCTCGGTTCGCTCCAGGCTGTAGATCAGGAACGCCCGCGTGTAGAGCGAAAGCGGCATCCCGAGCGACGCCGTGCCGCCGACCGCGTTCTCCGCGAAGCTGCCGATCCAGTCGACCTTGCGCCGGAAGACCTGCGTGCCGAGCGAGAGCGGACGGCCGAAGTTGTAGGGCCGTGTGAACGAGACCTGCGAGTTCTGCGCCCACTGGCCATGCTGCACGGAAACGCCGAGCGTCTCGCCGCGCCCCATGAAATTGGTGGTCTGGAACCCGACCTGGCCGAAGACACCGTCGAACTGCGAGTAGCCGGCGCCGAACGTCAACTGGTTGAGGTTCGCCTCGGTCAGTTCGAACGTGACGTCTACCTCGTTCGTGGCGTTCTCGGGATCCTCGCCCTCCTGCGCCTCCACCTTCTCGACGCCCACGCCCGTTTCCTCAAGCGGCTCGAAGAACCCGAGCTGGTTCAGCCGCCGGACGCTGTGCTGGAGCGCCTCGGTGTTGAACACGGCGTTCTCGGCGATCTGCAGCTCGCGCCGGATCACCTCGTCGTGCGTCGTCTGGTTGCCGGTGAACTCGATCCGGTTGACGAAGTACTGCGCCCCTTCCTGCACCCGGATGGTGACGTCGACCACCGGGGCGCCTCGGATCCGGAGCGGACGGGCGTCGTCCCCCGTGGTAGCCGACTGCTCGCTGTCGCCGACCGCGTCGGCGTCAGCCTCCGGCGGCACGCGCGGCAACAGGTCGGGGGCGAGCGTCATCTCGTAGTAGCCGAGCGATCCGTACAGCTCGCGCGCTTCGTCGAACCCCTCCCGGATCTTCTTCTCGCTGTAGTAGTCCCCCAGCTCGATGTCGTCGAAGATCTGCCGGAGCCCCTCCTCAAGCAGGATCTCGTTCCCGGCGAACGCGAGCTCGCCAATCCGGTACCGTTCCCCCTCGTCCACTGGAATCCGCAGGTTCAGGCCGCGCTTCTCGGCGTCCTCCGGCGCGTCGAGGTACTCCAGCTCCGGCTGGCCCACGCGCGCCGTGATGTAGCCCTCGTTGCGGTAGAACTCCACAATCCGGTCGGCGTCCTCCTCGTACTCCTCCGGCTTGTAGGTGCCGCGGCCGGTAGCCCAGGAGAGCCACCACCGCTCCTTGATGTTCTCCATCTGGCCGCTGAGCTTCCCGTCGCTGTACGCCGAATTGCCGACGAAGTCGATCTCCTCCACCTCCACCTTCGGCCCCTGGTCGAGCTGGAAGGTGAGGTGGACCAGTTTCGGCCCGCCCGGCAGTGTTTCGACGGCGTGGTCCACCTCCGCGAACATGTAGCCCTTGGAGGCGAACATCGCCCGGATCAACGACTTCACATTCCGGATCATCTCCGGATCGATGAACGAGTCGAGGCGCAGCTCGATCCCGTTCTCCTGCTGGTTGGTGAGGATCTCGTCGGTCTCCAGCTCCTCCGAGCCCTCGTAACTGACGATCTTGACGCGCTCGCGTTCCGCAATGTTGAAGATGACGGTCTTGCCCTGGACGCCGTTCTCGTACGGCTGATCGATCACCTCGACCCAGAGATCGTTCAGGAACCCGGTGTTCCACAGGCGCTGGTAGTCTCCCAGCACGGTCTCGGCGATCTCCTCCGTGTACGGAGTCCACCGCCCCTCCGACGGACGGCTCACCTGGCGAGTGATCTCCATGTAATAGAGGTACGTCTCGACGTCGACACCCGGCACGTTCCCCTGGGTCGGGAACTGGAGCGCCACGCTCCGGAGCAGGGTTGGCGAGTCGGCGGGCGGAAGCGCCGCGGGCGCCGGCTGGGCGGGCTGCGACGGCCGGCCGAAGAGGGATGGCGGCGGTGGTGGCGGCTCGGTCTGCTGCTGCGGCTCAGCCTGCTGCTGCGGTGCGGCCGCCGGCTGCGACTGCCACGCCGCCGCCGGTGTCACGGCGACCGCCGTGGCCAGCGCGCACAGCACCACTATCGCCGCGAGCCCCTCCGCGCGCGGCCACGTCCACGGCCGTTCGGTCATACCCGATTTGCGTACCACCCAAACCATTCTACGGGATCCAGCCCGGACGGGGCCAGACCGAAGCGACGGGCGCCTGACCTCAGGCGAGGCACTGGCCCTCCACCTCCTGGCCCGTCGCGCGCCAGGCAAGCCCGCCGCCGTCAAGGTACATCTCCACATCGCCCGTCTCCAGCCGGCCGCGGATCAGTTCCTCCGACAGCGGATCCTCCACGTGGCGCTGAATCGCCCGGCGGAGCGGGCGGGCGCCGTACGACCGATCCTTACAGGTGGTCTCGATAATCCAGTCGGCCGCCTCCGGCGTCAGCACGATCCGCAGATCACGCCCCGCCAGGTTCTCGTTGAGCTGTCCCACGAGCATCCTCAGGATCTGCCGCAGATCGTCGTCAGTCAGTGCCTCGAAGACGATCAGCTCGTCCACCCGGTTGATGAACTCCGGGTTGAAGGTGCGCTTCACCTCGCCCAGCACCATGTCGGTGACGCTGCGCTGCACCTCCTGCGCGTCGGACGACCGGAACCCCAGCGACGCCTTCTTCTGGATGTGCCGGGCGCCGATGTTCGACGTCATGATGACGATGGTGTTCTTGAAGTCGATCCGGTTCCCCAGGCCATCGGTCAGGTGGCCGTCCTCGAACACCTGCAGCAGGATGTTGAACAGGTCGGGATGCGCCTTCTCGATCTCGTCGAGCAGCACCACCGAGTAGGGGTGGCGCTTCACTTTCTCGGTGAGCTGCCCCCCCTCGTCGTGGCCGACGTAGCCCGGCGGCGACCCGATCAGCTTCGAGACCGAGTGCTTCTCCATGTACTCCGACATGTCGAACCGGACGAGCGCGCTGTCGCTGCCGAAGAGGTAGTTGGCCAGGGCGCGGGCCAGCTCGGTCTTCCCGACGCCGGTCGGGCCGAGGAAGACGAAGCTGCCGACCGGCCGGAGCGGCGACTTGATCCCCGCGCGCGACCGCCGGATGGCACGCGCGAGCGCCGAAATGGCCCGCTCCTGGCTGATCACTCGGCGGTGCAGCTCCCCCTCCATGTTCAGCAGCCGCGCGCTCTCGACCTGGTTGATCGTCGTGAGCGGGACCCCTGTCCACTTCGAGATCACCTCGTCGATGTCGCCCTTCCCCACCTCGACCGGCCGGCGCTCGCGCTCGACACCGAACCGCTCCCGGACCATCCGGAGGCTCTCGCGGGCCGTCGCCTCCTGCTCGCGGTAGAACTGGACCTGGGCGAAGTCCTCGCGCGCGTTGGCGTGCTCCATCTGCTCCACCGCGACGCGGATGTTCTGGTTGATCGCGCTGAACTCCTCGCTGTAGCCGGCGGCGCGCAACTTGACCCGGGCGCCCGCCTCGTCGATCAAATCGATCGCCTTGTCGGGCAGGAACCGGTCGGTGATGTAGCGGTTCGACTGGCGCACCGCCGCTTCCACTGCCTCGGCCGTGTAGATGACGTGGTGGTAGTGCTCGTACCGATCCTTGATGCGGTTCAGGATGTCCAGCGACTCCACCTCGGTCGGCGCGTCCACCTTGATCGCCTGGAATCTGCGCTCGAGCGAGCGATCCTTCTCGATGTACTTCCTGTACTCGGCCGGCGTCGTCGCGCCGATGCAGCGGATTTCGCCGCGCGACAGCGCCGGCTTCAGGATGTTGGCGGCGTCGAGCGACCCCTCGGCCGAGCCGGCCCCCACGAGCGTGTGCAGTTCGTCGATGAAGACGATGATGTTGGGGTTCTCGATCAGCTCCTTCATGATCGCCTTCAGGCGCTCTTCGAACTGGCCGCGGTACTTCGTCCCCGCCACGATCAGCGGGATGTCGAGGGCCAGCAGGCGGCGCTCGGCGAGGAAGTGCGGCACGTCGCCATGGGCGATCCGCTGCGCGAGTCCTTCGACGATGGCGGTCTTGCCGACCCCCGGCTCGCCGATCAGCACCGCGTTGTTCTTGGTGCGGCGGCAGAGCACCTGCTGCACCCGCTCCACCTCGGTGACGCGGCCGACGAGCGGGTCGAGCTGATTCTTCGCCGCCGCCGCCGAGAGGTCGCGGCTGAACTCGGCCAGCAGCGGCGTCTCCTTCTCCTTGACGCGCGCTGGCGTGTTCTTCTCGTTCAGCAACTGCACGATATCCTCGCGGACCGATTTCAGCCGCATCCCCTTCTCGGAGAGGACGGTCGACGCGACAGAGCGCTCCTCGCGCAGGATGCCGAGCAGCAGGTGCTCGGTCCCGATGTAGTTGTGGAGCAGACGGTCCGCCTCCTCGGCGGCGAACTGCAGCACCCGCTTCGTCTCGGCGCTAAACGGAATCTCGACGGAGGTGGAGACCTTCTCGCGGAAGACGGTCCGGCCCTCGATCTCCTTCCGGATGTTCTCGATGGAGAGGTGTGAACGGGCGAAGATGCGGCTGGTGAGCCCCTTCCCTTCGCGGATCAGGCCGAGCAGGAGATGCTCGGTCTCAATCGAAATGCTGCCGAGCTGGCTCGCCTCGTAGCGCGCGAAGAAGAGGACGCGTCGCGCACGCTCCGTGTATCGCTCGAACATCGTCCCCCACCCGTAACTCCGATTATACGGCAGCCGCGAGGCGACCGTGCGCCAACGTGAGGACTCGGTCGCACGCCGCGGCGAGCTGCGGATTGTGTGTGGCAATGATCGACGTGAGGCCGTGGGTGCGGTGCATCTCACGGAGCAGCGCCTGCATCTGCACCGCGGTCGCCCCATCGAGGTCGCCGGTCGGTTCGTCCGCCAGGAGGAGCGCCGGCTGCATCGCCAGGGCGCGGGCGAGGGCGACCCGCTGCTGCTCGCCGCCCGACAGCATCCCGGGGCGGTGGTCAACGCGATCGGCGAGGCCCACCTCGGCGAGGAGCGCCTCCGCACGGGCGCGCGCCTCGATGAGGGGACGGCGGGCGATCCGCATCGGCATCTCGGCGTTCTCGACCGCCGTGAACTCCGGCAGCAGGTGATGGAACTGGAAGACGAAGCCGATCGCGCGGTGGCGGAAGGCGACCAGCGCGTCATCGCCGAGGGCGGCGAGGTCGGTGCCATCGATCACGATCCGGCCCGCCTGCGCCCGGTCGATGCCACCCACGAGCTGCAGCAGCGTCGACTTGCCGACGCCGGAGGCGCCGACGATGGCCACCATCTCCCCCGGCTCCACCGCCAGGTCCAACTCGCGCAGCACCGGCAGATCGCCGCCCGCCACCGGAAACGACTTCGAAAGGCCGGTGATGTCGACGAGCGCCATCGCGCCTCACTCGTAGCGGAGCGACTCGGCCGGGTCAACCCGTGATGCGTGACGGGAGGGGTAGATCGTCGCGCTGAAGCAGATCAGGTTCGCGGCGGCGACCACCAGCGCGAAGTCGAGCGGCTGAATGACGAACGGCACGTACGAGATCTGGTAGACGTCGCCGGGCAGCTCCAGTAGCCGATAGCGGTCCATGACGGTCGCGATGGCCCAGCCGAGCCCCGCGCCGGCGGCGGTGCCGACGAGTCCGATGATGCCTCCCTGCAGGACGAAGACCCGCCGGATCGCGGCGGCGCCGGCCCCCATCGTCTTCAGGATCGCGATGTCGCGGCTCTTCTCCATCACCAGCATGGTGAGCGACGCGACGATATGCAGGGCGGAGACGACGACGATCAACCCGATCGCGATCGAGATCGCCATCTTCTCCAGCCAGAGTGCCGAGAACAGCGCGGCGTTGAGCTGCGACCAGTCGTCGGTCAGATAGCCGGCACCCAGCTCCGCGGTTATCCGGTCCGCCACTTCGCGCGACGCGTAAATGTCGTCGACGCGCAGCTGCATCATCTCGACCGTCTCGCGCCCGAACAGCCGGGCCCCGGTCTCCAGGCTGACGAAGCCGAACGACGTGTCGTATTCGAACAGCCCGAGGTCGAAGATGCCGACCACCTCGAGACGGCGCGGGCGCGGCAGCACCCCCATCGGGGACAGCGTGCCGCTCTGCGTGACGAGCACGATCTCGTCGCCGACGAACGCGCCGAGCCGCTCCGCCACGCCTTTCCCGATGACTATCCCGCCGAAGGCGTCCTCACCCGCCGACACGACGTCGCCGAGGCTCCCTTGCGTGACCGCGTCGGCCACCTCGGTGACGCGCGCCTCGAGCTCCGGGTCGATCCCCTTGATGTTGACGAACACCTCACCGACGCGAGTCCGGGCGAGCGCCTTGCCCTGGATTGCCGGCGCGGCGGCCGCGACCCCCTCCACCGCCTCGAGCGTCCGCGCCTCGGCGCGGTAGTCGTCGAAGCCGCCGCCGAGCACCTTCCAGACGTAGACATGCGCCTGGGATCCGACGATCCGGTCGCGCATCTCCCGCTGCAGGCCGGTCATCAGCGCCAGCGCGATGATGAGCGACGCGACGCCGACGGTGACGCCGACGATGGCGATGAGCGACGTGCTGGCGATGGAGGCCTGCTTCCGGCGCGCCACCATGTAGCGTGACGCGACGTAGAACTCGAAGGGAAGCGCCATGGCTAGTGCGGTCTTCTGGTCCTATTGTCGCCCGATTCGCCTCAGTCGTCGCGCGCGGGCCGCATGAGCGGGAAGAGGATGACGTCGCGGATCGACGGGCTGTCGGTCAGCAGCATCACGAGCCGGTCGATGCCGAGGCCCTCGCCGCCGGTGGGGGGCAGGCCGTACTCGAGTGCATGGACGTAGTCGTCGTCGACGGCGTGCGCCTCTTCGTCGCCGCCGCGCCGCGCCGCCTGCTGCGCCTCGAACCGCCGGCGCTGCTCCGCCGGATCGTTCAGCTCGGAGAAGGCGTTCGCCAGCTCCATCCCCCCGGCGAAGAACTCGAAGCGTTCGACCGTGTCGGGATCGTCGGGGCGCTGCTTCGACAGCGGCGACACCTCGGTCGGCAGGTCGTAGATGAACGTCGGCTGCACCAGCGACGGCTCGCACAGGTGCTCGAAGATCGCAGTGGCAATCCGGCCGGCGCCCGCCCCGGGCGGGATCTCCACGTCCAGCTCCGCCGCCAGCCTCGCCGCCGCCGCGCCCTCGCGGAGCACCGCCTCCGGCACGTCGCGCCCGAGCCGCGCGGACGCCGCCCCGGCCACCGCCGCGCGCAGCGTCGTGCGGGAATAGGGGGCGGATAGTTTGATCGTCTGGCCGCCGAAGATGCATTCGCGCCGGCCCAGCACCTCGTCGGCGATCGTTGCGATCAGCGACTCGGTCAGCGTCATCATGGCCTCGTGGTCGCTGTACGCCTCGTAGAATTCCAGCATCGTGAACTCGGGGTTGTGCCGCGTCGAGATCCCCTCGTTCCGGAAGTTGCGGTTGATTTCGTACACCCGCTCCAGCCCGCCCACGGTGAGCCGCTTGAGGTACAGCTCGGGCGCGACACGGAGATAGAGCGGAAGGTCGAGCGCGTTGTGGTGCGTGACGAACGGACGCGCCAGCGCGCCGCCGGCGATCGGCTGCATCATCGGTGTCTCCACCTCGAGGTAGCCGCGCGCATCCATGAAGCGACGGATCGCGGCGAGGACGCGGCTGCGCGTCTCGAAGACGCGGCGCGATGCCGGGTTCACGATCAGGTCGAGGTAGCGCTGCCGGTACCGCGTCTCGACGTCGGTCAACCCGTGCCACTTCTCCGGCATCGGCTCGAAGCACTTGGCGAGGAACCGCAGCCGCTCGGCCCAGATCGTCAGCTCGTCGGTCCGCGTCCGGAACAGCCGGCCCGAGGCGCCAATCAGATCGCCGACGTCGAGCAGGCGGAACAGCGCGAAGTCCCGCTCGCTCAATGCGTCCTTCCGGACGTACACCTGAATGCGCGTCGCGCCGTCCGACAGCACCAGGAAGTTCGCCTTGCCGAAGCTGCGAATCGCGACGATGCGGCCGGCGGTCGCGGTCGCGGGGCGCGCCTGCTCCAGGTCCTCGCCGGTGCGCTCGCCATGCGCGGTGACGATCGCGGTGGGCGTGTCGGTGCGCGGCACCCGCGCCGGGTACGGATCGACCCCGAGCGCGCAGATCGCTTCAAAGTTGGCCCGCCGCTGCCGGCGTTGTTCGTCACTCACTGTCCGACGCGTCCTCCGCCGGGGCGGCGGCGACCGTGTCGCGCCGGACCGCGTCCAGCACGCCGTTGATGAACCGTACCGCCCCCTCGCCGCTGAAGGTCTTCGCCAGCTCCAGCGCTTCGTCGATCGCAATCGCCGGCGGCGTCCGCTCGACCAGCATCTCGTAAATCGCCATCCGCATGATCAACCGGTCGATCAGCGCCATCCGCTCCGGCCGCCAGTGCTCGGCGTGGCCTTCAATCAGCGGATCGATGGTCGAGAGCGCCGCCATCGTGCCGCGCGCCAGCCGCAGCGCGCCGGCCTGCCGGGCCTCGGGCGCCGGATGGGTGGACCAGAACAACGCCAGCGCGTCGTCCGCATCGTCGATCCCGATCGCGGCCACCTCCCACTGGTACAGCAACTGCAGCGCCGTCTCGCGGACCCGGTGGCGTTCGCGCCGGCTGTCGGCCCGCCGGGTCACCACAGCAGCTGGCGCTGCACGTTCGCCAACTGGACGGCCGCCAGGGCCGCCTCGCGCCCCTTGTTGCCGTCGCCCCGCGAACGCACCTCCGCCTCCGCCATCGTGTTGGTGGTCAGGACGCCGAACGTGATCGGGACATTGGTCACCTGCGATGCGGTGGCGACCGCATGCGCAACCGCCGACGCCAGGACGTCGAAGTGTGGCGTCTTGCCCCGGACGATGCAGCCGAGGCAGACCACCGCATCGAACCGCCCGCTCGCTGCCGCACAGCGGGCGGTAAACGGGATCTCGAACGCGCCGGGCGCGTCGATCACCGTCACCGACGCCGCGGTGTCGGCGCCCGCCTCGCCCAGCGCGGCGATCGCGCCATCCCGCAACGCGCCGGTAATCGCGGCGTGATAGGCGGAGACGACCAGTGCGATCCGCAATCCGGAGGCATTGGCCGCCCCCGCGATGACCGGGGTGTCCTTCATGACCCCTTGAACGTCGCAGGCCGCTTCTCCAGAAACGCGCTCGTCCCCTCCCGCCAGTCGTCCGTCGCCGCGGCGAGGCCGAAAAGCGAGGCCTCGTGCGCGCAGCCATCGACCAGCGTCATGCCGAGCCCCTGCTCCACCGCGTCGAGAATGTAGCCGGCGGCGATCGGCGCCCGCTTCGCGATCGTCTCGGCCAGCGCCCGCGCCTCGCGCACGAGCTCGGCCGCCGGCACGACGCGGTTCACCAGACCGATCCGGTGCGCCTCGGCGGCGTCGATCGGATCGCCGGTGAGCATCAACTCCAGAGCCCGCCCCCGCCCGACGAGGCGGGCCAGGCGCTGCGTGCCGCCGTAGCCCGGCAGCAGTCCCAGCTTGATCTCCGGCTGCCCCAGCTTCGCGGTGTCGGCCGCAATCCGGATGGTGCAGGCCATCGCCAGCTCGCAGCCGCCGCCGAGCGCGAAGCCGTTGATCGCAGCGATGACCGGCTTGCCGATCTGCTCGATGGTGTGGCAGAGGGCCTGCCCGCGCCGGGCGAGCGCCTCGGCGTCGACCGGCGTGAGCGGCGCCAGTTCGTTGATGTCCGCACCGGCGATGAACGCCCGATCGCCCGCGCCGGTCAGGATGACCACACGGATCGCGTCGTCCGCCGACAGCGCGCGGATGGTGGCGTGCAACGCGGCGATGGTGGCGACGTTCAGCGCGTTCAGCGCCGTCGGGCGCGTCACCGTGATGGTGGCGACGGCGCCGTCGCGATCAACCGTCAGGTGATCCGACGTGGCGGGACTATTCGGGCTCATCGTAGGCGTGGAGTCGTCTGCGCCGGACGGCGAACACTATACTCCAGACCCATCCTGCGGCCGCGCCGGCGCCCGCGCCGGCCGCGTCGGCCGCGATGTCGCGCGCCGACGGGTCGCGTCCTGGCACGAACGACTGGTGATACTCGTCGCTCACGCCGTACCCCGCCGCGAGCAGTGCGGCCAGGAGGACGCGCGCGCCCGTCACGCCGGGCCGCCGGCCGCCGGCCATGCCCCGCACGATGACCGCCGCGAGTAGCGCATACGCTCCCATGTGTGCCCAGTAATCGGGCACCCTACCGGCCAGCGGCGGCGCCGCTGCATGCGAAACGGCGAAGATCGCCGCCATCACCGCGGCGGCCGGCCCCCAGGTCCACAGGAGGCGCGCGCGGCGCCGGAGCGAGGCTGTCCTCACAGCGGGAAGGGGTACATCAGCCAGCCGACCACCACCCCGGTGAGAACGAACGAGGCGAACAGCACGCCGCCGTAGCGCACTTGCTCGCGCGGGTCGTCGCGCATCAGCGTGGCGAACACCAGCGACACGAACGCCGCGAAGAGGGTCAACAGGAGGAAGTGGCTCGCCATCCGCCAGGACTACTTTCGTCCGCGCGCGATGTCGAACGCGTCGAGCGCCACCAGGGCGTTCAGGAGGCCCGAAACAATCAGGAACGTGTTGCCGTACTCGTAGGTCGCAGCGGCGACGCGACCCTCGCCCAGGCCGGCCACCGCCGCCACCAGATACGGCGCGCCGATCCCCAGGTCGGCGATCGCCGCCAGCGCAATCAGCGGCCGGGACGGATCGACCGGATAGAGCTCGCCCTCCAGTCCCAGCCCGATCGCAAACATCAGCGGCAGCGCCAGCAGGAAGACCACCCCCTTGGCGGTCCGCCCCAGCCATAGGTGCCCAGCCCCCGGCACGGCCCAGGCCGCGGCGCAGACCAGCGCCGCCCCGGCACTGTCGGTCGGCTGCGGACGAGTCGGCATCACGGCACCATTAAAGCACGACCTGCAGCGTCCCCAGGCGGGGCTCCGGCTCGCGCTACCGAACAGCGCCGCGCGCGGCGGCGACGACGAACCAGGCGCCCGACGCGCCCAGTGGAAGCGCGGCGGCGAAGCGGACGGCGTTGCCCGGATCCCACACGCCGACCAACTCCAGCACGAACGTGACCGCAGTCGGGATGGCGGTGAGGGCAATCACTGCGCGCGTCCGGCGCGCCCCGGCCGGCCAGGGAAAGAACAGAAGCCCCCCGAGCGCACCGCCGTACAACCCGGCGCAGCGGGCGCAGACCGGGAGCTTGCGGCCCCAGGGATGGAACGACCGGGCCGGCTGCTGGTGGCAGATGAGGCTGCCGATGGCGTAGACGCCGGCGGCGGCGAACGCCGCGCCGGCGGCGGGGTCGTGCCGGGCGAGGGTGTACGGCGCGGCGACGAGGGCGGCGGCCCAGGCGACGACGCCAGCCATCACCAGCGCCGTCAGCCACGGACGCGGACCGCCGACGGTCCGGACACCGCCGATCCGGAGCCCGGACCGGCCCCGCGCATCGTCAGAACGCATCGAAGTGGGTGAGCCGCTTGAACGCGTCGAGGCGGAGGCGGATGTCGTCGCCGGTCAGCCCGAGCAGGCAGCGCAGGCCGAAGTCCTCGACGGTGAGCGACGCCATCGCGCTGCCGCAGATCACCGCGCGCGTAACGGCCGCGTCAGAGAGGTCGCCGGCCGCGGCCAGGTGGCCGACGAAGCCGCCGGCGAAGGTGTCACCCGCCCCGGTCGGGTCGTACACCTCCTCGATCGGCAGCCCGGGTGTCGCGAAGAACCCGTCGTCGCGTGTCATCAGCGCGCCATGCTCGCCCCGCTTGATGACGACGCGGGCGGGGCCCATCGCCCGGATCGCGCGCGCCGCCTTCACCAGGTTCGCCTCGCCGCTCAACTGACGCGCCTCCTCGTCGTTGATCACGACGGCGTCGACCCGCCGCAGCACGTCGCGCAGCGCCTCCGGCGTCCCCTCGATCCAGTAGTTCATCGTGTCCATGGCGACGAACTCCGGCGCGTCGATCTGATCGAGCACCTCGAGCTGCAACGCGGGGTGGATGTTGGCGAGGAAGACGATCGGGCTCGACCGGTACGCCTCCGGGATGTGCGGCCGGAACTCGCTGAAGACGTTCAGGTGCGTATAGATCGTCTCGCGGCTATTCAGGTCGAGCCCGTACTCCCCCTTCCAGCGGAACGTCTCGCCCGGCACCCGCTGCAGCCCGTCGAGATCGATCCGCCGGCCGTCGAACACCTGCATCTGCTCGTCGCCAAAGTCCTCCCCCACCACCGCCACGAGGCGGACATCGGTGAAATACGACGCGGCGACGCTGAAGTAGGTGGCCGCGCCCCCCACGATGCGCGACACCTCGCCGAACGGCGTCCTGAGTGAGTCGAACGCGACGGATCCGACCGTCAGGACCGGCTGCCCCATCAGAGGTACTTCCCGATAATCGGCTCGAGCGCCTGCCTTGTGCCGGCCGGGATTGCATCCGGCTGCGTGATGATCGCGTTCCTGAGCGCGGTGGCACAGGCGCAGTGCCGGTCGACCGGCAGGCGGGCGGCGAGATTGGCGACGGCGCCCTGCGCCATGACGGCGTTCGCCTGCAGGATCCCGATGATCATCTCCACCGTCACCTGATCGTGCTCCGGGTGCCAGCAGTCGTAGTCGGTCACCATCGCGAGCGTCGCGAAGCAGATCTCCGCCTCGCGCGCCAGCTTCGCCTCCTGCAGGTTGGTCATCCCGATCACGTCCATGTTCCACGACCGGTAGAGGTTCGACTCGGCAAGGGTCGAGAACTGCGGCCCCTCCATGCAGACGTAGGTGCCGCCTCGGTGGACGGTAGCGCCTGCCGCTTCCGCCGCGTCGGCGGCCAGCCCGCTCAGCGTCGGGCAGACCGGATGCGCGAGAGAGACGTGTCCGGCAATACCGGCGCCGAAGAAGGTGCCGATCCGGCCGCGCGTCCGGTCGAGGAACTGATCCGGAACGACGACGTCCTTCGGCGGGTATGGCTCCTGCAGGCTCCCGACCGCGCTGGCCGAGACGATCCATTCCACGCCCAGCGTCTTGAGCGCCCAGATGTTCGCGCGGAAGTTGAGTTCCGACGGCAGGATGTGGTGGCCGGCGCCGTGCCGCGCAAGGAACGCGATGCGCTGGCCGGCAAGCGTGCCGATGACGAACGGCGCCGACGGATCGCCGAACGGCGTTTCGATCCGCCGCTGCTCGCGGTCGGCGAGGTCAGCCATGTCGTACAGGCCGCTCCCGCCGATGACGCCGATACGGATCGGGCCGCCGGCACTCACGACACGCCTCCCGCCGCAGGCCGCGCCTGCTTCAGTTCGACTAACACGCCGTGTGCGCTCGCCGGATGGACGAAGGCGACCAGCGCCCCCTCGGCGCCGTCGCGCGGCGTGTTGTCGATCAGCCGGACGCCCTGCGCGCGCAGCCGGTCGAGGGCGGCATGGATGTCGTCGACGCGCAACGTGATGTGGTGCAGTCCCGGGCCCCGTCGGCTGACAAAGCGGCCGATCGGCGACTCCGCTGCCGTCGCCTCGAGCAGTTCGAGCGACACCGATCCGGCGCGGAGGAAGTGCGCCCGCACCCCCTGCGACGGCACCTCCTCCGTTCCGTCGACGTCGAGGCCGAGCGCCGCGGCATAGAACGCCAGCGCCGCGTCGATGTCACCGACCGCAATTCCGATGTGATCCAGTTCCATGTGCATCCCTGCTCCGCTCCCCTTATCGCATCACCCGCGCCACCAGCCGATCGGCCGCCGCGTACGGATCGACGGCGCGCGCCGCGATGTCATCCACCAGCCCATCGATGCCGCCCGTCCGCCCGATCGCGTCCGCCACGCGTCCTGCCACGATCGCCTCCAGTCTCGCCCGCGCGCGTGCGCGTGCCCGAGCCGTGCCGTGCGGGTTCCCGTGGATGAACCGCGCAACCGATGCCGCCAGCGCGTCCACGCCCTCGCCGGTCGCCGCGGAGGTCCGGATCACCTCGGGGCGTGGCGCCTCCGCCGACGCGTCACGCAGGGCCAGCATGCCCTCGATGTCGGCCACCACCCGGTCGGCGCCGTCGCGGTCCACCTTGTTGACGACGAAGATGTCGGCGATCTCCATGATCCCCGCCTTGATCGCCTGCACGTCGTCACCGCCGCCCGGCACCGTCACGACGACGCAGACGTCGGCGGTGCGGGAGATGTCGATCTCCCCCTGCCCGACGCCGACCGTCTCGATCAGCACCACCTCGCAGCCGGCAGCGTCGAGCACCACGATCGCATCGTAGGTGGCGCGCGCCAGTCCGCCCAACTGGCCGCGCGTTGCCATGCTTCGGACGAACACGCCGTCGTCGCCCGCATGGTCCTGCATCCGGATCCGGTCGCCCAGGATGGCGCCGCCGCTGAACGGGCTGGTCGGATCGACCGCCAGCACACCGACCGTCCGCCCGGCGGCGCGCCAGACCGTCGTCAGCCGGTCCGCCAGCGTGCTCTTGCCGACGCCGGGTGCGCCGGTCAGCCCCACCACCTGAGCGCGGCCCGTCCGGGGGAAGAGCGCGCCGATGAGTGTCGCCGACTCTGGCGTCTCTCGCTCGAGGATGGAAATCGCGCGCGCCACCGCGAGACGGTCGCCAGCCACGACGCCGTCCGCCAGCGTCACGGGCTCCGCGTCAGTCGGTCGGAAGTCCATGCGTGACGTGAACGTCGGCGTACCGCTACGTTGGAAGGAAGACGATGGTCGGGATGACTGGATTCGAACCAGCGACCCCCTGACCCCCAGTCAGGTGCGCTACCAGGCTGCGCCACATCCCGATACTCTCTACGACGACGCGCCGGAGTGCTTCTCCGAGGCGCCCCGGCCCTTCCCGGGCCTGGCCGGCCCCCGGCCGGCGGCAGCGGCGGACGGCGTCGCGTCCGATCCCTGCTCCTTCTCCGCCCTCCGCGCCGGCGCGACATCGGACGCAAGCGACGCCACGATCGCCCGCAACTCCACCTTGACGGCATCGATCCGCTCGCGCACATGCTGTCCGAGCAGATCCTCAATCGGCGCCCGCGCGGGGCTGTCCGGCGGCTGCGCGTCGCCATCAAGCTTGGCCCGCACCGTGTCGAGCGTCAAGCCCTCCTCAAGGAGCAGGCGCTTGATCTGCAGCACCAGCTTGACGTCGTCTCGCCGATAGGCCCGCCCCCCCTTCGGCGTCGTCGCCCCGAGCGACGGGAACGCACGCTCCCACGCCCGGAGGACGAACGACTGCACGCCCGCGATGGCGCATACCTCCGAGGCGCTGAAGATCGGCCGGTTCGGAACCTCGACGGTCGGCGGCGCCATCCCGGCGGCCAGTGTACAACGATTCGTTGGACCCGCCCCGTCCCGGACGGGGCGCCGCTCGACGCCGCGGGCGCCGCGTCCGCTCAGCGCTTGCGGCGCGCCCGGATCCGGATCGGGGACCCCTCGAAGCCGAAGGCGTCGCGGAGCTGATTCCGGAGGTAGCGCTCGTACGCGAAGTGGAAGCGGGTGGCCACGTTGGTGACGAAGACGAACGTCGGGGGCCGGGCGGCCACCTGCGCCGCGTAGAGGACCCTCACCTCCCGCGTCCCGGCGTTCCGCGGCCGGTGGCGTGCCGTGATCCGCCCGACCAGCCGGTTCAGCTCTGCCGTGCCGACGTGCGTCGCGCGGGCGGCGGCCACCTCGGCGGCCCGTTCGAAAACCCGGCCGGTCCGCTCGCCGGTCAGAGCGGAGACATGCAGGATCGGGGCAAAGCGGGCGAACCGGAGCGCGTCGCGCACGTCCACGTCGAACGCCTTCACATAGTCCGCTCCGCGATCCTTCACGAGGTCCCACTTGTTTGCCACGATGACGACGCCGCAGCCCGCCGCCTCCGCCTCGCCGGCGATGGCCGCGTCCCGCTTGGTGATCGGTGCCGAGGCATCGACGAGCAGGACCACGACGTCGGCGCGGGCCAGTGCGCGGCGCGCCTGCAGGACGCTCACCGCCTCGACCCCGCCCGCCTGCGCGACGCGGCCCGGCCGCCGGATGCCTGCGGTGTCGACCAGGCTGACGCGCCTGCCGCGCCACGCCACCACGGTATCGACCGCGTCGCGGGTGGTGCCGGCCAGATCGTTCACGAGCATCCGGTCCGCGCGCAGCAGCCGGTTGACGAGCGACGACTTGCCGACGTTCGGGCGGCCGACAATCGCCACGCTGATGGCGGACGCCTCGCGCGCCGCCCCCTCATCCGTCGCCGTCTCGTCCTCGGCGCCGCCGGGGGCGTCATCCGCCGCCACCTGCCGACGCCGCGCGCGAGCCGCTTGCGGCAGCCGCGCCACCATCGCGTCGAGCAGGTCGCCGACGCCGAGGCCATGCTCGGCCGCGATCGGGACTGCCGGCTCGATGGCCAGCGGGGCGAACGCCGCGGCGGCGTCCGCGTCGCGCTGATCGTCCACCTTGTTGACGGCGAGCAGGAGCGGCACGCCGGCCCGGCGTGCGCGGGCGGCCACCTCCGCGTCGGCCGGCACCAGGCCGTCGCGCGCGTCGACCAGCATCACGATGACCGCCGCGGCGTCCAGCTCGCGCAGACCCAGTTGCGCCACGTCGTCATGCAGCGGATCGGCG
Source organism: Vicinamibacterales bacterium (assembly GCA_965262555.1). Lineage (GTDB taxonomy): Bacteria > Acidobacteriota > Vicinamibacteria > Vicinamibacterales > UBA8438 > VXRJ01. The sequence continues at coordinate 2,083,070 of OZ253543.1, forward strand.
CTCGCGCCGAACAGGCCGCCGGTGTCGACCAGCTCCAGCATCGCCCCGCACCATTCGACCGGCTCCCGCATCGTGTCGCGGGTGGTGCCTGCCACCGGCCCGACGATCGCGCGGCGCCGGCCAGTCACGCGGTTGAAGAGGGTCGACTTGCCAACGTTGGGGCGGCCGGCGAGCACGATGCGCGGCAACGGGGTGATCCGGCGAGGCATGGTAGAGTCTGGGGCGTCGTTGCGCCTATGATCAAGGCAGACATCGTTGCGCGCGTGTCGAGTGTGGCCGGCATTACCAAGGTCCGGTCCGAAACGGCTGTCGAAGCCATGCTGGCCGCCCTGCGGCAGTCGATGCGGCGGGGTGACCGGATCGAGCTCCGCGGATTCGGCGTCTTCCTGGTGCGGCCGCGCAAGCGTGGCGTCGGCCGCAACCCGCGCACGGGTTACGAGGTCCGGATCCCGCCGGGCCGCACCGTCCGCTTCAAGCCGGGCAAGGACCTGCACGACATCTCCGCCTGACCGTCCGTCCAACCGTGTCGACCGAACCTCCCGATCTGCCCCCTTCTTCGTTTAAGCCCCAGCCTCCGGTGCGCGTGCGACGCCGCCCGCGCATCATCCATCTCGTCCTGTTGCTCGCCACCGCCGTCACGACGACCTGTGTCGGCAGCGACCACTACGCCGGCTTCATGTCCGACTTCACGCGGGAGGCGCCCGCCGTCTCGTTTCTCGACGGCGCCTGGTACAGCCTGACGATCCTCGCGATCCTGGGCGTGCACGAGATGGGGCACTACCTCGCCTGCCGCTACTACCGGATCGATGCGTCGCTGCCGTATTTCCTGCCAGCCCCGCTGCTGCTGACCGGGACGGTCGGCGCGTTCATCCGGATTCGGAGCCGGATTCCGACCAAGCGGATCCTATTCGACGTCGGCGCCGCCGGACCGATCGCGGGCTTCGTCGTCGCCGTCCCAGCCCTCTTCCTGGGCATCTGGCTGTCACGCATCACGCCGCTGCCGGAGGACGGCGCCAACCTGCTGACGCTAGGCGAGCCGCTGCTGTTCCAGGGGGCGGCGTGGCTGGTGTGGGGCCCGATCCCGGATGGCCACTCCATCAACCTCCACCCGATGGGCTTCGCCGCCTGGTTCGGCCTGCTCGCGACCGCGCTGAACCTCTTCCCGATCGGCCAGCTCGACGGGGGGCATATCGCCTACGCGGCGCTCGGCTCCCGCTCGACCGCCATCACGCTCGGCGGCGTCGCGGTGGTCATCGCACTGACCTTCGTCTCCCTCAGTTGGGTGGTCTGGGCCGTGCTGATGGTGATGATGCTGATCGCGGCCGGACCCCGCCATCCGCGCACGCTGGACGAGCACGTGCCGCTCGACTCGACGCGGCGACGCGTGGCGCTGGCAACGGCGGCGATCTTCGCCGTCTGCTTCACGCCGACGCCGATCGAGTTCGGCGGCTGACGGCGGGCTCGGACCTCCTCACGGCTCCCCGCGCGCGCGAATCCAGCCGCGGCCGTATTGGCCGGACCGGGCGAACGGCGGCGTCCGTGCGCGGTGCCCTGCGCGCCACTCAGAGCAGATTCACCGGGTCGACGTCGACGGCGACGCGCCGGCGCAGGTCGGGGCGGGCGTCGAGGGCGGCGCGGACCGCGTGCTGCATCGCGCGGCGCGCCCGGCCCTTCAGGAAGATCTGCGCCCGGTGCCGCCCCCGCAGGCGGGCCAGCGGCGCCACCGCCGGACCGAGCACGCGGATGCGCGACCCGGCGCGCTGGCGGATCAGCGCCGCCAGCGCCGCGGCATCCTCCATGGCGGCCCCGAGCGTCGGGCCACGCACCACCGCGCTCACCATCGATACGATCGGCGGATAGCGGAGGTGGTCGCGGTACCGCAGCTCCTCCTCGAAGAACGGCGCGTACGCCTGCCGGCACGCATGCACCACGGCGTAGTGCCCCGGGTGGAACGACTGCACGATCGCCTCGCCCCGCCGGTCGCCCCGCCCGGCGCGTCCCGCCACCTGCGTGAGGAGCTGAAACGTCCGCTCCGCCGCGCGGAAGTCGGCGAGACCCAACCCGACGTCGGCCGACACGACGCCCACCAGCGTCACATTCGGGAAGTCGTGCCCCTTGGCGATCATCTGCGTGCCGACCAGCACCTGCACCGATCCGCTGCGGAAGCGCGCCAGCAGCGACGCCAGCGCGCCGCGGCGGCGGGTCGCATCGCGGTCCAGCCGCGCCACCGTGGCCGACGGGAACCGCTCCGCCACCTCTGCCTCGATCCGCTCGGTGCCGAAGCCGACCGCTTCGAGGAATGGGCCGGCGCAGTGCGTGCAGGTCTCGGGGCGGCGGACGCTGTAGTTGCAATAGTGGCACCGGACACGCCGGACGGCGCGGTGGAGCGTCAGCGAGACGCTGCAGTTGGGGCACTCGAGCGTCCGCCCGCACGATCGGCAGAGCATCGCCGCCGCGAAACCGCGCCGGTTCAGCAGGACGAGCGCCTGCTCGCCACGCCCGATCGTCCGGTCGAGCGCATCCGACAGCGCGCGGCTCAGCACCGTGTCGGGACCGGTTTCCGCCACCTCCGCCCGCATGTCGACGATCCGCACGTCGGCGAGCGGCCGGCGATGCACCCGCTCGTCCATCGTGACGAGGTGGTACGTCCCGCTCGCCGCATGGTGTGCGCTCTCGAGCGACGGGGTCGCCGATCCGAGCACCACCAGCGCGCCCGCCGCCTGCGCCCGGACAATCGCGACGCTCCGCGCGTGGTAGCGCGGGTTCTCGTCCTGTTTGTACGCGGTGTCGTGCTCCTCGTCGACGACGACGAGGCCGAGCCGGTCGAGCGGCGCGAACACGGCGGAGCGCGTGCCGACGACGACGTCGACGGCGCCGCGGCGAATCCGGTGCCACTGATCGTGGCGCTCGCCGTCGGAGAGGCCGCTGTGCTGAATCGCGACGCGCGCGCCGAACGTGTCGCGGAACGTCGTGGCGACGGCGGGCGTCAGCGCGATCTCCGGCACCAGCACGAGTGCGCGCCGGCCGGCTGCCGCGACGTCGCGCGTGAGGCGGAGGTACACCTCGGTCTTGCCGCTGCCGGTGACGCCGCGCAGCAGCGCCACCGCGAAGGTGTCGGCGGCGGCGAGCGGCGCCAGCGTGTCGAGCGCGGCGCGCTGGCCCGCCGTCAGGCGGCGGGCCGCGGCGGGGGCGGTAGCGCTGGCCGGCTGGCCGGCATCCGCTGACGGGACCACCTGCCCGCCGGGCGCGAACGGGTCGCGCTCGACGCGGCGCGTATCCATCGTGACCAGACCGCGGTCGCGCAACCGCGTGATCACCGTGCTGGTGACGCCGGCGGCGGCAAGCGTCGCGACCGGCAGGCCGCCGTCACCCGCCGCGGCGAGCCTGTCGAGCCCGGCGCGCTGGCGGGGCCCGAGCCTGGCCTGCGCCGCCGTCGCCGCTGGACCCATGGACGTCCGCGCATCCGGCTGGCGTGCGGCCAGCCCGTCCGTGGTGATGCGGGCGACGCGATCGGTCCGAAAACCGGCCGCGCCCACCGCGCCGCGCGCGCGCGCGGCCAGCGGCGGCAGCGCCGCGGCCACCGCCTCGCCGGCGCCGCAGATGTAGTAGTCGGCCACCCAGAGCGCCAGGCGCAGCACGTCGTCCGGCAGGTACGGCTCGGCGTCGAGGATCTCGAGCAGGTCGCGCACCTGATCGTCCGGCGGCGGCGGCGACGATGCGTCCGGGACGACGCACCCGATGACCACGCGGCGGCCGAGCGGGACCCGGACGCGCATGCCAGCCGCCGGCAGCTCCGCGCCGGCCGGCACGCGGTAGGTGAGCGGCGGCAGGAACGGCACCGGCACCGCGACCGACACCAGTCGGGGCATCAGCCGCGGAGGAGCGATCGGACCCGCTTCATGTCCTCCCACACGTCCCGCTTCCTGTCGGGACTCCGGAGGAGGTACGCGGGATGGAACGTCGGGATCAGGTGCGCGCCGCGGCAGGCATAGACCTGGCCGCGCGCCTTGGAGATCGCGATCGTCTCGTCGTCAAGCAGCGTCTTCACGGCGAACGATCCGAGGGCGACAATCACCCGGGGACCGATGGCGTCGATCTGCGCGAAGAGGTACGGCCGGCAGGTGTCGATCTCCTCCGGCTCCGGGTTGCGGTTACCCGGCGGCCGGCACTTGATCACGTTGGCGATGTAGACATCCTCGCGCCGCAGATCGATCGCCTCGATAATCCGCGTCAGGAGCTGGCCGGCGCGTCCGACGAACGGCTCGCCCTGCCGATCCTCGTCGCGGCCCGGCGCCTCGCCGACGAACATCAGATCGGCGTCCGGGTTCCCGACGCCGTAGACCAGGTGGGTGCGACCGCCATGCAACTTGCAGCGGGTGCAGTCGCCCAGTTCCGCACGGATCGCGTCGAGCCGCTCCGCCGCCGTCGCCCCCTCCGGCACCGGGACGGGTTCGTCGAGAAACGACGCGGCCTGCGGTGCGGCGATCGGCGCGCGGACGGGCGGCGCCGGAGCGCTCCGGATCGGATCGGCCGGCGCGGGATCGGCCGGCGCCGGGACCGGCGGTGCCGGATCAACCGGCGCGGGATCGGCCGGGGCGGGGGACGCCGCCGCGCCGCGATCGCCGCCCGCCGCCGCCGGGGCGTCGCGACGCTCCGCCGGACGGTCGCGCCACGCCTGATCGCGGCTGACGCCGCTCACGCCGAGGGCGCGGTAATAGGCGAGGTGCGCGGCGATCTGTTCGCGGTCGGCCACGGTGCTGCTACGACGGCGCAACCGGTGCGCGCGCCGTGAGGCGTGCGTCGATCCGGTCGAGGAGGAGGCGCGCGAGATCACGCTTCGGCCGCAGCGTCACCGGTTCGACGCCGTCGGTGCTCACCAGATGCGCGGCGTTCGTCTCGCCGCCGAAGCCGGCGCCGGGCGCCGTGACGTCGTTCGCAACGATTAGATCGGCCCGCTTGGCGGTCAGCTTCTCGCGGGCATGGGCGACGGCGTCCTCGGTCTCGGCGGCGAAGCCGACGAGGAGCGGCGTCGTCCCGCCGCCCCGCCGCGCGCCCAGATCGGCCAGGATGTCGGGCGTCCGGCGCAACGCAAGCACCAGGTCGTCGTCGGTCTTCTTCAGCTTCGCGTCGGCCGCCCCACCGGCCGGCGTGTAGTCGGCAACTGCCGCCGCCATCACCACCGCATCGACCGCACCGTCGGCGGTGAGGCGCATCACGGCGGCGTGCATCTCCGCCGCGCTTCGGACGGCGGTCACTTCGACTCCCGCGGGCGGCGCGAGCGCGGTCGGGCCGGTCACCAGCAGCACGCGCGCGCCCCGCGCCGCCGCCTCCGCCGCGACGGCATAGCCCATCCGCCCGGTCGACCGGTTCCCGAGAAAGCGGACCGGGTCGAGATCTTCACAGGTGGGGCCGGCGGTCACGAGCAACGCGCGCGCCGCCCAGCCGCCCCGCCCGCGTAGCGCAATGTCGGCTGCCTCGACGATGACGGCCGGCTCGGCGAGGCGTCCCTTCCCCACCCAGCCGCACGCCAGGTACCCTTCCCCCGGATCCACGAACCGGACGCCCTGTTCGGCGAGCGTCCGCAGGTTCGCCTGGACCGCCGGGTGGGCCAGCATGTTGGTGTTCATCGCCGGCGCGAGCAGCACCGGCGCCGTCGTCGCGAGGTACAGCGACGAGAGGAAGTCGTCGGCGATCCCGCCGGCGAACTTCCCGATGACGTTCGCCGTCGCCGGCGCCACCAGCAGCAGCTCCGCCTCGGACGCCAGGGCGATGTGATCGATGTCGGCATTGACGCCCCGCGCGAATTGATCGGTGGCGACGCGCCGCTGCGTGATCGCCTCGAACGTGAGCGGCCCGACGAACCGCTGCGCATTGGCGGTCATCACGGCAGCCACGTCGTGGCCCCGCTGCTGCAGGCCGCGCGCCACCTCGACCGCCTTGTAGGCGCCGATGCCGCCGCTGACGCCAAGTGCGATCAGCGCCATGGTCAGGCGTCTCCAGACCCCGGCGCGGGCGGACGAAACGTCCCGGCGATCGCGCGCGCGATGTCGCGCATCGCGCCGGCCGACGACCGCTCGGCCACGATGATGTGGCGGAGCCGCTCGACACACGCATCGACGTCGTCGTTCACCACGACGTAGTCGTAGTCGCCGCTCATCTCCACCTCGCGGCGCGCGGTCTCAAGGCGGCGCTGGAGGTCGCCCACCGGCGCACCATCCATCCGCGCGTGCAGCCGCCGCTTCAACTCGTCGTACGACGGCGGCAGGACGAAGATGCCGACCGCGTCCACCCGCGCGCGCACCTGCTGCGCCCCCTGCACGTCGATCACCAGCACCACGTCGCGTCCCACCGCGCGGTGCCGTTCAGTGTCGGCGGCAGCGGTGCCGTAGAGCCGGCCGAACACCTCGGCCCACTCGAGGAACGCCCCGGCGTCGATCATCTCGTGAAACCGGGCGCTGTCAATGAAATTATAGTCGACGCCGTCGATCTCGCCCGCGCGCATCGGACGCGCCGTGTACGACCGCGACCGCACCAGATCGGGCACCTGCGCGACCAGCCGGTCGACCAGCGTCGTCTTGCCCGCGCCGGACGGCGCCGACACGATGAACAGCCGGCCGCGGCGCGTCACCGCCGGTCACTCCACGTTCTGCGCCTGCTCACGCAGCTTCTCCAGTTCCGCCTTGGCGTCGACGACGAGCGACGCGGTCTCGCCGCCGTCCGCCTTCGATCCAATCGTGTTCACCTCGCGATGCATTTCCTGCAGCAGGAAGTCCAGCTTCCGGCCGCATGGCTCCGCGCTCTCCGCGAGCGCCGTCCAGTGCGCCACGTGCGCGCGCAGCCGGGTCAGCTCCTCCGCGATGTCGGATCGGGCCGCGAACCGGACCACCTCCTGCGCGAGGATCGACGGGTCCGCCGCCGCGTCCCCCAGCAGCTCCGCCACGCGCGCGTCGAGCCGGTCGCGCAACGCCGCCGCGCCGGCGGCGGCGGCCGCCTCGATCCGCTCGACCAGCACGGCGAACCCGGCCAGCCGGCCGTCGAGATCGGCGCGCAGATGGTCGCCCTCGGCCTGGCGCATGCGGTCCAGCTCACCGATCGCCGCCTCCATCGCCGCCTCCACGGCGGCCGCTGCGGCATCGTCCTCGCCCGGCGCCGGGGGGTGTTCGGTCACGGTGACGACGCGCGGGAACCCGAGCAGCTCACCCGCCGTCCAGCCGCCCCGCGCGGCGGACGCCACCTCGGGCCGCGCGGCCGCCTCGACCAGCGCCGCGATCAGCCCCTCGTCAATCTGCACGTCGGACGGGGGCGGGGCGCTGCGGCGGGTCGACACCGTCACCTCGACGCGGCCCCGGCTGACCCGCTGCCGCACCCGCTCGCGGATCGCCGCCTCGAGCGCCAGAAGAGACGCGGGCAGGCGCACCTGCACGTCGAGGTAGCGGTGGTTGACGCTGCGCGCGGTGACGCTCACCGTCAGACCGTCCACGTCGCGCGTGAGCGACGCGAAGCCGGTCATCGATCGGATCACGCCACCACCGTCCCGCTCGCCGCCGGCACCGTGTCGGCCGACCGGCCGAACAACTGCTTGGCGTACAGCCGGCCGTAGTGGCTGTCCGGATTCGCGAGCAGCTCCTCGTGACGGCCGATCTCCACGACGCGGCCGTTGTCCACCACGATGATCGCGTCGGCACGCCGGACGGTCGACAGCCGGTGCGCGATGACGAACGACGTACGGTCCTCAAACAGGCGCACCAGCGCATCCTGCACCAGCAGCTCCGACTCCGCGTCGAGCGATGACGTCGCCTCGTCCAGAATCAAGATCGGCGCGTTGCGCAGCAGCGCCCGCGCAATCGCCAGGCGCTGGCGCTGGCCGCCCGACAGCCGCTGCCCCCGCTCGCCGATCGTCGTGTCGTACCCCTGCGACAACTGTTCGATGAACTCGTGCGCGTTCGCCGCGCGCGCCGCCGCCTCGATCGCCTGGCGGTCGGCGCCGGGCGAGGCGTAGGCGATGTTGTTGGCGATGGTGTCGTCGAACAGGATCGTCTCCTGCGTGACGGTGCCGATGCTCGTGCGCAGCGATGCCAGCGTCACGTCGCGGATGTCGACACCGTCCATCAGGATGGCGCCTCCGGTCACGTCGTAGAACCGCGGCACCAGGTTCACCAGGGTGGTCTTGCCGGCGCCGCTCAGACCGACGATCGCGGCCACGCAGCCCGCCGGCACGTGGAAGGAGATGCCGTTCAGCACCTCGGACCGGTCGCCGTCGTCGTAGGCGAAGCTGACGTCGCGGAACGTGATGCCGGACCGCAGCCGGGCGATCGGTTGCGCGCCCGGCCGCTCGCGCACTTCGCTGTTGGTGTCCATCATGTCGAACACCCGCTCGGACGCCGCGCGCGCCTGCTGTATGTTTGCGTTGACCCGGCTCAGCCGCTTGATCGGCTGATACATCATCAGCATGGCGCTGCCGAAGGCCATGAAGGAGCCGGTCGTCAATGCCCCGCTGCTGATCCGGAGCGAGCCGTACCAGATGACGCCCACCACGCCGATCGAGCCGATCCACTCCATCAGCGGCGGCAGCACCGACAGCGTGCTCGCCACTTTCATCGTGATCCGGTAGACCGCCTGCGAGACCCGCCCGAAGCGCTGCGCCTCGAACGCCTCGGCGGAGAACGCCTTGACGATGCGGTGCCCGGTGAACGCCTCGGCCGTGACGTGCGACAGCTCCTCGAGCGCCTCCTGGCTCCGGTGCGTCGTCCGCCGCACCCGCTGGCCGAGACGCACGAGCGGATAGACGAGGAGCGGCGCGCAACTGATGGTAACCAGGGCCAGCCGCGCGTCGATGTAGATCAGCAGGCCGACCAGCCCCAGCATTGTGATCGACTCCCGCAGCAGATCGCCCATCGTCTCGGAGACCACCTGCTGGATCCGCATGATGTCGTTGCTCATCCGCGACATCAGCCCGCCCGTCGTGTGGCAGGCGAAGAAGCCGGCCGACTGATCGAGGATGTGGCGGAACAGCTGATCGCGCAGGTCGCGGACCACCCGCTGGCCGACATCGGTCATCAGGTAGGCGGAGAGGTAGCCGCCGACCCCCTTCGCCAGCGTGAACACCTGGATGGCGATTGCGATTTGCCAGAACCGCTGGCTGTCGCTCAGGACGCCCTCGGCGACGAGAAGGTCGTCGAAGATCGGCTGGAGGAGCCACGCCAGTCCGACCGACCCCAGTCCGTAAAGCGCCATCGCGCCGACCGCGGCCCCGAACCGCGCCCGGTACGGCCGCGCGTATCCGTACAGCCGCAACATCACCTGCACGGGTCACCGCCCAATCGAATAGTAGGCGAACCCCTCGGCGCGCATCTGCTCTACGCCGTAGACATTGCGCCCGTCGAAGATCACCGGTTCGCGCATCAGTACTCGCATCCGTTCGAAGTCCGGTTCGCGGAACTCGTTCCATTCCGTCACGATGGCGAGCGCGTCGGCGCCGTCCACTGCATCGTAGCTGCGCGGCGCGTAGACGATCCGGTCGCCGAAGATGCCGCGCGCGGTCCCTTCCGCCTGCGGGTCGTACGCCTGCACGCGCGCGCCCGCGGCAAGCAGCCCCTCGATCGTCGGGATCGACGGCGCCTCGCGCATGTCGTCGGTCCGCGGCTTGAACGCCAGGCCCCACACCCCGATCGTCCGTCCCTCCAGCGAGCCGAAGTGTGCACGGATCTTCCCCACGAGATGCTGCTGCTGCCTCGCGTTGACCGCCTCGACCGCGGCGACGATGCGGCAGTCGTACCCGGCGCCGCGTGCCGACGTGACCAGCGCGCGGACATCCTTCGGGAAGCAGCTCCCGCCATAGCCGACGCCGGGGAAGAGAAACGACGATCCGATGCGCCGATCGGCCGCGATCGCCTGCCGCACCTGATCGACGTCGGCGCCCACCAGCTCGCAGATGTTCGCGATCTCGTTCATGAAGGAGACCCGCGTCGCCAGCATCGCATTGGCGGCGTACTTGCTCAACTCGGCGCTCTCGCAGTCCATCACCTGAATCGGCGCCCCGGTGCGGGTGAACGGCGCGTACAGCAGCCGCATCAGCTCGGCCGCCCGCGGCTCCCGGGTGCCGATCACCACTCGGTCGGGCCGCATGAAGTCGTCGATGGCGGCCCCCTCCTTCAGGAACTCCGGGTTGCTCACCACGCTGAACGGCTCGTCGGTCTCGCCGGCCAGCGCGTCCCGCAGTTTCGCGGCGGTGCCGACCGGGACGGTGCTCTTCGTCACGATGACGGTGTAGCCGTCGATCGCCCGCGCCACCGCGCGGGCGACCGCCAGCACATGCGTCAGGTCGGCCGATCCGTCTTCGCCGGGCGGCGTGCCGACGGCGATGAAGACCACCTGCGCGTCCCGGACCGATTCGTCCAGCGCCGTCGTGAAGCGGAGCCTGCCCTCCGCCCGGTTCCGGCGGACCAGTTCCTCCAGCCCCGGCTCGTAGATCGGGATCTCGCCCTGGCTGAGCGCTCCAATCTTCCCTTCGTCGTTGTCGACGCAGACCACGTCGTTGCCGTTCTCCGCCAGGCAGGCGCCCACCACCAAACCGACATACCCCGTTCCGACGACCGCCAGTTTCATTGACCGTCCGCACCTCCGCGCGCGCGTGGGGCGCCGCAGCGGCGCCGTGGCGCCCAAATGGTACCATCGCCGCCAGCGTGCGCGTCCTGATCGACTATCGGCCGGCGCTCCGCCGCCGGACAGGCGTGGGCGAGTTCGTCCACCAGGCGGTCACCGCGCTCGCCCGGCTGGCCGCGACGGACCCGGAGGCGGGAAGGCTCGATCTGACCGTCTTCAGCGCCTCCTGGCGCGACCGGCTGGCCGACACCGACGACCCGCTGCCGGAGGGCGTGCGCTGGGTCGACCGGCGCATCCCGGTCCGTGCGTTGAACCGCGCCTGGCATCACATGGGCTGGCCGCCAATCGAGCGGCTTGCGGGCGCCAGCTTCGACGTCGTCCACTCGCCCGAGCCGCTGCTGATGCCGGCGCGCGACGCCGCGCGGGTGATCACGATCCACGACCTCGACTTTCTCGATCACCCGGAGTGGGCGGAACGCGAAGCCCAGCGCGACTACCCGGCGCTGGTGCGGAGGCATGCGCACCGCGCCGACCGCATCGTCGTCCCCTCCGAGTGGACCGGTGCGGAGGTGACGCGCCGGCTCGACGTGCCGGCGGAGCGGATCGCCGTCTGCCGGCATGGCGCACCCGACATCGTGGCCCGCGAGACGGTGCCGGCACATGGCCACCTGCTGTTCGTGGGCGCACTGACGGCACGCAAGAACGTCGCGGGTCTCGTCGACGCCTACGCGCGCCTCGTGGAGCGGCGGCCCGGCGCGCCGGCGCTGGTGCTGGCGGGGGCGATGCCCGACGGTCCGGCGCCCGACTGGCGGTCGCGGTGCGATGCCGCGCCGCTGGCGGGCCGCGTCCGGGTCACCGGCTACGTCGACCGCGCCACGCGCGACACCCTGTACGCCGGTGCGCGCGCCCTGGTGCTGCCATCGTTCAACGAGGGCTTTGGCCTGCCGGCGCTCGAAGCGATGGCGGCCGGCGTACCGGTCGTGGCGGCCAAGCGGGGCGCGCTGCCGGAGGTGGTGGGCGACGCCGGCCTGCTCGTCGACCCGGACGACCCGGCCGCGATCGCCGACGCCCTCGAACGGCTCCTGGACGACGACGAGTTGGCCGCGCGCGGCGCGGCGCGTGGACGCGAACGGGCGCAGGCCTTCACCTGGGAGGCCTCGGCCCGGGCGCTCTGCGAGGCGTACCGCCAGGCGATCGTGGCGAGGCGCCCCGCATGAGAATCGGCATCGATGGCCGCGAGCTGCGCGGCCAGCCCACCGGCGTCGGGCGGTGCCTGACGAACCTCTGCCGGCAGTGGCGCGCGGCCCCAGCCGCCGCAGGCGTCGAGCTTGTGATCTACGCCCCCGGTCCGGTCGATCCGCCGGGCGGAACGGGCGCGTCTCCCGGCGCCGCCCTGACCCTGACCGAGGTGCCGGGGGGCGGCGGCGCCTGGTGGGAGCAGGTGCGGCTCGCCCGGCACGCCGCCGCGGATCGGCTCGACGTCTTCTTCGGACCCGGCTACTCCGCGCCCCTCGCGCTCCGGGCGCCGTCGGTCGTCACGCTGCACGACCTCTCGTTCGAGGCGCACCCCGAATGGTTCGGACCACGCGAGGGGCTGCGCCGCCGCTGGCTCGCCCGGCGTTCGGCCGCGGCGGCGCGCGCCATCGTCACCGTGTCGGCCTGCTCGAAGCAGGAGATCGTGGAGCACTACGCGGTCGATCCGGCGCGCGTGCACGTGATTCCGAATGGCGTGGCGGCGCCCGACACGCCAGTCGCGGGGACGGCGGGCGCCCCGGCGCCGGATGCGGATAGCGGTCCGCTGATCCTCTATGCCGGGGCGCGCTTCACGCGCCGGAACCTGCCGACGCTGATCGGGACGTTCGCGCGGGTCATCGACCGGATCCCGGCCGCGCGCCTGGTCATCGCGGGGCCGGACCGCACACACCCGCCGCAGGACCTCCGCGGGGTCGCGGACGCGGCCGGCGTCGGGGACCGAGTCACGTTCCTCGACTACCTCGACGATGGCGAGCTGGCGACGCTCTACCGGCGCGCCACCCTCTTCGCCTGGTTCTCCGAGTACGAGGGCTTCGGGCTGACGCCGCTCGAGGCGCTCGCCGCCGGCGTGCCGGCCGTGGTCGGCGACATTCCGGTGGCGCGCGAGGTGTACGGAGAGGCGGTCCGCTACGTGCCGCTCGGTACTCCGGACGACGCCGCGGCGGCGATGATCGAGCTGCTGACGGACCGCGCCGCGCGCGATGCGCTCCTGGCACATGGCGCGCCGACGCTCGCCCGGTACACCTGGGCGCGCGCCGCGACCGACACCCTGGCGGTGCTCGAGGCCGCGGCGGCGGAGGCGCCTCGATGACCCGCCTCGCCATCGTCATCGTCAGCTACAACACGCGGGAGGATCTCTCGGCCTGCCTCCGATCGCTGCACGAGACCCCGCCATCCGCGACGACCGCCATAGCCGTCGTCGACAACGCGTCGTCGGACGGGAGCGCCGCCGCGGTGCGCGACGAGTGGCCAGCGGTCACGCTGATCGAGATGGGACGCAACGTCGGGTTCGCCGCCGCGACCAACGCCGGCGTACGCGCCACGTCGAGCGACCTGGTGCTGCTGCTCAACAGCGACACGATTGTCCCGGCGGGCAGTCTCGACCGGCTCATCGTCGCGCTCGACCGCGATCCGGGCGCGGTGGCCGCCGGGCCCCGCCTGATCGGATCCGCCGGCGAGCTCGAGCTGTCGTTCGGCCGGATGATCGCTCCCTGGAACGAGGCGCGCCAGAAATGGCTCGGCCTGGCGCTGTTGCGCGGCCCCGGCTGGCTGCGGCGCCGGATCGCGCGGCGCGCCGAGCGGACGCACCACCCCGACTGGGTCAGCGGGGCGTGCCTGCTGGTCCGGCGGGCCGCCGGCGACGCGGCCGGCTGGCTCGACGAGCGCTTCTTTCTCTATGGCGAGGATGTCGACTTCTGCGCGGCGCTCCGGGCGGCGGGCGGCCGCATCGTCTTCACGCCCGAGGCGGAGGTGATCCACCGGCGCGGCCGCTCCGGCGCGGCGGACCCCACCGCCACGCACGCCGCGTACCGCCGGAGCCACCTCGCCTTCTACGCCAAGCATTACCCGGGGTGGGCTCCGCTGCTGCGCCTCTACCTGCGCCTGCGCCGGATCAGCGGACGGGGCGGACTATAGTCACGCCGTGCGTGTCGCCATCGACATCCGCAAGCTGCACGACTTCGGGATCGGCACGTACGTCAGTAACCTGGTGCGGCAACTCGCGCGCCTCGATCGCGACAGCGAGTACGTCCTGCTGGCGCGACCCGGCGACGCGGCCGCGGCGGAGACGGTCGGACGGAACTTCCGCGTGAGCCCGCTCCGGGCGCCCAACTACTCGCTCCGCGAGCAGCTCGCCGTGCCGCTCAGCGTGCGCCGCGCCGGCGCGACGCTGTTCCATGCACCCCACTACGTGCTGCCGCCGCTCACCCCCTGCCGCGCGATCGTCACGATCCACGACTGCATCCATCTTCGCTTCCCGCAGTACCTCCCGAACCGCTTCGCCTCCGCCTACGCCTGGAGCCAGTTCTGGACCGCCACGCGCCGCGCGCGACGCGTCCTGACCGTCTCGCAGGCGTCGAAGGACGACATCCTCTACTACTCGAACATCCCGGAGTCGAAGGTGACGGTCATCCCGAACGCCATCGACGAACGGTTCCACATGCCGCGCACGGAGGAGGAGATGGTGCGGGTGCGCGAGCGATACCAGTTGCCGGAACGCTTCATCATGTACGCTGGCAACGTCAAGCCGCACAAGAACCTCGAACGGCTGATCGACGCATTCGTGGCGCTGCGACGGGGCGGGGTCGACGACGTCGGCCTGCTGCTGACCGGGACCGAGGCGTCGCGCTACGCCACGCTGCGCCGCGCCGTCCACCGGCACAACCTGCACCGCCATGTCCGCTTCCTCGGCTACGAGACTACCGACACGCTCGCGGTGCTGTACCGGCTGGCGGAGGTCTTCGTGTTCCCGTCGCTCTACGAGGGCTTCGGCCTGTCGCCGCTCGAGGCGATCGCCAGCGGGACGCCGGTCGTCGCCTCCAATGTCTCCTCGATTCCCGAGGTGCTGGGCGATGCGGCGATCCTGGTCGATCCGTACGATTCGGAGGCGATCGCCGACGGCATCCGGCGGGTGCTGGAGGACGCCGGCCTCCGGGCCGACCTGTGCCGGCGTGGCCTCGAGCGCGCGGGCCACTTCTCGTGGGAGCAGTCGGTCCGCCGCGTCCGGCGGATCTACGGAGAGGTGGACGCCGAGTCGTGACGATGACCATGCCGTCCGGGGCGCCCCGGGCCGTCGCGCCGGCTGACATCGGTGGACGCCGCGTCGCCGTCGTGCACGACTGGCTCACCGGCATGCGGGGCGGCGAGATGGCGCTGGAGGCAATCCTGGACCTGGTACCGGGGGCGACGCTCTTCACGCTGCTCCATGTGCGCGGCACGATATCGCCCCGCCTCGAGGCGCTCCGGCCCCGCACGTCGTTCATTCAGCACCTGCCGTTCGCGCGCACCCGGTACCGGCACTATCTCCCGCTCTTTCCCGTCGCGATCGAGCAGTTCGACCTCGACCCGTTCGACCTGGTGATCAGCACGAGCCACTGCGCCGCCAAGGCGGCGGTGCCGACCGGACGGGCGCGGCACCTCTGCTACTGCTTCACGCCGATGCGGTATGCGTGGGATCAGTTCGATGCCTACTTCGGTCCGGCACGGGTGGGGCGGCTGCGGAGCCGGCTGTACCGCGCGGCGATGCGCCGCGTCGCCCGCTGGGACGCCGCCACCGCGAACCGGGTCGACCACTACGTCGCCATCTCGCGCTACGTCGCCGACCGCATCCGCCGATATTATGATCGGGGCGCGGACGTGATCGCCCCGCCGGTCGATACCGGGTTCTACTGCCCGGACGACGCGGGGGACGGACCGCGGCCGCGGGATGGATTCGTCGTGGTCTCAGCCCTGGTGCCATATAAGCGGGTCGACCTGGCGATCGAGGCGTGCCGCCTCGTGGATGCGCCGCTCCGGATCGTCGGTGACGGCCCGGAGGCGCACCGGCTGCGCGCGCAGGCCGGACCGGGGGTGGAGTTCATCCCGCACTGCCCGCCGGACGAGTTGCGGCGCATCTACCGCGCCTCGCGGGGGTTGCTGTTGACGGGCGAGGAAGACTTCGGGATCGCGCCGGTCGAGGCGCAGGCGTGCGGGCGGCCGGTCATCGCGCTCGCGCGGGGCGGCGCGTGCGAGACCGTCGAGCATGGCGTGACCGGCCTGCTGGTGGAAGAGCCGACCGCGGCAGCCTTCGCCGGCGCCATCCGCGCGCTCGACGACCACGCGTTCGACGCCGCGCGGCTGCATGCTGCGGCGACCCGCTTCGCGCCGGTGGTGTTCCAGGACAGGATGCGCGCCGCGATCGAAGCGATCGCCACGAACTGACGCCATGACAGGCCAGGCCCGCACTCTCGCGCTGTTCCACACCGTCCTCGACGCCCTGATCGGCATGGGGGCGTTCGCGCTCGCCTACGCCATCCGCTTCGATACCGGACTGTTCGCCGCGCCGAAGGGACAGCCGCCGTTCGAGCAGTACCTCGTGCTGCTGCCGTTCATCGGCCTCGCGATTCCCCTGACGTTCTACCTGCAGGGCGCGTACCGCTTCCGCCGCAACCGGACGGTCGTGGACGACTTCTTCGCGGTCTTCGTCGGCACGCTGCTCACCGTCGCGCTCGGCCTGTTCGTCACCCTCTACGTGCAGGTCTACGTCGCCACCGACGCGGCGCGCGACACCGGGGCCTACGAGGTGTCGCGCCTGGTCTGGGGCATCTTCGTCGCGCTGAACATCGGCCTCACCTTCGCGTCACGTGACCTGGTCCGCCGCTTCCTGCGCCGCCGCTACGCCGCCGGCATCGGGCTGCGCCGCGTCCTGATCGCCGGGACGCAGGATCTCGCGCGGCATGTCGCCGACCGGTTCCTGCAGCATGCCGAGTTCGGCTATCAGGTGATCGGGTTCCTCGACGACGCGGCCGGGGGCGACCGGATCGGCTACCGGGGGCTGCCGCTGCTCGGCACGATCGACGACGCCATGGAGGTGATCGAGCGCGAACGGATCCATCAACTGTACGTCGCGCTGCCGGTCGATCAGCACGTCAAGACACTCAACCTGATCGAGGTGGCGAACCGCGAGTGCATCGACATCAAGGTGATCCCGGATTTCCTGCAGTTCGTCACGTTGCGCGCGCGCCTCGAGGAACTGGACGGCATACCGTTGATCAACGTCAACGACGTGCCGTTGCGCGGCTTCAACAGTGTGCTGAAGCGGGTGATGGATGTCGGCTGCTCGGCGGCGGCGCTGGTGATCCTGGCCCTGCCGATGGCAGTGATCGCGGCGGCCATCCGGCTGACGTCGCCCGGGCCGGCGCTCTATTGGCAGGAACGGATGGGGCTCGACGGCCGGGCGTTCATGCTGCTGAAGTTCCGGTCGATGTACGAGAACGCCGAGGAGAACACCGGGCCGATCTGGGCGCGGGAGAACGACCCGCGCCGCACGCAGCTCGGGCGCTTCCTCCGCCGCTTCAGCCTGGACGAGCTCCCGCAGTTCTGGAACGTGCTGGGCGGCGACATGTCGCTGGTCGGCCCGCGGCCGGAGCGGCCGTTTTTCGTCCGTGAGTTCAAGGCCCGGGTGCCGCAGTACATGCTCCGCCACAAGGTGAAGGCCGGCATCACCGGCTGGGCGCAGGTGAACGGGTGGCGCGGGAACACGTCGATCGAGAAGCGGATCGAGTACGACCTCCACTACATCGAGAACTGGTCGATCTTGCTGGACCTGAAGATCATGTGTCTCACCCTGGTCCACCTGTCATGGCACCGGCACGTCTACTGAGCGCCGACCGCGCCGCGTCCCCATGCCCCGCGCCGTCATCACCGGAGCCGCCGGCTTCATCGGATCCCACCTCGCCGACGCCCTGATCGCGCGGGGTTACGCGGTGGTCGGAATCGACAACTTGCTGACCGGCGATATCGCCAACGTCGCGCACCTCGCCGGCAGCGACTTCCGGTTCATCAAGCACGACGTCACCAATTACATCGCGCTGGAGGACGATGTCGACCTGGTGCTCCACTGGGCCAGCCCGGCCAGTCCGATCGACTACCTGGATCTGCCGATCCCGACGCTCAAGGTGGGCGCGCTCGGGACGCACAACGCGCTCGGCCTCGCCAAGGCGAAGGGCGCGCGGTTCATCCTCGCGTCCACCTCCGAGATCTACGGCGACCCGCTCGAACACCCGCAACGGGAGGACTATTGGGGCAACGTCAATCCGATCGGCCCGCGCGGCGTCTACGACGAGGCGAAGCGGTTCGCCGAGGCGATCACCACGGCCTACCACCGCTACCACGGGCTGGAGGCGCGGATCGTCCGGATCTTCAACACCTACGGCCCGCGCATGCGGCTGCGCGACGGGCGCGCCGTGCCGAACTTCATCACCCAGGCGCTGCGGGGCGACGACGTGACGGTCTACGGCGACGGGGATCAGACTCGGAGCCTCTGCTACATCAGCGACCTGGTGCGGGGCGTCGTCGCCCTGGCCGAATCGGACGTGACCGACCCGGTCAACATCGGTAACCCCACTGAAATGACCGTCCTGGAGCTCGCCCAGGCCATCATCGACGCCACCGGATCGTCCTCGCGCATCGTCCACAAGCCGTTGCCGGCCGACGATCCGAAGGTGCGCCAGCCGGACATCACCCGGGCGCGCACCGAGCTCGGCTGGGAGCCGAGCGTCCCGCTCGCCGAGGGCCTGCGGTCGACGATCGCCTACTTCCGCAAGAAGCTGACCGCCGCCGACCAGCCGGCCGGCGCCTGACTAGCCCTCGTTCACGACCCGGGCGGCGTGGACGATGTAGTGCAGCCCGGACACGATGGTCGCGGCCAGCGCGGCGTACACGGTCCATGTGACCACGGCCGAGGCATACCCCAGGTAGTTGAACAGCAGCGTCACGGCGCCGGTCATCACGTACAGGACAGTCGCGATCTTGCCGAGGGTCGAGGGGTAGAACACCCGCCGTTCGATCGCCAGATTCACGACGGCCACCGTCACCACGATCAGGACGTCGCGGCTGATGACCAGCACCGTGAACCAGACCGGCAACTGATTCGGCAGACCGAGCGGCATCGTCAGCACGACGAAGGTAGACACCAGCAGCAGCTTGTCCGCCATCGGATCGAGCAGCGCGCCGAGCCGGGTCCGCTGCCCCGCGCGCCTGGCGATCTCGCCGTCGAGCGCATCGGTGACGCCGGCCACGATGAACGTCACGAGCGCCCAGCCGTTGAAGCCGTACAGCACCAGGATGACGAGAACTGGCACCAGCAGGAGCCGGAATAACGTCAGTTGATTCGCGGTGGTCAGCGCCGTCATGGCACCCGGTCCTGGTCGGCCGCCAACTGTGCCAACCGTTGCACCGCCACGAGCGCGTCGGCCCCCGTGACCGCGCGGGTCGGTTCGAACCGGTCGTCGTCGGGCATCGGCAGGACGCCGGCGGCGACCGCCTGCGCGGCGCCCTGGTAGTTCAGATGGCCCTCGCCCATGTCCCGGAACCGGGGCCGCCCATCGCGCCAGCCGGCCGCCGCCTCCGGATTGGCGGCGCCGATGAGATCGAGGACGCCCCCGACGACATCCGCCAGGTCGCCGCGGCGGACCTGCCGTTCGGGAGCGAACCGGTTGCCCGCCTCCACCTCCATGACCCCCGCCTGCGCCACGGTGACGATCCAGGGAGCGGCCCAGTGCTCGCGCGTGTCCACGACGATCGGCGTCGGTCGTCCCGCCGCCGCGTCGGCGATCAGGTCCCGCAGCTCGACGCCGACGAGCGCCGCCAGGTCGCCCCGCGTCGCCACTCCCCGGTCGGCAAGCGTCTGGTACGGCTGCGGCAATTCCCTGAGCCGCAGCGCCGTCTCCGCCCGCGCCAGGCGGTCGGCGGTCTCCGCGTCCGGCGCAATCGCCTCCGCACGCCGGTACGCGTCCACCGCGGCCGCCTGGTCACCCACCGCCTCGAGCAGTGCCCCCTCGAAACGGGGCGCGTTCGCGTCGTTCGGATCGAGGCGGGCCGCCTGACGCACATCGTCGAGCGCGGCGGCCAGATCGTCCTGCTGCGCGATGACCCGCGCCCGCTCCAGGTACAGGAATCCGCTGGCGGGCGACGCCGCGATCACGGCGGCGTACGCCGCCGTCGCCTCCCCGAGGCGCCCCTGCGCCGCCGCGTCACGCGCCGCGGTGAGCCGCTCGCTCATCACGCGCAGGCGGAGTTCGGCCGCGACGCGCGCGACGCCGTCCAGACCCGGATCGGCGGCGAGCGCCGCCTCGAAGCTGGCGAGCGCAAGGCCGATCGCATCGGTTCGCAGCAGCGCCTCGCCCCGCCCAACAAGCGCCGGGACATAGCCCGCCGCCCGGTCGAGCCCCGCCTCGAAGTAGCCGATCGCATCCGCCGCTCGGCCCTGCGCCACGAGCACCCATCCGAGGCCAACCGACGCCGGAAAGAACGCGTCGTCTTCCTCGAGCAACGCGCCGAACCGGTCCTCGGCGCGGCCCAGGTCGCCCGCCTGCAGGAACGCCCACGCGGCGCGCTGCTCCCGGGCGAGGGGTGACGATGCGTACGCGGCGGGCGCGTTCGGAAAGACGAAGTCTGGAAAGGCGGGCGCCGTGACGACCGGTACCCGGGCACAGCCGGCGCCCGCCACCACGACAAGGGTCGCCACGGCGGTCGCAAGCGTGCGTATCACGCGACCGATTCTAGCACCCACTCCCACGCGACCGCCCCCGCCCGCAGCAGCCGCGGGCGATCGCCGCGGGCGTCGACGATGGTGGACGGCCGGCCCCCTGCGGCCGGCCCGCCGTCGAGCACCACGGCCACCCCGTCGCCCAGCGCCGCCACCACCGCCGGGGCATCGGCGGCCGGCAGCGCCCCGCTCCGGTTGGCGCTCGTCGCGGTGATCGGATAGCCAAACGCGGCGGCGAGCGCCTGCGCGACCGGATGCGCCGGCACCCGGAGCGCCACGGTGGCGCCACCGCCCAGCGCGCCCGGATCGAGCGCCGGCGCCGCATCGAGCACCAGCGACAGCGGGCCGGGCCAGAATCGCCCGGCGAGGCGGCGCGCCACCGGGGTCCACGCCCGCACGGCCAGAGTCGCCTGCGGCACGTCCGACACGACGAGAGGCGCGGCGGCTCCGGCGGCGCGGTCCTTCAGGGCGAAGAGGCGCGCCACCGCGTCGGAACGGCGTGGGTCGACCGCGAGG
This sequence comes from Vicinamibacterales bacterium, assembly GCA_965262555.1. Classification (GTDB taxonomy): domain Bacteria; phylum Acidobacteriota; class Vicinamibacteria; order Vicinamibacterales; family UBA8438; genus VXRJ01. The sequence continues at coordinate 2,103,966 of OZ253543.1, forward strand.
CCGTACAGCGTGTCGGTGGGGAACGCCACCACCTCGCCCGCCGCGAGGGCGCGGACCGCCACGGCGATCGCCGCGGGATCGGGATCGTCCGCGTCGACCGCCACGACGCCGTGGGCCATCAGAAGCGGAGGCCGCGCCGGCCCGCCTGATCCTTGACGTGAATCGTGTCGATGAACTGCACGCGGGGCGGATCGGTCTGCATCAGGACCGAGCTGGTCCGGATCCCCTCACCGAAGAACCGCACCCCCTTCATGAGCGACCCTTCGGTAACGCCGGTAGCCGCGAAGATCACCTGCTTGCCCGACGCCAGGTCCTTCGACGTGTAAACGCGTGACGGATCCTCGATTCCCATCGACCGGGCGCGCGCTTCCTTCTCCGGCGTATCGATGATCAGCCGGCCGAAGATCTCGCCCCCGAGGCAACGCATCGCGGCCGCGGCGAGCACCCCTTCGGGAGCCCCGCCGCTCCCCATCACGACATGGACGGCGGTGCCGACCACCGCCGCGCCGATTGCGGCGGTCAGATCGCCGTCGCCGATCAAGCGGATGCGGGCGCCCGCCCCACGGATCTCCTGGATGAGCGGCTGGTGCCGCTCCCGATCCAGCACGACGACGACGAGATCGTGCACCTCACGGTCGAGGCACCGGGCGATCGCCGCAAGATTGTCCGCCACCGGCGCATTCAGATCGACGGAGTGCTTCGACTGCGCGCCAACCACCAGCTTCTCCATGTAGATGTCGGGCGCATGCAGCAGGCCGCCCCGCTCGGAGGCGGCGAGCACGGCGATGGCACGCGGGGCGCCGGTGGCGCAGAGGTTGGTCCCTTCGAGCGGATCCACCGCGATGTCCACCTCCGGCAGGCCCGCCGTGCCGTTGGCGCCCTGTCCGACCCGCTCGCCGATGAAGAGCATCGGCGCCTTGTCGCGCTCGCCCTCGCCTATCACAACACAGCCGTCGATCGGCACATGATCGAGCCGGGCGCGCATCGCCTCGACCGCCACCTGATCCGAGCGGTGGCGGTCGCCCTGCCCCATCGTGTGGGCGCAGGCGATCGCCGCCTGCTCGACCACGTCCAGAAAACTGCCGGCCAGTTCCGATCCCAATGCCGTCATGCCTGCACCACCTCTTCGCCGAAGGCCGGCAACGTGCACCGGGTCGGCTTGTCCACCCTGTACCCCAGCGCGTAGTCCGCCTGCATCAGCGTATGAATCTCGCGCGTCCCCTCGTAGATCACCGCCGCCTTGCAGTTGCGGTAGAACCGGCCGACCGGATACTCGTCCGAATAGCCGTTCGCGCCATGCACCTGCACGGCGTCGCCCGCCGCCCGTTCCGATGCGACGGTGGCGAACCACTTGGCGAGACCGGTCTCGCGCGTGCTCCGCCGGCCGCCGTTCTTCAGCCACGCGGCGCGCTGCCAGAGGAGCCGCGCCGCCTGGTAGTCCGACTCCATCCGCGCAATCATCTCCTTGACCAACTGGTGCTGCCCGATCGGGACGCCGAACGTCTGCCGCTCGCGGGCGTAGGCGACGCTCGCGTCGCGGCAGGCACGGATCAGGCCGGTCGCGCCGGCCGACACGCTCAGCCGACCCTGATCGAGCGCGAACATCGCGATCTTGAAGCCCTCGCCCTCGTGCCCCACCAGGTTCGCCGCCGGCACCTCGACGTCGTTCAGCGTGAAGTAGCCGGTGTTGCCGGCCAGGATCCCCCACTTCTCGGTCAGCGTGCCACTCGCGAACCCGGGAAAGCCGCGCTCGACGATGAACGCGCTGATCCCGGAGATGTCGCGCTGCTGCTTCTTCTCCAAGTCGCTCCAGGCGAAGACGAGAAACTGGTCCGCCACGTCGGCGAGTGAGATCCACTGCTTCTCGCCGGTCAGGACGTAGCGGTCGCCCCGCCGGACCGCCACCGTCTGGATGCCACGGACGTCGCTGCCCGCCGCCGGTTCGGTCAGCCCGTAGCTGGCGATCTTCTCTCCCTTCGCCTGCGGCACGAGGTAGCGCTGCTTCTGATCCTCGGTGCCCCAGGTGAGGAGCGTCAACGAGTTCAGCGCCACATGTACGGAAAGAATCACGCGGAGCGACGTGTCGACGTACTCCAACTCCTCGCACGCCAGGCCGTAGCTCAGGTAATCCATGCCGGCGCCGCCGTACGCTTCCGGGACGCAGATCCCCAACAGGCCCAGCTCCGCCATCTGGGGCAGGATCGCCCGATCGAACCGGTGCTCCCGGTCGAGTTGCCGAATGCGCGGCGCGATCTCGCGGGCGCCCCACTCCCGGACCGACTGCTCCAGCAGCCGCTGCTCGCCGGTCAGATCCAGGTCGAACATCGGGAATCTCGCTTCCTCTCGTGCGCCGCCGTCCTCGTCGCTGGCGCGCGGGATCAGCCGCGGCTTACCACCACCGGCGCCCCCCGATTGACGGCGAGCCGCTCGGCGGCGCTGGTGGCGTTGGCGGCAAACTCCAGGTAGTCGGTGCTGCCGAACAGCGCGCACACTTCGTCGTCGCGGATGTCGGCGTAGGTCTCGACGAGGCGCCCGATCTCCTGCTGCGCCACCTCGATCCGGATCGAACCGCCCATGACGAACTGATCGAACGTGCGGCGGTCGATGTTCGAGACCAGGTTGCCGAAACGGTCGACGCGGAGCACCTCGCCCGCGATCCGCCCCCGCTCGACCGTCACCACCGGAATATCGAGCATCTGGTAGTCGGTGACGGGGCGTCCGAGCGCGGTCAGTTCGATCCCCTTCGCCAGCCAGGCGGCTCCCGGCGCAAAGCGGTCGCGTCCCTCGAACGTCCGGCTCACGGTGGGCCGCGCATAGCGCCGCTCGGTCAGCTCGACGACGCGCTTGGGCGGATCCTCGCGGAACACCGCCGTCAGGACGCCGTTGTCTGGCGCCACGAACCGGTAGTCGCCGGTGTCGGCGGCGAGCCCCCGGCGCGCCGATCCGACGCCCGGATCGACCACCACCAGGAAGATCGTGCCGGTCGGGAAATAGCGGTACGACGCCGCGAGCTCGAGACCCGCGGTCAGCACGTCATGCTCCGGGACGTCATGCGTGATGTCTACGAGTGTGGCGTCGGGGCTGATACCCAGGACGACGCCGCGCATGGCGCCGACATAGTGATCCCGCGTCCCGAAGTCCGTCAGCAGAGCGATAACCGGTCGCACGATAATCCTCCCCCATGGGTGTCGCAGCCGAACCGTGATGCGGGAGGCGGACCATGCGGCCGCCAGCGGTTACGACGCGGCGCTCGGCATCTCCGGCGTGTCCTCGGACACCGCCGCGGACGCCCCCAGTGAATCTACCCCAGGTGCCTCGACGGAGTCTGCCTCAGGCACCGGGGCCGGACCGGGTGCGGGCGTCGGCCTGTCCGACTGCGTGCTCTCGACCGTGGCCTCCCGTCCGCGCTGCATGACGATCCGGCCATTGAAGTGAGTCCCTTCGGCCATAGCGAACCGCGGCGCGACGATGTCTCCCTCGACCCAGCCGGCATTGCGAATCGCCACGAGATCGGCCGCCTTGATGTTGCCGATCACCGTGCCCAGCACGATGACCACCTTGGCATACACGTCCGCCTCGACCTTGGCGTTCGGACCGATCGTCAGCACCTGATCGTTCAAGTCGATACGGCCTTCGAACTGACCCTCCACCGTCATGTCCTCGCTTCCGGTCAGTTCACCCTTGATGCAGACCAGCTTGCCAATGCGCACCACGTCCGGGCTCGGCTGGCTCGGCTTCTCCGCGGCATCGCCTGTGCCCGACGCGGTCCGCACGTCGTCCAGCGATCCGTCCCCGGCGCCAGCGTCAGCCTCGAAGGTACGGTTCCACATGCTCATGGTCGGTTCGCTCCCGCGCAGACCGGCCGGCGGGCTAGCGACGGCCGGTCCGGGATCCCTACCCCGGCAGTAGTATATACGAATGGGGTGGTTCGTCGGGGCTAGTCCTTTGGTTGCTGATGGTTACGGCGATAGCAGGGATGGTAGGATGGCGGTGATGCGGATCTACTTCGACCACAATGCGACGACGCCGGTCGAGCCAGCGGTGGCCGACGCCATGGACGCGGCGCAGCGCGGATGCTTCGGGAACGCCTCGAGTGTCCACACGTTCGGCCAGACCGCGAAGGGGCTGCTCGACGACGCACGGGCGTCGGTGGCGGCGCTGATCGGCGCGCGGGCGAGCGACGTCATCTTTACCGGCAGCGGCACCGAGTCTGACAACATCGCCATCCGGGGAGCCGCGGCGGCCGCGGAGCCCTCCGGGCGGCGGCACCTCGTCGCGTCGGCGATCGAGCACGAGGCGGTCCTCAACACGCTGAAGGCGCTCGCGAAGCAGGGCTGGACGACGACGCTGCTCCCGGTGGGCGCCTCAGGCGTCGTCACTCCGGACGACTTGGCCGCCGCGCTGACCGACCGGACGGCACTCGTCTCCGTGATGCACGCCAACAACGAGATCGGCACCGTGCAGCCGGTGGCGGAGCTCGCGCGGCTGGCGCACGCGCGGGGCGCGCTGTTCCATACCGACGCGGTGCAGTCGGCCGGCAAGGTGCCGGTCGACGTCAACGCGCTCGGCGTCGATCTGCTCTCGATCTCGGCCCACAAGTTCAACGGCCCCAAGGGCGTGGGCGCGCTCTGGGTGCGGCGGGGATCGCGTCTGGTCGCCCCGATCACCGGCGGACGGCAGGAACGGAACCGGCGGCCTGGCACCGAGAACGTCCCCGGGATCGCCGGCCTGGGTGTCGCGGCGCGTGTCGCGCGGGAGAAGCTCCAGGCGGACGGCGCGCACTTGGTCGCGCTGCGCGACCGGCTCGAGGCTGGGATCCTCGACCGCGTGCCAGGCACCGTCGTCAACGGCACCGGCCAGCGTGTCCCAAACACCGCCAACATCAGCTTCACCGGCGTCGAGGCGGAGGCGCTGCTGATCGCGCTCGACCTCGAGGGCATCGCGGTCTCGACCGGGTCAGCCTGCTCGTCCGGCACGCTCGCGCCGTCGCACGTGCTCCGCGCGATGGGCTTCTCGTCCCATCGGGCGCAGAACTCGATCCGCTTCAGCCTCGGCCTCGGCAACACCGGCGACGACGTGACGCGCACCATCAACGTGATGCCCGCCGTGGTCGACAAGCTCCGCAGCCTGTCGGGCGCGGGCGCCGCCCTCCGCGCCTGACCTACGGATGTCGATGCAGACCGTCACCGTTGCTGCCGGCACCGCGACGGCCACCGCGACCCGCATCGTCGTCGCGATGTCGGGCGGCGTCGACTCGTCCGTCGCCGCTGCCCTGCTCGCGGATGGTGGCCACGACGTGGTCGGCCTCTCGATGCAGCTCTACGATCAGACCGCCGGCAGCGCGACGTTCGGATCGTGCTGCACGATCGACGACCTGCACGATGCGCGCCGCGTCGCCGCGCGGCTCGGCATCCCGCACTACATCGTCAACTTCGAGGAGCCGTTCGCGCGCCGGGTCATCGACCCGTTCGTCCGCGACTACGCGCGGGCGCGCACGCCGATCCCATGCGTCCGCTGCAACAGCGACCTGAAGTTCGCCAGCCTGCTCGAGCGTGCGCGGGGGCTGGATGCCGAAGCGGTGGCGACGGGCCATTACGCGCGCGTCGAGACGGTCGCCGGCCCGAATGGCGCCTCGGTCCGCCGTCTCCGGCGCGGCGTCGACCGCGGGAAGGATCAGTCGTACTTCCTTTTCCCGCTGACGCAGGCGCAGCTCGCGCACGCCCGCTTCCCGCTGGGCGATCTGACGAAGGACGACGTCCGCGCGATCGCGCGCGCACACCGGCTGGAGGTGGCGAACAAGCCCGACAGCCACGAGATCTGCTTCGTCCCGGACCACGACTACGCCACGTTCGTGGAGCAGCGGGCGCCGGAGGTGGCGCGCGGGGGCGATGTCGTCGATGCCGGCGGCCATAGGTTGGGCCACCACGCCGGCATCCACCGCTTCACGGTCGGCCAGCGGAAGGGCCTCGGTGTGCCGAGCCAGGCGCCGCTCTACGTCACGGCGATCGACGCCGCCACCGGCCGCGTCACCGTCGGCCCGCGTGACGCGCTGGAGCGGACGACGCTCGAGGCGTCGGGCGTCAACTGGATCGAGGGCCCACCGCCGGACGGCGCGCCGGTGACGGCGCAGATCCGGCACCACCACGATCCCGCCGCCGCCCGCGTCTGGGCCATCGAGGGCGATCACCTCCACCTCACGTTCGACAATCCCCAGCCCGCGATCGCCCCGGGCCAGGCGGTTGTCATCTACGACGGCGACGTGGTCCTCGGCGGCGGCTGGATCGACTGATCCCCCTGGCCGCCGGCATGGACGGCCGGCCCGGCGGGCTGGCCTGACTCGTCCGCGAACTGCTCGATCAGGTCGCACGTCCGCGCCACCGGATCGATCCCCTCGAAGCGGCGCGCCACCACCGCGCAGCGTTCCGCCACCGCGTCCGACTCAAGCAGCGCCGCAAGCTCGCGCGCAACCGCGCGACCCGTGAAGCGGCGGGGCCGCACCACGCGGCCGACGCCGAGTCGGACGAGGCGTGCGGCGTTGTCGAACTGATCGAACGCCATCGGCATCACCAGGTGCGGCCGCCCGGCGGCCAGCCCCTGCGCCAGGGTGCCGATGCCGCCATGGTGGACCAGAGCGGCCACACGAGGCAGCAGCGCGCTGAACGGGACGTAGGCCGCGTGCCGCACGCCGGCCGGCAACGGTGAGGGGACCTGCTCCGGGTGCGGGGTCAACAGCAGGCCGCGCCGGCCGAGGCGCCGGCAGGCGTCGGCCGCGGCGGCGAAGAAGCGGGAAGCCTGGCGGTTGGCCGAGCCGGGCGCCCAGACGATCGGCGGATCGCCCGCCGCCGCCGCCTCGTCGAGGAACCGGTCGACATCCGGCGGCAGGGCGGTGACGCCGCGCTCATCGAACCGCGGAAAGCCGGTGAGGGCAAGGTGTGGCGGCCAGTCGGGCTGCGGCGCCGCGAACCAGTCGGGGAAGAGACCGATGATCCGCTGCGGCGAGTGCCACCAGTCGCCGACGATGCGGCGGACCGGCGGCAGGCCATACTCGGCACGGACGCGATTGAGACCGGGCGCCACGGTGAGATCCAGGAGGCTGGAGCCGACGGCATAGACGAACCGCTTCAGCGGCCTGGGCAACGCGTTGATCGCGGCGAACTCCGGGCCCAGGATCGGCGACTGTTCCACGCTCCAGAAGGCCGCCGGCGCCAGTTGGATCGTCACCAGCGGCACGCCATGCGTCTCGTGCGCCATCCGTGCGCCGAAGGCGAGCGGATGGGCAACGACGACGGCCGGGCCCGCCGTCACATGCCGTACCACCGCCTGGTGGGTCTCCGCGGCACCGAGCGTGGCCGCCCCCATCACCACGCGGGGGCCGTGGTGCGGCCGCCAGAGGCTGGGGTCCACAATCACCTGCTCGAACTGCTCGATGGTGCCGAGCGGCACGAAGGGAAGGCCGAGCGCGCCGGCGAGCGGCGCGAAGGTCGGGTTCGCGGCGAGGGTCACGTCGTGCCCGCGAGCCCGCAGCGCGAGCGCGATGCCGACGAAGGGGTGCACGTCGCCGGCGCTCCCAACTGGCACGAGGAGCGCTCTCATCCGCGCGCCTCTCCCCTGCCCGCCGCAGCCGCACCGCCGTCAGCTAGTCGAGCGATTCCAGATACCGCTCGGCGTCGATGGCGGCCATGCAGCCGGACCCGGCGGCGGTGATCGCCTGGCGGTAGACATGATCCTGGACGTCGCCGCACGCAAAGACTCCCGGAACGCTGGTGGTAGCCCCCCGCCCCGGAATGATGTAGCCGTTCCCGTCTAGATCGAGTTGACCCGCGACGAGCGACGTGTTCGGCGTATGGCCGATCGCGACAAACAGGCCGTCCACCTCCAGCGCCTTCGTCTCATTCGTCCTGACGTTGCGCAGGACGACGCCGGTCACCACCCCCTGATCGACGTCGCGGACGTCGTCGACCACGGTGTCCATCTCGAAGCTGATCTTCTCGTTCGCCCGCGCCTTGTCCTGCATGATCTTCGAGGCGCGGAACCGACCGCGCCGGTGGATGATCGTGACGTGCGAGGCGAACTTCGTCAGGAAGGTCGCCTCCTCCATCGCGGAGTCGCCGCCCCCCGCCACCGCGATCGGCTTGCCGCGGAAGAAGTAGCCGTCGCAGGTGGCGCAGGTGGAAACGCCGTGTCCCATGAGCGTCCGCTCGGATTCGAGCCCGAGCAGCCGCGCCGATGCGCCCGTCGCCAGGATCAGCGCGCGCGCCTGCTCGTCGCCGGCGCTGGTCGTCACCGTGAAGGGAGGGCCGGAGAAATCGAGCTTCATGACGTCGCCCTGCACGATCTCCGTGCCGAACCGTTCCGCCTGCGTGCGCATCTCCGTCATCAGCTCCGGCCCCATGATGCCGTCGCGGAAGCCGGGATAGTTCTCGACCGCGGTGGTGAGCATCAGTTGGCCGCCCGCCTCGAGGCCCTCGATCAGGAGCGGCCGGAGGTTGGCGCGCGCCGTGTAGAGAGCTGCGGTCAGACCGGCCGGTCCCGATCCGATGATGATGACGTCGCGCATCGATGGTGCCGCCGGCCCGCCGCTAGTCCGACCGCCGGAGACTGCCGTCGATGAGCGGCCGGCCCTTGGTCGACACCCAGTCGACGAGGCGCCGCGCCTCACGGAACCGTCCCGAGTTGGAGCCAGCGCCAAGAATCACGACGGCGAGCGGGTCGCTGTCCGGCAACTTCACCACCGCCGCGAGGCAGTAGCCCGACTCGTCGATGTAGCCGGTCTTGCCACCCTGGATCACGTGCTGGCCGCGAAGCAAACGGTTCGTGTTGCGGATCGTCAGCCCGCGCCGGCTGGTCTGCATCCGGTACGACGACGTGCGCATGATCTGCGCGAGGGTGTGATTCTCGCTCGCCACCGTGATCAGCCGGGCCACATCGTAGGGGGTGGACACGTTCCGTTCGTCCAGGCCGGACGGCTCGACGAAGCGGGTCCCGTCGAGGCCAAGCGCCTGCGCCTTCAGGTTCATCCGCTCGACAAAGCGCCGCGTCCCGCCGTCCGACGCCCGGGCCAGCACGCGGGCGGCCACATTGTCCGACGCGATGAGGGCCAGATGCAGCAGATCGTTCACCGCCACCCGCTCGTCGCGGCGGAGGTAGGTGGTCGAGGCGCGGCGCACGTCGCTGCGCGAGACGACCACATCGCCGTTCAGATCCGGTGCGTCATCCAGCAGGACGAGCGCCGTCATCACCTTCGTGATGCTCGCAATCGGCCGCTGCTCGAGGCCGCCGGACTCCCACACCACCTCGTGCGTCTGCGGGTTGTAGATCATGGCGGCGGCGGCGCGGACACGTGGGACCGCGAAGTCGCGCGCATCGAGGAACCGGGGCTCGGTGGCCGCCGGCTCCACCACGGGCACCGCCGCCGCGGCGACAACGATTGGCGCGGGCGACGGTGGGGGCAGGATCGTCGACGGCGCCAAGCGACCGACGCCCAGCAGGAGGACGCCCAGCACGAAGAGCAGACGGGCCAGCCCGGATCGGCCCGCGCCCCCGGAGCGCCACCCGGTCCACACAGCCGCCGCACGGGGGTTGCGAATCACGATCCGCACATTTTACACAGAGATCCTGTCGATGCCCACTGCATGGGAACGGGACCGCGGTGCGATCGGAGGCGCCGTCCCAGCCGGTCAGGGCGGAGGCGGCTGCGTGTTCTCGTCGGGCCGGGCGTAGGTGTAGTGGGTGCGGTGCTGCACCTCCAGGTCGCCCCGGCCCTCGACTTCGACCCGGAGCCGGCGCGTCCGGTAGGTCGGATCCGGATTGTTCGAGTAGAACCCCAGGACGTAGTAGTCGCTCGTCTCGGCGTCGATTTCCTTGAACGCGCCCACGAAGTCGTTCCGGTTGACGACCGCCCTCCCGCCGGTCAGATGGGCGAGCGTCCGCAGGCTGCCCTGGGTGGTGAACAAGAAGTCGTTGAACGCGTTGAGCGGACCCCGGTAGTCGATGTCGGGGCCCGCGACGAGGCCGCGTGGGTCGACGGTATAGAACGTCGCGTTCGCCCGGTTCGCCACCTTCGTCAGTTCCGAGATCTCCATCGCCAGGTCCGCATCGCTGAAGACCGACCCCTCCTGGTCGACCCGCGCGAACGGGTCCTGGCTTGGATCGGCCACCCCGTTGTACAGCCCCCCCCGCGATCCGATCGACGAGTTGCTCAGGATCGGTGAGGCCTCGTTCACGCTCATCCCGAAGATCCGCTGGTTTTCGAACGGATTGAAGTCGTACCCGCTGCTGATGTAGACGACCACTTTCCGGCGATTGTGGATCTGCTCCAGGCTGGCGATGATGCTGCGCATCGTCTTGAACGCCACGTGCGCACGCCACCGCAACTCGCTCGCCCGGCCGGGGGTGACGAACCGGATGATCTCGTTCGGATCCATGCCGTCACCGGTCATGCGGGACGCCGCCTGCGTGATGAGGCTGCGGTCGTAGGTCATGTCGATGGAGATCGACGACGGGCCGGTCGAGATAATCCCGAACAGATCCCCCTCGTGGATGAGGTTGTCGAGCAACTGCTCGATGACCTTCCGCGCCTTCGGCGTCAGACCGGCGTCGATGTGCAGGTCATCCAGCATGATGATGAAGATGCGTCCGGCGGTGTCATTGGGCGCCCGGGTCGTGGGCAGGATGATGCCCTCCTGCACCGGCGGGGGCGGCAGTAGTTGATTGAAGACGCGGCCGCCGTGGACCAGGACGAGCGACGCGACCTCCTGGCCCTGATCGTCCTCGTAGACCCGAAAGTCGCGCTCGGTCAGGTCCGCCAGGAAGACGCCATCCTGATCGCGCACGATGACATCGGTGGTCACGAGCGTAACGCCGGACCGGAAAACCGGGCTCTGGTCCGCCGTCCCGCTCGGTCGATCTGCCTCTGGATCCTGCGGCGGTGCCTGTGCGCCAACCACGACACCGAGCGCCGTGATCAGCAACGCCGCCGACAAGCCCAGGAACCGACGTGTCCGAAAGTCCCTGATTGTCATGGTGCCTCCATTATACCGATTGCGGCTATGCACGTGGAGGCGGGTGGCGGCGACGGCCGAGCGCCACCCGGATGGCAGCGGCACCCGAATCGAACCGTTCAACGCCGAGCACCACCGCCTCCCCCGCCCGCCAGCCGTCCGGGTTGAGATCCTCCACCCGCGCCGCCAGCGACGTCCGCGCGTCCCCATCGACATCGCTTTCCGCCAGCCGCGCGCGCAACTCCGCGTAGCGCGCCCGCATCCGCGTCAGCGCGCCGTCGCCCAGCAGCGCCGCCACCGGGTGCCGCCGCTCCGGATCCGGCGCGGCATCCTCGATCGGCTCGTCCATCACCTCCAACAGATCTGCCGGCACCGCCGGGTCGTCAGGTGTCGGCGCGTCAGCCTCGACTGGCTCGGCGACTGCGCCCGAATCTGGCGTCCGGGCCGGCGCCGGCGCCTTCGTCCGGCGCGACCGGCCGCTGCGCCCGACCGTTGCCGCCTCGCGCTCCCGCTCGGCCGCCGGCCGCGGCCGCGTCCGGGAGGTGGCCGTCATCTTCGTCCAGTCGAACGTCACCTCCGGGTTGCACGCCTCGATCGCCCGGATCGCCTCTTCGTCGAGCGGCAGGCGGCCGACGGAGATGTTGGGCGGCGTCCGGAACCAGTACAGGAGGTGGGGACGCGAGCCGGTACGGAGGCCGTGCAGTACGTAGGTGTGCTCGTAACCCCGCGTATCCCTCGAGAACCGGAGGTACGGCATGGTGTCACGCACGGCCCCCCACCGCGCCGGGGCAGGATCGTAGCACGGATCACCCCGGTGTACGATCCGGGCATGAACGACCGTTTCCTGCGTGCGTGCCGTCGCGAGCCGATCGACGTGACGCCAGTCTGGTTCATGCGACAGGCCGGACGCTACATGCCGGAATACCGGGATGTCCGCGCCCGTCACACGCTGTTGGAGATCTGCGCGCAGCCGGAACTGGCCGCGCAGGTCACGCTGCAGCCGGTCGACCGGCTTGACGTCGATGCGGCGATTCTCTTCTCCGATCTGCTGCTGCCGCTCGCGCCGATGGGCATTCCCTTCGACTTCGTGCAGGGGGAGGGTCCCGTGATCCAGCAGCCGGTCCGCACGGTGGACGACATCGACCGGCTGCGCACCGTCGATCCACGGGAGTCGCTCGCGCATGTACTGGCGACGATCCGGATCCTACGCCGCGAGCTCGAGGACCGAGTCCCGCTGATCGGCTTCGGCGGCGCGCCGTTCACGCTGGCGTCGTACGCCGTCGAAGGGGGGCCGTCGAGCAACTACGCGAAGACGAAGGCGCTGATGTACGGTGAGCCGGAGGCGTGGCACCGGTTGTGCGGCGCGTTCGCGACCGTCATCGCTGACTACCTCGTCGCGCAGGTGGAAGCGGGCGCGCAGGCGATTCAGGTCTTCGATTCCTGGGTTGGCGCGCTCGCGCCGGCCGACTACCGGGAGTTCGCCGGGCCACACACCGCGCGCATCCTGCAGGCGGTCGCCGCAACCGGTGCGCCCGTGCTCCACTTCGGTACCGGCACCGCGACCCTGCTCGAAGCGATGACGGCGGCCGGGGGTGACGTGATCGGGGTTGACTGGCGCGTGCCGCTCGACGAGGCCTGGGAGCGCATCGGACTGGATCGCGCCGTGCAGGGCAACCTCGATCCGACCCTGCTGCTCGGACCGGTCGAGCGGATGCTGGCCGGCGCGGACGACGTGCTGCAGCGCGCCGCGGGACGGCCCGGCCACATCTTCAATCTGGGCCACGGCATCCTGCCGGAGACGCCGGTCGAGCATGTGCAGGCGCTCGCCCGCTTCGTCCATCAGGGTGGCTCCGGCTACGGACGCCACTGATGCACCGTGTCCCATACGCCATCGTCGGCGGAGGGATCAGCGGCCTGGCGGCAGCCTACGAACTGCACCGGCAGGGCGAGCCGTTTCTCCTGTTCGAGCGGGCCGATCGCCTGGGCGGCCTGATCCGGACCGACCGGGTCGACGGTTTCACGCTCGACGCCGGCGCCGACTCGCTCCTCACGGAGAAGCCGGCCGCCATCGAGCTCTGTCGCGAGCTCGGCCTCGCCGACCGCCTGATCCCGACGCTCACGCCCCGCCGCGCGTTCGTGGTGCGGCGCGGCCAGCTCCATCCGCTGCCGCCGGACGCGCCGTTCGGCATTCCCACCAGTCTCGCCGCGCTTGTCCGCAGCCGCTATCTGTCGTGGCCGGGGCGGCTCCGGATGACGCTTGATCTGGTGCAGCCGCCGCCCGGCACGCCGGACGTCGACGAATCGATCGGCGCGTTCTTCCGCCGCCGGTTCGGCCGCGAGGCGGTCGACGTCCTTGCGGAACCGCTCCTGGCCGGGATCCACGCCGGCGACGTCAATCGCCTGTCGATGCGAACGCTCTTTCCCCGCCTGGTCGACGCGGAGCGGTCGGCGGGAAGCGTCATCCGCGTGCTGCGGCCGATCGCCGCGGCACGGGCGGCGGGACGGGGTGACGGGGTGTTCCGGTCTTTCGCCGACGGCCTCGAGACACTGCCCCGCCGAATCACGGCGGCGCTGCCGCCGTCGTCCATCCGGTGCCGCACCGCCGTCGCGACGATCACCCCCGCCTCCCCTGACGGGGGGCCGTACACGGTGCGCATCGCCGACGGTGCGCCGGACGTCACCGCCGATCAGGTGATCTGCGCCCTGCCGGCCGGGGCGACCGCGCAGGTGGTGGCCGGCGCGAGCGATCCCATTGCCTCGCTGTGCCGTGGCATCCGGACCACATCGACCGCCGTCGTCGCACTCGCCGTGCCGCGCCAGGCGGTGGCGCACCCCCTCGACGGCTCGGGCTTCGTCGTCCCGCGATCCGAGTCCACCCTGTCGATCCTTGCCGCCACCTGGATCTCGTCCAAGTGGCCATCTCGCGCGCCGGAGGGCCACGTGCTGATGCGCGGCTTCGTCGGCGGCGCGCGCGCGCCGGAGCTGCTCGATCGGAGCGATGATGCGCTGACCGACCTGGTCCAGGACGACCTCGCGCGCCTGCTCGGCATCACCGGCGCGCCGACGCTGGCGCGCGTCTACCGCTGGCCGGACGCCAATCCGCAGCTCGAGGTGGGCCACCGCGATCGGATCGCCGAGATCGACCGCCACCTCGCACACCTGCCCGGCGTTCGGATCATCGGCGCCGCCTTCCGCGGCGTCGGCATCCCGGACTGCATCGCGGCGGGACGCGCCGCGGCCGGCGCGGCGATCGCGGAGCGCCGGGCCGCCGCCGACCGCCCCCTGGAGCGCACGTGATGGCGCCCGGAGCAGTAGCCCGACAGCCACCCGTCGAGATTATCGGCGTGCCGCTCGACCTGGGTGCGGGACGCCGCGGCACCGACATGGGCCCGTCCGCACTCCGCATCGCCCGCCTGGGGGAACAGATCGCGGCGCTCGGCTGCCAGGTCACCGATCGAGGCAACGTAGCAGCCGCCCTCCCGGAGACCGAGTCGCCGAAGGATACGCGGAAGAAGTTCATCGCGCCGATCGCCAGCGTCTGCCGGCAGCTCTACCGCGCCGCGTCGGCGGCGCACGCCGCGGGCGCGCTGCCGCTGGTGGTGGGCGGCGACCACAGCGTGGCGGCCGGGTCCGTCGCCGCCACGGCCGCCGCGGCGCGCCGCCACCGCGGCCGGATCGGCCTCGTCTGGATCGACGCCCATGCCGACATGAACACGCCCGCCACCACCACGAGCGGCAACGTCCATGGCATGCCGCTCGCCGCGCTGCTCGGTCCGGAGCCGCGCGAGCTGGCGACGATTGGCCGGCGCGGCCCGTCGCGGCTCGACCCGGACCATGTCGCGCTGATTGGCATCCGCAGTCTCGATTCGCAGGAACGGACCCAGGTGCGCGACTCCGGCGTGACGGTCTTCACCATGAAGGAGGTCGACCGGCTTGGCATGGCGGCCGTCGCCACGCAGGCGCTCGCGCTCGCCGGCGAGGGGACCACGGGCGTGCACGTTTCGTTTGACCTCGATGTCTGCGACCCGTCGATCGCGCCGGGCGTCGGCACGCCGGTCCGGGGCGGCCTCAGCTACCGAGAGGCGCATCTGCTGATGGAAACCGTGGCCGACAGCGGCCTGCTCCGCGCCCTCGACCTGGTGGAAATCAACCCGACGCTCGACCGCCGGAACGAGACAGCCGAGCTGGCGGTTGAACTGGCGCTGTCGGCGCTCGGCCACCGAATCCTCTGATTTGCCCCGTGCTATCCTGACCGACACTGGTGTGGGCGCGTTGTCCGTGCCGAACAGGAAAGGCGCGACACTGATGCGGACCGTGTTCTGGAGGCTCTCGATTCCGCTTGGGGTCGTGGCCGCCGCGGTGGCGGGCGTCGGCGCGCAAGAGACGGAAATGATTGGCGGCGGGCACGCGGCGCTCGTCCACGAGGGCGCCGGTGGCAGTCCGCACGTCAGCGTCCACTGGAGTGTCGACGGCGGGAACCTCACGATCGTCTACGGCCGGCCGTACCTCAAGGGGCGTATCGTCGGCGAGAATGTGCCGCCGATGGCCGGCGCCGTCTGGCGCCTCGGCGCCGACGAGGCGACAACGCTGACGACCGACCGCGACCTGATGATCGGCTCCGCGCACATCCCCGCCGGCGAGTACACCCTCTGGACCCAGCGCATGAACGACGAGTTCCACCTCATCGTCAACAGCGAGACCGGCCAGTGGGGGACGAACTACAACGCGGACCACGACGTCGCCCACGTGCCCATGGAGGTGGACGACCTCAACCCGCCGGCCGAGCAGCTCACCATCTCCGTCGACCCGAACGCAATCTCGTTCGACTGGGGCACGCTCACCGCCAGCGTGCCGCTGATGGTGCACTAGCAGCCCGTGGTGAAACCCCGCGTGACACCGAGAGCGGTGAGGCGCCCGCCTGACAAGGCGCGACGAGGGAGCCTCTTGGCCAGAGGCGACCGAGGAGCAACGCCGCTCAGGCGGGATGCATCGCCGCTCGAATGTAGCGGGGGTTTCGCCACGGGCTGCTAGACCTCCCGAGAGGCTCGGCCTGGCCGATGCGATTCGTTCGACGCTTCCTGACCGTCGCCGCCGTTGCCGCCGCCTGCGCGGTTGCCGCCGCGTGCGCGCCCTCGTCCAGAGCGCCCGTTGCCTGTGCGGACCTCACCGGCCTCGACCTGATCGATCTGCGGATCGGCGTCGCGGAGGCGATGCCCGCCGGCGACGCGGTCCCGGCGCACTGCCGGGTGACCGGTGTGATCGAGACCGAGATCAACTTCGAGCTGCTGCTGCCGGACGCCGCCGACTGGAACGGGCGGTTCGTGATGGGCGGCGGCGACGGCTTCGCGGGCAGCGTGCAGAACGACGCGCTCACGCTCTACACCCACGGGGGCGGCCCGCTCGAGCGCGGCTACGCGACGGCCGGGACCGACACCGGACACGCGGCGAGCGTCTTCGAGGCTGGCTGGGCGCTCAACCATCCGGAGCGGCAGGAGAACTTCGGCCATCGGGCGGTTCACCTGACGGCGGAGGCTGCCACGTCGATCGTCGGCCACTACTACGACCGGGCGCCCGACTACTCGTACTTCGTCGGCTGCTCCCGCGGCGGCGGACAGGGAATGGTGGAGTTGCAGCGATACCCGGACGATTTCGACGGCATCGTGGCCGCCGCGCCGGCCTACGACTGGACCGGGGTGGCCGCCGCCTACGTCCAGAACCAGCAGGCAATCTATCCGGACGGCGACTTCGAGCACCCGGTGCTCACCCCGGCCGCCCTCGAGCTGCTCGGGACGAGCATCCTCGCCGCCTGCGATGCCGACGACGGCGTCCAGGACGGCGTGATGACCGATCCCCGGCAATGCGGCTTCCGGCCCGCGGACCTGCCGCGCTGTGCGGGGGACCGCCCGCTGGACGGCTGCGTCACCGCGGCCCAGCTCGCCGCCATGGAGGCCGTCTACAACGGCCCGACCGTGAACGGCGAGCCGATCTACCACGGAGCCAGCTACGGCGGCGAGCACGAGCCCGGCGGCTGGGACTTCTGGGTGGTCGGCTCGGCCCAGACCGCCGCCATGGGCGTGCCGAGCGCGCAGTACGGCGCCGGGACGGAGCTCTTCAAATATTTCGTTTTCGGCGACCCGGACTGGGACTACACGCGCTACGACTTCGCCAACTGGGAAGAGGACGTCGCGGCGACGGCCGAGGTCCTGAACGCAACCGACACCGATCTGGGCGCGTTCCGGGACCGCGGCGGAAAGATCCTCTACTGGACGGGCTGGTCCGATCTGACCCTCGCACCGCTCGCCACCATCGCCTACTACGAGGAGCTCGCCGCCGGCGACCCGGCCGCCGGCGACTACGCCCGCCTCTATATGTTGCCCGGCGTGTTGCACTGCGGGGGCGGCGCCGGCCCGGATCGCGTCGACTGGGTCGAGACGATCCGGGCGTGGGTGGAGGAGGGACGCGCGCCGGAGCGGCTGATCGCGTCGACGCTAGGCCCGGAAGGCACTCCGACCCTGACCCGCCCGATCTGCCCCTATCCCCAGATCGCGGTCTACGACGGGACGGGCGACCCGAACGTCGAGACCAGCTTCGCCTGCGCGGCCCCGTAGCATCGGACGCCCCACAAGAACGGGACTCATCGAACTGTCGCCGTAGGTCCGGCGTCAGAAGCCGAGCGAGACGGCCACGCCGCGGCGGTGGCCCGACAGCAACGGCGAGACGGTCAGCCGTCGCTGTGCCGCACCCGTCGGGCCGTAGATGACATGGGAGCGCCGGATCAGGGCATCCACGCCGGCGCCGATGCCGGCCGCCACACTGAGAGACAAGCCTGCGCAAAACGCCGCCCCACCCACGGGCGACCCTCCCTCGTTATTGGCATACGAATACGCCCAACTAGCGAGGATGGCTGCCGGGAATGCACCGACGCCAAGGCCGATCAGGGCACCGTTCCGGAGCGTGTCGCGCCGCCGTTGGCGAATCAACGAGACATCGTCGGCGTGCAGGTCGTGCCTGGCGCCGCGCGCGTCCAGGGAAAGCGTGGACCGCGACAGTTCGATGATCCGCCCCTTCATGCTTCGGCCGTTGTTGTCTGTCACGGTAACGCGGTCTCCCTGACGTAGCACGAGCGGCAGCTCGTCGAACGATGCGGCGGTCTGCGCCTCGGCATGCGCCACCGTCACCAACACGGCAACGAGCGCGAGCGCGAGGGCTCGGCATCCTCCGGTGCGTTCAGGTTGCGTGCTCATCGTCATCCCCCTTTTCCTGGGCTGGGGTTCGTCTGTTGGGTAATGCGCGAACCGGCGGCGAACCGGCTCAGTGAACCGTCCCGGGTTTCCTGGAGGCTCCATTCCTTAAGAGGATGGAGTCCATGGGAAGACCGAGTCGGTACGCACCGGAGGTACGGGAGCGGGCAGTTCGGATGGTGTTGAGCGGTGGGGGCCGACGTGACCCACGTCGCGACGTGGCGCGGCTTCGTGTCGGCGGCCTTCCTCATCGACGCGTTCGCGAGGCGCATCGTCGGTTGGCGACGGAGGCGAAAGCGGACAGCCGCGTCTTCTATTCCGTGCTCAGAACGGCTCGACGCCCTGAGGATGACCAATGCCGAACCTCTGCTTCATCGCCGCCGTCCTTTCCCAAGGCTCGCCGGGAAGCCGATCGACAAGGGTCACGAACACCCGGCGAAACGCCTCCGCTGTCGACTCCTCCGTCAGAGTTTCTGCCCGGGCGGCGGGCAGCAACGGGCGTACATCGAGCAAGAAGCGCGGATTGGCCAACTTTGCGAACATGCGCTCCTGGGCCTGCGCCCGCGAGATGGTCTGACCCGAAAGGGCCAGGTACAGCCCGAACATCTCTACGATGCGGTCGATATCCAGACCCTCGAAGACCTCGATCGCGTGCGCAAGGTCGTAGAGATCGCGCCCCTTGTTCCGTTGCAGCAACGCGCGCAGCTTGGTCGCCAGCATTTCCTCCCGCGAGAATGTCGCAATGGCCGCCCTCCCGGAGAACCACGGATTCGCGACCTCAAGCGACAACGCCGTCGGCGCATCCAAGGCTTCGACCTCGCGGGTGTTGATCTCGATCTTCAGCCGGATTGGCACGCCGCTGCCATCCTCGGCCTCGACTCGGAAACGGAACTTCGGGGCGACAGGGCTCTGCTCGAACTGTGCCCGCCCCAGCCACGGTTCCAGAACGACACGCAACTGATCGAGGACTGGTCCGATCGGACCGTGTGCAGTGCGGACAAAGTCGATGTCCTCCGAATAGCGCAGCGGCACCGGGAAGTGCAGCTTGTTGAGTGCCGTTCCGCCACGAAACCGTAGCGTTTCGCGCAGCATTGGGTCCGAGAAGATCTCAACCAGAGCACGGCTGATGATGAGGTCTTGCTCGACCTGTCGCGCGTCCGTCCAGGGAACGAGATTGCCCCACGCGACGATATTCTGCGCAGGGATCATTCGTCCGGCTCCGGCACGCGCCGGACAATGACCCGCCATCGCGGATCGCGCTGTTGCGGTTCAGGCTCGAAGGCCGGGTCCCGCACCTCCTGCCGGTCGAGCTCGGTCCAAGGCAACGACCCTCGTGCCCGCAACGACTCCAGCATGGACACCGTCAGGGCGTCGTGGCCGAGATGCTCCAGCAGGTGCCCCAGGCGCTGCACGACCGGCCGTTCCACCAACGCCGAGAGCGTGGCGAGTTGCTCGGGATCGATCTTCTGACCGAGATCGGACAGGACCGTGACGACATTGTCGATGCCGCCGGACGCCTGCGGATAGCGCAACAGATCGAGAGCCGTCAGCGCGGCCGAGGAGATCCTCATCGTGCCGGTATCGGTCTTGCGGCCCTCGGTTCCTGCCGTCACGGCTTTCATGTTCTTGCGGTAGTAGAAGACGATCAGGTTGCGGCCGGCGCGGATCTTCGGCAGGCGCTTCGCCGAAATGACCTGGAACTCCATGACAGCCTGATGCGTCGCACCATGCAGCTCCGCGGCTTTCAGCAGCCCGATGTAATAGGCTTGGCCCTCGTGGCGCATGAGCGCGTCGATGTACCAAGCCGGTGGCGGCCCTCCCCAGGACGCATACTGCGGTGGGACGACCACGTAGAATCCTCGCCGCGGATTCAGCAGTGCCTCGCGGCGCTGCAGTCGCTCGGCGGCATCCAGTAACGCACCACGTCCCACGCCTAGCGCCTGTTGGGCTTCCTCGGCGGTGAACACGGTGCGGCCAGCGGAGAGCAACCCACTGACATATCTCGACAGGCCGGAGCGCCGGTCGTAAAACATGCTGTATTATCCGCTCACTATACGGATTTTTCAACACGTTTTAGCAACCTACTACGAATCGGTCGGCATTCTCCGCGCAAGACGCGGATTGTCCAGCATGCTTTTCCCTCAACGCCTTACCCCGACCGCTCCGTGCGTGCCGCAACGTGGTACGCTGATCGCGGAGTGACTTCCGAGGGCCGCCCGTCCGGAGACGATATCCTGGAAGCGTCGGCGGCGCACTCTTGACGTTGCGGGCAACCGGCGGGAGGGCGACGGCACGATGCGGCAGCACAAGTCGAACGGACCAACACCAGCATGCCGACGAGCTGGGTTTTGGCTGCTAGTTCCGGCTGGCAGTACTTTCCGACGTGTGCATAAGTCCTTTTATAGCAGTTATGTGGGCCGCTAGCTCAGTGGTAGAGCACCTGACTTTTAATCAGGGTGTCGCCGGTTCGATCCCAGCGCGGCCCACCATATCGGACGATTCGATGTCACGGTTCGTGCTTCCGTCGATAGGGTTCACAGCTACCCCTCCCGGCCGATAGTTGTGTCCAATCGGAAGCCGATCAACGTCATCGACTATTGGCGCATGAAGGTCAGCGTACCCTCATCCATAATGGGCGGTTGACACGACTCGTTCGTCCTCCACCCCGCTTCCAACGTGGTCTCGTTGAAGGACGTGACCGACACGGAGATCGCACAATCGGGGCTGCCGAGATACGGCGCGAAGCTCGGATCGAAGCCGAACGAGAGTTCCGCGGCCATGCCCGTCACCGTTCCAGTCACCGGACCGGCGAGCGTAACGTCCGCAGGGTAGTCGAGCGCCACTAGCGCCTCGGGCATCGGCATCGACCAGGCGCCGGACACGTTGGTTCCCTCCTGAGTGATGTTCGCGATGGCGCCGCCATCGATAAAACTGCCGTCAACCATCCCCGACCAGGTGCCGTCGAGCGTCACCGATGCAGGTTCGGTCACCGGAGTCGGAGCCGTAGGGGTGATATCGTCGCCGCAAGACGCAGTCAGCAACGCAAGACAGAGAACACTCGCCCAGCGGGCGCGCTCGCTCTTCAACATGATCGATCCGATGCCTTTCTACCAGCGCCTGGGGCGCCATGCCGAATTGCGCCGCTCACACGCTGAGCGGCGTCGTGCTGAGACGTCCTGTGCCGCCGGCCAGTCGTTCGAGGACGGCACGCGTGTCGACCATACCCTCAGCACAGCACGTCTGAAGGGGGGCCTGCACGTGCACCCCGGTCCGGCTCGCTCGTAGACGTAGTATAAGCGTCCGGAAGGGGTTTGCTCGACGCCGCGCCTCGCCGGTGCGATGCTCGCGACCCTCGGCGTACCATGTCGGACCAGCCCCTTCATGGCCAGGTGGCCGTCGTGGCCGGCGCCACGCGCGGCGCCGGCCGCGGCATCGCCCGCATGCTAGGCGCGGCGGGCGCCACGGTCTACTGCACGGGACGCAGCGTGCGGGGCCGCCCCGCCACCCCCGGACGACCCGAGACGATCGAGGAGACTGCGGACATGGTGACCGCGGAGGGTGGTCGCGGCATCGCCGTCCGGACGGACCACACCGTGGAGGCGGACGTCGAACGGCTGTTCGACCGCGTCCGCGCCGACGAGGGCCGGCTGGACGTGCTGGTCAACGACATCTGGGGCGGCGATGCGCTGACCGAGTGGGGGTCGCCCTTCTGGACCCTCTCCACCGCCCAGGGGCAGGCGCTGCTCGAGCAGGCCGTCCACAGCCACATCATCACCAGCCGGCACGGCGCGCCGGTGATGATCGAGCGCGGCGCCGGACTCATCGTCGAGGTGACCGACGGCGACACGCTCGGGTATCGCGGCAACCTCTTCTACGACCTGGCCAAGAACGCCGTGATCCGGCTCGCCTACGCGATGGCGGCGGATCTGCACGCCCATCCCGTGACTGCCCTCGCGGTCACGCCGGGATTTCTGCGCTCCGAGCATGTACTCGACCACTTCGGTGTCACCGAGGCGAACTGGCGGGACGCCATGAAGGACGATCCGTACTTCGCCGAGTCGGAGACGCCCTGCTACGTCGGCCGCGCCGTGGCGGCGCTGGCCGCCGACCCCGATGTCGGGCAGCAGAGCGGCCGGCTGTGCTCGAGCTGGGGATTGGCGAAGGAGTACGGCTTCACGGACGTCGACGGACGCCAGCCGGATTGGGGCCGTTTCTTCCTGCGCAAGGTTCAGGACATCCTCGAACGGGAGACGCCGCCGGACGACATGGACCGTTTCGTGGTTCGCTCCCGGCTCTACCAGGCCGAGCTCGACCCCTCCGCCGCCGAGGAAGCCGCGCGCCTGCGCGCCTGGCTGGCCCGGCACGAGTAGCCTGCGCGTTCAGGTCACCGCTCGCTGTCGGCGCGGGACTCCACCATGGGCGCCTACCGGCCGGCGCGGTTGGCCTCTACCGTGAACCGCCCGGCTGCGCTGCCCCGGAATGTCCCCTGCTCGAGCCATTCCAGTGAGGCCTCGTGCATCCGCTTGTACTGCGTCGTCTCCCACACGGCGAAGTGGCTGGCGCACGCCATCTCGACCAGCACCTTGTTCGTTGTGCCGGTCAGGTCCTCGTAGAGCTGCCGGTCGGGCTCCAGCAGGAAGTCCTGCTCGCCGACCAGGATCAGCGTCGGCGCCTGCACCTGTGCGGCATAGTCGCGGTTCCAGCCCCACGAACCGGCCGAGGTGCGGACCCGCATCACGCCGTGCGACGGTCCCCAGACGGAGCCGCGCTGATCGTAGGCCATCACGGTCTGCCAGATAACCGGCTGGATCCCCGGATCGATCTGGCCGTCGCAGGCGGCGGTCGAGCGCCAGCGGCCGTTCTCCAGCGTGTCCCGGGTCTGCAGGCGCATCGGCACCTCGCCGGCCGGCAGCGTCTCCGGCGGCGTCGACGGTTGGTCGGGCCGGTAGCCCGGAGCGAACAGCACGAGCTTGTCGACGAGGTCCGGGTGGCGCGCCGCGAACCCGGCGGTGCGCGGCCCGCCCGCGGACCAGCCAATCAGGCTGACGGTGTCGACGCCGCGCAGCTCACGGATGTAATCGACCACGCGCGCGATTTCGTCCCAGTCCGACTGGCTCGTCGTCAGGCCGTGCCGGTAGCGCGGCGCGCAGTCGTGCGCCAGCGGGTTCGGCGTGACGAGCGCGCGGTTGTCCGCGTCCATGTTGCACGGGTCGTCCATCATCGGCCGCGGCGACAAGCCGTATCCCGTCTGATCCATCGCGAACGTGTCGTAGCCGCCGGCGGCGAGATGCTCCATCCACGAGTAGTCCTTGTACGGCAGGTCGTAGTCCGGCACCGACGGGATCGACCCGCCGTGGACGAACAGCACCACCTTGCCGTCCAGCCGCTCGCCGTCCGCGATCCGTGCGGCCAGATCCTGGCTCAGCTTCTCGTGGAGAAACAGGCCGACCCGCTCCCCCTCGTTCGCGGGCACCGTCGACGTGTGCGGCACGAAGCGATCGACGGTGACGAAGACATCGTCGGCGGCGCGGATGCCGGTTGCCGCGATGGTGGCCGCGCCGAGGATCACGGCCGGCAACGCGCCGGCGCGCCGTCCCGGTCCGAGTGTTCCGATCATGGCCTGCTCCTTCCTGAACGTGGGCTACCGGCAATGATGCCCGAAAACGCGGGCCGGCAGCGGCATGTTTCCGCGGGCCGGCGCTGAGATTGGTGGGACAATGTGCGGGACCTGCCGCCGGTGCCGACCGCGGGCCGGCGGAATGTGGAAGGAGTCGCAGCATGAAGACCGGCCGCCGAGCATTCGTCGGGACCCTGGGTGCGGCTGCCGCCGGCGCGGGTGCGGTCGGTACCGGCGCTGTGCGCGTAGCCGCCTTCCAGCCCCCCCGCGTCGAGGGCATCGAGGCGTTCGCGTTCGACGCCTACGGGACGCTGTTCGACGTGTTTTCGGTGACGGCGCTGTGCGACGAGCTGTTTCCAGGACGTGGCGACGCGCTGGCCCAGCGGTGGCGCGCCAAGCAGTTGCAATACAGCCTGCTGCGCAGCCTCATGGGCCGGCACCGGGACTTCTGGCTGGTCACCGAGGACGCGCTGGTGTACGCGGCCCGCAGTCTCGATCTGGATCTCACCCCGCAGCGGCGCGAGCGCCTGATGGAGGCCTATCTGACGCTGGCGGCGTTCCCCGACGTGCGGCCCGGTCTCGAGGCCCTGCGGAACCAGGGCCTGCGGCTGGCGATTCTCTCCAACGGCGAACCCCGGATGCTGGAGGCGGCGGCGCGCAGCGCGGGCATCGACACCCTGCTCGACACGATCATCAGCGTCGAAGACGTCAGGATCTTCAAGGTCAGCCCGCGCGTCTACATGCTCGGGCTGGAGCGGCTCGGGGTCGGCCGGTCGGCGCTGGGGTTCGTCTCGTCCAACTCGTGGGACATCAACGGTGCTGCCTCGGCCGGCCTGAACACGTTCTGGATTCAGCGCGCGGCGGCCGAGCCCCCGGAGGAACTCGGGTTCGCGGCGGATCACGTGGTGTCCGCACTCACGGATCTGGCGCCGCTCGTGAGCGGCTAGACGTCATCCCACCCGTCGAGGGTGACCTCGGCGATCAGCGGGCCGCCGCGGGCAGAGCGAAGACCCAGACGACGCCCCCCTGGGGCACCAGCTTCTCGGCGTCGAAGTGCGCGTTCACCGCACGCTGCATGCCCGCGGCATCGACGCCCCAGCCGGACTGCACCGCGATGTACTGCACGCCGTCGATCTCGTAGGACGACGGCACCCCGATGACCCCGGAGTTGGTCCGCTGCTCCCAGAGCACCTCGCCGGTCTCGGCGTCGAACGCCCGGAAGTACCGATCGTTGGTGCCGCCCGCGAAGACGAGGCCGCCGCCGGTGGTCAGAATCGGCCCCCAGTTCTGGGAATCGGCGAACTCGTGCGTCCAGACCCGCTCGCCGGTCGCCAGGTTCCAGGCCTGAATCTCGCCGATGTGATCCGCGCCCTCTGTGACGAAGATCCTCAACGACGCCCCGGTGAAGCCGGCCCCGGGCACGTAGTCCACTTCCACGCCGACCATGTCCGAGCAGAGGTTCTCGTTGGCCGGAATGTAGAGGTAGCCCGTCTGGGGGCTGTAGGCGGCCGGCGGCCAGTCCTTGCCGCCCCAGATCGACGGGCAGAACGTGGCGGGCTTGCCGGTGCCCGGCTTCCGTTCCTCGTCGTACGCCGGCCGGCCGGTCACCGGGTCGATCGCGGTGAACACGTTCTGATACACGTAGGGCTGCGCCTCGACGAAGTTGATGGCGCCAGCGGTCCGCTCGAGGATCCACAGGTAGCCGTTACGGGCCGGGTGGACCAGCGTCGGGATGGTGCGGCCGTCCCGCGGCACGTCGATCAGCAGCGGCGCCGAGACCTCGTCCCAGTCCCACGACCCGTTGTGGTGGTACTGGTGATAGCCCTTGAGCTCGCCGGTGTCGGCGTCGAAGGCCACGACCGAGTTGGTGTACAGGTTGTCGCCGGGGCGCTGGTCGCCCATCCACGGACCCGGATTGCCGGTGCCCCAGTACGTGAGATTGAGCTCCGGGTCGTACGACCCGGTGATCCAGATCGAGGCGCCGCCCGTCCGCCACGTCTCGCCCGGCCACGTCTCGCTGCCCGGCTCGCCCGGCTCCGGGATGGTATGCGCGCGCCACACTTCCTCGCCGGTCTCGGGATCGTACGCCGCCACGAACCCGCGGATGCCGCGCTCTCCGCCGGAGGCCCCGACCATCACCTTCCCGCTGGCCACGAGCGGCGCGAGCGTCATGTAGTACCCGGACTGGTAGTCGGCAACCGCCTTCTCCCAGACAACCTGTCCCGACACCGCGTCGAGGGCCACCAGAAAGGCGTCGTGCGTCGTGTGGAACACCTTGTCGCCGTAGAGGCCGACGCCCCGGTTGGTGCGGTGCGGATGGGCCATGTCCTCCGGAAACTCGCGGTTGTAGATCCAGAGCTGCTCACCGGTCCGCGCGTCGATGGCGATCACCCGGTCCTCGGGCGTCGTGATGAACATCTTGCCGTCGTTGACGACGGGCGGCGCTTCGTGGCCGGACGTCACCCCGGTCGACATCGACCACACCGGCACGAGATCGGCCACGTTCGCCGTGGTGATCTGGTCGAGCGGACTGTAGCCCCAGCTATCGTAGGTGCGGCGGTACATCAGCCAGTCGCCCGGGTCGGGAGAGCGCAGGCGCTCATCCGTGACCGGCGAATAGTCCGACTCCGGCTCCTGGGCCAGAGTCGTCGAGCAGGCCACTGCGGCCGCCAGGGCGGCGGCTGAAGCCGCGATCGCGAATAGTCTGAACGGCCGTGCCGTCATCTCTTCCCCGCCTTCCTGTCTGTGGTGACTACCCCCGCCGCGGTATGACCACCCGAGCCTACATCAGGCGCGTGCCGGATTCGACCCGGACTTGCGGGCCTCGCGTTCGCCCGCGGCCGCCGGCTGGCGATACTATGGGCATGTTCGCGGCAATCCGTGTCGGCCATTCGGGACGTCACCGCCACCACTGCACAGTCCACGGAGTTCCTCATGCACCTCGCACGATGGTTCGGGACCACTGCCATGATCATCGGCGCCGCGGCTCTTCCAGCCGAGGCGCAGGTAGAGGCCCTGCCCGATCCCATTCCCGACCCGATCCGGAAGGGCGACCTGGTCGTGGAAGCCACCGAGTTCGTTCGCGCTCCGCAAACCGCGGATTCGACCGTGGACAGCTATACGAACCAGGCCCATGCCCGCATTCAGTCCCTGACGCCGGTGGGGGATGGCTCGGGACGCCTCGTCCTCAACGACCTGCGCGGGCGGCTCTACCTTACCGACGAGAACGGGATGGCGCCGATCACCTACCTGGACATCAGCACCCAGGACCTCGGCTTCGACACCTCGATGTGGCCCAACGAAACCGGTCTGTTGGGCGTCGCGTTTCACCCGCAGTTCGGCGCCGCCGGCACGCCGGGGTTCGGCAGGTTCTACACGGCGTACAGCGCCCGGTCTGACAGTGGGCGCGCGGACTACCTGGACGACGACGCCGAGAGCCACGAGACCGTGATCCGGGAGTGGACGGCCGACGATCCGCGCGCGAACGTGTTCAGCGGCACCTCACGGGAGGTCTTCCGGGTCGGCCAGTTCACCCCCAACCACGGCATCGGCGCCATCGCGTTCAATCCGGCGGCTGCCGTGGGATCGGCGGACTACGGGCTCCTCTATGCCGGCTTCGGGGACGCCGCAGGGATGGGCAATGATCCCCGCGACTTCGGCCAATCACTCAGCGAGCCCCATGGCTCGATTGTTCGCATCGATCCCCTGGCGGGCGACGGAAGCCGGGGGTACGGCATACCACCGGATAATCCCTTCGTGGGCGAGGCGGGTGTCGCCCCCGAGATCTGGGCCTACGGTCTGCGGCACCCGCAGCAGTTCTCCTGGGACACGGACGGCCGGATGTTCATTGGCGACATCGGCCAGAGCTCCCTGGAAGAGGTCAATCTGGGTGTGCCCGGCGCCAACTACGGCTGGCGGCTCCGGGAAGGCACGTTCGCCACGGGCCACGCGGTTGGAACGCGCCCGGGCCGGGTGTATCCGCGCCCGGCGCAGGACGACCATCCCTTCGTGTACCCGGTGGCGCAGTACGACCACGATGACGGCGCCGCTGTCGGCGGCGGGTTCGTCTATCGCGGCCAGGCCATGCCCGCCCTGCAGGGCAAGTACGTCTTCACCGACTTCCCGCGCGGCCGCGTGCTGTACATCGATGCGGACAACCTCGTGACCGGTCGGCTCGCCGAGATTCGGGAACTCCGGCTCATCCTGGACGGCCGGGAGCGCGACCTCGTCGAGGTAGCCGGGTACCCCAACACCTACGGCCGCGGCGACCGGGTGGACGCGCGCCTGGGGATCGACTCCGCCGGAGAGCTCTACCTGTTGACAAAGGGCGACGGCTGGGTCCGGAAGCTGGAGCCAGCGCAAGCGCGGTAACGCGCCAGCGGTGGCCCTGAGCGTCAGCCCAGCGCGTACTGGCGGAACGTCAGGCTGATCCGTCCCTGCAGCCCAAGGCCGGGCGAACCCGACGCCGGGAGGATCCGCGCCACGCCATGGTAGCGGAGCCGGCCTGGTCCACCCATCACGAACGCATCCCCCGAGCGGAGCACGATCTCGGCCACCGGATCCCGGCGGCGGAATCCGCCGAGCAGGAATCGCGCGCTATCGCCGATCGATAGCGAGACGACCGGCACGCCCGCATCGAGGGTGGACGCGTCCTCGTCCTTGTCCTGATGCAGGCCCATCCGGCCGTCCGCGCCGTAGCGGTTGACGAGGCAGATGTCGGGTGCGAGATCGAAGCCGACCGCCCCCGCCGCCCGCTTCGCCATATCCGCCAGTTCGGCCGGTATCGGCGGAGCCGGCAATCCGTCGAAGTCCGATCGCACGGGCTCGTAGCTATACGTCTTCGCGTTCCAGTGGCGCCCGAGGCAGAGCATCTCGCAGTGCATCAGGCCGCCGCCCCGCACGCGTGGACGATAGAACCCGGCCGGCCCCGCCGCGAGCGCTTCGACGACCGCCAGCACCCTGCCCTGTTCCGCTGGTTCCAGGAAATCCGGCAGGTGGAACGCGCCGGGCGCGACTACCGCACGCGCGTGCTTTGCGATGAGACGCACAGCCAACGGCCGTCGCGCAGCACCCAGACATCGGTGTAGCGCAACGTCAGCTCCGACTCCTGTCCCTGACGAATGCCAACCACGTGAAGTGTGAACAAGACGACCGCCGTGTCGTCATAGACCCGCACGATGAAGTCATCCTGCGTCGCGGACACGACCCGCTGGTTGAACGACTCGGCCAGCGCCAGCTCCCGGGCCTTGTCTCCTCGAGTCCCATCGTCATACGTGACGATGAACTCGTCGGCCAGGACGCTCTCGAGGAAGGCGACATCCCGGTCGTAGAACGCGGCGTTCCACCCCCGCTCGAGTTCGATGAGGGTTTGCTCGACCGTGTCGGCCGGCGGCTGCGCCGCGACGACGCCTGCCGTCCAGACGGTCAGGAGCACACAGCAGACAAGACGGAGCGGCCAGTCCATCGGTTGTCTTAGTCTAACGCTCACCACCGCACTCAGCCCCGCTTGGCTGATCGGCGCTCAGCAACTCCTCGACAAGGAAGCGCGTCCTGGGCGGTATCCGCCCGTGCGGGTAGTAGCGGGTGATGCGCTCGAACACCTCGTCGGGAGTGGCGAGCCCGAGGTGTCGGATGAGGAACGCGACATCGTCAGCGTCGTGGGTGTCGAACCGCGCGGAGACGCACTTCATGGCAAGCATGTAGTCGGCTGTCGGGGCCCAGACGCGCAGGTTGAGAAGATCCAGGCCCTGAATCCGGGGAGGCGAGGACACGACGAAGCCCGTCGCGGCGTCGTTCAGCCAATCGTCCGGTATGCCGAACGCGCGGGCGACGGCGAGAACCGCGTCATGGATCTCGCGGGTCGGCGCAAAGAGCGCGTCAACATCCTTCGTTCTGTCCCGGGCCTGAAAGACGAGACACATCACGGCCCCACCGAGCAGTCCGACCTCGCCGACGACCGAGCGCCTGGCGAGTTCCCGGTCGAGCGCCGCGAAGAGCTCCTTGATGCGGTCGCCGCTGAGCACCTCAGGCCCGCTCCAGAACGTTGGCCAGGACGAACACGTTGCGCGACCGAAAAGGGACCGGGCTCTCGACGAGCGCCGCCGCCTTGAGGTTCTCGTAGCCGGAGACGAACCAGGGGCGATCGAGCGGCCCCACGCCACCGATCCACCGCGGCGGGGCTGCCCCGCATTCTGCCGCCAGGGTCTCCGCGACTCCCGCCATAAGCGCCTGCAGCCGCTCGGGCAGCTCCGCGGCCGGCGGCGTCTCCAACGCTGCCGTCGATCCGGAGCGGCGCACCTCGTCCACGCAGTTCATCAGATGCCGGCGCCACGAACGTTCCCCGTCCTCGAGGATGCGAAGGGACGCGCAGAACAGCGAGTCAGGTGGTTCCAGAAGGAGGCCGGACACGGCTCGCCCGAGACTGTCGGCGGGCAGTCCGAACGCACGGACGACGTGCTCCAGGCTCGACATGCGAGCATCGTGGTTGGGCGACTCGATCAGCTGTATGCCCCGGAACGACAACCCAGCGCGGTGCGCGAGCGCCCGCTGGGACAGCCTGCGCCGACCCCGGACCGTGCGGATCAACTCCACGCTTGCAGCATAGGTGACTAATTAAACTAAGTCAAACGGTTGCAAGCTCCGTGGGGCGGGCGCCCCAGCAGCCCCGCGCACATCCCGATGGAGGTGGGCGAACTCAATCCCGCCGGCCGAGCAGATCCCCATCGCCGTTGGTTTGAGAAGGAAACCAGATGTATACCCTCGGTTTGCAAGAGCACGTCGATGCAAACCCTCCTTGCGGTTTACAATCATGCTATTTTGTCAACTATGGATGTGCGCACGAGCCAAAAGCTAAACTACCTCCAGCGGCTCCTGCCCGAAGGGCTGGTCGTAGACGCCGCGTGGCTTGAGGCGCAGGGCTATTCACGGGGCCTGCGAAGCCATTATCTGGCCAGCGGCTGGCTGGAGCAGCCTGCCCGGGGCAGCTACCGGCGTCCCGGTGGCAAGCTCCTGTGGCAACACGTCGTCGTCTCCCTGCAGGGGCTACTGCAGCTTCCTGTGGTCGTCGGGGGCCGCACGGCTCTTGAACTGCACGGTTTCTCCCACTACGCCTCGTCGACTGGCCCGAGGGAGGTCCACCTCTACGGAGAGAAGCCACCTCCCGGCTGGGTTCTGAAGCTCGCCCTGGACCAGCGGTTGATCTTCCATCGCGCCAGGAGGCTCTTCCAGACCCACAGCGTAGCGGACCAGGCCGGCAGCATGAGCTGGAAGCCACAGGAGCAGTGCTTTGCCGTAGCGGCACCTCCGGGCGGCGGAAGCCTGACCCGTCTGACATGGGGGCAATGGGATTGGCCCCTTGAGCTATCAACGCCGGAACGGGCGATCCTGGAACTTCTCGATGAAGTTCCCGGCCGGGAGACCTTCCATCAGGCGGACAAGCTCATGGAGAGCCTGCGCACGCTCAGCCCGCTCCGTTTACAGCGACTGCTCGAGGAGTGTCGCAACGTCAAGGTCAAGCGTCTGTTCCTGTGGTTCGCCACGCGGCATGGATTTCAGTGGCTGCCACAGCTCGAGCACGAGCGCATAGACCTCGGCAAGGGCAAGCGGATGCTCGTGCGTGGCGGAATTCTCGATCCGACATACCTGATAACCGTGCCCAAAGATATGAACCGCGTCTGTCCGTCGATATTGACCTGACCTATCTGCCTGTTGCGGGGCGGGCTGAGTCCCTCGCCGACATTGACACGGCGATGAAACGGATCGCCGAGCGTGTGAGGAGCGCAATCTCAAAGCGGCGTTGTCGTGGCGGGCCGTCAGTCCGCGCTTGCCGCCGGCTCGAGACCCGTCTCGGCGATCGTCGCGGCCGCCGTGCCGGACGACAGGAACTCGATCAGTCTCTGCCCGCCGTCCGGATTCCCGGCGTCCGCCGCGATCCCCGCCGAGAACGTCGTCACCCGCTGGTACTCGGCGGGAAGGGGGCCGGCGTACGCCGCTCCCGGGATCGAGAGTATCTCGCTGACCTGCTGAAAGCCGATCTCGACCTCGCCGCGCGCCACGACGGCCGCCACGCGTTCGCTCTCGATACGTCGGCTCTTCGGAGCAAGCGGCTCGGCCAGGCCGAGGCGGGGAAAGAGCTCCGTGGCCACGTAGGTGCCGCTCACGCTTGCCGAGTAGCCGATGGACTCGGCCGCGAGCAGCGTCTCCACGAACGCCTCGGGCGTGCTGATGTCGGGCAGCGGGGCTCCCTCGCGCACCGCCATCCCGATCGACGAACTCGCCAGGTCCATGCTTGTGTCCGGCCGGACCAGGCCCCGTGCGGTGAGCTCGTTCAGGCCGGCCTGGGACATGATCAGGACGTCGAAGCGTTCGCCGCGCCCCAGTCTGGCCGGAATCGAGTCCGCAGCGCCGCCGGCCGACGCCCCGTAGGAGGTGACCAGCCGGATGCCCGTCTCGTCCTCGAATCGCGGTGCGAGCCGGTCGTAGGCCGCGGCCACACCACCCGACGTCACGACGGCCACCTCCTGAGGCGTGTCCGCTGCGCCGGCGACCGGCCCGCTACCTGACGATGGCGAACAGGCGACGGCCGCTGCCGCCAGCACGACCAGGAACGGGAACATCAGGCGTCGCTGCAAAGCTGCAACCCTCAGGACCGGAACGAACCAACCATCGTCTCTGGCGGCCTGCTTCGCCTCAGGACGGCGGCAACGCGAACGTGACGAGCATGTTGCTGCCTATCGGCGCCTCCAGCTCCGGCGCGTAGTTGTCCATCCGAAATATCGCCGCACCGCCTACCGGCACGGTCAGGTACTGCCGGCCGTCTACCTCGTAGGTGACCGGAAAGCCGGTGATCTGGCTGCCCAGGATCGTCTCCCACAGCACGTCGCCGGTTTCGGCGTCGAAGGCGCGGTAGCGGCGGTTGAGATCGCCATGGAAGACGACGTTGCCGCCGGTGGCGAGCGTCGACCCCGCGTTCGGGGCCCGCTGCGTGTAGCGCCACGCCTCCCGGCCGGTCGAGATGTCGAGAGCCCGCACCTCGGTGAGGTGGCCGTCCTCCTCAAGCCCCGGTTCGGCCTGCGTGAACCTCGGGCCCGTTCCCGTGGCCGTCCGCTCGTTGGCGGTCTGGTTGAGACACGAGCGATTGATCGGGATGTAGAGCAGTCCGGTCCGCGGGCTGTACGACCACGACCACCAGCCCTTCACGTTGTGCCCACAGATGATGAACTGATCGCCTACTTCCCGCGCCACCAGATCCATGTTGATGAAGACCTGCCCGGTCGCCGGGTCGATGTCCCGGATGACGAACCGCTCCGTGCTGGTATACGGCAGCGGCGTGGCCCACAGGAACTCGCCCGTCTCACGGTCGAGGACGAACAATCCGCCGGGCTCCCCCAGGGTGACCGCAATCTTGCGCTCCTCGGCGTTACCGGCGATGCGCGGGTTGATCCACCGCACCGACTCCGGGTCGGGTGCGACCACCGTGTCGATCAGGGTGCGCTCCTGCACGAAGTCCTGGTCCCAGTCGTCGCAGGGCAGGTGCTGGTAGTACCACTCCATCTCGCCCGTCTCGACGGCGACCGCCACGGTGGAGTTGGTGTACAGCTCGCACGGCGTGCTGTCGCCGACGTCCCAGGTGCCGCGGCGCATGATCCGGGTGTAGGGCATGGGAACGGCAAAGCCCCAGTAGATGAGCCCGAGCTCGGGATCGTAGCTGCCCGGGGAACCCCACGCCGACACGTGGATCCGTTCCACCGTCGGCAGGTTGCCCCAGGTCTGCCCGCCGGGGTCGTCCGCGCCGGCCGCCGTGTACATCCGCCAGAGTTCCTCACCGGTGTCCGAGTCGTGGGCCGAGATGAAGCAGCGCGACGGAATGCTGGTGGGCATGCAGGCGCGTCCGGCGAGCACCCTGCCGTCGATGATCATGGCGCCCGACGAGTGGGTGATCCCCGCGCGGTAGTCGGCCATCTCGTGGTCGAAGGCCACCTCGCCGGTGCGGGCGTCGAGGGCGAGCAGGTGCGCGTCGGCCGTCAGGTGGTAGATGTGGTTGCCGTAGATGGCCAGGCTCCGGGTCCGGTTGCCAATCTGGACGTACTCGCGCATGTCGGAAGGTAGCTGGCGCTCGTAGTCCCACAGCAGGTCGCCGGTCGTCGCGTCCAGCGCCTGGATGTGATCGTTGTTGTTGGCGAGGTACATCACCCCGTCGTAGACGAGCGGCTGGGTCTGCTGCGGCCCCTCGTCCATTGCTCGCATCCAGGCCACCTGCAGCTGGTCCACGTTGTCCCGGTTGATCTGGTCGAGCGGACTGTAGGCCTGGAAGTCGTACGTCCGGCGGTTCATCATCCAGTCACCGGGATCGGGATCCCGCAGCATCTCGTCAGTGACCGGCACGAACGGCCGCGTCTCGCGGGTGATGGTCTCACCCTGCTGTGCGTCCAATAGGGGCGAGAAGGTCAGGGCCGCAACGCCGAAAAGCAAAGTCGCGACCATCAGATGTCGGTACGGCATGATCATCTCCTCAAGCGGCTCAAACAACTCACGCGGCAGG
Organism: Vicinamibacterales bacterium; assembly: GCA_965262555.1. Lineage (GTDB taxonomy): Bacteria > Acidobacteriota > Vicinamibacteria > Vicinamibacterales > UBA8438 > VXRJ01. The sequence goes on from OZ253543.1 coordinate 2,138,364, forward strand.
CGCCGCCGGCGCCCTGGGCTCTTGCCGGGCGCCCCATACGATACTCGAACACCGCCGGTTGCCCGGGGTCACGGGGACGAACCCGGGACAGGCGACGAGCGCCGGATCGCCGCGATCGGCAGCGACTTGAGGCCGCGCAGGATGATGGCCCTGTGAAACGCCGGCCGGTCGCTGAGCAAGCGCATCGACGAGAAGCGCTCCAGCAGCACTTCCAGGGCGATGCGTCCTTCCAGGCGCGCCAACGGCGCACCGAGACAGTGATGGACGCCCCGGCCGAACGAGAGGTTGCTCCCCTTGGCGCGCTGGACGTCCAGCCGGTCCGGCTCGTCGAAGACCTCCGGATCGCGATTGGCGGCGCCGATCGCCAGCAGTGCGGCATCGCCGCGGCGCAGCCGAGCGCCGTTCACCTCGCAATCCTCGAGCACGCCCCGTAGATCGAACTGGACCGGCGTGTCGAAGCGCAGCAGCTCTTCCACCGCCGCTGGTATCCGGCTGGGGTCTTCCCGCAGCAGCTCGAGCTGTGCCGGATTGCGCAGCAAGGCAAGCATGCCGTTGCCGATCAGGTTGGTGGTGGTCTCGTTGCCGGCAACCAGCAGCAGGCGCAGCATCAGCAGCATCTCGCGCTCGGTGAGCTTGTCGCCTTCCTCTTCCGCCTGGGCGAGGGCGCTGATGATGTCGTCCTTCGGCTCACGGCGGCGCGCGCTGATGATGGGCATGAAGTAGGCGTCCAGCGACTCCACGGCGGCGACCGCCCGCTTCCGTTCCTCCGCGGTGATGATCGGCTCGAGGATTCGCGCCCGCTCGTCCGACCAATACTTGAACTGCGCCCGGTCCTCCGGCGGCACGCCCAGCATCTCGGCGATCACGATCACGGGCAGCGGGTTGGCCACCGCCGCCATCAGGTCGAATTCCGACGGATCGTCGATGTCGTCGACCAGTTGTTCCATGATCGCCCGGACATGTGGCTCGAGGGCTTCGATCGCCCGCGGCGTGAACGCCTGGTTGACGAGCGCGCGCAGGCGGGTGTGCTCCGGCGGATCGAGAAACAGCATCGTCCAGTCGGCCCGCGGCGGTGTGTAGGACCGCCGCCGCTTGACGCTGGTCGGGATGTTGGAAAACCGCCGGAAGTCCCGGAGGATGGTTTCCGCGTCGGCGTAGCGCGTGAACACCCAGGCGTTGAGCAGCCGGCTCCGGTGCACCGGGGAGCGGGAACGCAGGCGCGCGTAGGTGGGATACGGATCCTGGATCACCCGGGCCGCCAGCGGGTTGTACAGAATGCCGCTGCGCCAGTAGTCGGCCAGGGCCAGGGCGTCGCCGACCAGCGACTGCACGGTCCAGCGCAGGTCCGCCACGTCAGTAGGCCAGCGCGTAGCAGTCGCGCCGCGGATCCGCCGCGGCCATCCGGTTGCCTGTGGCCGGGTCGATCATCACCGCCGTTGCGCACCCGGACACTCCGAGCGCGGGCACCTCGTTGATCTGGTGTCCCCGCTGCCGCAGCTCATCCTTCACGTCCGGGGAGACATCCGCTTCGACATCCAGCCGGTTGAAGCCGGCCGCGTGCGGCCAGAACGATCCGTGCAGGTGTTGCGTCCGGACGCGCGGCCACGCCAGTGCGTCGTGCAGGTTCGGATACCAGTCGGGCTCGAACTCGACGATGTTCAGGAACGTCTGCAGGATGGTCTGATCCTGGTTGTCGCCCCCCGGCGTGCCGATGGCCAGGAACGGCTCGCCGTCACGGAAGACGATGCTCGGCGTCAGCGTGTAGCGCGGGCGGGCGCGGGGACGGATCTGGTTGGCCCGCGCCGGGTCGAGCCAGAACTGCTCGCCGCGGGTGCTGAGCCCGATGCCGGTGCCGCCCAGGATGATCGCGCCGCGGATCCACCCGCCGCTCGGCGTGGCGTCGAACACGTTCCCGTCCCCGTCGATGATGGCGATGTGCGTCGTGTCCTTCAGTCCGCCCGCCGACGGCACGAACAACCCGTCCGCGTCGCTTGCCGCCTCGCCGTCCTCGATGTCGGCCACCCAGTAGGGCCACTCATTCACGTCGGGATCGTGTGGCAGCGGATCGCCGGCGCGGAACGCGACGGACGCGCGCCCCGCGTCGATCTCAGCCGCCCGCTCCCCGGCGTAGGCCTTCGACAGCAGCCCCTTCGCCGGCACGTCGACGAATTCCGGGTCCGCGTAGTAGGTGTCCCGGTCCGCGTAGGCCAGCTTCATCGCCTCGACCACGGTGTGGACGTAGTCGGCGCTGTTGTGTCCCATCGCCTGCAGATCGAAGTGCTCCAGGATGTTCAGCGTCTGCAGCAACACCGGCCCCTGGCTGTTGAACCCCTGCTTGTAGATGGTGTAGCCGCGGTAGTCGGTGCGGCTCGGCGCTTCGATGCGGGAGTGGAACTCGGCGAAGTCGCTGCTGTCGAACGGCGCGCCGTGCGCCTGCAGGAAGGCGACCATCTCCGCGGCGATGTCGCCCTTGTAGAACCGGTCGCGGGCAGCGGCCACGGCGCCGGCCCGCCCGAGATGCGCATGGGCCTGTTCCGCCTCCACCATCTTCCGGAGGGTGCCGGCCAGCGCGGGCAGGGCGATCGTCTCCCCCGCCGCGTAGGGCGCGCCGTCTGGCTTCAGCCAGAAGCGCCGGTTCTCCGGCCACGCCTTCAGGAAGTCGACGTTGTCCTCGATGGCCCGGGCGGTGAGCGGCCGCAGCGGGAACCCGTGCTCGGCGTAGTCGATGGCGCGCGCCGCCACCTGCTCGAACGTCATCGTGCCCCAGCGCTCGAGCACGGTGAGCACGCCGTGCAGCGCGCCCGGCACCACCCCGGGATCCAGCCCCTGGCCGGTGAGATCCCGATCGCGCTCGGTGTACCACTCGATGCTGGCGCCCTTCGGCGCCCAGCCCTGGCCGACAATGGAGGTGACCTCGCCCTCCGCGGCCGGGTAGACCAGAATCAGCGCCTCGCCACCCAGCCCGTAGAGATCCTGCTCGACGACACCGCCGACGAGCATCGCCGTGACGCCCGCGTCGAACGCATTGCCGCCCTGCACCAGCGTCTCGAAGGCGGCGGCGGTGGCGAGGGGATGCCCGGTGGAGACACCGGCCGTGCGGCCGGTCACCGGCGGTCGCTGAGCCTGCAACGGCGCGGCGGCGAACGCCACGGCCAGCGCGGCCAGCACGCAGGCGATACCCCAGGCAGCCACCCGCTGGCCTCGCCGCTTCGTCATCGGCGCGTGGTCCGGCTGGTGGCAGACGGTTGGCGGATGGCATCGTGCGCTGTTCGGCATCGCGGCCTCCAATCCGGGCGTGCGTTAAGCGTGGCCGGGCTCGATTATGGCACCGACGTTCTCCTGTCGGGGGAACACCCTCCGGGAGGGTCGATCGTACCGGTTGAGGCAGCGTGAAGTAAGCTTCAACCCATCGCAAATGCGCCTTCCGCTGGGGATAGAGCATTGAGACTCGTCCGGCCCGGAGGTTGCCATGTCCGCTGCACACTCGCGACGCAGTTTCGTTAAGCGTGTCGGCGCCGCCGCCGGCGCAGTCGCCCTCACTCCCTCCGCCATGGCGGAGGCAGCCGGTCAATCGGCGCCGCAGCTTCCCGCCGAGACGCCCCGATCCGTGCATCCCACCCTCAACCGGCGGGCGCGTGGCTGGCTCCGCTTCCTGTGGGAGAAGGCGACCACCCCGGACGACTGGAGCGCGGACGGCATGCCGCACATGTGGTGGGACCGCTACTCGAACCCGGTCGTCACCAGCTACGGCCGCTTCGATCTGCACAACTCGTCGTACGCCCTGCTGCTCATGGCCGACGAGACGCCGGCCTGGCGCGAGGTCTACACCCGGATCGCCGACGGGCTCGCCAGCCGCTACCCGACCTACTGGGGCGCGATCGACTGGCTGACCCAGATCGGCGACGACCCGCGGCGGGCGAACTATCCCGACCGCGTGATGGCGGGAATCCCGGAGCGGCTCCGCGGCAACTACAACCGCATCGGCTGGACCGCGAACGGCATCGAGCCCTGGGGTCTCTCCCCGGACCCGATCGGCTCGGAAGGCAACCTCTTCTTCCGCGGCTGGTTCAACCTGGTGTTGGGCATCTACCGCTACATCTCGGGCGATGACAAGTACGAGCGGCCGTTCGACGTCACCGGCTACGGGGACCAGGTGTTCCAGTGGGACCAGCATGGCATCGCGGCGCTGCTCGAACGGCAGTATCGCGAGCGCCCGGAAGGGCCGCATTGCGAGAACACGAAGATCTGGTTCGTGTGCAACACCGCCGCCGGGCTCGGGCTCCATCTCTATGACCGGATTCACGGCCGCGAGACGCACCGGCCGGTACAGGGGTTTCTGGAGTACGCGCGGGAAAACTTCCTGGGGGTCGGGAACGACGGCCGGCTGGAGTGGGTCACCAGCTACTACGACCCGATCGTCAACCACAAGGCCAACGGTGGCCCCGGCGCGGGTGTCGGTGCGGCGTTTCTGCTGCTGCCCCAGGACCGGGAGCTGGCCACGTTCATCTACGAATCGGCGGCCAACGCCCTGGGCTGGAACAACCCGCGCGTCGAGATCCGTCCCTCGCAATCCGGGCTGGTGCTGGCGCGCGAGTTCGGCGACTACACCGCGCTGGCGCGGCTCCGCGCCGCCGCGGAGCGGGAGTTCGACCCCCGCTTCTTCGGTGACGACAACGAGATGTTCGGCTGGTGGTTCGGTCTCAACGAGGCCTATCCGCGCGGCCAGCGGAGCGCCAGCATGATGGTGTCGGAGGTCGGGATGGACGATGCCTGGTATCGGGCGTTCGACGCGCCCCACCTCGACAAGTTCGACGCGCCGACGGTCGAGGGCATCGACTTCCCCGCGCTCGGCGTCTACCAGGCGTGGAACGACACCGCGAGCGGCGCCCTCCACGTCGGCACCTATGCCGCGTCGCCCGACCGGCGGGGGCTCGACACGAGCTGGCGGGTCACCACTCTGCCGAGTGCCGACGATGTCTTCATCCTGTGCGACGGCGAGCCGTTCCGGAGGTTCAGCGTCGTCGACCCGAACACCATTCGTCTCGACGCCACCATCGACCTGCGCCACTACCAGATCTTCACCGGGTACCGGGGTCCCGGTACGCAGGCGGATGGCGCGCACCGGCGGGATGGGACCGCGCCCAACGCGGCGGCGGGTCCCGGCGCGATGGCCGGAACGGCCGCGGCGGCGGGGCTGGGCGCCGCGGCCGAACGGTCCGCGACGGCCCGACGGGGGCGACACACCGCGGACGCCACCAGCAGCTTCTCGAAGACGGGCCCGAGTTGTCCGTGCTGCGTGGCGTAGAAACACGTGGCATCGGACCCGCGAGGTTTTCGGGTTTCTCGGACCGAACGGCGCGGGCAAGTCCTTACCAGTCGCTCCTGATCGCGATCCTGCTCCGGCGATTCAAGACGGTGATCGCTCGGTAGCGGACCTGAAGCGTCCGGCGTTGGCGTCCGATTGGGTCAGCCTGGACGGCAACTGGTAGATGTCGTCGCCCGCGAGATGTCCCTACGGCAGCGTCAGGGCCACCAGCTCCGCCGGTTCGCCGCGAGCGCTGATCGCCATGGCTATGTACTGCTTGCCCTCGACCATGTAGGTCATGGGAATGCCGCTCTGGCCCTTGGGCAGCTCGAATTCCCAGATCGTCTCGCCCGTGTGCTTGTCGTAGGCGTAGAACATCGGGCCGCCGGCCCAGGTGGGCGTGGCGAAGAGCCCTCCCCCTTCACCGGCAAAGACCAGCGTCTTGGTGACGAGGATGCCGCTGCGTTCCGGCTTGCCGGTGCGCGGGATGTCCACGCCGCTCAAGGCGGGATGGTTCCTGACGCAGTCCGGCGTGTCGCCGTTGGGGATCATCCACAGATGCTCGCCGGTGTTCAGATCGATGGCGGTGATACGTCCCCACGGCGGCTTGATGAGGGGCAGGCCCAGGGGCCCGATCTCGCCGCACCCCTGCCGCGCGGCGGCTCCGCGCCGCCTGCCGCCGCCGCCCACGTAGTCCATGGTCGACCGGCTCGGGTCGTTCACGAGTCCCGCGACGGTCGGGGCGGTGGCCGAGGCCACGTAAAGGATGCCCGTCTCGGCGTCCACCGCGCCGCCCTGCCAGTTCGCGGCTCCCGTCATCTGCGGCAGCATCAGCAATGCACGCAGGCCGTCCTGGCCCGCCAGAATCGGGGGCGCGTAGATCGGACCGATCTGATACTCCGACGCGATGCGCCGCGCCTCGGCGGCCAATTCCGGCGTGAAATCGAGGAGGTCGTCGTTCGACACCCCCTGGCGGTCGAACGGGGCGGGCCGGGTGGGAAACGGCTGGGTCGGCGCGGCCTGCTCGCCGGGCACCGTCGATGCGGGTACGGGCCGTTCTTCAATCGGCCAGACCGGCTCACCGGTGACCCGGTCGAAGACGTACGTGAACGCCTGCTTGGTCACCTGCGCCACGGCCTTGATCTCCCGGCCGTCCACGGTGATGTCCACCAGCGTGGGCGGGGTCGGGATGTCGTAGTCCCAGATGCCGTGATGGATGAGCTGGAAGTGCCAGACGCGCTCGCCGGTCCTGGCATCCAGGCACACCAGGCTCTCCGCGAACAGGTTGTCGCCGGGCCGATGGCCGCCATAGAGGTCGTTGGTGGGGGTCTCGACCGGCAGGTACACGTAGCCGAGCTCGTGGTCGGCCGACATCGGGGCCCACACGCCGGTGTTCCCGCTGTAGCGCCAGGAGTCGTTCTCCCACGTGTCGTTGCCGAACTCGCCCGGCTGCGGAATGGTGTGGAAGATCCACAACTGCTCGCCGGTGCGCGCATCGAAGCCGCGGACGAACCCGGCCGGGAAGTCGGGCGACGGTGCGGTGGCGCGCAGCGCCGCCCCGACCACGATGACGTCGCCGACGACGAGGGCGGGCGAGTTCAGGCCGATCTGCCCGTCTTCCACCGCCGGGCGGTCGAGCCCGTCGTAGATCCCGTCGTAGAGGTCGACGACGCCCTGCTCGCCGAAGCCGGGCATCGGGTATCCGGTCGCGGCGTCCAGGGCCACGAGGTGATACCCCTTGGTGACGTGGATGATCCGCGCGTCGTCCTGCCCGTCCGTCCAGTACGCCACGCCGCGGCCGGAGCTGGCCCGCACGGGCGCGACGTCGCCGCGCTCGCCTTCGTCGAGGCGGTACATCCACAGCGTCTCGCCGGTGGCCCCGTCGATGGCCACCACGGTGCGCCGCCAGCCCGCGGAGGTGTACAGCACCCCGCCGACCATCAACGGCGTCGCCTGGTAGTTGTAATCGAGGCGGGGGCCGAAGTTGTCCGTTCGCCAGCGCCACGCGATCTCGAGGTCGGCAACGTTGTCGCGGTCGATCTGATCGAGCGCCGAATACTTCGTGCTGCCGCTGTCGCCGCCGTAGTGCCTCCACTCACCGTCCCGAGCGCCCTGTTGGGCTGGCGCGGAGACCCCTGCGCCGAGCAGGATGGCGACACTGACGACACTCCTCCGGACACACCGACCACACCCTGTCGACATGCGACGCTCCTGTTCTCTACGGCGCGGGGGGCTGAAGGTCGACGTTACTGTCCCTCTGACGACGTCACTGTCCTCCTGCCGTCGTGTCGGGAGTCGGCACCGGGAAGGGATACCCCGGCGGCCCGTACCGGTAGAACGCGCCCAAGTCGTCGATCGTGTCCATGTCCGGATAGAGCACCCCGAAGGCGGGCGCCTCGCGGCTGCCGCGCGGCGAGTACCAGACGGCGCCGTCGCGGGTGACCTGGATCTTCGGCGAGTCGGCATGCCGCTGCGGCTTGGGGTAGAACGTGAACTCCTGGCTGCGCGGATCGAACCTCCAGATCGACGCGCCATACTCGCCGTCGGTCCGCTGGCCGACGTCGGCCGCCCAGATGTTGTCGTCCGGGTCGGCGGCGACGTCATACGGTTCCGCATTCTGGTGCGGGATCGTCCACTCGGTCATCTTGCCCGTCGCCTGGTCCAGCCTGACCAGCTTTCCGGGCCGCTTGCCGGCCGAGTAGATGCCCCACCAGATGTTGTTCTGGGAATCGACATTCAGCCGCCGCGTGTGCGCCGGGTAGGTGGAGGTGGTGAACTCGGTCCACGAGTTGTTCGACGTATCGAACTTCACGATCTTGCCGCCGCTCCACAGGGCAATCCAGATGTTGTCGTTGCGGTCGGCGACGACGCCGTAGGGAATGGCGTGCGGGGTCGGGATCCGGAACACCGACACCTCGCCCGTGGCTCGGTCCCACTTGCTCAGGGCGCCGCCCATGATCCACCCGACGTAGATGTTGCCCTTCGAGTCCATCGCCAGCGACTGCATGAACTTCGTCGGATTGCGAATCACGTCGTCGGGATCCATTGGAATCTGGTACTCGAACGTCTCGGTGCCGGGATTGAACCCGAGGAGCCGCTTTTCCTTGTCGCCCGTGCGGCCCCGGTGCTCCGGCAGCCAGATCAGGCCGGACGGATCGATCAGAATCTCGTGATTGCCGTTGCGCGGATCGGGATAGAGATACTCCTGCTGATCACCGGTGCGGGGATCCAGCTTGACCAGCCGGTGCGGCACCCCGCGGTCCACCAGCCAGACATTGCCATCCGCATCGAACCGCGGATCCTGCCCGTAGCGGGCCGCCCGATCCGGCGCCCAGCGGGGATCGTTGTTCCCCGCGCCGGGAGCGTCCTTCGGGAGGTAGTACTCGATGTACATCGCCTTGCCCAGCGCCTCTTCGTCGGCCGGCGTCTGCTGCTCGATGCGGACGCGACGACGCGTGCTGTCGGGCCCGAAGTGCTTGACGACATACGCCAGCAGGTCGTCCCGGTCCTGCCGGCCGAAGCGGAACGTCGACGCCCGGAAGGCCAGCAGCCCCTGCCCGTAGCGGGTGGGATCCTGTGACCCGAGCGTGCTGCCGACCATGTGGTCGATCCACGACATCCACTGCCGCTCGGTGCCCGGACGCGTGGGGAAGAAGTTCTCGCCGTGGCACACCATGCAGACCTGCTCGGCGACCTCCTTGCCCGGCCCCGGCGGGTAGATCTCGTCGTAGCTCGCGTATTCGGACGTTCCCGCCGTGCCCCGCTCCATCGCGGTCCGGCCAGTCGGGATGACCAGCGGGGGCGCGTCGCCCGCCAGCTCGCCCAGCGCGAGATTGATCTCCGCCGCGTCGCCGGCGCTCACCGTCACCGTCTGGACGTCCGACTCGAGGTGCCTCGTGCTGGCGCTCACCTCGTAGGTGCCGGGAAACAGGGCGACGGCGCGGTAGCGTCCCCCGTTCGTGTACACCATGTACACGATCCCTCGGTCGACGTTGCGGATGTAGACCTGCGCCGCCGTGAACGACTCGGAGGCGGTCACCGTCCCCGACAGGGTGGCCGTTCCCGGCACGGCCGCTTGCAGACTGATCCCGGTCAGGATCAGGACCGACGCGCATATCGCCACGGCACACAGCCGGGCACGATCTCGGGTTGCGCCACGCATGATCGACAGCATTTGGCCTGCTCCTTGGAAGATCGACGGGATGTCCAGTCACGAGAATGCGCCCCGCGGGAGGGCAAGTCAAGCGGGCCCGTAGACGCGCTGGCGCTCGCCCCGGCGGCAGCGGCGGGTAGCGGCCTGCGGCAACGCTGCACGCGATATCCTTTCAACCGCCGGCAACACGGCCGGCGCCGGATCCTTCCAGGCGGGCGGTCGAGATCTATGGGAAACGCGTGGTCACGGTGGGTGCAGGCGCCGCAGAGCGTGTGGCTGCGCAAGGCCATCTTCCAGGTGCACCTGTGGACCGGCATCGGTCTGGGCATCTACGTCGTCGTGATCTGCGTGACCGGGAGCGTGCTGGTCTATCGGAACGAGCTGTACGCCGCCTTCTCGCCGCAGCCCGTCATCGTCGACAACCCGAGCGCGGCCGCGTCACTGGGCGAGGACGGCCTCGAGCGCGTCGCCCGGCAGGCCTATCCCGGCTACGACCTCCAGGAGGTGCGACCGGGCGCCACCCCAAACCAGGCGGTCGAGATTGCCCTGACGCGCGACGGCGATCGAATACGTCGGCTGTTCGACCCGTTCACCGGCGAGGACCTGGGAGACCCGCTGCCGCTGGGGTACCGCATGTCCGCCTGGATGCTGGACCTGCACGACAACCTCCTGGCCGGACAGACCGGCCGGCGGGTGAACGGCATCGGCGCGTTCTTCCTCCTCGTGCTGTCGCTCACCGGCGCCGTCATCTGGTGGCCCGGCATCCTGCGCTGGCGGCGCAGCCTGACCATCGACCGGCGGGCGGACTGGAAACGGTTCAACTGGAGCCTCCACAGCATGTCCGGGTTCTGGTGCTGGCCGTTCCTGTTCATGTGGGCGATCACGGGGGCCTACCTGTCGTTCCCGGCCATGTTCATGGCGATCGTCGACTACCTGGAGCCGTTCGACCCGTCGAGCCTGGAGGAGCGCATCGGCGACCGCGTGATGTACTGGCTTGCCTACCTGCACTTCGGCCGGCTCGGCGGCCGGGGCATCCCGGGCTGCGGGTCGCTGTGCGGCGAAACCACCAAGGCGATCTGGGCGCTGATCGGGCTTGTGCCGCTCGCCCTGTTCGTCACCGGTGGGTTCATGTGGTGGAACCGCGTGGTCCGGCGCTGGCTGAAATCCGGCCGCGCAGCGTGATGCGCGGTCATGGGGCGGTGACAGGACTGGACAACGACGGGATTGTCGGTCGTGCCCAGGGGTGCCTGCTCGGCCAGCTCGCCGGCGACGCGCTGGGTAGCCTCGTCGAGTTCCAGACGGCGGAGGCGATTCGCGCCAAGTATCCGACGGGAGTCCGGGAACTGGCCGGCGGCGGCACCTGGGACACGCTGGCCGGTCAGCCGACGGACGACTCCGAGATGGCCCTGATGCTGGCGCGAACGCTCGTCGAGCAGGGCCGGTACGATCAGGACGCGGTCCGCCAGGCGTACGTCTGGTGGTTCCAGTCCGGTCCGTATGACTGCGGCACCACCTGTGCCGCCGGGCTGTCGGGGCGGCCCAATCCGGAGAGTCAGGCCAACGGCGCCTTGATGCGGATCAGTCCCCTCGGGATCTTCGGGACACACCACGAGCCCGCCCAGGTCGTGGCGTGGGCCGGGCAGGATGCCGCGATAACGCATCCGCACCCCGTGTGCCGCCACGCCAGCGCGTTGTTCGCGGCCGCGATTGCGTTCGCGATCCGATCCGGCTGCGGCGCCGAGGACGTCTACCGCGCGATTGTCGAACGTGCTGCCGACATGACCGTCGAACCTGCCCTGACGGACGCCATCACGGGCGCCGCGCAATCGCCCCCGGCCGAGTACCACCATCAGCAGGGCTGGGTGCTGATCGCGTTCCGCAACGCCCTCTGGCAACTCCTGCACGCGTCGAGCATGGAAGATGGCATCGTCGACACCGTGATGCGCGGCGGCGACACGGATACGAATGCCGCCATCTGCGGCGCCCTGCTGGGCGCGGTCCACGGCCGGGACGGCGTGCCTGCCCAGTGGGTCGACGCGTTGCTCACATGCCGGCCGGAAGCCGGACGCGCCGGCGTACATCATCCGCGGCCTGAAGTCTTCTGGCCGGTCGACGCGCTGGATCTTGCGACGAGACTGGTGCACACCCCGTGATGAAGTCACCGACTGCCGCACTCGGCATTGATCTCGCCTGCAGGCGCTGGACTGACATCGGATCCGCGTTGATCGCCTTCGACCGGCAACGTTTCACCGAGGCAGTGCCGGGAGCGATCACATGGCCCACCTCGGATCTCACGCCATCCGCCGTCGCGGGAGCTATCGATGCGTTTGCTCGCGCCCATGACATCGCAGCCGTTTCCATCGACGGTCCGCAGGGGTGGAGGGATCCTGTGGCGCCCAGCGGGCGCAAGGGTGAAGGACTTATCTGGGACGCAGCGCCGGTCGACGGAACGCTCCCTGCCCTATTCCCGCGCAGAGTGGTTGAGCGTGTTCCCTGATGGGAGACGCCGCATCCTGAATGCACCCAACCGATGACACGCACTGCGCTACCCGTACTGGGGCCTGAAGATCTTTCCTCCCTAAAAGCGAAAGGCCCCGGGAAACCCCGGAGCCAAACGCCCGACCGGGAACAACCCCCAGTCCACTAGATTTCACTCTGGCGCGGCGCCCACTGCCCTGTCAACAGTTCAGTGCCGGTGGGTTGTCAGTCGCGACCCTCGAACGCGCGCAGCAATTCCTCGTCGAGAGGATCGTCGAAGTCGTCGGGGACGACGAAACGTCCCTCGTCGACGCCGAACACAGGCCGGGCGTCCTCGATGGGAACGAGCCGCGCGACCGGCTGCCCCGATCGGGTGATGATGACGTCCTCTCCAGCAGCAATCTGCCGCAGCAACCGGGAGAGATGAGTCTTGGCCTCGTGGACGCTGACAGTCAACACAATGAACACTCTAGACTGAGTCGGGATTAAGCGGGGACCAACGGGAGCCATCCCGCGGACGCCATGCACTGGAAGGCGCCATGAACTGTCTGCGCAGCCTCGTCGCCTTCGCCAGTCTCGCCGTGGTCGCCGCCGGGGTCACCGCCCAATCGGAACCCGAGATCATCATTCGAGGCGGCGACGTCTTTATTGAAGGGAGCCTGCGGGTGGCCGACGTCCGCATCGTGGGCGAGACGATCGCCGAGATCGGGGCCGGACTCGCGGTGCGCGACGCGGACACGCGGGAGATCGACGCCGGCGGCCTGCTCGTGCTGCCGGGCGGCATCGACCCCCACGTGCACCTGGGCGGCGCCCGCGTGGACGACTACACCTCCGGCTCCGCCGCGGCGCTCGCCGGCGGCATCACCACCATCTCCAACTTCGGCGGCGTCGCCGACGGCGAGACGCCAGCCGAGACGCTGGCGCGGGCTACGCCGGACATCCAGGCCCAGGCCATCGCGGACGTCATCTATCACCCCATCGTCTCCGACCCGGCCAGCGCCACGCCGGAATCGCTGGCGGCCCTCGCCGCGGCGGGCCAGACCACCATCAAGGTGTTCATGGTGCGGCCGAGCTTCGACGTCAACGTGCCCGGCTTCATCGGAACGATGCACGCCGCGCGCGAGACCGGCGTGCTGATGATGATGCACTGCGAGGACGCCGCCATCGTGCAGACCACGGGACAGCGGATGCTCGTGGAAGGACGCGGCTCGCTCGCCTACTTCGCCGACGCCCGGCCGGTGGCGGCGGAAGTTGCCGCGACCCAGCGCGCGATCGCGATGGCCGAGGCGACGGGTGCCCCCATCTACATCGTGCACCTGTCGTCGGAGCGCGCCCTGCGCGTCGCCGAGGCGGCGCAGCAGCGCGGGCTGCCCGTCTACGTCGAGACCCGCCCCATCTACCTGCACCTGACCCGCGAGCGGTTCGAGGGCGACACGCCGGGGCTGTACATCGGCCAGCCGCCGCTCCGCGAGCAGAGCGACCTCGACGCCCTCTGGAACGGCATCGCCCGCGGTACCATCCACGTGGTGGCTACCGACCACGTCGCCTACACGCGTGAGGAGAAGCTCGATCCGTCGCAGAACGTCGTGCGGCACCGGGCCGGCATGAGCAACCTGCAGGTGATGCTGCCGATGCTCTACAGCGACGGCGTCGGCGAGGGGCGCATTTCCCTGGAGCGCTTCGTGGAAGTCACGTCATCGAACGCCGCCCGCCTGTTCGGGCTCTATCCGCGCAAGGGGACCATCGCCGTCGGCTCGGACGCCGACCTGGTGCTGTGGGATCCCGACGAGACGCGCACGATCCGCAACGAGGACATGTTGTCGGGCAGCGGCTACTCCATCCACGCGGGGCGCGAGGTGACCGGCTGGCCGCAGCTCACGATACGGCGCGGCGAGGTCGTCTATCGCAACGGCGAGGTCGTGGGCGCCGCCGGCAGCGGCGAGCTGGCGCGGCGCGAGCCGTGGCGGGAACCGCCGCTGTGACGGGGCCGTCGCAATGACACCGCGACCACCCGCCCGGAGAGGACGTCACGGCGCGGACCGCTCGCGGCCCGCTCACGAGTGGGTCGGCGGGCGCCTGTCAACGCCGTTCTACATCCAGGACCGGGACGAGCCCTACCGCCCTGACATGGTGCTCTGGATGGAGTTGCCGGAGGGCTTCGTCGTCGGCCAGGCTATCGTCAACCCTGAGGACAGGGAGGGCGCTGTCGCACGCGCGTTACGCAGCGCCCTGACTCAACCCACGGTCGGTTCGCCGCGCCGGCCGAGCGCCATCCGCGTCCCGGACGCCGCCACCGCCGCCGAGGTGCGCGCGGAGGTCGGCCGTGCGATACCCGTCACGGTTGCTCCGACACCCGAGCTCGATGAGTTGCTGCAGCACATGATCGAGACGCTCCCGCCAGGCGAGGATGACGAACCCAGCTACTTCGCGCAGGGACACGTATCGGCCGCGGCGATCGAGAAGCTGTTCGCGGCCAGCCGCCGCCTGTTTACGGTGAAACCGTGGGCGGTCGCCGATGACACGCAGGTGATCCGCATGGACATCCCGGCCCTCGGCGTCGAGGGAGGCTGCGTCTCCGTCATCGGTCAGCTCGGCGAGAGCCGCGGCGTGCTGATCTTCCCGTCCGCCGACGACTTCGAAGCATTCCTCGACGTCGCGGAATCAGGCAAGCTCGAGCGCGGCCGGATCGCGCTGAGCAACGGCTGGCTGGGGCTGCTGTTCGAACCGGCCACCGAACTGCCGCCTTCGATGCGACGCGAGGCGATGGGGCACGGATGGCCGGTTGAGAGCCCGGACGCCTACCCGGTAGTGGACCGCCGCGAGCCCGATGCCACGCAGCGGCCGCTGGTCGAGCGGGACGTCGAGATCGCCACCGCATGCGCGCTTGCGCTCGCCTCCTTCTTCACCAGGCATGCGGGAATGTTCGAATCGAACATGCCCGCGCCGGTTACCGAGTCGTACTTCGACGACGAAGGCCGGGAGGTGCGGCTCCAGGCTCCCTACGACGTGCTCGACGACGCGCGTGACGAGGCGCTCGCGGATATCGAGCTGCCGGAAGATTCGGCGGAACCGACGCTCGACGCCCTCGAGCCGGCGGAGCCCTTCCAGCCGCGGGCCGGCCGCAACGAGCCGTGTCCGTGCGGCAGCGGACGCAAGTACAAGAAGTGCCATCTCGCGGCGGACGAGGCGGAGCACGCCAGCCGGCAGTCCACGGCCCCGACGCACGCGATGGACGATCGCCTCGTGGCCCGGCTGTCCGGTTTCGCCCTGCGCGAGTACGGCGAGGTCTGGGAAGCGTTCCACAACGTGTTCGCCGACCCCGACCATGCGATAGCGCTCGCCATGCCCTGGTCGGTGTACTGCTTCGAGGTGGACGGGAAGACGGTCGTCGACGCCTATCTCGACGCTCACCGGCGCCGCTGCTCGCCGGAGGAGCAGCGCTGGCTCGATGCCCAGCGCGACGCGTGGCTGTCGGTATGGGAAGTGGAGGACGTGGAGCCCGGGGAGACCGTGACGCTGCACGACCTGCTGTCCGACGAACGGCGCACCGTCCGCGAAGCGCGCGCCTCGAAGACGCTGGTGCCGCGTGACGCCGTGCTCGGCCGCATCGTCAACTACGACGGCGTCTCGCTGCTCTGCGGCGTGCACCCGCGGATGTTGCCCCCTTTCCACACGGCCGAGGTGATCCGGCGGGCGCGCAGCCGGCTGCGGCGCAGGCGGGCCGTCCCGGTAGACCGTCTCCGTGACGCAACCTTCGGCCGTCACCTGATCCGCTACTGGGAGGAGACGGTCGATGATCTCGACAAGCGGAACGCGGTACCGCCCCGCCTGCGCAATATGGACGGCGATCCCTTGGTCCTCACGGTGGACCACTTCGAGGTCACGCCGGAGGCCACGCGGGAAATCGGCGCACGCATCGGAAAACTCGATGGCGCGGATCGGGAGCCGGGCGGCGGCGACACGACCGGCTACGTGTTCCTGCGACCCGACGACCCCACGCGCCCGGACGGCCAGCAGACGGTGATCGGCCGGGTGGAGATGAGTCGCTCGGAGCTTCGCATCGAAACCAACTCGCAGGCGCGGGCCAACGCGCTACGCGCACGGATCGAGGGCGCCTGCGGTTCTCGCATCCGGCACCGGGCACGCGAGCACTCGGATCCCGTCGCGCCCCGCGCAGGTGCGGGAAACCTGCCCCACCCCCCGGCGCCGCCCTCGCCCGAAGAGGACCGCCTGGTGGCCGAGTTCAAGGCGCGCCACTACGCGGACTGGGCCGATCAGCCGCTGCCGGCGCTGAACAACAGGACGCCACGCGAGTGCGCGAAGACCCGGGCCGGGCGGGCCCAAGTCGATCTGCTGCTGAAGGACATGGAGCACAGGGAGCGCCGCGCCCCGGGCACGCCGTTCGATTTCTCGACAATCCGTCGCGCGCTCGGCATCGGGCCGGGCTAGCGGATGCGGTGCGGCCTTGGGTATACCGTTTGGGGCGTTTCAGCACTTCGTGTACATTGAACTTTAGATATTCAATGTACACATGATCGCGAGACACCTCCTACCGATAATCCGCTCCGCCGCCCGCCAGGCGCCGGTCGTCACGCTGACCGGCCCGCGCCAGTCAGGCAAGACCACGCTGGCCCGCGCCGCGTTTCCCCGCCACCACTACGCCTCGCTCGAGGATCCCGACGTCCACTCGTTCGCCGTGGAGGATCCCCACGGCTTCTTCGACCAGTACCGCCACGGCGTCGTGATCGACGACTTCCACCGCGCGCCCTCCCTGTTCTCCTACGTGCAGGAGCTCGTCGACCACGGCGACCGTCCCGGGCAGTTCGTCCTCATCGGCTCCCAGAACGTCCTGCCGATGCGATCCATCAGCCAGACGCTCGCCGACCGCTGCGCCTTCCTGCATCTGCTCCCCTTCTCGTTCACCGAGCTGGCGTCTCTCCCCGCCGTCGAGGTCTCGGCCCTCGGCCGGCGACCGCCCCGCCGGCGGCCTCCCGTGGAGGCCGACCTGATGCACACCCTGTTTCGCGGCTTCTACCCCGAGATTCATGACAAGCGGCGCGACGCGCGGCGCTGGCTGCGCGACTACCTTCAGACCTACGTCGAACGCGACGTACGACAGCGCGTCAACATCGGCGACCCGGAAACCTTTCGTCTCTTCGTGCGCATGTGCGCCGGCCGCAACGGTCAGCTGCTCAACCTCAGCAGCCTCGCGAGCGACGTCGGCGTCACGCATACAACGGTGCGACGGTGGCTGTCCGCCCTCGAAGCCAGCTTTCTTGTCGTGCTGCTCGGCCCGCATCACCGCAGTTTCAACAAGCGGCTCATCAAATCGCCGAAGCTCTACTTCCTCGACACCGGCCTGCTCTGCCATCTGCTCCGCATTCGATCCCCGGAAGAGCTCCGCACGCATGCCGCCCGCGGCGCGGTGTTCGAGAGCTTCGTCCTGTCCGAGCTGTTCAAGGCGCGGCTGCATCGGGGGGACGAACCCGACATCTCCTTCTGGCGCGATTCGGCCGGTCACGAGATCGACTTCGTGATCGACGATGGCGAGACCCTGACGCCGATCGAGGCCAAGTCGGGGCAGACGGTTGCCGGCGACTTCTTCGCTGGCCTGCGGTTCTGGAAAAAACTCTCCGGTGGGCGGGAAGCGGCGCTTGTCTACGGCGGCGACCGCTCGTTCCGGCGCGAGGGTGTCAACGTGTATCGGTGGTCGGATCTCTAACCCGACGCCACGCGCGACTGTCCCTCGAGCGGCGCTGTCCGCTGGCGGGATGGTGGTAGGCTGCATCGAGACGGGAATGACATCGCGGCCACAAGCGGGGGGAATCATGAAGACATGGTGGACGGGTGCGGTTGTCGTCGGCGCCCTGGCGGTTGCGCTGGCGATGGCGGGACAGCCTCCGGCGTCGGCGCAGGACACCTCCGAGCCTCCGCTCGTGAGCCAGGCGCAGTTCGACCGCTGGCTCACCGAGCTGTCCAACTGGGGCCGCTGGGGTCCGGACGACGAGCTGGGCATGTTCAACCTGATCACGCCGGCCAAGCGCGCCGCCGCGGCGGCGCTGGTCAGCGAGGGCTTCACGGTGTCCCTGTCATCGAACGCGCAGAACTACGAGAGCGCCGACGTGCCGTGCCCGATGGAGTGGAGCATGGTCCGCGCCACCCGTACGGGGGCGAGCGACGAGATCGCGTACCCGTGCATCCACGGCCCCGGCACCACCCACCTGGATGCGTTCGCCCACGTCTTCTTCGACGGCAAGATGTGGAACGGCTACGACGTCGACGGGCTGGTCACGATGGAGGACGGCGCCCTGAAGAACTCCATCATGACGATGAAGAACGGCATCGTGACGCGCGGCGTCCTGTACGACATCGCGCGCCTGAAGGGGGTGCCGTGGCTGGAGCCGGGGACGCGCATCACGGTCGAGGACCTGGAAGCCTGGGAAGAGATGGCCGGCGTCCGGGTCGGTCCCGGGGACGCGTTCCTCATTCGTTGGGGGCGCTGGGCCCGCCAGGACGCCCTCGGACCGTTCGACACCGGCCGCGAGGCGGCGGGCCTCGACAACACCGTGATTCCGTGGCTGAAGGAGCGTGACGTCGCGGTAGCGGGCTGGGAGACGCCGGGCTACGCGCCGCAACCCGAAGGCGACCTGCCGCGCACCGCGCTGCACAACTTCGCGCTCACGATCCTCGGGATCCAGGTGCTGGACCGGGCCGACTTCCAGGCGCTGGCCAACGCCGCGGCCGAGCGCAACCGCTGGGAGTTCATGGTCACCATCGCGCCGCTGCCGATTCCGAACGGCACCGGCTCGCCAGTCAACCCGATCGCGATGTTCTGAGCCCGGAGCGGCCGGCGCCGTCGTACGCCCGCCGCACCTCGTCCGCGATGATGTCGAGGCCGCGCTCGGTGCGTTCCCAGTCGTCCGCGTAGCTGATGCGGATGCACTCCCGCTTGTGCGGCCAGTCGTCGTCCTCGAGCCCGGGAAAGAAATAGTGGCCGGAGACGACGATGACGTCGCGCTGCTTGAGCCGCTCGTAGAGCGCGGCGTTGGTGATGGGGAGCCCCGGCATCCAGAGCCACAGGAAGAAGGCTCCCTCCGGCGTGTGGATCCGCACCGGATAGTCGCGCAGTCCGTCGCGGAGCCGGTCGAGGGCCCGCGTTGCGCGCCCGGCGTAGTGCGGGTGGATGATGTCGCGGACGAGCGGCAGCAACTCGCCGCTTTCAATCAGCCCGGTGGCGAACACGGGACCAAACCGGCCCGGCGACAGGCAGTAGACGGCGGTCGCGGCAGCCAGCGCGTCGATGATCTCCTCGTTCGCGATCACGATGCCGGTGCGAAAGCCGGGCAGGCCGAGCTTCGACAGGCTCATGCAGACCACCGTGTGCTCGTCCCAGACCGGCGTCGACTCGCCGAACACGATGCCCGGAAACGGCGCGCCGTACGCGGTATCCAGAATCAAGGGCACGCCGCGGGCGCGCGCGAGCGCCCCCAGCCGCTCGACCTCCGCGTCGGTGACGACGTTCCCGGTCGGGTTGGTGGGGCGCGACAGGCAGACGGCGGCGACGTCCTCCACCGTGTCCAGTCCCTCGAGGTCCACCCCGTACTTGAAGAGCTGATCGTCGAGCTCGTGGATGACGGAGCGGCGCGCCGTGAGCAGGCCAGGCGCGAAGCCGAGGTCCCCGTAGCCGATGTACTCGGGCGCGAGCGGCAGCAGGATGCGCCGCGTCGGGCGGCCGTCGCCCATCGGCCCCGCCAGCAGGTTGAACAGCGGCAGGAAGGCGGATTGGCTGCCGTTGGTCAGGGCGATGTTGCGCTCGGTGATGTCCCAGCCGCCCTCGCGCCGGAGGAAACCGGCCAGGGCGCGGGCGAAGTCGCGGTCGCCGTCGGGTCCGCCGTACAGGCCGATCGCCCGCTCGAACGATCCCTCCCGCTGCAGCAGCGCCTGCATCTGACGGCGGAACACCGCCTCGGCGGCCGGGATCAGGCTGGGACTGCCGCCGCCCAGATTCATGAGCGTGGTGCCGGCCTCCGCGGCGGCGCCGAGGTCCTTCATCAGCGACCGTGTGCCGGTGTCGCCCAGCAACCGCCGCCCGTACGCCGAAACGTCCATATCTCTAACGATAGAACGAACCGGGCACCGATCCGGGCACCGTGCGGGTCCGACCGAAGTCCGCTACGATGATCGCGCGCCGTGGCGTCCCAGCTTCTCCCCTATCGCCGCCCGCCGGCCGGCTCCCATCCACCGAACGACGTGCCGGCCTACCGGTCCACCGCGCTGCGCCATCCCACCCAGCCGCTGGTGGTGATTCCGCACACGCTGTCCGAACTCACCGGTCCGGTCTACGGCTACGGGCGGGTCGGACCGCTCGACGACGACCTGACCCGTCAGCACCCCGGCGCCCCGCTCGGCGAGCGCATCGTCATTGCCGGCCGCGTGCTGGACGACAACGCCCGGCCTGTCCCCGAGACCCTGGTCGAGGTCTGGCAGGCGAACGCCGCCGGCCGCTACGCCCACGCGCTGGATACGCACGACGCCCCGCTCGATCCGAACTTCAGCGGCGCCGGCCGGGTGCTCACGGACACCGACGGGCGGTTCCGGTTCACGACGATCCGGCCGGGCGCGTATCCCTGGGGGAACCACGACAACGCCTGGCGTCCCGCGCACGTGCACGTCTCGGTCTTCGGGCGCTGCTTCCTGACGCGGCTCGTCACCCAGATGTACTTCCCCGGCGATCCACTGCTGGCTCTCGACCCCATCTACAACGCGGTCCCCACCGCCCGCGGCCGCGAGCGGCTAGTCGCCGCGTTCGACCTCGAGGTGACGGAGCCCGGACAGGCGCTCGGCTACCGTTTCGACATCGTCCTGCGCGGACGGGACGCCACCCCGCTGAAGAGCCAGGAAGGACACGCAGACTAAAGGAAGGGGCGAAAGCCCTGCATGAACCCGTAGACACAGCGCCAGCACGATGCTGCCACTTACACCCTTCCAGACCGTCGGTCCCTTCTTCGCGATCCTCGTCCCGGAGCAGGGACGCCTGTTGCTCGCGGACGCCGACACCCCGGGCCAGCGCATCGTCCTCGATGGCACGGTCCGCGACGGCGCCGGCCGACCGGTGCCCGATGCGCTGATCGAGATCTGGCAGGCAAACGCGGCCGGCCGCTGCCATCATCCGGACGACGCGCGCACCGCGGGGCCGGACCCCGCGTTCGACGGGTTCGGCCGCGTCCATACGGACGACGCGGGCGGCTTCTCCCTGGAGACCATCAAGCCGGGGCCGGCGCCCGGACCCGAGGACCGGCCGCAGGCGCCGCATCTTCTGGTCGGCCTCTTCGCGCGCGGGCTGCTGACGCGGCTCGTCACGCGCATCTACTTCGAGGACGAGCCCGCGAACCGCGATGATCCGATCCTGGCCGAAGTCGCGCCGGACCGCCGGCCGACGCTAGTCGCGGCTCGCCGCGGCGAGGGGCGCTACGCGCACACGATCACGCTCCAGGGACCCAACGAAACGGTGTTTTTCGATGTCTGACCGGGCGGCGCGTGATCTGGCAGTCCCTGTATGTTATGCCACTTTATGGAGTTTCTACCATCATATGGAATATAAACCATATCATGAACTTAATGCCATAGGTGTTCTTATATGCCATACCATAGCTACCTACCATATTTTACAGGTCCAACCATAGCGGGCGGCTAAGCATGATGGACGGCACGCGCCTGCAATCTCGGCTGCTGGGCGACGCGGACGCCGCGGCGTGCTTCTCCGGGCGCGCCCAGCTTCAGGCGATGCTGGATGTCGAGGTGGCGCTGGCCGCGGCCGAGGCGGACGCCGGCGTGGTGCCCGCGAGCTGCGTGGCGCCGATTCAGGCGGCGGCCCGCGCCGAGCTCTACGACCCGGATCGCCTCGCGGCGGAGGCGACGGAGGCGGGCAATCCGGTCATTCCGGTGGTGCGGCATCTGACCGCGCGGGTGGCGGAATCCGACGCGGACGCGGCGCGCTTCGTCCACTGGGGCGCGACCAGCCAGGACATCCTGGATACCGGACTGGTGCTGCAGCTCCGGGCGGCGGTGCCGGGCGCGATCGGCCAGCTTGCGCGGGGCGTCGGCGCCGCCGCGACCCACGCGCAGCGTTACCGCGACGCCACGATGGCCGGCCGCACCTGGCTGCAGCAGGCAACACCAATCACGTTCGGCCTCAAGGCGGCGGGCTGGGCCGACGCGCTCGACCGGGCGCGGCGACGCCTGCAGTCCGCGCTCGACGACGCGCTCGTGCTGCAGTTCGGAGGCGCGACGGGCACCCTGGCGTCCCTCGGGTCGCAGGGCCTCGCCGTGACCGATCGGTTGGCCGCCTGGCTCGAGTTGCCGGTGCCCGACATCCCCTGGCACGCCCACCGCGACCGGTTCACGCAGCTCGCCTCCGCGCTCGGGATCGCGGCCGGCACGGCTGGCAAGATCGGGCGCGACATCGCCCTGCTCGCCCAGACCGAAGTCGGCGAGGCGGCCGAGGCGGCGGCGCCGGGACGCGGCGGCTCGTCGACGATGCCGCAGAAACAGAATCCGGTGGCGGCGTCCGTCGCCCTCGCCGCCGCCGGCCGCGCGCCCGGCCTGGTCGCGACGATGCTCGCCGCGATGGTCCAGGAACACGAACGCGGCCTCGGCGGCTGGCAGGTCGAGTGGGATACCCTGCCCGACCTCGTGATCTGCGCGGCCAGCGGGGCGCGGGCGGCAGCCGACGCGCTGGACGGCCTGCAGGTCGACACGGATCGCATGCGCGCCAACGCCGAGGCGTCCGGCGGCCTCCTGCTGGCCGAGTCGATCGCCATGACGCTGGCCGAGTCGATCGGCAAGCACGACGCGCACGCCTGCGTCGCGGCCGCCTGCCAACGCGCGGCGGCCGAAGGGCGCCCCCTCGGCGACGTGCTCGGCGACGATCCGCTGGTCACCCGGCATCTCGACCGCGCGGAGATCGCCCGGCGGCTGTCGCCCGACAACTACCTCGGCGCCACCCGCGACTACATCGACCGGGTGCTCGCGCGGGTCGGCGACCGGGACGCATGATCCGGCGACGCCGCCACCGAGTTCCTGACACAGTGAGGCAGCACATGGACGAAAAGCAGCGGCACGCGGCAGGCATGGCCATCCGGCGGCAGCTTCTGGGCGACGCCTACGTGGACCGGGCGGTCGCCGACACGACGGGCGTCACCTCGGAGCTTCAGGACCTGATCACGCGCTACGCGTGGGGCGAGATCTGGACGCGGCCGGGACTCGACCATCGCACGCGCCGCGTGCTCGTGATCGGAACCCAGATCGCGCTCCGGCAGTGGGACCAGTACCGCATCCACGTGCGGGCGGCGCTCGTCGAGGGCGGGTTCACCGCGGACGACGTCAACGAGATCGTGCTCCAGCAGGCCATCTACTGCGGCGCGCCGGCCGCCCTCACCGCCATCAACATCGCGCGCGAGCTCCTGAAAGAGATCGAGGACCAGTCATGACCTCGGCCGGCGCACCTGTGCGGGATCCCGGTGCGCCGGCCTCCAGGCCGGCATCCGCCAGCACCCCCGGCCTGCTCGGCGCGGCGGCGCTGACCGGCTTCATCCTCATCCTCCCCTCGCCCGAAGGGCTGCCCCCGGAGGCGCACCGGCTGGCCGCGCTCTTCGCCGGCGTCCTGGTGCTGTGGTCCACCGAGGCGCTGCCGATTGCCGTCACTGCCCTGCTCGCCCTCGCCCTCCAGCCCATCTTCGGGCTGACGTCGCTGGTGACGGGACGACCGCCCACCCCCGGCGCCATCTTCGGGGCGGCCGCCGCCAACTTCATGAGCAGCGTCTTCTTCTTCGTGCTGGTCATGTTCGCCATCGCCCATGCCTGGGTGAAGACCGGCCTGGCCCGGCGCTTCGCGCTGTGGCTGATCGCGCGGGCCGGCACCGACGCCACGCGCGCGGTCTACGTCTTCATGATCGGCACCGGCGCCATCTCGATGGTGGTCTCCGACGTGCCGGCCGCCGCCATCTTCATGGCCATCGCGGTCGGCATCCTCGACAAGCTGGGGCTGCGGCCCGGATCGCGCTTCGGCCGGGCGGTGATGATCGGGATCCCCATCGCGGCGCTCATCGGCGGCGTCGGCACGCCGGCCGGCAGCTCCATCAACCTGCTCGGCCTCGTCATGATCGAGCAGGCCGGCGGCGACCGCGTCCCCTTCCTCCACTGGATGGCGATCGGCATCCCGATGGTGGCCATTCTGCTGCCGGTGGCGGCCTGGGTGCTGCTGAAGTTCTTTCCGCCGGAGATCGCGTCCATCGGCGATCTCGAAGAGATTCACGACGAACGGCGCCGGATGGGGCCGGTCAGCCGCGCCGAATGGAAGGTGGTCGCCATCATGAGCGCGATGATCACGCTCTGGATCGCGAGCACGTGGCTGCCGGTGTTCGACACCTTCCTGGTGGCCGTGGTGGGCGCCGTGGCGATGTTCCTGCCCGGCATCGGGCTCTTCACCTGGAAAGAGGTTCAGCAGGTCACCGGCTGGGACACCCTGATGGTCATCGGCGGCGTCACGTCGCTGGGCCAGGCGTCGTCACAGACCGGTCTCGCCACCTGGCTCGCCGAGTCGGCCCTCGGCGGCCTCGCGGACTGGCACGCCGTCGCACTCATCGCCGCCGTCAGCGCCTTCACCGTGGTCATCCACCTCATGCTGCCGATCGCGCCGGTCATCAACGCCGTGATGATCCCGCCGATCATGGTCCTCGGCGCCGCGGCCGGCGTGAATCCGGCCCTCTACGCGCTGCCGGTCATCTTCACCGCCTCGTGCGCGTTCCTGCTGCCGCTCGACGCCGTGCCCCTCGTCACCTACAGCCGGGGCTACTACCGGATGTTCGACATGCTGCCCGCAGGTCTCGTCATCAGCGCCGTCTGGGTCGTGCTGATGACCGCACTGCTGATCGTGATCGGCCCGTTGGTCGGACTGCTGTAGCCGGTGTGATCAGCGACCGGAAGGATTATCCCAGCTACATCAGGCGCCGTTCGAAGAGGTTGAATGTGGACATCATCTGGGACGGAATCACCAAAGCGAAGACGCTCCAGGTCGAAGCGGCCCAGACGCGACATGCCCTGGCCGACGCCGCCAAACTCGGCGATTGGCCCCACGTGCTTGAGCTGCTAGCTCAAGAGCCGCAGTGGATAACTCTTCGCGACCAGATGGATCTGCCTGGTACGCGCCACTGCATCAGGCTGCCTGGCACGGCGCACCCTTGGCCTTCGCCCAGCAGTTGATTAGTTTCGGTGCTTGGCGCACCCTCCAGAACGCACGGGGCGAACGTCCTGTCGACGTTGCCCAACGGCGAGGCCACCGACATCTGATTGACGCGCTGACCCCCGTGTGCAAGCACTACGTGCCTCTCGGAGTACTCCTGAGAGTGCAGGCGCACTTCCACACGGTTATCCACGGTCGAGCGGAACGACTGATTGAGGAACAGAAGCTCCGCTTGCCCGAGTTGGAGCCCCTGCTGGAGTTGGACAGGCCCAAAATGTGGTTCACGGTACCCGGGATGTACGGTGGGTTCAGTTACTGGCTGGAGACAGACGGTGTCGAGCCCAAGCTCGTTTCTGAGAGCTGGTGCCGCGTGGTAGGAGGATCGGGGCAACGCCACGAAATCACTCCCGGCGGGAGCCAGCTTCTGGAAGAGGGGTTCGTGTAGGGTATCGTTTTTCCGTCTGGCGGCGTCACCGTCGTAGACACGCCAACGGTCCCCGCTGGTGACGCCCATTGGCGGGCGCCCGCATTCGTGGAATCGCCTGAGGACCCTGTTCGACCCGGCTACAATGAGCCGATGGCTGCAGCCCGAAATCCGCAGGATCCCGAAGACGTCGAATCCCGCGCTGCCGACCGCCGTCCGAGTACCCCTCATTAACGGGGACCATCCGATGAACTGAACGACGGGTGAGCAATGGTTACGAACCTCTACTCCGATCAGGAGCTTGATTCGCTTCGTGCTGTTCGCAAGCAGGCGACGAATCCAGGCTCGCGCTGGACGGAGAAGCCCGCCGGAGCACCGGCTCACCGGCAACGGTCGTTCAAGGCGGTCGGCGAAGACAAGGCGGAGTCCCGGTTCGAGATCTACCAGCGCCAGAATCTCCTCGACGACAAGGACTTCTCCTGCGGCATTGCACACGTGGGGCTCGACGGTTCACGTCTCACGTTGGCACGGTACAACGGCCCGGGACATGAGCACGGAGACATCATCTATCTGCCCCATATCCACCGCGCGACAGCGAAAGCGATCGCCTCCGGGAAGAAACCCGAGCGCGAAGCCGAGGAGTCGGGGCGTTTCACGACACTCGAGGGAGCGCTGGCCTGCCTGATCGACGACTGCAACGTTGCCGGACTCTCCGCATCGCGCGACGAGCCGAGGTTGCCCTATGGATCTTGATGTGGACGCGCTGCAAAAGCGCCTGTGCGAGAGGCTGTGCGCGGACGTGCAACTGACGACGCGCCCCGATGGCGCACTGATGTTGCGGACGCACTTCGAGTTTCCCGACGGGGACAGGTTTCCGATCCACGTGTCCGAGGCCGGGGTCGGTGGCGTACGCTTGTCGGATCGCGGTCACACCCTCATGCACATCAGCTACGACCACGATGTCGACGCGTTCCTGGATGGAACACGAGGACAGATACTGGAACGTATCGTGGCTGAAATGGGAGTGGAACGAGAGGGCGGCGCCTTCCGCCTCGACACATCCATCGAGAAACTTCCGGAAGCGGTATTCCGCTTCGGCCAAGCGCTGACGCGAGTATACGATCTGACCTTCCTCTCCCGATCCCGGGTCAAGTCGACGTTCTACGACGACCTCGCCGAGATACTGAAGAGCTTGATCGACGAGGACAAGATGCAGGCGGACTACCTGCCGGAGGCACTTCCGAATCCCGAGGCGTACCGCGTCGACTACAGAATCGAGGGCAAGTTGACCACCCCCTTATTCCTGTACGGGGTGCCAAACCGGGACAAGGCGCGGCTGACCACGATCATGCTCTCGCACTTCCATCGTCACAACCTGCGGTTCGAGTCCATTCTGGTCTTCGAGGATCAATCGGAGATTCCGCGACTCGATCTGGCGCGGTTGTCCGACGTCGGTGGAGAGATGATCTCGTCTTTGGAGTCGAGGGCCGATCTCGATCGGAAGCTGCTCAAGCGCGTGGCATGACTAGCTAGAGCGCAACCGATCAGAATCGCCAAGCACCGCGTCCGCCCCCTCGCGATCGCTCCGTCTCAACAACAAACAAGGTACCCTTCGGCCCGGCGCAACGGGAGTTGGTAGAGGAGCCGCACGATCAGGGCGGTCTCGATGACAAGATCCGAATAGCGCTGTTGTCTGCCCCGCCGGCCGCTCCGGCCGGCGTCCAGACGGCGATCGCTTCCGAGGACAACCACAACGTCACATCGCCACGTCGAACGAGGGTCCGGTTGTCACGGCACGTTCGATCGGGACACGCCGTGTGCCTCGTCAGGCTGTCAGGGGCTTCATGAGAGCATGCTTAAAAACATTGGCGCGGTGATAGTCGAGGTAAGCGTTCTGCTCACGAGAGAACTCGCCCACGCGAACGTCAGCGTCGATACCCCAAGCATCGAGCAGTCTGTCGCGGACTTCGGGAACGATGATGAGCGACTGGCTCGCGGAGAATGTTATGTAGCCCTCATCGAATAAGTGGTCGACATGCGGCGACAACAGGAATCCGTTTGAGCCGTCGAGGCGTTCAGCATCGGTGGCGTCACGCCACGGCTTGATGTGGCTGGCCTTGAGATGCCTGGGTTCGTCCACCCGAGTGACACGGCACGCCGACTCTCGCAACAAAACGTTCGCCCGGAAGACACCCTGGCCGCGCCGCGCTCTCACCAGCTGATCTCTGAAGGTGGGGCCGATGATGCCGCGCTCGATGCTCCTCTCGTCCCGCTCGTGTGAATCACCGGTCGGCTGATAGTCTGCGATGGTCGCGTACGCATCCCAGAACGCCTGGCCGATGAGGCCGACGAGCGCTTGGGCTAGCCCTTCGGGCAACTCAGCGAGGTACACCGACTGTAGACCGTCGCCGCTCATCTGAAGCGGCGAGTACTTCGAGGGTAGAAACGGCCGAAGGATTTTAATATGGTCCTTCGGACGAATCTGCTGTTCCAGCCCGCAGTAGTCGACGGGAACAAACCAGCCCTCCTTGGACCAGTTCATGCCCGCTAATCCGAAGTCCGGCTTGGGACCGGTCTCGGCGGGACCTGTCACGACGCCAATCGCCTTAATTCGGGTATCGCAAAACGAGAAGATCACGTCGCCCGGTGCCACAGCTTGCATGTTCTCGTAGAACTGGTTGCGCGCGCCGTTCGCGTTCCGCTTCGGCGACCACATGAAGCTGCCGCGCACCTCGGCTCGATACGTCTGATTCTGATTCACCCACCAGTACCGCATCGTCGGCCTATCGATCAGGACGCCCGGTACACCTGCCCGTTGTGCCAGCGCAGGTAGTCCGGGCCCGGCGCGTCATCGAGTACAGTCGGCAGGGACACGCGAGAGCCGTGCAGCGGATAGTAACTGTGGCCGTTGTCGTAATCGAGCTTCAGGCGCGGACTCACTTCCACGCGGTACTCTGGAGTAATCGTGACGTAGCCCTGATCAAATAGTCGGTGCAGGTCGGCCCTAAGGAGAATCCCGTTGCGCACCTCATGTGGGCCGTTCTTCGCATAGGGCTGGATGTGTGACGCTTCCAGCGCCGGAAGGGAATGCTCGTGCGTCACGGCGCACGCGCGGGAATAGGCGTCCATAACTGCCACACGGAAGATACCCTGGCCGAGGCGCGGCTGAACCACTTGCGGCGCCCCGTATCGTGGGGCCTCTTCACGGACCAAGGGCAGCCGACTTGTAGGTACCCCCGGAAGAGCGGTTGCCGCTCGGGCGCGACATTCCTGCCAGATGCGCAGGCCTTCTCCGGCGATCACGTCGTACCGTTTGTGTCGCTGGTTCGCGGGTGGCCAATTCCTGGGCCCTCGAACCCACGCATCCTGAGGAAAGAACGTCGGCTGGGCTAGGAGAATGCAGCCGATCTCATTCGAAGGTGAAGCGGCGCGGTAGTCGATCCGAGCTCGAATGCCACCGATCCGGTCGCGCATCGCATCGAGGGTTTGGCACCCGTTCTTGATGCCGAAAGTCTCCCACGCCAGCCAGTCCGGCAGTCGAGCGTAGCGAGCGAAATAGGCGAACCCACAGATCGCGTGGTTGTAGCGTGCCTTCAGCTTGAAAAAGAACGGCGCTCCGACCTCCCCTCGGAACCCCCAGTGGGCAGACGGCGTCCAGAAGTTGACCTCGTCGAGGCCGTTCTGAGCCAGCAGGAACTCGTACCAGCCGTGATCGGTGATGGCGACCGTTCCGTCCACGGCGGCCATGATATCCCGGCCAGCCCTAAGAACGCGCTTGGTGCAATGCTGAGGGCATTGGGCTTCAGGCCGCGTGCTAGCCGAGTCACGGCCTATAGTTTCTTGCTGCTTCTGGGGCTCGCTGTAGCACGTGAGCCCGGCAAGGGGCCAGCACTTCCGCCAGCCACCGGTGGTCCGTCCTCTCGTTGGAGCTCGATTGCGATTGGACCGGCACCGAGATACGGGCCGAGATGCCCGAGTTCGTGTAGATGCGATGGCTGCCATTGATCCGCCTCAACTGCTGATCACCTCCGCGTCCTCCCGGCTTCCTCGATAGGAAAAGATGTCTCGCCACGTCGATCATCGCCAAGGAATCTGCTGTTTCCGAGTGCTCAAGGGGTCCCTTTTCACGTGGCCCCGAGGTCCCTTTTCATCTTGCCGCTACCAGCCGTGAACCCGAAAGCGCTAAACCTATCCACGAAATCGCGGCAACCTCGACGCCGTGCTTGGGTGAAGGTTCATGCGTCAACCCAGGATCACTCCGTCGATCATCGATGCGATCGCCGCTGCATCCAGCCTCCCGCCGGGCTCGTCGCGGGTTTCGATCAGCGTTCCTTCCCAGCCTCCACCGTCCTCGTGAGGCCCGATTCCGCACTCCAGGTACTCGGCACGCTTCCGCTCCCATCGGGCTCTGTACCCCGGGTCGTCGAGCATGCCGAGATGCTCCCAGTAGAAGGTCACGCCCCGCGCGTGATCCGCGATCGTGAAATCCGGGTAGCGGGTGCGACCATTGGGCAGCACGAGAGGCTGCTCGTAGGCGTAGTCGATCCCGCGGGCGTGAAGCTTGTCGGCAATCACCAGCTCGGACTTCGAGCGCACGAGGTCACCGCGCTCGGTTCGATGAATGAGCCCTTCCTCGAGGAAGCGTTGCTGGGCGTTGACGGTTACTTCACGCGGCAGCGGATCCGCAAAGAGGTTCGTCATGCGCCGGGCGATCTCCGAGTGCTCGTCGCCTGCATAGCGGCGATAGTCGACAAGCGGCCCCTCGTGCAGGATGACCAGCCGGTCCTGGTGGCGGGTCAACGCCGTGTACAAGAGCTCGCGGGAGAGCAGCCAGCAGGGGTTGGTGAGCACGACGAAGGTGGCGCCGAACTCGCTGCCCTGGGTCTTGTGCACCGTCAGGCAGTAGGCCAGCTCGAGCGGGTTGCGGCCTTCGTCTCCGAACTCGCCGTGGTTGAACCCGTACTTGGGGCCCAGCTGCCCGGCGAACTCGACCTCGAGCTTCCGCGGCAGGCCCTTGAGCTTCTTCGTCTTGTACTGCCCAACGACGATGCCGATGTCGCCGTTGGCGAGGTAGGCCTCCCCAGCGGGCTTCGGCCAGACGTCGCGCCGGCGCTGGTTGATGACGTTGATGACCTTGTCGCCGTAGAGGAGCATCTGCGGGCCGACGGGACGCGGCACCTTGCGGCCCCAGCCCTCTGTCTCGGCAAGCTCGCGCGCCTTCGCCCGAAACCGCGTCTGGAGCATGCGGTTCAGCGCGTCCACCCCCACGAGCCCGGCGCGCACGGGCGAGAGCATCTGCCAGGCTTCCGCCCGCGCGGCGGCTCCCGGGTTGTCGCCGAACCGGTTCCAGAAGAAAGCCCACGGGATGTCCCCGTGACGCGCGCCGCCCAGCGATTCCTCGAAGCCCAGTTCGTCGTCCGGCCCGGTGAGACCGAGCGCCTCGACGAGCGCCGCGACGAGCTTCTCCTGAAGCTCCTGCGGGTGGTTCCACCGCACGAGCCGGAGGCGTCCGTCCATTCCCTCCTCGCCCTCGTCCAGCACAGCGTCTGCGCCAGGATCGAGCGGCCGTCCGCTAAAGTGCGATGCTAGGAGCACGTCGGCCCGGGCCTTGCCCCGCTGGCGTTGCGGGACCGTGAGCTCGGCATAGCCCGGTCCGCAGCGCGGAAAGAGTGTCTCGACGTTCGCGGGCTCGAGCTCTCGAACGATGTCCACGAACGGGCGACCGGTCCCGATCGGCGGGAGTTGGCGCGGGTCCCCGACGAGCACGAGCCGCTCGACGTTACTCAGCGAGTCGATCAGGGCCGCGAGCTGCTCTTCGGTCAGCATCGAGCACTCGTCCACGATCACGGTCCGGTAGTCGCCACAGCGAGGCGCCCTGGGCTTGGGAAAGTAGGCACCGGTCTCCCCGTCGTAGCGCTGTTGCCGGATCAGAAACTGCGCCAGCGTCTGGCCGGCACTCCGCATGCCGGTCAGCTCTTCCAGGCGCACGCGGGCCTTGCCCGTGGGTGCGAGGAGCAGCAGCCCCTTCTCGGTGAGGCCGGGAAGCGAGCAGAGCATCCGCAGCAGCGTCGTCTTGCCCGTCCCGGCCGGACCAACCAGCACGGAGAGCCGCGAGCGGAAGAGCTGTTCGAGCGCCGCCGCCTTCTCGCGCCGCGCGCGCTCCTCCAGCTCGGGCTCTTCCGGATCCGCCGGCAGCGGCGCATCGATCCCCGCGTCCACGCGGAGCCCCGCGTCCACGCACCCACGCCAGTCGAGAGCGGCCACGTGCGGCTTCCCCTTCTTCCGGCCGAGCACCTCGCGGCGGATGATCGTACGGCACTCGATGAGCCGGTCCACCTGGTAGGCAGGCTCGCCCGCGCGGGTTACCGCGCGGACGACGACCGGCGGGAAGCTCTCCTCGCAGGCGTCGAGCACGTTCTCGCCGAGCGGGCACGGCGGCTGGAGCGCGCGCTTCCGCGCCCTGCGGATGACCCAGCTCCGGGGGAGCAGCGTGTGCCCCTCGGCCGCTGCGTGCTCCAGGACGTCCACGACCAGTGCGCGCACCCGCCGCTCGTCTGCCGGGTCTTCGATGCGGCTCGGCTCCGGTACGGGGTACTGCTCCCGCACTGCCTCGGCCGGGAACAGGCCCCGGTCCACCGTGCCGAAAGCCATCGGGTCGACGGCGCGCCGGTCGCGCTCGAAGAGGAGGTACGGATTGCGCAGCAGCTCGGCGTCCGTCGCCTCGATGCCGGCCTCCGCCCGCGCCGTGGTGTCGTACAGTCGGAGCGCCTGTTCCTCCGAGATGGCGCAACGGCCGAGGAGCTGGAGAAGAGTCCGGCGCTCATCGGCCAAGCGCTTCCAGCCCTTTCGCAGCCCGTTCGTGAGGAGCTTCGCCACGGGCCCGCCGAGCTTCGCGGGCTCTTCCATCACGGCGTCCACGAGCGCCCACGGATCGCCGCCGCCCTTTCGCTCGCGCAGCAGCTCGATCTCGTAGGCAAGCAGACTCCCGTGCTGGAAGCCCCACTCGTAGCCGAACGCGGAGAGCGCCGAGCCCAGGCCAGGAAACGTGCCGCGCGCCTTCCACAGGCCGTTGAGCTGCGTATCGATCCAGGCGAGCGCCTGATCCCATGGTCCCTCGATCCGGCCGCGGATCCGGTGCAGCGTCGCGGCGCAGGCCACGAGGGAGGCCACGGCGCCATCGTGGGTCAGGAGCTCCGAGCCGTAGGAGTAGGCGTCGAAGTGCTCGTCCGGGGCGAAGGCCACGAACTCCTCGGGGTCGACCCCCTCGCGCTCGGCGAGCGCCAGCGCCTCCTGGTAGGGAAAGAGGAAGCCGTCCGCGAAGCCGGGCCGTACCGAGTGGCCCACGTTGCGCTCCCAGAGCACGCAGCGCAGAGGCAGGTTGTTCTCCTTGTAGGCGTACTCAGTGGCCTCGCCCACGGAGAGCACCCGGCCCACGCCGACGATCACGCGCCGGGACTGCTCCGAGAGCGGGGTGCGCTTGGCATAGAAAAAGCAGAGCGACTCTTCCGGCCGGACCGCGCCGAAGAAGGTGTCGAGCAGCGCGAGCTGGTTCTCGCGCTCCTGGACCCAGGCCGTCTCTACCTGCTTGCCCTTGTGATTGCGAATGTCGGGCTCCCGGTCCAGCGCCCAACCGATCTTCAGACGCTGGGCGATCCCGATCTCGCCATCCTTCGCGCTCCCCTCGACATTCTCGCGCAGCATCC
Source organism: Vicinamibacterales bacterium (assembly GCA_965262555.1). Taxonomy (GTDB): domain Bacteria; phylum Acidobacteriota; class Vicinamibacteria; order Vicinamibacterales; family UBA8438; genus VXRJ01. The sequence goes on from OZ253543.1 coordinate 2,171,667, forward strand.
ATCGGAACGGGACGCAGGCAGCGGAGTACGGCGGCTGCACGAAGCGGGTGGGCGCGAAGTGGCCGTGGGTCTCGGGGTAGAACTCCGTGTACGGGTGCGTCATCGTCCGCGTGAGCGCGAAGGGCGCCATGAACGAGACGCGTTCGCTCACACAGGGCGGGAGATCGGCGCGGTCGAGCTCGTCGAGCCGCCGACTGGCGCAACGCGCTTCTACTTCGTCGCGCCGGCCCTCGCCGATGCGGGGCAGGATGAGGCAGCTCGTGTTGTCCAGCGGCCGGGCACACACCGTGCCGGTCCAGCCCCCGTCGTGCCAGGGGACGCGGATGGTGACATGGTGGAGCGGCAGGCGGCGGGCGCCGGTGATCATTTACTCAACTCCCTGCCATGAACGGTGGCCGGCGCAATCGGTCGGGATTCTGGACCACAACAAGGACGCGGCACCTTGCCCGGGTAATCGCGTTGTACAGCAGGCGGCGCTGGCGTTCGATGGTGCCAGCAACTTCGTAGGGCCATAGGACGATGACCGAGTGGAACTCGCGATTCTTGGCCTGATGGATCGTCATCACCCGTACTCCACCGCCCCTCACCCGGCGATACGCTCGCGACCGCTGATGGATGCGACGCGCCTCGCAACGGATCTCGTCAGCTGTGAACGTCGTCCTTCCGGCGACACGCGTCTGCCGCTCGAGCCAACGGCGAAGTCCCTGCCGTGGCCCACCGACATCACGGAATGAGAGCACATCAAAGCAGACCTCAGCATTGGGATCGTCGGGCAGCTCAAGTTCTTCAATGAACTTGTCGCACTCCTCTTCCTGCGACTCCTCCCAAGGGATGCGATGCGGTCCCACCGGAGGGTTGCTAATGGGCCTCGCCTCCACTCGGGCGATAAGATCGCGCACAAACGCCGATCTGGAGGGACGAACTGGAGTCAGAACCGCGATGTCGGCGCAGCTACTCCACCACGAAAGGTTCTTGGAAACGAAGCCAGCCCCGACGTTGTGATTCTGTGCGCCCAGCACGGTGAAGCCATCCCCGTTATCGGGAACGTTGCCTTCTGCTCGAAGGGCTCGACTCGCTTCCAGGAGACCTGATGCCGAGGTAAAGCGGGTCGGCTGGCCTCGGTCCTCCGGCCCCGGCTCGAACCGGTTGTCGGGACCGACCGGCACATGTGACATCTCCTGGTAGTTCCGGTTCATGTACCCGAACACCATCGTGTACGTGCCGTCCGGGTTCTGCTCCCACCCCTCGTAGACCGGGGCGACATTCTGACCCCGGTCGTAGCGCACCTGCGCGTCGGCCGCGCCAGGTGTGGCGAGCAACAGGGTCGCGACCGCGGCCACGGCCGCCAAGTCGGCGCACGATGTCGGCAGCCGCATCGTCGCGCCCTCGTCAGTTGTTGTTGGCGGCCGCCGCCTTCCGCTCCTCGAGCGCCGCGGCGTAGTCGTCGTCGTCCAGCTCGTAGTAGCTGGTCCAGGTGAAGCTCATGTCGTCGCTGGACCGCTGGCCGAACCCGGCCCAGTTCCGCGGATCGGGGTTCCACTTGTTGGCGCGCGAGTTGTCATGCCAGGTGATCGTGTGCAGCATGCTCCCGGCCGGCAGCAGCGGCTGCACGTCGTCCGCATAGTTGTAGACGATGTGCCAGCCGAAGTCCCAGTTGGCGCAACTCAGCATCTCGGTCTGACCGGTCGGATAGATCGCCTCGATGCACTGCCGCTTTCCCCGATTGTGCAGGTGCGGCTGGAACCCGGTCAGCCGGACGCCGGTCTCGAAACGGTGATAGCTGTCGTGCCGGATGTCGTCCTCGCCCGGCGGGATGTCGAGGTCGTAGTTCTGGGCGAGCGCGCGCGAGAAGAGCTCGTGCTCCGGCTCCTCCCCCTTCGGATAGAGGGTGAGGCCGACGCTGGTCCGGTCGCTCCGCTCCTCGCCGATGGAGGCGTAGTGCATGTTGAATCGGATGATCGACCCAGCCTTCACCAAGCGCCCGGTCCCCTCCGGAAAGACATCGCCGTTCTTTCCCTGTGCGTACTCGTTCAGGAAGTCGCCCTCGTCGGCCTCCTCCGACTCCTGCAACCTGGTCACCGCGTGGTGTACCACCGGGAAGCCCTCGGCCGACGGCTTCGTCTCGACCGCCTTGATCCAGCGATCCTCGGTCAGGCCGGCATCCGAGTAGAGATCTCCCCACCAGTTGGCGCCCTCCGCCGGGACGACGAACGGCTCCGGGATTGGCACGATCCAGTCGGGCTCGCCGATGTGCCACTGGTCGCGGTCGGCGAACTCGCGCGGCGATGGCGCATCGGCCGGGTTGCCGCGCGGTGCGTCTGCATCGACCCAGGCCACGATCGTCGCGATCTGATCGTCGGTCAGCGAGCGGTCGTACTTGAAGCCCTGCACGCCGATGTTCTTGTCGATGAACCAGGGAGGCATGGTGCGCGTCGAGACCTTCTCCCGGACGGCCCGCGCCCACGGGCGGGTCTCCTCGTAGGTCATCAGCGACATCGGCGCGATTGCCCCCTCGCGGTGGCACGTCTGGCACGACTCCTGAAGAATCGGGAGGACATCCTTCGTGAAGGTGACCTCCGCGTCGGCCTGCGCGAACGCGCTGCCGGGCAGGGCGAGCGACAGGGCGAACAAGGCCGCAACGAACGGGCCGAGCATCCGGATTCCGGTGGTGGGTTTCATGGAGCTAGCCTCCTCAACGGGCAGCCGATCAACGTTACTTTGCGCCGATCCCCAGCGATTGTCAATGCGCCGCGCACACCCGTGATAGATTGCCGGATCGACTTCGGCATCGGAAGCCAGCTAAGGAGTACGACGGTGTCGGCGAACACTCCGGACAGGACGACCCACGAGTTCCAGACCGAGGCGCGGCAACTCCTCGATCTGATGATCCACTCCCTCTATTCCAACAAGGAAATCTTCCTGCGGGAGTTGATCTCGAACGCCTCGGACGCCTGTGACAAGCTGCGATTCGAGGCGCTGACCGATCCGACGCTGATGGGCCCGGACGACGGACTGGCGATCGAAGTGACCATCGACGCCGGTGCCCGGACGATCGCCGTCGCGGATACCGGCATCGGGATGTCACGCCAGGAAGCCATCGACAACATCGGGACGATCGCGCACTCGGGCACCCGTGAGTTCGTTCAGCAGTTGACCGGCGAGCAGGCGCACGACGCGCAGCTCATCGGCCAGTTCGGCGTCGGCTTCTACTCGTCGTTCATCGTGGCGGACCGCGTGACCCTGACGACGCGGCGCGCCGGAATCGCCGCGGACGGCGCGGTCCGCTGGGAGAGCCGCGGCGAGGGGACCTACACGCTGGAGCCGGTCTCGAAGCCGTCGCGCGGCACGGAGGTGACGCTGCACCTGCGCGACGGCGAGGACGAGCTGCTCGACGGCGATCACCTCCGGGCGATCGTCCGCAAGTACTCCGACCACATCACCATCCCGATCCGGATGGCGAAGCGGCAGGTGGAAGGAAAGCCCACCGACACGGGTGACACCGGGGCGACCGAGCAGGTGAACCGCGCCTCGGCGCTCTGGACGCGCCCCAAGTCGGAGATCACCGACGCGCAGTACGACGAGTTCTACAAGGCCATCACCCACGACATCGAAGCCCCGCTCGCCCGCACGCACGTCCGTGTCGAGGGACGGCACGACTACACACTACTGCTCTACATCCCCCGCCACGCGCCGTTCGATTTGTGGGACCGCGAGCAGCGTCACGGGATCAAGCTGTACGTCCGGCGCGTCTTCATCATGGACGGTGCGAAAGAACTGCTCCCCGGCTACCTGCGCTTTGTCAGGGGCCTCGTCGACTCGAACGACCTGCCGCTCAACATCTCGCGCGAGATCCTGCAGCACTCATCTGACGTCGACGCGATCCGGAAGGCCGCGGTGAAGCGGGTGCTCGCGCTGCTGGAGCAACTGGCCGACCGTCAGCCGGACACGTACGTGACGGTCTGGAAGGAGTTCGGGCGGGTCCTGAAGGAGGGGATCGGCGAGGATCCCGAGAATCAGGCACGCATCGCCAGGCTGCTCCGCTTCGCCTCGACGCGGACCGGCGCACCCGACCAGGCGGTCGCGCTCGCCGACTACATCGCACGGATGCCGGAGGGACAGAAGGCGATCTACTTCGTCACGGCCGACAGCTTCGACTCGGCGCGGCAGAGCCCGCACCTCGAGGTGTTCCGGAAGAAGGGAGTGGAGGTGCTGCTGCTCCACGACCGGGTGGACGAGTGGGTTGTGGGTCATCTGCCGTCGTTCGAGGACACACCGCTGCAGTCGGTCGCGCAGGGCGATCTCGACCTCGGCGAGCTGGCGGACAGCGAGGCGGAGACGAAACAGCAGGAGGAGACCGAGGCGGAGTTCACACCGCTCACCGAACGGATGCACCAGGCACTGGGCGACCGGGCGGCCGGCGTTCGCGTGACCCATCGGCTGACCGAGTCGCCCGCCTGTCTGGTGAGCAACATGCCGGGGGTGAGCGCGAACCTGGAACGGGTCCTCCGCGCCGCGGGTCAGCATGTGCCGACCATCCCGCTGGTGCTTGAGATCAATGCGACGCACCCCGTCGTCGTGCGCCTGAAGAATGAGACCGACGACGGCCGTTTGCGCAACTGGAGCCACATCCTCTTCGATCAGGCGATGCTGGCCGAGGGCGGGCAGCTCGCCGACCCCGCCGCATTCGTCCGGCGTCTGAACACCCTGCTACTCGAGATGACGGGCGAGCCGAAGCCGCAGATCTGGACGCCGGGTCAGTAGCGCCGAAGGGGACGGGGCCCGGGCCGGCGCCAGACTATCGCGGGTACCACTCCGCTTCGCGCACGTCGATCGGCTCCCCCTCGAGCGCTTCGCGCAACGCACGAAAAGTCGCCGCGACTTCCGCCGCGTTGTCCGGGCGGGGCTGATCGCGGTTGCCGAACCAGCCGGCCGACGCATTGTCGTAGTGATAGATGTAGAGCACCGACGGCCGGAACGTCCGGGCGCACTCGGCGACCGGCCGCGGCCGCATCCGGTCGACCGGCAAATTCATCGGCAGGAAGGCGACGTCGATGTCGCGCAGCGCCTGAATCTCCGGCGCGCACTCCCCCACACCCGCGAAGAAGATCCGCCGGCCGCCCAGGGTGACGACATAGCCATTCGCCTCCCCCTTCGGATGCCACGGCTGACCCGGCGTCATGTCGTAGGCAGGGACCGCTTCGACCGGAGTCCCGGCGAATGTGCCCCGCTCGCCGTTCGCCAGCACCTCGCCTCCATCGAACTGCTCGGCCGCGGCGGCGGTCAGCACCACCGGGGCGCCAGGCTTCCGGAGCTGCGCGATGGCGTCGGGGTCGAGGTGGTGTCCGGGATTGTCGGTCACCAGGATCAGGTCGGCCGGTTTCGCCTGGGACAGATCCCCTGCGCTCCACGGATCGACATGGATCACCGTTCCGTTGTGCTCCACCTGCACGGAGGCGTGCAGGATCGGCGTGATCAGGATGTCGCCTCCGTCGGCCGGGATTCGGTGCGGTCCCTGTGCGACGGCCGGCGCGACGGCGACAACGGCAACGACGACAGCGGCAACGCAGATGGAGTGGCGCATGCGCGCCATGCTACGCCAGCCACAGCACAGCGGCAACGAGCGCGAGCAGCGCCGCGCCGCGCACGACATGCGCGGCGCGGCGGTAGTCGTCGGTCGCTCCGCCGGGCGCGTCTTCCGGATCGCCAATCCAGATGTCGCTCGCAAGGCGCCCCCCGAGGTGGATCGGCCCGGCGAGCCGGCGCCGGATCGCGCCGGCCATCGCCGCCTCGCTCCACCCGGCATTCGGTCCCGGCACCAACGCATGCTGCTGCCATCCGACCCGTGCCGCCGCGCGTCCGGAGGCGCCCGGCACGAGTGCCGCCGCCACGATGATCCACAGCCACGCCGCGCGCGCCGGCACCAGGTTCATCAGATCGTCGAGCCGCGCGCCGCACCAGCCGAAACGGACATACCGTTCCGTCCGGTACCCCACCATCGAATCCATCGTGCTCACCACCTTGAAGAGCGCGACACCCGGCAACCCCGCCACCGCGTACCATGCCACCGGCGAGACGAACCCGTCGACCAGGCTTTCCGCCAGGCTCTCGATCGCGGAGCGCCGGCAGCCGCTGCCGTCCATCCGATCGGTGTCGCGCCCGACGAGCCGCCGGGCCGCGTGCCGCGCCGCGTCGAGATCGTCTGCGTCAACCGCCTCGTTGATCGCCGCGCCGTGCGCAAAGAGATCACCCAGAGCGAGCAGGCTGTAGAGCACGAAGAGATGGCCAGCGAGCGCCGCGACAGGATGCAGTGCGTGGAGACCGATCACAAGCACCACCACCATGCCGACGCTCGGCGCCACAAGCATGATGCACAGCAGGCCGCCGCCGAGGTAGCCGTCAAGGCCGACGGCACGCAGGCGCGTTTCGATGCGCGCCAGCAGGCCGCCCATCAGACGGACCGGATGCCAGCGGTACACCGGATCGCCCAGGTAATAGTCCGCCACGGCCGCCGCGATCAGCAGATCGGCGCGCGGCGCGAGCGAGCTCACGTCCACTTGGCGGCCCAACCGGCGGCGATGGCGCGCAGCACCAGATCGACCGGGTGGCCGTCCGGCGCCACGGCCAGCGCCGCGTGGAACCTGGCCCATTCGTGCGGGCGCGCCGCCACCGCGCACGCGAGAGACGCGGCCTGCTGCCGCAGCGCCGCGCCTGCGAAGTCGGCCGGCAGCGTGCCGAATGCCACGCGATCGAGGACGGCGGCGATTGCGTACGCCGCGGCGGCAACCCCCGGATCGTTGAACACCGCGCGGTGATTCCGCGCCAGCGCCACGTAGTGATTGTCCGGCAACAGCGCAGCCAGGCGGTCGAGGGCGCCGTCTTCGGTCAGACCGAAGCGTCCGAGTGCATGTACGAGGTTCCGCGTGGACGACGGCTCCAGGCCGTTCTGCCACCGGAGCGCCTCGATCGTCGCGCCTCTCACGGCGACCCCGATCAGTTCGCCGAGCTTGGTGTGCGGACTGGTCGATTCGCGCGATCGCCGCGACGGATCGATCGGTGCGGCGAGACAGTACTGATCCGTCCCGGTACCGGTGGCGATCGTGGGCGAATAGCGGCTCGGCACCGCGAGTTCCGCCAGCGCGGCAGACTTCGCCTCCGTCATCGTTACCACCGCGCGCGCCTGCGCCGCCGGTGTCAGCGGCACGCCAATCAGGGCAATCGTGTTGATCGTCCCCGCCATCGGGTTCGCCCGGCGCCAGCCACCCTCCTCCGCCTCGGTCCACGATGCCGGATCGCCCGCCCGCACGGCGTTGCCCGCGACACCAGCCGTGACAAACGCATCGACACGCAGATCCTCGAACGCGCCGAAGTGGTGCGCGGCGCACGCCATGTTGGCGGCGGTCCCCATCACCGCGGCGCGGTCCGGATCGATCCCGATCTCGCGGCACACCTCGCCGTGGTAGGCCGGCAGGCCAAGACGGCTGATCAGGTCGTGCCGTTCCGTATCGCCGCTCGCCTCGCAGCTCTGGTGGTTCACGAGATGGCGGAGATCGTCCTGCTGGCCGCCCTGATGGGCGGAGGTGCTCAGCACGCGGTGCGGCGTCAGCAGCTCGACGACGAGGAACCGGCCTGCCCGACGCGCGGTGAACCGATCCCTGGCGTGCAGGACGTCCCACGCCGCTGTTGCATCACCGGCCATCGTCCCGATCGGGTTGTCTGCCATCGTGCCGCGCGGCGGAGGGCACGCCGCCCGCGCATGCTACACTCATCGTTCTCCTGCCCGCAGACCACCCATGAGCATTGCGACCAAGCGGGGTGACGGCGGCGAGACCAGCCTGGCCGGCGGGACGCGCATCTCCAAGTCGTCGCTCCAGATGGAGGCGTGCGGATCGATCGACGAACTGAACGCGCAGATCGGATTCGCGCGATCGATCTGCGACGACGCGCCGATTGGGACACTGCTGAAGGAAATTCAGCGCGAGCTGTTCGTGGTCGGCGGCGAGCTGGTCACGCCCCCCGACACGCTCGGCAGGACGCCCGCGCGGGTCACCGACGCGATGGTCGACCGCCTGACGGCCGAAGTGGATCGGATCGAGGCGATCGACGGCGTGCTGAACGACTGGTCGCTGCCGGGCGAGCTGCCAGCGGCTTCCGCGCTCGACGTCGCGCGCACGGTCTGCCGGCGTGCCGAGCGGGCCGCGGTGCGGCTGGGGGAGTCAGGCGTGGCGGTGGAGCCGCCGCTCCTCGCCTATCTCAACCGGCTGTCGGACCTGCTCTGGCTGCTCGGCCGTTTGCTTGAACGGGAGGCGGGCGTCGACGCCTCGCTCCGCCCCAACGACGGCCCAGGTCACCGCTGGTCCCGCGCCTGGTAGCCCGGCCGCTATGGCGCGGGTGGCGGCGGCATGTCGTCCGCTGCTGCCGGCCGCGGATCGTCGTAGCCGGGGTACCAATAGACGGAGTGGCACGCCTCGCAGGCGAGGTCGAGTTCGGTGCCGGCGGCGAGCAGCGCATCGACATCCAGCGCGTCGATCGCCGCGAGCAGAGTCCGGCTGGTGTCGTACAGTCCCCGGGACACTGCGGCCCAGGTCTCCCAGTCCTCCTCGACCAGCGTCTGAATGGCGTCCGGGTGCAGATCGATGCCGGGCAGCTCCGATCGCGAGGTAGGCGCGGCAATCCGCCGCCCTTCCACCAGCAGGAGGTTGGCCGACTCAGCCAGGGTCACGGCGTGTCGGCGCAGACGGACCCAGTCGCCGTCGGTCTCCGGAACGATCTCGACGACGCCGTCGGCCGTGACATCGATCACCACTGCGTCCCAGACCGCGTCGGCCGCCGGATCAATCACCGTCCGCATCAGTTCCTCGACCGTCGCGGTGGGCCGGAACGCCGACGGTTGATCGTCCGCCGCGCAGGCGGAGAGGTTCACCCCCGCGATCGCCAGGAACGCGAGCGCGCCTGCCCTCGCGCCGCCGCGACGATGCGGACGATGCACCACGCTCATCCGTTCAGATTCACCAGGCCACGCCCCGCCATCTCGCCCTTCAGGATGGTGTCGATCGCATCAGACAGCGTGTCGAGGGACAGCGGGACGACGAGTGGTTCGAGATCCAGCCTCCATGGACCGGCCAACCGGTTCCACAGTTCCCGCTTCTTCTCCATCGGCGGCACGACCGAGTCGACTCCCAGCAGGTTGACACCACGGAGAATGAACGGGAACACCGTCGCGGGCAGCTCGGGCGATGCGACCAGGCCGCACGCGGCGACGCTGGCGTTGTAGCGAAGCGCCTTGATGACGTTGAAGAGGATCGGTCCGCCGACGGTGTCGATCGCACCACCCCAGGTGGGCTTCAGGAGCGCCTTCTCCGCCCCTGCTGCCGCCTCCTCGCGCGTGAGAATGGCGCTTGCTCCGAGGCTGTGCAGGAACTCGTGGCGCGACGCCTTCCCGGTCACCGCGTGCACCTCGTAACCCAGCGTGGCCAGCAGCGTCACCGCAATCGATCCGACGCCGCCGGTCGCGCCAGTCACCAGCACCGGCCCGCCACCGGTTGTCATGCCCGCCGCTTCGAGCTTGTCTACCGAGAGCGCGGCGGTAAAGCCGGCGGTACCGAGGATTATGCTGGTGCGCGCGTCGAGACCGTCCGGCATCGCGATTGCCCAGTCGGCCGGAACACGGATCCGCTGGCCGAAGCCGCCCGGCGTGTTCATCCCGAGGTCGAAGCCGCACACGATCACCGCATCGCCTGGCGAAAAGTCCGACGATGCCGATTCGACAACCGTTCCGGCCGCATCGATCCCGGGCGTGTGCGGGTAGTTGCGTGTCACGCCCGGATTCCCGATCGCCGAAAGTGCGTCCTTGTAGTTGAGCGCTGACCACGCGACGTCGATCAGCAGCTCCCCCTCCGGCAGATCGTCCACCTCTCGTGTGACGATGCTCCGAACGAACTGCCGGTCCTCCGTCTTCTCGACCCGGAACGCACGAAATACCATCAGCGTGACTCCAGTGGGCCGGCCGTCAGCCTAGTCTTCCTTCCAGGGGTTGTTCGCAAAGATCGCCAGCTCCGGCCACAAAGCGCGCGGATGCATCTCGAGCGCCGCCATGATCGTCTGCGCGATGTCGACGGCGTACAGCTTGTTCGGATTGTTCCGCCCCGTCTTCCCCATCCAGTTGGTCTGCACCTCCGACGGGCAGACGCAGGTGACATGCACGCCGTGCGGCCGGAGTTCGGCCTGCCAACACTGGCTGATGCCGCGCACCGCCCATTTGCTTGCGGCGTAGACCGTTCCGCCGGCCGCCCCCTTTATGCCGGAAGTCGACGCGATGTTGATGATCGCGCCGCGCTGCTGCGCCTTCAGCATCGGCGCCACGCGGTTCGTCAGGTCCACCAGGCCGAACACGTTGATGTCGAAGAGGGCGCGCATCAGGTCCATCTCGATCGACCCGAGCTCGCCGACATAGCCGACGCCCGCGTTGTTGACCAGGATGTCGATCCCGCCCATCTGCTCGATGCAGGCATCCACGGTGCGCCGATTGTCGTCGGCCACCGCCACGTCCGCCCTGATCCCGTGCGCTCCGGTCTCGGACGCCACCGCGGCGATCCGCGCCTCGTCGCGTCCGGTAAACACCACGTCGTGGCCCCGCTCGCGCGCCAGCCGGACGAGCGCCTCGCCGATGCCCTGGCTCGCACCCGTAATCAGGAATCGTTGTCTGTCCATCTGCTGCCTCGTGCTCGATCGCGCCGCCGTTGTGAGCGGGGTCTACTGTACACGGCGCTACCGGACTGCAGCCGGCAACGCGCGGACCGGCTACAGACCACAAAATGCTCGCGGGGCGGGGTCGAGGTGCGTCGGGTGCATCGCGGGCGCCCGGCGCCGTAACGGGACCGGCTGCTAGCAGCCCGTGGTGAAACCCCCGCTACATTCGAGCGGCGATGCATCCCGCCTGAGCGGCGTTGCTCCTCGGTCGCCTCTGGCCAAGAGGCTCCCTCGTCGCGCCTTGTCAGGCGGGCGCCTCACCGCTCTCGGTGTCACGCGGGGTTTCACCACGGGCTGCTAGTCCGCCGGGCGGATGGGGTTGCCGTCAGGCCTGCTCAGCTCGGCGCAACACACGCCATGCGTGCCGGGGGCCCGGGACGGCCGACCGACGGCGCGGATGTGGTCGCCCACCGTGATCGTGTCGGGACTCCAGCCGCGGCGGCTCATCGACACCGCGGTGCCCATCTCGATCTCCCACTGGATCGTCTCGCCACTCTCGCCCTCACCATCCAGGAAGAGGAACGAGTGGGGGTTGCGGAACAGGAAGCGGGTAACGGTGCCGACCGCCTCGACGCTCTTCGTGCTGTCGTAGAACGGAGCGCTCGCGTGGTGCGCCGTTGCCGGCGCACCGGTCAGGACAATCGCGATAGCCACCGCCGCCATGGCTGCCACGCTCCAAAGCAGGATTCTCACCGATGTACCCTCCTTCGTTGTCACCGGCGCCGCTACCGGTACTTCGGCACCATGAATTTCACCGGCATGCGCGCCACCTCGGGGTCGCACTCGTACGGCTGCAGCTTGTAGCCCTCCGGCGCCCGGTTCCACTGCGTGGTGAACGACGCCGGCTCGCGCAGAAACAACTCGTCCTCCACGGTGACGGTCACCTTCAACTGCTCCCCCTCGCGCCAGTAGCGCTCGGTCACCTTCTTGAGCTGCGACGACGGGATGCCGTTGTAGTCGTCGAAGCCGGTAGCATCGTACGTGTAATGGGTCGTCGCCACATGCAGCGCGCCGTCCTCGTAGTAGCCCACCGACACTCCCTGCAGGCTGTAGTCCATCGGCGTCGGCTCGCGACCGTCGAGCCAGACCGTGCGCAACTGATCGTCCTTCTCGTAGCGGAACAGCACCCGATCGGGCCACTGCACCAGTTCCATCATGTAGGGGTCGTAAATCAGCGCCGGCGGCGTCGACGGCACGCAGTCGTACTTCGCCGCAATCGCCTCGTCGAACACTTCCTGGTAGGCGAGACCCCTCTCGTTCAGCACGGGGAAGTTCTCGCCCGGCACCCACGGCATGTTCGGGCCGTTGACCGGCCGCGAGCCGGGGCCGCCGTCCCAGCGTCCCTCGAGGTCCGGAATCTCCGCCGCGTCGTCCTGCGCGAACGCCGTGTCCGCGGCGCCCCAGATCAGCGGTGCCGCCACGATCATGAGCAGCCGCGTCCATCGTGGATCCAACAGTCTTGACATGGTCGCTGCCCTCGCCCTCGGACGCTCCTCCGCAGCCTGTCTCTCTCGCGCGATTCTACACTCCTGCGCCGACTGTCCGCCGCCGTCACCGCACGGCGGAGACCCGAATTCCCGTTATCATCTCAGCATGGCGCCGCCCGGGCGAATCTGGCGCCGGAGGAGCGTACGATGACGACCATCGATCGCCGTCACTTCCTCGGCCTGACGCCGCTTGCCGCCGCCGGCCTCGCCCACCCGTCGTTTGCAGGAGCGCAGTCGTCAGTCCCGACCGCGCCCGAATCCGCTGATGTCCGAATGACCGGGGACGGTCTCAGTCTGGCGCCAGCCGAAACCGCCACGCTCTGGACCCGTCTGGCCGACGCTGGCATTGCGCGTGATGCCTACTCCAACGGCGGCGCGGTCGAACGGCTTGAAGAAGCCTTCGCCCAGGTACTCGGCAAGGAACGGGCCGTCTTCATGCCGACCGGCACACTGGCAAACCACCTCGCCGTCCGCACCCTCGCCGAGGGTACCGGCCGCGCCGTGGTGCAGTCCGACAGCCACCTCTACAACGACTCGGGCGACTGCGTGCAGACCCTCAGCAACATCCCGCTCGTCCCGCTTGCCGCGGGCCGGCCCTCGTTCACGCTGGATGAACTGGCGGTGGCGGTTGAGCGGACTGCCGGGGGCCGGGTCACGACCCGCGTGTCGGTGATCTCGATCGAGACGCCGGTCCGCCGTCAGTCGGGTGCCACGTTCGACCGTGGCGAACTGGAGACGATCGTGACGTTCGCCCGGCGCGAGGGCATCCGGCTGCATCTTGACGGCGCGCGGATTTTCCTGCAGGCGGCGTACGACGGGCGCGACGTCGCCGACTACTGCGCCCCCTTCGATACCGTCTACGTCTCCCTCTACAAGTACTTCAACGCGCCGTCCGGAGCGATCCTCGCCGGACCGCGCGACCTGCTCGACCCGATGTACCACACGCGCCGGATGTTCGGCGCGGGGCTGCCGGCGGCCTGGCCGTTCGCCGTGATCGCACACCACTACCTGCCGGGGTTCACCGACCGGTTCCGCACGGCGGTGGAGATATCGGAAGCCTGGATCGATCGGATCGCGCATCACGACGCGTTCAAGGTGGAACGGATCCCGCACGGCACGAATCTCTGCCGGCTGCGCGTGCGGACGGGGGATCCCCAGGCGTTCCGGCAGCGGCTGCGCGACGGCGGGATTGCCATTGGCGCGCCCCGCGCGAATGGCGACGGGACGGCGAGCGTGCTTGTCGCGGTGAACGAGACCTGGAACCGGGCCGACGCGGATGCGCTGGTGGCCGCGTTCACCGCCGCCGTCGAGGCGTGATCCCTCAGGGCGAAGCACCCGCTGGTAGGCGCCGCGCGACCGGCGCCAGCCGCGCGGCCGCCGGGGGTGGCCGCCGGTACTGCCGGTCAGCCGGCGCGGAGGGCGGCGGCGGCGAGCAGCACCCAACCGGCAATCATGCAGACGCCACCGATCGGCGTGATCGCGCCGAGCCACCGGATGCCGGAAATCGACAGCAGGTAGAGGCTGCCGGAGAAGATCACGATGCCGGCGACGAACAGCCAGCCGGCCGCCCCGACGAGCGCGCCGGGCCAGCGCGTCGCCGCCCAGGCGACTGCGAACAGCCCGAGTGCGTGGATGAAATGGTAGCGGACACCCGTCTCGAACGTTGCGAGCATTTCCGGCGTCAGCCGCTCGCGCAGGCCGTGCGCGCCGAATGCACCGAGCGCCACGCCCAACCCGCACAGCAACGCGCCCGTCGCAAACCAGCCCGTCACCATTTGGTCAGTATGATACCGCCGTGTTGATCGATTGGGCAGGGTTCCCCGAATTCCTGCGCCAGGAACTGCAGGATCTGCTGACGACCGACCTCGCCCAGGTCCGCTACGGCGATACCGGCACCGCGGTGCTGGTGGCGCTGGCGGTCGCGGCCGCCGCGGTGCTGACCACTGCCCGTCTGGCGCTGCTCCGCCGGCGGCATGCGCGACGCCACTCGGGCTACGTGGTCCCCCGCCGCTTCCGCCGCGGCATCACGGCGCGTCTACTGCACGCCGTCCCGAAGGTGGCGCTCGGTCTCGCGCTGGTGATGACCCTGATGGCGTTGTCCGACCCATTCCTCACATCGACCGAGCGGGTGACCGGCAACGTCGAGTCGCGCGTCCGGATCGATCTGGTCGACACCTCCCTGTCGATGGCGTGGGAGTTCTCCAACAGCGACCGCTCCCGCGCGGAGGTGGCCAGGCAGGCGCACCTCGATTTCCTCGAGATGCGACAGCAGAAGAACGACCGGGTGTCGCTCTGGATCTTCTCGTCGTACCCCTACATGGTGGACGACTTCGTCCTGGACGACGAGCTGTACTACTTCCAGGTGATGGAGGCGCCGTGGGTGACGGTGAAGATCATGGCGACCGAGCCGGGCGCGTCGCGGGACCGCTTCTTCGTGCCCGACGACAAGGTGCGGATCATCGACTCGGAGGGCACGACCAATATCACGGGCGCGCTCCAGTCGATCATCCGCCACTTCGACCGAGACGCGACGGTCGTCAACCGAGGCATGGCGGAAAATCGCGCCCTCCTGATCATCACCGACGCCGACGTCGACGAGATCCCCGAGGTGGAACTGGCGGGGTTGAATGCGCGGAACGTCGTCCCCTACATCATCTACATCAATACGACCGCCGAGACGTCGACCGAGGAGGACGCGGACGCGCCGTCGCTGATTGACCGGATCCGCGACTTCGGCGGCGACTACTTCGACGTGTCGACCGAAGATGGCCTGCAGCAGGCGTACCGGGCGATCGACGAGCGCGAGACGGTGGCCGTGCCGCTGACGCACCGCGCGCTGAAGGTGCCGATCTACTCCAGGTTCCTGCTGGTGAGCCTGGCGCTGCTGGCGATCGGGATTCCCGTTGGGTTCGTTGCCGAACTCGTCTGGGGAACGCACCCGTAAGGCTGCGCCGCATCGCGGCGCGTTGTTCCCCTCTCCCCACCTCTGCCGGCTGGCGGCCGGCGCACCGTCAGCGTTCGGCGGCGCGGGCGCCCGAGAGGATGTTGAACAGCCCGTAGTTCCCCTCGTGACAGGCGTACTCGTACATGCCCTCACCCCGCTTCATTGGCAGCGTGGCCGTGAAGGGCGCGGTGAAGTTCGTCGGATCATTCACCGTAAATTCGTACAGCAGCGTGTCGTCGGCGACGAGCGTGAAGCGCTCCGTCAGATGGAGCGTGTCGCCGCTGCCGACCGCCGTCGAGACTGACGGATTGAAGCTGGCCACCTTGTCGGTGAAGTTGGTCGACTCCACCACCAGCGTGTCGCCGTCCCAGGAGCCGCGCGAGTCGCCCATCCACTGGCGGATGCGCTCCGGCAACTGGTCCCGTCCGTCGAGCGGGACGATCCGGGCGTCATGCACCATCTCGTGCAGGATGACGGCATGATCCGGCGTCTGGAAAATCTGCAGGTTTTGGTTGTAGCCGGCCGGCACGATCGGGGGACCAGAGTTGAAGCCGAGGAGACACCGCTCGGCCAGGCCGCGGTCCTCATGGCTGTTGGTCCCGATGCCGGCGGCGCGGACCCGCACCGGAAGGCTGCCGCCCAGATCCTCGCCGAGCGATAGTTGCACCATCTCCACGCCGGGCTGCAGCGCCGGCAGCCGGCCGGTCGGCGGATCCGTGAGGAGGGATGTCCGCCGATCATCCACCACGCTCGCCCCCTGATCGACCCAGAAGTGGTTGTAGGCGCCGACATTGCCGCCCACCGGCAGCAGTTCGCCGGTCACGTCGCTCGGCGCGTTCAACTCGGCGCTGCGCGCGGCAGCCTCCGCCGCAAGCCGCGCCGCCTCCTCGTCGGACAGCACTGACCCGTCCTGATCCTCGGACCGCTGGAGCGGCGTCAGGGTCCGGAAGTCCCACACCCCCTGCAGGTCCGGCTTCCCGTCCGGCAGCCGCGGCGGCTCGTAGGCCTCCTGGGCCGCCGCCACGGACGACAGGCCAACGACGAATGCCAACGCGATCACAACGAACCTGATCGACCTCATCTCCAACCTCCCTGGTGCGGGGCCGGCGGCCAGCCGGCCCGCCACGAACCTCGGTGCGCGATCCCCGCATGATCGCCCACTCCGGCGTTTTGCGCAACCCGGCCGCTATGCGCCCGGTTGGGAGATAATGCGTCCATGATCCACCGCACCCTTCGCCACCGACCGACCGTCCAGGGTGTGACTGCCACCGCGCTCATGGCGGCTGTCGCCCTTGCCGGCGCGACCGATCTCTACGCCCAGGGCCGCACGACCCGGCAGGGCGATCCCCCTGCCATCACGGCGGGAGGCCAGACCAACTGGACCAGCCACAATCTCGACCTGCACAACCGCCGCTACTCCGAACTGGATCAGATCGACACGACCAACGTCGCCCGCCTCGCCGAGCAGTGGTCGGTTGCCGTGCCGGCGGGAACCGACGTGAGCGAGGTGACGCCGCTGGTGGTCGACGGGCTGATGTACTTCCACGCCGGCCCGAGCGTCTTTGCCGTGAACGCGGTGACCGGCGAACTGGTCTGGTCGCTCGAGCTGGACGCGGCCGAACGCAACCGTGTGCGAGGCCCAACGTACGCCGAGGGGAAGATCTATGCGTACAACGGCGCCAATCTGACAGCAGCAGACGCCGCCACGGGTGAGCTCGTCTCGTCGTTCGGCAACGGCGGCGTCCTGCCGGTCGTCGGCCTGGCGCTCCAGGCGAAGTATCCAGACGTCTATCCGCCGACTCTCGACCCCTTCACGATCGGCTACCGGATCACGAGCGCGCCGGCGTACCACGACGGCACGCTCTACCTGGGCGCCGCACTGTCCGAGGGCCACATTCCGGGCGGCCTGGTCGTCGCCACCGACGCGACGACCGGTGCGATCAGGTGGGTCTTCAACACCATCCCGCAGCGGCCGCAGGACGAAGGCTGGGAGATCGCCGGCGACACCTGGGGCGACGGCGCCCGCGCGGGAGGCGGAATCTGGACGCAACCGGCGATCGATGTCGATCTGGGCCTGGTCTACGTCAACGTGGGTAACCCGTCGCCCGACTACGACGGCTCGGCCCGACCCGGCGCCAACTTGTTCACGAACTCCACCGTCGCGCTCGACCTCGAAACCGGCGCGCTCCGCTGGCACTACCAGGCGGTCCACCACGACCTCTGGGACTGGGACCATGTCACCGGCCCGGTGCTGTTCGACGTCACACGGAACGGCGAGACGATCCGGGGCGTCGGATCCGCCGGCAAGAACTGCCTGCTCTATCTCTGGCACCGCGAGACTGGCGAGCCGATCAACCCGATGGTGGAGACGCTGGTGCCGACGGAGACCACCGTGCCGGGCGAGGTGGTCTACCCGACGCAGCCGATCCCCCACAACGCACGCGGCGTTCCGATGACGCCGTTCTGCGCCACCTACGTCCACGTGGACGATCCGGTCCTGCAGGCACAGTCGCGGCAGATGTACACGCCGTACTCGATGAACGAGCCCTACATCGTGGCCCACGGCGGGTCGAGTTTCGGATCTCCCGCGTTCAGCCCGCGCACCGGGCTGCTGTACGTCACCGGGAAGAACGCGGCGGTGTCGCTCGTTGTCAAGCCGGTCGGCAACGCGCTCGAACCGGGCCCCGACTCGCGCGGACACACCGAGAGCATCGAGGAACTGAGCCGCATCCCCGCCTACACACCCAGCACCACGCTGACCGCCTACGAGCCGGCGAGCGGAGAGGAAGCGTGGCAGCAGGTGCTTCCCGCCCTCACGACGATTGGGGCGAGCGGCAACCTGGCGACTGCCGGCGATCTGGTCTTTCAGGGGACCGACGCCGGCGGGTTCCATGCGTTCCACGCGGCGACCGGCGAGCAATTGTTCCATCACGCCGCCCCCCGGCCAGTCCGGTCGAGTCCGCTGACCTACGCGGTCAACGGTCGTCAGTACGTCGCGGTGATCGCCACCGACACCGTGCTGGCGTTCGCCTTGCCCTGACGCCGGCGATACCGGGAGCCTTCACTTGCGATATAGTCGATCCAACACGCTGGCGCCTGCACATCGAGCCGACTGCCACCCCATGCACATTCAAACTGCGACCTCATGCAAATTCATCTGATCAATCCAAGTCATATTGCCTTCGGACTGGCGGTCATCACGCCACGCTGGCTGTACGTGCTGGCGCACGCCACGCCGCGGTCGCACGGCGATCCGGTGATTGTTGACGAGACCCTGGAGCCACTCGATACGTCCACGATCGGCAGGGGCGATATCGTCGGCATCGGCATCCATACCGGCAACGCGCTGCGCGGCTACGAAGTCGGTCGCCTGGCGCGGGAGCGGGGCGCGCTGGTGATCTACGGCGGCATCCACGCCACGCTCTACCCGGACGAGGCATACGAACGCGGCGCCGCGCACGCCGTCGTCAAGGGGGACGGCGACGGGATCTGGCCGCAGGTGATTGCCGATGCCGTGGCGGGACGCCTTGAACGAATCTATGACGGTGGCCGCGTGCCAGGTGCGTCGCTGCAGCGGGCGCGTTGGGACCTGATGCCGCGCGACCGCTACATGTGGGCGTCGGTCCAGACAGTGCGTGGCTGTCCCAAGCACTGCTCCTTCTGCTCGGTCTGGCGCACCGACGGCCAGGAGCCGCGGCAACGGGCGGTGGATGCCGTGGTTGAGGAGATCGTCGAGCTACGCCGGATGGGCTTCCGGTTCATCGCCCTGGCGGACGACAACTTCTACCCGGTGACGCTCGAGGATTTGGCGATGGCGCGCCGTCGGGAGGATCCGTCGCGGCTGCACGAACTCGAAGCCCTCCGTGCCGAACGCTTCGAGTTGATGGAACAACTGGCCAAGTTGCCGGACGACACCATCTTCTTCACGCAGATCACGATGGAGGCGGCAGAGGATCCGGCGTTCCTCGATGCGATGCGCGCCGCGCACATCAAGGGAGCGCTGATCGGCGTCGAGGCAGTGACCGAGGAAGGACTGAAGGACGTCTACAAGGGCTTCAACCTGGTAGGGGACGCTCTGGTCCAGCAGCTTCGGCAGTTCCGCGAACATGGCGTCCATGTGCTCGGATCGTTCATCTTCGGCCTGCCGAGCGACCAGCCCTCCACGTTCGAAGCCACGGCGGCGCTGGCGCACGCCGCCGACGTCGACTTCGCGCAATTCCTCACGCTCACCCCGTTCCCAGGGACGCTCGACTTCCTGAAGTGGGAGCAGAACGAGGCGAAGGACTACCCGGACGTCAATGGCGTGCCGGTCAGCCGCTACTGGCTGATCCCACCAATCGACCGGCCGAAAATCTTCTCGCCCCATCCGGCAATGACGGCCGAGCAAATCCGGCTTGGCACCCAGCGGGCGTGGGACCGGTTTTACCAGTTTGGCGCGGTCTGGCGCCGCTCCGGCTGCGTCCGCTCGCTCAAGGGGCGGCTGGCGTTCCTGCTGGTGTCGAAGCTCTACCGGCAGATGTACGGCAATACCGGTATCGCGACGGACAGCGCCCGTGTCTCACGTGCCGCCGCCTGGGCTCGATGGCTCGCCATCCCGGCCAAGCGGCTGTTCACCAGCGCGCCGATGCCCCATCTGCAGGTGCCGACCCGCTCGTCGTAGTCTGCCCCGGGCGAAACACGGACGGCCGGGCGGGCGTCTTCCCCATGTGGCTGCCTGGGCCACCGCAGGGGGACATGCGTGATCAATTGACGCGATCATTCACGGTCGTAGCGGTGCTGCGCCTGACCCTCACCGTACTCCTCCTGACGGCAAGTGGCGCCGCACCCAGCCTGGCGCAACCCGGGGCGTCCGGCGACGGGATCGCCATCCAGGATCCGGACGCCCGCATCGACGGGCCGCCACCCCCGGTGGCGCCGGCGACCATCGCGCGCGACGCGGCTGGCCGCGCCACCGTGCGGGCAGTGCGGATCTCCGAACCACTCCGGCTCGACGGCGTGCTCGACGAGCGGGTCTACGAGACGACGCTCCCGCTCGAAGGCCTCGTGCAGCAACTGCCGGACGAGGGCGCGCCGGCCACGGAACGGACCGAGGCCTGGATCTTCTTCGACGATCGACAGGTCTACGTTGCGGCACGGCTCTGGGATGCAGCGCCCGAGTCGCAATGGGTCGCCAACGAGATGCAGCGCGACGGGTTCCAGTTGATCAACAACGAGCACTTCGCCGTCGGCTTCGACACCTTCTACGATCGCCGCAACGGCGTCGCGTTCCTGGTCAACCCGATCGGCGGCTTCTTCGACTTCGAGATCACCGACGAGGGCAACCCGAACATGGACTGGAACCCGATCTGGGACTCGTCCACCGGCCGCTTCGACGGCGGCTGGACCGTCGAAATGGAGATCCCGTTCAAGTCGCTCCGCTTCGGATCAGGCACCCCGCAGATCTGGGGCGTCCAGTTGCAGCGGAACATCCGCTACAAGAACGAGACCGTCCTGCTCACGCCGGTTCCCATCTCGGCCGGGCCTGGCATGTTCCGCCTGTCGGTCGCAGCCACGCTGACCGGCCTCGAGACGCCAGCGGAGGATCGGCTCGTTGAGCTCAAGCCGTACGGTATCGGATCGGTCGACACCAACCTGACCGCCGACACGCCATTCCGAAACCGTGGCGACGGCACCGGCGGACTCGACGTCAAGGTGGGCGTCACGCAGAACCTGACGGCCGACTTCACGCTCAACACCGACTTCGCACAGGTCGAGGCGGACGAGGCGCAGCTCAACCTGTCGCGGTTCAACCTGTTCTTTCCCGAGAAGCGGGAGTTCTTCCTCGAAGGCCGGGGAATCTTCGACTTCGGCCGGCCAGCCGGCCCTGCCGGAGGCGGAATGAATCGCGCCACCCGGCTCGGTGGCAGAGGCTTCTTCGGCAGAAGCGACACGCCGCAGGTCTTCTTCAGCCGGCGGATTGGCCTGACCGAGGGCCTGACCGAGCCGATCCTCGGCGGCGGCCGGCTGACGGGCAAGGCGGGCCGGTTCTCGATCGGGGCACTGAACATCCAGACAGGTGACTCGGCAGACACCGCCGGCGCACCGTCCACCAACTTCACGGTGCTCCGGGTGAAGCGCGACATCCTGCGGCGGAGCCGGATCGGCGGTATTTTCACCCGCCGCTCCGTCGCGGTGGATGGCAACGGCTCCAATCAGGCGTACGGCCTGGACGCCGCGTTCTCGTTCTACGACAACGTGAACTTCTACGGCTACTGGGCGCAGACCCGGACGCCCGACAAGGTGGGCGACGATCAGAGCTATCAGGTGGCGTTCAACTATGCGGCCGATCTGTACGGCCTGCAGGTCGATCACCTGCTGGTAGGCGACCACTTCAATCCGGAGGTCGGCTTCAAGCGGCGCGACGACGGGTTCCGCCGCACCTACACCTTGGCCCGCTACAGCCCCCGGCCCGCGTCGATCCGCGCCGTCCGGCAGTTCTTCTGGGAGGGGAGCCTCGACTACATCGAGAATCCGGCCGGACTGGTCGAGAGCCGGATCTGGCTGGGCGGCTTCGCGACCGAGCTCGAGAACAGTGACCGCGTCTCCATCGACATGGAGGAACGCTACGACTACGTGCCGGCGGAGTTCAAGGCGGCGCGGGTGGTGCCGATCCCGGCCGGCACGTACCAGTATCGGAGCCTGTTCCTGTCGTACAGCCTGGGACAGCAGCGGCGGCTGTCCGGCATCGTGTCACTCTGGCGCGGCGGCTTCTACCACGGCGACATCACGGCGATCGGCTACCAGCGCGGGCGGATCGAACTGACGCCGCAATTCTCCCTCGAACCGGGGGTCTCGATTAACCGGATCACCATTCCGGAGGGAACGTACACGGCGCCGCTCGTCACGAGCCGGATCACCTACACTTTCACCCCGCGGATGTTCTTCAGCGGACTGGTGCAGTACAGCGCAACCGCCAACACCGTCAGCGCCAACCTCCGGCTGCGATGGGAGTATCAGCCGGGCAGCGAGTTGTTCATCGTCTACAACGACCAGCGCGACACCTCCCTGTTCCGCGACCGGCGCTCGCTCATCCTCGAAAACCGCGCCTTCGTCGTGAAGTTCACCCGACTGTTCCGGTTCTGACCCTCAGTCGCGGTAGGTGCTGACCGGCGGGAGCTGCGCGCCCGTCAGATCGTTCGGCGGCTCCTCGCCCGCCACGACCGGCATCCGGAGCGTCCCGATCCCGTCGATGCTCGCCTCGACCACCTCGCCCGGCTTCAGGTAGCGATCCTCTTCGCCGCGGGTCTGCGCAGCCCCCGCCGCGGTGCCACCCGACGTCCCGTTATTGATCACGTCGCCCGGATAGAGCGTGACGATCGACGAGGCGTACTCGACGATCTCCCAGAGCGAGTGGATCATGTCGCCCGCCTGCGCGTCCTGCAGCACCGTGTCACCGACTCTCAGCGTCTGGCGCAGGTTCACCATCGGGTCGCCGTAGAACTCCTTCGGCGCAATCCAGGGTCCCTGCGGCGCGAACGTGTCATGTCCCTTCCCGACGAACCAGTCGGACCGGGTCGCATTGCCTCCCGGCGGACGGCCGCCACGGTCGGAGACGTCGATCGAGACCACGTACCCGAAGACGTAGTCCTGCGCGTTGGTCGCCGAGACGTACTTCGCCGTGCGGCCGATCACCGCACCCAGCTCCACCTCCCAATCAGTCCGGTCGCGCCCGTGCGGAATGACGATCGGATCGCCGCTGCCGACGACCGCGCCGCGGCTCGGCTTCAGGAACAGGTACGGCACGCCCCGCTCCTCGCGCCGCCGCCGCTGCTCCGCCGCCCGTTCCTCGGGCGTGGCGCCCTCGCTGACGTGGCTGTAGAAGTTGACCGCGGCGTTCAGGATCTTCCCGGGGTACATGATCGGCGGGCGGGTTCTGAGATCCGCCACCGCGTGCACGTAGTCGGCCCGGCCGCTACCGGTCAGGAGGTTATTCCCGACGACATGGTTGACGATCTCGTACAGGCGATACTTCAGCCCATAGTCCCACCGTCCGATCAGCTCGAGCATGTCCTCCGGCATCGGGACGTGCGCGTACGCGGGATCGGCTTCGAGCGCCATGTTGGCCACCTCGATGTCGATAACCAGGCTGTCGCGCAGGACAAGGCCGACGTGGGGCACGCCGTGGATGTCGAATGTGCCGACGTGAAACGGCTCGGCCGGCTCGACGCCAGGTCCCTGGGCGGAAGCGCCGCCCGAGAGCGACAGAGCGGTGACGGCCACGATGATCAGGATGCGTCGCATCATGCTCCTCACTGGTGAACCGGCAGGGGACGTCCGGCGCCGCCGGACGGCGCTCACGGGTTGTACTCCCGCCCCGGCAGCGTGTCAAGGAACGCCGGACGTTACTCGGCGCCGGCGTCCGGTCCGTCGACAGCGAGATCGAAGGCGCCGGTTTCGACCACCCCACCCACCCGGAACTGCACGACGATCCGCCAGGCACCCGACTCCGGGAAGACGAACGGAAACGTTACGCGATCGGTGGGCGCCGACATCCCCATCGCAGGGGCCTCGGCGCCCGCCGCACGGGCGAACCGCTGCTGGGCCGTCATGTTGATCGACCCCGCCGGGTGCAGATGGACGAAGACCGATCCGTCGTTCCGGAAGACCGCCGCATGGGAGCGCATTCCCATGTAGGGCTGAAGCACCGACGGCGCTCCGTCCTCTGCGTCCGCGAGTTGAGCCGGTGGGGGCAGCGTCACGGAATCAACCAGCGTCGGCGCAAAACCCGACTCGTGCACAATGTCGGCGTAGATGCGACCGCGCGTCGGCGGCGGGCCCGAAGGTGGTGCGGAGCACGTGCCAGCCGCAGGCGCCGCGCACACGATGGGACGGTCGCCGCCAATGGGACGGTGTGGAACGGAACGCTGTCGTCGCCCGCACGCGGACCCACGGCTACGCGCCGTCGCCGCCCAGCTCCTCCACCAGGGTGACGAGCGATGCGAGGTCGTCCCGGCCAAGCCCCCGGCCATGCAGGCCGTTGATGAACTGCATCGTGACGGCGCCCGCCGGCAGCGCGACGCCGAGCGAGTGCGCAAGGCCAAGGACGATGTCGAGGTCTTTGTGGTAGAGGCGGCTTTCGATGCCGGCGGCGAAGTCGCGGCGCGCCATCCGGTCGCCGAACAGATCGAGCACCCGGCTCGACGCCATCCCGTCCAGCATCGCCCGGCGCGTCCGCTGTACGTCGAGACCGGCCCGGCGCGCGAGCGTCAGCGCCTCCGCCACGCCCTGCGCGGTTACCAGGAGCAGCAACTGGTGGCACGCCTTGGTCGCCTGTCCCGCGCCGTGATCGCCCATGTGGCGCACCTTGGTTCCAACCGCCTCGAGCACCGGCCGCACCCGCTCGAGCACCGCCGCCTCACCCCCCACCATGATCGAGAGCGTGGCGTCGCGCGCGCCCTGCGGGCCGCCCGAGACCGGCGCGTCCAGCATGTCAACGCCCCGCTCGCCCAGCGCGGCGGCGATCGTGCGCGTCACCGACGGGTCGATCGTGCTCGTGTCGATCACCACCAGACCCGATTGCGCCCCGGCCAGCACGCCGTCGTTACCGAGCAGTACCTGCTCGACGTCCGCCGTACCGGTCAGCATCGTGAAGACGGCATCGCACGCAGCCGCCAGCGCGGCGGGCGTTGGAGCGCTAGCGGCGCCCCGCTCGATAAGCGGCGCGGCGGTGTCGGGCCGGCGGGCCCAGACGGTCAGTTCGTGGCGGGCGCGCAGCAGGTTGAGCGCCATCGGGCGACCCATGGCGCCCAGGCCGATGAAGCCAACCCGCATCGGCTGGAGCGTACCACTCCCGGACGTTTCTCGACGAGCCTCGACCGTAACGGCGGCGTCTGCGGTAGAGTGGCGAGGTGCCGTAGAGAAAGGTGCAACTCACCATCTTGCACAGAGGAGATTGCCGTGCGCTACCCCATCATCGTCGCCGTCATCGTCGCGCTGGCGGGCGGATTCGGTTCCGGCGCGATCGCAGCCCAGCAGGAGTCCGAGCCGTCGTGTGACCGCTGTCCCGCGACATACGTGTCAGCCGAGGAGATCACCGAGTACGCCTTCGTCGGCCGCGCCGGCGCCGGCCTGACCGACATGCAGGTCCGGTCGGTCGACGTCGGCAAGTCGAACGTCCAGGTCGCCGTAGTGCACCGTGGGCCGCTGTCGGAGGAGCGGGGGCGGAACGCCAACGTCGCCTCCCACGACCTGGTGACGGAGGTCTACTACATCCTGAGCGGCGGCGGCACCGTCCGGCCGGGCGGCGAGCTGGTCAACTCCACCCGCCGCCCGGCCGACAATCGCGCCGTCATATACCTCAATGGCCCGGGCCGCAACTCCGAGGACATCCGGAACGCGGCAATCAACGTCCTGAAGCAGGGGGACGTCCTGGTGATCCCGGCCGGCACCGGCCACCAGTGGGTCCACATCCCGGACCATGTCAGCTACACGATGGTGCGGGTGGACCCTGACAAGGTCGTGCCTCTGATGGACGCGACGGCGTCCCGGGCGTTCCTCGCCGAGCAGGCGCCGTAGTCGGAGGCGTACACGACGAGGCCCGCTCCGGCAGGGGGGCGGGCCTCGTTCCGAACGTTCAGCCGGTCGGGCGCCGATTCTACTGGCCGCCGCCGGTGGCTTCCTGTTCCTCGAGCCGTGCGCCGGCCAGGATGCCCGGCATCGCGTAGTTGCCCTCGTGGCAGGCGTACTCGAAGATCGGATCCATGGTCGACTCGTGCAGCAGTTCGACCGTCCACGCCTGCGTCCAGGTGTCGGGATCGTTCAGCGTGATCTCCTGGCGCAGAACGGTCGGGCTGATCCGCGTGAAGCGCTCCACCAGGTGGAGGTTCTCCGTCGCTCCGCTGAAGCGGGTGTTCGGTGAGTAGTTCCGCGTCTCGACCACCAGCGTGTCGCCCTCCCAGCGGCCCCGCGGATCACCGGTCCAAAGCCGAAGATCCTCGTCCACATGGGGCCGGTCGTCGATCGGGATCAGCCGGCTGAAGTGTCCCATCTCCTGGAAGATCGCCACGTGCGTCGGCGTCTGGAACACCTGGAAGTAGCTGTTGTAGCCCGCTCCCATGCGCGGCGCCTGGAAGTGGAGGCAGCGGTCGCCCAGCGTGCGATCCTCCGGACCGTCCGACGGATGCTCGGCCGCGTAGGCCCGACGCTCCCCGGCGCGCGACTGGGCCGCATCGTTCAAAGGCGGAATGCGCCCGTTCGGTGGATCGATGACGAGTGACGTGCGGTTGTCGAGGTGCCGCTCCACCAGCCAGAACGCGTTGTAGTTCCCGGTGACAACGTCAAAGTCCTGGAACTCGGCGTTGCCGAGCGCCTGCTGAATCAGTCGGTCGCCCAACAGGTCGCCCGCCTGCTCGGCGTCGCGGAATTCCTCGATCCTCTGGGTCAGCTCGGCCAACTCCTCGTCGGTCAGCGTCGCCTTATCGGCCAACTGCTCCGGACGCTCCATCGGTGTCGCGCTGTTGTTTGTCCAGATGCCCGACAGGTCGGGCTGCCCCACCGCGTTGCGGGGCGCCGTGTAGTTGTCCTGCCCGAACGCTGTCGCCGGCACCAGCGCCGCGGTCACCACGACTGCGGCCGACGCCATCCACGCGACCAGATTGCGGCCACTCATAAGATCCTCCCTGCGCCTTTCGTCACACCCACGAGGCAAACTCGTCACACCCACAAGGCGCGCCGGCCCGCGGTCCGCGGACTGGTCAATCGCTAACGATAGACCCTGCAACACCGAAGCGCAAGCGGCCTCCCGCCCGACTGTGCTACAGTCCCGCAAAACCGTGTTGTGACGAGGTGACCCATGATGATTCGACCCCTCGGTATCGCACTGCTTGCCGGTGCTGCTCTCCTGCTGTTCGCGCCGGTCGCCAGCGCCCAGTCGAACGGCGACGACGACCTGCTCCGGACCCCGGACGGCCATCCTGACATCGGCGGCCTCTGGGACTTTCGTACCGTCACGCCGCTCGAGCGGCCCGAGCAGTTCGCTGACAAGGAATTCCTGACCGAGGAAGAAGCGGCGGCCTACGAGCAGGAGCGGGTCCTCGCCAATAATGCCGACCTGAACCGGGAAGACACGACGACCGACCGTGGCCTGGTGAACGGCACCCGTGAGAGCGCCGATCTACGTCTGGCGTACAACGATTTCTGGTGGGACCGCGGGACGACGGCGGTCGAGACGCGGCGGACGTCGCTCGTGGTCGATCCACCGAACGGCCGGCTTCCATCGCTGACCGAGGCGGCCGAGCAGCGCCGCGCCGAGCGGTTACGGATCAGCCAGCGGCCGTCGGAAGGACCGGAGGACCGCTCGCTCGCCGAGCGCTGCATCACCGGCTTCAACTCCGGCCCGCCGATGCTGCCCGCTGCCTACAACATGAACGTGCAGATCTTCCAGACGAAGGATCACGTCGTGCTGCTGAACGAGATGGTGCACAACGCGCGGATCATTCCGCTCGACGGCCCAACACATGACGTGCCGATGTGGACCGGTGTTTCGACAGGCCGCTGGGAGGGAGACACGCTGGTGGTGGAGACGAAGAACTTCCTCCGCGAGACCAGCTTCCGGAACTCGAGCAAGAACCTGATGCTGACCGAGCGGTTCGAGCGGCACGACGCGGATACGCTGGTCTACAGCTTCACGGTCGAGGATCCGTCCACTTGGACGGCGCCCTGGTCGGTCGAGCTGCCGATGCGGCGGAGCGACATGCCGATCTTCGAGTACGCCTGCCACGAGGGCAACTACGGCATGGAGGGCACCCTGAGCGGCGCGCGCGCCGTCGAGAACCGGTAGCCCCCGCACCGGCGCGCGCGGGAGTGCGCGCCGGTCATCCCGCCGCCCTACTCGTGCGCCGGCAGCGCCAGCGCCGCGAGCGATCCGAGGATCTCGAGCGCCGCCTGCCGCAGTTCGGGCGTGAAGTCGCTCAGGTCGTCCTCTGTCACCTCCTGCAGGTCGTAGCCCGCCGGCTTCGTCGGGATCTCCCCTGTGCCACGAGGCTCGCTATGATCGTCCATCCATCAGTTCGGAACCGGTAGACATGTGGAGGAACCCCATGCGCATCGCCATCCCACTCGTCGCCCTGTTCGCGTTCGCCGCCGCCGCCGGCGGCCCCGGTGCGGCACCCGCCCGGGCGCAGTCCTGGTCGCTCCCCTCCGAGGCGGAGCGCTGTCCGTCGAAGTGGGGCGCGGACGACACGCGCGGCGCCGCCAACCACATGGGACCGGAGTCGGTCCTGCGTGCGGCCCGGCTGATTCGGGAGGGCCGAGTGATCGAGCTGGGCCGGGTGCTGCACAGCGGGATACCGCTCGGCGCCCGGCACTTCGACGTCTACATGAAGCCGACGACGATGAACCCGCAGAGCAACCGGCGCGGATCGAACGAGGAGTTGGTGGTGGCGGAGATGGGCCAGGTCGGCACGCAGTTCGACGCCTTCCCGCACCAGACGATCGGCGACAGCCTCTACAACTGCGTCGACATGAACGAGGTGCTGACGCGAACCGGCTTCACGCGCCTCGGCGTCGAGGGCGTTGGCACCCTGATGACGCGCGGCGTCCTGATCGATGTCGCCGCCCTCAAGGGAGTCGACATGCTGCCCGACACCTACGAGATCACGGTCGAGGATCTCCAGCAGGCGCTCGACCGCCAGGGCGTGTCGCTCGAGCCTGGTGACGCGGTACTGATTCACACCGGCTGGGGTGTGCTCTGGGAAACTGACGGCGAGCGCTTCATGGCAAGCAACCCCGGGATTGGCGTCGCCGCCGCCGAGTGGCTGATCGAGCACGACCCGATGATCCTCGGCGCCGACAACCAGCCGGTGGAGGTCTCTCCGAATCCTGATCCGAACCTGTCACTCCCAATCCACCAACTGGCGTTGGTTGTCCACGGCATCCATCTGGTCGAGCGGATGAAGCTGGACGAGCTGGCCGCCGGCGGCGTCCACGAGTTCGCCTTTGTCGTCCAGCCCCTCAAGCTGCAGGGCGCCACGGGATCGACCGTCGTTCCGGTCGCCATCTTCTGATCGGGCGGCGCTGGCCGCTGGGTGGTGTCTACGGTATCGGGCTCGGATGCAGCAGGCCGGTGCGGCGGCCTCAATGACGGCCGCGGCGGCGGCGGCGACTTCCGCCAGTTGACCGCGCGCTAGCGGCACTCCCGCGACAGCACCTCGGACTCGATCACCACGCCGCAGACATGGCTGGTGTACTCGAACGGATCGCCGTCGTAGAGGACGAGATCAGCGTCCTTCCCGACCTCGATGGAGCCGACGCGGTCGTCGATGCCGAGGATGCGGGCGGCCCCCAGGGTCACGGCTTCGAGCGCCCGTTCCCGGCCCAGGCCGTTGGCGGCGGCGACCGCAGCCTCCCACAGCAGCACGCGTGTCTTGGGCACGTAATCCTCGAAGCCGGTCTGGATCGCGAACGGAACGCCCGCCTCGGCGAGCCTGCCCGCCGTCTCGAACGACCCGTTGCGAACCCGGCTCATCGGCGGGTGGACCAGGACCGGCACGCCCGCCGCGCGAATCTCGTCCAGCAGCAGGTACGACTCGGCGGCGCCGTCGAGCACCAGGTCAAAGCCGAACTCGCGCTGCAGCCGGAGCGCCGTAGCGATCTCGGTGGCGGTATTGGCGGTGACGAGCAGCGACAGCTCGCCGTCGAGCACCCGACCGAGGGCTTCCTTGGCCAGGTCGGGGGCCGGAGGCTGCGGGTCATCGGATCCGCCCGCCGCCGCCCGGCGCACCTGTTCCTGGTAGGCCTGGGCGCCGATCAGGGCGCCGCGCAGCATTGCCACCCCCTTCGACGATGTCCCCGGCGAATCGAAGTTCGCGGACACCGCGTTGCCCAGGGTTGCCGCCAGCATGCGCGCCGGCACCACCACCGCCTCCTCCGTGTTGCGGCCGCGGGTCTTGACGATCATCGTCTGGCCGCTGATCAGGGCGCCCGGTCCATGGCCCGTATGAAGCGTCGTGACGCCGTAGGACCGCACCCACTCGACCAGCGTGTCGGTGGCGTCGTAGGCGTCGATGGCGCGCAGCTCGGGCTGGATCGGCGATGACCTGTCCAACTGATCCTGATCGCGAACCTGCCCGACGTTGCTGTTCAGGGCGCCCGCGAGGCCGACGACGGAATGTGCATCCACGAGTCCGGGCGTCACGACGGCAGCTTCCAGCACCTCGACGCCAGGGGGAATCTCCGCGTCGTCCGCCGGGCCCACCCATTCAATGGCGCCGTCGGCGCCGGCGATCACGACGGCGTTCTCGAGCGCCGCTCCGGACACCGTGTGGAGCATCTCCGCCCGGACCGCGACCTGACCGGCGGCCGCCGGCGCGAACGCAGCCATCAGGGCCGCGGCCAGCGCCAGGACCGACAGGGTTGCCCGTACCCGTGGCCTCCGCCCACCGTTCACAGCCCTTCTCCCGCCAGCAGGCGCCGGAGCGCTTCCTCTTCCTCTGCCGTCGTGCGGTACACGTTGTGGCCGCCAACCGCGTAGCGGCGATGTTCCGGATTGGACCGGTCGTAGATCAGCCGCCCCTCGACCCAAGTCTGCTCGACGGTCGTATACACGCTCAGCGGATCGCCCGAGAGCACCACGAAGTCGGCGTCCTTGCCCGCTTCGAGGGAGCCGACGCGATCCTCCAGGCCGAGCATCCGAGCCGGCACCAGAGTCAACGCCTCCAGCGCCCCGGCGCGGGACATGCCATTGCGGACGGCAATCGCCGCGCCGCGCAGGAGCAGCCGCGAATCGGTGATGAAATCATCCGTGTTGAACGCCACGTCGACACCGGCGCGCTCCAGGATCGCGCCGATCTCCATCGACCAGTCGAGCGTCTCCTCCTTGCCGCCCGGCGCGTCGATGAAGGTGATCGATACCGGTACGCCGGCTTCGGCGATCTCCTCCGCCAGCTTCCACGACTCGGTGCCGTGCTGGATGACGACGCGGAAGCCGAATTCCTCGCGCAGCCGCAGCACGGTGGCGATGTCGTTGTGGCGGTGGGTGTGGTGCTGAACGATGCGCTCGCCGGCCAGCACCTCGGCCAGCGCCTCCATGCGCAGATCGCGCGGGGCGGGCCGGTCACGGTCCGTTCCGGCGCCCTGCCGTTCCAGATGGGCGAGCGCCTCATGATAGAGGCCACGCACCAGCGCCGCGGACCGGGCCCGCGTACCCGGAAACGGCGGATTACTCATCGAGTTCGTGCCGTTCGCCATCTTCATGCCGCCGCAGACGTCGGTGAGCGGATCGTCGCAGAACAGCCAGTCCTCGACCGTGCGTCCGCCGTCCCGGAGCTTGAGATACACGGTCTGGCCCGACATCAGGTGACCCGAGCCGGACATGACGTTCACGGTCGTGATGCCTCCGGCCCGGGCGCGCCAGAAGCTGTCGGAGGCGATGTCGATGGAGTCCAGCGCCCGCACGTCGGGGTGCAGTGGCGATGAGCGATCGCCGCCCGACGCGGAGCCCACGTGGGAATGGCTGTCGACGATCCCGGGCATCAGCACCCGGCCCGACAGGTCGTGCTCCACCGCCCCCGGCGGCGAGGGGACGTCCGGACCGCCGACGTCGACGATCGTTCCGCCCCGGACCACCACGACGCCGGATTCGATCGGCGGGCCCGCAATCGGCAGGAGGTCAGCGCCGCGGAAAACCTGGACCTCCTCCTGCGCCACCGCGGGTGGCGCGGGCGCCAACGCGGCCACCGCCAGGACGAGCACGAAGACATGGAGACGTTGCTGCATGGTTACTACCCGCCTGCGGCTTCCTTCGCTTCAAGCGCGCGGGCGCCACCGAGCATGACGGGCATCGAGTGGTGTCCCTCGTGGCAGGCGTACTCCCACTTCTCGCCGTCCAGCCGCGTCATCGGGACCTCGAACGTCCAGGGCCTGGTCCAGGTCTCCGGATCGTCGATCGTCGCCCGGTAGACGAGCGTCTCGGCGTCGACGCGCGTCAGCCGCTCGATCAGGCGCATCGCGCCACTCGTCGTCTGCCACTGCCGGCGCGGATCGAAGTTGGTCGTCTCAATGACGAGCGTGTCGCCGTCCCAGTGGCCGCGCGATTCGCCGGACCACTGCCGCAGGTTGTGCACGGGACGCCCGTCGAGCGGAACGATCCGCGCCGTGTTCACCATCTCGGTCACGAGGGCAACCGTGTCCGGCGTCTGGAACACCTGCACGTTGTTGTTGTAGGCGCTCGGCGTCATCGGCGGGCCGGCGTTGAAGCCGAGCAGGCAGCGGTCGTAGGTGCTGAAGTCGAGCCAGGAATCGGCCGGCTGGTTGCGTCGGTGCTCGCCCCACACCTCGGCTCGCGCCTGTCCCTCCGGCGTCCGCCGCGGATATCGTCCGTTCGGCGGATCGATGATCAGCGATGTTCGGCCGGTCACGACCGCTTTCAGGCCCTGATCGAGCCAGGTGTGGTTGTAGGAACCGTTCCCGCCGTCGGGCCGGCTGTCGACGTTCTCGCCAGCCACCGTCCGCTGCGCCGGCAGGCTCAGGAAGGTGTTCAGGCGGTCGAGCGCCTGCTGTTCCAGGTCGGCCACCTCCTCCTCGGTCAGAAACTCCCTGTCGCGCAGGTCGCTCGGCCGCTGCATCGGCGTGATGCTTCGGAAGTCCCAGAGGCCGGTCAGGTCAGGTGTTCCCCAGGGCGTCCGAGGCGGATCATCCTGCGCGGCGGCAGGCCCGGCGGCCAACGCCAGGGCGATGGCGACCCCCAGCGCCGTGGGTCGATGGATCGTCATGGTTCGCTGCCTCGCTGCGCGATGGTCACTCGGCGAGCACCACCCACTCTCCCGTCTCCGGTAGCAGGGCCAGTATCGAGTCCGATCCCGATCCGGACGTCATCGGTACGTCCGCTCCGAGGCCGAGCGTATCGAACTGATCGACCCAGTTGTAGTTTCGGTTGAGCGCCATCCACGATATGTCCGCCAACGTCCAACGGTGCTGTATTGCTTGTATATTCTGCACCCGAGGATTCCGCAGGCGTCCGTGAAGAAACTATAACGTCCTGTCCGTAGGCTGTCACTTAGGCTGTCACGGGCGGTCTGTTTTGGCCCCTGGTGGCGCCTTACCACCGTGCAGCACGACTCCCGCAGACGCGGGAACGCCGCCTCGCCTGTAGGGAAGCGGCTCGCTCCCCTCAGCATTCCTCCCGCGGAAGGCCACCGCGAGCACGGGGGTGCCGGACGCGGCGGCCACCATCTCGTTCCACGGTCCACCGAACCGCCGCCAACCGAGGCCGCCAACGACCCGCACCGTCTGCGGCAGCTGGAGCCGACCGACCCGGAGATCGTCGAGTTGCGGGAGTGGTCGCGCCCGGCACGAATAGAACCGGGGTTTCGCCCGTTCCAAATAGTCCCGTAAACAGTTGATAACATTGACTTACCAGGTCACGGTCCTTCCCTGCCATTCTCGTCGTTTCTCGTGTTGTCCCGTTCCACTCGACACGGCCCGGCAGCGCCTCACGCGTGTGGCCTGGGCCTTGGGGAGCGACGTCGTCCTGACCGCCCGCTACATCGCCGACCGGGTCATCGAGGACGCGGTGTCGCCCGACCGCCCGGTGCACCTGACCGAGCCCGCCGAGTTCGACAACGCATCGAGCGGGGCTGAGCGGGCACGGGCGGCACTGGATCTCTATGCCCAGCCCGCGCTGATCATCCGCGCCGCCATGCGGACCGGCCACGACCGACATATCGGCGAGGGGCAGCTCGTCACGCGCCCCGAGGCGCAGCTCCGCCTGATGGGCATCCCGCGCGTCACCGGCGCCGAACAGTGGCTGGTGGACAAGGTCCAGATCCGGGGCATCGGCGATCTGCTGAGCTACACGCTGCGGCTGGTGCGCGGATCGGCGTCCAGCTCGTTCGTGGAGTTCTGGCGGCGGCGGCTCGCGGGCTAACGGGCGTTCCTCGATCTCAACCCAGGGCCGTAGCCGCGGCTCAAGAGGGCCAAGCTGGCCGACTGACCGTCAAGGGATGGTAGAGTCTCCCGCCCCGGGATGGACCGCAGGAGGGGATGATTTGTCTACTACTGCGATCGCGTTCGCCCTAGCATTGGGGGTTTGCGGCGGCGGCGGCGCGCAGATTTTTCCATCCGAAGACGACTACGCGCGCCTGCTGTCAACTCGGAGTCTGCGGTGTAGCTTCGGCTGGTATGCATCTGTCGGTTGGAACGCCGACAAGCCATCCCTGGAGATTTCAACCCAAGAGGATTTCCGGTTCCAAATTGATGCGATCGACCCGCCGGGGGGACGGGCGCGCATGATTGGAAACCTCGGAGTGGTAGACCTCATCTTGATCCCCGGCGCGGACCGGCTGTCATTCATCGAGATGACACCTATCGGAGCGATCAGTCTGACGACAGTGTACGCATGGCGGGATTCGGAGGGCGGCTTCAAGACGGTGCACTCTCGGCACACCGCCATAGCGGGGCCGTCTCCGCAACAGCACTACGGACGTTGCGAACCGTGGGACTGATTCGACTCAGCAAGTTGTAGACCGTTGCCGGATCCGTCGCCTGCCCGCTGAGCCTGCCGCCAAGGGAGATGGTAGTGTTCCGTCCGCGGATTCGACATCCCACCGGACAAGAACAGGGGCGGTAGTCCGCCCTGCAAGGAGATACGATCATTGCGACCCTGGATTCTCGCCACCCTTCTGGCCGGGGCTCTCGCCGCAGCAGGTGCTTGCCACGGACAAGCGGCAGCCCACCCCGACCGCACCGACGCCGACGCCGACGACCCCAATGGCGACCCCACCGTCCCATCCGGATCCGGAGACCGGATCGTGGCGCGGGCTGACCATCGCGCCTGAGGACCGTTGCTCGCCGTACGACTCCGACGACTACAGCTACCCGCAGTCGGTCGAGGACGACATCGTCCGCAGCCTGGGCGGCATCTATAGCCCGTACACCTGCGAGAGCGTCGACTCCGACACGCAGACCGACATCGAGCACATCGTCGCCCGATCCGAGGCGCACGACTCGGGGCTGTGCAGTGCTGACGACGCCACGCGGACGCGGTTCGTACGCGATCTGCTGAACCTGACCCTGGCGTCGCCAGCATTGAACCGCTCGCAGAAAAGCGACACGGACGCGGCCGGGTGGCGGTGCTGTTGACCGAGGGCAAGAGCCTGCGTGAGGTCGCCGCGGCGACGGGGCGCAAGGACACCACGATCCGGTGGCACCTGCGGCAAATCTTTGCCAAGCGCGGCATCGCCCGGCAGGCGGAGCTGGTGCGGCTGGTGCTGTCGCTGGCGGGCGCGGCGCACGGCCGGCGGTAAGACCCGCGACGGCGGCCCGTCGCCGCGGCGGGCCGCGGCGTCGTGCCTCGCAGGTCTTCGGTAATTCTCGTCAAAACCCCTCCATATGGTGGGTGCCAAGAACGCGCTCGGGTCTGTACCATCTATATCGGCACGTCGACGCGCGGATCCTCGGGTGTCGGACACCAACGACTGGCGGATTGAGGCGAATCGAGGTGGACCGTGATGGTAGAGGTGGCATGTCCGACAACCCGGCAGGGTTTGGCCGCGGAAGCTGCAGGCGGTGGAGATAAGCGAATGAAAAACGAAACGCAACGAGCAGGCGTTTATTTATTGGCTGCGGTGCTTGTCGTGGCTCTTGGTTGCGGTGGCGATGGCAATACATCTACGCCGACGACGCCGACGACCACGACGGACTTGTCACCATCGTTCCCGTCCGGTCACTCTTTGACAGTCCAGCCTGGAGAACAATACACGGTCGGTGTGGTAGTGAACGTAACACTTCCTGCAGCGTCCGGCGGCGATCCGCCGTTGACCTACACCGTTTCACCGTCGCTGCCAAGCGGGCTGACATTCGGTGCGAGTACTCGGACCATTACCGGCACGCCAACGACCGCGCAGACCCACCGAGAGTACTCCTATCGCGTTACCGATGCTGACGGCGACACCGCTTCTATTGGCTTCGGGATCACGGTGGCGATCGCGCCGACGATGTCTTCCGGTGCGTGTTTCGTGGGCCAGGAATTGAATCCGGGTGACTTTTGCACTGTTGGGTCGGAGCGTTTCGAGGTCCTGGCGGATGGTCGCGGTCGTTATGGTTGTTGTATCACGGCCGGTACAGGCGTAAATATTAACGGATTCAGAGCTAATAGGATTTCTGGTACCGACACTTGGCGGATCGAGGCTGTTCCTTAACCACCACAGTCGATGCCTATCCGCGACTTTCACCACAGCCTGCTAGTGTTCCTGCCCAAACCCGGAAAACCTGCCTTGGCGTGGCGGGTTGCCCAGCACGAGTGGTGAGGGACCGGTGTGCTCTCTTCCGACACTACAAGAGCTTCTAAGAAGTTAGTGTCGCGCATTCACCCCGGACTGATTGTTGTCTAAGGCTACATATATATGGCGTTGCGAAAAACGCAAGCCGCGCTCGGATAACTTCCTGCATACTCGTAGACGTGTACGATGGCCCTGCCGGCAGCACGGAAGCGTTCGTGTGTCAATGGCAACCGGGCACCGGCAGGTGTTTGGTGCCAGCGGCGCCAGCCCTCACGGCCAAGTCCCGACAGCGCTGTTGGACCAAGAGAAACGATGCCAGACCTGCCTGCCCTTGAATCCGTACGTGCCTTCGAGGCGGCCGCGCGGCACGAGAGCTTCGTCCGGGCCGCGAGAGAGCTTCGAGTGACGGCGGCCACGGTCTCGCACCGGGTCCAGGCGCTGGAGAGGCATCTCGGCGCGCGGTTGTTCTCGCGATACGCCCGCGGCGTGCGCCTGAACGCGCGCGGCCGAGCGTATGCGGACGAGATCCGACGCATCTTTGCGGAGATCACCGCCGCGACCGAACGTCATCGCGAACGCGCCCAGGCCAAGCGTCTGAAGCTCGTCGCGGTCGAGGTGGCGGCCGAGAAGTGGCTGATGCCGAGGCTCGCGGACTTTAAGGCCGCCCACCCGGACATCTCCATCGAGTTCGAGACGGACCACCGCGAGGTCGACCCCGACCGGCGGGATTTCGACGTCTGGATCGCGTTCACCGACCGGGTCGCCGACACGCTGCACGCCGACACGCTGTTCGAGGAAACGCTGCTTCCGGTGTGCAGCCCCGCCTTCCTGAAGGCCCAGGGGCAACCCAGGGAGCCGTCGGATCTGCACGGTTGGCCGCTGCTGTACGACCTGCATTGGGTAACCTACTGGTCGCACTGGTTCGCGCACCACGGCTTGGGGGCAGCCGACCTGTCGCAGGCATCGGGTTTTCGACTCTACAGCATGATGGTTCAGGCCGCGGTCGAGGGCATGGGCGTTGCCCTCGGCCATTCATTGATGATCGCGCGGGAGTTGGCGGAGGGAACGCTGGTCTCCCTGTTCGACTCTCGTGTTACCGCGCCGGCCCGGTATCTGCTGGTCACGGCGCCGGCATCCATAGGCAAACCCGAAGTACGAGCGTTCCGGGAGTGGGTCCTCCGCCACGCCGGGGGGCGATCTCACCACGGAAAGCCCGCGGCGGCGAGCGGCGTCCCGCCGGCTGTGGGCGCAGCTCGTGACGTGCATCCGGGGGAGCGGAGCGACGCAAGGGCCGCCGAGTGACTCAGCCCACCGCTCGCCGCGTGGGGTCCGTCATCGAGCTCTGCCGCGGTGGTGAGTTCGCCCGGGGCGCCATGCCACGGTTCTGTCACGGGTCACCCAATAATCCCCATGCGTGGTCATTGAAAACTCCCCACCCCACATGCTGAGGGGAGGGGCAGGATGTTGACGACAGAGCGGACGATCGACCTCGAGCGGCGGGCGCATCGATCCGAGCGATTGCTCGCGAGCTGGACCTTGACCGGAAGACAGTGCGGCGGTGCCTGCGGCAGGCGGAGTGGCGGCCGTATCAGCGGGCGGCGCGAGAGGACACGCTGCTGGCGCCGCATGCGACATATCTGCGGCAGCGTGCGGCGGAGGTGGGCTACTCGGCGCAGGTATTGTTTCAGGAGTTGCACCGGCAGCAGTACCAAGGCAGCTACGAAACGGTGAAGTGGTTCGTGCGGCCGTTGCGCGAAACGCCGTTGCAGGCGGCAGTGACGCGGACGCGGTTCGAGACGCCGCCGAATCTCCCGAACCACCTTCTCCGTCGATCCCGCCTTCGCCATGGGGGGCCTCCTCCTCTGGCAGGAACGTGTCTCTTGCTTCACGACCCTACGTGGTCCACATTAGGCTGACGCCACACAGTTAAACGTCATGAAACGACCTGCGCGGATGCCGCGCTGCTGCACGAACTCCGCGCAGGTGCGGCAGACGTGCATCTCCCGCCCGTTCATCCTGATCACGAACGGCAGCTCGCGGGCGAGACTGTGGCAGCTCGGGCACTCGCCTGGCTGCGGTTTCTGAATCTTCGCCATCTCGGGTTCAGCCTTGGCACAGTCAGCACACCTGTAAACCCGATTCGGCCGGTGGAAGATCGCCCGCTCGCCCTTCTTCAAGAGCCGCCGGCACGTTGTGCAGCGTACCCACGCCCTGGTGACCGTGCGCAGTTCGCCAGTCGCGTGCGCGGGCTCCCCCGACCGCTTCCGCGTCAGCCAGTCGTAGAGCGTGTTGCCGGCCCACATGAGTGCGGCTCCCCCCGCGCAGAACCCGGCGACGTACAGGAAGGTCAGTGCGACGGCGACAATCGTCTCAATCGCGTCCACCGCGAACGGTACTCGGTCTTCAGGCGTCAGCGCCCGAGTTTGTCCATCGCCTTGAGGTTCTTGATGGCGATCGTTGCGTCTTCCATGGTGAGCTGTCCAAGCGCCAACATGGCCCGAGGATCGATCCCGTAGACTTCGCGGAACACCTGTGCCTTCACCGGGTCGGCCGAGGTAAGCTCTGCGATGTACTCGCGCTGCCAATCTTTCGCAGGTGTCCGGCGCCCCACTCGATGCAGCCATGCCAGCAGGCACCACGCGCAAGCTGCTAGCGCCAGGACCAACAGCACAGCCAGCATGACTTCAGGCAATCTTCTCTCGGAATCTGTCCGTGCGGCTTCCCTTATCTGGCTAGCAGCCCGTGGTGAAACCCCCGCGACATTCGAGCGGCGATGCATCCCGCCTGCACGGCGTTGCTCCTCGGTCGCATATGGCCGATATGCTCCCTCGTCGCGCCTTGTCAGGCGGGCGCCTCACCACTCTCGGTGCTACGCGGGGTTTCACCACGGGCTGCTAGGGCATCGAGAGCATGCCGATCAACGCCAGCGTTGATCGCATCTACGAGGAGTCGGTGTTTTGCCTGCCGAGCTTTCTGGCAATCTAGGAACGCCTTTACCACGTCATCGTGCGAAGGCAGCCTGAAACCGGATGCCTCGTCGTGCCCGAATACCCATGATGCATCCTGGCTGTACCGTCCGAGCGCCCGCTCGCGGATTCCGTGTTTCTCAGCTTCGGTCACTCAGACGAGTGTACTTGCCCTGCCGTGGTTAGTCGCGAGCGTGAAAGGTGACAGCGCAGCACAAGGCAAGAAGAACGAACCCAACTCGCCGTGAGGGCGATGAGGGTGGAGCTCCGGCGATCACCACCGGTCGTCACGGGGGCCTAAGGGCAAATGGACCATGCCTTGCAGTGGCAATTGTCCGACCGACGCCTGCGTTTTACAACACTATATATTTATGGTCTTAGGACCTATCTATTTCGTGGCTCGCACAGGAAACTAACTTCTTAGTCTAGTCAGCTACCGTCTCCGAGTCCCTCATCGTTGATGGCGCAGACGCTGACGGAGCTCTTTGAGCTCCTTGGCAAGACCGCTCCGCGGTTTTCCACAGCCACCACGCTTCGTCCTCCTAGGCGATTGCTGTTAGCAGCTCCTGGGCCGTCGTCCGGGACAGCGGCTGCGTAAGCTGGCGCATCGATTCGGCGCTGAAGTAGCGCCGGTCCGCCACCGCCCATTCGTCGTCCTGCTCCATCAGGATCGCCCCGACGAGGCGCAGCAGCGCCGCCGCCTGCGCGAAGCGCGGCCGCAGGCCGTCGACGACCTTCTCCAGCTGTGCCAGGGCACTGGCAACTCCGACACGACAAGAGCTTCTAAGACGTTCGTGTCGCGCACTCACCCCGGACTGATTGTTGTCTAAGGCCACATATATATG
Organism: Vicinamibacterales bacterium; assembly: GCA_965262555.1. Classification (GTDB taxonomy): domain Bacteria; phylum Acidobacteriota; class Vicinamibacteria; order Vicinamibacterales; family UBA8438; genus VXRJ01. The sequence goes on from OZ253543.1 coordinate 2,211,909, forward strand.
GCGTTACAAGAACGCAGGCGGCGCTCGGATAATTCCTGCATAGCCGTAGACCCTGATGGAGCGGGGCTTCGTGGTCCACTCGATCAATCCTGGGACCGTATCTCGCCGGCGGGCGCGAAGGACGACCGTCGGAACGCGCGGGTGCTGGCCTCGGCGCTGCGGACCGACGCGCACTGTTTCCGGCGGCTGGAGCCGACCGACCCGGAGATCGTCGAGTTGCGGGAGTGGTCGCGGTTGAGCGAGGACCTGACGCAGGAGCGGGTTCGTCTGGCGAAACGGATGCGAGAGCAGCTCTGGCGCTACTACCCGCAGTTTCTCAAGGCGGTTGACGACGACGTGGCGGCACCGTGGGCGCTGGACCTGTGGCGGAGCCTGCCGACGCCGTGGGCGGGCCAGCGGGCTCGAGCGGTGACGCTCACCCGCGTGCTGAAACAGCACCGCAACCGCCGGCTCGACGCCGCGGCGCTGCGCGAGCGGCTGCGCACGCCGGCCGTCAAGCTGACGCCGGCTGCGGCCGAAGCGGCCACGACGCATGTGCGGCTCGTCGTCGAGGAGGTAGTCCACGCCGACGTCTGGTGCCGCCCGTCCGGCCAGGTGCGGCGCCCGGCCACAAGCGGTGCACGCAGGGCACTCCTGATTACCTGACCCACGTTTAGACGGAGGCACCGTCGCTGCTGCCCGGCGCCTGATTGTCCACGAAGATGACATCCGGTACCCGTTCCTACGCGGTTGACGTTCTTGCGCTGGCCCTGATTCTGGCCGCGCTGGCCGTGGCGCTGACGAAGACCAGCGGGCTGGCCGCACCCGACGATCATTGGGATCACTTCAGGGACAGTTCCCAAGCACAGACCGTTCGCGACGGCGCCCCGCTCTCAGACCAGTACTACCGCGACGAGTGGGCTGTGCGACAAGGACGGGGTCCTGGGCGCGGGCGTCCCGGCGGACGACGCCGTGCTGCAGGGCCTGTTGACGCGCGCGCTGCCGCCCGGCGGTGTGCAGGGCGCCGGCGGGTCGATGACGGTGCGGCGCGCGGCGAACCCCGTGCCGCTCGTGGTGCACCTCATGCCGATCGGGCGGCCGGAGACGGCCGTCTGCACCTGGCCGGCGGCCGCGGTGGTGGTGGTGGTCGACCCGGCGCGCCGGCCGCGGCTCGATCCGGCGCTGGTGGCGGCGGGCCTTGGCCTCACCCGGATGGAGAGCCGGGTGGCGGTGCTGTTGACCGAGGGCAAGAGCCTGCGTGAGGTCGCCGCGGCGACGGGGCGCAAGGACACCACGATCCGGTGGCACCTGCGGCAAATCTTCGCCAAGCGCGGCATCGCCCGGCAGGCGGACCTCGTGCGGCTGGTGCTGTCTCTGGCGGGCGCGGCGCACGTCCGGCGGTGAGCCCCGCGGCGTCGTTCCTCGCATTTTCTTCGGTAATTCTCGTCAAACCCCTCCATATGGTGGGCGCGAAGAACGCGCTCCGGTCTGTAGCATCCACATCGTGCCTATGGGCTGGAACCAGGGAGCCGCTGGCGGTCCCGCTGCTCGGGCAACTGCTTCTCGCGCGGGGTCTGACGGGCGCCGGGGCGCGGGTCATGCATCGGCGCCAGCGCGTTCCTAAGGCGGGCGTGCAAGCCCGCTGCCCGGTGGGTCGGCGTCGGGACGTCCGAGAGGGGGGCGCGACGACCGGCTGGGCGATGGCCTGACGGGGGCGCAGGACGGCGCCCTGCCCGTCGAGCTGGGCGTGGCCTGACTCGACGACCGCGCGCGCCGAGATTTTCACACAGACACGAGCGAATCCCGAGGGCCACGATCGACAGCCTGCAACTCGACGGCGGCACCGATCACGGCAGACGACGGCTCGGGGGCGGTAGTGCTGACGCATATGGCGCTCGGCGCGCAGTCCGGGCACAGGGCCAAGGACGGCGAGGTCGCGTTCCCGTCCAACCTCGATGGTTCGCTTAGTCGGGCACCGCGCCTCGTTGTAAGCCGCGCTGCGTTAGCAGCCCGTGGCGGAACCCGCGGCTGTCACCTCGAGTGTGGCAAAAGTGCTCCGCTTCGGCGAGCGAAACGAGTTCCTGCACGAGGAGACCGCGTGATGCGATGCAGCTTCCAGAAGGCGGCGGCAGCCACTTCGGTGGCTCTGGAGTTGATGACCGGAGCAGCCGCTGCACAGGAACCGACGTGCGACCTCCGCCTCGTAGGTGATGGCTACTCGGTGTGCTACGAACCGGGGTACGCGCAAGACGCCGAGCTGGAGCGGGAGATTCTGGATCTGGCCGCGTAACGGCTGAGGGTGAAGTACGGACCGCCAGACCCGTTCGACCTCGACGTCAAGCTCTACACGGCTCCGACCGGGGCCGTGCAGGCCGGGCGCGCGTACTTCGACGGCCGCGCGATCCACTACCTCCCTCCGTCCGCGCCGACCCCGCTGCCTTCACTCGCCTCGACCCAACCATGCCCCCATCTCCTTCGACATCGGATTCTCCCTTAATCCGTGTCCAAGAAAACCGGGGGCGCCATACGAAGCGTTGAGCGTCTTGGTTGCGTACTGTCGACCGTCGCGCTCGAGTGATTTGCCATGGTGGGATGCGGATGCACCGCAGTAGCAGGTGGGAGTCACCGTTCACCAACCGCCCGACGTGGCGTCAGCGAGTGGTTCGCACCCGTGCAGTAGTGGCCGAATTGCTCTTGACGAAGGGTTTTCTCCCGCGATTCGTGCGGGCCGGCCGCCGCTTCGAGGTCGGGGGCGCTGGTTGTCGGATCCGGGGCGCGGTTGACGGATGGCGGGTCGTTACGTAGGCTGGGTTCATGGCGCACCTCGACCGGATCACGATCCAGCCCGGAAGACGCAGCGGCAAGCCCTGCATCCGCGGCCTGCGGATGACGGTCTCCGATGTGCTCGACTACCTGGCGTCCGGCATGTCCGAGGAGGACTTGCTTCGGGACTTCCCGGACCTGACGCGCGAAGACATCCGGGCCTGCCTCGCGTTCGCCGCTGATCGCGAGCGGCGACTGGTTGCGGTCGGCGGAAGGTGAAGCTGCTCCTCGACCAAAATCTCTCACCGCGGCTCTGCGACCGCCTTCGCGACATCTGGACCGATGTCGTTCACGTTCGAGCGGTTGGCCTGGCGGCGGCGGACGATGCGGCCGTCTGGGCGTACGCGAGGCAGCACGACTTCACCATCGTGTCGAAGGACGGGGACTTCAGCGGTCGTTCCTCCCTGTACGGTGCGCCGCCGAAGGTCATCTGGCTGGCGCTCGGCAACTGTTCGACCAGCGAGATCGAACGGCGTCTCCGTGGCCACCGCGATGAGATCGAGACGTTCGCCATCGAACCGGGCACGGCGTTGCTCGTGATCGAACCCAGCCAGGGTGCCGGCGCGTCGTAGCGGCACGCCGATCAAGTTGCCAGCATGGCCTTCACCGAGTCGAACACGGTCGAGGCGCTCGTCCGTGACATCCTCTGCGGCGGCGTCACCCACCATACGGCCGTCGGACCCGGCCTCGCGCGGCGGCATGGCGCGCTGTCCGGCCTCGGTTGGCACTACCTCGCGCCGCAGCACTTGGCACGCCTCGCGCACGAGGTCCTCGTCGAGGACCACGTGCGCGAGGCGCTGATCCGCCTCAACCCGGAGATCGCGGCGCAGCCGGATCGGGCCGACGACGTGCTGTGCCGGCTGCGGGCCATCCTGATGGGCGTGCGGACGGACGGGCTGGTCAAGACGAACGAGGAGTTCGCAGCGTGGCTTGCCGGAGAGCGGTCGATGCCGTTCGGCGCGGACGGCGAGCACGTCACCGTGCGGCTCGTTGACCTTGAGGATGTCGAGCGAAACCAGTACGTCGTCAGCACCCAGTACACCGTCCGATCGGGTGCGAACGAGCGCCGCGCGGATCTCGTGTTGCTGGTGAACGGCCTACCGCTGGTCGTCATCGAGGCGAAGACGCCGGTACGGTCGAGCCAGAGCTGGTTCGACTGGGCGACGCAGATCCATGACGATTACGAGCCCAACGTGCCGGAGCTGTTCGTGCCGAACCTCTGCTCGGTCGCCACCGAAGGGAAGGATCTGCGCTACGGATCGATCGGCCTGCCAGTCGATCTCTGGGGACCGTGGCGGGCGGACGACGACACCGACACGCCGAAGCTCGAACGGATCAAGCGAACCATCTCGTCGATGCTCCGCCCGAACACGGTTCTGGATCTGTTGGGCAGCTACACGGCCTACGCCACGGGCAAGGGGAAGCGGCGAGCGAAGATCGTTGCGCGGTACCAGCAGGTCGAGGCGGCGAACCACATCGTCGCGCGGGTCGTGGCTGGCCATCCCAAGAAGGGCCTGGTCTGGCACTTCCAGGGTTCCGGCAAGTCGCTCCTGATGCTGTTCGCGGCGCGCAAGCTGCGGCTGCACCCGTCGTTGGGGAACCCGACGGTGATCATTGTGGTCGACCGGGTCGACCTCGACACGCAGATCTCCAGCACGTTCCACGCGGCCGACGCGCCGAACCTGGAGAAGGCGGACACCCGGGGGGATCTCGAACGGTTGCTGGCGCAGGACGTCCGCAAGATCATCATCACCACGATCTTCAAGTTCGCCGAGGTGGACGGTGTCCTGAACGACCGTCACAACATCATCGTGCTGGTTGACGAGGCCCACCGTTCTCAGGAGGGCGACCTGGGACGGAAAGATGCGCAGGGCGTTGCCGAATGCGTTCCTGTTCGGACTGACCGGGACGCCGATCAACCGCGCCGACCGCAACACGTTCTTCGCCTTCGGTGCCGAGGAGGACGAGCGCGGCTATCTGAGCCGGTACGGGTTCGAGGAGTCGATCCGCGACGGCGCGACGAAGCCGCTGCATTTCGAGCCGCGGTTGCCGGAACTGCACATCGACCGGGACGCCATCGACGCCGAGTACCAGGAACTGACCGGCGGCCTGAGCGATCTGGATCGGGAGCAGCTCTCGAAGACCGCAGCCCGCACGGCGGTGCTGCTGGAAGACGCCGGAAAGGGTCGAGCGGATCTGCGCCGACATCGCCCGGCACTTCCAGGAGAAGGTCGCGCCCAACGGCTTCGGAGCGCAGGTGGTCACCTACGACCGTGAGAGCTGCATGCTGTACAAGCAGGCGCTCGACCGGGTGCTGCCGGCGGAGATGTCCGATGTCGTCATGACCGTCAACAGCGGCGAGAACGAATACGCCGCCTACCGCCGGGATCGGGACGCCGAGGAGCGGCTGCTCGACCGCTTCCGCGATCCGAACGACCCGCTCAAGTTGCTGATCGTCACGTCGAAGCTGCTGACCGGCTTCGATGCGCCCATCCTGCAGGCGATGTACCTGGACAAGCCGCTGCGCGACCACACCCTGCTACAGGCCACCTGCCGCACGAACCGGCCGTACGGCGTGACCTAGACGCATGGGCTGATCGTCGACTACCTGGGGATCTTCGACGACGTTGCCCAAGCCTCGCGCGCCTCTGGGAAGCGACCTCCCCCGATCCGAGCCTGGAACCGCACGAGGCCGACCACGGCTGGCTCGGCCAAGTCTACGAGTCGGTGAAGCCTTCGACCGGAACGGGCAAGCTCCTCTGGCACACCCTCGGCGCCAAGACCATCGACCTCATCCACCGGCACGTCCACGTCAACGCTGTCCGCGACGATCTGGACACGCTGGTGCTCGACGCCGACGTTCTGGACGCCGTACTCGGCGTGCCTGACCCCGAGAAGAAATCGAAGGAGATCGAGATCAAGGTCGCCAACCGCCTGCGCAAACACCTGCACGATCCCCGCTTTCGCGCGCTCGGCGAGCGGCTCGAGGAGCTGCGACGGAAGCATGAGCAGGGCCTGCTGGTCAGCATCGAGTTCCTGAAGTCACTACTCGATCTGGCCCGCGACGTGGTCGAGGCGGAGCGGACCATCGAGCCCGCGACAGCCGAGGAGCGCGGCAAAGCCGCCCTGACGGAGCTGTTCGAGGAGGCCCGCAACGACCGTACGCCAGTCATGGTCGAGCGGGTCGTCAACGACATCGACGAGATCGTCCGGCACGTCCGCTTCGAGGGCTGGCAGACCACCCACGCTGGCGAGCGGGAAGTGAAGAAGGCGCTCCGAAAGACGTTGTTCAAGTACCGCCTGCACCAGGATCAGGAGCTGTTCGAGCGGGCCTACAGCTACATCCGGCAGTACTATTGACTGCCGTTCGGAACGGCAGTCACCGGCAAGTTCCGGTCAGCCGATCCTGTGGCCTCATGACCGTCGCCGCCCCAAGAGCAAGCCGAACGACCGCACCGATAGCGAGCCGCAGTGCCGTGACGCCTGCCGCGCTGGCCTTCCTGACTGACATGGACTCCTCCCGGCACTGCGATGCAGCATCCTGTTGTGAGCAGTGAACGGTTCTAGACGAACCAGGAGGAGGCCGACATGGAGAGTACGACAGTGGCGGTGGATCTCGCGAAGAGCGTGTTCGAGGTGGCGGTGGCGAACGAGCGCGGTCAGATCAGCGAGCGGAAGCGGTTTGGCCGGACTTCGTTCATGCGCTTTCTGACGAAGCGCCCGCCGTGCCGGGTCGTGATGGAAGCGTGCGGCACGGCGCACTACTGGGGGCGCGTTGCCCAAGAACACGGGCACCAAGTGACGCTGTTGCCGCCCAACTACGTGCGTCCGTTCGTCCGCCGGAACAAGACAGACCGTGCCGATGCCGAGGCGCTGGTGGACGCATCGCGCGTGGAGCGGATCCCCGCCGTGCCGATCAAGCGGCCGGAGCAACAGGCCCTGGTCGCGTTGCACCGGGTCCGCGAGCAGTGGATGACGACGCGCACGGCACGCATCAATGCCCTGCGGGGGCTGCTCGGGGAGCATGGCCTGAATCTGCCGCCCGGTGCGAAGACGGCCGTGCAGGCGGTTCCAGCGCTGCTGGAGTCGGCGACGGCGTTGCCCGCCGCGATGCGGCGCGTGCTGGCCAGCGTGCACGAGGAGGTCCGGGCGCTGGAGGACCGCATCGCCGAGCTCGACCGCGAACTTCGGGAGCTGGCCGCCGCCGACCCGGTCTGCGCGCTGTTGCAAACCGTGCCCGGTATCGGACTGCTGGGGGCGACCACCCTGGTCGGCACGGTCGGTCACATCCATGCGTTCAGTCGCGGGCGCCAGTTTGCGAGCTGGGTCGGGTTGACGCCGCGCGAATACTCGAGCGGCGGCCACCGGCGACTCGGACACATCAGCAAACGCGGCGACCGCTACTTGCGGTGCATGCTGATCCACGGTGGCCGCGCGGTGGTGCTGGCCGCCGCTCGCCGGCGGCGCACCGGTCAACCGCTCTCCCGCCTGCACCGGTGGGCGCTGCAGGTGCGCGACCGGTGCCACTTCAACCTGGCCATCGTCGCGGTGGCCAACAAGCTCGCCCGGTTGGTCTGGGCCGTCTGGACCCGCGACACCGCGTTCGTCGCCGCGTGACCGCCCCTGCCACAACGACTGCTGAGGGTTCGAACGAATGACATGGCATCTCGAACCGACCGACACCGCACGAGGCCGATTCCTTGCCGGCGCACGTGACGCCGTTTCCTGTAGTGGCCCGCGGTGTGCGACTGTCATGGTGGCCCGGAGACGGACGTCTCCAACTCAGAGGCCGAATATAGGTCCGCAGTCGGTTCGTCCCCTCGTGTCTTCGTTCCCGTTCCCGTCAGCACTCGGCAGGTGGAAGCGCAATTCCAGCCACACGCAAGGAGGCTGCACCTGATCTCACCCTTCCAGGATGGATGAAACCCTTGCGTAGATGGAGGAGTCCATATAGCCAAGGAAGATTTCGAGGGGAGCGACCCGGCGCGGCAGGTGTGACGTAGGAACACCTGCCGGGGCCGAAAACCGCAGGTTTCTGGCCGGGTCGCTCCCCGTCTTTCCCTTGACCCCTTTCCTGACCCCAATGGTGGCTCGTGGGTGTGCGTTTAGGTCAATGGAATCAATCGTTTGGAGGGACAAGCGTGTGACGGGGGGTGTGACTCCTGGTGTGACTGGGGCTGTAATTTGATCACGTCGTCCCTGTTACAGGGCTACTCCGGCACTATTCGTGTAAATTGTCGCCCCTGGTTCTTCTTCTCTCTGCTTGTACTGATACAGCACGTCCCAGGTGCCGTTGCCGACCGACCTGGTGCGGCCGGACCGGGACCGCGCAACAATTCAGACGATGAAGGCGGGAGATCTCGTGCAGACGCCGCTCGGCAAAGGCATCCTGCGCGAAGTGCGGAATCGCGGTCGCGTGCTCGTGGAGATTCGCGGTCGCGCGACAGAGGTGCCGGGCAGTCAGGTCACACCAGTAGACCCCGCGGGTCGCCGGTCCGCGCGACGCCGAGGCCAGCAGCAGCGAGCCCCGGAGACCCCTGGCCGCGCGGCGTCCGCCCCGGTCGAGGTGGATCTGCACGGCTGCACCGTTCCCGAGGCGCTCGCGCGCGTTGACGCGGCGCTGAGCGACGCCCTGCTCGCCGATGCTCCCGAGTTACGCCTGATACACGGCCGAAGCGGGGGACGAATCAGAGTTGCCCTTCACCCACATCTACGGACGCTGGCGCGCCCGTTCAGCCTCGACCCGACGAATCCCGGCGTGACGATCGTCGTGCTCTGAGGTGGCGGCGCGGTCATCCGTGCTGAACGACCTGCTTGGACGTGACCCGGCCGTCCGACGCGCGGTGCGCCACGTCGTGCGCCCGCACCAGGATCGGGATGTCGGCGCGGGTGGATGTGGCGGTTCCTTGCGAGCCGGCTCCCCGACGCGGCTGCGCCACGATGCCAGCGCCCGCGCCGTTCATTCGGGCACCCGTCGAGACCACCAGGTCCGTCCGGTCGTGATCAGCGGCTTCGGACAACGGGCTGCGGCTGCGTCCGTCGCCAGGGCCGCGCCTCGGGCGAGGGCTCCGTTCAGGCCGCCGTAGGCGGCCAGCGCAACGTGATCGAGCGTCGCCACGGCCGCCTTGATCGACTCGATCTCCTCTTGGCGACGCGCCTGCTCGCAGAACCGTGCGGCCGTCTCCTCCCGCTCCGCAGCCGACGCCAGAGGCTCCCGCATCCAGCGGTCGAGCACCCGGCCCGCCGCCGCCAGACGCACCGGGTCGCGGCCGACGACGACCACTTCGACGGCGCGGCCGGCCGCCGTTAGCGCCGTCCACAACGCGGCGTGCTGCGCGCCCCACGTGCGGACCGCGCTCTCCGTCTCGTCCTCCACCTGAACGAAGACGAACGTCGCCCGCTTGGCGTTGAGCGCCACCGGCAGCTTGTGGGGGAAGTACAGGAACTGCCCGCCGAGCGCGCCCCGGAAGAGACGGCGCGGCAGCACCCGCTTCGCGATCCCCGCCGCTTCCAGCGCGTTCACCTTCTCGTCCTCGGTTGGAAGCCACGAGGCGTGCAGATGTTCGAGCACGTAGTCGAGCGACAGCAGCCGGCGCAACACCACCTCGGGCGCAGCGGCCCGACGGTGCCGGACGTGCTCCACCCCGAGCACCCCGTAGAGTGTCCGCGACGCGATCCGGCAGACTCGGAGCCGAGACCCGTGCCACGGCTGCTCGACCGCGTACGTGCGGCACCGCCGGATGAAGCGATTGGCGAGCGCCGGATTGGTTCGGCCGATGAAGGCGCAGAGCGGCGGTGCTGGCTCAGGGCCGCCGCTCTCGCCTTGCCGCCCTTCCGTCCGCCCAGACGCCCCAGGGCGACGGCGGCTGCAAGACCCTGCCCGCGGACCGCTCCCTGGCAGCACACTGGCTCGCTACCGACGAGGGCGCCCGACTGCAAGCTGCTCGCGAGGGCCGCGCAAAGCCTGATCGCGCTGGCCCGTGTTCGCCGCTCGGCCGCGCTCCATGCCGGCGAGCAGGTGCGCGCGCAGGGCGGGTCGTGGGAAGCAGCCCGGCAGGTGGTCGAGCGAGCGGTCTACGCGTTGGATTGAGCCGTAGCCCCGGCCCCAACGCCTGATGCGCGCCGCCGCGGCCGGATGCATGCGAATCTGTCAACGGTCATCTCCCCCACCGCGGTCATCGAAAAATCCCCCACCCCCTTGGTGAGTCCATCATCGACACCCGGTGCCTGTGGACGCTTGTGGGCAGGCCGTCGCCCGGATGGACGTGTCCGGGGCCTCTCGGCGGGGACGAAGGGCTCGGAGCTAGGCTGTCAGTTAGGCTGTCAACGGGGTCTTGCGGGTTCCGTGAGACAGCGTTTCATCCAATGAATACAGGTTGTCTAAGGCATGGTTCGCTGCCTCGCTGTCCGACGGTCACTCGGCGAGCGGATGCGGACGGAGCTGGAAATGGACGATCGAGCTCCGCATGCCCTTCCCGCCCTCGATGTGCCAGTTCAGGTTCGACCCGTAGTTGGCCCAGAGGCCGCGGCCCTTCCAGCCGGCGTCGGGATCGTCGATCCGCCCGTCGAGGCCGCGCGAATAGAAGCCGAGTGGGTAGGGCACGCGCAACACCACCCACTCTCCCGTCTCCGGCAGCAGGGCCAGTATCGAGTCCGATCCCGATCCGGACGTCATCGGCACGTCCGCTCCGAGGCCGAGCGTATCGAACTGATCGACCCAGTTATAGTAGTGGTAGTCGGCGCTCCCCGGATCGGTCACTCCCTTCATCTGCGGACCTGGCGAGGGATACAGCGTCCATCCCTCCGCGCAGTGCTGTCCCGTCGCCTCCGTGCCGTTCAGGACGGCGCACGTGCTCCGGTCGAAGCTGGCCATGTGGCCGCTGCCGGAGAGTGCAGTCCAGATGAGTCCGTTGCGGTCGACGTCGATACCGCGCGGCGCATGGCCGGTCCGGGCCAGGTCGACCACCGGGTTCTCGATCGACGGCGGTTCGTACACCTCAGCGATGCAGGTCTCCGGCGGGTTGTCACCCCGGTCGAGGCGGACGAGCCGTCCCGGGAACGGACCGGTCCGTGCGATCCAGACGGAGTCGTCAACCGGGCTGGGGATGATCCCGTACGCGAAGCCGCGGACTCGCGTGTCGCGCGTCGGATCGATCGGCTCATCCGGCTCGTTCCAGGGGCGCGTGATTCGGCCGTCGCCGTTGGTGTCGATCACCGTCGGGCACCACCCCTGCGATGCCCGCTCATCCCCCGTCTCGTGGTACAGCTTCGTGTCGAGCCAGCCGACGACGTTCGGGTCGCCGCTCAGCCAGAGCGTCTCCTGCTCGTCCTCGCCGAACTGCAGGTGATGTGTGCCGTAGCAACTATCGATCAGCGTGAATGACTCGGACGACGGGTCGTAGTACGAAATCTGCCGCCCGCCTCGATCGATCGGGAAGTACTGCGCCGAGGAGTGCATCGACCCTGCCTTGCACCAGTCGGGATTGTCGCGGCGGCGCACCGTCGAGGTGATCCAGACGCGCCCTTCGCCGTCCATCATCGGGTTGTGCGGGTTGGCGGGCGCGTCGAAGATGATCTCCTCCCCCCAGGCAGGCGACGGCACGAAGCCGGGCTCGGTCGGAAAGAACGACGGCACCATCCCCTCGGGCTCGCGCAGCGGAATCTTCAGTTCCATCGACTGGTGACGCGCCGGATCGGTGATCACCAGCGTGTCGTGCGTGATGGAGACCCCGTACAGCACGCCATGGCCATTCACTGTCGGATCGCGCTTGTCGGTCGTGATCTCGTCGTGGATGTATGACGTGTCGCCGCCCCACTCCCACATCGTGAGCACGAGGTTCCGCTCGACCCCCTGTGGGCGCGGCGGCGCGGGCGGCACCTCGCCGGCGGCGATCCGATCGCTCCAGTCGGCGTACATCTCCAGGCTCCGCTCTCGGCCGAAGCGATTCAAGACGCCGCTCATCTGCCGGCCGCGCTGGCCAAACGTCAGCCGGTGATCCCAGGCCTCCACGGTCGAATCGAATCCCGTCAGGTGGCTCGTGTCGAACGTGAACCGGTTTCCCATCTGGTGGCAGAGCTGGCAGCCCTGCTTCGTCAGGTCGACCCACGCCGCCTGGGTCCGCAGGTTCTCCGAGATCCCGTTCCCTTCCGGACCGGTCCCCGGGAACTCGCCGGGCGCCGGCGGCTCGAGCAGTGAGTACCAGTAGTTGGCGGGATACACGTGCGCCGCTTCCGCCGGCGTCGCGGCGGGCGTCACATCGAGCTCGACCGTGTCGCCGGGCGCGGCACTCACCGACTCCGAGTCGATCAGACCGTAGCCGCGCACCCAGACGCTGTAGGTAGCGGCCGGCAGGTCAGGCACCAGAAACTGTCCGGCGTCGTCGGTGACGACGATCTTTCTGAACGTCGTGTCGAGATCGTCGGTCTCGGCGATCACCCACACCCCCGCTTCCGGGCCGGCCGCACCCCGGACGACACCGCGCAGATCCGCCCCGTCCGCCGCCGACTCCGGCTGCTGTACCGCCCCGGGTGACGCCGTGAACGCAAGGGCGGCCGCAACCGCCGCTCCGATCCCGCTGACGATGAACCGTCTCAACTCGGCCGTCTGCGCCATCGGTCTCCTCCTCCGAGCGTGGCTCGGTTGTCTGCCGACGCCATTCTGCTACGACTGCGGTGCATGATCCAAGTTCCGCCGCCGCCCTGTGCCGGGCTGGCGGATCTTCGTAGAATACGTGTTGTGGTCATTGGCGCGGAACCATCCGCGCGGAGCAGCCGACGTGAACCGATACGGGAACGGATGAAGGGGACCATGAACGATCAGACGCGCAGACGGGTCGTAGTCGCGGTTGCGGCGATCATCATGACGGTGGGCGCTTCCGGCGCCTGGGCACAGGACTGGCCGCAGTGGCGCGGTCCGGAACGGGACGGCGTCGCGGCCGGGTTTGATGTGCCGTCTGCCTGGCCCGCGGCCCTTGCCCGCCAATGGTCGGTCGAGGTAGGGCTCGGCTACGCCACGCCGGTCCTGATCGGCGACCGGATCTATCAATTCAGCCGTCAGGCGGGCGACGAGGTGATGCTGGCGATCGACGCCGCCACCGGCGAGACGATCTGGCGGACCGCCTACCCGGCGCCGTTCCAAATGAATCCGGCGACCATGCCCCACGGTCCCGGGCCGAAGTCGACCCCCACCTACGCCGACGGCCGGCTGTTCGCACACGGGATGACCGGCGCCATCACCGCGTATGACGCTGCCGACGGCCAACAGTTGTGGCGGGTGCCCGGCACCGGCGTCACGCCGCTCTACCACACGGCGATGTCGCCGCTCGTCGTCGACGACCTGGTGATCATCCACATGGGGGGCCACGACAACGGCGCGCTCACTGCATTCGATGTCGCGACGGGCGATGTCCGCTGGTCGTGGGACGGGGATGGACCCGCCTACGGCTCGCCAATGCTGTTCGAGCTGGGCGGCGTACGGCAGGTGGTCGTCTTCACGCAGTCGCAGTTCGTCGGCGTCGCACTGGAAACAGGCGCCCCGCTCTGGAGCCGGCCGTTCACCACACCGTCCGACACGACATCGCAGACGCCGATCCTGCACGACGGCATGGTGATCCAGAGCGGCCGTGGCAACGGCGTCACCGCGTTCCGGGTCACACAGAGCGGCGGCGCATGGACGACGGAGGATGTTTGGCACACCGACGAGGTGTCGCTTCACATGGCGAACGGCGTCGTGGACGGTGACGTACTGATTGGCCTGTCGCACCTCAACAGCGGCCAGTACTTCGGCCTCGATCTCGATACCGGCGAAGTGCTCTGGACGAGCAACCCGCGCCAGGCCGACCATGCCTCGATCGCCCGCGCCGGCAGTGCGATCGTCTCACTCGAGGACGATGCCGAGCTGGTAGTGATCGCACGTGACCGCGCGCGGTTCAACCCGGTTCAGCGCTACGAGGTGGCCGACAGCGAGACTTGGACGGCTCCGACGCTGTCGGGTGACCGCCTGTTCGTCAAGGATGTGCTGATGCTCACGCTCTGGACGCTCGACTGATCGCAACTGATCGACGGCTACTGATACAGCATGGGGGGGATACCGATGACCATGACACCGCGCTCGCGATCGGGAATCCGGCTCGCACTCGCGTTGCTGACCGCCTCGACCGTCGTCTGGATCGTCGCCGGTGACGAGTCGAACGTCACCGCGGCACAGACCAACTTCGTCGGCGGCACACCGAGCCGCCCCGATTCGTCCGATATCCGAGCCGTGCGGCTCCGCTTCGAGGCGGGATCTCGCTCGAACTGGCACAGCCACTCGAACTGGCAGATCCTGATGGCCGAAGATGGACGCGGCCGCACGCAAGTCCGCGGGGAGGCGATGCAGGACCTGACTCCCGGCAACCCGGTCTACGCCGGACCCAACGTGGTACACTGGCACGGCGCGGCCCCGGATTCGTACCTGGTGCAACTTACGTTCGTCAGCGGCGAGACCACGTGGGAGGGGCCGGTCGATGAGGAGGACTACCGTGGTCAATAGGATGTTTGTGTTGTCCACGATGACTGCCGTCGTCGCCGCGACGCTGTCGGCGAGCGGATACGCGGCGGGGGCCGCCGCGCAGGACGACGCCTCCCCGTCGGTCTGGGACGGTGTCTACTCCACCGAGCAGGCGCGGGAGGGCCAGGCGCTCTACCGTGAGACGTGCGCGCGCTGTCACGGCGAGGATCTCACCGGCTCCAACGCGAGTGCGCTGGTGGGCGATGCGTTCATTCTCGACTGGGGCGGCCTGAAGCTTAACAGCGTGCTGACGCGCGTCCGCACGATGCCGCCCGGCCGCGCCGGCATCCTCGACGACGACAGCTACCTCGCCGTTACGGCCTATCTCCTCAAAGCCAACGCGTTCCCGGCCGGAAGCGACGCACTGACCGCGGCGCACGCGGCCGAGGTCGATGTGTACGGGGCCGACGGGCCGGACGCCGTCCCGAACTTCGCGCTGGTGCAGGTGGTCGGCTGTCTTGACCGCGACATGGACGATCGGACCTGGATCGTCACCGATGCCAGCGAGCCGATCCGCACGCGCGACCCGGAAGCGTCCGAGGACGATCTGCTGATGATTACGCGGACGATACCGCTCGGCGACAACACGATCGAGCTCATGTACGTCTTCCCCGATCCCGCCGCCTACAAGGGGCACCGGGTCGAGGCCAAGGGATTCCTGATTCGTCGCGGGCACATGGGCGCGCCCGACGCCATCAACGTCACGGTGGTTGAGAGCCTGGACGCAGCCTGCCGGCCGTAGGGCGGTGAGACTCACCACAGGGGTCCAGTACCGCACTGTGCGTCAGTCGACCGCTGCCGCGTGAGCACGCCCGCGGCCAGACCCTGCGCCGCGCTCCTGACCGCCGCCGGACTGGTCGCGTCCTTCGCGTGCGGGGATTCGACCGGCCCTGCCCGCTCTGACGGATCGTCCCGCCCCGACTTGGCGTCCGTGCCGAGCGTGCAGCGCCAGTTTGCCGGTGCATGGTCACTCGATCGCATCGAGCAGCACGATGCCGGCGGCGAGCTTCTGTCGTCCCCGGTCGAAGACCGCCTCGGATCCCTGATCTACGACGCCATGGGCTACGTCGGCTTGACGATCGTGGCGCCAGACGAGGCGTCGGCATCGGCGGATGGTTCCACCCCCGACGGGGCACTGACGCCATCCGGCGGGTATCTGTCGTACTTCGGCCAGTTCACCGTGGACGAGGCGGACGGAATCGTCACGCATCATGTGGCGGGCAGCCTCCATCCGAACGGCGCCGCTGCGGAGTACCGGCATTCCTACACGCTGAACGAGGATCGCCTGACACTCCGGCTACCTCCCGCGCCAGACGGATCGGCGGCGACACTCTTCTGGGTGCGGCAGCCTCATCTGCCGGCGTCGGAACTGACCGGGAGGCACGGGCAGCTATTCGGCGCGTACCGCATCGAGTCGGTCTCCCGTTATACGACCGACGGCTACGACGTGGAGATCGATCAGTACGACGATGGCTACCTCTTCTACACGCCGTCGGGACAGATGTCGGTGCACCTCGTGCGGTCCGGCCGCGCGCGGGACCCCGGTGAGCAGCCGGCGGTCGATGAAGCCCTCCTCCGGAGCGTGCACTACGTCGGCCCCTTCTCGGTGCATGAGGTGGCGGGCTGCATCACGTGTCCGGGTCCACGTGACCAGGGATACCTGATTCATCACCCGGCCGGGAACGAGGGATCCAGCAGCAGCGCAACCGAGGTGCGGCGCTACTTCGAGTTGACCGACACGCACCTCACGCTCCGGCCGCCCGTGCACATGGATGAGGAGGGCCGGGACGTGATTACGGCGTTCCGCTGGGTGCGGCTGCTGCCTCCCTGAGCGCCGCGGGGCTGATCGCGACGACCGCTACTAGCAGCCCGTGGTGAAACCCCCGCTACATTCGAGCGGCGATGCATCCCGCCTGAGCGGCGTTGCTCCTCGGTCGCCTATGGCCAATAGGCTCCCTCGTCGCGCCTTGTCAGGCGGGCGCCTCACCGCTCTCGGTGTCACGCGGGTTTCACCACGGGCTGCTAGCCCGCCGGATCGACGCCGGCGGATTCGATGACGGCGCTGATGGCGTCGGCGGTCGCGGGGCTGCTCTGGATGTTCATCCCGATGTGGACGCCGAGCACGATGTCGAGCGGAGTCCAACCCTTGGAGTTCGGCTGATTCCAGATGCCGATATCGGCGCCAGCCTCGGCGAGGAACTCGACCACCCTCGGGAGGTGCTTGTAGGCGGCGCCGTGCATGACGGTCTCGCCGTTGTCGTCGACGTCATTCAGGTTGCCGCCCAGCTCCAGCGCCACCTGCACCGCTTCGAGCACCTCCGGCTCCGTGCCGGGATCCTCGCCAGGGGCTGACGTGCCGATGCCGGCCGCCACCATGATCGGCATCGTATTGTCCTCGTTCGGCAGCAGCGGGTCGGCGCCCAGTGCGGCCAGCAGCCGCATCAGGTCGGCGTCAGCGGTCCGCGCGGCGAGGAGGAACGGTGTGCCGCCGATGAAGTTGAGGCGCGTAATGCCGGCGGGCGGGCGCCTCGTGACCAGCGCGTTGACATCCGCGCCGGCCTCCACCAGCTTCCGGACGAACTCCAGGCTGCCCATGGCGCCGGATCCCTTCGGCGCGGGGTTGTTGCTGCCGGCGATGCCCGCCTTGCGGACCCACGACAACTGATGCAGCGCGGTCCAGCCGCGCGGCGCAGCATTGACATCGGCGCCCCGATCGATCAGCAGCGACGCCAACTCGTAGTGCGCGTTGGCTGCCGCCAACAGGAAGGCGTTCAGGCCGGTGGCCGCGCGTTCGGCGCTGGTGCCGCCGCGACGCACCTCCTCGCGGACCGGCAGCGACTCCTCGACGTCGACGCCTGCTTCGAGCAGCGTCTGCACGACATCGATATGGCCCTGCCGCACGGCAAACAGCAACGGCGTCCACCCGACGAACGACCGTGCGCGCGGGTCGGCGCCGTGCGACAGCATCGCCGGGATCAGATGCGCGTGCCCCTCGGCCGCGGCCCATGTGAGCGCCGTCTGCCCCCGCCACGTCTCGGCCGCGTTGACGTCGGCGCCGCGGTCGAGCAGCAGGTCCACGAGCTCACGCGATCCCGTCCGCGCCGCGGTCATCAGCGCAGTCTCCCCCTCGGTCGCCACCGTGTTCGGGTCGGCGCCGGCGTCCAGCAGTTGCGCCACGATCGTGGCGCTGCCGTTCGTGCAGGCGAGCGAGATAGGGTGGATTCCGTAGCGGTTCGCCGCGGTGGCGTCCGCGCCTGCCGCAAGCAGCAGGTCGACGATCGCTCGATCGTTGGCGTGAGCCGCCCAGTGAAGCGGCGTCGTGCCGTCCGCTTCCGGCGCCGTGACGTCGGCGCCCCGCGCCAGCGCCGCGCGCACGCCCTCGACATCCTCCGCCCTGATCGCGCTGATGAGGCCGGCATCCGCCTCGGCCGCTTCGACCGCGACAGGGAACGCGGCCAGGCACGCAGCCGCCAGCAGCGCGGCGAGGGACCGGTTGATCATGTCGCCCATCTCACCCATCGGCGATTCAGAGCGAGAGCGGCTCCACCACCGCGCCGGCATGGCCCGTGCTGTCGGCGAACTGCTCCAGCCGGACACCGACATCGTCGAGCAGCGTCAGGTGCAGGTTCGCCAGCGGCGTCAGGGTGTCGTACTTCACGTGCCGCCCACCGGCAATCTTCGACCCGGCGCCGCGCGCCACCACGATCGGCAAGTTGCGGTGATCGTGCACATCCGGATTGCCCAGGCCGCTCCCCAGCAGGTACGTCGTGTGATCCAGCAGTGTCCCGTCGCCATCCTCGGTCGACTTGAGCTGCTCCACCAGGTAGGCGAAGAGCGAGACGTGGTACTGGTTGATCTTCGCCAGCTTCGCCAGGTTCTCCGGATCGTTGACGTGGTGCGAGATCGGGTGGTGCGGCTCCGACACGCCGATCTGCGGGTAGGTTCGCGTGCTCGCCTCGCGCGCCATCTGGAACGTGATGACGCGCGTGAGATCGGCGCGCAGCGCCAGCACCTGCAGGTCGAACATCAGCCTGACGTGGTCCTCCCAGTCGTCCGGGACGCTCGTCGGCCGCGTCAGGTCCGCCAGCGGCGACTCCGCGGCCGACTGCTCCGCCCGCTGAATGCGGCGTTCCACCTCGCGGACCGTGTCGAGGTACTCGTCCACCCGGCGCCGGTCGCCGCCGCCGAGCTGCTGCTGCAGGCGCGCCATGTCGTCGAGCACCCAGTCGAGGATGCTGCGGTTCTGCCGCAACTGCGCCTGCCGCTGCTCCGGCGTGCCGCCATCGCCGAACAATCGTTCGAAAACGATCCGCGGATCCGCCTCGGTCGGATTCGGCGCGGTGGGTGAGGCCCACGACAGGCTGTTCATGTAGACGCAGGCGTAGCCGTTGTCGCAGTTGCCTACCTGAGCGATCAGGTCGGTGCCGACCTCGAGCGACGGCAGCGGCGTGTCGCCGCCGATCTCCGTCGCAGCGATCTGATCGACCGAGGTGCTGTTGACGTAGTCGCTCCCCTCGGTCCGCTTCGGCTTCACACACGTGAGGAATGAGGAGTTCGCCGCGGCATGGTTACCGGTCGTGTGCGCCTCGCTGACTTCAAGGTTCGTGACGACCGTGATGTTCTGGAGGTGCGGTGCGAGCGGCGAGAGCGACCCCGACAGCGTCGTCAGGCGGCCCACCTCCGCCGGCGTCCAGGGCGCTGGGTTCATCCCCATCGGGATGTAGATGACGCCGAAGCGCCGCGGGCCGGCGGCGGCGGTCGTCGCCACCGCGGAGGCGGCCGGCACCATCGCGTCGAGCAGGGGCAGGGCGAGGGTAGCGCCGACGCCGCGCAGGAACGTCCGGCGGGGCAACGCCATCTTCGTGATCATCATGACTGGGCTCTCCTCCACGTGAACGGCGTGCTGTCGACAATACCAAGAATCAGGGAGGACAGGCGGTAGCCCTCCGCCTCCGCCGACCGGAGGATCGCGCGGACGGCCGGTGCATCGGCGTGGTCGAGACCACGGCCGAGGGCATAGGTCAAGAGCTTCTCCACCGCGACGCCGGCGAAGACACCGGGGCGTTCCAGCAGCGCCGCGCGCAGGCCGGCGACGCCATCGAAGTCCTCCCCGCCCGGCAGGCTGCCGGTAGCATCGATCGCCACGCCGCCCTCGACGTCGCGCCACCGGCCGATCGCGTCGAAGTTCTCCATCGACAGCCCGGCCGGGTCCATGATTTGGTGGCAGGCGGCGCACTGTGGGTTCTGCCGGTGCGCCACCATCTTCTCGCGCATCGAGACAATCCGCGTGTTCGAGCGGGTCTCGTCGAGCGGCGGCACGTTCGGCGGCGGCGGTGGCGGCGGGGTGCCAAGCAGCGTTTCGAGGATCCACTTACCGCGCAGCACCGGCGACGTGCGCGTCGCATACGAGGTAACCGTCAGGATGCTCCCATGCCCCAGCAGCCCGGCGCGCGGGCTCCCCTCGGGCAGGTCGATGCGGCGGAAGTGGTCGCCGTAGACGCCGGGCAGGCCGTAGTGTCGCGCCACCCGCTCATTGACGAAGGTGTAGTCGGCGCGCAGCAGGTCGACAATGCTGCGATCCTCCTCAAGGATGCTCTCGAACAGCAGCTCGGTCTCGCGGCGGAAGCCCTGGCGCAGGTTGTCGTCGAAGTCGGGGAGCAGCCGCGCGTCGGGCCGGGCCGCGTCGAGGTTCCGAAGGTGCAGCCACTGTCCGGCGAAGTTCGTGGTGAGCGTCCTGGCACGCGGGTCGGCCAGCATCCGCCGCACCTGCGCCTGGAGCGTGTCACGGTCGGCCAGTCGTCCCGCCTCGGCCGCGGCCAACAGCGCCTCGTCGGGAATGCTGCTCCAGAGGAAGAACGACAACCGCGACGCCAGCTCGGTGTCGCTGATCCGGTACGGTTCGCCCGGAACGGCGTCCGCCGGCTCGCGCTCGATCCGGAAGAGGAACTCGGGCCCGGCGAGCAGAGCGCGAAGCGCCGTCTCGACTCCCGCCTCGAAGCCGCCCGCCGCGTGACCCCGCTGGTAGAACGCGACCAGTTGATCCAGATCGTCCACCGTCACCGGGCGGCGGTAGGCCCGCCGGGCGAGCCCAGCGATGATCGATGTGGCGCACGCCTCCGCCTCGGCGACGTCTGCCCCCTGCGGCCGGCACGAGAAGATCCGCGCGCGGCTCGGGGTCTCCCCCGTGCCGGTCGGATCGAATGGACCGGCGATTGCAATCGACCGGACCGCCGGCTGCTGCCGCGGATGGCGGTCCATGTTGTATGCAGCGTCATACGGCTGGCGGGTCGCCTCCATCAGCGCCGCGTTCTTCTGGATGAACGCCGCGCCCACCCGGTGCGGCCCGGCCGTCACCGGCACCCGCACGTTCAGGTGATTGTCGATGCCGACGTCGGCGTAGTAGACGGCATCCGCCTGCAACAGCATGTTCTCGCTCGGGTGCATCGTGAAGAGATCGAGCCGGACGCCATCGAGCGTGATCTCAATGTCGTGCGGCTCGGTCAGCCCCTCGACGTTCTCGTTCCGGTTACGCTGGAGGCGGACCTGAATCTCGTACTCGCCGCCGGCCGGGAAGGTGTGATCGACGATCGTGCCGCCGCGCGTCCCGAACGGCAGACCGTTGACATGCCGCTCCTGTGTCCGGTCGGGCGGAATGATCACGACGCGGCTGCCGGGCGCCGGCAGGCGGCTTCCGACGGCGAGCTCGCTCACCTTCTGCGACGCTGCGAGATAGCGTTCCATCAGCGTCGGCGACAACCCGCCGGCGTTCACGTTGTCGAAGCCGAGCGTCACGTCGTCGCGCGGCAGGATCGCCGTCACGTCAACGTCGAGGTCCAGGAGATCGTGGATGGCGTTCTGGTACTCGGTCCGAGAGAGCCGCCGGAACGTCGGCGGGCGACCTGGATCGGGCGCCGCCGCCGCCGCCCGGTCGAGCGCCGATTCGAGGTGGTTGATCAGTGCGGCGTAGGCGGTGGCGTCGGGCCTCGGACGTGGCTGCGGGGGCATCGCGCCGGCCTGCAACTTGCGGACCACGCCCTCCCAGAGGGCCGGATGCGCCGCCGGATCGGCGACATCCGCCCGTTCGAGCGACAGGTTACCGGTCTGGAGCTGGTCGTTGTGGCAGGTGACGCAGTACCGGTCGAGGAGCGCCCGCTGGGCGCTGGCGTCCTGCGCCGCAGCAGTGGACGGCGCGATCATGCCAAGAAGCACAACCGCGAGCCACACCGTCCAGAGCACCGGCCTACGCCTTGTGATCATGGTGCCGTCCCCGACGAGCGAGCCCCGGAATCCGATCCGTCCGCTCCGGCCCATTCTACCCGCACCGTTACCCATCCGCAACGGCACTGCGCGGGCTGGCAGCGCGTCCACACACGCTGCCAGCCCGCGCGATCAGTGAACCACCGACTGCAGCAGTTCGAAGTCCGCGTCCGCGGACTCGAGAACAGCGCCGTGCCGTCCTGCACAAGCGGCAATTACGATATCCGTGGCGGGAACCGTGACCCCTCGCCGGCGCGCGCGACGGGCGATCTCGTACGCGTCGCGCCACACGGCGTCATCGATCGGCAAGCTGGGCAACACGCGGGCGAAATCTTCGAGCACACGTTTCTCCCGGGATCCGCGCGCACCGTTCCACAACTCCAGTTGGATGATCGGACACCAGCAGGCCTCGCCGGCGCGCAACGCCCCCTCGACGCGGTCACGCACAGCGTGATCGCCATCGCCGCGCAATAAATGGATCCACGACGACGTATCAACGAGGATCACTGGGCGTCATCCCCGGCGACGCTGCTCCCGCAGTTCGTCCACCGTCAAGAGGTCCCTGCACGTGCCCGCATGCTTCAACAACTCTGCCATCCGGCGCCGCTGGTTGAAGTCCGCGATGGCCGTCACGACCGCTTCCCGCTTCGTCCTCGCCCTCGTAAAGCGCATGGCGTCTTCCAGTTCGTCTTGGGGAATATCAATAGTTGTCTTCATGATTCTATTTTAGTCGAACTAGGATTCCATTTTAACGTCCTTGAGGAACACTACACGTGAGGATTGTCTTCAGCCGGAAGGGGTTCGATTCAAGCAGCGGCGGAGCGCCGAGCCCGGTGTTTCCGGACGGGCGCACGGTGTCGTTGCCGATTCCGACCCGGTCAGCCAGACCTGGAACGCAGTATCGCGACGTCCGGTGGAACGGGGGGACTCTCGGGCCGCTGGTGCAACAGCTGACGCGCAACCGCGTCACCGGACGAGACGGCTGTCATCTGGATCCGGACATTAACGCGGCGACGCTGCCGCGGCTCGCGGGATGGCGGCCGGCGTTCGGACAGGTAGGGGCGGCTCAGAGTCACCTTCGGGGCCAGGGCGTCGGGCCGGGAGATCTGTTTCTCTTCTTCGGGTGGTTCCGGCGGGTCGAGAACGATGGCACCGGCGGATGGCGTGACGTCAGGGACGCCCCGTCAGTCCACCGGCTATTCGGATGGCTGCAGATTGGCGACGTGGTCGTGGTCGGTCAGGACACGGCGGCCGCTCGCAGGGACCGGCCGTGGCTCGCCGCGCACCCGCACCTCAACGGCGCATCCTGGCCAGCCAACAACACGGTCTACATCGCGACGAGGCGGCTGACGATCGACGGGACGTCAATCGGCCCCGAGGGCGCGGGCCTGTTCCGCGGAAACGGATGCGGCCTTCCGCTGACGGCGCCGGACGCAACGCGTCGCTCGCGGTGGCGGCTGCCGGGGTGGATGCTGCCCGACGGCGGGCCGCCGCGTCTCAGCTATCACGGCGACCCGGGGCGGTGGCGCCGCGATGGCAGGTGGGTTCTTCTCGACACCGTTGCGCGCGGCCAGGAGTTCGTCCTCGACACCGCCGGCCTGCCTGTCGCAACGAACTGGCTGCGTTCTCTGTTTCGTGGGCAGTGCTGAACGCCGCGAGCAAGAAAGGCGCGAGGCCATGCCGGCGTGGACGCCGGGCGACCCTGCCCAGCCAGCGCCGCGCGGTGCCCGCGGGTCGCGAATGCCGTAGCGCATCGCCGACGGTTCCGGTTAGAGTTGGCAATCGCCACCGGGAGGAACTCATGGACTGGACCACCGTGCGCCGTTACGTATGCATTGTCGGCCTTGGCGCCATCGGCGCGGCCCTTGTGCTGCAGGCGGGCGTCTGGGCGCAGAACCGGACCGGCGCCGCCGCGACCCGAGGGGTGCCGGCGCTTCCGCCGCCGGATCGGCCGGTCGTGCTCCGCACCGCCGAACAGCCGCGCATCCGGGTGATCCCGGTGGCGAGCGGCCTCGACCATCCGTGGGGAATGGCGTTCCGGCGGAACGGCGACATCCTGATCACCGAACGCGACCGCGGCACGCTGCGCGTGGTCCGGAACGGGCAGTTGCTCGACCGGGAGATCCCGGGCGTGCCCGAGGTGTACACCGGCGTCCGCCTGGCCGGGCTGATGGACGTGGCGGTCCACCCGGACGACGACACACTGGTCTATCTCACGTACTCCAAGCCGGAGGAGCGGGACGGCCAGCGCGGGGCGACCGTCGCGCTCGCCCGCGGCCGGCTCGACGAAGGAGCCGGCGCGCTGACCGAGGTGCGCGACATCTTCGTCGCCGACGGCTGGGGTGGGGGCATCGCGGCGTCGCGGATGCTCTGGGGGCCGGAGAACAAGCTGTTCATGAGTGTCGGCGGCGCGTTCGAGTTCGCCGGTACCGGCGAGTACGCCCAGGACGGCACCACGCACTTCGGCAAGCTACTCCGGCTGAACGACGACGGCACCGCGCCGGACGACAACCCGTTCGTCGGCCAGGCGGACCATCACTCCGAGATCTGGTCGATGGGCCACCGAAACCAGATTGGCCTCTCCTTCCATCCCGAGACGGGCGAGCTCTGGGCGACCGAGCACGGCGTGCAGGGGGGCGACGAGGCGAACATCATTCAGCCCGGCGGCAACTATGGCTGGCCGATCGCTTCCTATAGCCGGACGTATGGCGGCCGGCCGATTACCGACACCCCCTGGCTGCCGGAGTACACCGGACCGCATGTGATCTGGTGGCCGTCGATCGGGCCGTCCGGTCTCACCTTCTACGATGGCGAGCAGTTCCCCGCCTGGCGCGGCAACCTCTTTGTCGGCTCGATGATGGTGGGCCGAATGGCGCGCACCGGCCATCTCGAGCGGATCGTCTTCAACCGGCAGGGACAGGAGATCCGCCGCGAATGGCTGCTGATGGAGTTGAAGCAGCGGGTGCGCGACGTACAGCAGGGACCGGACGGCTACCTCTACGTCCTGACAGAGGAGGACAACGGCGCCCTGCTTCGGATCGAGCCCGCCCGCGCCATCACCGAGGCGCCCGGCACCGTGATCCCGACGGTCCGCCTGCGCGAGCCGCGCATCGGGCCGTTGCCCGAGTCCGAGTGGACCGACGATCAGCGCGCGCTCGTCACGCAGTACGAAACGGAAGGCCACTCCCCCAACGTGGTTCGGACGCTGATCCGAGTGCCGGCCCTGGCCGGCCGGGTGTTCCCGACCGCGCACTACGTCGCGAACGAATCGACTCTCCCACCGCGCCACCGCGGCATCTTGCTTCTCCGCACCGCTTGGCTGACGCAGAGCGCGAACATCTGGGCCCACGTGGCGAGCCAGGCGGCGGACTACGGGTTGAGCGCGGAGGAGGTGCTCCGCGCCGCGCAGGGTGCGGGGGACGCGTGGGACGAGTTCGACCTGGCGCTGGTCGGCATGGCCGACGAGCTGTTCCGCGACGCGGCGATCGCCGACCGGACGTGGGCCACCCTGGCCGCCGAGTACGACATCCCGCAGTTGATTGACGCCGTCATGACGGTCGGTGACACCGCGCAAGCGGCGATCCTGTACAACTCGCTCGGCATTCAGCCCGACGCCGTTACGCCGCCCGAAGCGCGCATCCCGACGAACGACGTGGCGTACCGCGTGATCGTCCCGGATCCGGAACCGCCGCTCGCGTCGCCGCGGATCGACCCGGAGCCCGGAGACGGCCTCCGCGTCGGACGCACGTTTGCGCGCAGCCCTGGCCTGTCAGAGGCGCGCGCCCGGAACGACCGCTACGTTCTCGAGCCGGAGCGGGCGCGCCTGACACCGCACGACCGGGAGCTCGTGATCCTCCGGATGGGCTGGAACTCACAGGCGGTCTACGAGTGGGCGAAGCACGTCGGCAGCGTCGGCCGGGCTCGCGACCACGGTCTCGACCCGATCTGGATCGCCCAGGGCCGCGATCAGCCGGGCTGGAACGCCCACGAACTGGCGCTGATCGACGCCGCCAACGAGCTGTTCCGCGACTCTATGATCGCTGACGACACCTGGGCGACGTTGTCCGCCACCTACGACGCGCACCAGTTGATGAGCCTGGCGCTCACCGGCGCCCGCTACCGGATGGTCTCGATGGCGCTCAACGCGTTCGGCGTTCAACCGCGCGACGACGACGAACGCTTCCCGATTCTGGAGGGCTACTGACATGACACGCATCCTGTCACTGATCGGCATTGCGACGCTGCTGGTCGCTGCCGCCGGCTGCGGCACGGCGGTCGACACGCAGACGCGCCGCGCCATGACGACGGAGGAGGACTTCCTCCACGCCATGGAACAGCTCTCGACCTGGGGACGCTGGGGCGAGGGTGACGGCCTCGGCGCCGCCAACTTCATCACCCCTGCCAAGCGGGCCGCGGCCGCCGCGCTCGTCACCGAAGGGATCAGCGTCTCGCTGGCGCACGACATCATTCAGGAGCCGACCCTCGAGGGGCAGTGGTACCTCGACCGGCAGGTGATGAACGTAAGCGAGACCGGGGCCTCGGATCGCTACCAGTACACCGGCACCTACCACGGCGTCATCCACAGCCACCTCGATTCGGTCGCCTGTCACGTCATGTTCGACGGCGTTGGCTACAACGGCATCACCGCCGAACAGGTGGAGGCGGCGGGCGGTTGCCCCCAGGGGAGCATCCACGAGCTGCGCGACGGCATCTTCACGCGCGGCGTGCTGTTCGATGCGACGCTGCTGCCTGGCCTCGACGACGACGGGAACGGCTGGGTGGAGCCGGGTACGGCCATCCGCTACGCCGACCTGGAGGAACTGGAGCGCATCCAGGGCGTCACCGTCGAGGAAGGGGACGTCATCCTGCTCCACACCGGCCGCTGGACGCGGCGCGCCGCGCTCGGCCCCTGGGATCCGTCCGAGGACGGCGTCGCCGGCTACCACGCCGACGTCGCCTACTTCCTGAAGGACCGGGGCGTCGCGTTCATCGCCGCCGACATGTGGAACGACGCGTTCCCGCACGAGTTCTCGGACGCGGTGCGCCTGCCGATCCACCGCCTGGCGCTCGTCACGCTCGGCGTCAGCATCTTCGACAACCTCGACCTCGACGCCGTCGCAGCAACGGCGCGCGATCTGGGACGCTACGAGTTCCTCTTCACGGCGGCGCCGCTCCGCATCGAGCAGGGCATGGGGTCGCCGCTCAACCCGATTGCGACCTTCTGACGGCCGCGATCCGGAACGGAAAGCGGCAGTGCGACACCGGCGGTTGCCCGGTGCGCCGGTAGCGGGAGCCGCGCTCGCTCTGGCCGTCGGGCTGACGCTCGCGCCCGCGGCCGGGGCGCAGTGGTTCCGGGATGGGGTCCGCACGCCCGATCAACCCTGGAGCAAGTCCGTCGGGGAGTTCGGGGCGATGCTCCTCCTCTCGGATACACCGGACGAGTTTCTGGACAACTGGGTGGAGCGCACCCCAGGCGTTCGGATCCGCGCCACCCGCATAGCGCGGCGAGGCGTGCCGCTGGCGCCGTTCATTCTCTTTGTCGGCTGCACCGAGGGCGACCGGGGCCGGTGCGACGCGTCGTTCGACCTGGAGGTGATCCGGCCGGACGGCTCGACCCACTTCCGCACGCCCGGCCTCGAGCTGTGGCAGGGCAAGCCGGCGCCCGACGCGGGAACGCTCGGCCTGTCGGTCGGCTACGCCGAGATGACCGTCGGCGACGATGACCCGCTCGGCCGCTATCTCGTCCGCGCTGAGGTGCGTGACGCCAACGCCGACATCGCGCTGACACTCGAACAGGAGGTCGAGCTGTTCGGCACGGTGACGACCGTTATCGGGGACGGAACGCCCGGGTTGTCCGATCGGCAGGTGGCCAACCCGTACGGCGTCGTGCTCGGCCCGGACGGCGCGCTCTACTTCTGCGACCTCGACAACCAGATGATCCGCCGCCTGAACCTCGGCACCGGCACGACCCAGACAATTGCGGGGAACGGCGAGCGCGGGTACGGCGGCGACGGCGGCCCGGCGACCGAGGCCATGCTCAACATGCCGCACGAGATCCAGTTCGACGCGCAGGGCGACCTCTACATCGTCGAGCGGGACAACCACGCGGTCCGCAAGGTGGACATGCAAACCGGCCTCATTGCCACGGTGGCGGGAACCGGCGAACCGGGCTTTGCGGGCGACGGCGGCCCGGCAACGGCGGCGCAGCTCCGTGCGCCGCACAGCATCGTCTTTACCCCGGACGGCCGCCTGCTGATCTGCGACATCGGCAACCACCGGATCCGCCGCGTCGACCCCGCCACCGGGATCATCGAAACCTGGGCGGGCACCGGTACGCGCGAACCGACACCGGACGGGGCGCCACTCGCCGGGACACCGCTCAATGGGCCGCGCGCGATGGCGCTCGACCCGGACGGCAACCTCTACCTGGCGTTGCGCGAGGGGAACGCCATCTACCGGATCGATCTCGCCGCGGAAACCATCCACCACGTTGCCGGGACCGGTGCGCAGGGCTACACGGGTGACGGCGGTCCGGCGCGCGAGGCAACGCTCGCCGGCCCGAAGGGCCTCGCCTACGCACCGGGGGGAACGCTCTACGTCGCCGACACCGAGAACCACGTCATCCGCCGGATCAACGTGGCCTCCGGAATCATTTCGACCGCGCTCGGCACCGGCGAGCGGGGCGACGGCCCTGAGCCAGAGCCGCGCCGCTGCCGGATGAACCGTCCGCACGGCATCTGGACCGACGGGTCAGGCGCCCTCTACGTCGGCGACAGTGAAGCCCACCGTATCCGCGTGCTCCGCTAGCAGGCTACGGCTGCCAGCCGTCCCCCCACGCCACCTTCCGGGCTGCCCGGAACTGATCCCTCTCGCGCCGCGTGATCACGGCACGACGCGTGCCGTCCCGCTCGCACAGGTGCAGCGTAACGTGGCCCTTCTCCGTCCGCGGACGCCGCAGGACACGGGCGCCGCACGCCGCGGCCGCGCCGCGCGTCACCACGACGTAGCTGTACTTCTCGTCCTCGTACCCGAGCGAGCCCTGCTTGATCCGCCGCAGCGCCGACGAGCGGTTCAGCCGAACGCCGAAGTGACACCAGTCGTCGTCCGGCAGCGGGCACGCGTCACCGTGCGGACAGGGAGCCGCGACGACGGCGCCGTGCGCCACCAGACGTGACCGGGCGGCGATCACCACCGCCGCACCCGCCGGCGTCCCTGGCTCGATGATCACCAGGGCGCCCGCTGCCGCCTCCCACGCGGCATCGATGAGAGGAGCGCGCTGCATGTCCGGCAGTTCACCCAGGAGATAGCCCAGCAACACCAAATCGTGTCCACCCAGCCCGCGCACCCGATCGCTCGCGGCCGGTGACGCCAGGTCGAGCGTCTCCCACGCCGAATGCACCTGCCCGGCGACCGGCGTTCCGGTCAGCAGCCGCTCCGCCAGGTACGCCATTGCCGGATCGCGGTCGACATGCGTCGCCCTGTCGAGGTGCTGCCACGTTGCCCACGTCGACCAGAGCGCCGTCGCCGGTCCCGCTCCCAGGTCGAGCAGGCTGCGGGGATTGACGTCAGGCGCGCGCTGCCGCAGCTCTGCCAGCACCGCACGCATCGCCGCGAACGTGGCCGGCAGGCGCACCGCGGCGTACGCCAGCCGATCCGCCTCGCTGCGCATCGCCACGGTAGAACCGCCGCGGCGGTAGGCAGCGGTCAGCCTCGCGGCCGGCGCGCGCAGTCTGGTCACCGGGATGCCGTCGATCAGGCGATCGACCGCCTCGCGCAGCAGCATCGACGTGTCGAGGGCGGTCGTGATCAGCATGGTGCCGGCAACGGCAACGGCAACGGCAACGGCGCCGGTGCGGGGACTATACTCAGTGCAGGAGACAGCCGTGATCAGTCCCGCGCGCACGCGGGGCCCCGACGAACTGGCGATCGTGCTGACCGGCGGCGGGGCTCGCGCCGCCTACCAGGTCGGATTCCTCCGGTGGATCGCCCGTGCGTTCCCGTCGATCCATTTTCCGATCGTGACCGGCGTGTCCGCCGGCGCGATCAACGCGGCATACCTTGCAGCTAGCCAGGCGCCGCACGCGGACGCGATCGCACGTCTCGACGACCAATGGCGCCGCCTGACGATCAGCGACGTCTTCCGGACCGACACCGCGTCGCTCGCAACACACGTGCTGCGCTGGGCGGGGCGTCTGCTCGGCGGCGGGAGCAGGCTCGCACCCCATGTCCGCGGCCTGATCGACGGCTCGCCGCTCCGCGCGACGCTCGGTGAGCTGTTTGACCTGCGCCACGACGGCACGATCGGCGGCATCCGCGAGAACATCGACGCCGGCCGCCTGTGGGCCATTGCCCTGATCACCAGTCACTACGGCACCGGACAGTCGATCATCTGGACCGAGGGACGTGACCTTGGCGAGTGGCATCGGCCCGAGCGGATCAGCCGGAACACGCGCCTCACCGTCGATCATGTCCTGGCCTCGGCAGCGCTGCCCCTCTTCTTCCCCGCCGTCCGCCTCGAGGACGGCTGGCACGGCGACGGCGGGATCCGGCTGACCGATCCCTTTTCGCCCGCGCTGCACTTCGGCGCGAACCGGATCCTGGCGATCTCGACGCGCCACGCGACGGCCGACCGGCGGGATGTGGCGGCAGCGCGGCCCCCGTACCCGCCGCCGCTGCAGATCTCGGGTCAGTTGATGAACGCCATCTTCCTGGACGACCTTGATCGTGACGCGCGCGAGCTCGAACGGGTGAACCGCCTGCTGCGTGACCTGCCGCCGGAGAAGCGGCACGGCCTCCGCAGGGTGAACCTCCTGGTGGTACGCCCGTCAGTCGACATCGGCCGGCTGTCGGCGAACTTCGAGCCCGCCCTGCCGAGCACGCTGCGCTATCTGCTGGGTGGGTTGGGCTCGCGCGAGGTCCGCTCGCCCGATCTGCTGAGCCTCCTGGCATTCCACCCGGAGTATCTGAACCAACTCCTCGAGCTGGGCGAACGCGATGCCGCGGCCCACGCTGGCGAACTGCGGGCATTGCTGGACGTCGGCTCGGACGCCGCACCCGCCGATACACTCTGCGCGACAACGGGATGACGACTGGGATGTTGCGATGAACACACGGACGATCACCACAGGGAAGGGACCCACGCCGGGCGGCGAGGTGTACCACGACTTCCCGACACCGCTCGGCACGATCCGGATCGTGGGCACCGACCACGAGATCACGCAGGTGAACCTGCCGAAGGAGGCGTCGCGTCCGCCCGACCGGGCGTGGCGCCTCTGCCGCGGCCACATCCCGACGCCGCTCCGCGCGGCGAAGCAGCAGCTTCAGGAGTACTTCGCCGGCACGCGCTCGACGTTCGACCTGCCGCTCGGCCTGAACGGCGGCACGCCGTTCCGGCGGAAGGTGTGGCGGGAGCTGCAGCGGATTCCGTACGGCGAGACGATCTCCTACGGCGAGCTGGCGCGCCGCGTTGGCCGACCGACCGCATCGCGCGCCGTCGGCGGCGCCAATCACCACAACCCGATCGCGATCATCGTGCCGTGCCACCGGGTGATCGGTGCGGACGGGACGCTGGTGGGGTACGGCGGCGGGCTCCCGGTGAAGGAACGGCTGCTGGCGCACGAGCAGAGCCACGGCGCGACGGGTCGGCGCCCCGAGGCTACGGACGGCAGGGCTACGGCAGACTGAGCGCGATCCACTGGCCGGGCACATCCCGGCCGCCGATCGGGACGACGAGGTACTGCTTCCCTTCGTACAGATAGGTCATCGGCACGCCGGTGGTCCCGGCCGGGATCTCCATCTCCCAGACGACGTCGCCGGTCTGCTTGTCGTAGGCGCGGAACCACGGTTCGCCGTAGCTGGTGACGATCGCGTGCGGCATCCCCTCCGGCACGCGGCCACCCGTCTCGATCCCGACGTCGGAGCCCTCGCCGAGGAAGAGCAGCGTCTTCGTCAGGAGCGGTCCGGGGCGGCCCGGGCTGCCGAGGCGGCCAAGGCCGAGGTGCCGGATCGCCGGATGGTTGCGCGGCCCATCGCCGTTCGGTACCTGCCAGACGATCTCGCCCCGATTCATGTCGATCGCGGTGATGCGGCCGTAGGGGGGCTTGAAGAGCGGCAGGCCGCGCGGGCCGCCGATCCACTCCCGCGTCCCCTTCACATACGCCAGGTTCGTGCGATCCGGGTTCCCCTCGAGGACGTCGGCAACAAAGGGCGACGTGATCGACGGGATGTAGAGGATGTTCGTCTCCGGATCGAACGACGCCCCCTGAATATCGGCGCCCCCCTGCGATCCCGGCAGTTGAATCGTCCCCCGGTTGTCGTTCGGCCCGGACCCTCGCACCGTCGGCGGGGTAAACATCGGCCCGATGGTGTAGCGCTCGACGATCTCCAGCGCCTCGGCGTGAAGCTCCGGCGTGAAGTCGATCAGGTTCTCGATCGTCGCCCCCTGGCGGTCGAACGCCGGCGGCTTCGTCGGGAACGGCTGCGTCGGCGAGGTGAACTCGCCCGGCGTGGTCGACTGCGGGACGGGCCGCTCCTCGATCGGCCAGACCGGCTCGCCCGTCACCCGGTCGAAGACAAATACGAATGCCTGCTTCGTGATCTGGATGACTGCCCGAATGTCGCGTCCGTCGACCGTGAGGTTCGCCAGGATGGGCGCCGAAGGGATGTCGTAGTCCCAGAGGCCGTGATGCACCAACTGGTAATGCCAGACGCGCTCCCCCGTCGCGGCGTCGACACAGACGATCGACTGTGTGTAGAGGTTGTCGCCCGGCCGGTGTCCGCCGTACATGTCGTTTGTCGAAGACGTCGTCGGCATGTAGACGTAGCCCAGCTCCGCGTCGGCAGAGAAGAACGACCAGACCGGTGCGTGACCGGTGAACTCCCAGGAGCCGTCGGTCCAGGTCTCCGTCCCTGCCTCCCCAGCCTGTGGAATGGTATGGAACACCCAGCGAAGTTCGCCCGTCCGGACGTCGAACGCGCGGACGTCGCCACGAATGTCCTCCTTCGTGACGAACGTGTCGGTCATCGATTGCCCCATCATGATGACGTCACCCACGACGGTCGGCGCGCTCCCCCAACGGTAGCGCGCCCCTTCCTGCAAGCCGGTCCGGAGGCTCACGCGCCCGTTGTCGCCGAAGGTCGGAATCTTCTCGCCGGTCGCCGGGTCGAGCGCGTACAGCCACTCGCCCCGGTGCGCGATCAGCCGGCGCTCGCGCCCGTCGGTCCAGTACGCGATGCCACGGTGGCCGGCGCCGCGGTAGCCGGCGGGCGTCTCGTCGTCGGGGCGCTGCACCCAGATCGTTTCGCCGGTCGCCGGGTTCCACGCCTCGACCAGACCGACCGCGTTCGGCGCGTACACCACACCGTCGATCATCAGGGGCGTCGCCCGGTTCGCATTGGTGTAGCTCAGGTCGGGGACGACGTCCAGAATCGACTGATCGACGGTGGGCCGCGACCAGGCGATGCGCAACTGATCGACATTGTCCGCATCAATCTGATCGAGCGGCGAGTACTTTGTCGCGCCGTTGTCGGCGCCATGGGCGCGCCACTCTCCGTCGGTCGCGCCGGTCTGGGCGGCGGCGGACAGCGCGGCGATCGCCAGAACGACGATCGCCAGGATCAGCACGATCGGCAGAGCATGATGCGGCCTCATCTCGTCCTCCCCTCGTCGCGCGTGGCGCCGCGCGATTCGCGATTATAGCGACCGGTCCGTGGTCTCCGGCCGCTCGCCCGGCAGCCGCTTCACAATGGCGCTGTAGGTCAGCAGCACCTGATCGTCTTCGAGCACCTCTCCCCTTACGAAGGCGAGCGTGCGCGTGCGCCGCACGACTTCGCCGGTCGCCTCGATCACCGCACCCGGCGTCCCGGGTGCGACAAAGTCGCAGTGGCATGACACCGTGACGCACCGCTCACCCGGCTGATCCCAGACCGCCGCGAGGCAGAGGGCGAAATCGGCGAACGTCATCAGCATCCCGCCATGGATTGTCCCGCTCGTGTTGGCATGACGCTCGTCGGACTGGAACGCGAAGCGGATCCGGCGACCGTCGCGCCGGTAACCGAACGGTCCGACATGATCCTCAAACGGATCCTCGTACGGAAACGCCCGGTACCCCTCCGGCAACGCCGCCGCGCTCAACACGGTGTCGTCTGACATCGAGGCGATCGTAGCACCCGGCAGCGCATCGCCGGCCCCAGCGCACGGCGCCGGGACAGGACCGGCCCCATGGAGCACGTCCCACGCCTGCCGCGCGTGGCCGGCGCCGACGCGGGCGCACCGCCGGTCAGAACCGCACACCAGCGCCCGCGTGCACCCGCACCGCTCCGATCAGGTCGTGCGCCACGTCCAGATGCAACTCGACCATCGGCGCCGCGAGGAACAGCCCGACCCCCGCGCCATCCAGGAAGTCCGCGTCGCCGACCCGCGCGCCCGCGTCCCAGACGGCCGCGCGGTCGTAGAACAGACGCACCCCCGCATCGCCCGTGACAATCGGCGACGTCATCGGCAGTCGGAGTTCGATTGACGCGGCCAGCAGCCGATCTCCCATCCGCGCGCCGACCGGCCAGCCGCGCAGCGTCGCGCCGCCGCCCAGGAGCGGCTGCTCGTACGGCGGCAACCGGGCCGATGCCCCCGCGTACTGCAGCCGCGCCGCCACGACCGACTGCCCCACCGCGCCGATGTAGGCCCGTGCGTCGATCCGCGACCGCACGATCGGCGCCGCCCGGCCGTCGATCGCGATCCGTTCAACCGACGCCTCCACCGCTGCCTCGTCGCGCGCGACACCAGTGATCGCCGGTGACCCGTAGGCCACGCCCGCCGCCATCCGGGTCAAACGATCGCGCCCGCCGCCGAACCGCACGTCATCGCGCGCCGCGCCGGCGTGCAGGCGGAACCCGCGCGGCAGGAGACGGCGGACGCCGACGCGCACCGTCGTCCGGTCGTCGGCCAGGCCGAGGGCCGGATGGCGACGCCGGCCGCGCGATCCGGTGACCGTCAGGCGATCCACCACCCTGCCCGGCAGCGGCAGGTCGAGTTCGACCGCCGCGCGCCGGTCGCCCCCCCAGGTGGCGGGCACCGACAACCGACTGCCCCTGCCTGCAACATCGAGCAGGCTGATCTGTGCCCCGTACGACGCACCGTAGCCCTCCTCGTACCGAAGCAGCGGCAGCACCATCGACTGCCGCAGCACGCGGACCGCCGTGCGTAGCACCCGGTTCCGAATCGACGCGCCCACCCGCTCGCGCACCACGATCACCAGGGCGACCCGGTCGGTGGCGGTCAGCGACCGATAGCGCTTCCGCACCTCCACCGTCGCGAACCGGCCGCTCTCCATCAGACGGTTCGTCACCGTCGCGATCAGGTCCGGCGTGACGACATCGTCGAGGGCGACACCCGCCAGGGCCAGCACCTCGGCATCGGGTATCGAGTGGTTGCCGTGAACCCGAAGGTCGACGACCGTCTCGGTGGCCGGTGACGGTGCTGTCTGCGCCACCGCGGAGGCCGGCAGGATCAGCCCCGCCGCGGCGGCAACGAGGAAGGACAGGCCACGCGAACTCATCACCCGGGCGGATCGAGCGAACGGATCCGGCCGCCGCTCTCCGCTTCACGGTAGTTGGAGTACCGTCGTATTCCCTGCAACTCGTAGCGGCCGGTGGCAAGCGAGAGCGCGGCCCGCATCTCCATCTCCGCCGGCAACCAGACGCCGGCGAACGGCTGACGCATGGTCATCGACGCCGTCAACTCTTCGACACGGAACAGCCAGCGTACCGGCAGGAACTCAAATCCGAGATTCTCGAACGTATACCGGACGATCTGATGCTCTGCCGGATCGATCCAGAGGGTCACCAGCGCGGTCTTGTCCATGTCGCGGTCGATCTCGCGTCGGCGCGCGTCATCGTCGCTGTCGCCGGCGTCGTCCGGGTCGGGGTCGGCGTCGCTGAACATCTGCTCCGGGTAGTACTCGATCCGGACGACGCCGCGGCCGTCGAGCGTCTCAGGTCCCACCAGGTAGTAGCGCCCCGGTTCGAACTCGAAGTCGAGAAAGTAGGAGTCGGAGACGAAGCGCGGCTCGAGTCCGTCCCACACGGGATCCGAACCCGTCGCGGCGGCCCCCGTCCCGGTCTCCTCGCTCCCGCCCGACGCGGCGGCGCCGGCTCGCGCTTCGAGCAGCGCAAGCAACGCGCGGTTCACCTCCCGTAGCGCTGCGATCCGCTGGCCGCCATCCGCGACGCCGTCCGTCCCGACCGCCGCCGCCAGCGCGTCCACCGCCGCGGCCTCGACCGGCGCTATCCGCAGCCCATCGCGCACCGCGAGCTCGAACAGTTCGAGAAACCGCGCGAACTCCCCGTCGGTGGCCGACGCTCCGGCGGGTGCGATCTGCGGAATGGCTCCATCGAGCATCGCCCGGACCTCGTCACGGTTCAGGCGCTCCTCCTCCAGCATCGAGAAGCCGGCGCGGGCCTGGGCGACCGCGCGGTCGAACCCGACTGCGGCAATGCCCCCGCGCGATTCCAGGATCCGATCCGCCGCGGCGATCATCGCGGCCTGGCCGTCGTTCCAGTTGCGCGCCTGTTCCGCAATCGAGTCGAGCAGCGCCTCGTCGACGCCGCCGCCCCACTCCCGTTCGATTGCGATGCGAACGTTGTCGCGCGCCGACCGCCGCGACCAGCGGGCCGGCGACTCGCGATCCCGCTGCCGGCGCCGCGTGCGCCACGCCTCCCGCCGGAGCCAGTCCGCTTCGTACTCGCGACGCTCGGCCTCGCCGATAGCAACGCCGTCGAGCCGAATCGGACTTCGGATGAAGACGCCGTCCCGTTCGTACCAGGTGTAGTCGCCGCGCGTCCCCCAGAGCGGGACGCCTCCGGGTCCGCTCAACTGGACCTCGGACGTCTCGTCGAGGATGAACTGCAGCCGTGCCGCCGCGTTCTCCTCCCGCTTCGCGAGCACCTGCTCCATGAAGCGGTCCAGCTCGTTGTCGGCACCCGCCTGGCCGGCACGCGGCGCGGCAGCCGGCGCTAGCGACAGCGCCAGGGCCATGGCCATCGCGGCAGCGGACCCGGCCCGCATCGCACGCTTGAGGATCATCGGAAGCGGCTCATCCAGCCACCCGGTTCCCGCGTTCCCCCGTTCCAGCCATCAGCCGGTCGGAATCGATACCAGGCCGAGCGCAATGCCGACACCGATGCCGGCAGTATAGAGCGCGTACAGTGTCAGCAGCACGATTCCCGCCGTGCGCCGGACGACGCCGTACTTCAGCACGGTTGCGATCACCATCAGGAAAAACACCGCCATCCAGGGAAAGCCGTAGCGCTGGCTGAAGAGATCGAGGTTGAGCGGCGCGATCGCGCTGGAGAGTCCGACGATCAGAAAGAGGTTCAACACGTTCGCGCCGATGATGTTGCCGAGCGACAGGTCGGGCACCCCCTTGCGCGCCGCCGTCACGCCGGTCACCAGTTCCGGCACCGACGTCCCGATCGCGATCACCGTGAAGCCGATCACCGACGACGGAATGCCCGCCGCCAGCGCGAGATTCTGCCCCGAGGTCACGAGGAAGTAGCTGCCAGCCAGAACGCAGCCCCCACCGAGTGTGAACCAGGCGACCGCGCCGCCCAGTCCCGCGCGAGCCTCGGCGTCCACCTCCGACGCCGTGTCCCCTCCTTGCCGCGCACGGAGAATGCCGAACAGGTCCCAGCCGAGGTACCCGAACGCTCCGGCGAGCAGAATCCCGCCGAAGACCCGTTCCATCGACAGATCCCATGAGAAACCGACCACCAGCAGGCCGCCCGCCGCCATCCAGAGGGCGCGGCGGATGAAGTCGGCGCGGTCGGCATCGACCGGCACGATCAGCGCTACCGCGCCGACGATCAGTCCGATGTTGCAGATGCACGATCCGATCGCGTTCCCGAGGGCCATCCCCGGATCGCCGCGCAGCGCCGCCGTCACCGAGACCACCAGCTCCGGCGCCGTCGTCGCCAGACTGACCAGCGTGCCGCCGATGACGATACGCGGAATCGCGAGCGCCTTCCCGATCCGGATGCTCGAGTCGACGAACAGGTCACCCCCCTTGGCGACCAGCGCGAATCCAACGACTATCAACAGACTATCGATCAGCATTTATGCCACTCTCTTCTCGTTTCCTCCGGCCATCCGGAGCATGCAGCCCCTCGCAGGCCGCCACACGTCTCAGACACCAAGCAGCAGCACCGCCGCTCCACTGCCGGCGACCATCAGTCCGGCAGCGATGTCGGCGTGCCGGCGCAGCAGATCGAGACTCAGGCGCACGGGCGTACCCAGCGCCATGCCGCCGGTCAGCCAGCGGGTGCCGCAGTACCCAGCCGCCACTGCCCCCAGCATCACGGTGACCGTGAGCAGTCCGAAGAGCGCCACCACCGCGCCGACCGTCATCCAGTCGCCGGCGACCCCGGGAACCATCATCAGCGGGATCAGCGGCTCGCACGGACCGAGAAGAAACACGACGAACAACGCACGGGGCGTCATCCCGTCACCCGCCGCATGCCGATGTTCGCCGTCGCGACTCCGGACACGGCGCCAGAAGGACCATGCCGCATAGGTCAGGCCGAAGCCGATCAGCAGCGCCGCCGCCAGTTCGCCGCGCGCCGACTCGATCCAGAGCAGCCGATCGGTGGCCATCCCGAGACCGACCCCGAAGGCGCCAATGACGACCGAGGACACCACATGCCCCACGCCACACGCCGCGGTCACGGCGAGGGTCCGGCCAAGCGTCCAGCCTCGGGCGCGGCCGAGCACAACGAACGGCAAGGAGTGATCGATGCCGAGCAGCGTGTGGACGATCGCGAGCGACGCGGCGGTGCCGAGCAACAGCGTGGTCGTGTGGATCGGGTCGGGCATGATGGGGTGTGCGCTGTACAGGGGACCCCGCGTCGGGGCCGCCCCAAACGTGAAACGCTACACTATTCCTGCAACGCTGCACTCGCAACGCAGTGAACGACGAACACCCCGACAGGGCGAAGAACGGCAGCACGATGGGCACCCTGGACGCATGACTGGCCGCCTCCTCGACGCTCGGGTGGCGCGACTCCGGCAGCTTCTGGTGGAGTTCGACCGCGCCGTCGTCTGCTTTTCCGGCGGCGTCGACTCCGGATATCTGCTGGCGGAGGCGGTCGGCGTGCTGGGCGACCGGGCGCTGGCTCTCACCGCCGTCTCACCCAGCCTTGCGCCGGAGGAGGGCGCCGCCGCGCGAGCCCTCGCCGAGCAGCTCGGCGCGCGCCATCTGCTCGTCGAGACGGCCGAGGTGGACGACCCTCGCTACGCCGCCAACCCGGTGAACCGCTGCTACTTCTGCAAGACCCAGGTCTACGGCCGCGCCGTGGAGGAAGCCGGGCGCCTTGGCATTGCGCATGTCATCGACGGCTTCAACGTCGATGATCGGGGCGATGTCCGTCCCGGCCGCCAGGCCGCCCGGGAACTGGGCGTTCGCTCCCCCCTCGACGAGATCGGGTTCACCAAGGCTGACATCCGCGAGGCGGCGCGCCGCATCGAGCTGCCGATCTGGAACAAGCCGGCCCTGGCGTGTCTGTCGAGCCGCTTCCCATACGGCACGGCGATCACACCCGAGCGTTTGGGACAGGTCGCGGCGTGCGAGCGGGTGCTGCGCGAGCGGGGCTTCCGGGTCTGCCGCGTTCGGTACTTCGGCGAAGTGGCGCGCATCGAGGTTGCACCGGAAGACGTGGGCCGGTTGACAGGTGATCCGTGGCTGCTGCGCGAGGTAACCGAGCGGTTCAGCGAGGGCGGATTCGCGCGCGTCGAAGTTGATCCGGACGGGTACCGGACGGGTGCGCTGAACGAGCTGCTGCAGATCGGCCGCTAGTAACTCGCTCGCTGCGGCTGTCACGTGTGCCGGCCTGAAGGCCCGCGCACCAGGAATGCCAGCCTACAAGCCCGCGAATCAGCGCGCGCCGACCGCGCGGAACATCTGATCGACGGGGACGATGCGGGTGCTCTCCGCGGTGAACGGAAGCTCGTACATCTCGATCTCGGCGTCCTCGGCGCGGATGACGTCGGTGACGGCGGTGTTGTAGGTCGGTGGCGACGGCGTATTCGCGAGCAGCGCGTCCCGGAATGCCTCGGCGTCGCGCGTGACGACGGCGACCGCCAGGTTGTCCGCCTGCAGGTGTCGGCGAATGGCGCCGTTGATATCGTCGAGCGTCAGCGCCGGCAGGCGTGCGGCAATCTCGTCGACAAAGTCGCCGGTGCCATAGACGGCGGAATCCATCCGGTACCCGAGCCGCCGACTGGTGGTCTGGACATACAGGCGCGAGTAATTCAGAAGGAACTCGCGTGTCGCCTCGAAGTCCTCCTCGTTCAGCCCCTCGTCCACCAGGCGGCGCAGCTCGCGGATCGCCTGGCGGAGTGCGAAGTGCGCGTTGTGGTGCGGCACCGGGCGGATCCAGATGCTGAAGAACTGGTGGCTGCGCGGGATGTTTGGGACCGGCAGGCGCGACCTGCCGTCCTGGATGAAGTGCTCGACGTAGGAATAGTCTCCGTAGTTCAACCCGCGCGCGCCGCGCATGACGTTCATCAGCAGGCCGCTGAACGTCCGGTGCTCGCCAAAGTACGAGTTCGCCACCATCAGCGGGAAGAAGTCGTCGTCGGCGCGCGTGATGTCGATTGGGAAGCCGATCGAAATCGCGGTGGCAATCGCCTCTTTCTCGACGATCAGCAGCTCGTAGCCCTCCGGCCGGGCGGGCGCCGCGATGGCCGCGCGTGCCCCCTCCTCCACCGGTAGCGCATCGAGGATCTCCGTGTCGATCCGATCGACAAAGGCGTCGGGATAGCCGCCACCGATACCGACGACCGCCCGGTCACGCGTGTAGTGCGACGCATGGAACGCGCGAACATCGTCGAGCGTGAGCGACGCCAGCCCCTCCTCGGTGCCAATGGACGGCGCCTCGTAGGGATGTCCCGCGTGTAGCAGGACATTCAGCGCCTGTTTGCCCAACTCCTCGTCGTCGCTGCCGCGGAGGCCGGCGGTCACGCTGTTCACCAGGAAGTCGCGGTTTCGGTCGAAGTCGGCCTGATCGAAGCGGGGTGTGGTCACGAGGTCGCGCACGATGGCGAAGAACGGCTCCAGGTGATCGACGTGCACTTCGCCGACGAGCACCGTCATCTCCCTATCGGACTGCGCACGGATCGACCCCGACCAGGGGTAGAGCGCCTCGGTGATCGCCTCGTAGGCCATCGACGTCGTGCCGCCGCGCCCGATCATCAGCGCGGTCAGGGCGTTCAGCCCGTTCTTGCCGGGCGGGTCGTCGACGGAGCCGGTCCGGAAGCCGACCCGGAGCGTGACGAGTGGCGAGTCGGCCGCCGGCAGCTCCACGACGCCGGGTCGGCCGGTCGCCCCGCCACCGTCACCGTCCGGCAGGCCGCAGGCGGACGCTGCAACGGCCAGGAGGAGGGCGGCGGCGGCAACCAGCCGCGCAGGATGCCGGCCAGGAGGCCGGCGCACCATAGGACCGCGCACCATCCGACGGCCCGCCTCCAACC
Organism: Vicinamibacterales bacterium; assembly: GCA_965262555.1. Lineage (GTDB taxonomy): Bacteria > Acidobacteriota > Vicinamibacteria > Vicinamibacterales > UBA8438 > VXRJ01. The sequence continues at coordinate 2,253,035 of OZ253543.1, forward strand.
GGCGTACCGGCGTGCTCACCGCCGCTCCTCCTGCGTCATGATCACCACCGTTCGGTTCGGCTGGGCGAAGTACTCTGTCGCCACCCGCTGCACATCTTCCGGCGTCACCTGGTCGTACAGCCGGTACACCCGGTTGACCGTCTCCGGATCGCCGGTGAGCTGCAGGTAGTGCCCCAGTGTCCGTGCGATGCCGCCGGGGTTGTCGAGCCCCATCGCGAAGCCGTAGCGCATGTGCGACTTGGTCGCCGCCAGCACGTCTGCGTCGACCGGCTCGGTCTTCATCCGCTCGATCCCCGCGATGATCGCGTCGCGCACCTCCTCGATCCGCGTCGAATCGGTGATCCGCGCGAGGATCGTGAAGAGCGGTGCGTCGCGGCTGTCGAGCGCGCCCCCCGACAGCACATCAACCACCTGCTCCTCCAGGTACAGCCTGCGGAAGAGCGGCGACGTCTCCGAAAAGAGGAGCTGCGACAGCACGTCGAGCGCCGGCATGTCGATCCGATCGTCCGAGAATGCCGGCGCGTGGTAGCCCATCATCAGCCAGGGGAGTGTCGGGTTCGGCCAGGTGACCCGCGCCTCGCGCGCCTCACCCTGGCGGGGCTCCTGCGGAATCTCCGGCACGAAGCTCCCCCGCTGCCAGCCGCCGTAGTACTGTCGGACGAGTCGTTCGAACTCCGCCGTGTCGACATCCCCCACCACCACGATGATGCTGTGCTCCGGCCGGTAATACCGATCGTAGAACTGCAGGCTGTAGTCGTAGTGGTTCGGCATCTCCTGGATGTCCTCCAGCAGGCCGATCGTCGTGTGCTTGTACGGATGGCTGGTGTAGGCCAGGTCGTACAGCCGTTCGCTCAGCAACGACACCGGATTGGAGAAGTTGAGGTTGTACTCCCCCAGGATCGCCCCTGCCTCCGTCCGATAGTCCTCCTCGCTGTAGCGCAGGTTCCTGAAGCGGTCCGACTCGAGGTCGATGATCGTCTCGAGCGCGTCGGCCGCGGCGACGTAGTGGTACGCCGTCCAGTCGCTCGTTGTGAAGGCGTTCGAGTCGGCGCCCATCACCTTCACCGCCTCGTTGTACGCGCTGGTCGGGTACTTCTCCGTGCCGCGGAACATCATGTGCTCGAAGAAGTGCGCATACCCGGAGAAACCTGGCTCCACCTCGTTTCGCGATCCCGTACGGACCACCGTGTAGTAAGCGATGACACCCGGACTGTCGTAGTCGACGGCGACCACCCGCAGGCCGTTGTCCAGTGCGAACGTGGTGACCGGAAACGGAAAGACGTCACCGCCATCCTGCCCGGTGGCTGGCGGCACGAACACCCCAGCCACCAGCGCAGTGACTGCCGCCGCAGCAAGCGCGTACACCCGCGCCCGCACCACCCGCCTCGTGGTCACCACCCGCTTCTCCCGGTTGCGCACGGCGGTCCCTTCCGCGTCAGTGCGGCGTCGGCCGCCCCATAATCCGTGGCTTCTGATCGGCCACGCTGTCAACGACGGCCTGCGTCACCACGTTCGAGAACAGCGGCCGGATGCTCAGGTGGTTATACGGCCGGATCTGAATCATCAGCAGGCCGATCACGTCCTCCACCGGGTCGGCCCAGTAGAGCGTCCCGTAGGCGCCGCCCCAGGTGTAGCTGCCGATCGAGAGCGCATCGGTCGCCCGCGCCGAGTCGGTCAGAACGCCGAAGCCGAGACCGAACCCGTAGCCCGGCCCCCTGACGTAGACATCCTTGCCGGCGCCGATGTGGTTGCTGATCATGTTGTCGACCGTCATCCGGCCGAGCAGCCGCACGCCGTTCAGCTCGCCGCCGTTCGCGATCATCTGCGCGAACTGGTAGTAGTCGGCGGCCGTGCCGGCGAGCCCCGCGATGCCCCGAAACATCGGCCGCGGCTCGATGTGCCCCGGCTGCACCAGCAACTCGATCCTGCCTTCGTCGTTCGGCCGGTAGACCGACGCCATCCGCTCCACCTTCTCGCGCGGGACGTAGTAGTACGTGTCGAGCATGCCGAGCGGCTCGAAGATCCGCTCGCGCAGGAAGTCGTCGAGCGACTGCCCAGACATCTTCTCCACGAGGACGGCGACGTAGTCGGTGGAGTCGCCGTACTGCCACTCGTCGCCCGGATGGAAGGCGCCCGGAATGATGGCGGCCGCCGGCACCCGCTCGGCGAGCGTCGGCCAACCCTGGCCATCGTTCGTCACCGTGGCGATCTGCGCGTCGGTCAGCCCCTTGCCGGCCGGGTTGAGCGACAGGCCGGAGGTGTGCGTCAGCACGTGCCGCACCGTCAGCGGCCGCGCCTCCGGCACCGTCACCGGCCGGACGCCGTCGGCATTGATCCGGACGCTGTGGTGCTCGTACTCGGGAAGCCACTTCGCGATCGGATCGTCAAGCAGGAACTTCCCCTCCTCGAACAGCATCATGAGCGCGGCCGAGACGATCGGCTTCGTCATCGACATCAGCACGAAGATGTCGTCCTTCGTCATCGGGATCTGGTTCGCCACGTCCCGCCAGCCCTGCGCCTCGAAGTGGACCACCTTCCCCCTGCGCGCCACGAGCGTCACGGCGCCCGCGATCTGTTCGGCGTCAATGTGGTCCTGGATATAGGCGTTGATCCGCCGCAGCCGCTCGGTCGACATACCGACCGACTCCGGCTCGACCACGACAATGTCCTCCGCCGCACTGGCTGCGAACAGGGGGAACGGTCCGGCGCCGTGTGCTCCAGACGCGACCAGCGCGGCCGCTGCCACGACCGCCGCCGCCACCGCTGGCCATCCCGGGCGATCCGTCAGCGTCCGTCTCATCGTCCTGCCCTCCGTCACGGCCCTACTGGTAGTCCCCCGCCGCCAGCGAGACGCGGATGATCTCCTCGTCGTTTCGTGTCACAAGATGGCGATTGGCATACGCCGGGTGGGTCCAGTTGACCGCCCGGTCCTCGAAGCGGCGCGGCCCGTAGCCAGAGCGTGACGTGGCGTCGATCAGCTTCGTCCGATCGATCTCCACGTAACCCTCCGGCGTGAACTGGGCGATGATCAAGTCGCCCGCATCGTTGTTGACAAAGTAGCGGTCACCGTGGCGCACCATGAACGCGGCGCCCCACCGTCGCTGCACCGTCATCTGCTCCGACATCCAGAGCCGGTCGCCGGTCCGTGCGTCGAGGCCGCGCAGCTCGCCGTAGCTGTCGACGCCGTAGACGTAGTCGCCGTCGACGATCGGCGTCGTGACGAGCGAGTGGAGCGCGCGGGTACCGTCCGGCATCTCGCTCGTCCCCATCACCTGCCAGACCCGCTCCGCGGCAGGGCGATCGCTCGCCAGCCGGAGCATCATCGACCCGCCGTAGAACTGCGTCAGAAAGAGCTGGTTGCCGTCGCGGACCGGCGTGCTGACCGTCATGCTCGACCGGACTTCCCACGGCACGGACCAGTAGATCGCTCCGGTCTCCGGATTGAGCGAGCTCACCGCCGTGGGATGCCAGATGATCAACTGCCGCACGCCCCCCGCCTCGTAGATCACCGGCTGCGCGTAGCCCATCTCGTTGGTCACGTCGATCGCGCGCCAGATCTCCCTGCCGGTCATCTTGTCGAAGGCCATGATCAGTCCGTCCGGCTCGGCGCCGACGATGTGGATCAGGCGGTCGCCATCGACGAGTGGCGCGCTGGCCGTCCCCCAGACGGGCACTGTCGTGTCGTACTCCGCTACCGTGTCGTGCTGCCACACCACGTCCCCGGTGTCGGCCCGCAGGCAGAGGAGCATGCCGGCACCGCCGGCAACGTAGACATGGTCTCCGTCCACCGTCGGCGTGGCGCGCGGTCCGGTGGCGTACGACAACTGCAGGTTGCGGTACGCGGTCGGCCACTCGTACGTCCAGAGGATCGCGCCGGTCTCCTCGTCGAGCGCGAGCAGCCGCTCGGTGCCGTCCATCACCCGCGTCTCCGGCAGAAACTCGAAGTCGGTGATGAACACGCGGCCGTCAGCGACCGCCGGACCGGAGAATCCTCCGTTTATCGGCATCCGCCACGTCACCTTCAATCCGTCGGCCGGGAAGCGGTCGATGATGCCATCCTCTGTCCAAACCGCCTGGCGGCCGGCGCCCCGCCACTCCGGCCAATCGGCGGCGCCCACCGCCGGCGCCACCAGCGCCACGCCAACCGTCGCCAAGACCAATCCCCGCACCGTCCGTACCGAACACCGTTGCCCTGTTCGCATCAGAAATCTCCCCATTGGCAAGAAGGTCCGACCGCACTGCCGGCCAAGCTGCCGGCGCCTATTGTGGCGTAAATCCGACCGCGTACAAAACGTCTGTCGCTGAGCCGACCCGAGCCGTGTAGCCTGGACCCTCGCCCGTCCACTGTTGAGGACATGTTCGTCCACTGAAGAGACAGGTGATCCCCCTCCCGCGCGGACATGAGCCTTCACAGGCCCTCGGTTTGCGGGACGCTGTCGTTCTGCGGCGGAAACTGGCACACGGTATGCACAGTTCCATCACCGGATTGGGTTGACGGTGAATTGACAACCGACCAGAAAGAGGAGATGTACGATGTCTCGCCTCATGCCACGCTTCGTCTCGTCCCTCCTGGCGGCGCTCCTGGTGTTCGCACTCGGCGCGCCGGTGCTTACGATTTCAGCCGAAGCGGCGGAAGCGGCGCAACGGGCGCGCCCCCGCGGCGGCAGGCAGGCGGCACCCCCTGGCCGCTCCGCGCCGGCGCCCCGCGCGCAGGCTCCCGCGCGGCGTGCTCCTGCCGCGCGGGCGCCAGCACGGCGCGCGCCGTCCGCACAGCCGCCCGCCTCGGCCGCCCGTCCACCGGCGTCGAGCGGCCGTGACCGCGCGGCACGGCCGGTCCAGCGGCGCGCGCCGTCCGCACAGCCGCCCGCCTCGGCCGCCCGTCCGCCAGCGTCGAGCGGTCGTGACCGCGCGGCACGGCCGGTCCAGCGGCGCGGGTCCGAAGCGCCCCCACGGGCACGCGCCGTCCCGCGCCGCGCACCGGAGGCGGCACCAGCAGCCGAGGCAGCGAGCCCGGGCCGCAGCGGCCGCCGCGCCGGTGCGGTCCGACCCGCGGGTCGGTCCAATGTTGGACGCACCAACGCGAATCCGGGACGCTCCGAGCCGAGCCCGCGCGCGGTGCCGCGCCGGACGCCACGCGGAGGCGTCGCCGCGCCGCCTCCCCCCCCGCGACACCGGGCGCCGCGCGTCGTCGATCGCGGTCGCGCCGTGCCGCGCGGCAGCGGCGTCCTCCACACCCGTCCTCCGCGCCTGCGACCAGCCGGGCGCAACCACGGGACACGGCCGGCGTACCGGTACGCCCGTCCCGGGTTCCGGTACGCCACCCCGCGCTACCGGCACGTCGCGCTGCCGGCCTACCGCTTGCCGCACCTCTACGGATCGTGGTTCTACACCCCCGGCGTTCATGTCGGGGCGGGGTACGGATACGGGCCGTACGGTCACTGGGGCACCGGCTGGGGCTGGCCCTACGGCGGTCGGTACGACCCGTACGCCTGGGGCGGTTACACCAGCACGGCTGACATCTACACCGGGTTCCTCCGACTGAAAGTGCGGCCGCGCGAGGCGGAGGTGTATGCCGACGGCTACTTCGTCGGGATCGTCGACGACTTCGATGGCTTCTTCCAGCGCATCCGCCTGCAGGAGGGGCCGCATACGGTCGACGTGCGGCACCCCGGGTACGAGACGCTCACGCTCGACGTGCTGATCGTTCCGGGCGAGAAGGTGACCTTCGAGGGCGATCTGATTCCGCAGCCGTAACCAGGAGCCCGGGGTGACACCCCCGGGTCTCACTCCGGGCTCCTACCGTTCCGTGCCGCAGCTCCAGCAGGCGGTGAACTGCGTTTCGATCGTCTCGCCGCACTTGCGGCACTGCCAGGTCTCGCCCTCCGTGGTGGCGGGAGTGCCCTTGGAGGTGGCGTAGCCCTCGGCGATCTCGACCGCGCGGGCGTGACGCGCCGGGTCGTCGTCGAGCACCCAGAGTGAAGGACGGGTCTCCATGCCGAAGAGAGACCCGCCCTGGAGCGGCACGAAGTCGGCGCCCCGGATCACCGCGTCGATCCCTTCGGTCTCGAGCAGTCCGCGCAGGAGGTGAGCGTCGCCCGGTCCGTCGGCGACGTAGATCTTCCTGAGCCGGGACATCAGGGCCCCGCCGGCACCACGATCTCCAGCTCCGCGCCGTACAACGCGGTGCGGTCCTGATCGATCGCCGCCCAGCGGAGCAGCACCTCGACGTCCGGTTCGATCATGCCGTCGAACGCGGTCACGCCGTTGACCGTAACGGCGACTGGCTGGGTAAAGTCGAACTGGTCCGGCGACAGCAGCAGCGTGAACCGCCGGACGCCGCGCGTGTAGGCGGTGACGCGATTGCCCCGCTGATCCAGTTCCACCCGACCCGCCGCGTTGCGCCGGGGGAACGCCTGCCGGCCGCGCGGCGCCGCGTCCGCCGGGTAGACCAGCGCGATGTCGATCCGTTCACCCGCCCGCTCAACCCCCAGCGGGATCCGCTGCCCCGGCGCGAAACCGATCAGCGCCGTCTTGAGATCGTCGACTGATGGGTTCAACTGGCCGTCGACCGCGACGATCGTGTCGTCGTTGATCATGCCGGCAGCCGAGGCGATCGAGTCTGCACCCACCTCGAGGACGCGCAGGCCGGTGCCATCCTGCAGTTCACCAATCATGTTGATGCCGAGCTGCACGCCAGCGCTCGGATCGACGACGGTGTTGTACGGCTCGAGGGACGGCTCGCCCTCGACCGCGCCGAGTTCGGTGATCACCAGCCAGTGGGCACGGTTGAACCGCCCGTCCACGCTCCCCGTCTCCCACGACAGGCGGGGCGGCAGCGGCTGGCGCGGCCGATCGGCGCGGAACGCCGCCATCGCCTCCGCTTCCTCGTCCCACCAGTCGGTCGTGTGACCCGCCTCCGGCTTCGGGCGGAAGTCGACGAAGACACCGGCGTCCTGGAACAGCCGGAGGAACGGCACGACCGATGCCGCCGGATACAACCGGTCGCGGCCGCCGTTGACGATGAAGAGCGGTTTGTTCCGCAGGTTCGTGGCGTACAGATCGGCGTCCACCGCCGACGCCGAATTGGCAAGCACCACCGGGTGGCCGATCAGCAGGATGAAGCCGGCCCACGACGTGGTGGCGGTCATGGCGTGGTAGTAACCGCCGGTCGCGCCGTCGGAGACACCGAGCATATGCACACGGTCCTCGTCGATGTTGTACGTCCGCTTCAGGTCGTTCAAGACTCCCGGGAGGTTCTCGAGCTGGCTCGACTGCCACCAGAGCGACTCGGCCCACGAGAGCGGCGCGACGACGATGGTGTCCTCGTTCGTAAACCGCTCCTCACGCCGCCACCAACTGCCGTCGTCTCGCGCCGGGCGCGACACGCCGCCATGCAGATAGACCAGCACCGGGTAGCGCCGCATCGGGTCGTAGCTCTCGGGGATGCGGACGACGTAGGGGTGCTCGACGCCGTCGCGATTCGTACGCGTCAGCAGTCGCCGGCCGGTCGGCGCGTCCGGCGCGTAGGTGCGGCCGGCGCGCAGGCGTCCCCAGATCGCCTCGACGTCCGGACCGAGCGCCAGGATGGCATTCGTCGCCGCGGCGAACTCCTGCTCGGTCGCCGCGGCCCAGAACCGCTCAACCTCGGCGTCGAGGGTCGGGTTGTCAACGGACGACTGTCCGGCGCGCGCAGGCAATGCGGCGGCGGCAAGCAGTGCGGCCGCCGCCGCACCCGTCAGCACCCACCGGACGCGCGTCGCGAGCGAGACGCGCGTCGCGCGGGTCACGGCTGGCCTTCTGTCCTCGCCGGTGGGTCACCCAGGCCGTGCTGGCCGAGGAAGCGCTGGATCGTCTCGAAGACCGCGATCGTCTCGTCGCGGTTGAACCGGCCATGGCCACCGCCCGGCACCGTGTGCAGTTCGTTCGACACGCTGGCGCCCGACAACGCTTCGTGCAACCGGACCGCATGCTGGTACGGCACGGTCGGGTCGGCATCGCCATGGATCGTGAGGATCGGCGGCAGGTCGGAACGGACGTAGCTGAGCGGCGAGACCCGCTCGGCAACCTCCATCCGGTCGGCCAGGCTTCCCATCCACCGGACCGCGTACGACTTCTCGTTCACTCCGGCCAGCAGGTCACCCACGTCGGTGATGCCGTACCAGTTGACCACCGCCGCCACACCCAGCTCCGCCTTCGGCTGGCACTCGAGGTCGAGACCGGCCGACGACGGGATCATCCCGGTGGTGAGCGCCAGGTGGGCGCCCGCCGAGTTGCCGGTGACGACGATACGGTCGGCATCGAAGCCGTACTCATCCGCGTTGCTCCTCACCCAGTGGAGCGCGCACAGGCAGTCCTCCACGGCGGCAGGGGCGCGGGAAATCCGGCCGAGCCGGTACTGCACGTTCACCACCGCGTACCCCATCTGGAGCCAGGGAAGCAGGCGCAGCACATTCCCCTCCTTGCTGCCGCCTACCCAGCCGCCGCCATGGATGTACATCAGGACCGGCGATGGTCCGGAAGCGTTGGCCGGCAGGTAGAGGTCGACCCGGTTCTCGAAGCCGTTCGCCACGTGGTACGTGACGTTCGGCACCACCCGGTACTCGTTGGAGAGGTGTGAGGCCCAGGCCTCGGTCGGGCTGAGCTGGGCGTCCGCCCCGGACGGCGTCACCGCCAGGGCGGCGAGGGCAAGCAGGCAGACGAGCGTGTGAATTCGACTGGTCATGGCCCTTCCCTTTCTCTGCGGACGGAGTCTCCGCAGAGTATAGAACAGCCGCGCCCGTCGACACCCGCCAGCGCCACATCAGGCCGTCAGCCGGCCACCGCAGCGATCCGCCTCGCCGGATATCATGGCCTTGAAACGGAGGAGTCATGAGCAGAGCCATTCGTGCGCTTTCCCTTGCGGCCGTCATCGCCCTGTTCACGGCGTCGAACGGGCTCGCGCAGATCACCGAGTTCGAGTCGGATGTGGTCGAGTCGCCGGCGCTCGACGGCCAGCGCTTCGGTGAGGTGGGCCAGTACGAGCGGCTCCGGGGCATCGTGACGGGTGCGGTCGACCCGGCCGATCGCCGCCACCAGCACATCGTCAACCTCGATCGCGCGCCCCGCAACGCGGCGGGCCTGGTGACGTATCGCGCCACGGTGGAGATCTACCGCCCGGTCGACATGAGCCAGTGGAATGGCGCCCTCTTCCACACGGTCTCGAACCGGGGCGGAGCGGGCGCGGCCGACCCCGCGCTGCTCGAGCGCGGGTTCGCCTTCGTCCGGGTGGGATGGCAGGGCGACCTGACGCCGACGGAAACCAACATCGTCGCCTATCTGCCGGCGTCGACGAACCCCGATGGCTCCCCGATTGTCGGCCCGGCCCTCGAGGAGTTCATCTTCAACGACGGGGAGTCCCGGTCACGCGGCCGGCTGACCTCTCCCACCGCCTCGCTCGACCCCGGCGGCGGGATGCTCTCGGTCCGTGCGAACCAGAACGGCAAGCGGGAAGCGCCGCCGGATCTCGAGTGGCGCTACGTCAGCGATCGGGAAATCGAGATCGGGCGGGCGGGCGGCTTCGACGGCGGGGCGATCTACGAGTTCATCTACCAGGCGAAGGATCCGCTCGTGCTCGGACTCGGCTTCGTCGCGATGCGTGACGCTATCTCGCACCTCCGTTACGAGATGGCCGATGCGGCCGGCAACCCGAACCCGCTCGCCACGGGGGACGGGCTTGCGGCCACTGCGCTGTCGCTCGGCATCTCCCAGAGCGGCCGGATGCTGCGGGACTTCCTGTATCAGGGATTCAACGAGGACATCGCCGGCCGCATGGTCTTCGACGGCATCCACCCGAACATCGCCGGGTCGCGCAAGACGTTTACCAACTATCAGTTCGGCCAGCCGGGGCGCTGGCAGAAGCAGCACGAAGACCACGTGTACCCGGGCGATCAATTCCCGTTCACCTACGCCACGCTGACCGATCCGCTCAGCGGCCGGACGGACGGGCTCCAGGAGCGGTGCCGCGCCTCGAACACGTGTCCGAAGATCGTGCACAGCGACGGCGAGGCCGAGTTGTGGCAGGCGCGCGCGTCCCTGATCGTCACCGACCCCAAGGGACGGCACATCGACTTGCCGGACAACGTCCGCGCCTACCTGCTGTCCGGCACCCAGCACGGAGGCGGTCCGGGAGTCCACACGCGGCCGCCGAGCCGCGGCATGTGCCAGAACCTGAACAATCCGCTGGCGCTGGCGCCGACGCGGACCGCCCTGAGCGTCGCCCTGTACGAGTGGGTGGCAAACGGGGTCGAGCCGCCGCCGAGCCGGTTCCCGACCGTCGCCGGGGGCGGTCTCGTGCCCGCGGACGCACTCGGGTTTCCCGACATCCCGGGAGTGACGTACTCCGGGTCGTACAACCCACTGCGCCTGGCGGACCACCGCTCGCTGCCTCCGATGTACGGCGACGCCTACACCGTGCTCGTCGGGCGCGTCGACGCCGACGGCAACATGATCGACGGCGTGCGGCACCCCAACCTGGCGGTGCCGGTCGGGACTTACACCGGCTGGAACCTCCGCCGCGACGGCTTCGCGGAGGGCGCTCAGTGCGCCGGAACCGGCTCGTTCATCCCGTTCGCGCCAACCGAAGCGGAACGTCGGGAGGCTGACGATCCGAGACCGTCGTTCGAAGCGCGGTACGCCGACCACGCGGCTTACGTTCACGCCGTTTCCGATGCGGCCGACGCGCTGGTGGAAAGCCGGCTCCTGCTTCCGGGGGACGCGGACGCCATCGTGGATCGGGCGCGTGCCGCCACGATCTATGATCACTAGCTTCGCGGGCCCGTCCACATCGGCGTTCAGGGGAGGTCAATCATTCCTGAAATCCGCCTGACGCTTCGGGTCCCAGAGTGGATGTGGAAAGGACCACTCCCGATCGCGGCTGGATTCGCCGCGCTCAATCTGTTGCTGTTCGTCCCGCTCTACCTGCTGTATTCGCACGAGAACACCTTCTGGCCCTTCTTTCCGCTGGGACATCCCCGGGGAGAGTACGACTGGGGATGGCCCGGAATCGGGCGCAGCACGTACGAATACGTCATGCAGTTGTTCGTGCGACGCCACAACACGGACATCTTCAGGGTCAGCGCAGATTGGATCTTCATCGTCTCGTCACTGGTGCTCGCCAGCCGGTTTGCCGGACAGTGGCGGGTGGCTCTGGTCTCGCTTGCAGGGATCGCGTACGCCGTGCTGCTGGCGTTCATGGCGTACAGCGGTTTCGTCCACTATCTCTTCGACCGGCCCGGCACGCTGCTCGACGATGTCGTGATGCTCGAGAGCGCCTGGATTGTGGTGCGCGATACCTGGGGGCTGACGGATGTGCTGTACACCACCCTCCTGCTGTTGGCGGCGGCCGGGCTGGGCGTGCTCGTGGCGCGCTATCTCACTGCCGCCTGGCACTGGGGGACCGGGCTGGACACGCGACACGTGGCCGCCGGGTGGGTGATGCTCAACGCGTACTGCGTGCTGTCGCTCACGTGGTTCGGCGTAGCACGGGACGATCCGATCATTCAGCTCCAGGCGAAGCAGCTGATCGACAACTGGCAACGATCGCAGGACGTGCTGGCCACCGTCGAGGCCCTGGACGGTTCCGTCACGCAGGCTGCGGCCAGCCTCGCCGACACGACGCCCATGCGGCTCCCCGACATCTATCTGTTCGCCGTCGAGTCGTATGGCGCGACGCTGTGGGCGGACGACGATTATCGCGTCGCGCGACAGGGCCTGATGCGCCGAGTGCAGAGCCAACTGGACGACCTCGGCCTGCCGATCTTCACCCGCTTCGCGACCTCTCCGGTGTACGGCGGCGGATCCTGGATGAGCACGGCGTCGGCGTTGAGCGGGATCCGCATCGAGAACCATGTTGCGTACTGGGCCTGGAAGCGCATGGCGCACCGCTATCCACATCTGATCGCCTATCTGAAACGCCACGGCTACTACACGCTGTCCGTCCAGCCAGGCGCGACATGGACCGAGGACTTGTACGACTACGACGACGTGATCACCCGCGAGGAGTTCTCGTACGACGGCTTCGCGTACGGGTTCGGTCATGTGCCGGACCAATGGGCTCTCGAGTACGCGTTTTCCAACTACTGGAGTCGGCAGCCACGCCCCCGCCTGTTTCACTTCTCGGCCACCTCCACGCACTATGCCTGGGACCCGCCGCCCCGGATTACCGAGGACGTCGCGGAACTGGAAGAGCCACAACCCCCGTTCCTGGAAACCCGGCCGGACTACGTGGAACTCGCGCTGACGGTGCCCCAGGGTCAGCAGCGGGACTTCTTCGTCACCGTGGCCTACGAGTGGGAGTTGTTGCTCGAGGCGTTCCGAAATCGGATCGAACCCGGGTTCATCGCCCTGATTCTTGGCGATCACCAACCACCGTTCATCACCGACGGGCACGGCGAGAGTGATGTCGCACTCCATGTCGTGACCGACATCCCGGCGCTTCCGGAACTGCTGGCGGCAGGAGGCTTCACGGCAGGCGGGGACGTTCCGTGGACGTCCGCTGCCCCGACGGAGTTCCGGATGGAGGGGTTCTATCCATTCCTGTTGAGCCTGCTGTCCACGGAAGCCGGAGACACCCTGGAGTACAGCCCGACCGGCATCGCGGTCCCGAAGCTGCCGACGCGGTAGCGCACGGCGGCGCAGAGGTGACCGGTGGCCGTGGTGAGGTCGCCGGCTACCGCAGGCGGTCCCCGATACTCCGCAGGGTTGCGGCCAGGGCGCCGAGCCGCTGCTGGCTGCGAGCGGTTACGCCGGCCCTCTCGCCGTCCAGCTCCTCCGCGGCGGTCACCAGCTCAGCCGCGAGCCCCGCGTCGGCATCTGTTCCGTCCGAGCGATCGAGCAGGTCCGACAACGCCGCGCGGCGGTCCGGGGAGAGGGTGTCATTGCGGCCAAGCTGATCGAGGTAGGCACGGGCGACCACCGGGCGCGCGGACCACTCGATCCGCCGCTGCTGCTGGGCGTTGAACGCCGGCGGAGCGACCGACGCGGCGGCGGCGATCTCGTTCACCGTCAGGTGCTCGCTCGGCATTAGCTCCAGGACGTCGAGTCCGCGGGCGATCTCCGTTCCGTAGATGTAGCCGCGGTACCAGTACGCCGACCAGAAGCCCCCCATGACGAGCCGTTCACTGCTGATCGGGCCGCGGTCGAAGAACGCGATCTCGACGGGATTCGCCGAGTCGGTGAAGTCGAAGACCGAAATGCCCCCTTGATACCACGCCTGCACCATGATGTCGCGGCCAGGCACCGGGACGAGGGAGCCGTTGTGCGCCACGCAGTTCTCCCGCTCGGTCTGCGGAGCGGGCAGCTTGTAGTGGTTGCGGTACTCCAGCCTGCCGTCGACGATGTCGTAGATGGCGTTCGCCCCCCACTCGCGGGGATCGGACGCGCGGCACCGCGGGCGACCGCCGCCGCCCCATTCGTCCGTGAAGATCACCTTGGTGCCGTCATTGTTGAACGTCGCCGAGTGCCAGTAGGCGAACGAGGGGTCGGTCGCGGCGGCGAGGCGGACCGGATTGACCGGGTCGGAGATGTCCAGCAGGATGCCGTTCCCGGAACACGCTCCGGCCGCCAGGCCGAGCTCCGGAAAGGCGGTGATGTCGTGGCACCGGCTGCTCTCCGCGGTGCGCTGCGTCCCCGGCCCGTGATCGCCGCCGCGCCACAGGCCGGCGACCGAGCCGGTCTCCGAGTCCCGGAAGACGAAGGGCCGGCTGACGATGCCCGCCTCCTCGGGTCGCGCCACCGGGATCCGGATGATATCGATCCGGAAGAGCGCGGTGTCGGGGTTCTCGGCCGGCGATTCGTCCGAGCAGCCCTCGAGCTCCTCCCCGGAGCGGACGGAACCGGTGCCCGAACCGTAGACGTAGACGTTGCCCTGGTCGTCGGGATCGGTCACCACGGTGTGGGTATGCGATCCGCGGCACGTCTGCACCGCCGCCACCTGCCGGGGCATCCGCATGTCGCTGATGTCGAAGATCCGGATACCGCGGAAGCGCTCTTCGCTGACCGGCTCCGCGACCCCATGCAACCCGCAGTCGAGGCGTCCCCGCGTCTGCTCGACCGACATGATCAGCAGGTTGCCTACCACCGAGACGTCGCCCTGTCCGCCTGGGCAGACCACGGAAGTGACCAGTTGGGGCGACGCCGGCACCTCGACGCGATACGTGTTGAACCCGTGATAGCTGCCGACGAACAGCTGGTCGCCGGCGAAGGCGAGATCGGTGTTCCCGAAGTTGAGCAGTCCGCGCCGCCGCGGGTTCTGATCGTCGTCGTCGTCCGCCGCCTCCGCATTCGCTGCCGCATTCTCCTGTCCGGCGTTTGCCTCCGCCGTCCGCTCGGCCGGCATCGGGCGCCCCCCCAGGGCGTTGGGATCGTAGAAGCCCTCCGGCTTGGCGCGTGTCGCGACAAGCGCCATATTCCAGAGCGCCTCGCCGGCGTTGTCGAAACCGGACGCGAGGTCGACTCGCGGATCGACAGAGAGCTGCGCAAGCACGGCGTCCATCCGATCGATCTCCATGCTCTGGTCGGCCTCTATGTCGGAGGTGAACGCAAAGAGTTGCGAGTCCTGCGCCGCGCCACGCTGATCGAGAAGGCTCTCTACCATCGTCAGGGCGCCGCGATGGTGCGTGATCATCAGTTCGAGGAAGAGCCGGTCGAAGTCGACCCCCTCCGCCGCGGCGAGCCGGTTCATCTCCTCCGAGGTCAGCATGCCCGGCATCGGCATCCAGTCGGGCGCATGATGCGCATCCGTCGCCATCACCGTTTGGCCGCGCTCGCGCAGCCACTCCTGCATCATGTCGATCTCGTCTTCCTGGGAGAGCTCGATGCGCCGCGCCATCTGCCGCATCGCGTCGTTCGCGGTCCGGGCATCGAGCAACGCGGTCATCTCCAGCGCCTGGGCGTGGTGGGGAATCATCCCCTGCATGAACTTCACGTCCGCGTCCGTGAACCGGATGCCGGCGAGATCGGAGGCTTCGGCAGCGGAGATCGATCGGCTCGGCTCACCGGGCGCGCCGGGCTGCACGATTGGAGGTTGCGCCTGGCTCGCTGCCACGCCGAGCGACAGCACGGCCGCACCGGCGAGGATCGGTGCGGCAACACGCGGCCCGTGGGGACAGAGCGTCATGGGATCGCCTCCGCAGACCTGAACGGTGGTCTTCCGCGGGCCATATTGTACCGCCTGTGGCGCCTGATCCCGTCGGAACCGGCGTGCGAGACCCCTCCCTGGCCGCGCCGTTACTGCCCGGCGCTTCCGGACGTGGGCGCTCCGTCCGGCTGGAGGTGGGTGACCGACTCCGTGACGCTGTCGATCTTCTCGCGCGAATAGAAGATCGGGACGTAGCGATCCCTGGCCCACACCTCGAACAGATCGCGGTAGTGGGGGTTGTCGGGGTCACCCGACTGGCCGGGGGTGTTCAGACCGACCGAGTTGTCCCAGTCGGCGGTGTCGGTGATCAGCATGAACGACGCACCGGACGTCTGGTTGTCGCCGTTGCCGGTGTTGTGCACGGTGCCGGCGTAGCCGCCGCGCGGCAACGGGCCGACGTCGAGGCGGCGGCGCAGATCCTCGTTCACCGCGGCGCTCATCGGGTGGCGGATCAATGCGTGCTTGAACCGCTCGCCGCCGTAGCGCCACGTCGTCGTTTCGGTCGTGCCGAAGCGTTCCTCGAGGCTGTCGAGCGCCGCCGCCAGCGTGTCGCGCAGCACCCGGTCGCGGCCGGCGAGGGGATCGTCGCCAAAGCGGCCGTCGGGCGCCGCCAGCCAGTCGACCATCCGCTTCGTGTTGATGCCTGGCATGTAGTCGCGGACCGATGCCGGCACGACCACGTCGCGGACCGCCGCCCGCAGCTCGCGGTTCCAGCTCACGTAGATCGCGGCTTCGACGGAATCCTTGTCGAGCACCGCGTCCCAGGCGAGCAGCATCTCCCGCGCGCGGGCGGAACGATCGTCGAATCCCGGCACGTCGCGCAGCAGCGGCACCAGGTTGCGCGCGGCAACCGACAGCTCGTCCATCTGCAGCCGCATGTTGTCGATGACGGTCATATGGCGTGCGTTGGCGAGGACCTCTTCGACACGCGCGGCCCGCATCTGATCGCCCCAGGTGTAGTGGAGCGCCTCCCAGTAGGGGTACGTCGCCGGGTTGTCGAGCAGGGTGTAGTTGTTCGCCGTTCCGAAGTACCCCTTCTCCGGGTTGTGGACGCTCGGCAACGCCTTGATCGGCAGCAAGCCGTCCCACTCGTAGCGTCCGTCCCCCGGCACCGGCACCAGGCCGCTGTGGTTCGGCCGGATCGGGGAGACCCCCACCGCCTGGTACCCGATGTTGCCGGCCCGGTCGGCCCAGACCATGTTCTCCGACGGGATCCGGCTGTAGTTGCACGCCTCGACGAACTCCTCCCACGTGGTCGCCTGATCCATCCGAAGGCTCGCCAGGTACGGGGCCGAGCCGTAGTCGAGCCATGCCGCCCGGACGGCGTACGCCACGTTGTTCGCCGTGTCCTCGTAAACGACCGGGCCGTGGCGCGTGTACTTCAGCTCCACCTCCACGTCCGCGTCGCCCTTGACCGGGATCGTCTCGGTCCTCACGGTCATCGACTCCCAGCCGCCCAGGTAGCGGTACTGGTCCGGGTCGGACGGGTTGGTCTCGTAGACGTACAGATCCTCGTTGTCCTGGCCGAAGACGGTCAGTCCCCAGGCGCCATGCTCGTTGTGGCCGATCGACACCCCCGGCAACACCGGCTCGCCGCCCCCGATGACGTTCCAGCCGGGCGCCACCAGATGCACCCAGTAGCGGAGCGAGGGCGCCGACTGCGCGCGGTGGGGATCGTTCGCCATGATCGGATAGCCAGTCAGCGTCCGCGTCCCGTGCACCACCCAGTTGTTGCTGCCGATGGCGTCCTGCTCCTGCGCCACGAGATCCATCTCGGACGGCATGGCCGCCGCCAACCGCTCGTGTGTTTCGCGGTCACCCCGGTAGGCGACGGTGATGTCCTCCGGCTCGAACCGGACAGGCCGCCGGTGGGCACGGTAGCGGTCGAGGATCTCGGCTGACAGGAGCGAGGCGTCGATGGCCGGATCGAGTGTCAGGTCGGGGTCGCCGATGAAGTAGCTCAGTTCCTTTACCGCGTCGGGCCCCAACTCGGCGACCGCCAGCGCGCGAGCGATTTCCGATGTCACGTTCGACACCAGCCCCTGATGCCGCGACACCACCACCTCCGGCGTCCAGCGCTCCGGCGTGATCCCGAGCAGCCGGAACTCGATCGGCAGCAACTCCGGTTCCTGCTCGGTCCGGGCAATGTGGGCATTCACGCCGTCGACGAACGCCGGGATGATCGTGTCGCCACGGTCGTGGTAGCGGCGCATCTCGGTCGTCATGTCGCCACGGAACTGGAACAGCCGGGTGCTGACGTCGCGCTCCAGCTCGCGCGGACCCAGGATCTCGGCCACCGTGCCGGTCGCCTGCCGCCGCCAGAGCTCGAACTGGAACAGCCGATCGCGTGCGGCGGCGTAGCCCTGCGCGAAGAAGAGGTCATGCTCGTTCTCCGCATAGATGTGGGAGATGCCCCACCGGTCGGTCACGATCTCGACCGTCGCCTGCAGGCCCGGCGTCCGGAGCACCTCGGCCCCCGTCCCCTGCGCCGTGGCCGGGATTCCGACGCGCACGCCACCGTCCGACAGGAACAGCGCGCAGACCACCGCCAGGCCGACCGTTCGCGGAACGCTGATCCAGCCTGGCATCGTGGTTCTCCTGCTTCGCCGACACTCACGCGGCCGCCGGCCTCAGGCGGGCACGACTCCCTGTGGCGACCAGTTTTCAGGCATTATAGCCACCCCATGGTGGACGCCACCCCCCCGGCGCGGAACTCACTCGTCGCCTCCGAAGACTGGTGGGCCGTGTGGATGGCAGGACTGCTGCTTGCGGCCACGGCGGGCGGACTGATCGTGGTCGTCCCGGGCGTCGGCCGCTGGAGCACCCTGCCGTTCGAGGCGTTTGCCGGACGCGAATGGGGGCTGCTCGCGCTCGGACTGGGGCTGGCGTCGCTTACCGCGGCGGCTGTGCAGGTGATCTCGCGCGACGCTCGCCGGCACGCCGCAGCGTTCGTGCCGCTCTTCGCACTCGCCCTGCTCGCCTACACGTGCGCCAACCAGACCGTGGTCCGCGCGGCCGGCTTCGGCTACGCCTTCTGGGCGCTGCTGATCGGCCTCGCGATTGCCAACACCATCGGCACGCCGGCGTGGCTGCGCCCCGCGATCCGGAGCGAGCTCTACATCAAGACCGGCCTGGTGCTGCTGGGTGCCGAGGTGCTGTTCGGCAACATCCTGAGTCTGGGTGTGCCTGGGCTGTTCGTCGCCTGGTTCGTCACGCCGATCGTCATCATCTTCATGTACCAGTTCGGGACGCGCATCCTCGGCATCACGAGCCGGCCCCTCGTCATCGTCATCGCCGCAGCGGCATCAGTCTGCGGGGTCTCGGCGGCTATCGCCGTCGCGGCCGCGGCGCGCGCTCACAAGCAGGAACTGACACTCGCGGTCGGCATGTCGCTCATCTTCACCGTCGCCATGATGGTGGTCATGCCGCTCGTCGTCCGTGCGACCGGGATGGACCTGGTGGTGGGCGCTGCCTGGATCGGCGGCACGGTCGACGCCACCGGCGCCGTCGTGGCGGCGGGCGCGCTCCTGGGCGAACAGGCAGAGCAAATCGCCGCCGTTGTCAAGATGATTCAGAACATGCTCATCGGCGTCGTGGCGTTCCTGGTGGCGGTCTTCTGGGTGACGCGGATCGAAGCGACCGGCGCGCACACGCCCGATGCGATGGAAATCTGGCACCGGCTTCCGAAATTCATCATCGGCTTCATCGCGGCGTCGCTCGTCTTCTCGTTCGTCCTGATGCCATCGCTGGGAGACGTGCGGGTCACCGGCATCCTCGATCTCACGTCCGACCTGCGCGGCTGGCTGTTCTGCCTGGCGTTCGTCAGCATCGGACTGGAGTCCAGCTTCCGCGAGTTGGCGCGCCACACCTCGGGCAGCCGCCCGATCCAGCTCTATGTCACGGGTCAGGCGTTCAACGTCGTGTTAACGCTGGTCGCGGCGTACCTCGCGTTCGGCGGGATCCTGTTCGACCGGCCGGTCGTGGCGGACCCGGCGGCGGCGCGCGCGACGACGGTGATTGAGCAGAACCTCGACGAAGGGCGGGATGCGACGGGGCTGTTCTATACCGACGTGGACGGCTGGCAGACGCTGGTCGTGGCCGATCGAGCACCGTGAAGGGCCCGTCCGAGGAGGCAGGTCATGCCGGCCTGGAGGCCGGCGCACCAGGGCGGGCGCATCAGGACATACGGGCCTGGAGGCCGGCGCACCATCAGTCGCCGGCGCGGCGGCGGCGGAAGTAGTCCACCTGGAATTCCCGGACGTTGCGATTGTGCTCCCGCAGCGTGCGGGAAAAGGCGTGCGTGCCGTCGTTGCGGCTGACGAAGTAGAGGTAGTCAACGTCAGCCGGCGCCAGCGTCGCCCGCAGCACGTCAGCGCCTGGCGCGGCGATCGGGCCGGGCGGGAGTCCCCGGTAGCGATAGGTGTTGTACGGCGAATCAAACTGCAGGTTCGCGCGGGTCAGGTTGCCGTCGTACAGGCCCGCCTGCGTCAGCGCGTAGATCACGGTCGGGTCGCTCTGGAGCGGCATCCCGATCCGGAGCCGGTTGTTGAAGACGGCGGAGACCAGATCATGCTCGGCCGCCTGCCCGGTCTCCTTCTGAATGACCGAGGCGAGGGTCACGACCTCGCGGACGCTCAGGTTCCGTTCGGCGGCACGGGCGCGCAGGTCGGCGTCGAACGTGGCACGGAACTGCGCCACCATCGCCGCCACGAGGTCGGCGGCGGTCGCACCGCGCGGCAGCGAATAGGTTTCCGGAAACAGATACCCTTCGAGATCGACGGCGTCCGGGTCGAGATCGGCAACGATCGTCGCGTCCGCCGCCGCGGCAAACGCGGCGGCGGTGCCGAAGCCCTCCGCTTCGAAGATCGCCCCCATCTCGGGCAGCGTCAGTCCCTCGGGAAAGGTGACCGTTCGGAGGACCACGCGTCCCTCGGCGATCGTCGCCACCACATCGAGCGGCGACATCGGCTCGCCGAAGAAGTACTCCCCGGCCTGCAGATCCCGGTCGCGTCCGCTCCGCCAGACGGCGAGGCGGAATGTCAGGTCGTCCGGGACGACGCCCGCCGCGATGAGCCGTGACGCGATCGCCGACGCCCCCTCGCCGGGCGCCACCTCGACGAAAACCCCACCGGCCGGCACGCCCGCATGCGGGGTGGAGAGGCGCGTCTCGAGGTCCTGCCAGAGATAGAACGCGGCAACGGCAGCTAGCACCAGCAAGCAGACGACGCCGAGCAGCAGGCGCTTCACCATCGTCACTGCTCCGCCGCGTCCGCCCGCGGGTGCGGCGGCGCATCGAGGTAGTCCTGCAGGATGACCGCCGCCGCGGCGGCATCGAGGCGCGCCTTCCGCCGCCGCCAGTTCCGCTCGCTCGCAGCCAGCCGCTCGTCCGCTTCCACGCTGCTCAGGCGCTCGTCCTGCAGAACGACCGGCAGGTCGATGGACCGCCGCAGTTCATGGACGAAGGTCTCGACGCGTGCCGTCTGCGCGTGGGGTCGGCCGTCGAGACTGCGGGGGAGGCCGACGACGACGCCCCCCAGGCCGTCCGCCTCGGCGGCAAGTGCCGCTATCTCTTCTGCCAGGGCTACCGCCCGGTCGGCGGGGGTACCCGGCAGTTCAATCGTCCGCAGCGGCCGGGCGAGTGTCGCGGTCGGGTCGCTCAGCGCGAGGCCGATGCGCCGCTCGCCATAGTCGATCCCCAGTATGCGCATGCGCCGGCCTCACTTCACTAGCAGCCCGTGGTGAAACCCCCGCTACATTCGAGCGGCGATGCATCCCGCCTGCACGGCGTTGCTCCTCGGTCGCCTATGGCCGATAGGCTCCTTCGTCGCGCCTTGTCAGGCGGGCGCCTCACCACTCTCGGTGCTACGCGGGGTTTCACCACGGGCTGCTAGCCGTCTCGCCGCTCCGGTAGCAGCGTACGCCCCGCCCGGCAGGCTGTCCACCCGCGACGGCGGCAGCAGCGGCCCGCGCGGCATCGACCGGGGGCCGGCAGATGCAGTAGAATGGCCCGAATCGGCGCATCGACAGGCTGACATCATGTCCAGCAGCACACGTCTGACGCTTCTGTGGGCGACCATCGCGGTCGTCGCCTTCACGCTGATCGGCGGCTACCTCGGCCGCGTCTCTGCCGGTGAGGACACGTACCGGCATCTGCGCGTCTTCGAGGACGTGGTGTCGCTCATCTCCAACAACTACGTCGAAGAAGCGAACCTCGACGAGGTGATGGACGGCGCGCTCCGCGGTCTGGCGGAGGGACTCGACTCCGATAGCGCCTACCTGACGCCCGAGGAGGCGGACCGGATCGAGCGGGGCGAGCCGTTGCCGGACGGCCGGATCGGCCTTCACGTCACGCGGCGCTACTACGTGCAGGTGATCGGTGTACTGGACGGTTCGCCGGCGGCCGAGGCGGGCATCCTGCCGGGCGACTTCGTGCGTGCGATCGACCGAGAGCCCACTCGCCCCCTGTCCGCGGTTGAGGGAGAGCGGCGGCTGCGCGGCGAGCCTGGCACCGAGGTGACGCTGTCGCTGATCCGCGGCAGTACGCAGGAACCGTACGAGATCACGCTGATGCGGGAGACGCTGGCCGCGCCCGGCGTTGACGGGCGCCTGCTGACCGGGGACGGCGCCGGCATCGGCTACATCCGGATCCCGACGTTCGGCGACGACGCTGCGGCGCAAGTCGCCCGGACCGCCGAAACGCTCGCCGGAGGCGGCGCCACGCACCTCATTCTCGACATCCGTCGCGCGGCGGAGGGCACCTTCGACGCGGCGCTCAACGCGGCGGAACTCTTTCTCGACGGAGGCACGCTCGCTATCCGCGACGAGCCGGGAGACGTCCGGTCGACGATCGACGCGGACGGCAGCGAGGCCACGATCACGCTGCCTGTCACGCTCCTGACCAACTACGGGACCTCCGGCCCGGCGGAACTGTTCGCCGCCGCCCTGCTCGACCGAGACCGGGCGACGTCGGTCGGCCGGCAAACGTCCGGCCGGACCAGCCTGCAGCGTCTGGTCCGACTGCCCGACGGCAGTGCCGTTTGGATTTCCTGGGCGCGCTACCTGAACCCGTCCGGAGACGCGATTCACCCGTTCGGCCTCCAGCCGGACGTGCCCGTCGACGTCACGCTCCCGGAACTTGGCGAGCCGCTACCTGACGAGGATCCCGTTCTCGACCGGGCGATCGCCGAGATTGCCGGCACGGCTGATGCGGCCTGAGGCTGGTTCGGCGGCAGGGTACCCGACGTCGAGAGGTATACTGGACGTGTGCGCCATGGGTTCCGGACGAGTGGTCGCGCGGCGGCGGGACGCCGCGCAGGATAGGCGCGTAGCTCAGCTGGTTAGAGCGCCTGCTTGACATGCAGGAGGTCGGCGGTTCAAGTCCGCCCGTGCCTACCATGTTCCATTCCTCCAGCCACGACCGCATGCCCACTCCGGGCCTTCCCGCTCCGGCGCAGACCGCATGAGCCACGTCACGGTCACGCTTCCTGACGGATCCAGCCGATCCATGCCTGCGGGCGTCCCCGTCGCAGACGTGGCCAGGAATCTGTCGCCGCGCCTGGCGAAGCAGGCGCTCGCCGCGTTTGTCGACGACCGGATGGTGGACCTCACCGTCCCGTTGGAGGCGGACGCCACGGTCCGGTTCGTGACGCCCGACGCGCCGGAGGCGCTCACCCTCTACCGCCACAGCACCGCGCACCTGATGGCGGCTGCGGTGACGGCCCTGTTTCCCGAGGCGTACTGCGGCATCGGCCCGGCAATCGAGGACGGCTTCTTTTACGACTTCGTCGTCAACCGCCCGTTCGTCCCGGACGATCTCGAGGCGATCGAGCAGAAGATGACCGAGATCGCCAGACAGGATCTCCGCTACGAGCGGAAGATGATGTCGAAGGCGGAGGCGAAGGCGTACTTCGATGGCCGCGGCGAGCCGCTCAAGGTGCAACTGATCGAGGAGAAGGGAGGCCCCGAGGTCTCCTGCTACACGATCGAAGACGCCTTCATCGACTTCTGCACCGGTCCGCACGTCCCCTCCACCGGACGACTCAAGGCGTTCAAGGTGCTGTCGAGCTCGAACGCCTACTGGAAGGGGGACGCGCGGAATCAGCCGATGCAGCGGATCTACGGCACCGCGTTCTTCAAGTCGTCGGAGTTGACCGCGCACCTCCATCGCATCGAGGAGGCGAAGAAGCGCGATCACCGCAAGCTGGGAAAGGAACTGGGACTGTTCACCTTCCATCCCTGGGCGCCCGGCGCGCCGTTCTGGCAGGCAAAGGGAGCGACGCTCTACCGGCTCCTGTCGGACTACATGCGCGAGGCGCTCTCGGGAGAGGGCTATCAGGAGGTCCGGACGCCGCTGGTCTTCAACAAGGCGCTCTGGGAAACCTCCGGCCACTGGGAGCACTACCGGGAGAACATGGTCCTGGTGGAATCGGACGGCGAACCGTACGCGCTGAAGGCAATGAACTGCCCCGGCCACATGCTGATGTTCGCGAGCGAGGGCCGCAGCTACCGCGATCTGCCGCTGCGGTTCCACGATCAGGGGGTGCTGCACCGGAACGAGGCGTCTGGCGTGCTGAGCGGGCTGACGCGCGTCCGGCAGTTCGCCCAGGACGACGCTCACTGCTTCATCACCGAGGATCAGATCGGCGAGGAGGTGGAGCGCCTGCTCCGCCTGGTCGACCGCGTCTACGCCGACTTCGGTCTCGCCTACGAGGTGGAGCTGTCGACCCGACCCGACGACTATCTCGGCACCGCTGAGACGTGGGACCATGCCGAGGCGCAACTGAAGGCGGCGATCGAGGCGACCGGCACGGCGTACGCCATTGCGGAAGGTGACGGCAGCTTCTACGGGCCGAAGATCGACTTGCACGTGACCGACGCGCTGGGTCGCCGCTGGCAGTGCGCGACGATTCAGCTCGACCACCAGATGCCGGAACGCTTCGGCCTGAAGTACACCGGCGCCGACAACGCCGAGCACCGGCCGGTGCTGATCCACCGCGCCATTTTCGGCAGCTTCGAGCGCTTCATCGCGCTGCTGATCGAGCAGTACGCCGGCGCCTTCCCGCTCTGGCTCGCGCCGGTGCAGGTACGGATCCTGACAATCGCCGACCGCCACGCCGGACATGGCGCCGCGGTGCGCGACCGGATCGCTGGCGAAGGGTTCCGCGTCGAGCTGGACGATCGGCAGGAGAAGATTGGCCTGAAGATTCGCGAAGCGCAGCTCCAGAAGATTCCCTACATGCTCGTGGTCGGTGACCGGGAAGTCGACAAGGGCACCGTGGCGGTGCGGAACCGCACCGCCGGGGATCAGGGGGCGAGCACGGTGAACGATCTCGTGCTGGCGCTCCACGCCGAGGTCCGCGCCAAGCGGAGCCCGGAGGCGGAGCGCACAGGGTAAACTGTTTGTTCGCGGCGGAGCCGCGGACGGACGTAACGAAGGGAGCAGCAAACATTCCACCAGGACGGGGCTCGCGCGGGCCACGCCGCGACTTTCGTCAGCCGCGTACACGGATCAACGAACGCATTCGGGTTCGTGAGATCCGTGTCATCGACGATCAGGGAAAGCAGCTCGGCGTGATGGGCCCGCCAGAGGCGCTCGCCATCGCGCGCGAACAGGGACTCGACCTGGTCGAAATCTCGCCGACCGCGCAGCCGCCCGTCTGTCGGATCATGGACTTCGGGCGGTATCAGTACGAGGAACAGAAGCGGTCGCGCCAGGCACGGAAGCACCAGAAGACGATCGAGGTCAAGGAGATCAAGTTCCGCCCGAAGGTGGACGAGCACGACTACCAGTTCAAGAAGAAGCACGTGGAGCGCTTCCTCGCGCACGGCGACAAGGTGAAGGCGACGATCTTCTTCCGGGGACGCGAGATGGCGCACCCAGAGTTCGGCCGTCACATCCTCGACCGGCTGATCGATGACCTGCAGGACATCGCCCTGCAGGAAACGATGCCGCGGATGGAGGGCAACCAGATGCACACGATCCTGTCGAGCCGAACCGCGACGAAGAAGGGCCGCCCGACGTAGGAAAGACGGAGACGATCGATGCCGAAGCTGAAGACGCACCGGGGCGCCGCGAAGCGCTTCAATAAGACCGGCACCGGCAAGGTGACCCGGAAGAAGGCCTTCTCGCGCCATATCCTGACCACCAAGACCACGAAGCAGAAGCGCAGGCTGCGCGGCACGACGGCGGTCGCCCCCGTCGATGCGCCGCGCGTCGCGCGAATGATTCCCTACAAGTAGTCACCGGCATGACAGGAAGGACGCCAGCACCATGCCTCGAGTGAAACGGGGACCCGTCCGGCGGCGCAAGCGCAAGAAGCTGCTTGCGCGCGCAAAGGGATTCTTCCAGACGAAGAGCAAGCTGTACCGCGCAGCCAAGGAAGCGGTCGATACGTCGCTGAACTATGCGTTCATCGGCCGGAAGCTTCGAAAGCGCGACTTCCGCCGGCTCTGGATCACCCGCATCGGCGCCGCGGCGCGCGAGCACGGGCTCAGCTACAGCCAGTTCATGCACGGATTGAAGGCGGCGGGGATCGGCCTCGACCGGAAAGTGCTGGCCGACCTCGCGGTGCGCGAGCCGGACGCCTTCGCGCATCTCGTCGAGCAGGCACGGTCGGCGCGGGAGTCGGCCGCCGCTGCGTCGTAGGGCGTCCGTCCCCGCCGCGACGGGCTCCCGATGGCTGACGTCCCGACCGCCGACGAGATCCGGGCCTCCTTCCACGCCGACCTCGCGCGGACCGAGACGGCCGCACACCTGCAGGCGCTGCACGATCAGTACCTGGGCCGCAAGCGGGGGGCCGTGCAGGCGCTGCTCAAGGCGGTCGCCGCCGCCGCCCCGGAGGCGCGGCGCGAGTTGGGCCAGCAGGCGAACCGGCTCCGACAGGTGATCGAGCACGCGCTCGACGAGCGGCGCGACGCGCTCGTGGCGTTCACCCGCCCCACCGGCTCGGTTGACGTCACGTTGCCGGGCCGCGAGGTTCGCGTCGGCCACCGCCACCCCCTCACGCTCATCCGTGAAGAGATTGAGCGGATCTTCGTCAGCCTCGGCTTCGAGATGGTCGATGGTCCGGAGGTGGAGGACGACTACCACAACTTCGAGGCGCTCAACATGCCGCCGGAGCACCCCGCGCGAGACATGCAGGACACGCTGTATCTGGCGTCGCCGCTCCCGACGCCGCACGGCCCGCCCGGCACGCTGCTCCGCACGCACACCTCCGGCATGCAGATTCGTTACATGGAGACGCACGATCCGCCGGTCCGGATCATCGCGCCCGGCCTGGTCTACCGCCGCGACAACCCCGACCTGACGCACTCGCCGATGTTCCAGCAGGTCGAGGGCCTGCTCGTCGGCGAGGACGTGACGATGGCCGACCTCAAGGGGACGCTGGAGTGCTTCCTGCAGCAGCTCTTCGAGCCGAAGACGCGCGTGATGTTCCGTCCGAGCTTCTTCCCCTATACCGAGCCGAGCGCCGAGGTGTTCATCAGTTGCGTCTTCTGCGGCGGCAGCGGGTGCGCCGTCTGCAAGCAGACCGGCTGGCTCGAGATCCTGGGAAGCGGCATGGTCGATCCGGCGGTGCTCGAGGCAGTCGGCTACGACCCGGAGCGGCTGACCGGCTGGGCGTTCGGCATCGGGATCGACCGGATCGCGATCCTCAAGTACCGCGTGCAGGACATCCGCGCGTTCTACGACAACGACCTGCGACTGCTGGAGCAGTTTGCGCTGTGAAGATTCTGGTTTCGTGGCTGCGCGAGTTCGTTCCGGTCACCGTCACGATCGACGAACTGGCCGACGTGCTCACCCGGCGCGGATTCGAGGTGGGGTCGATCGATCCGGCCCCGATGGTCCCGGGCCGGGCGGCGGACGAACCCGACGCCGTGCTCGACCTCGAGGTGACCACTAACCGGCCCGACTGCCTGAGCGTCGTCGGTATCGCGCGCGAGGTAGCAACCATCTACGGGGAGCCGCTGACGCAGCCGACCCTGGCAGACGCGGAAGTGACGAACGGCGGCCGCGCGGCGGGCCGGCCGGACGACCCGCTGCCGGTCACGATCGACGCGGACGCCCTCGACCTCTGCCCCCGTTACGCCGCATCTCTCGCCCAGGTCACCATCGGCCCCTCCCCCGCATGGATCGCGGCGCGCCTCGAGGCGGCGGACGTCCGTCCGATCAACAACCTTGTCGACATCACGAACTACGTCCTGATCGAGATGGGCCACCCGATGCACGCCTTCGATCTGGACCGTCTCGACGGCGGCGAGCTGCTGATCCGACGCGCGCGAGGCGGCGAAACCGTCACAACGCTGGACGGCATCGCGCGGACGCTTCAGGACGACATGCTGGTGATTGCCGACGCCACGCGCCCGCAGGCGGTCGCCGGCGTCATGGGAGGCGCCGACTCGGAGGTTGTCGGCGGCACGCGGCGAGTGGCGTTCGAGAGCGCGTGGTTCGATCCGATCTCGGTACGCCGGACCGGCCGGCGCCTGGCGCTGTCGACCGAAGCGTCGTACCGGTTCGAACGGGGCGCGGATATCACCGCGCCGGTCCGCGCCATGCGCCGCGCGCAGGCGCTGCTGCGCCAGGTGGGCGCCGGGGTGCCGGAGGGGCCGATCGTTGATCGCTACCCGGCGCCGCGCGAACCGGCCGTCGTGACGCTGCGGCACGCCCGCATCGGCCGGGTCCTGGGCGCCGACATCGAACCGGCGTTCGTCCATGCCGCGCTGGGCCGACTCGGCTTCGACGTGGACGTGGCGGTCGAGGCCGATGACGGCGGCCCGGTCTGGCGCGTGACCGTGCCTGGCCACCGCGTCGACGTGAGCCGCGAGATCGACTTGATCGAGGAGGTGGCGCGCCACCACGGCTACGAGCGGCTGCCCTCGACGTTCCCGTCGATGATTCGGCCGCCGGCGCCGGAGAGCGACCGGCTGGCGCAGCGGAGGCTCGCGCGACGTGTCCTGACAGCGAGCGGCTGCTCCGAGGCGATCACCTACGGCTTCATCGAGGCGGCGGCAGCGGAGCCGTTCGTCGACGGGGATGACGAGATTGTGCGGATCGCCAACCCGCTGTCGGAGCATTTCGCGGTGCTTCGGCCATCGCTGCTCCCCGGCCTGATCGACGCGCTGACGTACAACCGCCATCGGGAACACCACGACATCCGGCTGTTCGAGATCGGCCACCGGTTTACGGCCAGCGGGGGCGAACGCCGCGGTGTGGCCATGGCGTTGACCGGCGCGGCGGCGGCCGAGCACTGGAGCGGCGGCGGGCGGCCGACGGACCTGTTCGATCTGACCGGGATTGTCCGCCGTCTCTGCGACGCGTTCGGCGTCGCGGCACGTTTCGAAGCGGTGAGGCGCCCGACGCTCGCCGCGGGACAATCCGCGCTCGTCGTGGCGCCGGCGCCCGCCGGCGGCGAGACGGCGGTCACGCTCGGAACGGCGGGCCGGCTCGCGGTCGAGATCGCCGAGGCGCGCGGGATTCACCGGGCCGGCGCCGAGGCAGTCTGGGTGGCGGAACTTGACCTCGATGCGCTGGCGCGCGCCGGCTCGGACCGCCGCAGCATGACCGCGGCGCCGCTCCCCCGCTACCCGTCGAATGTGCGCGATCTGGCGGTCGTTGTGGACGCGGCCTTGCCCGCCGCCGCGGTTCGTGGCACGATTCGCTCCGTCGCACCGGACACCCTGGTGGACGTTCACGAGTTCGACCGGTACGAAGGCCAGGGCATCCCGGCGGGGCGTCTCAGCCTGGCGTTCCGGCTGACGTTCCGCGCTGCTGATCGCACGCTGACCGACAGCGAGGTGCAGCGGGCGATGGACGCGATCGTCGCCGCCCTTGAGTCAGCGCACCAGGCGGCGTTGCGATAACCGCATAGCCCTGTGGAGGAGTATTGCCGATGATGACCCCGACCGCCGAAGCCCCCAGCCTCACCGCCATTGAGCGGCTCGCCGACAAGGTGTCGGTGCTCGTCCAGTTCCTGGACAAGACGCGTAGCGACCTGGCCGAGGCGACGGCGGAGAATACGCGGCTAACGCAGGCACTGGAACAGCAGACCGCCGTGAACCAACAGTACGCCGAGGACCTGCAGACGCTCCGAGCCGAGCGGGAGCAACTGCAGATGAAGATGGCGGCGATACTCGATCAGCTCGAGTCGATCGAACTGTAGGCCCATCCGCCGAGCGCTCCCGGGCGCGGCGGACTCTGGAGGATCTGGCGATGCCATTCATTGGACGATTCCAGGCGACCTCGTCGGGCCTGCCGCCGGAAGCAAAGCGAGCGGACGACGCCGACGCGGCGTCCACGCGGATCGTCGTCGACATCATGGGGCAGCAGTACGTCATCCGCAGTTCGCTTGATCCGGCGCACGTCGATCGCCTGGTCGTCTACGTCCAGCAGAAGATGCGGACGGTTGCCGCCAATGCTCCCCACGGCGACCTGGTGCGTGTCGCGACGCTTGCGGCGATCAACATCGCCGACGACTACTTCCGCTGCCGCGAGGAACGGACCGGCGGTGAGCGCGCCATCCAGGATCGGACCGAGACGATTGAGGCGCTCCTCGACCGCGCGCTGGACGCCAGCGCCGACCCCCGCGACTAGCTGCCTGCCGCGGCTGGTGCTAAGATGCCTCAGTTGCTGGACGGTACGCATGTCGGGTGCGTCGCCGGCCGCAGGGGCGGCGGTGCAAACCCTGAGAGACATTGGGTTCCCTGTAGTACGCGTGATGGTTGGAGTCTCGTTTGAGCCATTGTTGAATCGAAGCGAATCGCGACGCGTCGCTGTGTGCATGCCTCGGTGCGAGGAAGCCTTGGTGGTGATGCCTGATACAGCGGTTCCACCTGCACATGCAGGTTCATACGACCTCCCCACACGGTAATCGCGGGGTTTTTTAGGTTCGGCTCAGGTCCCGGTGTGCGCGCCGAGTGCACGGGAGGCGCGCATGGTGGAGCAGGTCGGTCCGATCCTTGCGGGGGCCGTCGCGGCCGGCGTCGTCGGCCTCCTGATCCTCTCCTACTGGGTTGCCATGCGTCGCCGGATTGCCGCTGACACCGTCGGCCGCGCCGAGGCCGACGCGCAACGCCTCCTGCACGATGCCGAGCGGGAGGCGGAGGCGACGCGCCGCGAGGTGCTCCTCAGCGCCAGGCAAGCGGCCCATGAGCTGCAGCAGGACGCGGAGGCGCAGGCGAAGACGCGCTTCGGGGAGCTGACCACCCTCGAACGCGAGGTGGCCGAGAAACGGCAGGCCCTGGCCGAGCGCGATGCGAAGCTCGCGCGCGCGACACAGGAGATCGAGACGCGCGCGGCGGCGGTCGCCGCGCGCGATCAGGCGATCACGAAGCGCGAGGCGGCAGTCGAGAACGACGAAGCGCGGCGTCAGGAACTGGTTGCGGAGGCGCAACGCGCCCTGCAGCAGGTCTCCGGCATGACCGCGGACGAGGCGAAGGATCTGCTGATGAAGCAGATCGAAGGGGACGCCCGCCGCGACGCCGCCAACCTGGTGAAGCGGCTCGATCACGAGGCGCGCGAGACCGCAGAAGCCAAGGCGAAGCAGATCATCACCCAGGCGATTCAGCGGAGCGCGTCCGAGCATGCGATCGAGACGACCGTCTCGGTGGTCGATCTGCCGAGCGACGACCTGAAGGGGCGCATCATCGGGCGCGAGGGGCGGAACATCCGTGCGCTCGAGACCGCAACCGGCGTCGAACTGATCGTCGACGACACGCCGGGCGCCATCATCCTCTCCTGCTTCGACCCGTATCGGCGCGAGATTGCCCGGCGCGCCATCGAGCAGCTCATCGCCGACGGCCGGATCCACCCGGCGCGAATCGAGGAGATCGTCGAGAAGGTGCGCAACGAGATGGACGAGGCGACGGTGAAGGAGGGCGAGGCGGCGGCGTTCGAGCTGGGCCTGCACGACCTGCATCCGGAGCTGCACCGGATGATGGGCCGGCTGAAGTACCGGACCAGCTACGGCCAGAACGTCCTGGCGCATTCGAAAGAGGTGGCCTACGTCGCCGGCGTCATGGCGCGCGAGATGGGACTCGACGCGCACACGACGATCCGCGCCGCGTTCTTGCACGACGTCGGGAAGGCGATGGACCGCGAGCTCGAAGGGACGCACCTGCAGATCGGCATCGACTTCCTCCGGAAGCATGGCGAGAGCGAGGCGGTCATCGGTGCGATGGCGGCGCACCACATGGACATCGACTGGCCATCCCTGGAGTCGATGCTCGTCCAGGCCGCCGATGCCGTCTCCGCCGCTCGTCCGGGCGCGCGGCGCGACATCCTCGCGTCGTACGTGAAGCGGCTTGAGAACCTGGAGAACATCGCCGACTCGTTCCAGGGCGTGTCGAAGGCGTTTGCGCTGCAGGCGGGCCGCGAGATCCGGATCATGGTGGAGAGCGAGCGCATCTCGGATGAGGATGCGGTCTGGCTGTCCCGCGACATTGCCAATCGGATCGAGAGCGAACTGCAGTACCCCGGCCAGATCAAGGTGACCGTGATCCGCGAGACGCGTGCCGTCGAGTACGCGAAGTAGGCGGCAGGCATCGTGAAGTCCGCCACGGTCGCCAGCGCCGGCGAGCACGCGGTGATCGAGCGGATCCGGGCGCGGGTCCCACCCGCGCCGGGCGGAGTCGCCGTCGGCATCGGCGACGACGCTGCGGTCGTCGAACCGGACCGCGGCGCGCTGACCGTTGCCACCACCGACACGCTGATCGAGGGCGTGCACTTCGACCTCTCGCTCGGCACGCTGGCTGACGCCGGCCACAAAGCGCTCGCCGTCAACCTGAGCGACCTCGCCGCGATGGGCGCCGCGCCGCGCTACGCCCTGCTCGCGCTCTCGCTCCCGGACCACTGTCCCGTCGCCGGCGTCGATGCCCTGCTGGACGCGCTGCTCGCCCTTGCCGCACGCCACCGGACGGCGCTCGTCGGCGGGGACGTCACCGCGTCGCCCGGCCCGTTGGTGATTGGCGTCACCGCCATCGGGAGTGCGAAGCGGCGCCGCATGCTGACGCGCGCCGCGGCCCGACCCGGCGATGTCGTCTGGGTGAGCGGGACGATCGGCGCGGCCGCCGCGGGCCTCGGGGCGCTCCGCTCGAGCGCCGGCGCCGGTCCCGGGATCGAGGCGTGCGTGGAGCGCTGCCGCCGGCCCGAACCGCGCGTCGCGCTCGGTGTCGCGCTCGGCCGGAACCGGGCGGCGCACGCCTGCATCGACCTGAGCGACGGCCTCGCCGACGCCATCCGCCAGATTGCCGCCGCCGCCGCGGTTGGCGTCCGGATCGAGGCAGACGCCCTGCCCATCGATCCGGGTGCGCGCGCCTGGTTCGAGGCGGCGGGACACGACCCGGTCGCCGCCGCGCTGGCCGGGGGCGACGACTACGAACTCGCCTTCACGACGCCGCCGAGGTTGACCGGGCGCCTCCGCCATGTGCGGCGCCAGATCGCCGATCTGGCGCTGACGCCGATCGGCGTGGTGACGAAGGCGCTGGACGTGTGCCTCGTCCGCGGCGGAGCGGAGTCGCCGCTACCTGAGGGGTTCGTGCACTTCAGACCGACTCCAGCGACGCCAACGGTGTAGCCGAAGCAGCCGCGGCCGCGTCCTGTTCCTGATCCTGGTACTGCAACTGGTACAGCGTGTGGTACAGGCCGCGCTCTGCGAGCAGTTCCTGGTGCGTTCCCGCCTCGCGCAGCTCTCCTCTGTGAAACAGCAGGATCCGGTCCATGTCCTGCACCGTCGACAGCCGGTGGGCGATGGCGATCGTGGTCCGTCTCGCCATCAGGACGTGCAGCGCGTCCTGGATCAGTCGCTCGGTGTCGGTATCGACGCTCGATGTCGCTTCGTCGAGCAGCAGCACGTCTGGCGCGAACGCCAGGGCGCGGGCGAACGACAGCAGTTGCCGCTGACCCGTCGAGAGCGTGGCGCCCCGTTCGGCTACCTCGCTGGCGAGGCCATCCGGCAGACGATCGATGAACCGGTCCGCATGGACGCTCGCCGCCGCCGCGCGCACCTCGGCGTCGCCGATCGCGGCGTGGCCCAGCCGGATGTTCTCGCGGATGTTGCCGGAGAAGAGATGAACATCCTGCAGGACGAGGCCAAAGCGCCGCCTCAGGTCGGCCAGCGGCAGCGCCCGGATATCGACGCCGTCGATCGTGATCCGGCCGCGGCTGACATCGTAGAACCGCATCAGCAGGTTGATCAGAGTCGTCTTCCCTGCCCCGGTCGCCCCGACGATCCCCACCCGCGCGCCGGGCGGGACGTCGAACGTCACATCGCGCAGGACGTAGTCGGCGTCGCGGTAGGCGAACCAGACCTGTTCGAAGCGGATGTGCCCGCCTCCCGGAGGGGCACCCGTGTCAGCCGGCGCTTCGGTCACGTCGACCCGGCGCGCTGCAGGGATGGCGGGCACCGCCGCGTCAGGTGACTTGATCTCGACCGGGGTGTCGAGCAGGCCGAAGATGCGCTCCGACGACGCCATTGCCGACTGCATGACGTTGAACTTCTCCGACAGGTCGCTGATCGGCCGGAAGAACTGCTGCGCGTATCCGATGAACGCGACGAGCGAGCCGAGAGTGACGGTCTCCTGCAGCGCGCGCCCGCCGCCATACCAGAGGATCAGGCCGGTCGCGACGGCGCCCAGCAGCTCGATCGCGGGATAGAAGGTGGCGTAGTAGAAGATCGAGTCGATGTTGGCGTCGCGGTGCGCCCGGTTGATCCCGCGGAACCGCGCGAAATTGCGCCGCTCTCGCCGGAAGATCTGCACCGTCGCCATCCCGGTGATGTTCTCCTGCAGGAACGCGTTGATCCGGGCAATCCAAGTCCGCACCTCGCGGTACGACGCGCGGGCGTTGGTCCGGAACCAGTGCGTGACGGCGGCGATGATCGGCAGGACGGCGAACGTGACCAGCGCCAGGCGCCAGTCGAGCGCCAGCAGCAGCACCATGATGCCGGCGAGCATGACCACGTCGCGCACGACCGCGATCACCCCGGACGCGAACAGGTCGTTCAGCGCATCGACATCGGTCGTTACCCGGGTCATCATCCGGCCAATCGGGTTGCGGTCGTAGAACGCCACATCCAGCCGCTGCAGGTGGCGGTAGATCTCCATCCGGAGGTCGAACATGATCCGCTGCCCCATCATCTGCAGGGTCAGCATCTCGACGTACCCGAGGACGAACGAGCCGAGCAGGATGCCGGCGTAGGCCAGCACGATCACGCCCAGGCCGTCCAGCGCGCCGGTGGCGATGTGGTTGTCGATCACCAGCTTCGTCAGCCACGGGGGGGCAAGCTGCAGCACCGAGCCGGCGACGATGGTGCCGAGCGCAACGGCGACCGACCGCCGGTGCGGCCCGAGGTAGCCAAGCAGCCGCCGCATCAGCCGGGCGTCGTACGCCTTGCCGAGCACCTCCGGTTCGTGGGTGTCCATGCCGCTACGAGTCTTCCAGCGCCGCTTCCAGCAACTGCTTCTCGTGCAGGCCGGCGTAGAGGCCGCCCGCGGCGACCAGATCGTCGTGCGTACCCCGTTCGACGACGCGGCCGTCGTCGAGCACGAGGATCAGGTCGGCATCGCGCACGGTGGAGATTCGATGCGACACGACGATCGTCGTCCGCTCCCGCATCACTGCGCGCAGCCGGGAGAGGATCGCTTCCTCCGTGTGCGTGTCAATCGCTGAGAGCGCGTCGTCCAGAATCAGGATGCGCGGGTCGGTCAACAGCGCGCGCGCCAGCGCCGCCCGCTGCTTCTGGCCGCCCGACAGCGTAATTCCGCGCTCTCCCACTACCGTCTCGAGTCCACTGGAAAAGCCCGCGATGTCGCCGTCGAGCTGCGCCAGCGCCACCGCGTCGGCGATCGCGCGGCCGAGCGCGCCGTTCGTCGTCTCCGGCGTGCCGGCCGCCGGTGCGCGCGGGCGCTCGTCGTCATCGTCGTCGTCCGCGTCCGTCTGCGCACCGAAGGCGACGTTTCCCGCCACCGTTTCCGAGAACAGCAGCGGCTCCTGCGGGACGTAGCCGATCGCGCCGCGAAGCTGAGCGAGCGGCAGGCGGCGGACATCGACGCCGTCAATGAACACCGTCCCCGCCGGCGGGTCGACCAGCCGCGGAAGCAACTCGATCAGCGTCGACTTGCCCGACCCGGTCGGCCCGACCAGCGCAAGGATCTGCCCCGGCTCGATGCGGGCGGAGATGTCCGACAGCACGGGACCGTCCCGCCCCGCTGGCGCCGCGGCGTCGTAGGCGAATGTCAGATTGCGGAACTCAATCGTGCCCTGGATCGCGTCCAGCGCCACCGGCCGTTCCGGATCCCGGATGGCCGGCACCACCTCCATGATGTCGAGCATCCGCCGCCAGGCGGCCATTCCCCGCTGCAGCATGTTGGTCACCCAGCCGAAGGCGATCATCGGCCAGGCGAGCATCGTCACATAGACGTTGAACGCGACGAAGTCCCCTAGCGTCATCCGCCCTTCGATGACGTACCGGGTGCCGAACCAGAGGACCAGCAAGCTGGACAGGCCGAGGAAGAGCGCCAGCGTCGGGTGGAATGCCCCCTGGAGTTCCACGAGCCGGCGACTCCGGTCGAGGTACTCCTGGTTCGCGCCGCGGAACCGCTCTACCTCCACGGACTCGCGCCGGTAGGCCCGGACCACGCGGACGCCCGCCAGCGCCTCGTGCACGACGGCGCTCATCGCGGCCAGTTGCGCCTGCACCGCCTCCGACCGGCGGTAGATCGCACTGCCGAACCATTTCACCGCGACCGATACGATCGGCAGCGGCAGAAGCGCGACCAGCGTCAGGCCGGGCGAGATGGAAAGCATCAGCAGGACGGCGACGACGAGCGTGATGGACGTGGTGGCGGAGTACATGACCGCCGGCCCCGCCATCATCCGGACGGCTGACAGGTCGTTCGTCGCGCGCGACATCAGGTCGCCGGTCCGGTGGGCGTGAAACCAGGCGGGAGGCAGGCGTTGCAGGTGGCCGAAGAAGTCGTTCCGCAGGTCGAACTCCACCTCGCGAGACACGCCGATGATGATCCGGCGCATCTGGAAGCGGCAGACGCCGGCCGCCAGGGCCAGGCCGACGAGGATCGCCGCATAGGCGCCGAGCGACATGCCGCCGACCGGCGCCACGAGACTGGCCGCCTCCTGGCCGAGGCTCGCCGTCAGGCGGTCGATCGCCAGCTTGAGTACCCATGGCGACAGCAGTTGCAGACTCGTGGCGCCCACCAGGAACAGCGCCCCGACTGCGAACCGGAATCGATACCTGAAGAGGTATGGAAGGAAGGCGGACGCGGCTGACGGCATCGATCGTCTGAGGATAACAGGCGACGCACCGCCGGCGCCGCGGCGGGAGGAGTACACGGTGGGAACCCAGAGACGAACGCAGACGAAGCCGAGCCCGGCGTGGACACGCGCCGTGCGGACAGTCGCCACCCTGGCGTACGGCATGTGTGCCTTGGGCGCCGTCGCGCCGGCCGCCGCCCAGGATGCCTCCGCACCGCTCCCGGAGTACCTCTGGGCGATCGACGAGTCGCTGTGGAGCGGCCCCGCGGTCGGGGAGGACTACACCATCGAGCTCGCCGTCGGCCTCTGGGAGCCGTCGCCAACGGTCGTCGCGTCGAGTGAGCAGTTCGGGATCACCGGCACGCGAATCGACTTCGGCGCCGACCTTGGGCTCGGCCGCATGCGGCATCCGGACGCCCGCCTGACCCTCAAGCGTGGCCGCCAGAAGTTGCGGGTCTCGGTCGTGCCGATGCGCTACCGTCAGACGCGGACGCTGGCGCGGGAGCTCGTCTTTTCCGGTATCCGGTTCGACGCCTCGCTGCCGGTGGAGTCGACGCTCGACTGGAACGCCTGGCGGTTCGGCTACGAGATTGATGTCATCTCCCTTCCGCGCGCCTATATCGGCTTGATCGCGGAAGCGAAGTACACGCAGATCGACACGACGCTGACCACGCCGACACTCGACCCGGAGTGGGTCAAGGTGAGGGTTCCCATCCCGGCGATCGGCCTCGTGGTGCGCGCCTACCCCACCCGGTTCACGGCGATCACCGCCGAGATGACCGGTATCCGGATCCCGGCCGAGACACTGGACGAGGGCAACGGCGAGTACATCGACCTCGACATCTATGCCACCCTGAACCTGTCGCGGATGATCGGGATCAGTGTCGGCTACCGCTCGATCGACTTCAACTACCGGTACGAGCGTGACGCCGGCGACCTGAAGCTTGAAGGGCTCTACCTGCAGGGCGTCATTCGGTACTGAACGTCCCGCCGCGCACGTTCCCGCCGGCATCGCCATGCGGTTCGTGTGCTTAAATGGGCTGATAACGATGCCGATGTGGATCCGCCTCCTCCCCCGCCGCCGCGGTGCCTGGGTGGCCGCCGCTATCCTGCTGGCCGCTGGCCTCATCGCAACCGGCGCGCGCGGCCAGTCGGGGGGTCTGCTGCCGCTCGACGACCTCTCCCCGCAGTTCCTGGGGATGTACCGGAAGTCGATGACGATCGAGACGGTGGTGCGCGGGCACGCCGAGCAGTACGACGTCGACGTGCACCTGGCGCGCGCCATGCTGATCCAGGAATCGGGCGGCAATCCCCACCTGACGTCGGTCGCCGGTGCCGGAGGCTACTTCCAGGTGATGCCCGCGACGTTCCGCATGCTGCGCGTCGAGACGAATATCGAGGCGGGCATCAAGTACCTCAGCCAGATGATCGGCCGCTTCGAGCGCGAGGACTACGCGGTGGCCGCCTACAACGGCGGCCCGGGTCGCGCGCAGGGGGGCCGTCCGCCGCTCGAGACGCTGCAGTACGTCCTGTCGGTCGGGGCCTACCGGAACGTCCTCAGGCTGCACGAGCCCTCAGTCCGTCATCACGCGGCGATGATCGAGCTCGAGCCCGTCCGCGAGGGTGACACCTGGTGGGCGATCGCCGAACGGACCGGCGCCTCGGTGCTGCAGCTCAGGATGCACAACCCCTTTCTGGCCACCCGCGCGCTGCGCGTCGGACAATCGGTCGCCTGGCCGCGCGTCCCGCGGCAGGGGCTGTTGGAGCCGGACGGTCCGCACCATGTCGCCTACCGCGCCCGCATCGGCGACAACTACCTGCACCTCGCCTTCGCCCTGCAGGTGGACCTGGACGACATGCGGGATCTCAACGGTCTGTGGCGGCTGCAGACGGTGCCGGCCGGCCAGCGGCTCCGCCTCCCGGTCGCCTGGGAGGGGGAACACACCGTCTACACCGTCCAGGCGGGCGACACGCTGAAGTCAATCGCCGATCAGCTCGAGTCGTCCCCGTGGCGGATCGTCCGCGACAACCATCTGTTCGACAACGAGCAGGTGACGCCCGGCATGGTGCTGCGGGTCCGCCCCGAGACGCCGAGGCCCACCTTCGTGACGCACAGCGTCGCCAGCGGCGACACGCTCGGGGCTCTCGCCCGCCGCTACGGCACCACCGTCCGCGCCATCCAGGAAGCGAACACCCTGGGCGGGCGGACGATGATCCGGATCGGCCAGCGCTTGCAGATTCCGACGATCAACTGAGGCGCGCCACGCCCGCCGCCCGGTTGGCGGTCAGCGCCTCCAGCCGACAGGCCGCGTGCCGCACCAGCAACTCCACGCCGGCCACCCAGGGCGGCAGGTCGCCGAGGCCGGCCGCCTCGTCCTCGGATGTCCCCGCCGAGGCGTCGGCCGCGACGCAGACCGCCAGCACCTCCCCGCCCACCAGGACCGGAACCGCCACCGCGCCCTCGGACGTCCGGGCCTCGGTTCGCCGCAGCGCGGCGACGCGATCCACCAGATCGCGGTACTCGGCGGCGGCCGCCGCGCCGGCAGCGCCCCCTCGCTCTCGCCGGGTCCCGTTCCGCTGCCAGACGCGCATCGCGCCCCCCTCGGCGACGAACAGGACGGCGCTCCCCGCTTCCGCCGCCGCGGCAGCAACCACGGCATCGAGCACCCCCGACAGCGTCAACGGCTCGTCGAGCCGGCGCACTGACGCAAGCAGCGTCCGCCGCCCGCTCCCCGCCGCCTCGGCAAGCGCCCGGCTGATCGCGACATCCGTCTCCGCCGCCGTTTCGGCGGCTGCCGCATCGAGCGCACTGGCAATGGCCGCATCCCGTTCCGCCACCGCCGCATCGAGGGCTGTCTGCCGGTCAGCCTCCGCGCGGGCGGTCAACTCCTCCACCAGGCCGCGGAGCTCCACCGCCGCGGTGTCGCGCAGCCTCGCCAGCCGCTCGGTGATTTCCTCTTCGATCCTAGGGTCGGTTGCCATGCGTCATCTCGGCCAGCGGGTGCCCGACCGGCCAAACTCGGATTATACTGGTCGGAGTGTTCGTCAATGGGGGCGACACGGCTTCGACGGGGGTCATGGAATCGTCGGATGCATGCCGAGCACTATCGACTCGTAAATCCGATGGAAAACCAGTAACTGCGGACACGCAGCTGCCTCTCGCTGCCTAGACGGTAGCGACGCCTCTCCCGATTTTGCCCGCGAGCCGGGAATGAGGTGTCATACAGCGGGCTGGCCGTCACGCGCGGCACCGACGCGCGACGGCAAGACATATCGGGGCTGGTCCTCCGGCGGTTTCCGCCGCCCTTCGACGCCGGAGGCGAGAATATCAAGGGCGGACACGCATGTAGAGTCCGACGGGGCTGGATCTTCGGACGCGGGTTCGACTCCCGCCGCCTCCACCACTTTATACGTGTAAGTGACTGTAAATAAAACATTTATATATTCACACGGCTTCTGAGTATACAAATTACTCTACAAGCTCTACGGTGCGGTGTCCCCGCTCGGGACGACCCGACCGAGCGGCGGCGGCGCGACCACGCCGCCTTCCCGTGGCCCCGTCGCCTCAGCCGCCCCGCGTGACGGCCCCCGGCCGTCCCGTCATGTGTTTGCGGATGCTGCTCGCGTGGCAGCCGGCCGCAATCTCTTGCTTGGCAATCTGCCGGGCGTACCACACGTCGGACATCTGCGGGCGCCGCTGCTTCAACGCGCGGTAGGCCGTTTGCCAGCGCGCGTACCGTGCCTGGGTGTCGAGCGTATGGGCCTCGCGCCGCGTCGTGCTCGGCGTATAGCGCGGGTCGGCGGTCGTCGCCGCATCGACGAGGTGGCGAATGGCGGCGGTGTCCAGAACGTAGGTGCCGCGATCAAAGTCGATCAGGTCCGCCAAGGCCACGGCCGTGGCCGCGATGAATTGACGTCTCCACAAGAAACGACGACAGGTCAAAACTGTAGTACGGCGGCGACTTTAAGGGTCCCCGCGACGACGAAGTCTCAAAAATTCGGCTCCCGCCCTTTTACTTCTAGCCATCTTTTGTAGTGATTGTGAGAAGGGTTAGATATTATATCGCCATCTTGAATAATAAATGGTCCATTATTGGGCCAAAGTCGAGGCGGATTCTTTTCTTTTCGTTTGCTTGAACGTTTACGTAGAGCTCCTATAACTTGAACAGTATCCCGACTTTCATAATCCGTTTCATGTTTGTGATGTCCTTCAATGTCCACACTGAACACTGGAGGACTACTTAAGAATATTTCAAAAGCTGTAACGACCTTATCGTCGTATTGGTCCGGGTCTTCCTCCATCAGTCTAGCCAGGGTAACAATTCCAACTACACGGTTTGTATAGCGTTGACCGCGATTATCGACCTGTTGTGATAGCAGTTCAGAACCTGTCAAATATTGTTGATGTCTAAGGTTTCTGTCCGCTGTCCGATAACGCCAATAAGCAAACAAAACGGCTCCCATAGCGGACATGGCGGCTCCCATGGCGGATATGGCAAATACAATTTCAGAAAGCATCTCGTGTCTCCTCCGGATCGGGAAGAACACAGGTAAACAAATCACCAGGATTGGTCAAAGCCGGGCTTTCCGATTTGCCTTCCCCGAACAGGCCGATGCTACACCGTGAGCCGGTTGGAGTCGGAATATGACCAAATCTTCTGCTTTCCGATTTGCTCCATTGTCCTAATTCTGCTTGTGCGTGTCGCCGCACGCGTCCACCGCTGGCGCCCTCGGCCAGCCGGTCAGCACCCGCTCGGCCGCCCGCAACCGCACCGGGTCACGGCCCACGACGACGACCTCGATCGCCCGTCCGGTCCACGCCCTCTTCGTTCGTGCGAAGTTCAAAGGCCGCTGGACTGATCTGGCCAAGCGTCGAGTGCCGGCGTCGTTGGTTATAGAACACTTCGATGTAGTCGAACCACTCCCGCTCCGCGACGGGCGTTGCTGGGAACGGGCAGGAAAGCCATTACACTGGCGCTCGTCTCGCCCTGGCGGCTCGAACTCGGCCGATGCGCACCCGGGCCTGACACCGCAAGGGGTTAACCCGCGATCTCGGTGGCGTCGGCCACCTTGTCGAGTGCTCACACACTTCGACGGTACGATAGTGAGTCGGTCACTCCGTTTGGCCTTGTAGGTGGGATGCACTCTCGACTTCATCCCCTTAGTCTAGCCATCCAGTTCGTTCCCGCGAGGAGATCGAGCGAATCCAAGGTTCTGGACCTCGCCAACAGTCTCGGTGCGACCTTGGCTCCAAGCCGTCGCGCCAGTATTGGGATCGGCGCGTCGCTGCTGGAATGAGACAGAAGAACCAACGCACTCGATCTTTCCGCAACCATGCTCCCCGAGTAGCCCTGCTCGCCTTATGCCACCCGGATCCGCGCGCTCAGAGGAGCGGCCGCCGTCCTGTCTCATTGATTAATCCAGGTGCCGTCGGTCCCGTAGAAGGAGCAACGTTGTTGACCGGCTGCCTGCCACAGCGCATCTAGCGCTACCCGGAGGGCAGGCCGGACATCGGCGTTCAAGTCAACGAGACGTACTTCGGGCAGCAGAAGCGGATCCTTGTCGAACTTGTAGGGGTAATATCCCGAACCGCCGAGATCTTCCGCTGATACCAGAAGCGGTGCACCTCGTATTCCGACGAACGACACCAACACTAATACTGGTGGCTGAACGTCGAGTTCTCGAAATATGTCGCGAGCTCTGGCCACAAACGTCACGAGGTCTTTGACAAACCTGATCGACGGCAACCCGTCTTCTCGCCCTCGACCGATCATCATTGTGCTGTCGACGCTCTCGATCACGCCGTCTCGAAATAACTGCAGAAAACCGTTAGAGTTCCCGTCGCTTCCCGGAGGAGCCCATCGCTATTGAACCTCGTATTGAAGCCAGTCGATCCGATAGGTGCAAGAAATGTGCGTTGGGGATCGAGGTCGCCCACGTCGACCGTGGCAGTGTTAGTGATCGCTCCATACGGCACGATGTGAACGCACACTAGCTTGTTACTGGCCATCGGAGTGGGACCGCGTCCCGCCGAAAGCCAATCAAGCCTTTGGGCCTGGAAGCTCTTCGCCCATTGCGTTAACGACACGCGACTCGTTTGGTCCGCAGAACCACGGAGCGGTTCTTTCTGTCGCAAGATCTCTCCGATCGCCACTGTCAGCGTCTTCTCCAGCAGCTTGCGTTCATCTGCTTTGCCCTGGCCGGACGTGCCGGAATAACGGTAAGTGACGATGGGACGCCCACGGAGATCGAACGGGAGCGATTGCGGCTCGCCGAATTCTGTGTTCATGACCATCACGATGCGGTCCCAACCCAATTGTGAAATCGCAAATCCAAGTTCGACGAGAACATTCGGATTTGGAGATTGCCGCAAGTGTTCATCCGAGGTCACGAGGGATACGTCCGGGACAAACACGGCCGCTCGGCTGATTTTCTGAAGAATCGTCGTCGCGATCTCAGGGCTCCCTGCCACGCCCGCAGTGTCTCTGTCCACGACGGGCTCGACGCCAAGGGTCGCGTCTGATTGAATCGCCTTTGTGGCTCGCTCTAACGCCTCCATGATGAATCCCCGATTGGTTCCGTTTGGCCGATCGGACTGCCACGACTAGAACACCATCCTCCGCATCTTCACGGTCATCTTGCCACTCCCAGCTTCCCACCTCCGGACGACATCCTCACTCAGCTTCCAGCCTACGCGGCTGTCGTCCACCCCGTATGGTGCAACAAAGCGGCCGAGGTTGGCGAATCGGCGAAACAAGGTCGGTGCGAGCGGCTGCTCCCGCAGTGGCCTCAGGGAATGCCCGACGCTCTGCGCTTCCTCATACTCACGGCCGCTGGCTGGGTGAACCGCCACCAGGAAGACGTGATCGATTATCTCCGGGAGGAGAATCCGGTCCTCCGGGAGCAATTTGGCCCACGTCCATCTCGCCTGACCGACGCCCAGCGCCGTCGACTCGCGGTGCGAGGCCAGAAACTCGGCCGGCGGATTCTGGCGCAGGTCGCCGGCATCGTCACGCCTGACACGATTCTCCGCTGGTACCGGAGGCTGATTGCCCGGAAGTACGGCGGCAGCGCCCGCCGACCTCGAGGCCGGCCGATAACGCCACGCGAGGTGGCCGACCTCGTGGTGCGGATGGCGGTCGAGAATCCAACGTGGGGGTACACGCGCATCCGTGGCGCGCTCGCGAATCTCGGCCACGACATCGCCCGGAACACGGTCAAGCGGATTCTGCACGACCACGGGATCGAACCGGCTCCCGAGCGGGCCCGACGAACGCCGTGGAAGGCGTTCTTACAGGCGCATTGGGACGGCCTGGCCCGCCTGCGATCTGTTCACGGTTGAGGTGCTCACCTTGGCGGGTCTCAAGCGGTACCTCGTCTTCTTCGTGATCGAGCTAGAGACCCGCCGCGTGACCATCGCCGGGATCCACCCGCAGCCGTACGGCGCGTGGATGGAGCAACTGGCCCGCAATCTGACCGACTCGGTGGAGGGCTGGCTGCGGACCGCGTCCCATCTGATCCACGACCGCGATCCCCTGTACACGCGTGTCTTCGGCGAGATCCTGACGGGTGGCGGTGTCCAGCCGATTCGGCTGCCACCGAAGAGTCCCAATCTCAACGCCTATGCCGAGCGGTTCGTCCGCTCGATCAAAGAGGAGTGTCTCAGTCGCGTGGTCCCGCTTGGCGAGGCTCATGTACGCCAGCTCGTCCACGAGTTCGTCGAACATTACCATCACGAGAGAAACCATCAGGGCCGCGACAACCAACTCCTGCAGCGACCGCCACCTCCGGTCAACCCGGACGCCGACGTTGAGCGGCGGGAGCGCCTCGGCGGACTTCTCAGCTTCTACTACCGAGAGGCCGCACGAGGGGGCGGCTGATTATCTGCACCTTACGGGGTCACTCTTCGTGAACTCGAAGCGCGGTGGGATAGAGACGAGTTCTTCCGAAAAATGAGGAACGTTGCGGCGTTTCACATCGACAAGGAAATCATTAACGCTGGTTTGACGAACATGTTCAAGGATTCAGGGGTTGTGCCCTTGGCCGAAGGCGATGGAAGGAAGAACGTCAGAAGTCGGATGTCTGTCGGAACGCTGGTGCTCCACGCCGGATTGTGGAGCAGTCTCGATGCTTACGGCGAGTTCATTCGCATCGTCGGCAGGGATCATGATCGGGCAAGCGAGGCGATTCAGATGGCTTTCATCCAAGCCTGCGAGAAAGCCGGCATCCCCTTCCAAGAAAGCATCGGCCCGTAGGGCGCTGAGCGGCCCCAGGGCGCGCGTTCCCACCGCGGACGGGCTGAGAGAGGGGTGGCCCGTCCTGGCGGCGGCTACTGGGGCCATCTACCTCTAGCGGGAGTCAACTAAAGCCGGATTTCCGCGTGTACTAGGGTACCGACCAGATTCGTGCGGAAATACACTCTAAGGGCTCGGCTTGAGTCCTCGGGTGCTCATGTGTTGCTGCAGGGTCTTGCCTTCGTCAACTACAAGGTGCTTCA
Organism: Vicinamibacterales bacterium; assembly: GCA_965262555.1. Lineage (GTDB taxonomy): Bacteria > Acidobacteriota > Vicinamibacteria > Vicinamibacterales > UBA8438 > VXRJ01. Next base: position 2,297,969 of record OZ253543.1, read on the forward strand.
AGCGCCGGAACAATGCCGGGGCGATATAGGAGCAACATGCCCTTCTTACCGACCCGCGTGGTTCCATCTCCACGTATCGGCGCTGAACGTCCTTCACCGATCTGACTTCGCGGCACCCCACCTGCCGGGACGACCAGGGAACGACTGGCGGGACGCCTCGCGCGGTGACCGGGCCGGCGGCGCGGAGGCGGTGAGAGCCGTACACGGGCCATCGGTGGCGGCTCACCGTCGCCGTCGTCCACTGGCGTCGTCAACCCCTCAGCGCGCCGTTCGTTGCTGCATGACCGGTGCCTCTTGACACATGGATACTGGGCTGACGATTCATTCACCCATACTGGCGGGGTTCCTCGTGCGGAACCCGCGAAATTATGGCCTCGGATGGACACAAGTACTACAGCCCAATCGGAAATCCGGGGTTGAGAGCTTTGGTTCCCTGATATCAAGGCCGAGATCATCAGTCACGCCGTCTGGCTGTACCACCGACCGATACCCAACTCGGTCGCCCATGTCGGCAGTCTAATCCTGACTATTAAACCGAACAAACGCGAGCGCGTAGTTGCTGTTCAACGGAATGACCAGCTGGTTCTGAGTCGAGTCGTAGCACATGGACGCCGCGCTTGGTATGCCCGAGGCGATGACCTCTGCCTCTTGACCCGGGCGGATACGGGACACGCTGCCATAACGCACGCTGCTCGCGTATTTCGTCCCGTCGGCGGTTATCACGATGCCATCGTTCCCGCCTTCGACGCTATGCTCTATCCGAATGACCGCTCCGTCTTGGTCGTAGGTGATGATGGCATTGTCACCGACGTTGACCACCACAATGTTGCCGTCCTGGTCGATCGCCACGCCGTTGGGGGCAGCGAGTGGAGCGCCCTCTGCGAACACCGACACCTCACCGTCTGCGGTGACCTTCCAGATCTGCTCCGGGTTCCGAGTATTGGAAGCGTACACGGTGCCATCATCCGCAACGGCAATGCCATTTAGTATCGTAGATTCAGGAACAGGAATGGACCGCAGGGGTCGCCCTGTTTCCAGATCAAATAGACGGACGTATCCCACATCAACGGTATAGAGCACGCCATTGCTGATGGCACTGCCCAACGGATCATAGAGTTCCAATCCGTCCCGAGTGGCGCCGATCCACTTGGGCGTATGCACACTCCCATCGGGATTGATGAGGGAGACAAAGCCATCATTTTCGCTGCTGTCTCCCCGGTTACCGGTATTCATGGCCAGAATCAGGTTCTTGTTGGAATCAAACGTGCAGCTTTCAGAAAAATGAAAGCTGCCATAGACCGTGACGTTGTCCGACATCGGTTGCCACACGCCGGCCTCATTGAGCGCGCCGATCGGCTCACCAGCCGCAAACTCCTGAGCGGCAGCTGGGACCGCCAAGACAACGGCGATGAGAACTGCGGGGACGATTCGCCGACTCGCTGAATGCATCATCACTGCGTACATGGTCAATGACTTCTCCGTCTTCTGCAGAGCGTGGTCGAGCTCCGGCAACTCGACCACGCGGGTTCACCGCGACCGTAGACCGTGCGCCAGATCTCGAACGGAAGGTTCACCGGTGGCGCGGTATGTTGACGTCGCGCCGGCCATTGTATCCCGTATTGTGCGAGAAAACGGCCGAGGCGAGTGAATCCCCGAGACAACGTGGGTGACGGCCGTGTCTGAGGCATGTAGCCTCCGGCCATGCCCCACGCTCTGCATTTCCTGGTGCTGGCCTTGGCTGGCTGGGTGACTCGCCACCAAGAAGATCGCATCGACTATCTCCGGGAGGAGAATCGCGTCCTCCGGGAGCATCTTGGTCCTCGACGGCTTCGTCTGACCGACGCCCAGCGCCGACGACTCGCGGTGCGCGGCCAGAAACTCGGCCGGCGGATCTTGAGTCAGGTGGCAGGCATCGTCACGCCTGACACGATTCTCCGCTGGTACCGGCGTCTGATCGCCCAGAAGTGCGATGGCAGTGCCCGCCGGCGTCGGGGACGGCCGATGACACCCAGGGCGGTGGCCGAACTCGTCGTACGGATGGCGGGGGAGAATCCGACGTGGGGCTACACGCGGATCCGCGGCGCACTCGCCAACCTCGGCCACCACATCGCCCGGAACACGGTGAAGCGGATCTTGCACGACCACGGGATCGCCCCTGCTCCCGAGCGGAACCAGCGCACGCCTTGGAAGACGTTCCTGCAGGCGCACTGGGAAGGTCTGGCGGCCGCCGATTTCACGGTCGAGGTGCTCACGCTGGCCGGTCTTCGGCGGTATTTCGTCTTCTTCGTGATCGCGCTGAAGACCCGCCGGGTGCACATCGCCGGGATCCACCCGCAGCCCGATGGCCGGTGGCTGGAGCAGATGGCCCGCAATCTGACCGATCCGGTCGACGGCTTCCTGCGGACCGCGCACCAGCTGATTCATGACCGCGATCCCCTCTACACGCGGGTCTTTGGCGAGATCCTGACGAGTGGCGATGTGGGGCCAATCCGGCTGCCGCCGAAGAGCCCGAATCTCAACGCCTATGCCGAGCGGTTCGTCCGGTCGGTCAAAGAGGAGTGCCTCCATCGTGTCGTCCCGCTCGGCGAGGGGCATTTGCGCCTCATCGTCCACGAGTACGTCGAGCATTACCATCGTGAGAGAAACCACCAGGGACTCGACAACCAGCTCCTGCAACGACCGCCACCTCCGGTACGCTCGGACGCTGACGTGCAGCGGCGTGAGCGCCTCGGCGGACTGCTCAGTTTCTACTATCGAGAGGCCGCATGAGTGGTCGGCCCATTAATCGCACCTTACGCCGTGTACCAGCGTCGTTCTGCCCGAGCCAAGGCACTGAAGAACCAACAAGATACAACACCAGAGTTAAGCTGTTAACCGGAGGGTCGCTGGCTTGCTGCAGCTGGCCCTCCCACTGGAGAGGAGCGTTGCCACAATGTTGCCAAGACTGGGGTCGACTCGGGGGGACTGCAGGAGACTGGAGGGGACAACCGCACGGGTGGAACGTGAGGACCAACAAAGGTTTATCGCCAGAAGCCCTTTGCCATCAACAACTTAGAAAATCACGTGTTTCGGGTTCGACTCCCACCGCCTCCACCACTCACACTTCCAACCACATCCAATAACGGGAATTATCGGGAAGGATTCTAGCAGCGATTTTACCGCCCAGTTGGCGTTCCACCCATCTACCGTTGCGCCCCAGTGAACCGTACCGGGATCGTCGGAGACCGAATTCCCCCCTGTGCCAATGATCTATGAGACAACCTCCCTATTGAGATTAGTGTGGGGGCGGGGAGGGTTTGATGGATGAATCGCATGCCACCAGCCGTGGAGATGGACTTGGTTGTGGGGCCGAAGGCGGAGGGAGCCCGGAGGGCGACCGGAGCCTTCGGGCCCACCGCTACGTCAGCCGCGACGGCGCCCGATCCTGAAGTGCCGGCGAAAGCCCAGCGCCGCCGGTTCACGGCGGAGTATCGGCTCGGCATCCTCAAGCAGGCGGACGCGTGCAAGCGGCCTGGCGAGCTGGGGGCGCTGCTGCGTCGAGAAGGCTTGTATAGCTCGCACGTGGCGAATTGGCGACGGCAGCGTGAGCAGGGCGCCCTGCGGGACATGCGGGGACGTCGGCGCGGCCCGACCCCACGTCCGATCGACCCGCGTGTGAAGCAGTTGGAAGCCGAGAACCGCAGGCTCGAGCGGAAGCTGCAGCGGGCCGAGACGATCATCGCCCTCCAAAAAAAAGTTGCCGAGATCCTGGAGATCCCCCTGAAACCCCTCGACACCGACGAGACCGACTGATGCGCGCGATCGAGGCCGTCACGGCGCAAGGCGAAACGTCGGCGTTGTGTCAGAGCATCGGCGTGTCCCGCGCGTCGCTCTATCGGCAGCGCCGGCCCACGCCGCCGGCGACACCCCGGCGGCCCCGCACGCCGTCCCCGCGCGCGCTGGTCCCTGCCGAACGGCGGGCCGTCCGCGACACGTTGCACAGCGCGCGGTTTGTCGATCAATCGCCCGCCGAAGTCCATGCGACGTTGCTTGAGGAGCAGACCTACCTCTGCTCCCCGCGCACGATGTATCGGGTGCTCGCCGAGGCCGGCGAAGTGCGGGAGCGCCGCGACCAGGTGCGGCATCCGGCGTACGTCAAACCCGAGCTCGTCGCGACGGCGCCCAATCAGGTCTGGTCCTGGGACATCACCAAGTTGAAGGGCCCGGTCCCGTATCTCTACTACTCGCTCTATGTGATCCTCGACCTCTTCAGCCGCTACGTCGTGGGCTGGATGGTGGCGGTCAATGAGAGCGCCCACTTGGCCGAGCGCTTAATCGAGCAGACCTGCGCGAAGCAGTGCATCCAGCCGCAGCAGCTCACGATTCACGCCGACCGCGGCGCGCCCATGCGCAGCAAGCTCGTCGCGCTGTTGTTCTCCGACCTCGGCATCGTGGCCAGCCACTCGCGACCGCGCGTGAGCAATGACAATCCGTTCTCCGAGGCGCAGTTTCGCACCTTCAAGTATCGGCCGGAGTTTCCGAAGCGGTTCGGCGCACTCGAACACGCGCGCAGCGTCAGCCGCGATCTGTTCGCGTGGTACAACGACGCGCACCACCACAGCGGCCTGAGCTATCTCACGCCGGCCGACGTGCATTACGGCCGCGCGCCGGCGATCCTCGACCTGCGTCACCGGACCCGCCTCGCGGCCTACGCCGCGCATCCGGAGCGCTTCGTCAGCGGACCACCACGCCCCGAAACCTTGCCGACCGCCGTGTGGATCAATCCGCCGTCGAAAACGACCCGCCAGGATGCCCCAGGACCCGCGACCGGCACCCCGGACAACTCGCAGCATGAGGTCGTTGCCCGGCGGCCACCACCGCTCGATCGATCGTCGATTCAACGCGTCGATGGCGTGGAGTCGATGGCGTGGAGTCGCTACAGTAAATGCTGAACCAGGTTGTCTCAAAGACGTTGACACGGCCCGTTCGTTGAATCAGGCCACCGCAGCCTGCTCATAGTACTGCGCCTCGAACTCTGCTGGTGGAATGTCCCCGAGCGGCCCCAACAGTCGTCGTGTGTTGAACCAGTCCACCCACGTCAAGGTGGCGAACTCCACGGCCTCGAGGGTGCGCCACGGGCCCTTCCGTCGAATCACCTCCGTCTTGTACAAGCCGATCACCGATTCGGCGAGGGCATTGTCATAGGCATCGCCTTGGCTGCCGACCGACGGCGCGATGCCGGCGTCCACGAGGCGATCCGTGTACCGCATCGAGAGATATTGCGACCCGGCATCACTGTGATGTACGAGGCCGGTGAGGGCGTCGCCCCGGCGGGCGTAGATCGCCTGCTCCAACGCATCCAGCACAAAGTCCGTGCGCATGGAGGCCGACACCCGCCAGCCCACAATGCGTCGCGCAAACACGTCGATAACGAACGCGACGTAGACAAAGCCGCCCCAGGTTGCGACGTACGTGAAATCGGAGACCCAGAGCTGATTCGGACGGGTGGCCACGAATCGGCGGTCAACGAGGTCCACCGGGCGACCGCCCTCACCTGCGTGGGTCGTGGTGACCCAGGCCCGGCCCCGGACGGCCCCGGCAAGGCCCATCGCGCGCATCAGGCGCGCCACGGTGCAGCGCGCCACGCGGACGCCGTCCCGCCGCAGCTGCTTCCAGACGTTCCGGGGGCCGTAGACCTGCTGGTGCGCGTCATAGACCCGCTGAATCTCGACGCGGAGCTGATCGTCGCGCTGCGCCCGTGCGGACCGGCGCGTCGGATGTGTCCGCTGGTGCCGATGGCGATGATACGTCGACGGGGCGATCGGCAGCACGGCGCAGATCGGCTCGACCCCGAACACGGCGCGATGGTCGGCGATGAACTGGACCATCGTGGCTACGTCCTCCGGCGGTCGAGCTCCGCCTGGGCGAAATACGCGAACGCTTTCCGCAGGATCTCATTCGCCCGCTTCAGCTCACGGACCTCGCGCTCCAGCTCCTTCAACCGCTCCCGCTCGCTCGTCGTCAGGCCCGGCCGATGCCCAGCATCACGCTGCGCCTGCCGCACCCACGTCCGCAGCGTCTCCGCCGTGCAGCCGAGCTTCGGCGCCACCGACTGCAGCACCGCCCACTCTGAGGCGTGGGCCTCCCGGTGCTCCTCGACCATCCGGACGGCACGTTCGCGCACTTCCGGAGAAAACCGACTTGGACGTCCCATAGACCCCATCCTCCCAAGCAATGAGGTCTCCGAGAAACCCGGTACGATTCACAGCGTCACTGCTCGCCGGCTCGCCGCGCTCGCAAGAAACTCATAAGCTTGGTCGTGGGCCGGGGTTCGTCCGGCGATCTGTGTGGTGTGCTCCAGGATCGGAATGTGAGACTCGGCCTCATGCTGCTAGACCTATCTCGCATCAGGCTCCTGGCCACCTGCGCGGTCGTCGTCGTGGCCACCGCTTCGTGTGGCGGCGACAGCGGCCCAACCGCTCCGTCACCGCAGCCGCAGATTCCGAATGTCGCGGGAACCTATAGTGGACCGTTGACGATCACCGGCTCGGACGCAGGTGGCGTGTTGATGGTGAGTCTGAACGGAACCATGCAAATAACCGTGGTGCAAGCCGGCGCACAGCTCACGATCACGGGCTCGACCTCGATCTTCGAGGAGACCAGCGCACTCGAACCTGTCACCGGCACCGTGAACGAAACCGGCCTCGTCACGTTCCCGCCCGACTCCCCAATCAATACCGTGCCCATTGACGACACCTGCGGCACCATCACACCGGCTCCCACGATGCTGACGTTCTCGGGCAACACGGCGCGATTTCTCCAAACCGCGAGCAGCGACGGCTGCGGGAACTTTGAGGTCTTGGGAACGCTGACGCGGCAGTAGTGAGTCTGGGGTGCGGCTGTCGTACAAAGGAGTGGCGGCGATGAACAAGATCGGTACGGCGGCGTGCGTTTTCCTCCTGGTGTCAGCGGTACCGGCCTCGGCGCAACAGTGGTCGCGCACGACGACGGGCATCGTGACCCTTTCGGCCGGAGTAGGTCTCGTATTTGCGGCGTTCGACTTCACGTTCGACGTGTGCCCCCAGGGCTACAGCACGCACACCTACCAGAACCAGCCAACGCAATGCCTCTACGTCAGCCCCAGTCCTCCGTTCGATACGGACGTCCGCGACGCGACGACCGAAGCGTCGCTCTCGCACCCCAAGCTCGCCTGGACCGGCATCGGCGCCATAGCCCTGGGGGCGGTGCTGCTTGCCTGGCCGGACAACCGCGTGACGCGGGATATCGACGTGCAGGTGTCGCCGGAGCGGGTCGCGGTTCGGCGGCGGTTCGGCTGGTAGTTCGTGGTGCGCGCTCTTGTCGAGTATCACGAGCCTCCACTGTTTGTCGCCGTTGGCCCGCAGGCGTTTCAGGTGGCGGTCAAATCGGCTGCATCGGTCCTCGAAGGCGATCTCCATCGGGTCTCGATTCGGAAACGAGGGCTTGTGGACGACGCCGGCGAATGCGCGGGCTGTGTCGTAGGCGTTCGCCAGCACGTCGAGGACGGACTTGATCATGCCTCGCGCCTCGTCCTGACTGAGGCCCTTCCACGGCCTGCTGCGGCGGGCGTAGGTTTCCGAGGCATGAAACTCGACACCGTGGGCGTGCCGCTCCCGTGGCCGGCACCTGGCGCTCATCGTGGAGGCCCTGGCGAGTGGGGAGATCACGCCGACACCCTGTGCCTGGTGCGCCTCGGATCACATGCAGAACTCGGCCATTCGAGCGGCGACCACGGCGAGCTGCGACAGGCGTGGGGCTATCGGTTAGCCCATTCCCGTGCCCGCGCTTGCGCCTCGGCGATCTGTTCGCGCGTCATGTTGGCGGCGACAAGCTCGCGGACCTTGCGGGCCTCCTCGTGGCCGGTCGCGGCGGCAAGGTTGAGCCACATGTGCGCGGATACGTAGTCCTGCGGTACGCCCCGACCGTCGGCGTGCATCAACCCGAGGTTGTGCTGGGCGCTGGCGATGCCCTGCTCGGCGGCCAGGCGGTACCACCGGCCGGCTTCAGCGTCGTCCTGCGGCACGCCCTCACCGTTGGCGTACATGAACCCGAGGTTGTACTGGGCGCTGGCGTCACCCTGCTCGGCGGCCCGGTGGTACCACCGGGCGGCTTCCGCGTCGTCCTGCGGCACCCAACGACCGTTGGCGTACATAACCCCGAGGTTGTACTGGGCAGAGGCGATGCCTTGGTCGGCGGCCAGGCGGAACCACCGGACGGCTTCCGCGTCGTCCTGCGGCACCCCACGACCGTTGTCGTACATGAACCCGAGGTTGTACTGGGCGCGGGCGTAACCCTGCTCAGCGGCCAGGCGGTACCACCGGACGGCTTCCGCGTCGTCCCGCGGCACCCCCCGACCGGTGGCGTACATGAACCCGAGGTTGGTCTGGGCGTCGGCGTAACCCTGCTCAGCGGCTAGGCGGTACCACCGGCCGGCTTCCGCGTCGTCCTGCGGCACGCCCCGGCCGGCGGCGTACATGACTCCGAGGTTGGTCTGTGCGCGGGCGTAACCATGCTCAGCGGCCAGGCGGTACCACCGGCCGGCTTCCGCGTCGTCCTGCGGCACGCCCCGACCGGTGTCGTACATGAACCCGAGGTTGTACTGGGCGTCGGCGTGACCCTGCGTGGCGGCCAGGCGGTACCACCGGACGGTTTCCGCGTCGTCCTGCGGCACGCCCAGGCCGGCGGCGTACATGAACCCGAGGTTGGTCTGTGCGCTGGCGTCACCCTGCGTGGCGGCCAGACGGTACCACCGGACGGCTTCCGCGTCGTCCTGCGGCACGCCCCGACCGGTGTCGTACATGAACCCGAGGTTGAACTGGGCGCTGGCGTGACCCTGCGTGGCGGCCCGGCGGTACCACCGGACGGCTTCCGCGTCGTCCTGCGGCACGCCCCGACCGGTGCCGTACATGAGCCCGAGGGTGTTCTGGGCGTCGGCGTCACCCTGTTCAGCCGCGTGCCGTGTCGCGTCGTACTCCTGGGCACGGGCTGGCGTGACCGCGAGCAGGACAACGGCGGCCGCGCAGGTCACTATCCAGCGGATCTTCAACGGGCGGATCCTCGTCTGCTACCAGATGTCACCGTCGCCGCCATCGGCCCCGGCGTCCGGGGCGCCGGGCGGGAGCGCGTCGAGCGTCCCGGCCCGCCAGACAATCCCCGGCAGCCACGGCCCCCGATCCACGACCCGCCGATCCAAGCGCCAGAACCGCATCCGGCACGTCTGCCCGCACCACGTCCGCCATCGTGGGATCATCCTCCCGCACCGGCACGACGTCACCAGCGAACCCTCACATGCTCCTGAGGTTAGCACCTGTGCGCGTGCGTCAACTGCTCTCGCGCTCGCGCGCGAGAGGCAATGTCCCCCCTAACGGTGGGCATCCCCCAGGGTCCGGGGTCCGGGTAGGGTCCCAGGGCTTGATAGGCGGATCATGGCGACGCGCCAGGTCCACCATCCACCGGGCGGCACGGGCGGATCTCGACGATCCCGCTTCCGCATCATCCCCGCTCCCGTTCCTGTCGCTGTCGCGCCGCGATCCCGGTGGAAATGGCAAGGAGAAAAGGGACCTTGTGGCCACTTGAAAAGGGACCCCCTATGCGTTGTTCCGATTGTCGTGACGTGGCCGGACGGAGCGGAGCGACGGGAGGCCACGTCGCGACAAGTCCTATTGTCGTGTCACCTCCTGTGGCGCGCGGAAGCCTGGTTGCGGGTGGCGGCCTTGAGCCGGTAGCTGTCGCCGACTGTCGTTAGCACGGTGGCGTGGTGCACGATGCGGTCGATGACCGCGGCGGCGGCCGTGGCGTCGAGGAAGACCTCCGACCAGCGGGCAAACGGCAGATTCGTGGTGACGACCAGGCTGCGGCGCTCGTAGCGCTGGCTGATGAAGCCGAATAGCAGGTCGGCGCCGACCTTGTCGAACGGCACGTAGCCGAGCTCGTCGAGAATGACGACGTCGAAGCGGGCGAGCTGGTCGAGCTTGCGGGCCAGCCGGCCCTGCTGCTGCGCTTCAATGAGCAGCGTGACCAGCTCGGCGGCGGTCACAAACCGCACCCGGTCGTCGTGCTGGCAGCAGGCCATTCCCAGGGCGATGGCCAGGTGCGTTTTTCCCGTACCGACTCCACCGACGAGCACGATGTTGGCCGCGTCGGCGACGAAGTCGCAGCCGAAGACCTGGAGGACCGCGTCGCGGTCCAGGTGTGGCTGCGCCTCGAACGAGAAGGCATCGAGCGTCTTGAGCATGGGGAAGCGGGCTTCCTGAATGCGGCGTTGGATGCGGCGCTCCCGGCGCCCGGTCACCTCCAGGTGGGCCAACGGCGCCAGGTAGTCGGCCGGCGCCTGGCGCTGGCGGGTGGCTTGCTCGGCCAGTGGCCGCCACTCGGCGGCGACCGTCGACAGGCACAGCGTCTTCAGGTCCGTTGCAAGATGCGGGGGCTCGGCAATCGCAGTCGCCATCAGACGGTCCGCACCAACGCGTCATAGGCCGCCAGCGTCGGAGCGGGCACGGTGATCCGCGCCAGGTCCGGACGCACCTCCATGACCGGCTGGCACACCGGCGGCGGGCCGCCCTGCTGCTGCCGAAGGATGAGCCGCACGGTCTCCAGGCGTGGCGAATGGCGCTCGAGCGCGACGGTAACCGCACGCTCGACGGCCGCGGCCGGATGCGTCTCCATCAGCCGCAACATCCGGATCCATTCCTGATCGGACTTGCGCGTGTGCCTTGCCAGCTCCGCCCGCACCTGCTGCCACACCGGCGCCAGTTGCCAGCCCAGACGCGCCGTCGCCTCGGGCACGGCCCGGTGCTTGCGTTCCAGCAACTCCAGCACGTGCCGCGCATCAAGGACTTTCGAGCCCCGGTAGAACGCCCGGGCGTGCTGCGCGACCACGTCCGCGCCGACGGCGATCGCCACCCGGTCGTGATACAGCTTGACCCACACGGGCCGGTAGGCGTGGCGGATCGGCACCGAATAGGTGATGTGGTTCACCCGCACATGGCCGAATTTGTCGGCCACCCGTGCGACGACGCGGCAGGTAGCGGGAAGGTGGACCGGCAGTGCCCGCAGATGCTGCCGCTCGAGCGTCCACGCTTCCTGCACCGAGCGCCCGTCGTCGAGGTGACGCAACGGAAGGTCGGCCTCCAGCTCCGTGACGATCAGCGCGTTGAGCGCCGCCCAACTCTCCACGTTGGGCCGCGGCCGGAACACGAGGTTGCGGACATACTTGACGCCCGTCTCCACGGAACCTTTCTCCCAGCCCTTCGCCGGCGCACAGCACTCGGCCCGGAACGGATACGCGCCCCGGAACGCCTCGAACGCCTCGGTCTCCACCCGGTCCCGGCCGGCCAGCACCTGCTTGACCGCCAGCGACGTGTTGTCCAGGACGACACGCTCCACAACGCCGCCGAAATACACGAACGCCGATTCGATGCCGTCGAGCAGCGACTCGAGCCGCTCGAGCGGATACGCCTTGGCGAAATACACGTTGCTGTGAGGCAACGTCGCTACCAGGTACTTGACCTTGCACGCCACCCCCGCAATGTCGGACCACGATTCGCCGACGTCGACCTCCATCGTCGTGCCGGCAAGCACGCTGCGGTGCACGAAGGCCTCCTTCGGCGCCGTCGCCGCTTTCAGCGCCGCCACATACCGGCGCACCGTGCGCGCGGCGACCGGCCCGGCCAGCGGCAGCAGCAACCGGCGAATCCGCTTCGCCGTCAATCGCCGGTCCTGGCGGAGCCACTGCTCAATCTGCGCCCGCCACGGGTCCAGGCCGCGGGCGCGCGGCGGCGACACCCGCACCGGCGCGGCCTGCTGGTCTACGGCGCGGCGAACGGTCTTGACGTCCAACTGCAACCGCCGGGCAATTTCCTTCTTCGGCACCTTCTCCACCAGATGCAGGTGGCGAACCTCGGCCCATTGAGACATCCTGATCACCTCCGTGTCCTCCTGGCTGGGTCGACGAGACGACCGTGTCGCGCCTCGTCGATCATCACCAGAGGACTGCTGTTGCCGGGTGCTCAGGGGTCCCTTTTCACGTGGCCACGGGGTCCCTTTCTATCTTGCCGCTACCACCCGGTGCAGTCCGGCAACGCCGGCCGGTTCGCTCGCGCCCCCCGCCGTAACCAGCCTTCCCCGGCGCTGGCCGGCGCGGATATGTCCACCCGGCCTCGTCGTCGGTGCGCGTCTTGGTCTTGGCGATGTCCCAACGCCGACATCGGGCTGGCGACGGGGACTGGAAGGACCAGCGATACCCCGTCCTGATCGAGCGAACACCCTGCACGCTTGGCGGTGCCCGCCCCTGGTTCATCTGCCCGGCGGTCGGATGCGGACGCCAAGTGGCCATCCTCTATGGGGGCACGATCTTCGCGTGCCGGCACTGCCACCGGCTCGCCTACACCAGCACGCGCGACGATCCAGGTGGCCGAGCGATACGTCGCGCCGACAGGCTCAGAGCGCGTCTGGGCTGGGAACCGGGAATCATCAACCCAGAAGGAGAGAAACCGAAGTGGATGCGTTGGCACACGTTCGACCGCCTCGTCGAACAGCACGAGCAACTGGTGATTCGATCCATGAGCGCGTTGGCCGTTAAAATGGGGCTTTTTGAGCGCCGATTGATGAAGTGACCTTCCGCAGCCGGGGTCAACATAGGGGGCAACTGTCCCCCTGTGACCCTCGCTTTATCAACAGAATCAATCAGTTACAGCCTCGATGTGAACGACGCTGCCTCCACTATTCTATACGTGTAAGTTATTGTAAATAAATAACTTATGAATTCACACGGCTTCTGCGGATAGTGCTCGCGTGGCAGCCGGCCGCCACCTCCTGCTTGGCAATCTGCCGGGCGTACCACACGTCGGACATCTGCGGGCGCCGCTGCTTCAGCGCGCGGTAGGCCGTTTGCCAGCGCGCGTACCGCGCCTGCGAATCGAGGGTGCGGGCCTCGCGACGCGTCGTGCTCGGCGTAATGCCGCTGCCACTGTCGTAGACAAACTCGAACCCGGGCTCCCGTAACGGATTCAGGTCGTAGACCCGGTCATCGGTGGTTCGACGGCGATGCGTGCCCCGCGGATGTTCAGGTCGAGCGTGCCATCCGGTTGCGAATAGATGCTTGTAGGTGGCCCAGCGGTTATCGCTGTAGCCCTTCGCGGTTTGGGTGACGCTGAGGTAGACCGAATTCCCGCCCCGGTACGGCTTCTTGCTGCCGACGTTTTCGGGGAGTCGGCGCTCGCCGGGCTTCCACGGCTTCCGAAGCAGAAGTTCCTTAAGTTATTGAGAATAGGTTGTTTGCGCCTTCTATGTGCATCCGTTCCCCTCGCTGCATCCCTCGTTCTCAATCGGATTCGAGCGGACTATGAGCACCGTACGGAGACGGAATGGGATCTTGGGCGCAACACGCGAGCTGCCGGGCCGGCGCCTCGGCGAGAGCGAGCCGAGGTCGGCCCGCAGACCGAGTGACGCCGCCAGCTTGACCGGATCCGAGCATGGTGGCACACTGCCTGCATGTCAACGGTCACCGACTCGACGCGGAACGCCGTCTGGCAGGAAATGCTGGACGCGGCCCGCCTCGCTCGGTACTACGATTCGATGTCCAGCAGGCAGCAGCGATGGAACCGGGGCGTTCGGCTCGTGCTCTTGGCGTCCGCAACTGCCGGCATCGCAGCGGGCATGAACGCCTTGCCAGAGTCGTTTCGCGTCGTTTCGGGTGCCGTCATCGGCATTCTGGTCGCGTGGGATTTCCTCGCCGACCACGCGAACAAGGCGGCTGTGTTGGGATCGATCAGGCGGGAATGCAATGAGGCGGAGGTCGAACTGGCGGCACTTTGGGGGGAGGTTCAAGCCGATTCTGTCGACGATGGTGACGCGCGGCGAATGCTCTCGGATTTGGCCCGACGCGTGACGCGCGTCACCGACCGTGCTGGAAGTGCACACATACCAACCGACGAACGACTGAACTTGAGATGCGAAGAGGCGGCGTTCAAGGCTCTGGCTGACCGATATGCAGAAGGATAAGTCTCAGCGGCCGAAGGACTCTCGGCCAGATCCGGCTCCGTCCGGGCGTGTGCGGATGGTGCCGGATGGCGACAGCCGCTGGGAAGGGTCCGGTGCTCCACCGCGGCCCGGTCGGGCCACGCCGCCGCCGCCGCCCCCGAAGCCACCCAAGCCGCGAGACAGCCGCTGATCCGCCTCCCACGCGGTTCAGTCCCACTGCATGGGCCAGCGACCGTCATCCCCCCCGACACCGCTGGTCGTGACGGCCCGAGCCAGCGCGCGCAAATCGAAAGGCATGTCATCTGCGTCGTCGAGTCGTCGATCCAACTGTCCGTCCCGCTCGCACCAGCGCCACGCGAGCTTGACGTACCGTCGCAGCACGGCGCGGCGCGGATAGCGGCCTTTCCGCACATGCCACGCCATGACGTCGTGCGCCCCCTTTGAGGAATTGCACGAGCGGCACGCGGGGATCAGGTTGTTGGCGTCATCCGGACCGCCAACCAGCCGTGGCACCAGATGGTCGAGCGAGAGGCGCCCGGATCGCCCGCAATACGCGCACTGCACTGACCCGAGCTTTTCTCGCTCATCACCGTAGAACGAGCCGATACGCTTCACGCCTGCGAGAAGGTCACGATAGAACGCCCGCGCGAGCATGTGATGCGCCGTGGCGTATCGGGGGACCTCTTCGCTGCGTGCCGCAGCCGCCCGCACGAGGTAGGCGTAGCATTGCGCCAGCAACTGACGGACTGTTTCGGGAGCCTTGAACAACCGCGCCATGTCGTCACACCGCACGCCCATTGTGTCACGTGCGACGGTGCCGAGACTCTCTGCCCAAGGCAGAGAATCGCCGCTGACCGGGCATGCTACGGTCACGCCGCCTTCCCGCAAGGGAAGATTTCAAGGGGAGCGACCCGACCCGGCAGGTGTGACGGAGGAACCCCTGCCGGGCCGAAAACCGCAGGTTTTCGGATGGGTCGCTCCCCTTCTTTCCCCTGACCCCTTTCCCGACCCCGTTGGTAGATCGTACGTGTACGGTTTGGTCAATGGAATCAAGGGTTTAGGGAGAGGAACGTGTGATCGGGGGTGTGACTGGAGGTGTGATTGGGGCTGTAATTTGATCACGTCGTCCCTGTTACAGGCTCTTGCGGCCCTATTCGTGTAATTTCGCTCCTGATTCTCACCTGACGCTCGTGGCTCCCCTCGGTTACCGTGAGCGTCTTCCTGCACCTGGCCTTCTCTCCCCGTGTCCTGATGTTCGCGCCCTCTCTCCGCAATCTCAATGCTCCTGGTCCCACGGTCCGTGATCGATGTTTCCCGGCCGTTCCCGTACGTGGTCGCGGTTTCCCGGCCGTATTCGTCGTTCCTCGTTCCGGTGGACGCGGGTCGCGGCGGACGTGAGTTCGTGTCGGGGTCGAGTGCGGTCGGTTGCCGGCCGGACGCCTGCGTTCGGCCATAGCTGCCCAGACCACGCCGGCGGCCGGCGGGTCACCCAACGGGCCGTAGCGCCAGCGAAGGAGCCGCCCGTGGGCGGCTTGACGCGGCGGACGACGGCGTGGTTGTTCTCGAACGACGTAATGTCTCAGTCGGATTCAACGGCTTCGATGAATGCCGGCGTCTTCCGGGTCGTGCTTCCACTCCCCGCACCAGTCGAAGAACCACGTCAGCGGCCAGCCTTGCGGCGGGTTCTCCCCCCACGCAGTGCCGCCGCCGTGGTGCTTGAGGATGTCGGCATCATCAGCCGTGTTGCGACTGGGCGGATACCGACGGCACTCTCCCCGCCCGTTTTCGCCGCCTCCGGGGAGCCGCCACCAGTAGAGACACCGACTGCATGCATCCGCGCCATGCACCGCCTCCGCCTTCGCTTCTTCGATTGTCACCGGCGTTCCTCGCCGCACGCCGCGCACGACTGCTGGAGCCGTTGAAGGCGCGGCGTGTTCTCGTCGGTCTTCGGCGTCGCCATTGCCTGCCGGCTCGATCCTAGCGCGCCCCCGGCTCTTCTTGCACTCCAGGACGGCGCTGGACCACGATGTCAGCGCCACGCCGGCCATTCCGGCACCCGTCGAGACCACCATGTCCGTCCGGTCGTGATCGCCGGCTTCGTCCGGGCGGTTCCTGCCTCGCCGGCCTCCGCCAAGTGGTGCATCCGCGCCAGGGCGCCGTTCAGGTCGCCGTAGGGTTTCAGGGCGTCGAAGTCCGCCGCCACCAGCGCCGCCCGGATCGACTCGATCTCCTCTTGACAACGCGCTTGCTCGCAGACCTGCGCCGCCGTCTCCTCCCGCTCCGCAGCCGGCGCCAGAGGCTCCCGCATCCAGCGGTCGAGCACCCGGTCCGCCGCCGCCAGACGCACCGGGTCCCGGCCGACAACGATCACTTCGACGGCGCGGCCGGCCGCCGCCAGCGCCGTCCACAACGCGCCATGCTGCGAGCCCCACGTGCGGACCCCGCTCTCCGTCTCGTCCTCGACCTGGACGAAAACGAACGTCGCCCGCTCGGTGTCGATCGCCACCGGCAGCTTGTGGGGGAAGTACCGGAACTGCCCGCCGAGCGCGCCCCGGTAGAGACGGCGCGGCAGCACCTCCCTGGCGATCCCCGCGGCGGTCAGTGCGTTCACCTTCTCGTCCTCGGTCGGGAGCCACGCGGCATGCGGATGTTCGAGCAGGAAGTCGAGCGACAGCAGCCGGCGCAGCACCACCTCGGGCGCAGCAGGCCGACGGTGCCGGATGTGCTCCACCCCGAGCACCCCGTAGAGTGGCCGCGATGCGATCCGGCAGAGCCGGAGGCGGGAGCCGTTCCAGGGCTGCTCGACCGCGTACTTGCGGCACCGGCGGATGAAGCGGTGGGCGAGCGCCGGATTGGTCCGGCCGATGAAGGCGAGGTACTGGGAGCGGAAGAACACGCCGCTGTGCAGGCAGACCAGCGCCAGCCACTCGGCATCGCCACGGGTCCAGCCGTGCCTCATCAGAGCCGCCGCCCGGTCATGAAGATGGGCGATCATCAGTCGGCGCTCCCTGCATCAAGAGCGACGCGACGCGCTCGCACCGCTCTCGCCGACGACGTAGGCGGACCAGTCGTCCATCAGCCGCCGACGACGCTCGAACAGGTCCGAACGAGCGTAGGCGGCCTCGACCTTGTTCTGGACGACGTGGGCCAGCGCCGCCTCGACGACCTCGCGCGGGTGGTTCGTCTCCTCGGCCGCCCAGTCCCGGAAGGTGGAGCGGAAGCCGTGAGGCACGGCGGGAACCTCCAGCGTCTTGAGCAGCCCCGACAGGGCCATGTCGTTGAGCCGCTTGGCACGAACGCTCGGGAACACGAGCGGGTTGCCGTTGCTGCGAACGCGGGCGGCGTCGAGGACCTGTTCGGCCCGCCGGGACAACGGCACCCGGTGCTCGCGCTTCGCCTTGGTCCGCGTCGCCGGTACGGTCCACACGTGGTCCGCCGTGTCGATCTCGTCCCATCGCGCCCCGCGTGCCTCGCCCGACCTCGCGGCGGTCAACACGAGGAACTCGAACGCCAGCTTGACGACGGGAGCCGCGCCCGACGCCCGTACCTTCTCGACCGTCACCGCCACGTCCCGATGCGGCAGCGCCAGCATGTGCTGGACGAGATCCTGCTGCGGGCCGAGGACCGGTCCGATGCGGCTGCACGGGTTGTCGTCACGGTAGTTCAGCGCGACGGCCCACTCCATGACCGTGCTGATGCGCTGGCGGACCCGCCGCGCCGTCGCCGGCCGCTCGTGCCAGACCTTGCGGAGCGTCTCGACCACGTCGGCGCTCGTCACCTCGGAGACGGGCAGCTTGCCGAGCCGCGGGAAGGCGAACCGTTCCATGCTCGACAGCCAGTCCTTGCCGTGCTTGGGGTTGCGCCAACCGCGCCGCATCTGCGCCAGGACCGCCTCGGCGGCGGCGGCGAAGGCCGGCATGCTCTTGAGGCGGCGCTTCTCGGCGAGCGGGTCGCCCCCGGCGCGGGCGAGCCTGCGGTTGGCGAGCGCCTGGGCGCGGGCGTCCTTGAGCGGGACGAGCGGGACGCCGCCGAGCCCGAGTTCGCGGCGCCGGCCGCGGATGACGAGCCGCTGTACCCAGCTGCGGGTGCCGGACGGCTGCACGTCGAGGTACAACCCGTCGCCGTCGCAGTACCGACCGGCCTGTGCTACGTTGCGGACGAAGGCGGTTGAGAGCGCGTGGTGGGGCTGTCGGCCGCTGGGCTTGGTGGTCCGGGGTCGTGTCGGGAGTTCCATCTCTGCCAGTACTCCCCTCAGTGAATGGCGGATACTGGTGGATCGTAGAGGACGTAACCGGCCCTCGTCAAGCCCGCTAACGGGAAGTAATCATTTATTATTCAGTCAGTTACGGACCATTCAGGACGGCACCGAACGGCACCGGCTCTCCGTGCATGGTGGACACGGCTTCTGCCACGTCTCCACGCTCCAGTTCCTCGGCCGTGTCCACGGCAAGCGCCTCCTCGCCATCCACGGTGATGTTCCGGATCATGTCGACCACCCTTTCTCTGCGGGACGGGGTGTGCGTCCCCGCGCCCGGTACCCGTCCTCCGCCGCCGCCGTCCTCCGCTCCTGCCGCGGCGCTCCTGCCGTCTGCTCGGCAGCGGTCCGCCCGCGCCCCCGACCATGGGCCACGGCACGAACGCCGCCGTGCGCCACCGGCGCCGGCGTCGTGTGACGCGGCGTCATCGACGGCCCGCCATCCTGAAACGGGTCATGGTTGGAGCCCACGCTCCGCGGGCGCGAATCAGCCGGCGTTGCGCGATCCGATCGGTGAGCCACGGAATACGGGCCTCGGCGAGCAGGGCGCGCGGAGACTTTCGGTCGGCGGCCGATCGAGCGAAGGCGTAACCCCCTGAAATCAGAGGGATAGAGCCTGCGCGTTGTGCGCAAACTTTCGGCCCAACTTTTTTCGGGTCTCCGCGCTCGACGGATCGCCTGGCTCTAGCCGTTGTCTGGGAGCGTGACGACCAGATGGGCGGGCCCATCGGGAGGCTGTAGACGCCAATGGCCGACGGCGACGGTGAGCGGCCACCCATGGCCCGTGCACGGCTTCAACCGCCTCCGCGTAGCCGAGCGCCGGGTCACTGCGCGAGACGTCCCGCCAGTCGTGCCCTGGTTGTCCCGGACGGTGGGGTACCACGAAGCCCCGTTAAACCATCCCGCCGACAAACGCCTACGTGCGCAGACCCTAGATCACATCCATGGCCGCGTCGCGCCGACGCGCGAGCACGGAACCAGATAGACTAGTGTGACGTCTAGTCATTCTTGGACGGAGGTAACGCGGTATGAGCAAGACATGGCAGGTACAGGATGCCAAGGCGCGCTTCAGCGAGTTGCTCGAGACGAGTCTCGCCGAAGGGCCACAGATCGTGACCAAGCGGGGCGTGGAGGCGGCCGTGCTAGTGCCTATTGACGAGTGGCGGCGACTGGAGAAGCGGGCTCGGCCGGATCTCAAGGAACTGCTGCTGGCCCCGGAGGCGCGCACCGACGCACTGACGCCACCGCGGCCACGGCATCGCCACCGCGTGTCTCCGAGCTTCGAGTAAGCCCGTGTATCTGCTTGATACCAACGTTGTATCGGAACTGCGCCGCCCGCATCCGCATCCGGCCGTCGTCGGGTGGATTGAACAGGTGGCCCCCAATGACCTGTTGCTGTCCGCGGTGACGGTCGGGGAGATCCAAGCGGGCATCGAAGTCACCCGCGAGCAGGATCTCGCCAAGGCGGAGGAACTGGAGGCGTGGCTCAGCGCGGTGCTGGTTTCCTATAGCGTGCTCCCCATGAATGCAGACACATTCCGGGAATGGGCGCGGCTCAAGCATCGCCGTTCAGACACCCTGCTGGAGGACGCCATGATCGCCGCGACGGCCTTGGTGCATCGGTTGACGGTCGTGACCCGCAACGTGCGCGATTTTGACCAGCTCGGGGTAGATCTCCTGAATCCATTCGAACACGAATCCAACGTGCGCCGGTAGGTTGGCAGAATCACAACCCATAGCGAGCCGGACGCCCCGAAGAGCAAGCGTTTCACGACTGGAGGAAGTGTACGTCAGGCAAGCGACACGAAAAAGAGCCGCCCAGACGTTGAGCCAGGCCGAGGCAGCAGCCAGCAAACTGCGCAAGACGCTGCGGGACCGGCAGGTACACGAAGATGTACTGAGATTTTGCCGGGCTGAGCTCGTTGCTGACAACTACTTTCATGCCGTGTTCGAAGCGACGAAGAGCGTGGCCGAAAAGCTACGCGAAAAAACCAGCCTAACCTCAGACGCCGCGGCCCTGGTCGATGAGGCGCTCGGAATCGGCAAGGCAGGTTATCCACGACTGGCGTTCAATCGCCTCGGCACAGAGAACGAACGCAGCGAGCACACAGGGCTGATGAACCTCATCAAGGGCGTGTTCGGGGCATTCCGCAACACGGCGGCCCATGCGCCCCAGATCCACTGGGCGGTCAGCGAACAGGATGCGTTGGATATCCTGACGACGCTCTCGCTCGTCCATCGGCGGCTGGATGCGGCGATTCAGACTCATGTGCGATAAATGTCGGTGGATCCAATCGGAGGAACATGTCGCCGCCGACAAGCCCCGCTTGACCCGATTGCTTACGGAGAAGAGCGTGCTGGAGTGACGGCGGGGCAGGAGGGGTTGTCTCCAGTCGAGAAGCTCGACGCAACGCACGATGTCGATTCCTTCGAGTGCGGGAAGGAGCCACTCGACCGCTTTCTGAAGGGTTTCGCGCTGGCGAACCAGAAGGCCGACAGCGCCCGGACCTATGTCGCCTGCCGGGGATTGACGGTGCTCGCCTACTACAGCCTTGCGGCGGGAGCCGTCGAACATGCCGACGCACCTCTCCGGGTCGGCAAGGGGCTGGCCCGGCACCCGATCCCGGTGATGCTCCTTGCCCGTCTCGCGGTCGACCTGACCTGGCAAGGACGAGGCCTGGGTAAGGTGCTCGTCAAGGACGCGCTGCTCAGAACCGCCGCAGCCGCCGACATCGCCGGTATTCCGGCACTTCTCGTCCATGCCAAGGACGACGAGGCGCGGGGCTGGTACGAAGCCTTGGAGTTCGAGCCGAGCCCCACGGATCCCTATCACCTGTTCTTGCTCATGAGGGACCTGCGGGCGATGTTGAGCGAATGATCGAAGATCAGGTGATGATTTCCCATGCCACGGCGGATCTCAGCATTCGGCTCCTTTCTGGACTCAAGGGCGGAAGCATCGGGATGTAGAATTCAAGCCATGATCAAAGAGCTTGAGGCCGCCGCACTGAAACTCGATCCAAAGGCCCGGGCCCGGTTGGCCGAACGGTTGCTCGACAGCTTAGAGAACCTATCGCCTGAAGAGAACGCGCTCATTTGGGCAGAAGAGGCGCAGCGTCGGTCTGAAGCTCTGGACGTCGGCTCCCTCTCAAGCCGCCAGGCAGACGAAGTCCTTCGAGAGGCGCGGGGCCGGATCTAGGCTGTGCGCGTCACGTTCAACGAGTTGGCCGAGCGCGAACTCAATGACGCGGCGCAGTACTACGAGTACGAGCAGCCTGGGCTTGGCGCCGCATTCATCGCAGAAGTGCGGCGATGTACCGTTGCGGTCGCCGAACATCCACAAGCCAGTCCGGTAGTATTGGGCACAATCCGGCGCCGGTTGTGTCAGCGGTTTCCGTATGCACTTCTCTACACGGTTGCTGGGCGTGAGTTACGCGTTCTCGGGTCATGAATCTGACACGCCGTCCAGGGTACTGGGTTGCTCGGCACTGATCGACGGCCCAACAGGCACTGGCCCCGATGCCGCCCTGGTCGCCTACCGCTCAAGACAGGACCTCCAACTCCTCGGGGGGCACGTCGCGCACGTCTGGGCGGCAGCCGAAGTGGGACTCTCGTTATCCGTGTAGCGAATTCGAGCGGCCAGTCATTGGGGCACCGCCGTTGCTGCAAACCGCTTCGGTCCCCTGGCACGCCGATGGTCTCGATTCGGCGTACGATCGGCTCGGTTTCGGACGCAAGCATGGGTTGTACCTACCTTTCCCTTACATTCGTCTTGGCAAGCACATCTACAAGGTAAGATCCTGCCGCGCGAACACCGTTCATCCGATGGCTGAGCTCAACCCGGCGCTGTTACTCATTCGCATAGGCGGGGAGAGTGGTGAGCCGGGTGTCCTCGATGGGCCCACCCACCGTAAAATGGTAGAGGTCTTGGTAGGTGAGGTCTTGGAGGCCAAGGACACGATGCATGGGGTCGTCGAAGTAACACCCGATACCAGTACTCCGAATCCCGGCAGCTTCGGCTTCTAGATAGAGCACCTGGCCAATCATCCCGGCCTCCCAGAACAGACGTGGATAGAACCACGGACCATGCTGTTCAATGGGTGCCTCGTACTCCGCGATCATCCCAAGACTGAAGCACCCATCGCTTGCGATGTCCTGGTGACACGAGACCTGCCGGGCGGATTGCTGGGCCTCAGCTTCGATGAGGCAGTACAGCTCCAGTTGCGGCGGACATTCGGCGGGTCGCTGCCATTGATCCACCTTGGTGAACGCTGCCCGAAGAGCGCGTGTCTGTGACGCGTCGCGCACCAAGAGGTACAAGCCAGCGGGAAGATCCTTTACGCGGTGAACAAAAATGGCCAAGTGAATGTGCGGCGTCCACGGAAGCGTGCTTAACGGAATGCTTCCTGGTCCCGCCAACGTTCTTTGAAGAATCCGATAGAACGTGTCTCGGGTGATGTGAGTTGTCCTATCCATCGCCACCGCGCTGCGGCGCTGACGAACGACTGTCCGGAGAGAAACGGACCGATGGTCGTAAGAACACGAAGGCTGCGGACTCTCGCGTCGCTCGTACGGCTGCCGACTTCGCGGCTTTCGGGCGGCGGCGGCCGTGGTCTCGACACCCCAGTCGAGGTGAGATGGGCTGAGCTGATTGGCGGTGCCCTGCCAGGTAAGAGACCTCAAGGCTTGTATCTGATCTTCCTGGAGCCCCATAGCCTCTTCGGCATGCGGACCCACAGCCATAAGCACATCTGGCTCCTCCGACTCGGCGTCGTCATTCCCTGTGCCCATGAGCAGCGCCAATTCTTCTGTGCCCAGGTCGTCTAAGACCTGTGTCTGCCACCCGAGGCCAGCCGCAGCAATAACGATCGCGCCAATCGCGTGCCCGACATCGTGCTGGCAGTAGCGATAGGCCCGCTGGCCATATTTCCAGGCTTCTCGCCAATGAATGGACGTCAGTCCGACAAGAAATATGTCCGCCGGCGCTACTAGCCACAATGCGTCCCACATTTCCCGCTCGAACTCCGCCCGTACCTCCAATCCATGCTCTTTCGGAGCGTAGTGACACACCATAGGCCGATCGCCCAGCCCATCGATGGGACCACAGATCAAGTAGCCCTCGGTGGGATGTAGATTGCCGCTCGACGGATTCACGCGGAGTGCCCAACTGTGCTCGCCGGTGCTCTTCCAAGCTGAGATTGCCAAGCTGTCATAGAAGAGTTGCGAGATCGTCTGAAAGGTCACCGGAGCGGCGGGAATCCGGCCTCGAACAAACGCGTCGTCGTACAGCGGCTCGTCCGTGGCTGGGAACTTCTCGAGAGATACGAGCCGCGCCCCCTGATACCGCCGAAACGGCTTTGGCTGTGTGGCCCAATCCAAAGACCCTGGCCCCTGGGCATAGCGTTGGAAGTGATGTTTTGTGATCTCGTGGTAGTGAAGAACCTGCTGCAGTGCGGGACGGGCGTCTAGATTGTCTTTGGAATCGGCGGTCATCTCTTGTTTCTCTGAAAACGAGCGCCTCTTCAGTACCAGGGGCTGATCATCGAAGAAGATGTGGCGAAGCGGCTCACTCACGCCGCGGGCGTGCCGAGCCTGCGGTGGAGCATACAGGCGATCTCTCCCGCGTGTTTCGCCCGCGCCCGGCCAGCCCCGCGGTGTTGAAACGCGGCGTTGTTGCATGAAGACCCCCTGCCGGTGGGGCGGCATGGCCCGCGCGTCTGGGGACTCTCCACAGGACCCACACCTTTGGCTGCTTCCAGTACACTGGCAGCGACCGGCCTTGTTGTATGAATCAGACATGGCTCGCAACGAGATCATGTGCCTCAGGACCGCGAACGCGAATACGGCCGTCCGGACCGGTCACGTTCGCGCACCGCAGACCCCGCGCGCGTGGCTATTCCCCTCCTGATCGCCTTCGCCGCGCCGTCGTCGCTCGTCGTGGAACGCGACCGCCCCTCCCAGTTCCCGATCCTGGGCAACGGTCCACCCGGCACGTTCGTCCTATTCCCGGGCAGGCTCCGAGTGTCGCTGCCCACCGATCAAATCGTCTCGGCGGACGACACCGGCGGCTACGCCAAGGTCGGATTCGGAGGAATGCGCTTCACCGGCATGACAAGCGGGCGTCTCGTCTTTGTGCGTGAGCGCGACCTGTACCCGGTGGACCAACTCTCGCCAGAGCGCAGCCACACGATGCGGCTGGAGCCCCAGTGGGTCGCATCGATCTTCGCATACGGTCAGCTCCTGTGGCCCGCCGTCTAACCCGTCGGGAGTGTTCCCACTGAAGAGAGGGTTTCCGGCACGTCTCCGGGCAACCCGATTTACCTGGAGGGGCCCCACGCCAAGACGGTGATCTCGATGGGGACGACACCGTCCTCCACCATCTCAAGCTGTCTCGCGGCGGCGTAGGAGACGTCGAGGATGCGACCGTTGTTCAGGGCTTCGAGGGGGACCCGGTCGTTGACCCGAAGCTCTACTTCGCGGTCGTTGTTCAGGTTGCGAACGCGGACGCGCGAATCGAACGGCAGATCGTAGTGGGCCGTGGTGAACTGGTTGCTGTCGAACGGCTCGCCGCTAGCGGTCGGCTTCCCGTCGAATGCGTCGCCGTACCAGCTCGCCAGACCGCGGCGTACGTAGCGGTCGGGAGTGCTGCGGACCGGGGCGCGGGCGCTACAGCCCGCGAGCACGGGCATGACGAGGCTGGCGAGGAACATCCGCCGATTCATGACCGCACAAAGTACCACGGAGTGACGGTGGTGAATCTGTGTAGCGGTCGACGTGCTGGGGCGCGAAGCCTCGGACAGAAACTGAGTGCGGCGCGCTGCCGCTCGATCGACACGCTTTGGCCACTGCTCGGCAAAGCCCTCCAGTCTTTCAGCCCCGATTATGACAGTGGCGCCATCGATTCCCGCGCCGCTCTCGGCGTCCTGCACGCGGCCGTCATCGACCGCATCGTGCACCATGCCACCCTGCTGACGACCAACGGGGACAGCTACCGTCTCAAGGCCGCCCAACGGAACCAGACGGCCCACGCTCGACAGAAGAAAACGCGTTGATGGGCACCCGCCGCGCAGTCTCGGGCTTGTCGTGCCAGATCGCTAACTCAGTCGGCGCGAGTACTCTGCCCTTCCTGAACGCGACGAACCCGGACCATGCTGGACGTGCGCCACCGAAAGGAGTTCTGATGCGGTCCCTATCACTTCTACTGCTACTACTTGTCCTTCCCACCCCGGCGACCGCGCAGCGTGTCTACATCTCGCCCATTGCCGATTTCGCCATCGGAGACGCCGGACCGACCAGGTTCGAGTACATCACGCACCTCCGCGCGCAGGATGCGTGCGAGACTGTGCGCGCAACCAGCCGGAGGGAGCTGGCCGACTATGAGGTCTGGTTTGAGTTCGAGGGGCGTCACTACATGATCGTGTGGGATGCCGACGGCTCCGTGATTGCCATGGGAGACGCGGCGTTGTCGAACAATATCGTCAAGGATGCCTGCGAGGCCATGACCGCGCATGCGACTGGTGAAGAGACAGATGATCCGCCAGTCAGGACGTACCCGAGCTGCCCAGCCATGCGCGATGCCGGCTGGGACCGTGGAGTCAACCAGAACGGTGGCACCTATCAGGATTCGTGGGCTGATGCCGAGCGCGATACATACAGGCTGAACGCGGAGCTAGATCGCAACATGGACGGGCAGGCGTGCAATCTGTAGGCGCCTTCCACGCTGGGGCATCTGCTAGCTGTCCTCTTCCCGGAGTTGCTCGACAAGCTGCTGGTCGTCGCGTTCGACCGCCCTCGGGCGAGCTCCGATAGGGTCATGATCCTCTCGGAGGTCCGTGAGGCGCCGGGGCTCTTCGAGCTGGCGTTCTTCGAGGAAGGTCGAGCTGGTCGCCAAGGAACATAACGGCTGATGAGCGCCTTCAGGGTTGCTTCACGGTGAGGCGACACAGCAGCGTATTGTGCGTCTCGAGGTCGGCTGTCCAGATCAACCGTGCCCCGTCCCGCCACCGAATCGCATCGTAGCCATCTCTCGGTCTGACTTCGGCTGCGCTGTACTCCCCGGCTGACGGCCATTCGGCATCGTCGAATCCAAGCAGGCGCCAGCTGTCAGGCTCTGCCATCGCCGCAAACTGGCATGGCCCGACGCCAGGCACTGGTTCGGCCTCGTCTTCGCAAGCGCGGTCGAGCGGCGCGTCGTGGATCACGAGGCATCGCCAAGCGGCATTCGTGACTGCGATCGTCGCTCCCGTGGCGACATCCGTGAACTGTGCGATGAGTCCGCCATCGCCCATCTGCTGGTTGCGGCGGCCGATGTACTCCAGACCTGTATCGTCCGCCTTGAAGTCCTTGGCGACGATATTCAATTGCAAGGGGTAATCGGCGTTGAAGACGAACGCCTCGGCGTTGAACGACCGCTCCGTCGTGATCGGCGTCGAGTCCTCGATGAGCAGGCGCTCGCCTAGGTAGAAGGCAAACCAGTTGTCGGCCCAGACCTCGCCCTTGATCGACAGCGTGCCCGGGGTATCGACGACGATGACGTCGGGCGTCGCCTGCTGTGGGCCGTCGCAACCGGCCAGCAAGGCTGCCAGGATCCATAACGTCCAAGTCCTTCGCATAGCAGTGCTCAGCGAATGCTCCCGTGGAAGTGCGTGAGGTTTTAGTCCTGATCAATGCACGGCGGCCCTGAATTGGGCAGAGACACAAAAGCCTCCGCGTGGTAACAAACGCAGTGTTGACAGGCGTTCACACCACCACGGAGGCCCTTGCGTGACGGCCGACACGATATCACAGACTGTCCTGTTCCCGAACCTGTTCGACAAGCCGCTGCTCGCCCAGTTCGATCAGCCGCACACCAGCTCCGACGGGGGCGCCGTGCTGCTGAAGGCGGCCGAGAAGGTGTACGGGCTGGTGGCCGGGTTTGTTCGCTGTCTGGTCGACCGGCGCGAACCCGGCAAGGTCCGGCACACGGTGGCGGACCTGCTCGGCCAGCGGATCTTCGGCATCGCCTGCGGCCATCCCGACGGCAACGACGCCGAGCATCTCGCCGACGACCCCATCCACAAGCTGCTGCTCGGGCGCGACCCGGTGGCCGGCGACCCGCTGGCCTCGCAACCGACGATCTCGCGGTTCGAGAACGGCGCCACGCGCACGGCGCTGTATCGGATGGGACGCGAGCTGACCACGCGCGTCATCGAACGCCATGCGCGGCGGCTCGACGGCAGGGCGCGACGGATCATCATCGATCTGGACCCGACCGACGACCGGACGCATGGCGCCCAGCAGATGTCGTTCTTCAACGCCTACTACGACAGTTGGTGCTACCTGCCACTGTTGGCGTTCCTGACCTTCGATCGCGAGTCCGACCAGTATCTGTGCGCGGCCCTGCTGCGCCCCGGCAACGTCCCGGCCACCAAGGGCGCCATCGATCTTCTGGCCCGGCTGCTGCCGCTACGCCGCAGCGCCTTTCCGCGAGCACACTTTCTGGTGCGCCTCGACGGCGGCTTCGCCACGCCCGCCCTGTTCGATTTCCTCGAAGCCGAACACGTCCGTTACGTCGTGGCAATGGCCAAGAACACCGTCTTGCAGCAGCACGCCGAACCGGCCCTGGACCACGCGCGCGCCGAGAGCACCAGGACCGGACGGACTGCACACGTCCACGCCGAAACGCGCTATGCCGCCGCCACCTGGAGCGACGCGCGGCGCGTCGTGATCAAGGCCGAAGTCGTCCGTCTCGACGACCGTGAGCCGCGGGACAATCCACGCTTCGTCGTCACCAATGCCGCCTACGTCCTGATGCAGGAACTGCGGCTGCGCGCCGCGCGCACCGCGTGCGCCCGCACCCAGGTGACGTGGCTGACACGGCGGCCAAGCGCCGCATGGGGGGCGGTGTCGTCAAGGAGACCGCGTTTCGACCGACCCTGCGGTCGACCACTACCGATCCACGGTGGAAATGCTGTCACAACACGTAGCGCCGCGCTCGGCAGGGCTGATCGGGGGAGCGAGTGCCCGTCTCGGACCCTTCGTGAATGATGCAGGCTAGACTCTGTACAGAGCGCCGGACGCGACTTGACCGCCGCACGTGAGCAGGCCGGCACGTACGTCGACGCGCTGCCTTCGCCATGGGGTGCCTCTTCCCCTGGCAGGACAGTGTCTCTTACTTCACGACCCTACGTGGTCCACAGTGGGCTGACGCCACACACTACCGCGCACCACCACCGCCCGTGGTTGTATCCGATGAGAACGGATCAGGTCCCGTCCCTGCGGCGAACTCGCGTTCTTTCTCCCGCGCGCCGATGAACATCGCCGACAGACCGTAGTTGCCATCTGAACACCGCGGCTCATAGTAGATGCGGTTTTCCTGATTGCTCTGACGCTTCAACTCTTGCCGAACCGTCCAGGGCGAGACCCACACATGAGGGTCCTCGACCAGCACTTCGTACTCGAGCGTGTCGGCGTCGGCAAGTCTGTATCGCTCCGTGAGCTTCAGGTTCTCCGTTGAGCCGCGAAACGGGAACTTCGGGGAGAAATTCGTCGTCTCGATGATCAGGGTGTCGCCCTCCCATCGCCCTCGCGAGTCACCGTGGCGCAAACGGACTTGGCTCGGCGGATGGTTCCCGTGCAAGTTGACGATGCGCTGGAATCCCTGCCCCTGCCCGGTATCAAAACCCATCGCGATCGAATCCTCACCCTGCACGATACGGCGGAACCCATTGAGGTCCGGGGTCCTCCCTCCCATGCACCGATCACTCACACTCTGATCCTCAGGGCCGTCGTGGCGGTTCATCCGCTGTGTGTTGTAGAAGGGCGGAGTGTCGAACCGACGCGGCGATGGCGGCCCGTATTCCCCACCTTCGCAGCCGGGTGCGCCCTGTTGGCAGGTCGGGGTGTTCCGCATGAGGGCTTGACGCCACTCAAGCTGCACCTGCTCCCTCTGCGCGGCCTCTGCCGTCAGCTCAGGAAGCCGCCCGTTCGGCGGGTCCACGACGAGCGACGTGCGCGGCCCCGCCGGCTTCACGGAGGTATAGACGGCGTTGTACGCCCCAGAAACGTCCTGCGCCGTCCCGACGCCCTCGCGCCGGTCGCGGCCCGCGTTCCCCATGGCGGCCAGATCCCGTGCGGCCCGCTCCTCAGCGGTCGCAAACTCGCGATCCCCAAGCTCTGGCGCCCGTTCAAATGGGGTGGCGTACACGTCGACCCAGATCCCCCCGAGGTCTGGATGCCCCCACGCGGTCGTGCTCGGAGTCTGCCCCGCCAGTTGGGCCGTCGTGAGCTGCAAGACCACGATCACGGCTGCGAGCACGGTCGCCACTGCGAGCACTTCGAGCAGTCGTCGCCTCATCTCCATACCTCCTAAGACCAAAACGGGGGTGCCGTGCGTGCAAACGGTCTGTGAATGCTAATTACACCCAGACGAGACATTCTGTCAATGACTCCAGCGGCATCGGTCACCGCTCGATACGCCCGTCCTCGGGACCGGACCGTTGGGACCAGGCGACGCTCGCGATCAGGGGTCGACGCGCTCTCCCTCAAACTGCCTGGTGCCCAGACGGTATGTCGCGCGGGTCGCGCGGCCGTTCGTCACCGTGAAGCTCACTCGAGCCTCGTCGGCGCCTTCCGGCACGAAGAGATGGTCGCCCTGCGCTCGGAGCCGGGTCGAGGGCTGGCTGCCTACCTCCATCATGAGTCGTCTGCTCTCGACGAAAACCCGCAGGCTCAACGGTCCGACCTGGTACTGCCCCGCATAGACCTCGAGATCCGCTGCGGCGAGCTCGAGATCCTGAATCGCGCTGATCTCGGTCGCAGCCGCTGGGTCGGCGGCGTCAGCGACCTTCCGAAGCCACATGGTCCCGAAGTTGAAGAAGTCGGCCCCTTCCTGCGAGATCTCCTGATTGACCCGATAGGCGGCGGGCGACACGAAGTAGCTTCGTCCCCTGAGGGCGAACGTCTGGCCGTTCGCGGTGATCTCCGGGGTGTCCCAGTAGAAGCTGTAGTAGCCGCCCAGATCTCCGCCGATGGCCCCGCTCTGGAGCACCGAGAACCCGGCGTCGTACGCGACGTAGCGGACCAGGCTCTGACCGTTCAGACCGTATTCGTAGAACATCACCCCCTCACCGTTGAGCTGGGTGCCGTCCTCGTGCTCGAGCGCGACGACCACCTTCAGATAGCGGTTGCGCAGGTGGGTGACGGTCTCCGTGCCGGTGTAGGCGCCGCCTGGGATGAGGCCCAGGTCCGGCGGGCTCCACTCGACCTCCCAGACGCCGAGGAAGTACCGCGGATCGAAGGGCGGCATCATCTCGGTCCCGGTCGTCGGCCCGGCCTGAGACTGGGGCCGGGCGGGTGCTTGAGACGCACCGAACACGACCGCCAGGGCGACGACGAGGACGGGCAGCATCCTGTTCATGAATTGGTGGCTCCGCGCTCTAGCAGCCCGTGGTGAAACTTCCGGTCGATCCAGTCCAGTGTCACCCGATTGAACGTCTCGGGCTTCTTGCGGCGGCCGCGGTCAGCGCTACCTGGAGGACACGGCGTCGAGACGACGACACGCGTCGCCGGCGCACTCGGTGAGCCTTGGGCATGACCTGGGCTCCTTTCCACGGCGGCGCGCGTCGACGGCGCCGTCTCTACCCCGAACAGTCCGGGGCCACGTGCTGAAACGACGTGAGGTTGAGTCGCAGCTCACCGTCGTAGACGATCTGGAGCCCCTTGGCCTGGACCTTGTGCCCGACGTGCGGTTCCACCTCGAACTCGGATACCCCGAGCAGGCGGTACTCGAGCGTGCCGAGCGCCTGGTCGGCCGCCGCGCTCACCTCTTCTTCGCTCGTGTACGGGGTCGTCGCAGGCGTTGCCTCAGTCGCCCGCTCGATGACGAACGGGAGCGCGTCGGAATCCTGGCGCAGACAGCCGACCACCTTGACGAGTTGCACCTCGGCCTCTTGCGCTAGCGACCCGGGCAATGACGTCATCGCCACGAGCGCTGCGCCCACCGAAACTACGGCTGATCTTGTCCGCTGCCGCATCGGTCGCACGCAACCCGATCTAGTTCTCGGTCTGACCTGCGCGCTCCACCGGAACGGCGAATTCGATGAACGGCACGAACATCTCTTCCCAGCTCTGGTCGGCCCACCACACTTCCTTCTCGGGCGCCGGGTTGTACCTGTTCCGGATCGAGTTGTCGTACGTGGCGGTGACGACGATGGTGCTGCCGGCCGGCACCCGCAGCGGTTCCTGCAGCACGTAGAGCAGCTGCCAGTTGAAGTCGTACTGGGGAACCGTCAGCATCACCTGCTCGCGACCGTCGGGATACACCACGCGGTAGTCGAACGACTTGCCACGCACGTGGGCGTGAGGGTTGAAGCTGTAGACCGTGGCGTCCTCGGTGAACGGCACGATCATGGTGGTCTGGAAATCCTCCTCGAACGGCGGGATGTTCGGGATGTTGGCATAGGTGAGCGGCGCCGGCCGCCCGGGCTGCCACAGGATCTCCTCGCGCTCGGCCACGATCGTGCCGGCAGCGCCCGCGCTGTCGCGGAGCGCCGTGTGCACGTCACCCTGGCGTAGCCAGAACCCGATGCTCGAGCGGTCGGTCTCCGGCTTGCCCGTCATCGTGTAGTGCATCTGAAAGCTGGCATAGGCGTTCGCCCCGCCCGGGACCCGACGGCCGAACCCCTCGGGGTACTGCTCGAACCCGGCGCCCGGGATGTAGACGATCCCCGCCCCGCCGCCTCCGCCCCCGTTCCGTTGCGGCCCCGGCTCAGCCGTGGGGCTGGGGGCCGGGATGTTCAGGGCATCGATGCCGAGCATCACCGGTCCAGGCGGCGGCGGTTGGGGGAAGTTACGAGTGCCGGCGGCGAAGTGGTGGACCACCGCCCGGTTGTCAGGCCGCGCCTCTAGCGCCTCGATGTACACATCTTCCTCGAGGGGCAGCTTGGAGAAGAAGTTGATGTACTCCAGCATCCCCTCGGCCGGCACCTCGTACTCGACCGGCATCGGCACGATGATGTCGGGCGGTCGGCTGGGATGCTGCCATCCTTCATGGAAGCTGGGCAGGAGCGGGAGGTCGGCCTTGTTCCCTTCGGGCGCACCGGCGTCGACCCAGGCGACGATCGTGTCGATCTCCGCCTGGTCGAGGCTTCGGTCGTTGCGCATGGGCAGGCTCTCGGCGACCGCCGCATGCCACGGGGGCATCTCGCGCGATGCCACCTTCTTCTTGATCGACCGGGCCCACGGACGGACCTGCGCATAGGTCGTGAGTGACATCGGCGCGACCTCACCCGCGCGGTGACACGCGACGCAGCTCTCGAACAGAATCGGCGCCACGTCCCCGGAGAAGGTCGGTGACGCCGGCGCCTGGGCCGCTGCGCCCGACGCCATGGCACACGCCAGGACCGTCACGCCCGCGATCACCCAGGTGGTCCGATGACTCACCATTCGCATCTGATTCCTCCTCAGTTGGGTATTGCCTAGCAGCCCGTGGTGAAACCCCGCGTGACACCGCAGGTAGCACTCGGTCAGTCTGTACGGTCGAGCTTCATGGTTCCCGGATCGATCGCTACGACGGAGCGATCGATCCGGGCCTGTGTCCCTCCCGACGCATGTCAGCAGGTGGGTGTCAGTTACTGCGATCGCTGCAGGTACCGCAGTAGCTCACTGTCGGTGCCGAGGATGAACAGCGTCTCCGCGTCCATCGTCTGCTCATACGTATCCAGCGACTTGGTGAATGCGTAGAAGTCGGCATCTCGGTTGTAGGCTTCGGCGTAGATCCGAGTCGCTTCCGCGTCGGCCGTTCCCCGCAGCTCTTCGGCCGCCCGGTAGGCCTCTGACTGGATCTGCGCGAGATCCCGCTCGCGCTCACCCTGGATCCGGGCCGCCTCGCCCTGACCTTCCGACCGGAACTGCTCCGCGATCCGCTGCCGCTCGGCAATCATCCGAGCGAACACATCCTGCTGCACCTCATCGACGTAGTTGATCCGCTTCAGACGCAGATCGAGGATCTCGATCCCAAGATCGGCGGTCCGCTCCGATGCGGTTTCGAGAATCTCGCGCGTGATCTCTTGTCGTCCCCGCTCGATGGTCTCGAGAATGACCGCTTCTTCCTCGGACTCGATCAACACGTCGGACGCGTCGCGATTGGTGCTGCGTACCAGTTCGATCAGATCGTGACGGGCCACGGCGTTCCGCGTCTCGCCGTCGAGGATGTCGTCGAGCCGCGACTGCGCTCCGCGTTCATCCCGCAGGCGCTGGAAGAACAGCAGTGGGTCCGTGATCCGCCATCGCGCGTAGGTGTCGACCCAGATGAACCGCTTGTCCCTGGTCGGCACCTGGTTCGGGCTGCCGTCCCATTCCAGAAACCGCTTTTCGAACACATTGGCTCGCTGGATGAACGGGATCTTGAAATGCAGGCCCGGTGACGCGGCCGGATCGCCGACCGGTTCACCAAACTGGGTGAGAATGACCTGCTCGGTTTCACTGACGGTGTAGGTGGCCTGTACGAGGACGATCATGAGACCAAGGCCGATGGCGAGTTGGATCATGGCTGCCCGGTTCATTGAACACCTCCCACGGCCGGCAGCGGAGTCGCTGGCGGCGAAGTCGTTGCGGTGGCCCGTCGCGGCGCCGCGCCGTCAAGCGACAGCAACGGCAGCACGCCGGTGGCGTCGCTGTCGACGTACAACTTCCGGCCCACGCGTGGCAGAATGCGCTGCATCGTTTCGAGATACAGCCGCTGACGCGTCACTTGGGGCGCCAAGCGATACTGGTCGTAGATCGCGCTGAAGCGCACGGCGTCGCCCTCGGCCCGGTTGACACGTTCAAGCAGGTACCCGTCGGCCTGTAGCACGGTCTGCTGTGCCTCGCCACGAGCGCGCGGTATCACGCGGTTGTAGTCGGCGCGGGCTTCGTTGATCATCTGATCGCGTTGCTGCTGCGCCTGGTTGACCTCGTCCCACGAGGGCTTGACGGGATCCGGCGGGTTGACGTCCTGGAGCACCACCTGATCGATCGTGATACCCATTTCGTACTGATCGGCAAGCTCCTGAAGCCGTTCCTCGACGTGCACCTCGATCTCCTGACGGCCAACCGTCAAGACTTCGGTCACGGTGCGATCGCCGACGACCTCGCGCATCGATGCCTCGTTCATCGCGCGGAACGTATCTTCGAGGTTCCGAACCTTGAACAGGTAGAGATAGGGATCGGCAACGCGGTACTGCACGATCCACTCGACTACCGCCACGTTCAGATCGCCGGTCAGCATGACCGCCTCGCCTGCGAGTTCACTGTTTGCGGCGGCGAACTGGCTGCGAACATCCGCATCGATCGTGCGGAAGCCAAATTCCTCCTTGAGCTGCCGCTGCACCGGCACCTTGCGGACCTCCTCGACAAACGGCAGCTTCGCCCGAAGGCCGGGCTCGGTCGTGCGAACGTAGCGGCCGAATCGCAGGACCACGCCCACTTCCTCCGGCTGCACCTGATAGAGCGCACCGAAGCCGGCGATCACTGCCACGACCAGGACGGCAGTCGCTTTCACAACCCCCGGCGGAATCCGCGGCAGCTGCACGCGATTGAAATCGAAGCTTGGCAGGTCTTCCATATGACTCTCCTTGTTACGAGGACACGAACGGTGCGAAACGGCAGAGGGCACGACTACGACGGCGGGTATCTGAGCGCGGCTGCGTGCGCGAGCGGGTCGAGTCAGTCATCCACGCCGCCATCCTCAGCCGGAAGGCGGCCCTTGGAGCTCGCTGCTCTGACCGAAGTGAAGATGGCCAGGATGTATATCAACGCCATTCTTGGCTCTCTTCTACACAGCATGGTACACGTTCCCGCTCAAACGGACCACGGAATTCTGGACTCCTGGGCTTCGCTCGTGGCCCCTGCCGTGCCTGCGGGGCCGTTCGGCACCGCACATGGTCGCTGGAGGGAGACTAGGTGAGACCTCTCAACATGTCCACCCCGCCGGAACCGGGAACAGGCACGCGGGGAGCGATCGCTCCAGAGGCGCTTGCGGCGATGACGCCGTCGGCACGAAACCGCGTTACGCATCCGGCATGACGGTGCTCAGCCGCACCACCGAACACCCGCACCAAACGGACCCAAGGGTGTTATAGTCCGCATGAGGTGACGACGATGCCGACTCCTCCGAACCCGGTCACGCGCGGCCCAGTGTGGCTGTGCGCTGCAATCGCGCTGCACGCCCTGTTGATGGCACCCGTCGGCGGTACCGTCTCGGCGCAATCGGACCTCCGGCTCGTCACCGCGGTCCAGCAACAGCACCGGCCCCTCATCGAGCAGCTCGTGCGCGAGGGTGTCGACGTGAATGCTACCCGGGCCGACGGGGTCACCGCCATACTCTGGGCCGCGCACTGGGACGATCACGAGACGGTCGATCTCCTGCTTGCGAACGGGGCCGATGTCAACGCCGCCGACGACCAGGGCGTGACCCCGCTGTCGCGGTCCTGTGAGAACGCCAGCCCGACCATGGTCTCGAAGCTCCTGGCGGCCGGCGCGGACCCCGACGCTGCACAAGCGAACGGGCTGACGCCGATCATCACCGCTGCCGGAACCGGAGACCTCCAGGTCGTCGAGGCGTTGCTGGCGGCAGGGGCCGACATCGATGCTCGCATCGAGGTCACGGGCCAGACGGCGCTGATGTGGGCAACCGCTGAATCGCACCACGACATCATGCGCGCGCTGATTGCGGCGGGAGCGGACACCCGAGCGTCCTCACACCTCGGTTTCACACCGCTCCTGTTCTCCGCCCGCAACGGCGACCTCGAGGCGGGCCGCGTGCTGGTGGGGGCAGGTGCCGACGTCGGCCAAATCGGGTCTGATGGCACGTCCCCGATCGCGCTGGCGATCGTCAGTGGGAACGCCGAGTTCGCGAAGTTCCTGCTCGCCGAGGGAGCCGACCCCAACGGCAGGATGCACGGAGTAAGCGCGCTCCATGCGGCGGCCGGGAGCGTCGACATCTGGATTCGTGACTGGCTGCGCACGCGGCAGATCAGCATCGCGCTGGCGGCGCGGAGCACGCAGGGGCTCCCGGAGCACGAGCGGCTGGCAATGGTCGAGGCCTTGCTCGCAGCCGGCGCCGATCCGAACCCGCGCACGGACGTCTCCACGACGGCCGAGGCCTGGGTGTCCGGTCGCAACGGTGCGCGCGAAGTGCAGTCGATCGGGACCGGTAATCTTCGGGGCGCGACCCCGCTCTGGCTCGCGGCGTACCGTGCGAATCGTCCTCCGCGCCGGCGCGCGGATCTGCCAACGGACGATGTCGACCTGTCCGATGGCGGAGACTCGGCCAGGATCGTTCGCGTCCTCCTCGACGCGGGCGCGGACCCGATGTTCACCACGGCCGACGGCACGACCCCGCTGATGGTCGCCGCCGGGATCGGGCACTCCACCTTCAGGAAAGGCCTGCAACAGAGTCCGCCCTCCCCGTCGGCGGAGGCGGTGGTCCGGATGCTGGCAGAGGCGGGTGCGGTCGTGAACGCGGCGAACGAGGCTGGCTTCACCGCGCTGCACGGCGCGGCGTTCCGGGGTCTCAATGAGGTCGTCACATACCTCGTCGAGCACGGCGCCGATGTCGACGCGCAGGACTATCGAACGAGAACCCCGTATAGCATTGCGCAGGGAACCCAACAGAGCTTCTATTTTCAGGAATGGCCCGGGACGGCCGAGCTGCTGGCGAGCCTCGGAGCCGATACGACCCTGGGATTGGGTGGCCGCGAGCTCGAGCGAGAGCTCGGGCGGCGTCTCACCGACAAGGACGAGCCTGAACCCTGACCGAAGGACCGCAGCGCGAGCGCCGGAACGGGCGCGAGTAGAAGCGGAGGTGGGCGGTTCAGTGACACACTCCATGCGATGCACATCACACCTCGTCGCCGCCCTTGGGGTTGCGGTGGTCTTCGCTCCGGCGGTCTCGCGTGCTCAGGCGCCGCCGGAGACGCCCGATCGGACGCTGGTCGACCGCTACTGCATCACGTGCCACAACGCTCGGCTGCGAACCAGCGACCTCGCGCTGGATGAGGTCGACCTGGCGCAGGTCGCCACCCATGCCGAGGAGCTCGAGAAGGTGGTGCGCAAGCTGCGCGCCGGGCAGATGCCGCCGCCGGGACGGCCGCGCCCGGACGGTCCCACCGTGGCGGCGTTCGTGTCGGAGCTTGAGACCGCGCTCGATCGTGCGGCCGCCGGGGCGCCCAACCCCGGACGCATCGCCGTGCACCGGATGACTCGAGTGGAGTACATCAACGCGATCCTCGATCTGCTCGCGCTGGAGATCGACCCATCGATGCTCCCGGTGGACGACCCTGGAATCGGGTTCGATAACAACGCCGACATCCTGTCGGTCACACCCGCCCTGATGGCCCGGTATCTCTCGGCGGCCACCAAGATCAGCCGGTTGGTGATCGGCAACCCCGAGGCGTTGCGCCCTTCGATCCAGGCCTACGAAACGTCGGAGTTCGCCTTTCAGGAAGAGCGCATGAGCGAGGACATGCCGTTCGGGACCCACGGCGGCATCGCGGTCCGGCATGTCTTCCCCCTCGACGGCGAGTACGTGTTCAAGATGCGGCTCCAGCGCAACAACCTCGGCGACACCATTCGAGGCCTGGACGAAGAACACGAGATCCAGGTGCGCATCGACCACGGCTTGGTCGAGCGCCTTTCGGTGGGCGGTGCCTATCAGGGGTATGACCCTGGACTCGTCAACGCCATTCCTGAGGACGACCTCGAAAACCAGCGCCTGCACACCTACCGCCTGACGGCCGATGATCACCTCGAGTTCCGGATGCCGGTCAAGGCCGGACCCCGGCTGGTCACCGCGGCGTTCACGGACCGCGCCCCTCGGGCGTCGGAAGGGATCCCGCTCGTCCCGGCGTCCCGCCGTCGGTGGATCTTCGGCGACGACGCCGCTGCCCCAGGCATCGCGACACTCCAAATCGCGGGGCCATACGACGGGACCGTACCGGAGGACACACCCAGCCGGCGGCGAATCTTTCGCTGTCGGCCGGCCAACGAGCGGGAAACCACGTCCTGCGCGCGGGAGATCCTGAGCACGCTGGCCGGCCAGGCCTACCGGCGGCCGCTCGCTGACGCCGACGTCGACGAGCTCATGCGCCTGTTCACGGTCGGCAGCCAGGACGCGAGCTTCGACCAAGGGATCGAGCTGGCGCTGGAAGGGCTGCTTTCGTCACCGTCGTTCCTGTTCCGCGTCGAGCACGATCCGGAGACCGCGACCCCCGGTGACATCTATCGGGTCAGCGATATCGAGCTCGCCTCGCGGCTTTCGTTCTTCTTGTGGAAGAGCGTTCCCGACGAAGAGCTCCGGCAACTGGCCGAGGCGGGTCGCCTTAACGACCCGGACGTGCTCGAGCGGCAGGCGCGGCGTCTCCTGGCCGATCCCAAGGCGACACGGTGGATGCACGACTTCATGGAGCAGTGGTTGACGGTGCGGAATCTCGAGGGACACGCGCCGGACCCCGATCGGTTCCTCGTATTCGACGACAACCTGCGCGAGGCCATGCAGCGGGAGACCGAGCTGTTCTTCGAATCTCAAGTGCGCGACGACCACAACGTCGTGGACCTGTTGCGGGCAGACTACACCTACCTCAACGAGCGACTGGCCGAGCATTACGACGTGCCCGACGTCTACGGCAGTCACTTCCGCCGGGTGCGGATGGACGATCCGAACCGGAAGGGTCTGCTGGGTCAAGGCAGCGTCCTCGCCGTCACGTCGTACGCCGATCGGACGTCCGTGGTCCTTCGTGGCAAGTGGATGCTGGAGACGCTGCTGGGCGCGCCGCCGCCGCCGCCGCCGCCGAACATCCCGCCCCTCGAGGAGAACGCACCGGGCCGGGCCCCGACCACGCAGCGCGAACGGATGGAGCAGCATCGGGAAAACCCCGTCTGCGCCGGCTGCCATGCCCCGATGGACCCGCTGGGATTCGTCCTCGAGAACTTCGATGCGATCGGCCAGTGGCGTGACAGCGACGAGGGCCTGCCGATCGACGCCAGCGGGATCCTGACGGGCGGTCAGACGATCGACGGCCCGGAGGCGTTGCGCGAATACCTCCTGACCC
The DNA here is from genome assembly GCA_965262555.1 of Vicinamibacterales bacterium. Classification (GTDB taxonomy): domain Bacteria; phylum Acidobacteriota; class Vicinamibacteria; order Vicinamibacterales; family UBA8438; genus VXRJ01. The sequence continues at coordinate 2,337,287 of OZ253543.1, forward strand.
GGGACGACGAGTTCATCCAGACGGTGACCGAGAAGCTGCTGTCCTACGCCCTCGGCCGCGGCCTGGAGTACTACGATGCGCCCACGGTCCGCCAGTTGGTGCGGGAGGCCGCCGAGGAAGACTACCGCTGGTCGTCGCTGATTCTGGGGATCGTCAAGAGCCTCCCGTTCCAGATGCGAGCGACAACGAGGGACTCTCGATGATTATCACCAAGAAGGCGCTGCCCCGTCGGACGATCCTCCGTGGCCTCGGGGTCACGCTCGGATTGCCCTGGCTCGAGAGCATGGTGCCGGCACTGACCGCGTTCAGCCAGACCGCGGCACTCCCTCGTCGCTTCGGCGTGTTCTACGTGCCGAACGGCATGTCGATGGGCTACTGGTTGCCGGAGACAGAAGGCGCGCTGGACGTGCTGCCGCCGACGCTGCACGCGCTGCAGCCACACAAGGACCGCGCGCTGCTGCTGGGCGGCATGGCACAGGCCTCGGCCGCCAAGGTGCAACGCTCGGGCGCGCACGCGCGATCCTCTGGCGTGTTTCTGACCTGCGTCCCGTTTACCGGATCCGAGGCAACCGTCGTCGCCGAGACGACGATGGATCAGTTGGTTGCCAAAGAGTGGGGCAAGGACACCCAGCTGACGTCGCTTGAGCTAGGTATGGAATCGGCAGCCACCTTGGGGGCCTGTGACGGCGTGAGCTGCGCGCTGACGAACACGATCGCCTGGAGTTCCCCGACCACGCCGCTCCCGATTGACAACGACCCCCGCTCGGTGTTCGAGCGGCTGTTCGGGCTGAGCGGAAGCACGGACCCCGAGGCCAGGCTGGAGAGAATGCGGCGCGATCGCAGCATCCTCGACGTCCTCACGGAGCATGCGGCGCGGTTGAACACCCGGCTGGGTCCCGGGGACCGGGTCAAGTTCGACGAGTATCTGGACTCCGTCCGCGACGTGGAGCGTCGCATTCAGAAAGCCGAGGAACAGAACTCCCGGGAGCTGCCAGTCGTGGATCAGCCTGTGGGGATCCCGAACGACTACGCCGAGCACGCAGAGCTCATGACAGACCTGCTGACGCTGGCGTACCAGACCGATCTCACCCGCGTCAGCACCTTCATGCTGGCGCGGGAGGTAAGCAGCCGGGCGTATCCGGAAATCGGCGTCGCCGATTCACACCACCCGCTATCGCATCATTCGAACGATGTGCCCAAGCTGGAGCGGCTGCACAAGATCAACGAGTATCACTTCCGCCAGTTCGCCCGCCTCGTCGATCGGCTCTCGACGATCGAGGAGGGCGAGGGCACCATCCTCGATCGCTGCCTTTTCCTGTACGGCACTGGGATCAGCGACAGCAACACGCACTTCTACGACGACCTGCCGATCGCGGTCGTTGCGGGAAAGTCGACCGGCGTCACGGGAGGGCGCTACGTCAGGTCTGCGCCGGGCACACCGTTGGCCAATCTGCACCTGACTTTGCTCGACGAGATGGGCGTGCGGCTCGACCGGTTCGGCGACAGCACCGGTCGCTTGAGCCAGCTGGCAGTCTGAGGCGTAACGCACGGCCCCGAGGGCTCCGCGGCGTCTTCCCCGGAGCCATGTGTGTCCGAGCGTCAGGGCTGAGCCGAATCGCGGGCGCCCAGCCGGCGCAAGAGGTCGGCCACGGACGCGTTCTCCCCTCTGCCGCTGGTCACCAGGTCGAGAGGCGTCGCCCCGGAGGCGTCCTCGGCTCCAACCTCCGCGCCGTGACGGACCAGGAGCTCGACAATGGGTTCAGCGCCGCGCATGGCCGCGAGGTGAAGGGCGGTTTGACCATCGTCGTTCCGCGCGCCCACGTCGGCGCCATGCTCGAACGCCAGTGTCGCGGCAGCCAGTGCCATGTCGTCCGAAGGCTCGCCTCGCCGGCCGGGGCGCACCGCCGCCATCAGGGGGGTGATCCCTTCGGCGTCGGGGAGATTGACGTCCGCCCCGTGCTCCGCCAACACCGACATGACGGTCTCGTCACCCCGGCGGGCGGCCAGATAGAGCGGAGTGGCGCCCATGAGGCCGGGCCACCGCCCAAAGGCGCCGCGGGGCTGGGGCAAGTCGGCAACGTATTGCACGTTGGGATCGGCGCCGTGGCGAAGCAGCACCTCCACCAGGTCGGCGCGGCCATGCTCCACCGCGGCGTGGAGCGCCGTGCGTCCCGCCATGCCATCGCGGATGTTCGGGTCGGCGCCCCGCTCGAGCAGAAAGGTCACGAGCGGCTGGTGATTGCCTGCTACCGCGATCATCAGCGCCGTCGCGCCATCGGGTGACTGCTGGGTGACAAACGGACTGTCGGTATCGGTTGCGGCTGCGTCGAGGGTGGACCCCGCGTCAACGAGGAGCCTCGCCGTCTCGACGTCGCCGGACTGCGCCGCGAACAGAAACGCGGTGGAGCCGGCGGCGGACCGCGCGTCGACAGTGGCGCCTGCCTCGAGGAGCACTCGCACGACGTCGGCGTGCCCCTCGGCGGACGCCCACATGAGCGCGGTCTGCGCGGCGGATCCCGCTGTCGCATGCGCGACTGCGCCGACCTCCAGCAGGAGGCGGACGATCCCGGCGTCTCCCGTTCGAGCCGCGGTCATCAGAGGCGTTTCGCCACTCTGCCGCGCCGCGTTGATGTCGGCACCAGCCTCGACAAGCAGGCGAACCATTTCCCGGCTGCCGTTCAGGCACGCCAGCGACACGGGGGTGACACCGTAGTCGTTGGCGGCATCAACGAGTGCGCCGGCGGCGAGCAGTCGACCGGCGGCTTCGATACGATCCAGGTGAGCTGCCCAGGCGAGCGCCGTGGCGCCGTCGGCTTGGGTGACGTTGACATCCACCCCGGCTGACACGAGGGCATCGACCGCGGCGACATCGCCCGCACGCACGGCATCGACGAGGCGCTCTGGGTCCGGTTGCTCGGTACCCTGCGTGGCAACGGACCCGAGAGGACTCGCAATGATCACGACAGACGCCAGGACGGCTGAGACGGCCCCACGGCGCCGGCTGGCAATGTGTGCGTGCCAAGCGTTCCGCATCTCGTCCCCCTCGGTGTTCGCGAGACCGTCCATGGTCCCTTGACCCAGCGCCACGAGTGTACCAGCGGTATCCCCCCGCAGTCACGGGCGGACACTCACGAACACGAAGGGTGCACGCCGTGACACCATGGGTTACGATTCTCGTGGGAAGTTGTCGGTTTGCGGCCTCAGCAAGAGAGAGCAGTCTGATGCATGCGGTCAGGGTCCTGGGCGCCGCCGTCGCAATCACGGTGGTGGTGCAACTGTCCGCACGCGCCCGGCCGTCGGCGCAGGGCTCGCCCCCGCCCAACACCGCGCAGCAGGTGGCCACCCAGGCGCCATCGGAGCATCGCGCCCTGCTGGACCGGTACTGCGTCACCTGCCACAACGACCGGCTGCTCACCGCGGGACTGACACTCGATCGCGTCGACGTTGGCGCCATCGCCAACGACATGCCGCTCTGGGAGACGGTCGTCCACAAGCTCCGGACTCGCGCGATGCCCCCGCTTCCCCGTCCGCGCCCGGAAGCGGCCCAGTACGATCACTTCATCGCCTATCTGGAGGGCGCCCTGGATGCGCATGCGGCATCGCACCCAGCCCCCGGACGCACGCCCGCGGTGCATCGATTGAATCGCACCGAATACGCCAACGCGGTTCGCGATCTCCTGGGAATAGAGATCGACGCGCGAGCCACGCTCCCGGCCGATGACACCGGTTACGGTTTCGACAATATCGCGGACCTCCTCGCCGTTTCACCGGGACTGCTCGACCGGTACATGACCGCGGCACGCCGGATCAGTCGCCTCGCCATCGGTGACCCGTCGATCGGGCCGAGCATGACAACGTATCGGCAACCGCCGACGTTTACGCAGGACGCCCGAGTCGAGGGTCTCCCGTTTGGCTCGCGGGGCGGGCTGGTGGCCGACCACCATTTCCCCCTCGACGGTGAGTACACGGTGAAGGTGCGTCTGCAGCGGACCTGGCGGGACGAGGTCCGGGGGGTGCAGACCCCCAATCAGGTCGACGTGCGGTTGGATGGCGAGCGGATCGCGTCGTTCGTGGTCGGCGGTGATGGTCCACTGGGCACCTGGCCGCCCGGCATCGCCGTGCCCGTGCCCACCGAGTACGAGCAAACCGCCGACGCTGGTTTGGAAGTCACGCTGCCCATCACGGCGGGTCGCCATCGCGTGGGCGTGGCATTTGCCGCAGAGGCCGGCGTCCCCGAGTCTCTGCCTGGCCCGATTCTCTCGCCGTCCAGCTTCGAGTTCTCCGGAGACCGGTACGCCCCGATGGGCGTGGACTCGGTCGATATCATCGGCCCCGCCTCCGGGGGCACCCCGGGTGACACGGTGAGCCGACGGCGAGTCTTCACGTGCTATCCGACCACCGCAGCGGAAGAAGCACCGTGTGCCCGGCAGATACTCGGGCAACTGGCTCGTCGCGCGTTCCGCCGCCCACCGACCGCCCACGATATCGGGGCGCTTACCCGGCTGTACGCGGAAGGGCGCGCGGCCGGGAGCTTCGACAACGGCATGCGCGCCGTGCTGCGTGGGCTTCTCGTCGATCCAGATTTTCTGTTTCGGATCGAGCGTGATCCGGAGGGCGCGCAGCCAGGGGACGTGTATGTCGTGAGCGAGATCGAGCTGGCCTCTCGCCTGTCGTTCTTCCTCTGGAGCAGCATTCCGGACGACGAACTGATCGAGTTGGCCGCCGAAGGACGCCTCCGGGACCCCGGAGTGCTCGAACAGCAGGTCGCGCGGATGCTACGTGACGAGCGGGCTGACGCCCTGATCGACAGCTTCACGGGTCAGTGGCTGTATCTGCGAAACCTGCGAGCCGTCACGCCAGACCCGGATACGTTCCCGCAATTTGACGACGAGCTTCGGGTCAGCTTGCAGCGGGAGACCGAGCTGTTCATCGAGCAGATCCTGCGGGACGACAGCAGTGTCCTGGACTTGCTGGGGGGGCACTTCACGTACCTCAACGAGCGGCTCGCTCGTTTCTATGGAGTACCGGGCGTCTACGGCAGCCATTTTCGACGGGTGGAGGTGAACGAACCAGATCGGGTCGGGATACTGGGGCACGGCAGCATTCTGACGGTGACGTCCTACCCCACCCGGACATCGCCGGTGCTGCGCGGCAAGTGGATTCTGGAGAATCTGATCGGCGCGCCGCCACCGCCACCGCCGCCGGATGTGCCTGATCTTCCCGACGCATCCGAGGATGGCGCGCCGGCGACGGTGCGGGCACGCCTGGAGGCTCACCGTGCCAACCCGGCATGCGCGAGCTGCCACCAGATGATGGACCCGCTTGGGTTTGCGTTGGAGAGCTTCGATGCGATTGGCCGCTGGCGGACCACCGACAACGCGTCGGGTGCGGCCATCGATCCGTCCGGCACGCTGCCCGGCGGCACGGCGTTCGATGGCGTGGCCGAGCTTCGAATGGCGCTGCTGGACGAGCCGTGGCGGTCGGAATTCGTCGGGACGTTCGCGGAGAAGCTGTTGACGTACGCACTGGGGCGCGGCGTCGAATCGTTCGACCAGTCGGCGATTCGTCAGATTGTGCGGGATGCTGCCGCCGATGACCATCGATGGTCGGCCATCATCACCGGCATCGTGAAGAGCGTTCCGTTTCAGATGCGCGAGGTAGACGCGTCATGATGATCATGAAGAGACACCTGCCGCGGCGGACGGTGCTGCGAGGGTTGGGGGCGACCGTGGCCCTGCCACTCTTGGACGGGATGGTACCCGCCTTGACGGCACTCAGCCGCTCTGCCGCTCGCCCCGTGCGCCGTCTGGGCGTTGTCTATGTGCCGAATGGCGTGTGGATGGACCGCTGGACACCGACGGCGGACGGACCGGGATTGGACATAACGCCGACGCTGGCGCCCGTCGCGTCGTTCCGACGCCATCTCACCATCGTCAGCGGGCTCAGCTCCCTGGAGGCCAATTCGCGACCGGGTGAGGGGGGCGGCGACCACGCCCGGGCAGCCGGCGCGTTCCTGACCGCGGCCCATCCGAACAAGACGGAAGGGGCCGATCTGCGAGCTGGCGTCTCGATGGATCAGATTGCCGCGCAGACGCTGAGACAGAAGACCCAGCTCGGTTCACTCGAGCTGGCCCTCGACTCGAACGAGCTGGTGGGTGCATGTGACGCTGGATACAGTTGCGCGTACTCCAACACCCTGTCATGGCAGACGCCCACCACGCCGCTGCCGACCGAGAGCGACCCACGCGCCGTCTTCGAGCGGTTGTTCGGGAGCAGCGAGAGCACCGATCCCGCCGTGCGACGCGCGCGGCATCAAGAGGACCGGAGCGTGCTCGACGCGGTCACGGAGAAACTCAGCCGGCTTCAGGGCGAGCTCGGAGCCGGAGATCGCGCGCGGCTCGATGAGTACTTCGACGCGGTTCGGAGCGTCGAGCGCCGCATTACGCTCGCGGAGGAGCAGAGTGATCGGGAGCTCCCGCACGTCGAGCGTCCGGTCGGCACCCCGCCGACATTCGAGGCGCATGCGAAGCTGATGTTCGACCTGCAGGTGCTGGCCTACCAGACCGACATGACCCGCGTCATCACGTTCATGCTGGGGCGGGAAGTCAGCTCACGCGCGTTTCCGGAAATCGGCGTGCCGGACGCCCATCACCCGCTCTCGCATCACCAGGGTGACGAGGACAAGCTTGCCAAGCTGATCAAGATCGACCTGTACCACATCGAGATGCTGGCCTATTACCTGAAGCGCCTTCAGGAAACGGCCGACGGCGATGGCACGCTGCTCGACCACTCAGTCATCCTGTACGGCGGCGGAATAAGCGACGGCAACAGCCATTCACACCATGGTCTGCCCGTGCTCCTGGCTGGGGGGGCAGCCGGGGCGTTGAAGGGTGACCGTCACGTGCGGGTCAAGATGGATACGCCGATCGCGAACCTATACCTGACACTCCTGGACATCATGGGCGTGCCCGTCGAGAACTTCGGAGACAGCACAGGGCGGCTGGAACCCGTAACGGTGGTTTGAGGGCCGCGGCCCGCACCGGTACTCCCGCATCGGGCGTCACCTGTTGGCGGCCGGCGCCGGTCCCAACGCGATGAACCCGCAACCCGAAGCCTGGCTCCGCGGCCCCGTGGAGGGTTTCGAGCCGCTCCTGATGCCGGCCGTCCATGCTCTGCTGCAAGCACGCGAGGACATCGAGCGCCTGGTCGAGTCCGTACCGACCGAGCACGTGTGGCAGCGTCCGGGCGACGCGGCGTCGATCGGGTTCCACGTGGGCCACCTGGGAGGGGCGCTCGATCGACTGCTGACCTACGCGCGGGACGAAATGCTCTCCGACGCCCAGAGAACCGCCGCGCGCGCCGAAGGCGAGCCCGGCCGTCCCGTGCAGTCGCTGGATGAGGTCGCGGCAGGCGTGTACGCGTCGATCGAGCGCGCGTTGGAGCAGTTGCGGGCTACCTCGCGCGAAGACCTGCTGGTTCCGCGGAAGGTGGGCCGCGCCGGCCTGCCGAGTACGACCCTGGGGCTGATCGTCCACGCCGCCGAGCACTGCACGCGGCACGCGGGGCAGGCGATCTCGACGGCCAAGATTCTGGGTGGCGTGAACCGTTCGTAACGCCAGGCCTCGCGCACCGTCTACAACGGCCGCGAACCGCCAACGATGAGCGCGACCGCGAGGACCGCGCACGCCACACCGATGACCTGCCAGCCATTGAGGCGCTCGCCAAGGACGATCCGCGCGAGGATCACGGTACTCGCGGGGTACAGCGATGACAAGGTGACAGCGACGCTGAGCGGCCCGTAGCGGGTGGCCAACAGGTACAGTGCGTTGGCGCCCATATCGATGGCGCCGCCGGCGATGGCGATCCTGGCGACGGGCGCCGCCATGCGCAACGGTCGCGCGCTGACCAGCGCGATGACGCCGAACAGCGTAACCGAGACGGCACGCGCCGCCACGAGGGGCCACATCCCTGCTTGGGCGTCTGTTTCGGCCAGAGCCAGAAAGAACAAGCCAATCGCCACGCCCGACGGGAGCGCGAGCCCGACACCAGGCGGCAGTGCCCCGGCCCGCACCGACACGGACTCCGCCGCTGCCTCCCGCCGACTGACCAGCACGATGGCCACGATCGCCAGTACGATGCCAAGTATCGTCAGCAGCGCGAGCCGTTCGCCGAGCACGACGCCGGTGACGACCGGAATCATCACGGCGCACACGGCCGTGGTCGGAGCCACGACCGCCATCCTCCCCACGGCAAGCCCCCGATACAGCAGCGTCACCCCGACGCCGCCGGCCAGTCCGGCCGCTCCGCCCCAGGCCAGATCGCGCGCTGCAGGTGTGGCCTCGGGCAACAACGGCAGACTGAGCACCAGCAGCGCCAGGCCGCAGCCCTGCGACGTCACGACGATGGCAAGGGTGTTCGCTCGGCGCGAGGCGAGGCCGCCAAGGAAATCGGCGGCGCCGTACAGCGCCGCCGAACTGAGTGCGAGCAGGTAGTCCATGGAGACGCTGTGACGGGTCGAGATCCTACGCGTGACCTCCTATTGAGAGTACAGATTTACGGTTGTCACCAACACCTGGGTGGCGGTGAACCGTTCGTAACGCCCGGCCGCTCGCCACGCGAGTGCCGCCTGCCGCGACCAGTATCGGAGTGCCGGCCTGGAGGCCGGCGCACCCTGGCAACGGACGGATGCCGGCCTGGAGGCCGGCGCACCAGGACGGCCGGCGCACCGGGACGATGGATCCCGGCCTGGTGGCCGAGGAGGAGTGGCGCCGCATCCGGACAGGCCAGCGGCGGCCTGAGCCGTTAGCAGGAACGGAATGCTTTGTGGGATTTCACGCTGAAGGCAAAACTGTGCAAGTCCGATAACTTGAGAAGCGGTGTCCTTTCTGGTTGAGCAACGGAGTGAGCGTCGTAGACTCCATATGGTGATCCTCTTTGCCGTCACTCTGACGGCGCTGCTGTTCGTCATCGGCGCTCCGCCCGCCTTCGCCCAGGTCGACGTGGAAGATTGGTCCGGCACCGTGGAGGTGCGGGTGACGGGGAAGACGCAAGGCCTCACGACGGGAGACGTCTTCACTTACGAACTGCGACTGACCGAACCACCGACACAAGAGGGTTGGTGGGTCCGGATTCACGTCGATGGCGTCGTGTACATCGACGGTGAATACAACGGTCTCCGATGGGTGCCGTCCGTCGGCTGGGAATTCAGCCCGCAGAACTACAACCAGTGGCGAAACGTCCACGTGAGGGTCAACGAGGACCTGGACCAAACGGTGACCTTCACTCACGAAGTGTGGGCTCATGACGGCACTTGCCCCATCCACAACGTGGGGCACGTGACAGTGGACGTGAGTGGTGACGCGCCGCCCCCACCCGATGAAGATCTGCCGCGGCTATCGATTGCGGATGCGGCAACGGTGACGGAAGGTGACGAGGCGGTCTTCACGGTGAGGCTGAGCGATACGAGCAGCGAGACGGTGACGGTCGGTTTCGCGACGGTCGACGGCACCGCCGTAGCCGGTTCGGACTACACCCAGACCTCGGGCGAGCTCCGCTTCGACCCGAACCAGAGGACAGACACCATCCGGGTGCCGATCCTGCAGGACTCGACAGCGGAGCCAAGCGAGAGTTTTACGGTGGAGTTGAGCAACCCCAACCGGGCCACCGTCTCCGACGGGATTGGGGCGGTAACGATCGAGGCGGATCCGATGCCCGAGTTGCGCATCTCCGATGCGGCGCCCGTGGCCGAGGGCAACGATGCCGTCTTCACGGTATCGCTGAGCACGCCGAGCAGCCAGGTGGTGACGGTCGAGTACCGGACCGTCGACGGGACCGCCGGCGGGGGTTCGGACTACACCACGACCTCCGAGACGCTCCGCTTCGACCCCCTGGAGACGACGAAGACCATCCAGGTGCCGGTGCTCACGGATTCGATGTCCGAGCCGAGTGAAACCTTCGAGGTGGAACTGCGGAACCCGTCGAGAGCGACGCTCGACGACGCACGGGGCGTCGGCACGATCGCGGCGGACCCGATACCGGGATTGACCATTGACGACGCGGCGCCGGTTGCCGAGGGCAACGATGCGGTCTTCACGGTAACCCTGCATCCGCAGAGCAGCCAGGTGGTGACGGTCGAATACACGACGGTGGACGGAACGGCGGATGCGGGCGACGACTACACCACCACCGCGGGAACGCTGATCTTCACTTCGGGCCAGACGACGAAGACCATCCGGGTGCCGGTGCTGGTGGATATGACGCAGGAGTCGAGCGAGACGTTCACGGTGGAGCTGAGCACTCCCATGGGGACGACGCTGGCCGACTCCACCGGGCTGGGGACGATTACGGCGGATCCGATGCCGGGTCTGAGCATAGGGGACGCGGAGGCCGTGGCCGAGGGAGGCGAGGCGGTCTTCACGGTGACGCTGGTTCCGGCGAGCAACCACGTGGTGACAGTGACGTACTCGACGGTAAGCGGAACCGCTGTCGCCGACGCGGACTTCACCCCGATGTCAGGGACGCTGACCTTCGATCCGAACCAGACGACGAAGACCATCCGTGTACCGATCCTGCGGGATGACATCCACGAGCCGAGCGAGACGTTCACGGTCGAGCTGAGCGTTCCCTCGGGGACGACGTTGGCCGACTCGACGGGCCTCGGAACGATCGCCGCCGACGCGACACCGGCATTGAGCATCGCCGACGCGGTGAACGTGGCCGAAGGGCGCGACGCGGTCTTCCGGGTGACGCTGCGTCCCGCGAGCAACCACGTCGTGTCAGTCGCCTACGCGACCATGGACGGAACCGCGGTCGCGGACGCGGACTACACGCCGGTCACGGGCACCCTGCGCTTCGAGCCGCGCGAGACGACGAAGACCATCCGCGTACCGGTGCTCCTGGACACGATGACGGAGCAGAGCGAGACGTTCACGGTGGAGTTGAGCAATCCCGGCGGCAGCACGCTGGCCGATCCCATCGGCGTCGGGACGATCCGGGCGGACCCGGCCCCGGGCCTGAGGATTGGCGACGCGACGCCCGTTGCGGAAGGTGACGAAGCGGTCTTCACGGTGACGTTGACCCCGCCCGGCGAACAGGTCGTGACGGTCAATTACACGACGGTCGACGGAACGGCGATTGCGGACGAAGACTACACGGCGACGTCGGGAACCCTCCGGTTTGCTCCCGGAGATACGTCGAAGACCATTCGGGTGCCGGTGCTGGAGGACGCGACGGCGGAGCCGGTCGAGACCTTCACGGTGGTGCTGAGCAACCCGGCCGGCACGAACGTGGTCCACGACACGGGGGTGGGAACCATTACGGCCGAAGGGTTGCCGGCATTGAGCATCGCCGACGCGCCGACCGTAGCCGAAGGGGGCGACGCGGTATTCCCGGTAACCCTGAGTCCGGCCAGCAGCCAGGTGGTGACGGTCGCCTATAGGACGCAGGACGGAACGGCGGTCGCGGACTCGGACTACACCGCGACGTCCGGGACGCTGCGCTTCGAGCCCGGCGAGACGATGCAGACCATCCGGGTCCCGACGCGTCGGGACGCTATCGCGGAGCCGAGCGAGAGCTTTACGGTGGAGCTGAGCGACCCGGTCGGAACCACGATCACGGACGCCACCGGGGTGGGGACGATCGCGGCGGACGCGATGCCGGGGCTTTCCATTGCCGATGCGGCGCCCGTGGCGGAGGGTGGCGAGGCGACCTTCACGGTGTCGCTCAGCCCGGCGAGCAGCGAGTCGGTGACGGTCGCGTACGCAACGCAGGACGGAACCGCGGTCGCGGGCTCCGACTACACGGCGGCGTCAGGGACGCTGGAGTTCGAACCCGGGGTGACATCACACACCATCCGCGTAGCAGTCCTCAACGACACCACGGTGGAACCGACGGAGACCTTTACGGTCGAGCTGAGCGATCCGGTGAGGGCCACGCTGGCGGACGGCACGGGGGTGGGAACGATCACCGACGACGTGGAGCACCGCGTCGAACGTGCGTTCCGGACGGGTCTTCCCGAGGTCGGCCGGGCAATGGCCTTTTCGGCCGTCACCTGTCGCATCGACCGGAAGATGTCGGACACGAGGACGTGGGACAACGCGGGCCGGCTGGCCGGCGGCGGGTTCCCACCAGCGGCCACGTTCGGCGGCCACGCGGCCTTCGGAGGCCCCGGCACGACGTTCGGAGGTTCCGCAGGGGCGTTCGGTGATTCGTCCTTCCCGACGGATGCGTCGACGACTCCCGGGCAGCAACTTGGCAACCTGTCGTTTCTGATGGCGTCGCAGGAAGCCGCCGAGGGGGGCGGCGGACGCGTCGCGGCGTGGGGCTGCGGCGACTACCGCCGATTGTCGGGCGCCGGTGGCCTCGGTGCGGGCTCGTGGAACGGCGAGGTTTACAGCCTGCACGTTGGTGTCGACGTGCGGCTCGGCTCCAACGTGCTGGCTGGCGTGTCGGTCTCACGCTCAAGGGGCATGATCGACTACGAGGGTGGCTTGGGAAGTGGAACCGACGGCGGCGAGCACGACCTGCGGCTGGTCGGCGTGCATCCGTTCCTCGGCTGGTCCGTGACCCCCGGCCTGCAGTTGTGGGGGACGGTCGGTCACGCCTGGGGTGAGCTCCGGACTGTGGACGAACTGGGAGCGGTGACGAGTGCGGCCACGCTCAACTCCGGGGCGCTGGGCCTCAACGGCCGGCTCCTCGCCCGCGGGGCGACCACGCTCAGCCTGCGGGGCGAAGGCGCGCTGGCCCAGCTTACCGCGGATAGCGCGACGTTCGAGGTGGCGACTCTCGACATGTGGCGGTTCCGCCTGACCACCGAGCTGAGCCACGAGCTCCTCTTCTCTTCCGGCACGTCCCTCACCCCATGGGCCGAGCTGGGCGTGCGGCACGATGGAGGCGACGGCCAGACCGGCGCCGGCCTGGAGATGGGCGGCGGGTTGCGCTACCGGGTGCCGCAGGTCGGACTGACGGCGGAAGGCTACGGACGCTGGCTCGCCGTGCACGAGGGCACGCTGCAGGAATGGGGCGTCGGCGCGATGGTCACCATCGATCCGGGGATGGACCGCCGCGGCTTGTCGGCCAGTGTTACACCCTCCTGGGGCGAGACCGCGAGCGGCGTTCAGCGGCTCTGGCAGCAGGGCGCCGCTGGACCGGCCTGGCACGGCACTTCGCGCGCGCAGGTGGACGCCCAGCTCGGCTACGGCGTCCCTGTGTTCGGGGGTCGAAGCGTGCTGACTCCCTTCGGGGCAATGAACCTGGCGGGGGACGAGGCGCGGCGCTACCGGCTGGGAGGCAGCCTCGCCGCGAGCCGGTGGACGACGCTGAGCCTTGAGATCGAACGATGGGAACGTGCTCTGACCGACGCCATGCACAGCGTCATGGTGCGGGGCGCCGTGGAGTTCTAAGTCAAGGGCACACAAGAGTACAGACGAAGGTGCCCTGGGTGGCGTGAACCGTTCGTAACGCCAGGCCGCTCGCCACGCGAGTGCCGCCTGCCGCGACCCGTATCGGAGTGCCGGCCTGGAGGCCGGCGCACCGGGACATCCGGCGCCCCAGGCAACGGACGGATGCCGGCCTGGAGGCCGGCGCACCATGACGGCCAGCGCACCAGGACGACGGATGCCGGCTCAGGCGGTAGAATCCGTGGGGTGCGGGGTTCAGCAAGGCTCGAACTCCGTCTCGAGAGGGAAAGGGACTGATCATGCACATCATGCGCTGCGTTCTGTTGACGATTGCCGTCGGCGTGATCGCGTCGACCGGCATCCTGGCGAACGACGAGATCGCCGACTGGACCGGCGAGACGGTGAGCCTCGAGGAAGGCCACGTCATGTCGGACGGCGTGAGGATCCACTACCACACGGTGGGCGAGGGTCCGCTGGTCATCCTGATCCACGGCATCGGCGGCTACTGGTTCGACTGGCGACACCAGATTCCGACGCTGTCAAAGCACTACACGGTGGTCGCGATGACGCAGCGCGGCTTCAACCTGAGCGATCAGCCCGAAGGCGTGGAGGAATACACGGCGGCCACGATCGCCGGCGACATCGACGCGCTGATCACGCACTTCGGGGAAGAGAAGGCCATCATCATGGCCTACGACAGCGGCGGGTTCCACGCGTGGTACTTCGCCATGCACTATCCCGAGAAGACCGAACGCCTGGTGGCGATCGGCTCGTTTCATCCCGCGGCGCTGGTGCGCGAGTATGCGACCAACCCGGTGCAGCAGGAGGTGGGCGAGTACTCGCGCAACTTCCAGGAGCAGCCTGACGCGGCCGCCAACATGGCCAGGCGGTGGTTCGATCCGAACGTCCCACCACGCCGCGGCGATACCCCCGAGATCCACGAGATGCGCGTGGAAGCCGCCCGGCGGTCGTCATTCGACGCGATGATGAACTTCTACAAGGCCAACTGGCCGCGCGCGCCCTACTCACTCGACATGCGTGTCCTCGGGGGCACCCTCGGCGACTACCCGAAGGTGACATCGCCCACGCTGGTCGTCTATGGCCGGGAGGACAGGCCGCTCGTGGTCGAGGGGCTGAACGATCTATGGCAATGGGTCGACAGCGAGCTGACGCTGCTCGTGGTCCCCGGCGCCGGGCATGGACCGCATACGGAAGTGCCCGAGTTCGTCACGCCGCGCATCATGGACTGGCTTGCGGCGCGCGACCATCCCGCACTGGCGTACCCGAGGGAGGAGCAATAGCACCCCGCCTCCCGCGACTCCGCGACGTCCGCGCCGGGAGGCAGCGAGTCTCCTCCGGGCTCCGGCTGGTGCGTCAGGGCGCCTCGTCGACCGGCTCGATGCGCAGGACGGCGCCGGTGGGTTCGTCGGTCGTGAGGTACAGCAACCCATCCGGCCCCTGGCGCACGTCCCGGATGCGCTGCTCCAGCTCCACCAGCAGCGTGCGGTTGCCGCGGCGCTGCGTCCCTCCGGTCTGGGCCAGGACGATGCGGTGGAGCTGGCGGGAGCCCAGGTTGCCGCTGCCCATCGCCGCGATGAAGATATTCCCCTTCCAGGCCGGGAAGGCGTCGCCGGTGTAGAAGGTCAGCCCAGCGAGGGCGGGCGAGGGGTTCCAGAACATGAAGGGCTCCTCCATACCGGGCGCCCAGGGATGCTCCGAGGTCGTGCCAGACAGCCCGCCGATCTTGTTGCCGGTGTAGTCCGTGCCGTAGGAGACGACCGGCCAGCCGTAGTTGCGGCCGGCCTCGATGACGTTGAGCTCGTCGCCCCCCATCGGTCCGTTCTCCGTCTCCCAGATCGCCCCTGTGTCGGGGTGCACGTACAGTCCCAGCGCGTTGCGGATGCCGAGGGCGTAGATCTCGGGGCGGTAGCCCTCCTGGTCGACGAAGGGGTTGTCGAACGGGACCGAGCCGTCGTCGTTCAGGCGCAGCACTTTACCCGCGTGGTTGGCGGGATTCTGGGCGTCGTCGGCGTTGCCGATCCGGTGCCGCGTCGGCATCCCGACCGTCATGATGATCCGGCCGTCGCGTCCGAAGGCAATGCGCGATCCGGAGGTGCCCTGCGCCCAGGCGTCGGCTATGAAGATGTCCTCGACGTCGGCCAGCGCGGCGCCCCCGTCGAACCGCGCGCGCGCCAGCGTGACCGTCGCCGCGTCCCGCATGCCCTGGAAGTCCTCGAACGGATTCCCCGTCTTCGGCTTGGAGTAGGTGAAGTAGATCAGCCGGTTCTCGGCGAACCGCGAGTGCAGCGCGACGTCCATCAGCCCCGCGTTGACAGCCCCGGTGTTGACCTCGGGCACGCCCGCGATCGGCTCGGGGTCGAGCACGCCGTCGCGGATGATGCGCAGGCGTCCTGCCCGCTCCGTGACCAGGATGTCCCCGTTCGGCAGGATCGCGAGCGCCCACGGCCGGGCGAGTCCGGCGATCGGCACGACGCGGAAGAGCTGCCCGTCCGATTTCAGGACCCGCGGGCGGTCCGGAAGCCCTCGTACCGGTGGGGACGCAAAGGGATCGGCGGGCTCCCCCTGGGACACCGGCTGCGCGCCGGCGGCCGAGGCGATGGCCGCGGACGCAACGACGAGGATCGCACGAAGGGTTCTCATTTTTGGTGTAGCGGCGCTCTACGGACTTCTACGGAATACTGTCACGCTCTGGCAGCGCGAGTTGTCTAATTCCTGCAAGTCATTCATATAAATTGACTTACACACAACCGGACGGCCTTGATTCCCCCGTCCGTTACCACTTTCCGCGCGGGAATCCGGAGGACCATCCGCGGCGTCCGCGGACGGGTCCGGACCGTGGTCAGTCTACTGCCCGTCGCCCCGTGTGCGAAAGGGGCGGGCGAGAAAGGGTCGATTCGATCCGACTTCGGGGCGAAGGCGTACACCAGCAACGCCACACCGCTCGCGGCGATGAGCCTTCAGCGGTGTCGGCTCGGGGCTTCAGTCCTCATGGGGTTCCTCGCGCTCGGGCCGGATCCTCCTCTGGAGTCGCTGCCGCCGGCTCTTGATCTGCTCCTCCGGATCCTCCTCTGGAGCCGCCCGCCGGCTCGATCTCTGGATCCTCCGGAGTCGTCGGCTCGATCTCCTCGCTCATCGACAATTCCGGCACGGGCACGCCCATCAACCGCAGCAACGCCTCTACCAAGCGCCAGTACTTGTAACACTCTGTGAGGTATCGGCCAATTACCGACAGCTTGGACAACCAGAGCTTAAGCCTCGTTTTGGTCAGCTCCTTCGCGTCGGGTGTCGTGGCCTCCGCGCTGCGAGCCTCGGTTTCCTCCACCTTCGCGCGGCGGGCCTCGTCGACCAGCCGCGTCAGCTCCGTAGGCTCGAACTGGTACACCGCACGGCGGGCCTCGTCGGCCAGCCGCGTCAGCTCCCTTGGGTCGAACTGCTCCAGCGCCCGACGGGACTCCTCGGCCAGCTCCGTCGGGTCGAACTGTTCCTGCGCACGGCGGGCCTCGTCGACCAGCCGCGTCAGCTCCGTCGGGTCGAACTGGTACACCGCACGGCGGGCCTCGTCGGCCAGCCGGGTCAGCTCCGTCGGGTCGAACAGTTCCTGCGCCCGGCGGGCCTCGTCGGCCAACCGCGTCAACTCCGTCGGGTCGAACAATTCCTGCACCCGACGGGACTCCTCGGCCAACCGCCTCAGCTCCCTCGGGTCGAACAGTTCCTGCACCCGACGGGACTCCTCGGCCAACCGCCTCAGCTCCCTCGGGTCGAACAGTTCCTGCGCCCGACGGGCCTCCTCGGCCAACCACCTCAGCTCCGTCGGGTCGAACAGTTCCTGCGCCCGACGGACCTCCTCGGCCAACCGCCTCAACTCCCTCGGGTCGAACTGGTTCGTCATAGGATGACCTTGAGTTATCGCCTTCCCGCATCCAAACGCATAAACGGCATGGACCCCACCCGGCAGCGCTCGGTCGCTGGCGCGGCTCGCCCGCGGCGACCGGGGCCGCTGCTCCCGGACCTGATCTGGTCGAGTACCCTGCCAAGTTCTTCGCCGCCTACGCAAACGCCCTTCCGGTACTCCCCAACCGCGTCGCTGAAACGCCGAGACGTGGGGCGGGCCGCTCGCTTTTGTCGTATCACGCGCGATACGGTAGTCTGGGAAACCGTGGGAAGACCAAAGGCGGCACGAATCGAAGAGAATACGGAACGGTTCCAGCGCCGCCGACAGCAAGAGCACGAAGTGAGGGAGGCACAGCGCGAGCGCGCCAGAGCACAGCTCGAGTGGAACGAAGACAAGTCGCTGGCGAATGAGGCAGTGCTAGCAGCGGCCATAGAACGGCTCAACCGGGCGCGTGAGCGTGCCGAGGAGTGCTGAACCCGCGTGATCTGTGCCGGGGCCGTTCGGAGCCGTTCGGCGGACCAACAGCACACGTGCACCCAGATCGACAGTCCTCCCCCCGGGAGCCCGACGGGCCGAGGGACTCGCCTTGGCCCACGCCAGAGGGTTCCTCGAACGAGTCGAACTCCCGCGGACGGGAATGTACGGGACCATCCAAGTCATCCCGGGGATCCAGTGCTAGTCCGAACCGGCGCATTGTGACGAGGTAGCGACTGGGCACCCGCGGTCGACCGTCTCCTCGGGTGCGCTATGCGCCTCCGCGCCCGATGAGCCTTCAGCAGTGCATGAATGACGTGCTTATCGGGTCCTGCGATTCTCTCGGACTGCTCCAGTACCGTTCTATTGACGTCCTTGAGTCCTTGCGTGGTCAACCTCGATACAGACGCAGTGTCCCGCGAACGCCGGACACCACGGCGCCATAGAACAAGGGTCTGCCGATCCAACGGCACTCCGACCACTCCATGACCCTCTTGGGGACGTGTCTTGTTGTTGTAGTAGTCATGCACCGTAGCACATACAGGATCGGTTCCAAGAACCAATGTTCCCCCGCTCGGTGCGATGGCCATTTCGAGGCAGCATGAGTCCAGGATGGACGTTGTTCTCGCGTCTGGCTCGTTGTGCAGTCCGAGTACGGCACATATCGTCGCCGCCTTGACGAGGTGTTCCGGTTCTCCTGCTGCGATGTACTTGGACATCCATTTGCCGGGATGCCTCAGAAACTGCATCATCAGGAACTGCCGCAGGCTACGTCTCGTCCCACTGTCCACCTCCACGGTTGTGCGGCCCGCCGCCGCCGCTGCCGCAGTCCGCTCCAGTACACTTCTCACAGTGCCCGCGAAGACGCCATCCGCCTCGGAGAATGCATCCTCCGCGTCAAGCATCACCCGCGGAGGTCCATCGCTCGAGTCCGCGTCTCGAACCTGGTACAGCCGGTTCTCCGCGAACAGCACCTTGGGGCTGACGCGTTTTGGTTCACCCCGGTTCTTGTCGGCCGTCCATAGCAGCCCTTCATCGTCCGCGAAACCCATCTGAAGCCATACTGGCACGTAGTGGTGAAGCTTCCGCTTACCTCTTGCGTCGAGTTCCTCCTGGGAGATGTTGCCGACGAATCCGTGCTCGATCATCTCACGCGAGCCTTCAGAACATCCCGATTGTACCGGAGGCTAAACGGAACGCGCACAGCGGGGTGCCACCCGGCGACCACTCACGTTGCTCGACGCCGACGCCTCGCTTTCGGTTTCGCAGCCACCGCGGCGAGTGGGGCTTGCATGCGCTCGTACAGCGCGAAGAGGTACTCGACGCGTTCACGTTCCGAGGTGAAGCGCTTCCGGCGGTAGAGACGGTCGACGGCGCGATCCAGCCCCTGATGCGCCCTTCGGAGGTTGGGCGGCATCAGATCGGGGTCGTAGAGTTCCGCCAGCGTCGCGTCCGGGTGCGCGGTGCGGGCGTCGAGCACGGCCTGCGCGAGCGGTTCCAGCGCCGAAGTGTCCACTTCCGCGAAGCCGGGCGGCAGCGGAAACGTGTTGTAAACGACGCCGACGGAGTACATGTAATCGCTCTTCATCCGCCCCGTCACAGCCCGCATCCAGGCCATGTGCATCGCCGAGGTGAGCAGCGCGAAGTCGGCGAGGGTCGCGCCGGGCAGCAGCCGGAGCTTGTTGCTCGGGATGACGGGCGGCTCCAGCCAACCAATGGGAACGTATTCGCGCCGTTCGGAACTGACCTCCGGGAGAACCAGAAACGGTGCTGTCGGCAGCACGTTCACCTGCCACAGCGTGGGCGTGTCAGCCAGTTTCAGTGTGGACGTGCGCTTGCTGGTACGCCGGTACGCTCGAACGGTGGCGATCCGCTCTCGAATGTGGGGCAGCCGGCCCAGCGTGGCTGGCGACGCGTCGTGCAACGCGAGAATCCAGCGCTCGCCGCCTCGCAGGTACTCGCGGGCTCCGACGAAGGGGCGCATGAACGGCGCGGCGTCCGGCTCGGCTTCCAGGAACGCGAGACGCTCTTCCGCGTCGAATATGTAGTGCCCGTCGTCGATGGGCTGGGAGCCAGTGAGCAACTGAATGAGTCCGTTTATCGGCCTGCCCTCCTCGCGGACAACCAGATGCGGATTGACCAACGCGCTCCCATCGAACAGGTACGGCGTGATCACGGCGTGGATGGCTTCGAGCGGCTCCCCGTTGATGTCCTCGTAGGCGAACAGCCGTCTGTCAGCCGGGGTGTGGCTGGCCGCGTCCAGCCCGATGATGACCACATGGACGTGCGCCTTGCCGCGTGCGTCCGATCCCCACGCGAAGGTCCGATGCGCGAAGGCGATCTCCAGCCGCCGATGGTCCAGCAGCAGCGGCCAGAGTTGCGCTACCTGCTCGCCCTGCGTGATCGAGTTGGTCGCCACGAAACCGATCCTCGGCGGTGCCCCACCGGCCGGCTGGGTCTGCCGCACGTAGTCTCCGGCACGGATGAACCACGCGGCCACGTAGTCGAGCGTGCCGCCGCTGCCGCCGAGGGCGGCGACGCGCCGCACCTGCGCCCGCTGCTCGGGCGACTGGAACTTGGACCCGCCGAACGGCGGATTGCCGAAAACGTAGGAGCACTCGTCCGGCGGCAGCACGTCGGCCCAGTCGATCTCCAGCGCGTCGGCGTTGCGGATGTGCGGCGACTTCTCGATCGGGATCCGCGCGTAGGTCTGGCCAAACTCCAGGCTCAGCCGGTTGTTCATGATGTGGTCCATCATCCAGAGCGCGGTCGCGGCGATGCGGGCCGGGAACTCGCCGATCTCGATGCCGTAGAACTGGTCGACCTCGACGACCGACCACACGTCGAGCTTCAGTTGTGTGGCTGTAGCCCTGTCCACCATACACGGAGAGCCGGTACCGTCCTGCGCCGTCCTGAATGGTCCTTAAATGACTGAATAATCAGTGCGTTCTACTCATTCACGGGCTTGACGAGTGCCGCTTTCGTCCGGTACTATTCACCAGTATCCGCCATTCACTGAGGGGAATACTGGTAGGCCATGGAACTCCCGACACG
This sequence comes from Vicinamibacterales bacterium, assembly GCA_965262555.1. Classification (GTDB taxonomy): domain Bacteria; phylum Acidobacteriota; class Vicinamibacteria; order Vicinamibacterales; family UBA8438; genus VXRJ01. The sequence goes on from OZ253543.1 coordinate 2,358,125, forward strand.
ACCCCGGACCGCCAAGGCGAACGGCCGGCAGCCCCACCACGCGCTCTCGACCGCCTTCGTCCGAAACGTAGCACAGGCCGGACGCTACTGTGATGGCGATGGCTTGTACCTCGACGTCCAGCCGTCCGGCACCCGCAGCTGGGTACAGCGGCTCGTCATCCGCGGCCGACGCCGCGAACTCGGACTCGGCGGCTTCCCGCTCGTCCCGCTCAAGGACGCCCGCGCCCAGGCCCTCGCCAACCGCAGGCTCGCCCGCGCCGGTGGAGACCCGCTCGCCGAGAAGCGCCGCCTCAAGAGCATGCCCACCTTCGCCGCCGCCGCCGAGGCGGTCCTGGCGCAGATGCGGCCCGGCTGGCGCAACCCCAAGCACGGCAAGGACTGGCTGTCGAGCATGGCCCGGTTCGCCTTTCCCCGGCTCGGCAAGCTGCCGGTGTCCGAGGTGACGAGCGCCGACGTGGTCGAGACGCTCCGCAAGGTCTGGCACGAGCGGCCGGCGACGGCGCGGCGGGTGCGCCAGCGCATCAGCACGGTCATGGAATATGTCGTGGCCATGGACTACCGCGACGACAACCCGTGCAGCCGCATCGGGCCGGTCCTCGGCCCGCAGCAGGATCTCGTCCAGCACATGCGGGCGCTGCCCCATCGCGACGTGGCGGCGACGGTCGGCGCGGTGCGGTCGTCCGGTGCGGCTCCCGCGGTCAAGCTGGCGTTCGAGTTCCTCGTTCTGACCGCCGCGAGATCCGGCGAGGTTCGTGGAGCACGGTGGGCCGAGATTGACACGGCGGACCACGTGTGGACCGTCCCGGACACGCGGACGAAGGCGAAGCGGGAGCACCGTGTCCCGCTGGTCCGCCGCGCCGAACAGATTCTCGACGCGGCCCGAGCGATCAGCAACGGGAACGCGCTCGTGTTCCCGAGCGGACGCGGCAAGCGCCTGAACGACATGGCCCTGTCGGGACTGCTCAAGACGCTGGAGGTCCCCGCCGTGCCTCACGGCTTCCGATCCACCTTCCGGGACTGGGCGGCCGAGGAGACGAACCACCCGCGCGAAGTGGTCGAGGCGGCGCTGGCCCACGTGGTCCAGAACAAGGTCGAGGCCGCCTACGCGCGGTCGGACCTGTTCGAGCGGCGGCGGCGGCTCATGAACGATTGGGCCGCGTACGTTGCCGACACACATCGTCCGCATCCTCCGATCGCGGAACCGGCGGAACACGAGATCGTCGGAAGCGCAGCACTGTGACCACGACCTGACCTGCCTCCCCCGGTCGATCACATCGTCCCCGCGGACCGGTCAGGCGCGAACGATGGGAGCACCGACGTACATCAGGCACGGGACACGGATCGAGCGCGGAACGACATCGAGTGAGCGCGACGGAACAAGAGAAGATCCGGGCGGTGAAGCGAGACTGTCGGGCGCACGATCAGAGGACACGAAAGGCTGGCTCTGACACCTGTTAGATGTCAGAGCCAGCATACTCCTTGTGTACACAAGGAGACTGGCGGGTGGCTCCGCCCCCTCGTCCCCCGCACGGAGAGACGGCGCGTCGCCGCGCCGCTTCAGACCCGGCCGTCGATGCGGCCGTCGTCGGGCCGCGCGCCGGCAGGAGCGTGAACGCCGGGCGGTCCCCGGCGTCCGGGAGCGCACGGTCGCCCGCGGCCGTCAACCCGCTGGCGCGGGTCCTTCGCTTGCGCTGCGGCCTTCGGTGACCGCCGCGCCCGACCGTGCGGGAACGCGCGTATGGGCCAGCCGGAAGGCTGGCCCATACGCTGACGACGAACAAGAGCAGCGCATGCTTCACTCCGTTGTCGTGGAGAACCGTAGCCGAGACCGCATCGGCCGGCCCCATGCCGAACAAGCCGCCGTCGGAGCAGCACACCGGCCACAGCGGACGGGACACGGCGGCAGGAGCAGAGGCGCAGCAGATCACCGAGAATGTCACGAAGCACAGCGACGAGATCGGCAAGGTGGAGCGGAAGGCGACACGGAGGGGCGGATCGAGAAGCAGATGCCGCGCGAGAGGAAGTGTGATCCACCCAAGCGGCTGATCACACGGGGGACAGAGGCAAAGATTACACGAATAGTGCCGCACGAGGAGTGTAACAGAGCTGACGTGATCAAGTTACAGCCCCAGTCACACCCGGCGTCACACTTCCAGTCACGCTCTTGCCCTTCTAAACCCTTGATTCTATTGACCAAACCGGACACGTACGATCCATCAATGGGGTCAAGACAAGGGTCAGGGGATGAGAGTGGAGGGACCACCGGTAAACTGGCGTTTTCCGGCCCCTCCAAATTGTCCTGTTCAGGAAGGAGATCAGCGCCTGCGGCGTCGGCGGCAGCCGCTTTGCGGTAAGCCGGCCGGCCAAGACGACAACGGAAGGGGCCGCGCCGCGCAACTGCACCGAGTACGCCGCGTCGCCGGCAAGGCCGAGGCCCAGCGCACCGCCGCCGAGGCCGTCGAACGCGCCGCCGAACCCGTCCTGCCGCGCGCCCTCAACGCCCACGCTGAACCGCTGGTCCACCGTCCAGCGCCACCCGTCCCGGTGCCTCGGCCGCCCGGTCCCGCAATCCCGTAGCCCACGTCCGCCGCGAACTGGCCGCCCATGTTGGGAATGGCATCCCGTACGGGACCAGCCTGCCAAGGTCCTGCATCCCCCACAGCCGGTCCGCGCCCCGTGACGCCACCTCCAGCGACGGCGTCATCAGTCAGCGCCAGCCCGCGCCCGCCAGACCGCGGTCGAACCGCACCGATCCGGTGGAGGCCCCACTCGTCATGCCGCCCGTCCTGGAGCGCCACCACAGGTGCACCGTCGTGTCTACCATCAGCCCGAGGTCAGGATCGCGTAGATGACCCCGAAGCCGGTTTCCGGTCCGTCCCTTCTCTCGCGTCGCCGCTGCCCCTTCGCGCGCCTAGCCCGACCGACGGCGCGATCGTCCGGCGGCTGGCACGCACCGGCACCGAGAGCACCCGTGGTAGCATGACTCCCACGTCCCGCTGATCCTGACCCCACCGCCATGTGCGACAACGACGCCCAGTACCTAGCAACGGTCCTCAACTCCGCTTCGTCGTTGCGCGTCGTACAAGCCGAAGCTCGGCCTCGGCAACCGCGCTGGCGTAGACCTCGACGACTTCCGCGATCTCTACAGCGCCGACCCCTTCTACGCTTGGTTCGGTCTCGACAACCCCCTCATGTACGCCGCCCATCGCGCCGCTGGCGGGATGACCAGCATCTACCGCCAAATCGGCACGGGCTGCGAGCGCCTCTTCCGCGAGATTATCCAAGACCGCCTCAACTTGTCCAAGGACAACGCTACATGGTCTCACAAGATACCTGCTCCGGGCGGCAGGTATCGAACCCTCTCCCTTGACGCGAGAATCCCCCTCGCTTCTTTAACTGACACCACCCAGCGCACGACGGTCGCAGACTGGATAGGCGAAGCGGCGCGTAAACTACAGCTCGACCGCAGTATACGAAGGGCTCTCAAGGGCGTAGTTTTTGAGATACGACAGGGTTACAAGAGTAAGGACTCTAAACGCCAGAACGCCGACATCGCAAATGCCGCCGCCGCGTATAGTCAGGCATATCTGCCCGCCGTTGCACTACTTTCGACCCAAATTGACCCCGATGTAGCGGGCCGCTACGAGGCCGCCAAATGGGTCATGCTACGCGGTGAAATCGGTGCAGCGTCCAGCCTTACCTCGACCTACGCATTCACTCGAGACGTGCTCGGCTACGATCTCGCTGCATTCTTCGAGCGCAACAAGGACACGCTCAGACGGGAACTCGCAGCAGTGCTAGAAACTCTCCTGAGTGTGGGATAGTCTGATGACCAGTTTCGCCGACCTGACCTCGATTTCCCAGTCCCCGAGGACGCGCCGCGTTGAGTTGACCTTCAAGGATAACGTCTCACACGGTCGTCATGGCTGGCTGCGTCTAACCCCCGCCTACTCTGTAAGGCTTGTGCAAGACCTGTTGCAGAACTACGACTCCACCATGAGTGTGGTCGATCCATTTTCTGGAACGGGCACAACCGCCCTGTGTGCTGTCGCGCATGGCCATCGTGCTGTGTCGTTCGACATCAATCCGTTCCTCGTATGGTTCGGGAACCTCAAGCTTCGACGGTTCACTCGTGTCGAGCTAGACGAATTCAAGGACGCTGCTGCGTACGTGATCGCAAAGGGCCTGAAAGCGGATGCCGATCACGCACCGCTTCCAAGCATATCCAACATCCGTCGCCGGTGGAACGCAAGCGACCTCGCGTTCATTCGTCGTGTCCTCATGGCCATCCGCACCCATTCATTCGATTCCGCTGCCGTCCGCGACTTACTCTTGGTCGTGTTTTGTCGTACAATGATTAACTTGTCGAACGCCGCTTTTAATCATCAATCGATGTCCTTCAAGAACCCTTCGAGCACACAAGCAGGCTTGTTCGAGGATGACCCGCAAGAGCGGCATCGCGCTCAATTCCAGAGAGATGTAGAGATCATCCAGGACGGTGCCAGTCGAAGTCCAGGCCCCGGCGAAGGGCGTGTTGTGTTGGTTGACTCAAGAACAGCAACGTCAGCCTTTGCGGATGGTGCCGACCTACTGATCACCTCTCCACCATACGCGAATCGGATGTCCTATATCCGCGAATTGCGGCCATATATGTATTGGCTGGGTTTTCTCAAACACAAAAGACAAGCTGGTGAGCTCGACTGGCGGGCCATCGGCGGAACGTGGGGGATTGCGACGAGCCGCGTCGCATCGTGGCAGAAGGGCGGTGACGTGTTCTTTCCCCGCTACCTCTATTCGATCTTGCAGGAGATTGGAAAGGCAGGTACTTCCGGCAACGTCTTGTCCTGTTACGTGGGCAAGTACTTCGAGGACATTTGGCTACACATTTGCGCTGTGATGCGGATCATGGGCAAGGGAGCCACATTGCATTATATCGTCGGCAACTCTAAGTTTTATGACGTATTGGTGCCAACGGAGCGGATTTATGAGGACATGCTTCTGGAGGCCGGTGCGAGGTCAGTACAGGTCAGACCGATACGGAAGCGGAATTCAAAAAAGGAACTAGTTGAGTTCGATGTGGTTGCGAGACTGTAGCTCATGTCGTGCTTAACTTACCACGACGATCTTCTTGGCCAAGCCGTTAGCCAATACCATAAGAGCAGCCATTACTTCAGGCTCGTGTCGGAAGAGGCGGGTTCCTATGTCCAGCAACAGCTGACTGATCGCATAATTCATGATGAGGGCCGTTCGCACGGCGTTGGGATCACAATGGTAAGTCGCGAACTGCGAGGCGGCGCGGCGCTCGTATTCGTAGCACATCATTGCGGGATCTGCATGGACTGACATATGGGTATACTGCCGCATCGATTTTAGAAGCGTCAGGAAGCGTTCGTTGAACGCCTTATTCCTATGGCTCGCCGGCGGCGAATGTTTAAGAATATATTTGAGTGCTTCGTCATCGGTGCGGAGCCGAAGACCATTCCAGGCATGCAGCCACCAATAGGGACTATCCGTCGCAAAGTCAGCAGGATGGCCAGCAGCAGCAAGACGTTGGCGTGCCGCTTCCACAAGTGGCGTCAGCGGCGGACCTTCTCCACGAAGAGCCGAATCTGCAGCACGGGCTTGGCTCAAGGAGCGGGAGGTCTGATGATCGCTCGACAAGTAGATCGCGGCCGCACCGTCGCCGAAGTGATGGAGTAAGGCGGCGTGCAACCAACACTCAAAGAGCTTGCGGCATCGTGCGAGTGCGGCGTCGTGGCGTTGCGCGCCAGCAAATAGAACAATGTCGTCGGACACCGATTTTGCGGAGTGAACGATAACAGCGAAGGCCTTTTGTACATAGCCCTTCAGGGACCGCGCTATCAAAGAATCGGTGGAAGAACGCTCCAGGGTTACAGTCTCCTGAAGTCCGCGCCAGGTCAAGGCGATAGCAGCGGCAAGGTCGGTGTCCACAGCGTTCCAGTGACGTGCGCCGTGATTGGCGAGGTGAGTTGCCACAGGCAGCGTAACCTTGAAGGACTGCGAAATCGGCTTGTGTTGACCGCCAACGACCAGTGGGATTTGGACGGACACGGTGACCGATGCGGGATAGTCGGGGTCGTACATGGACTCCGGTACGGCTTGGTGTGCGTCCATTAGCGGGTCAGGCTCTTCTGTGGGCGTTAAGTATTGTAGCCGAAGGCGTACGGGGGCGCGGCGGTGGCCCGCGCGGCGTCGTCGGACGGGCGAGGATCGGTTTGATTGTGACCGCATCGCGACGGAGGCGACGACCTGCGGGTGGGCGGGCGATCCGTATCGGTCCGGCGTGGGTGTTGGGGGTGCCGTGCCGTCCGGTTCGGAGTGAGGGGTACGGCGTGGGGAACATGGGCCGGGAGTGCTTTCTAACCTGCTGGCAATATGTAAGTTAAACGAGCGCCGTGGCGGACGCACGGCTTCCGGTCCTCATTCCGGGACTGGGCAGCCGAGGAGACCGACCACCCGCGCGAGGTGATCGAGGCTGCGCTCGCTCACATGGTGCGCAACAAGGTTGAGGCAGCCTACGCGCGCTCCGACTTGTTCGAGCGCCGCCGGCACTTGATGGACGACTGGGCGGCCTACCTTGCTTGCGGCGCCCCTCGACGGTCGAGGCCTGCTGGTCTCGGTATCGGGCTAGTGTGAGGAACGGGCGAGAATGTTCGAAGATTCGAAGACACGCCGGTCACGACATCGGGAGGCAAAGTGATTGAGAAATCCGAGGCGCTGAACGGCACAGAACTGGAACGAATCCACGCCTTGATGGGAGAGGTCCTGTACAAGTCGTCGAAACGTGAGGACACTTGCGTGTTCCGGGGTGAACCGGAGTGCTACCCCGAGGTGTCGTCCGGATTGTTCCGGAAGTGCCCGAACAGCGCAAACGAGGCGTTCGACCTAGGGCGAGTCGAGCAGGAAATTGCCGATAATGCGCGACAGCACACAACGCTAGCCGACGACGTGGAGATTCTCACGGAGATTCAGCACTTCGGCGGGGCGACGAACCTGATCGACTTTACCGACGACTACCTAATTGCGCTGTTCTTCGCGAGCGTAGAGGGCGACGGGAAGGACGGCAGGGTGGTGTTGCACTGGCCTGAATCGGACACCCTGGTGAGGCCGAAGCAGACGATGAACAGGATCGTTTCGCAGAAGAGCGTGTTCGTTCGGCCGCGAAGAGGATTTATCGTGCCGGACATCGACGAAGAGACCGTCGTCGTCCCGGGTGACTTAAAGGGCAGAATCTTGACATTCCTAGAACGCTTTCACGGTATTTCGGAGAGGACCGTCTACAACGACATTCACGGGTTTATCAGACACCAGACTCCGAGCGGAAGCCGCTATGCGCGAGAGTTTCAAGAATCACTGACCAGACCGCCGTTCGACGTGGCTGCCGCATTAAGGCTTTGCCAGGAGGCGCAGTTTTTCCACGTCGAGCTGATGAGAATGCGCCACGCCTACCACCAGAGGGGGATCGTCTACGAAGACCATGAGAGAACCACGCTCTCGATAGTCGTGATCCCAACGACGACCGGTCCGACGGTCCATTACGCCTTCGAAATCCAGCCGGAGCAGGTCGTCGACCTTTTTACGTATTTGATCGAAAAAGACCAGGGCGGGACTCAGAAAGAACTCTATTGCCGGCGCGGAGAGGCGCACCTGTACCAGGGAGCGGCCGACCTGGCCATACGCGATTTCGATGAGGCGCTGGGCAGGGACGCGAAGATGCCGGAGGCCTATCACGGCCGCGGCAACGCGTACTGGAAGCAAGGCAGTGCCGAACAGGCGATGGCCGACCTGGAAGAGGCGCTGCGTCTGAAGCCAGGGCTGGCAACCGCGCTCATCGATCGCGGAAACACGCATCGAGAAAGCGGGTCGCTGGCGGAAGCCATCCGGGACTTCGACGCGGCAATCGCGATCATGAGAACAGGGGTATATCACGGTCCTACCGGGGTAGGAGACGGGCTCTTTTTTCGAGCGGTTGCACGGTGCGCCCGGCAAGACTGGGTGGAAGCCAAGGGCGACCTAGAGGCGGCACGGCAGGAAGGGGTGCTGGTGGCGTCGTCGTTTAAGGCCATCTGTGGTAGCGTGCCAGGGTTCGAAGCTGATTACGACCTGCGGATGCCGTCCGTCGTCGCGACAATGTTGTACGTTGCCTGATCCTCGATGCAGCGCACACGCTCGGCGACGGCGCCAGTCCGCAGGTGATCCACAGCCCGCACGGAAGCCGGTATCGGCGACGATGCTGCCGACGATGCTCCAGTACCATCGGATGGCGGCCTTGTCGCACGGCTTCCGCTCGTCGTTCCGGGACTGGGCGGCGGAGGAGACCGACCACCCGCGCGAGGTCATCGAGGCGGCGCTGGCGCATGTCGTTCAGAACAAGGTCGAAGCGGCCTATGCGCGGTCGGACCTGTTCGAGCGGCGGCGACATCTGATGAACGACTGGGAGGCGTACCTTGCCGGCACACACCGTCCGCAGCCTCCTATCGCGAAACCGGCGGAACACGAGGTCGTCGGAAGCGCAGCGCCGTGACCACGACCTGACCTGCCTCCCCCGGGTCGATCGCATCGTCCCCGCAGACCGGTCACGCACGAACGAGAACCGACGGACATCCGTCGCGGCCACGGATCGAGCGCGGGACGACATCGAGGGAGAGCGCCGGGGCAGGAGAAGATCCAGGCGGGCGACGACGAAGTTCCGGGCAGTGGAGAGAGACTGACGGGCGGCAGATCAGGACACACGGAGGCTGGCCATGACACCCTTTAGGCGTCATAGCCAGCCTACCCAATGTGCGTACATTGGGCTCTGGCGAGGGGAGGCTGCGCTCCCCTTCGAACCCTTTGCTGCCGGTCGCGCCTGTCCGCCGCTCCCGGTGGTGGATCGGCTCGTCGCCGACCACCTCCGCCGTGCCGCCGTCCTCGTCGATGCGGTCCGTGTCGGGCCGGTCGCCGTCGGCCGCGACATCGCGTCAGCGCCGCGAGGTGTCGTCCGCTTGTCCGCCTAAGTACGTGGTCCAATCGTCCATCAGCCGCCGGGGCGGACGGTGGCCGTTGCGGCCGAACGACGACGCCGACGACGATTCTGATGAAATGGTCAACCGTCACGTCCCTCGTCGGCGCGTCCGCCCGCGCCCGTTGGCGGGCGTCGGAGCCTTCCAGCATGGATACATACGGACGGGAGCGACCCCACCAACGGCGGGGGTGGTGTGGTACACCAGGGGGTACACCTGGTGCCACACCCCCCACTTAGCCGTGCCGCGCCAGCGGCAAATAAGGGGGGGTCGCTCCCGTCTTGTCCCTCTCCGCTGGCGCGGTTCGGGGCAGACGGCTTATAACGAAAAAACCCAATAGCGACGGCGGAAATTGGAAGGGCGGTGTGTTACACTCCCCACTCTGTTTTTGGTACACTCCCCCTTCTGTCCGTGTACCATTCTGCTCGACCCCCGCCGTGACCCCCATCGTGACTCCGGAACGGTCCAGACGACAGGTCAACATCACGTTCGTCATACCGCCCCCTCGGGACGGATTAACCGGGTTGTGCTCCACGTCGTATAGCGATCAATCGACCCGCGCGGGTTCGCCTTCAGCGGGGTTCCCGCGGGGAGTCTTCGGAGTGACACTAACCGCTTGGACGCTGCACCGAATCCCCCAAACTCTTGCAGGGCCATGCTGTCGCCGTGCACGAGGACATGCTCAAGTTCCGCAAGTTCCTGCTGTACTTCCGGGTCGGCTTTGGTCGGCCCGGCCGGGGTCGCCTCAGCCTGCCGGTCGCCCTCTCTCGTCCAGCAGCGGAGCACCTTCTCGTCTCCGTGCCGAGATTGCCCCGGAGGGCGAGAACCGCGGCGGCGGTTCCCTCCTGGTCCGTCTTGGAGCGGCGCGCAGTCACCAGGATTGCGCCGGCATCGAAGCCGCACGACAGCGGCCGGAAGCACAATTCTTGCATCGCGTCTGGAGAATCGGCCGCTGCAGCCGCTCGCAAAAGGCGGAACCGAACACCCCCACCCGCCTGTATCTTGCGTACCGGCGTCGCTCACGCTCACGACGTCGGGCAAGAGTGCACGCGAGCTGCATCTTTTGAACGTGCGCGGGGGTTACGGCGGCGTCCGGTAGCGAATCGGGCGACCTGGCGAACCTCGACGCTAACGCCGGCGCTGGTCCCGCTGTCGGTCCGGTGTGAAGTGCCCGCCGTCCCGTGCAGACGCGCCGGCAGGTCAAACCTGCCGGCCGTAAACGCCATCTGAGCCGTAGCGATCGGGCCGTGTCACCCGAAGGACCGGAGCGCAGCGGAGGACGGCGCCGCCGTTGACACGGCCTGTGAGCGGAGGCTATCTCGGGCAGTTTTGCCCGCTGGCGGGTAGAGTGTCAGCCGAATTCCGGCAGAAACCTTAGTGAATCCCGCTCTTCTGAACTCTCGTATGCAACTCCATCCACAAGCATCCGTCCGACTGAGGCGATCCGGAGCGGTGAGCGAAGCCGGAGCTCGAACGCTACCGGCCAGTGGCCGGCGTCCACTCAGGGGCGCGGCGCTGGATCCTATACTTACCAAAACATGCGCTGGACCGCGGCCACATGAGCACCGACACTCCGTTCCAGGGCAGTCTCTTCGCTCACGATTTTCTGCAAGAATCGGTCACGCGCCTGGACGACTGGCGCGACCTCGCCGCAGACGCCATCGACTCCCTCGACGCTTCTCTGCGGGACGTGTTCGCCCGTTTCCCCGTTACCGGATCGCCCAATGAAAGCCAGACCGAGGACGATCTGATCTGGCCTGTCCTTGCGCACCTCGGGTGGACGGAGAGTCTACGCCAGCAGAACCTCTCCGCTCACGGCCGGCAGGATGCGGGCCGTGTCAACGTCTTTGAGACAACCTGGTTCAGCATTTACTGTAGCGACTCCACGCCATCGACTCCACGCCATCGACGCGTTGAATCGACGATCGATCGAGCGGTGGTGGCCGCCGGGCAACGACCTCATGCTGCGAGTTGTCCGGGGTGCCGGTCGCGGGTCCTGGGGCATCCTGGCGGGTCGTTTTCGACGGCGGATTGATCCACACGGCGGTCGGCAAGGTTTCGGGGCGTGGTGGTCCGCTGACGAAGCGCTCCGGATGCGCGGCGTAGGCCGCGAGGCGGGTCCGGTGACGCAGGTCGAGGATCGCCGGCGCGCGGCCGTAATGCACGTCGGCCGGCGTGAGATAGCTCAGGCCGCTGTGGTGGTGCGCGTCGTTGTACCACGCGAACAGATCGCGGCTGACGCTGCGCGCGTGTTCGAGTGCGCCGAACCGCTTCGGAAACTCCGGCCGATACTTGAAGGTGCGAAACTGCGCCTCGGAGAACGGATTGTCATTGCTCACGCGCGGTCGCGAGTGGCTGGCCACGATGCCGAGGTCGGAGAACAACAGCGCGACGAGCTTGCTGCGCATGGGCGCGCCGCGGTCGGCGTGAATCGTGAGCTGCTGCGGCTGGATGCACTGCTTCGCGCAGGTCTGCTCGATTAAGCGCTCGGCCAAGTGGGCGCTCTCATTGACCGCCACCATCCAGCCCACGACGTAGCGGCTGAAGAGGTCGAGGATCACATAGAGCGAGTAGTAGAGATACGGGACCGGGCCCTTCAACTTGGTGATGTCCCAGGACCAGACCTGATTGGGCGCCGTCGCGACGAGCTCGGGTTTGACGTACGCCGGATGCCGCACCTGGTCGCGGCGCTCCCGCACTTCGCCGGCCTCGGCGAGCACCCGATACATCGTGCGCGGGGAGCAGAGGTAGGTCTGCTCCTCAAGCAACGTCGCATGGACTTCGGCGGGCGATTGATCGACAAACCGCGCGCTGTGCAACGTGTCGCGGACGGCCCGCCGTTCGGCAGGGACCAGCGCGCGCGGGGACGGCGTGCGGGGCCGCCGGGGTGTCGCCGGCGGCGTGGGCCGGCGCTGCCGATAGAGCGACGCGCGGGACACGCCGATGCTCTGACACAACGCCGACGTTTCGCCTTGCGCCGTGACGGCCTCGATCGCGCGCATCAGTCGGTCTCGTCGGTGTCGAGGGGTTTCAGGGGGATCTCCAGGATCTCGGCAACTTTTTTTTGGAGGGCGATGATCGTCTCGGCCCGCTGCAGCTTCCGCTCGAGCCTGCGGTTCTCGGCTTCCAACTGCTTCACACGCGGGTCGATCGGACGTGGGGTCGGGCCGCGCCGACGTCCCCGCATGTCCCGCAGGGCGCCCTGCTCACGCTGCCGTCGCCAATTCGCCACGTGCGAGCTATACAAGCCTTCTCGACGCAGCAGCGCCCCCAGCTCGCCAGGCCGCTTGCACGCGTCCGCCTGCTTGAGGATGCCGAGCCGATACTCCGCCGTGAACCGGCGGCGCTGGGCTTTCGCCGGCACTTCAGGATCGGGCGCCGTCGCGGCTGACGTAGCGGTGGGCCCGAAGGCTCCGGTCGCCCTCCGGGCTCCCTCCGCCTTCGGCCCCACAACCAAGTCCATCTCCACGGCTGGTGGCATGCGATTCATCCATCAAACCCTCCCCGCCCCCACACTAATCTCAATAGGGAGGTTGTCTCATAGATCATTGGCACAGGGGGATGTGCCCGATGGCCTGCTGTTCCGAGACGCTGCGGCGAAGGACCGTGCCAACGGCTTCACCGACGAATGGAGACGCTATGCGTTCGGTCTCGCGGTCATCGAGTCCAAGCGCTGGCGACGCCCGCTCGACCGCCGGTCCGACCGCCGCGGGGAGGAAACCGCGCCGTCGACCCAAATGCTGCGCTACTTGCGGCGGGTAGACGACCTGACGACGGGCACGCTACGTTGGGGCATCCTCACCAACGGCGCCCGGTGGCGGCTCTATTATCAGGGAGCCAGGTCCGTCTCGGAGCAGTTCTTCGAGCTCGACCTCGCGGTGCTCCTCGACCTCCCCGGCCACAACGAAGGTCTATTCGCCCTCACTGCCAACCAGCGTCGTCACTGGCTCACAGTGTTCGCGCTCGTCTTCCGGCTGGAGGCATTCGTCGCGGGACCGACCGATCCGCGCACGTTTCACCAGCGGGCCATTGAGGACGGACGGTTCTACGAGGAACGCGTTGCTGCCAATCTTTCCGAACTGGTCTTCGGCCAAGTCTTCCCCGGACTGGCCCGCGCCATCGCCGCCGCCGCGCCCGCCGCCCCGTTGCCGGACGTGCGCGAGGCCGCCCTGATTCTCCTCTACCGCCTCCTCTTCATCCTCTATGCCGAAGACCGCGACCTGCTGCCCGTGCGCGACAAGCGCTATGACGACTACGGACTCCGTGAGAATGTGCGCGGCGACATCGGGCAGCGCAAAGACCAGGAAGACGTCTTCTCCGCCCGCGCTACCCGCTACTGGTCGGCTCTCGACGATCTGTGTCAGGCCATCGCTCACGGCGATGCGTCCATCGGTTTACCGCCCTACAACGGCGGACTGTTCGACCAGGCCCGCACGCCGTTGCTCGGGCAGATCCGACTGGACGATGCGGTCATGGCCGCAGCCATCGATGCGTTGTCGTTCGAGCAGACTCCGGACGGACGCCGCTACATCAACTATCGCGATCTCGGCGTGCAGCAGCTCGGTTCGATCTACGAGCGGTTGCTCGAGCACGACCTTGTCCTCGAGCATGACACGATCACTGTTCATCCCAACCGTCTCGCGCGGAAAGGGTCGGGGAGCTATTACACGCCCGACAGTTTGGTCGGCCTGATCATCAAGGAAACGATCGATCCCTTGGTCCGGTCGCGCATGGACGCCTTCGAGGCGAGACATGGCGAACTCGCCGCCATCCATCTGCCAGAGGGTCGCCGGATGGGCCGACTAAAGCCGCTCGATCCGGCCGAGAAACTGCTCGACCTGAAGGTCTGCGATCCCGCGATGGGTTCGGGACACTTTCTGGTCAACCTCGTCGATTATCTCGCCGACCGCGTGATCACGGCCATGGCGGAGGCAGAAGCCACGGTCGACGGCTACATTTCACCGCTGACAGAACGGATCGACGCGATCCGTAACACGATCATAGCCAACGCCGAGGCCAGTGGCTGGACCATCGACGAGGATCAACTCGACGACCGCCACATTGTCCGGCGCATGGTGCTCAAGCGCTGCGTCTATGGTGTCGACAAGAACCCGATGGCGGTGGAACTCGCCAAGGTAGCGCTCTGGTTGCACACCTTCACGGTTGGTGCCCCGTTGAGTTTTCTGGATCACCACCTGCGCTGCGGCGACAGTCTGTTCGGGTTCTGGGTGCGCACCGGCCTCGATCTGGCGGCGGAACAGGGCGGACCGCTCTTCTTGCAAGGACCGATCACCAGAGCCACCCGGGCGGCGGCGCCGATGCAGATCATCGAAGGCCTCACCGATGCCGAGATCGCCGAGGCCCATCGGTCCGCGGATGTGTTCGATGAGATCGAGGAGATGACGACGCCATTAAATGCCATCCTCTCTCTAGTCCAGGCCTTCGAATGGCTGAACATCCGCAACCGAGAAGAAAAAGCGGCGCTCTACGCCTACCTCTTTGCCGGCACCTTCGGTGATCCCGTCACGATTGCGTTCGGCAAAGTCGCGGTTGTGGCACAGACCAGGGATGACGAACACTTCGCCGTACTGCTGGACACGGCACGACGGCTCATCGCGGAGGAACGGTTTCTCAACTGGCAAGTAGCGTTTCCCGGTGTGTGGTCGGCATGGGACCGCGCCGGGCTGCACGGGGGGTTCGACGCCGTGATCGGCAATCCGCCTTGGGACCGGATGAAGTTACAGCAGGTCGAGTGGTTCGCAGCGCGGCGCCCCGAGATCGCCATGGCTACGCGCGCGGCCGACCGGACGCGCATGATCACCAATCTGGAGGCGGCGGGAGACCCGCTCGCTCGCGAGTTCGCCGACGCCAGCGCGCGGGCCCAGGTGGCGGTCCACATGGCCCGCACCGGCGGCGAGTATCCCCTGCTCTCCGGCGGCGACGTGAACCTCTATTCGCTTTTCGTCGAGCGCGCCATGGCGCTGGTGAAACCGGACGGCATGGTGGGTCTACTCACGCCGTCAGGTATAGCCTCTGACAAGACGGCTTCGACGTTCTTCAAGGGCGTGGCAACCGAAGGCCGACTGCGGGCGCTCTACGACTTCGAAAACCGGCGGACGCGCTATGAGGCACAGCCCTTCTTTCCAGACGTGGACAGCCGCTTCAAGTTCTGCGCCTTCATGGCGAGTCCGACACCGACCAAAGAAATCCCTGCCAAGTGTGCCTTCTTCCTTCAGGACGTATCCGAACTCGACGATCCCGAACGCTGTTTCCCGCTGACGGCTGAGGACTTCGCCCGCGTCAATCCGAATACCGGCACCGCACCGATCTTCCGTACCCGCCGCGACGCCGCATTGACCACCGCGATCTACGACCGCCTCCCGGTTCTGGTCGATCGCTCGTCGGGCGACGCGGTGAAGGCGTGGCCGGTGAAATATACCCGGATGTTCGACATGACCAACGACTCCGGCCTGTTCCGCACACGCGAGGAGCTGGAGGAGCAGGAAGGCGCTTGGCCCGTCGGCGGCAACCAGTTCGGCAGTCCGTCCGGAGACTGGGTTCCGCTCTATGTCGGTCGCATGATCCACCAGTTCGACCACCGAGCCGCATCGGTCCAGGTGAACGCGGAGAACCTGCACAACGCGGCACTCAGCGGCAACATTAGCGCCGAACAGAAGGCCGATCCGTTCTTCGTTCCGACACCGCAATACTGGGTACCGGTCCGCGAAGTCTCGTTTCCCGCCGGACTCCACTGGACTATCGCCTTCCGTGACATCGCCCGCGCCACTGATGCTCGAACCATGATTGCCGCGGCGGTGCCGACCGTTGGTCTGGGAAATACGGCACCGGCAATTTTCCCAGAAGATGCGGACATCCACCAATCGAATGCCGCTCTGCTGCTAGCCAATCTTGGTGCCACTATCCTTGACGTCGTAGTGCGCCAAAAAGCCCAGAGTACACACCTCAACTGGTACATCGTCGAGCAACTCCCCGTCGTCCCGCTGGATCGCTACGATTCCGTCCGCTTCGGCCCGAAGACGGCCGGTGAGATTGTGCGCGAGGCAGTGTTGGAACTAACCTACACTGCCCACGACATGGCCCCGTTCGCCCGCGACCTCGGCTACCTGGATGAAGCCGGCGAGGTTAGACCGCCCTTCCGCTGGGACGAAGACCGCCGCCTGCGGCTGCGTGCCAAGCTGGACGCCGTGTTCTTTCATCTCTACGGCGTCGAAGCCCGCGACGAGGTCCGCTACATCTATTCGACCTTTCCCATCGTCGAACGCCAGGAAACGGAAGCGTATGGCCGGTATCGCTCCCGTGACCTCTGTCTAGCCTGGATCAACGCGCTGGCGGCAGGCCACCCGGACGCGGAGATCGAGTAGGGAGTGCCGCCGACAAGGTTGTCCTCGCTGCTTTCATCTCCGCGCGTGCGGGGAATACGATGCACGATAATTGCCAGCTCGAAGAGCAAGCCACACTCGCCAAGTTGGGCCATCGCTAAGAGTGGGAGCAGTGAGTAAAGACGAGCAGCAGCGCGGCGTGGTCGTTCTATGCAGCGACGTGGCCAGCGGTGTGAACCTGCCCGGCGGTCGCAGCCTGAAACTGCGACCCTCGGCGCGCCAGGTGGGGCACCACTCCTCGGATGATGCTGAGACCCTCGCCTGGTACCGTCGAGCCGCCGAGCAGGGCGACGCCAGCGCGCAGAGAGGACCTGTGTGAGGCGACGTGCGGCATCCGAGTCGCGGTGAGAAATGCAGAACTGTTGCAAGAATTGCCACTTTCTCGCGAAAGAATGGGTAGACCCCAGAGGGCGTCGCCATTCATTTTCATGGGATGACCAAGAAAGATCTGACCCTCGGATAAGGGACCATTACACAGCGAAGTGTGCTCAGGGTATTTGGGACACTGGAATAGATCCGAAACTAACGTCGGGCTTGCCAGAGCTACTGCAAAAGCAAAGAGGCGACACGTGCTTTTTCGTTGAAAGACAGGCCGGAATGAGCTTTCAGGCCGCAGAAAAGCTCCACAAGATCAGGTATGAAACCCGGAATCTAAAAAAAATTCTTCTCCGCACACAGTGGGGAATTTATGTTGCCGCGGCCGGCGTGGTCGTGAACTTGCTGTACTCGATTCTTAAAGATTTTTGGTGAGCCGGAGGCAGATTTTGACCCACCGGGCTGGGGCGTCAGGTGTCTTGGGGCCTGGGTGCGAGGTCGAACAGTGCCCGGTCCCGGTCGCGTTCCAGGAACGCATCGAGGATCTCTTTCGCGTGCTGGCGCTTCGTCGTTCAGCGTTATAGACCGAGTTCTATATGTGACCCGAGGTGCACCAGGCGCAGGGTGTCCGGGTTGCTGGCACAACGACTATCCTCCCGATCAGCCGAGTCTCTCAGGCCCGCGGCGTGATCGCCGGACGGAGATCGGTGCCGTGTGATGGTGGTGGTCGCCTTCCGGCTTGTCGTAACGGGGTCGCACCTTGAGTCGTCCTGGCGGCGCCAAGGCCATCGCCGGCTCTCAATCGGATTCTGCCGGACCTCACACGACCCTACAGGACGTGACGGACATGAAATCTCTACCCGACGCTGAGTTGAAGAGTCTCGCTACAACACCTGGACCAAGGCAGTATCTCGCGTTCGACGAAATGGCGCGCCGAACACGGGACAACCCGCCGGGTTGGACCCAGCAGGCGCAGCCGTGGGCCTGGAGCGCTGTCGACTGCACACGCGGACCAAATGCCAGAGAAATGGAGTGGGCGTTTCTGAAGTGGTCTCAGCGGTTGAACAACGTGGAACCCGAGCTTGATCAGGAGCAGGAGGTGAGGATCGAGGAGCTTGAGCGCCATCTGAACCACGTTCCTGATTCCCTTGAAGTCAAGTACCACAACGCGATCGGCGAGAAAATACGCCGGCAAGGGTGATCGCTGGAGTCCGCTCGCAAGTTCACCTTCGCCCTCGCTGACGGTTGTGGCGCCTGCGCGCCGCTCGAATCTCCGCCGGATCCTCGCGGGCTTCGCCGCGTTCGTTCTTGAGCAGGCCGCTCTCCTCCCCGAAGTAGATCCGAGTCTCCAACCCGTTGCGGGTGCAGATCAGTTCGGTCGATCCCACGGTGCTGATGGCGTTCGCGGCCTCGCCGGCGCGCTTCTCGTGACCCTTCGTACTCCACCAGATGACCGACGCGTGCAGTACAGCGAAGCTGAAGATCTGCATCGCGACCCAGAACCAGCTTCCGTGGTAGCCTCGGGGTAGATCCTCTGAGCGGTCCTCGGGTCCCGTCCAGGCACCGTAGATGAGTTCGATCTTGCCGTGTGCTGCCGCGTTCAGGAACTGTAGGACGCTGTGTAGATTCTTCTCCTCCTGTTCCTTGATCGCGTATCCGCCGAGGAGCTTCCGCCATTCCTCCGCAAGGTTGAGGCAGTCGTGCTCGGTGGCGGCCATCCGCGCATCATGGTCGTCTTCTGTGAGGTCGTAGATGTTAGTCATGCGCACCATCGCTTCGAATGTCGGCCGCGCCAACGCGTACCCGGCGGCATCCCAACGCCTGCCGAACGCCATCGTCGCAGTTCCCGCGAGGGCGCAGATCGTCTCGATGTACATTGCGGCGTACTGCTCGTTGACGGTGCGCTGGCGTCGTACATGTATCGGGACGTCCGGCAAGTACTTCGCGAGCTTGTTGTGACGGTCCAGCAGCGCCGTCCGCACGAGGTCGAAGTCTGGGCTGTGACTTCGGATTCCGTTCACGTTGATGGCGTGCATTGGGCCGTCTCGTTTCGGGCACCGTCGGCTACCGTGAACCCGACTCATGCTACCACTCGCGCGCAGAGGCCCGCATTGAGCTGCAGCGCGCCGTGGTCGAGGACGCGGGCGACGAGACGGTCCTGCATCCGGGGC
This sequence comes from Vicinamibacterales bacterium, assembly GCA_965262555.1. Taxonomy (GTDB): domain Bacteria; phylum Acidobacteriota; class Vicinamibacteria; order Vicinamibacterales; family UBA8438; genus VXRJ01. Next base: position 2,377,034 of record OZ253543.1, read on the forward strand.
GATGCAGCGAGGGTGTCTTTCGTCCGGTGTGATGCGCTTCGTAACGAGGGGTTCGACGAGGGGAACGAGCGCTGGCTAAACGTATAACCTATTTTTATTCAGTAGTTTACAGTGACATGGCATCGGAAGCCCTGGAAGCTATCTCCCGCAGCACGTCGATCTCCAGGGTCCGAAGCTCGCGGTAGGCGATGATCAGGAAGTTGCCGCAGCCGCACGCGGGGTCGAAGAGCCGCAGCGAGCCGAGCTTGTCCCGGAACCTCCGCAGATCGGCCACTGCGCGGCCGTCCCGGCGAGCCTGCAACCGCTGGAACTCGGCCCGCAGGTCGTCGAGGAACAGCGGCTCGATGACCTTCAGGATGTTCTTCTCGGTCGTGTAGTGCGCCCCTTGGGCGCGGCGCTCGGCGGGCTCCATGACCGACTGGAACAGCGCCCCGAAGATGGCCGGCGAGATCGCCGTCCAGTCGAACTGTCCCGCGTCGAGCAGGGCTCGGCGCATCTCGGCATCGAAGTCCGGGATGCGGACCGCTCCGTCGAACAGGTCGCCGTTCACGTGCGGGAACCGCGCCAGGTCCTCGTCCAGCTTCGCCTGCCGCCGGTTGGGCGGCGTGTCGAGCACCTGGAACAGGCGCATCAGCCACGGACCGAGGTCGGAGCCATCGGGGGCCGTGCGCTCCTCGATGAAGTCCAGGAAGATGTCGCGTGGCTCGAAGATGCCGGTGTCGTCGGCGAACAGGCAGAACACGGTCCGCACCAGGAACAGCTCCAGGTCGTGACCGTCGTAGCCGGACGCCTTCAGCGCATCGTGCAGCCGGGCGATCAACTCGGACGCCTCGATGTTGACCGGGTCTTGATCGCGGAACGTGCGGCGCTGCACGCCGATGAAGAACCCGAACTTCTCGACGTGCTGCGGAAGGTCGGCAAGGGCGAAGCGGGTCTCCTCGCGTTCGTCCCGGTCGAGAAGCTCGAAGGTCTGGAAGTCGCAGAGAAGCTGGAAGCGGGGCCGCTCCCGTTCGGTCAGCGCGTCGAAGTACGTGCCGGCCTGTTCACGTGCAGCGGTCAAGTCGCGTCCGGCGCTCTTCTGCTCGACCAGGAGGACGCCGGGCCAGAACAGATCGATGTAGCCGGCGGTGTTGTCGAGCCGCTGGACGCGTTCCTCGTACCGCGCCACGTCGCGGCGGCGCTTGCCAAAGATCTCGAAGAACTCGTTGTAGAAGCTCTGGGTCTCGCCCTTCTCGTACGCGGCGTCGGCCCATTCACGGGCGAAGCCGGCGGCCCGCGTTCGGATCTCGTTCCACGAAAGCCTCATCGGCCGCCGTCAGTCGGTATGGGTCAATCCAGGAGGCGCAGGATCGCGATCACGCCGCCGAGGATCGCAAGTGTCTGCGCCAGCATCGCACCGGCGAAACGCCACGTCAGCCGGGCCTCAAGGGACGCCAGATCCCCCCGCTGCACGTCACGCAGGTGGTCGAGATCGGAGCGAGTGGCCAACTCGTGGCCGTGGTCGGCGGCGGCGTTCTGAGCGACATTGACCACGGCGACAGCAAGCGTCTCGTCCGCGCCGGCGGCGGTCAGCATCCTCACGGCCGCGTGGGTGTCCATCGGAGACAGGGTATCACGGCCCCGACGGGACCCCGCGGAGCGGAACCACCCCGTCGGGCGGCGCGTCAAGCCTTGCGGCTCCTCCACTTCGTTCCGGCCTTTCAGGTGACCCACCGCCCGCCGAGGTGGTAGTGGGCAGCTAGTGGGCCGCAAGCGACGCTTGCGGCCCACTGGCCGCTGCGACCACTTGCCCGAAGCGCAACCCCGACGGCGTTTTAGACCTCGTTTCAGATCGTCCTGCGGCGTCCCTCATGAGCAGACAGCAGCAAGTCGAGCGATTTTTTACTTTTTTTGCGAGCAGAACGTGGCTCAGCACGTCAGAAAACGTCACGCGACCTCATCACCCCGTCCCATGTCGTGCCACTGGTTCCCAGGGCGTCCATACGTAATAACCTGTTATTACACAACCACTTACAGCACTCCTGTGCTACGCTAGACCGTAGTGATGCACGGTGAACCAACCACGTCGGTTCCGCCCGTCGGCGGGCCGCAACCCAAGGAGGAAGACATGACGACGAAACTGCTCACGCTCCGCGACGTGATGGCCATGACGGCGCTCTCACGCTCGGCCATCTACGCACTGATGGCCGAGTCGCGGTTTCCGAAGCCGATCCGGGTCGGCAGCCGCGCTGTCCGCTGGGTCGAGCAGGAAGTGGCCGACTTCATCGCCAGCCGGCCCCGCGGCGGCTCCGAGCGTCCGGCCGCCTAGCCGAGACGACCTGCCCGACCGTCTGCAACGGTCAGGCGGTCGGGCTTGGGCTGGGTGACGCGCCTTCCATCGTCCAGACCCCAATGGCGTGGAAGTCGGAACCTGCCACGAGAATCGAACCCAACCTCGAACACAGTCTCCTTGGTCCATGCAACCCGTACCACCTCGGACCACCGAACCCGACGCCCAAGACCGCAGAGCCAGGACAACGACGGACCACACCGCCAGGACCACCACGGCGTCCGAGACGAGAACCAGCACGGCGAACGGAACCACGACGACGCTGGGTCCGGGAACGAGAAGAACGGCGGCTGACGGGAACGGGGCAACCTCAAGTCAGAGAAACCCGGCCGCACTTGAGAATCTGGCCCCGCTCACCAGATCCGAAATGACCAGCGCACGAACGACGGAAACGGCGGACGGAAACAGCTGGCTCCTGTCATGTAGATGGCAGGAGCCAGCATACCCCTTGTGTACACAAGGGCTGGCGAGGGTGAGTTGCCTCCCCCTTCGAACCCCCACTGCCGCGTCGCCTGATTCCGGCTCGCGGGAGAGCGGGCGGCGGCGTCCCCGCTCCATCCTTCCGGTGCGCTGATGGCTGATCGCCGCACCGGGCAGCTCCACCTGCGCGTCTCGCCGGCCGAGGTCGCCGCGTGGCGGGCCAAGGCCGAGGCGGCCGGCGTGCCGCTGTCCGACCTGCTGCGGCAGGCGATGGCGCGGACGCGCACCTGGACCGCCGCCGCGGCCGAGGTCGAGCGCGAGCGCACCCGGCAGGTCGCGCGCATCGGCAACAACCTGAACCAAGTCGCGCGCTGGGCGAACACCCACGCCTCGGGATTCGAGGCCGTTGACGTGATAGTGCACTTGGTCGACATCGCGCGGGCGGTGCGCACGGTTGCCCTCGTCGGCGGAGAGGCCGACGATGCACATTAAGTTCATCGCGCGCGGGACCGGTTCGGCCAAGGCGGCCGTCGACTACTTGCTCGGCGAGCGGGACGCGGCCGGCAAGCTGCGCGAGGGCGTCGAGGTCCTCCGCGGAGACCCCGACATGGTGGCCGAGGTCGCCGACTCTCTCGAGTTCGCGCACAAGTACACCTCGGGCGTGATCGCCTGGGCTCCGGAGGACCGGCCGACCGATGCGCAGATCGAAGCCGTCCTCGACACGTTCGAGCAGACGGCCTGGGCGGGGCTTGAGCCCGACCGCTACTCGTGGACGGCCGTCGAGCACCGCGAGCGCGGCGGCGGGGTGCACGTGCATGTCCTCGCCGCCCGCTGCGACCTGGAGACGGGCAAGAGCCTCAACATCGCGCCGCCCGGCTGGCAGAAGACATTCGCCCCGCTTCGCGACGGCTTCAACCACGAGCACGGCTGGAGCCGGCCCGACGACCCGGCGCGCGCCAGGGTGCAGCAGCCAGGACACCGCGCCTACGTCGACGCGGCAACGCTGCGGACCGGGCTTGAGCACGAAGCCGAGCCGCGGGAGTTGATACGGGACTACCTGGTGCAGCGCGTCGAGAACGGCGCCGTGCAGAGCCGCGCCGATGTGGTCTCCGCCCTGGAGGAGGCCGGCCTTGAGGTGCCGCGCCAGGGCGACAGCTACGTGACCGCGCGGGATCCCGACAGCGGCAGGAGGTGGCGGTTGAAGGGAGCGTTGTACGAGCATGACTTCAAGCCAGAGCGACTTGACCGAGAGGCTGCGGCAGAAGCTGGAAACCGAACGGCTGGAGATCGAGAAGACGGCCACGCGCGAGCTGAGGAGGCTTGGCGAGAACTTGAACGGTGTCGCAAGCGACGCGCTGCGTTCCATCGAAGACGATATGGCGGCGTCGACCGGACGGATGCGCGGGTTGCTGATGCGCGCTTGGCTCCGGCCCCTGGCGGTCGGTCTGAGCCTCTTTCTCGGTATCTCCGGCGGCAGTTGGGCGACGATGCACTGGTTGTCGGCGAGCATCGAGAGCCGGATCAGGACCGTGGCCGTGCTCAACGTCAGAATCGAGCAGGCCCGCGAGACCTTGGCGCAGCTCGAGGAGACGACGTGGGGCGTGACGCTGAACCAGATCGACGGGGAGCGGTTCGTGGTGCTGCCGGCCGGTTCGCTGGACCATCCGCCCTGGAGAGTGGGCGGGCGGCCTGCCGTGATGCTGTCGAGCGAGTGAAGGAGCTGTATGACCGAATTAGAACGGCAGCTGACGGCGGCCTTGCGGACGTTGTCCGCGCAGTACGAGACGGAACAGCGGCGGCACACCGAGCAGGTCGAAGCCTTGCAGCAGCGTGTCGAGCAGCAGGCCGCGCAGAGCGAAACCTTGCGGCGGCAAATCGAGCAGCTCACCGGGCATGTGACAGGCTTGGACGCGGACTACAAGACGATCGCCGCGACGTTGCGCGAGTGGTAGAGCTGATGCACCGCCACGCCCAGCAGCGCGCCCGGGAGCGGGACTCTGGTCCTAGCCGCTAGATCCGCATCGCGACGGGGCGTCCCGCCGTCGCCCGAAGCCGTTCTTTGGCGGGGCTGTGGCTGAGTGGTCCGCCCCACCCACTCAGCCGAGCCGCGCCAGCGGAAAAAAAGGGGGCCTCCCGTCTTTCCCCTCACCACTGGCGCGGTTCGTCGGCGACGGGCCAGGACGAAAAACCCGAACAACGACAGCGAAAAAACGACGGGCGGCGTGTGACACCCCCCCCACTTTGTTTTTGGTACACCCCCACTCTGTCTGCGTACCATTCTGATCGACCCCCGCCGTGACCCCCATCGTGACCCCGGAACGGTCCAGCGGCCAACCAGTGTGTTAATTACTTGGCTCCAGATAATCGAGACCGGCGATCGGCGCACTAAGGCGAGTCGGCGACCGTTCACCGCCGCCGTGAGACCATCTGCCCGCAGTCCTCGGCAAGGTAGGCCGCCCAGTCGTTCATCAGCAGCCGCCGCCGGTCTAACAGGTCCGACCGGGCATAGGCGGCCTCGACCTTGTTCTGGACCACGTGCGCCAGCGCCGCCTCGATGACCTCCCGCGGATGGTCTGTCTTCTCGGCCGCCCAGTCCCGGAACGACGACCGGAAGCCATGCGGAACAGCCGCGATCCGAAGGTCGTTGAGCATCTTGAGCAGCGTTGACGCTGACATCGGCCTCCCGCTCCGCATCGGGAACACGAGCGGATTGGCGTCGTCGAGCGTCCGAGCCGCGTCGAGGATCTCCAGCGCCCGGCCGCAGAGCGGAACACGATGCTCGCGCTTCGCCTTCATCCGCAGCGCCGACAGGGTCCATACCCGGTCTGTCGTGTCAATCTCGGCCCATTGCGCGCCACGTACCTCGCCCGACCGCGAGGCGGTCAAGATCAGGAACTCGAAGGCCAGCTTGACGGCGGGCTGCGCGGATCCCGCCCGTACCGTCCCGATGGCCGCGGCCACGTCCCGGTGGGGCAACGCCTGCCGGTGCGTCACGATGTCGTTCTGCGGACCGAGCACCGGCAGCACGCGGTCGCATGCGTTGTCGTTCCGCATGTCCAACGCGATGGCCCACTCCAGCACCGACCGGATGCGCTGGCGGACGGCGCGGGCGGTCTCCGCCTTGACGTGCCAAATCGGCGTGAGGATTTCCAGCACGTCCGCGGTGTTGACCTCGGACACGGGCCGGTTGCCGATGCGGGGGAAGGCGTACCGTTCCATGCTCCGGATCCAGCTCTGTGCGTGCCACCGACCGCGCCAGCCGTCGCGCTTCTGTTCGAGCACGCGTTGGGCGGCTTCGGCGAAGGTGGGAACGCCCTGGACGCGGCGCCTGTCGGCGAGAGGGTCGCCGCCCGACCGCGCCAGCATGCGGTTGGCGAGGGCCTGCTCGCGGGCCTTGGCGAGCGGGACCAGCGTGGCGGCGCCGAGCCCGAGTTCGCGGCGCCGGCCGCGGATGACGAGCCGTTGGACCCAGCTTCGCGTCCCGGAGGGCTGGACGAACAGGTACAGCCCGTTGCCGTCAGCGTGGCGTCCGGGCGGCGCGGAACGGACGAAGGCGGCCGAGATCGCCTTGTCGGGATGGCGTCCTCGGCGCTTGGTTCTGCGGGTTGTGGTGACGGGTTTGGCTACAACATCCATTCCGCCATTATATACGGGATGCAGCCGGATTCCACCGCACGTCCTAGCCCGCTCAGTCCGCGCCCACGAGAGATAAACGATTATTAATCAGTAGTTTATGGACTAGACAGCACAATACGGGACGCTACCGGAGTTCATGCGGTTGTTAAGGCAGCGCGAAGACGTAGAGCCCGTTCCCGCCTTCGGGCTGATAGATCTCCGGGCTCAGGTTCGCGGTGAGGCTCCGGAAGACGCTTCCCTGTGACGCCGGGACGGCGATGAACTGCCGGCCGCCCGCCTCGTAGGTGATCGGAAACCCGTGCGCCGCCGCGGCGAGGCGCGTCTCCCACAGCACGTCGCCGGTCTCGATGTTGTAGGCCCGGTAGTAGCGGGCGCCATCGCCGGCGAAGACCAGCCCGCCCGCCGTGGTAAGCGCTGACGTCAGGAACGGCGCCCGCTGTTCGTGGCTCCAGCGCTCTTCCATCGTCCGGACGTCGTAGGCGGCGAGCTTCCCGGTGTTGCCGTTGCTGCCGGGCATCTCGAGCAGCTGGTACCGGCCGGCCGTGCCGCCACCCCCCTCGTTAAACTGCACTTCGCGCCCGGTCAGGTGCATGCATGCCTGGTGCAACGGGATCACCAGCGCGCCGGCGCCCGGGTGGTACGCCGACGCCTGCCAGTTGTGGCCGCCAAGCAGGCTGGGGCAGGCGAACACCCGTTCGCCGATCTCGAGATCGCGAATGTCCTGGCGGTACGTCAGTTCGCCCGTGGTCCGGTCGATCGACTCGAAGATATCCTGGTGGACCGTCTCGCGCAGGTCGACGAACGCGCCGGTCCGCCGGTCCAGCTTCCAGAGGATGCCGTCCTTGCCGATCGTGAAGAGCCACTGCTCGCCGTCGGCGTCCACCAGCACCCGCTCATAGACGATGTCGAGATCGAGCGTCTCGCCCGGCGCGTGCTGGAAGTACCACTGCATCTGTCCGGTGCGCGGACTCAGCGCGAGCGTCGAGTTGGTGTAGAGCGCGTCCTGCCGCGTCGTCATCCCGCGCGACGCCGCCACCCACGGCTTCGCCTGCGCCGTCCCGACGTAGAAGAGATCGAGCTCCGCGTCGTAGCTCCCCGGAATCCACGCGTCGCCCCCGGCGCGCAGGTACGGCGGCGTGTCGCCCCACGACGCGTCGTTCGGATCGCCCGGCAGCGCGATCGTGGACGTACGCCACAACTCCTCGCCGGTGTCGGGATTGTGGCCCGTAATGAAGCAGGTCTGCACCGTGTAGCGCTGGCAGCCGTTCGTGCCGGTGATGAGAACGCCGTTCGCGATGACCGGTCCGGCGTTCTGGCGGAAGCCCTCCGCGTAGTCCGCCTTGACGGTGCGCCACACCTCCGCGCCGGTCCGGGCGTCGAGCGCAACGAGCGCCGCGTCCGCCGTGGCCAGGAACACCTGGTCGCCATAGAGGGCCAGTGTGCGGTTGGTGCCACCGAGCACGTCCTCCGGCAGCCGTGCGCGGTACACCCAGATCACGTCGCCGGTCGCGGCATCGATCGCCCGCACGACGTTCCCCGGGCTGGCGAGGAACATCACACCGTCATGCACCAGCGGTGTGGCCTGATGGTTCCCCGGCCGGATCGAAAGCGACCACGCGAGCGTCAGGTCGGCGACGTTGTCGCGCGTCACCTGATCGAGCGCACTGTAGCCATGGCCGTTGCTGGTACGGCGCCAGTTGATCCAGTCGCCCGGCGGCGGGTCGGCGAGCAACGCGCCAGTCACCGGCGTGAGGCCCTCCGCCTCCCGGTTGACGAACCGGGTCGACTGCCGGCGGATCCGTTGGCCCGCCTGCTCCGCACGGCGCGCCTCGGCGATATCCGCCGCGTCGCCGATCACCACGCCGGCATCCCCCGTCAGCGTCCGCTCGCCCGGGACGGCGCCATTCGACTCCAGCAGGTACGCCACCAGGTCGACGTACGTCCGATCGCTGAGCACGCCGGCCGATCCCGGCGGCATCTCGTCGCGGAGATAGGCGAACAGATCGTCTGTCGTCTGCCCCGCCCACGTGGTCAGGAAGTCCACGCCGGACAGCGGCGGCGCATGCAGCATGCCTGCCAGGTTCGCACCATGGCACTCCCCGCACTGCACCCCGTAGACCGACCACCCGTCGGATGCCTGATCCGCCGTGAACGACCCGTCGGCGCCCGGCTGCTGCTCGGCGTGGACAATTCCGGCCGCACCGGTCCATCCGCCCGTGACCGTGGCGGCAAGCATCAATCCTGCGCCCGCAAGAGCGACGCCGGCCGCCGCGAGGCTCCGCCAGCGTGCGCCCCGTCCGTCAACCTCGATCCCAGCGCGATGCAGCATGGCCGTTCCTCCCCGGCGCCATCGGACGGCGCCGCTCTGGTCGCAGTTGGCCACTTATACCACTGCGCCAGCCGATTAGCGAGCGCAGGCGGCTTCCGACACACGCGGCAGCATGCGACAATGGCACCTCACGGCATGACCCCCGGCCTCCAGAAGTTCACCATCTTCGCCTGCGCCCTGCTGACGTCGTGGATCGTCGGGGCGACGGTGCCGCCCACCTGGCTCGTCGATCAGGTGACGCTCGATGTCCAGACCGACGACGACGGACGGCTCTACTACATGGCGGAGGGCGAACCCGCCTACTTCGATCCGGTGCCGATCGCCGAGTCGCAGATCGATCCGGCGGGAGTGGATGGCTCGACCGACGTGCCGCCGGTGACCGAGGAGTTCGTCGTGGCGACCGAGACGCGCGACGGGCGGACCGAGACGGTCTACTATCAGCTCCGCGCGCAGCGGCACTGGGGCTACTTCTCGCTGCTGCCCGCCGTCGTCGCGGTCCTGCTCTGCTGGGTGACGCGCGAGCCCATCACCTCGCTCGGCGCCGGCATCGTCGCCGGCGCGCTGCTGCTCGGCCAGTACGACATCACCGGCGAGGTGCTGATCCCGTCGCTTGCGACGACCAACGCGGCCGGGATACTGCTGCTGTACCTCTGGCTCCTCGGCGGGCTGATGGGCGTCTGGTCGCGCACTGGCGCGGCGCGGGCCTTCGCCGAGTTCATGACCCGGCGATTCGTCCGCGGCCCGAGAAGCGCCAAGCTGGTGGCCTGGATGCTCGGCATCGTCTTCTTCCAGGGCGGGACGGTCAGCACCGTCGTCGTCGGCACCACCGTCAAGCCGATCGCCGACAAGCAGCGGATCAGCCACGAGGAGCTCGCCTACATCGTTGACTCGACCGCGTCACCCATTGCGTCGCAGCTCGCCTTCAACGCGTGGCCCGGCTACGTGCAGGCGTTCATCTTCGTGTCCGGCGTCAGTTTCCTCGCGACCGAGGCGGACCGGATCGCCTTCTTCTTCCAGAGCGTCCCCTTCTGCTTCTACGCCATCTTCGCCGTCCTCGGCACGTTCCTGCTGAGCGTCGAGAAGCCGCTGTTTCTCGGGAAGCGCCTGCGCGCGGCGATGGAACGCAGCCGCGCGACCGGCCAGCTCGACGACGACGACGCCGAACCGCTGAGTGCGAAGGAGCTGCAGAGCGCCCAGGTGCCGGAGGGCTACACGCCGCACGTCCTCGAGTTCTTCCTGCCACTCATCCTCCTGATCGGCGTCGCCGTCGGGACGTTCATCGCCTACGGCTCGCCCAACGTGCAGTGGGCGTTCGGCGGCGCGCTGCTGCTGGCCTCCGGCATAGCGCTTGCCAAGGGAATGGCGCTCAAGGACCTGATCGCGGGCTACCACGACGGCATCAAGGGCGTCGTCCTCGGCTCGGTCATCCTGCTTCTCGCCATCACCATCGGCAGCATCAGCGCGCAGACCGGCGGCGGCGTCTTCCTCGTCGATCAGCTTGGCGGGAACGTCCCCTACTTTCTGCTGCCGGTCATCCTCCAGGTGATGACCATGGTGATCGCCTTCTCGACCGGCACAAGCTGGGGCACCTACGCCGTCGCGTTTCCTCTTGCGATGCCGCTCGCGTGGGCCGTCGCCAATACGCAGGGCCTCTCGCACCCCGAGCTGTTCATGACCATCTGCTTCGCCGCCGTCATGGACGGCAGCGTCTTCGGCGATCAGTGCTCGCCCATCTCGGATACCACCGTGCTCAGCTCCGTCTGCACCGGCTGCGACCTGATGGATCACGTCAAGACGCAGATCCCGCAGGCGTCCGTCGCGGCGCTCCTCGCGTCCGTCTGCTGGACCGCGGTCGCGTTCTTCACCGCGTAGTTCGCGGTGCGCCCGTTTCCATGGTGCGCCGGCCTCCAGAGGCCGGCACGGCCCCGTACTGGTGCGCCGGCCTCCAGGCCGGCACCGCTCTCTACACGTCGCGGCTATCCCGCAACCCGTCTGTCACGAGGCGCTCGTCGTTCTCCCGCCGCTCACGCCGGGAAGCAGGACCGCCACATCTGCGTGCAGGATCGCGAATCCGGAATCGAGCGTGGCAACGCGCCCACCGCGCCGGCGGGCGAGTTCAGCCAGCCACGCGTCGGTCACCTGCCTATAACCCTGCAGGTTTCGGTGCGGAACATCCAGATAGTGCAACGGCTCGTCCCACCACTCGTGATTGGGATGCTCGGACGCTGCTCGCAACGCCTCCCACGCCGCAGCCGCGGTACCCTCCGTGGAGATGCGCATGTGCACGCGAAGCAAGGTGCTCTGCGTGGTGGGACAAGTGGCGAAGCGATCGTGCTTCAGCCTGGTAAGCCATTGATGCGCTCGCTCGTGATGGACGTGCGTCCTCAAGGTGAGTGCGACGAGCACATTCCCGTCCGCCAACCACGTCATGTGGCGTCGTTCTCGTCCTCAATCCGCTGGACTGTCTCAGCCGTAACCACTTCCAGTCCGTCGCAGACAAGCAGTCCGTTGCGTCTTTCCATGCCGTGGAGAGGTCTTCCACCGCGAGACTGCGCTCCCGGCAGCGCACGACGCAGGAGCTGGTTGACGGCGGCACTGATGCTGCAGTCCTCGGCCCTGGAGAGTGAGACGGCCACGGTGTAGAGGTCGGGTTCAAGGTTGATCGTGAGCCTCATGCATTTCATTTTGGTGCAGTGGTGCAGTGGTGCAGTGGTGTCAATTGAAGCCGTCTTCGATGGCCGGACCGTATGATTCGATGGAAGAGCTGTTCGTCTGCTTCGCGGACGACGTGAAGCGGGCCTACGCGGCCGCGCTCGAGGCGCACGGCGGCACCGCATGATGGCGCATTCGCGGATCAACGCGCGCGGCGTCCTGGTCGACCTCGACGGGACCGTCTACGAATCGGGCGCCGCGATTCCGGGCGCACGGGAAGCAATCGAAGCAATCCGCGGGGCGGGACTGCCGATGCGGTTCGCCACGAACACGACGCGGCGTCCACGTTACGAGCTGGTCGAACGGCTGCGCGGGTTCGGGATCGACGTCGCGGCGGACGACATCATCACGGCGCCCATTGCGGCGGTCACGTGGCTCGCGGCGCGCGGCGTTCGCCATGTGGCGCTGCACATCGCCGAGGCGACGTTGGCGGAGTTCGGCGACTTCACAGTCGATGACGATCAGCCCGAAGCGGTGGTCATCGGCGACCTCGGCGGCGACTGGACGTTCGACCGGCTCAACCTCGCCTTCCGCCAACTCCAGACCGGCGCGCACTTCGTTGCGATGCAGAAAAACCGCTACTGGCAGACCGAGGGCGGCCTGACGCTCGATGCCGGTCCGTTCGTCGCGGCGCTGGAGTACGCGACGGGTCGCGACGCGGTCCTCGTCGGGAAGCCGAGCACCGCGTTCTTCGAGGGCGCGGCGGCGTCCATGGGCTTGCCGGTGACCGCTGTCGCCGTCGTCGGCGACGACATCAACAGCGATGTACGGGGCGCGATGGCCGCCGGGGCCCGCGGGGTCCTGGTCCGAACCGGCAAGTTCCGGCCGGCGGACCTCGATGCGCCGGGCCTGCCGCCGGACGCGGTGATCGAATCGGTCGCCGGCCTGCCGGACTGCTTGGACTGACTCTATCCATATATCACCGCGACGCGTGCCCGGTCAGGAAATGAACGCCGGCGCGCGCCGCAACGGCGGCCGGGCACCGTACGTGAGCGAGCGCCACACCCATTCCGCCGGGCCGAAACGGAATCGTTGCAGCCAGAGCGGCGAGGCGATCAATTGCACCACCCAGACGGCCACCACCACGCCGAACTGTCCCAGGCGGTCGACCGAACCGAAGAGGCCGAAACCGTGCCCATAGAAGATCGTGGTGCACATCACCGTCTGCAACAGGTAGTTGGTCAGCGCCATCTGTCCGACCGCTGCAAACGGGCGCGTGGCGCGGCGCAGCGCGCCTGACTGGCAGACCAGCATGACGAGGCCGACGTACCCGAGACTGACGGCGATGCTCGGCCAGTAGTTGAACTGCTCGCCCTGGAAGAATGACCAGGTGGCCATCCACCCGTACCGAAAATCGAGCACCACTCCGTACGCCTCCAGCGCGATGCCGAAGAGCAGCGCCGCGGCGATCAGCCCGCCGTAGAAACGCCGCGAACGGCTGGCGCTGAAGACACCACGCTTGAAGAGCGCCATGCCGATCAGCATCAGGCCGCCGGCCCGCCAGACGCCCCACAGCAGGAGGATCAGTGTCTCGAAGGAGAGTGCCGTCGTCGACCGGACGGGAAGCTGGTCGAGCCAGCCGCCCCGATACGCAGCCACCTCGGGGTCGATGACCGGCTGCGCCGGCTGCCATTCTTGGGTGAACGCGGTCAGCACCTCCTCCGGCCAGTAGGACATCGATGCACCGCCCACGAAGTAGACGGCCGATGCCACGGCGACGGTCGCTGTTCCCGCAGCGAGCAGCAGCCCCGGCGAGAGCCGGCGGAGGGGATAGACGAGCATGCCGCAGACGGCATAGAGGAACAGGATGTCGCCGGCCCAAAGCAGGTGGGCGTGCGCCAAACCGATGAGGGCCAGCCACCCCATGCGGCGGTAGTGGACGCGTACGGCGTCCCCGCTTCTTTCGGCGCGCGCCGCCATCAGGACGATGCCGGCGCCGAACAGCATCGAGAAGATCGTCATGAACTTCTGGTCGGCCAACAGCCGGCTGCCGAGCCAGACGTAGAGGTTCGCGCCGTTGAGATCGCCGTAGGCGGTCGGGTTGAAGTAGGCCGCGTTCGGCATCGCGAACAACTGGATGTTCATGATCAGGATGCCGAGCAGGGCGAAGCCCCGCAGCACGTCAAGCGAGTCGATGCGCGCGTCCTGGGCAACCGAGGTGGCCGCGGTGCGGCTGTCAGTCGGGGTGGTCATGGTCCTGTGCCGGCTGGCACATCGCCCCTATGGAGGAGGTAAGGGATCATAGTGTGACGAACCGTGCCGGGATGGTGCGCGGCGCTCGTCGTGCCGGCCTGGAGGCCGGCGCACCAGGGGGCCAGCGCACTAGCAGCCCGGCGCGCCATGGCGTCCACGAGACGTTGTAGGCTTGCCGGACCCAGACGACGAGGCTGCGCTGCGCGCGGGGGGATCTGACATGTGGATCGGCATTCCGACTGAGCTCAAGGACGACGAGCACCGCGTGGCGATCACGCCGTCTGGCGTCGCGGCGTTCGTGGCGCGCGGCCACGCCGTGCTCATCGAATCGGGGGCGGGCATCGGCAGCGCGATCCCGGATCGCGCCTACCGTGACGCCGGCGCCGAGATGGTTGACGGCCCGGAGGCGGTCTGGGAACGGGCCGACATGGTCCTCAAGGTGAAGGAGCCGCTCGGTCCGGAGTTCGACCGGCTGCGGCCCGGCCAGGTCCTCTTCACCTACCTCCATCTGGCGGCGTCACACGAACTGACCGCCAGGCTGATCGAGCGGCGCATCGTCGGCATCGGCTACGAAACAGTGCAACTCGACGACGGGACGCTGCCGCTGCTCGTCCCGATGTCGGAGGTGGCGGGGCGGCTGTCGATCCAGGCGGGCGCCGCGTCGCTGGAGCGGCACGCCGGCGGCAAGGGGATCTTGCTGCCAGGGGTGTCGGGCGTCCGGCGCGGACGGGTCACGATCATCGGCGCAGGGGTGGTCGGCATGAATGCCTGCGTCGTCGCCGCCGGCTTCGGCGCGGACGTGACGATCGTCGACATCAACCCGCTCCGTCTCGGCTACGTCCGCGACGTCCTGCAGGGGCACGTCAACACGCTGATGTCGAACGCGGCGAACATCGAGGGCGCGGTGGCGGAGGCCGACCTGGTGCTCTGCTCGGTCCTCATCCCGGGTGCGCGCACGCCCAGGCTAGTCACCCGCGCGCACCTGCAGCAAATGGAGCTCGGCTCGGCGCTGGTCGACGTCGCGGTCGATCAGGGGGGCTGCGCCGAGACCAGCCGGCCGACGACGCACACCAACCCGCGCTACATCGACGAGGGGGTCGTGCACTACTGCGTCTCCAACATGCCGGGCGCCGTACCGCACACCTCCACTTACGCGCTGACGAACGCCACTATGACCTACGCGCTCGAGATCGCGGACCGCGGCTGGCGCGCTGCGGCGGAGCGTGATCCCGCGCTGGCACGGGGCGTGAATGTGGTGAACGGGCAGATCACGCACTCGGCGGTCGCCGCCGCGCACAACCTGGAAGCGGCACAGCTCGCAGAGGCGGCAGCGGGGTAAGCGCCCCAGGTGGCCGGCCTCCAGGCCGGCAACACCGCTACTGCAGCCGGACCGTTACCTCATCCTCCGTCTCCCCGTCCCGGAGGATCGCGATAGCCACCTCGTCACCCGGCTGGTAGCGGTCGAGCACCGCGCGCAGATCGCCCAGGGTCCGGATCGGTTCGCCGTCGATCGACTGAATGACGTCGCCGAGCGAGACGATCCGGTTGCGCGCCGCCTCGACCGGGCGCAGCCCCGCGTCCGCCGCGCCGGATCCCGGTTCGACGGCCGCGATCAACACGCCTTCCACGCCGATCCGCCGCCCCACCCCCTCATCCACGGCGCGGATGCCGAGCCGCGGCGGCGTGTACTCGCCCGCGAAGATCAGTTCGGGCACGACGCGCCGGACGGTGCTGATCGGCACGGCGAACCCGACGCCGGCCGACGCGCCGGACGGACTGGCGATCTGCGTGTTCACGCCGATCACGCGTCCCGCGCTGTCGAGCAGCGGCCCGCCAGAATTGCCCCGGTTGATCGCCGCGTCGGACTGGATCACATCCTCGATCGGCGTGCCGTCGAGCGCGTTGATCCGGCGGCCCAGCGCCGAGACGACGCCGGTGGTCAACGTCGCGCTCAGGCCGAACGGGTTGCCGATCGCGTAGACGTTCTGCCCCACCAGCAGGGCGTTACTGTTGCCCATCAGCACCGGGTGCAGCGCCTCGCGCGGCGCATCGATCCGCAGCACCGCCAGGTCGTGCGACGCGGAGCCTCCCACCCACTCGGCGTCGTAGGTGGACTGATCGTCCAGCACCACCTCGACCGAGCTCGCATCCGCCAGCACGTGGAAGTTGGTGATGATGTGCCCCTCGTGGTCCCAGACGAAGCCGGTGCCGGTCCCCTGCGGCACCTCGGAGACGGTCCCGCGGAACCAGTCGGCTCGCTGCGCAAGCGTGGTGATATAGACCACCGAGGGGCGGGTCCGCTCGAACAGGTCGACCGTCGCCTGCTCCTCGGGCCTGAGCGGCGTCGGCGGCGGCGCCGCGTCGGCCGGCGTGGGTGCCTGCCCGATAGCGGCCGCCAGCGCGGCGGGTTCGCCCGGCACCTGCGTTCCAGCGCCCTCCGGCGCCGACAGCCCGGGCGAGCAGGCGGCCGTCAGCACCGACAGCGCCGACAGCGCCGACAGCGCCGACAGCAGCAGCCTCCAGGACACCGCAGCGTGGGTATGTGCCATATCGGTATGATATTCGACGGCGCTGATGCACCAGCGGCGCCCGCGCCAGCGCCCCCAGGATAGAACCATGCAGGAGACGAAGAAGACGCTCATCATCGCCGGGGTGGCGGTCCTCCTCGGCGTCGTCGCGTTCGCCAGCGCGCCGCGGCGCGCGGTGCCGGATCTCTTTTTCGATGTCGGCGAGCCGTTCTTCCCGGCGTTCGCCGATCCCGACGCGGCCGCCACCCTCGACGTGGTCGAGTTCGACGCAGAGACCGCCTCGGCAACCCCGTTCCAGGTGACTAATCGGGACGGCCTCTGGACGATCCCGTCGCATCACGACTACCCCGCCGACGGCGCGGAGCGACTGTCGAACATCGCAGCGGACATCATCAGCCTCGCCAAGGAGGACTTCCGCTCCGACAACGTCGCCGACCACGAAGCGCTCGGCGTCATCGACCCGACCGACCTGACCGCCACCAGCCTCGTGGGCCGCGGCACGCGCATGACCGTGAAGGACGCCAGCGACGAAACCCTCGCCGACCTCATCGTCGGCCGTCCCGTCGAGGGGCGTCCCGGCCTCCGGTTCGTCCGCTCGCCGGATCAGAAGCGGGTCTACACGGCGCGCTTCGAGGCGGACATCTCCACCCGGTTCGAGGACTGGATCGAGAAGAACCTGCTGGAGGTCGAACGCGATCAGGTGGTCCACATCGTGCTGAACGAGTACGAGGTGGACGAGGTCACCCGCCGCGCGTCGCAGCCCCGCGCGTTCACGGTCGATAAGGTCGACGACACCACCTGGACCGGCGACCCGGTGCCGGCCGGCCAGGAGGTGGACTACGTCCAGATGAACCTGCTGGTGGGCGCCATCATCAACCTCGAGATCGCCGGCGTCCGCCCGAAGCCGGAAGGGATGACCGGCAACCTGCGCGACGCCGCGATGGCCGGCCGCATCAGCCGCGACGACATCACCGACCTGGTGAACAAGGGCTTCTACCCCACCGCCGACGGCGGCCTCCTGTCGAACGAAGGTGAGCTGCTGGTCCGGACCACCGAGGGGGTGCTCTACACGCTCCGCTTCGGCGAGATCGTCTACGGAAGCGGCGACGCCGTCCTCCTGGGCAACGACACCAGCGACGACGAGGAGACCGGCCCCGGCGAGAACCGCTACGTCTTCATCGAGGCCGAGTTCGACGAGGCCGCGCTGCCCGAGCCGCCCGCCTCCAACACCGACGCGCATGCCTCGTGGGAGCGCCGCATCCGCGAGGGCCGGGAGAAGGCCGACCGTCTCGCCACGCGCTTCGCGAGCTGGTACTACGTCGTCTCCGCCGGCAGTTACGACCGGATCCACAAGCCGCGGGAAGACTTCCTCAAAGACATCGAGCCTGACGAGCAGGCCGGATGACGCCCGAGGCGCGCCGCCGGTCGTGATCGCCGATCCCTGGTTCTACGTCGCCGCCACTGTCGCGGTGCTGATCGTCGGCCTTGCCAAGGGAGGATTGGGCGGCGGCATCGGCGTCGTCGGCGTGCCGCTGATGGCGATGGTCGTCGGGCCGGTGCAGGCCGCCGCCATCCTGCTCCCGATCCTGATGATCATGGATGTCCTGGCCCTCCGCGTCTACTGGCAACAATGGGACATCGGCAACCTTCGCGCCCTCATCCCGGGCGCCTTCCTCGGCACCGTGCTCGGCTTCCTCACCGCACAGCAGATCTCCCCCGATGGCCTCCGCGTCATCGTGGGTGCCATCGCCCTGATCTACGCCGTGCAGTACTTCTGGCTCCGTGCCGGCCGCGGCGGCACGCCCCGGCAGGCTCGCCCCCTTCTCGGCGTCCTCTGGGGCACCACAGCCGGATTCACCAGCTTCTCCATCCACGCCGGCGGCCCGCCCCTCCAGGCCTACCTCCTACCCCAGCAGATGCACCGGACCACCTTCCAATCGACCAGCCTCGCCTTCTTCTTCATCGTCAACTGGCTCAAGGTGGCCCCCTACTACTGGCTCGGCCAGTGGAACACCGAGAACCTGCTGACGTCCGCGATGCTCCTGCCCATCGCCCCCATCGGCGTCACCCTCGGCCGGCGCATTCACGAGCGCATCAACGACGCAATCTTCTACGCCATCGTGCACGCCGGCCTGTTCGTCATTGGGGTGAAGTTGCTCTACGACGCGTCGGGGGCGTTGTGATCGGGACGCCGGTCCAGGCTCATGACGGGGCTGACGGCTCTTCGGTCCCGTAGTCGTGATTGACGAGCACCGTCTCGACATGTGTGGCAAGTGGCGGTGACGAACCGGGCCGCGACCATGCCGACTGCATCCGACGACCCCGAGCGGCAGAGTTATTGTGATTGGCATTAGAATGAGTATTCTCGTGCTAGCAGCCCGTGGTGAAACCCCGCGTAGCACCGAGAG
Source organism: Vicinamibacterales bacterium (assembly GCA_965262555.1). Classification (GTDB taxonomy): domain Bacteria; phylum Acidobacteriota; class Vicinamibacteria; order Vicinamibacterales; family UBA8438; genus VXRJ01. The sequence goes on from OZ253543.1 coordinate 2,395,589, forward strand.
TGGTGAGGCGCCCGCCTGACAAGGCGCGACGACGGAGCATATCGGCCATATGCGACCGAGGAGCAACGCCGTGCAGGCGGGATGCATCGCCGCTCGAATGTAGCGGGGGTTTCACCACGGGCTGCTAGGCTCTTGAGCCTGACTGTTCCTCGACCGACAAAGGTGCGCCAAAGAGATCAAGGACATGGAGATTGAAGGGGGGTAGTTCGCGCCGCGCACCATCCACGACATCCGGAGATAGGCAGAGAAAGCCCGCCAAGGAGATATGAAGATGCCAGCATGGATGGGCGCGACATCGCGTTCCGGCTTGACTAAGAAGGACCTGATCATCGACCTCGACCGCCTTCTCTACGTCCGCAAAGATCCCAGGGATAAGGCGGTGCTGGTTCTTGCCTCTGGAGTCGAAGTGTCCATAGTAGATCCCTCCTGGGATGCCATTCTTGAAAGGCTCCTCCAGGTCCCTCCTGAAACGACATAGTCTGGACGGGTCCACGCCTCCTTCACGAGACTCCTCCGGGCCTCCGCCAACGGATCACCTGGCCGGAGGGGTTGATGCTATGGATGCCTCATGAAGGTCCGAAGCGCGGTTGCCACTTTCTCGGGCGCTTCTTCCGCCAGAAAATGTCCGCCGTCCTCGAACTCTTGCAACTCGAAGGCTGCCCCGACGGCGTGGCAAAAAACCTGCTCTCGAACGGATACATCTCGTCCGATACCCAATCCGGACGCATGCTCGGCGCAGTGTGATCCATCGGTACGTCTTTCCTTTTTTCCCTAGCAGCCCGTGGATGTTTCAGGCGACGTACAGGGCGTCCAGCTTCGCGATGCAACTAAGCCAGCCGCGCTCATGCTCGTCGCGCACCTCGGCGCGCGCAAGACGCGAATGCGTCAGCGTCAAGCGCGTCGAACCGGTTGACTGCGGCTCGAACTCGACCGTGACCAGCGACTCGATGTCGCTTCCGTCCCAGCACCAGGTGTGCACGAGGCGGCGGTTGGCCACGACCTCCCGATACTGGCCACGGGTGACCCATCTGCGTCCGTCCGGCCCACGCATCTCGACGAGAAACGTTCCCCCGACCGTAACCTCGGCCATCACGCGGACGACAATGGCATCGCCGGGTGCCAGCCACTGACGCAGGAGCTCCGGGTCCGTCCACGCTGCGTAAACGGTGTCCACCGGCGCGTCGATGGTGCGCCGCAGCGTCAAGTAGATGTCGCACTCATCCGTCCGAACTGTCATCGCGATTCGCCCGAATTATCGGAGCTCCTCCCGACCAGTGCATCGAGCGCATCCAGGCGGTCGGTCCAGAAGCGCTCGTGGAATTCGAGCCATGCACGCGCGTCCTCGAGCGCGGCCGGGTTCATCCGGCACACTCGTTCCCGTCCCCGCGCTTCACGCGTCACGAGGCCGGCGCGTTCGAGGACGCCAAGGTGCTTCGACACCGCAGCGAACGAAAGGGGAAAGGGTTCCGAGAGATGGCTGATGGTCGCCTCCCCCACAGCCAGGCGATTGAGGATCGCGCGCCGGGTCGGATCGGCAAGGGCGTGGAAGACGCCATCAAGGCTTTGTTCAACCATGTGGTTGAATATACAACACGGGCGGTCGCAGCCACCAACAGGAACCCGTGGCGAACCAGCCGCTCAGGGTGCGACAGCGGGAGGTCGGCCGTGCAGCACGGCAACGAGCCCGCGCAGGGACCGCCACGTCGTCGGGGCGGACTTGTTCTGGCTGCGCCCCGGTCGAGGCGGCAAGCCCCGGCAGGCCCGCCCCCTCCTCGGAGTCCTCTGGGGAACCACCGCCGGATTCACCAGCTTCTCCATCCAACGCCGGCGGCCCGCCGCTCCAGGCCTATCTCATCCCGCAGCAGATGCACCGGACCACCTTCCAGTCCACCAGCATCGCCTTCTTCTTCATCGTCAACTGGCTCAAGGTGGCCCCCTACTACTGGCTCGGTCAGTGGAACGCCGAGAACCTCCTGACGTCCGCCATGCTCCTGCCCGTCGCCCCCATCGGCGTCACCCTCGGCCGGCGCATTCACGAGCGCATCAACGACGCGATCTTTTACGCCGTCGTGCACGCCGGCCTGTGCGTCATTGGGGTGAAGCTGCTCTACGACGCGTCCGGGGGGTTGTGAACGGCATCACCGTGTACGCCCACTTCGCCGCCTTCCGCTGACAAACCATCTTCCCGTTTCCGAAGCAACCCCAAGTCGCGCACGCCCGCACTCGTCCGACGATAGGTGTCTCCCCGTCGGTCCGGTCCGCCATCTCGACCCCGCCGACCATCTGCTGCTGCGGTAGATCCTCGTGCCTGTCGTAAACATCCCGCTCCACTGCGTGCGATGCCGACTCTTCAGTCCGCACACGTGGCGCCACTTCGGCGACCCGTGTCCGTCTAGCAGCCCGTGGCAGAAGGGGCTGCTCGCGGACGCTCGCAGCCTCCAGCGCCCCATATTGGTGTCCCGGCGTTCGACCGGGATGACGATCCAGGGAAGACCAGCGGCCGTCAGCATGAGGTTCATCAGAAACCGACCGTTGCGGCCGTTACGGTCCGGGCAGGGATGAACGTAGACGAACAAGAAGTGCCCGAGCACGACGGGCACGGCCGGATCGGGTGCGACTGAGCGGTGGTTCGCCGCCAGGCCGTGGCAGTGGCCTGAGGCTCCAGCACCAGTGATGTACACCTGACGTGTACATTCATGTTCGTTGAGGTGGCGCATGGCAAAGAGTCTCAGTGCAACCGAGTTCAAGGCGACGTGTCTCCGTGTCATTGAGCAAATGCGCAAAGACGGGGAGCCGGTCACCATTACCAACCGCGGCCGGCCGGTGGCGGTGTTGTCGCCCGCTTCTGTGTCCGGCACGCGTCCATCGATCATCGGCGCGATGCGAGGATCGGTACTGGGCTATGACAGCCCCTTCGCGCCGGCGACCGATCCGTCGGACTGGACGGCGGCCCGGTGATCGTGCCCATCGCGATAGACGGCGTGCGGCTCCCGGGCAGCTTCCACGCCGACGCGGCCGATCGTCTTATTCTCGCGACAGCCCGCTACTGCCGCGCGCCGCTCCTCACCGCCGACCGCGCCGTTATCGAGTACGCCATGGGAGGCCACGTTCCCATCATCGACGCGTCACGGTGACCGCAGGAGGCCGGTCTTGGTGCACCAGCGCAAGAGCGGGGCTACATTAGCAAGCGTCTACGCGCATCGTCCCCAGGCCCTGCTCCCCCACCGACCAGCCCCGCGAGAAAACCGGTGAACGGGCCGACGTCCTGACGGACGCTCGCAGCCTCCAGCGCCGCCATATAGGTATCCCGGCGCTCGACGGGGATGACGGCCCAGGGATAACCAGCGGCCGTCAGCATGAGGTTCATCAGGAACCGGCCGATGCGGCCATTGCCGTCCGGGTAGGGATGGACGTAGACGAACAGGAAGTGCCCGAGCACGGCGCGCACGGCCGGGTCCGGCTCCTCGCGAAGCAGCTCGAACAGCGCCGGCATGGCGTCGCGGACGGCGGGCGGACTCGGCGGCACGTGCATTGAGCCCTGGATGTAGACGGGCGCGTTGCGGTAGCCCGCGAGATCGGCGGGCCGGACGATGCCGGCGGCGACGCTCGGCGTAAGCAGTTCCCGATACCAGGTCCGATGGTCCGCTTCGGCAACGGCGCCGGGCGGCTCGCCCGCCACCGCTCGGCGGACGCTGTTGCGGACAGCCTGGTAGGCCTGCCAGTACCCGCGGGCGGCGAGCGCGTCGCGATGCGCCCGGTCGGCCGGGTGGCGGTCCGGGTTCCAGGCGCCACCGCGCACACGGGCGACCAGCGTCGGACTGACGCGATAGCCCTCGATGGAGAGCGAGTGATACGCATCGGTCACGTAGACGTCGTCGATCCGGGCGAGCAGGAGGCCGACGTCGACGGAGCGGTCGGGCGGGCGGGGAAAGCCGTCCAGGACCCGGTCTCGCATGGCGTCCCAGGTCAGTCGCAGCCGCTGAACCACCGGGGAGGCGTCGCGGTGGATCGGCAGGGCGGGGGGCGGCGTCGCAAAGGGATTGGATTCGCGGATGACGAAGTCGGCCGCCCGCATCGTCTGGACGATCTCGTCTGCGATCCCATCTTCACCGACATCGCGGAAGGCGGCGGCCAGTCGACCGGCGACCGTTCCGTGCCCACCGGCGAGGAGGCGGCGTAAGAGATGCGACGCGTCGCCCACGAGGGCAAGCGCCGCGCGTACATCGACTGGATACTGGCGGAAAAACCGCGCGGGGCAAGCGATCAGCGCGGCGGCCAGACTGAACGCACGCATCCCGTCCACGTCCACGACGTCCCCGGGATCGGGCATCGCGGCGCGGAGTTCAAGCAGGGATGTCCCGTGAAGCAGGGGGGTGACACGGTTGCGGCCGCGCGGCGCCCGGACGCGAAGTTGCCCCGGTACGGTTCGATTGCCGGAATGCAGCGCCAGCGACCGCTCTGGAGACAGGCACCACGCCTCAGCGAAGCGGGCGCGCAGGTAGCCGGAGCAGAAGCGCCAGAACGATGCGTACCAAGCCGTACTGTCGCCTGCCGGCCGGTTCGGCGAGCCGGCGACGTACCAGCCCTTCATCACCGGCAGCAGGAACCCGTGCCGAACCAACCGCTCGCGGTGCGACCGCGGGAGATCGGACGCGCGCACCGCAACGACCCCGCGCTCCTGGAGAGACCGCAGGACGCCCAGGGAACCGGCCAGCTTCTCGGACGGCGTGGTCATCACTATGCGCTCTTGTTAGCTTATCGTGCTGCACAGATTTTAGCTTTTAGAGCCCCATGAATCCGTTTCGCGCCGGAAAAAGAAAGATGACCAACGCCACGTACACGAAACCGGCCCACGTGGCCACATACGTCAGGTCCGCCACGCGCAAGGCGTTTCGCCCGGCGCAGCTCACGGATCTCGCGTTCCTGCTCCTTCAGCCGCTTCCGCTCGTCGGTCGTCAGGCCCGCTCGTTGCCCTCGGTCACGCTCGGCCTTGCGCAAGCCCCCGGTTTGCCAGCCCACCGACATTTGCACGCCTGCGCCTCCGGGCGACAGAGTCGGTGACAGAGTCAGCTGCGTGGAGCCGGGCGCCTCGTACAGCGTCGTGTGTTCGGATGCGTCGAGGAACCCGCCGACGACCGCGCCAATGGCGGCGTACGGCAGTCCGTGAATCAGCACTCCCACGAATGCAGCCGCCGCCGAATCAGAGCCCGTGCCGCAAAGCGCTTCCGTGTGCGAGGGGGAGAAGCAGCTCCCGTATACCACGGCGGCTCCGACCGCAAAGCCCCGCCAGATGCCGTTCTCCACCGGGTCCTGAAGCTCGATCTTCTGGACGTCGGTAGGGGCCAGGGTCCATGTATCCTGCCATCGCGTGACCGTCAGCTTCGTTGACGAAACCTCGCTGATGGTGCCCTTGAGGCGCCGCCCGCGGTCGTCGGTAACGTAGACACCGACTCCGCGCCGCAGATCTCCGGCGCGCACCAGCTCGTCCAGCGGGTGGGCAACCTGGGCCTCGGCAGCGGCGGCGGCGGCGACTGTTGCCGACAGGCACGCGATCGCCACGCGCGAACGAAAGCGTCGCGAAGACCTGTCGCGATCTCGGTCCAATAGCCAACCTGGGGTCTGAGTCGTGTCAGTCATGGCGTGATTCCTCTGGATTTCTGGATGTCGGGCCCGCCCCGCCATCGTTCGCGCTATCCAGGAATGCGTGAATTGGGCCAGAACCGGCTCACTGGTCGCGTCGGCGTGCGCCTCGATGTAGTGCCCCACGTTCGTGCCGGCGGCATCGACGACGCCGTGCGGGCCAAGCTGGATCGCATCACGCGCCTCTGGCTTCCACCGAACCAGCACGTGGCGGGAGACGGGGTCGAGCCGGGCAACGTGCAGGAATGGCGACTCGCGCTGGAGGGCTTCGGCACGCAGGTCGACTTTGCCGACAGTTCACGCATCCTCGACGACGTCACGCCACTGGCGGAGCGTGTCCCCGGCGCTCGACCGGGATGACGGTCCAGGGATAACCAGCGGCCATCAGCATGAGGTTCATCAGGAACCGACCGATGGACCAGTCAGACAAGCGTCGAATCACCCTAAAGTGTTGACGAGGCCCGCCTCGACGATGCGACGGTCCTGTGTCAACAGCGTGGCGCCGAGGACACGGGCGGTCGCCACGAGAATCCGGTCGGCCGGATCGCGGTGGAACGAATCGGGCAATGCGGCAAGTTCTGCCGCAATGGCCGGAGAGATGCCGTGCAGCCGCACTAGAGGCGGCGCGACCGCCGCTTCAATCTGTGAGCCGCCAAGTCAGGACATGCGCATCGAGCGGCGGGATCACCGTCGAAGGCTCTCCCAAGACTCTTCCGGGACGGCCGGTCCCACGATATCGCCCACCACGGTAACGGTGCCCTTGAGCGACAACTGTGGATACGCAGTCCCGATCCGGCTGGTCGGACACAACTCGGCGACCGGCCGGCCGCGCTTCAGAATGACCACCCGCTCGCCGGTTTCCGCGACGCGATCGAGAATGGAGAAACAGCGAGCCCTAAAGTCTGACGCGTTGATGGCTTCCATGTGACCAGCGTCAAGGACCGGTCATGTCAGTGTCAAGCGGCGGTTAATGCTTCTGAGCAACCCCGCGAACAGGACCACTTGAATGGCGTGCAGCGCGTGCCAGTAGAGATGCGCGCGGTTACCGCAGCACGTCGCTCTCCTCCGCCATCCGGACGATCACTTCCGCATCCTCGGGCAGCAGGATCCGGCGGGCGACCGACTCGTCGGCGGCGTGCCGGACCGCGGCGACGAAGCCCGCGTGGTCGCCGTAGCGTTCCTCCAGCGACAGGCGGGGATCCCCGTTGGCCTCCCGCTCCGCGCGCGTCCGGGCGAATGGGAAGAACGATCCGGTCAGTCCGCAGAGATCGCGCCCGCGGGGGCCAGCCGCATACAGGTTCCAGCCGGTGTTGGTCCCGACGGGTACGGCGATATCCACCGTGCGGACCCCCGCGACATCGTGCCCGTCGCGGTCGGTCGTCGGCACGAGTACCCGGTACGAACCGCCGCGGGTCGGCGGCAGCACGGTCTGCCGGCCGCCCTGCGATCCGAACGTGGGGCCGAAGCCGAGCGCATGCAGCCCGTTCACGCGCGTCGGGAAGGTGACGCCGGGAATCGTGGGAAACGTCCGCGCCACCTCGTCCACCGTCGCCAGCGTCCCCCGCCGGACGTCCGGGTAGTTGCTGGGAGGTGGCTCGATGCCGCGGTCGGCCCACGCGTCGAGGGCGACGAGCAGCGCGCGCATCGCGGGCGCGGAGCTCCGATAACTGTTCGTCGCGTACTCGCACGCCCCGCGGTCGGCCGGCATTGCCCCGACCCCCGCGGCCCCGCCGTGCGGATGGCTGGCCAGTAGGTACGTGCGGACATTGCCTGGAATCGGCACGGGGTTGCCGTGGCCGTCGTGGACGTTCAACGACGCCTTCATCTGCCAGAACTCGTTGCTCGTGTCGACATGGATCACCAGCGGGTCGGTCGCGGGCCGCTTGAGGATGCCGTCCCGGATGCTCGTCACCGGGTCGGTGGTCACCGCGTAGGTGAGCGGCGGATAGGAATGCGACGTGAAGTCAGGTGTGCGGTCCTGGCGGGAATAGATATTCGGGTCGGCGAACTCGACATTGGCGAACAGGCGATGCGTGCCGGGGATGTGGATGCGGACGGCGTCGAACACCCGGCGGTGCGCTTCGTCCTCGTTGAAGCCGAGGTAGAGCCAGTCGCGCAGGTACATCCCGGTCGACGAGATGCCGAGCCCGTACGCGCGCCGGATGCCGGTCGCGTCGGCGCTCGCGGCAAGGGGATTCGGTGTGCCGGCGTCGTCGGCCGTCGCGTAGCGCAGGAACGAGGCGACGTCGCGCGTGACGGCGTAGCCGAGCCCCATGACCCACGGGTTCTTCGCGGGGTAGATCAGCTCGTACGACTTGTCGCGGTCGAACCCGTCGAACAGGCAAATGTCGGTGGTCGACAGCGCGAGCGATGCCTCGCCCGTCGGACACGTCCCGAAGGCCCAGCCGTCGGCCGGGATCGGCCGGCGCTCGCCGTCGATAGCGTCGCGGACTGTCAGCGTGGAGTGCGCCGTCTCGGTGTCGGCCGTCTCGTAGCTCACGAAGCGGTCGTTCCCCTTGAGGGGCACGGTGTAGAGGCCGTCGCCGCCGGCCGGCGCCTGCGCCAGGTCCGTGGAGTACTCGATGCGGATCCGGGAGACGATCGGGCTGCCGTCGGCCTGCACCGCGACCGGCAGGTTCGCACCGAGCCGCGTCGCCGTCGTCGTGACGTCGCCGGCCCAGCCGGCGTCCACCAGGGTGTAGCCCAGGCGAAAGAACAGTCCGTCGCCGGATTCGGGATCGGCCCCGGGCGGCAGCGTGGGGAAGGTCTGGAAGCCGAGCTCGATCGCGTTCCCGCGGTTGTTGATGCCGTACAGCACCTTCCGGTTGCCGCGCGCCATGTCGACCGGCTTGATGATGAAGAACGGAGCGCTGAACTCGACCATCCCCCGCTCGTTCCGGGGAACGCGGTCGAGGTTGACGATCACCGCGTTGAGCGGATCCTCCGGATCCACTTCCATGTAGACGGTGCCGTCGAGGCGCTCGAATGGCCCGGCGGCGCCGAACTCCTTCCCGCCGGCGTACGGCGTCGTCCGCTCCACTTCGATCCGGACGACCCGCGCGTCGGCCGGCGTCGCCGCCAGGGCGCCCAGCAGACCCGCCAGGACCACGAATGCGATTGTTCGTCTGCTCATTGCGTCCCTCCTTGGTCGACCAACTCGACGCGGACGTTCAGCCCCGGACAGCCGGCCAGCTTCCGGTCCCCGGTGAGATGTGGTGCGCGGACGACCTCAGCATCATCGGCGAGTCTCGCACGGAGTCTATGACGTGTCGGGCGAGACGAGCGTCACCGCCGGGAAGTAGGTCTGGAATCGACGGGCATCTCTGGTGATGAGCGTCAGGCCATCGGTCTCTGCGTGGGCCCCGATGTAGAAGTCCGGTAGGGGCACGGACCGGGAACCGCCCGCGTGTCGGTACCTGCGGTACGCCCTCGCCGTTCCGAACGCTGCCCTGTACGGCAACTGCAGACGATCGAGCATCAGCTCGTCGAGCTGCCGGTCCAGCGTCTCGGCGTCGGCAAACGCCAGCGATGTCTCCGCATAGATGATCGGGTTGATACCGATCGGTCCGGCGACGAGCGCCTCACGGATGGCCCCCTCCGACCACGAGCACCACTGCGGGTCGTTCGTGAACACGTCAAGCAGGACGTTCGTGTCGACCAGAAACACTCAGTCGTCTCCACGGGTGAGTCGCATGATGTCGTCCGTTCGAACACCACGCAAAGCGACTCCGCGAACCCGGCGAAGGCGATCTTCCACCAGCGCACGCTTGTTTAGCACCGGGCGGATCGTCACGCCGCCGTCGGCCTCTTCGAAGTTGACGGCCGTGTTCGGCAGCAGCCCGAACTTCAGTCGGAACCGCTGCGGGATGGTTACCTGTCCCTTGGTAGTTATTTTCATTGTTGGAGTAATACTTTATCAGGTATTACCACTACTGGTCGAATCAAGGCCCGTTCGGTCTGGCGCTCGATCTTGTCCACGAGCGTCGCGGCGCGGCGGCGGCGCGAGCTTGACGATGGGCGTTGCGGGCCCCGACGTTAGAACGCGTAGCGCAGGGACAACCGGAGGCCGTGACTCGTGAGTGCTGCCTCTGTTGGCGCCAGATTAAGCATCAGGGGCGCCCGGCTCCCGTCCCGCCACACCACCTGGCCCTCGCCCCGGCCGGTGCGCACGGTCCCGGCATCCGTGTACCGCCAGGCCACATCAAGCGTGACGTGCTCGCCCAGGGATGTCGCCACTCCCGCCGTCACCATCCAGACGACGTCGACGTGGCTCGCACCCGGGACGATGGTTGTCGTCCTCGGAAAGGTCATGTGCGTCTCACCGATCCGGTTTCGGACGGCGCCGACACCGGCCCCAATGAAGGGGTCGAAGGGCCCAACGCTTGACAGGCCCAGTCCGGGCAGGTCCAGGTAGGTGGCCACCAGGCCAGCGAGGGATGACAGATCCGCAGCTGCGGACTGCTGGAGCCCGGGCTCCAGGAAATTGGTCTGTCCCGTGAAGTTGAAGCGCGGACGGTATTCGAGCATGGCCTCCAGCCGCAGCGCGGTGGTGGCGGCGTAGCCGAGCCCGACTTCTACGGTGGGCACCGTCCCGAAATTACCGACCGATCGGTGAGGTGCGCCGTCTGGGCCCATGCCGCAGCCGTACAGCGCCGTCGGCACGGTGCTCGCGCAATCCGTGTCCGTGAACCGAGTATCGGCAGGGCGGTCAAGATCGAGTCCGACCCGCAGATAGACCTCATCGCCAGCCTCCGCTACGGAGACCATGAGTGCAACGGCCGCAATCGCCGTCGCTGCCAGGCGGCACCCCGCGAATCCCTTCGACGATGACCACCTCAGCGATACCATCCTCATGGACGTCCTCTCCGTCTCGCTCCGGGGTGCGGATCGGGAACCTTACCGGGTATTCCGGGGAGCGCACTACGTGACTCCACCCGCTGTGACGGAGCCTCCTGGCTGCGATAGTACTGCTCTTCGCAGCGGGCCTTGAAGCCGGACGCTGGTTTGTCGGCAACCGAGTCGACGATTCTGATCGCGCAGAGTGGTTCCGGCAGCGCATGCTACGCTGCCGGGATGAGCAACGTCCGACCGGACTGGGATCGCCTGTTTCACCGCGCCCGAGCCGTGGCCCGGCATGCCTACGCGCCCTACTCCGGGTACTCCGTGGGAGCCGCCGGACTCGTCGACGACGGGCGTGTCGTCGAAGGCTGCAACGTGGAGAACGCCTCCTATGGGCTTACGCTCTGCGCGGAGTGCGCCCTGGTGTCCGCCCTGCACTCGAGCGGCGGCGGCCGGCTTGTGGCGGTCGCGGTCGTGGCTGGCAAGGACGTCGACGACCTCCAACCGGGCACGCCGTGCGGCCGGTGCCGTCAACTGCTGTATGAAGCGGGCGGTGGCAGCCTGCGTGTCAACGAACATCACACGCTCAACGAGATGCTGCCCGACGCGTTCGGACCTGATGCCTTGGACGTGCGGTCCTGATTGGAGGGATCTGCCGGCCTGGAGGCCGGCGCACCATGACGGGGCACGCCACGACGCCGGCGCAGCGGGCCTACTGCAGGGGCTTCTCTTCCTTCGGCTTCGGCGCGTACATGTCGATGAGCTCGGGCCGAGGCCCTTCAGTCGAGACGCCAGCGCCGTCCATTAGCGCCGTGATCACGGCGATCGTCTCGCGCGACGGGCGCGGCAGGCCGCCGCGGTGCCCCTCCGCGATGAAGAGCGGCGTTCGCCCCATGTTGTTCGAGATGTTCCAGATCCCGATGTCGGCCCCGCGATCCGACAGCAACTGTACGATGCTCGGGAAGCTGCCGTAGGCCGCGCCGTGCATCGCGGTGTCGCCCTTGTCGTCGACCGCGTTGATATCGGCCCCAAGCTCCAGCAGCAGCTCGACCGCCTGGTACGCCTCTTCCTCGGTGCCCGCTTCCTCTTCCGGCGCCCCGGTGCCCAAGCCGGCGGCCGCCATCAGTGGCGTGCTCCCCTCCGCGTTCGGGATCAACGGATCGGCGCCCAGCTCAAGCAGTAGCGTCATCAGCGGGATGTCGGCCCGGTCGGCCGCCAGCGCGAAGAGCGTCGCGCCGCCGGTCCCGAAGCTCGACCCGCTGTTCGGCACGCGCGGCGCATTCTCGGGCAGTTGCAGATTGACGTCGGCACCCACTGCGATCAGTTCGCGGACGAACCCCAGACTCGTCAGGTTGCCGGAGCCGATCGGCGACGGATCGCCCAGGTCGCTCGCGTCTGGCTTCCGCACCCAGCTCATCGTGTGGAGCGGCGCGAAGCCGGTCCGCATGTCGTTCGGATCGGCGCCCGCCTTCACCAACGCGACCGCCAACTCGAAATGGCCATTGCGAACCGCCAGTAGCAGCGGGCTCATCCCCTCGTCCACCGGGCGGAAGCTGGCGTTGTTGACCACCTCGTCCGGCCCATCCTTCACGCGCTCGAGGATCGCGTTGACATCCATCCCGGCATCGAGCAGCGTCGAGACGACGTCGATGTGCCCCTCGCGGACGGCGAAGAACAACGCGTTGAACCCGGAGGTGAGTGCCGTGTCAAACCGTGCACCCGTCTCGATCATCGTGTGGACGACATCGGTGTGACCCTCGGCCGCCGCCCACATCAGCGCCGTCTGCCCCCGCCGCTCGGTCGCGTTCGGGTCGGCGCCGGCCGCGACGAGCGCCCGCACCGCGTCGACGCTGCCGGTCCGCGCGGCGGTCATCAGCACCGTCTCGCCTCCTTCGAGCGCGACGTTCGGCTCTGCGCCCGCGTCGAGCAGGACTGAGACGAGCCCCGCGTTGGCGTTCGCCGCGGCAAGCCACAGCGCCGGCACACCATACCGGTTCGTGGCGTTGACGCCGGCACCTGCGTCAATCAGCAGTTGCGCCGTCGCGGTGTCGTCGTAGTAGGCGGCCCAGTGCAACCCGGTCATCCCGTCCACCTGCGCCTCGTTGACGTCCGTCCCCTCGGCGATCAGCGCGCGGACACGCGCCACGCGCTCATCGGCGGCAAGGGTCTCGACAGCATCCGCAACGGCGCCCTTTTCGGCCGCCGACGCGACGACTGCGACGCTCGCCACGCCAAGCATCAGGATCACCAGTGCCGTGCACCGCCCGGTGGCTCGTTCCCGTCGTCCCCAGTTCATGGCGTGTCTCCCCACTGCTGTCGCGTCGCGTGCTACACCGGCACCGTATCGAACAGGTGCTCCACCGTGCCGGTGCTATCCCCGAACTGATCGAGGTACACCCCCACCCGGTCGAGCAGCGTCACATGCAGGTTCGCGAGCGGCGTCCCCTCGGTGTAGCGGATGTGGCGCCCGCCGCGCAGGCCGCACGCCGCGCCGCCCGTCACCAGGATCGGCAGGTTCTCGTGGTCGTGCAGGCTCGAGTTCCCCATCCCGCTGCCGTACAGGTAGACGGTGCTGTCGAGCAGCGACCCGTCGCCGTCCGGCGTCGCCTTCAGCTTCTCGAGGAACTCCGCGAACAACGACACGTGGAACGTGTTGATCATGGAGATCTTCAGCAGCTTGTCGGGGTCGCCGCCGTGGTGGCTGGTCGGGTGGTGCGGTTCGGCCACGCCGATCTCCGGGTAGGTCCGGTTGCTCAGCTCGCGCGTCAACTGGAACGTGACGACCCGCGTGATGTCCGCCTCGAACGCCAGCCTCTGCAGGTCGAACATCAGCCGGGCGTGGTCCGCGAACGCCGCCGGCGCGCCGACCGGCCGGTCCGCGTCGATGGTCGCGTTGTTCAGCACGCCCGCCTCCGCCCGCTCGATCTGCCGCTCGATCTCGCGAATGCTGTCGAGGTACTGATCGACCCGCACCCGGTCGACCGCGCCGACCGTCCCCTTCAACCGGGCGATGTCGTCGCTGAACGCATCGAGCAGGCTCGCCCGGCTCGCGCGCGCCGCCTGCCGCTCCTCCGGCGTTCCGCCCTCACCGAAGAGGCGCTCGAACACGATCCGTGGATGCGCTTCGGACGGCAGCGGCGTCGTCGGCGACGACCACGACAGGCAGTTCTGATAGACGCAGGCGTAGCCGTTGTTGCAAACGCCCGAGAGCGGGTTCAGGTCCATCGACAGCTCGAGCGACGCGAGCTGGGTCTCCTGCCCCATCTGTTTCGCCGCGATCTGATCGACGGTCGTTCCGAGGTGATAGTCCGAGCTCTCGGTGTGCTTGGCGTAAGCCGCGCTCAGGAAGCCGGAGTTGGACGTGTCGTGGGTCCCCGGGTAGGAGTTCTGCAACTCCATCCTGGTGATGACCGTCAACTGATCCTTCACCGGCTCGAGCGGACTCAGGATCGGCGTCAACTGCCCGAGATGCTCCTCGTCGGACGGCGTCCAGCGGGCATGGTCGCACCCCATCGGGATGAAGACGAAGCCGAGCCGCGGCACCGGCCGTGCCGGGGTCTTGGCGAGGGCGGTTGCCGCCGGCACCATCGCGTCGAGCAGCGGCAGCGCCATCGTGGCGCCGGCGCCCTTCAGGAACGTGCGCCGGGGCAAGGCCATCTTCGTGATGATCATGATTCCGCTCTCCTCATCTGAAACGGCGCGCTCCGAACAATACCCAGAATGAGCGACGACAGCCGGTAGCCGTCCGGCTTGGCGTCGCGCAGGATCTGACGGATCGCCGGCTGATCGAAATGCTCGACCCCGCGACCCAGGGCGAAGGTCAGCAGTTTCTCCGTCATCGTTCCGGCGAAGAGGTCAGGACGCGTCAACAGGCCCTCGACCAGCCCGTCGATCCCCTCGAACTCGCCGACGCCAGGCAGCGCGCCGGAGACGTCGATCGCCGGGGTGTCCCCTTCGTAGTCGCGCCACCGGCCCAGCGCGTCGTAGTTCTCGAGGGCGAAGCCGACCGGGTCGATCGTCCGGTGACAGTTGGCGCACACCGGGTTCGCGCGGTGCGCCGCCAGGCGCTCGCGCAACGGCAGGCTCGGGTCCACCTGTGCATCCTCGAGCGCCGGGACGTTCGGGAGCGGCGGCGGCGGCGGCGCCCCGAAGATGTTGCTCAGCACCCAGACGCCCCGAATGACGGGCGACGTGCGGGTGGCGTAGGACGTGACCGACAGGATGCTGCCGTGCCGCAGCAGGCCGCCGCGGCGGCTGTGCCCGTCCAGCTCGATGCGCCGGAAGCGCGTGCCGTAGACGCCCGGGATCCCGTAGTGCTTCGCCAGCCGCTCGTTCAGGAAGGTGTAGTCCGCCTGCAGCAGGTCGGCAACACCCCGGTCTTCGCGCAGCACGCTGTCGATGAAGCGCTCGGTCTCCTCGCGGAACGCCCGGCGGAGGTTGTCGTCGAAGTCGGGGAAGATCCGGCCGTTCGGACTGACCGCCGGCAGGTTGCGCAACTGGAGCCACTGCCCCGCGAAGTTGCTCGCGAGGTTGTACGCGCGGGGGTCGGCCAGCATCCGGCGCGTCTGCCGTTCCAGCTCGTCCGAATCGCTGAGGACGCCCCGTTCCGCCGCGTCGAGCAGTTCGTCGTCCGGGATGCTGCTCCAGAGGAAGAACGAGAGCCGCGACGCCAGCTCGAGATCGCTCACCCGGTACGGCTCACCGGGCGCCGTGTCCGCCGGATCCACCTCGACGCGGAAGAGGAACTCCGGGCTCATCAGCACCGCGCCCAACGCCCGCTCGATCCCGGCGTCGAACCCGGCCGCTGTCTGTCCCTCACGGAAGAACGCCAGAGGCGTCTCGAGATCGGCCGGACCCACCGGACGCCGATAGGCGCGCCGGATCAGCGTCGAAAGAATCTCGGTGGCGCACGCCTCCGCCTCCGCGACGTCCGCGGCCGCCTCGCTGACCGTGTCGCCCACCTCGGCCGGCGCAGGCCGGCAGACGAAAATCCGCCGACGGCTCAGCGTGTCGCTCGCTCCCTTCGCCTCGTATGGTCCGGTGATCGTCACCTGGTAGACCGCGGGTGTCAGCCGGGGATGCCGCGTCTCGTTGAAGTGCGACTGCAGCGGCTGACGCTCGGTCTCCACCAGCGACGACGCGTTCTGGATGAACGTCACGCCCACGCTGTGCGGTCCGGCGGTCACCGCGACCCGCACCTTCAGGTTGGCGTCGACCTGTCGGTCGTCGACGAGCTCCTCCGGCTGCTGCACCGTGAAGTCGGCCATCGGCCAGCGGTCGAGCAGCACCTCCAGTTCGTGCGGACGGGGATCCCGCAGACCGCCGATATTGCCGTTCCGGTTACGCGCCAGCCGGACCTGAATGTCGTACTCGCCGTCGACCGGGAACGTGTGCGAGATGGCGATGCCGCCGCGCGTTCCGATCGGCAGCCCCGGCGCGTGCGCTTCCTGCGTCGTGTCGGCCGGCACGCGGATCACGACACTGTCAGCCGAGGGAGACGTGCCGCCGACCGCCAGCGCGCTGATCCGTCGCGCGGCGGAGACGTAGCGGTCGAGCAGCGTCGGCGGCAGGTCGCCGAGGATCACGTTGTCGAAGCCGTGACCCGACTCGTCGGGCGGCAGCAGCCCTTCGGCGTCGATGTCGAGCGCGAGGAGGTCGCGGATGGCGTTGCGGTACTCCGTCCGGTTGAGGTGGCGGAGGGTCTCGGTCCGTCCCGGGTTCGGGTTCGCCTGCGAGGCCGCGTCGAGCGTCGACGTCAGCCAGCGGAGCGTCGCCGTCCGTTCGTCCGCCGACAGCTGCGGCCGGTTCGACGGCGGCATGGTGGCGGTCCGCAGCTTCTGCACCACCTTCTCCCACGTTTCCGCCTCGACGGCGATGCTGGTGGCATCGAGGTGGTCAAGGAAGCCCTCCAGGCTGAAGCCTGCGGTCTCCAGCCGGTCGTTGTGGCAGGCAACGCAGTAGCCGCGGAAAAGCTCGCGTCCCTCCTCAACGGTGAACACGCCCTCGTCCGTCTGTTGCGCGGCGGCCGGCAGGGGGAGGCAGACAACCAGCGCCACGGCCCCGCAGGCGGCGCGAACAGACCATGCATGGAGCGCGGACGGGTCGCCGGAGCGAGCCATCATCCCCATCGGGGCATTGTAGGCCGCGCGAGGCTGGGAGATCAACGGAGCGTGCGCTCACGGTGTGCCGGCCTGGAGGCCGGCGCACCACGGATGCCGGCGTGTACGCCGGCGCACCATGACGGCGATACCGGTCCTTTGGGCTATATTGAGACAGACACGGTCAGGAGGTCCCGATGAAACGTTACGCTCACGCTGTTGTGGTCCTTGCCACGGCTTTCCTCTGGTCGGGCAGCTTCCCCGCTGGCGCGCAGACCAGCGAAACGCAATCCGAGCGGTGGACGCTGTCGCGTACCGCCGATGGCCAGCCGGATCTGCAAGGCATCTGGGCCAACAACGTCGCCACTCCACTGGAGCGGCCTGTGGCATTCGAGGGCAAGGATGTCCTCACCGACGAGGAGCTGGCCGAGCTGGAGCAGCGGATCGCGGAGGTCCTGGATGGGGGCGATGCGATCTTCGGCGACGGCCTGGTCGCCGCCGCGCTCCAGGAGAACAGCCCGTTCCTCACGTTCGACGAGGCGACCGGGAACTACGGCCAGGTGTGGCTCGTGGAGCGGGACATCGACAATCGGACGTCGCTGATCACCGAGCCGGCCAACGGGCGCCTGCCGGCCATGAAGCCAGCGACGGCGGAGCGGCTGGCCGCACTCGGCGCGCATATGGCCGCGCATCCCGCCGACTCGTGGGAGGACAGGCCGCTCAGCGAGCGCTGCATCACGTTCGGGATGCCGAACCTGTTCGCGGGCTACAACAGCTACTACCAGATCTTCCAGGAGAAGGATCACGTCGTGATTCTTCAGGAGCTGATCCACGACGCCCGGATCATCCCCCTCACCGACGCGCCGCCTCTGGACGATGACATCCGGCTCTGGCACGGCGATGCGCGGGGCCATTGGGAGGAAGACACCCTGGTCGTGGAGACCCGGAACTTCTCTCCCAGGAGCGACACGCCGGTGCTGACTCTGAGAGGAATCCCGGATGTCGGCGCCGAGATGCACGTCGTGGAGCGTTTCACCCGGGTCGGCGCCGACCGCCTGGAGTACGAAGTCACGGTCACCAACCCGGCGATCTGGGACAGCTCGTGGACCGCGATGATTCCGTTCACCGGGAGCACCGATCCGCTGTTCGAGTACGCGTGCCACGAAGGGAACTACGGCATGGAAGGGATCCTGGCCGGTCACCGGGCCGAAGAACAAGAGCAGTCGGTCGAGCCCTGACGCCAGGCGAGACCGGCGATACGGAGCACGCCGAAAGGAGCACGTCGATGAGAGTGCGACATGTCGCAGCGGCGGGAACGGTTTCGGCGCTCGTGATCGCGGTGGGCCTGCTGGGCGCGAGCCAGGTCGGCCTGTCGGGCCAGACGACCGACAGCCAGGCCGATGCGTCAATCAGGACACCGTGGGGCGAGCCGGATCTGCAGGGCATCTGGACCACCGAGGTCGACACGCCGTTCGAGCGGCCGGAGCGGTTCGGCGACCGGGAGTTCCTGACGCCCGAGGAGCAGGCCGCACTCGACGAGCAACGCGCCGGGCTCCTCAGCCGGAACCGCCGAGTCGAGCGCGGAACGGAGCTCGACGTCGCGGGGGCTTACAACGCCGTGTTTCTGTCGTACAAGCCTACCGACCGGCGGACCTCGCTCATCGTGGATCCCCCGAACGGCAGGGTTCCTCGGCTGACGCCGGAAGCGTTGGCGCTGGCCGACGAGGACCGGGCGTTCCGAGTGGAGCTGCTGCGTTCGACCGAAACCTGCCGGAGCGGGTCGGTGGCGTGCCGCGGTGGCGCGTACAACCCGGAGCCTTCCCCCCGGCGCTCGGAGATGCAGCCGCCCCTCTCCAACACCGGCCGGATGAATCGCCAGGACAACATTGAAGACGGCTCGCTCGGCGACCGGTGTCTCAGTGGCGGGATCCCCGAATTCGGCACCGCGTACGGCGGCAGCTTCCGGCGCATCGTGCAGACGCCGGGCGGGATATCGATCTTCTATGACGTCGGCCAGGGACAGGGGTTCCAGCGGAATATCGTCATGAACGGCAGTCCGCATCTCCCCGACCACATTCGCCAGTGGTGGGGCGACTCGCGCGGCCACTGGGACGGCGATACGTTGGTCATCGACGTCACCAACTTCAGCCCCCAGCGCGCCTTCCGCGGATCCCGCGAGAACCTGCACCTCGTCGAACGCTGGACCCGCACGGGCCCGGATGCCCTGGATTACGAAGTCACGATCGAAGACCCGATGGTGTGGGTCCGGCCGTGGACCGTCCGACAGGAATTCCGGAAGCAGAGCGATCAGCAGAACCGCATCTACTACGAACCCCGGTGCTACGAGGGCAACTACGGCTTTCCGGCGCTGCTGCTTGGGGCTCGGATCGCGGAGGACGAGTACGGCGCCGGCCGAGGCCCGCATCCCGCGACGTTCGACAACGCCACCGATTTCGTAGGCGTCGAAAACGACCCGCTTCGCTAGAGTAAACCGGCTGCTGCTGCTTCCCCGGAGATCGACATGCGTTATCGCCATGCAGGTGCGTTGATCGCCGTCGCCCTCGTGGCGGCGGTGGCGGGTGGGATGTTCACGGCGACCGTCGCCCGGCTGACGGGCCAAGCCAATCAGCCCGAGCGGCGGGAGCGAATCGAGGGGCGTCCGAATTTCAACGGTATCTGGCAGGCCAACAACGAGGCCAACTGGGACCTGGAATCCCACGCCGCCCGCCCGGCGATGATTACCCAGCCCGGCGTCTATCCCTACGAGTATGCCCGGCTTCCGGCGCCGCCGGTCGTTGCGCTCGGGGCGGTCGCCTCGGTCCCGGGTTCACTTGGGGTCGTCCAGGGTGACGGGCGGATCCCCTATACCCCCGAGGCGCTGGCCCACAAGCAGGAGAACGTCGAGCACTGGGTCGACCGGGATCCGGAAATCCGCTGTTTCCTCCCGGGCATCCCGCGCGCCATGTACATGCCGTACCCGTTCGAGATCACCCAGAGCACGAACAAGATTCACATGGCGTTCGCGTACACCGCCACAGCCCGCACGATTCACATGGACGACGTGGAGCTACCACCCGACTACACGTGGATGGGTCACTCGGTTGGCCGCTGGGAGGGGGACACCCTGGTGGTCGAGGTGACAAATTTCCGCGACAACGGCTGGTTCGACCGCGCCGGCAACCACCACACCGCAGCCCTCCGCCTCGAGGAGCGCTTCACGCTGGTAACGCCGAACGTCATCAACTACGACGTGACGATCGAAGATCCGAACGTCTTCACCGGTTCGTGGCAGATCTCGATGCCCCTCTATCGCCGGATGGAACCGAACATGCAGCTCCTCGAGTTCCGCTGCCAGGCGTTCGCCGAGGAGTTCATGTACGGCCATCTGCGCAAGGAGCCGCTGGTCACCCACTGGGAGAGCGCCACGATGGAAATCGATGTCACGCGGAAGATCCCGGAGGGGGACGCGTTCTACGACTGGTACTCGCGCTGAGCCCGCTCAGTGGGTCATGCCGTAGACGATGTAGTTGACGCCCAGCTTGTAGGCGTCGTTCGTGAAGTCCACGAGGAAGAACCCGCTCTGGTCGGACCATTCCCAGTACTCGGCGACATCGTTGTTGTAGTTGACGATCGCCATCATCCGCTGGGTCGGGTCGTTGTCTTCGAAGATGGCCCAGTAGCTCGGCTCCACCCGCACCAGCGGATGCGGGAAGTCGAGCTTCCGGATCTCGAAGAACACCTGAAAGATCGGCCGCGTCACGTCGATCTCGATCAGTTGGTGCTCGGGGAGGGCGCGGCGCACCTGGTACTCGAAGTTATCCCACTGGCGAGCTTCGAAGTCGTCGAAGATGACGAATCCGCCCTTGAGCCAGTAGTTCCGCAGCCCCTCGACCTCACGCTCGCTCATGTGCCAGAACCCGGGTTCCGAGATATAGGCGATGGGATGCCGGAATAGCTCCGGATCGTCCAGCCGGAAGACGTTCGTCTCACCGAGGCGCGCGTCGATGGTGGTGATGTCGTCGATAATCCGGGACAGATGGAGATCGGCCCGCGGATAGTCGTGGTTCCAGGTCGACCGATAGCCGCCGTACCGGATCCGCGTGAAGACGAACTCGTCCGTCCGGTCAACGGATCGGTGGGCGCGGGCCGCGTCCGAGCCGGTCGTCGCGGATCTGCGGCCACCGACCTGCCCCTGCACGGCCAATGGCAGCGCACAGAGCAGCAGCGCGACAACCAGATGGCGCGGCGCTCCGGCGGTCACGACGCCACCTCCACCGTTCCGCCCCGGGACTTGAACGCGTCAAGGACCGGCATGACGGCCGAGCGGAAATCGTCGCGCGCGAGCCAGACCGTCTCTCGCAGTCTCACCCGGCGGGCCCGCGCCGACTGCTCGGCGAGGCGAGCGAGCAGGGCGGCGGTCGATCCGTTCATCCGGGCGTCGACGAACGTCATGTACAGCCGCTCGCACGAGACGTCGAGGGTTCGTGTGCGCCCACGACCGAGCAGGATGAAGTCCCGGCGATTCATCGGCGCTCACCGCTCAGCCGCTACCAGACAGCGCAGCCACCCACTACCCCTGCAGCACGATCACGCGCTTCCCGCCAGCGAGAGCAGCGTCCGGCGCACCAGATTCTCGACCAGCGGGACCTTGTAGCGGTTCTTCGACAGCGGCCGGGCGCCGTCGACGGCGAGCCGCCCCGCTTCGGCCGCAAGCGACTCGGTCACCTGCTGCCCCGCCAGCAGCTCCTCGACCGCCGCGACCCGCCACGGAATGGGGGCGACGCCGCCCAGCACCACTCCCGCGCGGCGAACACGGTCGCCGTCCATCTGCAGCGCGAGCGCCACGCTGACGACGGCGTGGGTCCACGCTTCCCGGTCGAGCACCTTGCCGTAGGTGCTTCGGAGACTGGACGCGGCCGGAACGGTGACGTCGGCCAGAATCTCGTTCGGCTCGAGCACGTTCTCGCGCGCCACGTCAACGCGCGGGAGCGTGAAGAACTCGCCCGCCGGAACGACCCGTTCGCCACCGGGGCCGACCAGGCGAAAACGGGCCTCGAGCGCCACGAGCGCGGGGGCGGTGTCCGACGGATGGACGATGTAGCTCGGGCCGCCGCCGAACATGGCATTGAACTGATTCTCGCCGGTCCGGGAAAAGCAGCGGTTTCCGCCGTGCTTGTAGCACGGGAAGTGCTGACGGAAATACCAGCACCAGGGCCGCTGGCAGAGGTTGCCGGCCAGGGTGCCGACGTTGCGAATCTGGGGCGTCGCCGCGGACCCGGCCGCCTCCGCCAGCACGTGGTAGCGGGAGGCCACCTCCGGATGGACGCTCAGTTGGGTTAGCGTCACCAGCCCGCCGACGCGCAGCTCCGCCGGTCCCGAGGCGATGCTGGCCAAGTCGTCCGACGCAGCGATCGTCCGAAGATGCACCAGCACGTCGGGTGAGACCAGGTTGTCCTTGATCATCCCGAGCAAGTCGCTGCCGCCTCCGACCGCGGTGGCCCGCTCGCCGCCACGCTCCAGGCGCTCGACGGCGTCGGCCAGACTCTCCGGATTCACGTTGGCGAGCGGTCTCACGCCAGAGCCTCCACCACCCGATCCCGGGTCATCGGCAGCTCTCGAAGCCGGCGGCCGGTCGCATTGAACACCGCGTTGCCGATGGCGGCCACCACCGGGATGACCGGCGGCTCACCGACGTTCTTCGCCCCGTACGGTCCGTACGCATCGTCCGGCTCGAGGAACCGCACCTCGATCTCGGGCGCGTCGAGGTGCGTCATGACCCGGGCGCCGTAGTACCCCGGGTTGACCGGAATACCGGTGAGGCGGTCGTAGATCAGCTCCTCGTGCAGGGCCATGCCGATCCCCATCGTGACGCCGCCCTTCACCTGACTCTCGGCGGTGAGCGGGTTGATGATGCGCCCGCTCTCGTGCATCGCCAGATACCTCAGCACCCGGATGCCGCCCAGCTCCGTGTCGACCTCGACTTCCACGAAGTGCGCGGCCGAGGCGTAGCGCGCCAGGCCGTCGATGACCGGTTCCGGCGTCGCCTGCGCGATCAGCGTGCGGCTCCCGAGGGGTACGCCAACCGCGGCGATCTGCCGCTTGAGATCGTCCGCCGCTTCCAGAATCGCCTGTCCGGTATGCGTCGTCGTCCGGCTCCCCGATTCCCCCACGGAGTACGGGCACCGATCCGTGTCGCCCCAGATCACGGTGACGTCGGCCAGGTCCATCCCCATCGCTTCGGCCGCCAACTGGGCCATGGCCGTCTTGGTGGCGGTGCCGATATCGGTGACCCCGATATGGAGAAACAGGCGCCCGCCCTCCAGGCGCAAGACTGCGCTGCTGCGGCCGAGGCGGGCCGCGAACATGCCGATGGCCATCCCCACGCCCCGTCGCAGCGGACCGACCCGGCTCCCGGCCCGCCGCCACCGTGCCGGCCAGCCGAACCGGTCGGCCCCCTCGGTGACGCACTCGCGAAGCGCCCAACTGGTATACGGCGTCTCGTCGTTGAAGGCGCGCGTCAGGTTCCGGAGATGAAAGTCGACGGGGTCGATCGCCAGCTCATGGGCCACCTGATCCATGACCGATTCGATCCCCCAGACCCCCTGGGGATAGGCCGGACCCCGGAAGTTGGCGGCGACGGTCATGTTGGTGTAGACCGGCGACACTTCGCGGCGCACGTTGGGACACCGAAACAGCTCGATCCCGGCGATGCCGCCGCTGCTCTTGCGATGCGGGCCCATCCCGCTGAAGCCCCGGAGCTGGATCGCCTGCAGCGTCCCGTCGCGGCTCGCCCCCACCCGGTAGTGCTGCACCGTCGGCCACCGGCCGTGGACCCCGAGAAAGTCGCCCTTCCGCGTCAGCTCCAGCTTGACCGGACGCCCCGCCTGCCGCGCGAGGACCGCCGCGATGAGATCGGCGTCCTGACACTGATTCTTGTTCCCGAACCCACCGCCCATGTACTCGCAGACGACCCGGACCTGCTCGGGCGGCAGGTCGAGATCCCGCGCCACGTCGGAGCGGCAGTTCGAGATGCCCTGAGTCGGCGTCCACAGAGTGAGCTCGTCGCCCTCCCAGCGCGCCACCGCCGAGCGGGGCTCCATCTGCGCGTTGCTGTGGTGCTTGGAAACGTACGTCTCCTCGACCACCACGTCCGCGGCGGCCAAACCGGTGTCAATGTCGCCGCGTTGATAGATCTCGGGCAACGCCTCGCCGTCGCGTCGACGTGAGAGGTTTCCCCCCGGCTGGATCTCGACCGCCCCGGGCTGGAGTGCTTCTTCCGGATCGAGTACGAAGTCGAGCGGCTCGTAGTCGACGTCAATCGCCTGGATCGCGGCCTCGGCCACGTGGCGGTCGACGGCGGCCACGGCGGCGACCGGATCCCCGACGAAACGAACCGGATTGTTGAATAGATAGCGTGGGTTCTGCTGATCGCCGGACCGCCAGATGGTGTCGCAGTTCTCGCGGGTCAGCACCGCGTAGACGCCCGGCATCTCCCGGGCCCGCCTGGTATCGATCCCCCTGATGCGGGCATGGGGGTGCGGGCTCCGGAGCACCCGCGCGTAGGCCATCCCCGGAAGCTTGACGTCGCCGGTATAGCGCGCCGCGCCGGTGACCCGCTCGACCGCATCGATCCTGGGGCGACTCTGGCCGACCACGCTCATCGGATCCGAGTCCGTCGCCCGCTCGGGCGGGCGGTCGAGGACCGCGGCCACGTAGCGGTTGTAGTTCGAACAGCGGCAGATGTTGCCCGTCATGCCCTGCCGGACGTCATCCTCGGTGGGATTCGGCGTCGCCGAGACGACCGCCTTGGCCGCCATCAACTGGCCCGACGTGCAGAATCCGCATTGCGGGCCATCGCCGGCAACAAATGCCTCCTGGAGCGGATCCAGCCGGTCGCCGTCCGCGAGCCCTTCGACCGTTGTCACGGCGCGGCCGTCGGCCCAGACGGCGAGCTGACTGCACGAGTAGACCGGGACGCCGTCGAGATGCACCGTGCACGCACCGCACTCGCCGCGATCGCACCCGATCTTGGTCCCCGTGAGGTCGAGGTGGTCGCGGATCAGCTCGGCGAGCGTCCACCGGTCCTCGACGTCGACAGTGCGGCGCTCGCCGTTGACGGTCAGGGTGATAGCGGTGCGAGGCGCCGAATCGGCCGGGCCACTCTGGGCGCCGAGCGGCACACGGGCGCCCGGCAGTGTCGTCGCCGCCGTGACGGCAGCGGTGGACTTGAGAAACGCCCGCCTGGAGACGGGTTTCACGCCTGCATCATAGACGATCGACACGGCGGCTGACCCCCACGCGGACCAACCAACTCGTCGAGAACCCGACGCATCGACTGACGTGCCCGCGCCGATCCGGCATCAAGGCGGCTGTCAGTTCCCAGCCGCCTCCACCGCCTCTTCCAGATCGCTCAGCGCCATGATCGCCCCGTGAATCGGCACGAGCTGATCGACCCGGAGGTTACGGTCCTGGATGGCCTGGAGCAGCGCCGCCGCGGTATCCGCGAACGGGCCCCCGACCCCCGGGATGAACATGTCGGCCTGGATCAGCATCCGCTCGGCCGGCAGATAGACGAGGAGCGTACCGTCGGCGTGGGGATTGTCCCCCATCCGGAAGATCTGTATGACTCTCCGGCCTTCCCCCAGCTCGAGGGTGTCGTCACCGGCCACCGTCTCCAGCATCAGCTCCGCCGGCTGCTGAGCCAGATGATCCGCCATGATCGTGTGCGGCCGGGACGCGAGCTCTTCCAACAGGGCCCGGTTCGTCTCGTGGGTGATCACCGTCAGCCCTTCCGCCACCGCCGCCCGAATGCCACCCGAATGATCGAAGTGATGATGGGTGTTGACGGTGTAGCGCAGGGGCTTGTCCGGCACGAGCTCGCGCGCCCGCTCGATGGCGGCCAGCGTGCGCGTGTCGTGCTGCGGCGCCTCCACCAGGACGGTGTACTCGGGGAACTCGACCAGGACACTGTGATGGGACTGCCCGGCGAGAAGCCAGACACCGTCGGCGAGTTCCTCATCCGTCACGTTGGCGGTGGGCGGACCAGGCTCCTGGGCTGAGGCCACATCGGCCGGCGCGGCAAGATCGCCGACGTCGGCATTGACCGCGTGACTGACCCGAAGGGCGCTGGCGGGCAGGCCGTCCATCGCCCGACTGATTGCCTGAGGCAACATCAACCCGCCAGCGTCGGCGTAGTCGGCAAAGGCGGTCGCCATCACGACGTCCCCCATATTCGTGTTGTAGGCCATCGACGAGATCATCGCCACCCGCCCGGAGTCCGCGTCGACGTGCAGCGTCAGCTCGCTGCCGTCGGGCGTGGTGATGTCGACCATGGCATGTCCCCCCATCTCCTGCCGCAGGTTGCTGACCGTCGCGGCCATCCCCTCCTCGGCCAACGCGGACTGGAGCAGCGTCAGAGGATGATGGTAGAAATCGGTGTGACGCTCTCTCGCGACCCTCGCGCCCGTCCGCTGCGCACCGTTCTGCCCGACGTTGAACGCCACGTCGGCGTCCATTGCGGTGACCGCGGTATTCACTCGCCCGGAAAAATTGGCGCTCGCAATCGCCGTCCGCATGCGGTGATTCTGCAGATCGACGTCAAGGGTGTACGACTCGATCGCAGCCGTCGGGAGATCCATGTCGGGCGTCCGGTTCTGCCCCAGCCGGAAGCTCGTCCCGCTGCCTTCGATGCGCAGCGTGGCCACCTCCGCAACCGCCCCGACACCGCCGTGGGCATTGGCGGTGTCGTGAATCAGTTGCATCTCCGGCGAGAGCTGCTCACAACCGGAAACGGCTACCGTCACTACGAACAGCCAGCTCAGATGTCGCTTCATCATCGGTTCATCCTCCCGTGGATTCGCTCTGCGCCGCAGTCACCCGCGTCGGTGCCCTTGAGATGCCACACACAGAACTCTGCATGTCATCCTGGACGGCAACCGGCTTTGTCGCTACGGCGAGGATAGGTGCCCGACAGCGAATCGCTAGATGTGGGGGATGTCAGGCCAATAGGTCGGCCGCAACCCACTCCCGCCCACACCGCCGCTCTCGACGTGATACTCGGGCTCGGTGGGCTGTGCGCCTAACTGTCGGAGGAGATCACCGGTCGACGTCGGCGACACCGCGTACGCCCCCCCACCGGCGAACTGAACGACCAACTCGGACAGCCACATCGGCGTCTCACCGTACTTGTTGGTGAGCTCCAGCTCGGCGCCCTGGTCCACCAACAGTTGGACAATCGCGTCGCGCTTGAAGTAGGCCGCGTAGTGGAGCGCCGTATTCCCGAGCGTGTCCACCGCGTTCACGTCGCTGAAGGCCCCGAGCTCGCCAAGCGTCTGCACCGCAGCCAACATCTGGCGGTCCGGCACGGTCGTTTCGCCCAGCACCCGTCCCAGGCCCGCCGCGGCCATCAGCGGCGTCCCTTGGTTTGTCGTGGTCAACCCCGTATCGGCACCGCGCTCCGCCAGTAGCCGCAGCACCGCACTCTCACCCGCCACGGCGGCCAGCACGAACGGCGTTGCCCCTTCGAGCTCCAACAATGGGGGGTTCTTCGAGCTCCCCACCCGCGCCGGTGTTTGCTGGATGCGCGCGTTCGGATCGGCCCCTCGGGCCAGCAGCGCCCGGACAAGCTCGCGCTTCCCCTTGGTCACCCCAGCCAGTCGAGCCCACTCATGGTCGCGCAGCGGGGTGATCGAGTTCGCCGTGAGCTCGGTCTCCCACATGCCAGCCGCCCAGTGGAGGGCGGTGTAGCCTGTGCCGGCCGCGTTCGGGTCGGCCCCGTGCTCCAGCAACACATGAGCGACCGCAGGCCAGCCGCGGACGGTCGCCAACACCAGCGCGCTCATGCCGTCGGCACTCGTCGTATTGGCATCGGCGCCCGCCTCGAGCAGATGCCGCACCGATGCGACGTCACCACCCCGGGCGGCGAACAGCAAGGCGGCGAACTCGTTGCCAACTATCGAGGACGCCGGGCGCGGAAAGTCGGAAGGCGGCCTCCGACGAGACTGGCCTGTCCGGTCTTCCGGAACCGGTACCGCCTCTGCATGCGTCCGGGCATGGACGTCCGCGCCCGCTTGAATGAGCAGCGTGACGACCTCAGCGTGGCCCTGGGCCGCCGCCCACATCAACGCCGTCTGGCTGCGACGAGGCTCGCTGGCGTCGGCGTCGCCCCCGTGGGCCAACACCAAAGCCATCACCGCCGGGTCTCCCGTGTGCGCCGCGGTCAGCACGGCCGACTCTCGTCCCGCATTGGGATCAGCGCCGGCCTCCAGCAGCCGCTCGACCAGGGGGACGCTGCGATTTAGCACGGCCAGAATCAGCGGCCGGGCGTCCACATCGTTCGCCGCGTTGACGTCCGCACCGGCCGCGATCAACTGGTCGACAATTGCCGGCGCGTTTCGGTGCACCGCCCAGTGGAGCGCGGTCGCGCCATCCGCCTGTGCGGTGTTGACGGGCACCCCGGCTGCCAGCAACTGCTCGACCGCCGCCGCGTCGGCAGCCCGGGCCGCATCCACGAGTCGCAGGTCGTCACTCGAGCCAGCTGCGCGCACCGACAACCCGAGGATCACGGCCAACACACCCAGGTGCGCGCACCACCTCTTGCCGGTCCCCCCCATGCCTACCTCCTCATTCCTCAGCCCTCAGCAGTCGAGCAGACACAGGTCTCTGCGCCGGCTGCGGCGAGCCTCCCTACTGCTCTACAACGACAGGGGCTCGAGAGGCAGCCTCTTCGTGCTGACGCCGACGTGCTCGACGGGCACGCCCACCTCGTTGAGCAGCGACACATGCAGGTTCGGCAGTTGCGCCCGATCGTGATACCGGATGTGGCGCCCGCCTTTGATCCGGTCGCCACCGAACACGAGAATCGGCAACTCGCGTGGCTCATGCTTGTTCGGATCGCCGTGGTTGCTCCCATACAGAATCACGCCGTGGTCCAGCAACGAGCCGGGACCCTCGGGCGACGCCTGCATCTGCTCCACGAAGTACGCCAGCATCGACGTCATGTGCGCATTGATCTTGGCGAGCGCCGCCTTCTTGTCAGGGAGGTTGCGGTGATGCGACACCGAATGAAACCCATCCGAGACCCCGATCTCCGGGAACGTGCGCCCACTGATCTCCTTCGCCAACATGAAGGCAGACACGCGCGTGAGGTCGGCCTGATACGCCAGCACCATCAGATCGATCATCAGATGCGCGTATTCGGGAAACGTGTCCGGAACGGACATCGGCTGTTCGACCAGCGGCAGTTCCCGCGAACTCTGAGCCTCCGCACGCTCCATACGCTGCTCGACATCGCGGATCGATTGCAAGTACTGGTCGAACCGGCGACGGTCACTCGTACCCAGACTCCCACTCAGCCGCTGCGTCTTGTCAAGTACCGAATCAAGAATGCTCCGCTGCTCTCGCAGTCGCCTGGATCGAACCGCCGGGTCCGTGCTCCCCGAGTCCCCAAACAGGCGCTCAAACACCGCGCGCGGGCTGGCCTGCATCGGCAGCGGCAACGTAGACGTCCGCCAGCTCAACGTGTTCGTGTACGCACAGCTGTAGCCGCTGTCGCAGGTGCCGGCGAAGTCAATCGGTTCCAGCGAGAGCTGCAACGAAGGCAACACCGTCTCCTGACCGATGTGATCGGCCGCAATCTGGTCGATCGAAATGCCCGCCTCGAAATCGACCCCTTGCGTGGGCTTGGCGTGGACGCCACACATGAAGCCCGGGACCATCCGCCCGTGCCCGCCGCGCGGATCCTCCGGGCGCTGCAACGCGATGTCGTTGTCAATCCCGCTCAGTAGCAGCATCCGATCGCGGAACTTCGCCAGCGGCTGCAGGGGCATCGTCAACTCGTAGTCAGGACCATCCGTGGCCGGCAGCCAGTAGCCTGGCGCCTTGCCATGCGCGACATACATCACCGTAAACCGTCGGGGCATAACCTCCATCGCCCGGGCGACCGCCGACAACGCCGGCACCATGCTGTCCAAGAACGGCAGCCCAATAGTTGCACCAAGCCCGCGCAACACCGTCCGCCGAGACATCGCCTTTTGCGTGATGATCATCTCACTCTCCTTCGTAGCTCCGCTTCATCTGGAACGGCCTACTGTTGGTGATCCCCAGAATCAACGAGGACCAGCGATAGTCGTTAGCCTCCGCCTCGCGGATGATCTGCCGGATGACAGGTCCATCGTAGTACTCGAGCCCACGCCCCAAGGCATAGGTCAACAGCCGATCGACCACGGTGTTGGCAAAGTCCGTCTCGCGGCTCACCATCACCTCACGCATCCCGGCCAGGCCGTCGAATGCAACACCGTCGGGCATCGTCGCCGACGCGTCCACGAGCTGCCCGTCCTCCTCGGTCTCCCGGAACCGCCCAATCGCATCGTAGTGCTCGAGGGCAAAGCCCAGCGGGTCAATCACGGAGTGGCAGGACGCACACACTGGATTCTTCCGATGCTCCTCCAACCGTGCGCGCACCGACCGCGGCTGTTCTCCGCGTTGGGCCTCGGGAAACTCCGGCACGTCCGG
Source organism: Vicinamibacterales bacterium (assembly GCA_965262555.1). Taxonomy (GTDB): domain Bacteria; phylum Acidobacteriota; class Vicinamibacteria; order Vicinamibacterales; family UBA8438; genus VXRJ01. The sequence goes on from OZ253543.1 coordinate 2,425,678, forward strand.
GGGGGGCGGCGGCGGCTCGACGTTCAGGAAATTCTCCATCAGCCACTTTCCGCGCAAGACCGGGGACGTCCGGTTCGGATAGGACGTGACGAGGAGAATACTGCCGTGCCCCAACAGCCCACCTCTATGGATGGCATCTGGCAACTCCACATGACGAAAATGGCTCCCGTACACGCCTGGCAGGCCATAGTGCCGCGCCAGCCGCTCATTCACGAACGTATAGGGTGCGGTCAGCAGTTCGGTCACGCTTCGATCCGTCCGGAGCTGATCTTCCAGAAACAGCTCCGTTTCCGTGACGAACGCACGGCGCAGATCGTCGTCCCAGTCCGGGAACTGATAGGAATCCGGATTCAACTGTTCCACGTTGCGCAAATACAGCCACTGAGCGGCGAAGTTCTGCACCAAGGCCCGTGCACGGGGGTCGGCGAGCATCCGCCGGACCTGCGCCTCGAGCACCGCGGGATCCCCGAGGGTGCCCTGTTCCGCCACCTGGAGCAGCGCCTCGTCGGGCACACTGCTCCACAAGAAGAAGGACAAGCGTGACGCCAGGGCCAGATCGCTCACGCGGTACGGCGCGCCAGGCGCCACCCCCGCCGGATCCTGTTCGATCCGGAAGAGGAACTCGGGATCGACCAACAACCGCTCGAGCGCCATCTGAATGCTGCCGTCGAAATCGCGTTCACTCCGCGCCGCCCGATAAACCTCGAGCAGGGGCTCGATGTCGGGGGGCACGACCGGGCGACGAAACGCACGCCGCGCCAGCCGCGAGAGAATCTGGTCCGCGCACGCCTCCTCCTCGTCCACCCGCTGGGGCCGACACACGAAGATCTCCTCACGGCTCGGCGTGTCGCCCAGCCCCTGGACATTAGAGGGACCGCTGATATCGAGCGACTGCAGCTTCAGAGAGGACGCCGACCCGGTGTTCGTGGGAAATATTGCGCTGTTGCCCCAGGGGAAATGCTCCGGATAGCGGCTCTCGGCCTTCACTCGAGTCTGAGGGAACGCAATCCCCACCACGCGAGACCCCGCCTGGACCGCCAGCCGAACCTCACTGTACCGCCCCTCCAGATCGCCAAGAGAACGGTTCCCGGGATGCGGCACCTCCGCCGCCTGCACGCCATCGATCCGGACGTCCGCCGCCAGGTGCGGCGCGCCCCCGAACTGGAGCGTGAACACGTATTCCCCATCGGCCGGAAAATAGTGCCGCACCGCGGCGCCACCGCGCGAGCCAAACGGGAGATCGTCACTCATCCGATCGTCCTGCAGCATGAACTGTGACACCGGATAGAAGGCGGACCCCAACGTAGTATTGGTATCGCCGACGGCCAGGCGGCTCACCTTGTTCGCCGCGGACAAATAGCGCTCGAGGAGAAGCGGCGACACCGTCAGCATCTCGCCGATATTGTCAAACCCAAACGCCGCGTCATCGGCCGGCAGCAGGTCAGACGCGTCGACCTCCAACCCGAGAATGTCACGGATCACGTTCTGGTATTCGCTGCGATTAAGTCGGTGGAACGCCGCCGTTCGCCCTGGGTCGGGATCCTCCGCCGCAGCGCGATCCAGACCAGCTTCCAACCACCCGGTAAAGGCGGCAAGGGTCGCCACGTCCGGACGCGGCCGACCAGCGGGCGGCATCGCACCCGCGCGCAGCTTCATGAGGACTGTCTCCAAGACCTCCGCGTGCGCGCCGACCTCCGCCAGATCGACCGACGTGAGCGCCAAGCCACCCGACTGCAACCGATCGTTATGACAGGTGACGCAGTAGCGCCTGATCACCTGTTGGTGGGGCGCCGGATCGGACGCTGTCGCCTGGGCCTCCGGGGCGGACTGGAGGGCGCCGCCGGCCGGCTCCTTCGCAGCGAGGCCAGCCGCACTGATCAACGCCCCCGTCACACCCGCGACGATTATCGTGGCGAACCTAGAGCGATCCCTCATTGTTCTCGCACCTCAGGCCAGTACCAATCATCCGCGCCTAAACACTCAACTAAGGATTATACTTCCGCCCCCAAAAAAGAGAAGCCGCCTTTTTTGCATCGAAGACCCGTTTTTCGCAGGCATGGTGAACGTGACGGTACCGGTGGAGCTCGGAACTCACTTGGCGAGCGGGCTTGGACGCATTTGGAAGCTGACCGCCTTCGACCCGTGTCCCTCGCTCCCGCCGTCCGCGTAGCCGCCCTCGACGTGCCATGGCGCGTAGGTTGAAAAGCTCGACCAGATGCCTTTCCCCTTCCATCCTGCGCTCGGGTCGTCGATTCGCCCATTCGAAGATCGTGAGAAGAATCCCATCGGATACGGCACCAGCAGCCGCACGAACTGCTCCGTGTCAGGCAGGAACGCCACGAGCATGTCGGTGTTCACGGTGCCGTACAGCGGCACGTCCCGGCCCAACCCTAACGCGTCGTGCCGATCGACTTGCGGGAGGTAGGTCATGTCCGACTGGACATCGGTGCCGGCGTAGGTTGGGGCGTCCAACAGGTGCACGGTCCAGCCCTCCGGGCAACTCTGGCCGTCCACACCCCCCAAACCACTCGTCGCAGTGCACTTGCGGTGATCAAACGATGTGAGATGCTGGCTGCCGCGCCAGATCATCCAGACCACGCCGTCGCCATCGACGATGGCGTGGCCGCTGCCGCTCACCTCCGGTGAGTGGCCGGTCGGCGGACGGTAGACTTCGGCCTTGCACGTCTCGGGCGCGTTTGACCCGAGCTCGATGCGCGTCAGCTCCCGATTGCTGCCGCACCAGAGAACCCCGGTCGGCTCGTTCGGATCGACGGCGATCTGATAACAGCCGAACTCAATCCGTTGATCCAACATCGCATTGACCGGTTCGTCCGGCTCCGTCCACTCCGTAATCGTGCCATCCCCGTTGGTATCCACGACCGCGGGACACCACCCCTGCGAGGCTTCGGTGTCTTGCGTCTCATCCCACGTCTTCGTGTCGATCCAGAACACCGCGTTGTCCACCCCGAAGTAGAGGAAGTCGTCCGACCCGAGCTGGTTATGATCCAGCGAGAAGCAGGCATCGACGATCGGCGTGAACTCTTCCGTCTGCGGGTCGTACACGATGAGCTGCCGGCCAGTGGCGCCATAGGTGGGGCCGCCATCGGCGGACTCAACCGGGTAGTACCGGGCGAACGTGTTCGTCTGCGACGTGCAGAACGCCGGCTGGCCCGGCTCCTCCCGGAGCCTGGCTGTCAACCACGCGCGGCCCCGAGCATCCATCGCCAGACTTCGGGGGTCGGCGCGACGATGCCAGATCGGTTCATCTCCCCAGTAGGGGGAGGGTCGTGACCTCGCGTGCATCTCAGGGGCGTTCGACGGTACCTGGATGTTGTGGCTCCGGTGCTCGCTCGGCTCGAGAACGGCCAGGATGTCCGTCGATCGGGCCACCATGTAGACCGGTCCGTTCGGGTTCACACTCCCGTCACGGAGGTCGCTGGCGACCGAATCGGTTCGGCCGTCAAACTTCGTCCCCCAATCCCACACCGAGACCACGAGATTCCGTTCAACCCCGGTGGGGCGCGGCGGCGCCTCCGGCGGGAGCTCGCCCTGCGCCACCCGGTCGGTCCAGTCCGCGAACGCTTGACGGTCGTCGCCCAGACGGTTGAACCCGGCGGCCATGCCCGGCCCTTCGGGGCCGACGGCCACCCGACGAATCCAGGCGTCGAGCGAGTCCGAGGCCTCGGCGGCGATGCTGGAAGGGATCTCCCTCGTAGCCTTGTTGCCGATTTGGTGACACGCCAATCCACACCCGGCCGCAGGCTTGTCCATCATCGCCAGCCAATACGCGGCAGGATAATACTCAGCGGCGTCGCCGGGAGTCGGTGCGACCTCAGCCGTGAGGTCGAGGTGCTGGCCTGGCATCGCCGGCTGCCGGGGCGAGTCCACCAAACCGTAGCCTCGCACGAACACCTCGTAATCGCCCGCGGGCAGGTCCGGCACCACGTACCGCCCCTGGTCGTCGGTGACGACCGTGCGGGAGAACGTCGTCGGCAACGACGTGGTCTCCGCGATCACCCAGACTCCCGCCTCGGGGCCCTGGGCGCTGCTCACGGTGCCGCCGATGTCGTCCGCGTCCAGCTCGATGCTCGGATCGCCACTCTCACCCGCGCAGCTCGCCATCAGCGCCAGAACACTCGCCCCCGCCACGTACTGAAGTCTCGCAATGCCAGTTCCCATTACCTCACCTCTCTGAACGGCCGCGAGTGTGTCGCCTCACGCCCTCGCCCCCACAAGAGGGGACCGTGGGCCCATCCGACATGACCCGTCACTGCCCGCCCGCCGCTGCCCCCCGCCCGACGAGCTGCGCAACGGCACGCTCGTGGATCACGCCCGGGATACCCAGTCCTGTATCGGCTCCCAGGTTGCGCAACAGCTCGGCGACCTCCGGCCACTCTTGAAACTGAAACGCCTGCTTCGCCCCTTCCGCAATGCGGAACGGGGTCCGGCCGCGCCAATCCCTCGCGTCGAGTTCGGCCCCATTGCTCACCAAGTACTCGACCAACTCGTTGAGACCACTGAAGGCGGCGCAGTGCAGCGCGATGAAGTCCGCCTCGTTGGCGTGGTTGATCGCGGCCCCCATCCCGGCCTCTTCGACGAGAATCTGCACCGCTTCTTCCGCACTCGGCCGCCGATCGGCTCGAGGCATGCCGGGGAAGTAGACCCAATGCCCGCACCCCGCTGCCGCCATCAGCGAGGTGGACCCATCGTTGGTTGTCACACTGGGGTCGGCGCCCGCCGCCAGCAGCGTGCGCATGACCTCAGCGGTCGAGTTGATGATACCCGCCGGGTACGTCCCGCCAAAACCGCCGCCACCGTTCATGGAGTGGGCGGTGACCCACAACGGCGTGGCCCCCCCGACGTCTCCGCTCCCTGTCGTGAACGTGTCATAGGCGCCGTTCCTGAGGAAGCCACCCATAACCGACGACAACGTAATGCGCGCATTCGGATCCGCGCCGCGCGCAAGGAGAGCCTGCACCAGCGGGAGCCGCTCGCTCAACGCGATCCGCCCACCGCCGCGGCCACCGCCGCGGCCGTTGTGCCGCCGACTCCACGCACCGAGCCACTCTCCGACATTCCCGGCCGACGCGTGCAAGGCGGAGACGCCGTCAATGTTCGCATTGGGGTCCGCACCGTGCTCGAGGAACAGATGCGCGATCTCAGCCCGGCCCTGAAGGATGGCGTAGACCAGCGGATGCGTCCCATCGGCCGACACGTCATTGACGCGGGCGCCGGCGTCAAGCAGCACCGTGACGGCGTCCATGTCGCCATTGCCTGCGGCACGCATCAACGGGGAAAACGCCTGCTGCTCGGTGGGATGGACACTGGCACCGCCGTCGATCAGCGCCCGAACGATGTCCAGATGACGCTCGGCGATGGCCCACATCAGCGCGGTCTCGTGGGTTCGGGTGGTGGTGGCGTTCACCGTGGCCCCCTGGGACAGGAGCGCCCGCACCACCGCCACATTGCCCGTGCGAGCCGCGGTCATCAGGGGCGTGAGGCCATTGCTCTGCGCGCCGTTGGGATTCGCTCCGGCGGCCAGGAGCCGCGTGACGAGCGTCTCACTCGCGTTCTCACACGCCCGGGCGAGGGCCGTCACGCCATGGTCGTCCGCAGCATTGACGTCGGCGCCAGCGCGCAACAGCGCGTCGGCGGTCTCGAGGTCATCCCAATGCGCCGCCCAGAGCAGCGCCGTCACCCCGTCGGCCCGCGCCGTGTTGGCATCGACTCCGTCTTCCAGCAGGGCTCGGACCGCCTCCCCGTCTTGCGCCGCCGCCCTCTCCACGATGCGCAGATCAGGCTCGGCAGCCACCCCCGGGGCGGAGACCAGCATGAGGCACAGCCCGCATAGGCCTACCAGGAATATCTTGAGATGCATCCTTCCCTCCTCACCATCGAACCACCGGTGCCCGCGCCTCGCGCCGCGACGCGCCACTACAGGTCCAGCAGGCCCGTGCTGTCACCGAACTCATCGACCGGCACACCCATCTTGTCCAAGATCGCCACATACAGATTCGCGATCGGCGTACCCTCGGGATGTCGGATGTAACGACCGCCCTTGAGCCCGGCCGCCTGCCCACCCACGAGCGCGATCGGCAGATTGTCATGGAAGTGGGTATTGCTGTCGCTGATCCCCGCCCCGTAGAACATCAGCGAGTGGTCCAGCATGGTTCCGTCGCCTTCGGGAGTCTCCGCCAGCGTCTTCACCAAGTGCGTAAACTGCTGGAAGTGGTACTCGTTCACCTTGTGCAGCCGCTCGAGTTTCCCCGGATCATCTTGATGGTGCGACAGGGGGTGATGCGCGTCCGACACGCCGATTTCCGGGTAGGCCCGCCCGCTCACTTCCCGGGCCAGCATGAAGGTGCTCACCCGGGTCAGGTCGGTACGGTAGGCCAGCGCCAGTAGATCCATGAGGAGCGTGGCGTGCGTGGCGTAGTCGTCAGGAATACCCACGGGCTGGTCGAGCACGGGGAGCTCGCGTGCGCTCTGATCTTCGGCCATCTGAATACGCCGCTCGACATCGCGCACAGACTCCAAATATTCGGAGAGTTTGATCCGGTCGCCGGACCCCAGGGTCCCTTCAAGACTGTCCAGCTCGCCTCGGACAAAATCGAGCACGCTCCGGTCGCGGCGGATGCGGTCGAGGCGAATCTCTGGATCCGTGCTGCCGCTGGTCCCGAACAGCAGTTCGAACACCGCGCGTGGATCGCGCTCTCCCGGGAGTGGAGTCGTGGGTGTCCGCCAGGCGATCGTGTTCGTGTACGCGCAGCTGCTGCCGCCGTCGCACGTCCCCAGCATCGCATTCGACTCGATGCTGAGCTCGAGCGATGCCAACTGCGTTTCCTTGGACAGTTCCCGCGCCACGAGCTGGTCCATCGAGACGCCGGCATAGACATCCGCGCCCCGGGTCACCTTGAACGGGACCGAGGTCAGAAACGTGCCGGCCGCGCGGGCGTGGTCGCCGCCCCCTTTGGTAAGCTTCGCGGCTTCGTCGGCCAGGTCACCGACCAGCAGCACGCGGTCCTTCATCGCATTCAACGACTGCAGGGTCGGCGGCAGGTCCTGGAGACCGCCTTCTTCCTGCGGGAACCAGTAGGGCATGGACATCCCGTTGGGTCCATAGAACACGCCCAGCCGGCGAAGGCGGGCGGGAGCGGCCGCCGTCTGGCTCATCGCGGTCAGCGCCGGCACCATGCTGTCGAGCAGCGGCAAGGCGAGGGTGGCCCCCAGCCCTCGCAACATGGTACGGCGGGGCAAGTGCTTCTTTGTAATGAACATCGCGTTGACCCTCCTTCTCAGGTCACCCGAATACGGCGACGGCCCTACCTCGCGGCGACGACGCCGGAGCCAGACTCCGCTTCGTCCGAGTCCTTGACGGTCCGCATCTGAAACACGTCAGTCCCGACGATCGTCGAGATGATCGACGACCAGCGATAATCCTCAGTGGCCGCCTGCCGGACGATGGCCCGCACGGTGGGCGCGTCCGTGTAGGTGAGCCCCCGGCTCAGCGCGTACGTCAGCATCTTCTCCGCGATCGTCCGCAACAACTCGTCGCCCTTCACGCTCAACAGCACGGCGCGAAACGCCGGCAGCCCATCCACCGGCACATCGTTGAGCGTCATCGAGGGGTCGATCGGCGCGCCGTCGTCCGTCTCGCGCCACGCCCCGATCGCGTTGAAGTTCTCCAGCACGAATCCCAGCGGGTCCATCTGGGCATGGCAGCTCGCGCAGACCGGATTGCTGCGATGTTGCTCCATGCGCGCGCGCAACGACGTCGGCGTGCCCTGCCCGTCGTTCTCCGGGAGCGGTGGCACGTTCGGCGGCGGTTCAGGAGGGGGAGATCCGAGCAGCGTCTCCAGCACCCACTTGCCCCGGAGGACCACCGAGGTTCGGTGTGCATAGGACGTCACGGTGAGCACGCTCCCATGTCCCAGGAGCCCCACGCGCGCCGCGTCCGGCATCACCACCCGACGAAAATGGCTCCCATACACATTCCGGATGCGGTAGTGCTCGGCCAGACGGGCGTTGAGAAACGTGTAGTCGGCACGCAGCAGATCGAGCACGCTGCGGTCGTCTCGCACCTGGCTTTCGAAGAACAGCTCCGTCTCCCGGAGCATGGCCTCGCGCAGGCTCCCGTCAAAGGCCGGGAAGCGGGTGGGATCGGGCTGGATCGTCTCAAGGTTTCGTATCTGCAACCACTGGCCGACGAAGTCGCGCATCCAGCGGGACGACCGCTCATCGGCCATCATCCGTTGCACCTGCTCCCGTAACACGGATGGTTCACGGAGCCGACCCTGCGCGGCCACGTCGATCAGCGCATCGTCGGGAATACTCCGCCAGAGAAAGAAGGAGAGCCGGGAGGCCAACTCGAGATCGCTGATGCGATACGCCGTGCCGCGCCGCAGATCGACGGGGTTATCCTCAATCCGGAACAAGAACTTCGGAGAGTTCAGGAGCGCCTCGACGACGCGCTCGATGCCGGCCTCGAAATCGTGCCCGGCCCGACCCTGTGCGAACACCGCCATCAATGGTTGGATGTCGGCGTCGTCCACCGGCCGGCGATACGCGCGACGGGCCAGCGTGCCGATGATCTGCCTCGCACACGCGGCTTCCTCCTGGCTGCTCACTGGGTGACAGAGGAAAATGCGATCGCGACTGGGCGTTTGCTCAGGAACCGTGCCGTCGTACGGTCCTCTGACTTCGAGCGACCCGATCCCGGCGACGACCGTATCGCCTATACCCTGTGACGCCGACGGCTCAAGATCGGTAAGCGCGACCGAGAGCAGCCGGGGACCGGCCAGGAGGGGCAGGCGGACTTCCAGATCCTCATCGGCGGTCTGGTTGTAGTACGCGATCTGCCGGCCCACAACGTCGTCATCCGGAGGACCGATCCCACCCCCGCTCAGGGTGTACCGGACGCGGCCCTTGAACTGGCCGCCCACGCTGAGGCGCGCCACGAGGGCGTGATCCACGCGCACCTCGATCTCGTACGCCTTCTCCGCGATGTTTCCGACGATCGATTCCCCGACCTCACGCCGCTCCAACCTGATCTTCAGCAAGTACTCGCCGTCGAGCGGAGCAACATGACTTACCGCCAAGCCTCCGTGCGTCCCGAACGGAAGCTCTTCCCCCATGCGCTCCGTCTGTCGCGCATAGGCTGGCGGCTTGTAGATCTGCACGAGCGGGCGATTGGCGAGGCTCCCGACGGCCACCCGGCTGATCTTGGTGGACGCTGAGAGATACCGCGACATCAACGACGGCGTCACCGAGAGCACGTCCGCATTGTTGTCGAAGCCGAACCCCGCCATATCGCTCGGCAGGAGCGCCTCGCCGTCGATCTCGAGATCCAGGAGGTCGCGGACCGCGTACACGTACTCGGTACGATTCAACCGCCGTGAGGCCACCCGACCGGGGTCGGGCGCCACGGCGGCCGAGGCATCGAGTGCCGCTTCCAGCGCCCCCACAAACGACTGCACGGAGTCCGCACCCGGCCGCGGTCGGCCCTGCGGCGGCATCTGCCCGCTGCGAAGCTTGAGCACGATCTTTTCCAGCACTTCCGCATTCGCCGCGACCTGCCCGATGTCCAGCGTATCGAGCGTGAGATCGGCCGTCCGGAGCCGCTCGTTATGGCAGGTGACACAGTACTGATCGAGCAACGCGCGCGACGGGGCCGAGGCCGCGCCCGCCGGCTGCGCCAGGCCCGGACCACCGGCCGCCTCGACGCCAGCCCCGGGCCAAAACGGCCCGCCAACCAGGGCCACGAACCCACACACCGTGGTGACCGCAATTCTCCGCATGGCTCTCGACCTTTCAAGGATCATGAGAAACAATCGCCCGCTTCGGACTGACCGCCGATCACGCCGCGGGTTACGAAACGGTCTTGATGCTGTAGCCACTATCCGCATCGCCCTCCCGGTATGCTTCGTGGCACGCCGTGCACGAGTCCTTCACGTCTCGAAATGCCGCCGCGGCTGCGGCCGGGTCTACCGACGCCGCGGACAGGAGGCCGTCCAGCGCATCGAGCGTCGTCAGCGTCTGTCGGGCCGTCTCGACGGCATCGTCCATGCCCTCATCGGTCAGATACGTGGTCGCCCCCGCCAACACCTGACGGGCCAGGGCCACGGAGACCTTGGCATCCATACTAACGCTCTCGCCTATTTCCTGCTCCAGGTCCCCGATCGCGACGCCGATCACTTGCATCGACCGACCGAACTCCTCGGCGCTCTTCACCTTCTGGGCCATCCCCACAGATCCAGCCCACGCGATCATGACCACGGACATCCAGGCAACCACGCGTCGCATCGAGCCCTCCTCCAGGCTTCGCCTCAGCATGCGCTATTTGGGACAGCTTCCGCGCAACCGGGACATCCCGGTTTCGTGAGCGCGCGCCTTAGCGCTCGGAGGATGTCATCCGCGATGGTGAGCGTGGGTCGCATGGGTGCATCATAGCATCACATACTGTTGCACCATCGTGCAGTATTCGACAGCGCTAGTCGACTTTGCGGTAGCGCCGGATCGGCTGGCCGCTGGAGCCGAGAAGGAGGAACGTCCGGCCGGAGATGTCGTATTCCCAGCGGAGTCCGTCGCTCTCGAGGATCAGCATGTCGCCCTCTCGGGTGATCCGGTGCTCGCGCATCTGGATGGGCATTGAGCCGCTGAGGGTCAGCTCGGCGCTGTCGGAGGTCGGGCCGCGCCAGTCCTCCTGGCGTTCGTAGCCATAGGTCCAGGTGTCCGGGCCCCAGCGGTACTCGCCATAGCCTGCGGTCGAGTGGTAGTCGTCCGGTCCGGTGCGGTGGCGGATGGCCATCACGTGGCCATCGTGCACCATCCACAGGCCCTCCATCTCCGGGGGACGTACCACGACGTCACCGACATGCCATTCCGTCAGTTCCCAGGTCCCCTCGATCACCGCGCGAACCTCCGCCGGCGGCATCCCGTCCTGTGCGCGGACCGCTCCGGCGCCGATGGCCGCGGCCAGGATGGCGCCGACACCCGCCAGGACTACGACGGGGCGCGCAATGTATCGGTTCCGGTCACTCATCAGCATGTGCTCCGTCGGGCCGGCATACCGGCGTCCGGCCGCATACCGGCGTCATCGTCGTGCCGCTGGGATGTTCCGTCCGGCATTCTAGCTCCGGCCCGAGCGTGCCGCCGCACGAATATCTCGACCATCGGGCCGATTCGGCATCAGTGGGCCGCCCGCCGCCACCGCGCCAGGATCGGCGCCGACGCGGCCAGGACGGCCAGAAGCAGTAGGACCGCCGACAGGGGGCGGGTGACGAAGATGGTTGGGTCGCCGCCAGCGATCGCCATCGCCCGCCGGAACTCCTGCTCGAGCAGCGGACCGAGGACCACGGCCAGCACCACCGGCGCCAGCGGAATCCGGTAACGCCGCATGCCGCAGGCGAGCAGGCCGATGACGTAGACCACCGCGACGTCGAAGAGGTTGTTGTTGAGGGTATAGACGCCGACGGTGGCGAAGGCGAGCACCGCGGCGAAGAGCAGCGGCGTCGGCACCCGGAGAAGCTGCACCCAGATACGGATGAGCGGCAGGTTCAGGACGAGCAGCAGGGTGTTGGAGACGTAGAGGCTGGCAATCAGGCCCCAGACGAGCGTCGTGTCCTGCGTGAAGAGGAGCGGCCCCGGCTGGAGGCCGTACATCTGGAACGCGGCGAGCATGACGGCGGTGGTGCCGGAGCCGGGAATGCCGAGGGCAAGCAGCGGCACGAGGCTGCCCCCGGCGCTGGCGTTGTTGGCCGCCTCCGGGCCGGCCACCCCTTCGATGGCGCCGTCGCCGAACGCTTCGGGCGTCTTCGACGAGCGGCGCTCGACATCGTAGGCGAGGAAGCTCGCCACGGTCGCGCCGGCGCCCGGCAGCACGCCACAGAAAAAGCCGATGAGCGTGCCGCGGATCCAGGCCGGCCACGACCGGCGCCACTCCGCCCGGGTCAGCCGCACCGGCCCGCCGACCGCGCGGCGCGTCTCGGCGGCGGCGCCTGCCGCGCCGCGCGCGCGGGTCGCCGCGTACCAGAACACCTCGCCGACCGCGAACAGGCCAACCGTGACGACGATGACGTTCACGCCGCCGAGCAGGCCCGCCATCCCGAACGTGAAGCGCGCCTGGCCGGTCTGCACGTCGATGCCGACGGTGCCGAGGGCGAGGCCGATCAGCGCCGCGGCCAATCCCCGGGCGAGCGACCCCTGCGACAGGCCCGCGACCGCCGTCAGCGCGAACACCATCAGGGCGAAGTACTCCGCCGGTCCGAAGGTAAGCGCGACCTCGACAAGCAGCGGCGCCGTGGTCATCAGCATCAGGGTGGCAAACGTGCCGGCAATGAACGAGCCGATCGCGGCGGTTGCAAGCGCTGCCCCGCCACGCCCCTGGGACGTCATCCGGAAGCCGTCGAGGGCCGTCATCACGCTTGATGCCTCGCCCGGCATCCGCACGAGGATGGAGGTGGTCGACCCGCCGTACATCGCGCCGTAGTAGAGGCCGCCGAAGAGGATGAACGCGCCGACCGGGTCCATGCCGAAGGTGAGGGGCAGCAGCATCGATATCGCCAGCGCCGGGCCGATGCCGGGCAGGACGCCGACGGCGGTCCCCAGCGTGACGCCGATGACGCCGAGCAGCAGGTTGAACGGGGCGAGGGCCGCGCCGAAACCGACCGCCAGGTTCCCGCCGAGCTCCGCCAACCCCGCCATGCCAGCGTTAGCCGAAGACGCCGGCCGGCAACCGGAAGCCGAGCAGCAGCCCAAGGACAGCGTAGATGCCCGCCGTGATGACGAGACCGGCGATCAGATCGCGGCGCCACGAGCGGCTGCCGAGCAGACGCGCTTCGACCGGGATGAAGACCGCCGTCGCGAGCAGGTAGCCGACCGGCGCGAGCAAGGCGATGTAGGCAAGGAACGCCGCGGCGGCCGGCGCGGCGGCACGCCACGCCGGGCTCCCCTGCTGGTCCGGGTCCGTGCGGCCGCCCGAGCCGGCGGAGCCAGCCGGATCGGCAACGCCGCGCCGCTCCTCGCTGTCCCGCCGTTCCGTGCCGCCCGCGGTGTCCGCGTCGGGCGCAGCGGAATCCCCGCGGCCGCGACGCCGGAGGCCGATCCAGGCCGCGCAGGCGGCGAGCGCGATGCCTATCACCAGAGGGAACGCCCGCGGACCGACTGTCGCGTACTCTCCTTCCGGCTCGGTAATCAGGAAGGCCGCGGCGAGGTACCCGACGCTCACGGCCAGCAGGATGCCGGCCAGCCGGCGATCGGAGCCCATCCTCACCTACTGAATCAACCCGATGGCGCGGAGCGTCGCATCAACGGTGGCGGTCTCCTCGCGCAGGAAGCCCTCGAACGCCGCGCCGGCGAGGAAGCTGTCGTCCCAGTCGTTGGTCCGGAGGATCTCCTGCCACGCGGCCGACTCCCGCATCTGCTCCGCCGCCCGGATCAGCCAGGCACGCGTCGCCTCATCGGTGCCGGGCGGCGCCAGCAGGCCGCGCCAGTTCGACAGGACGACGTCGAAGCCGCTCTCCCGCAGGGTTGGCGTCGGATCGGCCCCGATCCGCTCGGGCGCCGACACCGCCAGCGGCCGCATCCGGCCCGACGCCATGTACGCCTTCCACTCGCCGACGCCCGAAATGCCGGCGGCGACATGCCCGCCCATCACGGCCGCGGCCGCCTCCCCGCCGCCGGCGTACGCGATGTAGTTCACCCGGCGCGGATCGACACCGGCCGCCTGCACGAGGAGTCCGGCAAGGATGTGATCGATGCCGCCGGCGGACCCGCCGGCCCACGCCACCGCCGCCGCGTCCCGCCGGACATCGTCAATCAGATCGCCGAGCGTGCGGTAGTCCGAATCGGCGGGCACCGCCACCACCTGGTACTCGTTCAGGAGCCGTGCGATCGGCACCGTCTCGTCGATCGAGACCGGGCTGTCGTTGGTGCGGAGGGCGCCGAGCATCACCTGTCCGAACACCATCAGCGTCCGCGGATCGCCGCGGTGCGTCGTGATGAGGTCGGCCAGCCCGATGGCGCCGCCCGCCCCGCCGCGGTTGATCACCTCGACCGGCACGCCGAGGATGCCCGCCTCCGTCCAGACCTGCTGAATCTGCCGCGCCGTCTGATCCCAGCCGCCGCCCGGATTGGCCGGCGCCATGATCGTAATCGGCCCGTCCGGATAGCCGGTCGCGGTCGGTGCGAGCGCCTGCCCGTCCCGCGCGACTCCCGGACCGGAGCCGTCCCCGCACGCGGCGATGGACAGCGCGCCCAGCAGGCAGGCCGCGGCGGTCAGCGGGCGCTTGCCGGCGGCGTCTCGCACCATCGTGGCCAACAGTGACGACTCGCGCAGGGACTGCTACCCGGCGAGGCCGAGGACGCGGGCCAACTGGACCAGCGAGAGTCCGGAGATCACGAGGACCACGAGCGCGCCGAGGACGTTGGCGAGCCGCGAGTTGCAGTGCTTGCCCATGATTCCGGCGTTGTTCACCACGTTCAGCAGCAGGATCAGCGTGATCGGCAGGACGATCGCGTTCCCGGCCTGGACAAGCAGGATGATCTGGTACGGCGACCCGCCCAGGAAGATCCCGCAGAACAGCCCGGTCAGGAGCACGAAGCCCCAAAGCATGCGGAAACGGCGGCTCTTGAGGTCGCCCCCCCAGCCCATCGCCCCGCCCACCGCATAGGCGGCGGCAAGCGGGGCGGTGATGGCCGAGGTCAGCCCGGCCGAGAAGAGCCCGATTCCGAAGAACACCGGCGCGGCGGGTCCGAGCAGCGGCTCGAGGCGCGCCGCGACCGTCGCCGCGTCGGCCGCGCCGGCCCCCTGCCCCAGCAGCGGAGCGGCGGCGAGCACCACCGCCGCGGTGGTCAGGCCCCCGAGCGACACCGCGAACACGGTGTCACGCCGGCTCTCCCGGATGTTCTCGTCGTTTCGCTCCGCGTCCGGCCAGCGCTCGAGCGTGCCACTCGCATGGAGGAACAGGTTGTAGGGGACGACAGTCGTACCGATCAGGGCCAGCACGGTGAGCAGTGCTCCCGGCGGCACACGCGGGACCAGCAACCCGGACAGCAGCTGGCTCGCGCTCGGCGCGGTCAACACGGCGACCAGACAGAACACCACGCTCATGAGCGCCACGAGGGCGACCAGCGCGTTTTGGATCGTCTTGTAGGTTCCCGTCATCAGCACGGCGCCCGCCAGCGCGCCGATGATCGCCACCAGAAACCCCTGCGGCAGCCCGGTGAGCAGGCTGACGCCGAGCGCCGCGCCGAGCAGGTTGCCGGTCTGGAAGGCCGCGTTCCCGGTCAGGATCGTAATCGCGATGAGGCCGAGCGCCGCGGCCCGGACCCTCGGGTTCGTGAGGCTGTCGCGTATCGCCTCGGCGAACCCGCGGCGGCCGGCGAGCCCCACCCGCGCCGCCATGTCCTGCAGGATGGCGGTGGTGACCACCGAGAAGAGGACCGCCCAGAGCAGGGTCATCCCGAAGCCGGCGCCGGCCCTGCTCGCGGTGACGATGGTGCCCGGTCCGATGAACGCAGCCGCAACCAGGTAGCCCGGCCCAACACGAAGTCTTTTCATGTGCCTCGTCCGCCTGCTCAAGCGGGGCCCGTGCGTCCGAGGGGCCAGCCCGCTCGACTAGGCAACGTCGTCGCTCCGCGTCAGCGACCCTCCTCCACCCTCGCGCCGGCGAGCATGGTGCCCATCGCATAGTTCCCTTCGTGGCATGCATACTCGTACAGGACGTCCTCCATGGCGGTCATCGGCATCGACACCGTCCACGGCGCCGACCAGATGTCCGGGTCCGTCACCGTCACCTCGTAGTCGATCGTGTCGTCGTCGACGCGCGTGAAGCGCTCGACCAGCGTGAGCTGCTCGCCGCCCTTCTCCAGCCAGAAGTCGTTGTAGGCGCCGGCGGCGCAGGTCGATATCCCCGAGCCGGGATTCCGTTCGGCCCACTCCTCCTGGGTGAGGAACTCGCGGCCATCGAGATCGTCGGGGCGCTCAAGGGGCGTCGTCGTGGTGTTGGTCCACACCCCCTGCAGAGCGGGATGCCCCCACGGTGTCCGCGGTGCGGACACCGTCTCTTGTCCCGCGCCCGGCGTCGGCACGGCGAGTTGTGACACGAACGCCAGCAGCATGAACGCGAGAGATCGACAGGTCATCGGAGCACTCCGTCCGGTAGCCATCCTCGGGCGCCGGGGCGACCGTCACGGGCATCCAGCCTGCCAGGTGTGCGGCGTCGACGCCGACGAACAGACGCCCTGCGGTCAGGATCGAGCAAGGTGAACGCTCATCATAGCGCCGCCCGCGACCATGCGGTGTGCACGCTGCGCCGATCCGGGTTGCGGTATCATCGCGGCAACCGGCTGGGAGGAATACGTGAGCGCGCGAACCTGGATTGCCCTTTGCGTGTCGGTGCTGCTTTCGGGGGCCTGGGCGGTGGCCGGCCAGGAGGCCGCCGGGTGCGAGCCTGTCGGCGACATCCGGTTCATCTGCAACCTCATCGGCCCGGAGGACCTCGCCATCGTGCCGGGGGACGAGTGGGTGGTGGCGTCCGGGAACCAGGAGGGCGGCCGCATCCACCTCGTCAACGTCGCCGCCAAGACCACGTCCGTCCTCTTCCCGACGCCCGACCGCAGCGAGCGGCTCGACGCGGCGACCTACCCGAGCTGTCCGGGCCCGCTCGATCCGGCCGAGCTCGACCGGGACGAGTTCCGGGCCCACGGCCTCTACCTGAAGCCCGGCGAGGCGGATGTCCACGACCTGTACGTCGTGCACCACGGCCGCCGGGAATCGATCGAGGTCTTCGAGCTCGACGCCGGCGCGGCGCCGATGACCCTGGCGTGGGTCGGCTGCGCCGTCGCGCCGGAGGAACTCCGGCTCAACTCGGTGGTGGCGCTTCCCGAAGGAGGCTTCGCCGCGACGAGCACGTCGACCGGCGACGTCTGGGAGTGGAGCACGTCCGCCGGCTGGTCGGTCATCCCCGGGACCGGGGACACCACGCCCAACGGCCTGGAGATCTCGCCCGACGGTCGGTGGCTGTACGTAGCCGGCTGGCGGGGCGAGAAGCTCACCCGCCTGTCGCGCCGCACGCCGCGGCAGCAGGACGTCGTCCCGATCGGGTTCCGGCCCGACAACGTTCGCTTCGTGGACGGCGGCGCACGGATCCTCGCCGCCGGCCACGGCAACTTCGGCACGCCGGAGGAAACCTCGAACGTCGCCGTCATCGATCCGCAGTCGCTGGAAGTCCGGCGCATCTTCCAGCATCCGCGGCTGGACGGGTTCGCGGCCTCCACCGCGGCCATCCGCATCGGCGACGAGATCTGGCTCGGGACCAACCGGGGGCGAATGATCGCCTACTTCCCGGCGCCCGAGTAACCGCCTGCGAACCACCCCTCGCGCGTGTCGTCCGCCGGCGGGGCGAGGAGACCGGAGCGCATGGCCGAGCTGAAGACCAAAAAGAACGACGCGGACGTTGCGACCTTCCTCGACGGCATCGAGAACGCGAAGCGGCGGGACGACTGCCGCGCCGTCGTCGAGCTGATGGCCGACGTCACCGGGGAGCGGCCGGCAATGTGGGGCGACAGCATCATCGGCTTCGGCAGCTATCACTACCGGTACCCCAGCGGCCGCGAAGGCGACTGGATGGCGACCGGCGTCGCCCCGCGCAAGCAGAGCCTGACGGTCTACATCATGACCGGCTTCCAGCGGCATGCGGCGATGATGCAGAGGCTCGGCCGCTACACGACGGGGAAGTCGTGCCTTTACATCAAGCGGCTCGAGGACGTGGACGTCGACGTGCTGCGCGAGCTGGTTCGTGATTCGTTCGCGCGCGTGTCGAAGGGACAGTACGGCTGGTGACGCCGGCCGCGATGCCGTCTGCGTGACGTCCTGGCGGGGCGGTTCGGACGAAGGCGGGGGATATTAAGGAAGGGCGAAGACGAACAACGTGTTGCTGCCGGTCGACGTGGTCAGCTCGGGGGTAATCTGGAGGAAGCTGGTTCCCTGTGTAATGCCGCCGGCCGCGATGGCAACGTACTGGCGGCCGTTCACGCTGTAGGTCATCGGGCGGCCGCTCACCGGGCCGTTCAGGATGGTCTGCCAGAGGATATCGCCCGTCTCGGCGTTGAAGGCACGGAAGCGGCGGACGGTGTCGCCGGAGAACAGCAGGTTGCCGCCGGTGGCGAGGACCGATCCGTAGATCGGCGCGCGCTGCTGGTAGCGCCAGAGCGTCCGGCCGGTCGAGGCCGAGATGGCCTCCAGCCGGCCGACCGGCGCGGTGTCGGGATCGAGGTCTGGATGGTGGCGCACGACGGCGCGGACGTCGTAGCCGTCGCTCGGGCCCGCCTCCTCCACCGACATCGACAGATCCATGCAAGCGTTGTTCATCGGCATGTACATCGCGCCGGTGTCGGGGCTGTAGGCGCCCGACGGCTGGTTCTTGCCGCCGAGGAGGTGCGGGCAGGCAAGCACCGGATCGGTGACCGACCAGGGCGCGGTGCTCTCGTCGATCATCGGACGCCCGGTCCGGACGTCGAGGCCGGTCATGATGTTCTGGTAGACGGTCGGCCGAGCCCAGAGGAACTCGCCGGTCGCCGCGTCGAGCGTCCAGACCAGGCCGGTCTTCCCCGGAATGCCGGTGATCACCTTTCGGGTCTCGCCCGGCACCAGGTCCGGATTGATCCAGGGTACCTCGGCCGGGTCGGGCGACACCTCGGTCTCGACGATCAGCCGCTCGAAGACATGGTCGAGATCCCAGTTGTCGCGCGGCAGGTGCTGGAAGTACCAGACCAGCTCGCCGGTCCGCGGATCGAGGGCGAGGGTCGAGTTCGTGTACAGCAGGTCCGCCTTGCCCGATCCGCGGAGCGGCTCCGGCAGCGGCGACGGCGGCCCGGTCCCCCAGAAGACAAGGCCCAGCTCCGGGTCGTAGCTACCCTGCATCCAGGCGGAGGTGTGGCGGCGGGCCGCGCGCGCGAGGCCGCCCCACGTGTCGCCGCCCGTCTGATCGGGCGTCGCCGCGGTGTTCACCCGCCAGCGCTCCTCGCCGGTCTCGGGATCGTGGCCGGTGATGAAGCAGCCGCCCGGCCGCGGGCTCGACGGGTTGCAGCGGGAACCGGTGACCAACATGCCGTCGACGATGATCGGTCCGGTCGTCTGCGCCACCTGCTCGCGCCAGTCGGCCCGCTGCGATTCCCAGACCAGCTCACCGGTCTGCGCGTCGAGCGCCACGAGGAACGCGTCGTTGGTGGCGACGTAGACCTTGTCGTCGTAGATCGAGACGTTGCGGTACCGGGCGCGCGTGCCGGTCGTGTTCCACGGCTCGTCGGGCGTGAACCGGCGGTACTCCCAGAGCAGGTCGCCCGTCGTCGCATCGACCGCCTCCACGCGATCCTCCACGTGCGGGAAGAACATCACGCCGTTGTAGACGATGGGTTCCACCTCCTGGTAGCCCTCGGTCATCGAGCGCGACCAGACCAGTTGCAGGCCGCCGACGGTGTCCGCGTCGATCTGATCGAGCGGGCTGTAGCCCCAGAGGCTGTAGCCGCCCCGGAACGTCAGCCAGTTCTCCGGGCGCGGATCACGCAGCATCGCGTCCGTCACCGGGACGAAGTCGCGGAGCAGCGGGGGGAGAGGCGCCGGCGCGTCGTCGGACGATGGCTGCTGGGCCGACGCCCCGAAGCCGACCGCCGCCAGCATCGCCGCCGCGGCGCACAACGCCAAGGCCGGACGACGGTGTCTGTTCCCCATCCCGTCTCCTCCGCCGGCCCCGGCCGGACGCCTACTGGCCGACGCTCTCGTCGGCGCCTTGTTCCACGAGGTAGTGGACAACCGACTCGAACTGCAGCTCCTCCGCCGCGTCGAGCGCGGTCCGGCCGCTCGGATCGGCGGCGTGGATGTTCGCCCCCAGCTCGACCGCCAGCGTCACGGCAGCGAGCGTGCGCGACTCCGGCGTGCCATGGTCGGTGTAGGGCACCCATGGGTACATGCTGCGCCCGCCCATGCCGAGCGTCGCCATCAGCGTCGTCGTCCGCTCGGTTGTCCACTCCATCCGGCCGTCGACGACGTAGTCCACCTCGAGGACGAAGCGGGCGTCGGCGCCATGGTCCACCAGCACCTGCATCAGGTCGGTCCGCGCGAAACGGGCGGCGAGCCAGAACGGCGTCGCACCGACGAAGCTGGGCGGGTAGTGCAGGTCGCGCGACGCGCGGCGGGTCGGCGTCCAGGTCTCGAGCCGGACGCTTGGATCGGCGCCCGCGTCGAGCAGCGCGCGCGCCGCCCGCAGGTCGTTCCGCATCACCGCTTCGTGCAGCGCCGCGAAGCCAGCGTCCGCGGCGTTGGGATCGGCCCCGCGATCGAGCAGGAGGACCACCAGGTCGGTCTGCCCGCCGTGCGCCGCGAGCGTCGTGGCGCTCACGCCCCAGGCGTCGGCGTCGTTCACGTCGGCGCCGGCGGCGATCAGGCGGCGTGCCGACTCCAGGTGGCCCGCACGGACCGCGAACAGCAGGGGGGTATTGCCGCCGTGCGGAAACTCCTTCCGGTGGCGGCTGTGCGGCGGCACGCCCATCCACTGCGTCCAGACGTCGGACCGTGCGCGCGGGTCGGCGCCATGGGCGATCAGCGTGTCGATTACCTCCGCCTGCCGCTGCGCCGCCGCCCACATCAGCGCCGTCTGGCCGCGCGTGCCGCGGGTGGTGACGTCGGCCCCAGCGCGCGCGAGGCGATCGACGACGTCCGCCGCGCCGGCGCGCGCCGCCACCATGACCGGCGTCTCACCCGCGAGCAGCGCGATGTTCGGGTCGGCGCCCGCGGCAAGCAGCCGTTCGGTCATCCTGGCGCTGCCGTTCTGCCCTGCCGCCCAGAGCGGCGTCGCCCCCAGGTCGTTCGCGGCGTTCGGATCGGCCCCCGCCTCGAGCAGCAGTTGCGCGGTCTCGTCACTGTCGCTGTGGGCCGCCCAGAGCAGCGCGGTCGATCCGTCGGGCGCCGCCGCGCCAGCGTCACCGCCCGCGTCGAGCAGCGCGCGGACGGCCACGGTATCGCCCTGCTTCGCCGCGGCGATCAGCCGGTCGTCCAGCCGCGCGGCGGCGTCGGCCTGAGCGAATGCAGCAGGCGCGGACGCAGGGCTGCCGAGTCCCAGCGCGACGACGGCCGCGACCCACCACCCGCGGATCCGCATCGCGCCGGTCCCCCTACAGGTCGGCCAGCGTGTCGAGCGGCAGGCGACCGGTGCTGCCGCCGATCCGGTCGACCGGGACGTCCAGCTTGTCCATCAGCGTCACCAGCAGGTTCGCCAGTGACGGCTCGCTGGCGTAGCGGATGTGGCGTCCGCTCGGCAGTCGGCCGGCGCCGCCGCCGACCAGCATGATTGGCAGGTTGTCGCCCGCGTGACGCGTGCTGTTTGAGATGCCCGACCCGTACATGATGGTCATGTGGTCGAGGAGCGACCCGTCGCCGTCCGGCGTCGCCCGCAGTTTCGCCAGGTAGTTCGAGAAGAGCTCCGTGTGGTACCGGTTGATCTGCGACATGTGCGCGATGATCTCCGGCACGTTGTTGTGGTGCGAGAGCGGGTGGTGCGCCTCCGGCACGCCGATCTGCGGATAGGGGCGCGGGCTCTGCTCCTTGCTGATCATGAACGAGATGACGCGCGTCAGATCGGACTGGAGCGCGAGCACCTGCAGGTCGAGCATCAGCGCCAGGTGATCCTCGAAGACCGACGGCGCTCCCTGCGGCTGCCGCATCTCCGGCAGTTCCAGGTCGCTCTGCTCTTCTGCCCGCTGGATCCGCCGCTCGACGTCGCGGACCGACTCGGTGTACTCGTCCAGCTTCGTGCGGTCAGACCCGCCCAGCTCGCGCTTGAGGTCCGCCAGCTTGCCGTTCACCGCGTCGAGCAGGCTCTTGTGCTGCTGCAGCCGCGCGGCGCGCACGGCGGGGTCGGTGCTGCCGCTGTCACCGAAGAGCGTCTCGAACACGGCGCGCGGATTCCACTCCATCGGCAGCGGCTGCGTCGGGCTGCGCCACGAGATGGTGTGGGTGTAGACGCAACTGAGGTTGCCGGTGCAGGCTCCGGCGTTGTTCGGCCGGTCCATGGCCACCTCGAGCGAGGCAACCTGCGTCTCCTTCGCATAGTGCCGCGCGAGGAGCTGATCCATCGAGACGTCGGCGATGATCTCGATCTCGTTTGTCCCGCCCCGCGTCGTGCCGGTCAGGAACGACCCGGACGCGCCGGCGTGGATGTAGTTCCAGTTGGCGTGCAGGCCGGACAGCACGATCAGCTGATCGCGGTACGGCGCGAGCGGCTCCAGGATCGGGCTGAGCGTGAAGCCGGTGCCCTCTTCCGCCGGCGTCCAGTACTCCATCGCCATCCCGTTCGGGACGTAGAACGCCTGGAAGCGGTGCGCCGGCGTTGCCGCCGCCCGGGCGGCGCGCGAGACCGACGAGGGGACCATCGCATCGAGGAACGGCAGCGCGAGCGTCGCGCCCAGTCCCCGGAGTACTGTCCGCCGCGGCAACGACTCGTGGATCAGGGTCATCGTGGCGTTCTCCTCGCCCGTCCTCCCGACTGCTACCCGTCGCTAGTCTACCGCGTTCGCGGCCGGCGCGACCGCGCGCATCGTGAACTGCGGACTCCGGACGATTCCGGCCACGATCGCCGACCACCGATAGTCCGCCTCGGCCGCCTCACGCACGATCTGCCGCACCGCGGGCCGGTCGTAGTGCTCCAGGCGCCGCCCCAGGGCGTAGGCCAGCAACTTCTCGGTCACCGTCCGCGGAAACCGCTCCGGGTCGTCGAGGAGCAGCGCGCGGAGGCCGACCAGGCCGTCGATCGCCTCGCCGCCGGCCGTCATCCCGGTGGCGTCGATCGGCAGATTCCGTTCATCCACCGTCCGCCAGCCGCCGATCACGTCGAAGTGTTCCAGCGCGAACCCGAGCGGATCGATCACCGAATGGCAACTCGCGCACGCCGGATTCCGGCGGTGGTGCGCGAGACGCTCCCGCATCGAGGTCGGGACGGCGCCCGCATCGTCGTTCAGGTCGGTGTCGACCCCGGGCGGCGGGGGCGGCACCGGCGTGCCGAGGATGTTGTCGACGAGCCACTTGCCGCGCAGCACCGGCGACGTCCGGTCGGGATACGACGTCGTGGCCAGCAGCGCGCCGGCCGCCAGCAGGCCGCCCCGCCGCGTCGGGTCGGTGAGCGTCACACGCCGGAACCGGCTCCCGTAGATGCCCGGAATCTCGTAGTGCCGTGCGAGCCGCTCGTTGACAAACGTGTAGTCGGCATCGAGGAGATCGGTGACGCTGCGGTCCTCGACGATCGTGCTGGCGACGAAGCGCTCCACCTCCTCGCGGAATGCCTCGAGCAGGGACTGATCGTAGTGGGGGTAGCTGCGCGGGTCGACGACCACCTCGCTGACGCGCCGGAGATTGAGCCACTGCGCGGCGAAATCATGCACCAGCGCGTCGACGGCGCGCGGGTCGTCCAGCAGCCGGCGCACCTGTGCCTCCAGGACCGCCGGGTCGCGCAGCCGCCCCGCCTCGGCCAGCTCCAGCAGCGTCTCGTCCGGGAGGCTGCTCCAGACGAAGAACGACAGCCGCGACGCCAACTCCAGATCGGTCAGCGCGTATGCCGTCTCCCCCGCCGCGACATCGGCCGGGTCGCGGTAGACGCGCAGCAGGAACTCCGGATCGATCAGGATCCGCTCGAGCGCGAACTGCACGCCATGGTCGAAGCTGCCCCCCTCGGCGCGGCCCTGATCGAAGAATGCGAGCAGGGCGTTGACGTCGTCGTCGGTCGCCGGCCGGCGGAAGGCGCGGCGCGCACTGCGCCGCAGGATCTGCGATGCGCAGGCACGCTCCGCATCCGCGTCGGCCGGCTGGCAGACGAGAATCGCGCGCCGGCTCGGCGTATCCGTCGCGGCCCCCGCCACCGCGTATGGGCCGCCAATCTCGACTGCCGATACCGCCGCGTAGCCCATGTAAATCTGATCGTTGGTCAGGACGCGGCCGCGCTGCAGCGGCTGCGGCCACTCCTCCGGTTCCCACAACTGGCGAACGAACGAGACGCCGACGGTGTGGGGACCGGCGGTGACCGGCACGCGAACCTCGAGGTGGGCGTCACCCTCACGCTGCATAAACGCTTCCCAGTCGACGCCAGCCGCGAACCCTGGTTCGCCATCGCCCGCATAGCTCGCCGCCGCCGGCTGGCCCGGCGCGTCGCCACCCACCGTGAAGCGCTCGATCAGCCGGCCGTCCAGGCGAACATCGAGCCACTGCGGCCAGCCCATCCCCATGAGATAGTCCTGGTACTGGCGGCGCAGTTCGATCGTCACGCGGTACTCGCCGTCCACCGGAAACTGGTACGGAATGGCGAGCCCGCCCCGCGAGCCGAGCGGCAGGTTCTCGCCCTGGCGGCCGTCCTGCACGATGTGGAGCGAGATCTCGAACGTCTCCGCCCCGGCCGCGATCGGCGGCAGGCCGATCGCAAGGCGCGTCACCAGGCGCGCGACCGAGAGATACCGTTCGATGTGGGTGGTCGTCAGGCCCAGCACGTCGGCGAAGTTGTCGAAGCTGCCGTCGGCGGTCTCGTCGCCCGGCAGCAGCGACTCGACGTCGACGTCAAGCGCGAAGAGATCGCGCACCGCGTTCCGGTACTCGGTCCGGTTCAGCCGGTGCACGGCGCCGACCCGTCCCGGATTGGGGTCGGCTGTCCAGGCGCGGTCCAGTTCGGATTCCAGCCACGCCGCCACCGTCCGGTAGGTCGGCTGGTCCGGCCGCGGCCGGCCGGGGGGCGGCATCGATCCGGCACGCAACCGCAGCGCGACCATCTCCCAGGTTTCCGGATCGGCCGCCACGCTCGCGGGATCGAAATCGTCGAGCGCCAGATCCGACGTCCGGAGCCGGCTGTTGTGGCAGGCGATGCAGTAGCGGCGCAACAGCCGCTCCGCCGCAACCGCATCCTCCGCGGCTGGCGCAACGTTCTGCTCGGCCGCGGAGCGCGGCTCCGCCGCCCGGCCGGCATCGGACGTCGCCGCGACGACGACGACCCCGACGGCCGCGGCGGCGATCCAGGCGCCTGCGGTGCTCTGCATGGACGTGCTCTGCTGCTGTGCGGCGGTTCCTCTGGCCCTCACGCGGCTACTGCCCGCCCGCCTTCGCCGCCTCGCGATCCTCCGCCCGGCCGGCGCTCAGGCTGTTCGGGAGGCCGTAGTTCCCTTCGTGGCAGGCGTACTCGAACAGATCGTACGTCTCGTCCCGGTTGAGCGGCATCGCCACCTTCCAGGTGTCGGTGTAGATCGCGGGATCGCTGATCGTCACCTCGTACTCGATCGTGTCCTGGTCGACGACGGTGAACCGCTCGACAACGCGCAGATCCTCCGTGCGCGGCAGCCCCCGCGCACCGCGCGTCGCGATGTTCGTGGCGATCGCGCCGCGGGAGTTGTAGTTGCCAACCTCGACCACCAGCGTGTTGCCCTCCCAGCGGCCGCGCGAGTCGCCGTTCCACTGCCGGATCTTCCCCGGGATCGGGGGCGGGCCGTCGATCGGAATGATCCGCGCCTCGTGGATCATCTCGTAGAGGATGACGACGTAGCCGGGCGTCTGCAGGATGCGGTAGCCGGCGCCGTACCCGGGCGGGAAGATGCCTCCGGGCACGCCGCGCGTCATGCACCGCTCCCACGGCGTGTGGTTGGTGTAGGAGTCGGTCAGGTTGATCAGGTTGTAGTCGCGGGTCGCGCGGGCATGGTCGCGAACCGGGATCCGGCCGTTCGGTGGATCGACCACCATGGAGCGGCGCCGCTCGTTGCGCGGCGCGCTGCCCGGGCCATCGCCCCAGGGGCCCTGCGGCGGACGGCGGCGCGCCTCAGGATCGGGCATCGCCGGCGCCCGCTGCGGCTGATTCGCGCCGCCGAACCACGCGGCGAGCGGAGCCAGCCGCTGGATGTCGATGTCGTCCGGCGCCTCGAACGGCGTCGGGTCGAAGTTGGTCCAGACCCCCTGGATGTCAGGCTGACCATCGGCCGTGCGCGGTGGCGTCCAGTCGGCCCCGTCGCCCGACTGCGCCAGCGCGGCAGCGGGCAGTGCGACGGCGACCACGATCGCGGTCGCCGCAATCAGCATCGGGGCGTGATGTTCGTGCTTCATCCGGCCCTCCCTCGTCACGCGAACCGGCCCGCGGCCGTGCCGCAGTCGATCGCAACAGGTCATGATCCCCCGGACGTTCGCCAAAGGCAA
This sequence comes from Vicinamibacterales bacterium, assembly GCA_965262555.1. Taxonomy (GTDB): domain Bacteria; phylum Acidobacteriota; class Vicinamibacteria; order Vicinamibacterales; family UBA8438; genus VXRJ01. Next base: position 2,451,884 of record OZ253543.1, read on the forward strand.
GCGCCAGAGCAACCTCACTGGGACGTGTTCATTTCGCGCCAGGCTTCGGACCACCTGAGCATCCGGGTTGGCGCACAGTCCGGGCCGCCTGTGATGTTCCCGCCGCTGGGAGTCCAGCCGGTCGTCATGGTCGCGTACGAGCACTCATCTGCCGGCGAGAATCGGACAGGAATTGAAACAGCTACGTAGTCTCCTCTCCGACGGAACCTTCCTTCGGTCGCCAGGCGACGCTAATCACGTACGGCAGATCAAGCCCCTCGCCGCACCAGTTGGGGCGCGACGTCGTGGAGTCGATCACGATGCCGTTCCGGGCGAGCGTCCCGTTCGTCGGCGCAAGCGGATCGCCGGTCCAGGCGGGCGCGGCGGGCACCATCGGCAGCGGCCAGCCGTTCGGCTGCGTGAACTGGGGCTCGCCCTCGGCGTCGAGCGTAAGGCCGAACCCTTCCTCGTGCACCGCGCGGTGGTGCCGACGGCACAGCAGCACCACTACATGATCCACCGGCATCCATAGTGATGCAGGTAGTTCTTTAACTAGCTGAATAGTAGTAGTTTATTACTCTTCAGGTCGGACCTGACGGGTCATAACGTCGCGTGAAATCCGCCACCTTCTTGTATATGATATGGGAATGGTTAGTGTGATAATCGACACCACGAAACCCAGGAGAACCAAGCCCAAGGGCCGACATCCCCACAACGCCCTCGCCGCCGCCTTCGTCCGTACCGCGCGGGTCGGGCGGCACGCCGACGGCAACGGCCTCTACCTCTACGTCCAGCGTACCGGAACCCGAAGCTGGATCCAGCGCCTCGTCATCCGGGGCCGGAAACACGAACTCGGACTCGGCAGCGTCCATCTGGTCTCACTCGCCGAGGCCCGCGAGCAGGCCCTCGCCAACCGCAAGCTCGCCCGCTCGGGAGGAGACCCGCTCTCCGACAAGCGCCGCGCCCAGGCCGTGCCCACCTTCGCCGAGGCCGCAGCCACCGTGGTCGAGCAGAAGCAGGCAGGCTGGCGCAGTCCCAGGCTGGCCAAGGAATGGCTCCGCAGTCTGGAGCGATTCGCGTTCCCGCGCATCGGATCTCGGCCCGTCTCGGAGGTGACCAGCGCTGACGTACTGGAGATCCTTGGTCCGATCTGGCACACCAAGGCGCGGACCGCTCAGTCTGTCCGCCAGCGCATCCGCGCGGTCCTGGAGTGGGCCGTTGCGATGGATTACCGGACCGACAACCCGTGCGACCGGATCGGGCCGGTGCTCGGCCCGCAACGCGATGTCGTGCGGCACATGCGGGCACTGCCCCACGGCGAGGTGGCCTCGGCGATCGAGGCGGTGCGGGCGTCGAAGGCGACGACGGCGCTCAAGCTCGCGTTCGAGTTCCTGGTGTTGACGGCCGCGCGGTCGGGCGAGGTGCGCCTGGCGACGTGGGACGAGATCGACACGCGTGGCCACGTGTGGACCATCCCGGCGACGCGCATGAAGGCGAATCGCGCGCACCGGGTACCGCTCAGTGAACGCGCGCTGGAGATCCTCGCGGCGACGCGGACGCTCGCCGACGGCAATTCGCTCGTGTTCCCGAACCGCTGGGGCAACTGCATCAAGGACACGTTCCTGTCGCAACTGCTCAAGGCACTGGAGATCGCAGCCGTACCGCATGGCTTCCGGTCCTCGTTCCGTGACTGGGCGGCCGAGGAAACCGACCATCCTCGCGAGGTGATCGAGGCAGCGCTGGCGCACGTGGTCCGCAACCAGACCGAGGCGGCCTACGCTCGCTCCGACCTGTTCGAGCGTCGGCGTCGGCTGATGGACGACTGGGAGGCCTACCTTGCCGGGGCGAGCGGGCAGGTGGTCGCTTTCCGTCTTGCCGATACCGCGCGAGCTGGCGCGTCGTCGTGAGGCAATGCACGAGAACGGCCACGGGATCTTCGACGGGGAACACCGCCGGCCAGTGCCGCCCGCACTACGAGGACATGCCGCCGCCGGTCAGCAACAACCCGCCGACGCGTCGCGGCTCGTCGTCCGGCCCGCGGGCGGGCCGGGGAGCCTTCCGGCAGGGATACATGATGACGGGAGCGACCCCCCGAAGGCGGCGAGGGCGTCTGACACGGTGCCTGACACCGGGGCTGACACCCCCCCCGCTCGCCGAACCGCGCCAGCGGTGAAAAAGGGGGGGGTCGCTCCCGTCCTCTCCCTCTCCGCTGGCGCGGTTCGGGTCGTCCGGTCCAGGACGAAAAACCCGAACAGCGACAGCGAAAAATGGAAGCGGGGGGCCTGACACCCCCGCCACTGTTTTCCTGACACCCCTCCCCATTTGCGCGTCAGATTGTGCTCGCCCCCGGACTCGCCCCCCGCTTCGACCCCGGAGGGGTCCAGGTCCAGACGACGGGGCAACATCAGATCGCCACCTCGGGGTGGTCAGCCGGACGGTGGGCCACGTCGAAAAGCGATCGATGGCCCCGCGCGCCGTCGTCCTGGTGGGTGCGCCCTCGGGGAGTTGGCCCAAGTGCAGGAGCCGAGCGGGCGCGAAGAGCAGCAGGAGTCAACGGAGACCGGCGAGTGGGACGAGGAGCGCACGGACCAGGTGGGCAACGAGCACGGACACGAACGGGACTAGGCGGCGCGGCGCATAGGAGACAGAGCCGCGAGCACCACGGACAGGGGAGAGCGGGTCACGCTGGGAAACAGGCACCCGGTCACGGCGGCCGACCACAGGCAGCAGAGCGCGCGGGCAACTTCGATCACGCCTGCGCACCTGCCCGCCAACCCGCACGGCAACGGCTGACGCGGGGAGAAAACTTCACGTGCGCAGAGCTGGCTATGACACCTGTTAAGTGTCATAGGAGCTGGCTATGACACCTGTTAAGTGTCATAGCCAGCTTACCCCGTGTGTACACAAGGGGCTGGCGAGGGGCTCCGCCCCCTCGACCCCCGGACGGACGTACGGCGCGACGCCGCGCCGGTTGGACCCGCCGTCGATGTGGCCGTTGCCGGGCCGTGAGTCGCCAGAGTCACTGAGCGCCGGACGTTGCGGGGCGACCACGCTGGCGGCCCGTGGCTGCGGATGCGCCCGCGTCATCCGAACCGCTGGCGTAGAATCTCGGAACCATGCGTCGTGTATTGAGCGCAGGCGCGATCGCGGCTGCCATCCGCGTGAGCGCCTGCCGGAAGAACGCGGGCAGGCGCTGACAATGGCGCGTCGCTGGACGCAGACCGAGGACACGGCAGTGCGGCTCGCCGCGGCACTCGACCACGAGGACGGCGGCGAGCGCCTCCGCCAGCTTGCCGAGCGACTCGTCCGGACCGAAGCGGCTGTTCGGTGGCGGGCGGGGCGGCTGCGCGCGGCCCAGTTCAAGGGAGAAACCGAAGGCAACGGAGTTGGTTCACCAATGAAAGCGCTAACCGTACGTCAGCCTTGGGCATGGGCCATCATCAGCGGCCGGAAGCGAGTAGAGAATCGCCCATGGAGCACCCCAGTGCGCGGGCGCATCGCGATTCACTCCTCCAAGAAGCCAGACAACTGTTGGGGGGACCTTGCCGCCATGCTTGAGGATGCCGCCACGTGGAATGCCTGCTACGAGTCACCGGACGGCGCGATTCTTGGAACAGTGGAGCTGGTGGACTGTGTAGAAGAGAGCGAAGAGTACTCTTTCTTCGGGCCGTACGGGTTCGTGTTGGCGAATCCGCGTCCGTTGCGTAAACCGATCCATGTACGTGGCAGGCAGAGATTCTGGACAGTCCCTCCGAACATCGCCCGGCGCCTGCGGTAAGGCCCGCTCCTCGGCCTGCCGTGCCCACGGCCAGTCGGTTCAACATGTCGGTGCTGCTTTCGTTGCGCCCGCGCAGGTCGCCGCTGGCGGCGACGATGTCGCCTGGCGCACGGAGCAGCCGCTCCGGCGTAAGATCACCCCGTGACCGACAGCACTCTGACGGTGGCGGCACTCGTGGACCGTGCGGCCGAAGCCGCCGGCCTCACGAAGAAGGGTGCTGCAGTCCTCGTCGGCTTGCTTTGTCTGCTTCTGCTGTGGGCAGTGCCGGTTAATGCTCAACACCGGTGCGGTGGCCACACAATCCACTGGATCGGTGGCACGCCACGGGCAAGCCTCGACGCCGACAGGGGGCCGAAGCACGGGCCTCCAGAAAGGCAGGAACCGGATGGCATGACGGCTAGGGACCGCGAGCTGTGGGACGCCCTCGTGTTCAACGCCTACGACTATCCGACAGCGAGCCAGGACCGTGAACCCAACCAGAGCCCCGGTATCCCCCTAGAAGAACGGCACACCATCGTGATGGGCAGAGGGGACGCAACGTCGTTCCGCATCTGCATGGAGAGCCCGGACGACTCCTACACCGGGGATCGCCTGGACCGATACAACGACCGCGGTTGGTGGCGCGAGCAGATCCAGCGGTTCACGAACTCTCAGTGGTCTGGAGACATCGAAACGGACGCCTGCTGGCCGGACGACTTCGACATCGCCTCAGCGCCTAATGGTTGGGTGTATATCCGCGAAGGCGCGGACGGTGAGGTCAGGGACGATTGGCTCGCCAGCGCAACCTCGTGGCGCTACTATGACCCGCACGGCGTCCTTGGAACCTGGGCGCGCTCCGAGATCGTCTGGCACTCGGCCGATAAGGTACGGAACACAGGCGAGGACTGGTTCGAGTCGAGCTTGGCGCATGAGTTCGGGCACGTGCTCGGGCTGTCGCACGTTGACCCATCCAGTGGGTTCGTCATGCTGCACGGTGGCGCCCAACGCACATGGCCCGACAAGGAACGCTGGCTCGCGCAGTGGGCGCACAACCTCGGCCCAGGCGTGCAGTACCCGGGGTTTGTCCGCCAGACCGCGCCTGAGCCGGGCGATCTCAAAGGGGGCGTGAAAGACCTCGCGGACGAGGCGCTGGACGAGTTGAACGACGACTCGAACGGACGGCAGGCGGCGGAATCCGTGCCCGCGCTGCCTGCGGCGGGCGTGCTGTTGCTGGCAACACTGCTGGGGCTGCTTGGTCGGCGACATCTTCGCACGGGGTAACGCCGGCACCGCTTATCGGAGAGGACTGCAAAGTGTATCGCTGCGTGATCGCTCTGCTTGTTGTCGTTGCGTTGTGGGGTGCGGCAGCGGAGGCGCAGACGATCACCGGACGGATCGATCCGGTCTGGGATCCCGACCTGGAGCTGTATACCTACGGCTACGACAACAGCCTGTCCTGGCAACTGCAGGTCGCGCCCAGCTCGGCGCGGTCCGACGAGCTCAGCGTGAATCTGTACTACAACAAGAGAGCTGCGGCGATGGCGATGTTCGTGTTTTGCCGAGAAGACGTTCGGGCGGATCTGGAGACCCATGCGCTGTCGTTTTCCGCAGAGCATTTCCTGTCCCTGACAACCGGGTTGATTACCGGCGAGGACTGCTATCTGCTGCTCCGCGGCGCCAGCGACCGGGACGAAGTACTGTCGTATCGGATGGCGGTTTCCGAGCGAGTTGCGCGCTCCAATTCGCTTGTGGAGCGCTCAAACTCCACTGCCAGTGGCGATCTCAATGCCGGGATGTCTTCGGTTGCCCCGACGGTATCTCAAAACCTTCGGCGCATGGTGCGAGCCAAGGTCAACGGTCGGAGCGAGTAGGATGCGGTTTCGGGATAGCGCGGTGCGTCGCAGCGTAGTCGGTATGTTTGTCCTTATCGCGTCGTGCAGCGCGTTGGCGGAGGCGCAGACGATCGCCGCATGGATCGAGCCAGTCTGGGACGCCGAAAAGCGAATATACACCTACGGTCCCTTGTACTGGGATCTGGAGGTCGCTCCGAACTCTGAAGGGTCTGACGAGTTCGGGTTGTACATGTACTACAACCGGGCCAGGGCGTTGATGGCGGCGACGGTGTCCTGTCGGAGTGCGGGTGAGGACTTCACGATTCATGCGCGGTCGTTCTCCGGGGAGCACTTCCTGTCGTTGACGACCGGGTTGGTGCCCGGCCAGGAGTGCGTGCTGTTCCTGGTTGGCGGCAGCGACCGGGACGAACGGCTGGCGTACCGGATGGCCGTCTCGGAGCGTGTAACGCGCACAGCCGACGAGAGAGCAGTCGCGACCGCTCTGCCCCGGTTGGGAAGCGAGTTCGGTGCTGGAACGTGGGCACTTGCCCGGATCGTTTCCCAGACCTTGCGACGCGTGGCGCGGGCTGTTGTCAAAGGTAGGCAGGACTAGAGCGCCGGTTCACGAAATCGCCTTGCTCATGGGTGAGCGCAGCGATTCAGTGGTCCGGAGTGCTCTAAAGAGCGCTTCTGTCCGCTCGTAGGTTCCAGTGTAGAAAGAGGGGTAAAACTAGGGAAGGCAGGTCCGAGAGTATAGCGTAAGGTGTTTTATATGAATGACTTACGCCGTTTACGTGGCGGCCGGCACAGCAGGACCAGGTTCTCCAGCTTCGTCGCGCCGCCGTCCGCCCAGTGCCGGACGTGGTGGGCATCGCAGCGCCGCGCCTCGCACCCAGGGAAGCGACAGTGGCGGTCGCGCGATGCCAGGGCGCGCCGCAAAGCGGGCGAAATCGTGCGGGTCTTGCGGCCGACGTCGAGGATGGTGCCGGCCGCATCGTGGCGCATCAGCACCTTGCCGGCGTCGCAGGCCAGCCGGCGGGACGTTTCCGCGGAAACGTTTCCGTCACGCCCGTCACACGCCTTCGGTGTTTCCGCGGAAACGTTTCCGTCGCTCCGGCCATCAGTCACCGGCGTTTCCGCGGAACCGTCTTCCTTCAGCGTCTCCGGGTCGACGTGCACCACCACCTGGTAGCGGTCGCCGGCCGTCCCCGGATCGAGCGTCGCCGCCAGGGCGCTCTCCGCGAGCAGCCCCAGGGCGTCGGCGCGCCGGCGGGCAGGGGTCGCCTCCTCCACGTTCTGCGTCTCCGCATCCTTCGCTTCCTGGCGGAGCTGCTCGGTCGCGGCGTCGAGTGCCCGGCAGACCACCGCGCCCACCTCCGGCGTCAGGCGGCCCCGGACGACGAACATCCCGGCGGGGTCGGGGTAGATGCTGAGGCTATGATGCCGCCGCCGCGCCCCGTCCTCCCGCCCCTCGTGCTGGCGGTCGCACAGGCGCCAGGCGCGGACGACCCGCTCGAGATGCTCCGCCGTGCCCTGGTGCGCGAGGTGCAGCAGCCGCTCCTCGGTCGCCGGCGTCGCAACCCGCGTCATGGCGCGGACCTTCGAGTACGAGATCCGGCCCCGCCGCAGCGCGTCGGAGATCTTCGGCAACGTCGCCAGCGCATGCGCGACGCGCACATACTCCCGGGCGGTGCCCGGCGCCAGGTTCGCCCGCCAGCTCAGCCACTGCGCATACGACGTGGCGCCGGCCCACCCTTCCAGTTCGTCGAAGCGGCGGATCCGGACCAGCAACTCGTAGATGGCGGCGTCGATGCGAGCCGAGAGTTCGGCGATCTCATTCGCCAGGCGGTTGCGCTCGGCGCGGCGCCTGTGGCGCTCGTCTGCGTCCGGCATCGACTGGCGCGCCGGCGAGTGGGACGCATGACCTGACTGGATTGAACCGGGACCGTTAGTAGTGGCAGAGTTATTGGGATTGGAATTAGAAGGAGTGACCATCCTTCTATTGTAACCCCGGTATATTGGCCCGCGACGTGTGTTTCTAACGGCCGTAACGCGGTCCAAATGAACCGCCAGCCATAATTCCTGGCCGTGCGGCGCTGTTGTCACGCTGGGCCATTGGAACAGGACGTTTGATCGGGAGGTCGGACGTTTCGGGAGCGAGTAAGAAAGAGCGTGTCAAGTAAATTCTTTCGTCCGGAGACTCAATACTACTTGATTATCAAAACCAGACCGGACCCGGGAGGTCTACCGGTTCATGAGTGTGAATCAGGCTCGTTCCGTATCGCCACGATGGCCCGCGTGCTCGGTGTCTCCCCAAGCCGGTATATCGACGACCGGCGTGGACGCCGGCGCACGATTCGTGGTTAGAAGAACCAGGTCCACGACAGGTAGCCGGCCACTCCCACCAAGCCGTACTCCGACGCCAGCAATTGCCCCTCCGGCGCATCCCGATCCCCCTGGCCGACATAGACGCCGCCAGCCAGCGACGTATTGTCACTCGCGGAATAGGCAAATCCCGGCGCGACGATCACGCTCCGGTCGTTCAGGTTCACGAGGGTCAGGCCGGAGAGGCTCCAGAGCGGATGGACCTGGTAGGTCAGCGTCATCGCCAGCTCGTCGCGGCCGAACACCTGGTACTCGCCCCGCAGGAGCTCGTCCGACCGGAGGATCGACTCGAAGCCTTCCGGCGTCGCGGCGCCCCGTCCGTCGCGCTGGTACTCCGCGACAATCCCCATGTCGCGCCCCGCCGCCTGCCAGGTCCGGTCGACCCCAATCGTCCCGCGGGCCACCAGCGCGCCGTCGTAGTCGCGCACCACCGCCTCAGCCCGCACCGCCCATGGGCCGATACTTCCCGCCAGCCCGACGGCGCCCGCCGCATCGCCATACAGCTGCCCGCCCCAACCCGACACTTCCCAGTTCAACCAGGTGGCGAGACCGCGCGCCAGAAGCGTCACTTCCTCCCCCGCCGCGGTCCGGGTCGGCCGGAACACCAGATCGATCTCGCTGAGCGGCCCTGGGTAGATGCGGAGCCGGACCGCGTCCACGCCCCCTCGGAACACACGGAACGGGTCGGTCGGGCTGAACGGGACAAACGGGTCGGCCGGCGTGAGGAACAACGTGGTGCCCCACGAGATCGCCTGCCGGCCGATGCGCAGCTCCAGCGAGTCAGTCGGACTGAACGAGACGTTGAGCCGATCGAAGCGGTGCTGCCAGGTGACGTGACGGTCCGACGCGCGCGAGAGCGTGCCCCCCAGGTCGAACCACTCACCGCCGCCCGGCACACCGGTCAGGCCGGCCACGCCGAACGTGTGGGTCTCGGCTGACTGCCGGAACGTCAGCGCATGCTCGTACGCCACCTCGACGGCGAACGGACCCGCCGACGGCTGCGTCGTGAGGCGGATCCGGCTGAAGTCGCTGGTGCCTGCATCGGCCAGCACCGGCGACACGCTGAAGAGCGGAACCGTCTGGATGTAGCCGCTGAGCCAGCGCGACTGCGGGGCGGCCGCGCGAGGTGACGACACCGTGAGCACCGCGGCGGCGAGCGCCAGGATCCACGGGCGTCGCAGCATCACGTTCGGGTCTCGTCGGAACCGATCCGGCCGTCCACCATCCGGATGAGCCGCCGGGAGCGCTCCATGACGTGCTCGTCGTGCGTCGCGAAGACGAACGTGACCCCCAGGTCGCGGTTGAGCTCCGCCATCATGTCGAGCAGCGCTTCGCTCGAATGGGTGTCGAGGTTCGCGGTTGGCTCGTCCGCCAGCACCAGCGCCGGCCGGCTCGCCACGGCGCGCACCACGGCTACCCGCTGCTGCTGCCCGCCCGAGAGTTTTCCCGGGCGGCGGTCCTCGAGCCCCGTCATCCCGGTCCGCGTGAACAGCTCGCGGATACGCGCCTGCCGTTCGTCGGCGTCGATCCCCTGCAGCAGCATCGGGAACTCCGCGTTCTCGAGCGCGGTCAGCACCGGCAGCAGGTTGTAGGCCTGGAAGACGAACCCCACTTGTTCGAGCCGGAGCCGCGCGATCTCCTGGCTGGACATCCCGCTCACCTCATGCCCCGCCACCCAGACCTGCCCCTGCGTCGGCCGCGTCAGGCCGCCGATCAGGTTGAGCAGCGTCGTCTTGCCGGAGCCGGATGGGCCGGCGATTGCCGTGAACTCGCCGCGCCCTACGCGCAGCGTGACATCCTGCACCGCCTGCACTTCCTCTGCCTCCTGGTGGAAGATCTTCCAGACCCCCTCGGTCCGGACGGCGTCGGTGGCGTCGATGTCAGTCATGGGTCTCGTGGAATAACTCGGTACGGCACGCTATCGGTCGAACTTCATCGCCTCAGCGACGTTGATCCGGGCCGCCCGCAGCGCCGGGTAGATTGACGCCGCCGCACCCAGCACCAGCATGAACAGCAGGATCTGCAGCATGCGTCCCGGGGCGAACATCGGCTGCACGACCGGATCGATGACGATGCCGGAGAAGGTCATCTCCGAACCTACCAGCCCGGACAGGTCGAGGCCATCGCCCAGGAAATACCAGGTACCCCACCATCCGATCGCCACACCCGCGAGGCCGCTGACCGCGGTCAGGGTCAATCCCTCGATCAACACGATCGCACCGGTCTGCCCCGGCGTCAGGCCGAGCGCCTGCAGGACGCCGAATTCGCGATGCCGGTGCAGCACCGACATGAGGACGGTGTTGACGACGCCGAACCCGATGATCGTGAAGAGGATGGCGTGGATGATGTAGTTGCCGAAGTCATCGATGGCGATCGCCGCGGCGAGCGCGGGGTCCGACTCGCGCCACTCCATCACGCGGACGTCTCCCCGCGCGACCGGATCGGCCAGCGCCGCCTCCAGCCGCCCGGCGACACCCGCCACCACCCGGCTGCTGTTCAGCACGACTCCGACGTTGGTGACATCGTGTCCCGAGCCGAGCCACTCCGCCGCGGTCGTGATCGGCATGTGGATCATGACCTGATCCACCTCCGGCACGCCGCTCCGGAAGATGCCGACCACACGCAGCAGTTGTCCGGCGATCTCGCGCTCGGCGTCCTGCGCCTGCACGACGAGACGCGATCCGATCCGCAGCTCGAGGCTGCTGGCGAGCCCCGTGCCGACATACGCCGCCAGCCGGTCGTCCGGTTCCAGGTACCGGCCCTCGACCACCTGATCGTCGATCATCGCGAACGCCGGTTCCGTTACCGGATCAACCGCCATGATCTGCACCGGCCGGGCGCCGGCCGCAGAACTGGCCAGACCGCTGACTGTCAACTTCGACGACCGCGCCACGACAAGTGGGGCGATGTCCGGCGCATCGAGAGCTGCTTCAGCCGCGTGCCGCACGTCCGCCGGCACGCGGTGCTCGATCCGGCGCGAGACGCGGAACTCGGGCTGCTCAACCGTGATGTGACCCGTTCCCAGCCGGACGCCGCCGTCGATCCACGTTTCGTGGCCACCGTCCCCCAGGGCGAACGAGAAGATCAGCAGCGCGCCCCCCACGACCATCGCGGACATCGTCAGCACGGTTCGCCGGAGCTGCCGGCGCAGGTTACGCATCGCGAGCACCGTCAGCACGCGCAGATGCATCGGTGGGCGGTCGGGCGCGGAGGGCGGCATCGTTGTCAGAGTCCCGAGAGGGTATCCGCGGGCGGTGTGCGCGCCGCGCGGATGGCCGGATAGAACGCGGCGAGCATCGCCGTTCCAACAAGCATCGCGGCAGTGTAGACCGTCGCCGGCAGGTTGTACACCACGCGCAGATCGGGCACGAGGAGCGCCCCCATCAGGGTGATATCGCCCCCGAAGAAACTGAGGCTTGGCGGCGCATTGTGCCACCAGACCATCAGTGGCGTACTCACCGCGACGCCGATCCCGAGGCTGACGATCCCTATCGCCAACGCCTCCCACAGCACCACACCCACCACCGCGCGCGGCGTTGCACCGAGCGCCAGCATGACCGCGAACTCGCGCCGCCGCTCGAACGTCGCCATCAGCATCGTGTTCGCGACGCCGAAGAGCGCGATCCCGAAGACGATCACCTGGATGATCCAGTAGAAACTCTCTGACAGCGCCACGTACTCGACCATGGCGGGGTTCACCTCCGTCCACGGCAGCACCGCGATTCGCCGGTCGCCGGCGTCGACCGCGGCGTTGACCGCGACGGCCAGACGTTCAGCCGTGGCGTCCGCCATCCGGAAGTCCGCCGTCGACGCGATCACCTCGTGAATGCGACCCGGATCGAGCACCACCAGCGACTGCAGGTCGCTCAGCACCAGCACCGCCGTCGCCGCATCGAACTCCACCAGGCCGGTGCGGAAGATGCCGGAGACCGTATAGAGGTCGTTCGCCATCGACCCGTCGGCGCCGGGCGCCACCAGCACCAGTTCGTCGCCGAGGCCGGCCTCGAGCTGCCGCGCCATCTCCTCGCCGATGACCAGCTCGTTCGCGGCGGGCACCGGCAGGCGCCCGTCCACCAGCGGATTGAGGAAACGGGTCAGCGCCACCTCGCGTGCGGGGTCGACCCCGATGAACATCCCGGCCGTCGTTGCCTCGCCCGAGCTGACCAGACCACCGGCATAGACGCGCGGCGCCGCTGCCACGACCGCCTCATCGGCGTCCACCGCGCGCAGCAACGCGTCGACGTCGGCGCCATCGCGTCCTCCGATCGTGTCGTACAGGCTTCGGTCCGGCCGGTACTCGGCATCCTGGATCTCGAGCTGTCCGCTCATGAGGGAGGTGGCGTTGCCCACCATCTGCTCGAGGATCCCGCCGAACCACCCGACGAGGAAGACGCAGGACGTGAAGCCGACCGCGAGGCCGAGCGCCGTCAGCAGCGTACGCTTCCGGTTCCGGCCGAGGTTGCGCCAGCCGATATCGCGCCAGACGGATCGGGGCATCGGCGGCTACCGGCCGCGCTGCAGCGTCCGAAGCGAGAAGAACGACTGATCGAGATCGACGTCGAACTCGAGCTCCTCGTACCGGAGCGTGGTGCGCTCGTCCGGCTCGTCCGCCGGGTACATGTCCATCACGCCTGGGACGAGCCGGCCGCCGAGCTCCTCAAAGGCGCTGTACTCCATGGTGCGGGCGAGCTCTGCGTCCTCGTCGTAGAAGCGGGTCCAGAGCGGCATGTAGTCCGCCTGCCGCACCCGGTACTCGATGTGACCCCAGACGACCGCCGCCTCCGGCTTCGGCGTGAGGCGGAACTCCCACATCGCGACGCCATCGGCGTCGTCACCATCGAAGGCGATCTCGATGTCGTAGTCCTCGATCAGGCGGGTCTCCTTCACGAGGTCGTCGTTCGTGAAGTGCGACCCCATCCAGGAGCCGCCCATCATGGACGCGGGCACCTTGATCGTCCGGTCCACCTTCGGCAGGTAGTTCCAGATGTCGTCCTCCGCCTTGAGCGTCGCCGTGCCTGCCTCCCGTTGCGGCGAGCGAAGCCGAACGAGCGAGTACTCCGTGCCGAGCGACCAGAGCTCCATCGTCATCCGGCGCTCCCAGTGCTCGGTCACCACCTCCATCGTCGCGACACCACGGCTCGAGTCGCCCCGCAGCATCCGGTCGATGCGGTCGATGATCTCGAGCGGGTCGGTCTGTGCCGCGGCTGGCGCGGCCAGGACCAGCCCGGTGGCCGCCATCAGGACGGCGAAGGTTGGCACCAACCGTGACCATCGGGGCATCGGATACCTCCAGCGTACGCCTGCGGGCAGAGCGGGGACAGGCTCGCTCGATGGTATCATGCGCCCATGATACGCATGCTGTACTTTGGGTTGTTCGTTGGCATCGTTGCCATGTGCCTTTCCGCTACGGCGGGTGCGCAGACGATTGAGCCGGTGGACGTCTCCGCGCTCGGGCCGCAGGTGGGCGAGACGGTTCCCGACTTCGCGCTACCCGATCAGACCGGCGCCGTCCGGACGCTCGACTCGATCATGGGCGAGCGGGGCGCGATGGTGGTCTTCCACCGGTCGGCCGACTGGTGACCGTACTGCAAAGCGCAGCTCGTGGAGCTGCACAGCCGCATCGATGACCTCCGCGCCCAGGGGCTCGGAGTCGCCGCCATCAGCTATGACTCGGTCGAGGCGCTGGCCGCCTTCGCGGAACGGCGCGGGGTCACGCCGAAACTGGCGCTGCTGTCGGACGACGACTCCGCGGTGATCCGCGAGTTCGGCATCTACAACTACGTCGCCGAAGCGGGCGTCGGACCGAACGCAGACGATCCGGATGTCAAGGCAGCCGTCGAACGCCACGTGTCGGTCTTCGGCGCGAGCCCGATCGTTGTCGGCACCCCGTTTCCCGGCACGTTCGTCATCGACCGGCAGGGCCGGGTCACGGCCCGCTTCTTCGAGGAGTTCTACCGCGAACGGAACACCGCGGCGAACATCATGCTCAAGCTGGGAACGCCGATCTCCGGCATGGCGGGTAGCGCCGGCGAGACCGCGCACCTCCGGATCGAGGCGTCGCAGAGCAACCCGACCATCGGTGTCGGCAGCCGCTTCCACCTCGCGCTCGACATCACCCCGAAGCCGGGCATGCACGTGTACGCGCCGGGCGCCGAGGAGCGGGGGTACCGGGTCATCGCGCTCAACCTCGAGACGCCGCCGTTCCTGCGACTGCTGCCGACGGCGTATCCGGCCTCGGAGATCTACTACTTCGAACCGCTCGACGAGCGGGTGCAGGCGTATATGCAGCCGTTCCGTCTGATCCAGGAGGTCGTGGTGGACGGCGACGACGCAGCGGTCGCGGCGCTCGGAGAACTGGACGCGGTGACCCTGACCGGGCGCCTCGACTACCAGGCGTGCGACGACGTGGTCTGCTTCACGCCGGCGTCAGTGCCGCTCAGTTGGACGATCACCGTCGAGCCGCTCGACCGGCAGCGCGCGCTGCCGGCCGACGGGCCGTAGCCGGAGACGCGTTCTCCCCGCACGAACGCGCGCCGTCATGGGTCTCTCCGATCCGGATCGACCCGCGGCAGGCTGACATTGATACCCGTCTCTTCGCCCGGCGCGATCTCCACATCGGCGACGTACGGACGACGCCCGTCGCGGCTCACCTCGAGTCGGTGCGTGCCCGCGCCCAGATCGAGGACCAGTGCACCGACCGCCTCGTGTCCCATCCACTGCTCACCATCCACGACAATCGCCGCATCGGCCGGTTGGACCCGCACGACCAGCGTGCCGAACCCTGTCGCGTCGGCAACCGCGACGCCGGGCGCGGCAGGCGGAGCGCCAGCCGTCGGGGACGGTGACACCGGCGCCGGCGGCGATGGCGGCGGCTCGGGACGGGCCGGCGGCGGCGCCCCGGGGACGAGGGGCGCCATCTCGTGCCGGACCCGGTACGTCTCGCCCGGCGCCAGGTAGAGCGTCCGCCGGAGGCTCTCGTGCCCCTCCAGGTACAGCTCGATCTCGTGATCGCCCGGCGGCAGGCGCAGCCGCTGGAAGAAGCCATCGAAGCTATCGACACGCCCGACGTAGTAGCCGTCGACGAAGACCTCCGTCTCGCGCGGCGTCACCTGCAGCCGAACCGCGCTCGTTCGGTCGTAGCCGCGGTAGCCGCCGTAGTACCCGTGGCGCCAGGCGCCATAGCCGTACGGCCCGTAGAACGGACCCCAGAACGGATCGTAGTAGCCGTAGCCGTACGGCCGGTAGACGCCCCCGCCGGCCCAGACGCGGCGCGCCGGGGCACGGACCCCCCGCGTCGGGGGACGCGCCGCCGGACGCGGCACGGCGCGCGCCGACCGCTGCACCGCACGGTTGCGCTGCGCTTCAGCCGCAGGCGGAACCGCCGTCACGGTGGCGGTCAACGCGGCCGCGGCCAGCAGCGTCACGGTGAACGTTCGAGCACTATGCATCAGGTCCTCCGCATGGCAAACGCTGGGCTGGACTCTATGGCCCTCCCGGGCCACCCCTGCCTGGAGTTGAGGATTGCAAGATCCGTGCCGAAACGGGAACGCCCGGAACCACGCGAGCCTCCGGCATCTCGCGCCGGACCGCCGTCGCCCGCGGGCGACAGCATCGTCCGGCGCAGAGCACGGCCCGCTACCGAGGCTCGAGATCGTAGACGCGGCGGAATTCCCGGTCGCCGTCACTGCCCCGTCCCCGCTCGACGCGGGAGGTGACGATCAACTGGCGGCCTGCCGAGCCATCCCTGCGCACCTCGTACGATTGCTCTACCCGGAACGGCAGACGCGACTCCAGTTCCAGGTCGGTCACCAGACGGTCACCGTCCCATCGGGTCGTGCGCCGGACCCGCATGCGGTTGCCGGCAAGACCCGCATGCTCGCGGTTGTCCGGAATCAGCCGGACCACCCGGCCGTCGCCGTAGGTCAGACCGATCTCGTCATCGGTCGAGACGATGGTCATCCGTCGCGGCGCCGCGAGCAGGTCGCGGATGGCCTCCTGCATTGCCGCGCGCATGCGGGCCATCTCCTGCGGGTCGGGCCGGTCTCCCCCCCCGCCGCCGCCGCCGAACCCGCCGCGGCCACCGCCGAAGCCTCCGCGACCACCGCCGAAGCCTCCGCGACCACCGCCGAACCCACCCGGACCCCGGCCACCGAACCCGCCGCCCGGATCACGAGTCCGATCGCCATCCGAACCGCCGAGGCGGCCGCTCGGGTCGTCGCTCAACTCCGGGTTCAACACCCAGACCCCGTCGATGCCGGGTGCCTGAGTCTCTCCTGCCTCGGTCGATGGCGCCCCCAGCGCGCCGATCAGACCGACCACCAGCACCGCCGACCGCCACTGCCACCACATCATGCGATCCTCCATGTCAGATGCCAGACCCGGCCTGACGTGAGAGACCCGGCCAAGACCGGAATTATTCCCTGCTGCGGTCCGCCGACCACCATGCGTCAGAACCGGAACAGCCGGTTCATCTTGACGACGAAGCCGCGGTTGCGGAGGCCCGAGTACCGCATCGGCCGGAGCGGATCGATCTCCCGATCCTCCGTGTAGACGACGAACAGCTCGCTCCCCGGCGAGTACTCCCACCGCAGCCGCAGATTGCTGCTGATCGCGCCGGTGTCCGTGTCCGTGTCCGTGTCCGTGTCCGTGTTGTACTGAATCAGGCCACTGAAAAACATGCGGGGCGTGAACGAGTAGTTCACCCGCGTGACAATCAGGTTGGTGTTGAATGTCCCGGCCGCGGTCTCGATCCAGTTGAACGAGAGGACTGGCTCGACCGAGAGCCGCCGCGTCAGTTCGGCGCGCCCCTGCCGGAACTCGACCGACACGATGCTGCCGTCGAAGTACTCGCCCAGCAGCACCGAGAAGTTCCCGTTGAGCCTCCGTTGCGCCCCCGGATCGTACGAGAGCTCGATATCGCGGAACGTGTAGGCCCCGGGCGCGAAGACGGCGCCGCCTGCCGGCTCGAACGCCTTGTCGAGGAACTCGTAGTTCTCCGCGACCGAGATCCCGAATCGATCGCTGTTCTCGAGTTCCGTGGAGAACGCCACCTGCGACTGCCGCGTCTCGACCACGCCGGTGCTGGCCGCTTCGATGTAGTCCTGGCTCGCCTCGAGGCGGAACTGCCGGATTGATTCGATCGAACGGGGCCGCGGGCTGTACTTCACCCTCCCGTAGCTGCGCCGGAAGTCGGCGCGTCGCCGGAAGCCCACTTCCGGAATGAAGTTGTCCTCGACCACCAGGTGCTCCACCTGCATCCCGAACAGATCGCCAGTGTAGTCGAAGCGACCCTGCCAGCTTCCGTCGCGTCCCTGGTTGCCGGGGGTCTCCGTGCGTGGGTTGTCGGGGGTCTCTGTGCGCGCCGCGTACGCCAGGAAGTTGACGTTCTCGTAGAAGGAGAAATTGGCGTCCACTCCGTAGGCCCGGCTCGACCCGTCGCCCTCGAGCGACACGGAGCGGTTCGTGAAGATCGCCCCGACGCTGCTGCGGCGCAGAATATCGCGCTTCACCCGCACGACCGTGAAGTTCGTTGCCGCAACATTCGACTCGCCTACTCCACCCGCCTGCATGTTGATGGCGCCGACGTCGAACGGACCGACCTTGCCGGTGATCCGCCCCCCGCCCCGGATCGGGACAATCGATTTGTTCTGGAACCCGATGCGCCGGCTATAGAAGAGCGTGGGCGCGTTGCCGCCACCGAAGAAGCCGCCCCCCTGCCGCCGCAGCGCGCCGCCCCCTCCCCCGGCGAAGGTGCCGCGCGCGAAATCGAAGATGCCGCGCCCCTCGAGAAAGAATTCGCGTTTCTCCGGAAAGAACAGATTGAAGCGGGTCAGGTTGACCTGCTGCTCATCCACCTCGACCTGGGCGAAGTCGGTTCTGAACGTGAAGTCCGCCGTCAGATTCTGTGTGAGGCCGTACTTGACGTCGATACCTGCATCTCTCGATCCCTGGTTGGTGAACGGATCGTCCGCGGTCAGGTCGGTCGAGACGCCGCCGATCGCGTACGGCTTCAGTTCCAGGTTCTTGCTGCCGCTCGGCGCGTCGATACCGACCAGCGTCGCCGCGGCGGAGACGCGGAAGATCCCGCCTGGACCGTTCCCGGCCGAGATCGGCACCGGCGTGATGTACGCCCACTCGTTCTTGCGTCGAACATTGCGGCGGAGCTGCACGCCCCAGACCTGGGACGGACCGGGCCGGTAGCGGAGCGACCGGAACGGGATCTCCATCTCGACCGTCCAGCCACTGTCGAACCTCCCCGTCCGCACGTCCCAGACCGGGTTCCAGTCGCTGTTCGGATTGCCCTCGTTCGTGAGGGCGAAGTCGGCGATGGCGCCGAGCGGGTTGGTGTAGAACGCGACGGCGTTGCGGCGATCGTAGAACGTGTCGAGGACCACGGCGAAGGTGTCGTTCTGGCGAAGCTGGCGCGTGTCGCGCCGCAGCTCGTTCGCCACCCAGTCGCTCTCCGGCGCCGAGTTCCAGATGCGGGCGGCGACGTACAGGTTAGCTTGATCGAAGGTGATCCACGCTTCGGTCTTCTCGGTGGCGGGCGCCCCCTCGTCGGGCGCCTGTTGTATGAAGCCGGTAATCGCGGTGATGGTCTCGTAGATCGACTCGTCGAGGACACCGTCGAGTTGGGGCCGCTCGCTCACACGGACGGCCCGGATCGTGGCCCCGCCTGCGGCGTCGCGACTGATCACGGCCGGCGCGACGGGGGGCGGCGGGCCATCGAGGACCAGCTCCGGGGGCGCCTCGACCTGGATCGATGATGCCGCGTCGACTTGGCCCGAGGAGACTTCTTCCGGCACCTGCGCCGCGGCCGGCGCCGCGAGCAGGGCGACGAGCAGGGCAACCCGCGCGATCATTGGTATGGCCTAGTGCAGACGCCCGCCGGAACGTCCCCGTTTAGTTCGGCCGCTCTCCCTACCATGTCTGGCGCGCCACTGACTCAGGCCCTCCCTGGTACCCCAATTATGCCGATTCCATGTCCCGGCTGCCCCTATAATGCCGATGATTGCCGTCCGCGGCCCGTCAGACGTCGCAATGAGGAGATTGACAAGCGGCGCGGTCATTGCGCTGGCCGCCCTGACACTCGCCGGCTGCGGCGCACCGACCGGGGCGGCGCGCGATCCGCGCGGTGGCGCAGCCACTCCGTCCGGACCGTCCAACATCCTCTGGATCATCGCAGCGACGGACACGCCCGCCATCGCGCGCCTGGCGGCCGAGGGTGTCAGCGTCACGCACGCCGTCGTCGAGGCGCCGGGTCGCGCGGCCGGGCGTGCGGCGCTTCTCACCGGGATGCATCCGGCCGCGATTGGCGCTCATCTGGCGCCGGTGGCCGCCGTGCCCCCGCCGCATGTCCGGAGTGTGCCCGAGATGCTGCGGGCGGCGGGGTACTTCACCACGTTCACAACCCCCGACCCCGACACCGCAGCCCTCGGTGACGCCTTCCGGCCGCCGCCCCGGCACGATGCCGCCCCCGGCGCGGACCGGGTCCCGCTCGGCTCCTGGGATCGGGTGGGGGCCGACGCCCACTGGCGCGAGCGGGAGGGCCGGCAGCCCTTTTTCGCAGTCATCGATCTGACCGGCGAGGCCGGCGGCAGGCGCGACGCGGAAGAACGGATCATGCAGGCGGTCGCGGCCCTCGAGTCGGACGATCTCACCGACGACACCGTCGTGTTCGCCTTCGCCGAACCGACGCGCCCCGCCCCGAGCGACGCGGCGGCACGCGGGGAGACCGACGTGCGCATCCCGCTCGTCGTGCGCTGGCCGCGCCGGATCGCGCCCGGCACGGTGCGCGACGACCGGGTGAGCACCGTCGACTTCGCAGCGACCCTCCTCGCACTCGCCGGCGTCCCGGTGCCGGACCATCTGCCGGGCCGTGCCTTCCTGGGAGACGTTCCAATCGGCGGGGCGGCGCCAGCCGGCCGCGCCGCCACGACGCGCCCCGCGCCCGGAGACCGGACGGCCGCGACCGGTGAGACGCCGCGCGTGCAGCCGGACGGCCCGCATCCGGTGGCAGCGCGGCCCGAGTCGTATCCGCGGGGAGGCCTCTTTCATGTTGCGCCGGAAGTGTCGATCACCTGCGCGACGGAAGGGGCGGCGATCGAGTACACGACCGACCGCTATCCACCGTTCCGCTGGAAGCTCTACACCGGTCCGTTCCGGATCGTCGACTGGCAGCTTCGCTTCCGCTGCGGCCGGCTCGGTTATCACGACAGCGAGACGGTGAACTACGACTTCGACGTCGAGTTCAACTGGTGGGAGCCGCGGCCGAGGCGCCAATCATGACGGAGGCGGCGGGCACTGGTCCTGCGCCGGACAGCGCCCGCAGTGCCCTGCGTCGGCGTCGCGGTCCGCACGCCCTCGTTCTGGCGCTGTCGCTGGGACTGTCTGCGGCGTGCGGGTCGGACGCCGGCCCCCCAGCTGACACCCCCGCCGGAAACGGGACGGACGCCGGCCCCCCAGCCGCCACGGCCCTGACGCTGGACAGCTTCCGCGGTGGAGATCCACCCTGCTACGACCGGGCGACCCAGCCACAGACGGCGGTGGTCGACACCCATCTTCACTTCCGGCCCTTCGGCGGTCCGGCGGTTCCGTTCGAGGAGGTCGTGGGCTACCTGGAAGCGACCGGCGTGCTGTTCGCCAACGTCTACGGTATCGGCCAGGTGCTGCCGGACGGCTCGTCCTGCACGTACTACCTTGACTGCCCCGGCACCGCGGTGACGCCGTCACCCCGGAACGATCTGGCAAACGCGGCGGACCATGCCGCACACGCGCCGGCCGACCGCCACCTGACGCTGTCGATGACGTTCCCCGACCTGGCCGATCCGGTGTCGATCCTGCCGCAGATGGAACGGCTCGAGGCGGAGTTCCCGGGCGTCTTCCACTGGATGGGCGAAGTGAACCTGGTGAAGCAGGCGCTCTTCGAGAACGGTCACGCGCCGGTGACGGTCGAGGCAATCGACGCGTGGGCGCCGTTCATGGAAGTCCTGCGAGAGCGGAATATCCCACTCGCGCTGCACGCCGACCTGGGGAACAACGACGAGCCGACGCGCTATCTGTCGCTGATGGAGAGGGTGCTGGAGCAGTATCCTGACAACCCGATCGTCTGGGTGCACATGGGACTCTCGCGCGAGCTGACGACGATGGAGCCCGCGCAGCATGTCGAGCTGCTGTCGACGATGCTGGCGCGGCACCCGCGGCTGATGCTGGATCTGTCGTGGCGCGTCCTCGACGACGCCTATTTCTCCCACCCGAACCACCGCGACGTGTACGTCCAGTTCCTGAACGCCCATGCCGATCGGATAGTGCCGGGGACCGACTTTCTCGCGTCGCGCGACAAGGACGTCGATGTCTACCGGACGGAGCTGGAGGTGACGAGCAGCATCTTCCGCTCCCTCGACGATCACGCATTCCGGCAGATCGCGCTCGGCGGCAACTACATCAGGCTGCTCGGCCTGCCGTACGAGCCGCCGCCGGTTTGTCCCCACTGAGACCATGACCACATTCCTCGACCGCTGGTTCGGACTCACCTCGCGCGGCACCACGGTGCGGACGGAACTGATGGCGGGCGTCACGACGTTCCTGACGATGGCCTACATCGCCTTCGTCAACCCGCAGATCCTGGCCGACGCCGGCATGCCGTTCGGCGCGGTCTTCGTCGCCACCTGTCTCTCGGCGGCGTTCGCTACCCTGCTCATGGGACTCGCCGCCAACTATCCGATCGCCCTCGCGCCGGGTATGGGGCTGAACGCGT
The DNA here is from genome assembly GCA_965262555.1 of Vicinamibacterales bacterium. Taxonomy (GTDB): domain Bacteria; phylum Acidobacteriota; class Vicinamibacteria; order Vicinamibacterales; family UBA8438; genus VXRJ01. The sequence continues at coordinate 2,473,593 of OZ253543.1, forward strand.
TCTTCACATACGGCGTGGTGGTCGGCATGGGCCACGCCTGGGAGGTGGCGCTCGGCGCGGTCTTCGTCTCCGGCCTCCTGTTCTTCCTGATAAGCATCCTCCCGGTCCGGCGCTGGATCATGGAAGCGATCCCGCGCGGCATGAAGCTGGCGATCTCGGCCGGCATCGGCCTGTTCCTGGCCATCATCGCCCTGCAGAACGCCGGGGCGATTCAGGCGAGCCCGGCGACGATGGTCACAACCGGCCTCCTCTTCGAGCCGGAACCGGTACTGGCGCTGCTCGGCTTCAGCACGATCGTGGCGCTGGCGGCGCGCGGCGTGCCCGGCGCCGTCATGATCGGCATCCTGGGGGTGAGCGCCGCCGGCATCCTCGGGGGCATCTCCGGGTTCGCCGGCGTCGTCTCGCTGCCACCCGATCCGACGCCGACGCTCTTCGCACTCGACATCGCCAGCGCGCTCGAACTGAGCATGCTCGCGGTGATCATCACGTTCCTGATCGTCGACCTGTTCGACACCACCGGCACCCTGATCGGAGTGGGACAGCAGGCCGGCCTGCTCGATGCCAGGGGAATGCTCCCCCGCAGCCGGACCGCGCTGTTGGCGGATTCGGCCGGCACGGTAGGCGGGTCGCTGCTCGGCACGTCGCCGGTCACGAGCTTCATCGAGAGCGCGGCCGGGATCGCGGCCGGCGGACGGACCGGGCTGACGGCGGTCACCGTCGCGCTCCTGTTTCTCGCCTGCCTCTTCTTCGCTCCGCTGGCACAGTCCATCCCTCCGTACGCAACGGCGCCCGCCATCCTGTACGTTGCCTGCCTGATGGCCCGCAACCTGACCGGCATCAACTGGAACGACATCACGGAATCGGCGCCGGCCGTCGTTACCGCGATCGCCATCCCCCTCACCTTTTCCATCGCGGACGGCATCGGCATCGGCTTCCTCGCCTACGTCTCGATCAAGGTGCTGTCGGGACGCTGGCACGACTGTCCGCTGACGCTGGGCGTGGTCGCGCTAGTCTTCGCGGTGAAGTTCGCCTGGCTCTGAGGTGGTGAATCAGTACGGGCGCGGCCGATCCTTCCGCCACGCCCACGCCGTCTCGATCATCGACTCCAGCGTCGTGTAACGCGGCGACCAGCCGAGGACGGCGCGAGCGCGTTCGGCGCTCGCCACCAGCGTTGCCGGATCACCCGGCCGGCGCGGCGCATCGACGGCCGGGACCGCGTGGCTGGTGACCCGCCGCGCCGCCTCGACCACCTCGCGGTTGGAGAAACCGGCGCCGCTCCCCAGGTTGACGGCGACGGTGTCGAGCGTGTCGATCCGGGCCAGCGCAAGCAGATGCGCGTCGGCGATATCGGCAACATGCACGTAGTCGCGGATGCACGTGCCGTCCGGCGTGCCGTAGTCGGTCCCGAAGATCGCGACCTCGTCGCGGAGACCGAGCGCCACCTCGATCAGGATCCCGATCAGGTGGGTCTCCGGTACATGGAACTCGCCGCGCGCCGCGGTGGCGCCGCAGGCGTTGAAGTAGCGGAGTGAACAGTGTCGCAGGCCGTACGCCGACCCGTACCAGCCGAGCGCCACTTCGAACGCCAGCTTGGAGGCGCCGTAGGCATTGACCGGACGCACCGGCGCGTCCTCCCGGATTGGCATCTCGACTGGTTCGCCGTACACGGCGGCGGTGGACGAGAAGACGAGGCGGGTCACGCCGGCGCCGCGCATCGCATCGAGCAGATTCAGCCCGCCCGCGACATTCACCTCGTAGAACACCGCGGGGTCGGTCACCGACTTGCCCACCAGCGACTCGGCCGCCAGGTGCATGACGGCGTCGGGACGAACGTCGGCCAGCACCTGCATCAGGCGTGCGCGGTCGCGCAGGTCTCCCTCCACGAACCGGGCGCCGTCCGGCACCGCGGCCTGGTGGCCCTGCGTCAGGTTGTCGAAGGCGACGACGCTATCGCCGTTGGCAAGCAACCGCTCCGACACCACGCTCCCGATGTAGCCGGCGGCACCGGTAACGAAGACGGTCATGACAGGAAGGGCATGAATGGCTGGAAGCGTTGACGCACTGGCGGTGCCGCAGGAACGGAGTCGCTATTATTCCCAAGACCTGGAACCGGAGGCAACGTGAGAGGACACGCAGAACCCTACCCGCTCCTGCCTGCCGCCCTGCTGCTCGTCGCGGGGTGCGGCGGCGGGCCGGCGGCGGATCCGGCCGCCGACACCGCGGCCACGACCGCCGTCGTCTATAGCGGGGCGCGATTGATTCCGGGGGACGGCGCCGCACCAATTGAAGAGGGCGTGCTGGTGGTGGACGCAGGCGTCATCCTCGACGCCGGCCCTGCCGACACGGTGACCGCGCCAGACGGGGCGCGCGCCGTCGACCTCTCCGGCCGGACCATCATCCCGGCGCTGGTCAACCTGCACGGCCACGTCGGGTTTCAGCGCGGCCTGACCTACGACGGCGCCAACTACACCCGCGAGAACATCGAGGATCACCTGCAGCGCTACGCCTATCACGGCGTCGGCGTCATCGTCTCGATGGGCACGGACGCCGGCGAGCTGTGGCGCGAGATTCAGCGCGATCAGGCGGCCGGCCGCACCGGCGGGGCGCGCCTCTTCACCGCGGGACGCGGCCTGGCGGCGCCGATGGCGGGCCCGGGCGCCGCTGCGCTCCGCCCGTCGGCACTCGGCGTCACGAGCGAGGACGAAGGGCGCGCGCTGGTCAGGGAGCTGGTAGGACAGGGCGTCTCGTTCATCAAGATCTGGGTGGACGACCGCGGCGGCACGGTCGAGAAGCTGGTGCCCGTCTACTACCGGGCGATCATCGACGAGGCGCACCAGCAGGGTCTCGACGTCATCGCACACGTCTTCTACCACGACGATGCCGACGAGCTCGTGGCGGCCGGCGTCGACGGCTTCGCCCACCTCGTCCGCGACCGCGAGATGGACGACGCGCTGATCGACGCGATCGTCGAGAACGACGTCTTCGTCATGCCGAATCTGGGAATCTCGGAGCGGGGCCGGCATGCCACCCCGCCCCCCTGGATGAGCGAACCGCTCCTCGCCGAGACCGTGGCGGCCGACGTCCTGGCGCGGATGACCGACTCTTTCATCCGCCGTGACCCCGCTGCTGCCGAGCGCGCCGCGGAGTCGTACGTGCGGATGGAGCGGAGCCTCGCCAAGCTGCACGCCGCCGGCGCGTCGCTCGTCCTCGGCTCGGATTCCGGCGTGCAGGATCACATCTACGGCTTCTCCGCGCACCGCGAGCTGGAATTGATGGTCGCAGCCGGGCTGAGTCCGATGGACGCGATTGTCACCGCGACCAGCCTGTCGGCCGATCGCCTCGGCCTCGCCGACACCGGCCGGCTGGCCGCGGGGGCCCGCGCCGACTTCGTCGTCCTCGACGGCAACCCGCTCGACGACATCACGAACACGCGCCGGATCGACGCGGTCTACCTGCAGGGCGAGGCGGTGGATCGGGATACCCTGCGCGCCGGCTGGACCTCACCCTGAGGTGCGCCGGCGTCAACCCCGGCGCCCTCACATCACGCCACCCGCTGCAACTGACTGAGGGGGACGTAGAAGGTGGCGTACCGATGGCCGTCCGTGTACGGATCGCCCTGGTGATCCCGTACCAGCACCGTGGCGCGCCGCGTGATCCGCCTCACCATTCCGGTGTAGCGCTGGCCGTCGTACTCGAACACGACCTGGTCACCCTGCCGGATCCCGTAGGCCGCCAGCGCCCGCTCTTCCGCCGTGATCAGTGTGTGCGTATGCGTCTGGTGGCCGAGAAGCCGCGCCGCAACCGACTGGAACCGTTTGGCAGCGCAGTTGGTCCGGCCCCAGGCGAGCAGTTCCGCCAGATGGACCGCCTCGTGCTCCATCACCCCCTGCAACGCCTCCAGACGGTCCCGGCAGGTGAGGCCGACAACCGTGATCGCCCGGTGGTCCTTGTCGGTGAAGCACTGGAACAGCAACACCGTCGACACGCTGATCCCGTACCGCAGCTTGTGGCGCTCGTCCTGCCGCGTGTGCCAGGTGGTCTTGCCGCCCGCGCGGGTCATCCGGTTCGACAGCCGGAAGTCCAGCGGAGTCTCGTCGAGCGCGGCCCGCAACTGCCCCCGAAAGAACAGCCGGTCGTACAGATCGAACAGCCGCCGCAGGTCCGAGGTCTGGATCGAGGTGAAGTTCCCCCCGTCGAGACAGCGCGATGTGCCGAGCACCTCGTCGTAGATCCGGCGCCGATGCAACGCGATGTCCTCGGCGGCAACGGCGGCCGTTTCCAGAAAACAGCGGAGCTGTGGATTCGTAGCGTCGTGTGTCCGTGCCGCCACCGCCGTCTCCGCCTCCGGGTTCGAGTCAGTTCCGCGGGGTGTTGCGGCCCGCCTGCACCGCCGCCGCGTTCCCCGCCGTCAATCCGCCGCCCGCACGGCCAGCACCCAGGATCCGAAAGCCCTGCGCGATGCGTCGCGGCATCTCGGCCGCCGACGCCGTGATGCCGCACGCGATGTCACGCGCTACGCAGACGTCCACGATCGTCTGAATCGCCTGGTCCACTTCCGGCGCGTCGCGCGGCAGGCCGAGCGAATTGGAGAGGTCGCTCGGCCCGACATAGAAGCCGGTGACGCCCGGCACCGACGCGATGGCCTCCGCGTTGCGGACGCCGTCGGCCGACTCCATCATCATCAACGCCACGAGATCGCCTTCCGGGTTGAGTGGCCAGAGGTCGGCGCGCCGCACGTACTCCGTGCCAGACACGCCCCAGAACCAGGTGGCGATGGCCGGCCCCGAGCCGCGCCGTCCCGCCGGCTCCGGGTACGGCGATCCGCGGCGCTGCGGGTACCGCATCGACCGGACCGCGCGCTCCGCCTGCTCGGGTGTTTCGATGGCCGGGAAGATCAGCCCCATCAACCCGATGTCGAGCGCCTGCTTCACGGCCCACGCCGGCGTCTCGCGGCCGTACGGGGCGATGCGCGCAAGCGCCGCCACCCGGGGCCGGAGGCTGCCACTCTCGGCGATCGCCCGCTTGTCGGTCATCCCGAGCAGGAACGTCTGGAGCGCGCCGAACTCCATCGGCCCATGCTCCATATCGACGTAGACGTAGTCGATATCGGAGCGCGCCACGGATCGGGCATGCTCCAGCGAGAGGTCGTAGGTGCTGACGCCGAAGACCAGCTCACCCGCCGCCAGCCGGTGCACCACTGGGTTCAGGTGGTCACCGGCCGCCGCGCGCTGACCCACAAGGCGGGCGTCCAGCGCCAGCCAGATCGTGGCCACAACCCCCAGCGCCACAAGCCTACCGGCGCCGCCACGGACCGCCCGACGCATGTCGCGCAGTCTAGCGCATTCCCGGAGGGCCCTATGCGAGCGAGGAGCGGGCCGCGCAGGCGGGATGCATCGCCGCTCGAATGCAGCGGGAATTCCCCACGGGCTGCTACACTCCGGCCTTCTCGGGACGCGTCCGGAACGAACACGAGGACCATCATGACGACACGAACCGGGATGACGATCGCCGGTGTGGCGGCTGCACTGGCGCTGGCCGTGGCGGGCGGGGCGCGCGCGCAGACGGAGACCGAACAGCGCGAGGCGCCGGCGTTTTCGCCGGTGACAGCGGAGCGGCTGGTGAACGCGGACGCGGAGCCGCACAACTGGCTGATGTACTCCGGCAACTACATGGCCCAGCGCTACACCCGCCTGGACCAGATTGATCGGCGGAACGTGGCGGGCCTGGAGATCGCGTGGGTCTACCAGTTGGCGGTGCTCGATCGCGCGGAGACCACGCCGCTCGTCGTCGACGGCGTGATGTACATCAGCGAATCGCCCAGCACCATCATCGCGGTCGACGCGGCGACCGGGCGGCCCTACTGGCGCTACGAACATCCGCTGTCGGACGAGTTGGTCTTCTGCTGCGGGCGGAACAACCGCGGTGTCGCCGTGCACGGCGATCGGGTGATCATGAGCACGCTCGACGCGCGCATCGTCGCGCTCGACGCGCGGACCGGCAGCGTGCTCTGGAACAGCGAGGTGCAGGAATCGTCGTCCGGCTACAGCAAGACCGCGGCACCAGTCATTGTCGGCGACAAGGTGTTTACCGGCATTGCCGGCGGCGAGTACGGCATCCGCGGCGTGATCGACGCCTACGACCTCGAGACCGGCGAGCGCGAGTGGCGCTTCTATACGACGCCCAGCCCCGACCATCCGGACAACCGCACCTGGTCGGGAGATTCATGGCGCACCGGCGGCGCCGCCACCTGGATGACCGGATCGTACGACCCGGAGCTGAACCTCCTCTACTGGGGGACCGGCAACCCGGGGCCGGACTACGACGGCACGGTGCGCGAAGGCGACAACCTCTATTCCGACTCGGTCGTGGCGCTCGACGCCGACACGGGCGAGCTGAAGTGGCACTTCCAGTTCACGCCCCACGACATCCACGACTGGGACTCGACCCAGATCCCAATCCTGGCCGACGCCGTGTGGGAAGGCGAGGAACGCAAGCTGATGCTCTTCCCGAACCGCAATGCCTTCTTCTACGTGCTCGACCGCGAGACGGGCGAGTTCCTGCTCGGCACGCCGTACGCGCGGCAGACCTGGGCGGAGGGGCTCGACGAGAGCGGCCGGCCCATCCTGGTGCCCGGGATGGAGCCGTCAGAGCAAGGGACCGTCGTCTCCCCCGCGATCACGGGCGGCTCTAACTGGTGGTCCCCCACCTACAGCCCGCGCACCGGTTTGATCTACGTGATGGCGTACGACGCCGCAACCCGCTACTTCATCCGCCCGATCGAGTACGAGGAAGGCCAGAGTTACCGTGCCGGCGGCGGGGAGTCCCCCGAGCCGCTCGAGACCTACACCCGGGCCGTCCGCGCCCTGTCGCCGCAAACGGGCGATCTTCGGTGGGAGTTCGAGGTCGACTCGCGCACGACGTCCGGGCTGATGTCGACCGCCGGCGACCTCGTCTTCGGCGGCACCGCCGACGGCTTCTTCTTTGCGCTTGACGCGCTGAGCGGCGAGCGGCTCTGGTACAAGAACATCGGCGGCCGCGTCCACGCCGGCCCGATGGCCTACGCCGTCAATGGCCGGCAGCACGTCGCCATTGCCGCCGGTAACGCCGTCTTCTCGTTCGCGCTTCCTTAACACTCACCGGTTGTCCGCAAGCGTCCACAATCGTTCATGTAGTCCTTCGTCCGTTCCGCCCCGCCAGGACGGCACGCGGACGGCAACGGGTTGTACCTGTTCGTCCAGCCGACCGGCACCCGTAGCTGGATCCAGCGGCTCGTCATCCGTGGACGGCGCCGCGAACTCGGACCCGGCGCCGCCGCGCTCGTCTCGCTCGCCGACGCCCGCGCACTGGCCCGCGCCAACCGCAAGCTGGCGCGGGCCGGCGGAGAACCCCCTGCAACCCGCGCCCCGCCAAGCCAGCGAGCGGCGGTGGAGATCCTCGACGCGGCGCGGACGCTCGGCACGGCCCGCCCGCCGGCGTTCTTCCCCGCGCGCGGCAAGCCGTTGACCGACGCGGCCATATCGCGGGCGCCTCACGCACCCGCAAATCGCCGCGATCCCTCGTGGCATCCGCTAGCGCCCGCACCGCATCGCCATACGGTTCGTCGCGACAAGGCCTTCGCTAGCCTGCCGGCGCGGCACCCGCTGGTCGTGGTGTGCTACCGCCGCCACGAACCGGCCCGACGCCGGGCCTCCATCAACCCCCTTGGCAGAGTGGACTTGCAAGGGTTTCGGGTCGTGACGGGGACGGGGAAACGCGGGGGATTGGTGGCCGAACTAGCCCCGCACACCCCGGACCATCGGTCCTCGCGCGGGATGTGACTGCACGTCCAATTCGGTGATCGGCTCGCCAAGAATATATTGTCTCTACCGTCCCGATCTGCTAGGATTAGCAATCGTCTACCCCGAGTGCCAGCAGACTGCCGGCGAGCGTGTCTCGGCTGTTTTCTCTCCCTCGTCCTGTCAACAACGTGAAGGAGCATGACGTTTATGCCTATCAAGATTCGCCCACTCCACGACCGACTGATCGTTGAACGTATTGAGGACACGGAACAGATGGTTGGCGGCATCATCATTCCGGACACGGCGAAGGAAAAGCCCCAGCAGGGCAAGGTCCTGGCCGTCGGTAAAGGCAAGGTGCAGGAAGACGGCACGCTCATCCCGGTCGACGTCAAGGCCGGCGACAAGGTGCTCTTTGGCAAGTACTCTGGTCAGGAGATCAAGCTGGACGGCACCGAGTACTTCATCATGCGCGAGGATGAAGTGCTCGGAGTCATCGAAGAAGGCCAGTCGTAGCCACTGCCTCGAGCACCCACACAGGTGTCGCCACATTGGCAAGGCACGTAACTGAACAGGTGATTGGAGTTTCAAGAGATGGCCAAGCAGATTGTGTACGGTGAAGAAGCACGACGGATGATCCTCGAAGGCGTTAACAAGCTCGCCAACGCGGTCAAGGTCACACTCGGCCCGAAGGGTCGCAATGTGGTGCTGGATAAGAAGTTCGGATCCCCGACGATCACGAAAGATGGTGTAACGGTCGCCAAAGAGATCGATCTCAAGGACCCGTTTGAAAACATGGGCGCCCAGATGGTCCGAGAGGTTGCGAGCAAGACATCCGATATCGCCGGTGACGGCACCACGACCGCCACGGTCCTAGCGCAGGCCATCTACCGCGAGGGCGCCAAGAACGTCGCTGCCGGTGCGAATCCGATGGAGATCAAGCGTGGCATCGAGATCGCGGTCGAGGCGATGGTCGGCGCGCTGCAGAAGATGTCGACGCTGGTCAGCGGCGACATGATTGCGCAGGTCGGGACGATCTCGGCCAACACCGACCAGACGATCGGCACGATCATCGCCGAAGCGATGGACAAGGTTGGAAAAGACGGCGTCATCACGGTCGAGGAGGCCAGGACGCTTGAGACGTCTTTGGATGTCGTCGAAGGGATGCAGTTCGATCGCGGCTATCTCTCGCCGTATTTCGTGACCGACTCCGAGCGGATGGAGGTCGTGCTTGAGAATCCGTTCATCCTGATTCACGAAAAGAAGATCAGCTCCATGAAGGATCTGCTGCCACTGCTGGAGAAGGTGGCCAAGTCGAGCCGTCCCTTGCTGGTCATCGCCGAGGACATCGACGGCGAGGCGCTGGCCACCCTCGTGGTCAACAAGTTACGCGGCACGTTGCATGTCGCGGCGGTCAAGGCCCCGGGCTTTGGGGACCGCCGCAAGGCCATGCTCGAGGATGTCGCCATCCTCACCAACGGAAAGGCCCTCACGGAAGACCTGGGCCTCAAGCTCGAGAACCTCCAGTTCGAGGATCTGGGTACAGCGAAGAAGGTAACGATCGACAAGGACAACACGACGATCATCGAAGGCGCAGGCACACAGAAGGCCCTCGAAGGCCGCGTCAAACAACTCCGTGCGCAGGTCGAAGACACGACGTCGGACTATGACCGCGAGAAGCTTCAGGAGCGACTCGCGAAACTCGTGGGCGGCGTAGCCGTGATCAAGGTCGGTGCGGCCACGGAAACGGAAATGAAGGAAAAGAAGGCCCGTGTCGAGGACGCCATGCACGCCACAAAAGCGGCGGTCGAGGAAGGGATCGTGCCCGGCGGCGGCGTGGCCATGTTGCGTGCCGCCAAAGCACTCGACACGCTCAAGGTGAACGACGACCAACAGCTCGGCGTCAACATCATCCGTCGCGCCCTCGAGGAGCCGATGCGGTGGATCGCGCAGAACGCCGGATTCGAGGGCTCGATTGTTGTGCAGAAGGTGCGTGACGCCAAAGACAGCGACGAGGGGTTCAATGCCCAGACCGAGACGTATGAGAACCTTGTCAAGGCGGGTGTCATCGACCCCACCAAGGTGGTGCGCTCGGCGCTCCAGAACGCCAGCTCCATCGCGTCGCTCCTGCTGACGACCGAAGCGCTGATCGCGGAAATCCCCGAGGAGAAGAGTGCGGCTCGCGCTTCGGGCATGGGCGGGATGGGAGACATGTACTAAAGACGTCGGCAGAAGGCAGAACGTCTGAATGGCACCGGAAGGCCCGTCGGCAACACATACGCGACGGGCCTTCCTTTCACGGTCAGGTAGACCAGGGTCGCTGCTAGTCAACAAGAAGAACTCGCCCCTTGCGACGTTAGAGTACGTCGCTCCGCCAGTACAACACGTCGTCGCTGTTCAACTGCACCCGCCCGACCGTGGGTCCGAGACCCCGCATGGCTACGACCGCTGCGAGATCTCGGTCGTCGCCATCACACACCAGCATCATCGGAGCGCCGTAGCGGGACGGTTCCTTCACCTTCAGCTCGACCTCCATTGCGGGCATGACGTCGAAGCCGTCTGGCGCATGAGACCCCGAAAGCAGGCGCGGCCGAAGTGCTCTACCTCCTTCGCGGTGCGCGCGTAGTTCAGCCCGATGGGGCCGGAGGTCGGCCTCGCGCGCGCGGCATCTTCACGTCGACGGCGGATCTGGCCCGGAAGCTGGACTGGAACGGACATGTGCGAAGCATCCGCCCCGCGAGGGCGACGCCATCCGGTACCGAATCACCAACCACGACGATCGGACGTTCGAGTTCGACAACTACTACCTGAAGCCGGCCACCTACGAGGCCGCCATGCGAGACGCCGGCTTCAGCGACTTTCACTGGGTCGACGCGATGCTGGATCCGACCGAGCAGGACGATCCCTTCTGGGACGACTTCATGGCGCAAGCGCCGCTCACCGCCTTCTGCGCGACGAGGGCATAGCCGAGCGGACGTCTCGCCGGGAACGGCCTGTCAGCACTCGATGGCCCGCACGTGGCCGTGAGCGCCGTATTCCAGGATCCTCGCGTCACGCGTCACCAACGCGTATCCGAAGGTACGCGCTGTCGCGATGATGATGCGATCCGCAGGGTCTTCGGGCGGCGTGCCCGGCATGGCCGTCGATGCGACCAGAACGGATGGTGGCATGGCGGCCAGGTTCACCGAGGGCAATTCGCAGAAGCGTTCGAACCAGCGATTGGGATCGAGCGCGAGGGCTATCTTGCCTTTGGACACAAGCATGGCGATCTCCCATGCCGTGATCGGAGACACAAGCAGCCGGGCGCCGCACCGGTAGGCGCGCTGCAGTTCGATCGCACCCGGTTCGCGCAACGGATCGCCGTGTGCGGTCCAGATGACGGCGCAGGTATCGAGCAGGACGTCCGTCACTTACCGGTTACCGCGCAGCGTTCCACACTTCGCCGGTCGGGTCCGTAAGGTTCGTACCTGGCGCTATCGTCACCGTGTCCTTGAGCGCACCGAAGACACGCGCGAACGAACCGCTGCGTTCCGCTGCAGCCGCTATTCCACCGGCATCCGGAACCTGCGCAGTCTTCTGGAATACAAGCTTGCGGTTCTGCATGTCGACCTGCTCCGTCGCATATCCCGCTGTAAGCCAAGCCCTCGTCATGACCCAATTGGCCGGGTTGTTGGACCATAACGCGCGGTGCCTGAAGGCTGACTTGGGCAGCGGCGCACCGATGACACGTTCGATTTCCCTGAACGTCATGGGTACGCGCGCGCGTCCTGAATCCCGCAGGTGAGACTCCAGCGGGGCGTACTTGCTCACCATCGTGACGTTCTCCTCTGACGTAACCGACCGGGGCCAAGAGTGCCGTCCAGAACTCCGGCGACGTGAATATACACACAGTGTGCATCTTAGTGTGTTCGTGTGTCAAGCCGTTTGTGGGGGAGATCGCAATCGCTGTCTTACTGGCGAGGTAGCCGGCACCCGGCGTTTTCTTTTGGCCGGCCTGGAGGCCGGCGCACCTGTACGCGGACCGTTGCTCTGCCGGCCTGGAGGCCGGCGCACCGCCCCGGCGCGCCAGCGGAGACGCAACCCGAAGACTACTGATCGATGAAGATCGCCTTGGGGACGTGGGCGGTGATGACCTGCGTGAGGTCGACCGCCTCGGCGACGCGGTAGTCGACGGCGATGCTCGCGAGCGAGTAGGCGCGAGCGTACGTGAGGTCGTACGCCTCAACCAGAAAGTCGATCGTGGCGGCGACCGCCTTGCGAAGGGCGCGGTCGAGATCGAGATCGATCCCCATCAGGATGTGGTGCGTCGCATTCTCGGCCCGGGGTCCGTCGATCGGCCGGTTCTTGTGCAAGACGAAACGGAAGTCGCCGGTGAGCGACTGCTCGATGGCGGTGCCGCTCACCTCGCCGTCACCCTGCACGGAGTGCGGATCGCCGACGTAGAAGCGGGCGCCGGGGTGGAAGACCGGCAAGTAGAGCGTCGCGCCGGCGGCCAGGTCCTTGACGTCGAGGTTGCCGCCGAACGGGCCGGGCGGGCGTGAACCCTGCACGCCGTCGAGCTCGACACCCGGCTGCCCCACCGCCGGCGCCTCCGGCGCCACCGCCATCACCCCCATGAACGGCGCAAGCGGGATGCGGATGTTGTCGGCGAACAGCGCCACCTCGGTTCCGTCCACCTCGGCAGTCCGGATGAAGTGGCGGACCGGCGTCATGTCGATCGGCGCATCATCGGGCGACGAGCCGGGGTAGTTGGGAGAAAACACGCCGCTCGTCGCGCTGGTGTTGTTGACGCCGTACGGCACGCGCGTCCGGAGCCCGAGGATCTGCACCTCGAGCATGTCGCCCGGCTCGGCATCCTCGATGTCGATCGGTCCGGTGATAACGTGCGCGCTCCGCCCTTCGCGCGGGCGGTCCCCCCGCGTCCGCCAGAACGCGATCACCTCCGGGAGGATCTCGTCGGGCGCGACGCCGAACTGGCCGAGGTAGGCGACCGGCTCCTCCGCCTGCGTCGTGCCGGCGTGCGTCAGTGTGTCGATCCGGACCGTCTCGCCCGAGCGGATCGTCAGCACCGGCGGACGATCGATCGGGTACCAGCCCCAGACGACGTTCTCCGGCGTGGAGGGGACGTGGTGCATCGGCTCGGCCTCCTGGGCAGGGGCCTGGTGCGGCACGGCGACGAGGGCGCCGACGACACAGAGCGCCGGGCCAAGACGTCCGGCGGCGGTCGCACGATGCGGCCGCCGCCCCCGGAGTGATCGAAACACGGTCATCACGTGCCGGCCTGGAGGCCGGCGCACCTGTACGCGTCCGCTGGCCCCCGAGGCCGGCGCGCCAGTACACGTCTGCCGGCCTGGAGGCCGGCGCCCCAGCCGTTACTCGCGCAGGGCGAAGACGAACAGGCCGTTGCCGGACGCGACTGCGACGTACTGCCGGCCGTCGACGGCGTAGCTCATCGGGCCCATCGCAATCATGCCGCCGAGCGACTGCCGCCACAGCAACTCGCCGTCGCGCGCGTCCATCGCGTGGAAGTAGCCCTCGCGGTTGCCCGTGAAGAGCACGTCGGTCGCCGTCGTGAGGATGCCGCTGATCGTCACGTCGGTCATGTCGAACCGCCACTGCTCCTCACCGCTCGCCGGATCGATGGCGATGACGGCACCGCTCCCGGCCGCCTCCGTCCAGGTGTTGATCGGGCCGCGGGTCAGCGACGGCACCGTGGCGCCGGGAATCATCGGGCCCGGGCGGCCACCCAGGAAGACGCGGCCCTCGACGTACTCCTGCTCCTCCGCCATGAAGTTCGAACCATAGCCTTGCCAGGTCGACATGTAGAAGAGGCGCGTAGACGGGCTGTAGGAGGGCGAGTACCAGTTGGTGCCCCCCTGCACCCCCGGGTAGGTCGTCGCACCCGGCGGCTGCGGCGTGAAGATGGGCCGGCCGTTGTCGTCGAGCCCCTCGGCCCAGTTCACGTCGATGAACGGATACCCATTGACGAACTGCCCGGTCTCGCGGTTCAGGAGGTAGAAGAAGCCGTTGCGGTTGCCCCACATCATCAGCTTCAGCATGGTGCCGTCCTGCGCCGGGTAGTCGACCAGCACCGGGATCTGGACCGCGTCGTAGTCGTACGGATCATTCGGCGTGAACTGGAAGTACCACTCCAGCTCGCCCGTGTCCGGATTGAGCGCGATCACGGAGTCGGAGTACAGGTTGTCACCCGGACGCTGCGACGGATTCCAGTCGGGACCGGGGTTACCGACACCCCAGTAGATCAGGTCCGTGTCCGGATCGTACGACCCGGTGAGCCAGGCAGACGCCCCACCGGTCATCCAGTCATCGCCCTGCCACGTCTCATGCCCCGGATCGCCCGGTCCCGGAATCGTGTAGAACCGCCACTCCTCCTCACCGGTCTCGACGTCGTAGGCAGAAACAAACCCGCGGATGCCGTACTCGCCGCCGGCAACGCTGACGATCACCTTGTCCTTCACGACGAGCGGCGCCAGCGTCAACGCATACCCGGCTTCCGGCTCGGCCACGCTCGTCTTCCAGATCGGCTGACCGCTTGTCGCGTCAATCGCGAGCAGTTGGGCGTCGATGGTGCCCATGAAGAGGGTGTTGCCGAGGATCGCAAGTCCGCGGTTGATCCGCCCGCAGCAGGGGCGCGACTCCGGCGCCGGCGTGTACTCGTAGCGCCAGAACACACGGCCGAGTTCCGCGTCGATCGCCAGCACGGTGTTCGGCGCCTCCGTGGTGTACATCATCCCGTCCACAACGAGCGGCGTCGCCTGGAACGGCTGGAGCGACTGCGCCTGGAAGACCCACTGCAGCTCAAGCTGATCGACGTTCTCCGGCGTAATCTGATCGAGCGTCGTATGGCGCTGTGAGCTGTAGGTGCCCGAGTAGGTGAGCCAGTTGTGCGGCTCGTCGGCGGCATTCAGCAGCCGCTCGAACGTCACGCCGCCGCTCTGCGCCACCGGTGTGGCCGCGGCGAACGGAAGCAGCAGGATCAGCACGGCGGCCCCCGCCGCCAAGGCTCGCGTGGTTCCAGTCATCAGTTACATCCCCCTCAAGGTGAGCAGGAACGCCGCCACGTCGGCGCGCTCCTGATCGGTCAGCGTCTCCGCATACGACGGCATCGTCGATTCGGTCAGGATGGTGAACTCGCGCAGATCGGCCTTGTCGAACGAATGCAACCGCTCGTTGTCGTCGATGATCTGCACCGTGTAGGTGTCCTCGTTCAGTCGGCGACCGTTGTGGGTGGTGCCGCCGGTCGTGACGATGCGCACGGGACGATTGAGCGGCAGCATCGACTCCGTCGGATTCACCAGCGTGGCGGCCAGGTTGGCGGCCGTCCGCGTCCTGGCGATCGCCGACAGGTTCGGAGCGACCCGCGAGCCTTCGTTGCCGATCCGGTGACAGCTCGCACAGTCCCCCTTGCCGTTGTAGATGGTTTCGCCGCGCGCGGCGTCGCCGATGGCAGTGTCACCGGCATCGAAGGTGCTCATCGTCCGGAGGTAGGAAACGAGACCGGTCAACTCCGACGCGGTGTAGTCTCCCGCCGGCATCGCCGTGTCGGGAATTCCCTGTGACACCACCATCCTCAGATCCCGGTCGGTCGGCGCCGACCGAAACTGCCCGCTCCGGAGGTTGACTCCGTCCACCAAATCACCGTCCGGCCCGTGGCACCCGACGCAGTTCGCGCTGTAGACCTGCATGCCGAAGATGATGTCTTCCTGCATGTACTCCCCGGCATGCTGCTGTTCCGCAGCCGCCGTCGCGCCCGTTGACACCGCGATGACGGCCACCGCCAACCCGACCGCCGCGGCTGCCATCGCGCTAGCCGCGCGCCGACCAAGTGTTCCCTGTGTCACACCATCCTCCTTACATTACGCTCCAGTATCCCAGGATGCCGGTATTATCCGCGACCGGCCCAGACAGGGCAAGGGACCGCGCCCGCGGCCCTGCCGCCTACTCGCAGACGACACCGTCGCCGTCACCATCCCTCATGTAGCGGTAGGCGGGATGGCCGCGCCGAACCGGGGCGATGCCGTGCGCGCGCGCCTCGGCGCAGGAAATCCGGCCATTGCCGTTGTCGTCCCACCGCGCCACGGCGGGCGGGAGTCCCGAAGCCGGCTGCAAGTTCCCGGGCTGCCCACCCCACAGGCCCCGGTCGGCCTCACGCGCCTCCCGCTCGTACTGCCGGAACTCGTCGAGGTGCCGGAACGGGAACCGCGTGTACGCGTGGCCGAAGCCCTGACGGATGATCTCCGCGTTGATCAGCGTACCGTCGAGCAGACGGACGTACGCCAGCGTCCGCCCGTACCTGTCGGTCCGCTGCCAGTCGTACTCTAGGCGGACCCGTTGTCCTTCCAGCATCCGCTTCGTGAACGCGCTGGCCTCCCGCCCGAAGAACTCGACCGGCCTGCGGGGATCGACGGTCTCGGGCGTATCGACCCCTATCAGACGTATCCGCCCCACTCCGCGGACGATGATCGTGTCGCCGTCAACGACTCGTTCGACCAGGTAGTCCCGCTGCGGCTCCGGTGCTGCTTCCCGCGTCTGGGCCGCCGCTGGCTGCGCCGCAGCACCAGCCAGCGCGACGACGCACCACGCCGAAGTCGTCAACTGCCGTGTGCGGCGTCTCGTCATCGTTTTCGATCCCTTCTTGAGTAGCCCGCCACCGGCGCTCCTTCCGCGTAGCTTGCCGGCGACGCGTCATTGCGCTTCGGCCGCTACGCCGGCGCCGGTTCGGTCGGGGTGGGGTGTGCGCACGCGGCGAGATAGGTCATGGCGGCGTCGACGCCGCCCGCCTGATGCGGGATGGCCGCGATGCCGAGGCTCATCTCGATGCCGGCGAGCGTGCCGAGGAGGCTCAGGTCGTTGAAGTCGCCCAGGTGGCCGATGCGGAACACCTTGCCCGCCAGCTCCGCCAGACCGATGCCGAGCGACATGTCGAAGCGATCGAGCACGACGTCGATCAGCGCGTTGGCGTCGTATCCCTCTGGCGTCATGACGGCGGTGATCGACGAGCTGTAGGCGGCCTCGTCGAGGCACAGCAGCTCGAGGCCCCAGGCGCGGACGGCGCGGCGGGTCGCGTCGGCGTGGCGGTCGTGGCGCGCGAGGACGTTCGGCATCCCTTCGGCGTCGAGCATCCGGAGCGCTTCGCGCAGGCCATACAGCAGGTTCGTCGGCGGCGTGTAGGGGAAGAGCCCCTTCGCGTTGGCGGCGATGATCGGCGACCACTCCCAGTAGCTGCGCGGCAGCGCGGCGCTCTCGGCGGCGGCGCGCGCCTTCTCGCTGACAGCGTTCAGGGACAGGCCGGGCGGCAACATCAGTCCCTTCTGCGAGGCGCCGACCGTCACGTCGACACCCCACTCGTCGTGCCGATAGTCGATCGACGCAAGCGACGAGATGGTGTCGACCATCAGCAGGGCCGGGTGGCCCACGGCGTCGATGGCGCGCCGCACCGCCGCAATGTCGCTGGTGACACCCGTCGAGGTTTCGTTGTGGACGACGCAGACCGCCGTGATCGTCTGGCCGGTATCGTCCGCCAGGTGCGCTTCGATGGCGCCGGGGTCGGCCGGATGCCGCCAGTCGCCCGGCAGGAACGTCGGCGCCAGGCCCAGACGTCGCGCAATCTCCCGCCACAGCGTCGCGAAGTGTCCGGTCTCCGCCATCAGCACGCGGTCTCCCGGCGACAGCGCGTTGGCGAGGGCCGCCTCCCACGCGCCGGTGCCGGACGCGGGATACAGCACCACCGGCTGCGTCGTGCCGACAACCGCGCCGATCCCTTCGAGCACCTCGCCCGTCAACGCGCGGAACGCCGGTCCCCGATGGTCGATGGTAGGCGCCGCCATGGCGCGCAGGACACGGTCCGGCACGTTGGTGGGGCCAGGAATCTGCAGGAAGTGGCGGCCGCTCCGGCGTGTCATGCGCGTAATCTACCGTACTGCCCGGCGCGCCCCGGTGCCTGCGGCGCTGCGTTCTATACTCCGGGCGAGTGCCCGATCTGCAGCGTGATCTCGAAGCCTGCATCAGTGGCGAGGTGCGTTTCGACGCGGTCTCGCGCGCGCTCTATTCCACCGACGCGAGCGTCTACCAGATCGCGCCGGTCGGCGTCGCCATCGTCCGCTCGCGCGACGACATCCTGGCCGCCATCGCCTGCGCCCGCGCGCACGGCGTCTCCATCACGGCCCGCGGCGGCGGCACGTCGCAGGCCGGGCAGGCGATCGGACCGGGGCTGCAGCTCGACACGTCGCGCTACTTCAACCGCCTGCTCGACGTGAACGTCGCCGAACGCTGGGCGCGCGTCGAGCCGGGCATCGTGCTGGACGAGCTGAACGCGCAGCTCGCGCCGCACCGCCTGCGCTTCGCGCCCGACATCTCGACCGCCAGCCGCGCCACCATCGGCGGGATGATCTCCAACAACTCGAGCGGTGCGCGGTCGGTCCGCTACGGCAAGACCATCGACCATGTCCTCGACCTGCATGTTGCGCTCTCGGACGGATCGGTCGCGCACTTCCGCCCGCTCCGCGAGCGCCAGGTGGATGGCGCGTGCGCCGCACAAACGCTCGAAGGCGCCTGCTATCGCACGGTGCGCCGCCTCGCCGCCCGTCACGCCGACGAGATCGACCGCCGTTACCCAAAGATCCTCCGACGCGTCGGCGGCTACAACCTCGACGCATTCGCGCGCAACGGGAACGACGCGACCTACGACACCGACCCGTTCAACCTGTCGAAGCTGATCGTCGGATCCGAAGGCACGCTCGGCCTGATCGTCGAAGCGCGGGTGCACCTGGTCCCGCTTCCGGCCGCCAGGGCGGTGCTGACCATCGAATATCGCAACCTGCTTGATGCGCTCGGTGACACCCCTGCCATCCTGGACCACGACCCGACGGCGGTCGAAGTCATGGACCACTCCATCCTCGATCACGCGCGGGAGAACCCGGCGCTCGATGCGATGCGCCGCGCCGTGGTCAGCGACGACTGCGGCGCCCTGCTCTGCGTCGAGCTGTGCGACGCGGACGAACCCTCGCTCGTCCCCCGCCTCGACCGGCTCGAAGCGGTGGTCCGCGCGCGCGGCCACGCCCACCGAACAGCGCGCGCGACGGCGGCCGCGGATCAGGCGCGCATCTGGAAGCTCCGCGAATCGTCGCTTGGACTCTCGATGGCGATGAAGGGAGATGCCAAGAGCATCTCGTTCGTCGAGGACACCGCCGTCGCGCCGGAGCGGCTCCGCGACTTCATCGAGCGCTTTCTCGCGATCGTCCGGACGCATGGCACCACTGCCGGCGTGTATGCGCACGCGTCGGTCGGCTGCCTGCACGTCCGACCCGTCGTCAACCTCAAGACGACCGGCGGCGTTCGGCAGTTCGACGCGATCGCGAACGACATCGCCGACCTGGTGCTCGAGTTCGGCGGCGCGCTCTCGGGCGAGCATGGCGACGGCCTGGTGCGCGGTCCGTTCATGGAGCGGATGTTCGGCTCCGAGCTGTACGGCGCCTTTCGGACCATCAAGCGGACGTTCGACCCCGAGGGGATCTTCAACCCCGGCAAGATCGTCGACACGCCGCCCCTCACCGCGAACCTGCGGTACGGCGCGGCGTACGTCACGCCGGATCCACCCGCCGCGTTCGACCACGCCGGGCACGGCGGACTGGGCCGCGCGGTCGAGATGTGCAGCGGCGTCGGCGCCTGCCGCAAGACGCTGACCGGCACGATGTGCCCGTCGTACATGGCGACGCGCGACGAGGCGCACTCGACGCGCGGCCGCGCCAACGCCCTCCGCCTGGCGATGACCGGCGCGCTCGACAGTGCCGGCCCGCGCGAGATCGGTTTGGGAGACCGCGGCGTCTACGACGTACTCGACCTCTGCCTCGAGTGTCGCGCGTGCAAGACCGAGTGCCCCACCGGCGTCGACATGGCCCGCTTCAAGAGCGAGTTTCTGTACGACTACCACCAGCGGCACGGCACGCCGCTCAGCGCCCACCTACTCGGGCAGATCCGAGAGCTGTCGGCGTTCGCCAGCCGCTTCGCACCGCGCGTCAACGCGTGGCTCGAGGCCGGCTGGGTCCGCGCGCTGAACGAGACGCTGTTCGGCATCGATCGGCGACGCTCGCTTCCCGCGTGGGCCGAAACGACACTGGCTGACGCGTGGCGCACGCGCGCCCCGGCGGGCGGTCAGGGCGGAGCGGCGCGCGACGCGGCCGGCGCGGGCGGGCGCGAGCGACAGGAGGCGGTTCTCTTCGCGGACACGTTTACCAACTACTACGACCCGGAGATCGGCCTCGCCGCCGCCGCCGTCCTGGACGCCGCCGGATTTACCGTCCGCCTCGGCCCCGACGCCTGCTGCGGCCGCCCGCTCATCTCGCAGGGACTCCTCGACGAGGCGCGCCGCCGCTCGGCTGATGTCGTCAGCAAGCTGCACCCGATCGCCGCGGCCGGCACTCCGATCATCCTGCTGGAGCCGAGCTGTCTCTCGGCGCTGATCGACGACGCCCCCGATCTGCTCCGTGGCGATGAACAGCGGCAGGCGCGCGACGTGGCCGCGGCGTGCGTGCTCTTCGAGGATCATCTGAACCGCGCCATCGACAACCGCAAGGCGATCCTCCCCTTGCGCTCAGGCCCGGCACAGATCGTTCTGCACGGTCATTGCCACCAGAAGTCGCTCGGGCTGATGGTCTCCGCCACGTCGCTCCTCGAACGCATCCCCGGCTCGACCGTGACCGAGCTCGACAGCGGCTGCTGTGGCATGGCCGGCTCGTTCGGCTACATGAAAGACCACTTCGAGATCTCCCGACAGATCGGCGAACGGGTTCTCCTTCCTGCCGCCCGCAGCCTCCCCGAGGGCGCCGTCCTGGTCGCCTCCGGCACCTCCTGCCGCCACCAGGTCCGCGACTTCGCCAGCGTCGACGCCCAACACCCCGCCACGCTCCTCTGCTCCCTCCTGACGTAATCGGTCCCAGGGTGCCGCCGGCGTTATGGTGCGCCGGCCTCCTCGTCATGGTGCGCCGGCCTCCCCGTCATGTCGGCCTTGAAGTCAAGCCGGGACCACGGTACGCCCGGCTTGACCCGTCCCCCGATGCCGATCCACACTGCGGAAAGTCCCATGCCGATTTACGAGTACCGTTGCCGCGCGTGCAACCGGGAGTTCGAGGCCGTGATCCTCCCGAAGAGCGACCCCGCCGCCTGTCCCGACTGCCAGTCCACCGACCTCGAGAAGCTGCTGTCGCATTTCGCCGTCAGTTCGGACGGCACCCGCTCCAGTAATCTGAAGTCGGCGCGGAAGGCTGCCGCGAAGATCCACCGCGACAAGGCGGTCGCCGAGCACGAGGCGATCCACCACCACCACCACTAGAGCGGGCAGCGCCGGCTTCGTGATGAGCACGGCCCAGGGGGGGCGGCAGGCGTTGACGTGTGGAGCGCCGGCCGCCGCTCGTCGCACCGCGGTTTGCGGACCCCGCGTCAGGTGAGGTTCGTTCTCGCGTGGGCGGGCATGCTGGCGACGACCACCTCCTCCGTGTCGGCGTCCCAGAAGTAGTAGATGCGGAGGCAGCGGGTACGGTCCCTCGTGTTGCCGCCGTTCTTGATGTGCCACTCGATGTCGACGTTGCGGCCGTGCCACTTCATCGGGCTGAAAGGGAGGTCCGCCTCGCCGCACGGCTCGTTGTGGAGGCCGTCGAGGACCGGGGCGTGGAGATTGCCACCTCCGTTGAGGCGGCGGTCACGATAGTCGGTCGCGAGCCAGACGAGGCAGCGCGCCACCTCCTCGACGTCGCGGAACTCCGAGTTCTTGACACCGCGGCGGGCGAGCGGGGCGAGCGTCAGCCGGCCAGCCAGCCTTTCCTCTACCCAAACGCCGAACTCTGACCAGCTTGACGGGAGCAGATCGAACGTGGGGACGGACGCGTCGGATGCTTCCGTCAACTGCGCCAGCTTCGCCTTGAGATTCTTGACCTGGTGCCGGAGCTGAACCAGTTCGTCCTCCACCTCCGCCGCATGTGTCAGCGCCTGCTCCTCGTGCACCGTGGCCGTTTCCGCCGCCTTCAACGCCGCCGCCAGCTCCTGCTCCGCCTTCTTCGCGCGCGTCTCCGCCGCCGCCTCGGCCGCAGCGGAGACGGTGTCCGCTTCGGGACCGCCGGCGAGACCCGCCGCCGGACGGACACGCAGCGCATTCCATTCAGCGACATAGTCGCGCGTTGCGTCGAACGGCTCGCCGGTCGGGCCCACGACACTGAGACAGTGCGTGCTGGCAGCGTGTGCCTCGCGCGTTGCCTCGACCATCGCTTCCAGCAGGTCCGCGGCCCGCGCGTCGGCATCGACGCGGGCCTGGAGGTCGCGCGGGGCGGCGGTGTCGTCCGACTCCAGCACATCGTCCGCCACCCCTGGCCCATCACGGTTCGCCGGTCGTTGGTAGAGGTCGAGCCATTCCTCCCTCAGCGCCAGCTTCCGATCCTCGGCCTTCCGCCACGCCGCCGCCGCCTCCCGCAACGCCTTTCGCAGGCGTTCAAGATCCCTTCGGAAGCCCTTCGGATCGATGTGCTCCTGCGTCAGACAGGCGAGGCGCCACTGCGCGTCGATCTGCGCCAGCGCGGGCCGTAACCACTCCGCGCCGGTCTCGTCCAGCACCGCCGCCAGCGTGTCGCGCACGCCCGCCATCAGGTCGTGCGCCTCCAGCGTGGTCGCCGCCGGGTCCCGCACCTCGTCGAGCGCCTGCACCAGGTCGTGCAGCGCCTTCAATCGCCGCGGCTGGCGCGGATCCTCCGCCAGGATCACTGCCGTATCGGCCACCGCGTGACACGCATCGGCCCAGGGGGCGAGCGCCGTCTCGCGCCCGTTCTCGTCGATCTCGTCAGGGGACGCGAACGCCACGCCGGCCATGCCAGCCGTGTCGTCCTCCGCCTCCATGGCATCGAGGAGCGGCGCGAACTCGTCCCCTATCGCCTCGACGGCGCGGCCGGCCCACTGCAGGAGACGCCCATCCTCCAGCACCGTCGCCGCGGCGAAGAGCGCGAGCGGTACCGTCTCGCGCCGTTCCGGCGTCAACGTGTTCCAGTTGCGAACGTTGTCCCGCAGGTCCGGCAGCACTGCGAGCGCCAGATCCTGCCAGTGCGGCGGACCGAAGATGGAATCGACGATGCCTGGGAGGTCGGCCACCGCCGCCTCGGCGCGGGTCTCCTCCAGCGGCCGCTCAGGCAGGTCGGGGTCGTAGGCGAGCAACGCTTCATACTCGAGCGACGGCGGGATACGGCCCTCGCTCTCCTCCCCCATGTCGATCTCGGCCCTCCAGAGCGCCAGCCGCTGCTCCGGCATGCTGTAGAACCGGAGCAGTACTTCACGATGACGGTCCGCCGTCGGCAGATCCTTGAGGTCACCTGACCAAATGTCAGGGACGTGCGCCCGGACCTGCCTGATGATCCCCTCCTGCTGCTTCCGGTTGGCAATGCCCAGAAACTGGGTGAGTTTCGTCCGTCCGTCCACCCGATCGAGGAACATGGCGGGCAGTCCGACCGGCATGGACCGTCGCCTGCCCCTCTGGACCGTTTCCTTCCCATCCGCCTCTCCCGGCGCCGGCGGCGGCGCGGCGGTCGCTTGGCTCACGGTGATGCCAAGTCGTCGCGCCACGGGCGACTGCTCTTCCTGCATCCGCCGATCCGTGTCAGGGGTCGATTCTGCCCGGTCCGCAGCCGCTTCAGCCGTGTCGCCGCAGGGCGTGGTCTCGTCGTAATCGGCCATCCCGCATTCCCTCCTGTGGTGGTGAGAGACGGAATGCAAGATCCGTGCCAACTACCCCGCGATCGATGACCATGACTCCGCCAGGCGCGCGGCGGTCCGCCAGGCGAGCGCCTGGGCAGTGAGCGTCGGGTTGTGGGCGCCGCTCGTCCCCATCGCCGAGGCGCCCAGAATGCCGAGGTTCGGCACCTCGTGCGAGAAGCCCCAGCGGTCCACCACGTTCGTCTCCGGATCGTCGCCCATGCGGGTCCCGCCGTACGCGTGCGTCGACGGACCCATCGTGCCGAGGCCGGAGCGGATGATCTCGATCGCCCCCGCCGCGCGGAACCACTGCTCCATGTGATCCTGCGTGAACGCCGCGATGCGCCGCTCGTTCTCGTGGAAGTCGGCGGTGATGCGACAGACCGGGTCGCCGTACGGGTCGGTCACCGTCGGGTGGAGGTCGAGGTAGTTGTCCTCGTACGGGAGCGTCGTCTTCTGAATATAGCTGTCGCACGAACGGTCCGCGTTCTCGGCAATGAACGCCTTCCAGTCGGCACCCCAGCGGGGCGCGCGGCCGAACGTCGGCATGCGGGCGGCGGCGATCGGACGGCGGTCGGAGTAGACCCAGAGGTTGCCGCCGCCGATGAAGTCGAGTTCCGCGTGGTCGAAGTTGTCGTCCGCCCAGTCGTCGATCGCCACCCCCTGTGCCGGCAGGCCGTACCAGCGGTTCAGCCGGTGCGGGAAGAGCGCAGTGACGCCGGCACCGGTCGCATGCGTCATGTAGTGGCGCCCCACCTGCCCCGCGTTGTTCGACAGCCCGTTCCGGAACGGGGGCGCGGTGGAGAGCAGGAGCAACCGGACGTTCTCGTAGGTGTAACCGGCCAGCAGGACGACGTCCGCCGGCTGGGTGTACGTCTCGCCGTCCCTCACGTACGACACGGCGGTCGCCCGGCCGTTGCGGTCCACCTCCACGCGGCGGACATGTGCGCCGGTCACCACCTCGAGGCGGCCGGTCGCCTGCGCCCGCGGGATCGTGGAGACCGCCGTCGAGTTCTTCGCGTCGAGATGACAGCCGCCCCGGTTGCAGAAGCCGTGGTAGCTGCACGCGGCGCGGTCCTGGTAGCGGACCGAGTTCACCGCGGCCGGGCCAGGGAACGGATGCCACGCCAGGCCGCGGGCCGCCTCCGCCATCTGATCGATGAAGCCGGTCCCGCGGAGCGGCGGCATGGGGTACGGCCGGCGCCGCTCGCCCTCGAACGGCGAACCCCGCTCGTCGCGCACGCCGCCGACGTTCCCCGCCTGTCCCGAGACGCCGATGGCGTACTCCACATGGTCGTAGTACGGCTCAAGCTCCTCCAGGCCGAATGGCCAGTCCTCGACGGTCGTGCCGGCCGGCAGTCGCGATCGGCCGTAGCGCCGCGTCGTCTCGCTGACGACGGCGAAGTCCCACGGCGCCAGCCGCCAGCTCTGCGCCCAGTAATGGAGCGACGTGCCGCCCACCGCGTTCATCATCGGGTGGATCGATCCACGGGGCGAATCGGGCGCCGTGGCGTTCCGCCGGTGAACCTGGATCTCGCGGTTCGCCTTCTGCGCCGAGTCGGGCCAGCCGCGGACGTTGTTGTGCAGCTCGTCCGGCGCATGGTCAGTGGCTCGCAGCCAGCCGCCCGCCTCGAGCGCGACGACGTCGACCCCCGCCTCGGCAAGCGGCAGAACAGCGACGCCACCGACGGCGCCCAGGCCGACCACCACCACGTCGCGCCGCTGCAGTTCAACCGCCACCGGTCCTCCGGGCGCGCGCCGCGGCAAACGCCGGGAAGTCATAGGCAGAGACCTGGCGCGCGGGGGGCATCCGGTCGATCCGTTGCAGGTCGGGCGGGACGGTGGTCCGCAGGCCAGGGTACCCCAGCAGCTCCCAGCCGATGAAGTTGGCGTTTCCGCCGTAGGCAGGGTCGCAGAAGGTCCCTTCGATGGTGTGCGTCCGCAGCATCTCGAAGAACGCGGACCCGCTGGCGCCGGCGGCGCCGAAACCGGGGACATCGTCCGATTCGAGCGCAGCGAGCAGGTCGTCCTGGTTGGAAGGGTCGAGTGCTGCAAAGCCGTCGCCCCGTTCGACGTGGGCGTGGCGGTCGAGGGCGGCCACCCCCGATCGATACGCTGGAAGCGCGGAGGCCAGCGGGCCGCCCAGCGCCCGGTCGATATAGACCCCGGCGCCCGCTTCAAGCGCACCTGGCCCGTTCTGGTCGGAGGGAATCAGGCGGGCGACGATCGCCTGGAGGGTGGCGCCTTCGGCCTGGGTGAGCGTTCTGAACGACGCCACGGCAGACTGTGTCACCACGCGGGTGACTTCGGCACGGTGCCCGTACGCTGCCGACGGCCAGGCAGCAACGGCGCCAGCCACGACCGTCCGCTTGAGCATCTCGCGGCGCGACAGGGATGCAGGGGGCATCGGACGCTGTGCCCTACGGTATCACGCGGCCGCACGCCTGGCGCGTGGTACGATCAGTTGGCGTCGGTCACCGAGGTTGCGTTCGGCCGGGGGCTATCTGATACGGTTAGCCCAGCGTCGGGCCGATACGGTGAGCCTAACGTCGGGCCGATACGGTGAGCCTAACGTCGGGCCGATTCTGGGGCGGTTCGGCGCGAAGACGCTACGGTCGGTTTCTCCGGCCGGTTGGCAAGGCAGAAGCCAGCGATCGGATCTTGACGATCCGCGATCTGGAGCAGCACGATGAACGACACGCAGACACGATTTGAACCGCTCGCCGGAGTCAAGCGCGTGAAGTACGTCAGGCGGCTGGACCAAGTGTCGAACATCCCGCCCGATGTCCGTGAGCGCCTCGAGGCGGTCACCCGTGAGTACGTCTTCCGGGCCAACGACTACTACTTGGGCCTGATCGACTGGAACGACCCGGACGACCCGATCCGCCAGCTCATCATCCCTCGCGAAGAGGAGTTGAGCGACTGGGGCAAGCTCGACGCCAGCAACGAGCACGCGGTCACCGTCGCGCACGGCGTGCAGCACAAGTACGTCGATACGGTGCTGCTGCTGTGCAACGAGGTGTGCGGCGCCTACTGCCGTTACTGCTTCCGCAAGCGGCTCTTCATGGACGACAACGATGAGGTGACGAACGACATCAGCGCCGGACTCGCCTACATCGCCGATCATCCGGAGGTGAGTAACGTCCTGCTGACCGGTGGCGACCCGCTGCTGATGAGCACCCGCCGTCTCGTGGAGATCTTCGACGCGTTGCGCGGCATCGACCATGTCCGGATCATCCGGATCGGATCGAAGATGCCGGCGTTCGACCCGTGGCGCGTGCAGCGCGACGAGGCACTCCAGGCCGCGTTCCGGAAGTACTCGACGCCGGAGCAGCGGATCTACCTCATGGCGCACTTCGATCATCCGCGAGAGCTGACGCCGGAGGCGATCGCCGGCATCGACACCTGCATCCGGAACGGTGTCATCTGCGTCAACCAGTGCCCGCTTATCCGGGGCGTCAACGACGACCCGTACACCATCGCCGAGATGTACGAGACTCTCTCGTTCATCGGCTGTCCGCCGTACTACCTCTTCCAGGGGCGGCCCACCGCGGGCAACGAACCGTACGAAGTGCCGATCGTCGAGGGATGGCAGATCTTCCAGAAGGCGCTCCGTCTCGGCTCCGGTCTCGCACGGCGGGCCCGCTTCGTCATGTCGCACGAGACCGGTAAGGTCGAGATCCTGGGGGTCGACGACGACCGTATCTATCTCCGGTACCACCAGGCGAAGAACCCCGACGACTTGAGCCGTTTCTTCGTGTGCAAGCGGGACGATCACGCGTACTGGCTGGATCAGCTCGATCCGGTCGAGGCCAGCCTCGCGTACGGATCGTGACGGACCCTGACCCGTCTGCGTGCGCTGACGCCCACGTCGGCGCTCCGCTCGGCCGCCGGACCCTTCTGAAAGCCGCCGCCACCGCCAGCCTGGCCGCATGCGTGGGGTGCACATGTCCGTCCAGACGTCCGGCGGACGCCGCGACCGGAGGAACCGCCGATGCCGCCGACGCCGTCCATCCGTCACCTGGTCGCTGCCATCGCCGCCGCGGCGTGTGCGGCGATCATGCTCACAGAGACGCCCGCCACCGCGCAGTCGGACGACTACACGCCGGTCACGGCCGAGCGGCTGCGCAACCCCGAGCCGCACAACTGGCTGATGTACCGCCGTACCTACAACGGCTGGGGCTACAGCCCGCTCGATCAGATCAACCGCGACAACGTCGGGCGCCTCAGACCGGTCTGGACGTTCTCGACCGGCGTGCTCGAGGGCCACGAGGCGCCCCCAGTATGTGGCGGTGCAGTCCGGCTTCGGCGTCGACGCGCAGCGGATGCAGACCGGTCTCGACCGCTTCCGTGGTGCCGAGCCGACCCTCGTGCCCCACGGCGGTGTCATCTGGGTCTTCGCCCTGGACGAGTGATCGGCTGGCGAGTTTTGGCGCAACCGGGCGAGCGGCAGTTGCAGTGCTGACCGCCAGATGGTCGGGAGCGGCCGCTGGCGGTTCCGCCGCCGTTTGACGGTTGCCATCACGGGCCAAGGGGAGTTAACGTCTGCGGCATGGAGAGACACAGACTCACAATTCCTCCGGTACTCCTTGGGCTCGCGATCCTCGCGGCAGGCTGCGCCGAACCGCCGACTGCCAGTGTCGATGCCGCGAAACAGGAGCTCACGGCGCTTGCCGACGAGGCGGCGACCTATGCCCCCAACGCGTACGCGACGGCAGAGGACGCAGTGGGTCAGCTCGACGCGGAGTTGGCGACACAGGAAGCGACCTTCGCGCTTATGCGCGACTACGAGCGGGCGGTCCAACTGGTGGGGGCGGTCGAAACGGCCACCGGTCAGGTGCGCCAGGCGATCGTCGCGGAACGCCAGCGGCTGAGCGCGGCGGCGGACGGGCTCGTCGCCGATGCGAACCAGGCCATCACGGAGACCCGGGCGTCGATCGAGGAGCTCCCCGAGGACGAGTTGGAGGAGGACCAGGCGGTGGCGTGGGAGGCTGACCTCACCGATGTGTCCGCGTCGCTCGAGGAGGTGGCAAGCCTGCTCGCGGCCGCTCAACCGGTCGACGCGCACCGGGAGGCCGAGGCTGCCGTGAATGCCGCGAACGCGGTCAACGGGGCGGTGGCGGCGTTCGCGGCCGAGCTTCAGGCAGAGCGTGAAGCCGCGGCCGAGCGTGCCGCGCGCGGGGAGATAACCATCCCTCGTTCGGTGATGGTCGACGGACAGTCCCTGGCCGCCGGCATGTACCTCCTGCAACTGGCCGAGGACGCACCGGACGCCGCCGGACGCTGGGTCGAGTTCGTCAGCGAGGGTGACGTGGCCGGACGCGGGCTCGCCGTCGTCATTCCAGACTCCGAGATCAGCGAGGTCGCCGAGAGTCCGGGGCCGCGGAACGAGGCGCAGGTCATGGAGTTGAGGGAAGGCGAGTACGTGCGCGTGTGGCTGAACCGAGACGGCACCAATTACCTGCTCCACCTGCCGACGTCGTGAGGGCGGCAGCCCGCACCGGTCGAACGTTCTGACCGCACGTGGGTCGGCAGCGGCCTGCACGTCGGGGCGGCCGTCAGTACAGAGCGGTCGTTAGGTTCGCGCCGCCGTCAGCCGGCACAGCGTGTCCACGAGAGCATCGACATGGCCGGCGTGTGTACGAAACACCTCGATGCAGGGGCGCAGCCAGAAGTGGCCGTTCAGCCAACTGCCGGTGACGAAGACGTGGCCGTCGGCATGGATCGCGTCGTGCAGGGCCAGCGTCGCGCGGTCCGCCTCCTCCACCGAGCTCCCCGCCGGACGCCGCCGGAAGCACATCGTCGAGAGTTCCGGCGGTGGGCCGGTCTCGAAGCCGTCGAGGGCGTCGATCCGCTCGTACAGATAGCGCGTCAGCACCACCTTTTCCTCGAGCGCGGCGGCGAACGGCGCGGTGCCGTGCAGAAAGAGCGGAAAAAGCATCCGCAACCCGCGGAAGTGCTTCGTCAACTCGATCGACTGCTCCGACGGGGACGGATCGGCGGGCTCCGACTCCACCAAATACGGCGCGCGGAAGCGGAGCGCGTCGAGGTGCGCGGCGTCGCGCACAACGACAGCGCCGGCGCCGTACGGGACGAAGAGCGACTTGTGCGGATCGAGCACCACCGAGTCCGACTGCTCGATCCCGCGAAAGCGCGGCCGGAACGCGTCGACCAGCATGTAGAAGCCGCCGTATGCCGCGTCGACGTGATGCCACAATCCCTCCGCGCGCGCGATGGCGCTGATCGCGTCGAGCGGATCGATCGCGCCGCTGTTCACCGTCCCCGCGGTTGACAACACAAGCCAAGGCGACAGCCCGTTCGCCCGATCCTCCGCTGCGAGACGCGCCAGCTCGTCCGGCAACATCCGGCGCCGCGCGTCGACCGGCACCGTGCGATAGACCGCCTCGCGGAGGCCGACAATATGAAGCGCCTTCGCCGACGCGTAGTGCAGCTCCTCGGTGGCATACACCACGAGCGACGGGATCTCCGCCGAGGCGGCGCCCCGGGCATCGCGCGCGGCGAGGATGGCCGTCAGCATGGCGACGCTCCCGCCCGAGGTGAGCACCCCGCCCGCCGAGTCGGGGTAGCCGACCAGATCGGCGATCCAGCGCACCATCCGGTGCTCCACGCGGACCGCACCCGGACACGCCGGCGAGTACCCGGCGAAGGAGTTGGCCACCGCGGCCAGGTAGTCGCCAAGCGCGCTCGCGTACAACCCACCGCCCGGCACCCAACCGAAGTCGCGCGGGTGCGCCGGGTTGACGCCCTGTCGCTCCACCTCCGCGGTGACGAGCGCCAGCAGCTCGTCGATCGGTCGTCCTTTGGCGCCCAGCTCCAGGGTGCGCATCGCGGCGCCATCGCCCGGCGTCCAATACGCCGGCCCTGCCTCGAGCGCCTCGAGAAACGCTTCGGCATGCGCGACGACCGCCTCCATCAGACGGCGACGCTCATCCGGCCCCGGCTCCAGCGCCGCCGCCGCGCGGCGCAGGCTCTCCGCCCGTTCCCTCAGGTGGCGCATGCGTTTCGACGAGAGCGGTCCGACCGCCGGCCTGCGGCGTCAGGCAGACGCGACGTCCACCACTCCGTCCGGCGAGGGGAAGTGAAGCGGCACCGGCTCGTGCTGGGTCAGGTAGCTGAATTCCTGCCGGAACTCCGCAGGCGAGATCCCGACGGTCGAGGCCAGCTGTTCGAGCTGCGCCGCGTTGTCGAAGTCCTCACGCCGCAGCCGCAGCATGTACCGGTGCGCGATGCGGTACCGCGTCGACCAGAAATCGACGAGGCGGACCCGAAAGCGTCCCCGTTCGCGATCGATCAGCTCCTCGAACGGGATCGGGACGAACTGTCCCGCGTCGATGGAGATCAGGTCGGCGTTCCCGCCCGCCAGCAGGTGCCGCGCCGCACAGAAACCGAGGTCGCGCGTGTACTCCATGTCGGCCGGCACCGGATCGGCGCTTCGTAGCTCGTAGCCGATGTTTTTCGCCACCGTGGTCGCTTTCAGCCCGAAACCGGCAAGCCGCTCGGCCACCTGCGCGCGCAGGATCTCCCCAAGATTCACTTCGGCGATTCGGACATGGCCATGCTCGTCCCGCTCGACATCGGCGATCTCCCCCAGGTCCTCTTGCGCGATGTGGAGCACCAGCCCCTCGGCGATGACGGCGACGCCGTCGCGGCGCCCGGCGGCGAGGCGCTGAATGATCGATCCGACAAGCGTGTCGACGACCGTCCGCAGCGGTAACTGCGCCTCTCGCCATTCCTCCGGGATCAGCGTGATGGTTGCGCCCGCCGCCTTGCCGATCCCGAGCGCGAGGTGTCCCGCCTTCCGCCCCATCGTGACGACGAAGTACCAGCGCGACGTCGACTTTGCGTCCACCATCAGGTTCTTGACGATCTCGACGCCGTAGTGCCGCGCCGTCTGATAACCGAACGTGTCGACGTGCGGCGGCAGGTCCAGGTCGTTGTCGATTGTCTTCGGCACATGCACCGTTTGAATGCGACCCTCCGCCTGCCGCATCAACTGCATCGCGGAGAACGCGGTGTCGTCGCCGCCGATCGTGATCAGTTGCGACACGCGCAGCTCGAGCAGCGACCGGACGGTGGTCTCGAGCAGCGCCGGATCCGTCGTCGGGTTGGCGCGCGACGTACCGAGCACCGATCCGCCCCGGAAATGGATCCGGCTGACCTCCTCGATCCCGAGCGGATGCGCGCCGGAGAGATCGCCCGCCATGATCTCCTCGAACCCGTTCCGGATGCCGATCACGTCAACCCCGGCGAGCCGGCTCCGGATGGTCGCGGCGCCAATAACGCTGTTGATTCCGGGCGCGGGACCGCCACCGACGAGGATCGCCAACCTGTTGGCCTGACTCATGCGGGAATGCTACTTGCAGGCGGGCGCCAGGTGGGTGATAGAGACCAGGTTACGGCGAAACGCTTGCGTGCGGCATCGTCGTCGTCAGCTCCCGCCGGTTCCCATGTTCAGACGGTCGAACAGGTCGAGCTTCGCCTTCCGCACCTCGCGCGTTGCCGCGATTGTCTCGCCGAACTCGAGCCACTCGTCCTCCGCGGTGTGGTAGCGCGGCCAGGTCGCCAGCCCATCTCCGTTCGGATCGCCAGTCCGCGCGAAGTTGACCCAGAAGTCCGAGAACGCGTTCGACAGTTCGTGGTCCCAGTCGTGCCAGCCGAGCCCCACCACGTGCGTGTTGTTGAACGCGTAGGCGAGATCGCCGGAGTGGTAGGCGCCGTAGCCGTCCGGACCGTCCGGCAGCTCGATGGCGGCCGACGCCGGCGTGTAGAGCCGGAAGACCGGCGGCGCGTGGCTGAAGAAGTAGAGATACGCATCGTTCCCCGCCGACTCCACGGCGCGCGCCCAGGTGCGCATCTCCCAGACGAAGCCCCGGTCGGCCTGGATCATCTGCGTGCCCCACTTGGTCGACTGCTCGATCTCCGCCTCGTACAGGTCGCGCACCGTGGGGGCGGCATCGCCGTACTGCTCGTCGAGAAACGCCGCCAGTTCATCCACCGACCGCTCCGGCATCGTGGCATAGAGCGTCGATCCCTCGCTCGCCAGCGCGCCGACAATCACCGGAACGTCATTGTGCTCGCGCGCCGCGAAGATGGCGGCGGCGGGCCGCGGCATGAAGTACCCGTCGACAATCGCGCCGGCGTTCAGGTCCGATTCCAGGATCGTCTCGGCGTCGAGCCCTCGGAGCGCGGCGAGCGCCGCGGCATCGTCTCCGTCGACCCCCAGCGCGGCGGCAGCCTCGACCGCGGCGGCGTGTGCGGCATCGAGATCGGGACGCTCGCGTCCGAAGCAGCCCCCGGAGTGACCGATCGCTCGATGGAACAAGCCGCGCGCGAGGGGCGACGCCTGCAGGTAGCAGACGCTCCACGACCCGGCGGACTGGCCGAAGATGGTCACGTTGCCCGGATCGCCGCCGAAGGTCTCGATGTGATCGCGCACCCACTCCAGCGCCGCCACCTTGTCGAGCAGACCCTGATTGCCGGAAGCGGCGTGGGCCGACTCGGTGCTGAGCGCCGGGTAGGCCAGGAACCCGAACGGACCGAGGCGGTAGTTGATGGTGACGAGCACCACGCCCTTGCTCGCCAGGTTGGCGCCGTCGAAGATCTGCGCGCTCCCCCAGCCGCCGGTGTGCCCGCCGCCATGGAACCAGACCATCACCGGCCGCGCGTCGTCGGTCGTCGCGGCCGCGGTCCAAATATTGAGGGAGAGGCAATCCTCACTGCGGTCGAGGTCGCCCCGCGTGTAGATCGACGTCGCCGGTGTGAGGCGCTGCCAGCAAGCCGAGCCGAACGTCGTGGCGTCACGTGTGCCGTCCCAGGCGGCGGGTGCGACCGGCGGCTGCCAGCGGAGGTCGCCGATGGGCGGTTCGGCGTACGGGATGCCCCGGAAGACCAGGACGGAGTCGTCCCCCGCGACGGTTTCGCCCTGGAGCGTGCCGAGGCTGGTGGTGACGGCCGGGCCGATCGCATTGGCCGCCGGCCCCGTGGTGTCACCGGTGCCGCATGCGCTCAACAGGCCTGCGAGGGCGACGAGCATGACCGAGCGGAACACGGGTGTCGTCATCGCACGGCTACCTCGCGGCCTTGTCGAGGTTGCGGGCCCCCTCGAGGATGTGTCGGGCGTCGTAATTCCCTTCGTGGCAGGCGTACTCGTAGGTCGGCCCCTCGCGCTTCATCAGCGGGAATTCCGCCGTCCAGGGCTGCGTCCAGGTGCTCGGATCGGTGACGGTGAACTCGTAGCGGATCGTCTGATCGTCGACACGTGTGAAGCGCTCCTCCACGTGCAGGCCAACGCTCGATCCGTTGAAATGCACCTTCTCGTTGAACCGGGTCGTCTCGACCACCAGCGTGTCGCCCTCCCAGCGGCCGCGCGCATCGCCGGCCCATTCGCGGATAGGGTCAGGCACGTGCGGCCGACCGTCGAGCGGGATGATCCGCGGCGGGTTGTCCCGCATCTCCTGCGCGACGACCACGTAGTCCTCGGTCTGGAAGACCTGCATCAGGTCGTTGTACGACGCGGGCAGCATCGGCGGTCCCTCGTGGCGCCAGACCAGGCAGCGCTCCTGCAGCGTGCGGGTCTCGTGGCTATCGAACGACTGCACCGGATTGTTGTAAACGAGCCAGCGGCTCTGCGCCTTCCGAATCGCCTCGCGCTCCTGCGCCGACGGGGTGAGCGGCGGGATCCGGCCGTTCGGCGGATCGGTAATCAGGGACGTCCGGCGGGTGGTCAGTCTCCGCGGATCCTCCTCGCGCAGCCAGACCGAGTTGTCGTAGTGGATGTTCTCCTGGGTCTGGCGAGTCACCTCGGCCAGTTCCTCGTCGGTCTCGGCCGCCAGCACGCTGCGCGCGCGGAGGGGGTCGACGCCGTCCGCGGTCAGCAGCTTGTTCAGCTCGGCCAGCTCCTCCTCGGAGAGGAACGCCTGATCCCCAAGGTGTTCCGGCCGCTCGAGCGGCGTATAGGTGGAACTGGTCCAGTAGCCCTGCAGGTCGGGATGGCCCCAGGGCGTACGGTGGGTCGACTCACTCCCCGACTGGGCAACGGCTGGCCCAACCCCCAGCGATGACGCCACGAAAGCCATGGCCACCAGACTAAACAGCGCGCGTCGGTGGTTCATTGTACCTTCCCCTCCATGCCGATCGGCTCATGATGGACTGACCGGGGCCAAGTTGCAACACTTGCCGGCCCGCTATCCGTGGGCATCGTCCGCTCCACCGGTCGGCGCGCAGAGAACGCTTCCGGGGTGCAGGTGCGGGCGGCTCCGAGCGGCGGCGGCAGTGCCGTTTTCCGTGACATGGTCTGCTGGTATGATTGCTGCTGTCTCTATCGTGGGGTGGATTCGGGTTCTCTCCAGTGAGTGAGTCGTGGGTGCCATGACGACAGCGGAACATTCTGCTCGCATGCTTCGCAGTGCAGCCTGGCTCGCCGTGACCTGCGTGGCGCTCGTCGCTGGGCCTGCCGCCGCGCAGAGCGGCGACGGTCCGCGCACGTCCTGGGATGACCGGCCCGACCTGAACGGCGTCTGGCAGACGATGAGCAGCGCCCACTGGAACCTGGAGGACCATCGTGCCGCCGCCGGCCATCCCGACCTGGGCGCCATCGGCGCGCAGCCCCCCGGACAGGGGGTGGTGGTCGGCGGCGAGATTCCGTACACCGCCGAGGCACGGCGGCAGCGAGACGAGAACTTCGCGAACCGGATCGGCAACGATCCGGAGGCGAAGTGCTTCCTGCCGGGCGTGCCGCGCGCCAACTACATGCCCTACCCGTTTCAGGTCATGCAGGGCGACCGGAAAATCCTGATGATCTACGGCTTCGCCGAGGCGAACCGAACGATCCACATGGACAAGGACGATCCGGAGTCCCCGCCCCTCGACAGTTGGATGGGCCGCTCGCACGGCCGCTGGGAGGGGGACACGCTGGTGGTGGAGGCAGAGGGCTTCACCGGCGAGCAGTGGTTCGACCGGGCCGGTAACTTCGCCAGCTCGGGGCTCCGGGTGACCGAGCGCTACACCCCGATGGGCCCGAACGTGATTCGCTACGAGGCGCGGCTCGAGGATCCGAACACCTTCACCCGGCCGTGGGAACTAAGCCTCCTGCTCTACCGCCGGCTGGAGGAGAACGCCCGGGTGCTGGAGTTCAAGTGCGTCGAGTTCTCGGAGGATCTGCTGTACGGGCACCTGCGCAGAGAACCGACCCGATAGGGGCGGCGGCCCGTCAACGCGGAGGAGACAGGTCATGACCACGACACGGATCGCACCGGCCATCATCGCGGCGGCGTTCGCCATCACCGGCGCCCCCGGCGCGGCGCAGGCGGTCGAAGCGGACTACCACCATGTCCACATCACCTCGTCGGCGCCGCCCGAGTCGGTCCGGTGGTACGCCGAGCATCTCGACTGCGAGACGATCGCCGATCGCGATGACGCCGCCAACTGCTACGGCGTCGAGGTCACCTTCGTTGTGCAATCGACGATGGGGAGCACGCAGGGTACTGGCATCAATCACATCAGCTTCTCCTTCCCTGATCTGACCGCGAAGATGGCGGAGCTCGAGGCGGTGGGCGTACGCGGCTCGGGCGTCCGGCTGCAGCGCTTCCCCGGCGGCGCGACCCTGCGCGAAGCGCCGGGCGGCTACCTGCACGGCTACGTCTTCGACCCCTGGGGAACCCGCATCGAGATGGTGGAGGATCCCGACTACCTCGGCTTCCATCACATCCACCTGAGCGCCACCGACCCGGCGGCGACGCTCGGCTGGTACCAGCAGGTGTTCGGCGGTGAGCGGGCCATGCACGCGGGAACGGAGGAGGGTCTGCGGTTCGAGGATCTCTGGATCTTCGCGTCGGAGCATCCCGAGGGAACGCCTGCGACGACCGCGGGGCGCGCGATTGACCACATCGCCTTCGTCGTCGACGACCTCGACGCGGCGGCGGCCGAGATGCGCGCGGCAGGCGTCGAGTTTGCCGAGGATCCGCAGGTGCCGGCGAACGGCCGCACCTCGGCGCGGCGCGCCATCGTCCGCGGGCCGGACCGTGTCCGCCTGGCGGTGGTCGAGACCGGGTTCGCCGGCATCGACACCTCGAGCGCGGTACGGGTCTTTGTCGACGTGACCGAGCCGTACGACACGCCCATGACGCCGTGGGGCGAGCCGGACCTCCAGGGGGTCTGGACCGGCAATGCGTCGCACGGGATCCCGCTCGAGCGTCCGGAGGAGCTCGCGGACATTGAGGCGCTGACGCCCGAGGAGGCGGCGGCGCGGCGCGAGCGGGGCACGCTCGGCAGCATCTGGGGCTACGAGCGCGAGTGGCGTGACACGACGCTGAGCTACGACAAGAACGCGCCGTCGACGCAGGTGGCGATGATCATCGATCCGCCCGACGGCCGCATTCCGCCGCTGACGCCGGAGGGCGCGCAGCGCGCCGCCCAGGTGGCAAGCGACAACCGCCGCTATTCGACCAGCACCGTCGCCGGGCCGGAGGAGGTGTCGCCCTACGTCCGCTGCATCACGCGCGGGCTGCCGAACCTGATGTTCCCGGGCGTCTACAACAACGGCCTGCAGATCTACCAGGGCCCCGGCTTCGTGGCGATCCAGAAGGAGATGATCCATGAGATGCGGGTCATTCCGACGACCACCCAGCCGCGGCTGGGCGAGCGGCTCGACACCTGGCTGGGTGACCCGCAGGGCCGCTGGGAGGGTGACACGCTGGTGGTCGAGACGACGAACTTCAACGGCCGCGCGTCGTACCGCGGGTCGAGCCCAGACATGGTGCTGACCGAGCGGTTCACGCGAATCAGCCCATCGAGACTGGAGTACCAGTTCACGGTGAACGACTCGGCCATCTGGACCGCGCCGTTCACCGGCCGGTTCACCTTCGATCTGGACGACGAACAGTACGAACTGGTGGAGTACGCCTGCCACGAAGGCAACTACGGCATGTTCAACATCCTGAGCGGCGCGCGGGCCCGCGAGGCCGAGGCGGCGGCGGGCGGCCGCTAGCGGCGGCGATGACAGCGAGCGAGGGAACACTGATGCGGAACACACTGGCACTCACCTGTGCGGGCCTCGCGCTCGCGATCTCGATCGCGGGCGTCACGGCGCTCGCGCATCACGCGTTCTCGGCGGAGTTCGATGCGACGCAGCCGGTCGCGCTGCGGGGGAAGATCACGAGGATGGAGTGGATCAACCCGCACGCCTGGATCCACCTCGATGTGACCAAGGACGACGGCAGCGTCGAGAACTGGATGGTCGAAGCGGGCCCGCCGGGGGCGCTCGTCCGCCGGGGCTGGCGCAAGGACTCGGTCCTCCCCGGCATCGAGGTGCTGGTGGAGGGTTACCAGGCGATTGACGGCGCGCTGCGCGCCAACGGGCGCGACGTGACGTTCCCCGACGGGACGCGTCTCTTCGCCGGATCGTCAGGCACTGGCGCCCCCCTCGACGGCCGCGACCCGACCGAGCCGGGGGCGCGCTAGATGGCACCCCGGCCTTCCTACAGAGTGGCCAGTCGCATCAGTGGATGTATGTTCGGGATTGACGCCGGGATTCTGCCGGCGGCACTGACTGGGCAGCAATCGAGAAGGAGGCCGGTTTCATGCGAGTTGCTATGAGGTGTCACCCGTCCATCATTGTACGGCTCGCCGCCGCGACGCTGCTGCTGTCGCTGCCGGCCGTGGCCGCCGCCCAGCCGGCCGGATCGATCGAAGGCGCCGTCGTCGACGCAAACGGCAGCCCTCTGCCTGGCGTCGTCGTAACGGTGACCGGGGCC
Source organism: Vicinamibacterales bacterium (assembly GCA_965262555.1). Lineage (GTDB taxonomy): Bacteria > Acidobacteriota > Vicinamibacteria > Vicinamibacterales > UBA8438 > VXRJ01. Next base: position 2,511,883 of record OZ253543.1, read on the forward strand.
GGCGTGCGCCAGCAACATGTGACTGGCGCGGACGGCACCTACATGGCCGCGGGCCTGACGGCGGGAGACTACGTCGTCACGGCGATGCTGCCGGGCTTCGAGACGGAGGAAGCCCCGGTCTCCGTCCGGGCGGGGGCCACCGCATCGGTCCCGATCACGCTAGAGATCGCGCGGCTGCTCGAAACGGTCAGCGTCGTCGCCGAAGAGCCCCGGATCTTCGCGCGCAACGTCGTCGCCGCACCGATGCGGTTGCAGCAGTCGAACATTACGAGCGTGACGTCGGTGGCGGATAACCTCCCCGGTGTCTCCATCCAGGAGGGGGACGCGTACGGCTTCGATGACTGGTCGAGCAATGTTGCGGTGCGCGGCTTCCAGGTGACCATCAGCGAGGCGCAGATCGGCACGACCATAGACGGGTTCCCGAACGGCACGTCCGACTACTTCAGCGGCGCCAAGGCGAACCGCTTTATCGACCCGATGAACCTCGGAGGGGTGGAGGTGTCGCAGGGGACGGCGGACATCGCTTCCCGGTCGGTCGAGGCGCTGGGCGGCACCTTCAACTACCTGACGAACGATCCGGCGGCGGAGCGGACCTACACCGCGTCGACCACCATCGGCGAGAACGACGGCAAGCGGTTCTCCCTACGGGTCGACACCGGGCCGCTGTTCGGGCGCGAGACGACCCGCGCCTGGATCGCCGCGGTCCGCCAGGAGGCGACCGACTGGGTGCAGGGTTCGGCGCGGAACGAGCGGGAGCACGTCGCCGCCAAGCTGGTCTCGTCGCACGGACGCCTCGATCTCACGAGCTACCTCTCGTACGACAGCATCCACGAGGACACCTACCAGCGGCTCTACGGCGATGGCGACTTCCGGGCCAACGCGCGTTGGGACCGCCTGGTCGGCGACTGGCCCGGCGTCCCGTACCTGAACCAGTTCTACCGGCCCGGCTGGCAGACCCGGCGGAACAACACGTTCGCCTACCTGAAGGCGGACTGGTCGTTCAGCGACGTTACCTCGCTGAGCGCCGGCGTCTACTTCCATCGCAACCGGGGCCGGGGCGACTGGCTGCCCCCCTACATCGCCGACGTCACCGACGACGGCGGCGGACCGGAATCGGAGCTGATGGGCCTGACACCGGTGCGAGGCGGCACGCAGCTCGGGCTGATCCGCTTCGTGAACCGGGACGGCGCCGGCGTCGGACCGACGCCCGGGTGCACGTCGTCCTACATCTTCAACTACTACGGCTCGGGCGGCCCGGCGGTCGACCCGGCGTGCCACCCAGGCGCCACGGCGGTGCAGTCGTACCGCCACAGCCACTACGGCAAGGACCGCGTCGGCGTGACGCTGGACGAGGAGTGGTTCACCACCGTCGGCGCGGCCGGCAGCAGGCTGCGGGCCGGCATCTGGTACGAGGACTCGCGGCGGGACCTGGGCCGGGACTGGCATCAGATCCTGGATCCGACGCTCAACTTCAATTGGAACGAGCAGGCCTACTGGTACCAGTACGAGTGGGACTTCCCGCAGCGCGTCTTCAAGTGGTACGTGGAGGAGACGCTCTATGCCGGTCCGTTCGCCCTGAGCGGCGGCGTCAAGCAGTTCCTGGTCGGCGTGTCGCGCGACGATCGGTTTGGGGTTGACCCGGAATTGGCGGTCGATTCCGATTCGAAGCTGCTCGTCTCCGGCGGCGTGACGTACGAGACGCCGGTCGAGGGCCTGAACCTGTTCGCCGGCTATTCCGAGAATTTCAAGGCGATCAGCGCCAACCTCCTCGAGGTGCCGGGGCGAAGCCTCGACCTCCTCGAGCCGGAAACGGCATCCAACATCGATGTCGGGCTGCAGTATTCGGGAGATCGGGTCGCGCTGGGCGCCACCTGGTACACCATCGATTTCGAGAACCGGATCTTCTACCTCGGTCCGCAGACGCCGGCCGGTCCCAACTATCTCATCCCGGGCGGCGGCGCCTATTTCAACTCGGGCGGCATCGACACGAGCGGCATCGAGCTCTCAGCGACGGTGCAGACGTCACGCCAGACGTCGTTCTACACCGCCTATACGTTCAATGACTCGGCGTACGTCGGGAGCGGCGATCCGCTCGTCGACGCCAACCAGGGTATCGTGGCGGGGACGGATGTTACCGGCGTGCCGGACCGGCTGTGGGTTGTCTCGCTTGATCGGAGCGGTCCGCTCGGCGTGGGACTGAGCGCCAAGTACACGTCGTCGCGGCGCGTCAGCCTGAGGTCGGATTGGTACGCGGACGCCTACTGGTTGGTGGACGCCTACGTCAGCTTCTCCGGCGAGGCGTTGAGCGACCTGCTGCGGTCGACGGAATTCTCGATTGTGGCGAACAACCTGTTCGACAAGGCCTATCTCTCCGCCATCACCGAGAACGCCGCGTGGCTCGGCGCGCCGCGGACCATCTCGATGACCGCCACCGTCTCGTTCTGAACGAGATCTCGTATCACTTCGTCTACAGCCGAGTGGGCCGCACCCGAGTGGCGGGAGGCGGCGTCTAGCAGCCCGTGGGGCTGCTAGCGCGCTTCGTCGGCCAGCCGAGCCGTCCGCAACATCCCGAGGATCGACACGTTGCCCTCGTGGCAGGCGAACTCGTAGAGCGGCTGATCGCCTCGGTTGCGGAGCGGCAGTTCCGCGGTCCAGGGGGTCTCCCACGTCGTCGGGTCGGTCAGCGTCACCCGGTACATCAGCGTGTCGTCTGACAGGCGCGTAAACCGTTCCACCAGGTGCAGCCCGTCGGCCGCCCCCTGGTACTCGCTCTTCGGTGAGAAGTTGGTCGTTTCGACCACCAGCGTGTCCCCTTCCCAGCGGCCACGCGAGTCGCCGTTCCACTGCCGCACCGACTCCGGCAGACGCGGCCGGCCGTCGAGCGGGATGATCCGTGCGTCGTGGAACGCCTCCATCAGAAAGACGACATGGTCCGGCGTCTGGAGAATCTGGTAGTAGCTGTATGGTCCGGCGCCGAAGTTACCGCCCAGCCGCGGCACGCCGGTGGTGATGCAGCGATGGTTGTTGCTCAGATCCTCCGGCCCGAGCTTCTCGTCCCAGCCCCGATCCACTTCGGCGAGCCGCGCCGCGCCGTCCGGCCGCCGCGGCGGGATCCGTCCGTCCGGCGGGTCGACGACGAGTGACGTCCGGTCGTCGAAGACGAAGCCGATCATCCCGATCGAGCTGCTCGTCGACCACGCTTCGTAGGTGTTGACATCGTCGACGGCGGCGCGGAACGCCGAGTCGGCGGTTGCGAATGCGCTCCGGCCGTTCTCGAAGATCCGGTCCGCCCGCGACTGCAGCGCCGCCACCTCTTCCGGCGTCAGCCGGTCGCGATCCGCTACATACTCCGGACGCTCCAGCGGTGTGCCGCTATCGCTGACCCAGACTCCCGACAGGTCTGGCGTTCCGTCCGGCAGCCGCGGCAACTCCCAGGTGGTGGCGGCCGACTGCTGCGCCGCGGCGGGCGGCGCCGCCAGGAGGATCCCCGCGGCGACACACGCCAGACCCACGATCCCCGCCAGCACGCCCGCGACGCACCGATTCGGCATCGTTCGTTCCTGCATGATGGCTGCCTCCCGCTTTCCGTCATCCTACCGCGTCCGGGCCGATTTGTGATACCAATATGCAAGACGGCGAACGCGACCCGGAGTTTGTGAAGGGAGCCAGGACATGGCACAGCAGGCGACGCGGCGTGAGGTTCTGAAGGGAAGTCTGGCAGTGGCGGGACTCGGGATGCTCGGGTTGCCCGAATGGACACTGCCGGCCCTCGCCCAGGGCGAGCGGATCATGGAGTTCACGGACGTCCCGGAGGATACCCAGTGGGTGACCCCGCCGGATCGGCGAAGGCTCGATGTCCGCCGGATCGACGGCATGTACACCCCGATCGATCAGTTCTTCACGGTGCAGCATTACGGCCACCCGGAGGTGGACCGCGCGACGTACCGCTTGCGGGTCTCCGGTCTCGTCGACACGCCGCTGGAGCTGTCGCTCGGTGATCTCCGCGCCATGCCGAGCCGCGACCTGGTCTTCGGCTTCGAGTGCTCCGGCAACCGCGGGCCGCTGAACGCCCTGTCGAGCAACGGCCGCTGGACCGGCGTCCCGCTGCGCGCGTTGCTCGAGCGGGCGGGTATCAAGGACGAGGCGCGCGAGTTCGTCTTCTTCGGAGCCGACCGCGGCGAAGAGGAGGTGATCTGGCGCGGCCAACCCTTCAACGTCGAGCAGCAGTACGGCCGGAGCCTCGAACGCGATCGGGCGCTGAGCGACGGGCCGCTTCTGGCGTACGACCTGAACGGCGAGCCGCTCAGCACACATCAGGGCAGCCCGCTGCGGCTGCTGCTGCCGGGCTGGTACGGGGCGCCGAACGTCAAATGGGTCGCCGAGATCCACGTGCAGCAGGAGCAGTATCTCGGCCGGTGGCAGGCCCGCTCCTACCGGACGCTGAAGGGCGAGATGATCAACGGCGAGATGAAGTGGATCGAGACCGACATCTCAACGATGCGGCTGAAGTCGTTCATCGCACGGGTGACCGAACGGGACGGTGCGCACAATATCTTCGGCGTCGTGATGCACGACGGGACGCCGCTCCACTCCGTCGAGGTACAGATCGACAACGGCCCGTGGCAGCACGCGACGCTCGACGAGGAGACGATGCGCGAGCGGTACGCCTGGAAGTTCTTCAACGTCACCTGGGAGGGCGCAACACCAGGCGAGCACACGGTTGTCTCGCGCGTTACGGACGCCAACGGCCACGTGCAGCCGACGGCGGACGATCTCGAGGTGAAGCGGACGTTCCTCGAGCACAACGCCCAGCACCCGCGCACCGTCATCATCGCGTAACGCGGGTGCGCCGGCCTCCAGGCCGGCATCGGTGTTCCATGGTGCGCCGGCTGTCGGTCGGCGCGCCCGTCACGGTGCGGCGGCGTTCTGGTGCGCCGGCCTTCAGGCCGGCATCGTTCCCATGGTGCGCCGGCCTCCAGGCCGGCAAGTCCGACCCAGCAACGGGCGCAACCGGAACCTACTCCACCGTCGCCCCAGCACAACTCGACCCAGCCCCGGCGGTGCACCCGAAACAGTGCCGATCCGTCACAATCGTCCGCGCTTCGAGTGCGGCCAGGTCGAAGTCCGCAACATGCCGCGGCCCACTCCCGTTCACCGGCAACTCCAGCATCTGATTGAAGTCACAGTCGTAGAGCGTCCCGTCCCAGCCGACCGACAGTGTGTTCCGGCACATCACGCCGCTAGCAGCCGCCGGGTTGTAGGCACCCACGAGCCGTGTCATGTAGTCCTCAAGGTTCCCGGAGTCGATCAGCCACTCCAGGAACCGGCTGATCGGCATGTTGGTGATCGTGTAGAGCGCATCGAACCGGATGCCGTACAGCCGGTCGAGCTCCCGCTTCCATTCCGTCTCGAGCGACGCCTGCCACGCCGGCAAATAGGCCCCGACCGGGTTTGTTACCAGCACCAGCCGCACGCCGGACCGCCCGTCGCCGTAACCGGCGGCATTCAGCCGCTGCAGCGCCGCAATGGATCGTGCAAACACGCCCTCGCCGCGCTGCGCGTCGGTGTTGAGCTGCCGGTAGTGCGGCAGCGAGCACACCACCTCCACCTGATGGTCGGCCAGGAAATCGACCAGGTCGGCCTGCGACGGCAGCTCCAGCACCGTCAGGTTGCAGCGGTCGATCACGTGCCGCCCGAGTGCACGGCACTGCTGGACCAACCAACGGAAGTTCGGGTTCAACTCCGGCGCGCCGCCGGTAATGTCGACCGTCGGGATGGCGGTCGCGCGCAGTGCGTCGACGCATTGCGCCATCGTTTCGCGCGTCATTACCTCGCGCCGGTCCGGCCCGGCGTCCACGTGGCAGTGCCGGCAGGTCTGGTTGCAGAGCTTCCCGACGTTGATCTGCAGGATCTCGATCCCGGTTGGCCGGAACGGGTCGAGGCCCGAGGCAACGAGCGCCTCGTCGAACTCGCGGGCGAGCGGCAGGCGGTGAAGCACGGCGAGCTGCTCGCGCGTTGACGCGAGCTGTGCCTGACGCGCGGCGAGGGTCGGCAGCGTGATGGCCATCTGCGTGTCAGCGTTCGGAACCCGGACCGAGTGACAGCCTGGCAAACCTCCGCATCACATGCCGATGCGGCCCGCGTGGTTCCGCATCTGCACGCCGTGGACCAGGGACGCTCCCCCGCGGATGGCGGACGCGACATGGACCGCCTCGGTCATCTGGTCCAGGTCGGCTCCCTTCTCCAGAGCGTCGGCGCTGTAGGCGTCGATGCAATAGGGGCACTGCACCGCGTGCGCGACGGCGAGCGCGATCAGCGACTTCTCGCGGGCTGACAGCGCGCCGTCCTCGAACACGGCGTTGTACCAGGCAAAAAACTTCTCCGCCAGTTCCGGACGGTTCTTGCCGATTTCCGGGAACCGTCCGAGATCCTCCGCATGGTAGTACGTGTCGTGCATGGCTCCAGGCGTCCCCCCTGCCAGGCCAAAGTCTGCGCTGGCAACCGTCCACCTCATCGTAACCCAAGCTGTCCGTACGGCGTGCCGGTTACCACCGGTCCGCTCTGACAGGTTCTGACAGTGCGACGCGCTACCCTAAGAACTTCATGATCCGACCCATCCGCCTCCTCACACTCGTCCAACTCCTCGCCGGACGGCGCCGCTACCGCGTCAGCGAGATCGCCGACCGTTTTGGCGTCACTGAACGCACCGCCTACCGCGACCTGGCCGAACTCTCCCGCACCGGAATCCCGGTCGTACGTGACGAATACGGCTACCGCCTGCTCGACACCGCCACGATCCGGCCACTCGCGCTCGACGCGGCGGAGCGCGCCGTCCTGAAGCTGCTGCTCAGCAATCCCGCCACCCAGAAGTCGCCCGACGTCACCAGGACACTGACGCTTCTCGAAGCAAAACTGGACAGCGCGACCCGCGAGGCTGAGGAAACGCCGCGCGCCCTGACGCTCGCCGGCCCCGAACGCTCCGGCGCAATCCCGGATGGCCTGACGTCGCTGCTCGAGAACGCGATCGGCGAACGGACCCCGATCTCGATCCACTACCGCTCGCTCGCCGGAGGGCGACTTGCCTGGCGCGGCGTCGATCCGTACGAGGTGTTCCACCGCGAGAACGCCTGGTACCTCGTCGGCCGCTGCCATCTCCACGACGAACCGCGCACGTTCCGCCTGGACCGGATCGCGAAGGCGAAGCGGCTTGCCGGCGCCTTTCGGCGCCCAACGTTCAACATCGACGCGTTCCTCGAGAACACCTGGGCGGTCTACCGCGGCCGCATGCTGCACGATATCGTCATTCACTTCGACGCCTCGCTCGCCCCACTGATCCAGCAGGGCGTCCACCACGAAACGGAGAAGGTGACGAAGTTGGGCAACGGCAACCTCGAGTACCGCGTGCAACTGTCGCACCTGGACGAGATCGCCCGCTGGATTGTCGGCTTCGGCGGCCTGGCGAGAGCCGTCGAACCGGCCGCCCTCGTCGCCCTCGTCCGCGACATCGCCGGCGCCGCACGGGATGCCCATGACCCCGACGCCCACCCCCTCGGCACCCGCCGCCAGCGCCCGCTGCCCGGCCTCCCCACGCTCGACGAACCGGCCGATCAGCGCCCGTTGATCTGACCCTGGATCACGCTGACAGGTTCTGACACAGGGTTCCCGTAGCGTCGGAGATCGCGCCGCTCGTTTGTCTCCGCGCACGAGAGGGCGTTCAAGCCATGGCTCGCCCGTGGGTTGCCAAGTGAATGGCGCGCGGACAGAGAAGGAGACTCCACACATGCAGAAGCTCAGTCCCTCACCGCGTTGCGTGCTGTCGCCTCGTGCCGTCGCGCTCACCCTCATCACTCTGATGGCGGTGGTTCTCACCGCACCGACTGCGTCGGCTCAAACGCCGGCCGGCGAGATCGCCGGCGGCTACGAGTTCATGCGGGACTGGGACGTCGGAACGAACTTCCCCACCGGATTCTGGGTGTCCGGCGGTGGCTATGTGCACGACAACCTTTCCATCGTCGGCGAGTTCAGCCGGAACTCCACAACCAAAGAGGCGGGATTCGTTGCGGCGGACCTCAGCGTAACGACATACATGGCTGGGGTCCGCGTCTCACGACGGGAAGGCCCGGCCACATCGTTCGCGCAGTTTCTCGTCGGCGGGGCTACCGGCGGCGCAACTGTCAGTGTCTTCGGGTTCTCGGAAAGCGATTCAACCACGGCCTTCGCGATCCAATCTGGCGGCGGAATTGACATTCACGTGGCAGAGAACACAGCGGTGCGGTTTGCGGCTGACTACCGCTACGTCGACGGCCCCAGCCAGTTCAGAATCGTCACGGGCCTTGTGGTGGGCTTTGGGGAGCGGTAGCTTGTTGCGCGACACTCATTCGCGAAGATCACACCGTCCTGCTACCGGATCCGCGAATCCGGTGGCAGGGCGGCAGATCGAGAAGGACAATCCATGCAATCAATGATCCTCCGTTTCACCGTTCCGGTCTTGCTTCTCGGACTCCTCCTGCCCTCGCCGGTGTCAGCCCAGCGCTGGAATGACCTCGAAGACGCGCTCGAAGGTCGCGAGCTGGTCCTCAGGCCTACTTTCGAGGGTCGCCGAAAGGTCTACCTCGACATGGGCGACGACCGTGTCTTCGCTCTCCACCGGGGAAACCGCCTCTTCCCGCTTCGTGAGAGCGAGACCGTTCGAATCACCGACGCCGACCCGGAAGACGACCACATCGAACTCGAGCTCCAGAGCGCACGTCTCGGCCGTGGCCGTGTCGACTTCTACGGCCAGGCACCGACGGCGGCCGACTTCGAGCGCTGGCTCGACGAGGTGTTCGAGGTGACGACCGCCGAGGCTGACTTCCAACGCTATGTGGCGAATCGGCAGAGCCAGACGCTGCACATCCGCGGGGCAAATCACCTGCCGGCTGTCGCTGACCGGCAGCCGTTTGCGACCGAGGCCGATGCGCTGGCCAACGGCTACAACCGCTGTGGGGTCTGTTTTGTTGCGACCCCTGATGTCTCGAACTACGAGACCGAACGCTCGCTCGCAATGATGTCATTGCAGCAGGTGCAATCGGCCTTCTATCCGCTCGTCGATGCAGAGTTGCAGGAGTACGTCGCGGCTATCGGGCACGGCATCCTTGACGGCTGGCCCGTCCCACTCAAGGGTTACCGGTACCGGTTCCAGGTAGTCGATTCTGACGACATCAACGCGTTCGCTGTGCCGACCGGTTACATCTTCATGACCCGCGGCCTCCTGGAATCCCTTGAGAGCGACAGCGAGGTGGCGGCCATCCTCGCCCACGAAATCGCTCATGTGAAAAGCCGGCACAGCTACCGTATCTGGCGAAACGCACAACGGGCGTCGACGATCGCCAGCATCGTCGGCATTTTCGCCGGGGGAACCGACAATGTCGCTGACGACATTATCGCTGCGATGACCACCTTCACCGCCAACCTGTTCATGGCCGGTCACGGTCGCGATCGAGAACGGGAGGCGGACCTCTTCGCCAGCTTCTACCTCAACGAGGCGGATCGCGGTGACCAGCCACTGCTGAACTCGTTCCGGAAGCTGAAGTTCGCCCGCGACGCCCGCGACCCGTTCGGCGAAGGGGGCGGCGGATTGTTCGCGACCCATCCACACATTGAGGAGCGTCTGGACAAGGCGAGTGGCACTGCCACAGCGTCGTTCCTCGAGGAGGACGTATTCCAGGGCGTAACCGACAATGGCGAGTTGGTCGCAACCCTCCGTTTCGACGTGCAGCGGCTCTTCCAGAACGAGCTGGACGTGGTGGCAACGCTTTCAACAACCCCAGAGCTTGGCGAGGACGACGACGTCAATACGATCAACATCCGGGTGGCCGGGCAGGGAATTCGGCTCCGTGAGCGGACGGCGGAGAAGATCTTCCCGAGCGATGAGGTCTCGGCCGTGTTCGGCAACGACGACGCGCGCGGACTGATCGAGGGGCCGATCGAGTCGGTAGAGTTGGACTTGCGCAACGTCGACCGCTGGGAGCGGATCGCCGCCGTTCCCCAATAGCACCTGGACGGGCGCCGCTCACATTTCTGCGAGCAGCGTCGCCATCTCGCGGAGGCCGATCGCTTCGATCCCCTGGGCGATTGGGTAGCGCTCCTCACCGGAGTGGACGACGAACGACCGGTCGACCTTCAGGTCATCGCGGGCGTGGTGGAACCCCCGCGCCGGCGCCGGCGTGAGGCCGTGCTTCACCTCGATCGCCCAGCGGCCGCGGCTGCCCGGCAGGTCCAGCACCAAGTCGACCTCCGCGCCGGCCGACGTTCGGTAGAAGCCGGCACCACTAAAGGATGGCGCAACGCGCAGCAGGGTCTCGATGACGAAGCCCTCCCAACTCGCGCCGACCACCGGGTGGCCCATCAGCGTGTCATGGTCATTGATGCGGAGCAGCGCGTGCAGCAGACCACTGTCGCGCAGGTACACCTTCGGCGACTTGACGAGCCGCTTCCGGACATTCGCATGGACCGGCTGCAGCCGTCGCACCACCAGCAGGTCGACCAGGAGATCGATATAGCGACTGACGGTCGGCGAGCTGACCGACAACGACGCGGCGAGCTTCGACGCGTTCAGCAGGGTCCCCTGACCGTGTGCAAGCATCGTCCAGAGCCGCTCGAGGGTTTCTGCCGGAACGCGCGGTCCGAATTCCGGAACCTCCCTTTGCAGGTACGTACGCACAAGATTCCCTCGGTAGGCGAAGCTGTCATCGTCGGTCTTCGCAAGGTAGCTGAGCGGGAATCCGCCCCGCAGCCAGAGCTTCGTGGTCACCGCTTCATCGCGGGCCGCTTCCAGCACGTCGAACGGTTGCAGTTCGACGTACTCGATCCGGCCGGCCAGGCTCTCGCCCGACTGACGGAGCAACTCCATCGATGCCGATCCGAGCACCAGGAAACGGCCCGTCCCCCGGCCCGCCCGACGCCCCTGATCGATGATCCCGCGGAGCTCCTGGAAGAGCTCCGGTGTCCGGTGAATCTCGTCGAGAATGACCAGCCGATCCTCGTATTCCCGCAGGAAGAGCGCGGCGGCGGTCAGCTTCTCGCGCGCTTCGGACGTCTCCAGATCCAGGTAGAGGGCGTCCCCGCGCGCGGCTATCTGATGGGCCAGCGTCGTCTTGCCCGCCTGGCGCGGGCCGATCAACGCCACTACCGCTTGGCGCCCAAGCCCGTGCACAACGGCCTTCGCCACCCTTCGGTCAATCAACATTGCAATATTAACGTTATTGATTAATATTGCAAGAAAAGAGAGGAGACACGATGCTCAAAGTCAACACGATGATCGCCAGCACCTTGATACTTCTCGCGCTGACACCCCTCGCAGCAGCCCAGGAGTCCGAGCAGCCCGAGAAATACCTGCTGCTCGCCACCGACCGCACGGGCACCATGCAGGATGAGCTCAACGACGCCGGCGCGCGCGGCTACCGCTTCGCTGGCGCCCAGGGCGACGCAACCGAGATCACCGACGACTGACTGGAGACAGGCCGCTACCGCGCCGGCTCGTCGTGCGTGTGCATCTGCTGCTCGCCGGCCTCGACCGCCATCCGCCCCGCCGCCAAGCGATGCTTGTTGGTGACGCCTTCCCAGCAGCCTTCCTCGAAGAACTCGTAGGACTCGTCGGGGAGGCGGGTCGTCGTGAACGCCAGCGTCCACGGTTGCGTGAAGACGGCTGAATCCTCGATGGTCGCCTCGTAGTGGAGGGTATTGGCGTCCAACAGACGCCAGCGTTCGACCACATGAAGCGATTCGCTGTAGAAGCTCCCGTGGGAATCGAGCCACGGCACGTCGTTGAAGTTGGTCACGTCGACCACCAGCGTGTCCCCCTCCCAGCGGGCGCGTGAATCACCGTTGAACAGCACGATGTCCTCGCCCACGTGCGGGCGGCCATCCATCGGTACGACGCGGTAGGCATGCGCCCATTCGTGGAGGATGACGATGTGCCCGGCGTTCTGGCGGATCTGCAGGTCGCCGCGATAGTTGCTGCGCGGCACGCCGAGCAGCAGGCAGCGATCCTCCGGATCGATGTGTGCAAGATCGGTCGGGGTCTCCATATCGAACAGGTGCTCGGTCCGCTTGTCCAGGGCCCACGGCTGGTAGGGAATCCGCCCGTCCGGCGGGTCGATGATCAACGGCTCGGCCAGACCGAGCCGATCCGGTCCGCGGCTCTGCATCCTGGCGTGGATGGCGTCGCAACAACCCTCCTCGATGCTGTGCGACGCGTTGACCGGCCCCCCGTCCCAGTAGCCCTGCAGATCGGGATGACCCTCGGCCGTGCGAGGCAGCGTCTCCCCGGCTGGCTGCTGGCCCGCGGCCGACAGCGATGCGACGGCGCAAGCGGCGGCGATGGCGGCCGCCGTGGTGATCACTCGATTCCTCATCGGATTCCTCCTCGAACGAGGCGACCAGCGCGTCACTTGTCGGCGGCCAACTCCTGCTCGGAGTAAGCGTAGCACTCGTACTCCAGGAGCTGGACGTTCTGTTCCTGCCGCCGATAGAGCGGCATGCTCATGGTCCACGGCCGCGTGAATACGTTCGGATCCTCGATCGTTGCTTCGTAGCGCAGGTGATCCGGACCGGTGGGCGTGTACCGCTCGACCACGTGCAGGGCCTCGCTGTGGAAGTTCCCGGCCCGATCGAACCACGTCCGCTCGTTGAAGTGAATGACGTCCACCACCAGCGTATCGCCCTCCCAATGCCCGCGCGAATCCCCCATCCAGAAGTCGATGTGTCCCTCCGGGTGCGGGCTGCCGTCCATGTAGATCGTGCGGGTGACGTGCAAGTGCTCGTACAGGATCAGCACACGGTCGGAGAACTGCAGAATCTGAAACGGATACGGCATGTAGGTGATCCGCGGCACGCCCGGCATGTTGCACTGCGTCTCAGGGTCCGCGGTCAGGCGGTGCTCGTAGTGCTCCTGCTTCTGCGCCAGCGCCCACTCCTGGTACGGAATCTCGTTCCCGACGACGACCCCCTGGCCTGCCGGCACGCCGGCGCTCGCCGAGTGGTCCTGAATGTCCCAGGCGGCAGTGTTCACTGCCTGCCAGATCCCCTGCAGGTCGGGTTGCCCGTCCGGCGTGCGCGGCGGAACGTAGGCTTCTCCGGAATTGGCCTGCGCCCAGGCCGCGGCCGGCAGCGAGACGATCAGACAGGCGCAGATCGCCGCGACGACGGACAGCGGGAACCGCGTGGGCACGATGTTCATCCCTCCGCGCCGCGACGCGCGCGCCACCGTATGCCGCCGGACGTCCCGGTCGACGGCCCGCGCGCCGCGCACCTAGCAGCCCGTGGTGAAACCCCCGCTACATTCGAGCGGCGATGCATCCCGCCTGAGCGGCGTTGCTCCTCGGTCGCCTCTGGCCAAGAGGCTCCCTCGTCGCGCCTTGTCAGGCGGGCGCCTCACCGCTCTCGGTGTCACGCGGGGCTTCACCACGGGCTGCTAGCGCTGTCCGGTCGGCACCGGCGCACCGGTGCCCGACGAGCCGGCGAAGACGTCGCGGCCGTCCGGGAACGTGATCGTGATGCCGTTGGCGGTCGGCGTGCCGTCCTTGGCGAGATAGCCTTCGACGACGAACTCGATCCCGATCGGGAAGTCGCCGCGGCGGAGGCCGCGCCGCAGGAGCGCGGTCGGATTCCCCATCTCCACCGCCCAGTTCACCATCGTGCCGTCGGTACCCTCCACGTCGATGTGCAGCCATCCGTGCGGGTTGACCCACTCAAGCTCGGTCAGCTTCCCCTGAAGCGTGACCGGCTTCTCGATGTCGAACTCCGCCGAAAACGAGTGGTGCGCCAACCCGGGCGCCGCCGCCAGCAGCACACCGGCACTCACGAGCGCAATCGCCAGCGTTCTCATCGGCCTGACCTCCTGATCTCCCGAGCCGGCCACCCGTCGCGTGCAGGACGCCGGCCCGTGCGCAAGCCGTGCCGCCACCCCACGAACTCAGTCCCCAACCTACCCCAAGTGTCGACGCGCTGCAAGGGATCGAACCCGCGGGTGCGCGAACGCCGTGGCGGGCCATCGCGCGGCGACCGGCCGATCTGCGCTGTGCTCTCCTTTGCATTCCCATCCCGCCTGCGCGACACTCCCCGCGGGGAGGGCACAGGAGAGTTCCCAACGAGACCGCCGCCCTCCCTGCTGGCCGCGCCATGTTCGACGCTGACCGGGATCGCCGGGTTCGTCTGGCCGCCTTCAACTGGCTCGATGCGCAGGTCACGGCCAGAGGAGACGACGTCTTGCCGCGCGCGCTCCTGGCTGAGGGATTCACGCTGGACGGCCTCCGTGTTCCCCTCGTCAGTCCTCAGGGGATTTTCAAGCCGAAGGTACTGACCGACGCGCCGCTGACGATTACGACCGTGCCGTCCGGTCCCTATCACGATGCAACGGTGGAGAGAAGAAATACGGCGGAATTACGGACGCAGAACACCTGCGCAAGAACTTGTCAGATCACTGTCTTCCGGTGTCACTGCTTGGCGGCGTGATTCCGGGCGGCGAAGGCACCGAGGGCGAGCACGATCCCGCGGCCTGCGGTCATTGGGATCAGGAGCACACCGTGGGATCACGGCGCCCTTACGGGCGTCATACGTGTGATCGATCGTGTGACTCCGGGTATAAGTCAGGCGCTCCAGTCTACTTACCCCTCTGATGCGGCACTTCGGGTGTAATCTCGGGCGACCTTACCGCGTCACGGCCGGCAGGGGTCGGGCGGCACCGGCCCAGTCGCTCGTCGCGATCGCCCTGCGGATCGCGGCCATCTCCGCCGCCGCGTCCTCGTGGTCCATCGTCACCGATGCGGGAGGCGTCGAGGCCCACCGGCAACACGACCCGCCCGCCAAGCCGGCAGCAGACCAACGCGGCCAACCAGGACAGAAACCGGCCGATGGAAACCCGCGTTCGGCGCAGAATCCCGACGCAGGTCCCTATCGCGATGCAGCCATCTCCCGCTCGTCCGCCCGCGCCCCGGCGAGAATCCCCTCCATGCCGTAGTTGCCCTCGTGGCAGGCGAACTCGTAGAGGTCGCCCTCGATCGTCGTCATGGTGATGGACGCCGTCCACGGGCGGGCGTACGAGGCCGGGTCGGAGACGGTGTACTCGTACTCCAGCGTATCCGCCCCGGTGCGGGTGAACCGCTCGACCAGGTGCATGCCGTGGGTCGATCCCTGGTAGTAGGCCTTGCCGTTGAAGTTGGTCGTCTCGACCACCAGCGTGTCGCCCTCCCACCGGCCGCGCGAGTCGCCCATCCATTGCCGGATGCCGTCGGCGACCGGCGGACGGCCGTCCATCGGGATGATGCGCGCGTCGTGGTTCTGCTCGGTCCAGACGACGACGTAGCCGGGCGTCTGGAAGAGCCGCAGGTGGTTGTTGTAGCCGCCGGCGGACATCGGCGGGCCCGCTTTGCTGTGGTGCACGCAGCGCTCGCCGGGCGAGCGGTCTTCCGGACCGTGGGCGGGACGGCCGAGCAGCGCGCGGCGCTCGTCCAACCGCTGGCGTCCGTCCGGCGTGAAGGGAATGCGCCCGTCCGGCGGATCGACGATCAGCGACGTGCGCCCGGTCGACTCCCCGCGGTCGAACCAGAACGCGTTGTAGGCCCCGGGATCTCCCGGCGGGGGCGGCTGATCCCCGCGCGTCAGCGCATCGGCGTTCAGCGCGACCACTTCCTCCTCCGTCAGGCGTTCCCGCCCGGCGTAGGCCGCGGGCCGCTCCAGCGGCGTAATCGTCGCGAACGACCAGACGACGCCCTGCAGGTCCGGGTCGCCCCACGCCGTGCGGGACGGCTCCCAGTCGCCGGACGCCGCCTCCTGCTCCTGGGCCGCCGGACCGGCCGGCGCCAGCCACGCCACCGCAAACACCATGCACAACGCCGCCAAAGACCTGATGGTCATCTGCCACCTCCTGGGGAGCGCAACCTTGGGGTCCGTAACGCCCCCTTAGCCTAACCGCTACCGCGGACTCCTCAGCTCCCGAAAGAAGGCCCGCAGGTCGTCGACGAACAGCTCCGGCTCCTCGGCAGCCGCGAAGTGCCCACCGCTCGGCATCATCGTGAAGCGCACCAGGTTGTAGCGGGCCTCCAGCCAGCGACGCGGCGTGAACCGGAACTCGCCCGGAAACGCAGTGCAGGCCGTCGGCACCTCGATGCGCGCCGGCTCCGGGGTGCTGCCCCCGTGCCGGCCCTCGTAGTAGTAGCGGGCGGCCGAGGTCGCCGTCTCGGTGACCCAGTAGATCATCAGCGTCGTCAGCAACTCGTCCTTGCTGAAACGCGTCTCCGGGTTGCCGTCGCAGTCGCACCAACTGCGGTACTTCTCGACGATCCATGCCGCGAGCCCGACCGGCGAATCGTTCAGGCTGTAGCCGAGGGTCTGCGGCTTGGTGCCGTGCATGTGGCTGTAGCCCCGCTCCTCGTCGGTCCAGAACGCGGCGCGCTCGCGCATGAGGGCCACCTCTTCGGCCGGCACACCGGCGGTCGGGTCGTCCGGGTCGGGAGGATCGGCGCTGCACAGGTTCAGGTGCAGGCCGGCCACGTGCTCCGCGTCGTTGGCGGCCAGCCAGCGGCTGATGCCGGCGCCGAGATCGCCCCCCTGCGCGCCGTACCGCTCGTACGCCAGCCGCGCCATCAGCTCGGCGAAGATGGCGCCGGTCCTATCGCGCCCGTAGCCCAGCCGCGGCGGCCGGTCCGAGAAGCCGTAGCCCGGAATGGACGGCGCCACGACGTGAAACGCGTCCTCCGCCCGCCCCCCGTGGGCAACCGGATCGGTCAGGGGCCCGATGACCTTGGCGAACTCCGCGAACGTGCCCGGCCAGCCGTGAGTCAGGATCAGCGGAAACGCCTCAGGCTCCGGCGACCGGCGGTGCACGAAGTGGATGTCGAGGCCGTCGATCCGCGTCTTGAACTGCTCCAGCTCGTTGAGCCGGCGCTCCTGCGCCCGCCAGTCGAACTCGTCGCGCCAGTACTCGATGAGCTGCGTCAGGTAGGCCTGGTTCATCCCGAGCTGCCATCCGACGCCCTCGGGCTCGTCCGGGAAGCGAGCCCGCGCCAGGCGCTCGCGCAGATCCGCCAGGACCTCGTCCGGGATGTCGATGGCGAAGGGTTCGATCTCTCCCTCGGACGGCTGGCCCGCGAGGGCGCGCAACGGGTCGCCGCCGGCCGGCAGGAAAGGCTGCGGGCCGAACAGGCTCATCCCCAGAGCCAGCGCCGACGCCACCGAAAGTAAGACGACAGGCCGCGTCATGGTTCACGCTCCCGCGATGAGCCGACATGCCGGACGGACGGATGGATACATGCAGTCTTGCCGCCCACCCGGCGCGTGTCAAGGCAACCGACGACAAGCGCGGAACCTGCCCGACCGGGCCGGCACCATCCGTCAGGCTGCCGGGCTATGTCGTCCAGGTTGCCCGGCTTGCTCCCGATCCTTCTCGCGCTGGCCATCGGAGCGGTCGTGGCGGCCAACGCGCAGGACACCCGTCCCAACATCGTCCTGATCATGACGGACGATCAGGGCTCGGCCCAGCTCGGCTCCCACGGCGACCCGCTGCTGCGGACCCCGCACCTCGACCGCCTCGCCGCCGAGAGCGTGGAGATGACGCGCTTCTACGTTTCCCCCGTCCGCGCCCCGACACGGGCGGCGCTGCTGACCAGGCGCTACAACTACCGCACCGGCGTCGTCGACACCTACATCGGGCGGGCGATGATGGAGCCGGGCGAGGTCACGATAGCGGAGATGCTG
Organism: Vicinamibacterales bacterium; assembly: GCA_965262555.1. GTDB lineage: Bacteria > Acidobacteriota > Vicinamibacteria > Vicinamibacterales > UBA8438 > VXRJ01. The sequence goes on from OZ253543.1 coordinate 2,529,616, forward strand.
CGCGACGCGGGATACCGGACCGGCATCTTCGGCAAGTGGCATCTGGGCGACGCGCCCGAGCCGTATCGGGCCTTCGCGGCGGTCGAGCAACGCTACAAGCTGGTGCAGGCGCTCAGCTTCTCGCAACCCGCGCCGCCGGACGCGCCGCTCGAGCTCTATGACCTGGTCGAGGATCCCGGCGAGACGACCGATATCGCCGCGCGCCGTCCGGACATCGTCGAGCGCCAGCCACAGCGCGGCATGCTGCGAGCCCCATGTACGAACCGCGCTGGCCGTCTCGTCCTCGGCTTGGACAAACACGAACGTCGCCCGCCAGGTGTCGAGCGCGACCGGCAGCTTGTGGGGGAAGTACCGATACTCCGCGCCGACCGCACCCTGGTAGAGTCTGCGCGGCAGCACGTCCTTGGCGATCCCCGCCCCGGTTAACGCGTTCACCTTCTCGTCCTCGGTCGGGAGCCACGCGGCGTGCGGATGTTCGAGCAGGTAGTCGAGCGACAGCAGCCGCCGCAGCACGACCTCCGGCGCCGCGGCCCGGCGATGCCGGATGTGCTCGACGCCGAGCACCCGGTAGATGCGCCGCGCCGCGATTCGGCAGAGCCGGAGCCGGGAGCCGTTCCACGGCTGCTCGACCGCATGCTTGCGGCACCGCCGAACGAAGCGGTTGGCGAGCGCGGGATTAGTCCGGCGGATGAAGACGAGGTACTGGGAGCGGAGGAACACGCCGCTGTGCAGGCAGACGAGCGCCAGCCACTCGGCTTCGCGAAGGGTCCATCCGTGCGCCATCAGAGCCGCCGCCGCTCGAATAGGTCCGACGACCGGGCGTAGGCGGCTTCGACCTTGTTCTGGACGACGTGGGCCAGCGCCGCCTCGACCACCTCGCGCGGGTGGTTCGTTTCCTCCGCGGCCCAGTCCCGAAACGACGATCGGAAGCCGTGCGGCACAGCGCCGATCTCCAGGTCCTTGAGCAGTCCCGACAAGGCCATGTCGGTCAGCCGCTTACCGCGAGCGCTCGGAAACACGAGCGGGTTGCCGTCGCCGAGCGTCCGGGCCGCGTTGAGGAGCTGTTCGGCGCGGCGACAGAGCGGGACCCGGTGCTCGCGCTTCGCCTTCGTCCGCGTCGCCGGCATGGTCCACACGTGGTCCGCGGTGTCGATCTCGTCCCACTGCGCTCCGCGGACCTCACCCGACCGCGCGGCTGTGAGCACCAGAAACTCGAACGCCAGCTTGACCGCGGGAGCCGCGCCCGATGCCCGCACCGTCTCGACCGCCGCCGCCACGTCGCGATGGGGCAGCGCCCGCATGTGCTGAACGAGATCCTGCTGCGGACCGAGGACCGGCCCGATGCGGTCACACGGGTTGCCGTTGCGGTAGTCCATCGCCACGGCCCACTCCATGACCGTGCTGATGCGCTGCCGGACCCGCCGCGCCGTCGCCGGCCGCTCGTGCCAGACCTTCCGGAGCGTCTCGACCACATCGGCGCTCGTCACCTCGGAGACGGGCAGCTTGCCGAGGCGCGGGAACGCGAAGCGGGTCATGCTCGACATCCAGTCCTTGCCGTGCTTGGGATTGCGCCAGCCGGGGCGCATCTGGGCGCAGACCGCCTCGGCGGCGGCGGCGAACGTGGGCATGCTCTTGATCCGGCGCTTCTCGGCGAGCGGATCGCCCCCGGCGCGGGCGAGCCTGCGGTTGGCCAGGGCCTGAGGCCGGCGCACCGCCGGGTCAGATCTCCGGGATTGCTTCCATCAGGAGGGCGAGGGCGCGACGCAACGCCTGGCCACCTTCCCGGGCGCCGCTGTAGTGGCCCTGGCGGACCACGACCAGATCGTGCGACGGGACGATCAGCGTCGTCTGCCCGCCAGCGCCCGACATGTAGTACGCGTCCCTGGGGACCGGGAACGTGCCGGTCGTGTTGATCCAGAAGAAGCCCCCGTAGATGGGGCGCCCGTCCGCCTCCCAGGCGGGGGCCACGGTGCTGACGAAGTCGACGAACCCCACGGGCAGGATTCGCTCGCTTTCCCAGACGCCGTCCTGCAGGTAGAGGTTGCCCAGTCGGGCCCAGTCGCGCGCCGGGGCCAGTTCGTAGCCCTGCAGCAGGTAGTTGCCGTAGGGGTCCGTCTCCAGAACGAAGCCACGCGCACCGATCCTGTCGAACAGTGCGCGCTGCGGGAACGAAAGGTAGTCGTCACCGCGTCCTTCGACGCCGAGGCGGACAAGGTAGTTGGTCAGCACCGGATCGGAGTTGCGATAGCGGCCGATCGTGTTCGGTGGCCACTGCTGTGGGCGGGTCGCCGCCCACTCGAATGAGTTCGCCGAGCCTGTATAGACGTAGAGGTGGTCCGGATAGCCGAGCGCCGGATCGAGATCCGGGTCGGCGACGCCGCGAAAACGCAGCCCGCTCGACATCCGCAGGATGTCGGAGATCCGGATCTCCTGCCGCTGGTCACCGGGCGTCTGCCACTCCGGGATCGGCGCCGGCTGATGCAGTTCGTACACCCCCTGCTGAATCAGCACCCCCATCAGCGTCGCTGTCAGGCTCTTCCCCATTGACCAGCTCTCGAGCGGCGTGTGCGGCGTGACGCCGGGGCCGTAGCGCTCGGCAATCAGGCGGCCGCGATGCATGACGACGAACGCCGCGGTGAGCGATTCCTCGGGATCGAACGCGGCGTCGACCGCCTGCTGCAACTTCGCGGCGTCGATCGCTGCCGGGAGGGGCTCGTCCGGCATGCGATCACCCATCGGCCAGGGGATCGTCTCGGCAGGCGGTAGCGTGCTGCGGATGTCGACAGGGTCGAACAAGACATCCTCCTCCCCCACCGGCAGCGTGACGCAGCCATGGTCGCCGTTCAGCTTCGCGGTGCGAACCGTGCCGTCAGGCAGGGTCAGGTGGACGCGCCGGCCGTCCTGATCGATCTCGCGCTCGGTGACATGGCGGCGGTGCTCGTAGGGACCGCTGAAAAAGCCGACGTTCTCGGCCGCGAAGTCGGCGTCAAGACCAGTAACGAAGACGGCCGAGCAGAGCGTCTTCGCGAAGCCGGAGATGTGGTGCGACAGCGGGTCGCCCGGCGGCGCGACATACTCGGTATCGAGTTCCGCCTCGGCGGCGCGCGCCAGCATCGCCTCGCGCTGTTGATCCGCCTGCTGGGCGGCGGTGATGACTGCCGCGGCGGCGAACGCCAAGATGCCCGGAAGTGCGAGGTGTGTCCGGTTGGTCGGCTTCAGCATTGATCCTTCCCCCGGCTCGGGGTCAGCGTAGCACGGCAGCCGTGGGACCCGTTGGGACGACGGAGGGCCGGCCTGGAGGCCGGCGCACCATCGTGGAGGCCGGCGCGGCGGGGGGCGGTGCTACAATGCGGCGCATCGACGGAGCCATCCCGAGGAGCTGCCATGGTGTCAAGCATCCGCACCTTCCGGACGTTCGCCGCACTCGTTGCCGTCACCCTCGCCGCCGGCGCCGCCGGCGCGCAGGTGCTTGATGGACCGGATCCGGCGCAGATGGAGGGCGCGCCCGATCTCGGCTACCGGCCGGTCCCCCACGGCCTGCAGATCCCGGACGACGTCGAGATGGGCGCCCCGTCCGCCGTCGGCTGGACCTCCACCGATCGGCTGCTGGTCTTCAACCGCGGACCGAACCCGTTGATGGAGTTCGAGCCGGACGGCGCCTTCGTCCGCGCCTGGGGGCAGGGGCAGTACGACCGGCCGCACGGCATGCGGATCGATCGTGACGGCCACATCTGGACCACCGACGTCAACGCCGACACCATCCGCAAGATGAATCCTGAGGGGGATGTCCTCCTGACGATCGATCCGGACGACACGCCGATGCTCGACGAGCCGACCGACCTGGCGATCGGCCTGGAGGGCGAGATCTACGTTCTCGTCGGCCACGGCCGGGGCGTCCCGCGCGTGCTGAAGTTCCGTCCGGACGGCGAGCTGATCCACACCTGGGGCGCCCCCGGCACCGGCCCGAGCGAGTTCGACACGCCACACTCGATCGTTGTCGACGCCGATGGCCTGGTCTACGTCGCCGACCGGCAGAACCGCCGCGTGCAGATCTTCGACAGCGAGGGAGCCTACATCAAGGAGTGGTCCTACAAGGGTCTCCCCTGCGGACTCTTCATCAACAGTGACGGCACCATCTACATGGTGAGCGGCTTCGCCGGCGAGATCCTCGAGCTGGACGAGAACGGCCGGGCGGTCGGCGCCAACGGCCAGCCGGGCCGAGGACTCGGGGAGTTCGGCGAGGCGCACTACATGACGATGACGCCGTCGGGCGACATCTACGTCGCCGACACGGTGCATCCCGAACTGCACAAGTACGTGAAGCGCTGACGTTGGCGTGACCGACGAGGATCGCCGATGATTCGGGCCGCAGGCCTGACGAAGCGCTACGGCGGCGCGGCGGTGGTGGACGGCCTGTCGCTCGACATCGGCGCGGGAGAGCTGGTGGTCCTGCTCGGCGGTTCGGGTTGCGGGAAGACCACTACCCTCAAGATGATCAACCGGCTGGTCGAGCCGACCAGCGGAACCATCCACCTTGACGGCGCTGATACGGCCACGCTGCCGCCGCATGAGCTGCGGCGGCGGATTGGGTATGTCTTTCAGCGGATCGGCCTCTTTCCGCACATGACGGTCGGCGAGAACATCGCCATCACGCCGACGCTGCTCGGGTGGCCGGCGGACCGCATCGCGGCGCGGATCGGTCATCTGCTGCACCTGGTGGACCTCAATCCCGACGTGCGCGACCGGTGGCCGCGGGAGCTGTCGGGCGGGCAGCAGCAGCGGGTCGGCGTGGCGCGGGCGCTGGCGGCCGAGCCTCGCGTCATGCTGCTGGACGAGCCGTTCGGCGCGCTCGATCCGGTGACGCGCGAGCGACTGCATGAGTCGTTCCTCCGCATCCGGCGCGAACTCAACCTGACCGCGCTGTTCGTGACCCACGACATGACCGAAGCGTTGACGCTGGGCGATCGGATCGGCGTGATGCGCAGGGGACACCTGGTACAGGTGGGGACGCCGCACGAACTGTTGACGCGGCCGGCGAACGACTACGTCGAGCGGCTGATGGACACGCCGCGGCGGCAGGCGGCGGCGGTCGATGCGCTGATCGCCGGCGGCAACGACGAACCGGCAGCGCCGCACGGGCCGGAGCGCGCCCCATGCTGAGCGAACAGCTCGCGCTGCTGCCAGACTACCTGACCGCGCACCTGCAACTGACGCTGCTCGCGCTGCTGGTCTCGACCGCCATCAGCGTCCCGCTCGGCATCGCCGCGACGCGCATCCGCTGGCTCGAACAACCGGCGCTCGCGGTGGCCGGCGTCATTCAGACGGTGCCGAGCCTGGCGCTGCTCGCCGTGATGGTGCCGGTCCTGGCCGCCCTCGATCTACAAAGCATCGGCTTTCTGCCGGCGGCGATCGGCCTGACCCTCTACGGCCTCCTCCCGGTGCTCCGGAACACGGTGACGGGTATTGCGGGAATCGATCCGGCGCTGAAGGAAGCGGCCCAGGGCGTCGGCATGACGCCGCGCCAGCAACTCGCGCGCGTCGAACTGCCGCTCGCCATGCCGGTGATCATCGCCGGCGTGCGGACGGCAACGGTCTGGGTGGTGGGGGTTGCGACGCTCTCGACGCCGGTCGGCGCCACCAGTCTCGGCAACTACATCTTCAGCGGCCTCCAAACGCGCAACACGACGGCGGTGCTCGTCGGCTGCGTCGCGGCAGCGGGGCTCGCGATGCTGCTCGACGGCCTGGTGCGCACCATCGAGGCGTCGCTCACGGCGCGACGCCGCAGCACACTGGCCGCCGCGATCGGTGGTGTCATCCTGCTCTACGTCTACGCCGGTGCGACGTTCGCGGCGCCGCTTGTCGGCGGAGGCGACCGGCCGATCGTCGTCGGGGCGAAGACCTTCACCGAGCAATACATCCTGAGCGACGCGATCGCCCGCTGGATCGAACGCGAGACCGGCCGGCCGACACGCCTCGTGCAGTCGCTCGGATCGACTGTCGCGTTCGACGCGCTCGCGGCAGGCGAGGTGGATCTCTACGTCGACTACAGCGGAACGATCTGGGCGCACCTGATGGGACAGGGGCGCGACGGCGTCATCGCCAGCCGCCCACAGGTTCTGGCAGAAGTTGAACGGTTCCTCAATGAACAGGACATCATGCTTGCCGCGACCCTCGGCTTCGAGAACACCTACGCGCTGGCGATGCGCGCGGCGGACGCCGACCGGCGGGGCCTCCGCACGATCAGCGACCTCGTGCGGGCGGCGCCGGACCTGACAATGGGCGCCGACTACGAGTTCTTCATTCGGACGGAGTGGACCGCGATCCGCGACACGTACGACCTCGCCTTCGCCGACCGCCGGACCATGGACCCGGCGCTGATGTACGAGGCGGTCGCTACCGGGGAGGTAGACGTAATCACTGCGTACTCGACCGACGGCCGGATCGCCGCGTACGACCTGCGGATCCTCGACGACGACCGCAAGGCGTTCCCGCCCTACGACGCGATCGTGCTGGCCAGTGCACGCCTCGCCCGCGACACCCCGGCGGTGCTCGACGCCCTGCGGGCGTTCGACGGCGCAATCAATGCCGGGGAGATGCGCGTGATGAACCGGCGCGTCGACGAGGGGGGCGAGGCGCCGGCCGCCGTCGCGGCGGAGTTCGTCGGCACCCTTGCTACCGGAGTACGCTGAGTACGATGTCGATTCTCGACTTCCTGGGTTCGACCGGCGCGTTGGGCGGGGCGCGGAGCGAGACCGCGGAGGCGGACGCCATCCGCCACATCCTCGGTGAACTGGAGGCGCTGCCCGAAGAGCGCGCCCGCTACCTCGCCATGTTCGCCTGGGTGCTCGGCCGCGCCGCGCATGCCGACTCGCACGTGAGCGAGGAAGAGATACGGAAGATGGAGGAGATCGTCCGCGTGCTGGGACATCTGCCGGAGGCGCAGGCGGTGCTCGTGGTGGAGATGGCGCGGCAGCAGGTGCGGCTGTTCGGGGGCACGCAGAACTACACGATTACAAGACAGTTCCGGGAGCTGTCGACGCCGGAGCAGCGGATCGAACTGCTGGAGTGCGTCTTCGCGGTGTCGGCGGCGGACGCCTCGATCACCGTCGTGGAAGAGGGAGAGGCGCGCAGGATCTCCAAGGAGCTGGGGTTGACGCACGCCGAGTTCGTCGCGGCGCGAGCGGCGTATGTGGATCATCTCGAGGCGTTGAAATCACTGCGCGCCGCACGAGACCAACAGGCTGGGCGAGATCCGTAGCGTCTGAATGCCTTGCCGGCCTGGAGGCCGGCGCACCAGTTGTTTCCTCCTTGCCGGCCTGGAGGCCGGCGCGCCGTCCCTCAGTCCTTCGGTGCCGGCGGCGGAGACGGGTTGGCGTCGAGCATCACTGCCAGCCAGCGGAACTCGCGACTCTGCTCCAGGGCGAGCTTGACCGCCATCGTGAGCGGCACCGAGAAGAGCATGCCGACCGGCCCCCAGACCCAGCCCCAGAAGACGAGGGAGGCGAAGACCACCAGTGTCGAGAGACCCAGGCGGCGCCCCATCAGCGTCGGCTCGACCCCGTTGCCGAAGACGACGTTGATCGCCAGGTAGCCCGCGGCAATCACCGCGGCGCGGCCCGGGCCGAGTTGCACCAGCGCCAGCAGCACCGCTGGCACCGCCGCCACGATGGAACCGAGCGTCGGGATGAAGTTGAACAGGAACGCCACCACGCCCCAGAGGAGCGGGAAGTCGAGCCCCATCACGGCTACCCAGATGCCGACGGCCAGACCGGTCGCGGCACTCATCGCGGTTTTCACCACGAGGTAGGTCTGCACCTGCGCCGCCATTCTGGCGATCGGGCCGAACGGATCGCGCTCGGCACCGAACGCCGCGATGATCTTCCGGCTGAAGCCGGCCGCCTCGAACAGGATGAAGATGACGGTCAGCAGCACCAGGAAGGTGTTCGACAGGAACGCGCCGACGGTGCGGACCGTGTCGCCGATGAAGCCGCCGATCAGATCGAACATGCCGGCCGGCGCCAGGTCGAGCGCCACCCACTGCTCGACCGGCAGGTTGAACCGCTCGCCGAGCGCCAGGACTGACGCCGTCAGCTCGTTCAGCCGCGTCCGGTACGTTGGTGCGGCGGCGGTCAACTGGCTGATCGACCCGGCGACGACGGCGACCAGCGCCGCGATCACCGCCGCCGCCACCAGGATGGTGAGCAAGACCGCCAGGGGCTTCGGCACCTTCCGCCGGATCAGCCAGTTCATCAGCGGAATGTTCACCACCGCCAGGAACACGGCAATCAGGAACGGCAGGATCAGATCCGCCGCCTGGCGCAGGCCAGCAATGATGACGACGATGCAGGCGGCCGCGACGAGGAAACGGACTCCCGCGCCGCCGGCCGAGAGGCGCAGGTGAGCTGAGGTGTCGCTCATGGCCTGTCGAAGAGCGTCAGCGCGAACTGCGCCTGCTCTTCGATCCACTGCTCGCGGCGGACGAAGCCGGCCCGCTCGCCCAGCGCTACGATCTGGTCCGGCTCGTACTTGTACGAACTCTCGGTCCAGATCCCTTCCCCCGCGTCCAGCCGGACGCAGCAGTCCGCCTCCCGGAGGCAGACGGTTTGATCCGTCTGGCTCACCAGGTACGACTCGATCCGCGAGTGCCCAGGGTTCCAGACCACCTGGTGGGCGAACTGCTCGAGGTCGAAGTCGGCGTCCAGCTCGCGGTTCAGCCGAACCAGCAGGTTGCGGTTGAACGCCGCCGTCACGCCGAGCGGGTCGTCGTAGGCAGCGATCAGCTCCGCCTCCGGCTTCACCAAGTCGGCGCCCAGCAGGAAGCTGTCGCCAGGACGGAGACCCTCGCGGATCTCGGCGACGAAGCCGTCCGCCTCGTCGGGAGTCAGGTTGCCGATGTTGGATCCGAGGAACAGCACCATCGCTGAACGGTCCGGCTCAAGCTGCGCCACCACCGTGCGCAGACCATCGGCGTAGGTGGTGCGGTGACCATGGACCGTGACGGCCTCGTGGCGAGCGACCGTCTCTCGCGCCCGGTCGAGCGCCGTCGCCGAGATGTCGATCAGGTGGACGTCGGCGGCGCGCCCCGCTTCGGCGAGTCCCTCCGCCAGGACCGCCAGCTTCTCTCCGTTGCCGCCTCCCAGCTCGATCAAGGTCGCCGGAGTATCGAGCCGCTCCAGGATCGCGTCGCGCTCGCGCCCGAGCAGCGCGCGCTCACCCCGCGTGATGGGGTACCACGGAAGCTCGCAGATCGCCTCGAAGAGCTGCGAGCCAAGCGCGTCGTAGAGGTAGCGCGCCGGGATCTGTTTGGGTCGCCGCCGTAGGCCGGCGACCACGTCGCGCGTCAGGCCGTCGGACCCGACGCCGGAGCCTCGACGGCCGGTTACCGCCAGATCGGAGGCTGCCGCCATCAGCGGTTCACGCGGCGTCCTGGGCACAGCGAAACGTCGCGTACATGTAGGGGTAGTCGCGACGGAACCAGTTGCGGAAACTGCGGCGGATCAGGCCGGACGCCGTCGCCGGCGACGCCCCCTTCACGACGAAGTGATCGCCGTCGAAGAAGTCGGCCGAGTATTCCGGGTAGGAGGCCATCGGCTCGAAGCCGGGGAACCCCGCGAAGACGGTCGATGTCCATTCCCAACCGTTCCCCACCAGGTCGTGGATTCCCCAGGCGCTCGCCCCGGAGGGATGCGAGCCGACCGGCACCGGATCCCACTGACGGAAGTCACAGTTGCCGTGGATGGCGCCGGGCGGCGCGTCGCCCCATGGCTGCGCCCGCTCCGTCCCGTCCGGTGTGCCGTAGGCGGCGCGGTGAAACTCTGCCTCGGTCATCAACCGCAGCCCCCGCCAGCGGGCGTAGGCGGACGCTTCGTCGTGCGTCACCCAGACCGGCCAGGCGGGCGGCAGTGGCACGCGGTCGAACATGCCGCGCCAGTACCACTGCCCGCCGTCCCGCTCCCAGAAGCGTGGATGCGTCCGGTCGGAGTCCCGCTGTCGCGCCCAGGCGCGATCCGACCAGCACGATCCGTCCCGGTAGCCCCCCGCCTCGACGAACTCGAGAAACCGGGCGTTCGTTACGTTGTAGACGTCGATGGCGAACGCTGGAACGTCTACCTGCTGTTCGGGGAACTCATTGTCCCAGCCGAACGGCACCGCGTCGATCCGTGCGCCGAGCGTCGCTCCTCCCGCGGGAATGGTCACCATGCCCGTCGGCGCCGGCGCCGGCACACCGACGCCGACCGGCGTATAGCCGGGCGGTCGGCGCTTCTGGGACGCGTCGAGCCAGTGCCACATATAGAGGAGCGTCTCCTGGTGCATCGCCTCATGCTCCAGGATGGTGAAGACCCCTTGGCCGCGACGGACGACACCGTTCGCCTCCCCGTCGATCGGCGCGGAGGCGAGCGCCGTCAGGATCGCCGCGTCCGCCCGCGCGACGTAGCGCTCCACCGTCTCGCGCGCCGGCCAGGCATCGCGGGCCGACGCCGCGGCGGCGGAACGGTCGGCCGGATCGATGCCGCGCGCGAAAAGCGTTTCCAGCGCGCCATCGATCCCGGGGTGTCCGAGCCCCCGCTTCAACAGCGCGTTGACCGCGAAGGCGGGGATGTGGCCGTCGTAGAAGACCACCGGGTGCCGGAGCTGGATCGGGTGCGCGTAGTACGCCTCTGGCGTTAACAGGTCGAAGATCGCCTGTGTCCGGTCCCGGTTGTCGCGGTAGGCCGCGATGGCCGCCTGGCGGTCGACGATCGCCTCGCCGGCGCCGACGACGGGATGCATGCGCGTGATCGTAACAGACGTGCTAGGCTGATGATCGGCCACTGATGCGAAAGTGGCGGAACTGGCAGACGCGCCGGATTTAGGATCCGGTAGCCGCTAAGGCTATGGGGGTTCAAGTCCCCCCTTTCGCACCACCTGCACCCCGCACCGCTACGGACGCGGCTAGACCACGACGAGCGCCATGAAGACCGAAGTGACCGATGTGAGCCCGTGCCGCAAGGCAATGGCGGTCGAGATCCCGGCCGATCGAGTCGATCGGGCGATCGACCGGCTGTCGAACCGGTACCGCCGCACGATGAAGCTGCAGGGGTTCCGGCCCGGCAAGGTCCCCGCGAAGGTGATCCGAACACGGTTCAAGGATCAGATTCTGCGTGAGGTAGCGGAGGACCTGGTCCGCACCGCCGTGGACGAAGCCATTGACAACGAACAGATTCAGCCGATCGCGACTCCCGAGATCCGGGATGTCGACGTGGACGAGGGGAAGCCGCTCACCTTCACCGCACTGTTCGAGACGCTGCCGCCCATCGATCCGGGCGACTACACCGCGTTCACGCTGAGGCAGTCGCCCCTCAACGTCGACGCGAACGCGGTCGATCAGGCGATCGAGCGGTTGCGAGAGGGGGCGGGCCGCCTCGAGCCGGTCGAGGGCCGGCCGGCCGAGCGGGGCGACATCGTCACGATCGACCTGGACCGGCAGTTGAACGATGCACCGGCTGGCAGCACGCCGGAGCACCTCGAGGGGGTGCGGGTCGAGATCGGGAACGACGCCAATCCGCCCGGTTTCGATGCCCAGTTGACCGGACTCGAGGTGGGCGCCACCCGGTCGTTCACCGTCACCCACGCCGAGAACGAGGGCGTCCGCCGCCTCGCCGGCAAGGAGGCAGCCTACGACATCACCGTGACCGCAATCCATCACCCGGTCCTGCCCGACGTGGACGACGCCTTTGCACAGGGCCTGGGCGAGTTTGCCGACCTCGCTGCACTCCGGGCGCGCGTCGAAGCGGACCTCCGGGCGGCCGCCGAGCGGGAGGCGGAGCAGGGAGTGCGCAGTGACCTGCTGCGTCAGTTGGCGAACCGGATGACCGCGGAGGTGCCGGTCTCACTGATCGATCGCGAACTCGACCGCCGCGTGGAGCAGGTAGCGCAGCGCCTGGCGGCCGAGGGGGTCGATCCGCGCAACGCGCCGGTCGACTGGCCGGCGTTACGGGAGCAGCAGCGCGGGGCCGCCACCAACGCGGTCCGCGGCACGCTGGTGCTGGACGAGATCGCCCGACGCGAGTTGATCGAGGCGGGCGACGACGACGTGGCGCGGGAGATCGACCGCCAGGCGGAGCTGACCGGGCGGACCGCCGCAGCGGTCCGCGCGCGCATCGAGCAGGAACGGGGCGCCACCGGGCTGCGGTCGGTCCTGCGCCGCCAGAAGGCCGTCGACTTCCTGTTGGCGCGTGCTACGATCATCCATGCCTGACTCGAACGCCCAGCTCATCCCGATGGTGGTCGAACAGACCAACCGGGGCGAGCGCGCCTACGACATCTACTCCCGCCTGCTGAAAGACAGCATCGTCTTCATCGGCGCGCCGATCGACGACGGCTTGGCGAACTTGATCATCGCCCAGATGCTCTTCCTCGAGGCAGAGGATCCGGACCGGGACATCATGCTGTACATCAACAGCCCTGGCGGCTCCATCTCGGCCGGGCTGGCGATCTACGACACGATACAGTTCATCAAGCCGGACGTGCAGACCACCTGCATCGGGCAGGCAGCCTCGATGGCGGCCGTGCTGCTGGCGGCAGGCGCCCCGAAGAAACGGTTCTCGCTGCCGAACTCGCGCATCATCATCCACCAGCCGCTCATGACCGGCCTGGGGGGCCAGGCGACCGACATCGACATCCATGCGAGGGAGATCCTGCGGATGCGGACGCGACTGAACGAAATCCTGGCCGGGCACACGGGGCAGGGGCTCGATCGCATCTCGGAAGACACCGAGCGGGACTACATCATGAACGCGGATCAGAGCCGAGAATACGGTATTATTGACGACGTAATCCGCCAGCGCGGCTGAGTCGCCCGACGGACTGCGCGCCTCACGATGGCCAAGAAACAATCCGGAAGCGAGACGCTCCGGTGCTCGTTCTGCAACAAGGATCAGAACGATGTCCGGAAGCTAATCGCGGGCCCCACGGTCTTCATCTGCGACGAGTGCGTCGACGTTTGCAACGACATCATTGCGGACGACACCCGCCTGGACGCCCGCGGTGGGCTGCGTTCGGGACTGCCGGTGCCGGCCGAGATCAAGAAGTTCCTCGACCAGTACGTCGTCGGCCAGGAGATCACGAAGAAGAAACTCGCGGTGGCCGTCTACAACCACTACAAGCGGGTCGAGATCCAGAAGCACTCCAAGAGCCGGAACGATCCGGAGCTGACGAAGTCGAACATCCTGCTGGTTGGCCCGACCGGCACCGGAAAGACGCTGCTCGCCCAGACGCTCGCCCGCCTGCTCTCGGTTCCCTTCACGATTGTTGACGCCACGACGCTGACCGAAGCGGGGTATGTGGGCGAGGATGTCGAAAACATCGTCCTGAAGCTGCTTCAGGCCGCCGGCGGCGATATCGAGAAGGCGCAGCAGGGAATCATCTACATCGACGAGATCGACAAGATCTGCCGGAAGGACGAGAACCCCTCCATCACCCGGGACGTCTCGGGCGAGGGGGTGCAGCAGGCGCTACTCAAGATTCTCGAGGGGACCGTCGCCAACGTGCCGCCCCAGGGGGGACGGAAGCATCCCCACCAGGAGTTCTTCCACGTCGACACGACGAACGTGCTGTTCATCTGCGGCGGCGCCTTCGTCGGCCTCGACAAGCAGATTCAGCGGCGGCTGGGCCGGCGGTCGCTCGGGTTCCGGGCCGACATCCGGTCCGCGCGGCAGACCGACATTGGCTCGCTGCTGGAGCAGGTCGAGCCGGAGGATCTGATCAAGTACGGCTTGATCCCGGAATTCGTCGGCCGCCTGCCGGTGCAGAGCACGCTGCACGAGTTGGACAAGCCGACGCTGGTCAAGATCCTGACGGAACCGCGCAACGCGATCACACGGCAGTACCAGAAGCTGTTCGAGTACGAGAACGTGCAACTCCGCTTCACGGACGACGCGATCGAGGCTATTGCCGAGCGGGCCCTCAGCCGAAAGATTGGTGCGCGAGGCCTGCGGATGATCATTGAAGACCTGATGCTCGACATCATGTTCACGCTGCCGGGCAACAAGAGGGTGTCGGAGTGTGTCATCACGCGCGAAGCCGTGCTGGCCAAGGACATGTCGATTACCCTCATCGAGAGGGCCGGCTAGGCTGGCCGGCACGCTCACGTTATGGACGCCTACGAAACACTGCCGATCGTTCCCCTGCGGGACGTGGTCGTTTTCCCGCACATGATGATCCCGTTCGTCATCGGGCGGCCATCGTCCACGCGCGCGCTTGACCACGCCCTCGGGAGCGACAAGCGCATCTTTCTCGCCGCGCAGCGGGACGCGGCGAACGACGATCCGAGTCCCAACGACATCTACACGATGGGCTGTATCGCCAACATCGTGCAGAGCCTGCGGCTGCCCGACGGCAACGTGAAGGTGCTTGTCGAGGGGATCGACCGCGCCCGGACGATCGAGTGGAAGGAGGACAAGGGCTTCTACCGGGTGGTGGCGAAGGTGCTGGAAAAGCCGGACGACGCCGGCAAGGACGTCGAGGCGGCGATGACCAAGGTGGTCTCGCAGTTCGAGCACTACATCAAGCTCTCGAACAATGTGCAGTACGACGCGATGATCGCGGCCGTCCGCGTGGACGATCCGAACAAGCTCGCCGACACCATCGCCGCGCACGTCGCCATCGGCGTCGAGGAGAAGCAGCACCTGCTCGAGATCATCTCGCCGCTTGAGCGCCTCACGCGCATCGCCAGCATCCTCGAGGCGGAGGTGGACAAGCTGCAAGTCGACCGCCGCGTGCAGTCGCGCGTGAAGAAGCAGATGGAGAAGGCGCAGAAGGAGTACTACCTTAACGAGAAGATGAAGGCGATCCAGAAGGAGCTGGGCCGGAAGGAGGAGCGCGGCAACGAGGTGGACGAGCTGCGCAAGAAGATCCAGAAGCTGCGGATGCCGAAGGATGTCGAAGAGAAGGCGCTGCAGGAGTTGAAGCGCCTCGAGGCAATGCCGCCGATGTCCGCCGAGGCGACCGTGTCGCGCAACTACCTCGACTGGTTGATCGCCGTCCCCTGGCACAAAAGGACCCGTGAGAGCCGCGACCTGAAGCGTGCCGAACAGATCCTGAACGAGGACCACTACGGGCTGGACAAGATCAAGGACCGCATCCTGGAGTTCCTCGCGGTCCGGTCACTGGTCAAGAAGCCGAAGGGAACGATTCTGACGCTGACCGGGCCGCCCGGGGTGGGCAAGACGTCGCTCGCCAAGTCGATCGCGCGCGCCACGCGCCGCAGGTTCGTCCGACTGTCGCTCGGCGGCGTGCGCGATGAGGCGGAGGTGCGCGGCCACCGGCGGACCTATATCGGCGCCTTCCCGGGCCAGATCATCCAGATGATGAAGAAGGCGGGAACGATAAACCCGGTCTTCCTCCTCGACGAGGTGGACAAGATGTCGATGGACTTCCGCGGGGATCCGTCGGCCGCCCTCCTCGAAGTGCTCGACCCTGAGCAGAACAACACGTTCCTCGACCACTACCTCGACGTCGAATACGACCTGTCCCACGTCATGTTCATCTGCACGGCGAACGTGCTGCATACGGTGCCGCAGGCGCTGCGCGACCGGATGGAGGTGCTCGAGTTATCCGGCTACACAGAGCTGGAGAAGACCGAGATCGCCAAGCGCTTCCTTTTCGCGAAGACGGTCAAGGCGACCGGCCTGACCTCGGACAACGCCACGTTCACCACCGACGCCTACGAGACGATCATCCGCCGGTACACGCGCGAGGCGGGCGTTCGCAATCTCGAGCGCGAGATCGCCTCGGTCTGCCGGAAGATCGCGCGCCGGGTGGTCGACCAGGGTACGACATTCAGCACCGAGGTGAACGCCACGTCGATCACTGAGTTCCTCGGCGTCCCGCGGTTCCGCCCGACCGACGCGAGCGAGAAGAACGAGATCGGCATTGCGACCGGGCTGGCCTGGACCGAAGCAGGGGGCGAGCTGCTGATGACCGAGTCGACGCTGATGCCGGGCAAGGGTCAGTTGACGCTGACCGGCAAGCTGGGCGACGTCATGCAGGAGTCGGCGCAGGCGGCCATGAGCTACGTCCGCGCGAAGGCGGAGGCGTTCGGCATCCCGAAGGAGTTCAACCGGTCGACTGACGTCCATGTCCACGTGCCCGAGGGTGCGATCCCTAAGGACGGCCCGTCGGCCGGCATCACGATCACCACCTCGCTCGTCTCGACGCTCACGCGGATTCCGACGCGGCGCGATGTCGCCATGACCGGCGAGATCACGCTCCGCGGCAAGGTGCTGCCGATCGGCGGCGTCAAAGAGAAGGTGCTCGCCGCGCACCGCGCGAACCTCACGACGCTCATCCTGCCGAAGGACAACGAGAAGGACCTGGCCGACGTTCCGACGTCAGTGCTCGATCAGATCGACGTCCACATGGTCGACACCATGGACGAGGTACTGAAGATCGCGCTGACGGAAGCGCCCGTTCCGAAACTGCCGGCGCTCGAAGCCGAGAAGGCGGAGCCGGTCGCCAAGGATCAGACGACCCACTGATCCGGGCGGTCCGGGCGCACCCCCGGGTACCGCCCCGTGAAGATCCTCGACGCCCAGTTCGTCGCCAGTCTTCCGGCGGGCGGACGCCTGCCCACCGACTGCGAAGCGACCATCGCGCTCGCCGGCCGTTCGAACGTCGGCAAGTCGAGCCTGATCAACGCGCTGACGGACTATCGCATCGCGCGGACCGGCCAGAGGCCGGGCACCACCCGCCTCGCCAACCTGTACGCGCTCGGTGTCGTCAGGCCCGGGCGGAAGCGGACCCGTGTCACCCTGGCCGACCTCCCGGGCTACGGCTACGCGCGGGGGGGCGGGAACGCCAAGCGTCAGTTCGACGAGCTGACCCGCGCCTTCTTCGGCCAACTGGCCGGCCGCGGCGATCCGCAGGGCGGCCCGGCCGGCGCCCCCTGGCTCGCTGGCGCCCTCCTGCTAGTCGACGCCCGCCACGCCGGCCTGGAGAGCGACCTGGACGCGTTCGCCTGGCTCCAGGGTCTCGGCGCCCCGGTCACAGTAGTCGCCACCAAGATCGACCGGCTATCCCGACGCGCCCAGGCGGCCTCCCGACGCGCCCACATCGCGGCGCTCGGAGTCGACGTGTGCCCCGTCTCCAGTCGGACCGGCCACGGCGTCCGCCCGGCCCTGGCCGCACTCGCCGGAATGCTGGCCCGTTGAACACGGCTTCGTAGCACACCCCGTCAGGGGTCCCAGTGATGCATGTGGGGCGGCGACTTCCAGTGCGCCCCGCTGGTATAATGTCTGTTTGCGCCGGTTACGGAGGAAAAGAGCGTGAGGGCCGACATCCACCCCGAATACCACGACGTCGATGTCCGGTGCGCCTGTGGCGCCACCTGGAAGACCCGGTCGACCAAGAAGGAACTCCACCTGGAGATCTGCTCGAGTTGCCACCCCTTCTTCACCGGCCGGCAGAAGCTGATCGACACCGAGGGCCGCGTCGAGCGGTTCATGAAGAAGTACGGCGCCGTCACGGTCGCGAGCCGCAGCAAGCAGCAGCGCACGCAACGCTAGACCGACGGTGCGCCACCTCTCGTCTCTTGCCGGCTGAAGGCCGGCGCAGCATCTCAGATCAATGAGCGCGACTGGCAGCCGTCGACCGTGACGGCGGCCCCGCCGACCCAGCTCGCCCGATCGGAGGCGAGGAACGCCACGACGTCCCCCACCTCCTCCGCCCGCCCGAAGCGTCCGAACGGCAACTGCGCCCGGACGAACGCCGCCATCCCCTCCGGATCCTCCTGCTGCCGCCGGTGCCACGACCCGCCCGGGAAGGAGATCGATCCGGGACAGACGCTCACCACCCGGATCTGCGCCGGCGCCAGCTCCAGCGCCATCGACTTCGCCAGGCTGATTTCGGCCGCCTTCACCGCGTTGTACGTCATCCGCCCGCCTGACTCGCGCCCCCAGATCGACGCGATCATGATGATGACCCCACCACCACGCGTCCAGAGATGCGGCACGGCCAGCCGCGACGCGCGAATCGCCGGCCAGAGCGTCTCATCGAAGGCCGACCGCCACTCGTCGTCGGTCGCCCCGGTGATGCCCCCGCCGCCCGCGCGCCCGACGTTGTTCACCAGGATGTCGAGGCCGCCGAATGTGTCGACCGTGCGCTCAACGACCGTCTCGATCCCCGCCTCGGTCGCCAGATCCGCCTCGACCGCCAGCACACGCTCCGCTCCCCCACTCGCCACGTGACGCAGTTCGTTCGCCGCCTCCGCCAGCCGCTCCGCACCGCGCGCGCAGATCGCCACCCGCGCTCCCTCCGCCGCCAGCGCACGGGCCGACGCGAACCCAAGCCCTCGGCTTGACCCGGTCACAAGCGCAACACGATCCGTCAGGTGCAGATCCATGATGTGTCCAACTGCACCGGCCTCCATGCACTGGTGCGCCGGCCTCCATGCCGGCATCACGGTGCGTCAGCCTCCACGTACTGGTCCGCCGGCCACCAGGCCGGCACAACGGCAGCCCGGCATGATACAACATGCCCTCATGCTGCAGGCCACCGCCATCGGGATGTTCCTCTACGGCCTCTACGCCATCGTCGCCGGCCTCGCCGACGCCTTCGTCATCGGCCAGCTTGAATGGTGGGCCAACGCCTGGGGCATCCTCTCGGGCGCGATGCTGGCGGTCGCCGCCGCCTTCGTCCGGATTTCGCTGCCTGGCGGCCTGGCCCTCGCGGTTGCCGGCCTGCTGGGTCTTCAGTCAATCAGCCTGCACAACGACGGCCACTACTACGATCAGCTCCTGCACTGGACACAGGCGGTCCGGGCCGGTTTCTCGCTGCTGCTCATCGCGCTCGCCTGGTACGGCTGGGAACCAGTGCCCGGCGGGCGAATGCCCGAGGAGCCATAGGCAGGCCTGCCCTTACGCGCAGCCGCTGGTGGCGCCGCAGTTGACGCACTTGTAGCAGGCGCCGTTGCGGATCATGATCTGCCCGCACGTGGCGCACGGCGGCGCGTCTTGATCGTTCTGAATCGCGAAGTTGGTCGCCGTCGACGGGGCGGTGGCGGCAAACCGCGGCGCGTCGCCGAACGTCAACTGCTCGCCGTCCGCGGACGCACCTTCCTGCAGGTTCACGCCAGCGGCGTGCTGCGCTTCCACCGAGAGGAACTTCGACGCCAGCCAGCGGAAGATGTAGTCGACGATCGACTTCGCGATCCGCACATCCGGGTTCCTCGTCAGGCCGGCCGGCTCGAAGCGGACGTGGCTGAACTTGTCGACCAGATCCTGCAACGGCACCCCGTACTGCAGCGAGTAGGAGATGGCCTGCGCGAAGGCATCGGCGAAGCCGGAAATCGTCGACCCTTCCTTCGCCATCACCAGGAAGATTTCACCCGGCGACCCGTCCTCGAACAGGCCGACCGTGATGTAACCCTCATGGCCGGCAATGTCGAACTTGTGCGTGATCGCCTGACGCTCGTCCGGCAGGCGGCGCCGGACCGCCTGGCCCGACAGCGCGCCCGCCGCCGCCCCGGCCGCCGCACGCGCCGTGTTGAGCGGCTGCGTCCGCTTGCTGCCGTCGCGGTAGATCGAGACCGCCTTTGTCCCGCGCCGCCACGCGTCGATATAGGCCTGCTCGATATCCTGCACCGTCGCGTCGGTCGGGACGTTGATCGTCTTCGAGATGGCGCCGGAGATGAACGGCTGCGTCGCCCCGATCATCTTGATGTGACCCATGTAGTGAATGAACCGGTCGCCGTTGGCCGCTTTGAAGGCGCAGTCGAAGACCGGGAGATGCTCCTCCCGCAGGTGCGGTGCTCCTTCGATCGTTTCGCGCTGGTCGATGTGATCCACGATCGCCTTCACCTGATCGTCGTCGTAGCCAAGCCGGACGAGCGCCGTCGGGACCGTCTGGTTGACGATCTTCATCATGCCGCCGTCGACCAGCTTCTTGTACTTGACCAACGCGATGTCCGGCTCGACGCCGGTCGTGTCGCAATCCATCATGAAGCCGATGGTGCCGGTCGGCGCGAGCACGGTCGCCTGCGCGTTCCGGAAGCCATGTGCCTCGCCCAGATCGACGACGTCGTCCCACACCTCGGCCGCCGCGCCGTACAGATCGTCCGGCACATGCTCCGCGTCAACGTCCCTGAGCGCAGCGCGGTGCTTCCGCATGACGCGGAGGAACGGCTGCTCGTTCCTCGGGTAGCCGCTGAACGGCCCGCCGCAGTCGCGCGCGATCCGGGCCGACTGCGCGTACGCCTCGCCGGTCATGACCGCCGTGATGGCCGCGGCGTAGTCGCGCCCCGCGTCGCTGTCGTACGACACGCCGCGCGACATCAGCAGCGCCCCGAGGTTGGCATAGCCGAGCCCGAGCGGCCGGTAGGCGTCGGAGTTCCTTGCGATCGCCTCGGTCGGGTAGCTGGCGTTGCCGACGATTACCTCCATCGCGGTGATCAGCGTCCGGACCGCAGCGCGGAACGCCGCGACATCGAACTCACCCGGCGCGTCCTCGCGGACGAACTGCATCAGGTTCAACGACGCCAGGTTGCAGGCGGAGTCGTCCAGGAACATGTACTCCGAGCAGGGGTTCGACGCGTTGATCCGGTCGGTCTTCGGGCAGGTGTGCCAGTCGTTGATCGTCGTGTCGAACTGCATGCCCGGATCACCGCAGACGTGCGTGCCCTCGGCAATGAGGTGCATCAGGTCGCGCGCCTTGTAGGTGTCCATCACCCGGCGGTCCTCGGTGACCGCCCGTGTCTGCCACTCGCCGTCATCCACCACCGCGCGCATGAACTCGTCCGGCACCCGGATGCTGTTGTTCGAGTTCTGGAAGAAGACCGAGTTGTAGGCGGTCCCGGTGAACGAGCCGTCGTACCCGGCATCGATCAGCGCCCACGCCTTCCGCTCTTCGGCCACCTTGCAGTTGATGAAGTCGACAATGTCCGGATGGTCGGCGTTCAGGATCACCATCTTCGCGGCGCGCCGCGTCTTGCCGCCCGACTTGATGACGCCAGCGAACGCGTCGTAGCCCTTCATGAACGAGACCGGACCGGACGCGGTGCCGCCGCCGGCCAGCAGCTCGCGCGACGACCGGATCGGCGAAAGGTTGGTCCCGGTGCCGGACCCGAACTTGAACAGCATCCCCTCGGTCCGCGCGAGCGACAGGATCGAGTCCATCGTGTCCTCGACCGCGTTGATGAAGCAGGCGGAACACTGCGGCTGCTTCTCGAAGCCGCAGTTGAACCAGACCGGGCTGTTGAACGCCGCCTTCTGGTGCAGGAGGAGGTAGCTCAGGTCGCCGCTGAACGCGCTCAGGTCCTCCGGCGTGGCGAAGTAGTGCTGCACCTCGGCCCAGCCGGTGATGGTGTCGACGACACGGCCGATCAACTGGCGCGCGCTCCGCTCGCGATCGGGCGAGCGCATCTGGCCGCGGAAGTACTTCGAAACGACAATATTCGTCGCCTGCTGCGACCAGAATTTCGGAATCTCGACGTCGTGCTGCTCGAAGACCGCCTCGCCCTTCTCGTTGGTGATCACCGCTGAACGGTGCTCCCACAGGATGTCGTCGAACGGGTCGACGTCCGCGCGGCTGAAGACGCGCGGGAACTCCAGCCCCTGGACCTCCGGCGCCTCCGGCAACACCGCCTCGGATTCCTGTGCAGCTGTTCTCGCCACGCCTACCTCCTCCCGGTGGTCCCGACGGGACCCGGGCTGACGCACTCCGCCGCCGCGCTCATCGACTGCTGTGCAGGCGGGCCGGCTGGCTGGTTGCCGACGGATGCCATCCGACGGCGCAACCACTACATCCGGTGTCTTCCACAGCCATAGGGCGCAATATATTACCACACCGCGTGTTCGTCAGAAGGGCGACACACGGTTGTCACTGTAACATTCCCGTCCAGCGGAGCCGCTTCGGGACGCGGCCGCGGGCTTCAGGGAAGGGGTACAGTCAACGCATGACGCGCGACATGTGGGTCGGGCCGCCGGTGGCGCTCGGGGCAGCGCCCACCTCCCGAGCCGACCGGCGGCGGCGGGTCGTGCGGGCGATTGGCGAGGTGATCCTCTGCTCCGGCTTCCCGACCCAGTTCGCGATCGCGGTGCTACTGAGCAGCGCGGGGCTCGCCGCGCTCGCGCCGAACGGCGATCCGTCCTTCGCCTACGTCGTCATGTTGTCGTTGGCCGATGCCGTCATCCTGGCGCTGCTGATTGTCTGCCTGCTGCACGTCAGGAACGAGACGGTCAGCGGTCTGATACTCGGGGTGCGGCCCGTGCGACCCGAGGTGGCGCTCGGCCTGATCCTGACCCCGTTCATTCTCGCCGCCGCGACCGGCGCGATCCTGCTGATCGGCGCCGTAGCGCCGGCACTCCGCAACGTCCCGGACAATCCCTTCGCCGCGATGCTCGCCACTCCCGCACAGGTCGCCCTCTTCGCCTTCGTCGCCGTCGTGGCGGGCGGTCTCCGGGAAGAGCTGCAGCGGGCCTTCATCCTGCGCCGCTTCGAACAACACCTCGGCGGCGGCTGGCTCGGCCTGGTGATCTTCAGCACCGCGTTCGGACTGGGCCATGCGCTCCAGGGCTGGGACACGGCAATCGTGACCGGCCTGCTCGGCGCCGGCTGGGGCGTGCTCTATCTCACTCGCCGCAGCACGGTCGCCGCCATGGTGAGCCACGCCGGCTTCAACCTGTCGCAGATCGCGCTGGCGCTGTCCGGCGGCTAACGGGCGCCCCTAGCGATCGAAGCGCGCGACCCCCGCGCGGGGCGCGAGACTCGCGAGCCAGTCGGTCACGGCGGCCGGTCGCGGCCGGTCCAGGCGCGCCGCATCGCCGAAGCGGTCGGCGAGGTACCCCTCGAGTCGCGCATCGTCCCGCAGGATCTGCCGCAGGTCGTCCAGATCCAGACCGACCGCGGCAAGGAACCGCGTGAACGCCGCCTCATCGGCGAAGCGGGCGTGGATCGCCGTCAGATCCTGTTCGATGCGTGCCTGAGGGGGCGGCGCCGGACGGTATCGGTCCGCCTCGTCGAGCGCCAGCCGCCGCTCGATCAGCCGGGTGAGCGCCCCCGCCTCGCGCGCGTTGGGATCCGACAGGTCGACCGTGATCAGTCCCAGATCCAGGAACGCCCGAACGTCGGACGCGAGGATGACCTGTCCCGAGACAACGGCCAGCACGCGGTCGAGCGTCTGCGCCGCCGACGCAGCCGCCGACGCAAGCACGAGGATCCAGAGGACGACCGCGACCCCGATCGGATCAGAACGCCTGCCCGAAACTGAAGTGAAGCGCCCAGCGCTGTTCCGGTTCAGGGTTCTGCGCGTCACCGAAGAAAAACCGCTTACCCAGCTTGAAGCCGATATCGAACCCGAGCGGGCCGACCGGCGAGTTGTAGCGGACACCGAACCCGGCGCCGGACCGAATTCGCCGCAGATCCAGATGCTCGATCCGATCATAGACGTTCCCGGCGTCGACGAAGGTCACCACGCCCAACGCCCCGGAGACGCGGATCCGGAGCTCGGTGTTGAAGATCAGCATCGCGTTGCCGCCCTGCGGGAACCCGTCCTGATCGATGGTGCCGCCCGGCTCGGTTCGGGGATTGCCCAGCCGGTCGAGTGCGAAGCCCCGGACCGTGGTGTTGCCGCCGGCGAAGAAGCGCTCGCTGATCGGAAGCGCCAGTCCACTGCGCGCCGCACCCGCCCCTCCCTCGTCGATGGCACGCGGGAAGCCCCAGGCCAGCCCCAGCCGCGCACCGACCGCCACCACGAGGCGGGAGACGCCCGGTGCCTGCCGGTACCATGACGCGGCAGCGAAGCTCTTCGAGAAGCCCACCTCAGACCCGATCGCGCGCGCCCCTACCTCGGTCTCGAGACTGAGGAACATGCCGGCGGCGGGATCGACCGGATCATCCCGCGTGTCGCGCACCTGGGTCGCGGTGAACGACGAGAGCTTGACGCTCGGGAAGAGCCGGTCGACGATGTCCGCGTCCTCGCGGTTGAGCACCAGGTTGGAGGTGTCGTTGTTGCCGAAGCGGTAACCGACGGTGGTGCCTGCAGCCGGGCCGGCCGACCGGGTCAGCTGCACCGTCACGCCCCGGCTGAACAGGTCGAAGCCGGGCCGGATCGCCTGCTCCATGTAGCCCGACATCACCAGATTCCAGTCGAGACCAATCGCACGCGGCGCGCGGTAGGTGGCCAGCACGCGGTACTCGTTGAAGCCAAGCGTCCGGCCGCCCGTCTCCGGTGCGAGCGGGAGCGGCGGCGCGTCGTTCTTGCGCCGGACGCTGACGCGCGTAAAGAGATCGATCGAACGGTTCTTGCCCCAGAGGTTGCGCCGGCCGATCGCGAACGACCCCCGCGGCGCAAACTCGATCCGCTCCACCGCCGGGCCGCCGGTCCCCCGCACCTCGCGCCGGAGGCGCTGCGACAGCTCGAAGCCGCCGCCGTACGCCACGTGCGTCGCCGGCGCCTCGTCCACTTCGATGATCACGTCGCGCCGGTCGTCGCGCCCGTGACTGAACTCGCGGAGGTCGAGCCGCCGGAACACCCCGAGCGCGTTCAGCCGCCGGCGCGTCTCCGCCACGTCGTCGAGCCCGAGCGGCGCGCCGGACGTAAGCGTCACCTCCCGCCGGATCGTGGCGGCGTCCACCTGACGGTTGCCGACGATCAGCACATGATCGACCAGCACCTGTGGTCCCTCGGCGATTCGGTAGACCAGGTCTACCGTTGTCAGATCGTCGGCAAAGCTGGCGTCGATCGATACGCGCGCCTGTTCGAAGCCGTCGTTCAGGTAGGTCGTCAGCAGGGCGTTACGGTCGCGGGCGACCTGGGGGGCATAGTACGGGTCGCCGGAGCGCACGCTGACGACCGCGGCGAGCGTCTCGACCGGACGGGGGGCCACCGCGCCGTCAAACGCCAGGGACCCGATAGTGGTCCGGGCTCCTTCGACGATATCGATCTCGACCGCCTGACTGATGGCCCGAGCTGGCACGCCGCTGCCGTTGCCCGTCGTGCCGGCGGGATCCGCCTCCGCGATGTCCGACCAGACCGAGCGGACCGTGGCGTACCCGAGACGGGCGTAGCGTTCCTCGATTGCGGCCAGCCGCACGTCGAGGTCACGAACCACCAACGGGTCTCCAGGCGCCAGATCGATTGTCGCCCTGATCTCCTCGGTCGAGACCGCCCGGTTCCCGCTGACCGACACGCTGCCCACCCGGTAGAGCGGTCCGCGCACGACCCGAAACACGATCGACAGCGTCTCGGCGTCGCCAGCCCGGGTGTGCGTCACTGCCGCGTCACGGTAGCCGAGCGCGCGCAGGCGCGTGGCAATCCGTTGCTCGGCATCCTCGAGCAGGTCCTCGTCGGCACTCGCCTCCTCCGCGACCGGGACCAACTCGTCCAGCGTGGCGCCCGGCACCGGATCCCCCTCCAGCGTGACCGCAATCAGCGGCCCCCGCCGGGCGATGACCCGGACGTCGAGCTCGGTCTCGTTGAGCGGATCGACCTCATGGGACAGCCGCGCCTCGTAGTAGCCGTCACCGCGCAGCTCCGCCTCGTACTCGGCCAAGTCCCGGTCGAGCGCCGCCCCGTCGTACCGCGCGCCGTCGGTCAGGCCCAGCCGGGCGCGGACCGCGTCGTGAAACGCCAGCGGTCCGGTGACCGACCAACGCCGGACACGCGCCGGCGGACCCGCCTCGATGGTCAGACGCAACTCCCCGCGGTCGCCCCGTCGCACCACGTCCGGCGTCACCTGTGGAACGAGGTGCCCGCGACTGGCGTACGCGGCGCGCACGGTCTCGACCACCGCGGGCACCGCGCTGTCGACGAAGGTATCGCCGTACACGCGCGCAATGTCCTGGCGCAGCGCGTCGTCAGCGAACACGCGCGCGCCGGCGAACGTGATGCGTCCGATCAGCACGATCGGCCGGAGGTCGTACAGCAGCCCGACGCCGCCCGGTCGCGCGCTCGCCGCCACCTCGGCGCCGCCGTAGCGGCCAAGGCTGATGAGATGGGTCAGGGTTACGCGCACATCGCGCATCGAGAGGGGCGCGCCGAGGCGGGTCTCGATCAGTTCGCCGACCGCCGGATCGGTTACCTCCTGGCCGCCGCTCGCCAGTCGGACCTCCACGACCGGCTGCCCGACGAACCGGTCAACCTGGTTCGCCGCCGCCGCGGGGGCCGGGGCGCCGAGCAGGGCGCCGACGGCCAGGATCGGGACGATCCGCATCAGAAAGCATGCCGGACGCGCACGTCGATCGCGTAGGTCCGATCCTCGTTCTGAGAGAGTACCCACGACAGACGGTCGCTGGCGTCGTACTCCAGCATGACGATCAGATCCTGGTTGCTGCCGCTGACGGCGCGCGAGAAGGTGAGATAGGCCCGGTCGGAGATCCGTTTGCCGATCCGTACGCGGGCAGTCGGCACAATTTGCGTCGATTGCAGTGCCGCCGGGTCGTCGAGCGCCGGCGTGATCTCGAAGGTGTCGATCCCGAACGATCGCTCGACGCCGGCCGAGAGCGGGTTGTTGAACAGCCCCGCTCCCGCCGCCTGCAGCAGCCGTTCCTGCTGCGACATCTCCGGCGCGCGGAGCGTCCGGATCTCGGCCTGCTGGGGATCGCGCCGGTCGCCCAGGAGCAGGCCGATGATCTCGAACTGCTGCAGTGGCGGGTCCGACTCGAGCGTCGGCTGCGCGAGGCGGTCGAGCGTGCCATTCAGGCCGAGCGTCACCCGATAGGTCTGACCCGGCACGCGGATGTCGGTCTCTGCCTCGATATCGAAGACCGGTTCGATCTCGACCGGGTTGGCAAAGCCGATGACGCCACGCGTGATCCGGTAGCGGTTCCCTTCGAAATAGATCTGTCCCCGGTCGACCTGGGCGTTGCCCAAAACGGACGGCCGGGCATAGGTGCCAGTGAGGGTGAGGTCAGCGCTGGCAACGATCTGCGCGCGGTTGTCCGAGAACCGCAGGCTCGCCGGCGCCTCGATCCGGAGATCGAATCGGAGCGGCAGCGTCTCGGTCCCGCCGTCCGGCACAAGCGCGGCGTCGGTCAACGTTTCGAACAAACCACCGTCCGCCTGAAACAGCTCAAGCCAGATCGCATCCTGCACCGTGACGACGCCGCCGAGCGTCGGCGCGTTGACCGTGCCGGTCAGCGTCAATTCCCCGTCCACCTGCGAGCGGACCCCCGCCGGGTAGCGAAGCGCGATGTTTCGGCCGGACGCCGTGACGTTCAAATCGCCGATGCCATAGCCGTCCAGGCCGATGCGACCGCCGAACGTGATCGGGCCGCCGCCGAGTTCCGCCGCCAGGTCGGCGAAGCGGATCCCTCCCGGCTCGAGTACGACGCGTCCGTTCATCGCGTCGAGGGCATGCGGCAGCGCGAGGTGGCGCAGCCGGCCGTCGGTAATCCGCGCCTCGCCGGTGACGACCGGCTGATCGAACGAACCGCCCACCTCCGTAGTGAGCCGCATCGCGCCCCGGCTCCGGACATCGGAGACGAAGCCCTGCAGAATGCCGAAACTGGCGTCCCCCTCGACGCCGAGCGCGATCTGCTCGTCGTCGAGCGACAGCGAGCCGGTCACCTCCAGCTCGGTCCCTTCTCCCGCGAGCCGCATCCGGTCGACCCGCACGACGTTGTCCGTCAGCGACAAACGCACCGGTCCGTCGTTCGTCACAATGTAGTCGAACAGACCGAGCGTCAGTTGGTCGACCGCCACGTCAACGCCGAGCTGCTCAATCTCGCTGAGTGAGCCCTCGACATGCATGGTGCCGCTCGCCAGGAGCGTCGCGCCGGCCGCCAGCGCAGGGTACCGGGCCCGGACGAATGGATCGATCCGCGTGTTCGTAACGTTGAACCGGAGGTCGGACGACGCTTCCTCCGCCAGGCCGATCCGACCGGCGCCGGAGACCGCAACGTCCGGTGACGCTGCCTCGAGCTCGACCGCCATCACGCCCGTCGCGACCTCGATTCGGCCGGTCACCTGGCCGAGCGGCGCGCCGTCGACCGAGACGCCGCGCATCGTGCCACGCACCGTGTAGCGCGGATCGTCGAAGGAGCCAGCGCCGGTGATCGCCGCGTCGAGGCGTCCGTCGACCGGCAGGCCGAAGCTGCCCATGAAGTTCGACACCGCCAGATCGAGGTTCCGTGCGTCGGCGTTGACCGAGTAGCGAGCGTTCCACTGGACGTACATCGCACCGGTCACGTCGCCCTCGCCCTGGCGGAGGGTCAGGCCGTCGAACCAGACGCCGTTCCCGTCGAACCGGAGGTCGGCCTCCGCTTCGTCGAACGGCTCGCCGTACGCCACACCGTCAGCCAGGCGGAGGTGGCCAAAGCCGAACGGCTCGCCGTATGTGCCGTACAGGCGGACCTGGCCGTACGAGGGCGCATCGATCGCATAGCCCTCGAGTTCGAACGCGGCGCGCAGTCGCTCGGTCGGCAACCCGTCCAGCTCGAAGCGGACGTCCAGCTCCTCCATGCCGGGCGGCGGCGGCCCGATCGCGAACGCGCCGTCGATCGCCAGCACCGAGGCGCCATCGTCGAAGCGCCCTGCCGTCACATCCAGGATGTTGTCCTCCAGGACGAAGTCCCCCTCGCCATGGCCCCAGTCGACGTTCCAGGCATGGATCCCGTCGCCCTCGAAGCGGGCTTCGACGCGCGGCGAGCGAATGTCACCCAGCGCGACACCGGTCATGGAGCCGTAACCCGACAGCTCCAGCTCGCCGGTTGGACGGCCGAAGGCGGTCAGCGCGGCGACGAGCACGCGATCGCTCTCCTGCCAGTTGGCGCTTTCGACGTCGAACGGCAGGCGGGTTGTGTCCGGTTCGTCGATCCGTCCTGCGTCGAACTGGATCGCGGTCAGCGGCGTCGCCATCCAGCCCGATTCGACCATCACGCCTTCGTCGGAACCGAACGTGAACCTCGCCTCCCCCCCCATCGGGAAGCGCCACGGTCCGCCCTCCGGATCGAACGCCTGCACGGCGTACGTCCAACCGGACTGCTGCGACGCCGGACGGATGCCGACCGGCAGCAGCGGGACGCCGTCAGGCGGATCGATCCGGACCGACGCTCCGCCGTACCGTTCCGTGATCGCGCCGAGCGGCCATTCGAGACGTGCCTCGCCGCCGAGCTGGCCAAGCGGACGAACGCCCCGCACCTCGAGCGCCTCCAGCAACGGATCGAGGCTGGCGCCGGCAACACGCGGCAGGAATGTGGCCACGCCCGGCTCCGGCGATCCGATCGGCTTCATCGCAAAGGTGAAATCAAGCGTGCCGTCGTAGAACGACGAGTGCGCGCGCGTAATCTCGAAGCGGTCGCGCGTCCAGATCAGGTCGCCGTCGAGCGACGGGAACTCCAGGCCGACCATGGTCGGCTCCGGCGCGTTGAACGTCCCGGTCAATTCGCGTCCGCCGTCGAAAATGTGCCAGATGCCGGTGAACGTCCCGTCGCCGGTCACCGTGAAGTTGTCGCGCGCAAAGAAGATCGACTTCATCGCCAACAGGTCGATCGCCGAATCGTGCACGTAGTAGGTCTGCTCCGGCCAGTTCAGGAAATCGACCCGGCCGTCGACCTGCGCGTCGAACCCGTCGGCGATGATGTCAGCCCGGATCAAGTCGACCAGGCCGCCGTCGATCCGGTAGTCGGCATCCATGCCGAGCGTCATCGGCTCGTAGTCACCAATCACGAGGGTGCCGCCGCTGAACGTTGCGTGGCCGCCGTAGCCGGTGGTCTTTGTCAGCGTCAGGTCGATGTTCGGCGCGACGATGCTCCAGGGCGCCCCATGGTCCTCGTAGACGAATGCCCCGTCATGCGCACGGAGGTACTGCACCGTGGTGACGATCCGGCGCGCCTCGTCCTCCTCGTCTGCGGCGCTGGCGGCCGCGTCCGGCGCATCACCACCGTCGCCCCGCTCCATGAGCGCGGGAAACGTGTGCCGGTCTCCCTCGAAGCTCTCCACCAACATCCGCCAGCCCTGCAGGTCGACCGAATCCACGAGGATCTCGCGCTGTAGCAGCGGCAGCCACTGCGTCGAGATCACCAGGCGGTCCGCCGTGAAGAAATCGCGATCGCCCGGGCGCTGGCCGCCAATCACCAGGTCTTCGACGAGGAAGCGGCCCGGCAGCAGGTAGGTGCTGAGGCGGCCGATCGTGACTGGCCGGTCGAGGGCGCTCGCTAACTGCCGTTCCGCCTGGCCGTGGAGGCTCGGACCGAGATCGATCGTGACGGCTGACACCACGGCGCCGGCGATCAGCGCAACCAGGCAAATCACCGCCCACTTGCTGCCAAGCCGCACCGGATGCCACGCCGACCACCAACGCCCGAGCACGGCCAGCCGCGTTCCGAAGCCGGCGCCGTCCGGGACAGTGTCGGGGGTATCGGCGCTCGGCGGGCTGGCGCCGCCTGCGGCGGCCTCGCCGGGGTCCCCTCCGACGTCAGGCGCCGCCGGTGCGGCGGGCGTTACGCCGTCCGCCACCGGAGCGTCCGTGCGCGTCGCCTCGTGCGTCATCGTCGGTCCGTCCGACTACGTCCTAGTCAATGGTAGCAAGCAGGCGGCCCGCCTGCACCGACATCCCTTCGGTGACCACCACCTCGGTGACGGTCCCAGCCCTGGGTGCGGTCAGCTCATTCTCCATCTTCATCGCCTCGACCACCACCAGCGGCTGCCGCGCCTCGACCGTGTCGCCCGGAGCGATCAGCACGCGGACCACCTTGCCGGGCATCGGCGTCACCAGCCGCGCAGTACCGGACGCGTCTCCGATGATGCCGCCGGCAATGCGCGCCCGGCTGCCGTTGATCACCGCCTCGATCACCGCACCGCCTACCTCGAGTGCGGTGACGGCTGGTCGATCCGTAGGCGCGCAGCGCACCTGGCGGCTCGCCGCCGTGCGACCGCCGGTCCGGACGAACGACAGCACCAACCCGTGCCGGTCGCGCGTCACCACGCGCGCGTCAACCTCGCGCGACGTCCCGCCCCACGACACCCGGTACCGCCCCGGGTGCTCCGGCACCGGGTCGACCGTGACGTCGTGCGCCGAGCCGTGCACTTCAACCTCGATCCGCATCCGTGTATCCGGCGTCTTCCCTCGCCGTTATCGCAGCGCGTCGACCCTCGACGCCCACCTCCACCGGCTGTGGCGTGGCGTGCGCCCCGCCCCCGGCCCGCCGTCGGTGGACGGGACCGCGGGCGCGCCCCCGAGCGCGACCGAGAGCGCCGCCGCGAGGATGGCCGTCTCGCCACCGTCCTCCGGGAGATCGACGAACGGCTCACCGTTCCGCTCCGCCAGCACGCGGTCGAGAAACGCCGTGTCGAACCGGCCCGCCACCACGTCGTCATGCGCCAGTAACCAGCGGAAGAGCGGGATCGTCGTCGGCACGCCGCCTATTTCGTACTCCGCCAGCGCCCGATCCATCCGGGCAATCGCCGTCGCCCGGTCCGACGCGTGCGCGACGAGCTTCGCCACCATCGAGTCGTAGTGGACCGGCACCTCGAAACCCGCCTCGACGCCGGCGTCGACCCGGACGCCAGGCCCCGCCGGCGGCCGGTGCGCCGTGAGGAGTCCCGGGCACGGCATGAAGCCAGCGTTCGGATCCTCGGCATAGACGCGACACTCAATCGCGTGGCCATCGGGCGTGAGCGCACGCTCCGGATCGATATCGAGCCGCTCACCCTGCGCGATGCGGAGCTGCCAGTGGACCAGGTCGATGCCTGTCACCATCTCGGTCACCGGATGCTCCACCTGCAGGCGGGTGTTCATTTCGAGAAAGTAGAACGACCCGTTGTCGTCGTACAGCATCTCGATCGTGCCGGCGTTCGTGTAGCCCACCTCGCGCGCCAGATCAGTCGCCGCCGCGGCGAGGGCGCGGCGCGTCTCTGCACTCACGACGGGCGAGGGCGATTCCTCGATCACTTTCTGGTGGCGCCGCTGAATCGAACATTCCCGTTCGACAAACGGCACGACCGTGCCATGCGCGTCGGCAAGCAGTTGCACCTCGATGTGCCGGCTCTGCTCGATGCAGCGCTCCAGGTAGACGGTACCGTTGCCAAACGCGGAGGCCGCTTCAGATCGCGCCCCCTCGATCGCGCGGAGCAGCGCATCCGGATCGCGCACCAAACGCATCCCCTTGCCGCCGCCACCGGCGACCGCCTTGACGAAGAGCGGATAGCCGACCTCGTCGCCCGCCGCCTGAAGCTGCCTCGGCGTCGCTTCGTCCGGCAGAGGTCCGCCGCCGCCCGGCACGATCGGAAGGCCGGCGCGCGCCGCCGCCGCCCGGGCCGCCGTCTTCTCCCCCATCAGGTCGATCACGTCGGCTGACGGTCCGATGAACGTCAGTCCCGCGTCGGCCACTGCGCGGGCGAACGCAGCGTTCTCAGCCAGGAAGCCGTACCCGGGATGGACTGCGTCGGCCCCGGTCCGCTTCGCGGCGTCGATGATCTTCCCGATGCGAAGGTAGCTCTCGCCTGGCGCGTCTGCCTCGAGCCCCACCGCCTCGTCGGCGTACCGCACGTGCGGCGCCAGCCGGTCGCAGTCGGAATAGATCGCCACTGCTGGCAGCCCCATCTCGTGGCAGGCCCGCATGATCCGCACCGCGATCTCGCCCCGGTTGGCGACGAGTACTTTCACTGGAACACTGGAACCCCGGACCCGGGCACAGACCTCCCGGATCACGCGCCGACGGGCGCATCTGCTTGGAAGTGTAGCACTTGACCCGGTCGTCCGCCCGTTTCCGGCTACAGCGGGATATTGCCGTGCTTCTTCGACGGCGTTTGATCCCGCTTCCCCTCAAGGCTGGCCAGCGCGGTAACGAGACGTCGCCGCGTCGTGCGGGGCGCGATCACCTCGTCGAGGAAACCACGGTCGGCCGCGACGAACGGGTTCGCCAGCTTCTCCCGGAACTCCGCCACGCGCCTGGCACGGATCGCGTCAGGGTCGTCGGCGGCGTCGAGTTCGCGCTTGAAGAGGATGTTGACGGCGCTCTCCGGACCCATCACGGCAATCTCGGCCGTCGGCCAGGCGAGGTTGATGTCGGTCCGGAGGTGCTTGCTCGCCATCACGCAGTAGGCGCCGCCGTACGCCTTGCGGGTCACCACCGTGACCTTCGGCACGGTCGCCTCGGCGAAGGCGTAGAGCAGCTTCGCGCCATGCTTGATGATGCCGCCGAACTCCTGCACCGTACCTGGGAGGAACCCGGGCACATCCTCGAAGGTGACCAGCGGCAGGTTGAACGCGTCGCAGAAGCGGACGAAGCGCGCCGCCTTGATCGACGCGTCGATGTCGATCGCGCCGGCCAGATGCGCCGGCTGGTTCGCCACCACGCCGACCGACCGGCCGGCGAAGCGGGCAAAGCCAACGACGATGTTCCGCGCGAAGTGCTCGTGCACCTCCAGGAACGCGCCGTCGTCCGTGACCGTCCGGATCAGATCCAGGATGTCGTACGGCTGGTGGGGCGATTCGGGTACCAGCGTGTCGAGTTCGGGCGCCTCGCGGTCGGGGGGGTCGTCGGTTTCGACGTGTGGCGGATCGTCCAGGTTGTTGCTCGGGAGGTACCCGAGCAACTGCCGGATGAGGGCCAGACAGTCCTGGTCGGTCGGCACGGCGAAATGCGCCGCGCCGCTCCGCGCGTTGTGCGTCATCGCACCGCCCAGCTCCTCCTTCGTCACCTCCTCGTGCGTGACGGTCCGGATCACGTCGGGCCCCGTCACGAACATGTAGCTGGTCTGGTCCACCATCACGGTGAAGTCGGTAATGGCCGGCGAATAGACGGCGCCGCCCGCGCACGGACCCATGATCGCGGAGATCTGCGGCACGACGCCGGAGGCCAGCGTGTTGCGGAGGAAGATGTCGGCGTACCCGGCGAGCGAGGCCACCCCCTCCTGGATCCGCGCGCCGCCCGAGTCCTTCAGGCCGACCACCGGCGCGCCGTTCCGCATCGCCAGCTCCATGATCTTCACGATCTTCGCAGCGTTGGTCTCCGACAGCGACCCGCCGAACACCGTGAAGTCCTGCGCGAAGGCGTAGACGCGCCGGCCGTCCACCAGGCCGTGGCCCGAGACGACGCCGTCGCCCGGAATCGACTGTGCGTCCATTCCGAAGTCTCGGCAGCGGTGGGCCACCAGCTTGTCGAGCTCTTCGAAGGTGCAGGGGTCGAAGAAAAGATCGATCCGCTCGCGGGCAGTCAGCTTGCCCGCCT
The DNA here is from genome assembly GCA_965262555.1 of Vicinamibacterales bacterium. Classification (GTDB taxonomy): domain Bacteria; phylum Acidobacteriota; class Vicinamibacteria; order Vicinamibacterales; family UBA8438; genus VXRJ01. Next base: position 2,563,762 of record OZ253543.1, read on the forward strand.
CGTGCTGGCGCCGGCGGCGTGCCTCGCCACCGCCCAGCTCGGCGCGGCGTTCGTAGTCGGCCAGAATGGTGTTCTTGTCCATGGTGTGCTTCGTGCGATCGTCCGTGCGGCGCGCGCCGCGGCCGGGCCGGGCGGCGGCGCTCACGCCTTGAGCGCCTGAGCCTTCTCCCAGTCGGCCAGGAACTTCGCCAAGCCGATGTCGGTCAACGGGTGGTTGAAGAGTCTGTCGATGACGGCGGGCGGGCAGGTGCAGATGTCAGCCCCTATCCGCGCCGCCTCCACCACGTGCATCGGGCCGCGGCTGCTGGCCACCAACACCTCGGTTTCGAACTCGTAGTTCTCGAAGATCTCGACGATCTGTCCGATGAGCGCCATGCCGTCGGTCGCGATGTCGTCGAGGCGGCCGACGAACGGGCTCACGAAGGTCGCCCCCACCTTGGCGGCCAGCAGCGCCTGCGCGGCCGAGAAGCAGAGCGTCACATTCACGTGGAGGCCGTCTTGCGTCAGCGCCCGGCACGCCCGTACGCCCTCGCGGCCGAACGGCACCTTGACGACGATGTGCTCATCCAGCGCGGCGAGCACGCGCCCCTCGCGCACCATCCCGTCGGCGTCGGTCGCCACCACCTCGGCGCTGACCGGTCCGCCGACCGACCGGCAGATGTGGAGAAGCGTGTCGTGCGGATCGCCCGGCTCCTTCGCCAGCAGCGACGGGTTCGTTGTCACGCCGTCGATGATGCCGAGCGGCACGAGCGCGTCGATCGTCTCGGTGTTCGCGCTGTCCACGAAGAGTTTCACGGTCGCACCTCCCAGCCCTCCAGCCGGTTGTCCCCGTCACGCCGCGACGACGTCGTTCCCCAGCTCACCGATCCCCTCGACGGCAATCACTACCCGGTCTCCCGCGGCGAGCGGGCCGACACCGGGAGGCGTGCCGGTCGCAATCACGTCGCCCGGGTGGAGCGTCATGACGTGGCTGACGAACTCCACCAGCGTGTCGAGCGGGAAGATCATCTCCCGCGTGTTCGACGCCTGACGTGTCTCGCCGTTCACGGTCGAGCCGATGGCGAGCGCGCTGCCGTCGAGGCCGACCGCAATCGCCGGACCAATCGGCGCGAAGGTGTCGAATCCCTTGGCGCGCGTGTACTGCACGTCCTTCTTCTGGAGGTCGCGGTCGGTCACGTCGTTCACGCAGGTCAGCCCCAGCACGTAGTCCGCCGCGTCGGCCGAGCAGACCTTCCGCGTCTCCCGCCGGATCACGATCCCCACCTCCGCCTCGTGGTCCACCCGACCATGCCCGGGCGGCAGGACGATCCGATCACCCGGGCCGATTATCGCCGACGGCGGCTTCAGAAAGATCAGGGGCTCGTCCGGCAGCACCTTGCCCATTTCCTTCGCATGGTCACGGTAGTTCAGGCCGACCGCCACGATCTTCGACGGCGTCACGGGCGACAGCAGCCGGAGACTGCCCGCGGCGATCGGGGCGCCCGGCGCATACGTCGCGAACAGGTCCCCTTCCAGCTCGCTCCAGGCGCCGTCCCGTTCCAGCACGAGGCGCGCCCCGCCGTCCGTCGCCGCCCGGTACACCCGATCCATCCGCCGCCTCCTCCCTCGGGGCTGCACCCCGTCTAGCGAGCCGTCTCCGTCACCGGCTCCGACGGCGCGCTGACATTCGGGGGAACCGAGGTATCGAGCGCCGTCAGCCGGTAGACGTAGCGCTCGCCGGGGGTGACCTCGGTGTCCTGGTACGCCGTCGCCGTGACCGGCTCGGCCGTGAGCCGTTGGAGTGTCGCATCACTCGCGCGTCCGCGCAAGACCACGTAGCCAGCCAAGTCCGCCTCGTTGTTCGGATCCCAGATCAGGCTGATGCCGCTGCCGTCTGCCACCGCAATCAACCCCATCGGCGTTGCCGGCGGAAACGTGTCGGTCAGCTCGACGCAGGTGGTCAGCGACGCTGGCCCTTGGATCGGCGTCGTCTCGACGTAGTCCACCACACGAACCGCGTAGCATCGGGTCTCGCCGAACGTGACGTCTTCGTGGGTAAACGCCTCCTCGCGGGCGGGCGGGCCGAGCGGCTCGGGGAGGGCGCGCTCCGGATCGGCATCCGCGTGGTCGTACACGACGTAGTCGGACGGCGGCGCCCCCCCGAGGCCCGTCGTCGACGCCAGCGTCGGAGGCAGAGCCGCGGCCTGCACCGGACGCCGGAAGGTCCGAGGCTCCCGCCACTGCACCTCAACGGCCTCCTCGGTGTACGACACGGCCGGCAGGCCGGGCGGCGGTCCCGGTGGCGCGACGATCGACACCGTCGCGACGGGCGACGGATCGCTCATCCGTCCGCGCGACGAGATCCCGAACGCGACGTACGACCGGACCGGCGGCGGCCGGATGGGCGGCGAGACAAGCGGGAGCGGGCGGGCCGGCGCGGGCTCCAGATCCTCGTCCGGCTCCGCCTCGTCCGGTTCACCGATGACGACCGGCTCCAACGCCTCGGACGTCAACCGTTCCACGACCGTCGCCTCGTCCCCCTGCACGACGATCGGCGCGGCCCCCACAAGACCGCCCTCTCCCGCTGCCGGCGGGGGCGGCGCGCCCGGAGGCGTCACCAGCAACTCCTCCACCAGCGTCGCCGCCTCCAGCCAGTCGTCACCCACCGGCACCGCCGGACGCTCGGGGTCCGGCTGGGTGGTGACGGCGTACACCTCGACCCGGACGATGTCGCCCGGTGTCGTGCCGTCGGAGTCCTGCTCGGGAACCGTGAATTCCAGGTAGACGCGGTCCCCGACGTGCGTCGCCACGAACGGCGTGATGGTGGCCGGAACGATCCGCAACGGTGGGAGCGGGCTGGCGCGCGACCCGCAGGCGGCGGCGGCCAGCAGCCCCAGTAGCGCTGCGAACCGGACAGCCAGACGAACGGGGATCACAGCGACACGACTCGGGTTACAGAATGTAGCGGGAGAGATCCTCGTCCTCGACGATGTGCGCCAGCATGCGGTCGACATAGGCGGCGTCGATGACGACGCGCGTGTCTCGCATGTCGGGTGCGTCGAACGAGATGTCGTCGAGCAGCTTCTCCATCACCGTGTGGAGGCGGCGCGCGCCGATGTTCTCGCTCTGATCGTTCACCGTGCTCGCCAGTTCCGCGATCCGGCGGATCGCTCCCTCCTCGAACTCGAGATCGATCCCCTCGGTGCCGAGCAGGGCGCAGTACTGCGTGACGAGCGCCCCCTGGGGCTCGGTGAGGATCCGGACGAAGTCGTCCGTGCCGAGCGCCTCGAGCTCCACGCGGATCGGGAACCGTCCCTGCAGCTCCGGGATCAGATCGGACGGCTTCGACACGTGAAAGGCACCAGCGGCAATGAAGAGGATGTGGTCGGTCCGGCACATGCCGTGCTTCGTGTTGACGGTCGTCCCCTCGACGATCGGCAGGATGTCGCGCTGCACCCCCCCGCGGCTCACGTCTGGGCCGTGTGTCCCCTCGCGGCCAGCGATCTTGTCCATCTCGTCGACGAAGATGATGCCTGTCTGCTCCACCCGCTCGATCGCCGCGCGGCCGACGCTCTCCATGTCGACCAGTTTCTGTTCCTCCTCGCGCGTGAGGTGCTCCACGGCGGCCGGCACCTTCAGCTTCCGCTTCCGGTTCCGCCCGAAGAGGCCCGGGATCATCTCCTTCATCTTGATGTCGATATCCTCGATCGACGAGCCGGCGATCACCTCGAACGAGGGCAACGCCGTCTCGCGCGTATCGAGCTCGACCACCCGCTCGTCGAGCGCGCCGGCGCGGTACTGGGACCGCAGCTTCTCGCGCGTCCGGCCGACAGAGTCCGCCACCGGCCGCGGCCCGGCGGCCGCGCCATCCCGACCGGGCACCGGCGCCGGCGGCACGAGGGCGGACGGTCCCGGCGGCGACGCCGGCATCAGCAGGTCGAGTAGCCGTTCCTCGGCATTCGCGCGCGCCTTGTCCTGCACCTCGACGATCCGCTCCTCGCGCACCATGCCGACGGCCAACTCCACCAGGTCGCGCACCATCGACTCGACGTCGCGGCCGACGTAGCCCACCTCGGTGAACTTCGACGCCTCCACTTTGGTGAACGGACACTGCGCCAGGCGCGCCAACCGCCGCGCCACCTCGGTCTTGCCGACGCCGGTCGGTCCGATCATCAGGATGTTCTTCGGCAATACCTCGCTCGCCAGCTCCGCCGGCAGCTTCTGCCGGCGCATCCGGTTGCGCAACGCAATCGCCACGGCGCGCTTCGCCTGGTGCTGGCCAACAACGTGGCGATCGAGTTCGGCGACGATCTCGCGTGGAGTCAGCGCCTCGGTGGTCGAGGCGGTCGTCTCGGGGAGATAGATCGGCACGGTCAAAGTTCTTCGATGGTGACATTGGCGTTTGTGTAAATGCAAATCTCCGCCGCGATTTGCATCGCCGCCTCCGCGATCGCCCGCGCGTCGAGTTCGGTCTGCCGCGCCAGCGCCCTGGCGGCCGCCATCGCGAAGGTGCCGCCCGATCCGATCGCCACGATACCGTCGTCCGGTTCGATCAAGTCGCCGTTGCCCGATAGCAGCAGCGTCGTCGCCGCATCCGCCACGACCAGCATTGCGTCAAGGCGTCGCAGCGCGCGGTCGGTCCGCCATTCCTTGGCCAGCTCGACCACCGCCCGTTCCAGGTTGCCGCGGTATTCCTCCAGCTTCGCGTCGAAGCGCGAGAAGAGCGCGAACGAATCGGCCGCCGCGCCGGCGAACCCCGCCAGCACACTGCCGTTGTAGAGCCGGCGGATCTTCTTCGCCGACTGTTTCACCACGGTTGCGCCGAGCGTTACCTGGCCGTCGCTTGCCATCACGGTCAGTCCGCCGCGGCGGACGGCAAGCACGGTGGTGCCGTAAAACGTCTCGGGGTCAGGTTGGCTGGTAGTCATCGTGGGCTCTGCCTCTGCGCGGCGCGACGGCGGAAGACGACGTAGAGCGGCAGGCCGGCCGCAATCAGCAACACGCCGGTGCCCGAAGCGAGCGGTTCGCGCCAGACCGCGTTCACCACCATCGCAGCGCTCGCCACGACGAACACGGCTGGGACCGTCCAGCCGAGGAGTGTCACTCGTGGTCCCGCTGGCCCGCCGCGGCGCCGCAGAACGAAGAGGCCGGCTACCGCCGCTCCCGAGAACGTCACCACCGCGAAGCCGGTATAGAGGAGCAACTGCTCGAACGTGCCGGCGAGCACCAGCACTGCACTCCAGAGGCTCTGGGCCACGATCGCCACGACCGGCGTGCGGAATCGCGGATGCACCTGCGCGGCCGCCTCGAAGAACTGGCCGTCGCGCGCCATCGCATAGTAGACGCGCGGTCCCGCAAGCACCATGGCGCTCAGGCTCGCGGCGATCATGACGACCGACGCCGCGGCGAGCAGTCCCGCAAACCCGTCGCCGAACAGCCGTGCGCCCGCCGCGTCAATCACCCGCGCGTCGGCGGATGCGAGTTCAGCCATCTCCCCCACCGGTATGGCGTAGACGTACAGCAGATTCAGCAACAGGTAGATGCCGACGACGGCCGCGGTCCCCATCGCCATCGCAAGCGGCACGTTTCGCTCCGGGTCGCGGATCTCCTCGGCAACGTACGCCGCGGCGTTCCAGCCGGAGTAGCTGAACATGATTGGCACGAGCGCGAGCAGCCAGAGCGTCGGCGCCACCTCCGCCCCGCCCGGTTCGGAGAAGTTGCCGGCCGACCCGCTGCCGACCGCGAAGCCGAGCGCCACGACCAGCACAAGGAACGCCACCTTGCCGCCGGCCAGCAGGTTCTGCACGACCCGCCCCGGGCCGAGGCCCGCGATGTGGACTGCGGTCAGGGCGGCGATGGCGGCCAGGGCCACCACCGCGCGGGGCGAGACGCTCAACGTCACCACACCGAGCGGCAGGCTGACGAACGGTGTCGGGTCGGCCACGGCCGGCATGAGGCGCCCCACGTACGTCGCCAAGCCGACCGCCCCGGCGGCGATCGCACCGGAAAAGCCAGCGATGAACGACGTCCAGCCCGAGAGAAATCCCGCCGCCGGCCCGAACGCCTCCCGCAGGTAGACGTACTCGCCGCCGGCGCGCGGCAGGCGAGCCGCCAACTCCGCGTAGGCCATGGCGCCAGCGAACGCCAGCAGACCCCCAGTGAGCCAGGCGCCCAGCATCGCCCAGACGTTCGGCACCCAGAGGGCGACCAGCGCGGGGACCAGGAAGATCCCGCTTCCAATCACGTTGGAGACGATGATCGATGCCCCGTCGAGCGGACCGAGGCGGCGGACGAGCGACGGCGCGGAGGCAATCACGCGGGGAACCGGTGGGCTACTGGATGAGCACTCGCCGGTCGATCGGAAACTCGCGCACCTTGGCCCACTGTTCGCCGCGGTGCTTGACGAAGAGCTCCACCTTCGCGTCGACGAAGTCGCGGTGCGCCAGCATCTCGGGGAGCGCCTGTTCGCCGGTGTAGCCGAGGCGCGACTCCATCGTGAACGGCCCGAGTGCGTCGCCCGGCGCGAGTCCCTCGACACCGGTGGCTCGGATCAGCGGCGCGCCGCCCCATTCCTGATCCTCGGCAAGGCAGGTGTCCGCGTCGGCGTCGGCCGGCGAGACCGGATCCTCCGGCGGCTCCTGTCCCTGGTAGAGCACCAGGCAACGGCGGAAGACGCCGTTGAGCTGCAGCATCCCGAGAGCCTCGCCCGACACGTTCTCGATCGTGAACTCAATGGCGGGCACCAGCTTGTTGCGTCCTATGTCGTCGAGGCCGACATCGAGCCAGCCGGTGGTGACCTCCGTCACATCGAGCGCGGTCGGCAGGTCGGGCGGCGCGCCGCACGCCGCCGCCAACACGACCGGCAGCACCAGGGAGACGAGCCGTTCGGCACGCGATCGCATGGGTCGATTGTAGATCGTCGGGACTAGCGCGGGGGCGCGGCAGCCACGGGCTGGACATCGCCCGGCTGCCCCGCCACGCGGACGATGAAGTCGGCGAAGTCCTCCCGGACCCGTACCGGATCGCGCTCCTGTGCAAGACGGAACCGCTGCGCGATGTCGGACCACCCCGGCTGCGGCGGCAGCGCGCGCCCGGCCATCCTGCGCCGAATCTCCTCGAGCAGCGCCTCGGGCGACTCGGGGCCGAAGACGATCAGTCGGTCGGAGGGCGCCCCCGCCCGGCTCGCTACCATCGGGGGGCTGCTGACGAGGGTGAACTCCAAGCCCGATCCCGAGGGATCGACCGGCGGGGCCAGCACGACGTCCGTCTCCCGCCGCGCTGGCGCCGGCGACGCGCCCAGGGCACCCATCACGACGGGCCCAGCGGGCGCCGCCGTTCGCTGCAGCGCATCGAGCTGCGGCCCGTCAGCCATCGCCAACGCCAGCGTGGTGTCCTCCACCATCGCCGGTCGACCGACGCTGACGGCAAAATCGCCGTAACGCACTTCGAAGCCGTTGATGGTAGCCGCTGCCGCGCCAACCGCCAAGGCCAACATCGCGGCGGCGGTGAGTCCCCAGGCGGGAGTGAGCGACCAGGCGCTCCAGAACGATCGCTGCGCCGAGTTGTCGCGCTCCACCGCCACCGTCGCCGCCGGCGCGGTCCACCACCGGTCGAACCGTCGATCAACCTCCGGCACCGTCCACACCGACAGCGCCTCCTCCACCGACCGGAACGACGCCAGTTCGTCGGCGCAGGCGCGGCACGCCGCGACGTGCGCCTCCATCAACCTCCGCTGGTGGGTCGAGTCCTCGCCGTAGAAGTACGCCACGAGCGAGGTCTTATCGGGACACTCAGCCATCGGACTCTCCTCCGCGTTGCGCTACCAGGCGCAAACAGGACAACCGGGCGCCAGGTGCGTCCGGCGCCGCACGGTCCGCGGGCGCGGGCTCGGCCAGCAGTCGCCGGAGGGTGATCAATCCTTGGTACACGCGGGTCTTGACGGTGCTCAATGGCTTGTTCAGCACCTCGGCGATCTCCTGAAGCGTCAGACCCTCGAACACCTTCAGGGTGATGGCGCGCCGCTGCCTCTCGGGCAACTGCTGCATCGCCCGCCGCACCGCCTCCACCTCGAACTGCCGCGCCAGGCGCTCCTCGGCCGGTTCGGCCGCGAGACTGGCGGTCCGTTCCGCCAGCTCGATCGCGTCGTCCACCTCCCGCCCGCCCCGGTTGAAGCTGACGGTCCGCGCACGCTTCCGCGCCCGGAACCAGTCGCGGCACCGGTTGAGCGTGATCCGATAGATCCAGGTGGAGAACTTCGAGTCGTTGCGGAAGGTCCCGATCGCCTGCCAGGCACGGACAAAGACGTCCTGCACGATCTCGACCGCCTCGGCCTCGTCCTGCACCTCCCGCCAGGCGAGACGGAACATCTTCTCGTGCCAGCGCTGCACCAGCTCCCCGAAGGCATCGCGGTCCCCCGCCTGCGCGCGGGCGACGAGCTCGGCGTCGGTCGGCTCAGGGTCCCTGGCGGAGGTCGCCGCCGGCGGCGGGTCGGCCGGCGCGTTCACCGTCCCCCACCCGGCGGGCCGCTGCCATTGCTGCATGCTTCTGCCGTGAGATTAGACGCCTGTCAGCTTAGACGCCGCCGCCACTCAAAGAGTCTGTTCCCGGCGGCGCGAGGCGAACGCGTCGCCCGCCGCGCCGCCCGACCGAATCGTATCAGCAGCCACGTCGCCCACGGGACGTCGGTCCAGCACACCTGACACCATGAACCAGGGACCGACCGCGACACCCGCCGATCCACGCGACGATGCGGCTGACGCAGGCCACCCCGCGCTAGATCGGGCGCCGGCGAGCTGGCGACAGGGGGGCGAGCGCGACGCTGAGCGCGCGGACGTCGGCGGCGCCCGCCTCGCGCAGCAGGGCGGCGCACGCCTCTACCGTCGCGCCGGTCGTGATGACGTCGTCCACCACCAGCAGCGTCCGTGCGCGGATCACCGCAGGCGCGCGGTCCGCGGCGCGCACCGCGGGGGTGAACGCGTGCCGCACCGCGCGGAGGCGAACGCCCCGCGACAGCTCGGCCTGCGGGCGAGTATGGCGCGCGCGGCGGATCGGGTGGAGGACGGGGAGCCCGAGTCCGGCGGCCAGGTCGTCCGCCTGATTGAAGCCGCGGCGCCAGCGGCGGACGGGGTGGAGGGGCACCGGGACGACGGCGTCGGCCTCGTGCAGCCAGTCACCCGCCGCGTCACGCAGCATGGCGGCGAGCGGTTCCGCGAGCGACCGCCGGCCGCCGTACTTGAACGCGTGAATCATCGCGCGGAGCGGCCCCTCGTGCAGGCCGGCGGCACGGCGGGGCGTCGGTGGTCCACCGTGCCTGCGGCAGGCGGCGCAGCGTGGCAGGCCGGCAGGGCCGGGGTCGATCGCGGCGGGGGTAATCGGAAGACCACAGCGATCACAGACCGGCGGCGCGAGGCGCGCAATGCACTGCACGCAGACGGGGCAGACCACCCCGCGCGTCGGGGCGTCGAGCGGCATGTCGCAGACGACGCAGCGCGCCGCCCAGGCGACCGCGAGCAGCGCGTCGATGGCGCGGCGCGGGCGGGACAGCCATCCGCCGGCGGCCGATGGCGAATCAGTCGCCGGCGGCTGCGGCGGCATCATCGAGACCGGTGTCGGGAATGGCGGTCCGGACGGCGTCGCCCCACAGGCGCTCGAGGTCGTACACCTGTCGGGTCTCGAGGGTGAAGATGTGGACGAGAAGATCAAAACCATCGATCAAAATCCACTCGGCATGATCGTAGCCCTCGACGTGGCTCGGACGCGCGCCGATCGCGCGGAGCCTCTCGTCGACTGCGTCGGCGATCGCCTGCACCTGCCGTCGCGTGCGGCCCGATCCGACGACGAAGAAGTCGGTGAACGCGCCTGACCCCCGCAGGTCGAGCAGGACGACGTCGAGCGCCTTCTTGTCGGTCATCGCCGCGATGGTTTCGCGGACCTCCGCCGGCAGATCGAGTCTCGTGCCTGTCATGCGAGGAACGGGCGGGGGCGGCCGGGCCGGTACAGCCGGCGGCTGGCGATATAGGCGGCGACGGCGGGCGGCAGCAGATGGTCAAGCGGTTCGCCCTGCGCGATCCGCCGGCGGATCCCGGACGACGAAACATCCCGCGTGTCGGCATCGACCAGCCAGATGGCGGGCGGGCCGGCGGCGGCCGGATCGGCCGGATGCATCCGGTCGGCCAGGGCCGGCATGCGGGTCTGCATCGGTGCCCCCGCAGCGTCCGGGCGGGAGACGACCACGAAGTGGCCTCGGTCGAGCAGCGCCGGATAGTCATGCCACTGCACGATGTCGAGAAACGCGTCGCTTCCCAGGACAAAGAAGAGCCGGGCCGGATCGTGCCCTTCTTCGTCGGCGAGCCGCCCCAGCGTGACCGACGTGTACGACGGACCGGGAGCGCGCAGTTCGAAGTCACTCGCCGAGAGCGCATCGTGCCCCTGCACGGCGAGCGCTGCCATCGCGAGCCGGTCCGCGCCCGATGCCTGATCGGCCGGCGGCTTGTGCGGCGGCTCGCGCGAAGGCATCAGTCGCACTGCGTCGAGGCCGACCGCCCGCTGCGCCGCGAGCGCCGCGTCGAGATGGCCGTAATGCACCGGATCGAACGTACCTCCCAGGATTCCGAGTCGCACCATCCCGGTCACGCCGGCGCCTCGCGCTGGCGGACGGCGGACCACATGGCCTCGAGCAACGCGGGCACGCCATCGCCGGTCGCGGCGGAGATTGGGTAGAGCGGAATCGACCGCGCATCGAGGTAACCCTGGAGGCGGGTGAGGCGATCCGCATCGTCGAGGGCGTCCATCTTGGTGGCCGCCGCCAATTGTGGTTTGGCCGCGAGCTCCGAAGCGCCGCCCGCCGCGGTGTCGTCCGCCGCGGCGCTGGCGCCGCCCGGGAAGTGGGCGAGCTCGGAGCAGATCGTGCGGAAGTCGTCCACCGGGTCGCGTCCGTTGGTGGACGACACGTCGATGCAGTGCACGAGGACGCGAGTCCGCTCCAGGTGGCGCAGGAAGCGGTGGCCGAGGCCGTGCCCCTCGTGCGCGCCGGCGATCAGGCCTGGCACGTCCGCGACGACGAAGCTGCGCTCGTCGTCGAGGCTGACCACGCCGAGGTGGGGCGTCAACGTCGTGAACGGATAGTCGGCCACCTTGGGGCGCGCCGCCGACACGCGCGCGATCAGCGTCGACTTGCCCGCGTTCGGGAACCCGACCAGACCGACGTCCGCCAGGAGCATCAGGCGAAGCCGAAGCGTCCGCTGCTCGCCCGGCTGGCCCGACTCCACCCGGCGCGGCGCCCGGTTCGTGCTGCTCACGAAGCGCCGGTTGCCTCGCCCGCCCCGTCCGCCCGCCGCCGCCCGCCACGTCTGCCCGTTGCCGGTCAGGTCGGCCAGCGGTTCGAGCGTCGCGCCGTCATCACCGACGGCATGGGCCACCGTGCCGGGGGGGACGTCGACGTACAGGTCGCGCCCGGAGCGGCCGGTCCGGTTCGATCCCTCACCGTGCGCGCCCCGCTCGGCACGGCAGAGCGGATGGAACTTTAGCGAAACCAGCGTGTTGAGATGGGCGCTGGCGCGGAGCCAGACCGAACCGCCCCGTCCGCCGTCGCCGCCGTCAGGACCGCCATGCGGCACAAACTTCTCGCGGCGGAAGCTGACACACCCGTTGCCGCCGTCTCCGGCTGCGACACGGATGTCGACGTCGTCGACGAACATGCGGAACTATCAGTCAATCAGGGCAAATCGGGGACGGAAGCCCGACGGCGGTGCTGCAGCGTCACGGAGCGTCGATGGGCAGGACACTGATGACTCGTCCGCGGGAACCGTGATCCTCAAAGCGGACCCGTCCGTCGATCATCGCGAACAACGTGTCGTCCTTGCCGAGGCCGACGTTCAGGCCGGGGCGGAAGCGGCGACCCCGCTGCCGCACGAGGATCGCCCCGCCCGGCACGACGTTGCCATCGAACCGCTTGACGCCCAACCGCTGGGCCTGGCTGTCGCGGCCGTTGCGTGAACTCCCCTGTCCCTTCTTGTGCGCCATGCTGATTCTGCTGACTGGTCGTTCGTGCGATCAGCCGGTCGTGATGCCGGTAATGCGGACGCGCGTCAGCGCGGCCCGGTGGCCGAGGGTTCTGCGCCAGGCCTTGCGGCGCCGCTTCCGGAAGACCCGCAACTTCGGGCCCCGCGCCTGGCTGTCGACCACGCCGGTCACCGTCGCCGCCGGCACGTACGGCGTGCCGGCGGACGCATTGCCATCGCTGTCGACAAAGAGCACCCGGTCGAAGGTGACCTCGTCCCCCACCTCCCGCGCGAGGTGGTCGACGGTCACCAAGGCTCCCTCTTCGACCCGAACCTGCCGGCCCCCGCTCTCGATGATCGCAAACATTGCCCGAACCACTCCTCCAGCCGCCGAAACAGTGGATGTTAACCCGGCTGCCTGGGCCTGTAAAGCTGCCGCGCCGGCGGCCTACCTCAACATGATCCGCGTGCCGCGGATGCTCTGATCGGCGAGGGCGCCAAGGAACGACGGCAGCAGGCGGTCCATCAGTTCGAAGTATGACGAGAGCGCCGGGGTGTTCTGGGTGCTGTCGTACAGCACTTCCTCGCGGTGACGCTCCGTGTACAGGGTGACGCCGGTCTCGCCGTCGACGAAAATGAAGGTCGAACTCAGGACGAAACCGTTCCGGTCGCGGTACGTTCGGACCGGCACGACCCGCCGGCGGCCGAACTCGTCGTAGATTTCCCGTTCCCGAGTCACCATGCCGGAGCGCTGATGTGGCGTGAAATGGACGGTGCCGGTGACGATCAGCGGGTTCTGATGCTCCTCGCCCAGCTCCCTCCAGTAGCTCACGTTGGCGAAGATATGCTCGTACGTCTCGAGGTCCTCCATGCTCAGCTCGGCGCGCTCCTCGTCGTCGCCGTCGCCCGCCCGGGCCTCGCCGTTCCCCGTCGCGACGCTCGCCCCGTCGCCGTCGGTCTCCTCGGGCGCGTCGCTCTCCGACTCTGCGATCGCGATCAGGTCGAGCACTTCGGCGTCGACCACGTCGAGGCGCGACTCCGAGCGGAGCTGGCTCCGCAGGAGGCGCGACGTCTCCAGGTTGGCGTCCACATCCTCGCTGCCGCCCGACAGGAAGCCAGCGACGAGGATGCGCTGGAAGCGTCCCACGTCCAGCTTCGGCTGGAGCGGCGTCTCGATCGGCACCTCGTAGTAGGCGCTGCCGCACGCCGCCGCACCGAGCAGCAGGCAGGCGCTACTGATCGCCTTCCAGGATACGGTCATGAATCTCCCTGAAGAGGTCATAGTTCTGCTGAATGTTGACGTTGTTCGGTTCCAGATCCAGGGCGATCTCGTATGCATCGAGCGCCTCCTCGAACCGGCCGTTCTGTTCGTAAGCGATCCCCAGGTTGTTCCAGGCGGCCGCGTAGGTCGAATCGATCTCCGTCGCCCGCTTCCAGCGATACTCCGCCTCGTGCCAGAGCCCGACCTGCGCCACGGCGATCCCGAACTCCACCTGTGCGGCCGCGTCGTCCCGCTCATCCGCCCCCGCGACAGCCGGTGCAAGCACAAGGGCGAGCAGCAACGCGGTGACAACGAGCCGTGGAGTCGTGACCTGCACCGTTGGTTCGTTCCAGGCGCCTAACCGAATATAGCGATCCGCGGTTACCGGTTGCAAGTCCGACCGGCCGGCGTGCAGACACACAGACCGCCTGCGTGGCATGAATCTTGCTTCACAGCTCGCCGTGCCCCACGACGATGGCCTGGTCCGCTCCGTCACGCTGTCGTTCTGCCTGGCGCGCGCCAGACTGCGAAGGGCCCTGCAGCCGCAGGACGCCGGGGCGGAGGGCGATCAGCGGCGGCACATCGGTCTGGCCGGCCTGGCGTCGCGGCTGCAGGAGCTCCCGGCGGCGTTGGCGGCAGAACGGGACGCGTGCCGTGCGGAGGCGGTTCGCTCGCTCGACGTGGCGGCGAAGGGGGGCCTCGTCCCGCTCGCATGGGACGATCCCACGTATCCGTCGCACCTGGCGGAGATTGACGATCCACCCGCCGTGCTCTGGCTGCGGGGCGACCCGGCGGCGTTGAGCCGGCCTGGAGTCGCCATCGTCGGCTCGCGCGCGGCCTCGTCCTACGCCGTGGCGGTGGCCGAACAGGTGGCCGGCGATCTCGGCCGCCGCGGCGTCGCGGTGGTGAGCGGCTTGGCGCGCGGGGTCGACGCCGCGGCCCATACCGGCGCGCTCGCGGGCGGCGGCGCGACGATCGCCGTCCTCGGGTCCGGTGCCGACGTCGTCTATCCGTCGGAACATGCCGCACTCGCAGATCGGATTGCAGGCGCCGCGGCAGGTGCGCTCGTCAGCGAGCTGCCGCCCGGCAGCCTCCCGCTGCCGCGCCACTTCCCGCGGCGGAACCGGCTGATCAGCGGGTTGTCGCGTGCCGTCGTCGTGGTGGAAGCGACGACGCGGAGCGGATCGCTCATTACGGCGCGCTGCGCAGCGGAGCAGGGGCGGGAGGTGATGGCCGTGCCGGGCAACGTCCTGAGCGACCGGAGCCGGGGCGCGCACGCGCTGCTTCGCGACGGCGCGCGGCTTGTCGAGACGGCGAAGGATATTCTTGAGGAGTTGGGCTGGCCGCCGGGGGGCGCGGCCGCAGACCCGGCGGCCAGCGCGGGGGATGTGTCGGATCCGGTCCTGCGCCACATGGATCCAGCCGAGTCCTGTTCCGTGGACGACCTGGTGGCGCGGAGCGGACTTGACGGCATGACGCTGCTGGCGAGGCTGACCGACCTCGAGGTGGAAGGCCGCGTCGTGCGTGTGGCGGGTGGCCGGTTCGTCCGCACACCCGACGTGATGCTAACGTAACGCCGGTTCGCGGCGGCTCACGGCCGGCCGCGGTGATGTGGAGGAGTATGGCGAGATCGTTAGTGATCGTGGAGTCGCCGGCGAAGGCCCGGACGATTAACCGGTACCTGGGCAAGGAGTACCTGGTCAAGTCGAGCGTCGGACACATCCGCGACCTGCCGGCTGGCGGGAAGCGGCGGACCGGTAACAAGGTGCCGACCAACGGCGGGCAGCCGCCGGTACGGAAGCGGAAGCAGACCGCCGCCGAGCGCAGGAAGCGGGCGCGGCAGCAGCTCGTCCGCCGGATGGGGATCGATCCGGACCGCGGCTGGCGCGCCACCTACCAGGTGGTGCCGGGTAAGGAAAAGGTGGTCCGGGATCTGCAGCAGTTGGCGGAGAGGGCGGATGAGGTGTACTTGGCGACCGACCTCGACCGCGAGGGTGAGGCGATCGCCTGGCACCTGAAGGAGGTGATCGGCGGCGACCCGAAGCGTTTCCACCGGGTCGTCTTCAACGAGATCACGCGCAATGCCATCCGCCGGGCGTTCGCCAATCCGGGCGAGATCGATCAGAACCGGGTGAACGCGCAGCAGGCGCGGCGGTTCCTCGACCGCGTGGTGGGCTACGAGGTGTCGCCGCTCCTCTGGATGAAGGTGGCGCGCGGCCTCTCCGCGGGTCGTGTGCAGTCGGTGGCGGTCCGGCTGATCGTGGAGCGCGAGCGGGAGATCCGCGCGTTCGAGCCGGAGGAGTACTGGGAGGTGGTCGCCGATCTGCTGCGTGCCGGGGGCGACGGCCCCGACGACGGCGGACGAGCGGGCGAGAGCGGCGCCCCGTGCCGATTCCAGGTGGCGAAGCAGGATGGCGGCAACTTCCGCCCGGGCAACGAGGCAGACGCCAACGTGGCGGTCGCGGCACTCAGGCGCGAGACCTACACGGTTGCGAAGGTGGAGAACAAGCGGTCCACCACGAAGCCGTCGGCGCCGTTCATCACCTCCACCCTGCAGCAGACCGCTTCGTCGCGGCTCGGCTTCGGCGTCCGGAAGACGATGACGCTCGCGCAGCGCCTCTACGAGGGGGGGCACATCACCTACATGCGGACCGATGCGACGACACTGTCGGCCGATGCCGTGGCGGTGGCGCGCGCGTACATCGAGTCGTCGTTCGGCAAGGCGTACCTGCCCAGGACGCCGAACGTCTATGCGAGCAAGGCGGGAGCGCAGGAGGCGCACGAGGCGATCCGGCCGACCGACGTGGCCGCCGACCCGGCGGCGCTCCAGATCCCGGACAACGACGCGCACCGGCTGTACGACCTGATCCGGCGCCAGTTCCTTGCCTGCCAGATGACGCCCGCCGAGCACCTCGGCACGACGGTCACCGTGGAGGCAGGCGCGTTCGAGTTGCGCGCGCGGGGCCGGGTGTTGCAGTTCGACGGCTTCACGCGCGTCCTGCCGCCGATGTCGCGCAAGGGGGACGACGCCGACGTGCCCGCCTACGGCGCGGGCGAGATGCTCACCTGCGCGCGGGTCGAGCCGGCGCAGCACTTCACCAAGCCGCCCGCCCGGTACAGCGAGGCGATACTGGTGAAGGAGCTGGAGCGGCGCGGCATCGGCCGACCGTCCACCTACGCGTCGATCATCTCGACGATCCAGGACCGGGGCTACGTCACGCTGAAGAAGCGGCGCTTCCACGCGGAGAAGATCGGCGAAGCGGTGACCGATCGCCTCGTCGAGAGCTTTTCGGACCTGCTCGACTACTCGTTTACCGCCGGCATGGAGGAAACGCTCGATGAGATCGCGTCGGGCGACCGGCAGTGGGTGCAGGTGCTCGATCGGTTCTATGCCGACTTCCGGAAGAAGCTGGAGGCGGCGGCGCGGCCCGACGGCATGCGGCCCAACACCCCGACGACCACCGGCATCGACTGCCCTGCCTGCAGCCGGCCCACGCAGATTCGTTCCGCCAGCACCGGCGTCTTCCTCGGCTGCTCCGGCTACGCGCTGCCGCCGGGGGAGCGCTGCACCCGGACGATGAACCTCCTGTCCGCCGACCAGGTGGCCGACGCCGATCGGGACGACGAGGAGGAGAGCCGGCTGCTGCGCGCCAAGCGCCGTTGCGCGACATGCGGCACGCACATGGACGCCTACGTGGTCGACGCCGGACGCAAGCTGCATGTCTGCGGCAAGAACCCATACTGCGACGGACACGAAATCGAGACCGGATCGTTCGAAAGCCTGGTGCCGAAGGCGCGGACCATCGCGTGCGACAAGTGCGGCGCCGGGATGCCGCTCAGGACAGGACGCTTCGGGAAGTTCTTCGGCTGCTCCAACCCGGAGTGCCGGAACACGCGGAAGCTGCTGAAGAACGGCGAGCCGGCGCCGCCACGCGTCGATCCGATCCCGATGCCGGAGCTCCGCTGCCGGACGGTGGACGACCACTACGTCCTCCGCGACGGCGCATCCGGCCTTTTTCTCGCCGCGAGCATGTTCCCCAAACATCGCGAGACGCGCGCGCCCGCGGTGTCGGAACTGAAGGCGCATGCCGACGAGCTCGATCCGAAGTACCGCTACCTGGTCGAGGGACCGGAGACTGACCCGGAAGGGCGGCCGGCGGTGATCCGCTTCTCGCGCAAGACAGGCGAGCAGTACCTGACGTCGGAGCAGGACGGCAAGGCGGCGGGCTGGCGAGCGGTCTACCGGGACGGCCGGTGGACGGAGCCGCCGGCGGCACGGCGGAGCGGAAAGCGGGCGCCATGATCCGGGTCATCGGCGGCGGCCTGGCCGGATGCGAAGCGGCATGGCAGGCGGCCGCGCGCGGCGTGCCGGCGGTGCTGCACGAGATGCGTCCGGTCCGGACGACACCGGTCCACCGGACCGACCGCCTGGCGGAACTGGTGTGCAGCAATTCGTTCCGCGGTGCGGCGCTCGACAACGCGGTGGGGCTGCTCAAGGCGGAGATGCGGAGGCTCGAGTCGCTCGTGATGCGCGTCGCGGATGCGTCGCGCGTTCCGGCGGGGGGCGCGCTCGCCGTCGACCGTGAGCGGTTCGCGCAGGGAATCACCCGGGCAATCGAGGACGAGCCGCGCATCACGATCGAGCGGGGCGAAGTGCCGCGACTGCCCGCATCGTCGGATCCGGCGTCGCCCGTCATCGTGGCCACCGGGCCGCTGACGTCCGAGTCGCTGGCGGCCGATCTGACGGCGTTCGTCGGGCGCGAGCAACTGTACTTCTTCGATGCGATCAGTCCGATTGTCGAGGCGTCGACCATTGATCGGTCGAAGGTGTTCCGGGCGTCGCGCCGCGGCCGCCACCTGCGCGCAGACGCGCCGGGTGGACCGGCGTGTGGGGCGGGTCCGGACGAGGGGGACTACCTGAACTGCCCGATGACCGAGAAGGAGTACGTCTGCTTCCACGAAGCGCTGGTGACCGCCGAACGGGCGGAACTGCACGACCTCGATCGGACGCCCTTCTTCGAGGGCTGCCTCCCGATCGAGGTGATGGCGCATCGAGGGCTCGACACCCTCCGGTTCGGGCCGATGAAGCCGGTCGGGTTGACCGACCCGCGGACGGGACGGCGGCCCTGGGGGGTAGTCCAGTTGCGCCAGGACGATCTCGCGGCGGATCACTTCAGCCTGGTCGGCTTCCAGACCCAACTGAAGTGGGGCGAGCAGAAGCGGGTGCTCCGGCTGATACCGGGGCTCGAGCAGGCGGAGTTCGTCCGCTTCGGGATGCTGCACCGCAACACGTACATCAACGCGCCGGCGGTCCTGACGTCCACGTGGCAGACTCGGATGCGGCCCGACCTCTTTATCGCCGGGCAGGTCTCGGGTGTGGAGGGCTACGTCGAGTCGGCCGCCTCCGGACTGATCGCGGGACGCAACGCCGCCGCACTCGCGCTGGGCGAGAAGCCGCGCGCGCTGCCGCGGACCACGGCGCTTGGCGCGCTGGCGTACTACGTCTCGCATGCCGACCCGCGGACGTACCAGCCGACGAACATCGCGTTCGGACTGATCCCGCCGCTCGTGGCGCCGCCGCGCGGGCGGCAGGCGCGGCGGCAGGCAATGGCGCGGCGGGCGCTGGACGATCTCGACGCCTGGATGCTGGGGGACCATCCGGCCGATACAACAGGTGACGATGCCGCAGCCACTGCAGCCACTCCGTGAGGCGTTTCTCGAGTTCCTCGAGCTGAACCGGAACGTCTCGCGCCACACACTCCGGGCGTACCGGAGCGATCTGGCGCAGTTCGCGACGTTCGCCGCCGACCGCCTCGGACGGACCCCGACACCAGCCGACATCGACCACCGGCTGATCCGCGCGTTCCTGGCCGAACTCTACGAACGCGGACTCACGCGCGGCACGTCCGCCCGGAAGCTGGCGGCGATCCGATCGTTCACGCGCTACCTCCGGCGCGAGGGTGTGGTCGACCGGAACCCCGGCGCGCTGGTCGACTCGCCGGTAGTCGAGCGGCGGATACCGGCCCACCTCGGCCGCGAGGAGATGGAGGCGCTGCTCGGCGCGCCCGACGCGGGGACGCCGCTCGGCCGGCGCGACCGGGCCATCCTGGAGCTGTTCTACGCGTCGGGACTGCGGTTGAGCGAGCTGGCGTCGCTCGACCTGGACAGTGTCAACCTGAGCAGCCGGATGGTGCGGGTGTTGGGGAAGGGAGGCAAGGAGCGGATCGTACCGTTTAACCGGCCGACGGCGGCGGCGATTCGAGCTTCGTTGCCGGACCGGCAGCGCCTGATGGATTCGGCACCGCCTCGGACGGTGCGACCGCGACGAAGGGGCGCGCGCCGCGTGCCGGACGACCCGCTGTTCGTCAACAAGCATGGGGGACGCCTCTCCGTGCGGAGCATCGATCGCCTGGTGCGGAAGTACGCCACGCAGGCGGCGACGCGCCTCGGCATCTCACCGCACGCGCTGCGACACTCGTTCGCCACGCACCTGCTCGACGCGGGGGCCGACCTGCGGTCGATCCAGGAGCTCCTCGGTCACAGCAGCATCAGCACCACGCAGCGCTACACGCACGTCAGCATGGCGCAGATCACCGAGGTGTATCGGAAGAGCCACCCGCGGGCGTGACCGCCGCCCGCTCGCGCTCGGCTGCCTCCCGCTCGAGCGCCTCCCACTGGTTCATGAGATCGCCCACGTCCCACATCAGTGCCTGCTGGCGCCTGACCAGCTCGTTCGCCGCCGCCTGATCCGCGTACAGATTGGGCGCCGCCATCTCCGCCTCGACCGTCCGGAGCTCCGCCTCGCGCTCGGCAATGCGGCGCTCGAACTCCGCAATGCGCTTGCGGAGCGCCTGGGACCGGCGTTCTTGCCGGCGCGCCTCGACCTGCCGCCGCTTGTGCGCTACGGCACTGGTCGGCGGCGTTCCGCCGTGGTCGGGGGTGCGGATGGTGAGGCCGCGCGGGTCTGGTGCGTGGCCGTCTGCACCGCCGCCGCGTCCCGTTGACGACGTGCCGGCGGCGGCGCCGCCGGCATCGGACCCTGGGACGGCGGCGACCCTGCCGCGGCGGCCTGCGTCCGGCTCCAGCGGAACTCCTCGTACGTGCCGGGATACAGCACCGCGTCGCCGCCGCCGATGTCGAGCACCTTCGTCGCCAGGCGGTCGACAAAGTAGCGGTCGTGGGAGACGAGGATCAGCGTGCCGCCGAATGCCTCGAGCGCCTCGAGCAGAACATCGGTCGAATCGATGTCCAGGTGGTTCGTCGGCTCGTCCAGGATCAGCGTGTTCGATGGCCGCAGCAGCATCCGCGCCACCGCCAGCCGCGTCCGCTCGCCCCCGGACAGGACGCTCACCCGTTTGTAGACGTCGTCCTCGGTAAAGAGGAAGCCGCCCAGGATGTTCCGGATCGACGGCACCATGTCGACCGGCGATCCGGTGGCGAGCGTCTCGTAGACGGTGAGCGCGGGGTCGAGTCGCGTCGCCTCGTCCTGCGCGAAGTACTGCGTGTGCACCCGGTAGCCGACGGTCCGCTCCCCGCGGTCGGGCGCTTCCGTCCCCGAAAGCATCCGCATGAGCGTCGACTTGCCGGCGCCGTTCGGACCGACCAGCGCAAGGCGGTCGCCCCGCTCGATGTGGAGACTCACCCCGCGGAACACGCGGATGTCGCCGTAGGCCTTCGCCGTGTCGCACAGCTCGATCACCGTGCGGCCGCTCCGCGCGCTGGCGGGAAAGGTGAAGTGCACCGTCTTCCGTTCAGGCGGCACCTCGATCGGCGTGATCTTCTCCAGCATCTTGATCCGGCTCTGCGCCTGCTTCGCCTTCGACGCCTTGTACCGAAAGCGGTCGATGAAAAGCTTCATCCGGGCGACATCTTCGTCCTGCTGCTGTTTCGCCGCGCGGAGCCGGGCAACCCGCGCGTCGCGTGCGGTGAGGTAGGCGCTGTAGGTGCCCGGATAGGTGTCGAGGGTGCGGAGATTGATGTCGGCGACTGACGTGACGACCGCATCGAGGAAGTAGCGGTCGTGCGACACCAGGACGACCGGGTGCGGATACTCGACCAGGAACTCCTCCAGCCAGTTGCGCGCCTCGAGGTCGAGGTGATTCGTCGGCTCGTCGAGCAGCAGCAGTCGTGGCCGCGCGAGGAGCAGTTTAGAGAGTGCGATCCGCATCTGCCAGCCGCCCGAAAAGCTGTCGGCCGGGCGGTCGAGGTCGTCCGGCGCAAAGCCCAGGCCGCGCAGCACCGCGTCCACCTTCGCCTCGATACCGTAGCCGTCGCCATGCGTGAACCCTTCCTGCGCCTCGGCGTAGCGGGCGAGCAGCGCGTCGTGGGCGTCGCCGGTGAACGCAGGGTCCGCGAGCTGCGCTTCAACCTGGCGCATCTCCGCCTGCAGCGCGAGGAGCGGCGCAAAGGCGAGCGCCGCCTCGTCGCGCAGCGTCCGCCCGGCGTGCGCCAGTCCGTCCTGCGGCAGGTAGCCGACCGTCAGGCCGGCCGGCCGGACGATCTTCCCGGCGTCCGGCTCCACCTCGCCGGCCAGCATGCGGAGCAGTGTCGTCTTACCCGACCCGTTCGGGCCGCAGAGGCCCACGCGCTGGCCCGGCTGCACCTGCCACGTGACGCGATCGAACAGCACGCGGTCGCCGAACGTCTTGTGAAGGGTTGTTACCTGTATCACGGCACGGACTACCCGACCGGTACGATAGCTGGCGGATCCGGCGCCTGTCGAGCGGATCGGCCCGCCGCGAACGTGGCCGCATCCGGCAGGGTCATCGCCGCAACCCGTACACGTCAGGAACCGCGCGCAGGTTCCCCCTTACGCTGTGGCTCAGTGCGCCACGTCACGCAGCCGGGCGGGGCGCCGCTGCCGATGGCGGCTACGGTCGCGCCGGCAGGCGCGGTTCGAGCGCGGCGGCCATGGCGGCGCTCACGTCGTCGGGCGGCCGCTCGCCGTCGATCGTGATCCAGTCAGGCTGTTCCGCGAGGCGCTGATAACTGGCGCGGACCCGTGCGAGCAGCGCGAGATCCCGTTCGTAGCGGTCGCGCCCCACCGCCTTGCGGGCGAGGGCGGTCTCGGGCGCGATGTCGAGGAACAACGTCAAGTCTGGCTGAGGCAGGTAGATCTGCAACTGCTCGAGCCAGGCGGGGTCGAGGCCGTGCGCCTCGCCGTAGGCGACGGCGGATGCGACGTAGCGGTCGAACAGGACGATCAGGCCTCCAGCCTGCCACCGGTCAATGTCCGCCTTCCGCTCGAAGCGGTTCGCCACGTAAAGCAGTTGCATCGTCTCCGGGCCGTACTCCCGCTCCCCCTGCAGCGCACGGGCGATTTCCTCGCCGATCGACGTGCCGTAGTCGGGGAACGAGGCGACGCGCGACCTGTACCCACTTGCGCGGAGCCGGTCGCGCAGCTCGCGCGCCTGTGTCTCCTTGCCGCTTTGATCCAGTCCCTCGATCGCTACCAGCATCGTCTCGTCCCCGTCGTCGCGGCCAGGCTGCAGCCCGGCGTCACACTTCCGTCGCCAGCATCTCGTCGACCGACTGCCGCCGGCGGATGACGTGCCACGCGCCGTCCGTGATCAGTACCTCGGCCGGCAGCGGGTGGCGATTGTAGTTCGACGCCATCGCGGATCCGTACGCGCCAGCATCACAGACCAGTATCCGGTCGCCCACCTCCGGCAGCGGCATCACCCGGCCCAGACCGATCACGTCGGTGGTCTCGCAGATCGGTCCGACCACATCGCACGTCACCGCCGGCCCGCTCCGCGGCGTCACCAGACGCAACCGGTGCACCGCGTCGTACAGCGCCGGACGCAGCAGCTCGCTCATGCCGGCGTCGAGCACAACGAAGTACCGGCCGTCCGCCTGCGGCTTGACGTCGACGACGGTGGCGACGAGCGCGCCCGCCGGCCCGATAATCCAGCGGCCCGGCTCGACCAGCAGCCGCAGACCGGTCGGGCGCACCGCGTCGACGAGCAGCCGGGCGTACTCCTCGACCGATGGCGCCGCCGCGCCGTCGTACGCGATCCCCAACCCGCCTCCCAGGTCGATCTGCGCCAGGACGATGCCGTCCGCCTGCAGTCCCTGCGCGAACCGCGCGACTGTCGCCGCGGCCCGGGCCACGTCATCGAGCGCCATGATCTGCGATCCGACATGGGCATGGACCCCCACTAGCTCGAGGCCCTCGCGGGTCGCGACGTTGCGGCAGAGCGCACGCGCCTCGCCGAGCGGCACGCCGAACTTGTGGGCCCGCCCGCCGGTTGCGATCCCCGGGTGGGTCGCCGCTGCGACGTCCGGGTTGACGCGGAGCGCGACGCGGGCCCGAACACCCGCCGCCGCCGCGATACGCCCAATCCGGTCGAGTTCGCCCGCCGACTCCGCGTTGATGGCGCCGACGCCAAGCCGTATTGCTGTCCCGAGCTCCGCCTCGGTCTTGCCGACTCCAGTGAAGACGATCGCCTCCGGCGGCACGCCCGCCCGGAGCGCCACACTGATCTCACCGCCCGAGTTGGCGTCGACACCGCTCCCCGCCCCATGCAGCAGCTGCACCAGGCCGAGCGTGGAGTTCGCCTTCATCGCGTAATGGACCCGGTGCGGATAGTCGCCGAGCGCCGCCTCCAGCGCGCGATAGCGCTCGACCACCTGCGCCGCGCTGTAGACGTACAGGGGGGTCCCCACCGCGGCGGCCACCTCGGCCAGGCCGACGCCGTCGCAGGTGATCGGGCCGTCGGGAAGGCAGTCGAATCCTGGCATGCGGAATAATCGGGGGTCGCCGGGGGGCAGCGTCCCGGGAGATCAGCCTGACAGGATCGGCCTGCCCCGCGCAAGCAACAGCCGATCAGGTAAAATGAGAATTGCCTGCAGCCCGCGAGGGAATCGCATGATCTGGAATACCCCCCCACGTCGATACGGGCGGCCGGTGGCCGTCCTGCTCGCCCTGATCCTGCTGCTGACTTCCACCGCCGGGGTCGCCTCCGCGCAGTTCGCCGGGTACTGGGGCAAGAACCGCGTGAAATACGACAAGTTCGCGTGGCACATCTACAGCACTGACCACTTCGACATCTACTACTACCCCGAGCTAGAGGAGCACCTCGAGCGGGTGGCGAGTTACGCGGAGAGCGCCTACCAGCAGATCAGCGCGGATCTCCGCCACGACCTGGCGTTCAGCGTGCCGCTTATCGTCTTCAAGACGCACAGCGAGTTCGAGCAGCAGAACCTGGTGCCGGGCGCGGTACCAGAGGGCGTCGCGGCGTTCGCCGAGCCGCAGCGGAACCGCATCGTGCTTCCGATCGACGAGCCGCCCGACGGCCTGTACCGGCTGATCACACACGAGCTGACGCACATCTTCGAGTTCGACATCATTCCCCGATCGATTATCCGACAGAGTGTCCCGCTCTGGGTCGACGAGGGACTCGCCGACTTCATGGCGGGCGTGTGGCGGCCGCTCGACCTGATGACGGTGCGTGACGTGGCCATCGGCGACGTCGTGCCGTCGATGACCGAGTTCGAGGGCTACGGCGGGTTCGCCAATGCGCGGGTCGTCTATAACCTGGGCCACGCGGTCTTCGAGTTCATCGAGGATGAATGGGGGCTCGAGGGGCTGCGGCAGTTTCTCTTCGCGCTTCGCCGCAACGCCATCGGCGGCGGCGAGGATCCGTACGACGAGGCGTTCGGCCTGGACGCCGAAGAGTGGGATGACGCGTTCAGGTCGTACCTCGATGACCGGTTCGAGGCGTTCCGGGAGAAGGAGCGCCCGACGGACTACGGCCGCAACCTCGCGCCCGACCCGCTGCGGAGCCGCTATCCCGTGGTCTACTCGCTCGAGGCGTCACCCTCCGGCGAGGTGATTGCCGCGCTTGGGCTGAACCGGCGGGATCGCGAGGCGGACATCGTGCTGCTCTCGTCGCAGACCGGCGAAGTGATCCTGAACCTGACCGAGGGGTTCGATCAGGACTTCGGCTTCGAGTACATCACCCAGCCGGGCGGCCTGCGGTGGAACACCGTGCCGTGGATGTCGTGGGCGCCGACCGGCGATCACCTCGTCTATATGGTGCGGAACGGGAAGGGGAAGTCCCTCGCCATCCACAATGTCGTGACGCGCGAGATCGAGCAAGTGGTCGACCTCGACATGGTGGACGAGCCCGAGTCGCCAGACTTTGCGCCCGATGGTCGATCGATCGTCTTCTCGGCGCTGCGCAACGGGGTGGGCGACATCTACGAGATCGACCTGGCGACGCACGAGGTGGTCAATCTGACGAACAGTACGTTCGCCGACTACGCCCCGTTTTACTCGCCTGACGGCCGGTCCATCATCCACATCTCTCGGGTCAGCGGCAACGACAAGCTGTTCCGGCTCGACCGGGAGACGGGCGTGCAGACACAGCTCACCTTCGGCACGCACGACGACGCGGGCGGGCAGTTCATCGACGACCGGACCATCGTCTTCGCGTCGACCGCCGTCGACCCGGCGGAGCCGCTCGATCCGGAGACGGCGCGCGACGGCGAGATTCTCAACATCTGGACGCTCGATCTCGAGAATGGCGCGCTCCGGCAATTAACCGACAACGCGACCGGCGTCGTCAACCCGGTCGTCCTGTCGCCGGATGAGGGATCGTCGAATCCGCGCATCGGATTCGTCACCTACTTCAAGGCGGAGTACGGCCTGCATACGATCGAGTACGGCGGGGATCCGGTCCTCGAGGCGATGACGTCCGATTTCGGCGGCCCGGGGCCGCTGATCGACTTCCAGGCGCCGTTGGGCCACGCCCTGAACCTGGACAACCAGCGCCGGAAGGGGCGGTTCGAGGATATGTACCTGCAGGGCGCCCCCAACTTCGGAGTTGGCGTCAACAGCAACGGCGACGTGCTGGGCGGCACCGTGATCAGCTTCGCCGACATCCTGGGCGATCAGCAGTTCAACATTCAGGCGTACTCGGTCGAGACCTACCGGACCTACGGCGCCTCCTACGTCAACCTGGCCGGCCGGCTGCAGTTCGCGCTGCAAGGCACCTCGTCCGAGCAGTACTTCTACGGCCTCGGCGCCTACTACGCGCCGACGCTGGGGTTCCTGGACCGGGATGACGCGATCGCGACACGACGGTCGAATGGCGGCAGCGCCGTCGGCATCTATCCGCTGAACCGCTTCCAGCGGATCGAGATGTCCGCCGGCATCTACAACTACAAGGAGCGCTTCGCCAACGATACCCTGCGGCAACAGTCTGAAGGGTTCCAGCAGGCGCAGTTCGGGACGACCCTCTTCCGCGACGGCTCCTTCATGCCGTTCGGCGTTCGGTTCGTGCAGGAGACGACCGTCTTCCGCGAGTATGGCCCGCTCAAGGGCAACTCCGTCATGCTCGGGTACGAGTACGCGCCTGGCGTCGGCAACTTCCTTTCCCGTCAGACGGTCGACCTCGACGCGAGGTACTACGCGCGGCTCGCCGCGAACGGCGTGCTCGCGTTTCGGGGACGCGCGTTCCGGAGCTGGGGCGAGTTCCCCGACTTCTTCTTCTTCGGCGGACAGTCCGAAATGCGGGGCTACGACTACCTGCACTTCCTTGGCCACAAGGCGTTTCACGGCAACATGGAGCTCCGCTTTCCGCTCATCGAGGCAATGGCCACCCCGATCGGGATCCTGGGAGGGGTCCGCGGCACCTTCTTCTTCAACTTCGGTGTCGCCGCTATCGATGGCCAGCCGTGGAACATGTGGTCGAGAGACCCTGCAGTGGTACGGCCGACGACCGGTTACGTCGAGAACCCCTTCACCGGAGCGCCGGAGGCGACGTTCGGGCCGCCGGTCGAGGTAAGCGGGTTCCGCCTGAACAACGCGCGAGCCTCGTACGGCTTCGGGCTTACGACATTCGCCATCGGCTTCCCGATCCATCTCGACTGGTCCTGGCCCACGCTGTTCAACCGGGAGTGGGAGCACGCGGTCTTCGCCCGGGAGGCGCAAGTGAACGGATTCATCAACGGGAGTGACTACTTCCGGAGGGTCCGCTTCCAGCTCTGGATCGGCTACGACTTCTAGCAGCCCCGCGCCAAGCCGGCGTGCGGCGCGGGATCAGCTCTCGGCGAGCCGGAGGACGCTGTCGGACAGGTCCAGCGCGATCTGGTAGTTCCGCAGGAACCGGTGGCCAATGATGCCGCCGATGTGGAACCCGAGTAGCGCGCTGGGCCGGTGCAGGTTGAGCACGACGACTGACAGGTTGTCGTAGCTGAGGCGATCGAAGCCCAGATTGATCCCCGGCAGGAGATACGCGGTCTCGTCCCACCCCGACGTCCCGAAGACCCGCAGCGGGATGTGTCGCGGTGGCTGCACGCCGAGCGTCGCGGCGGTGCTTAGGCTGATGGAGACCACTTCCCCGCCCGTGTCGATGATGAAGCTCTTCTCGTGCTCGCCGTTAAGGACGCCCCGCACCATCGCGAGGCGCTGAAACCGCATCGGCAGGTTGATGCCCGCCGGCTGGGGCGGCAGGGCCTCCGCCACGATCATGCGGCGACTGTCGTAGTCGATGGCGAGCGACATCCCGAACGACAGCGGCGAGAAGGCGTTCTTGCTACGGGTCTCGGGCAGCCCCTCGAGCGGCGGGTTCTTGATCAGTGCAGGCAGGTTCTCGACGGTGAGCGTGCCCACTTCGAGCCGGTCGGCGCGACCCATCTCGAGGCTGCGCAGGCCCATATCGCCAACGCCGGCGCTCAGGATGGTCGTGATCGGACGGACGCCGACCATCTGGGCGGTCTCCTGCGCCAACACCATCTGCTCGGTGCCGGTGTCAACCACCAGGTCGATAGGACCCTCGCCGTTCAGCCGCGCTTGCACAATCACCTTCTCGCGCTCCAGGCGGAACGGAATCGTGTGGACGCGCGCCCGCTGGTCCGGCGCGATGGCGACCGGCTCCAGGTCCCCGAATGATCGCAGGAACCGTACCTCCGACTGCATCCACTGCACCTTGTCCCGCTGGCGTGAGGGGGAGAGCCGCGAGACGTACTGGTCGAATGCGTCAGCTGCAAGGTCGTAGTGGCGCTGACGCCGGTAGATGGTCCCCAGCGTGTGGAAGAACTCGGGGCGCTCCTCGGCGGCGATCGCCGCCTGCACCTCGATCAGCGCCTCGTCGAGCCGGCCCCGCGCGGCGAGTCCGCGGGCATGGCCATGCCGGGCCAACGCCATCCCGGGTACCGCGGCGAGCACCTCGTCGTACATGCGTTCCGCTTCCGGGAACAGCCCCAACGCCCAAAGCGTCTCGGCGTAGAGCGCGTGGTACTCCGGATCGGCCAGCCCACCGAGGCCCCGAAGGAACTCGGCCTCCCGCTCGGCGCGCATGAACTCGGCGATATGCAGCAGCGAACGAAGCAGGCCGAACGAGGCCCGCAGCAGTTGATCGGGCCGGGCGCCTTCCTTGGCGCGGTCGTACGCGCCCGTCGATTCCCAGAAGCGCTGATCGCCGTAGAGCAGATCGGCCAGTTGCAGCCGGGTCTCGACACGGGCCGAGTCGGGCGTGGAGTTGGCGGTCAGGATCAGCGGCGCCGCGGCGGCGAGCGCCAGGGCCAGCAACGCAGCCCGAGTCCCTATGCGCATGAATCCTCCCCTGACCGGGCCGCCGGTCACCTGGTGTAGTGCTCGATCGGCACCCCGTCGTACATCTCGTCAACGCGGAGGATCTGGGCACTGCGGCTGTAGGTACCCAGTTCGTAGTCCTCGCTCATGATGAGCGCCTTCACCGGCTTGGTCGGGCACACCTCGGCGCAGAGGCCGCAGAACGAGCAGCGGGACAGGTTGAAGTCGAAGTAGTCGAGCACCTTGATCTTGTGCCCCGGCTCGCGGTGCCCCCCCAGGTTGATCAGGTCGTCGGGGCACGCCTTGGCGCACTGATCGCAGACGATGCAGGTCTGCGCGCCGGTCTCCGGCTCCACCTGCAGGCGGAGCACGCCGCGGAACCGGGGCGCCACCGGGCGGCGTTCCTCCGGGTACTGGAACGTGAAGGCGGGCTGCGGGATGTACTTCAGCGTCACCAGGAGCCCCTTGATCAGGTCCACGAGGAAGATCGTCCGGAAG
Organism: Vicinamibacterales bacterium; assembly: GCA_965262555.1. GTDB lineage: Bacteria > Acidobacteriota > Vicinamibacteria > Vicinamibacterales > UBA8438 > VXRJ01. The sequence goes on from OZ253543.1 coordinate 2,593,040, forward strand.
AGCTTCGCTAGCACGGTCTTACCCCCGTTCCTCGACGAGGATCGGCTCGGTCTCGCCCACCGGGATCACCCGCTTCCGCCGGAGCACCGTGCTCTCCTTACGGATCTTGTCCTGCAGCCGCATCAGTCCGTAGAGCAGCGCCTCGGGACGCGGCGGACAACCGGAGACGTAGACGTCAACCGGCACGATCTTGTCGACCCCCTGCAGCACACTGTAGGTGGGGAAGGGACCGCCCGCGTTCGAGCAGCTCCCCATCGAGATCACCCACTTCGGCTCCGGCATCTGATCGTAGAGCCGCCGCAGTACCGGAGCCATCTTCTTCGTCACGGTGCCAGCCACGATCATCAGGTCGGACTGCCGCGGCGACGCGCGGAACACTTCCGCCCCGAACCGCGCGATGTCATACCGCGAGGTCGACGTCGCGATCATTTCGATCGCGCAGCAGGCGAGTCCGAACCCCATCGGCCAGAGCGAGGACGTCCGCGCCCAAGTCAGCACCCGGTCGAGGTTGGTCGTAATGAAGTTATCTTCGAACCGATGATTGATCAGGCCCATCTGGCTGACGCTACTTTCCCTCGAACCACTGGACGTTCGTGTCGATGAAGCTCTCCCACTGGTCGGGCACTTCGTCGTTGGCGAAGATCGCCTCCACCGGACACGCCGGGACGCAGGCGCCGCAGTCGATGCACTCCTCGGGGTGAATGTAGAGCATCGTCTCCGCTTCGAATTCGTCCTCGTCCTTACGGGGGTGGATGCAGTCGACCGGGCACACGTCCACGCACGCGGTGTCCTTCGTGCCGACACACGGTTCACAAATCGAATAAGCCATACTTCCTCCGACTCTGCCAGCCCTGCGGCTGCGCCACTGGTATCGGCGTCAGAATACACGGCGGTCGAGTCAAGGATCAAGATGTCGTTTGGCGCCGGGAGACTCGAACCGGATTGCGGCGCGGTACCGGAGGCGGCCGTCCCGCGCCATCGACGTGATGCAGGCGCTCCAGACCTCGCCCGACAGCGCGCGCGGGGCATGTGCCCCGTCGAGGATAACGGCGACGCGTGCGGCCGGTACGATCCGGGCGTCGCCCTCCACCACGACCCCGCTCGCGGTCCAGGCGATCAGGTCCACCGCGCCCCCCGGGCGCAGCCGCACGCCGGTGAGCCAGTCGGGCGCGCTGGCGGGTCGTCCTGGAGCAGGCGTCGTCCGCTCGGTCAGCGTGTTTGCCATCGCCCCGAGTGAAAATCGAACCAGTGCAGTTGCACGCGCGCCGTGGCCGCAGACACCCGGACGGCCGCCTGATGCCCCTGTCGGCTCCGAAGGTACAGCGTGCCCCCGCGGGCGGTGCCGAGCGGCGTGACCGACAGGATGTCGGACGAACCAAAGCGGACCGGGTCGGCGCCGGCGCCCGCCGGCGTCGAGGCGCCGACGAGCGGCACCACCGGATTCAGGGCAACCTGCACCCCTTCGAACAGGTCGCCAATCGCGAGCTCCTCGCTCGCGGGCTGGTCGCGGCCACTGGTGATGCCAGCGATGCCGACGCCGTTCCCGTCACCGTCGCGGTAGGCGCGAAAGCGGAACGCGCCGTCCCGCAGCGCGAACCGGATCCCGATGGTGGCGCCGGAGCGTGCTGCGTCGGCGCGCGCCAGCATGACGCGCCCATGCAGGTACCGCGCCGCGCTCATGAGCCGTTGCTCGTCGCGCGCCGCGCTGACCAGCGGCAGACTCAGGCCGGCGACGACGGCGAAGATGCCGGCGGCCACCACCGCGTCCATCAGGGTGGCGCCCCGCTCGGCGCGGCGCGGGCGGCCGGGGCCGGCGTGGCGGGATTCCGAGGGCCGGGATCCCGCCACGCCACACTCGTGGCACGCGACACACGTTCCGCGAGCGGCCATCGGATTGGGCTCCGCCGCTACGGTCCCGCCGGCTCGTCGTCGCCGACGCGAATAAGCGGCCGGAGCCGCAGGAACGTCCGTTCACCGATGCCGCGGATGTTCATCAGATCCTCGACCTTGGTGAACGGACCCTGTTCCTCGCGGTACTCGATGATCAGTTCCGCGGTCCGCGGCCCGATCCCGGGCAGCGCCTCAAGCTCGACCCCCGTGGCGGTGTTCAGGTCGACCCGTTCACCGGACGGTTCCGCCTCCCGATCCTGGGCCTGCCCCGGCACGGGCAGCGGGGCCGCGGCGGCAGGCATGGACGGAGCCAGGAGCCCGGCGCAGAGCGCCAACAGCAGCATCGTTCGCGTCATGATGAACCTCCATCTCCACAGCTGCACGCCAGCGGCGCTGCTCCCGACCCGGTCACGCCGCCCTGCCGGGAGCAGCAGTGTGTGCAGAATCGGGCGCCGCCGGCTCGCGCCGGCAGGACGTGGGATGCCGTTGCACGATCCGCGCCACACGTCGGTCGGGCTGCCCAAGATCCGTGGCACGAACGTCCGTATCCTGTTCCATCAGAAGCAGTTATGGCCTGTCCGACCGGCGTGTCCGATACCTGGCAGCGCCCGTGCGATCCACGCCGGGCTTCAGCAGGCGCAACGGCACGTGCCTGGTCTACCGGTCTCGCGAACCGGTCGGCGGCGGGCGACGCACGATGTTGGGCCGGCGTTGCTGGACGCACTGTCGCTCGGCGTCCGGCCGCCCTGGGGGTAACTGGTGTTGCCGCCGCGCCCTGGCCCGGCCACGCCCTTCCGGCGGGTCGGCCCGTGGCGGGGGCCTGAACGGCCCGCGCCGCAGCACGCAACCGGAGGTGACACGGCGCGCAACAGCGTGGCCGCCCCGCCGAGCGGCGCGGCCGGAGGTCGTCCGACGATGGCGTGGCGGCTATAATGCGGCCACGCATCCGACGCGAGGAGGCTCTATGTCCCACCATGTTTCGCGGCGCGACCGGCGTCGGCTCCCGCGCATCCTGCTGGCCGCGCTGCTCGCACTCGCACCGGCCACCGCACAGGCGCAGACCGGCACGCTCGACATCTACTGGATCGACGTCGAGGGAGGCGCGGCCACGCTGGTCGTCACGCCCGAGCGCGAGTCGATCCTGATGGACACCGGCTGGCCCCGCGCCGACCACCGAGACACCGAACGGATCCTGGCCGCCATGGACGACGCTGACATCAGCCGCCTGGACTACGTCCTGATCTCCCACTTCCACACCGACCATGCCGGTGGGCTCAGCGCACTGGCCGAGCGGGTGGAGATTGGGCAGGTGGTCGACCATGGCGACAGCGTCGAGCAGGATCGCGATCGGGGCCGCGCGCTCTGGGACGACTACCTGGCGACGGCGGGCGACCGGCGCCGCAGCGTCGCCGCCGGCGACAAGTTGCCGCTCCACCGGATCGAGTTGTCGTTCGTTGCGTCGCATCGCAATCTGATCGACTCGCTCGAGCCGCGCGGCCCGAACCCGCTCTGCAGCGGCGCGGCTGACCCGGAGCCGGACATGGGCGAGAACGGCCACAGCCTCGGCTACCTGCTGTCACTCGGCGCGTTCCAGTTCCTGAACATGGGCGATCTGACACCCGATCGGGAGCGGGCGATCGCCTGCCCTGAGAACCGTCTGGGCGTGGTCGACCTGTACCAGGCGGCGCACCATGGCGGCTACGGCGCGATCCGGCCCGAGCTGACCGCGGCGCTGCGGCCCACCGTGGTGGTGATCAACAACGGACCGCGCAAGGGGGGGACGCCGGAGTCGCTCCGCGTGGCGCAGGAGACCGCTGGCATCGAGGATGTCTGGCAGTCGCACCGCGCGCTCGCGGACGACGCGGCGTACAACACCGACGAAGCGCTGATCGCCAACCTGACCGAAGAGGACGACTGCGCCGGACACTGGATCAAGGCGACCGTGGCGGCGGACGGCCGGAGCTGGACGATGACCAACGGTCGGACCGGCTCCATGCGGACCTACGCCTCACGGTAGCGGCAGGCGACGGACGGCGGCTGCGATATAGTAGGCGGCCAACGGGGAGGGATCGGCCCAATGAGTATCGCGGTGCTTACACTCCTGTCGCTGCTTCCGATCATTGTCGTGGCGGTCTTCCTGGTCGGCCTCCGCTGGCCGGCGAGCCGCGCGATGCCGCTGTCGTACGTCACGGCGGTGGTACTCGCACTCCTCGTCTGGCAGGTGCCTGGCCTGCAGGTGGTAGCGGCGAGCGTCAACGGTGTGATCGTCACGCTCACGCTGCTCTACATCATCTTCGGCGCCATCCTGCTGCTGAACACGCTGCAGGAGAGTGGCGCGATCAAGACGATCCGGCAGGGGTTCACCGACATTACGCCCGACCGGCGCGTGCAGGTGATCATCATCGCCTGGCTGTTCGGCTCGTTCATCGAGGGTTCGGCCGGCTTCGGCACGCCCGCCGCGGTTGCGGTCCCGCTCCTGGTCGGCCTCGGGTTCCCGGGCATGGCGGCGGTCACCGCCGGCATGATCATTCAGAGCACGGCAGTCAGCTTTGGGGCAGCCGGCACGCCGATCCTGGTGGGGGTCAACACCGGGCTGACGGGCGGGCTGGATCGCGTGCACGAGGCGGGGTACGTCGCGAGCTGCACCGACGCCCAGGCGCTCGCCCAGTGCGCCGAGTGGAGCACCTTCCTGGCCGCCATCGGCCTGAAGGTGGCGATCCTGCATGCGATCGCCGGCACACTCATTCCGCTCATCCTGGTCGCCTTCATGACGCGCTTCTTCGGCCGCAACCGGTCGCTGGCCGAGGGGCTCCGGATCTGGCCGTTTGCGCTCTTCTCGGCGTTCGCGATGACGGTGCCCTACTTTGCCGCCGGCTATTTCCTGGGGCCTGAGTTCCCGGCGCTCGTCGGAAGCGTGGTCGGCCTGTGCGTCGTCGTCGCGGCGGCCCGCGCCGGCTTCCTGGTGCCGCGGCCGGAGGAGACCTGGGAGTTCGACCGGAAGGAGAACTGGCCCGCCGATTGGACCGGATCGATCGAGGTGAAGGACATCGCGCATGCCAGCGGCTCGATGGGGATGGTGAAGGCGTGGGCGCCGTACGGTGTCGTGGCGCTCCTGCTGCTCGGGTCGCGCCTGATTGCGCCCCTTCGGACCGCCCTGCAGTCGTGGACGATTACCTGGCCCGAGATGTTCGGGACATCGATCAACGCCAGCGCCGTGCAGCCGCTCTTTCTCCCGGGCTTCCTCTTCATCCTCACGTCGCTCATCACCTTCGCGCTGCACGGGATCCCGACCGACGCGTACAAGCGCGCGTGGACGACGTCGTTCCGCGTGACCGCGTCCGCCTCCGTCGCACTGATCTTCACCGTGCCGATGGTGCAGGTCTTTCTGAACAGCATGGGCGGCGCGGCGGGGTACGAACGGATGCCGATCGTCCTCGCCGAGGGCATTGCCGCGTTTACCGGTGGGGCGTGGCCGATCTTCGCGCCGTTCATCGGCGGCATCGGCGCTGCGGTCGCGGGCAGCAACACCGTCAGCAACATGATGTTCTCCCTCTTCCAGTTCGAGATGGGAGGACGGATCATGGTCGATCCCACCTGGATCGTCGCGCTGCAGGCGATTGGAGGCGCGGCCGGCAACATGATCTGCGTCCACAACGTCGTCGCCGCCTCGGCCGTCGTCGGTTTGCTCGGCCGGGAGGGAACGGTGATCCGGATGACCGTTATCCCGTTCGTCTATTACGCGCTGCTGCCCGGATCGCTCGGCTACCTGTTCGTGTCGTACGCCACGTCCGGCTTCCTGAATATCGGGACGCTCCTCGTCGCCCTGATCGCCGGGCTCGCGGTCTACATGATTGCGCGGTACGGCGGCCGGTCGGCGACCGCCGCCTGACGCGGCGCAACACCGGAAGTCCCATGCGGATCGCGCGGCTGCCTGAACTCGCCTCCGAGCCCTCGGATCCGAACACCTTCGTTGGGCAGGCGCGCCTGACGCGAATGCCGGGGCTCTCGGACGATCCGGCGATGCAGGGCTTCCGTGTCGAATTCCAGCCGGCCGCACGCACGAACTGGCACACGCACAGCGGCCCGCAGCTCCTGATCGTCGTCGCCGGCACCTGCCGGCTGCAGAAGGCGGGAGCACCGGTGATGGTACTGGCGACAGGCGATGTCGCCTGCATCGCGCCGGGTGAGCGTCACTGGCATGGCGCATCGCCCGACGGCCTGATGACGCATGTCGCGATCAACGTCGACTCGACCACGACGTGGCTCGAGCCGGTGACCGACGCGGAGTACGACGGCTGACTTACCAGCCGCAGGTGCGGCCGTCGTTCTGCTCGTCGAGCCAGCGGCTGAGTGGCGCGAAGTAGTCGAGCAGCGCGGCCGCGTCCATCTCGCGCGTCCCGGTGAGTGCCTCGAGCGCTTCCGGCCAGGGCCGACTCGCCCCCATCCGCAGCAGCACGCCGAGTCGCTCGCCCGCCCGCCGGCTGCCGTAGATCGAGCAGCGGTGCAGCGGCCCGTCCACCCCCGCCGCCGCGCAGAGCGCGCGGTGGAACTGGAACTGCAGGATGTGGGCCAGGAAATACCGCGCGTACGGCACGTTCGCTGGAACGTGGTACTTCGCGCCCGGATCGAAGTCCACCTCGCTGCGGGACGCCGGCGCGCGCACGCCCTGGTACGCCTCGCGCAGCCGCCACCACGCCTCTGTGTACTGCGCCGGCGTCACCTCACCGCCGAAGACCTGCCAGCGCCACTGATCGACCAGCAGGCCGAACGGCAGGAACGCCACCTTGTCGAGCGCCTGGCGCAGCAGGAACGGGATGTCGCCCGCCTCGTCCGGCGCCCGGCCGAGCAGCCCCACCTCCACCAAATACTCCGGTGTGATCGAGAGCGCCACCGCGTCGCCGATCCCTTCGTGGAACCCGTCGTGCGCGCCGGTCCGGAACAGGGGATCCTGCTGACGGTACGCTCGCTGATAGTAGGTATGGCCCAGCTCATGGTGAATCGTCGCGAAGTGTTCGCCGGTCGGCTCGATGCACATCTTGATCCGCACGTCCTCGTCGTCGTCGAGGTTCCATGCGCTCGCGTGGCACACGACGTCGCGATCCGCCGGCTGCACGAAGAGCGAGCGCTCCCAAAATGTATCGGGCAGCGGATCGAAGCCGAGCGAGCTGAAGAACCGCTCCCCGTAGCGGACCATCTCCACCGGCGCGACCCGGCCCCGCGCGAGCTCCCGCGTCAGGTCGATCCCGGAGCCGGCGCCGCGCGGTGTTACCAGGTCGGCGAGATGTCCCCACTGCTGCGCCCACATGTTGCCCAGCAGGTGTGCCGGGATTGGTTCGTCGGGCGGCACGATGGCTGTGCCGTAGGTCTCTCCCAGCTCCGCGCGCACCAGGCAGTGGAGTGACTCGTACAGCGGACGGACCTGGCTCCAGAGCCGGCCCAGCTCCTTGCCGAGCTGATCGGATGGCATGCCATACGCCGAGCGCCACATGGCGCCCGCATCGGCGAATCCCAGCTCCACCGCGCCGGCGTTGGCAATCTCCACGAATCGTGCATAGCGCGGACGGAGCGGCGCCGCCACCGCGCGCCATCCTGCCCAGACGTCGTTGAGCGTGTCGGTGTCGCGCGACTCCGCCAGGATCCGCTCGAGCGCCGGCAGATCGAGGCACCCGTCGTCGTCCGAGCCGGGATCGTCCGGGCAGTAGACCCCCAGGCTGTACGCCGCTTCCATGTCCGCCAGGATCCCCGCCAGCTCCTGTTGGAGCAGGTCATCGGCGGGCGCCACGGCCGCGAGCGATGTCCGCAGCAGCAGCAGCTTGCGCGCCACCACGTCGGGCAGCGCGGCGCCGTCGAACCGCGCCGCCGCGGCCGCCAGTTCGGCCGTCGCGCCCATCAACTCCGCATTCGCAGCAGCGGCCAGCGCGGTCGTCTCGTCGGAGATGAAGTTCTGATGCACCCAGGACGCTCGCTCGGCCGCGATCCGGAGGTCGAGCAACCGGGTTTCCGCCGCCCGGACGAAGGCATCCGCCTCGGCCGCGGACGACGGCGGGGCGGGCGCGCTGCACGCCGCCATCAGCGCCGCGCCAACGCAGGCGGTGCCGAACCGCCGAGCGGACGACGTCAGCCGCTTCACCGCCATCGGAACACCCGGAGCGCGACCCAGAAGCTGCCACCCCCCCAGGCGAGCAGGGTGAGCAGCTCGGCCCAGAGCGCGGCGATCCCTGTTCCCTCCAGCATGACGCCCCGCAGCGCGTCGACCAGGGCCGTAAGCGGCAGCGCTTGAATGAATGGCTGCATCGGGTCCGGAAAATTGGTTGACGCGAAGAAGACACCGGAGGCGAGCCACATCGGCGCCATCACGAAGTTCATGATGCCAGAGATCCCCTCGATGGTCTGCGCGCGACTCGCGGTCAACAGGCCAAGGCCGCCGAAGGTCATCGCCCCGAGGAACGCGATCACCGCCAGCGTCACGAGCGATCCCTCGATCGGGATGCGGAAGATGACGCGGGCAAACACCAGCAGCACCGCCACCTCCAGACCGAGCAGTACCAGCCGGGCCGCGATCAGCGAGGCGAGGAAATGGGCGCGACGCATCGGCGTCGCGATCAGCCGCTTCAGCAGCTTGCGCGACCGCTGCACCACCACGCCAAAGCCGATGCCCCACATGCCGGTCCCCATGATGTTCATGCCGAGCAGTCCCGGGATCAGCCAGTCGATATAGCGAACGCCGGGCGCCGCCGCGGCCTCGCCTTCGCCCCGGAATGCGATGCCGAGCGCGAGCGCCATCAGGATCGGGAAAATGAAGACCCAGAAGATCATCTCCGGCTCACGCACCATCGTGAGCAGCCGGGTGATCGTCAGCTCGATGAACGGATGACGTGCGGCACGGACCGCGGGCCGCCCCGCGGTGCTCGTCTGCGCCGCCGCGCCGGTCGCCGTCTCGGCCATCATTCAGTTGTCCCGGAAGCCGTGGCCGGTGAGCGCCACGAAGACATCCTCGAGCGTCGCCTTCGGCGGGGTTGGGGTCGTCACGTGCGGCACGCCAATCGATTCAATCAGGTCGTCGGGACTCCCCTGTGCGACGATCTGTCCCTCGTCCATGATCGCGACCCGGTCACACAGCACGTACGCCTCGTCCATGTAGTGTGTCGTCAGCAGGATGGTCCCCCCGTCAGCGCGAAAGCGCTTGAGCAGCGCCCACAGTTGCCGGCGTGACTGCGGATCGAGGCCAGTCGTCGGCTCGTCGAGGAACAGGAGGTCCGGATCGCCCACTAGTGCGCAGCCGACGGCGAGCCGCTGCCGCTGCCCGCCCGAAAGCGTGGCGACCCAACTCTGGCGCTTCGACTCCAGTGCCAGCCGACGAATCACGTCGTCTACCTCCTGGCCGTCAGGGTAGAAGGCGCGGAACAGCCGGAGCGTTTCCACCACCGACAGCTTCTCGTCGAGCTGCGCCTCCTGCAGGTGGATGCCGAGTCGGGCGCGCAGCGCCTGGTCGCGCCGTCCCCACGCCTCGCCCAGGATCCGGACCTCTCCCTCGTCCGGCGCCAGAATCCCTTCGAGGATCTCGATGGTGGTGGTCTTGCCGGCCCCGTTCGGTCCGAGTAGGCCGAAGCACTCGCCCCGTCGCACCTCAAGGTCGACGCCCGCCACCGCCAGGACGCCGCCGTACCGCTTGACAACCCCGGTGCAGGCGACCGCCGCCGAGCCCGCCGTCACGCCCCCTGTCCGAGCCGGCGCCCAACCGGCGTGTCGGGACGGACGATCGTGTCGCGCCGGTCCGATCCGGTGGAGACAAGTGCGATCGGCACGCCGGTCAGCGCCTCGATACGCGCAAGGTACGCGCGCGCCGCGGCAGGCAGGTCGGCCTCGCGTGTCACGCCGGCGGTCACGCCCTCGCCCGCCCAGCCGGGGAGCGTCTCGTACACCGGCCGGCAGGCCGCCAACCGGACGGCGTCCGCCGGTGGATCGTCCAACAGGTCGTCGCCACAGCGATACGCGGTGCAGAGCTGCAACTCGTCTACCTGATCCAGCACGTCCAGCTTCGTTACGGCAAGCGCCTCAATGCCGTTTACGCGGACGGCGTAGCGGACCGCCACTGCGTCGAACCAGCCGCAGCGCCGCGGCCGGCCCGTCGACGCCCCATACTCCCGCCCCAACTCCCGCAGCCGCTCCGCCGCCGCGCCTTCGAGCTCGGTCGGGAGCGGCCCCTCGCCCACCCGCGTCGTGTACGCCTTGGCGATCCCGAGCACATGGCCGATGGCCTGCGGCCCCACTCCCAGCCCGGTGCAGACGCCTCCGATGGTCGGGTTCGACGACGTCACGTACGGATAGGTGCCGTGGTCGACGTCGAGCATCGTCCCCTGGGCCCCCTCGAACAGGATCGGCCGCCCGGCGGACATGGCGTCGTACAGGTAGCGGGAGGTGTCGGTCACCAGCGGCTGGATCCGATCCCAGGCGCCAGCGGCGGCGTCGCGCACCGCCCGCCAGTCGACAGCCGCGCCGCCGACGGCGCGGTTGCGCGCCTCGACGTTGGCGCGCACCAATGCCGCCAGCCGCCCGCCGTCGCTTCCATCCGCGAGGTCGCCGATCCGCACGCCGCTGCGGGCCGCCTTCTGCTCGTAGGTCGGCCCAATGCCGCGCGACGTGGTGCCGATCCGCTGCGCGCCGAGCCGGTCCTCGGACGCCGCCTCGAGGTGCCGATGGTACGGCAGGATAACGTGCGCCCGGTCGCTCACCAGTAACCGGCCGGCGGCGTCGATGCCGCGCGCCTGCAAGTGGTCGACCTCGGCGAAGAGCGCATCGGGATCCACCACGACGCCATTGCCGATGACGCAGGTGACGCCCGGGTGGAGGATCCCCGAGGGGATCAGGTGCAGGATGAACTGATCGCCGTCAACGAGGACCGTATGGCCGGCGTTGTGTCCCCCCTGCGAGCGCGCAACGACTGCGAACGTGGGCGCAAGGAGATCGACGATCTTTCCCTTCCCCTCATCTCCCCACTGCGCGCCGAGGACGGCAAGGTTCCCTGTGTGGACCATAAGATGCTGGGGAAACGCCGATCATATCGCAGACGGCGTCGCGCCTCGCAGACGGCGTCGCGCCGGCCGCTTGACAGCCAGCCGGCCGTGGCCGCATCCTACGGCGCGTATGGTCGATCATTCCCCACAACCCCTGTTGCAGCGCGGCGTGCTGGGAGTGCTGCACGTCGCCCTGTTCTTCGTGGTGGCGCTCTTCCCGACGTACCAGATGGCAACGTTGTACCCGGACAACACTGTCCACTACACGTTCCTGTTCCTGGTGGCCGCGGTGCTCGGGTTGTACTGGCTGGCCGCCACCGAGGCGCGGCTGCCAGCGGCGGCGGGTGCCCTCGTCGGCGCGCTCGTCGGCTTCCTGTTCCGTCCGGCCGCGCCGGAAACGGGACAACTGCCATTCTCGACGGTCATCACGCGGGGCGCCACGAGCCTCTTCGAAGAGTCGGATCCGGCGGTCGTGGCGGTGGCGCAGTCCTCCTTCAACATGGTGATCGCCGGTGCGGTCATTGGCGTGCTCGCCGGCGTAGGCCTCAGCGTCCTCGCCGCGCGACGCGCCCGTTCCGGCGCCTGACGTCTTGTCCGGACGGCGGTTCGGCGGTACCATCGGGCGGGTGCGCGGATCGCTCACGCGCCAGGGAGTCATGCACATGGTCAACCGACACGCAGGGATGCTCGTCGCGGCGGCGGTTGCAGTGATCGTGGCGTTTGCGCCGCTGCCGGCGGCCGCGCAGGCGACAGCCGCCGCGGCCGACATGCGTACATCCGACGGCCAGCCGGACATCTCCGGCATCTTCACGTTCCGGACGCTGACGCCGTTCCAGCGGCCGGAACAGTTCGAGGATCAGGAGAGGCTCGATGCGGAGACGGCCGCGCAGTTCGAGGCGTCCGAGCGGATCCGCCAGAACCGCGACCTGTTCGACCCGGAGAGGGGGGCGCCGTCGGCCGGCTACCAACCCCAGGCCGAGGGGGGTGTGTTGTCGTACAACGAGTTCTGGTACGAGCGGGGGATCGAGCTGACGTCCGACAAGCGGACGTCGCTCATCGTCGACCCGCCCGACGGCCGGTTGCCGCCGATGACCGAAGAGGGGCAGCAGGCGCGTCAGAAGCGGAGCGCCTGGCTGGAGGAGCACCGCTACGACTCGTACGAGAGCCGGAGCCTGTTCGACCGGTGCATCATGGGCTTCAACTCCGGCCCGCCAATGCGATCAAGCGCGTACAACAACAACGTGCAGATCCTGCAGACGCCCGGCAACGTGGTCATCCTGAACGAGATGGTGCACAACGCCCGGATCATCCCGATCGACAGCGACGCGCCGAAGCACGGCCTGCAGCAGTACGCGGGCGACTCGCGCGCGCACTGGGAGGGATCCACGCTGGTGGTCGAGACCACCAACTTCAAGGGGGGCCAGAGCGGCGGCACCGGACCGAACATGCACCTCGTCGAGCGGTTCACCCGAATCGACACGGGCACGGTCGCCTACGAGTACACCATCACCGACGAGACCGTCTACACGGCGCCCTACACGGTGCTGATGCCGCTCCGCCGGTTGGACGGCGTCCTCTACGAGTACGCCTGTCACGAGGGGAACTACGGCCTGACCGGGATCCTCGCCGGTGCGCGGCAACTGGAAACCGCCGGCCGGCCGCTTCGTCGCTAGCAGCACCAACGCAGGGACCGTTTCCGTCCACGCGGTGCCGTCCCCTGCTCGTCTGACGATCCCCACCGGGGGAACTACGGTCCCGGAACCGCTTCGGTGGCGGCGCCGCTGTCGTCGCCGCCGACCGGATCAAGGTTGAGCCAGATCTGCCCGGCGCCGAACGACTCGTTGTAGGTCTCGTAGAGTTGCTGAGCCTCGGCCGGGAACGCCTCGGCCAGAATCTGCGGCACCGAGTAGTCCCCACCACCGACCGCCGGGTCGAACAGCCAGACATAGACGGCCTGGTTGTTGGGACCCGGCTCGCGCGCCCGGTAGATGCGCCAGCCCTCCGCCTGCGCCCGGCGCTCGGCGTCGTCCCCTTCGGCGAACGCCTCGCGGAGGCGGGTCATGACCGATTCGAAGTCGGCGGTGGCGGCCGGCCGGACGTAGTTCACGACCAAGCCGACCGGCGCCTCGAAGGTGGGCGTCGCCTGCTGTCCGCCGGACGCCGACGCGTGCGGGATCGCGAGGCCGACCACGAGGCCGATCCCGGCCGACGACGCGAGCGCGACACCCAACCGTAGCGCGCGCCAAGCGTCCGCCCGGAATCTCTTCTCGACACACGTCATGCGTCACCTCTCGATCAGGTGCGGGTACACATCAAACCCGTCCGACGCAACAGGTCGAAACGGACCCACCACGACCGGGAGCGCGAGGAACGCAGTCCCTAGTTGTCGAAGTCAGTAACCAGTTGGAGATTGACCGGAAGTTGCTTGACTTGGCCCTCAGTGAACGAATCGTTGTAGGTGTTGAACAGCTCCTCGATCTCAGTCGGGAACACCTCGTTCATGATCGTGGAAGCGGCGTAGTTCGCGCCACTCATCACCGGGTCGATTGCCCAGACATACGGGACTGCTCCCTGTCCAGTGAAATCTGCGTTCGCCCTGAACACGCGCCAGCCCCGCGCCTGCACCTTCCGATCGGTCTCGGTGTTCCCACTCCCCTGGAGCGCCTCCTTCAACTTCTGCATCACGCCTTCGTAGTCTGCCCGCGCACTCGGTTTCACGAAATGAAACATCAGCGCCGCGTTTGGGCCGGTGAACGTGACCGAAGGCTGGGCAGCTGCCTCGCTCATCGTGAACAGCGCACCAAGCGCGACACCCACGGCCAGGGTCGTCGCGAACGCGCTACTCAGCAGAATCCGCCGCATCGACTGTGTGCGATACCACCGCATGTCCTGTCCTCCTTGGAACTTGTCCCGAAGTCCTCTTCCCGGACGCCCCGATTCTCCGGTAGAGCGGCCTACTTTACCGTACCCGGCCGCTAGACAAAAGTCCCCACCACCTCGTTGGACACCAGCATGCCGGACCGGGTGAGGCGCCACCGGCCGGCTGTGTCGGCGAACCACCCGGCGTCGATGAAGGGCCTGACCGCCCGGCCGAACCGAGCCCGAACATCTACGCCGTATCGGTGGCCCAGGACGGCCGGGTCGACCCCCTCCGAAAGACGCAGGCCCGTGACGAGGGCGTCGCCCAGCCGCTCGTCCGCCGCGAGCCGGCGCCGACCCTCCGCGACCGGATGACCCGATGCGACGGCCGCAATGTAGCGGGAGGTCTCCGCGACGTTGCGCCAGCGGGCGCCGTCCCGGGTAGAGTGCGCGCCGCACCCGAAGCCGAGCCACTCACCGTCCTGCCAATACTTCAGGTTGTGGCGGGCGCGGCGGCCGGGGCGCGCGACGTTCGAGATCTCGTACTGCGCGTAGCCCGCCGCGTCAGTCCGGTCGAGCGCGTCGAGATACATCGCCGCCGCGTCCTCATCGGGCGCGAGCGACCACCCGGCGCGCGCCATATCCTCGCGGAGCGGCGCGTTCGGATAGAGCTCGAGCAGGTAGAGCGAGAGGTGATCCGGCGCCAGTGCGATCGCCGCGTCGACCGAGGCGGCGGCATCGGCGCGGGTCTGTTCCGGCAGCCAGAGCATCAGGTCGAAGCTCAGGTTGTCGCAGCCGGCGCGGCGGATCGCGGTGGCGGCCGCGCGCGCCCCCGCCGCGTCGTGGCGCCGGCCGAGCCGCGCGAGTTCCCGGTCGTCGAACGACTGCACCCCGAGACTGATCCGGGTCACGCCGGCGACGAGCAGATCGGCGACGTACGCCGCCGACGCCGACTCCGGGTTCATCTCGAGCGTCACCTCAGTGTCGGCGGCGACATCGAACACGTCGCGACAGGTGTCGATCAGCGTCCCCACCTCGGCCGCGTCGAGCAGCGACGGCGTGCCGCCGCCGAAGAAGATCGAGTCGACCTGACTGCGGGCGCCGGCGCGCTCGATCTCGGCGCGGAGGGCGTCGACGTAACGGCGCTTCAGGCTGTCATCGAACAGGCCGCGGTTGAAGTTGCAGTAGTGGCAGATCGACGAGCAGAAGGGGACGTGGAGGTACAGGCCGAGACGGCCGCGCGCCGACGAATCGTCTGTCTGCGCGCGATCAGGCATCGGGCCGAACCTAGCCGTTGCCCGCGCGGCCGCCGCCCCACCCGAGGTCGAGCTGTTCGCTCTTCCCGGCCGACCGGGTCTTGCGGTGGCCACCGTAGCCGCCCGCACGCGCCTTGGCGACGGTTCCGGCCTGCGCCGGCAGCCGGTGGCGCGGGCGGTGCTTCCAGCGCCGCGCCAGGTCGTGCGCCGTGGGGCGGTGCTCGAAGTTGCGATAGTCCGGGCCGTCGAACTCGAGGAACGCGCACATCTCGCGCAGGCGCGAATGCATCCGGAAGCCGACGCGCGTGCGGAGCACATTGAGGTCGTCGCTGTCCGGCACGTCCTCGTAATTGGTCGCGAACACCGTCGGGCGCTTCTGGTTGTAGCGGGTGTTGACGATCAGGTTTAGCGTCTCCTCGACCCACTCGGTCGCCCGCTCGGCCCCCAGATCGTCAAGCACCAGCAGGTCCGCCTCCATGACCTCGCCGAGAATCGCCGCCTGGGACGTCCGGGTCACCGGGTCGAAGCTGGCACGAACTTCGGCCAGCAGCGAGCGGGTGTCGTGATAGATCCCCCGCAATCCCTTTCGTACGACGACGCGCAGGACCGACACGGCCAGATGCGTCTTGCCGATGCCTGGGGAACCGATGAACAGCAACCCCCGGTCCACCGCGGGAAACGCCTCGGCGAACGCTTCCGCCCGCGCGACGGCCCGTTCCAGTTGTTCGTTCGGGTACCGGAGGAAGGTGTCGAACCCGCACTTCGTGTAGCGGCCCGGAATGCGCGCGTGCACCAGCATGTCGCGGGCGTGGGCGTCGTGCCAGCAGTGGCAGCGCTCGGCACGGCGGACGCCGTCCACCTCGCGCAGGCGCCAGCGCGTGCCGTTGCAGTCGGGACAGGGACCGTCCTGGGAGGGAGGCATGGCGACACAAGCATACCGGACGACGGCCGGCTCAACAGCCGGCGCGGTATGCGGTCATCCAGCCGCCACGTCAGGGCTTCGCCCGCTGCTTCGGCGTCGCCGGCCGCACACGGTCGGCGGCGTCCGCGCGGACGAGCGCAGTGCCGAGACGCTGCTCCCAGTCGCCGACGCCGCGCGCGAGTTCCTGCTTCACGTAGTTGACGAACTCGTTCACCTCGCGCTGCATCCGGTCCATCTTGTCGCGCATGTTAAGGATGATCTCCACGCCCGCCAGATTGACGCCCAGGTCGCGCGTCAGCGAGAGGATCGTCTCGAGCCGCTCCAGATCCTCCTCGCCGTAGAGGCGGGTGTTTCCGTCGGTGCGCGACGGGGTGAGCAGGCCTTCGCGCTCGTACAGCCGAAGCGTCTGCGGATGGATCCGGTAGCGCTGGGCAACGACGCTGATCATGTACGGGCCTTCGCCGGTCGGTCGGTCTGGCATGGTCATCACTTGTCGAACATGTCGTGGCGGACGTCGTTCGTGTGAATTTCTCCGAACTCGCGCAACAACGTCCGTGAGCGCTCGTCCGTGACTTCCGGGAGGACGACCTTCACGGTCACCACCAAGTCGCCGCGGCGGGTGCCGCCGCGCGGACTGGGCGCGCCCTGGCCGTGGATCCGGAAGCGCTGACCCGAGGTGGTACCGGCGGGCACCTCCAGCGTCGTGCTGCCGTCGAGCGTCGGCACCTCGACCGCCGCCCCCAGCGCCGCCTCGTGGATCGCGATCGGCACCTCGAGGAGCAGGTCGCCCGCATCGCGCTGGAAGTGGCGGTGCGGCGTCACGCGCGCCACGAGGTAGAGATCGCCCGGCGCGCCGCCGTGCATCCCCGCGTTCCCCTTCGCCCCAACGCGCAGGCGCGTGCCGTCGTCAACGCCTGCCGGCACCAGCACGGTGATCTCCTCGTCCCGCGCCGCCACCCCGCGGCCGTCGCACGCGCTGCAGGTCTGGCGCCGCAGGCGCCCGGTCCCGCCGCAGTCGCCACATCGCGTCGAGAAGATCATGTGGCCGCGCCGCCACTGCCGCATGCCGCGGCCGCCGCAGCTCGCGCAGCGCACCTCGGCTGCGCGGCGCCAGCCACTCCCGCCGCACCGCTCGCACGCGTCAAGGCGCGACACGGTGAGTCGCCGCTCGACGCCCTGCATCGCCTCTTCGAAGGTGAGCGCGATGTCCGCGAAGAGGTCACTCCCCCGTTCGGCCGTTCCGGTTCGACCGGCCGGCGCGCGGCGCGCACCCGGCAGGACGTCGGCGAACAGGTCGGCGAACGTGGCGGACGGCCGGGCGCCGCTCCCGCCCGCCGAAAAGTCGAACCCCTGGAACTGCACGGTTGCTGGTGGTGCGGCGGCGGCGGCCGGCGCCCCGCCGACCGCACCTCCCACGTCGTACACCTCACGCCGGCCAGGATCGCGCAGGGTCTCGTACGCTTCGCTCAGCACCTGGTAGAAGGCCGCCGCGGCCCGGTCGCCCGGGTTGATGTCGGGGTGGTAGCGGCGCGCGAGCCGCTTGTAGGCGCGGCGCACCTCGGCGACCGTCGCCGTCCGCTCAACGCCCAGCACCACGTAGAAGTCCACCCGTGTCAC
This sequence comes from Vicinamibacterales bacterium, assembly GCA_965262555.1. Lineage (GTDB taxonomy): Bacteria > Acidobacteriota > Vicinamibacteria > Vicinamibacterales > UBA8438 > VXRJ01. The sequence goes on from OZ253543.1 coordinate 2,610,598, forward strand.
ACCCTGCCCCCAGGTTCCGCCCGGCGCGTCGCGCGCAGTTGCTACGACTTCTGGTCGTCCACCACCTCGGCGTCGATCACCTGGTCGTCGCCGCCGTTGGTCCCGGGCGGAGGCGCGGTGCTCGCGCCGTCACCGCCGGTCGTGCTGCCGCCGCCCGCCTGCTCCTGCGCCGTCTGCGCGTAGAGCTTCTGCGACACGCCATGCATCGCGGACGTCAGGCCCTCAAGCGCCGGCGTGATGGCGGAGGCGTCGTCCTTCTCGATCACCGACTTGAGCGTCGCAATCGCTTCCTCCACCGGCTTCCTGTCGTCCGTGGTCAGCTTGTCGCCTGCGTCGACCAGCAGCTTCTCGGCCTGGTAGACGGTCTGGTCCGCCCGGTTCCTCGTCTCCACTGCCTCCCGGCGCACCGTGTCGTCGGCGGCATGCGACTCCGCCTCGCGCACCTTCGCCTCCACCTCGTCCTTCGAGAGGCCGCTCTCGGCGGTGATGGTGATGTGCTGCTCTTTCTCGGTGCCGAGATCCTTCGCGTTGACGTTCACGATGCCGTTCGCGTCGATGTCGAACGTCACCTCGATCTGCGGCATGCCGCGTGGCGCGGGTGGGATGCCGTCGAGGTGGAACCGTCCGAGGGTACGGTTGTCGGACGCCATCGACCGCTCTCCCTGCAGCACGTGCACCTCGACGCTCGGCTGGTTGTCGGCCGCCGTCGAGAAGACCTCGCTCTTTTTCGTCGGGATCGTCGTGTTCCGATCGATCAGCGTCGTCATGACACTGCCCAGCGTCTCGATGCCGAGTGACAGGGGGGTGACGTCGAGCAGCAGTAAATCCTTCACCTCGCCGGCGAGAACCCCCGCCTGCACCGCCGCACCGATCGCCACCACCTCGTCGGGGTTGACGCCGCGGTGCGGCTTCTTGCCGAACAGCTCCTTGACGATCGCCTGCACCTTCGGCACTCGCGTCGAACCACCCACCAGTACCACCTCGTCGATCTGCGACGGCTGGAGGTTGGCGTCGGCGAGCGCCTTCGTGACCGGCCCCACCGTCCGCTGCAGCAGGTCGTCGACCAGCTGCTCGAACTTCGCGCGGGTCAGCTTCTTCTGCAGATGCTTCGGCCCCGACTGATCCGCAGTGATGAAGGGCAGGTTGACCTCGGTCTCCATCACCGTGGAGAGCTCCATCTTCGCCTTCTCACCCGCCTCCCTCAGCCGCTGGAGGGCCATCCGGTCCTTGCTCAGGTCAATCCCCTCGTCGCGCTTGAACTCGTCAACGATCCATTCGATCAGGCGCTGATCGAGGTTGTCGCCGCCGAGGTGCGTGTCGCCGTTGGTCGCCTTCACCTCGACCACCCCCTCGCCCACCTCCAAGATGGAGATGTCGAAGGTGCCCCCGCCAAAGTCGTAGACCGCGATCGTCTCGTCCGTCTGCTTGTCGAGCCCGTAGGCGAGCGCCGCCGCGGTCGGCTCGTTCACGATGCGGCGCACTTCGAGGCCGGCGATCTGGCCAGCGTCCTTCGTCGCCTGGCGCTGTGCGTCGTTGAAGTACGCGGGCACGGTGATGACCGCCTGGGTCACCTTCTGCCCGAGGTATTCCTCGGCCGACTGCTTCAGTTTCTGGAGCACCATCGCCGACAGCTCGGGCGGTGCCGACTCCTTCCCCCCTGCCCTGACCCGTGCGTCGCCGTTGTGCGCGCGGACCACATCGTAGGGGACCATCGCCATCTCCTCGGTCACCTCGTCGTAGCGGCGCCCCATCAGGCGTTTGATCGAGAAGATCGTGTTCTCCGGGTTGGTGACTGCCTGCCGCTTCGCCACCTGCCCGACCAGCCGTTCGTCCTTCGCGAACGCGACGACCGACGGCGTCAGGCGGCTCCCTTCCGGATTGGTGATGACAGTGGGCTCGCCCCCCTCGATGACCGCGACCACCGAGTTCGTCGTACCGAGATCGATGCCGATAATCTTGCTCATGTTCCTGCTCGCGTCGTCTCCTGGTGTCTCTTCCTCGACCAGCCCTGAGGCCGGCCATTTCCTGTGTCTTCTAAAATAATAAAACCTGAGTATGTCTATGTCAATCTTAGCTCGCGCATCGTGTCCGAGCCGGGGCGTGCGCCTTCCGGGCAGCCCGACCGAGCCGGTCCGTGGTGCTACAATGAGGCGTGTCGGCCCCGAACCGCTACGTCCGCCACGTCGTCATCGTCAGTTGTTTCGCTGCGGCTGCGCTGTTCGGCATCGTCACCGGCGTCCTGTTCGCCTACTCCCCCGACCTTCCGGAGATTGCGGCGCTCGACGACTACACGCCCGGCACGATCACCCGGGTACACGCACGCGACGGGGAGCTGATTGGCGAATTCGCCACGCAGCGCCGAGTGATCATCGGGTACGACGACATACCGGACGTCCTCCGACACGCCATCGTCGCAGCGGAGGACGGCGACTTCTTCGAACACATCGGTGTCAACATCCCCCGGATTCTGATCACGCTGGTCAACAACATCCTCGCGGGCAACCTCCGCGCGGCGGGTGCCAGCACGCTGACGCAGCAGCTCGCGCGGAGCATCACGGTGGGAGGCGAACAGCTCGGCCTCCAGAAGACCTGGCAGCGGAAACTGCGCGAGGCCTACTACACGTTCCACATCGAGAAGCGGTACACGAAGCCTGAGATTCTCGCGCTGTATGCCAACCAGATGTTCCTCGGTACCGCCAACCACGCGGCCGACGGCGTCGAGGCGGCCTCGCAACTCTACTTCGGCAAGTCGGCCCGCGACCTCGAGTTGGGCGAAGCGGCAATGATCGCAGGGATCTTCCAGGGACCCGCGCGGCAGAGCCCCCTTGTGAACATGGAGGCGGCGACCCGCCGGCGCAACTACACGCTCGGGCGAATGGCCGACGAAGGCTATATCACGATGGCTGAGGCCGAGGCCGAGATGGTACAGCCAATCGTGGTCGCGCCTCGAAGACAGCGGGCGAACACGATCGCGCCGTACTTCCTCGAAGAGGTACGGCAGCACCTCGAGCGGGAGTACGGCGCGACGCAGCTCTACGAGGCGGGCCTCGTCGTCCGATCGACGCTCGACCTCGACCTGCAGCGGGCCGCAAACCGGGCGGTCTCCGATGGGCTGCGGGCGCTCGACAAGCGCCACGGCTACCGCGGACCCCGCCGCAACGTGCTGGAGGGATCGGACCCCGCGGAGTCCGTCGACGCGTTTATGCATCCGCGCTGGCTGTATCCGTTGGCCGTGGGGGATCTGGTGCCGGCGGTGGTCACCGGCACGTCGGCCGACGCTATCGAGGTTCGTGTCGGACCCCACGCGTTGAGGATCGACCGCGACGGCTTTGCCTGGACGCGGCGCGAGGCTCCCGCCGACGTGGCGGAACCGGGGGATCTGGTGGATGTCGTCCTCACCGAGCTGCCGGCGGCGGCAGGTGGCGTGGGCGCGGCAACCCTCGATCAGGAACCGGAGGTGGAAGGTTCGCTGCTCGCGATCGACAACCGCACCGGCCACATCCTCGCCATGGTGGGGGGGTACGACTTCCAGCGGAGCAGATTCAACCGGGCGACCCAGGCGAAGCGCCAAGTCGGATCGCTCTTCAAGGGGATTCTGTATGCCGCCGCGATCGACCAGGGCTGGACCGCGTCGAGCATCGTGATGGACGAGCCGGTCTCGTTCGAGGTCGGGCCGAACCAGCCGCTGTATGAGCCGACCAACTACGACAACAAATACGAAGGGCCGATCACGATCCGCCGAGCGCTTGAGGACTCGCGCAACATCCCGGCGGTCTGGCTGATGAACGCGGTGGGTCCGGAGACGGTGGTCGATTTTGCCCGTCGTGTCGGGTTCAGTTCACCGATGCCGCCGTTCCTGTCGGTCGCGCTCGGCTCGGCCGAGGCGACACTGCTCGAAGTGACGAACGCCTATTCCGTCTTCCCGAACGCCGGACGCCGAATGCTGCCGTTCCTGGTGCAACGGGTGGTGGACCGTGAGGGGAATCTTCTTGAGGAAACCCGTCCGCAGTCGCGCGATGCACTGCGCGAGGACACCGCCTTCATCATCGCTAACCTGATGCAGGGCGTCGTGCAGCGGGGCACCGGCCGCCGCGCCTACTTCGCGCTCGACTGGCCGATCGGCGGCAAGACCGGCACCGTGGACGAGTACACCGACGCCTGGTTCGTCGGTTTCGATCCCGACATCACGCTCGGCGTCTGGGTCGGCTACGACGAGAAACGGACGCTGGGCGACCGCGAGCAGGCCTCTGTTGTCGCGCTGCCGATCTGGATCGACTTCATGGAGGCGTACGTCGGGACCCGCGACGACCGGCCGGCGTTCACCACGCCCGAGAACATCGTCTTCCACTCGGTCAGGCCGGAGACGGGCGAGGTCGTGCCCCCCTGGGAGCGGAACGCGATCCAGGAAGCGTTCATCGCCGGCACCGAACCGGGTGCCGCGCTCCGCCGCTGAGCCGCGCCGGCGCTAGGCCGATGCCTTCTGCATCAGCCGGGCCTTGATGAACGGGTCCAGGTCGCCGTCCAGCACGCGGTCGACGTTCCCCTCCTCCAGTTTCGTCCGGTGGTCCTTCACCATCCGGTACGGCTGCAGGACGTAGCTTCGGATCTGACTGCCGAAGGCGATCTCCCGCTTCTCGCCGCCGAGCTGGTCCCGCCGCTCCTGCTGTTCCTGCCGTCGCAGGTCGTAGATCCTCGATCGCAGCACTGACATCGCCGCATCCCGGTTGCGATGCTGAGACCGCTCGTTCTGGCACGAGACCACGATCCCGGTCGGCAGGTGCGTGATCCGGACCGCCGAGTCGGTCACGTTCACATGCTGGCCGCCGGCGCCGCTGGACCGGTAGGTGTCGATCCGGAGGTCGCCCTCGTCGATCTCCACGTCGACGTCGTCCGGCAGCTCCGGCCAGACCAGAACCGACGCAAACGACGTGTGGCGTCGCGACGCCTGATCGAACGGCGAGATCCGAACCAGCCGGTGGACTCCCGCCTCGGCCAGCAGCAGCCCGTAGGCGTACTCCCCCTTGACGGTCATCGTCGCGCTCTTGAGCCCCGCCTCCTCGCCCGCCGACGCCTCGATCACGTCGCGCATGAACCCGCGCCGCTCCGCCCACCGGAGGTACATCCGAAGCAGCATCTCGGTCCAGTCCTGCGAGTCGACGCCCCCGGCCCCCGGTTGCAGCGAGACGATAGCGTTGCGGTGGTCATGCTCGCGGCCGAGCATCTTGCGCACCTCGCCCGTCTCTACTTCGGCGGCGAATTCATCGAGGCCCGTGGCGAGGTCGGCGCCGACATCCTCCCCCTGCTCCGCCCACTCCACGAGGACGGCGAGGTCATCGGCGCGGGTGCTCAACGACAGCACGAGGTCGGCGTCTTCCTGGAGGCGGCGGCGGCGCTGCAGCACCTGCTGCGCGGCCGCCTGATCGTTCCAGAAGCTGGGCGCGGCGGCCTGCTGTTCGAGCGTCGCAATCAGCTGCGCGACGGCGTCAGGGTCAAAGATAGCTCCGCAGGTCGGCCGCCCGCTTCAAGAGGTCCTGGTAACGGCGGATCTGTTCGTCCAAACCGATGGCCACGATCGTCGCCTCCCTTCCGCTAATCGTATCTACTGCCGCCGCCGCCAAGCCAACGCCAGTGCGGTCACCACCGCCAGTGCGTACGCCGGAGCATCGCCAATCCGCCCGTACACGGTCAGCCCCGCCAGCAGCCGCACGTCCCCCGCCAGCACCGCCGGTTCGAACAGCGCCGATCGGACGAGCACCCGGCCATAGGGATCGATCAGGCCGCTGATGCCGGTGTTCGCCGCGCGGACCAGGAACCGCCCCTGTTCGATCGCCCGCATCCGGGCCTGCTGGAAATGCTGATGTGGCGCGGCCGACATTCCGTACCAGGCGTCGTTCGTCACCGTCGTCAGCAGCCGACTGCCGGCCAACACGAACTCACGGACCAGTCCGGGATAGATCACCTCGTAGCAGATCGCCGTGCTGATCGGTTGCCCGCCGACCGGCAGCAGCGTCGGGTCGACGCCCGGCGTGAACGCACCGACAGATTCGATCAGCGGCGAGACGAAGGACAGCACGTTGCGCAGCGGGACGTACTCTCCGAACGGAACCAAGTGCTGCTTCCGGTAGATCGCCGACGTCGCCCCGGCCGGATCCACCAGGTACGCCGCGTTGTAGTACTTCGCCCCGTCCACCTCCGTCGTGCCGATCAGCAGGTGAGCCCCGGTGCGCCGCGCCTCGGCGCGGATCCCTTCCGAGCGAGGGTCGCGATCGAAGGGGTACGGCGTCGCTGCCTCCGGCCAGACAACCAGCGCCGCACCCCGATCCACCGCCTCGCGCGTCTGATCGAGGTAGGTGTCGATGATGGCACTGGCGAGGCGCGGATCCCACTTGTCCGCCTGTGCGATGTTGCCCTGCAGCGCCGCGACCCGTAGCGGCGTGCCCTCCGCCAGCAGCGGGCTCTCCGACAGGCGCCAGGCGCCAAAGCTGGTGGCGGCGATCCAGACGAGTGCGGTGGCGGCGAGCGGCGCGATCCGCGACCGGTTCCCGGCCGTCACGAGATACGCGACTGCGGCGTTCAACAGCAGCACGAGCGCCGAGACGCCCAAGACGCCGGCAAGGCTCGCCGTCTGCGCCATGGCGAGCAGCTCCACCTGGCTGTAGCCGACCAGCACCCACGGGAAGCCGGTGAACAGATGGAGCCGACCCAGCTCTGTCGTCACCCAGACCGCCGGCGCCAGGAAGATCGCCAGCGGACCGTGGCGGCTGGCCAGGTCTGCTATGGCCGCGGCGAAGAGCGCCGGAAAAATCGCCAAATACAGGACGAGGAGCGCATGGACGCCCCAGGCGGCGGGCGTCGCCAATCCGCCGAAGTCGACCATGACCGACGGAATCCAGTAGACGGTGCCGGCGAAGTGGACGACGCCGGTCAGCAGTCCCAGCCGCAGCGCGCGCCAGGCAGTGACGTGCATGACGGCCACCAGCAGCGGCACAAGCGCCACCCAGGCAACCGTGGCATGACCTATCTGCGGAAAGCTGAACACCAGCAGCAGGCCGGAGAGCGCAGCGAGGGCGGACGCAAGCGGACCCACGGACCGATTACCGTGTGATCCAGGGGGTGAACCCTTCCTTGCGCTCCAGCCGCTCGCGAACCTGCTCCGCCTCGGGCCGGCTGCCGTACGCGCCTACACGCACCGCGTACAGCCTGACCGACGTGCTGGCGGGGGGATCCGTGACAAACGCGGGATACCCCCTGGCCGTGAGGTGCGCCGCCAACTGCTCCGCCGCCCCGCGCTCGCGCAGCGTCAAAACCTGCACCGTATAGCCGCCCGGCGGCGGTGGCGCGGGCGTCGGACGCACGGAGGCCGCGGGCGGCGGTTCCCGGTCCGGCGGCGCGGCCACGGGCGCCATCACCCGATCGTGGACGGGGCTGCCGTCGAGCCGCCGGTAGTAGGAGAGGTTGGCGTCGGCGAGGGCCGAGGCGGATGGCTCGCGGCGAGGCGTGCTGATCCCAGCGGGCGGCTTGTCCGTCACCTCATCCGCGACCGCAAACGCGGCGAACTGGCTCCAGCCGTTTAGTACGTCAGCGATCGGGACCCCCCGGCCGACCAGCACACCGCAGAGGAAGATCACTACCCCGACGATCGCCGCCGCCACGAACAGGAAGATCACCTGCTTCGGGTCGAGGTGCATCGGAGCGAAGTGCGGGTGCGGCGTCACGTCGACTGGACCGTCGGGGCCGCGCCGCCCTGGCCGGCGGCGGCATTGCCCCTATTGGTCAGGGCACCCATGATGTCGATCGGTAGCGGGAACACGATCGTGGAGTTCTTCTCGCCAGCGATCTCGGTCAGCGTTTGCAGATAGCGGAGCACCGGCGCGAGCGGCTGATGCGACATCACCTCCGCCGCCTGCGACAGTTTCTCAGACGCGATGTACTCCCCTTCGGCGTGGATGATCTTCGCCCGCTTCTCACGCTCCGCCTCCGCCTGCCGCGCCATCGCACGCTGCATATCGACCGGCAGATCCACATGCTTCACTTCGACCGAGGACACCTTCACACCCCAAGGGTCGGTGTGCGTGTCGAGAATCTGCTGCAACCGCTGGTTCAGGGACTCCCGCTCGGAGAGCAGTCCGTCCAGCTCCACCTGACCCAGTACGCTGCGCAATGTGGTCTGGGCGAGCTGCGACGTGGCGTAGTGGAAGTTTTCCACCTCCACGACGGCGCGTAGCGGATCCATCACGCGGAAATAGATCACCGCGTTCACCTTCACCGAGACGTTGTCCTTGGTGATGACGTCCTGCGGCGGCACGTCCATGACGATGGTCCGCAAGCTGATGCGCACCATCCGATCGATTGGTGCAAACACCAGGATGACGCCGGGACCCTTCGGCCTGGGGTACAGCTTGCCGAGCCGGAAGATGACCGCCCGCTCGTACTCGTTGAGGATCTTGACGGAGTTGGCGAGGTAGAGGATTACAACAATCAGAAAGATCAGTTCCGGTCCAATGCTCATGACTCCTCCGCGCCCTTGTCCGTGGGTTCGCCGGCATCGGCCAGGCTGAGCCGGGCCCCTACGCGCGCCACCTGCAAGGTCATTCCGTCAACTCCCACCACCCGCACCACATCCCCAGCGTCGATCGCGACCTCCGCCACCGCCGACCAAATCTCGCCGTGGGTCTCGACGCGTCCCGCGCCACCCACCGGGATTGACCCAATCGCCCGTCCCGGCGAGTCCATCATACCGGAGACCCCGGTCACCGGACGGGTGTGTTGAGCCCGGACGCCCAGACGCGTCAGCATCGCCGTGATCAGTCCCAGCGCCAGCATGGTCGCGATCAGGAACGGCCAGCCGAGCTGGAGCTCCGGCAGGTCGGAGTCGAACAGCAGCAGGCCGCCCATCAGCATGCTGACGATGCCGCCGGTCGCAAGCAGGCCGTACGTCGGCGTGAACATCTCGAGTACCAGCAGCAGCAGGCCGAATGCGATCAGTAACAGCCCGACATAGTTGGTCGGCAGGATCTGGAAGGCGAAGAAGGCGAGCAGCAGGCAGAGCCCGCCTACCACGCCAGGCACGATCGACCCTGGATTCCAGAGCTCGATGGTCAGGCCGAGACTCCCCAGACTGAACAACAGCACCGCGATCTGCGGATGCGCCACGGCGCTCAGCAGCCGCTGGCGCAGGGTCATCTCGACCATCTCGACATCGGCGCCGGCAGTCCGGACCGGCGCGACCGACCCGTCCCAGCGTCGGACGTCGCGGCCGTCGAGCTTCGCGATCAGGTCGTCGAGGTCGTCGGCGATGAGATCAATCAGGGGCGGCTCGGCATCCAGCGCCTCCTGCTCGGTGAACGACTGGCTATCGGTCACCGCCTTCTCGGCCAACGCGACGTTCCGCTCGCGTCGGCTCGCGAGCGAGCGGGCGTAGGCGGCCACGTCGGAGGCCGCCTTTTCCGCCGCGGTCTCGTCCATTGCGGCGCCGGTACCGGAGACCGGGTGCGCCGCGCCGATGTGCGTGCCAGGCGCCATCGCCGCCACGTCGGCTGCGATCGTGATCAGGAAGCCGGCCGACGCCGCGCGCGCGCCGCTCGGCCCGACCCAGACCACCACCGGCGTATCTGCCTCGATGATCGACTGGTTGATGTCGCGGGTCGAGTCGACCAAGCCACCCGGCGTCCGGAGCTGCAGGATCACCAGGTCGGCTCGGTCGTCGTCCGCCTGCGCGATCGTCTGCGCGATGAACTCCGCCGACACCGGATGGATCAGGGCATCGACATCGGCGACATAGACGAGCGCTCGGCCGGTGCGGTGGACGCCGTCGCCGTTCGTCGCGCCGGTCGGCTCCTGGGCCTGGAGCAAGGGGGGCGCGAGGGAGCCGGCGAGCAGCAGGCCCCAGGCGGCGAGCACGAGCCACAACCCGGTGTGGAGGCGGCGACGGGTGCGTCTCAGTGACATGACCAATGCCGCGCCTGCGGCGCATCGCGAAGCGGCGACAGTCTTAATTATCGCATAGACTTCCGCCATCCATGTCGACGGTCGCCATCCTTGCCGGCGGGCGGGCCCGCCGGTTCGGCGGTCAGGCCAAGGCGCTGCTGCCGCTCGGCCGGCAGCGAATCATCGACAGGCTCCTGGCGGCTGTGCGGGTGGTGGCGGATGACGTGCTGATCGTGCTGAACAGACCAAGTGAAGCGGAGCGGGAGACGTATCTGGCGACCGGTGCGGCGGTCATCGAGGATCAGCTCACCGACGCGGGACCGCTTGGCGGCCTGCACGCGGCGCTCACCGCCTCGGGCAGCGCCCAGACGCTGGTGGCGGCAGGCGACATGCCCTTCCTGACCAGCCCGTTCCTGGCGCACCTGCTGACCGTCGCGCACGACGTCCAGGCAGCCGACATCGTGCTGCCACGCACCGGCGACGGCTGGCATCCGCTCTGCGCCGTGTACCGGGCGTCGTGCATCGGGACGATCGAAGCGCGCATCGCCGGCCGCGCGCTCAGGACGAGCGGACTGGTGGACCATCTGCGGACACGCGCAGTGACAACCGGAGACCTGGCCCCCTTCGACACCGACGGCACGCTCCTCTTCAACGTCAACACGCCGGCCGACTACGCGCGGGCACTGGCTATCAACGCGTACCGGACCGATCCGCGGAACGACCCTCCACACGGCGCATGATCCTGCCGATCCACGAGACCCTCCGCTCGCGCGTCCGCGACGCGCTGGTCGCGCTGTACGATCTCTCGCCGGAGCAGCTTCCCGACATCGCCGTGCAGTCGCCCCCCACCCGGGCGATGGGCGACCTCGGCATCACCGTCGCCTTCGAACTGGCCCGCACCCTACGGAAGGCGCCGAGAGCGATCGCCGCTGACCTGATCGGCGCCCTCGGCGCGATCGACGGCGTCTCCACCGTGGAGGCCGCCCCCAACGGCTACGTCAACGTCTTCCTCGACCGCGCGCGGTTCGCCCGCGGCCTCTTCGCCCGCGATGATGCGCCGGCGTCTGCACTGGCGTCGGACAAGGCCATCGTCGAACACACCGCCATCAACCCCAACAAGGCGGCGCACATCGGCCACGTCCGCAACGCCGCGATGGGCGACACGCTCGCCCGCGTCCTCCGCTTCCTCGGGAAGCGGGTCGAGGTGCAGAACTACATCGACGACACCGGCGTCCAGGTGGCGGACGTGGTGGTCGGCTTCGCCCAGATCGAGCGGCTCTCGTACGACGACGTCGCCGCGCTGGCCGATCAGCCGAGGTTCGATTACTACTGTTGGGATCTCTACGCCAGGGTGACGCGCTGGTACGAGGAGGACGACGCGCGTCTCGTTCACCGCACCCGCACGCTTCATGACCTTGAGACCGGCACCGACCCTTCGGCCGCGCTTGGCGCCCTGATTGCCGATCGCATTGTCCGCTGCCACCTCGCCACGCTCGACCGGTTGAACATCGAGTACGACCTGCTGGCGCGCGAGAGCGACATCCTGCGCCTCCGGTTCTGGGCACGCGCCTTCGACCTGCTGCGGGCGGCGGGGGCGATCCACCTGGCGGAGTCGGGCCCGCAGGCGGGCTGCTGGGTGATGCCGATCGAGGGTGCCGCCGCGGCCGCGGTGGAGGACGACGACAGCCAGGACGCCGGCAACGGCGACAACGCCGAGGAGACCGGCGGACCGAAGTCGAAGACCAAGGTCATCGTCCGCTCCAACGGCACCGTCACCTATGTCGGGAAGGACATCGCCTACCAGTTCTGGAAGTTCGGCCTCCTGGGGTGCGACTTCCACTACGCGCCGCACAGCACGCAGCGCTCCGGCCATACGCTCTGGACGACGACGGCGGATGTGTCTGACGGCGACGGCCGGCCGGCGGCCGGTGCGCCGTTCGGCGCCGCTTCCGCCGTCTACAACGTGATCGACACACGCCAGTCGTACCTGCAGCAGCTCCTGAGCCAGGGACTCGCCGCCGCCGGCCGGCCGGAGGAAGCGGCGCAGTCGACGCATGTCTCGTACGAGATGGTGGCGCTCTCACGCCAGACCGCCGCGGCGCTGGGCTTCCCGGTCGGCGACGATCCGCATCAGCGGGTCGTCGAAGTGTCCGGCCGGAAGGGGCTCGGCGTGAAGGCGGACGACCTGCTCGACCGGCTCACCGACGCGGCGCGGGCCGAGGTGGTGGCGCGCCACGACGACCTGCAGACGGACGCGGCCGAGGCCGAACGCATCGCCCGCATCATCGCCTGCGCCGCCATCCGCTACTTCATGATCAAGTTCTCGCGCGGCAAGCTGATCGCGTTCGACATCGACGAGGCGCTCAGCTTCGAGGGCGAAAGCGGACCGTACCTGCAGTACGCGACGGTACGCGCCACGAGCATCCTGCGGAAGCTGGCCGAGAGGGAGGGCACAGACGAGGCGGCACTGATCGCCGCGCTGGACGATCTTCCCGACGCCCCGCTGTCGGCGGAGCCCGACTCGGCGCTGTGGTCGCTGATCCTCGACGCGTCACGCCTCGACGAGGTGGCCGAACAGTCGATCCGATCGCTGGAGCTGTCGGTCCTCGCCAAGTACGCCTTCGGCCTCGCCCAGCAGTTCAACGCCTTCTATCATCGCGCCCCGGTCGTCGCGGAAGCGGACCACTCGACCAGGCTCTGGCGGGCCGCCGCCGTGCTCCACGTTCGCGACCAGTTGACGAAGGCTCTGGCCCTGATGGGCTGCGAAGTGCCCTCGCGCATGTAAGCGCAGGTTCGGATGCGAGACAGCCCGGGCCGTGCCCTCCGGAACCGACGACCAGCGGGTCGGCAACGAGCGGGCTCCGGGCCTCTTCGGACGCCGAGCGAAACTCGTCCCGCCACTGGGGGTGCCCGCTGCACGCGCTGACCGGTGCGCCGCTCAACGTGCAGCGCGTGCCCGAGGGGGTGGCGTGTCGCCACTGAGGTCCTTGCGCACATAGGAGAACCGCAGAGACGTGTCCGAGGCTACCTCATGCTCCAGCGACAGGTTGAGCTCGTCGACGTACTCCGGCGGCAGCCCGGGATCGACCGGCGTACCCTCCGCCCCGGGAACGGCGCCGGTCGCGCCCTGCTCGGGCTGCTGTCGATCTGGAACTCGTACCCCGCCTTGACGTCGTGGCTGCCGCCCAGGTCGGGCACGTAGTGGTTCAGTCTGACCGTGGCCTGCGGCTTCCATCGGACGAACGTGAACGGCGGTGACCCGTTGGCACCGGGAAACCACCCCGCGCCGCTGAGGCGGCCCGTCGCCGTGTCCATGGGCGAGCACCGAGTCCGGGCCGACATCGGTCGAGAGACCCCGTTTCGGCTTCTCCTTCAGGCCCCAGTTCGTGTAGCCGATCAGGCGATCCCTGGCAGTCAGACGAAGTGTGGCCTTGCCGCCGAACGAATCGAAGTCGCCCAGGTCGGTCGCGACCCTGCGGTCCACCCCCGAAACCGCCTTGTCGATACGAAAGTGGTTGTAGAAGCCATAGAACCAGGCCCGATCACGCACGATTGGCCCGCCCAGGTCCGCATGCGTCTCGAAGAAGAGCAGATTCTGGTTCCCGGTGTAGCCGCGCGCGCCCAGATCGGCGTCGGTGTTGTCGCCGACGAATCGTGCGTGCTCGTAGTCGCCATGGACCAGCCCGCTCAGCTCGTTGCCGCCGCTCTTCATCGTCATCATGACGAGCGAGCCGGGCGCGGTCATTTCCACGTCGTTGCCCGCCGCCGTCGTCGTGAACTCCCCGATCGAGTAGTAGTCGAAATAGAATCCGGTGGCGCCCTCGCCTTCCGTCGTATCGACGCCATCGGCCAGAACGCGGTTCTGGTCGCGCACACCGAAGCTCTCGTAGCTGGTCTGCTGGCTCTTGTGCGAGCCGCCAACGTCGAATCCCCGCATCCGGACACCAGCCGTCTGTCCCAGCACCGCCCATACGTCGGTCGCTGACGGCACCTCCTGCAGTTCGGCCACGCCGAAGTCGTTGACCAGCGCCGTCGTCCTGCCGTCGACCACGGGCGCGTCGCCCGTCACCGTGATCGTCTCGGCGACCTCGACCAACTCCAGCGCCGCGCCCGAGCGCGCGGAACCGGTACGACCCGTCGCTCAGCGTCACCGCGACCTGCGGCGTGATCAAGGTCTCGCCCGCCAGCGTCACGGTTACTCCCGGCACGGCGAGTCCCTGGCTGTCTGCCACGGTCCCTTCGATTTCACCCGACATCTGGGCGTTCGCCGATGGAACGATCGATGCCATCAGCAATAGCATCCAGCACCATCGGCACACGCACCCCGGTCCACGCAACACGACTCTCATCTCCTGATTCAAAGCGAGAAGGACACAGACGGATGCGCGACAGACGGTCAGTCACGCATCCTGTGATCTTAGTCGTACGTCAGGCGCGGGAGGCGCCAGCGGTCAACCAGCAGGCGGTCCGTGGCGGCGGCAAGGGCGACGGTGAAGGCGCCTGGACGCATCCGTGCCCGAAAGGGGGCGAGGGAGTCGGCGGCTTCCGACCGGAGTGTCACCGTGGTCGCCTGGTCGGTGTCCTTGCGGGCAGCGGCGGTGAGTATGTAGTCGAGAGCGGTGAGGTGGTCGACCACCGCCTGACGGGCCGCGCCGCGAAGGGATCCCGCGGCGGAGCGTGCGTCGTCGACGGCGCCACGGGCGCGTGCGATCGCCTGGTTGAGCGTCGGGGCGGCATGGCCCGGAGGCGGCGTCCAGTGGGAAAGCGCGGCGGCGAGGTCATCGAGGTGGTCTGCGAGCGTGCGGCGCCCGCGCCGGGCTGTGCGCTCCGGTGCGGCGGCGGTGTCCGACGGCTTGGGATCGACTGGGACGCCGGCATCTCCGGCGACGGTGCCAGAAACATGGACGGCGCGCTTCCAGTCGTCGAACAGGGTCAGGATGTCCGCTTCGCAGAACTCGATCCGGACCGGGTGGCGGCGCGGACCCCGGCCATAGTAGCGGGAGTAGCGCTGATCAATGCCGCGACAAACGACGCTGAGCGGGATGCCGGCCCTCGCCCAGCCGTAGACCATCTCGAACGCGGGCCCGACAATCCGGATCAGGTGGCCGTCGTTCTTCCGGCAGAGGTGCGACTCGACGGCGCGGCAGTATTCGCCGGCATCCATCACGGCTCCCGGCGGCGCTCCCAGACCAGGCGGAGGCCGATCAGCGTCAGGTCCGGCTCCACCGCCTCGATCACCCGCGTCCCTGGGCGATGGCGCCGGCAAGGCCACCCGTGCCGATGCAGATCGGATCGGCGCCGTTCCCGCTGGCGAGGTGGTCGCGCAGCCGGCGGACGATCCCCTCTACCATCGCAACGTAGCCGTAGAAGAGACCCGACTGCATCGACGCGACGGTGCTCCGGCCCACGAGCTCCGCCGGCTTGCGCACATCGACCCTCGGCAGGCGCGCGGCGCGCCGGAACAGCGCGTCGGCCGAGATCTCAACGCCGGGGCAGATGACTCCGCCCTCAGCATCATCCGCCCCACCGGATCTCCCCGCCGACGATCCGTTCCACGGCGCCGCCAACGTCCACCAGCAGCGCCCCGGTCTCGTCGATGCCGGCGGTGACGCCGCGGCGCGGCGAACCTGTCCCATCATCCCACGCGACCGCGGCGCCGCGGCTGCTGGGGGAGAGCTCACGCCAGCGTTCGAGCAGCAGCGCCGTCCCCGCCGACGCGACGCGCCGGCGCCAGCGTTCGAGCTGTGCGAGGAGCGTGGCGCAGAGCATCGGTTGATCGACCGGCTCGCCGACGCACTGATCGAGCGCCACGGCGGTCTCGGCCAGGTCGGGCGGGAACGGAGTGGCGCCCACGTTGACGCCAATGCCGACGATGGCGCCCTCGCCCACGTCGGGTGGGACCGTCTCGGTCAGGATGCCAGCCAGCTTGCGCCAACTGCTCGCGCTGCGCGGGGCGGCGACCAGGTCGTTCGGCCATTTCAGATCAACCGCGACGCCGGTCGTCTCGCGGATCGCCTCCGCGGCGGCGACGCCGGCGAGCAGTGTGACGGTAGGGGCCTGCTGGCCGTGCAGGATCACCGACACGTAGAGCCCAACGCCGTCCGGCGAGTGCCACGCGCGCCCTCGCCGTCCACGGCCAGCGGTCTGGCGGCGCGCGATGACCACGGCGCCGTCGGGCGCGCCAGACGAGGCCAGGTCCGCGGCGGTGTCGTTCGTGGATGCCAGCACCGGGTAGTAGTGGACCCGCGCCGGGTCCAGCTCCGGATGCGCCGCGATCGCCGCGGCAAGAGAGGGCGGAAGCGGCGCCGCGGCGGCGGTCATGGCAGCGGGACCATCTCGAAGCTGAGGTCGACGGCTGGGGCCGAATGGGTCAGCGCGCCGGCCGAGATATACGTCGGGCCGAGCGCGGCCAGCTCCGGGATCCGGTCGAGGGTGATGCCGCCGGAGATCTCGGTCTCGGCTCTGCCACGGCATCGGTCGATCGCGTCGGCGGTTTCTGCCAGCGTGAGGTTGTCGAGCAGGACGATGTCGGCGCCGGCATCCAGCGCTTCGTCCACGCCGGCGAGGGACTGCGCTTCCACTTCGATGCGGTTCGCGAGCGGACCGGATGCGGACGCGGACGTTCGCAGATCCAGAGATGAAACCCCGGAGCTCCGTGCATCCGCGGGAGAGGCTGACACACGTCGTGCCCGGCGGACCGCTTCGGTGATCGACCCGGACACCCGGATGTGGTTGTCCTTGATCAGGATGCCGTAACCGAGTCCGAACCGGTGGTTCGCGGCGCCTCCGGCGCGGACGGCGTACTTCTCGAGGGCGCGCAGCGTCGGCGTCGTCTTGCGCGTGTCGAGAATGATCGTGGAGCCGGCAGCGGCGTCGACGTACGCACGGGCGCGGGTGGCGATGCCCGAGAGACGCTGCAGGAAGTTGAGGGCTGTCCGTTCCCCGCCGAGCAGCGACGCGGCGCGCCCTTCGAGGACGGCAATGATGTCACCTGGTTCGCACGTGTCCCCGTCGGCGCGGTACCGGGCGGCGACGCCGACGTCGGCGTCGAGCTGACGGAATACCTCGAATGCGACATCGAGGCCGGCGAGGACGCACGGCTGCTTCACGTGGAACTCGCCCCGGCCGCGCAGGTGGCGTGACGTCGTTGCGTCCGTGGTGATGTCGCCGCCGGCAAGATCTTCGGCGAGGGCGCGTTGAACGGTGTCGCGGTAGTCGGACGCGTCGAGCGGCGTCAGCCTCAGACGCACCGCTGGAGCGCCTGCCGTCACGGCGCCAGCTCCGCGAGGATCCGTTCCAGCTTCTGCTGGCGCTCGCTGGCGGCCGCCTCCTGTTCGCGGGTCTGCTGAACGATGTCGGGGTCGGCCCGCTCGAGGAACGACGCATTGCGGAGACGCCCCTGCAGATCGGTCCGCTGCTTCGTCAGTTTCTCCAGCTCGCGCGCGACGCGATTCGCTTCCTGCGCGCGGTCAACAATGCCGGACAGCGGGATGTGCAGCTCGAAATCGCGGACGACACGGCGGACCGTCTCCGCGTCCGTCGCCGGTGCGGTGCCGGCGAACGTGAACGACGCGAGACCAGCGAGGCGCGCGACATGATCGAGGTGCGGGCGAAGGCGGTCGGCAGTGGCGGCGTCAGCGCCGTGCGCCCCAACGGTGATCGGCTGCCTGGGCGGAATGTTCCACTCCGAGCGGACGGTGCGGATAGTGGTGACGACGTCCTGGAGGAGGGCCATGGTGGCGACGGCATCGTCGTCGCGCCAGGCGTCGACCGGTGCAGGGAACGCCGAGCGCGCGATCGTCTCACCGTGGCCCGGCAGCGTCTGCCACACCTCTTCGGTCACGAAGGGGATGAACGGATGCAGCATCCGGAGGAGCCGGTCATGCACCTCCAGCAGGACCGCCACGGCGCGCGCGCGAGCGTCGCCCCCCACCTGCAGCTCCGGTTTCACCAGTTCGATGTACCAGTCGGCGTACTCATGCCAGAAGACGTGGTACAGGCGATCGGCGGCCACGTCGAACCGGTACTCCTCGAGCGCGGCGCCCACCTCTGCCGCAAGCGCGCTCACGCGGTGCAGGATCCAGCGGTGGATGAGGTCGAGGGACTGCGTCGGCGGAATGTCGGGTCGCGCGCTGTCGTCCGATGCGGGCGCGGACGCCCGCGCACCAAGAGGCAGGCCGGCGTCGTCGAGCTGCATCAGGACGAAGCGGGAGGCGTTCCAGATCTTGTTGATGAACTGGCGGTAGGCGCGGAGACGGCCTTCGGACAGCGCGATGTCCATGCCCGGCGAGGCGAGCGCGGCGAGCGTGAAACGGAACGCGTCGGCGCCGATCTCCCCCATCACTTCGAGTGGATCGACCACGTTTCCCTTCGACTTGCTCATCTTCCGGCCATGCTCGTCGCGAACGAGCGACGTGACGTAGACCGTCCGGAACGGCACGTCGCCCCGGAAGCGGAGACCGAGCATCATCATTCTGGCGACCCAGAAGAAGATGATGTCGTGGCCGGTCACGAGCAGCGTCGTCGGGTAGTAGCGCCTGAGGTCGTCCGTCTCCCTCGGCCAGCCCATCGTGCTGAACGGCCAGAGTCCAGAGCTGAACCAGGTGTCGAGCACATCCTGTTCCTGCGTCAGCGCGCCGCCGCAGTCGCACGCCTCCGGCGCTACCTCGGCGACGTGCGTCTTCCCGCACGCGTCGCAGTACCACGCCGGGATCCGGTGCCCCCACCACAACTGACGCGAGATGCACCAGTCGTGGATGCTGGTCATCCAGTCGGTGTACGTGCGGGTCCAGTTCTCGGGGACGAACGTCGTGTCACCGGTCTCCGCCACCGCGGCGAGCGCCGACTCGGCCAGCGGCGCGATCCGGACGAACCACTGCGTCGACAGCAGCGGCTCCACCACCGTGCCGCACCGCTGGCACTGCCCCACGGCGTGCTCGTGGTCCTCCACCCGTTCCAGCAGGCCGTCCGCCGCGAGCGCCTCCACCAGCCTCGCACGCGCCTCGAACCGATCCAGCCCGGCGTACGGCCCGGCCGCGGCGGTCATCCGACCGTCCTCGTCGATCACCGAAATCCGTTCAAGATCGTGCCGCGTGCCGATCGCGAAGTCGTTCGGGTCATGCCCAGGCGTCACCTTGACGGCGCCGGTGCCGAACGTTGGATCGACGAACGTGTCAGCGATCACCGGCAGCGCTCGGCCAAGGACCGGAAGGGTCAGCGCCGTCCCGACGAGCGCGACGTACCGTGCGTCATCGGGATGGACCGCCACGGCCGTATCGCCCAGCATCGTCTCCGGGCGGGTCGTCGCCACCGTGACCGAGCCGCCGCCCTCCGCGAATGGATAGCGGATATGCCAGAGCTTCCCGAGCGTCGGCTGGTGCGCCACCTCCAAATCCGAGAGTGCGGTTCTGCAGCGGGGGCACCAGCTTACGAGCGCCGGCGCCCGGTAGATCAGGTTGTCGTGGTACAGCGTGACAAAGACGCGACGGACGGCGCGCGAGAGGTCCTCGTCCAGCGTAAAGCGCTCGCGCGACCAGTCGACCGACGCGCCCAGCTTCCGCATCTGGCTGGTGATCGTGCCGCGGCTCCTGCCCACCCAGTCCCAGACGCGCGCCTCGAACGCCTCACGGCCCAGGTCGTGTCGGGACTTCCCTTCCTCGGCCAACTGCTTCTCGACAACGTTCTGCGTCGCGATGCCCGCATGGTCAGTGCCGGGGAGCCAGAGGACATCGAAGCCGCACATCCGCTTCCAGCGCGCGATGACGTCATGCAGCGTCTGGTTGAGGGCGTGGCCGATGTGGAGCCAGCCGGTCACGTTGGGCGGCGGCAGCACCATGCTGAAGGGTGGTCTGTCGGATGCCGGATCGGCGCGGAACACGCCGATCTCCTCCCAGAAGGCGTACCACTTCCGGTCAACCTCGGTGTGCTCGAACGTCTTCGGAAGCTGGCGCATCGGCCCAGGATCGTATCAGGCAGCGGTCGCGCGCAACGTCGGCCGGGGTGGCGGCGCACCCGAAGGGACGCCGGTCTGTGACGTCAGTCTCTGGAGAAGGGTGCCTCGCGGCGGGCCGTCAGTCGGCGCCGCGCCGTAGCCGGGAGGCCTCCGCGGCGAGGCTGGCCAGCTCCTCGCGCAGGAGGCGTTCAGCCGCCCGTTCGACCGCGTCGTCAGCCACCTCGCGGACGAACGACGCCGTCAGCCGGTCGCGTACCCGCTCGATCAGCTCTGCCTTCACCGTCTCTGTCAGCTCGGGCGGCGGGGCATGCCGCTGCTCCGCCGCCAGGAAGGCTCTGAACGCGCGGGCGAGGACCGGCCCCTCCGGTTCGCGCGACTGGGGCGGCGGGACGGCCGGCTGCGTCTCCGCCGCCGCGGCCCGCTCCGGCGCAACCGGCTCCGGTGGTGCGACTGCCGCGATCGGCTCCGGCACAACCGGCTCTGGTGGCTCCACTGTGGCGACCAGTACCGGCGCCGCCGGTGCTGGCGCAACCGGCTCCGGCGGTTCAACTGCCGCGATCGGCTCCGGCGCGAACGCGGCCGGTGCGTCGGTTGCCGGCGTCGCCTCGGGGACGGACGCCGCCGCCAGGCCGAGCAGCGACAGGACCCGCGCCACGACGTCGCGCGGAGCGAATGGCTTCACCAGCACGTCGCGGCAACCGACGGCATCCGCCCTGGCGCGGTCGACTCGCTCGAACGCCCCGGTAAGGAGCACCACCGGCACCGCCGCGTGCGCCGCGTCGGCGCGGAGGAGGCCGGCCAGGTCGTAGCCGTCGGTTCCGGGCAGGCTGGCGTCGACCAGCACGATGTCGGGTGACTCGCGCGTCACCGCGTCGATGGCCGCCGCACCGTCATCCGCTGCGACGACGTCGATCGGTTCACCGTCGAACGCGAGACGGATCACCTGCTGAATGGCGGCGCTGTCGTCGGCGATCAGGAGCTTGTGGGGCACTGGAACAGGGAGCGTACCGGCAGGGATTGAGCGGCGTCAACTGGCCGGCTCACCGCCGGCGCACCCCAGCCGGCACGGTCTTCGGGGTCGCACCGACGGCGGCGCGGACCGGCGCCGAGGGCGGAATGCTCAGGCGACGGACCGGACGTTGGCACGGATGAAGTCGATGATCGCCTGCATCGGGGTGCCGGGTTGGAAGACGCCAGCGACACCTGCCGCTTCGAGGCGCGGAATGTCGGCATCCGGGATGATCCCGCCCACGACCACCAGGACGTCGGTCAGGCCACGCTCCGCCAGCAGCGCCGTGATGCGGGGGCAGACATGGTTGTGCGCGCCGGAGAGGATCGAGACGCCAATCACGTCCGCATCCTCCTGCAGCGCCGCCTCGACGATCTGCTCCGGCGTCTGGCGCAGGCCGGTGTAGATCACTTCCATCCCGGAATCGCGCAGCGCACGGGCGATCACCTTCGCGCCCCGGTCGTGGCCGTCGAGACCCGGCTTCGCGACGACGACGCGGATGCGTCGCGCCGCGCCGGCGCCGGTCGCTGGTGCACCGGCTGATGTGGTCGGTTCGCTCATCCGGTCCTCACGTTCTTCAGACGCGGGGCGTTTCCTCCCATTCGCCCCAGACGTCTCGTAGCGCGTCGCACAACTCGCCCAGCGTCGCCTCCACACGGACCGCGTCGATCAGCGGCGGCATGAGGTTGCCGGTCCCCTCGGCAGTCCGCCGCACGCGGTCGAGCGCGCGCTGGCACGCCGCCTGATTGCGCCGGGCGCGGATCTCCCCCACCTGCCCCGCCTGCGCCGCTGCCGCCGATTCGTCGATGTAAAGCGTGTCGACCGGCGCGCGGTTCGCCGCTTCGACGTGCGAGTTGACGCCGACCACTTCCTGCGCGCCAGACTCCACCGCCTGCTGGGCGGCGTACGCGCTGTTGGCGATCTCCTGCTGCGGAAAGCCCTGTTCGATCGCCGACACCATGCCGCCCCGTGCATCAATCCTGTCGAAGTAGTCGCGCGCACCCGCTTCCAGATCACGCGTCAGCGACTCGACCCAGTACGACCCGCCCAGCGGATCGACCGCCTCGGTGACACCACTCTCGTGCGCGATGACCTGTTGCGTCCGGAGCGCAAGCAACGCCGCCTCCTTCGTCGGCAGCGCCAGCGCTTCGTCCAGCGAGTTGGTGTGCAGCGAGTTCGCACCCCCCAGGACCGCCGCCATCGCCTGCAGCGCGGTCCGCACGACGTTGTTGTACGGCTGCTGCGCGGTGAGCGACACGCCGGCGGTCTGGGCGTGGAACCGAAGCTTCCACGAACGCTCGTCCCGCGCGCCATAGCGGTCGCGCATCACGGTCGCCCACAGCGTGCGCGCCGCACGGAACTTTGCGATCTCCTCGAAGAAGTCGTTGTGGGCATTAAAGAAGAACGAGATGCGGGGCGCGAACGTGTCGACGGCGAGGCCGGCGTCGATACCGTACTGCACGTACTCCATCCCGTCACGCAGCGTAAACGCCAACTCCTGTAGCGCGGTCGCACCCGCCTCGCGGATGTGGTAGCCGCTTACCGAGATAGTGTTCCAGCGCGGTACCTGCTCCGCGCAGAAGGTAAACGTGTCGGTCACCAGCCGCATCGACGGACGCGGCGGATAGATGTACTCGTTTTGCGCGATGTACTCCTTCAGGATGTCGTTTTGCAGCGTCCCCGAGAGCTCGCGCCAGGCGACCCCCTGCCGCTCTGCCGCCACCAGGTACATCGCGAAGATCATCGCCGACGGGCTGTTGATCGTCATCGACGTCGTCACCTGGCCGAGCGGGATACCGTCGAACAGGCGCGTCATGTCCGCGATCGACGCCACGTTGACGCCGCACTTCCCCACTTCCCCTTCCGAGAGCGGGTGGTCCGGGTCGCGCCCCATGAGCGTCGGCAGGTCGAACGCAACGCTCAGCCCGTGGCCCCCAGCGTCGAGCAGGTCGCGGTAGCGCCGGTTTGTCGCCTCCGGCGTGCCGAAGCCGGAGAACTGCCGCATCGTCCAGAGCTTGCCGCCGTAGCCACTCGCGTGGATGCCGCGCGTATAGGGGAACTGTCCGGGGTCGTTCAGGTCGGAGGCGTAGTCGAGGCCACAGAGATTGTCTGCCGTCGCCGGTCCGTTCCCGGGCGCCGCGGGCGCGGGCTTCTCCGCCGTCGACATCGGCGCGTCAGGACGAAAGCCGGAACGCCGCAAGATGTGTCGTCTCCTGATCGGCGTAGGTCGCCTTCAGCTCGATCAGGTACTCGCCCCGCGGCAAGAACGCCGGCGCCACATGCACCTGGAACAGGTTGGCGGGGACTGACGGGTCTGGGGGTGCGGCGTCGAACGCGACGCTTGGCGAGCCGGCGCCCGGACCGGCATCCGTGAGTGCGGCGGCCCCGTCGGGGCTGGCGGCCGCGTCGGCGATCGACTGCACCTGTCCCGCCGGTATCACGCCGAGCGGTACGATCGAGTCACCGGCGCGGTTGACGAGGCGGGCCTCCACCGCCGGCGTGCCGCCCCCCGGCGCGTACGCCTCGAACCGCACGATGATCTGTTCCGTCCGGCGGAAGGTGCGCGACACGCCTGGCACCGCCGTCCAGTCGTTCACCAGGTCGCGGTATTCCAGGGCGTTGCGCGCGCGCACGAAGACCGGTGTGCTCAGGACGACCTCCGGACCGGTGAAGTCGGGAATGGAGATTTCACCCCGGTCGCGGTCAAGCACCTCGCCCGCCGCTCCCTCGATCGCGAGGGCGAACTGCAGCTCGCCTGGATCCGCCTCGAACTCGACCGATGTGGACGAGGCCGCGGCCGGCGCCGCCGCGCCGCGACGGGAGGTGCCGCGGCCGGGCCGGCCGGCCTCCTCCGGGATCCGTCCCCGAAAGTAAGGGCCGCCGTCGCCCATCGCGGTCAGCAGGACGCGCGACGCCTCATCGCGCCGCCCCCGACCGTCGATCGGCTCCCACACGAACTGCACCCGGGTCCGGCCCGCCTCGCCGCGCGACGTACCGAACCAAGTGCGGACCAGTCGGCCGCTGCGCGGCTCGGCCAGTTGATCGAGGGCGATGTCGACCGCGCGCGGTGGCTCGTTCTCCGGGGCGGCCAGCGCCCGTTCCACATCGCGCTCGGTGATTGCCCAGTAGCCGCGTCGGGCGCGCACCCGCAGGCCCGGACGGCTGACGCGCACGTCGATCTCGTGAAACTCCCCGTCGGTCGGCGCCAGGCTGGAGTCGTAGCCGAGCAGGTAGTAGCCGCTCGCGTCGTCCAGCATCTGCCGCAGGCCCCGCCGCAGGTCGTTCTGGTTCACGATTGCCCGCCCGTCGGTCGTGTCGGCCAGCACGCGGAGCGTGGCCTGCGTCTCGCGCAACGCCTGCGCGTCGGTCCGGAAGCTGATGCTCGGCTGGGAGACGTCGAACTCGAACGCGGTGAGGCCACGCGGGTCGACCGAATAGATGGAGGTATTGAAGCGGTTTGCGGTCTGGAAGACGCGCCGAAGGTCGCCGATCGTCTCCGCCTGGCGGAAAAACGCCTGGGTCTCCTCGTACTGGTTCTCAGCCGCGAACGGATTGAACCGGTTCGGGTTGATGGTCGGATCGACCGGGTCCTCGGCATTGTGGCTCCGCAACTGCGGCGGCACGTAGTTGGTGTAGCCCTCGCTCAACAGCAGCACCGACTTGCGCCCCTCGCGGAGGCCGCCCAGCCGCACCATCAGGCCGCGAAGCGCCGACAGCGACACATCGTTCCGCATCCGCTCGACGATCTCGGTCGGATAGTAGGAGTAGCGCGCCTCGAACTGGTTGCGCGGGTCGTAGTCGTACTTGACCCCCTCGAAGCGCTCGAGCGCCCGGACGATCGACGCGTGGTCGCGCGTCAGCCGGACATCGTCGATCGGGGTCAGCGGATACATCAGCCCCACCAGGTCGGTCGGGATCAGGTCGTTCTGAATGAACTCGATCAGCATCTGCCGCGCACTCAGGGCGTTCTCCCTCCGGACGTGGTAGTCGTCGAGGAAGATGACGAAGACCCGGACGTCCGGCTGCGACGCGGCCAGCTCCTGATCGGCCCGGGTGACCCCGACCCGGGTCTGTGGAGTGTCAGTCAGCGCCAGAAGCTGATCGATGCGGATGACCTGGAACGCATCGATCGTCTGCAGGACGTCGTCCTCGTACACCTCGAAGTCGTCCTGCGTCAGGTCGAAGACCGGGTTGTCGTCCTCGTCGGTCACGAAGGCATCGACGCGGACATAGTTGACGCCGCTCCGGAAAACGGGCGGCTGGCCATCGACCTCCTCGAGCGTCACCCCCGGCGCCGTACCATCCGGCGGGGCGTCCGCCGGGGGCGGCTCCGTCTGCGCCGGTTCCGTCTGCGCTGGTTCCGTCTGCGCCGGCCGCTGCTGCCAGGCAACCGGTCCGGCCACCGGCCACAGCAGGAGACCGAGGAAGAGTCCGGCGGCGATCCAATGTCTGATCATCACCTTGTCCGAGGTCGCGCGTCGACGCCGCGACGCGCCCGATGCACTGCCCCAATGTTACCATTCCGGCCGGTTCCCCCGCGTACATCGGACGAGTCCAGCCATGCCCGACCTCGCCCCCGCCGCCCCGCCGCTCACGCGCCTCTCCGAGGAGGAGCAACTGCTGCGGGGCAGCGTCCGGGCGTTCGCCGAGGCGGAGGTGGCGCCGCTCGTCCGGCAGATGGACGACGCGGCGGCGATGCCGCGCGCCCTGATCGATCAGCTCTTCGCCCTCGGCGTGATGGGAATCGAAGTCCCGGAGGCGCACGGGGGCGCGGGCGGCTCGTTCATGCTGTCCATTCTTGCGGTCGAGCAGTTGTCGCGAGTCGATCCGGCGGTCGCCGTCTTGGTCGACGTGCAGAACACGCTGGTGATCAATGCGTTGCGGCGCTGGGCGACCGACGATCAGCAGGCGCGCTGGCTCCCGGCGCTTGCCTCGCGTGCGGTAGGCGCCTATGCGCTATCGGAACCAGGCGCAGGCAGCGACGCGTTCGGGCTGACGACGCGCGCGGTGCGCGACGGCGACGGCTGGGTGCTGACCGGGCGGAAGCTCTGGATCACGAACGCCGCCGAGGCGGCGCTGTTCATCGTCTTCGCCACCGCCGACCCGTCAGCCGGCCACCACGGCATCACCGCGTTCGTCGTGGACCGCGATACCCCCGGCTTCGCGGTCGGCAAGAAGGAAGACAAGCTGGGGATTCGGGCAAGCAGTACCTGCGAGTTGCTGCTGGATGACTGCCGCGTGCCGGACGCCAGCGTGCTGGGCGAGGTGGGCCGCGGCTACCGGGTGGCGATAGAGACCCTCAACGAGGGGCGGATCGGAATCGCCGCGCAGATGGTCGGGCTGGCGCAGGGGGCGCTCGACCATGCGATCGCATATGTGCAGGAGCGGCAGCAGTTCGGCCAGCCGATTGCGTCGTTCCAGGCGGTGCAGTTCCAGATCGCGCAGGCGGCGACGGAGATCGAAGCGGCGCGGCTGACGACGTACAACGCGGCGCGGCTGCGCGACGCGGGAGAGCCGTTCCTGACCGAGGGGGCGATGGCGAAGCTGTTTGCGTCGCAGGTGGCCGAGCGGGTCAGTTCGCTCGCCGTGCAACTGTTCGGCGGGGTGGGCTACACCAAGGATTACCCGGTTGAGAAGCTCTACCGAGACGCGAAGATCGGGCAGATCTACGAGGGAACCTCCAACCTGCAACTGCAGACAATCGCCAGGCAGTTGCTGCAGACGTAGGGCTTCGCCGCGCCCACCGGCGGGCGCGCACGCCGATCAGGAGGCGGCGAGCCGTTCGAAGACCGGTTTCAGCCTCGCGACACTCGCGGCCGGCGCTTCCGGCACGACGCGCGTCTCGCCGACGACCGACAGGAAGTTGGTATCCCCCTCCCAACGCGGCACCACGTGGACATGCAGGTGGCCGACGACGCCGGCGCCCGCGGTCCGGCCCAGGTTCATCCCGACGTTGATCCCGTGCGCGCCATACGCCTCGGTCAACGCCATCTCCGCGAGTCGGGTGAGCGCAATCAGCTCCGTCAACTCCTCCGGCGCGGTGTCCGCCATCCGCGCCACGTGGCGGATCGGCACCACCATAAGGTGACCATTGTTGTACGGGTACTTGTTGAGGATGACGAATGCGCGTGCACCGCGGTGAATCAGGTGCTCGGACGGCTGGGCCGGATCGAGCGCCGTGCAGAAGACGCAGGCGGGCGGTTCATCCGTCGTCACACCGGTCACGTACGCCAGTCGCCACGGTGCCCAGAGGCGCTTCACGGGGTGGCGCCCGGGGACCCGGACGTGGCGGCCTGGCTCGACTCCGAGGGGTGGGACGACGATGGCGTCCGGGGTGGCAGCTCGAAGTACTCGTTGATCAGCGCCCTGAGTTCCTTGCCCGGCTTGAAGTAGGGCACCCGCTTGGCGGGCACGTCTACCGGAGCGCCGGTCTGCGGGTTGCGGCCCTTCCGCGAATTGCGTCGCCGCAGGCGGAAACTGCCGAAGCCGCGCAACTCCACCTTGTCACCGCCGTGCAGCGCATCGACGATGCTGTCCAGCACCGTCTCGACCACCTTCTCCGCCTGTTTCCTGGGGAGATCGGCGGCCCTGGACACTTCCTCGACCAGTGCCGCCTTGGTCATGCTGCTCCCGGTCACGGCCCCTCTCCGGCTAGCGTGCGTCGTGCGCCGACCTAGTCGCCGTCGGGCGGCTCCGAAGACCCTGGGCGGGCTGAAGCCAACCCTGCGGCCGAGGCCTCCTGCTGCTGCCTGAAGTGGTCGCCCAGCGTCACCTCGGGCGACGACTCGCCAGCGTAACTGTGCCAGTCCGCCTCGATGTGCCCGTCCTGCAGCGCACGGACGCTCAACCCGATTTTCCGCTCCGCCGGACTCAGCTTGATCACCCGCACCTGAATGGTGGCGTCCGGCTCGATCGCGGACGGCGCGCCCTTCTTCTGATCCTCGAACTCGGAGACGTGGATCAGCCCCTCGATCCCCTCGGCCAACTCCACGAACGCTCCGAAGTTGGTGATCCTGACCACCTTGCCCTCCACGACGTTGCCCACCCGCGTGCCGGCGAAGAAGTCGTCCCAGACGTCGGTCGCGAGCTGCTTGAGGCCGAGCGACAGCCGCTGGTTCTCGGGGTCGATGTTCAGCACGACCGCTTCCACCTCGTCGCCCTTGTTGATCACCTCCGACGGGTGCTTCAGCCGCTTGCTCCATGACATGTCGGAGATGTGGATCAGGCCGTCGATTCCCTCCTCCACCTCGACGAACGCGCCGAACTCAGTCAGATTCCGGACGACGCCGGTGATGCGGGCACCGACCGGGTACCGCTCACCCAGCTCTTCCCAGGGATTGCTCTCGATCTGCTTCAGGCCGAGCGCGATGCGCCGCGCCTGCGGGTCGACGCCAAGCACCATCGATTCCACCGTGCTGCCCACGTTGAGCACCTTCGACGGATGCTTGACCCGCTTGCTCCACGACATCTCCGAGACATGGATCAGTCCTTCGACACCCGGTTCGAGCTCGACGAACGCACCGTAGTCGGTCAGGCTGATCACCTTGCCACTCAGGCGCTGGCCAACCGGGTAGCGTTCCCCCACGCTGGTCCAGGGGTCGTTGTGGAGCTGCTTGTAGCCCAGCGACACCCGCTCGGACTCCGTGTCGAACTTCAGCACCACCACCTCCACCTCGTTGTTCACCTTGAACAGTTCCGAGGGGTGGGCGCGGCCCCACGACATGTCGGTAACGTGCAACAGGCCGTCGATGCCGCCCAGGTCGATGAACGCGCCGTAGTCGGTGATGTTCTTGACGACGCCGGTCAGCACCTTTCCCTCCTCGAGGGCGGCGAGCGTCTCCTTCTTCTTCTCCGCGTTCTCCTCTTCCTGGAGCACCTTGCGGGAGAGCACGATGTTCCCCCGCTTCTTGTTCACCTTGATGACGCGCATCCGCAACTCCTCGCCGCGGAGCGCGTCAAGATTGCGGACCGGCCGGATATCGATCTGCGAGCCGGGCAGGAACGCCCGGACGCCGATGTCCACCGCAAGCCCCCCCTTGATCCGGTCGATGACCTTGCCGATCACAACCTTCCGCTCGGCGTAGGCCTTCTCGACGTCGTCCCAGATCTTCATTTTCTCGGCCTTCTCGCGCGATAGCACGATGTGGCCGTCACGGTCCTCGGTCCGCTCCAGCAGGACGTCGACGGTGTCTCCCGGATTGACGATCGCCTCACGGTTCTCGTCGTAGAACTCCGTCAGGGGGATGAACCCCTCCGACTTGTAGCCGACGTCGACCAGCACCTCGGTGTCGGTGACCATCAGGACGGTGCCCTCGATCACCTCACCCTCGACGATGTTCTTGAGGCTCGCCTCGTACATCGCCGCCAGGCGGGCATGTTCCTCCGGGTTGCGGACCTCCTCGTCGGGGTCACGGTACGGGTCGTCAGACACGTCTACCATAGCTCTCGGGTACTCCTTGCGCTCGTGCCGGGGCGCGGTTCCCAGATCGTAAGGACGGGGCAAACTATGGATATTACGTCACTTACGGGGGGCCGTCAACCTGAGAGCGCCCCCGGCAGACGTTCGCGGACAACGTCGAGGACGCGCCGGACCACCTCATCGACCGGTACGCCCGTGGTGTCGATGCAGACCGCATCGTCGGCGACCCTGAGCGGGGAGGTCGCCCGGGTCCGGTCGCTCTGATCGCGCTCGTCGAGCGCCCGCTTCACGTCGTCCACGCCCGCCGTCGCCGGCCGCTGGTGGTGGGAATCGTTGGCGCGCCGCATGGCCCGTTCCGACGGATCGGCGTCAAGGTAGATCTTGACCGGCGCGTCCGGGAAGACCACCGTCCCGATGTCCCGCCCTTCCATCACGACACCGCCGCCGCGCGCCAGTGCCTGCTGCTGACGGACCAGCGCCGCCCGGACCTCGCGGAGCCTGGCAACGGCGGCTGCCGCGCGATCCATGTCGGCGTTCCGGATCTCGTCGGTGACGTCGTCACCGTCGATCACGACGCGGGGGCCGTCCAGTTCGAAGCGGGCGCGGTCCGCCACGCCGGCGACCGCCGGCTCGTCGTTCAGCGCGAGACGTTCGTGCACCGCCTTCCAGGCAACGGCGCGGTACATGGCGCCGGTATCGACGTGGCGCCACTGCAGCTTTGCGGCGATGGCGTGCGCGACGGTCCCCTTGCCGGCGCCCGACGGTCCGTCGATCGCGATCACCGGTCCCCTGCTCATCGTCCTGCCCGGTCTGCGTCAGTAGATGCCGCTGCGGCACGGCTGCGCTGTGGCCCACGGCCGGCTGACCGCCGGCGCGCCCCCGTCGCCGCTTGCCGCGCCGCGTGTTGCAGCGTCTGCACTTCCGCTGGCGTCAGGTCGCGGGCCTGCCCCCGCTTCAGCCGGCCGAGCGCCAGCGGCCCCTGCCGCGTCCGCCGCAGCCGCCGCACCGGATGGCCGATCGCGTCGAACATCCGCCGTACCTGCCGGTTGCGCCCTTCGTGCAACACCAAGCGGACACGCGCGTCGGCGGTTGATGCGCGGTCGGTTCCGCCGCGCGGCAGCAGCCGGACCTCCGCCGGAGCGGTCCGCCGGCCGTCGAGCGTCACGCCGGCCGCGAGCCGCTGGAGCTCGGCCGGCGTCGGCACGCCGCGCACCACCGCCTCATAGACGCGCGGCATGCCGTGGCGCGGGTGCGTCAGGATCGCGGCAAGTGGCCCGTCGTTCGTCAGCAGCAGCAGTCCCTCCGAATCGTAGTCGAGCCGGCCGACCGGATAGACGTACTCCCGCACGTTCGGGATCAGGTCGAGAACCGTCGGCCGGTGCTGCGGATCGCTCCGCGTCGTCACGTAACCGGCCGGCTTGTGGACCAGCAGATAGCGGCGTCGCGCGGCGCGGGCGACGCGCCGGCCGTCCACCCGGACGTCGTCCCGCTCCGGATCGGCCCGGGTGCCCAACTCGCGTACCGTCCGCCCGTTCACCGTCACGCGGCCATCCGTGATCAGGCGCTCGGCGGCGCGGCGCGAGGCGATGCCCGCCGCGGCAATCATCTTCTGCAGTCGGATCCCCGGCTCGTCCACCGTCCGCCCCCCGATCATCGCCGCCGCGCACCCCGTGGCCGGTCAGTGCACCTGCGTGCCGATATCAGCGTCCGACTCCCCGCCACCGGCGAAGTCCGCGTCGCCGTCCGGCCGGTCGTGCTCCGAAGCGTTGCCGGAGCGATCAGCCGGCAGATCGCCGGACGGATCCACAGAGGGGCCGATCTCCGAGGCCGGGCCGAACGGCAATGTCTCGTCGCGCGGACCGTCCAGCTCCAGCGCCGAGTGCGCGTCCATTCCGAGCGCCTCCGCCATGTCCTCCACCCTCGGCAGGTCGCTCAGATCCTTGAGGCCGAACCGGTCGAGGAACTCGCGCGTCGTGGCGTAGAGGAAAGGCCGGCCGACCACCGCTTTCCGCCCCACCACCTTCACGAGCCGCCGCTCGACCAGCGTTCCGAGGACGCCGCTGGTGTTGACACCCCGGATCTCCGCGATTTCCGGACCCGTCACTGGCTGCCGGTATGCCACTACCGCCAGCGTCTCGAGCGCCGGCACCGACAGGCGCTGCTTCGAATGCTCGTGGAACAGCCGGCGGACCCAGTCGTGCAGGTGCGGGCGGGTGACGATCTGGTAGCCGCCCGCCACCTCGACCAGCTCCAGGCCGCCGGGGCGGGCCTGCCATTGCTGCCGGAGTGCCCGCAGCGCCTCGACCACCGCCTCCTTTGACTCGGTGTCAAGCGTCCTCTGCAGGGTCTTCATCGTGACCGGGTCGGGCGACGCGAAGATGAGCGCCTCGATGACCGCCTGCAGGCCGTCGCGCGGTTCAGTCATTGTCCCTTCCCGCGGCTCGTGGCGCCTCGCGCCGATAGATCTGCATCGGACCGTCGGCGCCCGCTTGCAGCACCCTGATCTGGCGCAACCTGATCAGCTCAAGCAGCACCAGGAAGGTGGTGACCAGATCCCGGCGGGATGACGCGTCGGCAAACAGATCCTCGAACCGCCGGGGCTCGACCGCCGACAGCCGGGCGAGCACCTCGCGCATCCGGACCTCGATCGACACCGACTCCTCCGGCAGCGGCACGTCCGGCACCTCCCGATGCCGCACCAGCACCGCCTGGAACGCCTGCAGCAGGCTGAAGAGATCCACCTCCAGTTCCCGCTCGAACG
Source organism: Vicinamibacterales bacterium (assembly GCA_965262555.1). GTDB lineage: Bacteria > Acidobacteriota > Vicinamibacteria > Vicinamibacterales > UBA8438 > VXRJ01. The sequence continues at coordinate 2,642,666 of OZ253543.1, forward strand.
GCGCACCGGCGATCCCCGCCACCCGGCCGTCGTGACGGGCATGCTGCGCGCTCCGGATCGTCTCGCGGTCGTGCAGCATCTCGGCCGCCGCGCGGAACTGTTGATGCTCCAACAGTCGCCGCACCAGCGCGTCGCGCGGATCCTCGTCCTCCGCTCCGTCGTCGGCCACGTCGTCCCGGGGCACCAGCATCCGCGACTTGATGTGGATCAGCGTGGCCGCCATGACCAGGAACTCACCGGCAACGTCGAGGTCGATCTCGCGCATCAGGTCGAGGTAGTGGAGGTACTGCTGCGTGATCGGAACAATCGGGATATCGCAAATGTCCACCTGGTTCTTCCTGATCAGATGGATCAGCAGGTCGAGCGGTCCTTCGAAGTTGCTGACTCGGACCGGGTAGCCGGGAAGGATCGACTCGAAGTCGGGCGGGATCTGCGGCGCGCCGGCGGCCCCGTCCGCCGCCGGATCAGCCGTTGTCCCGGCCGCCGTCCGCTCCGGCCCGTCGTCGGCCATCGGGCTACCCGTACGTCAGCCGGACCGCCGCGCGCACGTCCGCCATCGTCGCCTGCGCAACCGCGCGCGCCTTCGCCGACCCGTCGTGCAGGATCTCGCGGATCCGGTCCGGCTGCGACAGGATCTCCGCCCGCCGCTCGCGCATCGGATCGAGTGTTGCGTTGATCGCCTCCACGAGCGCCTGCTTCACCTCGACATCGCCGACCGTTCCCGCGCGGTAGCGCGCCTTGAACTCGTCCACCTGCGCCGTGTCGGGATTGAACGCGTCGTGGTACATGAAGACCGGGTTCCCTTCGACCGTCCCTGGAATGTCGGCCCGGACCCGCTTGGGGTCGGTGTACATCCGCATCACTTTCTTCCGGACGGTCTCAGCGTCGTCCGACAGGTCGATCGCGTTGCCGTAGCTTTTCGACATCTTCCGGTTGTCGACGCCCGGTAGGCGGGGGAAGCGCGTCAGCAGCGGCTGCGGCTCCGGGAAGACCTCGCCGAAGAACTGATGAAACCGTCGGACCACCTCGCGCGTCAGCTCCAGATGCGGCACCTGATCGTCCCCCACCGGAACGTACTGCGCCCGATAGATGATGACGTCCGCCCCCTGCAGCAGCGGGTAGCCGAGGAAGCCGATCGACGACAGGTCCCGGTCGGAGAGCTGCTCGATCTGTTCCTTGTAGGTGGGAACCCGCTCCAGCCAGGGGATCGGCACCACCATCTGAAGCAGCAGGTACAGCTCGGCGTGCTCCGGAACGAGCGACTGCACGAACAAGGTGCTCCGCTCCGGATCGATGCCGGCGGCGATCCAGTCGGCAATGTTGTCGTATGTGTAGCTCACCAGCTCCGACGTGTCGGCGAACTCGCTGGTGAGCGCATGCCAGTCGGCGACGAAGTACAGGCAGTCGTAGTCCGCCTGCAGCTCCACCCACTTGCCGAGGGCGCCCGCCAGATGGCCCAGGTGCAGTGGCCCGGTGGGCCGCATGCCGGAGACGACACGCGGCCGCGCGCGATCAACGGCCATGACCGGCGCTCGCGGGGCAGCAACGTGCGTGAAGGCGGGGGAAGGACGAAACCAACGGCATTGAGAATACCCTAGTTCGGCGTGCTCGTAATCCTGGTGAAGAACGCGATGATGACGTCGGCCAGCTTCGGCCCCACCACCGGCAGCAGTTCCTCCCGCGTTGCGCGCCGGACGTTTGCCAGGCTGCCGAACCGCTCGAGCAGGGCGCGGCGCCGGCGTGTGCCGATGCCCGGGATGAGGTCGAGCTCCGACTGGAAGTCGCGCATCGCCCGGGCGCGCCGGTGGAAGGTGACGGCGAAGCGGTGCGCCTCGTCACGCGCCCGCTGCACCAGGTGGAGGGCCGGGCTGGTCTTCGGCAGGCGGATCGGCGCCTCGCCGCCGCGGATGTAGATCTCCTCCTCCCGCTTGGCGAGGCCGATCGCCACCAGGTTGCCCAGCCCGAGCGTATCGAGTGCGCGGTACGCCGCGCTCAACTGCCCCTGCCCCCCGTCCACCACGACAAGGTCGGGAAACGGGCCACCCTCCTCCATCAGGCGGCGGTACCGGCGGAGCACAACCTCGTGCATTGCGGCGACGTCGTCCGGCTTCGCGCGGCTCGATTCCCTCCGGCGGGCAGTGTCGGCCACCGCGCCGGATCGCGATCGTCCCGTGCCGCGGCGGCCACGCCGGGCGCCGAGGCCGTGCACACGAAACTTGCGGTACTCGCGTCGCTGCATCCGCCCGTCGTCGCACACCACCAGTGATCCGACCGTCTCCCGCCCCTGGAAGGTGGAGATGTCGAAGCACTCGACGCGCGCCGGCGGCTGCGGCAGGCCGAGTACCCGCTGCAGTTCCACGAGCGCGTCCGCATGAATCCGCGCATCTTCGCGATAGCGCGCGTTGTACGCCAGCGCGGCATTGCGCGAGACGAGATCGAGCAGCGCGCGACGGTCGCCCCGCTTCGGCGTCCGTACCCTCACGCGGCGCCCGGCACGCGCGGCGAGCCACGCTTCGATCGCCTCGCGATCCTCGACGTCAACCGGCACGTGCACCTCCGGCGGAACGTCGCGCGCCTCGTAGAACTGCTGCACCGCCGCCGTCACGATCGCGCGTTCGGTCCCTGCCGCCGTGTCGCCGCCGTCCGCCACCAGCTCGACCCGCTCGACGACCCGCCCGCGCCGCACCTGGAACACCTGGATCACGGCGCCGTCCGGTCCGGCATGCAGTCCGAACGCGTCGCGGTCGCCCAACTGCGCGGTCGCCATTTTCTGCTGCCGGTCACGTAGCGTCTCGACGGTGCGGATCGCGTCCCGGCACTGCGCCGCCCGCTCGTAGCGCTGCTCCTCGGACGCCAGCGCCATCCGCCGCCGCAGCCGGTCGATCACCTCGTCGGTCTTTCCCTCGAAAAAGAGCCGCGTCTGCTCGACCGATTCGGCGTACTGCTCCGGGCTGCAGAGCTCCGCAACGCATGGCGCGACGCACCGCTTGATGTCGTACTCCAGACAGGGCCGGCCGCGCTGTCCGGTGATCACCTCGTTGCACGAGCGGATGCCGAACAGCCGGTGTGTCAGCGACATCGTCTTCCGGGCGAAGGTGGCGGGAAGGAACGGGCCGGCGTAGTAGTGGCCGTCACGGGCCACGGACCGGGCGACCAGGACGCGCGGGAACGCCTCGCCGGTGGTGAGTTGCAGGTAGGGGTAGTTCTTGTCGTCGCGCAGCAGAATGTTGTATCGGGGCGACCGCTGCTTGATCAGATTGTTCTCGAGCGCAAGCGCCTCGACCACCGAGTCGGTGACGATCACCTCGAGCTTCGCCGCCTCGTCAAGCAGTGCGTCCGTCTTCGGGTCGTTGCCGTAGGCGCCCAGGTAGCTCCGGACCCGATCCCGTAGCGCGCGCGCCCGGCCGACGTAGATCGTCTCGCCGGCGCGGTTGAAGTAGAGGTACACGCCCGGCTGTTCCGGCAGCCGGGCAATCTCTCGCCGCAGGTCCGCAATCGCCATCCGACTCGTGTTCCCACCTATAGAATAATCGGGCTCTGATGCTGGCCCCGCGCTGGCGGGGCGGTTCGGACACCCAACGCATGACGTTTACCGGCGCCATCGGGCGCGCCTGCCTCTTTCCACTGCGCGGCATCATCCGGCTCTGTGTCGCCGTCGGCGTCCACCCGAACGTCCTGACGCTGATCGGCGTCGTGATCAACGCAGCGGCTGGCGTCGCGCTGGCGGGCGGCTGGTTCATGCTGGCGGGCTGGATCATGCTGCTCGCCAACATCTTCGACTTCATCGACGGCAAGGTGGCGGACGAGCTGGGGCTCAGCTCCAAGTTCGGCGGATTCTGGGACTCCGTGATGGACCGCTTCTCGGACCTGTTCATCCTGACCGGCCTGATCTACCTGTACGCGATGCTCGATCGGCCCGACTACGTGCTGATCGCCGCGCTGACGCTCACCTTCTCCGTGATGACCAGCTACACGCGCGCCCGCGCCGAGTCGATCATCCGGCTCTGCAAGGTGGGCTTCATGGAACGCCCGGAACGGATCGTCCTCTTCATGATCGGCGCGTTCACCAACCGGATGGCAGCGGTGCTCTGGGTGATTCTGGTGCTGTCCATCCTGACCGTGCTCGACCGGATCTACTTCACCTGGCGCGAACTCCGCGCCAACAGGCCGGGAGCCGGCGCATGAACCTGCTGACACTGCCGCTCCGGATGATCTGGCACGCGCTCTTCTGGACCTTCGAGCGCGCCACCTGGCAGTACGACCTGATGGTGATCGCCATCCTCGCCTTCGTCTGGCTGACACCGCCGGAGTGGCTGGGGGATCCGATGGCGGCGGGGCCGGGCCTGATCGGCATCATCGTGCGCCTGGTGGGGTTGCTGTAACACCGCGTGCGGACCTGAGGGTCCGCACGCCCACGCTACACGCGGTCGCGGACATCGCCGCCAAGGTCGAGGGGCTTGCCCGTGACGTCGATGTCGTGCGCGGCGATCTTGTCGCGGAGGTGGCGGCGGACCTCGGCGTAATGGGCGCGGGGAACGGTGAGGCGCCGGGCGAGGTTGCGGAGGCGGTAGATGATGACCAGCGTGATCGTTTTGCCTTCGCGCCAGGACAGGCCGCCGATCTTGGGGTAGGGGATGTAGCCGCCGTCGGCCCAGATGCCGTCCGCGTAGAGGCCGCGGCCGATCTTCAGGCGGAGCGGCACGGCGTACGCGTAGTAGAGGAGCATCATCCCTTCACCGAAGGCGCGCTGCGGCGGCTGCTGCTGCACTACCACCTTGACGAAGACGAGGATGCCCGCCACGACGCCGAGCGCGAGCATCCAGGGGTAGGTGGGCGGCGCCTCCGCCGGCCAAGTGACGAGCGCGCCGGGTCGAAGGCGGCGATAGTGGATGAACTGCGCGGCGATCTGGAGCGTTGCAATCAGGAACCCGACGCCGAGGACGAACAGCGCAAGCCCGATCCCCGACACCCCGATGTCTCCCGCCGGGCGCAGATCAGACGCGCGACTGATACTCGCCGGTCTCCGTCTTGACGCGCACCTTGTCGCCGATCGTGATGAACGGGGGCACCTGCACCACGAGGCCGGTCTCGAGGCGCGCCGGCTTGAGCTGCGCGCTCGCGGTCGCTCCCTTGATCGCCGGCGCCGTCTCCTCCACCGTCAGGTCGACCGTCAGCGGGATCTCGATCCCGACCGGATCCCCCTCGAACAGCTCCACTGTGATCGTGGCGTCGGGCAGCAGGTAGGGCACGGTGGCGCCGAGCGTCTCGGCGTCAAGGTGGATCTGCTCGTACGTCTCGGTGTCCATGAAGTGGTGGGCGTCGCCGTCGGCGTAGAGGTACTGCATGGACCGGCTGTCGAGCATCGCCCGCTGCACGGTGTCGTGCGACGCGAAGCGGTGATCCTGCAGCGTTCCCGCGCGTACGCTCCGGAGACGGGTCTGCACGAACGCGCGCCCCTTGCCGGGCGTCACGTGCTTGAACTCCAGGACGCGGTAGAGCGTCCCGTTCATCTTGATCAGCATGCCCTTGCGAATGCGCGTCGCCTGTAGCGATTCCATAGGGCGCGGATCGTACTACAGCGTCCGGTCAGCGAGAAACGGGGGGCGACACCGCCGGGTGGCCGGCGAGCGACGCGCGCCACGACCGATCGCCGCCAGCCGCGACGCCGATGCGGCCACTCCAGCGGATATCGTCGACGTCGACGCCGTGGTCCGTGGCGATTTCCCGGTCCTCGATCGTGAGCGGTCCGCCGCTGCACAGATCGGCCAGGTTCTCGCGGCGTGTCACACCGAGTGCGACGGTGAGGTTGGCGGGGCCGCGGCAGAGCGCCGCGTCATCCGGCGCCGGCGTGCGTGACCTCGCCGCGCGCTGTCGGCGGCGGCGCATCAGTGGGAGGCCCTCGACCGGACTGAGCGCCCGGATCAGTACCGCCGATGGGTAGCCGATCGTCTCGGTCACCGCGTTCAGTAATTCGTGCAGGCCGTAGGTGAGATAGACGTAGGCGCAGCCGGGCGGCCCGTAGAGCGGCGCGTTACGCGGCGTCAGCCCGGACGCGGCATGGCAGGCGGGATCATCCTCCCCGCGGTACGCCTCCACCTCGACGATGATGCCGGCCGTCGTGCCCGCCGGCGTCCGGTGCACCACCACCTTGCCGAGGATCTCGCGCGCCACCTCCAGCGTCGGGCGCCGGTAGAACGCCCGCGACAGGACGCGCGGGCGCTTCACGCCTCCGCCGCCGCGGCGGCGGGCAGGGTGCGGGTGGCGCCGGCGCCGTTCAGCACGGTGCGCAGATAGCGGCCCGTGTGGGACGTCACGTGCGCCGCCACCGTCTCGGGCGGACCGGTGACGACGACGTGGCCACCCGCCTCGCCTCCCTCCGGCCCCAGGTCGATGACCCAATCTGCGGTCTTGATGACGTCCATATTGTGTTCGATCACCAGCAGTGTGTGACCCGCCTCGACGAGCTTCTCGAAGGCGGCGAGCAGCTTGGCGATGTCGTCGAAATGCAGACCGGTAGTCGGCTCATCGAAGATGTAGAGCGACTGCTCCCGCCGCCGCGTCCCGAGGTGCGCGGCAATCTTGATCCGCTGCGCCTCGCCGCCCGACAGCGTCGTCGCCGGCTGACCCAACTGCAGGTAGCCGAGGCCAATCTCGTCGAGCACGCGCAGCCGCCGGAGCACCTTCGGCGATCCGCGGAAGAACTGCAGCGCCTCGCGCACGGTGAGCGCGAGCACCTCGTCGACCCGCTTGCCACCATACGTCACATCGAGCACCTGCGGCTTGAACCGGCGGCCGTCGCACTCCTCGCACGGCACGAAAACGTCGGCGAGGAACTGCATCTCCACCTTCAGCTCGCCCTCCCCTTCGCACACGTCGCACCGGCCGCCCGGCACGTTGAACGAGAAGTGGCTCGCGGTGAGGCCGTGCGCCTTCGCCTCGCGCGTCGAGGCGAAGAGCTCGCGGATCGGATCGAACGCCTTGAGGTAGGTCACCGGGTTCGAGCGAGGCGTGCGGCCGATCGGCTGCTGATCGATCAGCACGACGTCGTTGAGCAGTTCGACGCCCTCGAGGCCGTCGTGACGGCCGACGCGCTTGTCCCACTCCCCCTTCGCCCGTTTCAGCCCTGCGTACAGCACGTCGTGCACCAGCGTCGACTTACCGGATCCGCTGACACCGGTGACGCAGGTACGCATCTGCAGCGGGATCTCGACATCAATCGCCTGCAGGTTGTGCTCCGCGGCACCGGTCACACGCAGGCACTGGCTCCCCGGCAGCCGGCGCCGGCGCGCGAGCGGCAGCGGGATGCTGAGCACGCCCCGGAGATACTTCGCCGTCAGCGACGTGGTCTCGTGCGCGAGGCCGTCCACGCCGCCCGCATAGATGACGCGGCCGCCGCGCGTCCCGGCGCCCAGGCCGAGATCGACGACGTAGTCGCTCGCGCGGATCATGTCGGCGTCGTGCTCCACCACCAGTACCGTGTTCCCTTGATCCCGCAACTGCCCCAGGATCCGGATCAGTCGCTCGTTGTCGCGCGGGTGCAGGCCGATGGAGGGTTCGTCCAGGACGTAGAGCGTCCCGACCAGCGACGCCCCGAGCGACGTCGCCAGGTTGATCCGCTGCGACTCGCCGCCCGAGAGGGTCGACGACAGACGGTCGAGCGTCAAGTAGTCGAGGCCGACGCCGCTCAGGAAGCCGAGCCGTCGGCGGATCTCGCGAGTGATTCGCTCGGCGATCGCAGTCTCCTGTTCGCTCAACGTCAGGTCGTCGAGGAAGCGCCGCGCGTCGGCCACCGTCAGGCGGCAGATGTCGTCGATCCGCCTTCCCCCCACCCAGACGTCGCGCGCCTCGGTCCGCAGGCGGCTGCCGCCGCAGTCGCTGCAGGCGCGGTAGCTGCGGTACCGGCTCAGGAAGACCCGGACGTGCACCTTGTACTTCTTCCGCTCGAGCCGGCGAAAGAAGCCCTGCACACCGCGGTACCTGGCGCCGTCCCCCTCGACGACAAAGCGCCGCTCGTCGTCGGTCAGCTCCGACCACGGGACATCGGTCCGCACATGGTGCGCCGGCGCCGATCGCTTCAACTCGACCAGGTACGACCGGTAGTGCGCACGGTTCCACGGATCGATCGCGCCCTCCTGAATCGACTTCGACGCATTGGGCACCACCAGACCCATATCCAGCTCGATCACGTTGCCGAAGCCGTGGCAGGTGGGACAGGCGCCGACCGGGCTGTTGAACGAAAAGAGGGGCGGCTGCGGCGTTTCGTACGTGATGCCGCACGGCTTGCATTCGAACCGCTCGCTGAAGCGGTGCGCTGCAGAATGGCCTGCACCGTCGCCGTCCACCTCGATCGCAAGCGCTGTGCCGTTACCTTCCTGGTAGGCCGTCTCGATCGCTTCAGTGAGGCGCGGCAGGATGTCCGGGCCGATGCGGATTCGATCGACGACCACCGTCAGCATCGTGGCGCCGCCGAACGACTGGGGATCGACGTCATCGAACGACACGGCGCGCCCGCCGACAACCAGGCGCCCGAACCCCTTCCGGCGAAGATTGTCGATCGCGTCGGCGAGCGTGGCGGCGCGCTCCGGCACCGGCGACTCGAACCCGACGAGGAGCCGCGTGCCGTCGGGGAGATCGTTCAGGTCGCCCGCCACGGCGTCGGTGGTCTCGCGCACCACCGCGCCGCCGCACTGCCGGCAGATCGTCCGGCCTGCGCGCGCGAAGAGGAGGCGGAGGTAATCGTAGATCTCGGTCGTCGTACCGACCGTCGACCGGGGATTGCGGATGCTGTTCTTCTGGCGGATCGCGATGGCGGGACAGATGCCGTCGATCCGGTCGACGTCCGGCTTCTCCATTCGCTCGAGAAACTGCCGGGCGTACGCCGACAGCGACTCGACGTAGCGGCGCTGACCCTCCGCGTAGAGGGTGTCGAAGGCCAGGGACGACTTGCCGGATCCACTCACGCCGGTGACGACGATGAACTGCTCCTTGGGCAGGGTCAGGTCGATGTTCTTCAGGTTGTGGGTCCGGGCGCCGTGGATCTCGATCCGGCGGTTCCGGCCGACCGGCACGCCTGAAGGCGCGCCGTTCCCGGGGCTGCGACCATCAGGCGGCGATGTCTGTCGGGAGGCCAACAGGCCATTCTATCGCGTCGGCGGGGTCAGGGCCGGCGTCGATACGCGTGACGGTCACCCGACGGAAGGGGGGATAATGGTCCGGTCGTGTTGGTACGCATCCAGGTGAGGTGGCGATGAACCGGTCACGCAACGGGCGCGCGCGGCGGCTGTCCGCGTCAGCGGCGGGGTTGACGGCAGCCGCACTTGCGGCGCCGGCCATGGGCGTGCTGGCCACGGTCCAGCCTGCGGCCGACGGCGTCTACGTGGCGGCGCAGGCGGAGTCGGGCCGCGCGATCTACGAGCGCGAGTGCGCCGCCTGTCATCAGGCCAATCTGCAGGGTAGCTTCGAAGCGCCGCAGCTCGCCGGCGAGAGCTTCCTGCAGTTCTGGGCGGACCTCAGTCCGGGCGATCTCTTCGTCCGCATCAGAAGCTCGATGCCGCCGGAGCGGGCAGGCGCGCTCACCGACGAGGCGTACCTCAACGTCGTGGCGTACCTGTTGCAGGCGAACGGCGCGCCAGCGGGCCGCACGGCGTTGACGGAGGCCACGACCGGCACCATCGGGACGGCCGCCACCAGGACATCGTCAGCCGTCGCCCAGGCGGGTGGCGGCGCAGCCGCGACGTCGCCGGCAGCAACGCTCGCGCCGGCGGCCGCGACGGCCGGCGGTGTCACCCAGGCCGGCACTGTCGAGGCGTACCGGCCGGTCACCGACGAGATGCTGCGGAACCCGGACGACGGCGACTGGCTGATGATCCGCCGCAACTACGAGGCCTGGAGCCACAGCCCGCTGTCGGAGATAGACCGGGATACCGTCGGCGAGCTCGAGCTCGCCTGGGTCTGGGCGATGAACGAGGGCGGCTGGAACGCTCCCGCGCCGATAGTCCACGACGGCGTCATGTATCTGACGGGCATCGGTCCGGTGGTGCAGGCGCTCGACGCCGCCACCGGCGACCTCATCTGGGAGCACCAGGTGGACGTAGCGACGACCGGCTACTCCGGCATGAGTCGCAACCTCGCCATCTACGACGACAGCGTCTTTCTGGCAACCCCGGATGCCCGCCTGATCGCGCTCGACGCCCGTACCGGGGAGCGGGTATGGGACACGATCATCGCTGACCATGCCGAGGGCTTCCGCAACACCAGCGGGCCCATCGTGGTCGGCGGGACGCTCGTGCAGGGGCTGAGCGGGTGCGACCGGTACACGCAGGAGAGCTGCTTCATCAGCGGCTACGATGCCGGCACGGGCGAGCAGCTCTGGCGTTTCAACACCGTCGCCCGCTCCGACGAACCGGGGGGCAACACCTGGGCGAACGTCCCGGACTACCTGCGCGGCGGCGGCGACACCTGGATCACCGGCAGCTACGACCCGAGTCTCGACCTGGTCTACTTCGGCGTGGCGCAGGCCAAGCCGTGGGTGGCGCGCAGCCGCGGGATGACGGTCGACGATCCGGCCCTCTACACCAACTCAACCGTCGCTCTCCGTCCGGGCGATGGGACGCTCGAGTGGCACTTCCAGCACGTCCCGGGCGAAACCCTCGATCTGGACGAGGTGTACGAGCGGGTGCTGGTCGATGTCGGCGGCCGCAGGACCGTCTTCAGCGCCGGCAAGCACGGCATCCTCTGGAAGCTGGACCGGGAGACCGGCGAGTTCCTTGGCCACCAGGAAACGGTCTACCAAAACGTCTTCGACCGGATCGATCCCGAGACCGGCGCGGTCACGTACCGCCAGGACATCGCCGATGCACAGTTCGAGCAGCTCGTGCCGGCGTGTCCGAGCACCGCCGGCGGCAAGAACTGGCACCCGATGAGCTACCACCCGGAGTCCGGGCTGCTGGTCCTACCGCTCGCGCAGTCGTGCATGGAGCTCGCCGCCCGCGAGGTGGCGTTCGAGCTGGGCGCGGGCGGGGTCGGCATGAGCTCGCGGCCCTTCCACGAGATGCCCGGCACTGATGGCCGGTTGGGGAAACTGGCGGCCTACGACACCGAGACGCTGGAGGAGGTCTGGAGTATAGAGCAGCGGCCGACGTTTCTGACCGGCGTCCTGACCACCGCCGGCGGACTGGCTTTCGTCGGCGACCTCGACAGACGGTTCCGCGCGTTCGACGTGGAGACGGGCGAAGAGCTCTGGCAGGCTCGCCTCGGCACGTCGGTGCAGGGCTTTCCGATCAGCTTCCGCGCCGGCGGCAGGGAGTACATTGCGGTGTCGACCGGTCTCGGTGGGGGCAGCCCGCGACTGATGCCCCGTGCGCTTGCGCCAGAGGTCCGGTACCCCAGCAGCGGCAACGCGCTCTACGTGTTCGCGCTTCCCCACCAGGAGCCCGACGCCGCGGCGGAGGTGCTTGCGCTCGAACAGCGGATGGAAGCGGCGGTCCTGCGGGCCGATGTCGCCTTCCTCGACGATGTCTGCGCCGACGACTTCACCTACACGCACGGAGATGGCTGGACCACCGGCGGTGCGATTCTCGGGGTCGACCGGAGGGACGAGTGGCTGGCGTCGCTGGACGGCCGCTACTCCCAGCGGGAGGTCGATTCGCAGCAGGTCGAGATCCACGGCGACGTCGCCATCACCATGGGACGGGTGCGAGCCCGTACTGGCGGGGCGCCCGAAGCCCAACGCAGCTTCAGCTTCTGGTACGTCCGCGTCTACGCTCAGCGGAACGGCGAGTGGCAGTACGTCTCGCACCGTACGGTGCACGGCCCCGTGTACGAGGAGTGACCGAGGACTCACGGCGGCCGGCCCGTAAGCGCGGGAGATGCCGGCGTCGCAACATCGCGGGACGCGCCATCATCCTCGTCGTGTTGCTCGCGGCGTTGTCGGCCGGCGCGGCCGGACAGGAACCGGGCCGGATCCGGGTCGAGGTGCGGGCCGGCGGGGACGCGGTGGCGGGGGTGACCGTCGTCGTGGCGGGGACCACCCAGGTCACCGACGCCGGCGGGGTCGCGGTCGTGCCGGCACCAGTCGGGACGGTGCAGGTCACGGTGGTGCACGAGGGATTCGTCCCGGTCACCGTGGCCGTCACCGTGGCCGGGGCCGCCGAGCGTGTCGTCCAGGTCGAGCTCGAGCCGGAGCTGACGATCCGGGAGGAAATCACGGTGGTCGCCAGCACCCGCACCGGCCGCCGCATCGAGGACCAGCCGATGCGGGTCGAAGCCCTCGATCGGGAGGAGATCGAAGAGAAGATGCTCATGACGCCCGGGGACATCGTCATGATGCTCAACGAGATGGGCGGTCTGCGGGTGCAGGCCACGTCGCCGTCGCTCGGCGCCGCGAGCGTCCGCATTCAGGGCATGCGGGGCCGCTACACCCGCTTCCTCTCCGACGGGTTACCGCTCTACGGCAGCCAGCCGGGCGGCCTGGGGCTGCTCCAGATTCCGCCGATGGATCTGGGACAGGTGGAGGTCATCAAGGGCGTGGCTTCCGCGCTCCACGGGGCCGGCGCGATGGGCGGCGTCGTCAACCTCCTGTCGCGGCGGCCGGGCGACGAGCCGGAGCGGGAGATCCTGTTCAACCGCTCGACGCGGGGCGCCACCGATGGCGTGATGTGGCTGTCCACACCGCTATCCGATGCCTGGGGGATGACGCTGGTCGCCGGCGGCCACCGGCAGACCCTCACGGACGTCGACGGTGACGGGTGGGCGGACATGCCCCACTACGGTCGCGGCGTCGTGCGGCCGCGGTTCTTCTGGGACGACGGCCAGGGCCGGTCGCTGTTCCTCACAACCGGCGCGACCCGCGAGACCCGCACCGGCGGCACGGCTCCAGGCCGTGTGCTCCCGGCTGCGGGCACCTCCTACCGGGAGGCCCTCGACACGCGCCGCCATGACCTCGGTGTCCTGTGGCAGACGCTGGCCGGGCGCTCGGTCGTGACCGCGCGCGCCGCCCTCGCGCGCCAGTGGCACGACCACCAATTCGGGGAGACGCTCGAACGCGACCGCCACGACACGAGCTTCACCGAGCTCACCGTGCGGCGGGCGGCGGGACGGCACACGTGGGTCGCCGGCGCCGCGGTCGAGCACGATGCCTATCAACCTGCCGACGTCCCACGGTTCGGGTATGCCTTCACCACGCCCGGCCTGTTCGTGCAGGACGACATCGACGTGCGATCGTGGCTGGCGTTGTCGATGAGCGGACGGCTGGATCGGCACAGCGACTACGGCTGGTTCTTCAGCCCCCGCGTGTCCGCGCTTCTGCGATCGGGCGCCTGGTCGACGCGCGTGTCCACGGGAGCCGGGTTTTTCGGGCCGACGCCGCTCACGGAAGAGACCGAGGCGGCCGGCCTGACCCGGCTCACGGTGGACGGCCCGCTTCGCGCGGAACGCGGCCGGAGCGTCTCGATCGACCTCACCCGCACCCAGGGTCCGGCCGCCTACACCGCTACCTTCTTCGCGTCGCGTATCGTGGACCCGGTGCACGTGGACCGCTCGACCTACGTGTTGCGCAACCTCGATCATCCGACCACGAACGTCGGCGTGGAGCTGCTCGGGACGTTCCGGCAGCCGCCGTTCGCCCTCACGGCCAGCTATGCCCACGTACGGTCACGCGAGCAGGTCGGCGGCGTGATCGGCGACGTGGCCCAGACGCCGCGGCACAGCCTGGGGCTCGTGGCCATGGCCGAGAACGAGGACGGGCGCGTCGGCTTCGAGCTGTACTACACGGGGCGCCAGCGCCTCGAGGCCAACCCGTATCGCGACATCAGCGAACCCTATACCCTGGTCGGCGTCCTGATCGAGCGGCGGGTCGGCCCGCTTCGGCTGTTCGTCAACCTCGAGAACCTCACCGACGTGCGGCAGCACCGGTGGGACCAAATCCTGCGTCCCGAGCGCGCCCGCGACGGGCGCTGGACCGTCGACGCCTGGGCGCCGCTGGATGGACGCGTCATCAACGGCGGCGTGCGCCTGCAGTTCTAGTTCCCGGCCGCTTCAGATACCATGGCGCTCGGCGGTGCGGTAACCGCGCACCCTCTCGGTGCGCGCGTGGCCGCGCGGGTGCGGGGAAGAGGCAGCCTCCCGCCGGAGTGGGAGGACACGCGGCCGAGTGACAACAACAGGAGATACGTGATGACAACCCGACGCGCCATCCCGCTTTCGATTGCCTTCGTGCTCGTCGGCGTCGCCACCGCCCCCGCCCAGACCCTCGCATCCGATCTGCAGCAGGACTGGCAGCGCATGACGCGGATCATGACGGGCATCGCCGACGCGATGCCGGAAGACGGCTTCGCCTACGCATCCACTCCCGAGCAGCGGACCTTCGGTGAGCAGATCCTCCACGTCGCCGGCGCGAACGTGATGCTGATGGGATTCCTCGGCGCGGAGGCGGAAGGGCCGGCCATCGATCGCAGCAACACCCGCACGTTCGGCTACACCGCGACGCCCAAGGCCGATGTCCTCCAAGCGCTCAGCGACTCGTTCGCCTACGGGGCCGCTGCGCTCGAAGCGTTCGACGACGACGACCTGCTGGCACGCGTCCAGGGTCCGCCGTTCCTGCAGCAGCCGTCACGCCTGCGCCTTGTCTACTTCGTCATTGGTCACGCGTGGGACATCTACGGCCAGATGGCGGTGTACCTGCGCCTGAACGGCGTCGTGCCGCCGGCGAGCCGCGGCGGGGTGTAGTCCGCTCCATCGGACCGGACTACGTGGCGTTCGCCACGACCAACAGCATGCCGACCGGATCCGAACCCTCGACCCGCCACGAGTGATCGGTCCCCCGCTCGACCAGCAGGTCGCCCGGCTTCAGCCTGACCTCCCCTTCGTCGACCAGGAACATCACCTCGCCGCTCAGGATGTAGACGTAGGCCACACCCGGGGTCCGATGGAACCCAATGCGGTTGGTGAGGTCGGGTTTCGGGTCCTCGTGCGGCGCCATCGACAGCAACCAGAATCGGGTGTCACCGGTGGCACTGCTGAAATCGGCGCGCTCCTCGCCTGCCGGCGCCGGGCCGAGCGGGGCATCGGGCGTCGTTGTCCAGCCGTCCGCAATGGGAACGACCGCATCCTCCGCGATGTACGACCGGCCCTCCGCGTTCTGGCCGGTCAGCACGCGACGGATGCTCCCGCTCTTGATTGGCTGCGACGGTCCGGGCATCGTTTCCTGCGCCGTTGCGACCCCGGCGAGCGGACCGAAGAGGCCGGCCGCGAGCGCCGCGCCGCCCGCCGCAGAACCCTGGAGCAGGACGCGCCGCCCGATGACCGTGTCAAGCCTGGAACCGTCACGGGTCTTGTTCGACATGTGTCATCCCTCCCTGACCCGGCGCGGCGCATCCGTGCACCGTTGCGATGCCGGGGCTGCTGTCAGACCGTGGTGCTACGCCTCGTCCGACGGCAACAGCGCGTCGATCCACTCGACGATCCTGCCATCGCGCACATAGAACACGCCAGCCACCCGGAACCCCCTGCGCTCGCCGTCGGCGTTCGTGAAGTGGTCGACCCGCAGGTTCACCACCAGCGGACCGAACGTATAGGTCTCCAGCATCTCGAACTCGACCTCGGTCGCGTTCCCGAGGATCCGCGCGACCCGCTCGTGCATCGTCTGCCGGCCCGTGATGATGTCGCCGTCGTGCGTGAACCGAAAGACGACGTCCTCCGCCACGTGCGACACGACGTTGTCGGCATTGCGCGTCTCCCAGGCAGCGCAGAAACCGTTGACGACGTCCAGGTTCGCCTGCTCGTCCGCCGTCAGCTCGCGCGACCCGGACTGCCCCGTCAGCGCCAGCGCCAGCGGCGCGGCGCCGGCCGCGACCAGAAACTCACGTCTCTTTGGTGCCATCTTCTCAGTGCCTCCTCTTCCTCCCCAGCGTTCTCCCGTGTCCGTCCCCCGGTCAGTCGCTGACCCTCGTGAACTTCTGATTGCGCCGGCCGCCGACTGTCTCGGCCAGGTACACGTCGCCTTGCGAGTCGGCCACGATGGTGTGGACGAAGGTGAACTCGCCGGCCATGTGGCCGGAGCGACCGAAGCTGCCCACGATGTCGCCGCTCTCGCGCTCCAGGATCCAGATGCGGTTGCTGCCGAGGTCAACGACGAACATGTGCCGCTGCTCGGGGTCGCGCGAAAGCTCGATGTCGGTGGCCCGTAGCGTCGCCTCGCCGTACGCCGGCGGGTTGATGGGAATGATCCGCACCAGGGTGCCTTCGCGGTCGAACACCTGGACCCGGTTCTGGCCGCGGTCGCACGCGTAGACCAGTCCGTCGTTGCCGAGCACGACGCAGTGCGGATGCCCGCCGCCGCCCTCGACGAACTGCGCGTCGCCGCTCCCGGCCGAGCCCCACTGCCGCAGGTAGTTGCCCTCGGCGTCGAAGACCACGATTCGGTGGTTGCCATAGCCGTCCGCGACGTAGACCGACCCGCGCTGGCCGGTCACGGGGTCCGGCTCCGGGTCCACCGCGACGTCGGCCGGCGCGTTCAGCAGTGTCCGGCTGGTGTTGTTGCCGGGCTCGCCGCAGGTGGGATATGGCGCGTTCGGTCTCGTCGGCGGGCCGTCGCACAGCCCCTTGGTGCCGATCTGCAGCAGCATCTCGGAGCCGTCGTTCGTCCACTTCTGGACGACGCCGTCGGAGTTACCGGCCACCCAGACGTTGTCCATGGAGTCGACGAAGCAGCCGTGGATGCCGTGCGGCAGGACCGCCGCCGCGCCATCCTCGGTCAGCGCCGGATCACCCCAACTGTCCGCCACGTTACCTTCCCGGTCGTAAATGACCACGGGCGGCGACGGAATCGACTGGTCGCCCTCCTGACCCAACAGGCCGTTCGGCAGGAAGCCCCGATTGACCGTGACGATCCGGTCGCGCGAGTCGACGCAGCTCGCGCCCACCATGCCGGTCACCCACTGCCGCTCCAGCCCGTCAGCGCCGGTGACGATGGGCAGCGGCTTGGGCCAGAAGGGGTCGACGCGGTAGCTAGGCGCCCCCCCGCCCTGCGCCGCCGGCAACGCCAGCAGCAACGCGCCGCCGACCAGGACCATGAACAAACCGATCGCGATTCGCGCTGGCGTTTGCTTGGGCATCATGGCCGCTATCTTACTCCCGCAGCATCAGGACGTCCTGGATTGGCTTGCGGCGCAAGTCGGGCACTTGCGCGTCGGCGGTGGGATAGCCCACCGGCATCAGCAGACACGCCGTTTCGTTGTCCGGGCGCTGCAGGATCTCCCGGAGGAATCCCATCGGGCTGGGGGTGTGCGTCAGCGCCACCAGTCCCGCCTGGTGCACGGCGGTCAGGAACAGCCCGGCCGCGATGCCGACCGACTCGGACACATAGTAGTGGCGGACGTGTTCGCCGGCCGGCCCCAGGCCGTAGTTCTGGCGGAAGAGCACCACCAGCCAGGGAGCAACCTCGAGGAACGGCTTGTGCTCGTCCGTGCCCAGCGGCTCGAGCGCGCGGAGCCAGTCGTCCGGCATCCGCCCCCTGTAGTTCTCGTGCTCCTCGCGCTCGGCGGCGATGCGGATGCGCCGCTTGATCTCCGGATCCGAGACCGCCACGAACGTCCACGGCTGCCGGTGCGCGCCCGACGGGGCCGTGGATGCCGCTCGCACCAGATCCTCGATCACCGCGGCCGGCACCGGCTCGGGACTGAAGTCCCGCACCGTGCGGCGCCGGTTCATCACCTCGAAGAAACTGCGCGCCCGCCGGGCGACCTCCGGGAGCGACGGCTTTTCGTACTGCAGCGGAATGAGTGTCGGCTTCATGGCGGGTCGCGCGCGCCGCCATCGCGCGCGAGCATCAGTTCATCCGACGGTGGCGGGCAACGCGGGGCGACGTCCCCCGTAGCAGGCGGTTTCAGGGTACAATATTGACGTTCGTGTGAGGCACCCGGGTTTCCCGCTGGAAACCTGAAGTGGCGGTCGAGTACTCACACACTCGACTGGCCCGTTCGCGTTCCCCCCACTCGGTTCTGTCACGTACGTTCTCGCGCCATGTCGGCGCGCTTGTCATTCGGTTGTCGTCGGCCTGCTGTGCGGTTCGGGAAACGCTCCAGGCAATACAAGGAGCATTCTCGATGTTGTTCTCCACGCTCGGGCTCTCACCCTCTCTGTGTACGCCCCTCGCGGGTCTGGGCTACACCCAGCCCACACCCGTCCAAACCTTAGCCATTCCCGTCGTCCTCGGCGGCAGCGATCTGCTGGCCCGCGCGCAGACGGGCACTGGTAAGACCGCCGCATTCGGCTTGCCCATGATCGACCGCCTGCTCGTGCGCGGCCAGCGACCAGCAGACAGGCGCACGCCCCGGGGACTCGTCCTCGTCCCGACGCGGGAGTTGGCTCAGCAGGTCCATCAGGCACTCAAGACCTACGGGGCACCCGCGGGCCTCCGCGTCGCGGCCATTTTCGGCGGCGTGCCGATACAGCCGCAGCTGCAGACGCTGCGGCGGGGCCTCGACATCATCGTGGCCACGCCGGGCAGGCTCATCGACCACCTGCAGCGCCGCACGGTCGACCTGTCGGCCGTGGAGATCCTCACGCTCGACGAGGCGGACCGCATGCTCGACATGGGGTTTCTCCCGCCATTGCGACGCATCCTCGCAGCCGTGCCACGTGCGCGTCAGACGCTGCTGCTCTCGGCCACGTTCTCGCGGGAGGTGGTGCGCTTGTCTGGCGAGTTCACCCGCCAGCCCGTTCGCGTGGACGTCTCGGAGGCGCAGGGGGTCGCACCAACGGTGAGCCATCGCGTGCATCCGGTGGCCCACGAGCGCAAGAGCGACCTGCTGACCCACATCCTGATGCAGGCTCCTGTCGGGCAGGCGCTCGTCTTCTGCAAGACCAAGCACCGGTCGAACCGTGTGGGCGAGCAGCTCGTCCGGGCCGGGGTGCGAGCGGCGATCATCCACGGAAACAAGAGTCAGGGCGCGCGCACGCGCGCGCTCAGCGACTTCAAGACCGGTCGCGCCACGGTGCTCGTGGCAACCGACATCGCCGCGCGCGGACTCGACATCAGGCAGTTGCCGTTGGTAATCAACTACGACCTGCCGCTCGTGGCTGAGGACTACATCCACCGCGTGGGCCGGACTGGCCGGGCCGGACTCACCGGGCGTGCGATCTCGCTGGTCACCGCAGCCGATCGGAGCCTGTTGCAGGCCATCCAGCTGTTGTTGCCCGCGCCGGTCGAGCGAGTGGTCGTCGAGGGCTTCGGGGCGACGCACGCATCGCGCGAGGCGCTCGTGGAACCGGCACGGCGGCATCAGCCGCTTCGGCACGGGCGTAGGCCGACCCGGCGTCGGCGTGACGCCGCGACCGCGGCGAGATAGGCCGACTGATCCGCACGCTGCACCGGGGAACGGACTACAATTAGAGGTGTGCCGGCGTAGCTCAGTTGGTAGAGCAGCTGATTCGTAATCAGCAGGTCAGCGGTTCGAGTCCGCTCGCCGGCTCCACGTCTGGACGACGGCCCGCCCCGTTCGTAGCGAACTGTCGCGCGGCCACGCTCTCCGTCCTGCTGCGCGCCGCCGCCGACAGCGGCTGTCAGCACCAGCAGACCGGCAAGAACTGCCGACCTCCAACGTGCCTCCGGTTTCGGTTGGTTGTGCAAACGCCCGCAGGCCTTATCATGCCGGTGGAGGTGAGTGATGCGGTTCCAACGCTATTTGTTGACGGTCGTACTCGGGATCGGGCTGAGCGGGTGCCAGGGCGCCGGTGAGCCGGCTCCGGAGGAATCGGCGTCGGTACCGCTGGCGCATTCGCGCGTCACTCGGCTCGACATCACCAGCCGCGAGCCGGCGTTCGGCGGCCGGTCGTTCGGGGCGGTCGGCGCGTACGAGATCCTGCTCGGGACCGCCACGGCCATCGCCGATCCGCACGCTCCCCTGAACGCCGGGATCGTGGACCTCGAGCACGCGCCGCGCAACGCGGACGGGTTGGTCGAGTACACCTTCGAGTTCGACATGCTCAAGCCGGTCGACATCACCCGGGGCAACGGTGTCCTGGTCTACGAGATCAACAACCGCGGGCGCAACATCGTCTTCGGCTACTTTCATGAGGCGGGGCGGGGTTATGCGGCCGAGCACGCCGGCAACGAATTCCTTATGACCCAGGGCTACACGTACGTGTCGAGCGGCTGGTTGCACGGTGCGCCGGGCAGCGGCAACCCACGTCCGGTGCTGGCCAAGCTACCGCCGGCCATGGACAACGGCCGGACGATTACCGGCACGTCCATGGAGGAGTGGCAGAACCCGGACAGCGCCGCGTTCGGGCGGTTGACGTATCCGGCGGTGACGCTCGAGAAGACCGCCGCGACGCTCACGTATCGCCAGCTCCAGAACGATCCGCGCCAGACCGTGCCGGCCGACCAGTGGGACTACGTCGACGACATGACGGTCGCTGTCACGCCCCCCGCGGGAACCGACGCGGGGACCATCTACGAGTTCGTGTATCAGGTCCAGAATCCAATCGTTCACGGCCTGGGTTTCAGCGCCATGCGCGATGTCGTGTCGTTTGCGCGGTACAGTCCCGCCGACGATCAGGGCGCCCCGAACCCGCTCTTCGTGGACGGCATGCCGGTGCTGGACCACGTGGTGGCCGTCGGTTCTTCGCAGAGCGGCCGGATGGCGCGGGACTTCGTCTACCAGGGGTTCAACGAGGATCCCGACGGCCGGCGCGTCTTCGACGGCATGACCCCATATGTCGGCGGCGCCCGCCGCACGTTCGTCAACGCCCGTTTCGCCCAGACGGGCCGCTATACGCGCCAGCACGAAGATCACAACTACCCGATGGACGAGTTCCCGTTCACGTTCGCGACGACGACCGATCCGCTGACGGGCAAGACCGACGGGCTGCTCGCCACCTGCACGGCCTCGAGCACCTGCCCGAACATCATCCAGGTGGACGCCGACTCCGAGTACTACGGCGCCCACGCGTCGCTCATCCTGACGGACACGACCGGCCAGCCGCTGGAGCTGCCGCCGAACGTGCGCTACTGGATGCTCACGACCGCGCATCTGCAGGGCGACGCCGGGTGCCGTGACCCGGCCAACCCGGTGCAGCCGTGGCCGTACTACCGTGCGGCGTTCGACGCGATGGTGCAGTGGGTGCGGGACGGCGTCGAGCCGCCGGCGACGCGCGCGCCGTCGGTGGCCGACGGCACCGCGGTGACCGTTGAACAGCAGGGCGAGCAGTATCCGACCATCCCGGACCGCCCGTACAACGGTGTAATCAGCGAGCTCGGCGTGCGCGATTTCTCCGTCTGGCCGCCGAAGGAGAGCGCGGAGCAGTACCCGTTGTTCGTGCCCACTCTGGACGCCGACGGCAATCTCGTGACGGGCGTGATGGTGCCGGAGGTCGCGGCCCCGCTCTCCACGATGGGCAAGGCCATTCGCGCGGCAGGCTTCGCCGAAGGCGACCTGTGCGGCGTGAACGGCTCCACGATTCCGTTTCCGCGGACGAAGGATGAGCGGATGGCGCTGGGCGATGCGCGGCTCTCCCTGGAGGAGCGCTATCCCGGCGGAGAGGCGGAGTACGTGAAGCGCTACGGTGAAGCGGCGGACGCGCTCGTCGCCGAGCGGTATCTGCTGCCCGCCGACGCCGAGACGCTCAAGATGTCCGCGGCGGCCGCCTGGGTCGCGGCAAACGCCCCGCCCGACGAAGAACAGTAGCGCGCTCGCCTTACTCAGGCAGGGTTAGCTCCCTCAGGACGCGGTCGCACGGTCTGCGCCCGCGTCCCCGGAGCGAGCGCCCCCGTGACGACCAGGGCGATGCCGACTGCCGCGCAACGCACGAGGATCCGCGCCATGACGAGTTTCCTGTGACGATGCCCCTATGCCGGGATGCCGCCCTTGACGAACACGCCGCCCTTCACGGTCGCCACGTTCACGAACTGGCGGCTCAACTCGCGCGTCTGGGAATCGTTGCGCCTTCCGTCAGCGAACGTGAAACGCCCCTCCTCCAGGTCCAGAACGGCCACGTCGGCCGGGGAACCGGGCTCCAGCGACCCAACCGTCTCAGGATAGTCGAGCATCGCCGCGGGCGTGGCGGTGACGCACTCGATTACCTGCTCGAGACCCATACCCAGGTGCAGGTACTGCGACATCGGCAGCAGCACGCTCGCGGGGGTCCCGTCCGGATTGCGCGCCACGTCGGTCGAAATCGCATCGGGGAACCAACCCTGGCGCATCGCTTTCTCGGAGACCTCCCACGCATGGTGCGTCGTGCCGAGCTGACCGTCGGTGTAGATGCCGCGATCCTTGAGCTCGAGAATCTGCGGGAGCACCTGGTCGGCCTGGGTTGTCCCGCTGCCGAAGACGTTGGCGTAGTTCCGTGACGGCGGGTTGAAGGGATGCGTGAGAATGTCGCCGCTCTTCAGGATGGCGAGCAGGTCCGGTTCGGTGGACCAGTGCATCATGATCGGGATGCCCATCTCGTCGGCGAGCTCCCGCGCCGTCGTCATGACCGAGATGTCGTGCTCCAGATCCTCGTGCCGGCCGCGCACGCGCACCTTGAGGCCCAGGATCAGGTCGCGGTGCTCCTCGATGACCGCGCGGGCGGCGCTGACGTCGATCAGGCGGGGGTCGAGATAGATTTCGTCGGTGCAGCAGCCGGCCGTCGAGATATTCAAGAGCGCGTAGATCCGCGTGCGCGCCCCCTCGATGACGAACTTCCGGAAGCCCGGGAACATCGGTGCACCGGTGGTCCCGCTATCGACGATCGTCGTGACGCCCGCCTCGATCCCGACGCGATCCGAATTGACGCCGAGCGGCGTGCCGTACTCGTACACATGCGAGTGCATGTCGATCAACCCCGGCGTGACGATCTTGTCCGTGGCGTCGAACACGCCGCGAGCCTGCGCGTGCGGGATGTTCTCGGCGATCCGGGCGACCCGACCGTGCAGGATCGCGACATCGCGTACCGCGGACAGATTCTGCCCCGGGTCGATCACCCGGCCGCCCGCAATCAGGAGATCGTAGGACGCCTGGGGCGCCGCGCCCTGGGCGGCGGCGGCAACCGCCGGAGCGGAGATCGAAAGCGAAGTCGACGACAGCGAGCCCAACGCCGGGACAACCGCTGCCGCTCCGAGCCGACCGAGAAATGCTCGCCGACTTGACTTGGACATGATGCCTCCACGCCTACGCGTATCCTGGCAGGCGCTTACCGAATGAACCGGCGATCCAGGCGGTTGCCGTGTTCAGCGACCGCGTCTCGCAGCCCGTCGATCCCGCATGCGTCTTCTGCCACCTTCGAAGCTGCGCAGCCAGTGTTGCGGGTGCCGGCAGGCTGGAGAACAGGTACAAGCCGTTGCCGTCTGCGTGTCGTCCTGGCGCCGCGGTCCGCACGAAGGCGGCCGAGAGCGCCTTGTCGGGATGGTGCCCGCGGCGTTTGGCTCTGCGGGGTGTGACGGTGGTTCTGACTACAACATCAATTCCCCCATTATGTTCATGAACGGACCTGATTTCACGCTACGTCCTGACCGCCTCGAGTAGTAAATTAATATTACTCAGTCGTTTGCGCGACTATCCGCACGGACGCTGGATTCCAGCGGACACCCAGTGGTTACTCAGGCAGAGCGAAGACGAACACGCCGTTGCCGCCGCCGGGACGGCGCTCCTCCGGCATCAGGTCGTTCGGGATCATGCCGCCCCAACTGCCGCCGCCGCTGCCGACCGGCACCGCCAGATACTGGCGGCCATCGACGGCGTAGGTGATCGGGAAGCCCTGCACCGATGTCGGCAGGCGCGTCTGCCAGAGGGTGTCGCCCGTGTCCACGTCGAAGGCGTACATGTGGCGGTCCCAGCTTCCGGCAAACACGACGCCACCGTCGGTCGTCAGCGCCGCGCTGTTGATGGGCGTCTTGAACCGGCGCCGCCAGCGCACGTCGCCGGTCCGCATGTCCATCGCCAGGAACTCACCCAGTTGCTCCGGGCTGTCCGGGTGGAAGTGGTTCGTCCGCCGTACCGGGCCGGTCCCGCCGCCGCCCGCCACCTGCTCGACCGGTCCGAAGATGGCGGTCTCGCAGTTCAGGTTGATCGGAATAAAGAAGGTCTCGAGCCCCGGGTGGTACGACATCGCGCGCCAGCTCTTGAAGCCGGACGTGCTGGGGCACCAGAAGACCTCTTCGTACAGCGTCGGGATCATCCCCTCGCGGTAGCTGACCGCACCGGTCTCCGGATCGACGTCCGCGAACGTCTGGTACCCGAGGTCGTGCGCGCTGCGGAAACTGCCGGTCTCAAGGTCCAGTTCCCAGAGGACCGCCATCTTCCCCATCGTGAAGACCGACCGCCGGCCGTCGTACTCGACAATGATCCGCTCGAACACTTCGTCCATGTCGAGCGTCTCTCCCGGCAGGTGCTGGTAGTACCACTTCATCTCGCCGGTGTCCGGGTCGAGCGCCAGCGTCGAATTGGTGTAGAGCGCGTCGCCGTCGGTCCCGCGCGCCTCGCGCGCCCACGGCTTGGCCTGCGACGTGCCGTGGAAGAGCGTCCGGCTGACCGGGTCGTAGCTGCCCGGGATCCACGAGTCGCTGCCCGCGCGGAACATCACCGGCAGGTCGCCCCACGAGTCCCCCCCGCGCTCGCCCGGCAAGGCGATGGTCGACGTGCGCCAGATCTCGCGGCCGGTCCGCGCGTCGAGGCCGACGATGTAGCACGCCTCTTCGCGGTACCGGCCGCAGCCGGTCAGGCCGGAGATCACCTTGCCGTCGGCGATGATCGATCCGCTCGAGAACTGGAATCCGATGTCCCCGCCGACGTCGGTGTCCCAGACCACGGCGCCCGTCCGGGCATCGAGCGCGATGACGTGCGCATCGGCCGTGTTCAGGTAGATCTTGTCCTCGTAGATGGCGATGTTCCGGTGGGCGCGGCCGGGCGGCGGTCCGCCGAAGCTGCTGCCCGGCGGCTCGGCGCCGCGCCGGTACTCCCAGATGAAGTCGCCGGTCGCCGCGTCGAGCGCGTGCACCACCTCGCCCGGGTTGGCGACGTAGAGGATACCGTCCCGCACCAGCGGCGTCGTCTGTTGCGACCCTTCGGCAAGCGCCCAGCTCCAGGCGAGCCGCAGGCTGTCGACGTTGTCCGCCGTGATTTGATCGAGCGGACTGTGCCCCTGCCCGTCAAGGGTCCGCCGCCAATTGAGCCAGTCGGCGGCGGGCGGATCCTGCAGCACGGCGTCCGTGACCGGCGTGTAGTGCTCCACCTGCGCGAGGCCGGCCACGCCGGCCACGCCGAGACCGAGCGCGACGCTCAGCGCCGCCGCGACGAACGGAACGGGTCTGCGCATGGGAACTCCTTAATTTCCGCCGGCGGCCGAGATCGTGCCGTACATCATCCCGCCGTACTCGCCATGATCCCAGGTGCCAGCGTACCGGTCATCGTAGAAGACGACGCGCGCGCCGAACTCTTCCCCCAGGCCCGGAATGGCGAAGTCGCTGATGCTCACCATCGGCGTGTCGCCCGCCCAGAGGATCGGAACCACGACCGGAAGCTCGGCGTCGATGTTGCCATAGACGATGCGCACCTGGAACCGCCAGCGGTCGCCGTCGAGCTTCGTGACGCTCGCGATCTCGTAGCGCTCCGGCAGGCCGTCGCGCCGCTCCCGCCCCTCGATGGTGAAGTGGCCGGTCAGCACGACGTTCTGCATCCGCTCGGCGAACGCCCGCTCGCGCGCGTCGAGCGACTCGAGCGGAGTGTCCTGCCCCGCGCCGGTCGCGCCAAGCAGCCAGCCAACGCCGACGCCGGCGATCAGTCCGCCGATGACGCCGACGACAACCCGCAGCAGGATCTTGCCCTTCATGGGCGCGATTATAGACGCGCGTCCGGCGGGGCGATCCAGGCGGCGCGAACAGCGCGGCCAGGCTCAGCTCGCCCGACCGCTCGCCCGCCAGCGCAGCCAGTGGTCAGCCAGCACGAGCGCTACCATCGCTTCCGCCATCGGAACGAAGCGCGGCAGCAGGCAGGGATCGTGCCGTCCAGTGGTGCTGATCGTCGTCGGCTCGCCCGCCGATGTCACCGTCTCCTGAGGCTGCGGCAGGCTGCTGGTCGGCTTCACCGCGGCGCGCAGGACGATCGGCATGCCGCTCGAGATGCCGCCGAGCATCCCGCCGTGGCGGTTGGTGCGTGTCGCGATCCGGACGTCGCCCGGCACGCCGTCGTCCGTCCGGTAGAACGCGTCGTTGTTCTCCATTCCGGTCAGCGTCACGCAGCCGAAGCCGATGCCGTACTCGACGCCGAGTACCGCCGGCAGGCTGAAGAGCGCCTTGGCGAGGTCTGCCTTCAGCTTGTCGAAGACCGGCTCGCCCAGGCCGGCCGGCACACCGGTGGCAACCACCTCGGCGACGCCGCCGATCGAGTTCTGCTCCGAGCGCATTCGATCGATCAGCGTCACCATGCGCGGCGCCGCCTCCGCGTCTGGACAGCGGACGACATTCGGCGAACCGTCGGGCAGCGTCTCCACCTGCTCCAGCATCACCGCCGCCGGGTCAGGGACCGTTGCGACGATGTCACCTACCTGCCGAACGTACCCGACGATCCGCGCGCCGCACCGCTCGGCGAGCAGCTTCTTCGCGATGGCGCCCGCCGCCACCCGGACGGTCGTCTCGCGCGCGCTCGATCTGCCGCCCCCGCGGTAGTCGCGGAAGCCGTACTTCGCATCGTAGCTGTGGTCGGCGTGCCCGGGCCGGTACGTCTCCCGGATCCGCGAGTAGTCGTGGCTCCGCTGATCGCGGTTACGCACGAGGATGGCGATGCTGGTGCCGGTGGTGCGGCCCTCGAAGACGCCGGAGAGGATCTCCGGGACATCCGGCTCGTCGCGCTGCGAGACGATCGCGCTCTGGCCCGGGCGGCGCCGGGCGAGGTCCGGGATCAGGTCGTCCTCGCTCAGCGCGAGGCCCGGGGGACAGCCGTCCACAATGACGATGTTCCCCGCGCCGTGGGACTCGCCCGCCGTGGTGATGCGGAAGAGCTGCCCGAAACTGTTCCCCGGCACAACGCGATTGTACTGGAGCGTTCCTCAGGTACGCCCGTCGTCAGCCGCCGGTCATCCGCCGCGAGCGGCCAACCGGTCGAACAGCGAAGCCGCGAAGCGACGATCTCGCCTACGGGGCGGGAGGCGGCGGCGACGCCGACTGCCCGGCGAACGGTTCGCGCTTCGTCGCGCGCCACCGGGCAAGCAGGATGAGGATGATGGTGAGGAGGATCTCGTCGAAGAACGGGATCGGGTCCGGCACGACGTAGTTCAGGAGTGTGAGCGCGGCGACCACGGCGACGAGCTGCCACGACCGTAACCGCAGCAGGATCGGTTGCAGACGGTAGAGCAACGGAAGCAGGAGCCGAACGAACCAGCGCATCGTTACCCCGGCATCATGACCGCGCCCGACACGGGCCGCCTGCACGTGCGCGCGGTGTCCCCACACGCACCATAGCACGCCGCCGACTCACGGCTCGGTCGGCTCGAACCGGCGCCCGCGCGTTTCCGGTCCCATCCAGATCAGCGCGGCGACCAGGAGGCCGGATACCGCGATGCAGATGCGCATCGCGCCGCCCGTCGTCATCCCGCCATCCTGCAGCCGGCCCAGGATAAAGGGCGTCATCGAGCCGAGGGCGGCCCCGACGTGGTATGTCAGACCCGGTCCCACGCCGCGCACCGCCGTGGGGAAGCGTTCCGTCAGGTACGACGGCGCCATCCCCCAGATGGCGGCGCCGGATGCACCCATGACCACCGCGCCGAGCGCGAGCATCGTCCCGCTCCCAGCGCCGTCCGACCCGTAGAGGAACGCCGGGATCGACGCGACGCCGAGCAGCGCCGCGGCCGTCACCGCGCCGCGCCGGCCGAGCGCGGTCTCGGAGACGCGGCCCCAGAACGCCATGCCGCCGATCGCGGTCAGGTTGAACAGCAGCAGGTAGCCGAGCGTGTTGTGCCCTCCTTCAATCAGGAAGGTGGGGTACCAGAAGCTGAGCGAGTAGTACGAGAACATGAAGGCGCCCATCAGCACCGACGACTGGATGGTTGCCCAGAGCAGGTCGCGGCGGAACAGGCGGAGGATCGAGACCCGGTCGGCAACGCCGTCGTCGCGCGCGGCGCCGGCGCGCAGGTGACGCTGCCGTTCCAGCCAGACCGGGCTCTCGCTGACGCCGCTCCGGATCCAAAACACCAGGAGCGCCGGCAGCACGCCCACCCAGAACATCACGCGCCAGCCGACGGTCGCTCCCTCCGCGCCGAACGGATCCTGCACGCCGTCGAACACGGGGTAGATGTAGTGGAACGTCAGCGCCGACAGGACGTAGCCCCAGTACCAGCCCCCCTGCAGCAGGCCCGACGCCAGGCCGCGCAGGCGCGTCGGCCAGTGCTCCAGCGCGAGCGGCATCCCGGCCGCCCACTCGCCCCCCATCCCGATGCCGAACAGTGCGCGGAACGCGAACAGCATCGCGTAACTGGTGGAGAAGCCGCTCAGGAACGCGAAGATCGAGAACCAGAGAATCGACAGCATCAGCGGCAGCTTGCGTCCCCACCGGTCCGCCATCATGCCGGCGCCGAGCCCGCCGACCAGCCGGAACATCAGCGTCACGGTCCCGAGCGCGCCGGCGAGTGCGCGGTCCACCGTGAAGCTTTCCTGAATGTCGATCAGGATGAACGTCAAGATGGTGAAATCGAACCCGTCGAGGAGCCAGCCGAGAAACGTGGCGAAGAACGCCTTCCACTGTTCTCTGCTCACCTGGCGGTACCACGGCCCGTCGGGCAGTCGTGCGCCATGCCCTGGCGTGGTCGGGTGATTCGTCATCGGCAGGTCTGCCGGCGGTACCGGCTGCAGGATCCTATAATCGATTCATGATCCTGAACCGATTCGCGGCTGTCGTGGTGTCAACGGTGTTCACCGTCGTGCTGGCGGCGACGGCGTGCGGTGGCTCCGCAGCGGACGACGCCGCACCGGCCGATCCAGTCGTCTCGCTCTCCGCCGACACGCCGGTGTCGATCTCCGGCGGCCAAGTCCAGGGGGCCGCCTCCGCGTCCAACCCTGAGGTGATCGCCTTCAAGGGAATCCCGTTCGCCGCGCCGCCGGTGGGCGACCTCCGCTGGCAGCCTCCCGCGCCGGTCGTCGCCTGGAGCGACGTACGCGACGCCACCGAGAACGGCGCGATCTGCGTGCAGAACGGAGGGCAGGACGTCACGCAGGACGAGGACTGCCTCTTCCTGAACGTCTGGGCGCCGCGCGAGACGGCAGCACTGCGTCCGGTCCTGTTCTGGATCCATGGCGGTGGCTACACCGGGGGCTCGGGGTCGACCGCGCTCTACGACGGCACGCCGCTCGCGGGCGACGGCGCCGTGGTGGTGACGATCAACTACCGGTTGAACGTCTTGGGCTTCCTGGCCCACCCGGCACTGTCGGACGAGTCGCCGCACGGCGCGTCAGGCAACTACGGCCTGCTCGACATGGTCGCCGCGCTCGAATGGGTGCGCGACAACATCGCGACGTTCGGCGGCGATCCGGAGCGCGTGACGATCTTCGGCGAGTCGGCGGGCGGCGGAGCCGTCATGTCGGTGATGCTGATGCCGCAGGCCGACGGGCTGTACCACGGCGCGATCGCGCAAAGCAACTACGTCATCGGATGGGATCGCCCGCTCGACGAACCGGCCCGCGGCTGGGAGCCGGCCGAGGCACAGGGCATGCGCGTCGGTGAGGCGCTCGGCACCGGCGGCGACGATCCGGCCGCGCAGCTCGACGCGATGCGCGCCGCGGACGCCACGGATGTGCTCGCGGCGTCGAACCGCGACGCCGGCAACACCTTCATGCGGACCGGCAACGTCTGGGCGCCGAACGTCGACGGCTGGGTAATCCCGGACGACCCGCTCGCCATGTACGAGTCGGGCCGCCAGCACGACGTCCCGCTCATCACCGGCCTGATGGGCAACGAGGGTGCGCTCTTCACACGCAACATGGAGATCGATGACGCCGCGTCGTTCGAGGCGTACGTTCGCGAGGTGTATCCAGACCACGCCGACGCGATGCTGACGCACTACGACGTCTCGTCACCCGAGACGGCGAGGTCCGGTATCGACGCGCTGATCCACGACATCTTTTTCGCCGGCCCGGTGCGCGCCCAGGCCGAGGCGCACGCGCGGAAGATGTCCCCCGTCTGGCTCTACCACTTCACGCACGCCCCGCCCACCGGCTGGGGCCGCGACCTCGGCGCCCACCACGCCGCCGAACTGGCGTACGTGTTCGGCACGCTCACGCGGACGGATGCGGGCGGCGAACGCCCCCTCGGCCTCACCCCGGTCGGGGATTTCACCGACGCTGACTTCCGCCTGTCCGAGACGGTCCGCGCCTACTGGCTGCAGTTCGCCGCCACCGGCAGCCCCAACCGCGATGACCTGCCGGAGTGGCCGGCGTTCACGCTGGAATTGAACGCACACCTCGTGCTGAATACCGCCGTCGCCCCCGGCTCGGATCTGAACGTCGCCGGCGCGGCGCTATGGAAGACGCAGGAATCCGACCGGCGCGAAGCCAACTAGCAACGAGTCGACGCGTCTCGCGAGGTAGGGTACGAACCGGCAATGACCGGCGCACCGTGGGATAGATCGTCGGACTGAATCCGCGAACGTATCCGTCCGGCAACTGGAAGGAGCGAGAGGTGATGTCTGCACTGTTCTCCCGCCTACGCGCGGACGAACGAGATCGTGCCGCCGTGAAGCCGATAGGCAGCGTCGCCATCGTCTAGGTGGACGTCGAACGACAACAGAACGGCGACGCGCGCGCCATTCGGCCACGCCGCCGATCTCACATCGGGTGCAGGAGCTGGAGCACTTCGTAGATGCGAAGGACCGCCCTCGGGTCGACGCTGCGCACGCCGTTGCCGTAGTGCGCCGCGTGGGCGCTCAGGTCGATTCGGCCCGTTGCGTCCTCGGCCGAAACGCCGTCGGCGCGCAGCGTTGACGCCTGGCCCCAGAGGTCGCGCAGATAGGCCTGGAGATGGTCGATCTGCTCGCGCTCCTGGAACGGCGCGCCATGGCCCGGCACGATCGTGTCGAACTCGAGCGCCTTGAGGCGGTCGAGGCTGGCGGGCCAGTCGTGCACGAAGCCGTCGCCCATGTACGGCAGGCCGTGTGCGCCAGGACTGCCGACGAAGAAATCACCCGTAAAGACGATCCGCTCCTCCGGAAGGAGCACCAGCGTGTCGCCGGCGGTGTGGCCACGGCCCGGGTGGTGAAGCTGCACCTCGCGGCCTCCCTTCACGATCGTCATCGTGTCGTTGTAGGTGACGCTGGGGGCCTTCACCCTGGTCTCCTGCAGCGCGTTCCAGTGCGCGTCGGTAATGCGCAGGTCCAGCGCGAGTTGCGCGCGCTCGCTGTCGTCCGTCGCGGCGGCGACCTGAGCCTTCAGGTCCTCGATCCGCCCGGGGATCGCCGCGGAGAAACTGCGGTTGGTCCGCTGGCCGGGTGAGTCGGCCAGAAACTGCGCGCGGACGTAGTCGTGGCCGATGATCTCGACGTCGTCGCCCAAGATCTGGTTGCCGTGCGCGTGGTCGAAGTGGAAGTGCGTATTGAAGACGTAGCGGATCGGCAGGTCGGTGATCTCCTCGGCAATCTCGGCCACCAGCTTGCGGGCGGCGGCGGGGGTCACGCTCGTGTCGACCAGCATCGCGTGGTCGTCGTTCACAATCACGAGCGAGTTGCTCATCGTCGTCATCGCACCGGTGCCCGTGGCGAACCAGACGCCGTCGGCGAGCTCTTCAAAGCGGTAGGCGTGTTTGCCGTCCGTGGGATCGGTCTCCTGCGCGGCCACTGCCACGACCGCCGCCATCGCCAGCACGAGCGCCGCCCCGCGCGCCGCGTCCCGCCGCGTCGTTCGCCACCGCAGTCCGTTCAGCCTCTCCAGCATGTCGTCCTCTCCTTCGCGTGCCGCTCCGTGCCCTCAATTGGCAACCCGATCGCCGACGATCTCCGGATGATGATGCTCGATGTACAGATACCCGCGATATACCCCGGCCCGCCCGGCGCGCTCCACGTCGTGATCACGCACGTGGATGGTCAACGTCCGGAGCCGCTTCGCCTCGTAGCAGTTGTCGCGCCGCGCGGTGGCCCGGTGCCGGATGATCATTCGCTGCTCCGGTGTGTTCCGGTAGCGCGCGCGCACCGCGAGATCCGTCGCCTCCGTCCCGGCGTTGTCGGTACCGACATCGGTGTAGGCGCCGCCGAAAAAGTTGTCGAGGGGTGACGGGTCGTGCGCGACGGGGCGCATGGCGCGCCGGGTGGCGGCCGCCATCTCACGTTCCATCGCCGCGGACAGGCGCTCGACATCGACGCAGGCACCGAGCCCGCACTCAGGATGCTCCTCCGGCGGCGCCGTGCTGGCCGCCTCGACGACGTGCGCCACCGCCCCGGCCACCTGCCGCTGCATCTCGCGGAGCGCCGGGGTCGGCCGGCCGAAGTACGCAACGCCGGTCGCGCGGCGGACAACGTAGCAGTCGTTGGGATGGAGAATGGCCACCTCGACGCCGGGCGAATCCGCCGGCAGCACCCAGTGGTACAGATCGGGCGGCTGCTGCTGCACGGCCTGCTGCGCTCCCGCCGCCGATCCCCCTGGACCCGAAGCGGCAACAAGCGCAGCACACAACCCGGCTCCCGCGAACGCCCACCGTTGCGGCGCACGGCGGCGGTGCATGCCCGCATTCTAGCAGCATGGCTGCGGTATGATGGCACGCGCCGTTCGACAGCCACTTCGGCGGCGAGAGTGAGGACGCCCATGCCTGTTCGCACCTGTCCCCAGCGCCCGGGACTCCGGCTGGCAGCGGCCATCGTCGCTGCCGTCGCCGTCGTCGCCAGCGCTGCGCTGCCCGCCGCCGCCCAGCAGGGCGCACCGGCCAACGGGGAGTGGCCGACCTACGGCGGCGATCTGGGAGGGTCGAAGTACTCCCCGCTGACGCAGATCGACCGGAGCAACTTCGACGACCTGGACATCGCGTGGCGCTGGCTCTCCGCCGACGCCTTCCTGAGCATCGACACGCCGGGCGGCGGCGAGTGGTGGGCGTCGGCGGACGTAATCTTCGAAGAGCTGCTGCGCCGCGATCCGAACCGCTGGCGCGACGCCCAACCCCCCTATCTCACCAACCTGAAGGCGACGCCGCTGATGGTCGGCGGCCGGCTGTTCATCAACATGCCGACGTCGCAGATCGCGGCCATCGACGCCGTGACCGGCGAGACGCTCTGGGTCTACAACCCGAAGACCTACGAGGAGGGGACGACGACGATGACCGCGCGGTGGAATCAGCGCGGCGTCGCCTACTGGTCCGACGGCCCGGCGCGCGAGAACGAGCGGATCTTCGCGGGCACCGGCAACGGCCACCTGATCTGCGTCGACGCGAAGACCGGTGAGCCGTGCGCCGACTTCGGCGACAACGGCCGCATCGACCTGACCGAGGGAATCCCGCGCGCGGCGCGCGGCGACCGTGACTGGCTGAACGCGCTGCTCTACTCCGTGCAGTCGCCTCCGCTCGTGGTGGGCGACACCATCGTCACGCCGTCGTCCATTTCGTCCTACAACATCAGCCGCGAGGCGCCGCCCGGCTGGATGCGTGGCTTCGATCCACGGAGCGGCCGCATGAAGTGGATGTTCCACACCATTCCGCAGGGAGACGAGTTCGGCAACGACACATGGGAGGGCGATTCCTGGCGCGTCACCGGGAAGGTGGGCGTCTGGTCGCTGATGAGCGCCGACCCGGAGCTGGGCCTCATCTATCTCCCCACCAACACGCCGGCGCCCGACTACTACGGCGGCCACCGGCTGGGCGACAATCTGTTCGCCGAGAGCATCGTCGCGGTCGACATCGAAACGGGCGAGCGCGAGTGGCACTTCCAGGCGGTGCACCATGGTCTCTGGGACTGGGACTTCCCCGCCGCGCCCAATCTGGTCGACATCGTTGTTGGCGGCCAGCCGGTGAAGGCGCTCGCTCAAGTGAGCAAGCAGGGCTTCACGTACATCTTCAACCGGGAGACGGGCGAGCCGATCTGGCCGATCGAGGAGCGGCCGGTCCCGACCGATACCGACATCCCCGGCGAGCGGCCCTCGCCGACGCAGCCGTTTCCGACACGGCCTGTACCGTTCGAGTATCAGGGCGCCGTGATCGACGATCTCGTGGATTTCACTCCGGAGATCCGACAGATGGCCGTGGAGGCCGTCCAGGGCTACCGGCTCGGTCCGATCTTCACGCCCCAGATGTGGGACGGCACGATTCAGCGGCCAAGCAGCGGCGGCGGCGCCAACTGGTCCGGCGCGGCGTTCGACCCGGAGACCGGCGTCCTCTATGTCCCCTCCCGCAATGCCTATTCGGTGCGGCAGTACCGCGAGCCGCAGCCGGGCGAGCCGGCGACCCTCGCCGTCATCGAGCGGCGCGGCGAAGGCGTGACCCAGCCGCAGATGCCGCAGGGGCTTCCGCTCTTCAAGCCCCCCTACTCGCGGATGACCGCCATCGATCTGAACACCGGCGATCATGTCTGGATGAAGCCGACCGGCAACGGCGATCGGATCCGCAACCACCCGCTGCTACGCGACCTCGACCTGCCGCCGCTCGGCGGGGACGCCAGCCGCGCCGGTCCCTTGCTGACGCCGGACATCCTGATCTACGCCCTGACAACCGGCGGGACGAATGACGGTGCGCGCCTGGTGGCGTTCGACAAGGCAACCGGCGACGAACTGGCGTCGGTCGATCTGCCGGGCGGCGCCATCGGCACGCCGATGACGTACATGGTGGACGGCCGGCAGTACATCGCGTTGACGGTCGGGGGCGGGCAGATCCCTGAACTAATCGCGTTCGCGCTGCCTTAACAACCGCATGAACTCCGGTAGCGTCCCGTATTGTGCTGTCTAGTCCATAAACTACTGATTAATAATCGTTTATATCTCGTGGGCGCGGACTGAGCGGGCCAGGACGTGCGGTGGAATCCGGCTGCATCCCGTATATAATGGAGGAATGGATGTTGTAGCCAAACCCGTCACCACAACCCGCAGAACCAAGCGCCGAGGACGCCATCCCGACAAGGCGATCTCGGCCGCCTTCGTCCGTTCCGCGCCGCCCGGACGCCACGCTGACGGCAACGGGCTGTACCTGTTCGTCCAGCCCTCCGGGACGCGAAGCTGGGTCCAACGGCTCGTCATCCGCGGCCGGCGCCGCGAACTCGGGCTCGGCGCCGCCACGCTGGTCCCGCTCGCCAAGGCCCGCGAGCAGGCCCTCGCCAACCGCATGCTGGCGCGGTCGGGCGGCGACCCTCTCGCCGACAGGCGCCGCGTCCAGGGCGTTCCCACCTTCGCCGAAGCCGCCCAACGCGTGCTCGAACAGAAGCGCGACGGCTGGCGCGGTCGGTGGCACGCACAGAGCTGGATCCGGAGCATGGAACGGTACGCCTTCCCCCGCATCGGCAACCGGCCCGTGTCCGAGGTCAACACCGCGGACGTGCTGGAAATCCTCACGCCGATTTGGCACGTCAAGGCAGAGACCGCCCGCGCCGTCCGCCAGCGCATCCGGTCGGTGCTGGAGTGGGCCATCGCGTTGGACATGCGGAACGACAACGCATGCGACCGCGTGCTGCCGGTGCTCGGTCCGCAGAACGACATCGTGACGCACCGGCAGGCGTTGCCCCACCGGGACGTGGCCGCGGCCATCGGGACGGTACGGGCGGGATCCGCGCAGCCCGCCGTCAAGCTGGCCTTCGAGTTCCTGATCTTGACCGCCTCGCGGTCGGGCGAGGTACGTGGCGCGCAATGGGCCGAGATTGACACGACAGACCGGGTATGGACCCTGTCGGCGCTGCGGATGAAGGCGAAGCGCGAGCATCGTGTTCCGCTCTGCGGCCGGGCGCTGGAGATCCTCGACGCGGCTCGGACGCTCGGCGACGCCAATCCGCTCGTGTTCCCGATGCGGAGCGGGAGGCCGATGTCAGCGTCAACGCTGCTCAAGATGCTCAACGACCTTCGGATCGCGGCTGTTCCGCATGGCTTCCGGTCGTCGTTCCGGGACTGGGCGGCCGAGAAGACAGACCATCCGCGGGAGGTCATTGAGGCTGCGCTGGCGCACGTGGTCCAGAACAAGGTCGAGGCCGCCTATGCCCGGTCGGACCTGTTAGACCGGCGGCGGCTGCTGATGAACGACTGGGCGGCCTACCTTGCCGAGGACTGCGGGCAGATGGTCTCACGGCGGCGGTGAACGGTCGCCGACTCGCCTTAGTGCGCCGATCGCCGGTCTCGATTATCTGGAGCCAAGTAATTAACACACTGGTTGGCCGCTGGACCGTTCCGGGGTCACGATGGGGGTCACGGCGGGGGTCGATCAGAATGGTACGCAGACAGAGTGGGGGTGTACCAAAAACAAAGTGGGGGGGGTGTCACACGCCGCCCGTCGTTTTTTCGCTGTCGTTGTTCGGGTTTTTCGTCCTGGCCCGTCGCCGACGAACCGCGCCAGCGGTGAGGGGAAAGACGGGAGGCCCCCTTTTTTTCCGCTGGCGCGGCTCGGCTGAGTGGGTGGGGCGGACCACTCAGCCACAGCCCCGCCAAAGAACGGCTTCGGGCGACGGCGGGACGCCCCGTCGCGATGCGGATCTAGCGGCTAGGACCAGAGTCCCGCTCCCGCGCGCGCTGCTGGGCATGGTGGTGCATCAGCTCTACCACTCGCGCAACGTCGCGGCGATCGTCTTGTAGTCCGCGTCCAAGCCTGTCACATGCCCGGTGAGCTGCTCGATTTGCCGCCGCAAGGTTTCGCTCTGCGCGGCCTGCTGCTCGACACGCTGCTGCAAGGCTTCGACCTGCTCGGTGTGCCGCCGCTGTTCCGTCTCGTACTGCGCGGACAACGTCCGCAAGGCCGCCGTCAGCTGCCGTTCTAATTCGGTCATACAGCTCCTTCACTCGCTCGACAGCATCACGGCAGGCCGCCCGCCCACTCTCCAGGGCGGATGGTCCAGCGAACCGGCCGGCAGCACCACGAACCGCTCCCCGTCGATCTGGTTCAGCGTCACGCCCCACGTCGTCTCCTCGAGCTGCGCCAAGGTCTCGCGGGCCTGCTCGATTCTGACGTTGAGCACGGCCACGGTCCTGATCCGGCTCTCGATGCTCGCCGACAACCAGTGCATCGTCGCCCAGCTGCCGCCGGAGATACCGAGAAAGAGGCTCAGACCGACCGCCAGGGGCCGGAGCCAAGCGCGCATCAGCAACCCGCGCATCCGTCCGGTCGACGCCGCCATATCGTCTTCGATGGAACGAAGCGCGTCGCTTACGACACCGTTCAAGTTCTCGCCAAGCCTCCTCAGCTCGCGCGTGGCCGTCTTCTCGATCTCCAGCCGTTCGGTTTCCAGCTTCTGCCGCAGCCTCTCGGTCAAGTCGCTCTGGCTTGAAGTCATGCTCGTACAACGCTCCCTTCAACCGCCACCTCCTGCCGCTGTCGGGATCCCGCGCGGTCACGTAGCTGTCGCCCTGGCGCGGCACCTCAAGGCCGGCCTCCTCCAGGGCGGAGACCACATCGGCGCGGCTCTGCACGGCGCCGTTCTCGACGCGCTGCACCAGGTAGTCCCGTATCAACTCCCGCGGCTCGGCTTCGTGCTCAAGCCCGGTCCGCAGCGTTGCCGCGTCGACGTAGGCGCGGTGTCCTGGCTGCTGCACCCTGGCGCGCGCCGGGTCGTCGGGCCGGCTCCAGCCGTGCTCGTGGTTGAAGCCGTCGCGAAGCGGGGCGAATGTCTTCTGCCAGCCGGGCGGCGCGATGTTGAGGCTCTTGCCCGTCTCCAGGTCGCAGCGGGCGGCGAGGACATGCACGTGCACCCCGCCGCCGCGCTCGCGGTGCTCGACGGCCGTCCACGAGTAGCGGTCGGGCTCAAGCCCCGCCCAGGCCGTCTGCTCGAACGTGTCGAGGACGGCTTCGATCTGCGCATCGGTCGGCCGGTCCTCCGGAGCCCAGGCGATCACGCCCGAGGTGTACTTGTGCGCGAACTCGAGAGAGTCGGCGACCTCGGCCACCATGTCGGGGTCTCCGCGGAGGACCTCGACGCCCTCGCGCAGCTTGCCGGCCGCGTCCCGCTCGCCGAGCAAGTAGTCGACGGCCGCCTTGGCCGAACCGGTCCCGCGCGCGATGAACTTAATGTGCATCGTCGGCCTCTCCGCCGACGAGGGCAACCGTGCGCACCGCCCGCGCGATGTCGACCAAGTGCACTATCACGTCAACGGCCTCGAATCCCGAGGCGTGGGTGTTCGCCCAGCGCGCGACTTGGTTCAGGTTGTTGCCGATGCGCGCGACCTGCCGGGTGCGCTCGCGCTCGACCTCGGCCGCGGCGGCGGTCCAGGTGCGCGTCCGCGCCATCGCCTGCCGCAGCAGGTCGGACAGCGGCACGCCGGCCGCCTCGGCCTTGGCCCGCCACGCGGCGACCTCGGCCGGCGAGACGCGCAGGTGGAGCTGCCCGGTGCGGCGATCAGCCATCAGCGCACCGGAAGGATGGAGCGGGGACGCCGCCGCCCGCTCTCCCGCGAGCCGGAATCAGGCGACGCGGCAGTGGGGGTTCGAAGGGGGAGGCAACTCACCCTCGCCAGCCCTTGTGTACACAAGGGGTATGCTGGCTCCCGCCATCTACATGACGGGAGCCAGCTTTTCCTGTCCGCCGTTTCCGTCGTTCGTGAGCTGCTCATTTCGGATCCGGTGAGCGCGTCCAGATCCTCAAGTGCGGATCCGTTTCCGTCATGAGATTGCCCCGCCGTCATCTGCCCCGATAGCTCTGGTCGGATAGGCGGGGGTTGTTGGGATCTGGCGGGTCGGTGGGATCGCTCGGGTCTCATGTGCTCCGGTGACCTCGACTCGTTCGACGCGGCGGCTCTGGTCGGGCGGATCGACGTGGTCCTCGTCCTGGATGTCGACTCGGTTCCGCTGCGTACGGTGTTGGCCGAGTGTAGCACGCAGTTCATGTAAACTACTGACCAGTAATGCTTTACGGCAATAGACCTCCCCGCACTGTACGAGCGCAAACCGGACCGCACAGGCATCCCGTACGACCTGTCTGTGCACCGAGAATCGTCCGGGCAATCTCGAAGGGGGCGTCTGAGCGGGCATCGTCGTCTAAGGGCCAAGTCTTGACGAGCGTGCGCGGAGCTGGCGTCAAGGGCGTCAGCCCCGCGGAGCGGGGGCGGAGCGCAGCGGAGCCCCTTGACGCCGGCGAGCACAGGCTCACGCTATTTGGCCCGACGATGCCGGCGGCGGCTGCGCTATCATGGGTGCCGTCTGAGAAGTGTCGATGAAGCTAGAACAGCGGATTTACTGCCTTGAAGGCGTGTGGAGCTACGGCGACCGGGAGGTCGAACCGTCAGTGGAACCGCTGCTTGAGATGCTGCGCAGACAGGGGTTATGGGACCACGTGAGACGAGACTGTGCTACGACCGCCGAATTGAAGCACTATCTCTCCCATGAATGGCCCAGATGCAAGATCGGATCCGTTCTCTATCTTGCCACCCACGGCGATCAGGGCGCGATCCGGTTGTCCGATGACGAGCCCCTCGGGCTCGACACGCTCGGGGAGTTGCTCGACTCGGGACAATGCGAAGACTGTCTCGTTCACTTTAGCGGCTGCCACGTTTTGGCCGGCGATGAGCACGCCACCAATCGGAGAATCAAGATGTTCTTGGACAAGACGGGAGCAATGGGCGTCTCCGGTTACGCGGCGGCCGCCGGCTGGACGGATACGCTGTGGGCGCCGGCGGCGGCTCTGGAGTTGTTGCTGTTCAGCTCCATCAAGGTGCAAGACATCGACCTGAACGACGGGAGACACTTCAGGCGGTTGAGCAAGATCGTGAAGTCGTTGCAGGGCCAGTTCGCAGATTGTGAGTTCGACCTGTATACGCGCGTCGACGTACGCATTCGCGGCTGAACGGGGTGAGCGACATCGGGCAGCCGACTCGTCGTCGGAGCCCGCGGTCCGGGCTCAGGTCGGTGCGGTCTGGGGATTCCGCTGGGAGCCCAATGGCGCGAGGATGCATCTGAAGCACATCGCCTTTTCCGAACTGACGGCGAAGCAGCGGGAGATCTACAACTTCCAGAAGGTGGCGTCGCTGCTTGCAGACTACGGATTCAACTGCATCAAGCTGGACGACGACTGGCAGGGGGCGGACTTCCTGGCGTACCACAAGGACGGTTCCACGACGCTCAAGGTGCAACTGAAGAGCCGTCTGACGATCTGCAGGAAGTACCAGGACAAGGACTTGTATCTCGCCTTCCCCGCGAACGGCCGCTGGTATCTGGCTCCGCACGACGAACTCGTGGAGATCGCGCGCGAGACGACCCCGTGGCTTCAGTCGCAATCATGGATCGGTGATGGCCTGTACAGCAGCGACAAGCCGTCGAAACTGATGCTCGACCGGCTGTCGTCCCATGCCCTTGAGCCGCACGACTCGGCGGTCAGCCCATGAACCGCACGGTGGCATCGGGCGGCGACGACCACTGGCCGGCTTGGATTCGCAGGTCATCAGGATTCGAGGATGCCGTCCAAGAACGGCTCGGATCGTCCGGTGGATTCCCGTCCAGGAAGTGGTAATCAACGGGGGAAGGAGCACCGGAGAATACGCAGGAACTCATGTATTTACAGCTACTTACGGGAAGTTGGAGACTCACGCTGCCGGAGTAGGGTCGCGCGGTCACGAGGAGCACGAGCCATGAGCGAGAACGAGACGAAGCAGACGGAACCAGCCGGCGTCGGCCGGCGGGAGTTCCTCAAGACATCCGCGGCGGGCGCCGCGGGCATGGCGGGCGGCGCGCAGGGCGTGGGCGCGCAGCAGGCGGACACCCACGATCACGACCATCAGGTGGTGCCGGATGATATTGCGCTGCGTGTGCGCGCGCTCGAGTCGATCCTGGTCGAGAAGAACATGATCGATCCGGCCGCCCTCGACGAGGTGGTCGACGTCTACGAGAACCGAATCGGTCCGCGCAACGGCGCGCAGGTGGTCGCCCGCGCCTGGAGCGATCCCGACTTCAAGGCGCGGCTGCTCGCGGACGGCACCACCGCGATCGGTGAAATGGGCTACCTCGGCTCACAAGGCGAGCACATGGTGGTGGTGGAGAACACGCCGGAGGTGCACAACCTGGTGGTCTGCACGCTCTGTTCCTGCTATCCCTGGCCGACCCTCGGTCTGCCGCCGGTCTGGTACAAGTCGGCCGCCTACCGCTCGCGCGCCGTGCTCGAGCCGCGCGTGGTGCTGCGCGAGTTCGGCCTCGATGTGCCGGAGGACATCGACGTGCGCGTCTGGGACAGCACTGCCGAGGTCCGATATCTCGTCCTGCCGGAACGCCCGGCCGGAACGGACGGCTTGAACGAAGAACAACTCGCGGACCTGGTCAGCCGCGACTCGATGATCGGCGTCGCCAGCGTGGCGGCGCCGTAGCAGCTCATGGGGCGCCGGCATTCTGCGGGCATGGAGGTCACGAATGAACGGCATTCATGACATGGGCGGCATGGACGGCATGGGAGCGGTGGAGCCCGAGGAAAACGCACCGGTGTTCCACGACACGTGGGAGGGACGCGTGTACGGCCTGGTCCGCGCGCTCGGCCGGTGGGGACGCGGCCGTAACTGGGGCAGCTTCCGCTATGCGCTCGAGACGCTGCCTCCGGCCGACTACCTCCGGATGCCGTACTACGAGCGCTGGTTCACCGTGTACGTCAACCGCCTGCTGTCGAGTGGCCTTGTCACGCAGGCGGAGCTGGACAGCGGCTACGCGGATGCGGACGCGCCGCCGCCCGAGCTGCTGCCGCCAACCCAGGTCGAGGCCGAGTCGCTCGGATCGGGCCTGCTCGAGGTCGAGGTGAACGCGCGTTTCAACGTGAACGACCCAGTGCGCGGACGGAACATGCATCCGCTCGGGCACACGCGCATGCCGCGCTACACCCGCGGCCGGCGCGGCGTGGTGATCCGCGACAACGGCGTCTACGGGCTGCAGGACACCGACGAGCAGGGACAACGCCTCGGCAATACTCCACAGCATGTCTACACGGTGCGCTTCGGCGCGCAGGAGCTGTGGGGCGAGCGCGCCTCCGCGCGCGACTCGGTCTACGTCGAGATGTGGGAGGAGTACCTTGAGCCCGCGTGAGCCGGTCCGCCCCGTTGAGAGTGAACGGCTCGAGGCGCTGCCGCCGCTGCCCACGGACGAGGAGGGGCCGGTCTTCGAGGCGCCGTGGCAGGCACAGGCGTTCGCGCTCGCCGTCAAGCTGTCCGAAGAGGGCCACTTCACCTGGAAGGAGTGGGCGGAGACCCTGGCCGCCGAGCTGCAGTCGGCGGCTGACCGCGGCGAACCGGACGATGGATCCAACTACTACCACCACTGGGTCGCCGCCCTCGAGCGCCTCGCCACCGGCAAGGGCCTGACCAACATGCCCGCGCTGCACGACCGCAAGGAGGCGTGGGCGGACGCCTACCGGCACACGCCGCACGGCAAGCCGGTCGTGCTGCAGCACGCGAAGACCGCGGACTGATCGCTTCGGCGGTATCATCGCCCGCGTGCCATCACTGCCGGCCGCCGGCGCGGCCTCGCCGCCGTTCGCGCTGCACGATGCAGGCGGCGCCGCACAGGCGTTCGGACACACTGGGAACGCGGCCGGCGCGGACGCAGGGCCCGCCACGCTTCTGTTCTTCTTCAAGCATGACTGCGCAACGTGCGACCTGACCGCGCCGGTCGTCGAGCGGATCCACCGCGGGCTGTCGGACGCCGGACTGCGCCTGCTCGGCGTGTCGCAGGACGACGCGCGGTTGACCACGGTGTTCGCCGAGCGGCACGGCCTGACCTTTCCCTGCGCGCTCGATGTGGAGCTGGCGGTGTCGGAGACGTACGGCTTCGACGCGGTGCCGGCGCTGGTGCTGGCCGGCCCGGACGGCGCCGTGCTCGCGAGCAGCGAAGGATGGGTGAAGGCGGAGGTCGAGGCGCTCGTCGCCCGGGCGGCCGAACAGTGCAGCGCGGATGCGCCGGCCATAGAACCGCCGGACGATGCGCCGCTGCCGGCGATGCGCCCCGGGTGCGGATCGCGCGTGCACGATCCGGACGTCGCCCGAAGGCTGGCGGCGAAGCGCGGCGGCCGGGCGCTTGCGGCGCGGCGCGTCCGCGTGCCGTCCGGTCTGGACGAGTTCGAGTTTCTCGACGAGCAAGGTGTGACCGACGGCCTGCCGGTCGTCCCGCCGACCGAGGCGCGCGTTGCACGAATGCTGGAGGGAACCTCGCGCGCGGCGGGCGATGTCGTGGCGGAGGTGCCCCCCAACCTGGCGCCGGCGACCGTCGAGAAGATCGCCATCAACGCCGTCATGGCAGGCTGCCGCCCCGACTACCTGCCGGTGGTGATCGCGGCGGTCGAGGCAGCCTGCGACCATGCCTTCAACCTGCACGGTGTGCTGGCCACCACCTACTTCGTCGGGCCGCTGATCATCGTCAACGGTCCGATCCGTCAGCGCATCGGGCTGAACTGCGGCCGCAACGTCTTCGGCCAGGGCTCGCGCGCGAATGCCACCATCGGCCGCGCCCTGCAATTGGTCGTCCGCAACGTCGGCGGCGGCCGTCCCGGCGAAGTGGACATGGCGACGCTCGGGCAGCCCGGCAAGTACACCGCCTGCATCGGGGAGAACGAGGAACTCAGCTGCTGGGAACCACTGCACGTCGAGCGCGGTTTCGACCGCGACGAGAGCGCCGTGACGCTGTTCGCGGCCGAGGCGCCGCGCGCCATCCGCGATCAACTCTCGCGCACCGCACGATCACTCGCGGCGAGCATGGCGATGTCGATGGACGCGATCGCCCACGTCAAGCTGCACCGCATGGACGAGGCGCTGCTGGTTGTCTCCCCCGAGCACGCCCGCACATTCGAACGGGACGGCTACACCAGGCAGCAGTTGCGCGAGCGCATCCAGGAGGTGACGTCGAGGCCGCTCCGCGAGCTGCTCCCGAACGACGACTGCGAGAAAGGGATGATCCCGAGGAACATCCCGAAGGCGTGGCTCGACGAGACCGGTCAGCCGCTCCCCGAGGCCCTGGATAATCCCCTCCCCAAGTTCCAGTCTCCCGACCACATCCTCATCGTCGTCGCCGGCGGCACGGCCGGTAAGTTCTCGGCCGCCGTGGGCGGCTGGGCCAGCGGCGGCCTCGGCTCGAAGGCCGTGACGAAGGCCATCGACGCATAGCCGGGTCGCCGGTCCGGTGCGCCAGCCTCCAGGCCGGTAAGACTCCGTACTGGTGCGCCGGCCTCCAGGCCGGCAAGACCCCGTACTGGTGCGCCGGCCTCCAGGCCGGCACAACTGCACCAGGACCGCTACTCGTAATAGGCGGGCGCCGTGTCGAGTTCCTGGAAGAGCGCCAGGTCGTGCTCGATCCAGAACGTCGCCCCCGCCTCCTCGACGAAGGCCTCGATCCGGTCCATGGACGCCAATGTGGCTTCCGCGTCGATGTTGAAGGTCGGCACGCGGCGATCCGCACGGCTCAGGCGGAAGTGGTAGAGATCGCCCGAGAGCACGAGGGGACCGGTAGCGGCCAGATCGAGGAAGAGCGCCTGATGGCCTGGCGTGTGGCCTGGCGCCGAGAGGATGCGCACCCGGCCGTCGCCGAAGACGTCGTGATCGCCCTCCAGGATGATGCGTTCGGCGTCGCGCAGGTT
The DNA here is from genome assembly GCA_965262555.1 of Vicinamibacterales bacterium. Taxonomy (GTDB): domain Bacteria; phylum Acidobacteriota; class Vicinamibacteria; order Vicinamibacterales; family UBA8438; genus VXRJ01. Next base: position 2,687,315 of record OZ253543.1, read on the forward strand.
CTCGTAGAGTTCCGGCTGCGTCGCCGGCACCTCGCTGGACCCGCCGAACATCGCCTCGTACTCGGGCCCCTGCACCAGCCAGGTGGCGCCTTCGATCTCGTTGGCCACTCCGACATGGTCGTAGTGCATGTGGGAGAAGGCGACGTAGTCGAGCGAGCGGAGGTCGAAGCCGAGATCGAGCTCCGCCAATTGACTGGCCAGCGTCCGGTCGAGCCTGTTATTGCCCTGCCAGCCGTCCGCCTCGGCCGTCGACGAGGGGAGGCCGCCGTCCCACAGCATCCGGCCGTCCGGATGCTCCACGATGTAACAGGGCACGATCAGCTCGCGCACGTCCGTCTCGTCATCCTCGATGTTGAAGGCGCCCAGGGTGTCGAACCGGATATGGCCGCAGTTGAAGGCGTAGAGCTTCAGCGACGGCGGCGCCACGGACTGGTCCGGCGGCGTGGGGGCTAAATCGTCCGGTGCCGGCGGCGCCGAGCAGGCACTGCCGCCGACTGCTCCGGTCAGGACGGTCGCGATGACAACGAGTCTTGTGAGTCCAGCCATGTTCGTTCCACCGTTTCTGTTCAACGTCTACTCCACCGCATAGGATGACACAGTGAGGCATCGTCCTCTATCTGCGTTCCGCGAGGGACGATGTTTGGCGGTGTGCTACAGTGGCGGTCCACCAGCGCGAGGCCATCTGTATGGACGAGTCGATCGTTATTCTCGATCCGACAGACGAGCGGGAACCCATGGAGCGGCGGCTGGCGGGACGGCCGTCCGCGCTCGCGGGACCGGTCGGCATTGTCGATATCTCCAAGCCGCGGGGCGACGTCTTCTGCGACGAGCTGGAGGCGTTGCTGCGGGAACGGTCGCCCGGGCTCGACGTCGTTCGGCTCCGCAAGCCGACGTTTACGCGGCCGGCGCCGGCAGACCTCCGGGAGGAAGTCGCCCGCACGTGCCGCACGGTCATTCAGGCGCTTGCCGATTGAGGGTCGTGCACGTCGTGCAGTGTGCACGACCTGGTCGACTATGAAGCACGGGGCATTCCAACCGTGATGGTGGCGTCGTCGGAGTTTGTCTCGGCCGCCGAACGGCAATCGAACGCGCTTGGGATGCCAGACGTCGCGGAGCGGGCCGTCTACGTGCCGCACCCAATTCAGGACGCGACGGACGACGAGATGCGCGAGAAGGCGCGCGCGGCGTTCGACGCGATCATCGGCGCGGTCACCACGTGACACCCGCCTGGGCCATGGCCGCCCGCCCGACGCGAGCGACCGCACCGACGCATCGCGCCGCGCCTTAAGGTCGAGCGAAGCATGCCTGGGACCGTCAACGTCGAACGCCGCGGTGACGTCGCCATCCTGAGTCTCGACAACCCACCGGTCAACGGTCTGAGTTGGGCGATGCGCGGCCTGCTTGGCGAGCGCGTCGACGAAATGCTGGCGGACGACGCGGTCCGCGCCATTGTCGTCGCCGGCGCCGGGCGGATGTTCTGCGGCGGCGCCGACATCCGTGAGTTCAGCGCGCCGCCGCCGCCGAACGCGCCCAACCTGCCCGCCATCCTCGACCGGATCGAAGCGTCGCCGAAACCGGTAGTCGCCGCGATTCACGCGGTCGCCGCCGGCGGCGGCATGGAGCTGGCGCTCGCCTGCCATATCCGCCTCGCCGCGCCCGGCACACGCCTCGGCCTGACTGAAGTTACGCTCGGCATCGTCCCAGGCGCCGGCGGCACGCAGCGGCTACCGCGGCTGATCGGCGTGCAGGCAGCGCTCGACGTGATCGTCGGCGCGAGGCTGCATCCGGTCGAACGCGCCATCGACTACGGCTTCGTCGACGCGTGCGTCGAAGGCGATCTGGTCGATGCCGCCGTCACCCGCGCGCGCCAATTGGCCGACGACGGCACGCCGCTCCGCCGCACGTCGCAGATGGAGGAACATCTCGACGCGGTTCGCGATCAGCCCGACTTCTTCAGGCATTACCGCGAGCGGATGGATCACCGGACGCGCGGTGTCGAGGCGCCGTACGCCGCGGTCGACTGCGTCGAGACGGCGCTTCACTTCCCTTACGCTGATGCGTTGAAACACGAACGGGCGGTCTTCTCCCGGCTGCGCAACTCCGATCAGTCGAAAGCGCAGCGTCACGCCTTCTTCTCGGAACGCGAGGTGGCGCGCATCCCGGACGTGCCGAGGCAGACGCCCGTCCGCACCGTCGACCGCGCAGCCGTCATCGGCTGCGGGACGATGGGGGGCGGCATTGCGATGAGCCTGGCAAACGCCGGCATCCCGGTGACGGTGATCGAGTCGTCGCAGGAGGCACTCGATCACGGGATGGAGATCGTCCGAAGGAACTACGCCCGGACCGTCCGGCGCGGGCGGATGGCCGAGCCGGACATGCACGAGCGCCTCGCGCGGATCGCGCCGGCGCTCGACACCGGCGCCATAGACGGCGCCGACATCGTCATCGAGGCGGTCTTCGAGGAACTGCCGCTCAAGCAGGAGGTGTTCCGCGCGATCGACGCGGCCGCGAGACCGGACGCCATTCTGGCGACGAATACGTCGTCGCTCGACATCGACGCGATCGCTGGCGTCACGTCGCGCCCGGATCAGGTGATCGGGACGCACTTCTTCAGCCCGGCGCACGTGATGCGCCTGGTCGAGACGGTCCGCGGCGCCGCGACCTCGCCCGAGACGATCGCCACAGCGATGACGCTGGCGAAACGCCTCGGCAAGGTGGCGGTCGTGGTCGGCAACTGCGACAGTTTCGTCGGCAACCGGATGATGTACGCCTACCGCCGTCAGGCCGACTTCCTGCTGGAGGAGGGCGCGTCGCCGCAGCAGATCGACCGGGTCATCCGCGAGTTCGGCCTCCCGATGGGACCGTACGAGATGGCGGATCTCGCTGGCCTCGACGTGAGTTGGCGCATTCGCAAGCGGCAGGCGGCGGATCGGCCGGGGCACTTGCGGTACTCGCCGATCGCCGACCGGATCTGCGCGCTGGGCCGATTCGGCCAGAAGACGCATGCCGGCTGGTACCGCTACGAACCCGGGCACCGCACGCCAATCCCGGATCCGGCGATCGGCGACGTGATCGCACAGGTCTCGGCAGATCTCGGGGTCGAGCGCCGCACGGTGCACGACGACGAGATCGTGCCGCGCTGCCTTTATCCGCTCGTCAACGAAGGCGCGAAGATCCTGGAGGAGGGACTCGTCCTGCGCGCGAGCGACATCGACGTCATCTGGATGCTCGGCTACGGCTTCCCGCGGTACCGGGGCGGACCGATGTTCTGGGCCGATCTGGTGGGCCTCGGGGCGATCCACGAGTCGATGCAACGCCTGCACGACGCACATGGCGACTGGCTGACACCGGCGCCGCTTCTGGAACGCCTGGCCCGCGAAGGCAAGACATTCGGGGACCTGGACACGCACCGCTCATGACCGCGCCCGCGAAGCCGCACGGCGGTGCGGAGGATGCGCCGGCCGACGCGCTGGCCAGCGGCGCCGACCTCGTCGAGTGGTACTTCGAGCAGGGCTGGACCGATGGCCTACCGGTCGTCCCACCGACGCCCGCCACGGTCAACCGGATGGTTGGCGCGCTCGGCGGCGATCCGGATCACCTCGAGGCACGGATACCGCCCCGCTGGGGAAACCTGACGCGCGAGGTGCTCGCGATCAACCTGGTGCTCGCCGGTTGCCGGCCCGACTACGCGCCGGTGGTCCGGGCCGCGCTCCTCGCACTCACCAGCAGCCCTTTCAATCTACACGGCGTCCAGGCAACGACCCATATGGCCGCGCCGCTGGTGGTGGTGAACGGCCCGGTCCGCCACGCAGTCGGACTTAACGCCGGCGCCAACGTCTTCGGATCGGGATGCCGGGCCAACGCGACCATCGGCCGCGCCATCCGCCTGGTGCTGCTCAACGTCGGCGGCGCCTGGCCGGGCGATCTTGACAAGAGCACGCTGGGCCACCCCGGCAAGTACACGTTCTGCATTGCCGAGCACGAGGAGGCGAGCCCCTGGGCGCCCTACCACGTTGATCACGGCTACCGCGCCGAGGACAGCACCGTCTTCTGTATTGCCGCCGAAGGGCCGCACAGTGTCACCAACCACGTGGCACACGACCCGGAAGGGATCCTCGACAGCATCGCGTCGGCCATGCGCACCATCGCGCACAACAACGCGGTCAGCGGCGGCTCATGCGCCGTCGTCATCGGCCCCGAACACGCCGCGACGATCGCGGCCAAGAGCTGGACGAAACGCGACGTTCGCGACTACCTCTGGAACGCCGCCCGCAATCCGTGGGAGGAGCTGACGTTCCACGACCGTTACGGGAAGATCTACAATCGCAACCTGCCGGCCGAGTATCCGCGTGAACCGGGGGCTCGCACGCCGGTCGTCCCCTCTCCCGACGACATCCACCTCTTTGTCGCCGGCGGCGAATCCGGCCGGTTCTCCGCGTTCCTCCCCGGCTGGGGGCACATGTCGACGCCGGTGCTACGCGCAATCGAGGGGACGTCTCGGCACAACTGATGGCCAGTGAGAGGCGCCTGCCGGACGACTGGATCGTCTACGACCCGCGCGGGACGGTCACCGCACAGCCGCGAGCACTGGCGCCGCGGCTGGCGTCGCTCGACGGCATCCGCCTCGGTATCCTCGACAACACGAAGTGGAACGCCTCGAAGCTGCTGCGTGAAACGGTGGCGTGCCTCGGCGCCGAGATCGCGTTCGCCCAGGTACGACGCTACGCGAAGGCGAGCTTCTCGCGTCCCGCCGAAGCGGACCTCCTCGATCGGATTGCGGCCGAGAACGACGCCGTTCTCACGGCGATAGGCGATTGAGGGTCATGCACGTCGTGCAGTGTGCACGACGCGGTCGGCCTGGAAGAGCGGGGCATCCCCGTGGCGGTCATCGTGACCGATGCCTTCTTGCATGAAGCCGACGTCCAACGTACGGCGCTCGGCGCGGCGCGTCTCGCGCCGGTGGTCATCACTCACCCGCTCAGCACGCTGACGGATCAGGAGATCGTCAGGAGAGCAAGGGCGGCAGCGGACGGGACGCAACGGGTCCTTACCGCGTAGCGTGGTCGAGACCTACGGTCGAAGCTCGACAAAACCGGCGGCCTCGAAGGCTCCATCGAAAGCGAGCACGCTATGGATGCGGTTGGCCCGCATGAACGCGAAGCTGGTGGCGTCCACGAACGAAAACTCCCGCTCGTCGTGACGGCGCAGCCATCGGATGGCCGTTCGCTCGATGTCCTGATCGATCCAGGCGACCTGTATCCTGGGGCTCCCATCGAGCATTTCCAGAAACGTTACGGCAGAGCGATGGCCTGCCTTGCGGCGCAGATAGGTCCAGGTCTCGCCGCGGACCTGACTCGAGGTCACGAGGTTCTGGTTGGCATGCAGGAGATTAAGTTGCTTGGCCGCGTCGTGATGGACGTCACGGCTGTTGCGGAGGGCGACCCAGAACGAAGTGTCTACGAAGATCATCGATAGACGACATCGTCCACCGGCTCTGGATCGAAGGCGTCCCCACCGACCCACCGGCCCAGCGGATCGTCTTCCAGCGCCGGCAATGACGCGATATTGCTCCGCACGAATCGGCGGATGAGTGCGGCCTTCGAGGAGCCCTCCTCGCGGGCCTGACGCTCCAGTGCCTCGTCCAGTTCCTCGTCGATCATGATCTGCAGGCGCTTCATGAGTGAAGGATACATTACAAGGTCTACCTATGTGTAAGCACTGGTGGTCCGCGTTGCGATCGACGGTGGCCGCGCCGGAGCTACCCCACGGTATGATGCGGCCGTGAGGGTCGAACTCGCCTACGGCCGGGGGCGGATGCCGGTCGACTTCCCCGACGGGCGGACGACGGTGATCGAGCCGTCCTACATCAACGGCCTGCCGGACGAGGCTGGCGCCATCCGCCACATGCTCCGAATGCCGCTCGGGACGCCGCCCCTCGCCTCGCTCGTCACGCCTGACCAGAAGGTCGCGATCTCGGTCTGTGACATCACGCGCCCGATGCCGAGCGAGCGGCTGCTGCCGGTGCTGCTGGATGAACTGTCACACGTACCTGACGATCAGATCGTCATTCTGATCGCGGCCGGCACGCACCGCGCCAATACGCGCGACGAGCTGATCGACATGCTGGGCGAGCCGGTCGTCGACCGCTACCCCATCGTCAACCACAGTGCGTTCGACGACGACATGCTGGTCCACCTGGGCGAGGTGGAACCGCATGTTCCGGTCTGGCTGAACCGGCACTGGGTGGATGCGGATATCCGGATCACCACCGGCTTCGTCGAGCCGCACTTCTTCGCCGGCTTCAGCGGCGGGCCGAAACTGGTGGCGCCGGGGCTGGCCGGCTTCCGAACGACGATGCGGCTGCACGACGCCGAAATGATCGCCAGCCCGAATGCGCGCTGGGGCATCACCGAAGGCAATCCGATCCACGACGCCATTCGCCGGATCGCCGCCAAGGTAGGCGTCCACTTCAGCGTCGATGTCGCGATCAACCGCGACCGGGCGATCACGTCCGTCGCCGCCGGCGAGATCTTCGCCGTCCACAAGGCGATGACGTCGCGCGTCCGCGAGAGCGCGATGCAGGCGTTCGGCGCGCCGTTCGACGTCGTCGTCACCACCAACAGCGGCTACCCCCTGGATCAGAATCTGTACCAGAGCGTCAAGGGGATGTCAGCCGCGGCGCAGGTGGTAAAGAAGGGGGGCGCCATCGTCTGCGCGGCGGCGTGCGCCGACGGCCTGCCGTCGCACGGCGAGTACAGGTCAATCCTCGAGGCGCGCGACTCCCCCAAGGCACTGCTCACGATGATCTGCGCACCGAACCACAACCGGCACGATCAGTGGGAGGTCCAGATCCAGGCGCAGATTCAGCAGCGCGCGCAGGTCTTCCTGAGGGCGGACGGCCTGACGGACGACGACATCCGGGCGGCGCACCTGACGCCGATCGACGACGTGGAGGAGACGGCGCGCGAGCAACTCGACCGCGCCGGGCCGGACGCGCGGCTCTGCGTCCTGCCGGAGGGACCGCAGACGATCCCGTATCTCGCCGGCTGACCGGCACGGTCAGGCCGGCGCGACTCCCCGGCGGTCAGAACGGGCGAATGATCGCCATGATGACCGCCACGACAACCGTCGCCGCCGTAACCCAGCGGAGCGTCGCAACGTTCCCCGGCTGACGGAATACCAGCGGCACCATCATCGCAAGGACAACCCAGCAGGCGATCTTCACGAACACCCAGCCCTCCCACGGCATCCGCTGCATGCCATGCAGGCCGAACCCGGTGACGAAGATCAGCAGCGCGAAGATACCGGAGCGCATCAGCAGGGGCCGCCGATGCTCCGGCAGCGGCGCGGCCAACGCGGCGTACGACGCCGCCACGAGCAGTATGGCTGCCGCGACATGCACCACCAACATCCACTGAATCGCTGTGTACACCGCCGACCTCCTCTCTGCTGTCCGGGGGCGGACCTACCGCGATCCGCTCTCCGCGACGGAAAAGCTCAGTTCCGGGTCGTACCGAAGCACGGTGCGCTCGACCGAGAGCAGCACGCCCGACAGTCGCGCTACCACCTCGTCCGTCCGTTCGCCGAACGTGCGCGCCAGGATGGTCGGTTCGTCCAACTCCGCGAAACTGGCATGGTTCTCGACGATCTGCCACGTCGACGGGCCGGGACCGAAGTAGCGCTCGTAGATGCCGAACACCACGTTCGCGCCCTGGAACTGGGACAGGTTGTCCTGCAGGAACGCTTCCCAGTCCGCCGTGCGGCCCGGCGCCACCTCCACCGTGGTGACGCGCGCGAGCGACAGTCCGGTTACGTCGTCCGACTCGACGCTCAGCTCCGGGTGGTAGCGCATGGCGTAACTCTGACGGGCGGCGAGGGTGCGCCGCACGGCATCGCGGATCCTCCCCAGCCGATCCGGATCGAGGGCGCGCGCAAGCGGGCCACCACTGTCGAACTCGCCCATGCTGTCCACCGGCGTGACGAACAACAGTTCGTAGGTATTGCCGAACTCGGCGGTGCGCCAGGCCGAACGCCAGGGAACGCCGGCGCGCCGGAGCGCCGGGTTCACGTCCTCGAGCTGCAGCTCGATGAACTCGTCGAGTTCGCGGGGCAGCACCTGCATGACGTCAACCCGCATCCAGGTCAGGTTCTCCTGGGCCCGCAGAGCGGACGGGGTGCCCGTCGCCAGCAACGCCATGGCAACAACGGTCACGCTCGCGACAACGATCAGTCGTGTCATCTGCCGTCTCATGGCAACCTCCTCCGAAGTAGCTCCGGATAGATTCCTCACGCCAACTCTACACCCGTATCGGTGCGACCCGGCCGATCCGTCACCCGGTGCTGGTGCTACCCGGCGTGCGCGTCGGCGATCGCCTGCCGCTCATCGACGCGCCAGATCAGAAGGCCGCCCACGACGAAGAAGACGAGCAGGCTGGCGACGCCGACGCGCTGGCTGTAGAGGTCGCTCAGCACGCCGAGCAGCGCCGGTCCCAGGAACGATGTCGCCTTGCCGGAGAAGGCGAAGAAGCCGAAAAACTCCGACTCGTGCTTCGGCGGCACGAAGCGCGCCATGAGGGACCGGCTGGCCGACTGGTTCGGGCCGGCGAAGACGCCCACGAGCACTGCCGCTACCCAGAACCAGGTCTCGTTGGGCGCCGCCGCCGCGACGATGGTTGCCACCGCGAGCGCCGCCACGCTCAGCGCAACCGTCGCGCGGCCGCCAATCAGATCGTCGAGAAAACCGAACGCGAGCGCCCCCAGACCGGCGCCGATGTTGATCACGATACCGAACGTCACCAGTTCCGCGAACGTGAAACCGAACGTCCCGACCGCGTAGATTCCGCCGAACGCGAAGATGGTGACCAGGCCGTCGTTGTAGAAGAGCCGGGCGAGCAGGAATCGCATCACCTGCCGGTAGCGCCGCAGGTGGCGCGCGGTGACCGCCAGGTCGCTGAACGCGCGCCGAATGCTGACGCCGCCCGGGATCCAGTCGTCCTTCAGGAAGAGGAACGCGGGCACGCTGAACAGCAGGAACCAGCCGGCGACCAGCAGGTTCGTGGCGCGCAGGTTGAAGCCCTCGTCGGTCGGGATGCCGAAGCGCGGCGTTTCCGGGACGAAGACGACAAGCGCCACCACCAGCGCCAGCAGGCCGCCGGCGTAGCCGAGACCCCATCCGTAGCCGGAGAGGCGCCCAATCCGATCCGCCGGCGCGATCGACGGCAGGAACGCGTTGTAGAAGACCAGGCCTAGTTCGAACGCGACATTCGCGACGACGAAGATCCCCAGAGCGACCACGACGCTGTTGGGCATCCCCGGCGTCACGAACGTCAGCGCGGCGGTAGAGACGACGCAGACCAGCGAGCAGAGGATCAGATACTTCCTCCGGTCGCCCCGGTCGGCCAGCGCGCCCGCGATCGGCGCCAGCGCCGCGATGGCGAGTGCGCTCACCATGATCGCGCGCGACCAGAGCGCGGTTCCCCGGCCCGGGTCGTCGGCGAACGCGGCCGTGAAGTAGGCGGAATAGATGAAGGTCACCACCAGCGTCGTGAACGCGGAGTTGGCCCAGTCGTAGAAACACCACGACCAGACGGCGGCGCGGCTGCGATGCTGACCGGCGGCGGGCGGCGGCAGGGGCGGCGCGGTCACGTTCCCCTACAATACGGCCAACCGGAGGATGACAGCATGCCGCTCTACGTTCTGATCGCCCACGACCGTCCCGACCTCGAACGGCGCCAGCAGGTCCGGCCCGCCCACCTCGGGCACATGGACGGGCTCGAGTCGGCCGGCCGCCTCCGCTACGGGGGTCCGCTCCTGAACGAGAACCAGGACATGGTGGGCAGCTTGATCATCCTGGAGGCCGAGAGCCTCGAGGCGGCGAAGGCCACCTACGCGCAGGATCCCTACGTCACGCAGGCGGTCTTCGATCACTACGACGTGATCGAGACGAAGCAGATCTACCCGAAGGAGCCGTAGCGGCGGCGCGGCGGCCGGCGTCAGCGCCGGACGTCGGGGAACCGCGGGCGGCCCGGCTCGAGCTGGGTGCCGAACGAATTGAGCGCGATCGACACGATCCGGTAGCCGCCCACCGTAATCACCAGGTCGATCAGTTCCGGGGTGCCGTAGCGCTCCGCGAGCGCCTGCCAGGTCGCGTCCGAGACCGTACTGTTACGGTGCAGTCCGTCGGTCGCCCGGATGAGCGTTGCCTCGAACGGGTCCCAGCCGGGAGCGTCGGCCCCGACGGCAATCGCACGGATCTCGTCGTCGGTCATCCCGATGCGGCGCGCGGCGCGGACGTGCTGCGCCCACTCGTACTCCGAGCCGCAGAGCCAGCCGATCCGGAGGATCAGGATCTCGCGGGCCCGGTCGGTCAGCGTCGAGCCGAGCCGGATGTAGGCGGACTGCACCGAGCGCGGCCGGTAGAAGACCGGGTGACGCGCCAGCGTCGCATACAGGTTGAGTACCGGTCCGCCCTGCCCCTCCGGATCGAGCAGGCCGCGCACCTCGTCGGTCCACTCGCCGCGGGGGATGGGACCGAGCCGGGGCGCATCGAGCGGGGCCGGCGGCGGCCCCGGCCGTCCGATCGTGCGCCGCACATCGGCCGGGAAGCGCTCGCCGAACCGGTCATCCGGCGCCACGCCCAGACTGTTGGCCAGCATCGACAGCAGGATGTATTCGGCGCCGGTGAAAACGACGTCCAGCATCTGCTGCGCACTGAATCGCCCGGCCAGCACACTCCACGTCGCATCGCTCAGGAATGCGTCGCGGTACAGCTCATCGCCTGCGCGCACCAGCCAGACATCCCGGACCCCCCAGCCCGCGTCCGGCCCTTCCGCGATCCGCTGCAGGTCGGCGTCCCCCAGGCCGAACCTGCGGGCCTCGGCCGCCAGGTCCGCCCACACCGCCTCCGAGCGGCAGAGCCACGCGACGCGCAGCCCAATCAGCAGCGCGTCGACCACCGGCACGGTCGATCGCTGCCGCAGGTAGGCGGCAAGCGGCCCCAGCCCGTGCAGCGCCGGCGGATGCTCCGCGAGCGTCCGGAGCAGCGTGGTCGCCTCTTCCGGCGCGATGCCCCACGTCTCGATGCCGGCGCGCACCTCGTCGGTCCACGCCGCGTCGTCCGGCGCGACCGGCGGCACGCGAACCTGTCCTGCCGCCGGATCGACCCCGCCAAGGAAGGCAGCGACCGCGATGGCAAGGGCGGCGGCAGCACGCATGCGCCCGATCATAGACGTTCCGGGCGGCTGCTAGAATCAGCGCTCCGATGGCCAAGATGGACATCGCGTCACTCTTCTCGCTCACCGGCAAGGTGGCGTTGGTCACCGGCGGATCGCGCGGGATCGGCCGGATGATGGCGGAAGGGCTACTGCGGGCGGGCGCCGCCGTCTACATTTCGGCGCGCACGTCCGGCGCGTGCGAGCGGACGGCGGACGAACTCGCCGCGCTCGGGCGGTGCGTGGCGCTGCCGGCCAACGTCGCGACGGCCGACGGGCGCGCCGCGCTCGTCGAAGCGATGGGCGCACGCGAGGATCGCCTGCACATCCTCATCAACAACGCAGGCGCGGCGTGGGGCGCGCCGTATGCGGAGTATCCCGAGTCGGCGTGGGACAAGTTGCTGGACCTGAACGTGAAGGCGCCGTTCCTCCTGACCCGCGACCTGACGCCGCTGCTCGAGCGGGCCGCGACCGACGACGACCCGGCGCGGGTCATCATCGTCGGATCGATCGACGGCATCCATGTGCCGCAGTTGCTGGAAGCGGGGACATTCGCCTACGGCGCAAGCAAGGCGGCGGTGCACCACCTGGCGAAGACGCTCGCGGTCGAACTGGGGCCGCGCCGCATCACCGTCAACGCGGTAGCGCCCGGCTTCTTCGAGAGCCAGATGACCGCCGGCATCCTCTACACACACGGAGCGAACATCGTCGATGCCTGTCCGCTCGGTCGCATCGGCCGTGCGGCGGACATGGCCGGCATCGCCGTCTATCTGGCGTCGCCCGCCGGCGCGTACACGAACGGCGCCGTCATCCCGGTCGACGGCGGGACGCACCTCACCCGCCGCGGCGCGCCGGAGGCCGGAAGACCGGACCGCGACTGACGCCGCCGGCGAGACCGACACGGAGACGATGATGATCCATCGGAGCCCCTTCCCGGACATCGAGATACCGGTCCGGCCGCTGCACGAACGGGTGTTGGAACATGCCGGCCGGTGGCCCGGGAAGGCCGCCCTCATCGACGGACCGTCCGGGCGGACACTCACCTATGTGCAACTGCAGGACGCGGTGCGCGGCGTCGCCGCCGGCCTCGCGGCGCGCGGCTTCGCCAAGGGGGATGTCTTCGCCATCTTCAGTCCCAACCTGCCGGAGTACGCCGCGGCGTTCTTCGGTGTCTCGATGGCGGGGGGTGTCGTCACGACGATGAACCCCCTCTACACCGCCGAGGAGGTGCACCGGCAGCTCGTCGACTCGGGGGCGACATTCCTGGTGACGGTCCCGCCCTTCCTGGAGGCGGCGGCCGAGGGTGCGCAGGGGACGCAGGTGAAGGAGCTGTTCGTCTTTGGGGAGGCGGAGGGGGCGACGCCGTTCGCGGCACTCATGGCGGCGGGTGATCCGCCCCCGGTGGCCCTGGACGCGCGCGCGGATCTCGTGGCGCTTCCCTACTCCAGCGGCACGACCGGCATGCCGAAGGGCGTCATGCTGACGCACTTCAACATGGTGGCGAACCTCTCGCAGATCGACGCGGTGGAAGGCATCGAAACCGATCATGTCCTGATCGGCATCCTGCCCCTGTACCACATCTACGGCATGACCGTGATCATGAACGCCGCGCTGTACGCCGGCGCCACCGTCGTCACCATGCCCCGCTTCGATCTGGAACAGTTCCTCGGCCTGATTCAGCAGTACAGGGTGACAACCGGCTACCTCGTCCCGCCGATCGTGCTGGCGCTGGCAAAGCATCCGGCGGTCGATCAGTTCGATATCTCGTCCCTCGACAACGTGATGTCGGGCGCCGCGCCGCTGCCGGAATCGGTCGCCACCGGCGCCGCCGCACGGAACAACATGCTGGTTCGCCAAGGCTACGGTCTGACCGAGTCGAGCCCGGTAACGCATACGAACCCGAAGAGCCGCGAACTGCGCATCACGTCGGTCGGCACATCGCTCCCGAACACCGAGTGGCGGATCGTCGATGCCGAGTCGGGCAACGACGCCGCCACGGGCAACCTGGGCGAGGTCTGGATTCGGGGCCCGCAGGTGATGAAGGGCTACCTCCACAACGTGGAGGCGACGCGCAACATGATTGACGCCGACGGCTGGCTCCACACCGGCGACATCGGCAAGGCGGACGCCGACAGTTACCTCTACGTGGTCGACCGCCTCAAGGAGCTGATCAAGTACAAGGGCTTCCCGATCGCCCCGGCGGAACTGGAAGCGGTCATCCAGTCCCACCCGGCCGTCGCCGACGCCGCGGTCGTTCCGAGTCCCGACGAGGAGGCGGGCGAGGTCCCCAAGGCGTTCGTCGTTCTCCGGCCCGATGCCCGGGCGACCGCCGAGGAACTGATGGCCCATGTCGCCGAGCACGTCGCGCCCCACAAGAAGGTCCGCCGGTTGGAGTTCATCGATGCCATTCCCAAGAACCCCTCCGGCAAGATCCTCCGCCGCCAGCTTGTCGAGCGCGAACGCGCCCGCGCCTGACGCCTTCCCCCCGCGCGTGCCAAGGATGATGCGGCATGACTGAGCGAACCACCCGATCGACGACGCATCCGGCCTGCCTGGCCCTCGTGCTCGCCGCCCTCGCCGGCACGGCGGCGGGTGCTGCGGCGCAATCGCTCCCCAACCCGTATCGCCTCGTCGACGAGTGGCCCCACCTGCCGATGCACATGAACGGCGGACAGTGGGGCGAGACGATTGGCGTCGACCGCGACGCGGACGGCAACATCTGGGTCTTCCACCGCTGCTTCAACAACCAGCCGCCCGGCGCCGCCACCTGCGTTGGCCGCGACGACGATCCGCCAGTCGTGACGTTCAGTCCGGACGGTCAGCTCCTCGACAGCTGGGGCGAAGGGGTCTTCGCGGCGCCGCATGGCTTCCACATCGACCCGGCGGGCAATATCTGGGCGACCGACTACAACGGGAGCGACACGGTGCTCGGGCTCCCGGCCGGCGGACGGGGACACCAGGTCTTCAAGTTCAGCCCGACCGGGGAGATCCTGATGACCATCGGCCGGGCGGGGGTCGCGGGGAACGGGACGGATACGTTCGAGCGGCCGACCGACGTGGCCGTCAACGCCAACGGCGACATCTTCGTCACCGACGGCCACGGACCGAACAACCGGGTGGTGAAGTTCGACCGGAACGGCCGCTTCATCCTGACGTGGGGCACACCGGGCGACGGCCCCGGCGAGTTCAACCAGCCGCACACCATCACTCTGGACAGCCGCGGGCGGGTGTTCGTGGGGGACCGGTCGAACAGCCGGATACAGATCTTCGAGCCGGACGGCACGTTCGTGGCGGAGTGGACGCAGTTCGGGCGGCCGAGCGGCATGTTCATTGACGAGGACGACGTGTTGTACGTCACCGACTCCACCTCGACCTCCCAGAACAACCCGGGCTTCAACCGCGGGATCTATATCGGCAGCGCCGTCGACGGCACGGTGCACGCCTCTATCCCGGATCCGGATCTCGATCAGCAGGACGCGCTACGGATATCGGGAGCGTCGGGAATCACTGCGGACCGCCAGGGCAACATCTATGCTGCCGATGTCGGTCCGCAACGGATCCGCAAGTACGTCAGGCGGTAGGCCGGTGGCGGGCGCCGGAGGAACCGCCACGGCGGACCGCGGTCCGGAGGCCCTACTCCGGCGCCGGAAGGTAGGCGAGCCGGTCACCACGGAAGGACCCAAGCCACAGCTCGTCCCCTATCCGGATCGCGGTGGTCGACGCGATGAACCCGTCCATGGCGGGATGCACGAATATCCGCTCAAACTCGAGGGTCTCCGGATCGATGGCCGCGACGTTGGTGGTTTCCAGCGTCGGCTCGCGCGGATCGGTGATCGAGTTGCCGTTCCTGTCGGTGTGTCCCGCCGCGTAGATCACCGACCTGTCCATCGTCATCCGCAGGTTATCCGGCCGGAAGCCGAGTTGGATAACCTCCTTCTCCATCGGGGTCCGGCCGCGCGACAGCCGGGTCAGCTTCTCCTCCGCCCACCCGGCGATGTAGAGCACCTCGCCGTCCTCCGACACCTCGATCCCGTTCGCCGCAGTGTCCTCGCTCCCCGGGATCACCTCCCACCCGCTGTCGGCATGCCACTCCCACACGCCAATGCCTGCGTTCGTCGTAGCGAAGCCGCCCTCGGGCAGGGCAACCACCGAGTTGAGCCTGGCGCCGTCCGGCGCCACCGCGCAGCCGACCCAGGCGAGGCTCGGCGGGGTATTCCGCGCGTCCACCTCGAACGCCTCGATCGATTCCCTCGAGCCGTGATGGACCACCAGCAGCGTGTGGACGCCGTCCTCTTCCGGATCGAGATAGAGCCCGTGGTGCCGCGAGCTATCGGGGTTGGCGTCGTCGAGCGGACCGGGACACTCGGGCCAGGTCTCGGCATCCAGCCGCTCCTCGCTCTCGGGCGTCGGAAAGAGGAGGGTGGAGGTCTTTTCGCTGACGTTCAGCAGGTGGATCCGCCCACCCTCCCGTGCGCCGGACGTGATCGCCCACGCCTCGCCCGGGAGCACCGCGATGTCCTCCGGGCTCACCATGTCGCAGATGAACTGCACGTCTCCGACCGGGTCGCACGGATGTTCACTCAGAACCGCGGACTGCGGCGGTTCCGGCGCCGCGTCGGCGGCAGGTTCCGGCTCGGGCTCCGGAGCCGGCCCCCCGCAGCCAGCCGCGACGATCATGACCAATCCCAGTGCCGCCAGCTTTGCCGTGCTCATGACGCCCTCCTTCCGGATCGAGATGGCGACAGAATACCACCGCACGTTGCACCATAGGGGCTTCTCGCTCACGATGACACATGGGCGGCAAGACATCGAAACGAGGCGGTCGGATCCCACGCGTTGACGCCGCCCGTCTCGCCACGGCGGCCCTCGTTGGATCCCTCTTGTGGCTCGTCCCGGCGCCGGCCGGCGTGCAGCCGCGCGCGTGGCATCTTCTCGCCATCTTCGTCGCCACGATGGTCGGGATCGTCCTGCGCCCGATGCCGATGGGCGCTTTGGCCTTCGTGTCGATCGCCTTCGCGGTACTCTCGGGCACGCTGACGATTGCCGAGGCTACCGCCGGGTTCGGCAACACCGTCGTCTGGCTGGTGGTAGCAGCGTTCTTCATCGCAACCGCTTTCGTCAAGACGGGACTCGGCACGCGCATCGCGTACCAGTGCATGCGCCTCCTCGGAAAACGGAGCCTCGGGCTCGCCTACGGCTTTGTCGCGACCGACCTGGTCCTGGCCCCCGCCATCCCCAGCAACACGGCCCGCGCCGGCGGCGTCATCTTTCCGATCCTCAAGTCCCTCTGTGTTTCCCTCGGGAGCGACGCCGCACTCGGCACCCAACGCCGGATCGCCGGCTTCCTGACGTTCGTTGCCTACCAGAGCGTGGTCATCACCAGCGCGATGTTCCTCACCGCAATGGCCGCGAACCCGCTCGCGGCCGAGCTCGCGTCGCAGCAGGGAGTGGAAATCTCCTGGACGCTCTGGGCCGTGGCGGGATTCGTTCCGGGCGTCGTCAGCCTGTTGGTCGTGCCGCTGCTCATCTACCGTCTCTATCCACCGGAGATGACGCACACCCCGGAGGCGCCGGAACTGGCGCGGCAGAGGCTGCGGGAGATGGGGGCGATGTCGCGCGACGAGTGGGTCCTGCTCACCGTATTCCTCTTCCTCCTGACCCTCTGGATCTTCGGCGGCACGCTCGGCGTCAACGCCACGGCAACCGCGCTGGCCGGGGTGGCCGCGATGCTCGCCACCGGCGCGCTCGCGTGGGACGACATCCTCAACGAACGGAACGGCTGGGACACCCTGATCTGGTTCGCGGTTCTCGTCATGATGGCAAGCCAACTCGGGGAGCTGGGCCTGCTCGCCTGGTTCACCGAGCGGGTCGCTGGCGTGCTGGGAACGGGGCATTGGCTTCCCGCTTTCCTCGGCCTGAGCCTGATCTACTTCTACGTGCACTACTTCTTCGCGTCGAATACAGCCCACGTCAGCGCCATGTACGCCCCGTTCCTGGCGCTCGCCATCGTCGTCGGCACGCCGCCCGTGTTGGCCGCCCTCGTCCTCGCCTTCTTCAGCAACCTGTTCGCGTCCATCACGCACTATGGCACGGCGGCGGCTCCGATCCTGTTCGGGTCCGGCAACGTGGACATCGGCGACTGGTGGAAGCTCGGCGCGCTCATCAGCGTGGTGAACATTGCGATCTGGCTGGGCGTCGGCAGTCTCTGGTGGCGCCTGCTGGGCCTGTGGTGACCGCTTCCCGCGAATCGGCTACAGCACGCCCGCATCCCTCGTCAGTCAACGCAGCAGCCGCTCGACGAGTTCCCGCGGGCGCACAACCGTGACGTCGGTACTGACCAGACGCCCCCGCGCAATTGACAACGGCGCGGGGCGGGCTTGCGCCCGGCCGCATCCGGCTCCATGATCGGCACACGCGGACTGGGACCGCGTACGAAGGAGGGTGAAATGAGCCGACGGTGTCGCGCGGCGGTATCAATCGTTGTCGCAATCCTCGTACTGACGCCCGCGTTCGCCACAGGGCAAGAGACCACCGAGACGTCGCTCCGGACAGAATGGGGCGATCCTGCCCTCCACGGCATCTGGGACTTCCGGTCCATTACGCCGCTCCAGCGGCCCGAGGAGTACGCGGATCGGGAGTTCCTGACGGAAGAAGAGGCGGCGGGCCTGGAGCAGGCAACCACCGACCGCGAGCTGGAGCTGCTGCTTCGACCGGCCCGGCGAACGCAGGCGGGCGCCAACGTGGACCGGGGCGAGGACGGCGCGCTGGGCGCCTACAACGACTTCTGGCTGGACCGGGGAACGACGACCGTCAGTTCGCGACGGACGTCGCTGATTGTGGATCCGCCGAACGGACGCATGCCACCGCTGACCGAGGAGGCGCAGCGGAGGCGGGACGAGCGGGCCGCGTACCGGCGTGAGCACCCTGCCGATTCCTGGGAAGACCGCGGCCTGAACGATCGGTGCATGTTCACCACCGGCCTGCCGATGGTGCCGAGCGCCTACAACAACAACGTGCATCTGTTCCAGACGCCGGATCACGTGGTGCTGCTCGTCGAAATGACCCACACCGTGCGCATCGTGCCGCTGGACGGACGTCCGCGCCCTGAGCAGCCGATCCGGCAGTTCGTGGGTGATTCGCGCGGGCACTGGGACGGCGACACACTGGTCGTCGAGACGATGCACTTCAACCGCCTGACGGGCCTGCGGGGCTCGACTTCCGACGCGCGCCTCGTGGAACGATTCACGCGGGTCGGCCCGGACGCTATCCGGTACGAGTTCACCATCGAGGATCCGGACACCTGGACGATCCCCTGGACGGCCCGAGTGGAGTTGAAGCGGACCGATCAGCCGTTGTACGAGTACGCCTGCCACGAGGGCAACTACTCAATGGAGGGCATTCTCGCGGGGGCTCGGGCGGAGGAGCGGGAAGCCGCGCAGGAATCTCGATAGCGCCTGATGACACGCGGGGTAGCGCCTGACGTGGGCGCGGACGGCGAGACCATCGCCTTCGCCAGGCAGACGGCGCGGTTCGTTGCGGCGCTCGTGCCGTGGCTCCTGCTGCTGGCGGCCGCGCCATGGCTGGCGGCTGCGCCACAGGAGCCTGCGGGCAGCGCGATCGATGGTCCACCCGCCCCGGTGCCACCGGCCACCATTACCCGCGACGCCAACGGCCGGGCAACGATCCGCGCCGTCCGTCTCGATCCCCCCCTGCAACTGGACGGCGTGCTCGATGAGCCGATCTACGCCAGCGTTGAGCCGTTTGGCGACTTTATCCAGCAGACACCCGACGAAGGAGCTCCAGCCACGGAGCCGACGGACACCTGGATCTTCTTCGACGATGAGTCGATCTACGTGGGGGCGCGGGTGTACGAGTCGGTTCCCGAGTCGGAGTGGGTCGCCAACGAGATGCAGCGCGACTCGTCGCAGCTCATCAACAACGACGGATTCATCGTTGTCTTCGACACCTTCTACGACCGCAGGAACGGCTTCGGCTTCAGGGTCAATCCCATCGGGGGGTTCAGCGATCGCCAGATCACCGACGAGGGAAACCCGAACTCCGACTGGAATCCCGTCTGGGATGTGCGCACCGGGCGCTTCGATGGCGGCTGGACCGTTGAAATGGAGATTCCGTTCAAGTCGCTCCGCTTCCCCCGCGGGAGATCGCAGTTGTGGGGAATCCAGGTAGGCCGGGATATACGTGCGCACTTTGAAGAGGCGTACCTGACGGCGGTGCCGATTTCGGCCGGGCCGGGACAGTTCCGCCTGTCGGCGGCGGGGACCCTCGTTGGTCTGGAGGTGCCGGACGGCAACCGAACGTTCGAGATCAAACCCTTTGTGATCGGCTCACTCGCCACCGACCGGACCGTCGTGCCGCCGATCCTGCATGCCGGCGACGGGGAGGCCGGCGCGGACGTCAAGTACGGACTCACCGAGAATCTCACGGCGGACTTCACCTGGAA
Source organism: Vicinamibacterales bacterium (assembly GCA_965262555.1). Taxonomy (GTDB): domain Bacteria; phylum Acidobacteriota; class Vicinamibacteria; order Vicinamibacterales; family UBA8438; genus VXRJ01. The sequence continues at coordinate 2,706,986 of OZ253543.1, forward strand.
CACCGATTTCGCGCAGGTCGAGGTGGACGAGCAGCAGATCAACCTGACGCGGTTCAGCCTGTTCTTCCCGGAGAAGCGCGAGTTCTTCCTGGAGAGCCAGGGCATCTTCGACTTCGGGCAGGTGGCCGGCTTCGGTGGCCTCGGCGGATCCGGACGCGGGAGTTTCGCCGGGGGGCCCGGCTCCTTCGGGGGCGGAGACGTCCCGACCATCTTCTTCAGTCGGCAGATCGGCCTGGACCAGCGACGAACCGTCCCGATCCTGGGCGGCGGGCGTCTGACTGGCAAGGTCGGGGACTTCAGCGTCGGGGCCATCAACATTCAGACCGATGACGCGCCGGCCACCGGCGTCGGCGCAACGAACTTCACCGTGCTCCGCGTCAAGCGCGACATTCTCCGCCGGAGTCGCGTCGGCGCGATCTTCACCAACCGGTCAGTCTCGCTGAAGGGCGATGGCAGGAACCAGGCGTATGGAATTGACGGGGCATTCTCGTTCTACGACAACGTGAACCTCTACGGCTACTACGCCCGCACCAACACGCCGGGCCTGGAGGGCGATACGGAGAGCTATCAGGCAGCCTTCTCCTATCAGGGCGACCTCTACGGTTTCATCGTCGATCACCTGCTCGTCGGCGGGAATTTCAACCCCGAGGTGGGCTTCCTGCGGCGCGAAGACTTTCGACGGACGTACGTCTACGGCCAGTTCAGCCCGCGACCGCGCCGCCTCGAGGCGATTCGACAGTTCACCTGGGGCGGTGGCCTCGACTACATCCTGAACGGCGCAGGGCAGCTCGAGACCCGCATCGTGCAGGGACGCTTTCAGATCGAGTTCGAGAACAGCGACAGGCTGAGCGCAGACGCTCAGCAGGACTACGAGTTCCTGGTCAAGCCCTTCGAGATTACCGACGACGTAACCATCCCGGTCGGTCGCTACGAGTTTCGGGACTTCCAGGTGTCGTACCGCATGGGACCACAGCGCCGACTGGCGGGCCGCTTCTCGCTCCAGCATGGCGAGTTCTTCGACGGCACCATCACCGCCGTCGGCTATTCGCGCGGCCGCATCGAGGTCACGCGACAGTTCGCGGTGGAGCCGAGCATCTCGCTCAATCGGATCACGCTGCCGCAAGAGATGTTCACGGTGAGCGTGGCGACGACGCGGCTCACCTACACGTTCACGCCCCGGATGTTCGTCAGCGCGCTGCTGCAGTACAACTCGACCGACCACGTGCTCAGCACGAACGTGCGGTTGCGCTGGGAGTATCAGCCGGGGAGCGAGCTGTTCGTCGTGTACAACGATCAGCGGGACACCTGGCTGAACCGCGGCTTCCCGATGCTCGAGAACCGTGCCTTCGTCGTGAAATTCACCCGGCTGTTCCGCTTCTGATCCAAGACACCACGGGCTGCTAGCTAGAACGTGGCGATCGGGTTGATCGGCGACCCGGTGCCGCGCGTGGGCAGAGGCGCCGCCGTCAACAGGAACTCGTAGCGGTTCAGCGAGGCGGCCACCTCCGCCACCGCCTCCAGGTCGAGGTTGTCGAACAGCGGCATCCCCAGGTAGATGAGCGCGAACCGGTGAAGCGGCCGCGGGCCGAGGTCTTCGGGCACCGTCACCGCCGGGTCGGCGTCGGCCGGCGCCATGTCCTGCGCCGCTTCGCCTCCCAGCAGCGCGATGTCGCGCTGCTTCAGCCACGGAATGACCGACGCGTGCAGGCCGGCCGCCTCGCTGGCGACGTCCCAGGGGCCGACCTCGGCGCGCCGGGCCCAGCGACCGGTGCGGATGACGACCGCGTCGCCGGAGGACACCGTCATGCCGGTGGCTGCCTCCCAGGCCTCCAGGTCTTCGATGTAGATCGGCGTTCCGGGCTCCAGGTACGGCACGTTCCGGAACCGTGCCATGTCGATGAGAATCCCGCGCGTCACGATCCCGGACTTCGCGTTGTGCACGGTGTTCCTGGCGTGGCCGCCCTGCGCCGCGACCACCTCGGGATCCGGCTGGTAGTTGTTGTACGTGATCCCGTCGCCGATGAAGTTGTGGTTCAGGAAGTCCAGGTGCGTGTGGATGAACCCGTGGTACGCCACGCGAATCTCGTCGGCCGTGATCCCGAGCGGAATGACCTGATACGGGCGCGGACCGTCGATCGTCGCTTCCGTTTCGGCGTCGTGGGCGAGCGACACGGAGCGGCCCTCCCGCACCAGGTCCGCGGCCTGCCGTCGTTTCTCCGACGTGATCAGGTTCAGAGTGCCGATCTCGTCGTCGGCTCCCCACCGGCCCCAGTTGGTCAGTTCCCGCTTCCACCGCTCGACGTCCGCCTGCGTCACCTGCCGTTCGTTTGCGCCTTGCGCCGGCTCCTGCCCGACACCCCGGACGCCCGTGTGTGCAACCAGCACCACGACGACAACGCCCGCCAGTGTGGCGGCGCCGGCCAGACGTCGCATGTGTGTCTCCATCGGTCTTCTCCCAAATGTTCGCGTTCCCGTGTGCCCGCATCGCGAAACGCGGCCCCCGATGCTACTCCCGCCGCTCCCCTGCGACGGGGGCGTCGCCGGTTCTGGCGCTCCTTCCGCGAATTCTCCCCGTGGAGCCGCCAGTGATCACGCGGGCGTACGGCTCGCCGAGCACCCGGCCGTCGCGTTGCCGCGCCGAGTGGTAGGCTGCGATCCGCGGCTCCGGCTCCGCCGTCGGGCTCAGCGCCAGAAAGAGGCGCCCCGTGAGCGGGCCTTCATGCACGCCGTTCGCGTAGCTGACCTCGATACGGAACGCCGCGGGCGTCCCGTCCCCGGTTGCCGGATCACGCGGCGCCGGGACGCACGCGGTCAGGCTCAGGAGCGAGGCCAGAGCGACCTGGCGAGCGACGGGAGAGCGTGTACGCATCGGCTTCCCTCCGGCAGCGCCGCGGCCTTGCGGTTCGGGAGCCGCCCGGCGTCGTCAGTTCCCCTTGATCGCGTCGACCGCGTCCTCCAGGTGCGTGAGCAGATCCGACCGTCCGAGGGCTTCTTCCAACTGACCGAGAAGGTCCCGTGCTTCCTCCAGATCCACGTCACCACTTGCCAGCAAAGAGCGAAGATCGTCCAGATCCTTGCCGCGACCAGCCAACACCTTCATCACGGCAAGGTCCGTTGCGTGCGCCACGGGCACCTCGACGCCATCGATCGCGACACGGCTCGCGCGGGCGAGCGCGATTGCTTCCAGCCCCGATCCTGCAAGCACGAGATCGACCTCCATTCCCGACGGGTGGACGAACGGAACGACAGCTCCCCGGACGAGCAGGTCTTCCGCGAGATCCGGGTAACGGTGGCGCAACCCTTCTGACTCGAGCGCCTCGACCAGCGCCCGAAGGCGTGTTCGTTCCACCTGCACGGTGATGTCAATGTCTTGCGTTGCGCGCGGGGCACCGCGTACCGCCACAGCCTGAGCACCAAAGACAAACCACCGCAGCCCGCGCCCGTCGAGCACGCGGCGGAGCACGTCGAGCACTTCAGCGACGGCCGACATGGGCGGCGCGATTCAGCAGCGCTCGGACGCGCTCGTGAGTCGCGAGATCGGCACGGCGAATCTCTTCGGTCGGCCATTCAGGCCGCGTGCGCCGCGCCGCCTCATAGAGGTCGATGGCGAGCCGGATCTTCTGTTCCACCGGCAGGCTGGCTCGGTGTCTGCGCGCCAGCCGTTCCGGGATTCCCCAATCGCGACGCGCGTAGTCTCGCAGCTCTGCGACGTCAAGCGGTGGCACCGAGAACCTCCATCTCGCGCCGCGCCTGCACTGCGGGAAGGGCGGAATCGATAACGACATCGTCCCACCGCACGACCTTGCCCGCGCTGATAGCCCGCTCCAGTGTCACACCATGGGCGAGGCCTATCGGCAGCGCGCCGCGGTCGAGCGACGCCCGCGCCGGAAGCAGCTTGCCGTAGACCGTGTAACCGCCCTCGCCGTCGAGACTCTCCCCCGCCGCGAGATCGCGCTTCGCGGTCGCCGCCACGTCGCCGACGAAGCCGCGGGTGGCGCCGGTCGGCTGCCCCAGCAGCCCGGCCGAGAGAATCGACACGTTCAGCTCCAGCCCGATGAGGTGGAACGGCTTGTACATCGCCGAGTACCGGCCCGTCGCGTCGGTGTTCATGCCGTACTGCCGGAAGCAGGCGGCGGTGTAGTCGTTGGGCGCCTCGATGACAACGTAGACGCCCCAGCGCAGGTCGTTCGGCACCGGCCGGCCATCGCGCTCGATCGACGACACCACCTCGACCTGTCCCTTGTGGTGAAGCTGCCCTCCGGCCTCCGCCGGCCGCAGCACGTGCGCGAGATCGCTCCGCCCGCAGGGCGGGAACCGCAGCCCGTCCGGCGGCGGCGTCAGGCCGGTGGCGTTGGCGATGGCGGCCATCTCGATGGCGGACTTCGTGCCGTCCAGAAACGAGTTGAACATCCGGCTGTTCATGCCGGCCGCCGCAGCCTCGGCGGCGGTGAGTCCGTAGTAGTCCCACACCGTGTCCGGCGTCGAGGCGTGGTACGACGGCAGGTACTTGGTCCCCTTCCCCGCCGCCACGACGTCGAAGCCGCACGAGCGCGCCCACTCCACCAACTCGCAGGTAAGCGCCGGCTGATCGCCGTAGGCCATCGTGTAGACGACACCCGCCGCGCGCGCCTCGGCGGCCAGCAGCGGTCCGGCCAGCACGTCCGCCTCGACGTTCACCATCACGATGTGCCGTCCCGCCGCGAACGCGGCGCGGGCATGCGCGATGCCGGCCGCCGGGTCACCGGTCGCTTCGACGACGACGTCGACGCCATCCTCGCCGATGGCGCTCGCCGCGTCGGCCGTGAACCGCGTCCCTGCGATGCGTTCGTCGCTCCAGCCGACGGCGCGGCAGGCAGCGCGGGCGCGGTCCGGATCGAGATCCGCGATGACGGACACCTCCACACCCATCGCCGTCGGCACCTGGCTCAGGAACATCGAGCCGAACTTGCCCGCGCCGATAAGACCGACCCGCACCGGCCGGCCGGAGCCGGCGCGCTCGCGAAGCGCGTCGTCGAGATACATCGAGCCCTGCTTAGGCCGTCGCGCGAGCCGCCGCGAGCTCGGCGAGGCAGTCGTCCGCCAGCGGTTCGATCGGCGCAAAGTCGCGGTGGGCGATCCACGCCGCCCGCTTGAACTGGCGGATGTGGTTGTCGACGTGACAGAGCGAGAGGTAGACGATGCTGCGGCCGAACGGGCTGATGTTCGGCGGGCTTGCGTGCACCAGCGTTGACGCGAAGACGATCAGGCTGCCGGGCGGTCCGGTCGGGGCCACGCATCCGCCCCGCTCCGCGAGCCGCGTCACGGTGGCGCGATCCAGTGTCCAGAGCGGATAACTGGTCGTCTCCAGGTCGTGCCCGGCCTCGAACACGCCCTGCTTGTGGCTCCCCGGCAGGAACAGCAGCGGCCCGTTGGCGGCCGTCACCTCGTCGAGGAAGACCGCGATGTTCATCGCGCGCGGCTCCGGCATCTGGTCGTCCCGATGCCAGGTACCGAAGTCCTGGTGCCACTGCCAGACCTCGCCATCGAACGCGGCCTTGGCATTCACCTTGTACTGGTGCATGTAGATCGGGCCATCGACGAGCTGCATGACTGGCTCGATCAGGCGCGGGTGGCGTCCGAGACGCCGGAACGCCTCGTTGTACGTGTGCGCGGCAAACGCCGTGCGGGCGACGCCGGTCGACTCGCGCCACACCTCTTCGCGGTCGAGCGCGTAGACCTCGTCCGCGGCGGCCCGAAGCATGGCCGCCTCCTCCCTTGAAAAGCGTGACGGGAAGAACAGGTAGCCCTGCTCGTCGAACCGTGCGAGCTCCTCGGCGGTCAGCTTCATGACGGCTCTCCCTGCCCTGCGCGTACACTGGGCGCCATGCCCAACACAACCACCGTCACGAAGTTTACGTGGAACGAGATGCCCAGGGAGCGGGTGACCAACCGCATCGACCGCCGGATCGTCTGCGGCGAACACGCGATGGTGGCGCACGTCTACCTGCAGAAGGGCGCGGTCGTGCCCGAGCACTCGCACCACAACGAGCAGCTCACCTACATCCTCACGGGCAAGCTCCGGTTCTGGGTCGGCGACGACTTCTCGGAGGTCTTCGACGTCGGCGAAGGCGAGGTGCTGCACCTGCCGTCGAACGTGCCGCACAAGGCCGAGGCGATCGAGGAGACACTCGACGTCGACATCTTCAGCCCGCCGCGGCAGGACTGGCTGGACCACACCGACGACTATTTCACGGATCAGTAGCGCGCGCGGAGACTCCACCGCCACGGGTCGCCCCGCTCTCACTAAAGCCCGGACCCAGTGCAAGGCTTCTTACGCGCCCGGTTACGTGGCGTAACCCGCGGCGCCGCGACTCACGAGGCCCTGGGGAGCGGTCGCGCCGCGACCCAGATCACGATGGCGGCGGCAGAGACGTGCTGCACCATCAGGGTGACTACCGCCGGAATCGTGGCGCCCGGAAACGCCTCGCCACCGCTCTCGGTGAGCAACCAGAAGTCCGGGAGCAGCGAGACCAGCAGGGCGGCGACGGCGATCCGCCGAAACAGCGGGACCGGACGCTCGGACACTCTATCGACGACGACGGCCACCACCAGCCCGGCCCCGACGCCGACGACCGTCAGGAACATGGTCGGTCCCGTCACCGCCAACGGCTGAAACTCGACTGGAATATCGAAGGCCCCGAACGCCGCCGCCCGCACCGCGAGGGTGGCCGCCAGCGCTCCGAGAACCGTTCGAAGCCATAGTCTCCAGGCCCGAGGCCCCGCCACCGCCAATCGATCCGCGCTCATGGGTCATCCTCCTCTTGCGCGGCGCTCCGGCAGGCCGCCGGTTCGCCAGCCGTTCGTAGCCGTTTCAGTGGTGTGCGCGCTCGTGCCGGTGGTCATGGCGGGTCTGGTGGAACACGACGTGTAGCAGAGATCCGCCGACGAACGCCTGATAGAGCTCGATGCCCTCGCCGTCACCGACGACCTCTGCGCCGAGTGCGTAGCCGACAATCGTCGCGGCGGCGATGAGACCGATGCCGAGCAGGCCCCCAACGAAGCCATGACGGGGTCTCAGCATCCACCATATGACGAGGCCCACCGGAATCCGGTGCAGAATCACCGGGGCGGTAACGACAGCGCCTTCCGGCGCGAGCGCCACGCCTTCCAGTAGTGCGTGCAGTCCGAGGCCGGAGAGCCCCGCCAGCAGCGCCACATTGTCGGTATGCGCCGCCAGCGTATGCGAAGCGCGCTCCATGAGAGCGGGCGTGCCGATCCCGAGGGCAAGGACCACGAGGGTCAGCGCGCCGTGTTCGGCCCAGGCGTGCGGCAGCACCTGCCAGGCCACCAGCGCCGGGACGACGATGAGCATGAAGCCGTCGACGAAACGGACGGCACGTGCGTTGCCGTGGAGCCATCCGTAGAGGAAAGCGCCGAGGAGTGGGGCGGCAAGCGCTCCGGCAAGCTGGAGCATGGTGATGCAAGCGGATGCCGGCGACGGGTAGGCTCGATGCCGGCCCGCGTGTCAAGCCAGGGCCGGACGCTCGCGGGCGTGCGGGGGGTCGACCTGATGGTGCTCGGTGCAGCCCTCCAGCGACTGCTCCACCTGGATGGTGATGTGCTGGATTCCGAAGTCGTCGGAGGCGACCCTCCGCAAGCGACGCAGCACGGTTTCGAGCTGCTCGGCTGGATGTTCGCGATCGATCAGCACGTGCGCGGCGAGTGCATCGTACCCCTGGGCAATGGTCCAGACGTGAACGTCGTGAATCACGACGACGCCCTCCACGTCTTCCATCTTGCTGCAGAGGCGACGCACGTCGATATGCTCGGGTACACCTTCCAGCAGGACGTGGACCACCTTGGCGAGCAGGCGCCACGTGCTGAGCAGGATGAGCACGGCGATGACCACGCTGACGATGGGGTCGGCGAGCGTCCACCCGAAGGCCCAGACGAGAGCACCCGAAATGACGACGCCGACGGAGCCCAGCAAGTCCGCGATCACGTGCTGGAAGGCACCCTCGACATTGAGGCTATGCCCGGCCGAGCGGTGGAGGATCCAGGCCGCCAGGACGTTGACGAAGAGGCCGATGGTGCCGACGGACAGCATCAGCACGCCTTGGACTTCAGGCGCCTCCTGAATTCGATGGAAGGCCTCGACCACCACCCAGCCAGCAATGAGCCAAAGCGTGAGCGCGTTCACCAGGGCCGCCAGAATCTCCAGGCGGTGAAAGCCGAAGGTGCGCTCCGCGGAAGCTTTTCTAACGGCGAAATGCATGGCGACCAGCGCGAGACCGATGGACGCCGCGTCGGTCAGCATGTGCCCGGCGTCGGCGAGAAGCGCCAGGCTGCCGGACAGGATGCCGCCGATGACCTCGGCGAACATGTAGCCGGTAATCAGGACGATCGCGAACGTCAGGTTCCGCTTGCTTGCGTGGCGCAGTTCGGCCGAATGGTCGTGCCCTCCAAAGCCGTGACGGTGATGATGATGGGCGTGATCGTGCCCGTCGTCATCGGCGTGGGCGTGCGCTTCCTCGCCGTGCCGGTGGTCGGAACTCATGTCGCCAAGCCGCCCCTCTTGCGCGCTGGTCGATAGGCCGCCAGTGTATTTCGGATTGTGGTCGGCCGCCACCCGCACGCCAATCGCTTGCGGGAACCTACTCTGAGCCCGTCAGCATGGCGGTCGCCGTGACGATCCCTCCGCAAACGCGACGTACGGTGCACCCGGCCGTTACTCGAACACGTTGATCAGGGCATAGGTGATCGAGCCGCCCTCGGGGACGACCACCTGGTGCCACGACCGCGCGGGCACGTGAAGGATGTCCCCCTCGGTGGCCTCGAACGCCTGTGCGCCTTCGAGGTGCGGTCGCTGGCCTTCGGGAGGCTGTCCCTCGATCCAGTTCACCCGCTCGCCACCCATCAGCACGGTGCCGGCACCCTGCAGGATGACGTAGACGTCCCACTTCGTGGTGTGGATCTCCGGCTGCGTGTAGCCGGCGCGGTGAATGATCTGCACGCTGTGCGGCCTGTGGTCGGCTCGGGGCAGCGCGGTCACGACCGTGAACGGCGTGTCCCAGATGCCCTCGCCGTTGCGGAGGGCTTCATCGAGCTCACCCTGAAAGCCGGAGACGGCCTCGCCGTCCCAGTGGATGAACTCGTCGGGGCGAGGCTCGTTCGGGACCTCCCCGAACGGGTCCTGCGCCGCCGCGGCCGCGGGCAGCGCGAGACACGCGAGTAGGGTGAGAAGGCCTGCACGCCGCATGTGTCACCTCCGGTAGCGAGAGTGATGGTTCGATCAGGGCACGGTGTCGAAGCGGATGTTGAACCAGGTGATGCCAGTCGTCTCGCGGATGCCGTGCGGCACCCCCGCGGGGATGAAGATCAGGTCGCCCGCACCGATGACCCGTTCCTCGCCCCCCTGGATCGCAGCGCCCCGCTCCCCATCGACGGGCTCCCCGTCCTCGTCAACGATCTGTCCGCCGGTGACGAGCGTCCCCGAACCCTCCCGGATCACGTACACGTCGATCGTGCGGGGGTGCATCAGCGCCGTCTCGCCGCCCCGGATACGCCGGATGTTGACGTTGTAGCTCCCACCCTCCAGCAGCCGGACGGTGGTGCGCTGATCGGCATCCATCTCCTGCACGATCGCCTCGAGTTCAGCCAGCGGGAAGTCAGCCGCGCGGTCCGTTGGGGCCTGCTGGCGAACCAGCCGCTGGGCTCCGACTGCGATACCGCTTCCGACCGCGACCAGAAGGACGACGCCGACCACCAGGAACCGTCGGATGCTCATGACCACGCTCCTCTGACAGGGACGTGACGCGCGTCGAGAGGAAGCGCCCCGCCGCCCAGTCGGTTCCGGACGTTAACACGAACATCGACGGGCGACCTCCCGATCAAGGGTGCCCCCACCCGGTCGTGCGATGTAGAGTCCTGACCTCATGAGAGGACTCGATCATGGATGAAGGCTACAACTGGCTGGAGAGCATCGCCGATCGCATGAAGCGAGACGTGGCGAAGGGCGCGGCGCCCCGGGCGGAGCGCCTGACTGTCCGAGAGCTGCTCGAGAAGTTCGGTTTCCAGCGCCGGAGCGATCGGATCAACAACCACATCCGAAACGAGCTGGATAGGCTCGATCTCCGCACTGATCTGGACATCAGGGTCGTGTGGCTCGACTCGTCGATCACGATCGAGCTCGACTCCGAAGCCTCGGGCGCGTCCGAGACGCCCCGGACATCCGATCCCACGTACCGGGTCTCGATGATCCCGGCCGCGAACCGCAAACCCGCCAGCGTCAAGCCCGAGAACTCCCTGGAGGAAGCGACCACCGTCATGCAGATGAACGGCTATTCCCGGCTGCCCGTCATGAAGAACGAGCGGGACGTCGCCGGAATAGTCACATGGGAGTCAATCGGCACTCGCCTGGCGCTCGGGCGCGACTGTACCTACGTGCGCCAGTGCATGGAGCCGGCCGAAGTGATTCCCGGCACGACGAGGCTGTTCGACGCCATCGGGATCGTTACGAAGCACGGATACGTGCTGGTGCGCGGCGTGGACCGGACCATCACTGGCATCGTGACGGTGACTGACCTGACCGACCAGCTTGGCCAGTTCGCCGCGCCGTTCCTGTTCGTCGGCGAGATCGAAGGACATCTGCGGAATCTCATCCACGGCAAGTTCACTCTCGATCAGTTGAACGCGGCTTCCCTTCAGCAGGAGCCCGTCGAGGGCTCATCCGACCTGACGTTCGGCGGGTTCTGCCGGCTATTGGAGAACACCGCAAACTGGGAACGGCTTGATCTCGCCATCGACCGGACGGAGTTCATCAAGCACCTCAATTCCGTCAGGGAAATGCGGAATGACGTGGTGCATTTCAATCCTGACGGGATTGGCGACGACCGGCGCAAGACCCTCCGCAGCGTTGCCCGTTTCTTCGATAAGCTCGCGCGCACGATGGCCGCGTAGCGCACGGCGCGAGCACGCAATGTCCTTAGTCCGTCGCGCCCGTCCCAGGATGCGAAAGGAGCTGCAGACCGATGAAGGTGATTACTTGGAACGTCAACAAGGCCAGCCTCTCCCGCGGCGGCGTATGGACGATGCTGGAACAAGAAGATGCGGACATCGTGCTGCTGCAGGAAGTGACCAGGATTCCTGACGAGATTCTGAGACGCTACAACTGCCATGCGCGGTTTCCGAAGTTCTTTGGCGGTCACAACGCACGATTCCAGACGGCAGTTCTCTCCAGGTGGAGGATGAACACAACGCCGTTCCTGGCTTCCGAACTCGAGTGGGTCAACAAGATACAGAACACGCGCTACGGATGGATCCACGAGTGCGAGGTTGTCGACCGCGCAGGAACAAGATGCCGCGTCGTTTCAGTCCACTCGCCCGCTTTTGCCGTTCCCCGGAAGGAGATCGGCGACGCTGATTTCCAGGCCATCAAGCTGAAGAACAATCCGAAGCTATGGTTTACCGAGATTCTCTGGTCGTTCTTGCGGAACGCGAACCTTGGCGACGGTACGAACTGGATCGTGGGCGGCGACTTCAACAGCTCGGTCAGATTCGACAGGCCGCGAAATCGGGGCAACCAGGAGATAATCGCCAGGTTGAACGCCCTCGGATTAACGGATTGCCTCTCGCACCACAACAAGGAACAGCCCGTGCCGACGTTTCAGCACACGAGCAAGAAGGTGCAAGACCAGCTCGACTACCTCTACGTGAACGCGCCGCTGCTCGGACGCCTGAAGAATGCGCGCGTGCCGGGCCGCGAGGAAGTGTTCGACGTGAGTCCGCGAGTGAGCGATCACCTTCCGATTGTGTGCGAATTCCACTGAGGCCGGGCGGGATAGGCTTACATCGGCTTGAAGACGGACGGGGTCAATGGTCAATCGAGGCGGTTCGCCGGCAACGCGTCAACTCGCTACGCCGCCATCGTACGGATGCCGTAGAGTCGTATCCGGGCATCCCGGGTGACGAGAACGAGTCCTTCGATCTGCGCCTGAGCGATCAAGAACCGATCGAATGGATCACGATGGTGCGGCGGAAGGTTACCCGCCTGCTCCGCGTGGTGGAAGTTCAGGGGTAGATGAGTGAACCCTCTGTTCTCGATGACCTCCGAGAGGTTGTCCGGGGCGGTGATGCGCCCCTTTGCCCGCTTGACCGAAACCTCCCACGCGGTGACGGCGCTTACAAAAACGTCGTTGTGGGCGTCTTCCAGCGCGTTGCGGGCGCGGGTGCTTAGCTTCTGCGGTTCAGCGAGCGACCACAGGAGCACGTGAGTATCCAGCAGGAGGCGCGCCACCACTACTAGTCGTCCGGAAAGATCCGCGACTGCTCGATCAGATCCATCAACTCTTCGTCCGGCTCGTCGAAGTCCGGAGCAATCCAGATCTGGCCTTCCAGCCCCCCGAGCTTGCGCTTGGCCTTCCGTTCGCGGTACGGCACCAGCCGCAGATATGGCTCGCCGGCCCTGGCGATTACAACATCCTCGCCTTCCCAGGCCGCCTTGGCGAGCCGCGAGAGCTGCGACTTGGCTTCGTGCATGTTCACCTTCATCGATCGGCCTCCAAGGTGTATAGCTAAGTCGGACTAAGTCTCTCTCGCTCGCCGCGTCCTGTCAACTCTCCGGCACTCCTACAACCTCCGGCGCCTGCGCCTTCCGATAGACTGCCCCTTCCTCGTGTTCCACCTCAGGTATCCGGTAGATCCATGCAAGTGACGCGCGGCGCAGTCTCCATTCCCATGCTGGCGCTGGTGTGGGCCGGTGTGCTCGCCCCGTGCGCCGGCGTGGACGAAGATCCGGTCACCGGATCCACGCACTGCTGCCTGGGACCCTACTGGCAGCGAAAGCTCGGCCGGGACGCATTCACGGCGTGGCAGGCGTCGGCGCGCGGCGGACTGATTCAGGTGGCCGTCCACGGAGACCGCGTCACGCTGTCAGGCCAGGCGGTCACGGTGCTGCGCGGCGAGCTGCTGGCCTGAGACACCGGGAACAGCGGATCGGTCGAGCGCCAGGGTCGTAGAATGAGGCCATGTCTGACCTGCGCCTTCGTCCGGGGCTCGCCGAGCTGACTTCTCCCCTGCTCGCGATGCCGACTGGTCTCTTGCTGGCAGTGCTGACCGGTCTCTTGCTCACCGCGCCGATCGCGGCCCAGGACACGACGCAACCGCGCCCGAAGGTCGCCCCCAGCGGGCGCGTGACGACGAGCGTGACGTTCGACGGGCGGGTGCTGCGCAACGGTGGCTGGTTCACCTTCACGCCGTCGCATTCGGGCCCCTCGCGGATCACCATCGACTACGGCCAGCCGCATGCGCGCGGCCGCACGATCTTCGGGGGACTGGTGCCCTACGGCGAGGTCTGGCGCCTGGGAGCGAACTGGGCAACGCGGCTGACGGTCGACTTCGACGTCCGCTTCGGCGATCTGGACGTGCCGCGAGGGGAGTACACACTCTTCATGCTCCCCCGCGACGATGGCGCCGAGCTGATCGTCAGCCGTCAGACCCGGCAGTGGGGCACCGACTACGACCCGTCCTACGACTTCGGCACGGCCCCGCTGGAACGGCGGACGTTGGCGGAAAAGACCGAAAGCCTCGCCGTCACGCTGGAGCCGGACCTGCCGGCGGAACAGGGAGCCATCCCGTCCGGGAAGCTCCGCATCGCCTGGGGTGAAGCGGAGTACTTCACCGACTGGCGGATGCTCTGGCCCTGATGCGCATCCGACTGCGGACGATCTGGCGCCGACACCGCCTCGTCGTCGTCCTGTCAGTCCTTGCGGTAGCCCTGATCGCGTACGTCGGCATTGCCCTGGCAGCCGCCGAGACGCTGACGAAGCCGCGCCGACGGTCGCTGGTCTCATCACCTGCGGTCTTCGATCTGGTGTACGAGGAGGTGACGTTCGACAGCCGCGGCGACGGCATTCCATTGCGCGGCTGGTTCCTCCCCGCCCCGGGGAGCGACCGCGTGGTCGTCATTACCCACGGCCGCAACTCGACCCGCACCGGTGACGACGGCGAGTTGGTGCCGCACGCCGCGGCACTCGTCGCCGCCGGCTTCAACGCGCTGCTGTTCGACTTCCGCGCCCATGGAGAGTCGGACGGCGTGCGCTACACCCTGGGGTGGGCCGAGCAGCGCGACCTGCTCGCTGCCGTCGACGCCCTCAAGGGGCGGGGATTCAGACCGGACCGGATGGGATTCTGGGCGCACTCGATGGGCGCCGCCGCCGTGCTGCTGGCGTCCGCGACTTCGCCTGACGTGCGCACGATCGTGGCCGACAGCAGCTTCGCCCGCCTCGACGATCTGCTCGCCCGGCAACTGCCCATGGCGAGCGGACTGCCCGGTTTCTTCAACCCGCCGATCCTGTTCTTCGCGCGGACGGTGTTCGATGCGGATACGTCCGTCGTCAACCCGGTGGAGGTCGTCGCGCGACTGCCTCCCGACTCGCTGTTCATCATCCACGCGGAGGCGGATCGGCTCATCCCGGTCGACCATGCCCGGCGCATCGCCGCCGCGGCCGGACCCGCCGTCTACGACCTCTGGATCTTCCCGGGCTCATCCCACGACCGGGTGTCGGTCGACGCTCCGGACGAGTACCGGAAGCGCGCGTTGGCGTTCTTCGACGAGAAGCTGGCACCGATGCCGCCCCGGCATCAGGAGTGACCGCCCGGCCACACACCGTATGATCCCCATGTTGCTGCATCGGTTGCACCGACGGCGTTGGCGGGGCATCGACGTGCACCTGCGATTGCGCATGCGATCGGGAGGAAGAGAGATGAGCAGAACGTCGAGACGGCCCAGTATGATGGTTGCGGCCTGCCTTGCCGGGGCAGTTCTCCTGACCGGTCCTGGCCTGGTCGAGGCCCAGCAACCACCCCACGAGCAGCATCGGGCGCAGGGGCATGACGCCCAGTCGCGGCACATGGAACATCGGTTCGACGACCCGGAGCGCTACGCGCAGACGTTCGACGACCCGGAGCGCGATGCGTGGCAGATGCCGGAGCGGGTCATCGACGCGCTGGACCTTGCGGCAGGTGAGCGCGTGGCCGACATCGGTGCTGGCACCGGCTACTTCACGGTGCGCCTCGCCCGGCAGACCGAGGCGCGGACCGTCTTCGCCGTCGACATCGAGCCCACGATGGTCGACTACGTGCGGGAGCGCGCCGCCGAGGCCGGCCTGGACCAGGTGGTCGGGGTCGTCGCGCAGGGCGACTCGCCGAATCTCCCCGAGGCGGTGGATGTGGTCCTGATCGTCAACACGTGGCACCACATCCCCGACCGCGTCGCCTACTTCAGCGCCCTGCAGGATCGGCTGACGCCGGGTGCACGCCTTGCGATCGTCGACTTCCGGAAGGGCGCCCCGGGCGGAGGTCCGCCCGACGAGTTCCGCTTCACCCCCGACGAGATCAGCGACGAGCTCGCCCGCGCCGGCTTCGACCTGCGGTCGCGACACGACTTCCTCCCCCGCCAGAACTTCCTCATCTACGGCGTGAGGGAGTAGACCGCGCGGTTCCGATCAGCCGGCGGCGCTACTGATCGGCGAGCGGAAGGAAGACCGAGATTCGGTCCTCGTTGCCGACGGCGCGGGAGATGTGGCCCTGGCCCGTGGTGTCTTCGGCCAGGAGGATGTGGCCGGGGTGGAGGCGGATTACCGAGCCATCGCCCATTTCGACCTCGCTCTCGCCCTGGAGCGTGATGACGTACTGGCGGCGGGGTGCGGTGTGCCAGTCGATGAAGTAGTCGGGTGACGTGCGGCGGAACTGCACGCTGGTCACATCCACCGGATCGGACAGTTCGGTGGCGCCGCGCTGCGTGGTGAGCGGGACGTCGTACTCCTCGGCGTGCGTCTTGCCGTCGTCCCCGGTGTAGATGCGGGTGACGCGGATCGGGGTGCGCTCCTGCGCCTGCGCGGCATCAGCAGCAAACCAGCCGACGTCGGCGACGACACCGATACCGAACGCGACGCCGCCAGCGAAACAGAGCGCCGGCAGCCAGGCAACGGCGAACGCGCGGTGCAACACCTGTCTCAGCATCATCTCTTCTCCTGCGCAGCGTCCATGGCGCGGAGCCGCGGATACCGTCCCGAAACCGGACGTGACGGCCGGCGAGGCGTCGGAAGCCACGGCAACGCCGGCCGTCGGGTCGTCAGTGTGTGCAACGGCGGAGCGGCACCGATGCCTTCCGCGCCCTGCCGCATTACCGAAGTGGCCGGAAGAAGGCGCGGAGATCCTCCGTCAGTAGCTCCGGCACCTCCAGGGCCGCGAAGTGCCCTCCTTCGGAAAACTCCGACCAGTGCGTGACGTTGTAGGCCGCCTCGACCCAGGCCCGGGGCGGGATGGTGATCTCGTGAGGAAAGATGGCGGCGCCCGTCGGGTTCTCGACGTAGCGTGCCTCAATCCCCGGCGGCGTATTGCGCGACTCGTAGTAGAGGCGCGCCGACGACGTGCTCGTCTGGGTCACCCAATAGATGGTGATGTTGGTGAGCAGTTCGTCCTTCGTGAAACGGGCCTCTGGGTCGCCGTCGCAGTCGCACCAGGTCCTGAACTTCTCCACGATCCAGCCGGCGACACCCGCCGGTGAATCGTTGAGGCCGTAGCCGAGCGTCTGAGGCTTCGTTCCCTGAATGTGGCTGTAGCCGCGCTCGCCATCGCCGAAGAATTCCCGGCGTTCGCGCATCCGCGCCAGCTCCTCCGGCGGGACGCCCGCTTCCGGATCCTCGACGCCCGCGGGCGGTTGCCCGAACACCATGTTCACGTGGAGACCGATGACCTGCTCAGGAAACCGCTGCGGCACCCACCGGCCGATGATGGCGCCCCAGTCGCCCCCCTGGACACCATAGCGGTCGTAGCCGAGCCGTTCCATCAACAGGCCCATGAGCTCCGCCATCTTGTCCGGGTTGTAGCCGCGGGCGGTCGGCTTGTCGGAGAAGCCGTAACCCGGGATCGACGGCGCAACGACGTGGAACGCGTCGGCCGCGTCGCCGCCGTAGGCCGTCGGATCGGTCAGCGGTCCGATCATCTTGTGGAACTCCATGATCGATCCGGGCCAGCCATGGATGATGATCAGCGGCACGGCGTCCTCGTGCGGCGACCGCTGATGGATGAAGTGCATGTCGAGCCCGTCGATCGTCGTGCGGTACTGATCGAACTCGTTCAGCATCGCTTCCTGCGCGCGCCAGTCGAAGTCGTTGCGCCAGTAGTCGAGGAGTTCCTCCAGGTAGGTCCGTTCCGTGCCGTAGTCCCATCCCGTGCCGGGGATTTGATCCGGCAGGCGCGCCCCATCGAGCCGTGCGTGCAGGTCATCGAGGACAGCGTCCGGCACGTCGATCGTGAACGGCCGGATCGCCTCCGGGTCGCCGGTCGTGTTCGCCGGCAATTCCATGACCGGCGGCGGCCCTGCCGCCGCGCCCTCATCGGCATCGGACATGTCAGACGCGCAGCCGGCGGCCGCCAGGGCCACCAGCAGCAGGAACGGGAACGAGTGCGACGCTATCTGTCGTTTCATCACTGGCCTCCAATCTGTTCGTCTGTCTGATGCCGGCGCTACGGCCCCGGCAGCACGCCCTCGGTGGAGAGGGCGATGCGGTAGATCCCCGTGCGGCCGGCCATGTACAGCGTGCGGCCGTCGTCGCCCCAGCCGACGTTCGCCGGCGCCTCGTTCGGCATGATGGTGCCGAGGTGGGTGCCGTCAGGGGCAATGACCCAGACGCCACCCGGCCCGGTTGAGAAGACGTGACCGGCGCGGTCCACCTTTAAGCCGTCAGGCGCTCCCTCGGCGGTCTCGTCGGTAAAGTCGTAGAAGATTCGGCCGTTCGACGCCCCGTTCTCGTCAAGGTCATAGGCGTACAGGACCGAGTGCCCCTGTTGGGGGTTGGCGACATACAGGACCGAGTCGTCGGGCGAAATCGCGATACCGTTCGGACGGGGTTGGTCGCGTACCAGCAGCTCGAGCTCGCCGTCCGGGTGCAGGCGATAGACGCCGTTGAAGTCGAGCTCGCGCAGCGGTGATTCCTCCTGGCCCTCCAGCGCGTAGGAGGGATCGGTGAAGTAGAGCGATCCGTCCAAGCCGTACGTCAGGTCATTCGGAGTGTTGAGGCGGCGCCCCTCGTAGTTGTCCACGAGCGTCGTCCGGGTGCCGTCCGCCTCCAGCCGCGAGACGCGCCGGTTGCCATGCTCGCACATGACGAGCCGTCCCTCGGCATCGAGCGTCAGACCATTCGACGAGATCATGACGAGACCCTCCCGATCCCCTTCGAACACGGGTTCGAGAAACGTACTGGCGCCCTCCGCCTCCGTCCACTGATAGATGGCGTTGCCCCGGACATCGGAGAAGAGGAGACGCGACTCGCCCCGGATCCAGACCGGTCCCTCTGTGAAGACGAATCCGTCGGCCAGATGCTCGATCTGCGCACCGGTCGGCACCAGCGCATCGAGGCGCGCGTCAACACGCAGGATGCTGCCCGCGCCCGCCGCCTCGGTCACCGGACCCGCGTCGGCCGGCTCCTCCATCGGGGGCGCCGGTTCACCGCCGCCGCAGGCCGCCGCGCCCGCCGCCACGGCCAGCGCCACCAGCCCCGTCCTCAGCATGGTCATTATTGTGTCGTATCGCATGTCGTGCTCCATCTCAGAACATGGCACTCGGGTTAACGGGCGAACCGTTGCCATGATGCGCATCCTATTCCACTGCTCGCTCGCGTCCAGTGCTGGCTCGCGGTCTGTCACTCGTTCGCCGTCGCGGCGCGCCGGATGGCCGGCACCAACTGCTGCTCGAGCAGCATGTCCAGATCGCGCCGGTGTGGCCGCCGCCCGTCGCCCGGGTTGGGGGACGACGTGGCGACGATCACCGCGTCCAGCTCCGGAATGACGAAGATGAACTGCCCGCCGTAGCCCCAGGCGTAGTACGTCGGGTGTCCCGCCAGCATCCGCATCCACCACCCGTAGCCGTACTGGCGTCGGCTATAGCGCGACGCGGTTCGCGGCGTGAACGACTCGCGTACCCATTCCCGCGAGACCACCTCGAACCCGTCAATCGATCCGCCGCGCCGGTACAGGTCGCCCACCGCCAGCATCGCGCGCGGCGTCAGCGTCATCTCGTTGCCGCCGAAGTAGATCCCCTGCGGGTCGCGCAGCCAGGCCGGAAGCGTGAGGCCGAGCGGCCGTGCGAGGTGGAGCCGCCCGTACTCCAGCGCGCTCGTGCCGGTGGCGCGCGCGATGATTGCCGACAGCAGATGCGTACTCCCGGTGCTGTAAATCATCCGGCCGCCGGGGCGGTCCACCATCGGCCGCGTCAGGACATGCCGCACCCAGTTCCGGCTCTGCACCCACCGGCCGTAGTTCCGGTTCGATGTCGTCTCGAGGCCGGACCGCATGGTGAGCAGATCCTCGACCGTGATCGAGCGCCGCAGCTCGTCTGCGTCGGCCAGCTCGTCCGGGAAGAAGTCCGCAATCGGCTGATCGACGCTCGCAATCTCACCCCGGTTGATCGCGACGCCCACCAGGATCGAGATGATTGTCTTCGACGCCGACTTCAGGTTGGCGACGCTCCGCTCGGTCGCACCGTTGAAGTAGTGCTCCTCGATGAGCTCACCGCCGACCGAAACGAGCAGGCTTCGTAGGCGGGGCAACGCCCCCGCGCGATCGACGATGGCATCTCGCGTCTCCGCCGGGAGGGCCGGCGGCGCAGCGGCCGGCCGGGTTCCGACTGCCGAAACCACCAGCCCACCAACGGCGACAGCGGCCAGCAGTGCAGCCGCACGGAACGCGGAGCCTTGTGCCATGGGCATAGAACGAGAAGGGCCGATTATATCCCCGCCCGGGTTCATCCCGGCTACCGCGGACGGCCGCCCAGAACCAGGAAGTGATAGAGCAGGCCGCCCGCGAGCCCGCCAATCGCGGGGCCGGTCCAGTAGATCCAGTGGACGGACCAAACGCCGCCGACGAGCGCCGGGCCGAATGAACGTGCGGGGTTCATGGACGCGCCGGAGATCGGCCCCGCCAGCAGGATCAGGGCGGCGACGGTCAATCCGATCGCGAATCCGGCGAAGCCGGCCGGCGCGCGCGCATCGACCGCGGCGCCGAAGATGACGAAGACCAGGACGAAGGTGATCACGGCCTCGGTCGCCAGCGCCGCGCCAGCCGGCACGCCCGCGCCCGGCGCCGTCGCGCCGAGTCCCGCGGCGGACACCGCCTCGGCGCCCCCCGGCACGCTGGAGAAGATGGCGGCAATGATCGCGGCGGCAGCGGTCGCGCCGAGTAACTGCACCGCGATATAGGCGGCGGCGCGCGGCACGGCGATCCGGCCCGTCGTCAACAGCACCAGCGTCACCACCGGGTTGAGATGCGCGCCGGAAACATTGATGCTCGCCGTGATCGCCGCAGACAGCGCCAGCCCGGTCGCGAGCGCGATGACCGGCAAGCCGCCAATGTCGACCGCCGCGTCGGTCACGATCGTGCCTGCCGCCACCAGGCAGAAGATGAAGGTGGCCGCTCCCTCGGCGACGCAGACGGCCGGCACGCCAGGTTGCGCCATCGTCCGGACTATGCGGGCGCGGCTGTTGGGCGACCGGCGAGCCGCTGGTACACGTCCAGGGCGCGGCGGGCCATCATCTCGGCCGTGTAGTGCTCGCGCGTGGCGGCCGCGCCGCGCGCGGCAAGCTCGCGGCGGGCATCGCCGTCGTCGTGGAGACGCTGCAGCGCCGCCGTCAGGGCGTCGTGGTCGTCGGGTGGGATCAGCACGCCGCCGCCGGTCCGTTCGATCAGCTCGATGTAGGTGCCGCGGCGGGCGGCGATAACCGGGGTGCCGCATGCCATCGCTTCGATCAGCGACAGGCCCTTGGGGTCGTCGTAGGTCGCGGGCACGGCGAACAGGTCGAGGCCGCGGAGGAACGCGACCTTGTCCTCGAGCTCGAGGACGCCGCGGTAGTGCACCGCGTCGTCAAGGCCGCGCTCGCGCGCCGTAGCAAGGATCCGGTCGAGATACCCACGGTGTTCCGGGCCGACCCAGCCGGCCAGTTCGAGGCGGCTTCCCTCCAGCCGCCCGCCGGCGCGCAGGTGGTGGTAGGCGTCGGCGAGTAGATGCACCCCCTTCTCCGGCGCGATACGACCCAGATAGCCGATGGTGAAGGGCCGGTTCTCCCCGTCGCCCCGATCCGGCGGCGTGTAGGTGTCGGCCGTGATACCGAGCGGGACCACATCGATCTTCGCGCCGGGAATCTGCAGGTACCGCGCCATATGCCCGGCGTAATAGTCACTCACCGCGATGAACCGGTCGACCGCCTGCGCATGCTCGCGGACCAGCGCCAGCGCGCGGCTGCGGTACGGCTCGACCAGGTGGTCGAGAAAGATGTCCTCCCCCTGGAGCGTGCAGCAGATCGGACAGCCGAGCGCCGCGCGCAGCTCCGGCGCCAGCGAGATCAGCAACGAATAGGAGATGTCGATGACGTCCGGGCGCGGCTCGCGACGCAGCCAGTGGAGCAGCTTGTCGAATTCCTTTCGCTGGTGCCCGTGGCGCCCCTCGAGCATCGAAACAGTCAGCGCCCCCAACTCCTCCGGCTGTGTCGGCATGCCCAGCTTCGACACCAGGCGAAGCAGCCAGCGCGACTCCCACAATCGGTCAACCAGCCAGGGGGTGCCGCGGAAGAACCCGAGCTTCTGCTCCAGGAAGACGCTGACGCCGCCGAAGAAGATACGGCGCCCGCGCGCGGCGCTCGGCTCATCGGTGCGGGGCGGGGTGTAGAGCGGCACCATGATCGCCTCGTGGCCCAGTCGGGCAATCGCGCGCGCCAGCGTGTTGTCGCGGATGCAACTGCCGCAATACATCCCGCCGGCGCCCGCGGTGATCGAGACGATCCGCATGGGCGGTCTAGCCGGCGGCGATGCAGTAGAGGTACTGCTGGCTCCGCACGTAGATCTCGTCGCCGACGATCGCCGCCGAGGCGTCGATCGGGTCGTCCAGCCGGTTGGTCGCGAGCACCAGCAGCTCCGGGCCAGTGGCGAGCACCACCGTCGTGCCGTCGCGGCCGGTGATATAGAGCCGGTCGTTCGCCACCACGGGCGAGGCGTAGATCTCGCGAATGCCCGGCAGGCGCTCCGGACCGTAGAGCCGACGCCCGGTCGCGGCGTCATGGGCAGAGAGGATGCCGGAGTTGCTCTTCGTGAAGTAGAGGATGCCGTCGTGCAGCACTGGCGACGGGACGTACGGCGTGTCGCGGTCGTGCGACCAGACGATGGCGTCGCTGCCGCTGATATCGCCCCGGGCGCGCGCGACATCGACGGCGTAGAGGCGGTTCCCGCGGTAGCCGCTCATCAGATAGACGATCCCATCGCCCGCGACGGGCGACGGGATGGCGTTCTCCGTGACGCCCTCCCCTTCCCAGAGGAGTGCACCGGTCTCGGCCGAATAGCTCCGGATCCGGTCGGTCGCGCTCGTCACCACCTGCGCCTGCCCGTCGTGTTCGACGACGAGCGGCGTCGTCCAGGCGGTCTCTTCGTCGCGGTCGACGCGCCACCGCTCGACGCCGGTCCGCTTGTCGAGCGCCGTAATGAACGACGGTCCCTGATGATCCCAGATCACGATGATGGCATCGCCGTACAGCACCGGCGACGCTCCCTCGCCGAATCCGAGGCGGATCCGCATGTCACCGAAGTCGCGCTCCCAGAGCGGCTGCCCGCCCATGTCGTAGCAGTAGAGGCCGTGCGATCCGAAGAAGGCGCAGACCACCTCGCCATCGGTCACCGCGGAGGCGGACGCCCAACTGTTGGTATTGTGCCGCCCCTCGTGCGGCTGATCGATCACGGCCGTCCGCTCCCAGTCGACGGCTCCGCTCTGCCGATCGATCGCCAGGATGGTGTACGCGAACAGGTCGCCCGTCCCAGTCGTTCCCACGATCCGGTTGCGGAGGCGGGCGAACAAGCCCGGCCCACCCTCCCCCTCGCCGGCCGGGACGGCGCTCAGGACGAAGACCCGGTCTCCCCAGACGACCGGCGAGGCCGATCCGTTGCCCGGGATTGGCACCTTCCAGCGGACGTTGTCGGTCTCGCTCCAGGTGAGCGGGGGATCGGCCGCCGGGGCGACGCCGGTGGCGAGCGGACCCCGCCACTGCGGCCAGTCGTCTCCCTCACGCGTCTGGGCAGAGACGGCCACCAGACCCAGAACCGCCACCGTCCCCAGAGTCATCGCACCTCGCTGCATCGCCCATCCCCCCGCCGGACCGGCCGGCGCGCCCGACGATCATAGCTGCATCAGGCGGCTCCCCGGCGCGCGTGGTACGTGGTATACGATACGCAGCCATGACTATCAGCACCCTGCACCTGTCGTCGTTCGCGCTGGCGCTTGCCGCGCTCCTCGTCCTCGGCATGGCGGCCGCCGCCGCGCAGGACGCGATTCCGCCGCCGCCGGATGTCGCCGAGCCTCCCGCCGACGCCGAAGTCACGCGGTCGGGCCTCGCGTCGAAGGTGATCGAACCGGGCGACGGTACCCGGAACCCGCGGGCCAACTCCACGGTCACCGTGCACTACACCGGGTGGCACACCACCGGCGAAATGTTCGACAGCTCGATCGCCCGCGGCGCGCCGGCGTCGTTCCCGCTGAACCGGGTGATCCAGGGTTGGACCGAAGGGCTGCAACTCATGGTGGCGGGGGAGAAGCGCCGCTTCTGGATCCCGGAGGGCCTCGCCTACGGCGGGCGCCGCGGCCTCCCGGCCGGCACGCTGGTATTCGACATCGAGTTGATCTCCTTCCGGTAGCCCACCCGAACTGGTTGAGACGGCTCCGGTCCGTTTCGTTCGGTCCGCTCGGCGACGGTATACTGTGAAGCTGTCTCCGGCGCGCACCCGGCGCGACTCGGGCGGGACAGCGGATCAGAGAACGGTGCCAGACCGATTCCGACACCGCCCCGGATTCGGGCTTGTCGCGGCAGCCGTCACCGTCCTGGTGCTGGCGTCGCCTGCCGCGCCCGAGGCCCACGACATCCCGACCGACGTCACCGTCCGGGCATTCATCAAGCCCGAGGGGGAGCGGCTGCGCATGCTGATCCGTCTCCCCCTCGAGGCGATGCTCGACGTCAACTTCCCGCTGCACGGCCCCGGATACCTCGACATGGAGCCGGCCGAGCGCCTGCTCCCCAACGCCGCCAGGCTCTGGCTCGCCCAGGAGATCGAGATCTATGAGGACGGCACGCGCCTGGCCGAGCCGACGCTCGCCGCCGTCCGGCTGTCGCTGCCGTCAGACCGGTCGTTCGACCGTTACGAGACGGCACTGGCGCACGTGACGACCGGCGCCCGACTCCCCCCGACGACGGAGATCATCTGGCGGCAGGCGATGCTCGACGTTCTGCTCGACTACGACACGGTGTCGGATCAGTCCAGCTTCGCCATCCGTCCTGGGGTCGAACGGCTCGGCCTGCGGGTGATCTCGGTCATCCGGTTCATCACCCCGGCGGGGGCGGAGCGGGCGTTCGAACTGCGGGGCGACCCGGGCATCGTCACCCTCGACCCCCGGTGGCACCAGGCCGCCTGGCGCTTCGTCGTGTCCGGCTTCGATCACATCCTGGACGGCACCGACCACCTGCTGTTCCTCCTCTGCCTGGTGGTGCCGTTCCGCCGCCTCCGGGCGCTGGTGCCAATCGTCACGGGCTTCACAGTGGCGCACTCGGTGACGCTGATCGCCTCGGCCTACGACATGGCCCCCAACACGCTCTGGTTCCCGCCCGCGGTCGAAACGCTCATCGCGCTCTCCATCCTCTATATGGCGTTCGAGAACATCGTCGCCGCGGACGCGGGCCAGGTGGGGCGGATCCGGCGGCGGTGGGTGGTGGCGTTCGGCTTCGGCCTGATCCACGGCTTCGGCTTCTCGTTCGCCCTGCGCGAGACGCTGCAGTTCGCCGGCTCGCACCTGCTGACGTCGCTCCTGTCATTCAACCTCGGCGTCGAGCTCGGTCAGTTGCTGGTGATCGCGCTTGCGGTGCCGGCGCTGGAGCTGTTGTTCCGATTCGTCGTCGCCGAACGGATGGGGACGATCCTCATTTCGGTCCTCGTGGCACACACGAGCTGGCACTGGATGGCGGAGCGGTACGACACGCTGAGCCAGTATCCGCTCACCTTGGCGGCGGTCCTGAGCGCGCTGGCAGTTGGCATCATCCCCTGGTTGATCGCGATGATGCTGGCGGCCGCGGTCGCCTGGTACGGCCTCCGGTATGTCCGCCGCCAGCGGCCGGCGGGTGAAGCGGTGATCGAGTAGGCGTCGTCACAGCGTCCGTGGAGGACGAGGAGTACAGGCTGGATATCGTCGTTCGCCGTGTTGCCGTCACCCTGGTGGCCGCCCTGGCGGTTGCCGGAGCCGCCGCGCCGCAGACCAGGGTCGAATCGGCCGCCGAACAGGACCCCGCCGCGCAGGATCCCGCCGGCGGGCAGGCGCCGCTCGTCCTCGAGGGCACCGACACCGGCGCCGAGTTGCCGCCGGGCGAGCGCTACCGGGTGGAGCCGGTCCGTACGACGCAGAGTCCACGCATCGACGGGCGGCTCGACGAGGAGGCGTGGCTGCGCGCGGCGGTCATCGACGACTTCACGCAGCAGGAACCGTCTGAAGGGGATCCCGCCACGGAACGGACCGTCGTCCGGCTGATGTACGACGCCGCCATGCTGTACGTCGGCGTCGAGGCGTACGATAGCGATCCCGACGGGCTGATCGCCACCGAGAAGCGGCGCGATTCAATGCGGCTGCTCGACGAAGACAACTTCCAGATCATCATCGATACCTTCCGCGATCAGCGCTCCGGCTACATGTTCGTGACGAACCCGCTCGGGGCGAAGCTGGAGCAGCAGGTGGCCCAGGAGGGCGAGGGTGGCTTCCGCGGCAACAGCTCCAACATCAACCTGAACTGGGACGGCGTCTGGGACGTCGCCACCCGGCGGACGCCGGAGGGCTGGGTGGCGGAGATCGGCATCCCGATGGTGACGCTCCGCTTTCCCCGCGCCGAACGGCAGGTCTGGGGCGTCAACTTCATGCGCAACATCCGGCGCAAGAACGAGCAGGTGTTGTGGGCGCCGATCCCGAAGGCGTACACCCTGACGCGCGTCAGCCTGGCGGGAACGATGCACGGCATCGCCGGCGTCAATCGCGGCCTCGATCTGCGCGTAACGCCGTACGTCCTGGCGTCCGGACGCCAGGACCGCGCCGTGGCGGGCGCAAGCCTGAACGGTTCCGGCATCGGCAACGCCGGCGTCGACGTCAAGTACGGCATCGCCTCCGGGCTGAACCTCGACCTGACCGTCAACACCGACTTCGCGCAGGTGGAGGTGGACGAACAGCAGGTGAACCTGACGCGGTTCCCGCTGTTCTTTCCGGAGAAGCGCGACTTCTTCCTCGAAAACGCCGGCATGTTCAGCTTCCGCACGCAGGGCTTCAACCGCGCCGCCGACCTCTTCTTCACCCGGCGGATCGGGCGGTCGAGCACCGGCCAGGTGATTCCGATCGTGGGTGGGGCCCGGCTGACCGGCAAGGTGGACCGCCACAACGTCGCGGTGCTCAACATCACCACCCAGGCGTCCGGCTCGCGGGAACGCGGGACACGGCAGCCGGGCCACAACTTCTTCGTCGGCCGCTACAGCCGCGACATCCTGGCGCGGTCGAGGGTGGGAGGCATCGTCATCAGCAAGCAGGCGGTCGGCAGCCTGAGCGGCTTCGGCGGGACGCACTACAACCGGACGTTCGCCGTCGACACGACGCTTGCCCCCCATCCCAACATGTCGATATCGGCGTTTCTCGCCAAGACGGAAACGCCCGAGAAAACGCCCGAGATGGCCGGCAACGACATGGCGGGCTACTTCACCGCGGTCTGGCTCAGCCCGTCGTGGCGCATCTACGGTGAGTACACGGATATTCAGGACAACTTCAACGCCGAGGTGGGCTTCGTCCCCAGGCTCGGCATCCGGACATCGAAGTTTCACGGCGAGTGGGATCCGCGGCCAGGCCGGTGGGGCATCCGGCAGTTCGACCCGATGTGGAACATCGAGTACACAACCGATCAGCACAACCGGCTGCTGACGCGACGCATGCACAACATGGTCGGCACCTATTTCGAGGACGGATCGTCGGTCACCATCATCTACAACGACCACTTCGAGCAGCTCGACATGCCGTTCCCCATCTACCGGGACCGGCGGAACCCGGAGAACAACGTCACGGTCGCGCCCGGCGCCTACAGCTTCGGCCAGTGGATGTTCCGCTACCGGAGCGACCCGTCGCGCCGCGTCTATACGCAGCTTCGCTATGCGCCGCAGACCTTCTTCGACGGCACACGGACCGACACGAGCGCCACCGTCGGCATCCGGTTCACGCAGTCGCTCGCCGCCGAGGTGATCGTCAATCGGAACGACGTCGACCTGGCGGGCGGGGCGTTCATCGCAGATCTGGCGTCCGTCCGGTTCGACTGGGCCGTCTCCCCCACCATCACGCTCCGCACGCTGTCGCAGTACAACTCGACCACCGACGAGTTGAGCAACAGCGTCCGCTTCAACTGGATCTACAGCCCGGGCAGCGATATCTACATCGCCTACGACGAACTGCGCCTCGACTTCGAGCCGCAGGTGGCAGGCATCCGCCGCTATTCGCCCTGGGTCCGCAACCGTCAGCTCGCCATCAAGATGACCTACCTGCTGTCGCGGTAGCGGCGGGACGGTGGGGTATAGTGGCGGCGGAGGTGGCCGATGGCTGACGTGACCCGGCGCGCGGCAATGGGGATGGTCGGAGCAGCAGCCGTCGGTGCGGCAGTGAGCCGCGCGTTGCCGGCGCAGGCCGCCACCGTCACGTTTCGGCAATCGGCCTGCCGCTCCTGCTTCGGCGACCTGCCGCTGCGCGACGTCCTCCAGGCGGTGCGCGCGGCCGGCCTCGACGCGGTCGACCTGCTCCACGCGGACGAATGGGACACGGCGCGCCGGGAGGGCCTTGTCTGCTCGGCCGGCTACGGCGGCGCCGGCACGGTGACCGACGGGTTGAACGACCCGGCCAACCATGCTGCAATCGTCCGCCACCTGGAGCGGAGCCTGCCGGCCGCGGCGCGCGCCGGCGTGCCGAACGTCATCGCGTTCGTCGGCAGCCGGCGCGGCCGCAGCAACGCCGAGGGGCTTGACCACTGCGCGGCGGTCCTCCGGCGGGTGGCGCCGGTGGCGGAGCAGGAAGGCGTCACCCTCGTGGTGGAGCTGCTCAACAGCCGGGTGGACTACCCCGACTATCAGGGGGACCGGCTGGCGTTCGGCGCCGAACTGATCGACCGGGTTGACTCACCCCGCGTCCGGCTGCTGTACGACCTCTATCACATGCAGGTGATGGAGGGGAACGTCATCCAGACGATCCGCGACCACCACCACCGGATCGCCCACTATCACGCCGCCGGCGTGCCGGGCCGCCGGGAACTGGACCTGCACCAGGAACTCCATTGGCCAGCCATCGCCCGCGCCATCGCCGAGACCGGCTTTGCCGGTTACGTCGCACACGAGTTCATGGCGACCGGCGACCCGATCGCCGCCCTCCGCCGCACGGTCGCCCGCGCCGACGCGTAGCGGCAGCCGGCGCGAGGCGGGCGCACGGCTGTTGCCAAACGGCCGGCGCATGGGCGATCATGACGGGGATCGGTTGTCGCTTGACGCACGTGGCGCGGGAGGATGCAGATGACCTACCGACATCCCGTGGCGCTGGTTGCCATCCTGGCGATGGGCCTACTGGCCCAGGCGCCGCCCGCGGCCGGACAGGCGCAGGACCCGGAGACTCCGGCCGAATCGGACGCGTACGAGCCGCCGCGCATGCCCGACGGGCGGCCTGACCTGCAAGGGTTCTGGACCACGCAGACCTTCACCCCCATGGAGCGGCCCGAGCATCTGGTCGACAAGGCGTTCTACACGGCGGAGGAGGTGGCATCGCTCAACGCGCAGTTGACGGCCGACGGGGTTGACCCACTCGCGCGCCACGCCATCGCCATCGAGGATCCGGAAGAGCGGGACCAGGCGCTGTATCAGACCAACCGCGATGAGGACTACCTCCACTACGACAACGAACTCTGGCTACGTACGCCGGTGCCGAAGGGGCTGTCGACGCGGCGCACGTCGCTCGTGACGACCCCCGACGGCCGAATCCCCCCGGGCAACGCCCAGGCGGAGCAGCGTGCGGCCGTTCGCGCGGCGGCGCGTGAGGGTCGCGGCGCATTCGACGGCTACGAGCTGCGGCCGCTCCAGGAGCGGTGCATCGCCTGGACGCATAACGGGCCTCCAATGCTGCCGCCCGCCTACAACGATGTCCACCAGATCTTCCAGACGGAGGACTACGTCGTCGTCTTCACGGAGTTGAGCAACCACATGCCGCGGATCATTCCGGTCGACGGACGCCCGCACGTCTCCGAGCGGATCCGGCAGCTCCCGGGTGATTCGCGCGGTCGCTGGGAAGGCGACACGCTGGTGGTCGAGACGACGCACTTCACCGACAAGACGCGGTTCGAAGGATCGAGCGAGAACCTGCACGTCATCGAGCGGTTCGCTCGCATCTCCGACACGGAGATCCGCTACGAGTGGACGGTGTCCGACCCGTCGACGTGGGACCAGCCGTGGGGCGCCGAGATCCCGATGATCGCCACCGAGGGCCCGATGTACGAGTACGCCTGCCATGAGGGGAACTACGACATCCGGCACATCCTGGAGATCTACCGGAACATTGAAGCGCAGGAAGCAGCGGGCGAGCGCTAGCAGGCGTGCGCCGGCGACGAAAGGCCGGGAGGCCAGTTATTGCTTGCCGATGGCGGAGCGGCCCTGGCGCAGGACGTACTTCTGGATCTTGCCGGTCGCGGTCTTCGGCAACTGATCGACAAACGACACGTGGCGCGGCACCTTGAAGTGCGCCATCATGTCGCGCGCCCAGGCGATCAGCGCCTCCGCCGTGACTGACCCACCGTCAGCCGTGACCACGAAGGCGTGCGGCGTCTCCCCCCATTGCTCGTCGGGCACGCCGACGACCGCCACCTCCAGCACCGCCGGGTGGCGCATCAGCACCCCTTCCACCTCGACCGAGGAGATGTTCTCACCGCCGCTGATGATGACGTCCTTGAACCGGTCGCGGATCTCGACGTAGCCGTCCGGGTGCACCACTGCGGCATCGCCGCTGTGGAACCAGCCGTCGCGCATCGCGTTGGCGGTCGCCTGCGGGTCGTTGTAGTAGCCCGCCATGACGACGTTGCCGCGGACGATGATTTCGCCCAGCGTCGCGGTATCGCGCGGGACGTCGTTGCCATCCTCGTCCACCACGCGCAGTTCGCCAGAGGTGATGAGCTCCACGCCCTGGCGCGCCTTGATCGTGGCGAGTTCCTCGAGCGCCAACCCGACATGTTCGGGGCGAGGCTCACAGACCGTGATGAGCGGCGCCGTCTCGGTCAACCCGTAGACATGCTGCAGCTCCCATCCCAGATCTCCCTCGATCCGCTGAATCGTTGCCGCGGCGGGAGGCGCGCCTGCGGTCAGGACGCGGATCCCCGCGGGCGCCGTCGCGCGCGCGTCGGCCGGCGCGTTCGCCAGCATGATCAGCACGGTCGGCGCGGCGCACAGGTGCGTCACCGACTCGTCGCGCATCAGCCCGAATGCCCTCACCGGATCGACCGCGCGGAGGCACACGTGCGTACCGCCGGCGGCGGTGACGATCCAGGTGAACGTCCAGCCATTGGCATGGAACATCGGCAACGTCCAGAGGTACCGGGCCCCCACGCGCATCGGCCAGTGAAGAAGCGTGCCGACCGCGTTCATGTACACGTTGCGGTGCGTGATCATCACCCCCTTGGGACGCGATGTCGTGCCGCTGGTGTAGTTGATGGTCAGCAGGTCGCGCTCGTCGATCGCGGGCGCGTCAAAGCGGGGCTCCTCGGCGCCGAGGAGCGCCTCGTAGTCGTGCCACCCGTCGCCGGCTCCCTCAAGGGCGACGCACTGCTCCACGGCCGGGCAGTCGCCGCGGATGCCGTCGATCGCCTCGAGATAGTCGGCTGCGGCGCACACCACCGTCGCGCCACTGTGACCGATGATGTAGGCGATCTCCTCCGGCGTCAGGCGGTAGTTGATCGGCACCACCACCCCGCCGATCTGCGGCACGCTGTAGAACGACTCCAGTTGTGCGTGCGTGTTCGGCGAGATGTAGGCGACCCGGTCGCCTTTCGCGACGCCCAGGCGCTGCAACGCGGCGGACCACCGGTCGCACCGGTCGAAGAACGCCTCGTAGGTGAGCCGCAGCGGTCCATCAACGACCGCCTCCCGATCCGCGTACAGACTGCGGGCGCGGCGCTGAAACTCCAGCGGCGTCAGGGGCGTTTCCACGGATAATCGGCGGAAGCAGGCCGCGCCGACGGGCGCCGCGCGCTTACTTCAGGTGCGAGTAGTCGGTCGTGCTCATGTAGGAGACGACTGGCCGCTGAATCGGCACGTTGTACTTTGCGAGCAGCGCGTCCCAATCCGGGTCCTCGCGGAACTTGGACCACACCTCCTGGCGGTGCTCCCAGTCGCGGTACGCCAGCATCCAGACCAGCGTGTCCGGCTTCTGGAGGTCCTGCCAGACAGCGACCACTTCGGCACCATGCTTCTCGAAAATCGCGACTTCCTGCTCGCGGAACCGCTGGTGGAGCATGTTGATGTCCCCCTTGAAGTCGCCCTGGCCGACGCGCGACTGGTCCACGGTGTACATCCGCAGCTCGAAGCAGCGGGCTTCGTTGCCGACGTTGTGGGAGAGTTCCGACGGCAACTGGCCCTTCGGACCGCACGGGCCCTCGAAGCCCTGGGCGCTGGCCACGCCGACGAGACTCAGGCTGATGATGACGGCAAGCATGACGGTACGGATCACTGGTCCTCCTTGGTCGCTGCGTCGCCTCGTCGCGACGCGTCACGGTGCGCCGGGTGAGCGCATTGTATGACAGCCCGCGGGCAGATCCTAGTTGGTGCCAGCGGCGGGATCGAGGGTGCTGAGCCGGTTCCAGAACACCGACGTCTGGCCCTCGCGCCCCTCGGCATCGGTCGACACCGGTGGCTGCAGGACGAGCTGCCCGTCGCGGAACTGGAAGCGGCGGTGTGCGTCGGTGCCCACCTGCTCCGGGTCGAGGTGACCGGCGCGGTGATGCACGACCACCGCGTCGTCCGCCTGCAGGCTGAACGAACCGAAGTAGCTGAGATAGCTTCGGAACGCCGCGTCCGCCTCCGGCGCAGTCGGCCGTACGCCCTCGTAGGGCTGCCGGTCGGCGCGCATCAACTGCACCGCCATCTGGCCCGACGGCATGTACGCCAGGTAGCCGTCGGCGTACTGCGCCACCGGGATCGCCGCGCCCTCCGGCGTGTGCCGCTCGAACCGGTCGAGTGCCCAGAATCCGTAGAAGCGACCAGCGTCGGAGTCCGTCTGGTTGACGGGCGGCACCCGCTCCCACACATACCGCAACTGCACGCCGGTGGTGCCGTACGAGCAGCCGGAGTCGGTGACGTAGGAATCGGGACACTGCAGGGCCGGCGTCAGGATCAACTGATCACCGGAGAACTCGTAGAACAGTTCAGGCGCCTCGCCGGTGCGCCGCGGATTGAGACTGCCCGCCAGCCGGTGCGTGACGTCTCCCTGCGCCTCGTTCACGTCGTAGGTCCCGAAGGATGCCATGTACCCCTCGACGGCGGCACGGACGTCGTCCGACGAACGCCCTGCCTCCTGCATGATCATGCTCACCCGCTCGCCGTCGTACATCAGGTAGCCGAGCACCTCGGCGAGGCCGACTGTCGGATGCATCAGGTGAGAGAGCGGCTCGCCCCGCTGATCGTAGCGGTCGGTGCGCGCCAGCCGCCACGTGCCAATGAACAGTGCGTCCGGATCGACCGGCCCGGCGCCTGCCCCGGCATCCGCCGTGGTCGCGTCCGAGTCCGCCGCCCGGCAGCCAGCCGCCAGCAACGCGGGCACACCCAGCAGGATCAGGCACCAGACGACGGGCCGCGCGCGGCGCCAAGGGAGCATGCGGAAGTATGGCACACCGGCGCCAGCGCCCCCCCAGACCGCTCGGTGCCGGGCCGACGCGGATGTTACGATGCAGGATTGACGATCGCCTCGACTGATCACCGGGAGAAGACACTGCCATGACCTTCGTTTCGAGCCTGGAACCGACCCCCGTCTGGACGCAGTTCGACGCCATCCTCACCATCCCGCGCGCCTCGAAGGACGAGGAGCGGATGCGGCAGCATGTGATCGCGGTCGCCGCGCGCCTCGGTCTGACCCACGCGGTCGACGCCGCCGGTAATATCGTCGTCCGGAAACCGGGCACTGCTGGGCACGAGGGCGCGGACGTGACGATCCTGCAGTCGCACCTCGACATGGTGCAGGAGAAGAACCGCAACATCGCGTTCGACTTCGCGACCGACGCGATAGTCCCCCAGCGGTCGGGCGACTACGTCACCGCGACTGGCACGACGCTCGGCTCGGACAACGGCATCGGCGTCGCCGCGATGCTCGCCGTCATGGAGGCGACCGATCTCGTCCACGGCCCGCTCGAGTGTCTCTTCACGATCGACGAAGAAACCGGCCTGACCGGCGCCGCCCGGTTGGACGGGTCGCTGCTTGTGGGACGCCGCCTGCTCAACCTCGACTCCGAGGAAGAGGGGATCGTCTACGTCGGCTGCGCCGGCGGCGGCGACACGCACCTGACGCTCGCCACCGAGACCGCGCCAACCGCGGCCAACGCCCGGCGCGCCGCGCTCGCGCTGACCGGCCTCAAGGGCGGGCATTCCGGCTGCGACATCCACCTGCAGCGGGGGAACGCGATCGGCCTGTTGGCGCGCGCGCTCTGGGCGGCGTACCAGGAGACGCCGTTCCACCTGGCTGGCCTTCGGGGCGGCAGCGCGCACAACGCGATTCCGCGCGAGGCGTTCGCGACAGTCGTCGCCGAGGGCGACGCGCTCGACCGGCTGCTTGCCCTGGTCCGTGCCGAAGCGGAGGAAATCCGGAAGGAATACCGGCCCGCCGATCCAGGCATCGCACTCTCGGTCGACGACTCCGCGGATGCTACCGGGGACGGCCATCCATGGGACGCGGCAACCACCGCGTCGGTGCTTCGTCTGCTCACCAGCCTGCCGCACGGCGTCGAAGCGATGAGCTACGACATTCCCGACCTGGTGGAGACGAGCACCAACCTCGCAACGGTCGCCGCCGCGAATGGATCGATCGTGATCACGACCAGCACCCGATCATCGATCGACGCCGCGCTCGATGCGCTCCGCCGCCGCATCCGCGCCACCGGCGAACTGGCGGGCGCGCACGTGGAAGAACGGGCCGCGTACCCCGGCTGGAAGCCGAACCTGGCGTCGCCCCTGCTCAAGACGGTGAAGCGGGTGCATGCCGACGTGCTAGGCACCGAGCCGGACGTGAAGGCGATTCACGCCGGACTGGAGTGCGGCATCATCGGCAAGAAGACGCCCGGCATCGACATGATCTCGTTCGGCCCGACCATCGAGTTCCCCCACTCCCCCGACGAACGGGTCCACGTCGACTCGGTCGGCCGCTTCTACCGGCTGCTGACCGCGATGCTCGCGGCCCTTGCGGAGGGAGACCGGACGTAGGGACGCGTCCGGCGCCTGACGTCTCCGTCGCCCCAGCGAGCAGCCCGTGGTGAAACCGCGGGCTGCTAGTCCACGGGGTTGCCGCGCACATCCGTCAGCGTGCGGTAGCCGTCCGCCCGGTCGCGGGCCACGTGGGCGTCGCGGTAGAAACCGGCGGTGTGGACGGTGATCGTCACTTCCGACGTGCCTGGATTCTCCCAGTACCAGCCGTGGATCCCGGCGAATGGCGCGATGTAGCTGCCGTCCGCCGCATCGCTCTCGCGCGCATCGAAGCTCTCGGCGTAGCCGGGCGGGGCGCCGTCCGGCGCGCTGTGGAAGTTGTATTCGACCGGGCCAGTGGCGCGCCACGTGTAGAGCATCGCGGCGCCCTCCTCGAGGCGGTAGGTGTACTCCACCCAAGCACCTGGCGGGAGCGGCAGTTCCACCGTGTCGAGCCGGTACTCGTCCTCCTCCGCCGTGATCGCGGCCACCTGCGCAAGCGCGAGCAGGCCGAATAGCTCGCCGGTGCCGAGCGGATCGACGCCGTACTCTGCCGGGAGGACCGCTCCGGCGAAGACCAGGGCAGCGATCAGCAGCGACGCCAGCGCGGCGAGGCCGAGCCGTCGGATCGACACGGGCGGCGGCGCGATGTCAGGCATTATCGGAGACGCACCGGGCCGGCATCAGGGATAGCAGACGTAGCCGAACACCTGCTGCGCCGTCAGAACAAAGCCGCCACCCATCAGGACGGCGTTCGTCACGAACGCGTGCCGGACGAAGCTGGGGCGCATCCGCCAGGCGGTGATGCCCACGAGCACGGCGGTGAGCGCCAGGACCTGGCCGATCTCGACGCCGAGGTTGAAGCTCAGAATGTTTGCCACGAGCCCGTTGTCCGTCACCGTGAACTCCTGCAGCTTCGTTGCCAGCCCCAGGCCATGGAACAGGCCGAATACGAGCACGGCGACCCGCGCGTTCGGCCGGACACCCAGCACCCGCTCGAAACCTCCCATGTTCTCGAACGCTTTGTAGCAGACCGACAACCCGATACTGGCGTCGATGACATAGGCGTTCACCTCCAGTCCGCCCAGCACGCCGAGCAGCAGCGTGATGCTGTGCCCCAGCGTGAAGAGGCTGACGTAGAGGACGACGTCGCGCAGGCGGTACAGGAAAAAGATGACCCCTACCAGAAAAAGCAGGTGGTCGTACCCCGTCACCATGTGCTTGGCGCCGAGGTACATGAACGGCGCCGGCGCCGGTCCGTCCACCCCCTGGACGAACGCGGCGTTCTGCGTGTCCATGGGGTGCGCCGCGGCGGCGGCGGGGAGCAGCAGCCCCAGCGCTGCAGCCAGCAGGACGGCGGCGGCCTGAGCCCGGAACGGGACGATCGGGTGTCGCACGGCGGCTAGTCGCCGCCTGTCGGAGGGGCGGCGGTCGGATCCTCGGTGCCGTAGAAGCCGATCATCGTTATTCCTCGTTGGTTGGGCGCGCACCCTTCTGGCCGATCGTGTTCCGCAGCACGCCGACATGTTCCAGCTCGATCTCGACCACGTCGCCCGGCTGCATCGCCGTCGTGGCGCCCGGCGTGCCGGTGAAGATCATGTCGCCCGGCTCGAGCGTGACGTACCGGCTGATGTAGCTCACCAGGAACTCCGGACTGAAGAGCAGATCGCTGGTCCGCTGCGACTGCTTCACCTCGCCATTGACGCGGGTCTGCAGCAGCAAGTCGTTGTAGTTCACGCCGTGCGCCATCACCGGCCCGACCGGTCCGAACGTGTCCGCGCCCTTGGCGCGGAACCACTGCAGGTCGTTGCCCTGCCATTGCCGCTCGCTGATGTCGTTGCCCGGCGCAACGGCGAAGATGTAGTCAGCCGCCTCCTCGACCGGTACGTTGCGCGCCGTCCGCCCGATGATCAGCACCAGCTCCCCCTCGAAGTGGAGATCGGTGGCGTCCTCGTAGTAGGCGACGGTCGCCTCGTGTCCGATGAGCGACGTCGCGTGCTTGTCGAACAGGCCCGGCTCGACCGGCGGCGTGCGCCCGTCGAGGTGACTGCGGTAGTTGAAGCCGGCCGCCACCACCTTCCGCGGCTCGGTCGGGGGGAGGAGCGTGACGTCGCCAAGCGTTACGGTGACGCCGGTGCGCGACGGCGACTCGAACACGCTGCCCTCGATCTGATGGATCGTCTCGCCTTCCAGCTCGCCGTACGAGACGACGCCGCGGTGCTCGTAGCGAAGGTACTTCGTTCCCTCCTGGGCGGCGACCGGCGTCCCCGTCGCCAGCAGAATCGCCGCCACCAACGTCGCGACGACACTAATGCGTCTCATGGTTACTCCTCCTCGCCAGGCGGCTGCACTGACACGAACTGCCGGAGAAGCGTAGCATGCAGCATGCTATTCTGCCTGTTGGGGCAGGCGCGCAGGCCGGGCGGCACGGCGTTGCGCCACGGGGCGCAGCCGGCACGCCAGCACCGCCGATGACCACGACCGCCAGCTTCCTGCCGCGCGATCAAGCCCATCTGATCCATCCGCTGCACGACCCGTCGCTCCACCGCGAGGCACTGGTCTGGGCCAGGGGCGAGGGTGCCATCCTGACCGACGCCGACGGCCGCGAGTACATCGACGGCCTCGCCGGTCTCTGGAACGTCACCGCCGGCCACGGCCGGACGGAGCTGGCCGAGGCCATGCGCTCGCAGGCGACGGAGCTCGCCTACGTCTCCGGGTACGCCGGCAGCTCCAACCCGCGCGCCATCGAACTCGCCGAGCGCCTGTCCGCGCTCTGCTACCCATCCATCAATCACTTCTTCTTCACGAGCGGCGGAGGCGAAGCAACGGAGAGCAGCATCAAGATGGCGCGCGCCGTCTGGAAGCTGCGCGGCCGGCCGTCGAAGACCAAGGTGATTTCGCGCGTCGACGCCTATCACGGCGTGACCCTGGCGGCGATGAGCGCCACCGGCATCAGCCGCTACTGGCCGCTGTTCGAGCCGCGCGTCCCGGGGTTCGTCCACATCGCGGCGCCGGATCCGTACCGCTACGCGGCGCCGGCAGGCGCGAGCGTCGGTGTCGCCGCCGCCAACGAGCTCGAACGGGCAATCGAGCGGGAGGGCGCCGACACGGTGGCGCTGTTCATCGCCGAGCCGGTGCAGGGGGCGGGCGGCGTGATCGTCCCGCCGAACGACTACTTCCCCCGCATCCGCGAGATCTGCGACCGGCACGACGTGCTCTTCGCCGCCGACGAGGTGATCACCGGCTTCGGCCGGACCGGCCGCCTCTTCGCACTCGACCATTGGGGAATCGAGCCGGACATCGTCCAGTTCGCCAAGGGGATCACCTCGGGCTACTTCCCCTTCGGCGGCATCGGCATCAGCGACGACCTGGCAGCAACGATCGACGGAGCGGGCGAGCCGTGGATGCATGCCTACACCTACAGCGCGCA
Source organism: Vicinamibacterales bacterium (assembly GCA_965262555.1). Taxonomy (GTDB): domain Bacteria; phylum Acidobacteriota; class Vicinamibacteria; order Vicinamibacterales; family UBA8438; genus VXRJ01. The sequence continues at coordinate 2,744,955 of OZ253543.1, forward strand.
TCCGGTCGGCTGTGCCGTGGCGCTCCGCACGCTCCGGATCATCGAGGAGGAACGCTTTCCGGAACAGGCCGCGGCCAAGGGACGCGCGCTGCTGGACAGCCTGCATGCCGCGCTGGACGACCATCCCCACGTCGGCAACATCCGGGGCAAGGGCCTGATGTGCGCCGTCGAGCTAGTGGAGGACCGCGCCACGAAACGGCCGTTCCCGGCCGACCGCAGCATCGGCGCCGCGCTGCTTCGCGAGACAATCTCCCGCGGCCTGGTGAGCCGGACCAAGGGCGACACGTACCTGCTCGCCCCCCCGATCGTCACCACCGACGATCACCTGGTTCGCATCGTGGAGATCCTCGCCGACTCCGTCCGCGCCGTCCTGGGATGAGCCGCCGTCCCCTGGCTCACGGCCGGATGGTAGAGTGAAAGTCTTCCGTGCAATCCACAAGCGCCGCCGCCTGCCTTGTCCTTTTGCTCTCCGCCGCGCCGTCCGGGGCGCAGCCGTCGAACGGGCGCGCCACTGGAGGCGCCGAGCAGAAGCCGGAGGAGGTCGGCAACGGTCGACTGATCGTGGGCGATCCCGCGGCGACGCCCGCCCAGACGCGGCCGGGCGGGCGCCAGCCCGGGGGCGGGTTTTCCATACGCGGCGGCCCGACCGTGGCGGCGCAACGGACGCCCGATCCCCCGGTCGTGGACGGGCGCCTGGACGACCTGGTCTGGCGCGACGCGGCGCTGGTCACGGAGTTCGTCCAGACCAACCCGGTCGAGGGCGCCGCACCGACCGAGGCGACCGAAGTGCGAATCGCGTACGACGCCGACTATCTGTATATCGCCTTTTATGCGCACTACGAGGATCCGTCCCAGATGCGGGCGAACCGCGTGGACCGCGACTCGGCGCGGCGCGACGACTGGATGGCGGTCATTGTCGACACGTTCCACGATCAGCAGCGCGCGTACCGGTTCTCGGTCAACCCGTACGGCGTGCAGGGCGACGCGATCCTGAGCGCCGGCCGGCGCCGCCGCGGACCGCCCGGCGGTGGTGGCGACTCGAGTTGGGACACGCTCTTCCAATCGGGCGGCGTGATCGTCGCCGACGGCTGGACGGCGGAGATGGCGATCCCCTTCAAGAGCCTCCGCTACCCCTCCCGGGGCGAAGGGGCGCACCGCTGGGGGTTCCAGATTGTCCGAACGATGCAGACGAAGGACGAAACGATCGTCTGGTCGCCGGTAAGCCGCAACATCGCCGGCGAGCTGACGCAGATGGGCGTCCTCGAGGGCCTGCGCGGCTTGTCGGTCAGCCGCAACCTGGAGATCCTGCCGACCTCAACCGCCATTCAGCTCGGAAAACGGGGCGATTCCGGTTACGTCGAGGATCGGGTCCGGCCGGACAGTGGAATAAACGTCAAGTACGGCATCACGTCCGACCTGACGGCCGACTTCACGTTCAATCCCGACTTCTCGCAGATCGAGTCGGACCGTCCCCAGATTGAGGTCAATCAACGCTTCCCGCTGTTCTTCCCCGAATTGCGTCCGTTCTTTCTTGAGGGACAGGAGATCTTCCGCGTGCCGGGCCGCAATCGGCTGGTTCACACCCGAACCATTGTCGACCCGCAGTTCGGCGCCAAGCTGACCGGCAAGGCGGGTCGAGCGACCCTCGGCGCCCTCGTGGTGAACGACGCGGCGCCCGGCAAGCTGGATGACTCGGCCGAGGCAGGCTACGGACAGACCGCGCAGTTCATGGTCGGACGAGCGCGGTACGACCTGTACGCCGAGTCGTACGTCGGGGCCATCGTCACCGACCGCGAGTTTCTCAACTCATACAGCCGGGTGGGCGGCGTGGATGGCCGGTTCAGGATTGGCCAGAGCCACAGCGCGTCGTTCCTGGCAGTCGCCTCCTCGAACCGCGATCTGGACGGCACGGAACGCGACGGCCCGTTGATCGACCTTCAGTTCAGGCGCGACAGCCGCCAGCTCAACTATCAGGTCCAGTACAACCGGATCGACCCCGACTTCCGCACCGCTGCGGGCTTCCTCCGCCGCTGGGACATTCGGCGGCTCGAGAGCCAGATCCGGTACGACTGGTGGCCGGAGCACTGGCTCATCAGTTGGGGACCGCAGGTCTCGTACATGCGGATCGTGGATTATGCCGGCGTGCTGCAGGATCAGGACGTCCGCGCCAACGTGAACTTTCGCTTCACGCGCAACATCTTCTTCCGCGTCAACGCACGGCGCGAGATGGAGCGCTTCGAGGGCGTCGACTTCCACAAGACCCGTTTCTCGATCAACAACGGGATCAATTCGAGCCGGCGGGTGTCGCTGTTCTACAGCATCAACTGGGGCGATCAGATTCGCTTCATCGACAACCCCTACCTGGGCCGGTCGTTCGAGTACAACATCAACGTCACGCTGCGCCCGACCTCCCGGCTGAACACCCAGCTCCGCCTCGACGCCAGCCGCCTCACGAACCCGGTCACCGGCCAACCGGCGTTCGACGTGAAGATCCTGCGCGCCTTCACTACCTACCAGTTCACCGACCGGCTGCTCATCCGGAACATCCTGGAGCGGAACACCGGCGACGGCAAGGTGGGCATCAACGTGCTGCTCACCTATCGCGTCAACTCCGGGACGGTCTTTTTTGCCGGGTTCGACGACCGGCTGCAAGAGGGGATCTTCCTCGACAAGGAAGAGTTCTACACGCGTGACCTGGAGCGGTATCGGCGGGCGTTCTTCCTGAAGTTCCAGTACCTCTTCCGCTACTGACCGCATGGTACGATGCGGTCGATGACGACTATCGCCGGGCGACTGTCGCTCAGCGACACGCTCGCGGCGCGTCTGGCCGAGCGGGAGGCGCGCGCGATCCGCCGGCGCCTGCGGCCGCTCTCGCGCACGACCGGTCCCTACGTCGAGTGTGATGGGCGCCGCGTCCTGCAGTGCTGCTCGAACGACTACCTCGGCCTGGCGTCGCACCCGGCGGTGACACGGGCCGCGGCCGAGGCGGCCGCGACGTACGGCGCGGGGGCCGGATCGGCCCGGCTCGTTGCCGGCACGTCGACGCTGCACGCCGCGCTGGAGGACGACCTCGCCCGGCTGAAGGGGACCGAGGCAGCGCTTGTCTTCTCGTCCGGGTACCACGTGAACGCCGGGATCCTGCCCGTCGTGGCGGGCGATGGCGACGTGATCCTGAGCGATGCGTTGAACCACGCCAGTCTGATCGACGGCTGCCGGCTGTCGCGCGCGGCGGTGCAGGTGTACCGCCACAACGACGCACGGCACCTCGAGGCGCTGCTGCGCGCCGCTGGCCGGTTCCGCCACCGGATCATTGTCACCGAGTCGGTCTTCGCGATGGACGGCGATCTGGCGCCGCTCGCCGACATCGCGGCGGCGGCCCGGCAACACGACGCCTGGCTGGTGGTCGACGAAGCGCACGCAACCGGGGTGTTCGGCCCGACCGGCGGCGGCCTGGTCGAACAGCTCGACCTGACCGGCGACGTCGAGGTGCAGATTGGCACCCTCAGCAAGGCACTTGGCTCGCTCGGCGGCTTCGTTGCCGGATCGCGCGCGCTGATCGACTGGGTGCTGAATGCGGCGCGGACATTCGTGTATACGACGGCGCTCCCGCCCCCGGTCGTGGCCGCGGCGCGGGCGGCGATCGCCGTGATGCAGGCCGAGCCGGAACGGCGGGCGCGGCTCTGGTCGAACGCCGCGACGCTCCGCGCATCCCTCGAGGGCGCCGGCTTCACGCTCGCCGACAGCGCCTCTCCGATCCTGCCGGTGCTGGTGGGCGATGCGGACGCCGCCGTGCGTCTGGCCGACGCGCTGCTGAACCGGGGCGTGCTCGTTCCCGCCATCCGCCCCCCCACCGTGCCGGAGGGCACGGCGCGCCTGCGGGTGACGCCGATGGCGACGCACACCGACGAGGATCTGGCCACGGCGGCTGCCGCGTTCGTCGACGCGGGCTACGCAACTGGAGTGATCGCATGAGCCGGGGCCATGCCACTGATCGCGTCACGCACCGGCCCGCGTCCGGCGCGGCCAGCGCCGCCGCCGCAGCGGCCGACCTGCCGTTCGACACGCTCCGGGCGCTCGACCACGCACACGTCTGGCATCCGTTCACGCCGATGCAGCAGTGGTGCGCGGAAGAGCCGCTGATGATCGTGCGGGCGGAGGGGCACGACCTGATCGCGAGCGACGGGCGGCGCTATCTCGACGGCGTATCGTCCCTCTGGTGCAACATCCACGGTCACAACCGGCCGGAGCTGAACGAGGCGATCGTCACGCAACTCGAACGTGTCGCGCACACGACGCTGCTCGGCCTGACGCATCCGACAGCGGTGGAGTTGGCCGAACGCCTGGTGGCGCTGGCGCCGGACGGCCTGACGCGCGTCTTCTATTCCGACGACGGCGCCACCGCGGTGGAGGTGGCGCTCAAGATGGCGCTGCAGTACTGGCAGATGAGCGGGGCGCCGCAGCGGACCCGCTTCGCATCGCTGGTCGACGGCTACCATGGTGACACGCTCGGTGCGGTGGGTGTCGGCTATTCCGAGGCGTTCCACCACTACTACCGGCCGGTGCTGGCCGGGGCGCTTCGCCTGACGCCGCCGCACGTGTTCCGCTGGCGGGACCGGCTGTCGCCCGCCGAGGCGCTTGACCGTGCGGTCGGGGAGGCGCGCGGAGCGATCGCACGGAACGGCGACACGCTGGCCGCGGTGATCGTCGAGCCGCTGATGCAGGGCGCGGCCGGGATGTGGCCCCATCCGCCCGCGTACCTCCGCGCGCTGCGCGAGGCGACCAGGGACGCGGACATCCTGCTGATCGCCGACGAGGTGGCGACCGGTTTTGGACGGACCGGGACGATGTTCGCCTGCGCGCAGGCGGACGTCACTCCCGACCTGCTCTGCCTCGCCAAGGGCGTGACCGGCGGCTACCTGCCGCTTGCCGCCACGCTCGCAACCAACCGGGTGCATGACGCGTTCCTGGGCGCGCCGCACGCGGGGCGCACCTTCTTCCATGGCCATACCTACACCGGCAACCCACTCGGGTGCGCGGCGGCGCTCGCGAACCTCGACCTGTTCGACACCGACCGGACGCTGGATCGCCTCGCCCACACGATCGCGCAGCTCGAGCGGCGCCTCGCCGCGGACATCGCACCGCTCCTCCACGTCGCCGATGTCCGGCAATGCGGCGCGATGGTGGGCATCGAGCTGGCCGTCGACGTGCAGGCCCGGCGGCCGTACCCGTCGGCCGACCGGATGGGGGCGCGCGTCACGGCGGAGGCGCGGGCGCGCGGAGTCATCGTCCGTCCGTTGGGCGACGTCGTCGTGCTGATGCCGCCGCTCTCCATCCGCGCAGCAGAGCTGGACCGCCTGATCGACGTCGTGGGCGACGCCATCACCGCCGCAACCGGCGCGTAGCGGCGCGACGCGGCGCGCACAGGCCACCATGCCTGGCTGCTTCATCACCGGGACCGACACTGGCGTCGGCAAGACGTTCGTCGCGTGCGGCATCGCGGCAGCGCTGCACGCCCGCGGCCTGACGGTCGGCGTGATGAAGCCAATCGAAACCGGGTGTGGACCGCCCGGTGCGCGGCGACCGACAGACGCGATCGCGCTGCGGAACGCCGCCGGCAGCACGCTCGACCTGCGACAGATCTGCCCCTGCCAGCTCGAGGCGCCACTCGCGCCCGATATGGCGGCGCGCCTGGAGGGGACGCGGATCGATCCGGCCGTGATCGTCGCGGCGTACCGCGGCATCGACAGTGCGCACGACGTGACCCTGGTGGAGGGCGCGGGCGGGCTGCTCGTGCCGATCGACGGGCGCTACACGATGGCGGAGCTGGCGCGTGATCTCGATCTGCCGCTGCTGGTGGTGGTCGATTCGAAACTGGGCGCGATCAACCACACGCTGTTGACGCTCGAAGTCGCTGCTGCACGCGGCCTGTGCGTTGCGGGCTACATCCTCAATCGCGCCGCGCCGGACGAGGATGCCGCTGCCGAGACGAACACGGAATTGCTCGCGCGATGCTCCGACGTGCCGTGCCTCGGCCGCGTCGCATGGAGGGCGGCGGGGGCCGTCGATGCGGCGGCGGTCGGCAACGCGGTGGACGTCGACCGGCTGCTCAATTGGTGATGCTGCGGAGGCCGAGTCGGTCGAGCAGCGCGGCGTCGGTGTCCGGTTCGGGGTTCGGCGTGGTCAGCAGGCGGTCGCCCAGAAAGATCGAGTTCGCGCCCGCCAGGAAGCACAGCGCCTGGGTCACCTCGCCCATCTCCATCCGGCCGGCGCTCAACCGCACCTTCGCGGCCGGCATCAGGATGCGCGCGGCGGCGATGACGCGCACCACCTCGTCCCACGGGACCGGCGGCTGATCGCCGAGCGGGGTGCCCCCGACCGGCACCAGCGTGTTGATCGGCACGCTCTCCGGGTACGGCTCCTGGCGCGCGAGTTCCCACAGCAGGTCGATCCGGTCGGCGTGCGTCTCCCCCATGCCGAGAATGCCGCCGCAACAGACCTTGAGGCCGGCGTGCCGCACCTCGCGCAGCGTCGCCAGGCGGTCGTCGTAGGTGCGCGTCGTGATGATCGATCCGTAGAAGGCCCGTCCCGTGTCGAGGTTGTGGTTGTAGTAGTCGAGGCCGGCGTTGCGCAGCCGTTCGGCCTGGCTGCGGTCGAGCATGCCGAGCGTCGCGCAGGTCTCGAGCCCCTCCGCCTTCACCGCGCCGATCATCGCCAGCACCTGATCGAACGCCGGACCGTCGGACGCCTCGCGCCACGCCGCGCCGATGCAGAACCGGTCGGCGCCGGCGGCGCTGGCTCGCGCCGCCGCCGCCGCGACGTCGTCGACCCGCATCAGGCCGGACGGCTCGACACCGGTGTCGTAGTGGGCCGACTGCGGGCAGTAGGCGCAGTCCTCCGGACAGCCGCCCGTCTCGACGCTCAGCAGCGACGCGCACTGCACCGCCTCCGGGTCGTGGTGGCGCCGGTGGACCGACGCCGCCTCGTACACCAGGTCGAGAAGGCCGCGGCCGTAGATGGCCGCCACGTCGCCGCGCGTCATTGAGTCGGTGGCCATTGGCGGGAGGCTGACCAATTATAGAGGGCCTCCCCCCTATAATGGACGGTCATCATGTTCGACGGATTGACGCCTGAGACCCTTGCCGCGCGGGAGCGCGAACTGACCGTGCGGTTCGACGCGCTGTGCCGCACCGGCCTGAACCTCGATCTGACACGCGGCAAGCCGGGCCCCGATCAGGTGGCCCTCTCGGATCAACTCGACCTCACGCTCGGCGGCGACTACCGGCTGAAGGACGGCACCGATGCCCGGAACTACGGCGGCCTGACCGGCATTCCGGAGGCGCGCCGGCTCGGCGCCGAGATGCTCGGGGTCGACCCGGAGCTGGTGATCGCGGGTGGCAACTCCAGCCTGCAACTGATGTACCAGTACGTCCTGCACGCCTGGCTCCACGGGCCGCTCGGTCCAGGCACGGCGTGGCGGGACGAGCCGGGGCCGCTCCGCTTCCTCTGCGTCGTGCCGGGCTACGACCGCCACTTCACGATCAGCCAGACCCTCGGCTTCGAACTCGTATCGGTCCCGATCGGCGAGGACGGCCCCGATATGAACATGGTCGAGGCGCTGGTGGCGGACGACCCGGGGATCAAGGGCATCTGGTGCGTGCCGAAGTACTCCAATCCGACCGGGTGCGTCTACTCGGACGCCGCAGTCGACCGTCTCGCGCAGCTTGCGCGCACTGCCGGTCCCAACTTCCGGATCCTGTGGGACAACGCGTACGCCGTGCACGACTTCGACGACGACCCGCCGGTGCTGGCCAACCTGATGGAACGCGCGCAGGAGGCAGGCACCGACGACAGCGTCGTGCTGTTCACCTCCACGTCGAAGATCACCCGCCCCGGCGCTGGCATCTCATTCGTTGCGATGTCGTCCTCCAATCTCGCGCCGTTCACCGCGACACTCGGCGCACAGACGATCGGACCCGACAAGGTGAATCAGTTGCGGCACGTCCGGTACCTGCAGAACCTCGACGGCATCCGGGCTCTGATGCGGCGGCACGCCGCCATCGTCCGGCCGAAGTTCGACCTGGTGCTGAAGCACCTCGACGAGGGCCTGCGCGCGGACGGTATCGGAACCTGGAGCCGGCCCCGCGGCGGGTACTTCCTCTCGTATGACGGGCCGCCCGGCACTGCCGCCACGGCGGTCGCGCTGGCCCGGCAGGCGGGCGTGAAGCTGACGCCCGCCGGCGCCACCTTCCCCTACGGGCGCGACCCCGACGACACGAACATCCGGCTCGCGCCCACGTACCCGTCGCTGGATGCACTCGATCGGGCCATGCCCGTCTTCGTCACTGCGGTGGCGCTCGCCGCCGCCCGCGAGCAGCTTCGGGCGGGCGTCGCTCCGGCCAGCCGCTGACCACCGCCGCGTCAGCGGTAGAGCGGGTTCGGGTGATCGAAACGGCAACCGGCGTCCGCCTGCGGCGGGATGACGTAGCCGAGGTGCTGCAGCGAATAGTCGACTGGCCGTACCAGGTCCGTCGCAACGCCGTTCTTCTCCATGATGGCGCGCGAGATCCGAATCAGGCCTTCCGTGTGCGAGAGCTCCGGGCTCGGTTTCAGCGTGCAGTTAAGGAAGATGGCCCGCAGGTCCGAGAAGTCCCACCGACTCTCGGAGCAGAGTTGCTCCTGACGTTCATCCAGCATCGAAGCTCCTTCAGCACGCCGGCCGAGCCGCAACCCCGTCACGGCCTGTGCTCGAATACATGCTCGACTTCTACAGCCCGCATGCCCGCCCGCTCGGTGACGTTGTCGCCCGCAAGCCGTTCGCCGAACTCGCCGTACCGCGCCATTACCTCGTCCGGCTGCGGCGGCAGCGGAAACTGCACGACGATGCGCACCTCGCCGCGCGGCCAGCGGAACGTGTTGATCCGGGTCCAGAACGTATTGTCCTGCACCGCGGCGCGCCCCGATGCCATCAGGTTGTCCGCCGGCCACTCCTCCACCGGCAGCGTCCGGCTCGCCTCGTGCGTCACCCGATAATTCACGTACGCTCCGTCCGGCAGGTCCGTCGCCCCTTCGATCCAGAGCTGCCGCCACTCCGATCGGTGCGCCACCTCGAGTTGCACCGTCGCGGCCCCATCCGCGGGACCGGCGCCGTCCCCACCGATCCCGCCCGCCGGACCGCATGCAGCGGCCAGCAGCAGCAGGACCATCGGCCCGACGCGCCACGGCATCGTCAGCATGCTCCCGATTATATGGAGCACCGGATAGAATGCAGCGAGGTGAATCACAGTGAGGTGCTTGCCACATGAATGAAACAGCAACCGGTCAGACAACCAAGACGACGCGCGGCTGGTTCCCCGCCGTCACCTGGAGCGCGGCCGCGGTGCTCGTCGGCGCCGCCCTCGTCCTGAGCGCGGCCCTCGGCTACCGCAGCGGCGCCCTGCAACTGATCGACTCCTTCAGCGTCCTGCGCTGGGGCGCCCGCATCTCCGCCGGCGCGGGCGCCATCGCCCTGATTGCCGCTCTCTGGTCGGCGTTCCGCCGCCTGCATTGGCAGAACGTCCTGGCCGGCCTGCTCGCAGCCGCGCTCGGCTTCATCTGCTACAACATCCCGGCGCAGCAGCAGGCGATCGCGCGATCGGTGCCGCCGATCCACGACATCACGACCGACACGGCCGACCCACCCGAGTTCGTCGCCATCCTCCCCCTCCGAGCCGATGCGCCGAACCCGCCCGAGTACGACCCGGAAGTGGCCGCGCAGCAACAGGAGGGGTACCCGGATCTCAGCAGCATCACGCTCGACGTTCCGCCCTACGCGGCATTCGAGCAAGCGCTTGCCGCAGCCGAGAGCATGGGCTGGGACATGGTCGTCGATGATGCCATCAACGGCCGCATCGAAGCGACCGACACCACGTTCTGGTACGGCTTCAAGGACGACGTGGTGATCCGCATCCGCCCCGACGGCAGCGGTAGCCGCATCGATGTCCGCTCCAAGTCGCGGGTCGGCGGTAGCGACGTCGGTGCGAACGCCCAACGCATCCGCAAGTACACCTCGCGCCTGCTGGGCAACTGACGCGCGTGTGGTACGCTTGATCCACTGACGGGGCGTGGCGCAGCCTGGTAGCGCGCCTGCTTTGGGAGCAGGAGGTCCCGAGTTCGAACCTCGGCGCCCCGACCAAGATTCTGTGCAGCCCGGACGCCGGCGGCGCAGGGCAGCGGCCGCAATCAGAAGAAGGCGCGCGCGTGCCACGAGTCGGCGGCCGGCACTTCCCAGCGTCCAACGCGCACGTCGACCAGACTGGTCAGCGTGTTGTTGAAGACGGTGGTATCGAGACCGACCTCGCCCGCCTCGGCAAGCTGCGCGAACGCCTCGCGCGGCACCCGGGCGATTGCCTCGCCCTGCCGGAACAGCACCGGCGCATGGTTGACCAGCTCCACGCCGATGTCCTGCTGGAGCCCTTTCATTTGCCGGACGAGGGCGTCGATGGAGCAGCCGGACGGACCCGCGGCCCGCTGATCCACCGCGATGAAGAGGAACTGGTCGTACACAAGGTTGCGGCCAGCGGTGAGCGGCACCGCGTGCGCGCCCCATTGATCGATGAAGGCATCGACCTCGGCCAGCAGGCGTGTCCGTTCCGGATCGGTCAGCTTTCGCGCCGCCGAGAAAATCCAGACACGGGCATCGCCGGGCAACTCATCGAACGCGATCCGCGGCATTAACACCTCCTCCGTTCACGACTCGTCAATAGAATACAGCCTCGTGGCCACGAGCCTCGCTGACGGCGCACAGCCGGTCTCCGCGACCCTTCATACGATCGACGCGACGACGCACGGCCGGTATCTCGTGGCGCCGGCCACCAGCCCGGGACCGGCGCCGGTGCTCGTCGGATTTCACGGCTACGGCGAGCACGCCGAGCGCCACCTCGCGGAACTCGACCGCATCCCCGGCAGCGAGCGCTGGATCCGGGTCGCCGTGCACGCCTTGCACCGGTATTACAGCGACAGCGGCCGGCACGTCGTCGGAAGCTGGATGACCCGTCAGGATCGCGAACTCGCCATTGCCGACAACATCGCCTACGTCGGCAACGTCGTGACGTCCGTCCGTCACGAGTACGAGACCACTCCTCCGCTGGTCTATTGCGGCTTCTCACAGGGCTGTGCCATGGCCTACCGCGCCGCCATGCGGGCCGGACATCCCTGCCGTGGCGTGATCGCGCTGGCGGGTGACGTGCCGCCGGAGCTACAGACGGACCCGGATGTTCGGTGGCCACCAGTGCTGATCGGACGGGGCCGTCTGGACATCTGGTACACCCAGAACAAGCTGGATGCCGACCTCCGTTTCCTGCACGGCGCCAGCGCGCCGGTCGGATCCCTGCTCTGCGACGGCGGCCACGAATGGACCGACGACTTCCGTGCGGCGGCCGGACGTTTCCTGGCGGACCTCCTGTGATGGCGACGCCGTTCAGCATTCCCCTCGACAGCTCCGCATCGGTCAGCGCGCTCGACTACGCCCCCGCGCCAGGAACTGCCGCTGCGATCGACGCGACGCTCATCCTCGCGCATGGGGCCGGCGCACCGCAAACCCATCCCTTCATGACCGCCTTCGCCCGCGGCCTGTCGAGCCGCGCCGTTCGCGTCGTCACCATCAACTTCCCCTACATGGAACGGGGGCGCCGCGTTCCGGACCCCGGCGCCCGTCTTGAGGCGTGCTATCGGACTGTGGTTGCGGCGGTACGGGAACGGCAGCCGGACACCCGCCACCGGCTCCTCGTCGGTGGCAAGTCGATGGGCGGACGCATCGCGTCGCAGGTGGTCGCCCACGATGCCCGAAGCGGGACAGCCCCCGGTGTCGACGGCCTGGTCCTGCTCGGCTATCCCCTGCATCCGCCGGGCCGTCCGGAGAAACTGCGCGCTGCCCACCTGCCGGCGATCACCGTACCGATGCTGTTCGTGCAGGGCAGCCGCGATGTGTTCGGCACACCCGACGAGCTCCGGCCGGTGCTCGCCGACTGCGCCGCCGCCGCGCTCTTCGTCGTCGACGGCGGGGATCACTCGTTCAGAGTGCGGGGGAAGAACGCCCCGACGGAAGCGGAGATTCACTCGACCGTCCAGGACGCCATCATCGGGTGGTGCGGCCGACGTTAGCGTCCGTCAACTCACGCGCGGTCCGAGGCGCCGGGCTGCGAGTTGTCGCTCGTGATGCCATTCCTGAAAGTCTTCATACTCGGCCAGGATACGCGCCGCGCCAACATGCTCAAAGTCACCGACTTCGGTCAACCAATTTCGAACTTTTCTCACAGCAGTTGCGTACTCGGCGCCGTGTGACTTGACATCACTTCCGGCCAGGTCGGATATCGCTGCCTGGTAACGATAAGGGTGTTCCGCGAGTATTAGGATGACCTTTCTCGAAAGTGCATCCCCACCATAGCGCCGGCATCCAGAGTCCATTCCAAGCTCGAAGGGCATGTTGAGCCTGTAGTGTTCTCCCGCCTTCTGGGCCTGACACCTGCTGAGGTCGTGGATCGAGAACCGCGAAGAGCCGATAAGTTCAAGAATCTTGTCAATCCTTGTCTCACCGGCGTCGCTTCGTTCGGTCGCGATACGCGGCCTCAGTCCGAATCGTACGAGGCAGAAGAGAACAACCTGAAGGATGGGCTCGTATTTCTTGTCAAGCGGGCAATTCAGGAAAACGTTGCGCTCAAAGGCAGCGTTGGCCAAGTCTATTTCTAGCCCTTTGGCGGAAATGAGTCCTTGCCATGGGAATCCCGTTTGCGAATACGACCATCCTTCCCGTGAATGTACAGTTCGGTTCCCTGTCTTCGAGCAATATCACGCGCGGCCCTAATGGCTTCACTCTGGGTGTCAAACCTACGCGTAGCGCGATCGGCGCCGACTACACGTCTTCCTTCAGCGTTACCGCGTCGAGGAAGGGCATCATCGAGCGGAGCTCGGCGCCAACCTGTTCGATCTGGTGCGCCTGCTCCTGCTTGCGCTGTGCCATGAACCAGGAACGTCCCGCCTTGTCCTCGGCGATCCAGTTGCTGGCGTAGGTGCCGTCCTGGATGTCCTGCAAGATCCGCTGCATCGCCTGACGGGTCTCGTCTGTCACGATGCGCGGACCGCCGGTGTAATCGCCATGCTCGGCGGTGTCGCTTACCGAGTAGCGCATGTAGTTGAGGCCGCCCCGGTAGAACAGGTCGACGATCAGCTTCAGCTCGTGCATGCACTCGAAGTAGGCCACCTCCGGCTGGTAGCCGGCCTTCACCAGCGTCTCGAAGCCCGCCTTCACCAGCGCGCTGACGCCGCCGCAGAGCACCGCCTGCTCACCGAACAGATCGGTCTCTGTCTCCTCGGCGAACGTTGTCTCGATGACGCCGGCCCGCGTCAGTCCGAGCGCCTTCGCGTACGACAGCGCGAGCGCCTTCGCGTGGCCGGTCGCATCCTGCTCCACCGCGATCAGCGCCGGCGTCCCGCCTCCTTCGAGGAACACCTCGCGGACACGATGCCCCGGCGCCTTCGGAGCGATCAGTGTGACATCCACGTCGGGCGGCGGCTGGATCGTCTTGAAGCGGATGTTGAAGCCATGGGCGAACATCAGCATCTTGCCGGTAGAGAGGTGCGGCGCCACCTGCGCCGCGTAGATGCCCGCCTGGGCCGTGTCCGGCGTCAGCAGCATGATGACGTCGGCCCAGGCCGCCGCCTCGGTCCCCGACACGACGGTCAGACCCTCCGCCTCCGCTTTCGCTTTCGACCGGCTTCCCTCGTGCAGCGCCACGCGGACATCGACGCCGCTCTCCTTCAGGTTCAACGCGTGTGCGTGCCCCTGCGAGCCGTAGCCGAACACCGCCACCCTCCGCCCCTGGATCAATCCAAGGTCGGCGGCATCGTCGTAGTAGATAGTGGCCATCGTGTCAGTGCCCTCTTGCTGCCGATGTGATGGTGGTGCGGCCCGGAAACGGCCAGCGAAACGGAGAGTCTACACCGAGTACGAGACGTCGAGGTCGTCGTCCGTCCCGTCGACCGCTGCGCCGGACGGCCGGCTCGCCGGCCTGACCCCCAGGTCGGCCGGATCAATCATGACGCTGTGCGCGCCGCGCACCATCGCCACTCGCCCCGTCCGGACGATTTCCAGGATGCCGTAGGGGCGGAGCACTTCCAGCAGGCCGTCAATCTTCTCCTCGGCGCCGGTCGTCTCGATCACAACCGCTTCCGGTGCAACATCCACCACGCGCGCGCGGAACGCGTCGGCCAACTGCATGACGTGCGTCCGGGTCTCGGCAGTCGCTCCCACCTTCACCATCGCCAGCTCGCGGAAGATCACCGCGGTATCGGTGACGTCATGCACGCGCAGGACGTTCACCAGCTTGTAGAGGTTCGCCTCGAGACGGCGCCCGCCGATCGGGTCGGTGCGCACAACGATCGTCATCCGCGAAACGCCGGGCGCCTCGGTATGGCCGACCGTGAGGGATTCGATGTTGAAGGCGCGCCTCCGGAAGAGCGAGGCGACCCGGTTCAGCACACCCGGCTTGTCTTCGACGTAGACGACGAACGCGCGGCGTGCGTGTGCGGCCATCGTCATTCCTGCCTCCCGCTACTCATCGTCCGCCGTCTCCACGATCGGGGCCGGACTGGGCCGGCGGATCATGTTGTCCAGGTCGGCGCCGGCCGGCACCATCGGGTAGACCGTGTCCTCCTGCTCAACCTGGAAATCGATCACGACCGTCCGTTCGTCGGCGCGCGCCCGCTGCACCATCGGCTCCACCTCGCCGCGCGTCTTCACGGTCGCGCCGCCCAGGCCGAAGCACTCCGCCAGCTTCGCAAAGTCAGGACTCAGCAACGGCGTCGCCGCGTAGCGGCGCTCGTAGAAGAACTCCTGCCACTGCCGCACCATGCCGAGGTAGCCGTTGTTGATGATCGCGACGTTGATCTTGATCCGCTCCTGGGCAATCGTGGCGAGCTCCGCCATCGTCATCTGGAAGCCGCCATCACCCGCCACCACCCACACTTCGGCGTCCGGCTTGGCCAGTTTCGCGCCGATCGCCGCCGGCAGCGCGAACCCCATCGTCCCGAGGCCACCGGAGGTGATGAGCGTCCGGGGCTCGTTGTGATGGTAGTACTGCGCCTCCCACATCTGGTGCTGGCCGACATCGGTGACAACGATGGCCTTGCCGTCGGTCATGCGCCAGATGTCGTTGATGACGTGCGCGGCATACAGGTGTCCGCTGTCGGGCAGGTTCTGGATGTCGCGCACGGCGACGTCCCCTTTCATCTCGCGGATCGTCTCGAGCCACGACTCGTGACGGTTGTCCTCGACGAGCGGCCCCAGGTCGTCGAGCACCGCCGCGAGATCACCAGCCAGCGTCACGTCCACCCGGACGTTCTTGTGGAACTCGGCCGGGTCGATGTCGACGTGGATCTTGCGCGCGTTCGACGCGTAGGTCTTCAGGTTCCCCGTGACCCGGTCGTCGAAGCGCATGCCGAGCGCCAGCAGCAGATCCGCCTCCTGAATGGCGGCGTTGACCCACGACTCGCCATGCATCCCCATCATCCCCATGTTGAGCGGATGCTGGGCCGGCACGCCGCCGATGCCGAGCAACGTCATCGCGATCGGGATGTGCGCCCGCTCGGCCAGATCGCGCACCTGCGCCATCGCGCCCGACAGCAGCACGCCGTGGCCCGCCAGAATCACCGGCCGCTTGGCGCGGTTCACCAGGTCGGCCGCCTTCCGGTACTCGGCATCGGACGCGCGCAGATGCGGCCGGTACCCCGGCAGCTTGACGTCGTCCGGCCCGAACTGCAACTCGGTCGACGCCTGTTGCGCGTCCTTCGTGATGTCGACCAGCACTGGGCCGGGGCGTCCGGAGCGAGCGACGTACATCGCCTCGCGGATCACCGGTGCTATCTCGTCGACGTGCGACACGAGATAGTTGTGCTTCGTGATTGGCAGCGTGACGCCGGTGACGTCGGTCTCCTGGAACGCGTCGGACCCGATCAGCCGGCTTCCCACCTGGCCGGTAATGCACAGGATGGGCGAGGAGTCGAGCATTGCCGTCGCGATGCCGGTCACCATGTTGGTGGCGCCCGGACCGGAGGTGGCCACGGCGACGCCCACGTCGCCGCTCGCCCGGGCGTAGCCGTCCGCCATGTGGGTCGCCCCCTGCTCGTGCCGAACCAGAACGTGGCGGATCGGGTACTCCAGCAGCGCGTCGTAGGCAGGCAGGATCGCCCCGCCGGGGTAGCCGAAGACGGTGGAGACCCCTTCGTGCACCAGCGCTTCCCAGATGATCTGTGCGCCCGTTCTCATCGAAGACATGTCGTGCCTCTATGTGATCGCCCGTCTATCCGATCGCCCGTCGTCCATGCATCGATCAGTTCGCCCGTTCGGTAGTTCGTCAGTTCGTCACCGCGCCCGCGGCGGCCGACGAGACGAGCCGCGCGTACTTCGCCATCACGCCGCTCCGGAACCGCGGCTCCGGCGGTCGCCACGCCGCCAGGCGCGACGCGATCTCCGCCTCGTCCACTTCGAGCTCCAGCCTGCGGTTCCGCTCGTCGAACAGGATCGGGTCGCCATCCCGCACCACCGCGATCGGGCCGCCCGCCGCCGCCTCCGGCGCCACGTGGCCCGCCATCATGCCGCGCGTCGCGCCGGAGAAGCGCCCGTCGGTCAAGAGCGCCACCGTCTCGCCCAAACCGGTGCCGACAATGGCCGCGGTCACGGCCAGCATCTCGCGCATCCCCGGCCCTCCCCTGGGGCCCTCGTACCGGATCACCACCACGTCGCCCGGCTGAATCCGCCCCGCCCCGACTGCCTCGAACGCCGCCTCCTCGCTGTCGAAGACGCGCGCCGGGCCCCGGTGCGTCGACGGCTCGTGGCCCGCCACCTTCACCACGCACCCTTCGGGCGCCAGGTTCCCTTTCAGGATCACCAGCCCCCCCGTGGGAGATATCGGATCCGTGACCGGACGGACCACCTCCTGCCCCTCGGTCTCCGTGGCGGCGTGCGCCACCTCCCCAATGGTCTGGCCGGTCACGGTCAGGGCGTCCTCGCGCAGCAGGCCTGCCTCCTGCAGCCGCTTCGCCACCAGGCCGATGCCGCCGGCGCGGTACATGTCGGTCGCCACGAAGCGGCCCCCCGGCTTGAGGTCCGCCAGCAGCGGCGTCCGCTCGCTCACCCGGGTGAAGTCGTCGATGGCGAGGTCGACCCCGGCCTCGTGCGCGATCGCCAGCAGGTGGAGCACGGCGTTGGTCGATCCGCCGGTCGCGGCAACAGCCGCGATCGCGTTGTCGATCGCGGCGCGCGTCACGAGCCGGCGGGGGCGGAGATCCTGTGCGACGAGATCCATCACCAGTTCGCCCGCCCGCCGCGCGGCATCCACCTTCTCCTCGGCCATGGCCGGCACGCCGTTCGCGCTCATCGGAGATACCCCGAGCAGCTCGCAGACGGTGGACATCGTGTTCGCGGTGAACTGCCCGCCGCACGCGCCCGGCCCGGGACAGGCGACATTCTCGAGGGCGCAGAGCTGCGCGTCGGTCATCCGGCCCGCCGCGTGCGCGCCGACCGCCTCGAAGACATCCTGGATCGTGACGTCCCGCCCATCGTACTGGCCCGGCGCGATCGAACCGCCGTAGAGGACGAGTCCCGGGATGTCGAGGCGGACCAGCGCCATGACGCCGCCCGGAATCGTCTTGTCGCAGCCCACCAAGATGACAATGCCGTCGAACAGGTTGCCGCGCGCCACCAGTTCGATGGAGTCGGCCACCACCTCGCGGCTGACGAGCGAGGTCTTCATGCCCTCGCTGCCCATCGTGATGCCGTCGGAGATGGAGACGGTGTTGAACTCCATCGGTGTGCCACCCGCCGCGCGGACCCCAGCCTTCACCTGAGCGGCGAGGTCGCGCAGGTGGTAGTTGCACGGACCGATCTCGGTCCAGGTGTTCGCGACCCCGATGATCGGCCGCGTGAGGTCGGCGTCGGTAAAGCCGACCGCTTTCAGCATGGCGCGGGCTGGCGCGCGGCTCGGTCCGTCGGTGATCGCCGCGCTGCGTCGTTCGGTAGCCATCTCGTCTCTCACCAGCCTTACAAAAGAAAAAAGCCATCACCCGCTATCGGATGATGGCCCTTCGAGCTCGCGGTGGGTGTGGATCAGGACATCATCCGGTGGCGGCCGGCGCAAGTGCGCCGGCCACGCGAACGATGACGACGATGAAACGCTCCCACAAGGCAGTCATCACGGCTTCCCGGGCGAGGCCCGTCCCGCACCCACCGTCATTCTACTCTCCCCCGGCGCCGGCGCGTCAAGGTAGTCCGCCCGCGCGCGCCCGAATCCACGGCCTGACGTCAGCAGGCGTGGTGTATGATTCCGCCGCGATGTTCAGGCTGGTGACGACCGTCCGGGGCGGTGCGGTGAATCTGCCCGCCGCCTCCGCGACGTATCCTTCCGTGGACGAGGCCCGGAACGCGGCCAAGGCGGTGATGCACGAGTATCAGCGGGTCATCCGCGTCATGATCGTCGAGGAGCCCGACCGTTTCGTCGAGTGGCTCGACCGCTCCTGATCGACCAGCCCCAGCCACCGGTCCCTTAGCGGGGCCGGATCGTGACCCCAACGCCGATCCAGAGCAACGGCACCCCTGCGCCGCGCTCCTGGCCTCCCCTGAACTCGGTGAAGAAGCCATTCTCGTGGCCAAACCCGATCAGGTAGTTCCAGCCGCCGCTGACCTTGGTGATATCGACATCCATGGACCGTGCAATGTTGACGCTCGGCCCAAGTCCCTGATGGATGCGCCATCCCGTTCCGCCCAGCGTGAAGCGGTAGATGAACTCGCCACCAATCGCCGCCATCCGCCAGCCGCCTCCGAAGGCGCCGTTGATACCCGGTCGAAGGATGATCTGATCGGAGCCGAGCGGAAACTCGATGTACGAGCCGACGTAGATCTGCTTCGGATCGAACCCCGCACCCGCCTGAAAGCCGACCCCCTGTGCGGCTGCCGCCACCGGCAGGAGCGATGCCACGGCAGTGCAGACGACAAGAAGGCGGCGCGCAAGCGCCACTCTAGTCGATCGCTTCAATCAGCTCGTAGGCCAGGCCATTCGGATCCTCGACCAGCACTGCGCGCGTCTCGCCAAACGGGTAGGGCCCGTCCAGGAGCGGCACGCCCGTCGCCTCGAGATGCGCAATCACGGCGTCGAGGTCCGGGTAGGTGATCCCGATGTGGTCGACCACCTGCCCCCGCGAGCGCGCGAGCGGTTGATCGTTGCCGGGGCCACACCGACCGTCACGACACTGGCGCGGGTACCACAGCCAGCTGGCATTGTCGACCCGCGCGTTCCCGGCCGGGATGCGGAGTTGTCCCACCTCCATATACGTCGGGTAGGTCACTTCGCCGGTCGGCACGCTGCACGGGTCCCACCCGTTGTCGCCGAAGTTGAATTCGGAGCTGAAGGAGTTCTGATTCTCGGGGAACCTCGCGCCGAGATGTTCCACATGCCAGTTCGCCGAACACAGCGGCTCGTCCCCCCAGAAGTGGGTGTGTCTCCGAAAGCCGTCGGTCTCGCCAGCGGTGAACTCGATCAACATGCCGTCGGGGTCGACCAGGTACCCGAAGTCCAGACCCGAGGTGGCCAGCGGGGGCGGGTCGTCCGCGGCCGCCGCGACCCGCTCATCAATCTCGCTCACACGCAGCAACGCCTCGCCCAGGGGGAGGGCCAACGAGTTCGGGGCGGTGTTGCCGCCACCGGGCCCGCCATACAACGTGACGAGTTCGAAGGCGTCGGACTCGAGCGCGGCGATCCGCTCGCGGAACGCGTCGGTATTCGGCCCGGCAAAAGTCGACCCGAAGGTCCAGAATCCACTTTGGGGCTCGGACCGCTGGAGCGCACGGTCGAAGCCGCCCGGCGCCTGCTCGTCGACCTGGGTATACAGCAGATAGATGTCGTCGTAGAAGGCGGGGAATCCAGCATAGGTGGTCTGCGTGCCCTGCGGCCAGTAGGCGCTATACCACTCGAGCGAGCGTTGGGGATCGACCGAGTTGATATGGATGTGATGGAACGTCGGCGCCGGCAGCCCCATGTCGACCGCCTCCGCTTCGGCGGCGGGCTCCGTACTGTCGGGCTCGGCGGGGGCACAGGCTATGGCCAGCAGGACGAGCCCCGCTGCGCTGGCAGCGAGCCCGAGTGATCTCTTGTTCAAGCGAGTCTGCATCATGGGTCTCCCTTCCCCGTCCTCTCCGCGACTACCGCTTCACGGCTGCGCCCCACTCCATGCCGGGCCGAAGAGTCGGCCCATTCTCGACTATCCGGTACGGATTGTCCATCGTGCTCGTCGTCCGACGCGAGTCACCTCGGGCCGCGTCTCCTGTGGGTGTTGCCGCTGCGGGCGGTTCACTGAGGGGTGTCTGCCTCGGCCCTTCGCTCTTCCGCCCGCGCGCCGGCGAGAATGCCTTCGAGGGAGTAGTTGCCCTCATGACAGGCGTATTCGAAGACCGGCTGCTCCGACCGCGTCAGGCGCACCATGGCGGTCCATGGCCGGGTCCAGGTCGCTGCATCCTCGAGCGTGATCTCATACTCGATCTCGTCCGGGCCCACCCGGGTATAGCGCTCGGTGAGGCGGAGGTTCTCGGCAGAGCCCCGGTAGTTGCTTTCAGGCGAGAAGTTCGTCGTCTCGACCACCAGCGTGTCCCCCTCCCACCGGCCGCGCGCGTCCCCGTGGAGTTGTCGAATCCCCTCGTCCACGTGCGGCCGGCCATCAAGTGGAACGATGCGGATATCGTGAATCATCTCGGAGTAGATAGCGACGTGATCCGGTGTCTGCGCGATCTGATAGTAGCTGTTGTATCCCGCCCCGAGCCCCCCCACCCTGGGCACGCCATACGTGATGCACCGGATCTGCGCCCGCACATCCTCCGGCCCGTCGGGGGGCCGGCCCCTCCCCGCGGACGCCGCCGTCTGCCGCTGCTGACTCTCGGGGGTCATCGGTGGCACTCGGCCATCCGGCGGGTCGGTAATCAGCGACGTCCGATTGTCGAAGTCGCGCTCCACCATCCAAGCGGTGCTGTAGTTGCCCGTGCCGCCATCAAACGACTGGATCTCGTCGACGTTCGCCAGGGCCGCTTGGAACACCCCGTCGCCAAAGGCCGCATCCCCCCCGGACTCATGATGCCGGCTCGCCGCCTCGCGCAGTGCGGCCACCTCCTCGTCCGAGAATTCGGCCCTGTCGGCGAGCGCTTCGGGCCGCTCCAAGGGGGTCGCGCTGTTGTTCGCCCAGACGCCCTGCAGATCCGGATACCCGTCCGGAGTGCGAGGCGCCGTCCACCCATCGGGGACAGTCTGCGCGCCAACCGGCATCTCTGCGAACGACAGAATGGCGAGCACCGTGACCGTCGCCGTGACAGCGCGAGCATGCATCAGATAATCCCTCCTACGTGATCGGACAGCGAGCGTTTCAGGGCTTCGTTCGCGTCAGTGCCTATTCGATCTTCCGGTACGTGCGCAGCACCGATCCTATGCTGCCACGGTCGCTGCATCATACCTGCCCCCTGGCCTCGCACCCTTCGTTCGCATACGACGTCACCGGCGACGACGGCATCTTGCGTCACGCGGGGTGCCTTGTTGCCTGGGAAGTGCTATATCTAGGAGCCTGTGGCACAAGCCCCGCGCATCGCGTTGACTCTTCTGCCGGGAAAAGGCTGGAGATACGCCGGGAGGCGGCTTATGATGCGCCAACAAGGAGATCACACCATGTCCATTTCACGCTTCGCCCTGCTGCTCGTCGCCGTGTTGAGCCTGGCAACCGCCGGGACCCCGACGGCGGCTCAGTCGACGGCAATGACCGGCGTCACACCCCAGTTCGAGCACATCGGAAAGCTGGCGTTCGGGCCCGACGGCGTAATCTTCGCGGCCGACGGCCAGGACGTGTCGATCACCGCCCTGCAGCTGGCCGAGCAGATGGCCAGCGGCGTGCCCGGCACGAAGGACGTGCCCGCTGTCGACCAGAACATCGCCGGGCTGCTCGGCATTGACGCCGGCAACCTGCTCATCACCGACATGGTGGTAGACCCCAAGACGCGCAATACCTACATCTCCGTGATGCGCGGGATGGGCGCAGGCGCGATGCCGGTCCTCCTGCGCGTGGACGGCGCGGGCGAGATCGACGTCATCTCGTTCGATGGGGTCCGCTATACGCGGATCGGGGTGCCCAATCCGCCGCCGCCCGAGACGCCGCTGGTGCTCTCGGGGGGGAGAGAGATCCCGGTGAGCAACTACCCCGACACCGTCGATCCCCAGGGGCTGATGGGCGTGCAGACCATCACCCACATGGCCTTCATCGATGGCCGCCTGTATGTCGCGGGCCTGTCGAACGAAGAGTTCGCGTCCAAGATGCGGGTGATCCCGTATCCGTTCAGGACGGTGGACCAGGGAACGAGCGTCGAGATCTACCATGGATCCCACGGGCAGATGGAGACGTTCTCGCCCGTGTTCACGTTCGTGCCGTATGAAATCGATGGCGAACCGTCGATCGTCGCCAGCTATCTGTGCACGCCGCTCGTCACGTTCCCGCTCGCGGCGCTGGAGGCGGGCAGCAAGATACAGGGGACGACCATCGCCGAATTCGGGAACCGCAACCGCCCGATCGACATGATCGTCTACGAGAAGGACGGGCAGGACTACATCCTGCTGTCGAACAACCAGCGCGGCGTGATGAAGGTGCCGACGGAGCCGTTTGCCAAGGCTGCACCGATCACGGAACCCGTTCCCGACACGGGCGGCGTGCCGTTCGAGACCATCGCGTCCATGCAGGGCGTGCGACAGCTCGATCTGCTGAATTCCTCGCAGGCCATGCTGCTCGTCGACGCCGCGGGCGGCGGACTGAACCTCGAAGCGGCCGCTCTGCCATAGGAGCACATGCGCTACACGGCGGGGGTCGCGGCCATGGCCGCGGCCCTCGCGCTCGCGCCGGCGTGCTCGCAGACGAGCGGGCAGGTTCCCGGCCCCGTTGACGGCGAAGCCCGTATTCGACTGGGCGCCGCGCCGTCCGGGCAACGGACGGTCGACATCGAGGGACTGCCGGCCGAGGACCTCGCGCATCTCGAACAGACTCCGCCGGACCGCGACGGGTGGCAGGCGCTTCTGCGCGTCCACGTCGCCCGCACCGCCCTGACCTCCGCGGACCTCCCGCCCGTGCTCGGGACCTACGGCGTGCGCGACTGCGCGTTGCGCTTCACGCCGCAGTTTCCCTTCGATCCCGGTCAGCGTTACGAGGTCGTTTTCGATCCGTCGTCCCTGCCATCCGTGCGACGCGGGTCCGTGCCTGCGCCGCTGCGCCCGCTCAACACGACGATCGAAATCCCGGCCCCGGTCCGTACTGCGTCAACCCGGGTCGTCGCGGTCTATCCGACGGCTCCCGAGGTGCCGGCGAACCACCTCCGGTTGTACATCGCCTTCTCCGCGCCCATGGGTCTGGGAGACGGCGCCTCGCACCTACGCCTTCTCGACGAGCACGGTCGCGCACTTGCCGATCCATTTCTGCCTCTGGAGGTCGACCTGTGGAACGCGGACCGCACGCGGTTCACCGTTCTGTACGACCCGGGGCGCGTCAAGCGCGGCATCCTCCCGAACGAGGAGTTGGGCCGCCCGCTTGCGGCGGGTCGGACGTACACGCTCGTGATCGATGCGGACTGGCGCGACGCCGCCGGGCAGCCCCTCGTCGCGCCGTTCCGCCGCGAGTTCCGGGTGGGGCCGCCCCGAGAGCGTGCCCTCGATCCCGCCGACTGGCGGCTGGAGATTCCGGTCCACGGGACGCGGGATCCGCTCGCGGTGCACTTCCCCGCCCCACTCGACTACGGCCTGCTGCAACGCGCGCTCCGGGTGGCGACCGAGTCCGGGCAGCCGTTGGCTGGGAAGATCCGCGTAGAGGAGGCCGAGACGCGCTGGGTCTTCACGCCGCGCACGCAGTGGGAGCCGGGCCTGTATCAGCTTGTCGCGGCAGAGACGCTCGAAGACGTTGCCGGCAACCGCATCGGACGGCCATTCGAGGTCGACGGGACCGGCGGAACGGGTTCGCAGCGCGCCAGGGGCGCCGTGGTGCCGTTTCAGATCCATCGTTCGAACGCCGCGCGGTAACCTGCCGCCAGCCTCGGGGCGGTCAGCTAACCTGACAGTATCGCCGTGACTGTGGTTGGGAGCTCTGGCGCTTCCACATGCGACTCGACCATCTCATCACCTGAGCGGCAGGAGGAAACGGACAATGGCCCGGATCACGTCGTCCCCCGCGAGCAATTCGTCGGCGTTGTGATCTGCTTCCGGAACGACGACGAGCCTCTTTCGGGCTGAAGCCGCCTCGTACAAGCGTCGGCTCTGCTGGATGGGTACAACTCGATCGTGCTGGCCCGCGATGACAAGCAGCGGCGATCGAATCCGGTGAATCCGATCGATCGACGGGAACCTGTCCCGCAGCAGCAGCCGCACCGGCAGGAACGGATAGTGATACTGTCCAACGTCTGCCATCGAGGTGAACGGCGATCGCAGGATGAGGGCAGCAGGCGGGTGCTCGACGGCCAGGCCGACAGCCACGGCTGCGCCCAGCGACTCGCCGAAATACACAAGGCGCGACCCGTCGACATCGGAGCGACCCAGCAAATGCGCCAGGGCGGCACGACCATCTGCAGCGAGACCGGTCTCCGTTGGGGACCCGGGACTGCCGCCGTAGCCCCGGTAGTCGAAGAGCAAGACCTGCAATCCGTGCCTATGCAACGCCGCCGCCAGTGGCCCCCGGTACCCTCGATTGCCGGCGTTCCCATTGAAAACCACGACGGTGAGCCGTGGTAAGGGCCCCGACGCCGCCAGGAACCAGCCGCTCAGCTTGAGCCCGTCGGCCGTCTCGAAGGTGACAGGCTCAACAGGCGCCAACCCGATTTCAGCGGGCGTCGGCACGTGAGCTGTTGGGAAGTACATCAGCCGGCGCTGCAACCCCCAAAACAACGCCAGGACAGCACCGATCACGGTAACGAAGACGGCCGCAGCGATCATTGCGTGACGCATCGCTCCACGCGCTCCGGCACATTGCGTCCGGTCACACTTGGCATTTCCCTACTTTGACGACTCCGTGCGGCCCATGCTCTCGCCTCGACGCAGGACAAGGTAGTAGACAACCGCGTTGACGGCGAGGACGGCGCCACCCAGGAAGAGCTGAAGCTCGCGCGTGAGTGCGTCCGGGTACACCAGCGGGACGAGGTATCGCTCGATGAAGCTCGCCGAGTAACCCTCCCCGCCACCAGCTCTGCGAAGCATGTTCTCGAGAGGAGTCAAGGGACACACCCATCCAAGCAACTCGACGGCGGCGCCCCACGCCACGGCAGGAAGATGCGCCAAAGGCATCCAGCGCCAGCGGAAGGCGAGCAGGCCGCCAAAGAGTACGAACACAATGAACTCGACGTGCACGAGGAGGACGAGATCGGCGAGAACTGTCATGCGCGGTCGGCGGCTCGTGCCGCGACACTCCAGAGCCCGGTCGGCGCGATGTGTCGATGGATCATAGGTCCCTTAGTACTGAATGCCGAGATGAGCCTGCTGCACCGATTGGCCCTGCGTGTGGGTTGGGAGTTGGAGCGTTGCCCAGAGGCGCGAGCCAAAGCTCCACAGACCGTCACCAAGGCGCAGTGTGTCGCCCGGGATAGCTGCCGGTAGGATTGCAGTTCAACTTTTTGGCCAACTTTTTTGGTCTCGAGGAGCGTTTTGTGCGGCATTGTCAGATTAACAATATCCTTTGAACTTCTCGACACGTCGCACTGCGGCAGTTCCAGCGACGATATAGCCCGGGACTGCAAGAACGGTCTGGACGTATGCCGACGGCGGAAAAAGCCGGTCCAACGCCCGGCGTACTCGATCGTGCAGTTGCTTCGCCGCGGCACGCGTCGGCAGCGCAAAGTACAGACCGTCCACGAGGCCGTCACGCCACAACGCCGCGAAACGCAGGACAGCCGCCTCCAGCGCGCTCTTGCCCCGTGACATCGACGCTCCCGATCGTTTTCAGCAGGCGCACGTCACCGCATCCCATTCAACGAACGCGCGGGTGCGGAGCAGGCGGTAGTGAGCCGACCGCAGGAGGTGTCGACTGACTCGGAAGAGATTCTGCACGATACCGTGAACCGACGCGAACCGTTGGCGCTGAGCGGCCGACGTGAAACGCCGCATCTGGCGCTCCGGCTGACGCGTCGGTTGGTGGGAGACCTCGGCTCGATTGTTCGCGTACTGATCAGTGACGTGGACCACGGACGGCATCACGGTGCGGCCCGCGGCGGCGTACGAGCGCAGCTGGTCGGTGATCAGGCGTCGAGGGACACGGCCCTGGGCTTTCAGCAGCGTCCGAAAGAATCGGACGGCTGCTCGCCGATTCCGGTGCGATGGCACGAGGATGTCCAGGACGTCACCGTCCTCGTCGACCGCGCGCCACAGATAGTGTTGGCGACCCTGGATCGTGACGAACACCTCGTCGAGATGCCAGGTGTCTCCCATCCGACCGCGGCGGCGCCGCAGCCGCCGCGCGTAGACCGGACCGCACCGCTGGCACCACTGCCGAATCGTCTCGTAGGTGACCGTCACGCCTCGCTGCGCAAGGAGATCGTCGACATCGCGGAAGCTGAGGCAGAACCGATGGTAGAGCCAGACCGCGTGGCTGATGATGTCGGGCGGGAATCGATATCCGTGATAGCTGGCCGACTGGCTCCTCATCGGCTTACTCTGCCACTCGTCGCCTCAACCTGACAATACCGTAGGGATTCCAGCAGGCGCTCCGGGTTGGCTTTCCGGCGCTCCGTGGCCCCGCGCCTGGCGCTCATCGTGGGAGGCTCTGGCGAGTGGGGAGATCACCCGTGACGGCCACGTGAAGCCGGATCTGATGCTGATCTGCCCGGAAGTCCGGCGCCGACACCCTGCGCCTGGTGCGCCTCGGATCACATTCAGAACTCGGTTTTATAGCGCGGCGGCCACGGCGAGCTGCGACAGGGGTGAGGCTATCGGTTAGCCCATTCCCGTGCCCGCGCTTGCGCCTCGGTGATCTGTTCGCGCGTCATGCTGGCGGCGACAATCTCGCGGGCCTTGCGGGCGTCCTCGTCGCCGGCCTCGGCGGCAAGGTTTAGCCACATGTGCGCGGATACGTAGTCCTGCGGCACGCCCCGACCGGTGGCGTACGCAACCCCGAGGTTGTACTGGGCGATGGCGGTGCCCTGCTCGGCGGCCAGACGGAACCACCGGACGGCTTCAGCGTCGTCCCGCGGCACACCCCGACCGTTGGCGTACATGTTCCCGAGGTTGTACTGGGCGCTGGCGGTGCCCTGCTCGGCGGCCAGGCGGAACCACCGGACGGCTTCAGCGTCGTCCCGCGGCACGCCCCGACCGTTGTCGTACAAAACCCCGAGGCTGTACTGGGCGATGGCCTCACCCTGCTCGGCGGCCAGACGGAACCACCGGACGGCTTCAGCGTCGTCCCGCGGCACACCCAGACCGTTGGCGTACATGTTCCCGAGGTTGTACTGGGCGCTGGCGTGAACCTGCTCGGCGGCCAGGCGGTACCACCGGACGGCTTCCGCGTCGTCCCGCGGCACACCCCGACCGTCGGCGTACATGACCCCGAGGTTGTACTGGGCACCGGCGTCACCCTGCTCAGCGGCCAGACGGAACCACCGGACGGCTTCAGCGTCGTCCCGCGGCACGCCCCGACCATCGGCGTACATGACCCCGAGGTTGTGCTGGGCGCTGGCCTCACCCTGCTCGGCGGCCAGGCGGTACCACCGGACGGCTTCAGCGTCGTCCCGCGGCACGCCCAGACCGTCGGCGTACATGACCCCGAGGTCGTACTGGGCGTCGGCATCGCCCTGTTCAGCCGCGCGCCGTGTCGCTTCGTAATCCTGGGCACTGGCTGGCGTGACCTCGAGCAGGAACACGGCGGCCACGCAGGTCAATATCCAGCGCATCGTCAACGGGCGGATCATAGTCATAGTTCTCGACGCCCGGTGACCATTTCCGGTCAGGGCCAAGGGAGCGACCTACGAGCTTCCAGTTCACCCGGCCGCATGTTGCGTGTACGGCGTGCCTTCGCTTCGGAACGGCCCGATCGGGCCGATTGTAACCCCCTCTCAGGCTCCGCAAGTTGCGGCGGATCCGGATCCTGACCCACCTCGAGCAAATCTCAGAGCGGCTGACGCCGACGCCGGAGTGCGACTGTCGGCCGCCGCTGGGGCAATAATGGGGTTGGGAGGAAACGAATGGGGGACGTGGCGAGCAAGACAGGCGGGTTCTCGTTCGCGGATTACATCGA
This sequence comes from Vicinamibacterales bacterium, assembly GCA_965262555.1. Taxonomy (GTDB): domain Bacteria; phylum Acidobacteriota; class Vicinamibacteria; order Vicinamibacterales; family UBA8438; genus VXRJ01. The sequence goes on from OZ253543.1 coordinate 2,773,257, forward strand.
AGGGATCGAGGCGGGCTGGCCGGAGGGGGACATCGAACGGATGATCGTTTGCGCCCTGCCCCGGAATTTCCAGTGGCGCAGCGCGGCCGAACAGCGGGCGGCGCTGACGGAGCGGGTGCCGCTGACGCACACGAAGTGGGACGCGCTGCTCGCGGCGATGGTGGAGCACGTGGCGAGACTGCACGGGCATGAGCGGCCGGCGTGGGTGGACGAACCGGAACGGTTCCTCGACAGCACGTGGGTGGTGTCACTGACCCGCCCCCCATGGTGGTGCCAGTTCTTATGAGAGAGCTGCACTCATGTTGAACCCGCCAATTGAGACCGGTCTGACCGCCTCGGGCGCGGGCGGACGATAGCCTAGCAACCCGAGGTGGAAGTCCCCACATTCACATGACTGAGCGGACGCTCTCATCGCGCCGTGGAGAGGTCATCGACGACGAAGTCGGCATGAAGAGCGCCCAGGAACGCCTCAGAACGTCCCACAGGTCGCGCAATCGTCCGAACACGGCTCGAAATAGGGCCTCGGGCCGGCCCTGAAGGCTGCGCGGCGTGCCGACGCCGATCAGGTGCCGCATCAGCAGCCCCAAGTTGCAGCCGGCGACATGCACGAGCAGCCGTTTCCGGATGTTTGGATGCCCGCGAAGGTGAACCCGCCGCATCCCACCGGTTTCGCACACAGTGGGCAAACGGCCGCTCCAGCAATTCTCCTCGACACCGCAGCAGGCGACGGCCCCGCACGCCGCGAATCCGGCGCCGGTTGGCATGCACCGCGTCGCGGGCCGTTGGCTGGCCCTTCCAGCATCGGCGGCCCCGGTCCGGCTCCGAGAGGTAACTGCGGAGCCCCAGCGCCTTCACGTCCGCCAGCGTCTCGTTGGAGTGGTACCCGTTGTCGCCGACCACTTCCTCGATGCCCGGCCCGTCCGGCTGCACCCACCTCGACCTGCTCGGCAGCCGCGATCAACGTTTCGACCATCGACGCCGTGTCCCCCGTGTCGGCTCCCTGCACCAATCCACCATCTTTCGGTTTCCGACGTCTTCCCGTGGTGTCCCATGAACGTCCACGTAACGTTCTCTAGCAAAAAGTGGTTATTGTTCTAGAGGTGCCTCACATCGTTCCGGCGCTTTCACCCGCATCCTCATGTTATTTGTATACATAACTGTGGGTTCCCATCACGTGGTCTCGTCGATGACAGACACCCCTCCGCGGCCGTCGCGCCGCCTGACGCATCGCTTGAGTGCCGTGTTCGTGCGCACCGCCCCGCCCGGCTTCTACTGTGTCCGATGTGAATGTCTTGTAAGTCATTGACACATATGCACCTTAAAGCATTCCTGGGTTCTTGTTCCCCTCGCTCCATCCCTCGTTCTGCATCGGATTCCAGCGGACCCAGTGCACCGTCCTCGAATGAATTGGGATCGGAGACCGCAACAGGTGGGGTTACCCACGGGCACCTCGGATGGGCCGTCTGCGCGGCGAGCGGGCGGAGTCGGACGGCGGATCCGACGCGGCGACGTCGGTCCGCATCGTGAACGAAGATGTGCCGCTCGCCGGCCGGTAGCGTCGGCACACTAGCGCGCAGTTCGACCGTACCCGGATCGTCTTGAACACCGTGCCAGCGGAGCTCGCCCTTGTCCGCAAGACGCGGACCTTGACGACGAGTGGCGCGAGGCCACTCAGCGCCGTGATGTCCTGGAACGCGGCGTCCATCGCGTGGCGCTGGGAGTCGTCCAGCGTCAGCCAGGCCGCCCACAGCGCGTCGGGCTGGGGCTCAGGCAGCGCGGCAACGTCGAGATCGTTGAAGACGCCGCGGGCGTGGAAATAGCGGGCCAGCAGCGGGTTCGGCATGCTGGAAAAAGTCGCGGGTGGCGTAGTGGCGCGCCATGGACCCTCTGCGCGCCCTAACCCGAGTCTCCCGGCGCACCGACATGCGCCGCAGGACGCCGTGATTGGGCGCGGTCTGCCTCACCGCCATGTAATTACGATAACACCTTTATTATCAGTATTTTATGTTTTACACGAGGAGGGCTAGTCCCCCACATGGTCCCCATATCATGGCGCCAGATCAAGAACAGGATTCCGCTCAATCTCGCTCGGCTCCAAGCGACCAACGAACCTTGTCATGTCGGATCGGAACACTGCTGGGTCGTTCAATGTTGAGCGAGGTACCAGCAGGACTGGCCGCGCAGTCTGCGTGCTTATGCGTTCCCGCGCATCGGGGCGACGCCCGTGTCCGAGGTGACGACGGCCGAGGTCTTGGCAATCCTCACCCCGATCTGGCACGACAAGCCCGAGACCGCACGGCGCGTGTGGCAGCGGATCGGTGCCGTGATGCAGTGGGCGGTCGCGATGGGCTACCGGCCGGACAACCCGGCGGGCGACGCCCTCGGCCAGGCCCTCGGGCGGCAGCAGGTCGTCGTCCAACACATGCGGGCGCTGCCCTACGGCGCGGTGGCGGACGCCCTCGCGACCGTGCGGGCCTCCCAGGCTTCGGTCACCACCAAGCGGGCGTTCGAGTTCCTGGTGCTGACGGCCGCGCGGTCCGGCGAAGTGCGCCTGGCGACGTGGGACGAAATGGACCTGGACGCGGGCCGCTGGACCATCCCCGCCGCGCGCATGAAGGCGAAGCGCGAGCACCGGGTCCCGCTGTGCCGGCCGCCACGACAATCACGTAAATACTTCATGCAGAATGACGTAACTCTGCTTCTATGACCAGACTTCCCTCGTTTTACCCTACTTTCTGAACGGGAATCTACTGGACCAGCGAAGCCGGCCGCGGACAGAGTTATCCTGTCCCAACGCGACCAATCCCGAACTTCAAGTCGGAGGCCGAGCATATCATCGCCCCGCCGAACGGTGCCGAGCCGGGCGACCCTGGCGACCCCAGGCGCTCGCTCCCCCGGTCGATACCGTCGGTCCCCGACGGCCAGCCCGCCGGGCGTCGCCTTCGCCTTCGGCGGCTCGTGTGTTCGCTCGCTGACATAGTATCGTCATTGGTTGGCTCGGCGTTTCTGATCCACTGCACTCTGGAGAGAGCGGATGAACTCCACCTACAGGAACTGGCTCGAACAGCAGGGCTACGCAGCCGCAACCATGCAAGCACAGATGCATCGTTCCGGACGAGTGGAGGAGCACTACGGGGATCTGGACGAGCACTACGACCGGGACCAGCTTCGACGCGTCATCGGCGAATTGAAGTATTCGACGGCTGATGAGCGGAGCAATAAACCGAATCCGTCGAAAATCCCGTTCAGCGGCGACACTCGAAAGAATCTCGCGACGTACAGGCACGCGGTGGAGAGCTACTGCAAGTTCCGCCGGGAGACGCAGGACGAGGACGTTGGCGAATCGGCCGACGACCGCGGCCAGCTCGTCGGGCTGGAACGCGATTTGCAGACTGCCTTGAGGCGCGCTATGGAACAACTCGAGCCCGGCCTGGAGATCATCGACGATGGAGCGGAACGCTCGGTCGCCTCGGGGTTCATCGACATCACCGCGCGGGATGCACGGGGCGCGATCGTCGTCGTCGAGCTAAAGACCGGGGTCGCGCGGCAGGGGGCGGTTGCGCAGGTACTGAGCTACATGGGCGATATCGCCGAGGAGGAACCGGACCAGCCCGTGCGTGGCCTCCTGGTTGCCGGGGATTTTGACAAGAAGGCACGCTCTGCGGCCCGCATGCTTCCCAATCACGTGCTATCGCTACGTTCCTATCGGGTCCGTTTCGAGTTCAAGGACGTGGACGAGACGTAGTTGACGAGTGCGCGGACCGCGTGCGAATCGTGCCTCCACTCTTGCGGCGCCCGCGCAGGATCGGGCCACCTGCACAGCACAGTGAGCGATGGTCGCGTTTCCCAGGACGGGCGCTTGCGGTACACCATGCCGGCTGCGGCTTGCCTCGTGAGCCCGCGGCGGCCGTGTGTCGCGGCGGCGGCGGCGGCATCGGCATCATCGGCGCGGTCCGCAGCGGACTGATCCTCGCGCCGGATCCGGACGACGACCGGCGCACCGTGCTGGCGAGCACGAAGGCGAACCTGGCGCGGAAAGCTGACTCGCTCACCTTCTCGATCGCCGTCGCCGGCAACGGCGCACCGTCGATCGCGTGGGACGAGACCGGCTCGCCGCACACGGCCGAGGCGTTGCTGGCGGTCTCGACGGACAGCCGCGAGGATCGGTCGGCGGTTGCCGAGGCAGAGGACTTTCTGCGCCGCCAGCTCGGCGACCGGGCCGTGTCAACGTCTTTGAGACAACCTGGTTCAGCATTTACTGTAGCGACTCCACGCCATCGACTCCACGCCATCGACGCGTTGAATCGACGATCGATCGAGCGGTGGTGGCCGCCGGGCAACGACCTCATGCTGCGAGTTGTCCGGGGTGCCGGTCGCGGGTCCTGGGGCATCCTGGCGGGTCGTTTTCGACGGCGGATTGATCCACACGGCGGTCGGCAAGGTTTCGGGGCGTGGTGGTCCGCTGACGAAGCGCTCCGGATGCGCGGCGTAGGCCGCGAGGCGGGTCCGGTGACGCAGGTCGAGGATCGCCGGCGCGCGGCCGTAATGCACGTCGGCCGGCGTGAGATAGCTCAGGCCGCTGTGGTGGTGCGCGTCGTTGTACCACGCGAACAGATCGCGGCTGACGCTGCGCGCGTGTTCGAGTGCGCCGAACCGCTTCGGAAACTCCGGCCGATACTTGAAGGTGCGAAACTGCGCCTCGGAGAACGGATTGTCATTGCTCACGCGCGGTCGCGAGTGGCTGGCCACGATGCCGAGGTCGGAGAACAACAGCGCGACGAGCTTGCTGCGCATGGGCGCGCCGCGGTCGGCGTGAATCGTGAGCTGCTGCGGCTGGATGCACTGCTTCGCGCAGGTCTGCTCGATTAAGCGCTCGGCCAAGTGGGCGCTCTCATTGACCGCCACCATCCAGCCCACGACGTAGCGGCTGAAGAGGTCGAGGATCACATAGAGCGAGTAGTAGAGATACGGGACCGGGCCCTTCAACTTGGTGATGTCCCAGGACCAGACCTGATTGGGCGCCGTCGCGACGAGCTCGGGTTTGACGTACGCCGGATGCCGCACCTGGTCGCGGCGCTCCCGCACTTCGCCGGCCTCGGCGAGCACCCGATACATCGTGCGCGGGGAGCAGAGGTAGGTCTGCTCCTCAAGCAACGTCGCATGGACTTCGGCGGGCGATTGATCGACAAACCGCGCGCTGTGCAACGTGTCGCGGACGGCCCGCCGTTCGGCAGGGACCAGCGCGCGCGGGGACGGCGTGCGGGGCCGCCGGGGTGTCGCCGGCGGCGTGGGCCGGCGCTGCCGATAGAGCGACGCGCGGGACACGCCGATGCTCTGACACAACGCCGACGTTTCGCCTTGCGCCGTGACGGCCTCGATCGCGCGCATCAGTCGGTCTCGTCGGTGTCGAGGGGTTTCAGGGGGATCTCCAGGATCTCGGCAACTTTTTTTTGGAGGGCGATGATCGTCTCGGCCCGCTGCAGCTTCCGCTCGAGCCTGCGGTTCTCGGCTTCCAACTGCTTCACACGCGGGTCGATCGGACGTGGGGTCGGGCCGCGCCGACGTCCCCGCATGTCCCGCAGGGCGCCCTGCTCACGCTGCCGTCGCCAATTCGCCACGTGCGAGCTATACAAGCCTTCTCGACGCAGCAGCGCCCCCAGCTCGCCAGGCCGCTTGCACGCGTCCGCCTGCTTGAGGATGCCGAGCCGATACTCCGCCGTGAACCGGCGGCGCTGGGCTTTCGCCGGCACTTCAGGATCGGGCGCCGTCGCGGCTGACGTAGCGGTGGGCCCGAAGGCTCCGGTCGCCCTCCGGGCTCCCTCCGCCTTCGGCCCCACAACCAAGTCCATCTCCACGGCTGGTGGCATGCGATTCATCCATCAAACCCTCCCCGCCCCCACACTAATCTCAATAGGGAGGTTGTCTCATAGATCATTGGCACAGGGGGGCTCGTGATCACAAGCTTCATGCCGACGCTGACGGGGTATGAGGATATCGTTCGTTCGCAATTGGGTCCAACTCGGGAGTTGAACCTTGAGCTTCCGCCTGTCCTGGTGAGACTTGCAGCATCCTCCGCCGGGACGGACCGAGTGGACGATCCCTACTACCGGTCGCACCTTCAGTACTTGCAGAATCTGTGTCTTGTCGTGAAACGTGGTGGATCCGTAATGGCTGCCGGCCAAGTTGGACGAGCAGCTATCCGTACCAGCCAGGAGATGCCGGCCGCGTTGCTACGTCACCTTGATGCTGACGTTCGTCAGTTCGCGGAACAGGCTAATCGCGGCGAGCTCGGGCTGGTTGTGCCGCCGTTGCTTGCAACAGTCATCGCGCGTGCCGGGGGCAGGCGGGACCGAATCGTTGACGCCGTGCGCGAATTGCGAGAGGAATGGAGTGAACCCCGACGTAGGGTCTGGGAAACACTGCACGCGCTTCGGTGCACCCGAGACTTCGAGGAAGCCAACGGCCTCATGCACGAACTCGATGAGATTTCGACGGTCATTCGGGCGGCCGGAGTTCCGTTCCTCCGTCCCATGGAGATGGCGTGGCAAGTAACGACGGTGGCTTGCGCGGGGGCTCTCGCCACGTGGATCGCGTCCGGCAACCCCCTCCTGGGTGCGGCGGTGCCAGCGGCAGGGCGGGCGATTGCCGCAGTCGGCAGTCTGGGATATCGGCTGTTCGGGCTTGGCGGGTTCGGCCTCGCGCGGTCGATCCGACGCGCTGTGCAAGACTACAAGCCTTCGGTCGATCAGCTTAGCGACTTTCTCTCCGACAACGAGAAGCGCCACCTCGGTCTCTGATCGAGGTCCACGACGATCCGGCGGCAGGCATTCCAGCACGGCTCCGTGCGACGAGAACGGCCTCTCCAGGCTTTGCGCCGGCCGACGGCGGATAGTCACCGCTCCGGAGGGTGGCGATCACCAGCTCTCGACGCCGACTGCCTTGGTTGACAGCCGCGCTGAGGCGCGGTCAGAATCGAACTGGGGTTGGGAGGGGCCGCTCCGGCGGTCCGTTGAGCTTCCTGCTCATCCGGCTGCGCCCTCGGGTCCGGATGCGCCTGCTTTACCTCAACTGATGCCGGCTCCGTCGGCAACGTCCACGAACAGCACCCGGTTGTCGCTCCTCCAGTCGACGGCAACGTCAGCGGGGCGCATGCCGACGCGATCCGGGCACCCGGCGGCGTGTCCACGTTCGACGCGCGGTCGCACCTGGCTAGCAGCCCGTGGCAAAAGGGGCTATTCGTCAGTCGAGGATCGCGTGTCCATAGTGACGTGTCGCCGAGAGTCGCGCCGCGTCGTTCACGTCTGCATAGCCGGCCAACGCGGAGCTCTTGCCCGTTCTACGCGTTTGTGATCCGGCCAGTCCTTCAGCGATTCGTCTTACTGGCGGAACGCTAGGTCTGCCGCGTCGAAACGCGTGATAACTGTGGGGATTCGCCGGGTGAAGGTCATACGACCCGTCGTCTTGCGGTCTGTCCAGTATTCACCCGTCAGTGTTTCAGGTCGAGCGTTAGGGCCATGGCTGTCGAGAATCAGAGCACCTTGGTGCATCTCGCTACGCACTCCGCGGAGGTTCATCTGCGGCTTGTTCGTGTAGACGCCGACGATTTGGTAGCCCAGACCGTTGGGAGAAGCGCGAATGCGGTCAGCGATGAACCGGGACTCTGATTCCGGCGTCATCAGATGCATCTGGAGGGTGGAGAGTGTCTGGGTGACGCCCATGTAGCAGACGATCAAAGGTGTGGGCTCTCTAGTCCCTGGGTTGACCCAATCCGCCTGGAGCTCAACGCACCACGTTCCGCGAAGGTCAGGGCGGTGAAAGAACCAATGGAGGTGACGTTGATGCCAGAGAACACGCTCGAAGGCGAGGCTGAGCATCACGAGAAGACTGACAACGGTGCCGAAGGGCGTCAGGTGTTCTCTGCTAAAAGGAGTTCCTTCGACGACCAACACCAACGCCCAGGCCAGGACCGTCAGAGCCAGGAATACGGAAATATGGAGTCTCGTGAAGGTCATTTCCGGACGCCGACGTAGTCCCATGCTGCGTCGACAAAAGTGTGGGCCTGGGCGCGTTTGGTCGGCGAGAGTTTAAAGAGATATTTCAGGTCGCTCACCTCTCCCCATTCCGAGCAGTCTTCGTCGTTCCCCGTGTTGTTCCATAAAAAGGAGAGAGCGGCCTGGACGTCTTTATCCCACGTCGACCAACCAAAATTCTGGTTCGGCACGTTCCAGGTCATGCACTCAATGACAAAGCCAGACACCGGAACAGCTGCCGCAACGCCACCGTCCTCCATCTCATTCCGGAGCTTTTTCAAGATGCGAACGACGCCTTTATAACGCCGACTAGTTGCCGTGTTCTTCTCGACGCCGTTTTCGTAGTGCTGCTTGGGCCAATGACTGTCGTCGTAGAGACGTTCTGGCCAGTTCTCAATGCGGGGTCCTCGGTCTGGAAAAATCTGGACTCCGCAGATGTAGCCGTAAGTGGAGTAGCGGCGATGAATGAACATCGGCGCAGCATCGGCCTCAACGCGATAGCTGTTATTCCTTATGTGAAAGGCCTTGTTGCCACGTTCAACTGACGCCGAGCCGAAGCGGCTAATCACTGCGCGACCGAGGTCGTCCTTAAAGTCCGAGGCTAGATAAGTTGCCTGCTCATTCCCGAAATCGGCATCGCTTTTGCCCTCTGGGTAATTCACACCAAAGGAGTTCCCCGTGTAGAGCACCCCAACGTCGACATCGCTGTCCTGGCGAACGTTGACGCGGTTCCTATAGGATCCATGGAGGAAGATCTTCGTGACAAGACGGAGCTTATCGTCAGCTTGGACTGCATCACGAATGGCCCGAGCTACATTCTCGAGGCGCTCCTCCTCTGACTTTCCGGGCGGACTCGCCCATTGGCTGAACGTTTCTTCCCAGTCTCTGGTCATGTTGAGTCTTAGGGGTTCACGAGGTCCTCGCCCAGCACCTCCGGTAGGTGTCTTCTGGGCGCAGGCGGCAGTCACTCCGGCCGGTAGCTGATTTCAGTTCAATGCCCGTGCACGTTCAAGCACCTTTCTCGAAACCGGCCCGTTGAACGACTCGATTGCCGCATTGTCCCTGGGCTTGCCTCGTCGACTGTAGTCGAGGTGACAACGGTCATTCAACTTTCCCCACCTGCGGTCATCGAAAAATCCCCCACCCCTTGGTGAATCCATCGTCGTCCACCGGCGCCGGTGGACGACAGCGTCCATGGGCCATTGCTCACGTTCCCACCGCAGTGGGTTTGACCACCCCGGACTTCGGCTTGTCTTTCAACCGGTACGAGTCACCCCGAATGCTGATCGTCGTCGCGTGACGGAGAATCCGGTCGAGGATGGCGCTGGCGATCCCGCGGTCCCCGAATACCTCGCCCCAGCTCCCGAAGCTCTGGTTGCTGGTCAGGATCATCGGCCCGCGTTCGTAACGGCGGCTGATGAGCTGGAAGAACAGCGTGGCCGCCTGACGGTCGATCGGCAGATAGCCGATCTCGTCGATGATGAGGAGCCGCGGGATCGTGTAGACCTTGAGCTTGTCGTCGAAGCGGCCCTCGCTCAGTGCCTTGGTGAGCGTGGAGAGCATCGTGGCGACCATCGTGAAGAGTACGCGGTAACCGTGCTTGATGGCCTTGAGGCCGAGACCCACGGCCAGGTGGGTTTTCCCGACACCTGGCGGCCCGAGCAGGACGAGGTTTTCGCCGTGCTCGACGAAGTGGCAGAGGCTCAACTTCTGGATCTGCTTCCGGTCGACCGAGGGCTGGTAGTCGAAGCTGTCGAGCCCCTTGACGAAGGGAAACCGGGCCAGGCTCGTCCGCATCGTGACGTGCCTGGCGGTCTTGGTCGCGACCTCTTCGCTGAGTACACGGTCGAGGAAGTCGGCATAGGAGAGCTCCTGGGTCGCGGCCTCCTGGAGCAGCGCTTCGAGCCGCTCGCGCACGGTGGTCAGGCGCAGCCGCTGCAGGTGCTCGTCGATCCGTGCCATCTGTGGCGACATCATCGCGCACCCCCCAGGCCGTACGCTGTCTCGTAGCAGGAGAGGTCGCGGACCTCGACATCGAACGGGACTGCGCCGGTCGAACGTCCGCCGGTCGAATAGCGCAGGCGCGCATTGCGGGCGATCGGTCCCGGGCCGTGCTCGGGCAGGGTCCGCAACTGGTGTCGGCTCCCGAGCACCGGATGTGTGGCGACGACGTCGCCGCGGTGCCGCATCTCCAGCCACCCGTCACGCCGGCGGACCTCTATCGACTGCCCGATGAGCGTGAACGGCACCGAGTAGCGATTGGTGTCGACGCTCACCAGGTAGTCGCTCGCCACGACCCGCGTCAGCGGCGCCTCGAGCCGGAACGCCCGACCGGCCGGTGTCGGCAGGAGCGCCGCGCGCTCCCGCGCAAAGCGGTCGATCGGCCGCTCGTGCGTCGTCCCGTGTACCCGCACGTCGGCCACCGTCGCCAGCCACTCCGCCAACTGCTCGTTGAGGTCGAGGTCGTCGCGGAATCGACGTCCGACCAGGAAGTTTCGCTTGAAATACTTCACGCCCGACTCGACCTTGCCCTTGGTCTGCGCCCGGTACGGCCGGCAGAGTCGCGCCTCGAAACCCCAGAAATCCGCAAACGCCTTGAACGTCGTGTTCCACCGCACGCCGTCCGCCCCACGCGGCGCGCAGACCGTCCGCGGACGGTCGTAGAGATGCTCCCGCGTGTGCCCGCCGAAGTGGCTGAACGCCTGCTCGTGCGCATCCAGCAGGTCGCCGAGCGCCTCACTCAGGCACGGCACGTAGACGCTCCGACGCGAGTAGCCGAGCGTCAGCACGAAGATATGCCGCACCGCCCACTGCCCACCGAGCTGAACCCGCGCCTGTCCCCAGTCGATCTGGCTCTGCAGCTTATGGAGAGCTCTCCATAAGCTGCACTATGTTGAGTCCCGCGTTATGTTGAGTCCACAGTAGATCCGCCTCGTTTGCCGCGTCCTCGCCGCTGTTCTCGCAACGGTCCGCTTTCCATAATTCCTCCCGAGTCGGCGGCGATTCTCGCCGCTGAGAAGGAGGATCCCGTGCTCAGCAGTTTCTTTCCCGCGGACCGGTTGGAGAGCTATCGCACCTCTCCGTACAAGAGCCGCCTCGACCGGATCGGCCAGCGGCTGGTCGAGCAGCGGTATCACCCAGAGGTCACTGCGCAGCATTTGCGGGAGTGGCTGCGCGTAACCGAGTATCTCCGGGAGCAGGGGCTCAGGCTCCCGCTAGCCCTCGACGCCCCGGAGGTAGCGCAGTATGTGGCGGACCGAGTCGTCGGCCTCGGCGCCAGTCGCACGCGCTTCGTGTGGGCGGCCGTACGGATCTTCCTCGACGCCGACGAGGACGGACACTATCGTCGCCGCATCGGGCGGGTGCCGCAGCCAGTGCCGTCGTGGTTCGGGCCGGCTCTGGGTGAGTACACCACGTTCCTGCGCGCCCATCGCGGGTTGGCTCCACGGACGGTCAGCAGGCGGGTGTGGCAACTATCGCGCTTTGCCGCGTGTCTCGAGCAGGACGGCGTGACCCGGCTCGCCGCCATCGCGCCCCGTCACATTCACGAGTTCCTGATCCGGCTGCGGACACAGGCCGTCGCCACGCGCCTGACCTATGTGTCGACATTGCGCAGCTTCTTCCGGTGGGCCGCGATGACGGGGTCGCTCGCCCGCGACCTCAGTGCGGCGGTGGCGCCGCTCCGTCAGTTCAAGCAGCGTGGCCTACGGGATGCCCTCACCGAGCGCGAGGTGACCCGCCTTCTGAATGGCGTCGATCGCTCGTCGCCGATCGGCCGTCGTGACTACGCCGTCCTGCTGCTCGCGGCTCGGTACGGCTTGCGTCCGTGCGACCTCCGGCAGCTCCGCCTCGATGCCGTCGACTGGCGGGAGCGCGTGCTGTCGATCACCCAGGCCAAGACCGGCCGCGTCCTCACCCTGCCGCTGCTCCCCGACGTCACTGATGCCCTGATCGCCTACCTTCGCAACGGTCGGCCGGCAACGGCGTCGCGGCATGTGTTTGTCCGGCACAAGGCTCCCTTCGAGCCGTTCGTGGCCGCGAACAACCTGGCCACGATCATGCGGCAGGCCCTGCAGCGCATCGGGCTCGATCAGCGGGAGGGACGCCGCGGGCTCTACTTGCTGCGCCACACGCTGGCGAGTCGGATGCTCGCCAGCGGCAGTCCGCTCAAGCGCATCGGAGATGTCCTTGGGCATGCGTCCACCGACACCACCATGGAGTATGCCTCTGTCGATCTGACGGCCCTCCGACGCGTGGCGATCACCGAAGCGGAGGTGCGGCGATGACGGCAGGCACGTGCGGGCCGCACTCGACGTGGTCGTCCCCGCTGGCCGCCGCGCTGCAGCGGTTTCTCGAAGGCAAACGGGCCGCGGGCTATCGCTACCGTGCCGAAGCCCAGGCGCTGGGCGCACTCGACCGTTTGCTCAGCGAGTCCCTCTCACCGACCGACCCCGTGATCACCAGCGGCATCGTGCGCACCTTCGTGGCCCGGCGCGGGACCGAGTCGGAGACCACGCGTGCACATCGGCTGACGCTCATCCGGGAGGTGTGTCGCTTCCTCGCGCTCGATGACCCGCGGACGTTTGTGCCCGCGGCACGATTTCTCGGCATCCAGCGCCGCACCAGCGTGCCGCGTGTCCTCTCCCTCGATGAAGGCCGCCGGTTTCTCGACGCCTGCAACACCCTGGCCCGGCGCCGCAGCTCGCCGCGGCGCGACCTCGTCCTCCGGACGCTGCTGGTCCTGCTGTATCTCACGGGCTTGCGTGCCGGGGAAGCCCTTCGCCTCACCCTCGCGGACGTCGATCTGGAGACGGCGGTGCTCCGCATTCGCGACACCAAGTTCGGTAAGTCACGGCTCGTGCCCCTGGCCGCCGACGTCGCGGCTCGACTCGCGCTCTGTCGGCACACGCTCACGGACGAGCTCGGCGAGCGGACACCGGGCGAGCCATTCTTTCCCGCCCCGTCCGGCCAGCCGTACTCGCTCTCGGCTCTGCGTGCTGCCTTCCACGCGGTCCTGGCCGCCGCGGAGATTCCCCGCTGGACGGGCGGGCGATCGTTGCGGCTGCACGACCTCCGGCACTCGTTTGCCGTCCTCCGCCTGACCTTGTGGTACCGCCAGCAGGCCTCGCTCGGGAACCTCCTGCCGGCGCTGGCCACCTACCTCGGGCACGTGGGCATCGCCAGCACGCAGCGCTACCTCCAGCTGACCGAAGACGTCGTCGCCGACCTCACCCGCCGTTACGCGACGCGGTTCGGGCACCTGCTTTCCGACGGAGGGTCTCGATGACTACCCACGACCTTGCCCCCTTCGTCACGACGTTCTTCACGCGGCATCTCCCAGCCGAGCGAAATGCCAGTCCGCACACCATCGCCGCGTATCGCGATACCCTCAAGCTCCTCCTGCGCTTCCTGGCCGCGTCGATGCATCGGTCGGCCGCCGCGTTGCACGTCGAAGACCTCACCCCCGAGCGCATCCTCGACTTCCTGGAGGACCTCGAAACCACGCGATGCAATACCATTCGCACGCGCAACGCCCGGCTCGCCGCCATCCACAGCTTCTTCCGCTACGTGCTCGATACCGAGCCCGCCCTCGCGCTGCTGTGTCAACGCGTGCTCGCCATCCCCGTGAAGAAGGCGCCACGTCCCGTGCTCGGCTACCTCAGCGAGACCGAGCTGGCGCACGTGCTCGCGCAGATCGATCGCTCGACGCAGGTCGGCGAACGCGACTACCTCCTGGTGGCCCTCCTCTACGACACGGGGGCGCGCATCCAGGAGCTCCTGAATCTGGCGCCGTGCGATGTCCGATTCGCCCCGCCCCCGTTTGTCCGGCTCTACGGCAAAGGCCGACGCGAACGCCTCACACCCCTGCTGCCGCAAACCGCTCGGCTGGTGCGACGCTTCCTCGCCGCGGCAGGACGCCGCGAAGATGACACAGAGCCGCTGATCCAGAACCGGAACGGGCAACGCCTCACGCGTCACGGCGCACGCTACCTCCTGGACAAGTACGTGCAGCGCGCCCAGGCTTCGCTCCCGAGTCTCGCCCGGACCCGCATCAGTCCTCACACGTTCCGCCACACCAAGGCGATGCATCTCCTCCAGTCGGACATCCCGCTCGTCACCATCAAGGACTTCCTGGGCCATGCCGACGTGAAGTCCACCGAGGTTTACGTCCAGAGTGACCTCGTGATGAAACGCGACGCCTTGGAGCGTGTCGGCACCCCGGTCCGAAGCGGGCCAAAGCCTCGCCGGCTCTCCCACGACCTCCTCGAATGGCTCGAGTCCCTGTAGGAATTATGTGAAGTGCGAGGTGCCCACGACGCGCGGAAATGGCTCTCCCGATCTCCCTCGAGTACAGGAACTCAACATAACGCGGGACTCAACATAGTGCAGCCCCGGCGGCGTCTCGAACCGGGTCCTGGTCACCGCCGCCTGCAACTGCGTCTCGCGCAACGGACGCACAAACCGCTTCACCGTTTCGTAGCTGCCTTCGTATCGCTGCCGGCGCAACTCCTGGAACAACACCCGCGCCGAGTAGCCCACCTCCGCCGCGCGCTGCCGCAGATACGGGCGCATGCGGCGCCAGCAGCGTGTCCTCCCGCGCCGCCCGCTGATACGGCCGCCACGCCGACTGCCGCAGGCACCGCCGCACCGTCTTGCGATCAAGGTCCAGCTCGCGAGCAATCGCTCGGATCGACGCCCCCGCCGCCGCCCGACGATGCACCTCCTCCCACCGCTCCTCTCCCAGCATTTCGACCTCCCCGAGCGCACGCCGCTCGGGGTCGATCGTCGCGCCTGTCGTCGACATCCCGCACCTCCCCTCAGCAAGTGGGGTGGGGATTTTTCAGTGACCACACCTGGGGATTATTGGGTGACCCGTGACACAGAAGGCAAAAGCGTGCGCGACATGGCCGATGCGAGAGGGCATACGGAAGCCGCCATCTACTGGCACCTGCAGCGGATCTACCAGAAGCACTCCATCTCGCGACAGGCGGACCTAGCTAAGGTCCTGTTCGCGGAGAACTGGCTGAACGGTATTGTCAGGTTGAGGCGACGAGTGGCAGAGTAGGCCGATGAGGAGTCAGTCGGTCAGCTATCACGGATATCGATTCCCACCCGACATCATCAGCCACGCGGTCTGGCTCTACTATCGATTCTGCCTCAGCTTCCGCGATGCTGAAGATCTCCTCGCGCAGCGAGGCGTGACGGTCACCTACGAGACGATTCGGCAGTGGTGCCAGCGGTTCGGTCCGGTCTACGCCCGGCAGCTGCGGCGCCGCCGCGGTCGGATGGGAGACACCTGGCATCTCGACGAGGTGTTCGTCACGATCCAGGGTCGCCAACACTATCTGTGGCGCGCGGTAGACGAGGACGGTGACGTCCTGGACATCCTCGTGCCATCGCACCGGAATCGGCGAGCAGCCGTCCGATTCTTTCGGACGCTGCTGAAAACCCAGGGCCGTATCCCTCGACGACTGATCACCGACCAACTGCGCTCCTACGCCGCCGCGTGCCGCACCGTGATGCCGTCGGTGGTCCACGTCACTGATCAGTACGCGAACAATCGAGCCGAGGTCTCCCACCAACCGACGCGTCAGCGGGAGCGCCAGATGCGGCGCTTCACGTCGGCCGCTCAGCGCCAACGGTTCGCGTCGGTTCACGGTATCGTGCAGAATCTCTTCCGAGTCAGTCGACACCTCCTGCGGTCGGCTCACCACCGCCTGCTCCGCACCCGCGCGTTCGTTGAATGGGATGCGGTGACGTGCGCCTGCTGAAAACGATCGGGAGCGTCGCTTTCACGGGGCAAGAGCGCGCTGCCCTCAACAAGTTGACAATGCCAGTCGGAGACCTGTGGGAAGCCGAGCTTGGCTGGGACGAAAAAAACACCACCCTGCGACAACGTAGAAAGCACCCGAGAAAAGCAGCTGGTGGTCAGCGCTTGACGAGCGCTTGAAAATCGCGCTCGGAAAGAATACGAAGCGGGACACCGGCCTCGATGAGAGCCTCAGCCTTGCGATGCTTCGCGCTCTTGTCGTAGGGGCCGAAGGCACAAGAATCCGGCACGCCTACTACGAGGATCGTTGTGCGAGAGTTCACGCCGCCGGAGAGCGCGGCACCGGCAGCCGCCGCCAGAGATCGAGCGTCCCGCCGAACAAGCGACAACGAGCCGGTAAACACAACAGTTTCACCAGAAAGAGGACCGTCCAGAGCAGGTTCAGGGCAGTCCTGGACCCGGGAAGGCCGAGACCGGGTCAAGGGCGCCAGACCGGACGAACGCGGCGACGGCGAAGACAGCACCGACAGGTCGGTACCCAGAACCGCACATGCGCGGAGGGTAACGGCAGCCGCCGCACGCGCATCCTCAAGGGCGTGATGATGAGTAAAGTCAATACCCAGATCGGACGCAAGAGCAGCAAGACCGTAGCCAGCGGGCCGGGCCGGCCACGCCGCGCGAGCAAGGCGTACGCTGTCCAACCAGCGAACTGGCAGCGCGGACAAGTCATGGCGATGAAGCGCGCGCGCAAGAGCGACGCGGTCAAAAGGACTGTGGCTCACGACGAAGGCATCAGAGATGCGCGAAAGCAGCTCAGGATGAACCTCGCGGAAACTTGGAGAACCAGTAACAGCGGCCGCGTCAATGCCGTGAATCCGGACATGCCAAGGATCGAACCATTCGTGCGGATCGACCAGAGTCTCCCAGGTAGAGACGACAACCCCGGAACGAACGCAGACGAGGCCGATCTGGCAGATACTGGCGCGATCAGCATTCGCGGTCTCGAGATCAAGGGCGACGAAGGAAGGAAGCGGAGCGGCACCGGACACAGCGGAGAGATTCTAACAGTCGTGGCCAAACAGCACCCCCAGGACGCGAGTCTGGGCGTCCGAAGACCGGCCAACGCGAACCGACGCGACAGCGGCGGCAACAAGCGCGCTCGGCGGTAGAACCGACCAGCGCGTCCTCGGGCATTGTCAACTTGGCCTCCTACTGGCAGAGTTACCGCATGCCCAGCTACCGCGGATACCGGTTTTCCCCTGAAATCATCAGCCACGCGGTGTGGCTCTATCATCGCTTCGCGCTCAGCTTCCGAGACGTGGAGGACTTGCTGGCCCGCCGGGGTGTCGAAGTCACCTATGAGGCCATCCGGAAGTGGTGTCGGCGGTTCGGTCCTGAGTATGCGGGCCGATTGCGGCGCCGACGTGGCCGGCTCGGCGACCTCTGGCATCTCGACGAGTTGTTCGTCACGATCCAGGGTCGCCAGCAGTACTTGTGGCGCGCTGTGGATGAGGACGGTGACGTCCTCGACATCCTCGTGCAACCGCGACGGAATCGGCACGCCGCGGTGCGCTTCTTTCGCAAGTTGCTGAAAAACCAGCGGCAAGTGCCGCGACGCCTGATCACCGACAAGCTGCGCAGCTACTCGGCTGCCTGTCGCACGGTGATGCCGTCGGTGCCTCACCGCACCGATCAGTACGCGAACAACCGCGCGGAGGTCTCCCATCAACCGACCCGACAGCGTGAGCGCCAGATGCGGCGTTTCACGTCGGCCGCTCAGCTCCAACGGTTCGCGTCGGTTCACGGTATCGTGCAGAATCTGTTTCGAGTCGGTCGACACCTCCTGCGATCGGCTCACCACCGTCTGCTCCGCACGCGCGCGTTCGTTGAATGGGATGTGGTGACGTGCGCCTGCTGAGAACGATCGGGGGCGTCGATGTCACGGGGCAAGAGCGCGCTACCCTCAACAAGTTGACAATGCCCAACGAGACCCTAGCCGGCCACCCGCGGCGCAATCGGTGAGGCCCGTTGGACCGCACAGACGTTCGTGGCTATGACGCCAGCGTTCTTCGTGTCGGCTGACTGGAGCACGGCCGCGCGCAAGCGGGCCGTCTACGTCGCGGATCTGACGCGGTACCAGATCCGCGACGCGACCACCGACACGGCGTGGACGCTGTCCGCGTTGCTCGCGTACTGCCGTCGACTCACCGACGCCGGAGCCGTGCTCGTCGGCATCGACGCGGCGTTGGGCGTGTCGCGCGGATACTGGGATCTGGTCGATCCGCAGCCGCGGTCTTTCCTCGACTGGTTGTGCGACGTGGATCCGGATCGGTTTTTCGGTATCACGACGGATCCGAGGCGCTGGTGCGTAGATAGGCCGTGGTTCCGCGTCCCACCGGTGAAGGGTGGCAGGCGAGCGTTCACCGAACAGGTTCCAGACAAATTTCTACGCAGGATCGATCAGGCCACCGGTGGCAACCCGCTCTTCGCGGTCAGTGGAATTCCCGGGACAGTGGGGGCAGCGACACGCGATTGCTGGCAGTCGCTCGTCCCCTTGCTCGCCGACGCTGACCGGGATTTTGGCGTGTGGCCCTTCGACGGCGATCTGCCTGACTTGCTTGCGGAGCGCGGGATGGTTCTCGCGGAAACCTATCCGAGGCTTGCCTATGGCGCCGCACTGGCAGCCCACCTTCCGGCCGGGCGGATCCGCGTGGCCAAGGGGGCGTCGGACAACCGCAACCTCGCGTGCGATCACCTGCGGCGCGCCAAGTGGATCACCGCCAACGCCGTCGATCTTGGCGACCTCGACCGGGTGCGAGCGAATGAGGATGACTTCGATGCACACTTCACAGCCGCCGGCGTGCTGCGCTGTTCCGTCGAGGGCAGAGACCTTGCTGAACAACCATGGATTGACCCCACGGCAGAGGGATCGATGCTCCTCGCCGGCCCGGTTGATCCGTCCTCGCGGGAGACGAACCTAACCACGTTGGTCGGGAGATTATCCGGCGCCTTGGCCGATGGGCTCGGTCCCGGGGCGCTGCGCCCGGCCACGCCGCTTCTGAGGTCTGGCGCGAGCGCGGCCGTTTCGAGAAGCTCTCGGGCTCAACCCCACGCACCCGGCACGGGCGCGGGGCAGAGTGGCGCGCTCGCGAGCGTGGCATATCGGTGTCCGATTCCAGGGTGCGCGAAGGTCTTCTACGGTTCGCGCGGCGGGTGGGACGCCCACATTGAATGGCTCCGCATGCATCCCAATTGGCATCCGGGCATCACGGATCGCGCGGAGCGAAAGCGGCGGTTCAGGCGCGAGTACCGCGACTGGCTTGTTGGCCCAAGCCGATGACGACTACGCTGGCCACGGAAGGCTAACCGGAGGACCATGATGGTGGCCCAGACTGACCGGCGCGACCCGTGACGACGGGACACTGGCCCGATCCGCGTAGGCCGCCTCGCGATCATTGTCCCGGACACGTGCGCCAGCGCCGCCTCGATCACCTCGCGCGGGTGGTCGGTCTCCTTGACAGGGCCATGTCCTGAAGGCGCTTCCGCCCAGGCTCGGGACACAGCCGGGCTGCCGCCGCCCCCGATCGTGCGCGCCGCGTCGGAGGACCTGACGGGTGCGGCGGCACAATGGGACGCGGTGCTTGCGCTTTGCGTTGGCCCGCGTAGCCGGGATAGTCGACACGGGGATCCTCCGTGTCGACCCCGAACGGAAGCGTCAGCGAGCCCGCGCGTCAGGCGGTGACCGGCGTACTCACTGCGATGGCGAGGGCTTGGATGAAGACACCGGCACCGACGACAATCCGTTCAGCCGCGAGCGAGCGGCCTCGCCCGTGCTGGACCAGCAGTGGTCGTAGGTTTCCGTGGACGCGGGTGACGGGCCCATCCAGGAGTATTCAAGGCGACTCAGCGTGCCCCAGTGACACACTGAGACTGTTGTAGGCCGCACGCAATAGCGGCTCCGCCCTGCGGATGTGTTCGCCGTCGCGGATGGTGATCTCTCGGTACCGACCGCCGTCGCAGGACCGAGTGAAGCCGTCCTCAAGCGGGATGTCGCGCAAGTGCTTCTCTTGGATGCTTACGCGGAGGCCGTTCCGGATACGCAATTGGACGTAGGCAACAACCGGCTGCTTGTTGTCCGGTGCGGCCATGCACTTGAATGACATCTCGCTCTTGAAAGCGTCCGTTCGCACGCTGCCCAACGATTCCACCAACGTCTTGAGTTCGCGGAACAGAGTGCGGGTCCCATCGCTGGTCTTGTTCCAAGGGTCGTAGACGGAGTAGTCCGGGTCTTCGCTGGCAACGCCGACGGAAGATCCTACCGGGCGCGACGCAACTGCAGCCTGCTCTTTGCCGGCGATACGCGGAGGAGACACGGCCGGCCGCGGCGTTCGCTCAACTGCCTCACCGCCGTGCACCCATTCCAGCGCCACAAAGGCGTCGCCGTAACGTCGATAGCGCAGTAGGTCGATACGTCGGCGGCTGTCCCGCGCAGCGATCTCGTCCTGACGCAGGAACTCGCCGGCGATGCACAGCAGGCGCGGCGTCTTAAAGTCGATGTCGGTGACGCGACCGTCACCAAGCTTCTCCCGCACAAGTTCGCGGAATTCCGCCTGATGGTCTTCCAGCCAGTCGAGATAGTCCAAGCCTTGATTGATGACATTCTCATCCTGGCGCCGCTTGTACTCGATAACCACGGGCCGACCAGCTCCGTCGATTCCTAGCGTGTCGATACGCCGGCTGTGACGTTGGCCGGTTGAATACTCCGAATCGAGGAAATCGATGCCGGTCAGGGTGCGCAAGTGCCTCTCGAAGAACTCTTGCAGCTCGCGTTCGTAAGGGAAGCCCCCGCCATCCGGAAGCTCGTGGACGTTGCCGTAAATCTCGTGGAAAAATCGGATGTCGCCCATCCCGTCTCTCTGCGTCAACCGCCTAAGCAGTGAACATCGCCAGTTACTGTGAAGGAACCGCCCTTGCGCGGCCTGACATGGCGACCGCCGGGGTGGTTGCACTCTCTGGGGACGACCGCATGTTCGATCACCAGCCATTATGAACCGGGTAGTCGGACCGGTCCAGGCTGCCATCGGCGCCAGTCAGCGGCGCGACGGGTCGACCGATTGGCGCTCGCGGTCGAGATAGGCCGCCCAGTCGTCCATCAGGCGGCGCCGACGCTCGAAGAGATCACTGCGGGCGTAGGCCGCCTCGGTGGGGTTTTGTACCGTATGGGCGAGTGCGGCCTCGACCACTTCGCGGGGTGTGTTCGTCCGTTCCGCGGCCCAGTCCCGGAAGCTCGACCGGAACTCATGCGGCACGGCGGCGATGCCGAGTTCTTTGATCAGCTGGCTCAGCGTTGCGTCGGAGCGCGGCTTCCCACGCGGGTTGGAGAACACGAGGCCGGTGCCATCGCTCAGTCTCTGTACGTCGTGCAGGATCGCGAGCGCCCGCCCCGAAAGCGGGACGCGGTGATCCCGCTTCGCCTTCATGCGCGCGGCGGGGATGGTCCAGACGCCCGCGTCCAGATCCATTTCGTCCCACGTCGCCAGGCGCACTTCGCCGGATCGCGCCGCCGTCACCACCAGGAACTCGAACGCCCGCTTGGTGGTGACCGCGGCCTGGGAGGCTCGCACCGTCGCGAGGGCGTCCGCCACCGCGCCGTGGGGCAGCGCCCGCATGTGCTGGACGACGGCCTGCTGCCGTCCGAGGGCCTGCCCGAGGGCGTCGCCCGCCGGGTTGTCCGGCCGGTAGCCCATCGCGACCGCCCACTTCATCACGGCACCGATCCATTGCCGCACGCGCCGTGCGGTCTCGGGCTTGTCGTGCCAGATCGGGGTGAGGATTGCCAAGACCTCGGCCGTCGTCACCTCGGACACGGGCAGCGCCCCGATGCGCGGGAACGCATAGGCGCGCAGACTGCGCGGCCAGTCCCGCGCGTGCTTGGCATTTCGCCAGCCGGGGCGCTGCTGCTCCAGCACCACGGCGGCGGGCACTGTCAACTTGGTGTGGACAGTGCGCTGCTCCGCCTCGAGGTCGTTCGCCCTCGCTCGTTCAGCACGCACACGTCGCCGCATCCCATTCGACGAACGCCCGCTTTCGGAACACGCGGTGGTGCCTCGACCGCAGTAGATGTCGCCCGACTCGGAAGAGATTCCGCACGATACCGTGAACCGACGCGAACCGTTGGAGCTGAGCGGCCGACGTGAAACGCCGCATCTGGCGCTCCCGCTGACGCGTCGGTTGGTGGGAGACCTCGGCTCGATTGTTCGCGTACTGATCAGTGACGTGGACCACCGACGGCATCACGGTGCGGCACGCGGCGGCGTACGAGCGCAGTTGGTCGGTGATCAGTCGTCGAGGGATACGGCCCTGGGTTTTCAGCAGCGTCCGAAAGAATCGGACGGCTGCTCGCCGATTCCGGTGCGATGGCACGAGGATGTCCAGGACGTCACCGTCCTCGTCGACCGCGCGCCACAGATACTGTTGGCGACCCTGGATCGTGACGAACACCTCGTCGAGATGCCAGGTGTCTCCCATCCGACCGCGCCGCCGCCGCAGCTGCCGGGTGTAGACCGGACCGAACCGCTGGCACCACTGCCGAATCGTCTCGTAGGTGACCGTCACGCCTCGCTGCGCGAGGAGATCTTCAGCATCGCGGAAGCTGAGGCAGAACCGATGGTAGAGCCAGACCGCGTGGCTGATGATGTCGGGTGGGAATCGATATCCGTGATAGCTGGCCGACTGGCTCCTCATCGGCTTACTCTGCCACTCGTCGCCTCAACCTGACAATACCCTGGACAGGGATGCCACCCTCCCAGATGGGCCGACTTCAAGTCGACGACTTCCGACGCGACGACGCGATCCCCTACGTGGCCGTCCAACGCGGCAAGGGTGGCCGCATCGCGGCGGTTCCGCTCGTGCCCGAGCGCATCACCGCCGCGCGCGCCTTCCTTAACGCCCGGGCGCTTGGACCGTGGTCACGCGGCAGCGCCAACAAGGCCCTGCGCGCCGGCCGGCCTCCATTCACCGTCTATCAGATCCGCCACTCCTTCGCAGCCGGCCTCCGGCGCACAGGAGCCGATGTCCCCGACATCCAGGACTTGTACGGCCACACCAGCCCCGAAACGACCATGATCTACCCACCTCCGGAACTCGCCAAGCACCGGGCCGCCCTGGAACGCCTGCGGCACAGCGATGGCCATAATCTTCCTCGGGGACCGCTACCACTATGGATGAATTCCTGAAGACGGAGTATCAGGCATGTCTGGATCTGCTCAAGTATTACGATGAGCGACACCTATCTCTCGTGAAGTTCACCACGGCCATCTCGAGCTCCGCTGTCTCGCTGATTTTCGGCTTCTATACCCTGAGCCCCAGTGCTCATCCTTACTTCTGGACTTTCTCCGGTTCGCTCACCGGAGTTGCTGGAGTTGGACTGCTTGCCGTTCTCGCCGGAATGGTACAGAATCGTCTGTATTTCATCTATCCTGCCCGTCAAGTTAACGCAATTAGGAGCGCAATGCTCGGCCAGCTCACGATGGACTTCTCTGACAATCAGATGTACCTGACAACTGATGTACGCCCTTTCACGATTCTAAGCATGCATACACTCATGAATCTCCTGGTCGCGTTACAGATCGGGACCCTTCTGGCCTTTTCCTGGTTCGCCATCACCGTCGACTTCGCAAACGTTACTGCTTCCATCCTTCGAGCACTTGTTGTCGCGGCGTTAACCTCGGGTGTCCTTTTGCGCTCTCTGCCTTGTATTTGGTTCAGCGCGGCAAGTATCACCCGGACAAAGCTGTCCACTTGAGAGAGGAGCCGAACGAATGAGCCTTCGGGTCATCGTGCATGACGTTGGTCACGGTCAAGCGGTACACGCGCTTACGCCAAGTGGACACGTCGTTGTCATCGACTTCGGCTGCTCGGCTACGTTTTCGCCTTTGGCCTGGTTGCGACGTCAGAGGGATAGGATCGACCGTCTTGTGATTACCCACCCTCATGGCGATCACATTGACGAGATTCTTGCCCTGGATTCCCAAGGCTTCGACGTTCGTCATTTTTGGCGCCCTAAGTGGTTAACCGAGACCGAAGTCCAAGATGCCAATCAGACTGACTACCGCGCTCACGTTACTCATTGTCTTGAGATGTCCGCCCGCTACACTGAGCCCGTACCGAGTAACGAATCGATTGGGAACCCGGCCGTATCAGGTGGAGTGCGCATTACGCACTACGTATCAGAAGACTGCGGCCGAAGCAACATAAACAATCACTCCGGGGTCGTGGTATTCGAGTACCGCGGCCTCAATGTCGTAATACCCGGTGATAACGAGTCGCCCTCTTGGCAAGACCTTCTCAAGAAACCCGCCTTCTTGAACGCCGCGAACGCACCGGACGTGTTTCTGGCGAGCCACCACGGGCGGCTCTCGGGGTACTACGCCGACCTATTCGATGACACTATCGGCATCGGCAGGCCACGATTGTGCGTGATCAGCGACGGGCGGGTTCAGGAGACGGACGCTGCTGACCGCTACTCGCGTCACGCCCGAGGCTCGGCGGTTCGGTCGCGCCAGACCGGTCGTACACAGCAGCGCTCCTGCGTCACGACCCGAGCCGATGGCCCCATCGGGATCGAAATTGGCCAGAACGCTCACGACGGAAGCACGTTTCTCTCCGTTACCACCGTATGATCGGGAACATCGTAAACGAGAACCGTGAGCAGCAACTCTCGATCCGGATCGTTAGGATGATGAACAACAAATCGCCAGCCCGTGCCCTCATGCTCGTATGCGACGTCGCGACGGAAGCACGGATGTGACCGCACCACGTTGGGAACCTGTGCGATGACGGCGGACAGATTCTTCCTCCGATTGAATATGATCAGCGACAACTTACCGTCGCGCCAGGTAGCATAACCGAGTAGCTGGTCCAAGGCTTCCACGAGGCCTTTCGGACCAGTCCAGAACTTGGTTTCTGCCACAAAGATATTCTTGTTGTCTGCCCGTACAAGAATGTCAGTCTTGCCAGAATTATTGAATGTCTCGCCTGTTGCCTGGCCTTCGTACTGCCCGTTGAGCTGCACCAGGAAGTGAGTCCGCATGTCCTCCTCCCTCATACTCTTGAAGGCAGCTGGGCTGCGCTCCATGACCTTCACCATACCGTCGATAATCGAGATGATGCTGTTGTACTCCGCTAGTTCAAGTGTTGGCTCAGGGACGAGAGGTTTGTCTCCGCGGGCAGACCGGGCGATGCGCGGTCTGCGACGAACCGCAGGAACCGTGTAGGTGCGAGGTGCACCCTCCCTGCGACGGAGGGGATAGCCGAGCTGACTGACCACACCTTGGTCCTTAAGGAGCTTCTCCCGACGACGCTCAATCCGTTGCATAGCTTCCGCACGAAGAGACTCGTTGAACGAGGCAACATCGTTCTGTACCCAGGAGAGGTACTGGCGGACTTGCGCGAGCTCCCGCTGGAACTCGGCCTTGACCGCCTGGGCGTCGTGGTCGACGCGCTGGTAGCTGAACACCAGTTCACCATCTCGAACATCAGCGCGTGGCGGACTTAGCGTGAAGCTGGACGGCCGCGCTCCAAATAACTCCGGATCACCGTCGAATGGAACGTGGAACGACACCCTCGTGCCGGGCAGGTGGAACGGGCCGCTTCGGTCGAGAATGAAGCGCTGCGGGTCCTGGCTGACATCGACCTGTGCTTCCTCCTGACTGGCCTGAATGTCCGACTCCCGTATGACTGGAGGATCGATCCTGAACGTCTCGCATAGCTCCTCCGCCAGGTGTTCGGGCGCCCTTGAGAGAATCTCAGGGGCGGAAACCGATTCGACACTGCGAGTCAGTTTGTTGTCCCTGTCCTCAAGGGCCGCGCGCAACTCGAATCTCCGGAAAAGCATGGCTTGAGGGTATGTTGTGCGTAGAGCACGTGTAGCCGTCCGCCCGCTCTTGGCACGTCAGTCGCCATCCACGCGACCGCGAACTTCTAATTGTACCCGACCGAGGGGTGACGGAGTGAAGCGAGCGCGTTCGACTCCACGACCGAGCGGGCACCCTCGCTGGGGCCGCGTCCTCGATCGAACAGGTGGCGGGCGGCAGCGCCGAAGACGCGGGCAGACCTCCTGTCCGTCAGCCGGGAACAATTCTCCGCGTCCGCCCGAACGGGGCGGAGGGGCCGGCGCTTCTGCGCGCCTGTCCGCGATGTGTACGGGCGTACAATGTGGCACACGATGATGATCGACGGAGTCGTCGGGAACGCAGCGACGCGACGACGCCGGGATCCGTTGCCATACGCACGACGGCACCCTTCTCGGGAGCACGGAAGGAAGAAACGGCTGGCAGCACCGGCTGACAGTGCTTTCAATAAAGCCTGTAAGTTGTTGTGTGTAAATGCCTAGGTCCGCTAGCTCAGTGGTAGAGCACCTGACTTTTAACAACGGTAGTCTGCCATCCTGCGCCACAACCCTGCGGTCCCGGCACCCCTAGCAACCCGTACCGGACGCCGGTTGCGCAGCACGATCTGGGCGTTGAGCACCAGCTCGCTCGCTTCGCCGCCGTCACCACCCCGCTGTCGACCTGCGCCAGCACGCCGTCAGCGTCTCCGTGTTCTTGCTGGTGGCGAAATCGGCGATCGCTTCTCGCTCCTGGGTTTCGTGGCCAGTGCCGGTCGGCCCATCGTTGAGCGCCTCCCGGACACACAGGCTGATAGCTTGTCGTGATAGCTTTTGTAGTCCGCTAGGGTTGATTTCTGGTAGTTTCCGACCTGATCGGAACCTGTGGATGACCTGTAGAAGAAGCCGGAACACGGCAATATTCTTCAACAAATCCAGTAAAAAGAGTGGCGCGCCCGGCATCCACCATCTTTCGGTTTCCGACGTCTTCCCGTGGTGTCCCACGAACGTCCACGTAACTTTCTCTAGCAAAAAGGGGTTATTGTCCTAGAGTGCCTCACATCGTTCCGGCGCTTTCACCCGCATCCTAATGTTATCTGTATACAGACCTGTGGGTGCACATCACGTGGTCTCGTCGATGACAGACACCCCTCCGCGGCCGTCGCGCCGCCTGACGCATCGCTTGAGTGCCGTGTTCGTGCGCACCGCCCCGCCCGGCTTCTACTGTGACGGCCACGGGCTGAACTTGCGCGTCGACCCGTCCGGGGCGCGGCGGTGGGTGCAACGGCTGGTCATTCGGGGCCGGCCCCGGATGCTCGGGCTCGGCGGCTACCCGCTGGTGTCGCTGGCCGAGGCGCGCGACGTGGCGTTCGCCCACCGCAAGCAGGCGCGGGCGGGCGGGGATCCGCTGACCGAGAAGCGCCACGCCCAGCACGTGCCCACGGTCGAGGAGGCCGCCGCTGCGGTGCTGGAGCAGCAGCGCTCCGGCTGGCGGCACGCGAGGTACGAGCGGGACTGGCCGCGCAGTCTGCGCGCCTATGCGTTCCCGCGCATCGGGGCGGTGCCTGTGTCCGACGTGACGACGGCCGATGTGCTGGCGATTCTGACCCCGATCTGGCACGACAAGCCTGAGACCGCGCGGCGGGTACGGCAACGGATCGGCGCCGTGATGAAGTGGGCGGTGGCGATGGGCTACCGGCCGGACAACCCGGCGGGCGACGCCCTCGGGCAAGTGCTCGGGCGGCAGCGGGCCGTCGTCCAACACATGCGGGCGCTGCCCCACGGTGAAGTGGCGGACGCGCTCGCGACCGTGCGAACCTCCCAGGCGTTGGTCATCACCAAGGATGCGTTTGAGCTCTTGGTCCTGACAGCGGCGCGGTCCGGCGAGGTGCGCCTGGCGACGTGGGACGAGATGGACCTGGACGCTGGCGTGTGGACCATCCCTGCCGCGCGCATGAAGGCGAAGCGGGACCACCGCGTGCCGCTCTCTGGGCGGGCGCTCGCGATCCTGCACGACGCACGGAGACGGAGCGACGGCACCAGTCTGGTGTTCCGCAGTCCACGCGGGAAGCCGCTCTCCGACATGACGCTGTCGAAATTGATCAAAGAACTCGGCATCGCCGCCGTGCCGCATGGGCACCGCCCATGCTCGGTCCACTGACATCCAGTGCAGTGCAGGTAAGACCATAAGTTGCTGAATAATAGGCGTTTATTACTCACATCGGCGAACTAAAACCGGTCAGGACATCTTGCGGAATCCGCCAACATCCCGTATATAATGCAGGGATGTATACAGAGACGGATGCCGCCCCCTCACCCCGCAGAACCAAGCGCCGGGGACGCCATCCCCACAACGCCCTCGCCCCTGCCTTCGTCCGCAGTGCGCCGCCGGGACACCACATCGACGGCAACGGACTCTACCTCTACGTCCAGCCGACCGGCGCGAGAAGCTGGATCCAGCGCCTCGTCATCCGCGGCCGGCGCTGCGAACTCGGACTCGGCAGCGTCGCCCTCGTCTCGCTCGCCGAGGCCCGCGAGAAGGCCGTCGCCAACCGCAAGCTCGCCCGCGAAGGCGGCGATCCGCTCGCCGACAAGCGCCGCCTTCAGAGCATACCCACCTTCGCCGAGGCCGCCGCCGCCGTGATCGAGCAGAAGCAGGGCGGCTGGAAGAACGCCGAACAGATCCGGGCGTGGCGGAACAGCCTTCAACGCTACGCCTTCCCGCGCATCGGCGCCCGGCCCGTCTCGGAGGTCACGAGCGCCGACGTGCTGGCGATCCTCTCCCCCATCTGGTACGCCAAGCCGGTCATCGCCAAGGCCGTTCGGCAGCGCCTCCATGCCGTGCTGGAGTGGGCCATTGCGATGAACCTGCGCAGCGACAACCCCGCCGACCGGGTCCGGCCGGTGCTTGGCCCGCAGCGCAACATCGTCGAGCACATGCGGGCGCTGCCGCACCGCGAGGTCGCCGCTGCGGTGGCGACAGTGCGGGCGTCGGGGGAGAAACCCGTCGACAAGCTGGCGTGCGAGCTACTGGTGCTCACGGCCGCACGTTCGGGCGAGGTGCGCGGGGCCACGTGGGACGAGATGGACACGACGGACCACGTGTGGACCCTTCCGGCGGCGCGGATGAAGATGAAGCGCGACCACCGGGTGCCGCTGTGCGGCAGGGCCACCGAGATCCTGTGCGAGGCGCGGATGATCGGCGACGCGGGTCCGTTGGTGTTCACCGACAGGGGCGGCATACCGCTGGATACCAAGCAGTTTCGCCGGCTGCTCGAACGCTGCGGCATCGCCTGCGTTCCACATGGCTTCCGTTCGTCGTTCCGGGACTGGGCGGCCGAGGAGACCGACCATCCGCGCGAGGTTATCGAGGCGGCGCTCGCGCACGTTGTCCAGAACAAGGTCGAGGCGGCCTACGCGCGGTCGGACCTGTTCGAGCGGCGGCGGCGTCTGATGAACGACTGGGAGGCGTACCTTGCCGGGGCGCGCGGGCGGGTGGTCGCTTTTCATCTTGCCGATACCGCGCGGGCGGGCGCGTCATCGTGAGGCGAACGCGGTCGGCGCCGGGAGCGACAGTCTGCCGCCCCTTCTGGCGAATCAGATGCGCGAGGCGGCAATCATCATCTGCCCCGCGATAAGGACGCCGACGCTTGGCGCGACGCAGCAGCAGGCGACGACCGCCCGGTAGAGATTGGGCATGTGGCAGTGCACGAGCACGGCCACGGGATCATCGACGGGGAACAGTCCCGGCCGGTGCCACTCGCACCACCAGGACATGCCGCCGACGGTCAGCAAAAACCCGACGACGCGCCGCGTCATCACGCCTCTCGTCGGCGTGTCCGCTCGCGCCCGTTGGCGGGCGTCTGAGCCTTCCAGCAAGGATGATTTCGGACGGGAGCGACCCCGCTTAGCGAGGGGGGACGGGTGGGACACGGCGTGGTACACGACGTGTTACACCCCCCACTCGTCGAGCCGCGCCAGCGGCGAAAAAAGGGGGGTCGCTCCCGTCCTCTCCCTCTCCGCTGGCGCGGTTCGGGGCAGACGGCTTATAACGAAAAAACCCAATAGCGACGGCGGAAATTGGAAGGCCGGTGTGTTACACCCCCCACTCTGTTTTTGGTACACCCCCCCCTCTGTCCGTGTACCATTCCGCTCGACCCCCGCCGTGACCCCCGCCTCGACCCCGGAGCGGTGCGTTTCCGGCCGCGAGCGCGGCGCATCACGCGCCCGCCTCTGGTCCAACGAGCCGGCCCGTCGTCCAGGTCACAAAGTGGCCATTCGAGCCGCCACGGTCCACGGTCCCGGCTGGCAGTCTTCGGAGTGCCGAGTAGCGCGCGTCCGCCTGACTGACGTCCCCCCGTATGTCGCAAACAGCGCTCATCGTTGCTCAGGATGGCTTGTCTCAGTCGCGCCATTTCCTCGTTGCAGCGTCCCGCCGCTGGGCGTGGTCGATGGTCCTCAAGTCGCGTCACGGGGCCGACGGTGTTCGGTCGCTCGACCTGTTGATCGAGTCGGTCCTCATTGAGGTCGTGGCGGTCGATTTCGCTCAGGACAAGATCGGGTGACGGGCGTTTGCCGACTACGGGAAAGGGCCACGCCCGGACTCAACGACGGCGACTGCTTCGTCTACGCGCTCGCCCACCAACCCGACGAACAGCGGCTGACGAGGGGAGAAAACTTCACGTTCACAGAACTGACTCTGACACCTGTTAGGCATCATAGCCAGCATACTCCTTGTGTACACAAGGAGACTGGCGGGTGGCTCCGCCCCCTCGTCCCCCGGACGGAGAGACGGCGCGTCGCCGCGCCGCTTCAGACCCGCCATCGATGCGGCCGTCGCCGGCCCGCTCGCTCGGCAGGATGATGAGCGCCGGGCGGTCCCCGGCGTCCGGGAGCGCACGGTCGCCCGCGGCCGTCAAGGCGCTGCCGCGCCTCCTCCGCGTGCGCTTCGGCCCTGCGGGTGACCGCCGCGGCCGACCGTGCGGAAACGCTCTTACGGGCCAGCCGGAAGGCTGGCCCTCGCTGACGACGAACACGCGCCGTTGTCGCGGCGAGCCGGAGCCCGAGACCGCATCGGCCGCTACCGGCTCCGGGCTCGAACCCGCCCGGTCGAGCCGCACGCCGGCCACAGCGGACGGGACACGGCGGCAGGAGCAGAGGTGCAGCAGATCGCCGGGAAGCACGTCCCGATCCACAGCGACGGGATCGGCACGGTGGAGACGGAAGGCGGCACGGATCGGCGGACCGAGGGAGCAGAGGCCACGCGAGTGGAAGTGTGATCCACCCGGTCGCCTGATCACACCGGGACAGGGGCAGAGATTACACGCATCGTGCCGGACGGGAGGTGTAAGCAGCCTCGGAGCCTCAACTTACACCCCCAGTCACAGTTTCACTTACACCCCTGTACCGAATAAGTCCTTTCATATCAACTCGATCCCAACACCACATACCGCCCCCCACGTACAGAAAAGGTACAGGGGTGAGGTATGGGAGCGACCCGCCGCAAAACTGGCGTTTTGCGGACCCGGCAGGCGTTCCTCCGTCACACCTGCCGGGCCGGTCGCTCCCCATCGAAGATGTCCCTCCGGGAAGGGTTGCCACGGTCGCGGCCGGCGCTCGCCGCCGAGTCGTCGCGCGCCAGTTCGGTGATGAACCGGTCCCGATGCAACGACAGGTGTGGCGACCGTAACGGTTGACGGTTCC
Organism: Vicinamibacterales bacterium; assembly: GCA_965262555.1. Classification (GTDB taxonomy): domain Bacteria; phylum Acidobacteriota; class Vicinamibacteria; order Vicinamibacterales; family UBA8438; genus VXRJ01. Next base: position 2,804,647 of record OZ253543.1, read on the forward strand.
ATTCCGACTGACGGCCCTCGCGATGTACACTTCCGCACGATCATGACGGATCAGGTTTCGAGTTTCAACGAGACGCTCGTGTCCCTGCAAGCCGACAGGGACGCGCGCCGGTTCGACGGGACGCAGTTCGAGGACGCGGTGCTGCGGCATGCGCGGGATGTTCCGAGTTGGGAGATCGCCGAGTGCTGGCCCTATCTGGAGTGGCCGGAGCGGACGACGGTAGGCGTTCCCCTGCCGTCGCACGACGCCGGCATCGACCTCGTGGCCGTCAAGCATGACGGTTCCCGTGTGGCGATCCAGTGCAAGGCGCGGAGCGGCGACGGGGCCGTGACGACGAAGCAGGTGCAGCAGTTCGCCGGGGCTGCTCCGTCGTCGGTGTTCGCTGAGCGCTGGATGGTAGCCGAGGCCCGCCGGAGCGCGGCGACGGAGGATGCCGCCGCCGTCGCCGAGGTGACGTTCATCGACTTCGAGGCGGCGCTGGCCGAAGCGCTGGCGGATGCGAGGGAACGGGAACGGGCGTCGACTGAACCCGACCCGCGTACGGCTATGCAGCAAGAGGCCGTGGCCGCGTGCGTGCAGGCGCTTCGCGCCGGGTTGGCCGAGCATCGGGACCGCTGGCTCGGCCGCAACCCGGCGGATTGGATGCCGCGTGACCCAGCCCGGGCGACGCTCGTGCTGCCGTGCGGGACCGGCAAGACCCGCGTGTCGATGCGGATCATGTCGGAGTTGTCGGGACCCGGCGACCTTGGCGTGGTGCTCGTGCCGAGCATCGCATTGATCGCGCAGGTGCGGCGCGAGTACCTGTCGCACATCGGTCGCCCGGTGCGGACGCTGGCGGTGTGCAGCGACGCGACGGCGGGACATGTCGATGTCGAGCGGGATCCGGATCTCGCGGCGGATCCGACACGGGACGCCGGACAGGTCCGCGCGGCCGATGTCGGTTGCCGGGTGTCCCAGAGCGCCGAGGCGGTCGCCGACTGGCTTCGCGCTGGCGTGGACTCGACCGACCTGCACATCATCTTCTCGACATACCAGTCGGCGCATCACACGGCGGACGCGCTGCTGGCGGAGCGCCAGTTCGCGCAGGTCCTAATTCTGGACGAGGCGCACCGGACGGCTCAGTTGCGGCCGGTGAAGAGTCAGCGGCGAGCGGAGCGGATGCGTGTGTTCACGCTGTGTCACGACCAGGAGGCGTTTCCGGCCCGGTACCGGCTGTACCAGACGGCGACGCCCCGCGTCTTCGATGCGAGCAACGTGAAGGTCGCCCGTATTGACCGCACGAAGTGGATCGTGGCGAGCATGTCGGACCAGTCGATCTTCGGCCCGGTGGCCTACCGGCTCCCGTACAAGGAGGCGGTCGAGAAGCGCTTTCTGTCCGACTATCGGATCATCGCGATCGGCGTTAATGAGCGAGCGTGGACGGCGGCCAATCGCATCGTCCAGCGATTCGAGCAGTCGCAGGAGTCGCGCGGGCTGACGACCCGCGAGGCGCTCTCCTGGCTGGTCTACGGCGTGACGCTTGCCGGAGGCGCGGTCGGAGACGACGGCAGCGTGCGGGTGAGCCGGTCCCTGGCGTTCCTGAACAAGGTCCAGCGGTCGGACCAGATGGCGAAGTGGCTCAACAGCGACGAGGGGCGCTTGGAGATCGAGCAGTACTTCGCCGAGGGCGGCTTCGATGGCGCTGGTCGGCAGTATGCCGTTGAGCATCTCGACGCGGGACATCCGGTGCGCGAACGGCGACGGGCGCTGCGCGATCTCGCAGCGGCGGATGGCGAGAATCCGCGCGGGATCGCCAACGTCGGGATCTTCGGGGAGGGGACGGACAGTCCCAGTCTCGATGCGGTGGCGCTGTTGGCCCCGCGCCGCAGCCCGACCGACGTGATCCAGATCGTCGGCCGCTGCATGCGCCGAGCACCGGGGAAAGAACACGGGTACGTCATCGTGCCGGTGCCGCTGCCGCGGGGCATCGACGCGGAGACGAGTCTGTCGATGGACACACTCGGCGACGAGTGGAAGATGCTCGGTGAGGTGTTGCGGGCGCTGCGGGCGCACGATGGACGTATCGAGGACGAGATATCGAGCCTGTTGCAGATCTATGTGCCGCCGGAGGCTGAAGAACCGGTTTGCCAGCCGCTGGTGGTCCGCGACGGCGGCGAGACGCGCATGGGCGTGTGGACGGGACCTCGGGGCCACGCTGAAGACGCCGTGGCGCAGGCGGAAGTGCCGGCGTGGCGTGAGGCTTCGACCGCGGGCGCGGCTCCTGTCACCGAGTACCTGACGGAGGCCAAGGGCTTTGAGTGGCGGCAGGCTCCGGCGATCCGCGGCGAGCCTGAGCGCTTCACCGACAGGTCGGCTGCGGACGACGAAAAGATGCTGGATGGGTCGCCGGCTGTGCTGGTGGTCCAGCGCGGTCGCGGCGGCGTCCGTTGCACCGTGCAGGCGGCGGCGCGGTCCGCGGAGCGTCAGGGCGGCGTGGACGTGGCGAAGACCGTGGAGCGGGCGCGCGAGGTGGCCGAGGCACTCGACCCGTTGCCGCGACGGCCCCGACGGCGCGCCTCCCGGCGCGATGGTTCCAAGGAGGGGCGTCGGGCCGGACAGTCGCCAACGCAGCGGCTCCTGGAGCAGATCCGGAAGGACGGCGTAGGACGCGATCTGCGCGTCGAGGTGATGGAGAAGTCCGGGCTGCGCGGGAACGAGGTCCGAGACTTTAACCTGTTGATGGAGCCGGTGCGTCGCGCATCCGCGCACTTGAGCCGCGAAGGGCTGGAGGGCCGGCTGCGTTCGGTGCTCGGCATGGAGCACTTACAGGAGGCGGACGCCCACGCCGATGCGTGCACGGTCAGCGTGTTGCTCCTCATGAACGCCGCGCTCCTGCACGCGCGGCTGGAGGACGCGAAGGGGCAGGCGGCGGATCTGGCCCGTGTCGGCCGGCTTCACGACGTGGCGACCGGAAGCGAACCCGTCAAGGTGCTGCGGGCGGCGTGGATGGCCGTCCTGCGGTACGACTACGAGCCGGTGTTCCGGCCGGCGCTAGATGTTCTGGAGGCGCTGGCGGCAGCGGACGCGCACGGTGGTGTCAATCAGGCCGTGCGAGCGGTCGCCGCCTGGGCGAGCGAGAACGCCGAGCTCTACGTGTCGATGGGCATGGAGTACGCCGGCGAGCTATTCAGCCGGGTCCTGGGCAACCAGGCGTCCGACGGTGCGTTCTTCACGCGGCAGCCGGCGGCGCGGCTGCTGGCCGAGCTGGCGCTCGATGCGACCGGCGAAACCGCGTGGAAGGAGCGGCGAACGTGGAAGCGGCTCAAGATAGCCGATCTGGCCTGCGGGAGCGGCACGCTGTTGAACGCCTACTTGGAGGTGGTCAAGGATCGGATCCGCAAGGCCGGCGGCGACGAACGGACCGCGGCCGAATTCCACAAGTACGCCGTCGAGCGGCTCGTGACGGGTCTGGACATCAATCCCGTGTCCTTGCAGATGGCGGCGGGGCGCATGACGCTGGGCAACCTTTTGATCGACTACCGGAAGATGGCTCTGCGGGCGATGCCGTACGGCTCCGTCAACGGCGAGACCGTGAGGCTCGGGACGCTGGAGTTGCTGACCGATGAGGACGTGGTGGGGTCGGCGGCGGCGAACGCCGCCGAAGGCGACAAGCAGGGACAGGGCGCTCTGTTCGAGTCGTCGGCCGTGGACCCCGAAGTCGTCCAGGATGTCGAGGACCGGCGGATCGTGATGATGAATCCGCCGTTCACCGCGAACGACAAGAAAGGGCGGAAGTTCACCCCGGAAGTCACCAAGGCCCTGCAAAGGCGGGAGCTTCAGATCCGCGACCGGCTGGCGGCCAGCGACGCGGAAGCGGCGGGCGTCATCGACTCGAACAGCATCAGCACGATGTTCACACCGCTCGCCGAGAAGGTCCTGGCCCAGGATAGCGGCGTTCTGGCGAAGATCATGCCGGTGACCGCTTGTACGGGGTCGTCGGGGCTCCGCGAGCGACAGTTCCTCGCGTCACGGTTCCACATCGACATGATCGTGTGCAGCCATGACCCGCGAGATCCGAATCTGTCAACGCACACGTCAATCAACGAGTGCCTGTTGATCGCGAGTCGAGATGGCGGTGTTTCCAGGGCTACCACCATGTTCGTGAACCTGCGCCGCTTCCCGAGAACGGTGGAAGCCGTCCAGGATGTCGTGGCCGCGATCCGCAATCGCCGGGTCAGCGAGGTCGGCAGCGTCTGCGAGTGGCCGGAGGATCGCGTGCGAGCGGGCGACTGGTCGCCCGTTCAGTGGTTCGATCCGAAACTGGCGGAAGCGGCAGCTGAGATTCAGGTGGCGTCCGGCCTGTGCCGGCTGGATGCATTGTACGAGATGGGGCCGGCCGGCCGGCGCATCCGGGATGCGTTCGAGCGGGTGACGGACGGCTCTTCGACGGAAAGCGATGTCGCTGTTTTTGATTCGATCTCAAGCGATCTGCGCGTCTCGCTGGCGGGCGATCCGGATGCTCTGTGGCGGCCGAGACCTGGAAAGGAGCGCATGGTACGTTCGTATCTTGCGCAGACGGGCTGGATGCTGCTCATGAACCGCGCCGATACGCATGCGGCCTCGGTCGTGGGTGTGTGCGCTTCGGCGAAGGGCTTTGGGTCTGGCCTAATGCCAGTGGTGACGGAGACACCTGAGCAGGCCAAGGCCCTGAGCGTTGTGTGGAACAGCACTCCGGTTCTCCTGCAACTGCTGAACATGCGCACCAAGAAGTTGACGTACCTGAACTGGTCGGTAGCGCAACTCGGATCGGTACGCGTACCGACCTCGCTGGATGATGCGGGAGAGCAGGCTACACTGGTCGCGTCTTATGAGCGCCTTTGCCGTGCGCGGCTGCAACCGTGGGCGCGTGCGGATGCCGATCCGGTTCGGCGCGAGATCGATGAAGTCGTCGCGGAGGCGTACGGAGTCTCGGCGGGTATCCTCTCGGCCTGGCGTGAACGTCTAGCCAACGAGCCAACGGTGGCGAACCGAAGGTCGATCTAGATTCGTCCGCAGACGGTCCTTGTAGTGCCGCCGCGTCCGGTTTACATTGCGGGGTACCGCATGGGGAACGAAGCTGGAAAGAAATCCATAAAACCCTATTTTATAATGGGTTAACAGATTCCATCGGCGGTCGCATGGGTTCCGGTCGAGCTTCCGGGACTGGGCGGCGGAGCAAACGAATACGCCTCGTGAGGTGATCGAAGCCGCGCTCGCCCATACGGTACGCAACCCCACAGAAGCCGCCTACGCGCGTAGTGATCTCTTCGAGCGCCGGCGCCGCCTGATGGACGACTGGGCGGCCTACCTGGATGGGGAGAACGGGCAGGTCGTCCCGCAACGCCGGTAGCGCCGGCACCGCGTCGCCATGCGCCCCGCTGGCGTTACCATCGACTGGGGAGCAGCAGCGCCGCGTTGACGCGGAGGAGACGCCGCGCATGCCGGACGCGACGTCATGGTAGAGGTCGGCCGCCTCGTCGATCCCCTCGGCTCGCAGGGCGGCGCGCTGCAGGTCCAGCGACTGGGAGCCGTCTCGCCTTTGAGACGCGACCGGTGCCGATCCGCATGTATCGCAAACGGCCGTTTGCGACACGCCGGCAAGAACACCTCCCGGCACGCGCCGCCGTGTGTCGTATCCCGTGTCTGATTCTATGTCTTGCAGACGTCGAGCGCGTGTGCCAGTGCCGTGCGCCGCACGCGCCCAGCCGATTGCACGGACGGATCGCCTCGGTGATCGCTTCACTGGTCAGCAGTACACGCCGAGCTTGCCACCTGCCAGGGCCTCATATCTCGAACACCGCATACGCCCGACTGCCACCGCGACCAGACGGCCGCGGCCAGGCCCGTTCAGCATCGCCAGGTCGCCGCTGCGCGCGGCCGCCTCGATGCCATTCGCGGGATTGCTGTTCATGGCCGGGAATGCACCGTAGCGAGGCGCGCGCCCTACGCTGGTCCGACGTGACCGATGCCACCGCCATGAGCAGCGAGGTCAAGGCTTGACAACAAAACCGTTGTCCATCAGAATTGATGGCAACGAAAACGTTGGGAGGCATGATGGCAAGATTGAAGAAGGCGGGGTCGAACTGGGTCGATGGGGATCGTTTCTTCGACCGGGACGCTGAGCTCGATGTGCTCACGGATCGAGTGCGCAACGGAACCCATACATTGCTGACCGCGCAACGACGGATGGGCAAGACGAGCTTGGTTCGAGAACTGCTGCGCCGCCTGGCGGCCGAGGGGCGCTTCGAGACGATCTTCGTCGATCTGGAGGGTGTCGGTACGGCGGCGGACGCCGTGGTCGAGATCGGGGTGGAGTCGCGGCACGTGCAGGGTGCGTGGGACCAAATCAAGTCCGGATTCGCCAACGTCCTGCATGGGGTCGACGATAGAGTCGATACGCTGGCCGTCGGCGAGGTGCGCGTGAAGCTGCGGGCTGGGATCGACCGCGGAAGCTGGCAGCAGAAGGGCGACGCGGTCTGCGCGGCCCTGGCGAAGAATGAGCGGCCGGTGGTGCTCGCGATCGACGAGCTTCCGATCCTCGTCAACCGGATGCTCAAGGATCACGACCATCGGATCACGCTGGAGGGAAAACAGGACGTCGACGAATTCCTGAGCTGGCTGCGCAGGAACGGCCAGAACTACCGAGAGCGGATATGCTTCATCCTCTCCGGCAGCGTCGGGCTGGAGCCGATCCTGCGGCAGGCGGGACTCAGTGCCCATGTAAACATCTTCTCTCCCCTGGATCTGAAGCCCTGGACCGAGAAGACCGCGCTCGACTGCCTTGCCGCGCTCGCGGAGACCTGCCACCTCGACCTGCCCCTCGCCGCGCGTAAGGAGATGTGCCGCCGGCTGCGGTGTCTGGTTCCCCACCACGTGCAGCGGTTCTTCGACAGCCTGGATGAGGATTTGCACTTAACCGGTCGGCGCCAGGCCTCGTTCGACGACGTCGCGCGCGTCTACACCAGCGAGATGCTCAGCGTTCGCGGGCAGGCGGATCTGGATCACTACGAGAGCCGGCTAAAGCTGGTCCTTGGACCCGATGGCTATCGGGCCGCGCTCTATCTGTTGACCGAAGCCGCGGTCAATGACGGCGTGCTGAAGCGCGGCGCCATCGACCGGTATGGCGAGCACTTCCGCGTCTGGGCGGTGGCCGATCATCCGGTGCCGATCGACGACGTGCTTCGAGTGCTCGAACACGACGGGTATCTGGTGCCACGGGGAGACGACTACCGTTTCGTCTCGGGTCTGCTCGAGGATTGGTGGCGCGCCCGGCATGGCCGGCATTTCGTCCCCGTCGCGCGACGCGCGGGCTCGCAGGGGGCATGACGGGATGGCCGCGCCCACTCGCAAGTTCAACCCGGGGTTTCTCAACAACGAAGAACTCGTGGCGTCGTACTGCGTGCGAACGACGGAGTTCGAGCTGCTCGTCGAGGTCCTGCGCGAGTGCACCGGATGCTCGAATCCGCACCAGATCGTGATCGGCCCGCGGGGCAGCGGGAAGACGAGCCTGCTTCTGCGTGTCGTAGCCGAGGTGGGCCGGGACACGGCGCTGGAGTCGCGTTTCTTCCCGGTCGTCTTCGCGGAGGAGAGCTACGAGGTCGCCACCGCCGGGGAATTCTGGCTGGAGTGTCTGACCAACCTGGCGGCTCAGGCGCCGCGCCGGGAGGAAGCGCCCGACCTGCACCGCACCGTCGACGAGCTGCGGGCTATCCGCGACGACCAGGCGCTGGCCGATCGTTGTCTCGGTGCGCTGCTGGACTTCGCAGACCGGGAGGACAAGCGGCTCGTGCTGCTGGTCGAGAACCTGAACATGTTGTTCCGGGACATGGCCGATCCCGATGCCGCCGGCTGGCGGTTGCGCAAGATCCTCCAGACCGAGCCGCGGATCATTGTGTTCGCGAGCGCGACCAGCCGCTTCGACGAGATCGACAACCCGGACCGAGCCCTGTACGACCTCTTCCGGGTCCGCACGCTGCACTCCCTCGACAGGAACCAATGCGCCGTCCTGTGGGAAACCGTGTCCGGCCGCAGCGCCGCGCCCGAAACGATTCGGCCGCTGGAGATCCTGACCGGCGGAAGTCCGCGGTTGATCTCAATCGTGGCCCGCTTCGGCGCCGGGTTGTCGTTCCGCGACCTCATGACCCATCTGTACGATCTGATCGACGACCACACGGAGTACTTCAAGGGGCACCTCGAATCACTCCCGGCACAGGAACGGCGTGTCTATCTCGCGCTTGCCGCGCTGTGGAAGCCGGCGACCACACGGGAGATCGCGGACCACGCCCGACTCGAAACCAGCACATGCAGCGCCCAGCTTGCGCGCCTCGGCGAGCGCGGGGTGGTCCGGGTCGCGGGCGGCAGCGCCAGACGTAAGCAGTACTACCTGACTGAGCGCCTGTACAACATCTACTACCTGCTGCGGCGCCGGCGCGGGCCAGACCGGCTGGTCGAAGCACTCATCCACTTCATGGAGTCGTACTACTCGCCGCCCGAGTTGAAGGACATCAGCGCTCGAATGGTCCATGACGCAGCCGGCCTAGGTGCGGAGATGCGGTCGCTACATCGGATCGCACTTGAGAGGTTGATGGAGTTGCCGAGCCTAGCCAAGTACCGCGGCGAGTTGCTGGCGATGATGCCCGCAGGTTTCGTAGCGGTTTCCGGTCAGGGCTCGGTGCCTGCGGATGCGGCCGGCATGCGTGCGGATGACGATCGGGTAGAGCGGTCTCAAGGGAGTCCCAGCGAATCGTCCGAGACGGCGGCGAGGGAGCTTTTTGAGACAACAGCCGCGTTGAATGTTCGGAACCGCGCAGAAGATACCGTGGAAGCCTGCGACGAGGTGATCCGTCGTTTCGGGGAGAGTGAGATTCCCGCCGTTCTGGTGTGGGTCGCAAAGGCTCTTGTTAACAAAGGGACCGTCCTCCGCGATCTGAAGCGGCCACAGGACGCGCTGGAGGTCTTCGACGAGGTGATCAGTCGGTTCAGCAAGAGCGAGACCCCAGCCCTTTTTGAGCGGGTTGCGACCGCCCTCGTGAACAAAGGGGCCGTCCTCGGCGATCTGCACCGGTCGCAGGACGCGCTGGAGGTCTTCGACGAGGTGATCCGTCGGTTCGGGAAGAGTGAGACCCCGGCCCTTTTTGAGCGAGTTGCGGCCGCCCTCGTGAACAAAGGGGCCGTCCTCGGCGATCTGCACCGGTCGCAGGACGCGCTGGAGGCCTACGACGAGGTGATCCGTCGTTTCGGGAAGAGCGAGACCCCGGCCCTCCTTGAGCGGGTTGCGGGCGCCCTCGTGAACAAAGGGGTCGTCCTCGGTGATCTGAAGCGGCCGCAGGACGCGCTGGAGGCCTATGACGAGGTGGTCCGTCGTTTCGGGAAGAGCGAGGCCCCAGCCCTTCTTGTTTCGGTTGCAACCGCCCTTAATAACAGCGGAGCCGTCCTCGGCGCGCTGAACCGACCGCAGGACGCGCTGGAAGCCTGCAACGAGGTGATCCGTCGTTTCGGGAAGAGCGAGACCCCGGCCCTCCTTGAGCGGGTTGCGGGCGCCCTCGTGAACAGCGGAGCCGTCCTCGGCGCGCTGAACCGGCCGCAGGACGCGCTGGAAGCCTGCAACGAGGTGATCCGTCGTTTCGGGAAGAGCGAGACCCCGACCCTTCTTGAGGGGGTTGCGACCGCCCTAGTGAACAGCGGAGCTGCCCTCGTCGCGCTGAACCGGCCGCAGGACGCGCTGGAAGCCTGCGACGAGGTGGTCCGTCGTTTCGGGAAGAGCGAGACCCCGATCCTTCTTGAGCGGGTTGCGACCGCCCTCGTGAACAGAGGAGGCGCCCTCGACGCGCTGAACCGGCCGCAGGACGCGCTGGAAGCCTGCGACGAGGTGGTCCGTCGTTTCGGGGAGAGCGAGACCACGGCCCTTCTTGAGCGGGTTGCGACCGCCCTCGTGAACAGAGGAGGCGCCCTCGTCGCGCTGAACCGGCCGCAGGACGCGCTGGAAGCTTGCGACGAGGTGGTCCGTCGTTTCGGGGAGAGCGAGACCACGGCCCTTCTTGAGCGGGTTGCGGGCGCCCTCGTGAACAGAGAGGCCGTCCTCGTCGCGCTGAACCGGCCGCAGGACGCGCTGGAAGCCTACGACGAGGTGGTCCGTCGTTTCGGGGAGAGCGAGACCACAGCCCTCCTTGAGCGGGTTGCGACCGCCCTCGTGAACAGAGGAGACGCCCTCGACGCGCTGAACCGGCCGCAGGACGCGCTGGAAGCCTACGACGAGGTGGTCCGTCGTTTCGAGGAAAGCGAGATCCCGGCCCTCCTTAAGTCGGTTGCGACCGCCCTCGTGAACAGAGGGGCCGTCCTCGGCGCACTGAACAGGCCGCAGGACGCGCTGGAGGCCTATGACGACGTGGTCCGTCGTTTCGGGAAGAGCGAGACCCCAGCCCTCCTTGAGGGGGTTGCGACCGCCCTTGGTAACAGAGGAGGCGCCCTCGATGATCTGAACCGGCCGCAGGACGCGCTGGAAGCCTATGACGAGGTGATCCGTCGTTTCGGGAAGAACGAGACCCCGGCCCTTCTTGTGCGAGTTGCGAGCGCCCTTGTGAACAGAGGGGCCGTCCTCGGCGCGCTGAACCGGCCGCAGGACGCGCTGGAGGCCTGCGACGAGGTGGTCCGTCGTTTCGGGAAGAGCGAGACCCCGGCGCTCCTTGAGCGGGTTGCGACCGCCCTCGTGAACAGAGGGGCCGTTCTCGGCGCGCTGAACCGGCCGCAGGACGCGCTGGAAGTCTGCGACGAAGTGGTCCGGCGGTTCGGGGAAAGCGAGACCCAGGCCATCCTTGAGCGGGTTGCGACCGCCCTTGGTAACAAAGGGGCCGTCCTCGTCGCGCTGAACCGGCCGCAGGACGCGCTGGAAGCCTGCGACGAAGTGGTCCGGCGGTTCGGGGAAAGCGATTCCTCTGTATTGAGTGTGGAGGTCAAGGGGGCACTGCTCTGGCGAGCGGACATTGAGATTAAAACCCACCAGTATGAGAAAGCTGTCGAGACGGCCGGCCGGGTAATCAATGGACATCACAGGGGATCGCCGGAACAGCAATTGCGCGGCCACGTAATTCTGGCCAAGGCACTCCTCGCAGGCGGCGATCGGTTCGCGTGCGAGCATGCCGTCGAGGCGATTCTTGAGCTTCTCCCGGAGTTCGGTTTTATCTCAAGGGAGGCCATTGCGGCCCTGATCGGCTTCAGCGTAGACCTCGGACTGCAGCGCATGCACGAGCTCATCCAGACATCGCCGTCGGCGCGTCTTCTGTTGCCGCTGACGACGGCGCTGGAACGGGAGCTTGGATATGAGCCCCGAGTGGCGCGCGAGGTCGACGAAGTTGCTCAGGACATCCAGCAGACGCTGAAAGCGAATCTGACTAACATGAACGCTCTCCCCGCCCTCGAGCTCAAGAAGCTCGCCACAACACCTGGACCAAGGCAGCACCTCGCCTTCGACGAGCTGGCCCGCCGAATACGGGACAACCCATCGAGTTGGACCCCAGAAGAAGGGCCATGGGCCTGGGATCCTCTCGATATCACTCGCGCACCGAATGCCATTGAAGCGGAGTGGGCGTTCCTTAAATGGTCTCAGCGATTTAACGACGGTAAAAACCCCAAGCTTGAGCAGGAGCAGGAGGCGAGGCTCCGTGAACTTGAGTGGCATCTAGACCAGGTTCCAGACTCGCTCGGGGACAAATACTTCAACGAGATAGGTGAAGAGCTGAGAAGACAAAAAGGCGAGTCCAGTGCTTGAGACAGAGTTCGGATCACGGCCTGGACGCCCCGCCGGACCGGCCGGTTTCGGAGCTAGCAACGCTCTGCAGAGCTATGACCCGGTGATGCAAGGTCACGAGCACTGACCTGCCGGCTTTCTTCGGACCAGTGCTTACTGGAGAACAGCGCCAGTTGAAGTTCGTCGTGCGCGGGCGGTGAGCCGCCCGGGGAGACCGGCGGCCGGTGGTAGCGGCGGTGAAGCGGCGCCCGAGGCTCTGGGGCGTCAGGTCGCCAAAGACGCGGACGGTCGGGTCGAACTCGCGGGTCGCAGGGCCAGCACGGCCTCCAGCGCCTTGAGTTCTTGCTGCACTTCCGGATCGCGAGTGGCGCCTGGCATCTCACGTCCTCGGCGTAACCGAGGGGATCACGGCCCAGATCTCATCGTATCGGCGTCGTCCTGTCGCAAGACTAGCCAGTCAGTATTGTGGCTCTCCCAAGTCTTTATGCCAGCGTAGAATGCCGTCTGCTTGAGGCAGTCCCAATCGAACGCCAATCGCAATTCAAGTTCGAGTACATCGACTCGTACGTCTTGCGTCTTTTGCGATCCTAGTCGCTTTCTCAGTCCTCGACTTAGAATGGCCACCGCGTCGTGCCCTGAGGCAACCTGTCTACAGTCAAATTTTCCCTCGGCTAATCGCCGACAATGGTTGTGCAGTTCCTCGTAGGACACTGAGGCATTCGATCGCTGAACGATAACTTTCACGACCTCACTGAAGTTCAGCCGCAGACCCTCCTTCTCAACATAATGAGCGATCTCAAAGCCAGTAAACTTAAGTCCTATTGCGCCTGATTCGTTATGCCAACGAAGTCGACCGAGTGCCGCCGCCTCTTCGAGGATCGCGTGCAACACGGTCTTGCCCGCCTCGTCAGAGAACCGTGCGATCTTTGCTGTCGACCCGCGCTCCGCGAGCACGCGATCTAGTGCTGGAGAGCACAGTAGATCAACAACCAGGTCATGGTGATCACTCCATATGCAGTTTGGGGAGCTTGGTACCTTGCCTGACACGCGGTCCCAATCCGCGTCGACGAACGTCAGAAATCCAGCCTCGCGATCCTTATCCAGGAGGACTGTGGCCAACAAGGCATTCGGTCGCCCGTGGCAAGCGAGAATCTCGCAGTGGTCGGTGTGTATAAACCTCTGGAAGAGCGTCGCGTCCGTGGTCCCCTCAACGAGAAGAAACGTAACGCGTCGTTGATTGTGGGCCATCTTGACGATGTTCGCCAGGTCGTGGCCGGTTAGGAAAGATTTCACCGGCTCGGCCCGAGCAGTTCCACTGTGAGGTCCCACCTGTCGTGGATGATTTGCGGGGAGTGGGTCGCGACGAGCGCAGTAAGCTTTGCTAATTTGGTGATTCTTAGCAAATCCCTCAAGAACTGCTGCTGCCAAGCGATATGCAGCGACAGCTCAGGTTCGTCAATGAGAATCAAGGTGCCTTCTTCGGCGCGGAACAGTAACTCGTAAAGCAGAACAAGTTCATGCTGTTCACCCGACGAGAGCCCAGACAGCTCGAGACGTCGTCCGTCTCGCGTGCGCGCGACCAATCCTTCGCGCCTATCGATCGAAACCGTCTTCTGGAGAAACCGCGCATCAACAATCGAGCGAATTAGCTCAATGCGGCTCAGCATATCGTCAAAGACGCTGAGCTTCCGTTCCGTATCAGTGATGTAGACGCCGAGTACGCGCTGGGTCGTATCATCAAAGCGCTTGGTGGGAAGCGTCGGCTCATTGCTAGGCTCGAGAAGTCCTGCAGCTACTAGGCGCGAACGCTTTTGGTCTAAAGCGGTCAGTTTCAAGCGAGTGTGTTCTTCGCTCAGTGGCCCAGTCCCTGCTCCAGAGATCAGCCTCGTCGGAAACGATCGTTCGAGCGTTTGCGAAAGTGTCGCTGATGTTGCCAAGATTTCATTTATGCGGCCGGCCAATTCTTCGGCGCACTGGTTCACGGTTGTCTCTTGCCGCACGGAGTGATGGGGTGTAGCGGACTTGATGCGCAGCAATCGCTGCGTCTCGATAAAGTGAACCTGGGTGCTTTGTTGAATCTCTTGCAGCCATGGAGGACACTCCTCGCCGGCCCGAAACTCTTCAGGCAGGTCAGAGCCGTAGCGCTGAATCACATCATCGAATTGGAGAATCTCCTCCGTTTGCCGATCGTACCATTCGTCGTGTCTCATCCGAGTGAGCATCGGAAGAAACTGCTCGATGCGCGGAAGATGTGCTGGCCTAGACCCAGTGTGTGCATATGTCTGGTCGGCTTGTCCGTGGCCCATGAAGTTGAAATGGAAAATCTGTCTTGACCGCTGAGCACGAAGGTGTCCACTAAAAGCACCGTGCTCATTCGTGACGATCTCAGGTGCGACTTCGAGAATGGATTCGTCGTCAAAAGTCAGGGAGAGGTTTGTGAAGGGAACGCTTCTCAGAAGCCGATGTGGTGGCCGAAGGCAGCCCGAAATGAGTTTAAGAATGGATGTCTTCCCTACGCCATTTGGTCCATGAATAATGGTGATGGGCTCGTGTTGGAACAGTGGAATCTCGTGATCGAAGGTGTCAAATAGACCCCTGATGGAAATGTTCTTAATTCTCACGATCTGTCCTCCACGGCCCCGGATCGCCTCCGCTCAGTCGGGCGGGTTCGTCCTGAAGGCGGCTCGAAAAAGTCGCTTGCGTTGGCCGTAAACATCGATCGCATGCACGAGCGTAGCCGGGGCCGGACTCCGTGTCGTGTTAGCCCGCTTGCAGGATCGACGTGTACCGGAATAACGCGTTCTCGGCGACGGTAGTAATGAAGGGAAGCTCATGTCACGTGCATCGTACTCCGGAACCGGCGCCAGCCCGCACAGGCCACCGTGAGGATGCCGAGGCTGCGCGCGTGGCCAGCCGGCTCGGCGTGATGCCGGTGCTGCCGGTCGTGGCGGTCGGCGTATCCCGGCGGCGGGAATCGGTTCGCCAGTCAGTCTGGAGTATGCGGTGTTCGAGATATGAGGCCCTGGCGGGTGGCGGTGGGCGTGAACTACTGACCAGTGCAGCGATCACCGAGGCCATCCGTCCGTGCAATCGGCTGGGCGCGTGCGGCGCACGGCACTGGCACACGCGCTCGACGTCTGCAAGACATAGAATCAGACACGGGATACGACACACGGCAGCGCGCCCCGGACGGCGCCATTGCCCGCCTGTCGCAAACGGCCGTTTACGACACATGCCGATCGACTCCGCCCGCGTCTCGAAGGCAGACGGCTCCCAGTCGCTGGAAGTGCCGGCGGAGCGGGGGGCGGTGCTCAGGCGCGCGGCCGAGCAGTTCGAACAACGGGTGTTCCTGTCCACCCTGAGCGACATTCGGAACTTCTGCGAGGCGTACGGGATCGAGGAACCGAGGTCGAAGTCCCGGGCGAGCGGGATTCCAAGGGTCTTCAAATTCCTCGCGAGCATGGACGTGGCAGACGTGGAGAGGATGTTGGATGACCGGATGTTCTCCGGACCGGCCCAGCTCGGCCCCATCGCAGGCGCCATCCGAGGTAAGGCGAAGGAATATCGCCGCGCGGCGATTGATCACAGCTGAGCGCTTGCTTCCATACTGGATCTCCGTCCAAGCAGCCTGCCGGCCCGAATGCCCATCCTCTTGTTGTGCGCCATTAGCCCTGCTCCGCGGCGGCAGTCGGGTAGCGCGCACCGCGCCGCGCCAGGTCGCTACGCTGACCTCCGGCCCTGTCACGTTCGCTGCTACTGCGCTCCTGGTCCTCCCGCCACCGCTCCCGCACGGCCTCCTGTCCAGGTCGCTTATCCCCTTCCGCCAGCTCTCATGAGCGGAAGGGCAATCACGCCCACAACCGGACAGGAGACAACCAATGGCGCACAACAAAGACGACAACCCCACCGCTAACCGCCCGTGGTTCGGACCCATCCCCACCGGCGGAGATTGGAACCCGGCCCACGGCGCCGATCCTGACGTTATCGACTTCCACCGCTACGCGGCCGGCGAGCCAGAGCACATCGTGCTCTCATCGGTCGACACGCTCACGCGCCTGAATCGCATCCGTTGGCGATGAACCTAATCGTCGCCAACGGCTCCACACCAGCTCCCCGCCGCCCATCTCTCACTTCGACTTCCGCAACACCTATCCGCACCTTCCGACTCCCGCCGCTACGCGGCCGAACGCGGGAGCGCGATCCCAACGCCCCCGACTACGCTCCACACCCGCACGGCCACACCCCCAACCGCCGCCATGACTCTGCATCCAGCGCCACCTATCCTCCGACACGACCCCGCCGATCTCGCCTCATGTTGTCTGCCATCAGCCCCGCTCCGCGGCGGCAGTCGGGCAGCGCGCACCGCACCGCGCCAGGACGCTCCGCTGACCTTCGGTCCCTGTCACGTCCGTTGCCACTGCGCTCCCCTTCCTCCTGCCACCGCTCCCGCACGGCCTCCTGCCGAGGTCGCTCATCCCCTTCCGCCAGCTCTACATGAGCGGAAGGGCAATCACGCCCACAACGGACAGGAGAAACGAAATGGCAAACAACACCAACGGCAAGCCCGTCGCGGAGATCCGAGTCGGCAGGATCATCGCCGCCATCTGGCAGAACACCCCCACGGACGAAGGCGTGTTCTACAGCGTCCACATCACCCGCCTGTTCCGCCGCGGGTTGAACTGGGACCGCACTCCCGCATTCGGCCGCGATGACCTTCTGACGGTCGCGAAGGTCGCGGACCTCGCCAACACGCGGATCTACGAGTTGCAGAACGCAATCGAATTCCGCAACCCGCAGGACGACGCCGCCGAGGCCGGCGCCGCCTAACGCACGAAACGCCGCGGCGGGACCGCTCCCCGCCGCGGCCTTCTCTGTACATGCGAGCGCCGGCCGGCGGCACGCTGGAGGATCGTCTGCAGGACGGGCCGCTCGCCCCCGCGCAGGCGGCGTCTGTCGTGGCCCGGCTGGCCGACGCTCCGGCGGCGCTCCGCGAGAAGAACTGCCTGCACGGGGCCGTCAAGCCCAGCATTCGCCCGTCTCTCCGCGTAATCGGTGTCCGTCTCCAGGACGTTGCAGGTCGCGGCTCCCGAGATCGCCAACCGCACCGCGCCGTGCAGCTCCACGCCGTCGACCTCGAGGAGCAACTGCGCACGTGCAGTGGCGTCAGCGTCGGCGCCAGCAGCAGCATGAGCGATAGAACGCCGACGGGACAGGACGGAACGACGTATGCCGAATTCTACGTTGCTGGTGTTCCCCAATAACGCTGCTGAAGCGGGCCGAAACCCCGATACTCTGGCAGGTGAACGTCCTGCCGACCGCCGCGCTTGTCGTTCTTCCGGATGTGCAGCGGACGCACCGCCCGGCGGCGGCAGCCGAGGAATGACGAACACCCGGGGGGCAGGGAGTCGAACCCATTCGAGCGTGTTTCGGTAACTGACTGACGACGCGTAGTTTGTGGTCTAACACGTTCAACGTCAAGCGTTTGTCGGCAGCCGCCGAGTCTACTCGTGTCCACGTGAGTCCCCTCGAATCGACCCGGTTCGTGGAGAAATAGTGGAGGCGGCGTCCACCGTATGCGCTACGTAACCTACTGTAAATAAAGATGTAGCATGGATGCCATGGCAGCCATTCCCATTATTACTACTACCACTATGATGTGGCATGGCCAAGTGTGGTACCTCAACAGGTTGTCCCTCGAGAGCCGGAGTCGGCTCATAGGAGGCTGATAGTTGAGACTGCCATGCGGTCGATGCCAATGGTATCGATGCAGCCAGGGCGTGAGGTGGGCGGCGCGCTGGCGTGACGTGCGGTAGGCGCGGGCGTAGGCCCATTCGCGGAGGGCGGTTTGGCGCAGCACTGCTGGAACACGCGCGAGCGGTATCTCTCGCCGTTGTCGGTCATCACCCCGGTGACGTGGACGCCGAGGTCGCGGAAGTAGGCGACGGCAGCGCGGAGGAAGACGGTGACGGTGGCGCCGGTCTCGTCAGGATAGATCTGGGCGAAGCCGACGCGGGAGTGGTCGTCGAGGCAGACGTGCACGTCGTCCCAGCCAGCCCCGGGCGTGCACTGGCGGCGGTTCCCTGTGACGCGGTGGCCGGGCTGGTCGAAGCGCGCGAGTTCCTTGATGTCCAGGTGCAGCAGCTCACCGGGATGCTCTCGCTCGTAGCGGCGGACCGGCGGAGCCGGTTCGAGGGCGTCGAGCCGGTGGAGCCCTGCCCGGCGCAGGATCCGGTTGACGGTGGCGGGCGAGACCCCACGGTCCGTGCGATCTGGATCCCCGGCTGGCGCTGGAGCCGCAACGCCGCGATGCGGGCGACGGTGCGAACCGGTGTGGCCCGGGACTGCCGATGCGGCCGCGAACTGCGGTCGGCCAGGCCGTCGAGGCCGTCGACCTGATACCGGGCGATCCACTTACGCACCGTTCGTGGACAGACGCCCGCGGCGGCGGCGACGAGGCTCACCGGCAGTTCGTCGTCGAGCACGCGGGCGACCAGTTCGGCTCGACTCGCGGGGGCGGTTCTGGCATTCTGATGGATGTCCACGGTCCTCCGGGATGAAACCTTGGCTTTGCTCACCATCAGGTTCTCCCGTCAGGGTCGAGTGGACAACGTGT
This sequence comes from Vicinamibacterales bacterium, assembly GCA_965262555.1. GTDB lineage: Bacteria > Acidobacteriota > Vicinamibacteria > Vicinamibacterales > UBA8438 > VXRJ01. The sequence continues at coordinate 2,823,021 of OZ253543.1, forward strand.
TGAAAGGTCACAGGTAGACACCTATTCATGGCCTCCATTCACCACTACGTTCCGCGCTTTCTCCTGAGACACTTCTGTTCGGGCGAGAGGCCTCGCCTTTGGGCCTACGACAAGCGCACCGGCAACTCCTTTCAAACGAATGTTCAGAACATCGCAGGCGAGCGGAATTTCTACGAGATAAGGATCGGCGACGAAATCGTTTCGTTCGAGGACGAACTCAGCGAGTTAGAATCCGAAGCCGCTATGCTCATTGGCTGCATCATCTCGGAACGCAGTATCGGCTGGCTTTCCGACGAGAACCGCGCTTTGCTTGCCACGTTCGTAGCGGTTCAGATGAACCGAGGGCCCCATACGCGCGAGCGCTTTATCGCTATGGACAAAGGGCTTCGCAGGGTATTCGGTGAGCGCTTCGGGCTCCCGACGGAGGGCCATCCGCTGATGACGAGCGAACGCGCCGCACAAGCAGCGCTCACCTCGCTCACCGAGTCGGACCGATACGCCGAACACATTCTCAACAAGACGTGGCTGTTGTTCGAGACAAGTGCCGACACTCCGTTCTACATCTCCGACAACCCCGTCGCGCTGCAGAACGAAGACAAGAGCCGTGGCCCAATGCGGGGCACCTTGGGGCTTGCTGTGCGCGGCATTCAGATTTATTTGCCTATCAGCAGTACACTGACGCTCGCCTTCTTTTGCCGTTCGCACGAGATCATGATTCGCGACGGCGTCGAGAGGATTCGTGCCAGTATCGTTAGAGATCCTAGCTTTCCCTTGGGTTTCGGTCCCATGCTCGATTGGATGCGGGCGTTTAGGAAAGGTACGCCACTTGGCTCGAAGCCAGACAACGTAGTGAATCACAACTCGCTACAGGTCATGCAGGCCGAGCGTTTTGTTTTTTGTAGCCGGCGGGACTTTGCGCTCGTCGAAGACATGGTCAACGAGGAGCCGCGATTTTGCGTCGGGCCTCGGCTCGACTTCGCCTAGTCGTAAACGGCGTTCACTCGGGTTGCGTCTACTGGGCGGCGGACGGCTAAGAAGGGTACCTGGCCCGCGGTCGCCCCCTACGGGGCATCCTTGAGTCCAACGCACCTACTGGCCGCGGTCCCCGACGCCGAACGCCGCGCCGGCCGCAAGACGTAAATCACAACTGGTATCCACACGTTGGCCCTCCGGCTCCCGGCGGGCGAGGTCTCCCGAACCAAAGCGTCATGCCGGTACAAGTTCTAGGTGCCTGTAGGTTGGCGACCCTGGCAGCAGCACACCGGCGGTGCTGCAAGGCGTCCACGAGAGGCTGTGAGCGTTCGATCCCGTCGCCGACGTGCGCAACGTCAGGGCTCCGGCCGGTGTCCCGCAACCGACAGCCGCCACCGGACGGTCGTCGTTCCGGATTTCCACGATTAGGCCGGCGGGTCGCGCGCCAGTTTGGGTAGCCGAAGGTCATTTCACCGCCAGCCGAGATGATCCAGCAACTGCTTGTATGCGCCAGCGACATCCAAGAATCGTTGCGTCGAGCTTCTGAACAAGCCCGCCCTAACGGGCGGCCAGTTGTCGCCCATTCCTTTTGCCTCCGCCATTAGTGCGACGTACGGACTCCCGCGCGTCCGGCTGCTGTGCTTCCACGCGAATCGGCCGGGAGGCCCCCAGTGGTAATCCGTCACATCGGCGTACGTCAGCGCCAAGAGCATCTCGAATCGGTCGAAGTGTTCGTCGTACGCGCGACCGAGGAAGAGGAGATCTTCGATTAGCGGCTGGTGTTGCGTGCGCAGGTGTTCACTGCGAGCCACGTACTGGCGGTCACGGCCGGGTAGCCGCTTGAAAGCATCCACAACCTCGGTTAGTTGCCTAATCACCGGTACAGCGAGAGGCTGCAGGTCGCTGCCGTCGTGCGGCTCTGCGTGCACAGGAGTGGTCAAGATCCTGGCGAGGGTCCTGTAGTTGTCGGCAGACAGCGCGGCAATGCCCGCAGAGTACATGAGATACAGGGTTGGATACCACCCCAGGTTCAGCCACAAGACCGTTCCGCCGGATCCCTTATCACCCTCGGCCACCCGACGAAGCATCTTTTCAAGAATTGGAAGTTGTTCGGCGGTACACCAACGTCCCATAAGTACCGCCATTGTTGCCAGATTAGCGATTGTCTCTTCGTAGGCGGTTATGCGTGACGCGAACGCTTCATTCGTGACGTCGACACCCTGGACGGGGAACTGTTCCAAGCTCGTCGCATCGATCGCCGCACGAATGTGCGTCGAGGTGAAGTCATGGAGTCGGATCTTTTCGCTCGGCGTAGCGAGCAGCTGCTTGAGACTCTCTGCAACCGTTTCCGTGGGGGCCCAATGGCCAGAACTCGACCCAATCACCTTGATCGGCACGTCCGTTACCTTCTCTCCATCTTCGGTGTCTTTCAAAGCGGCGGCGGCGAAGATGAAGTCGCCGTCACCATCGAGGAAACCATAGTGTGGTGTCTGTTGGGAATACTGGTCTCTTGTAACCTTCTGATACACGTAAGCCATCACACCACTTGCAGTAATAACCTCTTCGCTCGTGGCACCGCCTTCGAGCGCATCGAGCAAGTGGCCGGTAAATAGTGAGTGACCCGACCGGGGGCCATCCGCGTCGGCTACCGCCTCGTCGGCCTTTCCGGCGGTGAGTACTTGCCGCGAAAAGCGTCGGAGCATGTCCCTCAAGAACCGCATGCTCCCTGCCGGTACCGGATTTCTCGTAAGCGCCAGGCCACCGTAGCAGGCGTCCATCACGAAGAGCATGTGCTTAGCCGAGATCAGGTCGGCATTTCGGGTCAGATCGTCCCAACGGATGAGCGTCGACAAGTCTAACGGGTCACCGTCAACGGGCAGTAGAAACCCGGTCTCGCCACGACGACCTAGGACAGTGTGTCCGTGGCCCGCGAAGAACACAAGTATCCGGTCGTCGTTCCCGACAGTGTCATCCTGCGCGTACCTCATGAACACGCTCAGGATTTGGCTTTTGGTGGCGTCAGCATCTGTCAGTATTGTTAAGTTGTCCTTGGTGAACTGGAATCTCTCAAGAAGCACGTGCGCGAATGCCTCCGCGTCGTTCTTGGCGTGCGCGAGCCGCGGAACATGATCGTAGTTGTTGATTCCAATTACGAGGGCGTGGCTCTCGCCATACGTAGGTTCGTAGATGTTCGTGGTCGTCATGGGTGTAAGCAGTTCTTGAGTTGAGCATTCCGGCAGCCTATCGGCCTGTGGCCAAAACGAGATCGGGCGTCGGCGGCGGGACCGGCTGCGCCGTCTCCTGGTTGATCAACTCCTTCAGCTCCTTGCCGGGCGCATAACGGACTGTGGCTCACCTGCGGCAGCCACTCTTTTTCGATTCAACCGATTATCGTGGCCGCCGTCTGGTGCAGCCACTTGTTAGAACTAGGACGGGCTGTTCGCATTGAGCAATCGCTCCTCGACATCGCTGGCTCCCTTGGGGGACAGGTAAATACAATCCGACTCTCGATCGAATTCGATCAGCCTCTTATCATGAAGCGGCTTTAGGACCTTCTGCTTAAAGTGATCCAGCCTTTTGTAGTCAACCCAGGCAAACAAATCCTCAACAAGAATGCTGTCCGTTGATGAGTAAAGAATAAGGAGAACCTGATCCCTTGCCGGCAAGCCATCTTGGAGGACTCGTTTTCGACCTGCCACCTCCCAGATTGCTGGCAACCGTCGAATCGATATTCCGTCAACGAGATCCTGCGCCTCTTCCAGCGACAATCCATGGTAGAGACGGATCAGCTCACATATGACCCAGTCGGCCACGGCGGACAGCACCGCCAAGTCGATCCGGTTGGCATCTACGTCTCCGCCGACATGGCCGATGCCGCGCTTGTTACGCATGGTGTACGCGAATATTAGGGCACGCGGAATCACTATCCGTTCGGATTCACTAGCACTGCCCGTCGGGGAGGTGATCAGCTGGCGACATGCGTCGGCGAAGTTGGGAATCCGGCGGTTGAATGGTGTCGATGTGCCGGTAACGATTAACTGAAGATGTCGAAGAACAGCTTCGCACATTTTGCCCGCTGCGAGCCCAGCGGCGTCGATTCGCGCCTCTAAGTGATTCTTCTTGAGGTCCAGATAGGCGGCGGTGATTTTCGATCGATATCGGACCTGAATACCGGAAAGGGCGGCATCGAGATCGGGATTAAGGTGTGACATACTCATACTGATTGTCGGAGTTCTTCGAACGACTGAGTGTCTGATCGCGAGTCAATCGTCCCAACTTTCCCGAGATATCGTTCGGTTTTATTGTGCGGGCAAAGTTGTGTTTGCAGTGCTCGACAATGTCGCCAATTGTCCTCGGGCTGTTGAAAAAATCGGTGGCCAGCAGCTGAGACAACAACGCAGTCGGTCCGGGGCCGCTTGTCGCGGCCCGTCTTGGCTTTGTCGTCGCGTCCTTCGTCGCTACCTTCTCTGCCGTCTTCCTCTTGGTCTTCCGCTTGGGACGTGCGGAGGGCGATCTCGCAGGCCTTTTATCGTCAACTGCGCTCTCGTTTGTCCCGAGCAAGAACTCCACGATCCGCACCTGAACTGCCTCTGACTTAAAGATGTTGAGCACAGTCGCCAGTTCGGTCAACTCCTTCTTGACGTTGTCGAAATCATCAATCATGTGAAGCTTCTCCTCTCGGCACTCCCGTCCCGTCAAACCGCCCTGCGTTCCTGTCGGCGTGCAGGAACGCAAGCGTTTCGTCAAGACCCGAAACCTGATCCATCATGGTCGCGTGGAAATCTACCACGTGAGGGCCGTCGGCGGCCTGAACTAGGTCGCGCTTCGGTTCAAGCATCGGCTTCATGGGAGTTTCCCAATGCCGTTGCTCTCCTCACGAGATCTTCCGGGCGTTCGTCGATTAGCAACGACCCACCGCATGGATACGTGACCACCGCTCCTTTACCGTACTGGTGGTGGACGGCGATGGCTGATGAGAGCGATATCCATAAATCACCACGGCATCCATGCATGGGGTGATCTTCCGGCCAATCGGCGTCTCCAATTACGTTGACCTTGATCATGCTGGCAATCCTCCTACTCACGGTCTCCGTTGCCAAGGCGTTCGTCAATGTCCCTCAGGCGGCGGTCCGTCCTCCGCTCGAAGAGTTCCTGCTTTTCGGCGAACACCTTCTGGTTGTGCGCGAGGGTGTCGAACCGTTTGTCGATGTTCTGTGCCACTGTATCGATCTTCGAGGATACGCTATCGACTGTTCTTGAAAGCTCTTCGAGCCGATCAGACATCCACCCCTGCTGAAACCCGAACTTCTCATCGAGCTTCGCAGCAATCGCATCGACGAGCTTTTTGGCGAACTCAGGATTGTCCGCGATCAGCGCCATCGCCAAGGCTTCAGGGTCATGATCGGCGATCGTTTCTGTGCTACGATTGTGCATACTGTTCCTACGTTGTCGCGTGGGTTGGGTTGCTCGCCCCGGTGGCCGCCGGAGCGTTTCGCTGTACGGACGATCCTACACGATCAGATCCGCGACAGCAGCGGTAGAGCCGACCCAGCCATGAATCCTTCCTTCTTGTTCTTTCGGCGCAGTCCGGGCGGGAATCCTCAATGAACGTGATCGTGTAGGATCGTCCGTACAGTGGCATTCTAAGGCCACTCAACGGACGACCCCATCAACGAGGTTGACGCGATCCGAATTCCGTTACTGGAACGAGCTACGCCTGATCGGATCCCTGACTGGAGGAGTAGAGCGATGGACACAATCGACGAGATCCTGCGCAAACTGCCAAATCTCATCACCCCGTCTGGTCCAGCAGGACTATCGGAGCCGTCGAAGTTGATTGCTGGGTTCAGGGCCAGGCGTGGCAAAGACGAAATCACGATCAAGGTCTTCGAGTACGGGCCGACCGTCAAGATCAACACCAGGTACCACTGCATCGCGTCAACAGTGGATCCAGAAGACGACGAAGTGCGAACGGCAACCGGAAATCCTGGCTACTCGCCGATGGAGGCCGTTGAGAATGTGCACTGGCACAACCTAGACAGACGCGTCGAGCGGCGGCTGTGATGAGGGTTCTCTTGTAGAACATCGAGAGAACCGTGTCGAAAATGAGTAGCACTGATGGGGGGACTTCATGCCAGTAGTGATTAACGACGAATTGAAGGCTTGTCAGTCGCGCTGTTCTGAGTGCGGCGGGCGATGCATAACGCTATACAACATCACGACCGATACGTTCGAGACGCGGCTGGTGGACCCTGACGACGACTACTGTAAGGGTTGTTACGAGGCGTCTAATCGTAAGTTTACGAAGCATGTGCATGAGGTCTAAAATGGTTGCGCAAGTAGTCAAGTAGGGTTCATAATCCCCCAAAGTTCGCTGGAGAAACCCGGTACAGTTCACCTACACCAACTCGACGTTCACGCGGCGCCCGACTATTGCGGCGGCCCGTTGGAGGCTGCCGAGCGTGATGTCGTTTTTCGGATCGAGCAGCCGGTCCACCTGCGTGCGGCTCGTCTTCAGCAGCGTCGCCATCTTGTTCTTGGAGATGTTCTGCTGCTTCATGGCCTCCGCGAGCTGCCACGCGACGACCTCCTTGATCGCCTGCGCCTGCGTTTCCTCGAAGATGCCCTCCTTCTTCAGGAAGGCATCGATGCTCGATCCCATATGGGTCTTGCTCATTGTTCCAACTCCTTCTGGCGTGTTCGCGCCGTTACCAGATCCGAATCTGGCGTTGCCCGCGTTTTCTTGATGAACCCGTGCAGCACCACCAAGTGCTGGCGGTAGAGGCACAGCAGCACGCGCGCCGTCCGTTTCGTCGGCAGGTCCGTTCGGATTTCCGAGAGGCCGTCGCCCATCGGGGCGGCACAGCGGCATGCCTACCGGCCACCGCCATTGCGCCCGTAGCAGATCCTTTCCTATCTCCTGGCGCTCGACCTCATCCAGCCGTTGCAGCCACGCCCTCACGGGTTCGCGACCCGCCCCCGTACGGTAGAAGATCAGCGGGATTGTTTGTGGCGTCGGCTTGTCGGCCACCCTGCACCTTTAAATGTGCAGTTAACCATGTCACGCGCATGTCTGCAAGCGGCGTTGGCCTCACCGCGATGCTCGGACTGGCGTTCCCGTTGTCACGTGACCCTCGTCGAGCGGGGCGATGGGCCGCCTCAAATTGACCCGACGAACCGCTCGGCATCGGCGGTGAGAGCGAGCCACGGCCCGTGGCGGCGTCAGCCCGGTGGACGGGGTGTTTCCGACGCGAAACGTCTGACCGAGCTGCACGCAGAACGTAAAAAAAGGTTGCGCGGAAACTTTGCGCCCAACTCACTCTCTCTATCCCTCTGATTTCAGAGGGCTTACGCCTGCCCTCAATTGAGCGCCGACCGAAAGTCGCCGCGCGCCCTGCTGACTGAGGCCCGTATTCATTGATCTTTTTTGGCACAGGGGGTGGCCGGCCCCCCCTGTTCGCGCACAACGCGCACAGCTACGGTGGTGGAAGTTCGGTTGCACGGTCAGCAGGGTCACGATGCCGCACACGATGTTGATATTTCCGACGGTCAAGGCCCGCACCGGCCTGTCGCGCAGCACGATCTATCTCCGCGTCTCCCGCGGCACGTTTCCCGCCCCCGTGTCCCTTGGAGGCCGCGCCGTGGGCTGGATCGAGGCCGAGGTGAACGCCTGGCTCACCGCGCGGATCGCGCAACGCCGGCTGATCGCGCCGCGGCCGGAGCGGAGAACGGCGGCGGCGGAGGACGGGTACCGGGCGCGGGGACGCACAGCGCGTCCCGAAGGGAAAGGGTGGTCGACATGATCCGGAACATAACCGTAGATGGCGAAGAGGCGCTTGCCGTGGACACGGCCGAGGAACTGGGCCGGGCGCTCTTGACCGGCCGGTACGTCGTCGCGTCCGACGCGGTGCGCGCGGAGTACGGGCTCACGGACACCGACAACTCCGACACGCAGGAGATCGTGGACGAGTCGGACTGGCGCGACGGCGCGTGGCGCGCGGAGGGGGGGCACTGATGGCGTGGGGCCGAAAGACCACCGCGGCGCAGAAATCCTTGTGGAGCCAGGACGACTACCACACAGCGTTTGCCTCGAAAATCAAAGAGCAGATCGAGCAGGGCGTCGCGCCGTGGCAGAAACCGTGTCCACCATGTCTAGTCAGCGTGAGTCGTCCAATAACGTCCCATGTAGTCCATAACTGTCTCATTTATAGATAGTTATTACAGTATATCTTAGCTTGACACGAGCCAGATCGACCTATAACATCCACTACGTTCCACCATATAACGGTGGAAAGACTGGTGGAAAGGATGCTGCCGACTCACCCCCAAACGCGCCAGCCCGAACATGCCCTCTCGACCGCCTTCGTCCGCACCGTCGCCGCGGCCGGCCGGTATTGCGACGGCCAGGGCTTGTACCTCGACGTCCAGCCGTCCGGCAGCCGGAGTTGGGTCCAGCGGATCGCCATCCGCGGACGCCGCCGCGAACTCGGGCTCGGCGGCTTCCCGCTCGTCTCGCTCAAGGAGGCCCGCGCGCTCGCCTTCGCCAACCGCAAGCTCGCCCGCGCCGGGGGCGACCCGCTCGCCGAGAAGCGCCGTCTCCAGCGCACGCCGACCTTCGCCGCCGCCGCCGAGCAGGTCTGGACCCAGATGCAGCCCGGCTGGCGCAATCCGAAGTACGGCAAGGATTGGATGTCGAGCATGACGCGGTTCGCGTTCCCGCGCATGGGTCAGCTGCCGGTCTCCGAGGTGACGAGCGCCGACGTGATCGAGACGCTGCGGCCCGTCTGGCATGTCCGCCCGGCGACGGCGCGGCGGGTGCGCGAACGCATCAGCACGGTGATGGAATGGGCCGTGGCGATGGACCTGCGAGCCGACAACCCATGCGACCGCATCGGGCCGGTCCTGGGCCCGCAGCAGCATCTGGTCCAGCACATGCGGGCGCTGCCGCATCGCGACGTGGCGGCGGCCATCGGCGCGGTGCAGGCGTCGGGGGCTCCGCCCGTGGTGACGCTCGCCTTCGAGTTCCTCGTGCTCACGGCGGCGCGATCCGGTGAGGTCCGCGGGGCGCAGTGGGCCGAGGTCGACGCGGAGCACCACGTCTGGACCATCCCGGCCACGCGCACGAAGGCCAAGCGGGAACACCGGGTCCCCCTGTGCCGGCGTGCCGCACAGATCCTCGACGCGGCGCGCGCGCTCGGCGACGGCCATGCGCTGGTGTTCCCGAGCGGGCGCGGGAAGCGGCTGGCCGATATGGCGCTGTCGGGGCTGCTCAAGGACCTGGCGATCGGCGGCGTCCCGCACGGCTTTCGTTCGAGCTTCCGGGACTGGACGGCCGAGGAGACCAATCACCCGCGCGAGGTCGTCGAGGCGGCGCTCGCGCACGTGGTCCAGAATAAGGTCGAAGCCGCCTATGCCCGCTCGGACCTGTTCGAGCGGCGGCGCCGGCTGATGGACGATTGGGCCGCCTATCTCAGTGGAACACACGGAGCCCGCCCTGGACGCTCTCACTCCACTTCACGTTCTTCGAGACGGTCGATCCCGAGCTGATGATCGTGCATCCGATGGGGATTCTCATCACGTACGTGCGCGGCGATCGCGCGCTGGTGACCGGATGACGACGAGCCCCGCCCCGGAGACACCGCGCCCCGTCACGGTCCCGACGTTGCAGGACCGCGCGCGTGTGCTTGAACCCCTCGGCTGGAGCGGCCGAAAGGCCGAATGGATCGCGCTGGTCACGCTGCATACCGGCGTCTTTACGCGGTCGCAATGGTGCTATTTTTTTGACGGCGCGAACCGCGAAGCGGCGCGCGTATTCGTGCGCTCGCTCATCGACAAGCAGCTCGCCATCGAGGACGAGCGGGCCATCTTCCCCGGCGGCGCGCGCGCCGTCCTGCTCACCGGGAAAGCCCTCTATCGGGCGCTGGGGATCCCCGACGTGCGGCACCGTCGGGGCAAGAACGCGACCACGCCCATCCTCATGCGCCGGTTGCTCTCGCTCGATTACCTCATCGAGCGGCCGACCCTCGGATGGCTCCCGACGGAGGCCGATAAAGTTCGGCGGTTCGAGGCGCTCGGCATCGACCGGGCCGTGTTGCCGTACCGGAAATATGGTGAGGGTGAGAAGGGCCAGCCGCGCTACTTTGCGCTGAAACTTCCGATCGCCATAGACGAGCGGGCGGCGACGTTCGTGTACGTGGACGCCGGCCAGTCCACCGATAGCGAGCTACGCGCGTGGGGCGTGGCCCACGCGCCGCTCTGGGCCGCGCTCCGGGCGCGGACGTTCGCCGTGCACGTCGTCGCTGTCGGCACGGGTGTTGACGCCGCGGAACGCGCCGCGCCCGTCCTGAAACGCTGGACCCAGGACGGCGAGGGCCAGGGCGCGGCGGACCCGGTCGGGCCGACCAAGGCCGACCCGGACATCCGCCAGGAAATCGCCCGGCTTGAGGACGCGATCAGCGGCGGCAATCGTGAACTCATGCGCGCGGCCGGCGGGTTCGACAAGGCGGCCGATCGTCTCGTCTTCTTGCAACAACTCCCCGACGGCACGCCCACCAAGGCGACCGCGCGAGGGGCGATTGACCGCTTCACAATCTGGCCCACCGTCCGGCTGACCACGCCCGAGGTGGCGATCTAATGGTGCCCCGTCCTCTGGACCGTTCCGGGGTCGAAGCGCAGGGCGATGCCTGGGGCGAGCAAAATCTGACACGGACACAGGGGGGGGTGTCCCAAAAACAGCAGGGGGGGTGTCCCATCCCCCCCTTCCATTTGTCGCTGTCGTTGTTCGTCTTTTCGTCCTAAGACCGGCCGACCCGAACCGCGCCAGCGGAGAGGGACGTGACGGGAGCGACCCCCCCTTTTGTGCCGCTGGCGCGGCACGGCGAATGGGGGGTGTCAGCCACGGTGTCAGGCACCGTGTCAGCCCCCCCCTCGCCTTCGGGGAGGTCGCTCCCGTCTGTATGTATCCTTGCAGGAAGGCTCCCCGGCCCGCACGCGGGCCGGACGACAAGCAGCGACGAGCGGCGCGATGCTTGACCGACTCATCCGCGCGTTCCTGGTCGTCGGCGGCGTGAGTGTCGCGTGCGCCTGGACGTGGCCCGGCGTGTTCCCCGAGGCCGATCCCGTGGTGGTTCTGGTCCGCTACCACACCCCGAACGTGTATCGCGCCGTCGTCGCGTGGTACTACGTCGCGCCCGGCGTGGCGGTGTTCCTGGCCGGGCAATTCCTCATCAGTTCGGCGCGGATCTGGTTCGCCCGGATGGGCGTCCGTGTGGGGCGCCGGTCCCGCCTTCCGACGTGGCCGCTTTCGCCTTCGGCGGACGGGCCGGCCATCGTCGTCGGCGAGGTCCATCACCCGGTCAGAGCCATCGAGAGCCCGGCTCCCGAATGGCTGCCGATCCCGGAGCGGGGCCTCTATACCGGCGTGGCGATTTTCGGCGCGGTCGGGTCCGGCAAAACGTCGGCGTGTATGCACCCGTTCGCGCGCCAACTCTTAGGCTGGCAAGCGACGAATCCCGAGCGGCGCGCGGCGGCGCTCATCCTTGAAGTTAAAGGCGATTTTTGCCACGACATCCGCCGGATGCTGACCGAGTGTGGTGCTCTTGGCGGACGCCGAGACCCATTGGCAGCGGGCAACTCACAGCGGATCCTCGCAGGATAGACACCGCCTGCGGACCAACCGGGACCCGGCTCGCTCCTTCCTAAACGGTGTCACTGACCGCTGCCACCCCCACCTGCCCGCCACACGAGCCACCGTGGTAGCATGATTTCCTGTTCGACCGTGATTCTGTCGCTCCACCACCTACCGGCGCCAAGCTCGCGTCCGCACAGGCCGGCGGCATCACCGATGTCGTTCGGCAGGCCGCCCGACACGGCGGGCATGTCACGCTGACGCGCTCCGTGCCGCTCCCCGATACCAAGACAGGCGAGCGGCAATGAGGCGGGATCTCCAACGTCAACACGAAAACTACTGGGGAAAGTGCTGGGCCATCGCCCTTGGGCAGCATCTACACGCGGCGATCCGGTGGAGTCGGCCCGATGAAGACGCTCCCGATGCTTACTTTCACGTCCGAAGACACGACGGAGCCGAAGTGACGACTTGGGGCGACGTTACAGGCGCCTACTACAACGGTCAGGAGGAGGGTAAGTGGTTGTGGGATGGGGAGGACAGGGAACACGGAGGAATCTACTGGGAACCCGACGCGGTGGTGGGAATCAAGGCCCGCGAGCGGGTCGAACGCAAGCGCAAGAAGTACCGGGAACTGGCACGGCGACTGGGACCGGGACACCTGTTGGTTCTGCTACACAGCCCTTTGACGACTCGTAGCACGAGGGTCGAGGCCGAAGGATGCATACGAGAGTTGCTTGAGAGCACTCCGAGCTTGGATTCGGATCCGTTCGAAACGGTATGGCTCGGATATCGCTTGCCGTGCACGACGCCAGACGAACAGGAAGATCCACAGCATGTGTTCCAAGACCGAACAGGTGCGGAACGGTTCAATTTCATCAAGTGTATCTGGATTCGGCCGAACCCGAGAAACGGACTCACCCCGACGCGACACGGCGACGAATGCGGCTCCACCGTCCGCCGTGCGCTGCTGTAATTCTTTTAGATACAACAGCATAGGGCCGTCCCACTTCCAGCCCATGTTTCCCCTTGCTGGACCCCACAATCTGAACGGGACCGGACTGCACCACAGCAACCGACGGCCGGACGAGTCGGTGTCTCCCCAAGAGTCAGTCTTCGCCCGGTCGGGTCGCGGCAGGAGCGGTTGACGAACCCGAGTGGTTCCCATCCGTCGCCGTTTGGCGCTGCCCGCGCCGCAGGTCGACCACAACCCCGAAGTCCAGGATCCGAGAGAGACGGTCAGGTCTGACGACACCGGGATGCTTTGCGCCGTTCGGGGCATCGTCGCTCGACCCGTCTTGCATCGATCTAAACTATATGCAAGTATAGGCGGCCGAGCATGACCCGAAGCGACTCTCTCTCGACGGCTCAAGTCGCGCGCCGAGTCGGAGTGCATCGCGACACCCTGCTCCGCTGGTTGCGGGAGGGGCGCGTGCCAGAGCCGCATCGAGACCGAAACGGCTGGCGCAAATTCACGGATCAGGAAGTCGTGCGCATCGAGCGGTTCGCACGAACCGGGCAGGACGGTGGGGCGGTCGAATCGGTACCGCTCGGTCGCCTGCTGTCACTCGACTGGGACTTCACGGATGCGAAAACGGACTACCTGACGCACGGTCTGCATCCCTACCCCGCGAAGTTCATCCCGCAGATTCCAAACGCCTTGATCCAAGAACTGTCCTCCGTAGGTGACGTCGTCGGCGACGTCTTCTGCGGTAGCGGCACAACGTTGGTGGAAGCGCTCCTCCTGAAACGGCACGCAGTGGGCGTCGATGCGAATCCGCTCGCATGTCTGATCAGCAGGGCGAAGACGACCCGCGTCACGGACGAGGATACGGCGGCACTGCATGATCTCGCGGCGCGTGCTGGGGCTCTGGCGGAACAGATCGGCAGTACCGATGGCCAGCATTCGCTCTTTTCGCCGGACGAGTTGTTCGGGGCAGGAATCCCGGACAGCGACGCGATTCGGTTCTGGTTCGAGCCTGAGATCGCTAAGGAGCTTGGTCAGATACGCGCGTGGGCATCCGAACTTCCGACCGATCGGGCGCGCGTTGTCGCAGACGCTGCGTTTTCTGCGATTGTGGTCACCGTTTCCCGTCAGGACTCGGATACGCGGTACGTCCGCCGACAAAAGCCGGTCCGACCTGGCAACGCGCTCGGTCGATTCTCGCGCTGCCTGACGAACGCGGCGCACGCCGTGACCGAGTTGACGGCGCTCATGGAGCCGCGGTTTCGGCGAAGCGTGCATCACGCCAACGTCCTGGACGCCCCGCAGGTCGAGCCGCTCGATCTCGTCGTCTGCTCGCCGCCGTACCCGAACGCCTATAGCTATCACCTCTATCACATGACGCGCATGGTCTGGCTGGGAATGGACCAGCCCGCGTTCAAGGCAGTGGAGATCGGAAGTCATCGGAAGTACAGTCGGAAGGGGCCCAGCGCGGCGACGAGCGCGACCTTCGCGGAGGAAATGTCGCGTGTCTTCGGTTGGCTGAGAAACCGGCTGCGCAGAGACGGATACGCTTGCTTCGTCGTCGGCGATTCGACGATTCGCGGTCGGCGCTTCAACAACGCGGACGCGATCTCGCGGGTTGCCGCGGAACACGGGTTCGTCGAGGAAGCGCGCTTGCGGCGGCGGCTGCTCGACACCAGGAAGGCCTTTAACCCGTCCATCGGCAAGGTGAAGCGGGAGCACATCGTGATCCTCCGCAACGGAGACGGGCATCGAAATGACGATTAGCGTCCGCTGTCGCATGAAGCCGTACATTCAGCCGTTCGAGCGTACGCTCGCTCTCGCCGAGCTGGGTGCCGTGGCGGATGTCGGCGCGGTTGCGACATCGAGCGACAGTTGTTCAACTTGTGTGGACATCAGGACTGTGGCACCCGCCGAGACGCTGGCCGCGTCCTTGGCGTACTGGGAATCGGTAGATGACGGGGCGGCGCGCTACACGCACCAAGCTCTTCGCGAGGCGACGGTTTCCGTGGCCCGAAACGGAACACCGATCGAGGGGTTCGCGGAGGCGCTGCCGTTTCGGAATGACGTGCCGTTGGTCAATCGTCGGTGCCTCCGCTACGCGACGCACGGATTGCACGAGTATCGCGGGAAGTTCTTCCCCCAACTCGTGAAGGCGTTGATCAACATCGGTCGAGTTCCCGTTGATGGTGTCGTCGCGGATCCGATGTGCGGCAGCGGAACGACGCTGGTCGAATCGGTGCTCGCCGGACGGACCGCGATCGGTCTCGACATGAACCCGTTGTCTATCAGGCTGTCGCGCGCGAAGTGCATGCTCCTTCATGCCGACCCCGAGCGCCTTCGAGGAGCCGTCCGGTCCGTCGAATCCCGTCTTGCCCGCGGTCAGCGCGGAGGCACTGGCGAACTGCGGTACTTCGGCAAGATTCCGGGCGCCGATCAAGAGTATCTGCGGCGCTGGTTTTCCGACGCCGCACTCCGAGACCTCGACGGTATTGTTGACGCGATTCGTCCGGTGCGCGACGCCGCCGCCCGGGAGATGCTGTTCATCGCCTTGAGCAACGTTCTGCGCCGCGTCTCCTGGCAGAAGACGGATGATCTCCGTGTTCGAAGGGATCCCCAGAGCACGTCCTTGGACGCCGTAGCTACGTTTCTGACCGAGGTGCGGAAGTCGGTGCGATCGGTCGCAGCCTTCTTATATCAAGACGGACAGCAGCGGACCGGCAACGTAGAAATCGTGCAAGGGGACGCTCGGCAATTGACTCGCTGTTGGCGACGCTGGCGTCACAGAGTCGACGCGGTCGTCACCTCCCCGCCGTACGCGACGGCGCTGCCGTACTTGGATACGGACCGGTTGAATCTGTGCTACCTGGGAATGTTGACGCGCACGAAGCACCGTGAGACGGACCTAGGGATGATCGGCAATCGGGAAATCACGGACCGCAGGCGTCGGGAGTACTGGGAGTACTTCGAACGGCACGCGGGGCGGCTGCCGTCGTCCGTCAGCACTCTGGCGAGGCGAGTCTGCACGCTGAACGCACACGGCGCGGTCGGGTTTCGCCGCCGCAACATGGCCGCGCTGCTGGCGAAGTACTTCTTCGACATGCTCACAGTCCTCGACGAACTGTTGTTCGTCGTGAAGCCCGGTGCGCCGGTGTACGTCGTCGTAGGCGGCAACCACACCATCGCCGGCAGCGAACGTGTGGAGATCCGGACGGCGGAACTCCTGGGTGATATCGCTGAGTCCCTCGGGTATGGCCGGGACGGTGACGTTCCGATGGAAATGCTTCGCTCGCGCGACATCTTCAGACGGAACGCCGGTTCCACGGAGACGCTGCTGATGCTGACCGCCCCGTCTCATTCGTAGCCCCATCTCTTCTGCGAGTTCCTGACCGTCTGCGCGCATCGTGCGAGAGCCTGCGCGTGCTCTGGGGTGCCCTGTCGTATCACGGTGACGGAGTAGTCGTGATGCGGTGCGTTGTCCGTCCGCGCGATTCGCAGAACGTCGCCGACCGTTCCGGCACCGCGCAGCATTTCGTTGCGGAGTCGCAAGTCGTGTCTGTGGGCGAAGTACGTCATGTTGACTCTCACAACCGCATCATCGACGAGCATCGGAACACCGGTACGGTCCCGCTTGCCCGGTCGTTGCGCGTCTTCCGTGAACGCCTCGGGCCATCGCCAGAAGTCCGGGGCGGCATCGCGCGCCGCCAGGGGGATGAAGATCTCCGGGGATCGCGGTGCCGTGCCGGGGGTCGTCTGACCGGTGCCGGCGTCGGTCTGTTGAAGCGTCATGTAGAACGCGGCGGGAGTCTCGTCAAAGCCTCGCGGCGTTGGGCCATCGCCGCGGACCACCAGAATGGGAGGCGGCGGGGGAACTGCCACGTGTCGAAACAACTGCCCTCCCGGAGGCGGCACTCCGTACTCCTGAATCGCCGTCGCGGGTCTTCGCGTGGGGCGACGCATCTCCGCTTCCGGAATGACGTAGCCGGCGGTGCGCAGCTGTTCCAGTGTCTCGTGGGACAATGTGACGGCCGTTCCGGGAACGCGATCAGCGAACCCGTCGAGAATGGCTTCGACGCCGGCCAGGAGAGCGCGATCGTCAGGGTCGGTCAGATTCAGAGTGAGCGCGACCGACGCCTCGTAGTTGTCGAAGAGGCCGCCCTGCGTGAGGTTGCCTGACCCGATGATAATCTCAGCGTTCCTGTCGGAACTGAAGACGTACATCTTGGGATGGAAAGTCGGGCCGTTCTCGTTGTGAAAGACCCAGACTTCGCCGCGACCGTTGAGGCATTCGAGCAGAGACTCCAGTCCTTCAACGGACGTTCCGCCCATGCTGACGCCAACCGTCATCCTGATTTGGCCGCGCCGGGCGAACGCTCGCAGGCTGTTAGCGAGGTGGATGACGCCGGAACGCTTCACGAACGCGACGGCGGCTCGGAATGTCGTCCATTGATGATCTTGCAGTCGACGGTTCAGTAGGTCTCCGAGGCGGTCTCCGTGCGGCTGCGAGAGAAGGCGAGGCATGAGGTGCCAGTCTACGCGGACTTGACTCTCAACTCCTCAACCGAGGACGCCACTTCGGCTCGGTCACACCTGCACGGACGCGGACGGCGCCAGCCTTGGCATGCGGCACGACCGCGTCGGGGGCCGAAAACCGCAGGTTTTCGGATGGGTCGCTCCCGGTTCCTGCATCATGATCGTGCATCGGTCGCCGGATTCGTGGGTAACGGTACTTAAGCCTCAGTGTTGTAAGGGGTTATGCTGATCGTAGGGTGCGACAGGATCGGCTACACTTCCTGCGACTGGTAGCGAGGAGGGGTGTTGCACGTCTGGAGCGGCACTCTGTGGTTTCGGATGGGTGTGATCTCTGCTCCGCGCCACGTGCCCTTCTCGTCGCCGCCTGCTTGTTCCCGTTCTTCGTCCTGTGCGTGATCACTCTCCTCGTGGCCCTGCTGCTCACGCCCTGTTTGTGACCCTGCCGCGCCGTGATACCGCCTGTTGAGTCGTCGTCTCGCGCCTCGTCGATCTGTCCATCCTGAACGGCGTCGGAAACGCTGGTGTGTTCGGCATGGTGCGGCTGGTGGAGTGCACGGTTCGCGCGGCCCTTGTGGCCGTGGCGGTCCGCTCTCCAGTGCCAGACACCCGCCGCGTGAGCTGTCTTCGTCGCTGCTATCATCGCTCCGTGCAGGTTGTTGACGGGCGACTTCCGCGCGACACTGTGGCCTCGGCGACGATGCCCGCGGCTGGGGCCTGCCAGAGCGTCCCTCTGACGACGGGCAGCCAGTGACCGACGACCGCGTGACGAAGGCGGCGCTTGTCGAGGAGGTGGTCCGCGTCGCGGACCTCACCAAGACACGCGCGACAATCGTCGTCGACACCGTGTTCGGCAGCATCGTGGAGGCGCTGCACACGGGAGACAAGGTCGAGATCCGCGGCTTCGGCAGCTTCCGCCTGCGGCGGCGCGAGCCGCGCAAGGGCCGCAACCCCAGGACGGGCGACCGGGTGGACGTGCCGTCGAAACGTGTCGCCTACTTCAAGCCCGGCAAGGAATTGAAAGCGATGATCAACCGGGAGCCGGCGCAGGCCGGACTGCCGCCGTTGTCCGAGTAGCCTTCCGGTCCCAGTCCGGAGCCCGCCGCCTCGAATCCAAGGACGACGGTGTTTCACGAGACGCTCAACGTCCCATTCGCCGATGATCACGATCTGGAGATGGCCTGCTTCCCGTTCAACGTGGCCGACTCGGCAGGAACCATCAGCGCAATGATGCGGGATCTGCTGCGCTGACCGCCGTTGGCTCGGCTCACGTGCGCCACGGCTCCGGAGCAGCGTGAGTTCCCATCGTGGTCGATGCCGGTCCGTTCCCGGCCGGACGCCGGCGTCCGGCCATAGGTGCACGCGTCCGCCCCGCCGGCCGGCTCGTCACCCGTCAGGCCAAAACGCCAGTGGAGGAGCCTCGCTAGGACGCGCTGTGGGCGGCGTGGCTGACGCTGGACGACCCCCAGCGCCACGCGATGGACGCCACGTTCCAGGACACCACGGCGCTGAGTGGCCTCGCGGCACTCGTCGTCACGGTCCGCGTCTTGCGGACAGGGCGAGCTCCGCTGGCACGGTGTTCAAGACGATCCGGGTACGGTCGAACTGCGCGCTAGTCTGCCGACGCCACCGGCCGGCGAGCGGCACATCCTCGTTCACGATGCGGACCGACGTCGCCGCGTCGGATCCGCCGTCCGACTCCGCCCGCTCGCCTCGCAGACGGCCCATCCGAGGTGCCCGTGGGTAACCCCACCTGTTGCGGTCTCCGATCCCAATTCGTTCGAGGACGGTGCACTGGGTCCGCTGGAATCCGATGCAGAACGAGGGATGGAGCGAGGGGAACATGAACCAAGGAATACTTTAAGGTGCATATGTGTCAATGACTTACAAGACATTCACGTCGGAAACCGTGGAAGCCCGGCGCGCACCGGCTCCCGGAACACCTCGTGAGCGGGCACGCGTACCGGGGCGTGAACGCGCTGCAGTTGAGTGTCACCCAAACCGCGAAGGGCTACCGCGACAACCGCTGGGCGACCGCCACGCAGATCCAGGCGCTCGGTGGTCAGGTCCGCCCAGGCGAGCAGGCGACGCCCGTCCTCTTTGACACGGCGGACGACGAGAGGCAGGCGCAGCAACCGCCCGGCGCCCCCGACACGGGCCAGCGGCCCGGCGGCGAACAGGTCCACGAGCAGTCCTATCCACCGATGGTGAGGGTGCACGCCGCGTTCAACGTCGAACAGGTCGACGGCCTGAAGCTGGAACGGCGCGACGACGACCGCGACCGAGAGTCCGAGGGGAAAACGCATCAGCTCGCCGAGCACGTAATCATGGAGAGCGGCGTGGACGTGCGGCACGTGCGCGGCGATCGCTCGTTCTACAATCTACAGACCGACCGCGTCACCCTTCCCGAACGTGACCAGTTCGCATCCGCGAACGGGTACTACCAGACCGTGTTCCACGAACTCGGGCATGCCACCGGCCACCCCGATCGGCTGGACCGCGACACGCTCAAGAACGGCGCCGGGGATTTCCGTAGCGTGGAGTACGCCCGCGAAGAACTCCGCGCCGAAATATCGGCGATGCTGACCGGCGCGCGGGTCGGCGTCGGCCACGACGGGAGTCGTGGCGCGACGTACGTGAAGGGCTGGCTCACGGCGCTGGAACACGACCCGCAGGAAATCGACAAGGCCGCCGCCGAGGCGCAACACATGTCGGACTACCTGCTGCGCCAGGTCCGCGAGCACGAACAGGCGATCACGCAGAAATACGCCCAGCTGGCCGACAAATACTCCGCCGCACGGAGTCCACAGATCAGCCCCGCGCCGTCGGCGCGACCGCTGGATCCGCGCCCGCCCCTGCCCGTGGTTGCCGCCCCCGGACCCCGAGCGGATGATCGTCAACCCGAGGGGGCCCCGCTGCCACGATGTGCGCCGCGATCGGGCGCGGGTGCCCGGGTGACTCGCCCCGTCGCGCGCCCCCCGGTCCAGGACCGCGCGAGCCCGTTCGCGGCGCTCGCCGCCCTCGGGTGGACCGGCCGCGAGGCCGAATGGATCGCGCTGGTCGCCTTGCATTCAGGCGTCTTTACGCGCTCGCAATGGTGCCATTTTTTCGGCGGCGCGCACCCGGAACAGGCGCGCCGGTTCGTTCGCGCGCTCATCGACAAGAAGCTCGCCATCGAGGACGAGCGGCTCATGCTCCCCGGCGGCGCGCGCGCCGTCCTCCTCACCGGCAAAGCCCCCTATCGCGCGCTTGGCATCCCCGACGTTCGGCACCGTCGGGCGAAGGACGCGACGACGCAGGTGCTGATGCGCCGCTTGCTCTCGCTCGATTACCTCATTGAGCGGCCGACCCTCGTCTGGCTCCCGACCGAGGCCGACAAACTGCAACGGTTCGAGGCGCTCGGGATCGACCGAGGCACCTTCCCGTACCGCCTGTACGGCCCGCACGGGAAGCCGCAGATCCCGCGGTACTTCGCCTTCAAATTGCCGATCGCGGTCGACGCGCAGGCGGCGACGTTCGTGTACGTCGACGCCGGCCAGTCCACCGATAGCGAGCTGCGCGCGTGGGGCATGGCCCACGCGCCCCTCTGGGCCGCGCTCCGGGCGCGGACTTTCGCCGTGCATGTTGTCGCCGTCGGCATGGGCATAGCGGCGGCAGACCGCGCCGCGCCCGTGCTGAAACGCTGGACCCGGGACGGCAACGGCCAGGGCGCGGCGGACCCGGCCGGGCCGACCAAGGCCGACCCGGACATCCGCCAGGAAATCGCCCGGCTTGAGACAGCGATTACCGCCGGCAATCGTGAACTCTTGCGCGCGGCCGGCGGGTTCGACAAGGCGGCCGATCGTCTCGTCCTCTTGCAACAACTCCCCGACGGCACGCCCACGAAGGCGACGGCGCGGGGAGCGATTGACCGCTTCTCTCTGTGGTCCACCGTCCGGTTGACCACCCCCGAGACGGCCATCTGATGTGGCCCGCGCGCTTGGCCCCGGTCCGTGGCGGGCCGCGTGGCAGGCCGCGTGGCAGGGCTTTTGTGATCCGGACGCAGGGGGGGGTGTCACAAAAACAGCAGGGGGGGTGTCCCATCCCCCCCTGCCATTTTTCGCTGTCGTTGTTCGGCTTTTCGTCCTACGACCGGCCGACCCGAACCGCGCCAGCGGTGAGGGGAGAGACGGGAGCGACCCTGTACCTTCTAAATGACCTTGCGCGGACAATCGCGTGAAGTCGGGCAGGCCGCCGGGAGCTACCGGGAGCGACTCTGTGTCTCGAGCACTTAGGGGGGAGTTGTGCCCTGGCGGTCCAGCCAGCGATGGATGCCCCGTGGGGAGTTTGCGCCGCAGAGCGCCAGTACAGGGACCGGCAGGCATCGTTGGCGCGCCCGTGAGATACGGCAGATAGGAGGTTCGATGTGAAGCTGGCATGGTTCGTGGGTGTCGATTGGGGATCGCAGACGCACCAGGCGTGTGTCATCGACGTTGCCGGGACGCTGCTCGGCGAGCGGGCGTTCGAGCATGGCGGCCAGGGGCTCTCGGAGATGGCGGACTGGGTTGTGTCCTTTGCGGCAGGTGCGGCGGATCAGGTCGGCGTGGCGATCGAGACACCGCGCGGGCCGGTGGTCGAGAGCCTGATGGAACAAGGCTTGGCGGTCCACGCGATCAATCCGAAGCAGCTCGACCGCTTCCGCGACCGCTTCTCGCCGGCGGGGGCGAAGGACGACCGACGGGATGCGCGGGTGCTGGCCTCGGCGCTGCGCACCGACCCGCACTGTCTGCGGCGGCTGGAGCCGGCCGACCCGGCGATCGTCGAGTTGCGGGAGTGGTCGCGCATCAGCGAAGAGCTGACGCGGGAACGCACGCGCCAAGCCAATCGGATGCGCGAGCAGCTCTGGCGCTACTACCCGCAGCTGCTCGCCGCGACCAGCGACGAGGTCGCAGCGCCCTGGGCGCTCGACCTGTGGCGGCGCCTGCCGACGCCGGCCGCGGCGCAGCGCGTTCGCGAGGCGACGCTCGCCAAACTGTTGCAACAGCACCGCATCCGCCGCGTCGATGCCGCGACGCTACGTGAGCGGCTGCGGGCACCGGCCGTCCGGGTCGCGCCAGGTGCCGCCGAGGCCGCCGCCGCGCATGTGCGGCTCGTCGCCGAACGCCTCGTGCTGATCAACCGGCAACTCGGTCACGCGCGGCGCCAGCTCGACCGGCTGGTGCACCAACTCGCCGAGCCAGCGTCGTCTAATGCACCGTCCGACGCGGCCATTCTGCTCTCGCTGCCCGGCGTCGGCACGGGCGTGCTCGCTACGCTGCTGGCCGAGGGTAGTGACGCGCTGCGGCGGCGGGATTACGACGCGCTTCGCTGTCTCTGCGGGGTGGCGCCGGTCACCCGGAGGTCGGGCAAGAGCCTGCTCGTGATGTGCCGTCTGGCGGCCCACGACCGGCTGCGCGACGCCGCCTACCACTGGGCCCGCGTCGCCGCCCAGCGCGATCCGGTCAGCCACGACAAATACCAGGCGCTACGCGCACGCGGCCACCGACACGCGCGCGCCCTGCGCTCGGTGGCCGACCGCCTGCTCAACGTCGCCTGCGCGATGCTCCGCGACGGCACCTGCTTCGACCCGCACCGTGCCCGGACCACGACCGCGTGAACGTCACGAGGCACTCTCGAACTTGACGCACAAGCCGCCGGTAGGTATGTCTGCGCGTCCACGGCGACGAGAGCGTCCACGGGCTATCCCGTCACCTCACGCGAACCTCGGTCGAGGTCACGATGACACGGAATGGCGCTTGTAAAATGGTGGGGAGTCCCCCCTTTTTGACCGCTGGCGCGGTTCGGCAAGAGGGGGGGTGTCCCACCCAGTGTCCCACCGGGTGTCCCATCCCCCTCCCGCCGTTGGGGAGGTCGCTCCCGTCTGTAGGTATCCCTGCTATATGGACTCCTCCATCTACGCAAGGGTTTTATCCATCCTGGAAGGGTGAGATCAGGCGCAGCCTCCTTGCGTGTGGCTGGAATTGCGCTTCCACCTGCCGCGTGCTGACGGGAACGGGAACGAAGACACGAGGGGACGAACCGACTGCGGACCTATATTCGGCCTCTGAGTTGGAGACGTCCGTCTCCGGGCCACCATGACAGTCGCACACCGCGGGCCACTACGGGAATCGGCGTCACGTGCGCCGGCAGGGAAACGGCCTCGTGCGGTGTCGGTCGGTTCGAGATGCCATGTCATTCGTTCGAACCCTCAGCAGTCGTTGTGGCAGGGGCGGTCACGCGGCGACGAACGCGGTGTCGCGGGTCCAGACGGCCCAGACCAGCCGGGCGAGCTTGTTGGCCACCGCGACGATGGCCAGGTTGAAGTGGCACCGGTCGCGCACCTGCAGCGCCCACCGGTGAAGGCGGGAGAGCGGTTGACCGGTGCGCCGCCGGCGAGCCGCGGCCAGCACCACCGCGCGGCCACCGTGGATCAGCATGCACCGCAGGTAGCGGTCGCCGCGTTTGCTGATGTGTCCGAGTCGTCGGTGGCCGCCGCTCGAGTATTCGCGCGGCGTCAACCCGACCCAGCTTGCAAACTGGCGCCCACGGCTGAACGCATGGATGTGACCGACCGTACCGACCAGGGTGGTCGCCCCCAGCAGTCCGATACCGGGCACTGTCTGCAACAGCGCGCAGACCGGGTCAGCGGCGGCCAGCTCCCGAAGTTCGCGGTCGAGCTCGGCGATGCGGTCCTCCAGCGCCCGGACCTCCTCGTGCACGCTGGCCAGCACGCGCCGCATCGCGGCGGGCAACGCCGTCGCCGACTCCAGCAGCGCTGGAACCGCCTGCACGGCCGTCTTCGCACCGGGCGGCAGATTCAGGCCATGCTCCCCGAGCAGCCCCCGCAGGGCATTGATGCGTGCCGTGCGCGTCGTCATCCACTGCTCGCGGACCCGGTGCAACGCGACCAGGGCTTGTTGCTCCGGCCGCTTGATCGGCACGGCGGGGATCCGCTCCACGCGCGATGCGTCCACCAGCGCCTCGGCATCGGCACGGTCTGTCTTGTTCCGGCGGACGAATGGACGCACGTAGTTGGGCGGCAACAGCGTCACCTGGTGCCCGTGTTCTTGGGCAACGCGCCCCCAGTAGTGCGCCGTGCCGCACGCTTCCATCACGACCCGGCACGGCGGGCGCTTCGTCAGAAAGCGCATGAACGAAGTCCGGCCAAACCGCTTCCGCTCGCTGATCTGACCGCGCTCGTTCGCCACCGCCACCTCGAACACGCTCTTCGCGAGATCCACCGCCACTGTCGTACTCTCCATGTCGGCCTCCTCCTGGTTCGTCCTGAACCGTTCACTGCTCACAACAGGATGCTGCATCGCAGTGCCGGGAGGAGTCCATGTCAGTCGGGAAGGCTCCCCGGCCCGCGTGCGGGCCGGACGACGAGCCGAGACGAGCGGCCCCATGCTTGACCGACTCATCCGCGCGTTCCTGGTCGTCGGCGGCGTCAGTGTCGCGTGCGCCTGGACGTGGCCCGGCGCGTTTCCCGAGGCCGATCCCGTGGCGGTGCTCGTCCGCTACCACACCCCGAACGTGTACCGCGCCGTCGTCGCGTGGTACTACGTGGCGCCCGGCGTGGCCGTGTTCCTCGCCGGGCACTTGCTCATCGGCACATCCCGGATCTGGTTCGCCCGGATGGGCGTCCGTGTAGGGCGCCGGTCCCGCCTTCCGCGCTGGCCGCTTTCGCCTTCGGCCGATGGGCCGGCCATCGTCGTCGGCGAGGTCCATCACCCGGTCAGAGCCATCGAGAGCCCGGCTCCCGAATGGCTGACGATCCCCGAGCGTGGCCTCTATACGGGCGTGGCGATTTTCGGCGCGGTCGGGTCCGGCAAGACGTCGGCGTGTATGCACCCGTTCGCGCGCCAGCTCTTGAGCTGGCAGGCGACGAATCCCGAGCGGCGCGCCGCCGCGCTGGTCCTGGAAGTGAAGGGCGATTTTTGCCACGACATCCGCCGGATGCTCGCCGAGCTGGGCCGCGCCGACGACTACATCGAGCTGTCCCTCGATGGCCGGCTGACGTGGAATCCCTTGAGTGCCACCTGGCTCGATGCGTACTCGCTCGCGTACACGGTCGCGTCTCTCTTGAATCAGCTGTTCGGCAAGGGCAAAGAACCGTTCTGGCAACAGGCCTACACCAACCTCGTCCGCTGGATCATCGAGCTGTACCGGGTGCTGCCCGGCGGATGGGTGACGCTGCGCGATGTCTACCACTGCGCCATCGACAAGGCGCTGTTCGCCAGGAAGATTCAACAGGCCCAGACCTACGCGGCGGATATGTCCGACGAGTGGATCACCATCGCGGCGACGGAGATGAAAGGCGACCAGATCACCCCGCTGCGAGGCGTCGGGTTTCAGTCGGACCCGGCCGACCTGTCCCGCTTCCGCGCGCGTGCGGAGCCGGCCGTGCTCACGTACCTGACACAACACCAGATCACGCACGACCGTGAGCGGGTGGAGAGTACCAGCGCGCAGGAGATCCGGCTCCGGGTCGAAGCCGTCAATCGCTGGTACGTCCACGACTGGAACACCCTCGACAACAAAATCCGTTCGAGCATCGTGGAAGGCGTCTCTGTGTTCCTCAGCATGTTCGACCTGCCGTCCGTGGCGCGCGTGTTCTGCCCGGCCGCGCCCGAGGCGCGGCGGTTCCACGACCCGGCCGGCGACGCGCACGACGCGCCCGGCACCGACCCCACGCCGCTCGCGGCGACCGCCATGAAAGGCGTCGATCTGCCGCCCCTCGATGCACTGATCGAGAGCGGGAAGGTGCTGGCCCTCAACATGCCCGCCGGCACCAACCCGGCGCTGGCCCGCGCCGTCGGCGTCATGTTGAAAAATGCGTGGCTCCAATCGCTGCTCCGTCGGCCGGCGAGGATGAAGGCCGAGCCCGACCGCTTCGTCCGGCCGGCCGTCTTTATCTGCGACGAATACCAAGCCTTCGCCAGCGTCGGCGAGGACGATCCGAGCGGCGACGAAAAAGCGTTTGCCCTCACCCGGCAGTGCCGGGTGATCCCCATCGTCGCCACGCAGTCCATCAGCTCGCTGCGCTCCGTGCTCGGCAGTTCCGAGGCGTGGCGGACGCTCCTGCAGACGCTCCGCACCCGCATCTTTTTGAGCTTGAGCGACGAGGCCAGCGCCGAGATCGCCTCGAAGCTCTGTGGGCAGGTCCGCAAGCTCAAAGCCACCTACGCCATCAACGAAACCTCCCGACAGAGCGGGATCAATTTTCTGTCCGCCCAGGCGGGCGGCGGGCGCGGGAGTGTCGGGGCGAGCAAGAGTTTCACCGACCACCGCGAGGCGGTGTTTCAGCCGCGCGACTTCGCGCTCCTCGGCAACTGTCAGGCAATCTGTCTCCCGTACGACGGCGTGCAGTCCCTGCCGCCCCGGCGCGTGTACCTGAAGCCCCACTATCTGCCGGCGGATCTCCCGTACTGGCACGCGAAACGGACGGGCCAGCTATGACCGGCGACGGGCTGGACCTGCTGAAACCGTTCCTGCCGGGGCTTGAGGCGGCGCTCGTCGATCCCGACGTGAGCGAAATCATGATCAACGGGCCGGGCAACGTGTGGCTCGAAGGCCACGGCCGGCTCCGGCCGATCGAGGCGCCCGCGCTCGACGCGGCGGCGCTGGAGCGGGCGGCCATCCATATCGCCCGGCCGCTGGGCCTGGACCCGGCCACGACGCCGGAACCAACACATGGGACATACACCGACTCGACCGCGTGCCCGTCTGAGGCCGCGTCGCACGCCTCCTCACCCTCGCCGTCCTCGCCACGCGGCTGACCGGCGCGCCTGCGCACCAACGCGCCCCCCCGCACCATGAACCAGGAGACCCACCCCATGACCGACCTCAAGACCACAGCAGCGGACAAACTGAGTACGCGGACACGCTCGGCTCCTGGATCACCAAGGCGCCCTGGGCGCCGGCGCATGCGTGGCGCGGGACCGAGTCGGACGAGGCCCGGGCCTCGTCCAGGATCCATGCCCGGAACGCCCGCACCTCGGGCCGCTGCCGGGCAGCCGCCGTGGTGATCAGGCAGCAACGTTCGGGTGCCTCGGCCCGGCGGTCGAAGAGCGGGACCAGCGTCCGGCTCTCCAGCTCTCGCGCGATCAGCATCGGGCGTCCGATGGCGGCGCCGAGCCCGGTCCCTGCGGCCTGGACCAGCACACGCGCTTGACCGTCTGCAACACACAGAATCCGACACGGCATACGACACACGGCGTGGCGCCTCTGACGGCGCCCGTGACGGTGCATCGCAAACGGCCGTTTGCGATACAGGCTGTAATGGTATCGAGATCGTGGGCAGTCAGCGAAAAGGAAACGAGATGCTGGACGCCGGTCGGCATCGACCTGTAGCCGTGAGTCCGCCCGCCCTTGCCGCCCTGTTCGGTCTCTGCTAACGTCAAGGCTTGTTGGTCAAAGGAGGATCCCATGCACACAGGGCTTGCACGACGTAGCCTTGGCTGGCGCGCCTGGATCGCCATCCTGGCGATAGCGCTGGTCGGTGCTACATCCGCCGCGGCCACTGGGCACGAGGAGCACGCAACCGATAAGGAGTGCACGGTCTGCCAGCTCCGACACCAGCCCGCCGCGACACTGTCCGGATCCCTGCACGTCGGGTTCACGGCTGCCCCGAAGCCGTTCGAGCAGGCTCCCGACGCTGGATGGACCGCAGTCGGTCACTTCCGGCACCTCCCGGCCCGCGCGCCGCCCGCCTAGTTTCCGTCACCCGCTGATTTCGTTCCGTTGTGTCGCGACCGCCGGCGAGCCGGCGCGCGCCCGTGGTGCAGGAGCACGTGCGGCCGGGCGTGAGTGCCGTCTCCCGGAACCGCTCTGGCTCCTGTTTCCTGGCGTGGTTAGAGGGTGCCCGGCCCGCGCGGCCCGCATCGCACGAGGGCGACCGGAACATGGTTTGTGAAGAGTTTGGGGAACTCGGAAAGGGGAGATCGATGTACCGATTGATTGCGACATGTCTCGCGGTGGCCGCCGTGGCGGCCGCTGGCGCTTCAACCAGGGTAGCGGCGCAGGAGAACGGTGCGGTGCGTGGCACCGTGACGCTGGAAGCGAACGGGGACCCCGTCCATGGCGCGGTGATCCTCGTCGTCGGCTCGGGTGCCTTCGCGCTGACCGACGAACAAGGGCTGTTCGAGGTCGACGACGTGCCGGCCGGCTTGTACGCGGTCCTCGCGCAGCGCGAGCATCTGACCGCAGTCCGGCAGGTGGTGACTGTCGATGCCGGTGCGGCGGCGACGCTGGACTTCGTGCTCCGGCTCTCTCCCATTCACGAGGACGTGACCGTGACCGCCTCGGTGAGCGGAACGGAGACGACGTTCGAGGCATTCAACGCTGTCTCCACCCTCGACTCCTTTGACATCGCCTTGGCATCGGCCGGCAGCCTCGGCGACGCCCTGCAGCGTGAGCCGGGCATCGCGAGCCGCAGCTTCGGCCCCGGATCGAGCCGCCCGGTCATCCGCGGCTTCGACGGCGACCGGGTGCTCATCCTGGAGGACGGGCTTCGCACCGGCGACCTGTCCAGCCAGTCCGGTGACCACGGTGTCACCATCGACCCGAACGGGGCCGAGCGGATCGAGATCGTGCGCGGTCCGGCGACGCTGCTCTACGGCTCGAACGCGGTGGGCGGACTCGTCAACGTCATCACGCCGCACGAGAGCTACCGCGAGTCGCTGTTTGACGGCACGCGGGTGCAGTTCGGCACCAATGTTGGCAGCGGGAATGCCGAGGCGGGCACCATCGCCAGTCTGCAGCACGCGCAGGGTAACCTGCTCGTCTGGGGCGGCGGCAGCATGCGGCGCACGGACGACTACGACACGCCTGCGGGCACCATCGAGAACTCCGCCACCAAGTTGATGAACACGCGGGCCGGTCTGGGCTGGTTCGGTGACCGGTTCTTCGCGAGCGGCGGATTCACAGCGGAGGATGGCCGCTATGGCGTACCGTTCGCGAACGAGTTCCACGGTCATCACGACGCTCACGGCGACGACCACGACGCGGAAGAGGAAGAGGCTCACGACGAGGACGGGGACGATCATGAAGAAGAGATCGAGATCGAGATCGAGTCCCACCGCCGCGTCGGGCGCTTCGACATGGGCCTGCGCAACCTGAGCAACAGCGTGATCGAAGGCGTGCGCGTCGCGCTGAACGTCATCGACTGGAACCACGACGAGCTGGAGGTCGAAGAGGGTATCGAGAACGTCGGCACGCGGTTCACGAACCAAACCTACATCCTGCGGGCCGACGTCGATCAGCAGCAGACGGACCGTTTCTCGGGCAGGTTCGGGGCCTGGACCCAGCTCCGCGACTTCGAGGCGGTCGGCGCCGAGGCGCTGGCTCCGCAGACCGACCAGACTTCCTTTGCCGCGTTCGCGTATGAAGAGGTCACCTTCGGACGCGTCCGGCTACAGTTCGGCGGCCGCGTCGAACAGAACGACTACCGGAC
Organism: Vicinamibacterales bacterium; assembly: GCA_965262555.1. Lineage (GTDB taxonomy): Bacteria > Acidobacteriota > Vicinamibacteria > Vicinamibacterales > UBA8438 > VXRJ01. The sequence goes on from OZ253543.1 coordinate 2,852,586, forward strand.
CGCGGAGCGCGGCGGGGGGCACGGCCACGACACGGACGACGACGATCACGGCGACGACCACGACGCGGAAGAGGACGACCACGGCGCGGAGGACGAGGAGCACCGCCTGGAGGCGCCCGATCCGCGCGACCGGCAGTTCCTCGGTGCGTCGACCTCCATCGGCCTGCGCGCCGACGTCGGTGCCGACAGCGCCTTCGTCGCCAACCTCACCCACTCGCACCGGGCGCCGGCGCTCGAGGAGCTCTACAACTTCGGCCCGCACGTCGGGAACCTCGCCTTCGAGGTCGGCAACCCCGAACTCGACGCAGAGACGACGCTCGGCCTCGACGTGAGCTTCCGCCACCAGACCGACCGCGTGCGCAGCAACCTGAACGCCTACGTCTACTCCATCGACAACTTCATCTTCGGCGACCGAACCGGCGAAGTGGAGGACACCCTGCCGGTCCTGGACTTCATCCAAGGCGACAGCCGCGTCGCGGGGTTCGACGCCAGGAGTAGCGTCCGGCTGGGCGGCAACGCCTGGGCGACGCTCGGCATCGGCTACGTCGATGCGACCCTGACGACGACGGGTGAACCGCTGCCGCGCATCCCGCCGCTGCGCGGGACCCTGAGCCTCGACATCCCCTACGGCGGATTCACGCTCAGCCCGGAACTGGAGTTCGCGGGGCAACAGGCCGACGTGTTCCGGGACGAGACGGAGACCGACGGCTACTCCGTCGTCAACCTGCGGGCGTCGTACGTCTGGCCGCGGCAGCACGCGGCGCACATCCTGTCCTTCACAGGCTATAACCTGACGGACGCGCTCTATCGCAACCACACGTCGTTCATCAAAGACTTGGCCCCGGAGATGGGCCGCGGGGTCAGGGTGAACTACTCGGTACGATTCTTCTAGCGACACGGGCGGAGTGAGGGCCAGCGCTGCCGCAACGCGCGTCTCGTGGCAAGTGGCGAGCGCCTGACGCCGGAATGGCTGACCATTCCTGAGCGTGGCCTCTATACCGGCGTGGTGATCTTCGCGGCCGTCGGGTCCGGGAAGACCTCCGCGTGTAGGCACCCGTTCGCGCGCCAGTGACTAGGCTGGCAAGCGACGAATCCCGAGCGGCGACTGCCGCGCGCGTCTGAGAAGTCAACGGCGATTGTTACCGCGACATCCGCCGGATGCTGACCGAACTGGACCGCGCGGCAACCGAGGCCCTGGACCCGTGCCCGCATGTCGCAAACGACCGTTTGCGATACATGCGGCCAGGCTACTCGTTCCCCCATGGCCGCCCGGTAGGTCGAGGGCCATGTCACCAAGGGGTATCGAGGTCAAAGTGTGTAAGGCCCGTTGACGCGCTTGAACTCGTGCCGGCTTTTGGGGTTGGTGCGCGGCAACGAGCAGAGCGCAAGCAGCCGCACCATGAAGCCCAGATCTGGGTCCGCTTCGCGCGCGGCGACGAGCAGCGTCACCTGGTCGAGCTGCGTGAAGTGTCGCGTCTGGCGTCGTCGCGTCGGCTTGACGGTTTTGGTCGGCAGCACGGTAAGATTGCGGTCAGCTGGAGACGGCATTCTCGGGGCCTTCTTTCTGCTTCTGGCGCGACGGCTGAACCCCATCGCGCCCAAACTTTTGTACGGGTGCAGCCCCTTCCAAAGAGCATACCGCGCGCCGCAAAAGCTAACCTCCGCTCAGCCGGTTTGGTCAAGGCGCTGCGCGCCTCCTTCGCTTCGCTGCGGCCCTTCGGTGACACCGGCCGACCGCTCCGGCTCAGAGGCAATTACGGCCGTCAGGTCCCCTTCCGGCCTCGTTCAGAACGCGCCGGAACGGTCCTCATCAGATACTGCTCGACCTCGTCGAGCGTTAAGGCGTGATCGTCGCGTACGCCTGGCTTGCTCACGAGCTCTCGCGTCTCCCAGGTCTTGAGCGCATACAAGCCGTAGGACGTCGCCCGCGGGTCGTGCCGGCGCGATCGCTCCACCCGCAAGCCTTGCCGGTCCGCCATCCGCCTCAACCTGTTCTCGCGCCCCTTCTCGCTCATGTGGCGTACCGCCTCGTGCTGGGAGTGACACCCGAAAGTATACCGCTATGCGTTCTGCAAGGCGTTCCCAAGTTGATACGGGAGTCAGTGCTGGGGGCAGTGCCGGGGTCAGTGCCGGTGTGACACGGACAGAGGGGGGGGTGTCACACACCCACTTTCCATTTGTCCCCGTCGTTCTTGGTGTTTGTCGTCCTAGACCGGCACGACCGATCCGCGCCAGCGGAACGGGAGATGACGGGAGCGACCCCCCCCTTTTCACCGCTGGCGCGGTTCGGCCAGGGGGGGCGTGTCAACCCCGGTGTCAACCCCGGTGTCAACATCCCCCCCCGCCTGTGGGGGGTCGCTCCCGTCTGTAGGTATCCCTGCTATATGGACTCCTCCATCTACGCAAGGGTTTTATCCATCCTGGAAGGGTGAGATCAGGCGCAGCCTCCTTGCGTGTGGCTGGAATTGCGCTTCCACCTGCCGCGTGCTGACGGGAACGGGAACGAAGACACGAGGGGACGAACCGACTGCGGACCTATATTCGGCCTCTGAGTTGGAGACGTCCGTCTCCGGGCCACCATGACAGTCGCACACCGCGGGCCACTACGGGAATCGGCGTCACGTGCGCCGGCAGGGAAACGGCCTCGTGCGGTGTCGGTCGGTTCGAGATGCCATGTCATTCGTTCGAACCCTCAGCAGTCGTTGTGGCAGGGGCGGTCACGCGGCGACGAACGCGGTGTCGCGGGTCCAGACGGCCCAGACCAGCCGGGCGAGCTTGTTGGCCACCGCGACGATGGCCAGGTTGAAGTGGCACCGGTCGCGCACCTGCAGCGCCCACCGGTGAAGGCGGGAGAGCGGTTGACCGGTGCGCCGCCGGCGAGCCGCGGCCAGCACCACCGCGCGGCCACCGTGGATCAGCATGCACCGCAGGTAGCGGTCGCCGCGTTTGCTGATGTGTCCGAGTCGTCGGTGGCCGCCGCTCGAGTATTCGCGCGGCGTCAACCCGACCCAGCTTGCAAACTGGCGCCCACGGCTGAACGCATGGATGTGACCGACCGTACCGACCAGGGTGGTCGCCCCCAGCAGTCCGATACCGGGCACTGTCTGCAACAGCGCGCAGACCGGGTCAGCGGCGGCCAGCTCCCGAAGTTCGCGGTCGAGCTCGGCGATGCGGTCCTCCAGCGCCCGGACCTCCTCGTGCACGCTGGCCAGCACGCGCCGCATCGCGGCGGGCAACGCCGTCGCCGACTCCAGCAGCGCTGGAACCGCCTGCACGGCCGTCTTCGCACCGGGCGGCAGATTCAGGCCATGCTCCCCGAGCAGCCCCCGCAGGGCATTGATGCGTGCCGTGCGCGTCGTCATCCACTGCTCGCGGACCCGGTGCAACGCGACCAGGGCTTGTTGCTCCGGCCGCTTGATCGGCACGGCGGGGATCCGCTCCACGCGCGATGCGTCCACCAGCGCCTCGGCATCGGCACGGTCTGTCTTGTTCCGGCGGACGAATGGACGCACGTAGTTGGGCGGCAACAGCGTCACCTGGTGCCCGTGTTCTTGGGCAACGCGCCCCCAGTAGTGCGCCGTGCCGCACGCTTCCATCACGACCCGGCACGGCGGGCGCTTCGTCAGAAAGCGCATGAACGAAGTCCGGCCAAACCGCTTCCGCTCGCTGATCTGACCGCGCTCGTTCGCCACCGCCACCTCGAACACGCTCTTCGCGAGATCCACCGCCACTGTCGTACTCTCCATGTCGGCCTCCTCCTGGTTCGTCCTGAACCGTTCACTGCTCACAACAGGATGCTGCATCGCAGTGCCGGGAGGAGTCCATGTCAGTCGGGAAGGCTCCCCGGCCCGCACGCGGGCCGGACGATCAGCGGAGACGAGCGGCCCCATGCTTGACCGACTCATCCGTGCGTTCCTGGTCGTCGGCGGCGTCAGTGTCGCGTGCGCCTGGACGTGGCCCGGCGCGTTTCCCGAGGCCGATCCCGTGGCGGTGCTCGTCCGCTACCACACCCCGAACGTGTACCGCGCCGTCGTCGCGTGGTACTACGTGGCGCCCGGCGTGGCCGTGTTCCTCGCCGGGCACTTGCTCATCGGCACATCCCGGATCTGGTTCGCCCGGATGGGCGTCCGTGTGGGGCGCCGGTCCCGCCTTCCGCGCTGGCCGCTTTCGCCTTCGGCGGATGGGCCGGCGATCGTCGTCGGCGAGGTCCATCACCCGGTCAGAGCCATCGAGAGCCCGGCTCCCGAATGGCTGACGATCCCCGAGCGTGGCCTCTATACGGGCGTGGCAATTTTCGGCGCGGTCGGGTCCGGCAAGACGTCGGCGTGTATGCACCCGTTCGCGCGCCAGCTCTTGAGCTGGCAAGCGACGAATCCCGAGCGGCGCGCGGCCGCGCTGGTCCTGGAAGTGAAGGGCGATTTTTGCCACGACATCCGCCGGATGCTGACCGAGCTGGGCCGCGCCGACGACTACATCGAGCTGTCCCTCGATGGCCGGCTGACGTGGAACCCCCTGAGTGCGACCTGGCTCGATGCGTACTCGCTCGCCTACACGGTCGCGTCCCTCTTGAATCAACTCTTCGGCAAGGGCAAAGAACCCTTTTGGCAACAGGCCTATACCAACCTCGTCCGCTGGATCATCGAGCTGTACCGGGTGCTGCCCGGCGGATGGGTGACGCTGCAGGACGTGTACCACTGCGCCATCGACAAGGAGCTCTTCGCGCGGAAAATCACGCAGGCGCAGACCTACGCGGCAGAGATGTCGGACGAGTGGGTCACCATCGCGGCGACGGAGCTGACAGGCGACCACATGACCCCGCTGCGAACCTTCGGCTTTCAGCCGGACCCGGCCGACCTGTCCCGCGTCCAGGCGCCCGTGGACCCGGCCGTGCTCACGTACCTCACCGCACACCACATGACGCACACGCGTGAGCGGGTCGAGAGTACCAGCGCGCAGGAGATCCGGCTCCGCGTCGAAGCCGTGAATCGCTGGTACGTCCACGACTGGAACACCCTCGACAACAAGATCCGGTCGAGCATCGTGGAAGGCATCTCCGTGTTCCTCAGCATGTTCGACCTGCCGTCCGTGGCGCGCGTGTTCTGCCCGGCCGCGCCCGAGGCGCGGCGGTTCCACGACCCGGCCGGCGACGCGCACGACGCGCCCGGCACCGACCCCACGCCGCTCGCGGCGACCGCCATGAAAGGCGTCGACCTGCCGCCCCTCGATGCGCTGATCGAGCGCGGGAAGGTGCTGGCCCTCAACATGCCCGCCGGCACCAACCCGGCGCTGGCCCGCGCCGTCGGCGTCATGCTGAAAAATGCGTGGCTCCAATCGCTGCTCCGCCGGCCCGCGGCGATGAAATCAGAGCCCGGCCGCTACGTCCGGCCGGCCGTGTTTATCTGCGACGAATACCAAGCCTTCGCCAGCGTCGGCGAGGACGATCCGAGCGGCGACGAAAAAGCGTTTGCCCTCACCCGGCAATGCCGCGTCATCCCCATCGTCGCCACGCAGTCCATTAGCTCGCTGCGCTCCGTGCTCGGCAGTTCCGAGGCGTGGCGGACGCTCCTGCAGACGCTCCGCACCCGCATCTTTTTGAGCTTGAGCGACGAGGCCAGCGCCGAGATCGCCTCGAAGCTCTGTGGGCAGGTCCGCAAGCTCAAGGCCACCTACGCCATCAACGAAACCTCCCGGCAGAGCGGGATCAATTTTCTGTCCGCCCAGGCGGGCGGCGGGCGCGGCAGCGTCGGGGCGAGCAAGAGTTTCACGGACCACCGCGAGGCGGTGTTTCAGCCGCGCGACTTCGCGCTCCTCGGCAACTGTCAGGCGATCTGTCTCCCCTACGACGGCGTGCAGTCCCTGCCGCCCCGGCGCGTGTACCTGAAGCCCCACTATCTGCCGGCGGATCTCCCGTACTGGCACGCGAAACGGACGGGCCAGCTATGACCGGCGACGGGCTGGACCTGCTGAAACCGTTTCCACCATGGCGCTTCAGCGTGAGTCGTCCAATAACGTCAAACGTCGTCCATAACTATCTCATGTATATACAGTTATGCCAGTTTGTCTTAGCTTGACACCGGCCAGAGCGACCTATAACATCCACTACGTTCCACCACATAACGGTGGATATAACGGTGGAAAGGATGCTGCCGACTCACCCCCCAAAGCGCCAGCCCGAACACGCCCTCTCGACCGCCTTCGTCCGCACCGTCGCCGCGGCCGGCCGGTATTGCGACGGCCAGGGCTTGTACCTCGACGTCCAGCCGTCCGGCAGCCGGAGTTGGGTCCAGCGGATCGCCATCCGCGGACGCCGCCGCGAACTCGGGCTCGGCGGCTTCCCGCTCGTCTCGCTCAAGGAGGCCCGCGCGCTCGCCTTCGCCAACCGCAAGCTCGCCCGCGCCGGGGGCGACCCGCTCGCCGAGAAGCGCCGTCTCCAGCGCACGCCGACCTTCGCCGCCGCCGCCGAGCAGGTCTGGACCCAGATGCAGCCCGGCTGGCGCAATCCGAAGTACGGCAAGGATTGGATGTCGAGCATGACGCGGTTCGCGTTCCCGCGCATTGGTCAGCTGCCGGTCTCGGAGGTGACGAGCGCCGACGTGATCGAGACGCTGCGGCCCGTCTGGCATGTCCGCCCGGCGACGGCGCGGCGGGTGCGCGAACGCATCAGCACGGTGATGGAATGGGCCGTGGCGATGGACCTGCGAGCCGACAACCCATGCGACCGCATCGGGCCGGTCCTGGGCCCGCAGCAGCATCTGGTCCGGCACATGCGGGCGCTGCCGCATCGCGACGTGGCGGCGGCCATTGGCGCGGTGCAGGCGTCGGGGGCTCCGCCCGTGGTGACGCTCGCCTTCGAGTTCCTCGTGCTCACGGCGGCGCGATCCGGTGAGGTCCGCGGGGCGCAGTGGGCCGAGGTCGACGCGGAGAACCACGTCTGGACCATCCCGGCCACGCGCACGAAGGCCAAGCGGGAACACCGGGTGCCCCTGTGCCGGCGTGCCGCCCAGATCCTCGACGCGGCGCGCGCGCTCGGCGACGGCCATGCGCTGGTGTTCCCGAGCGGGCGGGGGAAGCGGCTGGCCGATATGGCGCTGTCCGGGCTGCTCAGGGACCTGGAGATCGGCGGCGTTCCGCACGGCTTTCGTTCGAGCTTCCGGGACTGGACGGCCGAGGAGACCAATCACCCGCGCGAGGTCGTCGAGGCGGCGCTCGCGCACGTGGTCCAGAATAAGGTCGAAGCCGCCTATGCTCGCTCGGACCTGTTCGAGCGGCGGCGCCGGCTGATGGACGATTGGGCGGCGTATCTCGACGGAACACACGGAGCCCGCCCTACGCCCGCCGCCATCGGGAGTACGTCTGCTCACTGACCCCGAGCTGTTCGCGCACAACGCGCACAGCGACGGTGGTAGGAGTTCCGTTGCACGGCGAGGAGGGTGACGATGCCGCACACGATCGTGGGACGGCCGACCATCAACGCCCGCACCGGTAGCGGCGCGGACGTGGGCCGCGACCGCTGGACGCTCTCACTCCACGTTATGTTTTTGGAGACGGTCGATCCCGAGCTGATGATCGTGAATCCGATGGGCCTCCTCATCATGTACGTGCGCGGCGATCGGGCACTGGTGACCGGATGACGACGAGCCCCGCCCCGGAGACACCGCGCCCCGTCACGGTCTCGACGTTGCAGGACCGCGCGCGCGTGCTTGAACCCCTCGGCTGGAGCGGCCGAAAGGCCGAATGGATCGCGCTCGTCGCGCTCCATACCGGCGTCTTTACGCGGTCGCAATGGTGCCATTTTTTCGACGGCGCGAACCGCGAAGCGGCGCGCGTGTTCGTGCACCAACTCATCGACAAGCAGCTCGCCATCGAGGACGGGCGGGCCATCTTCCCCGGCGGCGCGCGCGCCGTCCTGCTCACCGGGAAAGCCCTCTATCGGGCGCTGGGCATCCCCGACGTACGGCACCGTCGGGGCAAGAACGCGACCACGCACATCCTCATGCGCCGGTTGCTCTCGCTCGATTACCTCATCGAGCGGCCGACCCTCGGATGGCTCCCGACGGAGGCCGATAAAGTTCGGCGGTTCGAGGCGCTCGGCATCGACCGGGCCGTGTTGCCGTACCGGAAATATGGTGAGGGTGAGCAGGGCCAGCCGCGCTACTTTGCGCTGAAACTTCCGATCGCCATAGACGCGCGGGCGGCGACGTTCGTGTATGTGGACGCCGGGCAGTCCACCGATAGCGAGCTGCGCGCGTGGGGCGTGGCCCACGCGCCGCTCTGGGCCGCGCTCCGGGCGCGGACGTTCGCCGTGCACGTCGTCGCCGTCGGCACGGGTGTTGACGCCGCGGAACGCGCCGCGCCCGTCCTGAAACGCTGGACCCAGGACGGCGACGGCCAGGGGGCGGCGGACCCGGCCGGGCCGACCAAGACCGACCCGGACATCCGCCAGGAAATCGCCCGGCTTCAGACGGCGATCGGCATGGGCAACCGTGAATTGTTGCGCGCGGCCGGCGGATGGGAGAAGGCGGCGGATCGTCTTGAGTGGTTGCAACACCTCCCGGACGGCACGCCCACCAAGGCGACCGCGCGCGGGGCGATTGACCGCTTCACGATCTGGCCCACCGTCCGGTTGACCACGCCCGAGGTGGCGATCTGATGGTGCCCCGTCCTCTGGACCGTTCCGGGGTCGAAGCGCAGGGCGATTCCGGGGGCGAGCAAAATCTGACACGGACACAGGGGGGGGTGTCCTAAAAACAGCAGGGGGGGTGTCCCATCCACCCCTTCCATTTGTCGCTGTCGTTGTTCGGCTTTTCGTCCTAAGACCGGCCGACCCGAACCGCGCCAGCGGTGAGGGACGTGACGGGAGCGACCCCCCCTTTTTTGCCGCTGGCGCGGCACGGCGAAGGGGTTGGTGTCAGCCACGGTGTCAGGCACCGTGTCAGCCCCACCCTCGCCTTCGGGGAGGTCGCTCCCGTCTGTATGTATCCTTGCAGGAAGGCTCCCCGGCCCGCGTGCGGGCCGGACGACGAGCCGAGACGAGCGGCCCCATGCTTGACCGACTCATCCGCGCGTTCCTGGTCGTCGGCGGCGTCAGTGTCGCGTCCGCCTGGACGTGGCCCGGCGTGTTTCCCGAGGCCGATCCCGTGGCGGTGCTCGTCCGCTACCACACCCCGAACGTGTATCGCGCCGTCGTCGCGTGGTACTACGTCGCGCCCGGCGTGGCCGTGTTCCTGGCCGGGCAATTCCTCATCAGTTCGGCGCGGATCTGGTTCGCCCGGATGGGCGTCCGTGTGGGGCTCCGGTCCCGCCTTCCGACGTGGCCGCTTTCGCCTTCGGCCGACGGCCCGGCGATCGTCGTCGGCGAGGTCCATCACCAGGTCAGAGCCATCGAGAGCCCGGCTCCCGGATGGCTGACGATCCCGGAGCGGGGCCTCTATACCGGCGTCGCGATTGTCGGCGCGGTCGGGTCCGGCAAAACCTCGGCGTGTATGCACCCGTTCGCCCGCCAGCTGTTAGGCTGGCAAGCGGACAATCCCGAGCGGCGCGCCGCCGCGCTCGTCCTGTAAGTGAAGGGCGATTGTTGCCACGACATCCGCCGGATGCTCACCGAGCTGGACCGAGGCGGCACTACATCGAGCTGAGTCTCGATGGCCGGCTGACGTGGAACCCGCTCAGTGCCACTTGGCTCGATTCGTACTCGCTCGCCTACACGGTCGCGTCCCTCTTGAATCAGCTCTTCGGCAAGGGCAAAGAACCGTTTTGGCAACAGGGTAGAGTCGAGGGGAGGCGCGTAACCGGTAGGGTTCGGTGGCTCATCCGGCGCTTTCGCGCCGGGCCGCAGTCCGAGTCCCGTAGGCACGTTTCCTCCCCCCGCTCTCCGAACCCGGCGGGCCGATTTCCGGCACCGGGCTCTCCAGTGGAATCATGCGACTCGCACACGGGCTTCCCAGTCGCGGCCGGCCGCCGGGGCCGCTGTTGCCGCGGCGTCGCCGACCTGCGAGCTCCTGAGCGTCTCCGGTCCCGAAGCGATCACGGCTTCGACCGGGACGTTCACGGCGCACATCTTCTCGCGGGCTCGCGTAGCAACCACCAGCCCCTCCCTTCGGAAGCCGCGCGCTCGGCTACCGCACTCCGTGAACGTCCCCAAGCGGACGTTCACGCCGTTTGGTCTTCTGCGTCTTCAGAACCCGCAGCAACGCCCACCGAACGGTGCGTCGTCGAACGAGCAGCCGTCCGAAACCGGCAAGAATAGTTGACGTTGAGCGGCAGAAGTACTTGACGCCAAACAACAGGCCTACACGAATCTGGTCCGCTGGATCATCGAGCTGTACCGGGTGCTGTCCGGCGGATGGGTGACGCTGCGCGACGTGTACCACTGCGCCATTGACAAGGGACGCTTCCATCTCTACCGCGTCACCCAGGTCGAGCTGGCGGCGTCGGTGATCACGGCGATCCACCAGCCGCCCGCCAGCGGTAGTCCGTTTGCTCGCTGATACCCAGCTTCTTGCAGACCTGGGGCGTGCGCAGCCCCCGGCCGAGCGCTACCTCGGCCTGACGGAGCTTCGTGACGATCTGTTCTGTGCTGTAGCGCTTCCTTGGCATCGTGCCTCCTGATCGCTGCGCCCGAATCCTATCGTTCGGGCTGGAACGGTTTCAGGGGGCAAGGTCAGTGGAACTCGGCGAGGTAGGCGGCGAGGCTGGCGTCCTCGAGCCAGGCGTCGAGTTGGCCGAGGGCGCCGGCGTAGGCGCGGCGGGTGTTGTCGCTCAGAGAGGCGTTGACCAGGTGGCGCGCGGTCGTGCGCGGCGGGCCGATCGTGGTCTCAGACGGGGCGATCCTAGCGAGCGAATCCTTCACGTTAACAGCAATTATCGGTAATGATTGCACCCGCTAGGCAAGCGCCTCCCCGCCGGCGTCGAGCGGGCGGCGGATGCGCCGAATTCGCGCCCCAGATTACCTGGCGATGACGACGCGGCGAGTTGGGCCGAGATCCGCCACCCTTGGCGGGTTGAGGCCGAGTCAGATGTCGCCCCGAAGCATCAGACCCCAGGATTCGCCTGTTGCGTCGTCCCAAACAGGACTTGTCAGCAACTCGATGCAGAACGGGCCCTCTTCGGACCGCGCCTCGACCGGATATGAGAGCGTGTGCCACGCGTCGGCCGCGAGTACGTGTTGGTCGACGATGGCGCCGTCGATCCGCACGGTCACCGTCTGGGTCGTGGCCATGGCCGGTATCCTGCGGACATCGAACGTAACGCGCGAGTTCTCGGCCGCCGCGTAGAAGACCACGTATCCGCCGGTTCGGTAGGTGCGGGCGCCAGCCTCGGCTGCGTCATCCGGATCTGCGGACAATCCGAGCTGATGCTCTCGGCGTTGCGCTACACGATCATCCGTGGGCCCGAATATCGTCCGGTAATAGCTCCAGGCGTCTGGGTCGTCGACCCGTCCATTGACCGAGAAGACGTAGAGGTAATCGAGGAAGCGATTCGTTCGGCCGGTCGCATGGTGTGCGTACGTGCGCTGCCGAGGCCCTGTGGGATCGATCCGCAATACGGAAGCGCCCCGTCCCAGCGCGTCGGGGAGACCTGCAAGGTCGAGCAGCGTGGCGGGCACGTCGGTGATCGAGGTGGGAGCGTACGAGACTTGGAGCGGACCTTGGGCCGCGAAGGGCTTCACCAGGAGCAGAGGCGTGGCGTAAGACGCGATGTTGGGGAGAGTCACCCTGGCCGGTGACATCAATCCGCGCAATGGGTGCTGATCTTCGGGTGTGATGCGAGCCAGTCTCGGTCCATGGTCGGAGGTGACGATGATGGCGCTTCGGTCGTAGAGGTCGAGGTCTCGCAGTCGCTGGAGCAGCGCCCGAACCGCTGACAGGGCGCATCGTGCCTGGTTCGCGAAGTTTTCCGGGACGGCCGGCTTGGGCGCGTACGCGCAGTCCGCGTCCGTCACGACCGGGGTGTGCGGCGTCATCAGGTGCAGGAGCGTGTAGACGGGTGCGTCGTCGCCCTGGGTGACCCGGTTGGTGAACTCGCGCAGGAACGCGACGTCTCCAAAGGGCCGCCCCGCTGTCGCTTCTGGCCCCCGCTGCGACGCGATCCGCTGTTGGAAGAACCAACGCCCGTCGTGGTAGATGTGGGGCTTGACGGCGTGCGGCGCGTGCCGAAACAGCGACAGGTCCAGCAATTGCGCCGCCGCGACATCGACATGATCACGGTAGCTGCCGTACGGCGTCGGGATGTCGTATCGGACTGCGGCCTCGGCCCCGGGGAACGTTGGACTCGGATGGACGTTACGGTAGGAGGTCAGTGATCGGAGTCGATAGCCCCGCTGTCCGAGCACGTGGAAGATGGATGGATGGCGAGTGAGGAACTCGTTGAACGGCATTTCGTTACGGAAGGCGACGCCCGAGAGCATCGTGGGCATGGAGAAAGCCGTGGTGCGGTGGGCGCCGAGGTGATTGGCGAAGAAGGTGAAACCGGGCCAATCGCGATCGAAGGTGGGCCGGTCGGCGTCCAGGATGTCGACGAACGTGCGTCACGGGAACGTGTCGAGCACGATGTGGATGAGATTCCGCGTGCCTGAGAGTTCGTAGATCTCTGGCGGCGGCAACTGCCAGGCGGTCTCGGCGGCTGCCGTCGACGGTACGTCGGCCGTTGCCATTCTGCCGACCGGGACCACGAGGACGGTTGCCTGCAGCGTCACCAGCGCCACGCACGCGACGGGCGCTACACGAGCGACCATGTTGGCGAATATCACGGCGAGAAGGAGCACGCAGACCCACACGCCGGCTTCGAACGGCGTTCGCCACGCGTGTGATGCCAGGTCGAGCCCGCCGCCGTCCAGGAGTCCGTAGTCTGCGAGCAGCAGATTCCCCTGCGCCCAGAGCAGCACGCCGACCGCGCAGAGCGCTGCTACGTACCGTGGGAACCATCGGGCCGGCATGACGATGCTGAGTCCCGCCAGGACGCCGACGACGGGCCCAAGGAGCCAGACCCAGCCGAGCGCAAGTTCCCAGAACCCCACGAGGAACTCGGTCCGGTTGGTCTCGTGCACCGTCCACGGGCCGAAGAGAAGAAGCTGGCTGGGGCCGAGCAAGGCGGGAAACAGGACGGTCCGCAGGCGGCGCCAACGCTCGTCCGGACTCAGGCTCGTGACCCTGCGATAGAACGCTCGGCAGAAGAGAAGAAGCTGGCTGGGGCTGAGCAAGGCGGGAAACAGGACGGCACGCAGGTGGCGCCTACGCTCGTCCGGACTCAGGCTCGTGACCATTCGATAGAACGCTCGCCAGACCGTCCGATAGAACGCTTGCCAGACAGTCAGCCCTACCAGCACCGCAACGCCTGTCGCCCACACCAACAGGATGAGGACGGGGAATCGCACGGCGGCGACCTGCAGCCAGTAGCCGAGTGCGCCGGGATCCTCTGGGAATAGACGAGTGGGGCCCAGGAGCGCCGGGGTGCCGCCGGCGGGGGCCCATTGCACATTCAGGCTCCGCCCGCCGCCGTCTTGCCAGTGCTCGATTTCCAATCGATGCACTCCCGCCCCGAGCTCCACGGTCCGGCCCACCGTGTGCATGCCCACCGCTGGACCGCGTTCCAGGACGGTGTCGCCGTCCACTCGAAGGATGACACCGTCGTCGGCTCCCGCATAAAAGTCAACACGTTCGGCTCGCGGCGAGAACCACACACCCTCCCAGCGAACCCGGTAGTTCCGGGTCGGCCGGTTTCCCTCGTCGACGAACGCAAGATCGATGGCCGTGATGCGTTCGTCGATGATCGGTTCGGTCGCGGCGTCGACCGGATACCAATAGCTGCGGGTGAGCCCGGCTTCAGGTGCCAGACCGAGGGCCGCCAGCCAGAGCAACGGCAGTGAAACTGCTCCCAGCGAGTACCAGAAACCGATGCGGAACGCGCGGGGATGCCGACGGCGCCAAGCGCCCAGGAGAGCGGTCACCGTTAAAAAATATCTCATACTCGTCGGGGTTGCTGGCGTCGTTGCCGGCCGCGGCGGGGGGTTGGGTCCGGCACCGCGGTCGGGCGCTGGGTGCCGCTGGTCCGGCGTCGGCCCGGATGGGCCGTTTGTAACTACCTCTCTCGGCCCGAAAGCTGGTCCTTGCGCGGGTCAGCGGGCGTCTGCTGACACTCTCAGGTTCGGGGTCCGGATGACTTCGCCCGGGTTCCGGAAGTCGACCGGCGGCGTCTGCGGTGGTAGGCGATAATCGGCTGGAACGGCGCGAGGCGGTGCGGGCGGCGTGACGCGCGGGCGTGGGCGCTACTGAGGTGTGACAGTGAGGCATAAGGGGGGGGCTCCGTGCCACACGAGGATTTCATGCCAGGAGCCGGTTGCCCTGACACCTGCGACTACATCGGCAATGACATCCTGTTCGTTTGAAAGCAGGAATGATGACCGTACTGGTCGATGGATCAGCCACGCTCGCTCCCGACTCCAGCCATCGGCTGCGGCCGACAGAACACCGAAACGTTGGTACATCGGCGTACGGGCCGGCACCGCCCATCCCGCTGCCCGCAATTGACGACGCGATGGTGCGCCGCTTGCGGCGGCCAACTCACGGTGCCTTGCCGCCGAAGCGGCGCGGCACCTTATTGGCCTCGATTTCCTCCCTTGGGTCGCGCAGGCGTGGGGATTGCGCGATGTCGAGGCTCATTACTTGCAGCAGGAGCAGGAAGCCCATCAGAAAGGGCAGCAGCGCGGCAACTACGGTGCCTGCTGTCGCGGGGATCCCCGTTTGAATCGACCGCCACCAGTGATATGCACCGAAGACAGTGCCGAAACCGCTCAGGAGCGTACCCAGGACGGCATAGAGTGTCACTGGCGACGGGTCGTAGACGACGTACTTGTACAGCAGCCGGCGGAGGAACATCCGGGCAAGCCGTGGCGGAAAGCTGACAACGATCCGGCTCACCCGCATGCTGGAGCGCTCATTCCCGTACACCGCCGGCATCGGAACGTCCGCGACCGGACGGTTTTCCAGGTTGAGGAACGCGAGGACCGAATTCTCGAACGAGTACCCGCGATCGATCCGGTCAAGAGGGAGCGATTCAAGGGCCTCTCGCGAAATCGCGGTAAAGCCGTTCTGTACATCAAAGATCCGCCAGTACCCGGACACCAGCTTGGTCACGAAGGTCAGAACGATGTTACCGATCAGCCTCACCCGCGGCATGTGCTCGAGGTCCTGCACGTGGCCGAAACGGTTGCCCTTGGCGTAGTCTGCGCGGCCCTCTAGGAGCGGTTGCAGCAGCCTGGGAAGCTCTACGCTATCCATCTGACCGTCGCCGTCCATCTTTGCAATAAAATCGGCCCCGCCTCGAAGAGCCGCCCGGTAGCCGGTGACCATAGCGGCTCCGACACCACCATTCCGATCGCGGCTGATCACGGTCAGCCTTGAATCCTCGGCGGCCAGTTGCTTGAGCACGATCGCCGTGCCGTCCGTACTCCCGTCGTCGACCGCGATGATGAACGCCACCCAGGAGGGCAATCCCCGGATGACGCCCGCAATCTCCTTCTCAACGTTGAAGCAGGGTACGACAACCGCAAGAACTAGTCGCCGCACTACTTCGATCCCCCCGGGGACACGGGCCGGCATAATGGCGCAACCCGCTCCGCGGATGAGCCCGACGGTTTGGAGGACTCGGCCGGCATGGCTCTGCTGACGCGCGCCAAGATGTTTACTGGAGAAAGCCCTGGCTGCGCTTTGCGCTCTGGCGCGGCCGTCGCCGGGGTTGGCCGAGAGCAAGATCGGCGTGGGAATGCCCCGGAGCCTTCAGGGCCGGCCCGCAGCCCTCTTTCGCGCCCTGTTCCGGCGATTTCTCGACCTGTGGGGCCTTCTGGGACGCGGACGTCTTCCTCGCGGCGCGACCAGAGCATCCACTCCACTTCGTGAGTGTAAGGACTTACGCCTCAGGCTGCTAGCTAGGGAGTATTTGTTTAGCGGGGTGGTTTCGTGACGCGCGAGATCCAACATTTTGGACTTGTACTTTTCTAGGGGATCTGGCATAACGGTGGGGTGCCACGGCAACGTCCCCGGACGGAACAGGATCCCCGCGATACCCGCATTGAGGAACAAGAGCGAGAGATCGCACGGCTGCGGGAGGAGTTGACGCGGGTCGAGGGCGACCGGGATCGGTGGAAGCGCCGCAGTGAACACCTCAAGCAGCAACTCGACGCGGCGCGGCGGGCAGGATTCCGGCAGGCCGCGCCCTTCGCCAAGGACCGGCCCCAAGGTCGCGGCGGGCGACCCGGCCGGCGCGCTGGTGCGCACTACGGCCGGCAGGCGTGCCGCCCGCGTCCGGCGCAGGTTGACGAGACCTGCCGAGCACCGGCGCCTGCCGCGTGTCCGGACTGCGGCGGCGCCGTCGAGTTGTCCCGCGTAGCGACGCAATATCAGGAAGATCTCCCGGTGGTGCGCCCTATCGTGCGGCGCTTCGACATCGAGGTCGGCCACTGCTCGCAGTGTCGGCGTCGCGTCCAGGGCCGCCACCGGCTGCAAACCTCCGACGCGCTGGGAGCGGCCGGCGTGCAACTGGGTCCCGAAGTCGTCGCGCTGGTCGTGCGGCTGCACACGCACCTGGGCGTGCCGCTGGCGAAGGTCACGCACCTGCTCCGGACCCAGTTCGGCCTGACCGTCACACCGGGAGGCCTCGCGCAGGTGCTGCATCGCACGGCTCGCCAAGCCGCGCCGACCTACACCGCACTGTGCCAGCAGGTGCGGGAATCTCCCGTGGTCACGCCGGATGAAACCGGCTGGCGCGTCGGCGCCATGCGCCATTGGCTGTGGGTCTTCGCCACGCCCCAGACGACGGTCTACGCGATTCGCGCCGGCCGCGGGTTCGACGACGCCGCAACGGTCCTGGGAACCGACTACGCCGGCGTGCTCGTGCGCGACGGGTGGGCGCCGTATCGCCGCTTCACCCACGCGCTGCACCAGACCTGTCTGGCTCACCTGATGCGGCGAGCGCGGCAACTCCGAACCGATCATCCGCGCAGCCCGTGGGCCGCCCGGGTGCACGCCGTCCTGCAGGCCGCTCTCAAGCTGCGCGACCGCCGCGACGCCGGGCTTCTGAGCGACCACGGCCTGGCAACCGCTCGCGGTCGACTGCTCGCCCAACTCGGTCGGCTGATCGACAAAGCGCCGACGCTGGACGCCGCCGACCGCTTCGCCGCCCATCTGGACCGCGAATTCCCCGCCGCGTTCACCTTCCTGTGGGACCCGTCGGTCGACGCCACCAACTGGCGCGCCGAACAGGCCATCCGACCCGCCGTGGTCACCCGCAAAGTCTGTGGCGGTAATCGTACCCGCCACGGCGCCGACACCCAGCAGGTGCTCGCCAGCGTCGTGCGGACCGCCTACCAGCGTCAGCTCGACCTCGCCCCTCTGATCATCACGATGCTTCGCTGTTCCAGCCCCGTCGTTCCCGACACGCTCCAACGGTCGCCCCCGTAGATCAACGCGCGGTCCTTCCGATCCGAAACCACGTCAGTAGAACAGCGCCGCTGTCAGTATGCCTCCGCGTGGCTGTTGAGGAAGAACTCGGCACCTACGTCCGCGCTCGTCGAATCACCCCGGTAAACAAAGACGCTAGGGATTCACTGCCAAGTACAACGCCCCTCGCGTCGCATCCTGGACCATCTCCACGCGGTAACCGTCATCGACAAGGACACTCAGGATATTTGGAACCCAGTCCCGTCCGTCAAATGTACTGGCGTGCCAGGCCAGCAACCAGATCCGTGCAGGTCGTTGTCCCTCGAGGAAGTTTCTGACCACGCGTCGATGTTCCCGGTCGGCGAGTTGTTCCCGGCCGCCATCACGACTACGGTAATCGAGGCGCAGCGGCAGGTGAAGCACCTTGTCGTAACCAATCGTCGCAACAAATCCCGTGCTTGAGCGGTGTGCGATCAGCTCGACGTCCCACGGACCGTAGAACGCCGCAAGATAGCCTGCGGAAAACGACAACATGATCCAGTCCTCAGATTGGACATTGCCGGCGAGGTGCTCGACCAGCCGCGCATCGTTCCGGTGTCGATACGTGACAGGCACCGGCCGGGAGATTACCAGTGCGACGACTGTCATTGCGGCGAGCAGTCGGATTCCCGAGCGACGCGGCAATACTTCCGTGACGCACCAGACGCCGGCCGTGAAAAGCAGGATCCCGACCGGGAAGGTGAAGACGTCCGTACGACCAGCACCCAGCGGATAGAGTTCCAAGCCGGACGCGACGACGACCGCGGAGTAGATGCCGCCAAGCGCCAGCCCGACGAATCGGTATTGCCGACGCGCCAGCAGCCATATCAATCCAACCGCCATGAGCGGTAACGGCCACGACACCGTGTCCGGTAAACTGAAGTGAGGAACGGCCTGCCCGGTCCAGTTCGGCATGCTCATCTCGACGACCCTGCGACCCGCGGTCGCCAGGAACTCCATGGCTGCGTTCGGCGAGTGAAGTGGCGTGAACCCACCCGCAAAATCCTCCGTCACTGCGGCATTGACCCGACGTTGCATGAACAGTACGGCCGCAACTGCCATGATGTCGTACCCCGCCGACCACAACAGCACCTTCAATGTCCCGTAATGTTCGAGTCGCCTGTCCGATGCGATGGCGAACAGTGCACCCAAATGCAGGATTGGGAAGCTCACAAGAAGTGAGGCGGCGGAGAAGAACGCCGCCACGCCACCGCCCAGCGCAAGCCACCCGAACCGTCCGGGATCGATACCGCGGAGCACACTGCCGCCGACTGTAACGGCGCCCAGGAGAAACAACGCTGTCAGAAGGAATTCGAACGAATACTCGTGGACGACTACCGTGTAATAGGCCAACAGCGGATTGAGGGCTGTCAACGCACCGGCAAGTACTCCGAGGGCGGCGTTTCCTGTCAGGCGCCTTCCCAGAAGAGCCATGACCGGAATCGCTGCGATGCCGCAGGCGAATGGCAGAATCTGGAGCGACCACTCTGGGTCAGGAAAGATCTCGTAGAACCCTCGCCACACCAGAAACAGGCCGGGTGCGTGATGAATTGGAGTGGTGATCAGACTGTACAGGTCCGAACTTCGGATAAGGGAACCGAAAATGACGTCATCGTCCCAGAGCGATTCCGGATTCCATCCGGGGAGACGGGCGATCACGGCGCTCAGCGATATCAAGCCAACAACGCACGCGAAGGCAACTTCGGTCCAACGGGTGCGGTAACGCCGCCGCCAGAGGATGAAGACCGCGGCGGCCAACGCACCCGCAGCCCAAAGGATGCCTACGGTGAGTGTCAGTCGGTCGACAATACCCACCAACCGCAGCAGATTCGGTTCCGGTTGAGTGGGAAACAGGTAGCCTGTTCGGAGCGGTAGCGGGTACGCATTCTCTGATCCTCCGGAGAACGCGAGATGGATGGCGCCAGCGTACTGTTGGAAGGCAATCTGCAGCTCGTGGACGCCAGCGTCTAGTCGTACTGCCCGCGCCGCCGCGGAACTCCAAGCAACCCGTTCCCCGTCGATCCAGATGTCGGCGTAATCGTCCGCTACAACATGCAGTGTGAACGACCGACGGCTCGGAACGTACCAGTACCCGCGCCACCGGGCGCTGATGAACCTGCGTGGCAGCCGCGGGTCGGCGTCCAGAAAGTCGAGCGTTGGCTCGCGGGCGATGTCGTTAATGACCGGAGTGCCCTGGAAATCGTTCGCCAGCCACACCTGTCGACGAAGGCCGGTCTGTTCCGCCAGCCGCGGACTGAGAATGAGCCATCCCGTGGTGCATACCAACGTCACCGAAAGGTACGCCGCTATCCACCAACGGCTCGTGCCTGAGGAGAACCGCATTCGGGGAATCGTATCCGGTGTGGCCTTGATCCGGTTTCGTGGACGGGTTGACTATGCTGCCGGCGTCAGCCGCCGGCGTTCGACTTCCCGGAACCAGGGCCTACTCTTCACACGCTGTGAAGCGGAAGACGACACCGTCAGGCAAGTCGGCTGCTCTGGAGAAATTCGCCGCCGGTGTGCCCGGTTCTGCAGGGGCTCCGGCCAGGAGGTCGAGCGCGAATCGGCCCCATCTCAGACGCAGCTTGCTGAGGATCAGGTACAGGTTGTCGTAGCGGCCACAGCGGGCAAGAAAGATGGCGTTGAACTTCGTACCGGAGACCTCCGGGGAGTACGACTGGTCTGCAAACGACACGGTGGCCGGCACCTGTCGCCGGAAGAAATACGAGAGCTCGACCGTGTAGGCGCCGACGACAAGATCGCGTGACGTGACATGGCGGCTGACCCAGAGCTTGAGAGGGGATCTCGCAACCCAGCGGGCGTAGTCCGATCGATCACCATCCGCCGGCAGGCGACGCGCAAATGTGTTCGCGTCACCGGCCATCGCCAGCGCCGTCGTCGCGGCGAAGACGACGACCGCAACGGAGAGCCGCAGCCGTTCAGGACAGATGCGCCAGATGAGAAGTGCGCTGATGACGGCTGTCACCGCGCGGGCTGGCGCCAGCAGGCGGTCGCCAATCGGGTCGATCACGGTCACCAGTTGAGCCGCGGGGAGAAAGACACACGATCCGGCAACCCAGGCAGCGGCCAAAAGACACGCGGTCCTTGCCCGAGTGGGGACGATCGGTCGACCGTCGCGTACCGCACGCCACCACGCGCAACCCGCAAGCAGAACGAGACCAGCGATATCCCAGCGTGTCTGGCGAAACAGTCCACCAAGCACAGTGCTCAATTCTTGGCGCGGAAGCTCGCCAGCTTCGATGATGATTCGCGGCGGATAGACTTGCCCCTCCCCCAGCAACAGGCCGGCCAGTGCGAGTAGCGGCAATGCGCTGTTTCTCACCAGAAGGGCGACCCCCACCAGCAGCCCCCCGGCAGCGGCCCGACGAGGCGTGGCGCCGCGCGCCAGCAGCGCCAGCAGGGCGAGCAGCAAGGCAATCACCACGGGCTCGGTCCACGCGTACAGAAAGATCCAGCGGAGCTGATGGGCCAGGAATGCCGCAGCCAATAGACCGGCGGCAGTGCCCAGGAGGCGCGAGGCGAACAAGAAGGTGAATATCAACGCAGCGGCGTAGGCCGCGGGGCCGATGACGAATGCCGCGTCGGCATGCTCCAGTCCGGTGGCCGCGGCGACCGCCGCAATGAACACGGAGTAGCCGGGGTTGTGGCCGGCGCGCGTCTTGTCCGGGACGTGCGGCGAGAAGTCCTGCGCCCAGAACGTGGGCTGATTGTAGCCCGCGGCGCTCTGAACCAGCCCCTCGCCGGCGGATAGGTTGCGGGCGACATCGATGTAGTTCATCGAGTCGGAGGTGACCCGGCGGTCGAAGGTGATCGAGCGCCAGCCGAAGACTCCCACGTGGCCCACGAACAGCAGTCCGAGCAGGGCGGCGATGGTCATCCGGGTTCGCGATCTCCTGCTGCGGGGGAGGAGGAGGCCGTCTGTACCGCAGGTCGCCGGATCACTCTCCTCCAGTGAGGAACCGGTTTCCTCAGAAGCGGACAGACCGAACGGCCCAGCGATAGCGACGCGGAACACTGTTGCCGACAGGCGGAAGGCACTTTCCCAATGATGATCGTAGGGTGAGTGCGGGCCAACACGCTGCCAGGCCAGCGTTCCCAGCCAGGCGAGGATGATGCCGAGGATGGCTATCCAGAGCGTCACGACGGCGCGTTGGAGCCACACCACGCCGTACGCCAGCCGGACGTCGTCGGTGTCGGGCCATTCCAGAAACAGGCGGTACGCGGGGAGAGGACGCGCCCGCCCCCCCGGCGGCGCCCACTCGAGTCGCATGTTGAACGCGCCGCCGTGCTGCTCATACTCCACGCGGAGCTCGTGCACGCCGGCGTCCAGCCGCACCGTCCGGACCAGCGTATGCATGTCGGCCGGCGGTGTCCGCCGAATCACCAGTTCGCCATCCAGCCACACGTCGAGGCGGTCGTCACCTGCGCCGTGCAGTTCGACGTCTCCCGCTTCGGGCGCGTACCAGTAGCCGGTCCAGCGAACGCTGAAGAAGCGCCGGGGCAGGTCGGGGTCGTCGTTCAGGAAGTCGAGGGTGATCGTGGTGCCGACGTCGTCGAGGAGCGGTGTGCCGTTGAAGCCGACATCGGGAAAGACCTGCCGGCGAACGCCTGTCCTGTCCGCCGCGCCGGGGCTGAGGACAAACAGGAGCGCGGACAGGGCGGCGGCCGCGACGATGGTACCCCCGGCCAAGCGGCGAAGCCGTTGCCGGTTGAGCCGGGGAAGACGAAGTCCTACGGGCACGGATCTCTGGACTGTATTCGCGGAACGGTTCGTCGTGCCGTTCAAGATCGTGGCAGCCTGGATGAACTGGTAGCGTGTCAGCGGAACGGTTCGGGTACTCGTTCAACCGCCGCCCGATAGACCCGAATGCCCAGCTCGCGGGTGTCCTCCGAGCCCGGGCTCACGTTCCCCGAAACGAATGGCCGGTCCACGGCGATCTGAACCTCGACACGGTCCCGTGCCCCCAGCAATGTCGCGGGCAGTAATACGTTGGTCTGCTGTCGACCGGGGGCGTCAGACGCAAAGGAACGTGCGACCTGATCACCAACGGTGATCGTGAGCGTCCGGGGAGAGGCTTGGAAAAGATCGGCGCGGGCATCGTAGTCGAGGTGGAGCACGGCGGCCGTCCGCGGGTTCAGGAACGCCAGCGTCGCCGTCTGTTGCGTCCACCGCCAGGACGATCCGCCGCCCGTTTCCCGGGCGTACCAGCCGCCGGTGAACTCGACCAGGACCATGCGCGCTTTGTCCTCCGGCGTGACCAGCCAGCCGTCGTATTCCGCGTGAGCGTCGAGTGTCGCCGGGATTGGAGAGTCGTCGCCGGGCTCGAGGAACGGAAGCCCCAGCTCCGACACGCCCCACACGATGGACATGGTGGCGGCGCCGCCGCCAACCCCCAGGAGGAATGTCCGCCGCGAGAAGCCGCGTGTCGTGTTCGCCATGATCACTCTGCCGTCGCCAGCGTATCGGCCAAGCGCAGCGCGAGCGCGACAATCGTCAGCGTCGGATTCGCGTATCCGCCCGTGGGGAACACGGAGGATCCGGCCACAAACAGGTTGTCGTATCCGTGGACCCGGCAGTCCGGGTCGACGACGGAGTTCGAGCGACTCGTGCCCATCCGGGTGGTCCCCATGATGTGACCGCCGCCGGTCGGCTGCCGGTACAGGCGTTCGTTGTCGATGCGCACGCGGCCCTTCTCCGACGCGATCAGCGATTCCCCCAGAAGGCGCAGCGTCGTCTCCACGTTAAGGAAGTCCCCGGCTCCGATGACGCACCGTGCGGCAGGCCGGTACAGGCCACTGGCGGCTCGTTCGCCGGTCAGAAAGACCTCATTCGTGACCGACGGCGCCATCTCGGACAGCACGTCACATTGATAGCGATGGAAGCTCTTCCCGTACTCGCCAGCGAGAAACTCGGCCATTGCATGGTCGGTGGTGCGGCCATGACACTGCACGGCGCATCCGAGCAACCCGTGCCGCCGCATCTGCTCATCGTTGGGCACCAGCGCGTGGGCGGCGGTCCCGAAATCGGCTGGCCGGAATTGCTGATCGAGGTCGTCGTCGAGCACTAACTCGCCCACGTAGAAAAAGTGTGGATGCTCCATCAGATACTTGCCCGCCAAGCCGCTCTCGTTGCCGACCGGGACCGCTCCGTCCGCGCGGGGCTGCTGGAACAACTGAGCGTTACTGATGCCGCCGCCCGCGACCACAACGTTCTGCGCGGGATCGATGTCCAGTTGCTCCGTGGTGCCTGAAGCGTGATGAAAGCAGGCCACGCTGCTGACCGCGCTGCGCGATGCATTGGCGTCGAGGCCGATCACCGACGTTCCGACCGCAACATCAACCAGTGAGGAGGTGCTCAGGGCCTCCCGGTACTTGCGTCCGAATCGCGTTGCAGCGCGCAGGGACAACGGCCGGTAGACGAATCCCGGAATGAGCGGCGTTTCGACGTCGAGGATGGAAGGTTCGCGGTCCACAACCGAGGCGGCACGTCGATAGAATGGGGCCAGATCGGACTTCCTGATGGGCCACCGACCGCCGGCGGCCGGGTTGGCGAAGTCCACATCCATCAGCGTGGTGCACCAGCCCGACCACACCCGCGAGGTGCCGCCCAGCGCGCGGATTGAATGCTGATCCCACCAGCCGTCACGGAAGTGCCCGTAATTGACGGCGTTCGGCATGTCGTCCCGCGGCTCGGTCACGGTTCCGGTCTCGAACATCAGGACCGTCCGGTTTGCCTTGGCGAGCTCCAGGGAGAGCGTGATGCCAGCCGGGCCGGCGCCAATCACGTAGCAGTCGTAGCTGCGGCTAGGTAAACCGTCGGTGAGGAACATGGAGTCTTGGCTTTCAGACTGGTATGCGGTCGGTGCCAATTATATCGATGCCGCACCCAGCGCCCGGAATCGACGCACGTGCGGGAGGACCGCCGCCTGAAGGTGCTGGTCCAAACATCATTCGCCGAGAGCAAGCAGCGGTACGGCAGTCCCCGTATTTCACGCGGATCTGATCCCCGGCGCGAAGTTCAACGCCATCTTTCTTTGCCCGCTGTGACCGCTACGACAACCTGTACCTGATCCTCAGCAAGCTGCGTCGGAGATGGGGCCGATTCGCGCTCTACCGCCTGGCCGAGGCCCATGCAGAACCGGGCACAGCTTTGATCCCGCCGTCCGCGATGGGCCTCGGGTACCTCTGGTATGCCACGGGCGGTGACCAGCTTCAGGCCCTGGGCGTCGGCGGGATCCTGGCCGTCGCTGGCCTCTTGTTCGTGCGAAGCTGGGTACGCAGCCCGCCGAAGGTTCCGCCGGGCACCACCACGCACCTACCCGTCTTTGAGCCCGAGCCGGAGAAGTTCGATGAGCCGCGGGAACCCGGCCGGCCGTATACGCCCAAGCGGCGCGTTGATGGTCCGCCTCACCTTCTGCCAAGTCAATATCCAGCGCATCTTCAACGGGCGGATCATGGCTAATGAATCGAACATGGGTGAAGGGCGACGTCGCCGATGGACACGAACCCGCGGCGCTTCTACTGCTCGTTTTTGCTTATCGGGTCGCTCATTTCTGTCTCCGGGGCACGTCAGAGAGACCCAGCGGCCCGGGCCATAGTCCCTGTCCCGCGCCTGCTGGCGTTGCGCGATGTGCTGCCGGATCCGGTTCAGACCTGCGGCAACACGTCGGCGAGCGCCTTGTAGTCCGCTGCGATGCTGTCGTACTGCGTCGTCAAGAGCCCGACCTGCGTGTCGAGCTGCTGTAGCTGCGCCTGCAAGGCGGCGGCTTGCTGCTCGTGCTGCCCCGCGAAGTCTTGCACCAGCTGCGTGAGATCGTCGATCCGCACGTTCAACCTGTCCTGTTCGTCGGCGTGCTGCTGTTGTTCCGCTTCCCACTGCGCCGAGAGCGCGGCCAAGGCGTCCATCAAGCGTGTCTCTAGCTCGGTCATACCACGCCCTCACTCGTTCGAAAGCCTGATGGCAGAGTGCCCGTGCACGGTCCAGGGCCACTCCTCGACCGCCAACGTCCCCTGGGGCAGTACCACGTACCTCCCCCCGTCCTCCGCCTCGTGGAGCCACACGCCCCACGTCTGCGCCTGCAGGTGTTCGAGGGTCTGCTGCTCCTGCGCGATCGCGAGCCGCAGGGCCTCCTGCCTCTCGACCAGGCGCTCCACGCGGCTCGACTGCCACTGCGTCAGCCCCCAGCTCCCGCCGAAGATGCCCAGACAGACGCACAGCCCGACCGCCAGGGACCGGAGCCATCGCGCCACAGCAGCCCGTGCATCCGCCCGACCTGCGCCGCCATAGCGGCTTCGGTGATACGTAGCTTGCCGTTCGCGCTGGCGTTCAACGTCTCGCCAAACCTCCGCAGCTCGCGCTCGGCGATCGCGGTCGTCTCCCGGTCCTCGACCTCCATCCGGCTTCGGAGCCGGGCGCTCAAGTCGTTCACGGTGGAAGTCATGCTCGTACAGCGCTCCTTTCAGCCGCCAGCGGTCCCCACGCTCCGGATCGAGCACGGTGACGTAGTGCGTGCCCGCGCGCGGCACCGCAAAGCCCGCCTCTTTCAGGGCGGCGACCACGCCGGCCCGGTCCTCCGCCAGGCCGCGCTCGACGCGCTGCACCAAGTAGGCCTCGATCACGTCACGAGGGTCGGCCTCGCGCGCGATCCCGGCCCGCAGCTCAGCCGCTTCGAGGTAGGCGCGATGTCCCGGCTGCTGCACCCGCGCCCGCGCCGGATCGTCCGGCCGGCTCCAAGCGTGCTCGAGGTTGCAGGCGTCCACCAGCGGGCCATACGTCTGCTCCCAGCCGGGCGGCGCGATGTTCAGGCTCTTGCCCGTCTCCAGGTCACACCGCGCCGCGACCACATGCACGTGAACGCCGCGCCCCGCCTCGCCGTGCCGCACCGCCGTCCAGGCGTAACGATCCGGCGCCAGACCGGGCCAGGCCGTGTCCTCGAACGCGTCGAGCACCCGGTCGATCTCCGTGTCGCTCGGCTGGTCCTCCGGCGCCCAGGCGATCACGGCCGACGTGTACTTTTGCTCGAACTCGAGCGCGTCGGACACCGCCGCTACCTGGTCCGGATCGCCGCGCAACACCGACACGTCGGCCCGCTCGTTGCCCTGGCTGTCCGTCTCGCGCGTGAGGTAGGCCGCCGCCGCGGCCGCCGACCCCGTCCCGCGCGCGATGAACTTAATCAGCATCGCCCGCGTCCCGCCCACGCAACCGCGCCAGCGCCCGCTCGATGGCGACCAGGTGCGCGATGACCTCGACCGGCGCCAGCGCATCGAGGTGCGTGTTCGCCCAGCGCGCAATCTGATTCAGGTTCGAGCCAATGCGTGCCACCTGACGGGTGCGCTCGCGCTCGACCTCCATCGCCGGCGCCGTCCACGTCTGCGTCCGCGACATCGCCTGCCGCAGCAGCTCGGACAGCGTGACGCCGGCCGCAGCTGCCTTCGCGTTCCACGCGGCCAGCTCGGCCGGCGTCACCCGGGCGTGGGCGACCACGGTGCGACGCACTGGGGCGCGACGGGGCATCGGGATCGTGAGGGTTCGACGGGGGCAACGCCCACTCGCCAGCCCAGTTCCAGGACATCACGGCGCTGAGTGGCCTCGCGGCACTCGTCGTCACGGTCCGCGTCTTGCGGACAGGGCGAGCTCCGCTGGCACGGTGTGCAAGACGATCCGGGTACGGTCGAACTGCGCGCTGATCTGCCGACGCTACCGGCCGGCGAGCGGCACATCCTCGTTCACGATGCGGACCGACGTCGCCGCGTCGGATCCGCCGTCCGACTCCGCCCGCTCGCCGCGCAGACGGCCCATCCGAGGTGCCCGTGGGGAACCCCACCTGTTGCGGTCTACGATCCCAATTCATTCGAGGACGGTGCACTGGGTCCGCTGGAATCCGATGCAGAACGAGGGATGGAGCGAGGGGAACAAGAACCCAGGAATGCTTTAATATTCATATTTATCAATGACTTACAGGACATTCACATCGGAAACCGTTTCTGCCGGGGCTTGAGGCGGCGCTCGACGATCCCGACGTGAGCGAAATCATGATCAACGGGCCGGGCAACGTGTGGCTCGAAGGCCACGGCCGGCTCCGGCCGATTGACGCGCCCGCGCTCGACGCGGCGGCGCTGGAGCGGGCGGCGATCCATATCGCCCGGCCCTTGGGCCTAGACCCGGCCACGACGCCGATCCTCGATGCGCGCCTGGACGACGGATCGCGCGTGGCCATCTGTGTGCCCCCGGCCAGCCCGCACGTGGCCATCACCGTGCGGCGCTTTGGCAACCGATCCTTTTCGGCGGCGCAGCTGGTCGCACAAGGCACGCTGCCCGCGCACATCCGCGACGAGGCCGAGCGGGTGTTGCACACCCGGCGCAACATTCTCGTGAGCGGCGGCACCGGGAGCGGCAAGACGACGCTGCTCAACGCGCTCATTGCCCTCATCCCCGACGACGAGCGGATCGTCGCCATCGAGGACACCTTGGAGCTCCGCATCGACTCCCCGAACTGCGTCCGGTTCGAGGCGCGGGGGTTGCAGCGCGGGGCGGTCACGATCCGCGACCTCGTGCGCCACGCCTTGCGGCACCGCCCCGATCACATCGTCGTCGGCGAAGTGCGCGGCGGCGAAGCCGCCGACCTGTTGCAAGCCCTCAACACCGGACACGGCGGCTCGCTCACCACGGTCCATGCGAACAACGCCGAGAGCGCCCTGTCCCGCTTGGCGAGCTGTGCGATGCAGGGCGGGGGCGATCTCCCGTGGGACGTGACCTGTCGGGGCGTGGTGGACGGGATCGCGATGGTGATCCACATGACGCGCCGCGACGGGCGGCGGTTCGTGGAAGAAGCCGCCGTGGTGAACGGCTACGACGCCGGAACGAATCAATGGGACGTACACCGACTCGACCGCGTGCCCGTCTGAGGCCGCGTCGCACGCCTCCTCACCCTCGCCGTCCTCGCCACGCGGCGGGCCGGCACACCAGCGCGCGCGCCCCCACATCACGAACCAGGAGACCCACCCCATGACCGACCTCGAGACCACAGCAGCGGACACACTGCGTACGCGGGCGGCCAAGAGCCTGGACGCCATGCGCGCCGCCATCACGCGCGCGGACGCCGCGCGGTCCGACGCCGCGCACCAGGCGCGGGCCGCGCACGTCGTCGACGCGGCGCAGACCGCCGCCACGAACCATCTCGCGGCCGCCGACGCGTGGGAGGCGCTGGCGACCCACGCGGCGACACAGGCGAGCGACTGCCGACGCGGGGCCGCGCTGGCCGACCGCACCCGGCACCGCTGGGCGCGCTAGGCGTCGGCGGGGCCGACGTGGCGGCGAGCTGCCGGCGGCTCTTCGCCTCTGCGGACACGCGCGGCTCCTGGATCACCAAGGCGCTCTGGGCGCCGGCGGGCTGACGGGGAGGCGGCCCCGGCGCCCCCGTCTGGCGCCGGGTCATGCGTGGCGCGGGACCGCATCGGACGCGGCCCGGGCCTCGTCCAGGATCCATGCCCGGAACGCCCGCACCTCGGGCCGCTGCCGGGCGGCTGCCGTGGTGAAGAGGCAGCCACGTTCGGGCGCCTCGGCCCGGCGGTCGAAGAGCGGGACCAGCACACGCGCCTGACCGTCTGCAACACACGTGACCATGGATCTGAGTCCAAGCAGCCTGCCGGCCCGAATGCTCATCCTCTTGTTGTGCGCCATCAGCCCTGCTCCGCGGCGGCAGTCGGGTAGCGCGCACCGCGCCGCGCCAGGTCGCTCCGCTGACCTCCGGTCCCTGTCACGTTCGCTGCTACTGCGCTCCTGGTCCTCCCGCCACCGCTCCCGCACGGCCTCCTGCCGAGGTCGCTCATCCCCTTCCGCCAGCTCTCCGTGAGCGGAAGGGCAATCACGCCCACAACGGACAGGAGACAACCAATGGCGCACAACAAAGACGACAACCCCACCGCCAACCGCCCGTGGTTCGGACCCATCCCCACCGGCGGAGATTGGAACCCGGCCCACGGCGCCGATCCTGACGTTATCGACTTCCACCGCTACGCGGCCGGCGAGCCAGAGCACATCGTGCTCTCATCGGTCGACACGCTCACGCGCCTGAATCGCATCCGTTGGCGACGAACCTAACCGTCGCCAACGGCTCCACACCAGCGCCCCGCTGCCCATCTCTCACTTCGACTTCCGCAACACGTATCCGCACCTTCCGACTCCCGCCGCTACGCGGACGAACGCGGGAGCGCGATCCCAACGCCCCCGACTACGCTCCACACCCGGACGGCCTACACTCCCAACCGCCGCGATGACTCTGCATCCGGCGCCACCTATCCACCGACACGACCCCGCCAATCTCGCCGCATGTTGTCTGCCATCAGCCCCGCTCCGCGGCGGCAGTCGGGTAGCGCGCACCGCACCGCGCCAGGACGCTCCGCTGACCTTCGGTCCCTGTCACGTCCGTTGCCACGGCGCTCCTGTTCCTCCTGCCACCGCTCCCGCACGGCCTCCTGTCCAGGTCGCTCATCCCCTTCCGCCAGCTCTCCGT
Source organism: Vicinamibacterales bacterium (assembly GCA_965262555.1). Lineage (GTDB taxonomy): Bacteria > Acidobacteriota > Vicinamibacteria > Vicinamibacterales > UBA8438 > VXRJ01. The sequence goes on from OZ253543.1 coordinate 2,882,590, forward strand.
GAGCGGAAGGGCAATCACGCCCACAACGGACAGGAGAAACGAAATGGCACACAACACCAACGGCAAGCCCGTCGCGGAGATCCGAGTCGGCAGGATCATCGCCACCATCTGGCAGAACACCCCCACGGACGAAGGCGTGTTCTACAGCGTCCACATCACCCGCCTGTTCCGCCGCGGCTTGAACTGGGACCGCACTCCCGCATTCGGCCGCGATGACCTGCTGACGGTCGCGAAGGTCGCCGACCTCGCCAACACGCGGATCTACGAGTTGCAGAACGCCATCGAATTCCGCAACCCGCAGGACGACGCCGACGACGCCGGCACCGCCTAACGCACGAAACGCCGCGGCGGGACCGCTCCCCGCCGCAGCCTTCTCTCTGTACATGGAAATGGCCACCTGAAGAGACCCCCCATCGTTGAGTTGTTGTGGTCATCGGGACGTGGCCGGACAGAGCCGAGCGACGGGAGGCCACGTCAGCGCTATTGCCGTGACACCTCCTGTGGCGTGCGGGACGCCTGGTTGCGTGTGGCGACCCACGCGGCGACACAGGCGAGCGACTGTCGGCGCGGGGCAGCGTTGGCCGATCGCACCCGGCACCGCTGGGCACGCTAGGCAGCGGTGGCGGGCGCCGTTGCCCAGCTCCGTGTCCGAGGTCGAGATCGGTGCGTCCGTCGACAATGCGCAGCGTCGTCGCTGCCGACGCCGCGTCCCCAACGGCAACACAATATGGGGCAGTGCCCCATATCGATTCAGGTATTCTTCCCCTATGCCCCTCGATCGTGCGAAGGCATGGCATCCCCCCGTTGTACAGGCCGAGGCACGAGTGCGTATGCCGTTCACGAGGAGTCCCCGTCCCCGGGGGAGGCCGCCCGAGCGGGCGCGGCGGGCCCCGGCCCCTTCGCCCACCGCCCGGCGGCGTGGGTCATCGGCACGGCGGCCGTGACGACCGTGCTGCCCGAGATCCCGCCCGAGACGCTGGCCGAGTGGCAGCGCGTGGTCGACCTGACGGCACGGCTCGCGCGGGTGCCGGCGAGCCTGATCATGCGAACCGAGCGTCCGACGCACACGGTCCTGGTGAGTAGCCGCACCGAGGGCAACCCCTACGCTGTCGGGCACGAGTACGATCTGCACGCCGTGCTCTATTGCCAGGGCGTGTTCGACAACGACGGCGAGCTGGTGGTCGAGGACGCGACCCGCGACCCGGTCTGGGCGGCCAACGAGGATCTGGCCGACGGGATGCGCTTCTACATCGGCTATCCCCTGAAATGGCCCAGCGGCGACGTGTTCGGCACGATCTGCGTGCTCGACCGCGAGCGCAACGACCACGCGCTGCTGTTCCGCGAGGGGCTGCAGGCGTTCGCCGGCGTGGTCGAGGCAAACCTGCGGTCGCTCGTCGAGATCGCCGAACGCCGGCGGCTTGAAACCGCCCTGCAGCAGTCGCTCGACGAGACTGCACGGCGTGTGGTCGAACGCACCCGCGACCTGCAGGACGCCAACACGGCGCTGCGCGTGCTGCTCGGCAATGTCGAGCAGTCCAACGAGGCGCGCAACGAGCAGCTGCGGCAACAGATCGAGACGCTGGTGCTGCCGCATGTGGCGAAGCTCGCGCGGCTCGTGGAGCGCGACAGCGCGGCCGTGGAGTACGTGCGCCTGATCGAGACCCACCTCACGACCCTCACCTCGTCGCTGTCATCGAGGCTGGCGCGCGTGTTCCAGGCCTTGACCGCGACCGAAGCCGACGTCGCCCATCTGGTGATGCGCGGCCTGACCACGAAGGACATCGCCGCCACGCTGTCGCGGGCGCCGAGCACGATCGACTTTCACCGCAACAACATCCGCGGCAAGCTCGGCGTGGAGCGGCGCGTGACCCTGCGCGCGTACCTGCTGTCGATCCGCTGAGCGGGTGCGCCGGGGCCGCGGCGGGCTCCCGAGACCGGGCACAGGACCGGCGAGCGGACAGCCCACCAACATGGGGGGTTCCCCCTCATAACCACCCGCGATCTTCTCGTCTACCCATCCTCCCGGCGCGTTTGTAGCATGGCCTCTACGTGATGCAAGGCAGGGATGGCAGAGGCCGCCCACCCGCGGGGAGCGCTGCGACGGCGGCGTGAACGACGCGGCGGCGGGGGCACGGGGAGCACCGGCTGGCGCTGACATCGTGTGGCCTGCCGTGTCGGGCCACGCGAACGAATCGAGACGTTTTGCTCGCGATAACTGGATTTATCGCGCACAAACATCGTTCCACACCGAATCGGGCGCATGCTAGCACAAAGTCCACCGTGGTCCGCAAGTTGCCACGTCCGTTCGTAACCCACTGGACACACGTGGTTTGCCGTCAAGACACGCCGCACTGGCCTGCGTGGCGACGGCTGGGCGTGACGATGGCTGCGGCGAGGTGTCGCCGAATGTGGACAGTTTTTGCTCGCGATAACAACACGCTGCGCCTCTGGAGAGGCGCTTCAGACGGCGGGCGCACGTCCACGCCCGCGTCGCCGCCGGCGTCGGCGTGACGGCCCGTACTGCTCGGCGGCGCGGTCCTCCTCAGCGCTTCTGCCGCTCGGCCAGTTGCGCGGCGCCGCTGCGCCGCGCCAGCAACCGCTCCCCGTAGCGTTGGACCATGCGCGTCGTTTGCCAGCGCCCGGACTGCAGGATGGCGGGCAACCCGATGCCGCAGGCGATCATGTCCTGCACCGGCCCGACGCGCGTGCTGTGCCCGGCCAGCGTATCTACGATGTCGCCGGGGAGCCCGGCCCGGCGAGCCATCCGCTTGTAGATGCGCGGCACTTGGCTCGCGTCGAGTCTCTCGCCGACCGCGGCGTCCTTGCGCACGGAGCGGAACAACCGCCCTCTATCGACGCCGCCGAGTTCGCGCCACGTCTTGACGAGCTGCACGGTGTCACGCGCCAGATAGAGCATCGCGCCTCGCCCGTCCGCGTCGGTCTTGCCCGAGCGCACCAGCAGCGTGGCCGTTCCGTCGATTTCCTCCAATAAATCAAGCACTTTCAGCGATACCAGCTCGGAGCGCCGCAGCAGCGTGTCGTAGCCCACCGCCAGCAGCGCACGGTTCCGGACGTCGATCAGCCGGTCTCCGGCCGCCTCCAGCAGCCGGTTCCGTAGCGGCCACGTCAGTCCCTGGACCTGCGCTTGCCGCCGCCCCCGAAGCCGGTGCATCCGTTGCAGGGCGAACCGGACGCTGGCGCTGTCCAGCGGGTTCGTCTGCCGCAGCGCCTTGTGCACGGTGGCGATGCTGGACACGTAGCGGCGCACCGTGGCCGGGGTCTTGACGCGCCCCATGTCGTCAATGAAGCCGACCACGGTGGCGGCGCTGGCGGGAAACGCCGTCCTGACGTGTCGCTGGCACCAAGCCCCGAATATCTGCGCGTCCGCCCGAAGCGCGCGTTCCGTGTTGCGGCTGAACGCGCCTCTGGCCTCCTCGAAGTAGGCGGTTAGCGGTGCTCCCACCACGTCTGTGTCATCCGGTTCGAACGAACGTTCGACGTCGCATGTCGTCTGCGAACTCAGCATCCGGCGGCCTCCCGGTCAGTCCCAAAGGCCGCGAATGTTACTCGCGATAAATCCAGTTATCGCGAGCAAAACGGCTGTCCAAAGGGGCAGCACGTGCTCGCAGGGTCGGAGCGGCCACGAGTCGATCAACGGATCGGGGCGCCGGAATCCTGCACCGGGCGGCGCCGCGCAACGGGCGGGGATCCTCTGGCCCGTGCGCGCCACGCGCGGTGGCCGAGTGAGGCATTCGACCGGGAACCGAGGGGGATGTGGCCCGCTGAAATCCCGCGGCCCACAACCACGCGGCGTGCAGCAGATAACGCCAAGAAACAGTCACGGCGCCCTGGTGGTCTGACGGGGTCCGCGGGGCTCTCCTAGGGGTTCCTGCAACCAATCAACCGCCTGGACGCGGCGGGCGAGGTGACGGTCTGGATTGCCCGCACACGGCGAGCGCTCGTGGCCCGGGCGCGCTGGAACCGGCGCGGGGATTGGGCGTGCGCGCGGCGAAACGGAGGGTGGGATGCTAGTTTCGAGCACACAGGCCGAGTCGGGCCGACAACCGATTGAGCGGCACGGCGCGACGCCTCGGCGCAGCGCAGCCCCACGGAAAGCGGGCCGTTCGCGCCGGCCGCCTGCATCCTCCCGGCCCGTCGCGGGCGGGTCCTCCTGCATTTCCAAAGAACGCGCGTCCCGCCTGCCGGCGGGGACATCATGGTCGTGCGCGGCGGTGCGGCGCCTGGCGGCCGGGATGCTCCTGGTCGTGGCCGGCCTGCTGGGCGTGTCCACCACCGCCCACGCGCAGACCACCCTTGTGTCCAACACCGGGCAAAACAATTCGGGTTCTCGGACTATCGGTACAAATGATTTCGCCCAGCCCTTCGGCACCGGAAGCAATACGACCGGGTATGACCTCGCCAGCATCGTGTTGAGTCTCGGTAATGCGCCGACCGGAACCGGCACATTGACCGTCACGGTGCGCGCGGACGCCTCGGGGGACCCGAGCGGGACGGCGCTGTACACGCTGACCAATCCCGATCCGTTTGTGGCAAATGACCTGAATACCTTTCCCGCCCCTGCGGGTGCCACGCTGGACGCCAACACGACCTATTGGGTGGTGGCGAGCTACAACAGTACCGGCGGGCCGAATTGGTGGAGAGTGGAGCTGAGCGATGGCATCGACTCCGGCGGCGCTACCGGATGGACCATCGACAGCCCATACAAGGTAGACAGTAGAACAGGCCAGGACGGGTGGGAGATAGGTGCAAATACCCGCGGGATGAAATTACAGGTTAAGGGCACGGTGAAGGACGGCCCCACCCTCTCCACCGACGCGACCCTGACTAATCTGGCGCTGGAGGACTTCAACGGCGACCCGATCACGCTGAACGAGACCTTCGCCTCGACTCTGCTCACGTACACGGCGTCGGTGACGAACGCCGACACTCAGATCGATGTTCTGCCAACCCGGAGCGATGCGAACGCCACGATCGAGTACCTGGACGGCGACGGCGTCGCGCTCCCGGACGCCGACCCGGATTTGAACAATTTCCAGGTGGACCTGGATCCCGGCGACAACGTCATCCAGGTGAAGGTGACGGCCGAGGACACAACCACCACGAAGACCTACATGGTGACGGTGACGCGGGAGGCCGCCACCGACACCCCCGTCACCATCGAGGCGGAGCACGAGAGCATCGGCGCGGGGCTGGAGGACCTCCTCTTCACGCTGACGCGGGAGGGAGAAACGACGGAAGCGCTGGATGTGAAGGTGACCATCGACCAGGACCAGTCCTGGCTGAGCAATCTCGAGTACACCGTGACCTTCCCGGCCAACAGCGCCACCGCGGAGCTGACGATCACCGCGTCGAACTTCTCGTTTACCCCCTCCACCACGGGCAACCTCACCGCCACGGTGACGGGCGACGACATCGACGGCGGCTCGGACACGGTGGCGGTCATCTCGACCTCGGAACCGCCGATCACGATCAGCTACGACATGTCCGACTACACCTTCGCGGAGAACGCAACGGACGCTGCCGTCTACCTGGTGGCGACGCTCGATGCGGCCTATCCCCGGGAGCCGTCGCGTAACTATTTCATGACCTTTTCGACGAGGTCAGGGACGGCCAAGGCTGACAATGACTACGCCCCGATAAGTGAGCGGGAGTCATTCACTCGCAGCGAATACGGACGTGACGCCGACACCGACCCGTTCGTGGCCCGCAAGCTCTTATCAGACTTCGGCTTCGCTCTCGTGGACGACGCCATCTACGAGGGCTCGGAACGGCTCGGCCTGATTATGGAGGGGGACCACCCTCCCGTGGTGGGTATGGCGGCGTTTCAAAAGCCCGACGGCACCACGTGCGAACCATTTGTGGATTGTCCGAACCCTCCGTTCGAATACCCGGTGACCATCACGGACGAGGGGGACTTGCCGGCGCTGTTGCTGTCGGCGGTCCCGTCGTCGATTGCCGAGGAGGATGACGACGGGACGACGAGTGTCGCCGAGAACGTCTCCACCGTGACGGTGGAGATCACCAACGGCAAGACCTTCGCGGTGGACCAGACGGTCTCGCTGACCTTCTCGGGGACCGCCACCCAGGGCACCCACTACAGCGTGACCCCGGGGGACGCGGATACAAACACGGCGGGCCACCAGGTGGTTCTGCGGACGGGCGACAGCTCGGTTGAGGTCACCGTCACTGCCACGGGGAACGATACGGCCGACCGCAACCGGACCGTCACCGTGGCCGCCGATCTCGACGGGACAGCCATCGGCAGCACGGACATCACGATCCTGGACGACGAGACCCCCCTCTCAACCGACGCCACCCTGAGCGCTCTGGCGCTGAGCGGCGTCACGCTCGCCCCGACCTTCGTGTCAAGCACGGAAACCTACACCGCAACGGTGGTGAACGCCGTCATGCAGACCACGGTGACGGCGACCCCGACGCATTCGGGCGCGATGGTCGCGTTCAAGGACGGCGACGACAATGCGCTCACCAACCCGGTGACCATGGCCGTGGGCGCCAACGTCATCAAGGCCGTGGTGACGGCCGAGGACACAACCACCATGAAGACCTACATGGTGACGGTGACGCGGGCGACCATCACCACCACCGCCTGCCTCGCCCCGACCCTCACCGGCCGGATGCAGATCTGGACCGGGACGGTGACGGTGGGAGCCAACGAGGCTGGGGGAGAGGTGGGTGCGTATGGATTTGGGCCGGGTTTTGGGGCACTGGACGACACCCAGTTCAGTGTCGGAACGAACGACTACACCGTGGACATCGTGAGCGTGGAGGCGAGCGCGTCGGTTCTCGTAGGAACTCTTAGGTTCAGCCTGACCAGCGAGCTGACGAGCACGGACATCGAGGGGCTCACCCTGCATGTCTGCGACGCCGCGTTCGCCTTCGCCGAAGCGGGGAGCGGCATCTTGGGACATACCTACAGCTGGGCTGACACCGGCCTCGACTGGTCCTCGGACACGTCGCGCACGCTCTATCTGAGCGTGCCGAGCGACACCACCGCCCCGAGCCCGGACAGCGCGGCGGTGGCGAGTGACGGCGAAATAGCCAACGTGGTTTTCGACGAAGCACTGGCCCAACCGGCGCCGACGCTCTCTACATCGGCCTTCACGCTCACCGCCGACGGGGTTGAACTCGATATCCAAAATGTGAGTTTTGGTGCGGACACGCTGCTTCTCAACCTGGCGTCCGGGACCACAATCTACGCGGGCCAGACCGTCAGGCTCAGCTACGACAAGACCGTGGCCGGCGCCGACGCGCTGGAGGACGCCGCTGGGAACGAGGTCGCCAGCTTCACCGATTTCACGGTGACCAACAATTCCACCGTCGTCAACAACCCGCCGACGTTCTCCGCCGTCTCGGCGGCGTTCATTGTGCCCGAGCACACGGCCGCGGGCCAGAACGTCGGCAACAGCCTGACCGCGACCGACGCCGACAACGACCCGCTGACCTACACCCTGGAGGGCACCGACGCGGCCTCGTTCAACCTCGTCACGATTTCCGGCTCCGCCCAGATCCAGACCCTGGCGGCTCTCGACCACGAGACCAAGTCCAGCTATTCGGTGACGGTCAAGGTCGACGACGGCCACGGCGGCACCGACACGGTCACCGTGACGATCGACGTCTCGGACGTGGCCGAGCCGCCGGCCCAGCCCGCGGCGCCCTCGGTGTCCTCGGTCGCCGACAGCACCACCAGCCTGTTGGTGACCTGGACCGCGCCGGAGAACACCGGACGGCCGGCCATCGACCACTACGACCTGCAGTACCGGCAAGGCACCACCGGGGACTGGACCGACGGCCCCCAGGACGTCCCCGGCCCCAGCGCCACGATCATGAGCCTGACCGCGAACACCCTCTACCAGGTGCAGGTGCTCGCGACCAACGACGAAGGCGACAGCCCCTGGTCTCCGGCCGGAGAGGGGCAGACCAACACGGCAGGCAACACCGCACCGATGATCTTCTTCGATGAGACGGCGCGTGTGGAAGAGAATGCGCCCCCGGGGGTGGACGTCGGCTCCCGCGTGGACGCGACCGACGCCGACAACGACCCGCTGATCTTCACCCTGGAGGGCCCCGACGCGGCCTCGTTCAACCTCGTCACGTTGCCCGACTCCGCCCGGCTCCGCACCAAGACGGGCGTGACCTACGACTACGAGACCAAGTCCAGCTATTCGGTGATTGTCAAGGTCGACGACGGCCACGGCGGCACCGCCACGGCCTCCATGACGATTAACGTCACCGACGTGAACGAGAAGCCGGACACGCCAACGGCGCCGAGGGTGACGGGGACCTCGGGCTCGACGCCGAGCCTGGACGTGAGATGGACGAAGCCGGGCCTGAACGGCGGCCCGGACATCACGGGCTACGAGGTGCAGTACCGCAAGGGCACGAGCGGGCCCTTTACGGCGACGTCGCACAGCGGTACGGGCACGTCGACGACGATTACCGAGCTGGACGAGGACGCGGCCTACCAGGTCCAGGTGAAGGCGCTGAACGGGGAGACGCCGAGCGACTGGTCGCCGAGCGGCTCCGGCAGCACCAGTGACCTGCCGGTGCTGAGCGTGGCGCCCGCGCGGGCGACGGAGGGCACCCCGATCTCGTTCACGGTGACGCTGAGGCCGATGAGTAGCCAGATCGTGACGGTGGACTACGCGACCTCGGTGGAGCCGGGCGACACGGCGGTCCCGGGCACGGACTATACCGAAACCAGCGGCATGCTCCGCTTCGCGGCTGGCGACACCACGAAGACGGTGAGCGTGCCCACGGCCCCGGACACGGACACGGAGGACGACACCTTCACGCTGACGTTATCGAACCCGTCGAACGCGACGCTGTTGCGCACGGGGGCGAGCGCGAACGGCTGGATCTTGGAGGATATCTACGGGACCGACGATGACGACGGGACCGACGATGACGACGGGACCCCCCCGCCCCCCGTCAACGCAGCGCCGCTGGCCGTTGACGACGCGGCGGAGACGGCCGAGGACACGCCGGTGACCATCGCCGTGCTCGCCAACGACCGCGACGCCGACGGGGACCCGCTGACCGTGGCGGAGGTATCGGCGCCGGCGCACGGCACCGCGCGGCTGACCGACGCGGGCACGGTGGAGTACACGCCGGAGCCGGACTTTCACGGCACCGACCGCTTCACGTACGTGGTGGGCGACGGATCGGGGCTGACGGCGCGGGCGGCGGTGGACGTGACGGTGCTGCCGGTGAACGACCCGCCGCTGGCGGTCGACGACGCAGCGGACACGCCCGAGGACACGTCGGTGACCATCGCCGTGCTCAGGAACGACAGCGACGGCGACGGGGACGCGCTGGCGCTGGTGGAGGCGTCGGCGCCGGCGCACGGCAGCGCGCGGCTGACCGACGCGGGCACGGTGGAGTACACGCCGGAGCCGGACTTTCACGGCACCGACCGCTTCACGTACGTGGTGGGCGACGGGTCGGGGCTGACAGCCCGGGCGGCGGTGGACGTGACGGTGCTGCCGGTGAACGACCCGCCGCTGGCCACGGGCGTCATCCCCGACCAGACCCTGGATGTCGGAGACGGGCCGGCGGTGCTCGATCTGATCCCGTTCTTCGAGGACCGGGACGGCGATGCGCTCGGCTACACGGCCGTCGTGTCGGATCAGGCCGTGGCGGTGCGCCTCACCGGCGCGACGCTGACGCTCACGGCGGCGCCGCGCCCGGGCACGGCGACGGTGACGGTGACGGCACAGGATCCCGGCGGGCTGACGGCGACGCAGGCGTTCCTGGTCACGACGACCGACCACCAGGCGCGGGGCGTCGTGGAGGACACGCTGGCGGCGCTGGGCCGCGGGCATCTGGCGAGCGCGCGGGCGACGCTCGGCCGGCGCGTCGAGACGACGGGCCAGGAGGCGTCGCAGGTCACGGTGGCGGGGCTGCACGTGCCGCTGGGGACGGGCGTGGCTGCCGCCGGATGGGCCGTGGCGGAGCGCTGGATCACGGGCGTGGCGGGCGGCCTGCCGCTGCAGTCCGGCGGCCGGACCGGGATGGACCCGGCGCCGGGGGCGGAAGCGGTCGGTGCGCTGGGCGCTCCCGCTGCACCACTCGGCATGGCCGGCGGCGCGCCGTTCGGCGCCGGCGCCTCACCCACCCGCTCCACCGTGTCGCCGCTGAGCGCTGGCGGTCAGACGGAGTTCCTGCTGGCGCTCGGCAGCGGGCAGGCCGGCGGCGGCGCGGCGCAGGGGCACCGCTGGACGGTCTGGGGGCAGCATGACCAGCAAGCGTTCGGAGGCGAGCGATCGCCGGCGGCGCGCTATGACGGGAACCTCCGGACGGCGTACGTGGGCGTCGACGGGCGGCTGAGCGAACGCTGGCTGGCGGGCGTGGCGGTGTCGCGCAGCCGCGGGGACGGCGACTGGACCTTCGGTGCGTCGACCGGTCGGCTGACGACCACCCTGACGTCGGTGCAGCCGTATCTGCGGTGGTCGGACGGCGGCACGACGATCTGGGCCACGGCCGGCGGCGGCACCGGGTCGGTGGAGAACGAGCGCGTGCGGTACGGGCTGCTGGAGGAGAGTGACCTCGGGCTTCGGCTCGGCCTGGTGGAGGTGCGGCGGCGGCTGGCGACGGTCGGCGGCGGCGTGGAGTTGCAGGTGCGCGGCGACGCGTCATGGGCGCGGCTGACGACCGCCGCGGGCCATGAGTTGATCGACGCGCTGGCGGTGGACGTGCACCAGCTGCGGGTCGGGATCGACGTGAGCCGCCCGGTGCGCACCGCGGGCGGGACGCTGGTGGAGCCGTTCGGCGAAGTCCATGCGCGGCACGACGGCGGCGCGGGACAGACCGGCGCCGGCCTGGAGGTGGCCGGCGGCCTGCGGGTGGCGCGTGGCGTGTTCCGCGTCGAAGGCATGGGCCGGCTGCTGGCGCTGCACGCGGCCGACGGCTACCGGGAGCACGGCGGCGCCGTGACGCTGAGCGTGGGTGACGGCGCGCGGCAGCCGGGCCTGACGCTCTCGCTGTCGCCGCGCTGGGGCGCGCGGGCGACGGCCAGCGACGCGTTGTGGCAGGACCACCTGTTCCACCAGCGCGCGGCCGGCGCCTCCGGCGCCCGGCGTGACGAACGGGCGCTCGATGCGCGCGTCGACTACGGCCTGCAGCTTCCGGCCGGCGGCCTCGCGACGCCGTTCGGGATCTACGGCCAGTCGCCGTACGGGCGGCGCCTGCAGGTCGGACTCCTGCTCAGCCGGCTCGGACCGCTCGGGCTGGAGGTGTCGGGCGAACGCGCCGCCCAGCGCCATCCGGGCCGCGACGACTACCGCGTGAGCGTCCTCGGCCGCATCACCTTCGGCGGCGCGGACAACGCCTCGGCGAGCCCGGATGCGGTGCCGTGAGCGGCTGCCGGTGTTGTGTGGACGTGATCGACGACGCCCATGACGAAGGCACCAAGGAGACGACGCTGCGCCTGTCCAACCCCGTGCGGGCCTCCTTGGCCGACAGGACCGCGACCGGGCGGATCCGCAACACTGACCCGATGCCGCGGGCGCTGATGGCACGGTTCGGGTGGACGGCGGCGGTGCACGTGGACGGCGTCGCCAACGGCAGCCGCCTCGATGCGGAGATCGGCGACGGGCTGCCGGTGGGCAGGCGTTTCGTGGGAACGCCGCGGATCGGCGTCGCAGCCACGGAGCACGGACGGGACGATCGGATCGGCGATGGCCTCGGGGTGTTGGGCACAGACAGCGTGCGCTTCGAGCTGGGCGTCGAGGCGCAACGCCGGGAGAGCCCGGCGGCCGATGGCACGGACCACGGCGTGCTCGGGAAGGCCACCATGCACTGGTAGGGGCGGCCCGCGCGCCCAGGCGCCGTCGACCGTGAGGGCACCCGGCGCGAGCCCGCACCGCAGACCGCACCCGATCACGGCGTCCGGCGGCGCACGGCGGGGCGCCGGGAGGCCCGCGTCGGGCGCGCAACGAGTCGATGGCGCGTCACTACGCCACCCGCGACTTCTTCCGGCAGATGCCGAACCCGCTGCTGGCCCGCTACTTCCACGCCCGCGGCGTCTTCGCCGATCTTGACATTGCCGCGCTGCCGGAGCCCCAACCCGACGCGCTATGGGCGGCCTGGCTGACGCTGGACGACACCCAGCGCCACGCGATGGACACCGCGTTCCGGGACATCGCGGCCCTGAGTGGCGAGAAGGGCTGCCGCGCCATCCTCGACGACGCGGCGTGGTACTTCTCGACCAACCAGGAAGCCCACGCGGCCTTCGTCGAGCCGCTCGCCTCGCTGGCGAATCATGGCGAGCGCGCGATGACGACGTTCCTCGACCATCCCGCCTGCTGGCGGCGCGCCACGCGCTTCTATCACGCGGATGCGTTGCCCGCCTGGCGCAAGCGCACTCATCTGCCGCACGTGCCCGCGGCCGTGGACGAGGCGAGCCTCCAAGAACTGGCCGCCGGCATGAGCTCGTACTTCCGCCGCACCGAGGGCCGGGGCACCCGCTGCGTCGTGGAACCGCTCCGTCGGGGCACGCTGGACTATTTCTTCGCCTACCCCGAGGACTACTCGCAGCACAGCGTCGAATGGGTGGACGGCCAGTTCGGGCAGCGGCCGCACCACCCGGCCTTCGAGGTCATCTACGTCTATTCGCAACCCGACGGCACACTCGACGTGAACATCCGCGGCGCACGCACCGCCGTCGAACCGCTGCAGGGCCTGTTCGCGGCCGCCATCCTCAAGCAGACCGCGCTGCCCCCCGATCCGACCGACGACCGGGTCTACGACCTGCATGCGTTACGGGAGCCCGGGTTCGAGTTCGTCTACGACAGCGGCAGCGGCATTCAGGACGTCGCGGTGACGGCGCTGCGCCTCGCATCGCGGGTCACAACGGGGGACCGTCTCACGGTCGAAGCCGATACGGTCGGCCACCCGACGGCGGTCTACGACCTGCTCGCGCGGCTGGGTTCGGCGGTGCCCCTCCACCTCTACCGCGTCACCCAGGTCGAGCTGGCGGTGTCGGTGATCACGGAGATCACCCAGCCGCCACAGCGGGTGACGATTCGCCTCACGCATCCCAACGCCTGCTCCCTGCCCTACGACGACCTCGGCCTGACCCTGCGCGCCATGCTGCACGCCTCCGGGATCGAGCCGACGGCGCCCGCCGACGCGGAGGCGCCCGCGGGATGACGCCGCGGGAGGCCCTGCTCGACCTCGTGGCCCGGGTCGGGGCGCGAGACGGCGCGGCGGTGCGGGTGAGCGGGACCGACGTCCGTCAGTGGCCGGCCGATGCCGTCGAGGCCCTCAAGGCGCACCGGCTCCTGGTCCGAGCCCGTCCTGCCAGGACCGTGGTCTGTCCCGGCTGCGAAGCTGACTGCGTCATGCCGGTGCAGACGATCCCCGCGGGGCCGCGCGCGGCGGCACGCTTCATCGTCTGTGACAAACGGAGCGATATCAACCGGGTCGCGCTCACCACGGCCCACGTGGACCAATGGAAATGTGATGCCGAGGCGCTCGCCCGGTTTGTCGTCGAGCAGGTGGGCCTGCGCCGGAGCCGGCACCGGGCCGATGCGTCCGGAACGCGGCCCCTCGGGCTCGCCGCCGGCGACACGCGGCACCAGATGCTGGGCCTGCGCACGCACGGGGACGTGACGCTGGTCGTCGCGGACACGGCCGTGGCCCTGGCGGACCTGATCGACTTCGATGACGGCGCCTACGTCCTGGACATCGCCGCCATTCGCCACCTCGTCGATGCGGCGACGACCGCCGACCCGCGCTACACGCCGAGCACGACGCGGCGCGAGGCCCGCACGCTCGAGTCGCAGGCGCGGTACGCGCGCTGGCAAACGGCCTACCGCGCGCTGAAGCAGCGGCGCCCGCAGATGTCCGACGTGTGGTACGCCCGGCAGCTTGCCAAGCAGCCGGTGGCGGCCGGCTGCCACGCGAGCACGATCCGCAAACACATGACGGGAAGACCGGGGGCCGTCACGCGGCGCGGCTGACGCGACGGGCCACGGGGATGGGACGACCGTTGTCGCGGCGCCGTCGGTCGGGTCGGGCAGGCATCCCCGGCCGAGGACTGATCGATCGACAGCCAAGAGGAGACGGCTCCGAACACTCTCACCCCTCCGTGTAGCGGACCCCAGCTACAGCACGCCCGACAACACACGGATGCTGATCGTCCCGTCGGAGCCCAGATGTTCCGGGTGTCTCTTGTTGATAAAAATGTATACGTATACTGGATGTGTTCTTGTAACTCATGTATAATGAATAACTTAAACAATAGTTATGGCGCGCCCGGCAGGACTCGAACCTGCGACCCTCGATTTAGAAGACCGATGCTCTATCCAACTGAGCTACGGGCGCTCGTCGTTCAGCCTACACCGACTCGGCAGCCCTACTGCCAGATCTCGGTACCGGTCGTCCCCAACACCAGATCCACCACCAGGCCGTAGCTCGCCATTCCGGCCTCCACGCGGTTGGCGCGCAGGAATCGGTCGTACACCACACCGGCGCTCTGCTGCACCACCGGGGTCGTGTCCCGGGTAAACCGCGCGGCGATGGCGCGGAGGTGCTCGCGCGGGACATCCTCCAGGACGGCCCACACCTGAGCCTGGAGATCCCGCGGCAGGTACTGGACGAGACGCGGCGTCAGATACAGCCAGGCGCTGTAGCGACTCCGCGCGTCGCCCGCCAGACAGACGAGCAGGCCGACGAAACTCGCCTCCGACTCGTTCGCGTAGCCTGCAAGGTGCGACCACTCGTGCGCCACGAGGAACGGCCGCTCGTACGGGAGTACCGCCTGGTTCACCAGCACCTCGAGCGCCCACGGGTTCACCATGGCGTCGACGCCGGCGCTCCGAAAGTACGGCGCGAAGATCGTCGTCTTGGGGCGGCCTGGCACGGCGGGACGTGACGCGCCGAGTTGGCGCTGCACCGCGTCGAACGCCGGGCCGAGGACCACGGGCAGCTCGTCGAATGAGGGCCAGTCTCCTTCCGCAGCGGCAGGCGCGTGGAACCGATTGAGTCGTGCGATCGCCTCGAACGACAACGTGGCGAGCGCCTCCTGGGTAATGCGCGTCGGTTGGTAGTCGAGCTTCGCGGTGAGTGGCTCGCGCCGGTAGTTGAGTCCCCACATCACGAGGAAGACCAGGTAGATCGCCGCGGCAAGCCCCAGTGTCAGGAACCCGGTGCGCAGCGCGGCGCCAGCAGAGGCACGCCAGCCCGGCCGCACCCGGTAGACGGATCGCCACCACCCCACGGCGAGCGCGACCGCAAGGCCCGCGACCAGCAGATCGAGTAGCGCGAAGCCAACCAGACTCGAGAGGCGCGTCACCACCGGCTGCCCCACCAGGTAGGCGCCGGTCGAATAGAAGCGCTCCACCCAGGCGGTAGGCGTCGGTGCAAGCGCAGCGATCGCGCCGGCGGCGATCAACCCGGCCGCCACGCGCGGCGCGGTGCCGGCGCGTCGGATCCACCCGCTCGGACAACTCGGCGTGGCCACGGTCGTCGTTGGCCTCCCGGCAGCTCCTGATCCCGTGCTATCCGCTGCGCAGCCGCACCTGATTCAGGTGACCGCCCCGGTCACTGAAGACGATGTAGTGCTCCGGGCGGATCCGGACGAAGACCGGATCATCCGGCGCCCACGTCTCGGCCGCCCCGCTCGGGCCCTCCGCCGGGACCAGCGCACGCACCACGACGCCTTCGACCCTGACCTCTACCAGCGTCGCCCCGGCGGCCGCGCCCTGCGCGTCGCCGGCGGAGGTGACCGAGACCACGCGGCCGCGCAGGCCGCCGCCCTCGCGCCGGAGCTGTACATGGTGCGGCCGGATGCCGGCAGTCACGTCGCGGCAGAACGTCTCGGCGATCTGACCGGCGAGCGAGACGGTCTGATTGCCGATCAGAAGCGCCTGTCCGTCCTTCTCCAGGATGGCCGGCACCAGGTTGATCACCGGTTGGCCGAAGCACTGCGCCACGAACTCCGTCGCTGGCGTGTTGTACACCTCGGCCGGCGTGGCAAACTGCACGAGCCGGCCCTGCTGCAGCAGGGCGATGCGGTCGGCGACCGCGAGCGCGTCGTCGGTGTCGCGTGTCGCATAGCACATGGTGCGGCGCTCGGGCGCCGGATGCAGCGAGCGCAGGTCGCGGAGGAACGCGCGGCGCGCGTCAGCATCGGGAAACGCCGGATTGTCCGCGAGGTCGTCGATCAGCAGCAGATCGGGCACCGACGCATGATTCGACGCCGGCCGCTCCGAACCCGCCACGACGAGCGTGCCGTCCGGTTGGCGGTCAGATCCGTCGATCGTCCCGTTGGGACAGGCGTAGCGTCGGATCGTGACACCCCGCCATACCTCGGTGCCCCACCGGGGTGGAAAGCTGTCGCACGGATCGCTGGCGCGCCACGCGCGGACAGCAGTCGGCCCGCCCTTGTCCGTGCCGCCACCGGCATCCTCTGAGCCGTCCGATCCAATCAGGACGCCGTCCCGGCTATCTCGGCTGCCGATGAAGGCGAGCAGGCCGGCGGCGACGCTGGGCGGCTGCGCCACGACGACGATCACCTCTCCCGACCGGACGAACAACGAGACGCCATCGAAGATCGGACGGTCCGATCCCTCGTTTCGGTGGGTCACCTGATCGAGGAAGAGCAACATGAAAACGGGGCGCGGCGGCCGCGCGGGGCGTCGTAACCCCCATGGTACACTCTCGAGATGCCGACCGAGCCACCGCTCGTCTGGGGACGATCGACCGTCGAAACCGCCTGCCCGCTCGACTGTCCCGACACCTGCAGCCTTGCGGTGTCGGTGGAGCGAGGACGCGTCACGACGATCGATCACTCTCCACGCCACGACGCCACCGGCGGGTTCATCTGCCGGAAAGTGCGCGGGTTCCAGGGGCGGGTGTACGGTCCGGATCGGCTGCACCATCCTGGGCGCCGGCGCGGCGCGCGGGGCGACGCGGACTTCGAGCGGATCGGCTGGGATCAGGCGCTCGACGAGATCGCCGGGCGGATGCGGGCGATCCGGGACGAGTTCGGCGCAGAGGCGATCGTCCCCATCTCGTATGGCGGATCGAATGGCCTGCTCTCACAGGACACCACGGACGCCCGGTTGTTTCGCACGTTCGGCACGTCGCGCCTCGCGCGCAACGTCTGCTCCGCGCCCACCACCACCGCATCGGCAACGTTGTACGGCCGGATGGCGGGCGTGGCGTACGAGGACTACCGGCACGCCCGACTGATCGTGATCTGGGGCGCGAACCCGTCGACGTCCGGGTTTCATCTGGTCCCGCATGTGCGCGCCGCCATGCGCGACGGCGCGGCGCTGGTAGTGATCGATCCACGGCGGACGCCGCTCGCGCGGCAGGCCGACGTTCACCTCGCCGTCCGTCCCGGCACCGACGTCGTGGTGGCGCTCGCGATCCACCGGTTCCTGTTCGAGCACGGCTACGCCGACACGGCGTTCCTCGACGCGCACACGCACCACGCTGATGAGCTGCGCCGCCGGGCGGAGGAGTGGACGTTCGAGCGGGCGGCCGCGGTTGCCGACATCGATCCGGACCTGATCGAACGGGTGGCGACGCTGTACGCCGAGACGTCTCCCGCCCTGATCCGCTGCGGCTGGGGGCTCGAGCGAAACCGGAACGGCGGCAACGCCGCGATGGCGGTGCTGACACTGCCCGCGGTGGGCGGCAAGTTCGGCGTCAGGGGCGGGGGCTTCTCGCTGAGCAGCTCGCGCGCGATCCCGCTCTCCGAGGAAGACTGGATCGGCACGCCGGAACCGGCGACGCGTCTCGTCAACATGAATCACCTGGGCCGCGCGCTGACCGACTACAACGACCCGCCGGTCAAGATGCTCTTCGTCTACAACTGCAACCCGCTCGCGACGATGCCGGATCAGAACCGCGTGCTGGCCGGCCTCGCGCGCGACGACCTGTACACGGTGGTCTTCGATCAGGTCATGACCGATACGGCGCGGTGGGCCGACCTGGTGCTGCCGGCGACGACGTTCCTCGAACAGTACGACCTGGCACTGAGCTACGGCCACGGCAACGTACAGATTGTGCAGCCGTCGATCGAGCCGGTGGAGGAGGCGCGGCCGAACGTCGACGTGTTCGGCGAACTGGCGGCGCGACTCGGCCTCGACCTGCCGGAGCGGACGCCGGCCGACACGGCGGAGCTGCTACACGTCGCCGGCGCGCTGAGGGACAACGCGGGTGACGCGTTGCTCGCATCGGGCATCACACGCGGCGCGGCGCCCCGCGCGCCGGTGCAGTTCGTCGACATGTTCCCCCGTACGCCGGATGCGAAGATCGATCTGGTGCCGGACGATCTCGACCGGCAGGCGCCGCTGGGCCTCTACCGCTACCGTCCCGAACCGGACGACGACGGCGCCGGTCGGTTCCCACTCGCGCTGGTCTCGCCCGCCAGCGCCAAGACGATCAACTCCACGCTGGGCGAACTCGAAACCCGCACGGCGCGCCTTCGGATGCATCCGCGGGACGCCGAGCGGCGCGACGTCTCCACCGACGATGTGATCCGCGTCTTCAACGGCCGGGGCGAAGTGCACTGCCTGGCGCTCGTCGACTCCGACATGAAGCCGGGCGTGGTCTGCCTGCCGAAGGGGCTCTGGCGCCGCAGCACGCTGAACGGATCGACGGCCAACGCACTCGCGCCGGACGATCTCACGGACCTTGGGGACGGCGCCTGCTTCAACGACGCGCGGGTCGAGGTGACGCGCATCGTCGCCGCCGAGCTCGGCGGCGGGAGTGTCGCGATCTGGACCGACACGTCGGCGGCGAAGGGGCTACACTAACGGTAGCGCTCCGCGCTGATCCGCGAACCAGGGAGATCGATCAATGGCCGACCGCACTGTCACGTGCGTGAAGTTTCGGAAGGAGTTGCCAGGGCTCCACGAGCCGCCGTGGCCCGGCGAGCTCGGCGCGCGCATCTACGCGAACGTCTCCCAGGAGGCGTGGAAGCTCTGGGAAGAGCGGATGAAGATGATCCTGAACGAGTACCGCCTGATGCCGTGGCAGAAGGAGGCCCAGAAGCTGGTCGCCGAGCAGATGGAGGACTTCTTCTTCGGCGAGGGATCGGCCCTGCCGCCTGACTACGTCCCGCCGCAGGCCAAGTAGTAGGGCGCCGGCGTCCCGCCACCCCAACTCCAGGGTGCGCCGGCCTCCAGGCCGGCACCCCCATCCGACACGCTCCCCGGCTACCTCCGGCGTTCCCGCTGAAGCGGCAGCTCCAGGGCAATATCGAACGTGAGGCAGGTGTGCGCCGCGCGCACCGCGTCCACCACGCCGTTCCGATCGCCGCCGCGTGCGAAGATGAAGCCGGGATAGCTCGCACCCTCCGGCCAGGGCACGAGGCGCTCGCCCGGCTTGACGGTCACGACGACATCCTCGATCCCGGGTACCGTGCGCGCCGCGTCCACGCCCGTGACCTCCAGGCAGATGCCGGCGCCCGGCACCGGGATCATCATCACGGCTGACGCCTCGTCCGCCACGCGCCAGCCGTCGATCGCATCTCCCAGCGCGTGGCGGAGCAATACCTCCTCGAGCGTCGCCGCGGCGGCGCCATCCCGGCCGGCACCAGCGTCCGCCGGCGGAACGAACCGCAGCACCCGCGCGCAGCGTCCGCCGATCGGCCGGGGCGCCACTTCGAGGACAACGACCGCCTCGCCGTCGATGCGCGCTTCGGCGTGGATCGGACCGTGGGTCAGGCCGAGGGCGCGGACCGCCCGGTCCACCTGCGCGATCACGGCCTTGCGCACCTCCGCCGGCAGCGTGTCGGGCGTGGCGTAGATCGTTTCCTCGAAGAACGGGCCGTCGAGCGGATCCGGCTTGTCGAAGATGGCGAAGACGCGGAGCACACCGCCGGTGAGCACCCCCTCGACGGCTACCTCCCGGCCCGGCACGAATGCCTCGATCAGCATCGCGTCGTTCGCCGGATCGCGCTGCGCCCGCACGTCCGGCGTCGCGAGGAGGCGGCGCAGGCGAACGGCGGCGGCAACCAGATCCTCCGGCGTGTCGGCGCGGATGACGCCGCGGCTCGCGGAGAGCGCCATCGGCTTGACGACACAGGGAAACGTCGCGCCGTCGAGCAACACCGCCGCCTCCGCCTCCACCGGCACGGCGCGGAATGCCGGCCCCGGGAGGCCCGCAGCACGCAGCCGTTCGCGGGTTCGCTGCTTGTGCGCGGCGGCGCGCACCGCCTCTGGCGGATGGCCCGGCAGCCCGAGCGCCCGCGCGGCCCCGGCGGCGACGATGGCCGGGCGGTCGCCCACCGCCACAATGCCGTGAATCGGCGGCGCCGCCGCCACAATCGCGTCAATCGCGCCCGCGTCGTCGTGAAACCGGATCGGCACGGCGCCGTCCCGCCATGGATCGTCAAGCTGGTGGCACCGGTCCGTCGCAAAGGCCAGCCGTACGCCGAGACGGTCCGCAGCGGCGCCGAACGACCGGAGCTGGTAGCCGGTGGTGGCGGCGACCACCAGCACGCGCCGCGGGTCGAAGCTGTTCACGGACCCGTCAAACCAGAGCCACCTGCTCCGGACTTGGCTCGGCTCAGCAGTACCACGGCTCGTTCAGGTACGGCATCTCCGTCCGCTGCCGGATCGGCGCCGTTCGCAACGGGGGCGGCGCGCCGCCGGCGTGGGCGCGGGCCCGGATCTCGTCGAACACCGTGCGGCGCTCGGCCGACAGGCGACGGCCGACGATCGCCATGACATCGTCCGCCAGACGGTCGATCGCGGGATCGGCATGCCGCCACGGATACACCAGCCGCTGCTCGTCGAACGGATCGAGCTGCGCCCGGAGATCATCCAGCTCGAGCAGGCGCGAGCCGGCCGTCACCAGCAGGCGCAGCGCCAAGTGGATGGGCGCGACCTGTGCGGCCAGGTCGAGGCGGTCGATCTCCGCCAGCAGGTCGCGGTAGCTGTCCCCTGTTGTCCAGGGCGTGAAGGGCACGAACGTCGGTGCGAGCATCAGGCCGGCGTCGCGGCAGAGCGCGACGGCGCGCTCGACGTCCCGCCGGGTATGGCCCTTCCGGAGACGCGCGAGCACCGCGTCGTCGAACGACTCGACCGCGCTCGTCACGAAGAGGCAGCCCGTCTCTCGCAGGCGCGGCAGCCGATCCGCATGGGCGATCAGATGCTCCACCTTGATCGTGACGTCGTAGGTGACGTCGGGCCACCGCTCTGCCAGCGCCTCGACGACACGCATCGCGTGGCCGGGGCCGTTGAAGAAGTCGGGATCGCCGAACGTGATGTGCCGCGCGCCCAACGTGACCTGGGCCGCGATGTCCGCCCCGACCACATCGGCGGGGACGATGCGGAAGCGCCCGCCGTAGATCGGCACGACCGGACAGTGTCGGCAGAGATGCCGGCATCCGCGGCTCGCCTCCGTGTAACCGACGACGCGCCGCGTCTCCCCCTGCTGCAGCGTCGCGTAGCGGTCGAGCGGCGGCAGATCGCCGCGCCACGGCGCGATCAGGTCGAGGCGCGGCACGTCGGCTCCGGCGGCGCGGTTCGTGCCGCTCCCAGCCGCCGTCACGTCGACCGCCTCGCCGTCGGCGACGCGCACCAGGTCCGCCTCGAACTCGCCACCCAGGATGTGACCGACGCCGAGCGACCGGAGGTACGACGGGTTGAGCGGTGCGTACAACCCGTAGGCGCAGAGCTCCGCCGTCGGGTTGATCCGCTGCACGCGGCGAATCACCGGAACGGCCAAACGCGTCGCCGTATGCATCGGCAGGTGAAACGCGACCAGGTGCGCGTCCGCCACGGCGACGGCGTCGAACGTCTCGCGCGACAGGTCGAGGCACGTGACCGTGTGTCCAGCGCGGCGGAGCCACGCCGCTGGCGACGCCAGGCCGAACGGCTGACGCCCCAGTTCGTACGTCGCGATCAGCGTGACACTCATGACGCCGTTGGGGTGGCGCGCAGCTCCACTTCCGCCTCCGACGGCGGTGGAGTCAGCAGGCTCACCACCACCAACGTCAGAATCGACAGCGCCAGCGCCGGGTAGGCGGTCTGCCACCCGAACAGATAGACCGGATTGCCGTCGACGGCGCGTGCCAGTCCGATCACTTCCCACGTGACCGTCGTCGCCATGCCGACGGCGATCGACGCCACGCCTCCCGCGCGCGTCGCCCGCCTCCAGATGAGCGCGCCGAGCAGCGCCGGCGTGATCCCGGCGCCGTACATCGTGTACGCCCAGAGCGCCATCGCCAGAATCGTCGGGAAGAAGGTGCCGGCAATGTAGCCGAGCGCACCGACCGCGACCACGATCAGCCGCGTGTAGATCACCAGTTGCCGGTCGGTGACCTCCGGATTGATGAAGCGCTGGTAGACGTCACGGATCAGGTTGGTCGACGGCGTCAACAGGAAACTGTTCGCCGTCGACACGACGATCGCCGCCGCGCCGCAGACCAGGAGCACGCCGAGCCCGGTCGGCAGCACCTCGGTCGCCACGCGGATCACGATCGCCTCCGACGCCACGGCATCCAGGCCAGTGATCCGGAGCGACCCGAGGATGCCGGTCGAGTCAATCAGCGTCTCGACCACGATCGTCCCGACGATCCAGCCGGCCACCGCCAGGCGCGCCGCCCGCTCGTCGCGCGCCGAGAAGAACTTTTGGTACATGTTCGCTTCGCCCATCAGAAGGAACATAGTGGGAAGAAACAGCGCAAATGCCGCCTGCGGGCCGATATCGCCGAAGAGCGACACCTGGTGGGGCGCGAGCTGCGTGAGCGACGCGCTGAGCCCGCCGGCGTCGTTCACCAGATAGGCCACCCCGAGCGAGACCGCGACCGTCATGATCAGACCGTTGCCGACATCGATATAAGCGATCGACAACATGCCGGCGAGCGACGTGAAGAGGATGCAGAAGATGGCGGTCGCCAGCGCCCCGGTCCCCGGATCGATGCCGGCCACAAGCTCCAGCAAGCGCCCGCCGCCCCTGAACTGGTAGGCGGCGATCGTGCCGTAGGCCAGCACGGTGGTGATCGTGCCGAGAATGCGCGCCGCGGGGCCGTAGCGCAACTCCAGGATGTCGGGGACGGTGTATTGCGCGATGCGGCGGACGCGCGGCGCGATGAAGTAGACCAGCGCGATGCCGGCCCAGGCGCCGGCCGACTGCCAGAGTGCCGCAAAGCCTGAGCGGTAGCCGAGGCCGGCGCCACCGAAGAGGCTGCCCGATCCGATCCAGGTCGCGAGCAGCGTGAAGACCAGGACCCGCGCCGGCAGGCGCCGCCCCGCGACCAGGAAGTCGTCCGCGGTCCGGACACGGCGGCTGCGCCACACGCCGATCAGCACGAGGACCGACAGGTAGAGGACGACGGCAGTCAGCACGCCTATCATTCTGGATCATCTGCCGCATAATGACCGCCTGAACCGGCCCGCCCACCGATGCCGACGAAGCAACCGACGACGACCCAGACGCCCGCGCGGACGTCAGCGAGCGCTGCCAGGCGGCAGCGCTCCGCGCCGGCGCTGGCGCCGGCGACGCGGCCGCTCGATGAGTACCGGCGGAAGCGCGACTTCGCGAGAACGCCGGAACCCGATGGCCGCGCGCAGCCGAAGACCGGACGGACGCGCTCGCGCCGGGCTGCCGACCTGTTCTTCTGCGTCCAGAAGCATCTGGCGAGCCACCTCCACTACGACCTCCGTCTCGAGCACCGCGGCGCCCTGCTGTCGTGGGCGGTACCGAAGGGTCCGTCGCTGCAGCCCTCTGACAAGCGAATGGCGGTGCGGACCGAGGATCATCCGTACGACTACGGCAGTTTCGAGGGTGTCATCCCGGAGGGCTACGGCGCCGGCATCGTGATGCTCTGGGACCGTGGCGCCTGGATGCCGGAGGTGGACGACGTCGACGCGGCGATCGAGCGGGGCGACCTGAAGTTCTCGCTCGACGGCTTCAAGCTGAAGGGGTCGTGGGCGCTGGTTCGAATGCGCGACCGGCCCGACACGCCATCGAAGCCGCGTGGCCGCAACTGGCTGCTGATCAAGCATGCCGACTTCTGGTCGGGCGACGTCGACATCACGGCGTTTGCGCCACTGAGCGTCAAGAGCGAAGGGGACTTCGACGACATCCTGGCCGAGGAGATGCCGGCGCAATGGGTCACCGGGCAACCGGCGACCGCAGTGGGTCAGGGACGCGCTGCGGCACTGACACGAGCCGTCATCGAGCGGGCAGCGACGAAGATCCTCGCGCGGCAGCGCCCGCGGACACGCTGACGACCTGCTACTGCAGGAGGCGGCGGGCCAGGACGCTCCAGACCGCGTAGGCGAGACGCCGGCGCGAATGGCGTGCGATGTCCCCCTGCGAGAACTGCCCCGTCACCAGCTCGCACCCACCAGGGATCTCGCCGATCGGGAGCAGTTCCTTGTGCTCCTTCGCGTAGCGCGCCATTACGTCCGTCTTCGGCTTGGCCGTGTTGGCAATGGCGACGTCGACCGGCCGGCCGATCGCGTCGCCCACCCGACGCACCGCCTCGCCGACCGAGAAGCCGTGCATCCCGCGGCCCTCGGTCACGATGTTCGTCACCAGAATGATCGGTCCCTGCGTCGCGGCGACCGCCTCCCCGACGCCGCGGACCAGCAGGATCGGCATCAAGCTCGTGTAGAAGCTGCCCGGGCCAATCACGATCGCATCGAATCCGCAGATCGCCTCGGTCACCGCAGCATGGACCGACGGAACCGGATCGAGCCAGATCCGGCTGATCCGGCTGCCGTTGGTCTGGGCCTGATCGACACCCACCTCACTTTCGGCGCGCGTTCCGTCCTCGTACTCCGCGTAGAGCGTCGACTGCTCGATGCTGACCGGCAGCACGCGGCCGTGGCAGTCGAGCAGGCTCCGGAGGCCGTCGACCGCGGCGAGGAAGTCGCCGCTGTACTGCTCCATCATCGACAACAGCAGGTTGCCGCCGGTGTGGCCCCCGAGGCGTCCGTTCTCGAACGACGGCAGGCGCGTCAGCAGGAGGCGGCGCGCCTCCTGTTCGTTCTTCGCCAGGGCGAGGGCGCACTTCAGCACGTCGCCCGGCGGCAGCACGCCTAGCTGGTCGCGCAACTGCCCGGAGCTGCCACCGCTGTCGAACATCGTGACGACGGCGTTGACGTACACCCAGGGGTTCTGCTTGAGCCCCCCCAGCAGGCTCGGCAGGCCGGTGCCGCCGCCGAGACAGCCCACGTTCAAGCCACGCAACTCCACAGTGGGGCATTATTGCATAGTGACCTGCGCCGATTGGGAGCACTACGTTCCGGCTCGCCGCCTCGACGGGGGCCACCGGATGACGCTCTACACCTGGGGCAAGCCGCGCCACTTTCCCTATCTGCCGCCGCCAGCGCCGCGGTGGTTCGACGTCGCCCCGGACGCCCGCGTCCTGGCGCACTGTCACTGGCAGGCATCGCCCGCGGCGCATCCGACGCTGCTCGCGCTCCACGGGCTGGAAGGATCCAGCGCGGCGCACTACATGCGCGGTCTTGCCGACAAGGCGTTTGCCGCCGGGATGAATGTCGTCCGGCTCAATCAACGGAACTGCGGCGGCACGGAACATCTCTCGTCCGGCCTGTACCACTCCGGCCTCTCCGCGGATCCGGCCACGGTGATCCGCGAGCTGACCGACGTGGACCGCGTGCGCGCAATCGCCGTCGTCGGCTACTCGCTCGGCGGCAACGTCGGCCTGCGTCTCGCTGGGGACGGCGGCGGCGGAGAGCTGCCGTCGCTCCGGGCGGTCATCGCCGTCTCGCCCACGATGGACCTGGCGCGCTGTGTCGATGCGCTCGAGCGGCGGCAGAACGTCCTGTACGAATGGAACTTTGTCCGCAACCTGAAGCGGCGGATGCGGCGGAAGGCACGACGGCTGCCGGGTCGGTTCGATCTCGCCCCGCTTCGGCGCGTCCGGACCGTGCGGCAGTTCGATGAGGCGTACACCGCCCCGCACCATGGGTTCCGCGACGCCGACGACTACTACTACCGGGCAAGCAGCCTGCGTGTCATCGACCGGATCGCGATCCCAGCCCTCATCATCAGTGCGGCGGACGATCCGTTCGTCCCGGAGGATCAGTTCCGTGACCCGGCGGTCGCGGCGAATCCGCACATCACGACGGTGATCACCCGGTACGGGGGGCACTGCGGGTTCTATGCGGAACCGGCGCCCGGGTTCGACGGATACTGGGCGGAGCGAGCGGCGGTGGCGTTCGCGCTGCGGCACCTGGGGCCATAGGGTGGTCGCGGCGTCGCCGCGTGCTGTTGCCCGCTGCCGGCTTGACGGCCGGCGCACCGTTAGCCGCGGAGGCGTTCGAGGAGCCGGGCGGCGAAGGCGGGGCCGGTGCCTTTGGCCTCGTGCTTGAAGTAGATGTAGACGTCGTCGCAGGTGGCTGTCCGCTCGCGGATCGTATCGGCCCAGCGGGCGAGATCGTCCTCGGTGTAGCCCTGATCGCGCAGACGGAAGTAGGCGTACGGTGCAGTCACCTCGACCGGCGTCCGCAGCTTCTCGCTGTCGGCGACGCAGAGCGCCGCGCCGCGTGATGCCAGGCATTCAATAACCTCCGGCGCGTGCCACGACGCGTGCCGGAATTCGAACGCCGGGCGGGCACCGTCCGGCAACACGTCGAGGAACGACGCGAGCCGGTCGAGCGACTTCCGGAAGAAGGGCGGCAACTGGAACAGCAGCGTCGCCAGCTTCCCCTCCAGCGTGGCGGCGGCGTCACAGAAGGCGCGCGCCGTCTCCGCGCAGTCGGCGAGACGCGCCTCGTGCGTGATCCGGCGGGGCGCCTTCAGTGTGAAGCGGAACCGGTCCGGCGTCGCCGCCGACCAGCCGGCGAGAATCCGGGGGGTCGGCATCCGGTAGAAGGTGTAGTTGATCTCCACCGTGTCGAGCCGCGCGGCGTAGTACGCCAGCATCTGCTTCTGCGGGTGCTTTTCCGGATAGAACGACCCGCGCCACTCGGGGTAGTTGTAGCCGGAGGTGCCGACCCAGTACCGGGGCATCCGCCGCGCGTCAGTCCAGATCGAAGTCGCGCGTCGGACGGGTCACGGGCTCGGTGTTCGCCTGCCTGAGCGCTTCCTCGAACCGCTTCGAGAGCGCCTGGCCGCGGCCCCGTTCATCAGCCACCGACTGCTGGAAGGCCGCTTCCCGCTTCGCCGTGGCCGCAGCCAGGATGTCCTGTGCGTCCGTGAGGTCCGGCCGCTCGGCGGAGGGAGGAGCATCGTGGGAGACGACCCGGCACAGGTTAATGTCGTAGACGATCGTCGCACCGCAGCAGGGGCAGTCGATCTCGACCTCGGAGGCGAGCCGGGACACAGGGCCTAGCCCTCCTCTTCGTAGTCGCCCTCGGCGTAGGGGACGAGGCGGTTTGGCGGCCGCAACGCCTCCCGGTGGTCGTAGACGGCCAGACCGCCGACATGGCTAGGCAGGCCGCAGTTGGAACCCTTCCGATCGATCACCACGGTGACCGGGCTCCCCTCGACGCCGTCGCGGAACCGGATGCGGCACCCACACCAGAGGCGAGCCTGCGCGAATCCCTTGCTCATCGTTCCCATGATACTACGGCCGCGGGATCGGCCTGCTCACAGCAGGTCGGCGAGATCCGTTTCGAACGCCTCGCGGGTTGCGATGCCCATGTGGGTCCGGCAGATCGTCCCTTCCCGATCGATGAAGAAAGTGACCGGCAGTCCCCAGATCGGCCCGTACGCCTCCTGGACGTCCTCGCGGCCGAGGCCGACCAGCATCGGATAGTTCACCTGGAACTCCGCTACGAACGGCCGGATCTGCTCCGGCGTGTCGTCGACCGAGAGCCCCAGCACCACGAGGCCATCGTCCTCGTACTCGCGCTGAAACTCGACGAACCACGGGATCTCGATCTTGCACGGCCCGCACCACGTGGCCCAGAAGTTGAGGAGAATCACGTTCCCCTTCAACTCGGCCAGGTTCACCTGGTTGCCGTTGATATCGCGTAGCGTGAAGTCCATTGGGGCCGGACGGGCGTCCGCGTCGCAGGCCACCTCGCGTGTGGTGTTCTCGCCCGCCGCGAACGGCCGCACCGCGAGGCTGCGCACGGCGGGCAGCGTGAGCAACCCGAGGGCCAGTGCAGCGCCAATCGCCAGAATCCACCGTCTCGTCGTCATGAACACTCCTGAACGTGATGCAACGGGCTCCAGAGTATCGCGGGTTGCGGCCCGATCTCAAGGGGCGCGGTTGACCCGGTGCGCAGGCTCGCATGACACTACCTCCTTTGTGCCTGCCGACCCGACGCCAGCGGCGTCCGAGGCGATCGAGCCACTGATCGACGCGTGCCTCCGCGGCGATCAGCGCGCGTGGGACGCCATTGTGCAACGCTACCGCCGAAAGGTGTTCAACGTCGCGTATCCGTTCGTGGGCCGACACGAGGAAGCGGAAGACCTGACGCAGGAGATCTTCCTGCGGGTCTTCCGGGCGCTCGACACGTTCGACCGCCGCGCCAATTTCACGACCTGGATCATCAGTGTCAGCCGAAACCTCTGTATCGACCACTTCCGCCGCGTGCGGCGGGAACGAGAGACGATAGACCGGCGAATGGACGTGAGCGAACTCTCGCCGGTGGCTCCCGGAATCGACCCGCTCGGCCGGCTCGAGCGGTTCGACCGCCGGGAGCTGCTGCGTGATGCGCTCAACGCGCTGCCGGAAACGCTTCGGGTCGCGGTGATGTTGCGCGATCTTCAGGAGCTGTCGTACCAGGACATTGCCGCCCGCCTCGGCGTGCCGGACGGTACGGTGAAATCACGGATCAACCGGGGACGGCGCGAATTGGCGCGGCAGGTAGTCCGGCTCGAGCGCGAACGGGGCGACGCCCTCGCCACGCCCGCGGCTGATGGAGTACGCCCATGAACCTCTCGACGGATCGGAGCGGCGCCGCGGTCGTCATCCGCGTCGGCGACTCGAAAATGACCTACCAGGCGCTGTCCGACTTTGCCGACGCGGTCGCTGCCCTCATCACCGGCGGCGACAGGCGCGTGGTGATTGACCTCTCGCAGGTCGTCTACGTCGACAGCGCGACGATCGGCTGCCTGATGGACCTGTACCGGCAGGCGGACAAGGCGGGCGGAGCACTCAAGCTGGCCGGCGTTCAGGCGCGCGTCGAGACGATGCTCACCATGACCGGCGCCAACCGGTTCATTGAACTGCATCCGGACGAGCCGAGCGCCGTCCACAGTTTTGGGGAATGACCATGGGGACCATCACGACCAGCTCCGGCACCGCGATCACGCTCGACGGCGACCTGCTGGCGGTGATCGAGGCGCTCTACCACGAGTTGCAGACCCGTCACGACCTCGATTACCGCTACGAGGACGTGATGGGTGAGATTCGGCATCTCATCGGACAGATGAACGACGACGAGCGGCGCACCTACCTGATCGAGAGCCTGTTCCTGAACTCGGTGACGTACGAGAACGAGAAGCTGGGCGCCTACCTGCGCAAGTTGCCGGCGGAGTAGGAGACGAAGCCCGGACGCGCGGGCGGATCAGCTCTTCACCGGCTCCCTGGTCGTCACCGTGTCGGCGACCGGAGCCTCGGCCAGCGCCGGTTCGAGCGGCCCATCGACCAGCCGCCAGGCATCGGTTTCCTCGAGCAACTTATGCGCGAAGCCGGCGTGCAGCGCATGACCGGCGCGGTGGGCCACGACGTGGCCGATGATCGGGTGGCCCACGAGCGCCAGGTCACCGATCACGTCGAGGATCTTGTGCCGGACGAATTCGTCCTCGAACCGGAGCGTGTTGTTGAGCACGCCGGTCTCACCCAGCACGATGGCGTTGTCGAGCGACCCGCCCAGCGCGAGACCCTTCTGGCGCAACTGCTCCACTTCCTTCAGGAACCCGAACGTGCGCGCCGGCGCGATCTCCTCGGCAAACGACTCCTCGGTGATCTCCTGCGTCCTGGACTGGTGCCGCAGCAGCGGATGGTCGAAGCTGATGCTGTAGGTCACCTTGAAGTGGTCGGACGGATAGACGGCGATCCGTTTGTCGCCCTTCGAGAGCGCGACCGGCCGAATCACTTTCAGGAACCGTCGTCCAGCCTTGAGCGTCTTGACCCCCGCCTCGTGCACGAGGTAGACGAACGACGCCGCGCTGCCGTCCATGATCGGCACCTCGGCGGCGTTCAACTCGACCGTCGCGTTGTCGATTCCGAGACCGACGAAGGCGGCAAGCAGGTGCTCGACCGTACCGACCGACGCGGCGTCCTGGGCGAGACCGGTTGCGTAGGAGAGCCTGGCGATCCGATCCGCCTCGGCAGGCACCTCAAGACCGTTCAGATCGAGCCGCCTGAACCGAATGCCGTGATCTGCTGGAGCAGGCTTGACCCGGAGCGTCACCTTTCGCCCCGAGTGCAACCCGATGCCGCAACACGAAACCGACCGCCTAAGCGTTCGTTGGGGCGTCATTCCCGCCAGCCGTTTTCCGCCATGCGCCCATGCGGTGTGGCAAGCGCTACTGTTCCTGGCAAGTGAACCCAATTGAGCGGTGGCTACGCTGCCACTGCCGTGCCTCCCCAACCGTGACGCATTTATACCATATTTCGCGCCATTGCAACCACCGTCCAGGCCCGACTGCTCACGATTTGCCATGATCATTCACCTCATCAGGCTTCGGCACCCGCCAGGCCACTGCCTCAGTGCAGCAGTGCGGGACGCAGGCAGGCGCCCGTAAGCGAGCCCGCCTCCGCTGCCACCTCCTCCGGCGTTCCCTCGGCCACTACGGTCCCACCCTCGGCGCCACCGCCCGGGCCGAGATCCACGACGCGGTCCGCCGCCTTGATCACGTCCAGGTGGTGCTCGATCACCACCACGGTGTTGCCCTGATCCACCAACAGGTTGAGCACATCGAGCAGCCGCTTCGTATCCTCGAGGTGCAGGCCGGTGGTCGGCTCGTCGAGGATGTAGAGCGTCCGGCCGGTGCTGCGGCGCGACAGTTCCTTCGCCAGCTTGACCCGCTGTGCCTCGCCTCCGCTCAGCGTCGTTGCCGACTGGCCGAGCGTCACGTAGCCAAGGCCGACGTCCTGCAGCGTACGCAGCTTCGCCGAGATCGACGGCACGTTCTCGAAGAGCGGCGCCGCCTGATCGACCGTCATCGCCAGCATGTCGGCGATCGACGCGCCGCGGTACGTGATCTCGAGCGTCTCCCGGTTATAGCGGCGTCCGCGGCACTGCTCGCAGGTGACGTAGACGTCCGGCAGGAAGTGCATCTCGATGGCAATGACGCCGTCACCCTGGCAGGCCTCGCACCGCCCCCCTTTCACGTTGAACGAGAAGCGGCCCGGCCGGTATCCGCGTGCGCGGGCTTCGGGCAGCATCGCATAGATCTCTCGGATGAACGTGAACATTCCTGTATAGGTGGCCGGATTCGACCGGGGGGTTCGCCCGATCGGCGACTGATCGATCTGGATCACCTTGTCGATCTGCTCGATCCCCTCGATTGCCGTGTGCGCCCCCGGATCGGCTACCGCCCGGTAGAGCACGCGCGCCAGGGCACGGTAGAGGATGTCGTTCACCAGGGTCGACTTGCCCGAGCCGCTGACGCCGGTCACCGCCGTCAGCAGGCCGATCGGCAGGGCGACATCGATCCCCTTCAGGTTGTTGGCACGGGCGCCCCGGATTGTGATCGCGCCGTTGTGCGGCCGCCGCCGCGCACTGGGTACCGCGATCGTGCGGACACCCCGCAGATACATCCCGGTGAGCGACTCGCTGCCGTCCGCCTGCAGCGCAGCCGGCGACCCCTGAAAGATCACGTGCCCGCCGTGTTCGCCGGCGCCGACGCCCAGGTCGACGATGTAGTCGGCCGCCCGGATCGTCTCCTCGTCGTGTTCCACCACCATCACGGTGTTACCCAGGTCCCGTAGGCGGTGGAGCGTCGAGAGCAGGAGCTGGTTGTCATGCTGATGCAGTCCGATCGATGGCTCGTCGAGGACATAGAGGACACCGGTCAGGCTGGCGCCGATCTGCGTGGCGAGCCGGATCCGTTGCGCCTCGCCCCCCGACAGCGTCGCCGCGCCCCGAGCCAGCGCCAGGTAGCCGACACCGACATCGCAGAGGAACCGCATGCGGTCGCGGATCTCGCGAAGCACCCGGTCAGCGACCAGCGCTTCCCGTTCGGTCAACTCGAGCGCATCGAACGCGGCGAGCGCGTCGGTGAGAGAGAGCGAGACGTAGTCGGCCATCGTCCGCCCCTTCACCCGTACCGCGCGGCTCTCCGGCCGGAGGCGCTCGCCGCCGCAGTTCCCGCACCGCCGGCGCGCGCGGTACGCCTGCAGCGCCGCCTGCTGCGCCCACGTGGCCGCTCCGTAGCGGCGCCGGAGGTTCGGGATGATCCCCTCGAAGTCGCGGCCGAACGGATCCGGAGGGGCCGCGCGGCGTCGCCGCCCGTCGCGCACCGGGCCGCCGACGCCCCCGGGCTGGCCGTAGAGCAACACCTCCCGCTGCCGGCGCGGCAGCTTGCCGAAGGAGTGGCCAAGATCGATGCCGTAGTGCTCCGAGAGACGCGCGAGCACGCCTCTGACCAGGTCCCGGTCACCGCCGGCCCAGGGCCGAATGGCGCCGTCGGCGAGCGACACCGATGGATCCGGCACGATCAGTTCCGGGTCGAAGTCTTCGATCGCGCCGAGCCCCTGGCACTCGCGGCAGGCGCCGTGCGGCGAGTTGAACGAGAAGGCGCGCGGCGTCAGCTCCGGCATGTTGATTTCGCAGGCGGGGCACGCCAGACGCCGGGAGAAAAGCCGATCGCCGCCCCCCAGCGTGTTGATGACGACCACATCGTCCGCCAGCGTGAGCGACAGATCGATCGCCTCGGTCAGCCGCCGTTCCACCCCTGCACGCATAACCAGGCGGTCGACCACCACTTCGATCGAATGGTTCCGCCGCCGGTCGAGCGAGAAATCCTGCTCAAGCGAGCGAACCTCGCCGTCTACCCGGACGCGCGTCAATCCCCGCGCGCGGAGCGCCTCCAGCTCCTTCCGGAACGCCCCCTTGCGGCCCCGGACGATCGGCGCGAGCACGTTCACCCGCTCCGTCGGCGGCTCGGCCAGGATCGTCTCGACCATCCGCTCGACCGACTGCGACGCGATCGCCCGACCGCACGACGGGCAGTGCGGCACACCGATATTGGCGAAGAGAAGGCGGAGGAAGTCGTAGATCTCGGTCACCGTTCCGACCGTCGACCGTGGGTTGGACCCGGTGGTCCGCTGCTCGATGGAGATGGCAGGCGAGAGGCCATCGATCTGATCGACGTCCGGCTTCTCCACCTGCTCGAGGAACTGGCGGGCGTAGGCGGACAGCGACTCGACGTATCGCCGCTGTCCCTCGGCGTAGATCGTGTCGAACGCGAGCGACGACTTCCCGGAGCCGGAGAGTCCGGTGACGACCACCAGTTGGTTCCGCGGAATCCGGACGTCGATGTTCTTCAGGTTGTGAACACGAGCGCCGCGCACGTCAATCCAGTCGTGCGGGTCGTGCGGTGCGGCTCTGTCAGCCCCCATCGGCGAGTCCCCAAACGGTCGATGCTACCACGCGTATGCCGTGTCCCCGGTCGCCGCCACGAGGCCGCCGGCGCGGTCGAACGCCACACCGACCAGGTTCGGGGCCGCCAGCACCAGCGCGCGCGTGCCGTCGTCCGCAAGCCGGTAGAGGCCGCTTGCGCCGGCGAGCGCCTCGACAACGTGCAGCGTCCCGTCAGGGTCGAAGGCGAGTCCCTGGGGTCGGCCGAAGCCGGACGACACCTGATCCACGGCGCCGGTCCGGTCGATCCGGTAGACGCCGTCGCAGGTGGCGAGCGTCGGGGCGGTGACGTACAGCCCGTCGTCCGGCCCCCAGGCAAGGTGGAACGCGGCAACGCTCGCCGGCAGCCTGGCGAACGGCGTCGCGCGGCCGGAGGATGTGATGCGAAAGACGGTGCCCGAGCGGTCGCCAACGTACAGCGTGCCGTCCGGGCTGAACGCAAGGCCGCAGGCGACCCCCAACTCGTTCGCCACGAGGTCGTACGATCCGTCGTCCGCCACGCGGTAGATGGCGCCGTCGAAGCGGCTCGAGACATGCAGGCGGCCGTCCGGCGCCAGCGCGAGCGCCGTCGCGTTGGTGATGCCGGTGACGAACGGCTCGCGGTAACCGTCTGCCTGGATCCGGTACACCGACACGGGCGAGCGTTCCCCGCGCGCGCCGCTGTAGGTGACGAACAGCGTGCCGTCCGGCGCGATGACCGGGCTGTCCACCTGGTGGAGTCCGGTCGCCGCCACGCGGCCAATCTCGATGAACGCTGCGCCTTCCGGATCACCGTTCCCTATGCGCACCGGCGTCCGTCCACCCTCCAGTCCGGACGGGACGAGCACCGCGAGCGATCGGCGCGACAGGTGGACGGCGCGCGCCGGCTGATCGCCGAACCGGATGTCGGGGAGCGTCCCGTCGGATCCGTCCGGGAGCAGGTGCTCTCCCTCGATCGCGACCCGCCCCCCGGTAACCGCCCGCGACGGCCGGAGGGCGGCGATGTGTGGCTCGGGCATGCCCTAGCTGCGCCGAGGCGTCTGCGGCGAGGACGATGGGCGACGCGACATGGGCAGCACAGATCCTCTCCGCTACGGCACCAGCCGGCGGATGACACCGTCGTGTTTGTTCAGCAGGAAGATCTGTCCGTCGGGTCCGGTGCCGAAACGCACGTCGGCCCGTGAGGCCGGCGTCCGGCCCTGGCTGACGTTCTTCTCCTGAATCATCTGCAGCAGCGTCTTCGTCTCGGCCCCCTCACGGAACAGGACGCGGCGCATCGCCTGGCCTCCCTCCGGAAGAGCGTCGGCCGAAAAGTAGAAGACCTCGCCGCTGGGGCCGTCCGCGAAGAGTACCAGGTTCGCAAGCTGCGGCACGGCGTCGTCCCGGTAGACAACGAGGCCGGTGGCCATGGAGCTGGGCTGGAAGAGCGGATCGAGCTGGCCGTACTCCACCACCGGGTACGACAGGCCGGCCTCGCCGCGTGCATCGACGAGGCTGACCTCCTGGCGGCTGATGAACCGGAAGCTCCCCTCCCAGTCGTTCCAGCCGAGGTTTCCGCCCCGCGGCACGAGGCTGACCTCCTCGACGATGTTCTGGCCGATATCCGCCATGAACAGGTTGCCGTTCTGCTCGTCCCAGGCGAAGCGCTGTGGATTGCGCACGCCGTAGGCATAGATCTCGCCGAGCGTGGCGGGGTCGCCGTCACTCGCGAACGGGTTGTCGGCGGGGATCCCGTACTGTCCGTTGGCGCTGTTCGTTCCCAACGGGTCGATGCGCAGGATCTTGCCCAGGATCGAGCCGAGGTTCTGCGCGAGGTCGAGCGGATCGCCGCCGCTGCCGCCGTCCGCCGATCCGACGTAGAGGAGGCCATAGTCGGGATCGCCTGGCGCCGCAGGCGGATTGAAGCCGAGCTGGCCGCCGTTGTGGTTGCGGAACGGCTGCTCCACGCGCAGCAGTTCGCGGGGCGGGCCGCCGTCGTAGACCGCGGCGGCTGGATTCGTAGCGGTCCACTCGAGCAGGATCGTGTCCTGGGCGTCGGAGCCCCCATTCGGCACGAAGTCCGCCGGCGGCGCCGTGTTGCGTGTATCGGTGTAGGTGTAGAGCTTGCCGACGCCCGGTGTGCCGGGCGCTCCGAACTGCGGGTGCACCGCGAAGCTCTGGAACCCCCGTTCCCGGCGGGACGCCTCGACGTCGAGCCCCCACCGCGGGTCGGTCAGATCGAGATACGGCGTCACCGTCCCGCCGTCGTAGCTGACGGTGTAGACGAGACCGCGCATGTCGTTCACGAACAGCCGGCCCGTCCCCGGCTCGTCCACCAGCAGCATCATCCGCGCCGCCTCGCCGTCGACGAACGGCAACGAGGCGAACTCGACGGTGCCGACCGTGATGACGCCTTCTTCGGTTGGAATCGGATCCGGGAACGGATCGTTGGTGGTCTGGCCAGCGGCCGCCGTGGTCGCCAGTAATACCGCCGCCGCGCCGAGACGCACGCTCATGGCTACCGCCCGTTGCAGATGGACTGCGTCCCGCTGCTCGACATCAGGTTTCGTCGAGCTCGACGTTCCAGTAGAGGTAGTCGCGCCAACTCTCCGGCGCGTTGCGCAGGCCGAACGTCAACCGCACGCTGGGCAATCGGGTGGGACGCTTCGGGGCGCGGATGACGCGCATTCCGGCCTGGGCGGGTGTCCGTCCGCCCTTCTTCCGGTTGCACCGGATGCAGGAGGTCACGATGTTCTCCCAACTCTTGCGGCCTCCCTGGGAGACCGGCACCACATGGTCGAACGTCAGGTCGCCGACCGGGAATTCCTTGCCGCAGTACTGGCAGGCGTGGTCGTCGCGCGCGTAGATGTTGGCACGCGAGAACGGCACGTCTTCCATCCGTCGTTTCATCGTGATGTAGCGCAGCAGGCGGATGACGGACGGCAGCCTGAACGTGACCGAGACGGAGTGAACCTCCCGGTCGTACTCGGAAACCACCTCCACCTTGCCCTGGCAGAGCATGGTGATGGCCTTCCGCCAGTCGACCACCTTCAGTGGTTCGTAAGTCGCGTTCAACAACAGTGTGTGTTCCACTGTCGGCCTCGTCCGTCGTTCCGCCTGGTTACCTGCAGTACTGGCCGGAAGGGCAGGTATTTAACCTTCGATTCTGAACGACCCGACGTTGCGGTGTCAATATTTCGTCTGTGTAACACATTGTGGCCACGTAAGTTAGCAATCTGCGGGGGCCTCGGCCTGCAGGCGGTCGCCGATCCGTCCGATAGTTCCGGCGATGCGGAGACACTGGTGTGCGGGGGCGGTCTGCCTGATGCTGCTCAGCGTGGCGGCATGCTCCACGCGCGGCGGCGCGGTGCCTGCCCCGTTTCCGCGGCCCGGCGTCGCCGCCGACCCGGCGCGCCCCGGGCCGACCGCCGAACTGATCGACACGGCGCTCGATCTACGGGGCGCGCCGTACGTCTGGGGGGGCACGACGCCGCGGGGCTTCGACTGCAGCGGCTTCACCCGTTACGTCTTCGCGCGACATGGCGTCCACCTGCCACGCACCGCAGAAGCACAGTACCGCACCGGGCATCCGATCGATCCGGATGACCTGCGGCCCGGTGATCTCGTCTTCTTCACGACGATCGCACCGGGAGCGTCGCACGTCGGCCTGGCGATTGGCGGCGGACGGTTCGTCCACGCGCCGAACCAGCGGAGTTCGGTCCGGATCGACGAGCTCGATGCCCGCTACTGGCGCCGCCGCTTTCTTGGCGTCCGCCGGGTCGTCAGCTAGCCTGGCAGGACCACCTTGATCAGGTCACCGGGCAGCGGCTGCTCGTTCGCCGCGTAGCCGTTCATGATCGCCAGCGTCGGTGCCGTCACGATCTCCCCGCCCACCCGCTGCGCGATTCCCTGCCAGTTCTCCCCCTCGCGCACCGTGTGGAGCGCAACGCGGTTCGGTCGGATCGCGTCGGCCTCGGCGGCGCTCAGTGTGCGGAAGGAGCGCAGGCTGCCGTGGATCGCCCGCTCAACCAGGTCGAACTCATCCATCGGGACGAACGCGCCGAACAGATAGACCAACGTGCCAGACCGGATCCAGGCGATCCGTGCGACCGTCGGACCGATCCCGCGTACATCCTGCGCCCAGCTCCCGAGGTACGCCTCGAGGCCGTTGATCTCGGTCATGCCCCCCTGCAACTGCCGGAACCCGGCGTCGGCCATTTCGGTGTCGGCGATCTGCGGGAGGCCGCGGCCCGTATCCTCGGCCAACTGCAGCAGCATGTAGCGGTCGCGTCCCGGCTCGCGCGCCACCACCGCGTCGGCGCTGTTCTGCACCTCCCAGCCTGCGGGAAACGTCAGGGCGAAGCCCATCTCGGGATGAAGGAAATCGCCACCGCGGACGATCCCCTGATCCGGATTGTCCCCGTAGACGAGTCCGTCGACGCGCCGGAGGTAGTCCTCGCGCGCCACGCGCAGCGCGCCCGGATCGGGCGCCTCTGCCAAGAGGCGATCGACGGTGCC
The DNA here is from genome assembly GCA_965262555.1 of Vicinamibacterales bacterium. Classification (GTDB taxonomy): domain Bacteria; phylum Acidobacteriota; class Vicinamibacteria; order Vicinamibacterales; family UBA8438; genus VXRJ01. The sequence goes on from OZ253543.1 coordinate 2,920,593, forward strand.
TGCCACTGCCCCGGCGCGGTCCTGCGGTTCCGGGTGGGTGGCGAGCCAGTTCGGAGTGCCGCTCCGGTCGGTCGTGTCGGCGATCCGCGCGAGCGTGGTGAGCATGTCACCGACGCCGTGCGGATCCCAGCCGGACGCCGCCGCGTATTCGGCGCCGAGGCGGTCCGCCTGCCGCTCGTCGTCCCGGCCGAACTTCAGGAACAGCAGGCCAAGGCCCTGCGACGCCGCACCGGCCGCGTCCGGCTGGCCGTAGCGCGGCCGCATCGCAGGAACGAAGATTTGCCCCAGGATCATGCCCACCTGGGCGCCCGCGGCACGGCTGTAGGCCTGCACGGCGTGGCGCGCCGTGATGTGCCCGATCTCGTGGCCCAGCACGCCAGCCAGCTCCGCCTCGTCGTTCAGGTAGGCCATCAACCCGCGCGTCAGGTAGACATAGCCGCCAGGCAGCGCGAACGCGTTCACCACGGGCGAGTCGACGACCGTGAACGTCCAGGGCAACTCCGGCCGGTGGGAAACGGCGGCGAGCCCGTGCGCCACCTCCTCGACGTACGCCTGGAGCGTGGCGTCGTCGTACACCCCCATCTGCGATCGGATCGTCGCGTCGGACTGCCGGCCCAGGTCAATCTCCTGCCGCTCGCTCATGAAAACCAGCTCGCGGCTGCCAGTGACCGGATTCCTCGCGCAAGCCGACAGGGTCGCGATGACCAACAGCAGCAGGCAGACGCGGCGACATCGGGTGTGTGATCGCAGGTGCACGGTCCAGTTCGCCAGCGTAGCACACCCCCGGTGGCCGCCAGCGTGGAGGTCGGAGGAGCCGCCTACGCGGGCGTCTGCACGGCCTCGAGCGCCGCGCGAATCTCCGACACCGCGTCCTGGCCGGACGGGCGGAGCGGTGGGCGCGGGTCTCCCACCGTGAAGCCGAGGAGCGACACCGCCGCCTTCAGCCCCGGCACGCCGTGCGCCGAGGTGACGAGCCGCGCGATCGGCGTCAGCCGGCGCTGCAGCGCGCGCGCCTCGTCGAGCCGGCCCGCGCGGACGGCGTCGTAGAGGTCGGTACAGACGTCCGGGACCACCGACGCCACTGCCAGCACGCCGCCGGCCGCTCCCATCAGCAGCGCGGGACAGAAGACCGGCGCCGATCCCGCCAGGATGGCGAAGTCGGCTGGCGTCGTGTCGATCAGCGCGGAGACGTAGGTCAGGTCGCTCCCTGATTCCTTCATGCCGATGATGTTCGGATGCTCCGCCAGGCGCGCAACCACGTCGACGCCGAGGGTGACGCCGGTCAGCGCGGTGAAGTTGTAGAGCACGACCGGCACGGGCGAGGCGTCAGCCACCGCGGTGTAGTGCGCGACGAACGCCTCCCGTGTGAGCAACCGCTTGAAGTACGACGGCGTCCGGACCAGCACCGCATCGGCCCCCAGACCCGCCGCCCGCACCGCCGCGCTGATCGTCGCCGCGGTCGACTCGCGGCCGGTCCCGGCGATGCAGAGCCGATCGGATGGCACCTGCTCGCGCGCCGCGGCAAGCGCCGTGTCCGACTCCGCTTCGTCGAGGAGCGGCGCCTCGCCGTTCGAACCAAGCACGACGACGCCACGGATGCGCGTGGCCATCCAGCGCGTCACGTTCGACGCCATCGCCGCCGGATCGACGCGGCCGTCGCCGTCGAACGGCGTCGGAACCGGCGGGAGCACACCGTCAAGGCGCATCGCGGTCAGCGCAGCACGTTGAACAGATGGCTGTACTTGATGGTCAACGTGCGGCCGGTGCTCTGCAGCGCCTGCTCGTAGCGCTCCCTGTAGAGCATGCTGCCCATGTAATTGATGTCGTTGTAGACGATGAACAGCCCGCTGTTCGCGTCCCGCAGCAGGCCGAAGCGGAGGTTGGACGACCAGATGTCTTCGCTGTCGTTGTACTGCACGAGCGCCTGGAAGAACATGCGGGTGGAAAACGAATACGACAGGCGCAGCCGACCGAGGTTCGTCGTGAAGTGTCCCCCCGGCAGCCGCAGGTCGTTGTAGCTCCACTCGAGCATCGCGTTGAACGTTTCGCCGGCGCGGGCCGAGACCGACGGCGACACCGTGATCCGAGTGCCGCCGAACAGGCCGCCCATGATGGTGTTGATGTTGAAGTTCAGCGGCGCGCCCCGGTTCGTGTTGCCGGCAATCTGCGCCTCGGCGTGGTCGTACTTCCCGGGCAGCACCCAGACTGGGTTGTCTTCGTTGTCGTGAATCATGAACGGCTGGAAGACCCCCTCCCGCGTGATGTTCATCCCGGTGTGGATCTCGTAGCCGTTCCGCCATTCGAGGTGCTGGTCGATGTGGGTGAACTGCGATTCGTGCCGGCCCGTGTCGAAGTCGAACACCGTGTAGTGGTTGACGTGCGGTCGCCACTCGTGGAGCCCCAGGAAGTTGTCGGGGCGGAAGGTCGCGAAGACGCTGCCGTTCATCCGCCGATAGCTCCGGCGCGCCAGGAATCCCACCTCCGGATTGAAGTTCGGCGCGACTTCGGTGTAGCCGAGACTGAGCCGCGCCACCTCGGACTGGTGCTGGGCACTCAACGCGTAGGCGTGCGTATTGTCCGTCGGCTGGCCGGGCAGGTCGGGCGGTGAGTAGGTCCGGGCGAAGAACCCGGAGATGGTCCCACCCTCGCCGATACCCCAACGGCCGTCGAATGCCGCCGTCCGGTTGTAGTCCTCTCCCTGCGCGAACCTGCCGCTTGCCTGACGGTTAACGACCATCACGCCGACGTTCGAGCGGTTGGCCATGTCCTGCCGCACGCGGGCGACGGTGAAGTTCTGCTGGGGCGTTCCGATCGTCTCGTCCAGCGCGTTCGGGACCTGCGCCGTTTGCATGTTGAGGAAGCCGACGTTGGTGTTGTTGCCCACCTTGCCGGAGAGCCGTCCCCCGCCGATGATGGGGATCTGCGCGCGATCATCGTTGAGGCCGATGCGACGGCTGAAGAAGACATCGACGGCACCCGACTGCCCCACCGAGAAGAGGCCGGCATTCTCCAGGAAGAACGGACGCTTCTCTGGAAAGAACAGGGTGAACCGGTCGAGGTTGACCTGCTCGTCGTCCACCTCGACCTGCGCGAAGTCGGTGTTGTAGGTCGCGTCGAGAGTCAGGCTCGGGGTGATGCTGTACTTCAGGTCGGCGCCGAACTGACCGTCGCGCGAATTGTCACCGCTCGCCGCGCGCTGCATGTCGCCGAGGAAGTACGGCACGAGCTGCAGGTTGCGCTGTGCCGGGACGCTGAGCCCCTCCAGCTCGCCGGCGAGCGAGAGCCGGTTCAGGTTGTACTGGCGCGGCAACGGCGACCAGTAGACCTGCTCGTTCCGGCTGCGGATGTTGCGCTGGAAGTTCATCCCCCACGTCTGGACTTCCCCGGGGGGGTAGCGCAGCGTCCGGAACGGAATCGCGATCTCCGCACTCCAGCCGATGTCGGTGACGCGGGTTGCGACCTGCCAGACGCCGTCCCAGTTCAGGTTGAAGCCACCGCCGGATCCGCGCTGCTGCCGGTTGTTGCTCGGCCGCCCGGATCCGCCGCCGCCGAACCGGCCGCTCCCCTGACCCTCGTTCGTCACCTGGCCGTCGTATTCGACCCCAGCCGGATTGGTTCCGAAGATGAACCCGTTCAGGCCGTCGTGGTAGGTGTCGAGGATGATCTGGAAGCTATCAGTATCCCGGAGGTCGGAGTCGCGGCGGCTGTCGGCGCTGATGATGGCCGACGGATCCTCCATATAGCAGATGACGCCGAAATAGAGCGTGTCGTCGGTGTAGACGATACGCACCTCGGTCCGCTCGGAGGCGGGCTGTCCTTCGAAGGGCCGGCTCTGCACGAAGCCGGTCGCGATCTGCGCATCCTCGTAGGCCGGATCGCTCAGCACGTCGCCGTCGATCTCCGGCTCCGCTGCGATACGGAACGCCCGCGCGATGGGCATACCTGACGCGGTGATCTCCCGCGACTCGATCCCCGCGGACGCCCCGCGGTTCTCCCCCGCCTGCTGCGCTAGTGCCGGCGACGCCAGCGGCAGGCCCCAAAGCACCATCGCCACCGCTGCCGCACGCCACACGCCGCCCGCACAGATGATCACGCGCATGAATCCCCCGTCTTCCGGATCCGGTAAGTCTACCAGCCTCAACGATCCGCGTCCGCTCGGCGTGTACCCAGGGTGCGTCGGTTACCCGGCGGCGGTTCCGTGCCGCCGTGGACGTCGGCGCGGGCACGGACGTTGAGCCCTCCGTGACGCGTGAGCGGGCGTTCGCGCAGCCGGGGTAGGATCTCACCGTGGCGCGCGGCCGGTTCGGGTTTCTGACCAACTGGACATCCGTCTTTCTCACCGCGGTGGAGCGAGGCGGAAACGCCCTGCCGCATCCGGCGACGCTCTTTGCGATCCTGGCCGGGGCCGTCATCCTGCTTTCCGCCGTGGCGGTCAGGACCGGCCTGGAAGCAGTCCATCCCGGGACGGGCGAGACGATCACGCCGGTCAGCCTGCTGACGATCGCCGGACTCCACCGGATCCTGGTGGAGATGGTGACCAACTTCACCAGCTTTGCGCCGCTCGGCACCGTGCTGGTGTCGATGCTCGGGATTGGCGTGATGGAGGCGAGCGGGTTGATCGCCGCGGTGCTCCGCCTGCTGGTGCTGTCGGCACCAAAACGGCTGCTCACCTTCGTCATCGTCTTCTCCGGTGTCCTGTCGAACACGGCGAGCGAGATCGGATACGTCCTGCTGGTGCCACTCGGCGGGATCATCTTCCTCGGCGCGGGACGCCATCCGATCGCTGGACTCGCCGCCGCGTTCGCCGGCGTGTCAGGCGGCTACAGCGCCAACCTGCTGCTCGGCACGATCGACCCGCTGCTCGCCGGGCTGTCCGAGGAGGCGGCGCAGATCGTGCAGCCGGGCTACGTCGTCAACCCGGCGGCGAACTACTTCTTCATGGTGGTTTCGACGTTTGTCATCTCGGCCGCCGGCACCTGGGTGACCGAGGCGATCGTCATCCCGCGCCTCGGGCCGTACACCGGCGAGGAGCAGTCGACCGCGATCGACCGGCTGTCGGACGACGAGAAGCGCGGTCTCCGTTTCGCCGCCGTCGCGATGGCGCTGTTCGGCGCGCTGCTCCTCTGGGGGACATGGCCGGCCGACGGCTTCCTTCGCAACCCGGAGACGGGCAGCCTGCTCCGTTCGCCGTTCCTCTCCGGAATCGTCGCCTTCATCTTCCTGGGGGGCACGTGGGTCGGGATCGCCTACGGCGTCGGCGCACGCATGTTCAGAAGCGACACCGACGTGATGAACGGCATGGGGAAGACGATCGGCACGCTCGGCACGTACCTTGTGCTCGTCTTCTTCGCCGCACAGTTTGTCGCCTACTTCAACTGGACGAACCTCGGCCTGATCATGGCGGTGAAGGGGGCCGAGACGCTCCGCGCCTCCGGCCTTGGGGGCGTCCCCCTGATGCTCGCCTTCGTGCTGCTGTCGGCAGGGCTCAACCTGCTGATGGGGAGCGCTTCGGCGAAGTGGGCGGTGATGGCGCCCGTCTTCGTCCCAATGTTCATGCTGCTCGGCTACTCGCCCGAGCTGACGCAGACCGCGTACCGGATTGGCGACAGCACGTCGAACGTGATCGCCCCGATGATGTCGTACTTCGCGCTGATCGTCGCCTTCTTCGAACGCTACGACAAGACGTCCGGCATCGGCACCGTGGTGGCGACGATGCTCCCCTATACCGTGGTCTTCCTGGCCTGCTGGTCGGTGATGCTGGTGGCCTGGATGCTGCTCGGCCTACCGGTCGGCCCGGGGGCGGGGTTGTATCTGCCGCAGTAGACTGTCGGCGGCCGCCCGCGGCGGCGCAGAACGCGACGATGGAACGACACGGGGTCCTTCGACTGACAAGCACGCTTGGGCTGCTCGCCGCGGCAGCCGTCGCCGTTCCCGCGCCCGCCGAGGCCCAGGCACCCGCCGAATCGGCCCGGATGCTCAGCTTCAACATGGGGGTGCAACTGCTGCACGACGCATTCACGACCACCACGATCTTCCAACAGTACGACGAAGCTGGCGACCTTCAGGCGCACTACAACGTCACCAGCGACGCGGCCTGGTCCGCGGGGGTCGCGTTGCCGTTCGCCGGACACGCCGTCGGCATCGAGCTGTCGCACCTGGCGAAGCCGTCTCCCATCCGCATCGCGGCCAGCGTCCCGCATCCCTTGATCTTCTCGTTCCCGCGCGAGCTCGAGACGACGCTCGATGACTTCACACGGCGCGAGACCGCCCTTCATCTGCAGGGTCAGTACTGGCAGAGGCTCTCCGACCGGCTGCTCCTGCGCGGGTTCCTGGGACCCACCATCTGGTTCGCCAGTCAGGACACGCTTTCGAACATCGCGACGGCGGACCAGGACGACGCTCGTCTGGACACGGTCCGGCTGGAGGACTACGACGTGGCGTCGCTCGGGGGCACCACGATGGGCTACCACTTCGGATTCGATCTGACCTGGTTTCTGGACGAGCGGGTCGGACTGGCGGGGAGCGTCCGCCACAGCCACGGCACCGCGACCATCTGGGTGAACCGGGAGTCGCGCGTGACGGTCAGGCTCGGAGGCCCGCACATCACGGCTGGCCTGCGCTACATCTTCTGACGGCCGGCGCGTCAGCCGCCGTTGCCCGACCTCAGTGCGCGCCGTCGGCCGGGAAGAGTTCGAGCAGCGCGACGGGATCGACGCGGGCGTTGTTCAGGCGGACCGTCCAGTGGAGGTGCGGTCCCGTGACGCGGCCGGTCGCGCCTACCTTCCCGACGATCTCACCCTGGCTGACGCTGTCCCCTTCCGCCACGTCGATTGCCGAGAGGTGGGCGAAGTAGGAATAGAGTCCCCACCCATGATCGAGGATCACGACGTTGCCGGAGAAGTAGAGGTCGGCCGCCAGCACCACGACGCCGTCGTTCGGCGCCCGAATCGGCGTCCCCTCCGCGGCGCGGAAGTCGGCGCCGCTGTGGGGGCTGCGCGGCTGTCCGTTGAAGACGCTCCGGCGCCCGAACGCGCTGGTCGCTCCGCCCGGCACCGGCCGCAGGAATCCGCCGCTCCAAAGCCGCTCGCCACTCGCAACCGGGAAGATGGCGGCCAGTTGCTGCGCCTCGCGCTGAATCCGCTCGATCACCTCGGCCGGCGGATCGACGAAGCTCGGATTGACCGTCAACTCGCGCGTCGGGAACTGCTTCGGTTCAACCTCGAGCGTATGGGTCCGCTCGTCGACCGTCCCGTCCGGCCGCTCGGCGCGCACCGTGACCGGGTGGTTGCCGGGATCCTCGGTCAGATCGATGCCGACCAGCGCCGACGACACATTCGGCGGCCCGGCCGGGAAGAAACGCAGCTCACGGCCGAACGCGCGCGCCGTCAGCGATCGGGTCGGCCCGTCGATCCGTACATCGATCACCACCACCTCACCCGGGTGCAGGGCGCGCGCCCGGTGCGCGATCGACTGAATCAGCGTCCCGCCGTCCGCCGGCTGCGCCGCCACCGGCGCGGCGAGCAGGATCCCCAGCACGACAATCGCAGCAGCACGCATCGTCACCCTCCGAACAGCGTCATCCCGAAGACGCGGCCCATAATGACGAGCGCGGTCAGCCCGGTGAAGACGATCAGGCTGAACCAGGCGAACGCGCGGACCGGGGCCGACGGGTAGAACGCGGCATCGTCCTTCGGGATCACGGTGACGCAGTACCAGACGTTCAGGAAAAAGATCACCGGCGCAATGAAGAAGGCGAGCGCCGACGAGACCAGCACCAGATAGACCGGCCGCGGCAGCCCGGCCATGATCAGCACGGCGGCGATCAACGAATAGAACATCGTCAGGCGGTAAATGTTGTATTCGGAGACCAGCGTCCGCCGGTGATCCTCGGTGAGCTGATCGGCCGCGATGCCGGGGAGCGCCGCGGTCGGGCGGAACAGGTTGCGGCAACAGGCGGCGACGACGCGCGGCCAGCCGTCGAAGTAGTTGAACGCGGTGGAGAACGTCGCGGCGAAGGCGCCCAGCAGAAAGATCAGCATCATGCCGGGGCCGATGCTGTCGGTGAAGATGCGCGCGATCTCGCCGATCACGCCGTTGCCCGATACTTCGCTCGGGTAGAGCCAGACCGCCGCGAGCAGCAGGAAGATGATCGCGAGGACGAACGAGACGATGTGTCCCAGCGTGAAGTCCCACAGCCCGATCCGGAACCAGCGCCGGCAGTACTCCTGCGCCTGATCGGGCAGCCGCGAGACATCGACCGCGAGGTCGTGCTTCGTCGACCCGAACGCATCGAAGCGGTGTGCCAGACCGTTGCGCTCGAGCTGCTCGCGGATCCGCCCCATCCCGACCCGCTTCGCCTTCCCCCACTCCGACGCCTGCAGCGACACGTCGATGCCGGTCGGCAGCAGGCCGAGGAACGCAGCGATCAGCAGCCACGATCCGGCCGGGGTCTCGACGACGAAGAAGCGTCCCATCGCCGAGATCGGCGCCGGCTCGAAGAGGTAGACGCCGACGGTCGAAACGAAGAGCAGTCCGGCGAACACCTTCGTCGCCAGCTCCACCGCGGCATAGCGCCCGTAGAGGATGATCCCGACCGAGAGGACGCCGAGTCCCAGGCCGTACACCCAACTGGGCAGACCGAGCCCGAGATACTCCGAGAAGACGTAGAACAGGACCGCGGCGGCGGCGGCGAGACGTCCCGCCTGCCCCAACGCACACTGAACGATCGTCGTGATCAGGACGTACCAGACCGGCCACTTCCCCGGCGCGGTCGTGTAGGCGTCGAGCATGCTGCGGCCGGTGGCGTTGGTGAACCGGAACGCCATCTCGAAGCCGTAGTACTTGAAGACGTAGGCGACCGGGATGCACCACAGCAGCGCGTACTCGAAGCGCCCCCCGGCCGCCGGCGCCGTTACCAGATGCGACGTCCCGATGCCGGTCATCATCAGGATCAGGCCGGGGCCGAAGTGCCGCAGCAGGCCGCGAGGACCGGTGTCGGGCAGCGGCAGACGATCGAGCGCCTCGTCCGGCGGCTGCGCGATCGGCATTGGGACGATCCTATCAGGCAGGCCGCGGCGACTGGTACAGCGTCCGCCCGACGAAGAACGGACCCATCTGCTGAATGAACTCCGACGTCTGGCGCGTAGCCCGCATGTCCTTGACGAGGCGCGAGAGCGGGAACAGCTCCCGGCCGATCAGGCCGATGACGAACTCGTTGTCGTCACGATCGAGCCCGTGGCACTCCAGGCGCACGTCAACCGCGTAGCCCGCCTCGCCGTACCGCCGGCCCAGCATGCCGTGCTCCATCAGGATCTTTCCCTGTTCGGCGCGCGGCAACTGGTTGAACGCGCCGATCCGCCGGAGGGGGTACCAGACCGCCCACGGATGCGCCGGATCGAGCACGTTTCGCGGCACCTTGCACAGGAGGAAGTCCTCGAGGTCCGCCTCGCGGCCGGACGAGTAGGTGCGGCCGATCATCGCCATCTCCGGACGCGGGACGAGATCGCGAAACGCCGCGTTGATGAGCAGCGTGCGACCTGCCTCCGCGAAGCACGCGGGATCCTCGCTCATGATGAGCACGCCGACGCCGCGCGGATCGTTCACGTCGGCGTAGACGACGGCGTCGAGGCCGCTCGCGCGGACCGCGTCGACGACCGGCTCGGTGTCGAGACAGCCGGTCAGCACCTGCAACTGCACGAAGAGGCGGCGTGTCGACGTCTGGGGCTCTCCCCGGACCGGCGCACCATGCTCGCGCAGATCGGGCGGTCCCGCCGCGGTTGGCGGGACGTGGCGCTCCGCTGCCGCCGGCGGTTCGGCGACGGCGTCCCCGGCCCGATCAGTCATGGCGCGATCTTATACTGGCGCCCCGTGCTCCCGGATAGTGCGCCTTCGGCGGCGCCCGCGTCTGCTGCGGGCGGAACGGCCGCGGCCAGGCGCGGACATCCGCGTCCGCATCTCATCGCCATCGCCGGTGCATCCGGTTCCGGCAAAACGACGCTGGCGCAGCACCTGGCCGACGCACTTGGCGTCGGCCGGGACGCTGTCATCCCGATCGACGCCTACTATCACGATCATCCCGACTACGGCGCGGCCGAGCATGCCGCCGCGAACTACGACGCGCCCGACGCGATCGATATCGTGCTCCTCCGCACGCACCTCGACGCGCTGCGCGAGGGACAGCCGGTCGAACGGCCCGTCTACGATTTCCGGCGCCGCCGGCGCGCGCCGGCGACCGCCACCGTGCGCCCCGCGCCGATCCTCCTGCTCGAGGGCCTCCTCGCGCTGCATTGGCCGGAGATCCGCGCGCTGGCCGGCACGCGCGTCTTTATTCGGATCGATGCCGCGACGGCGCTCGCGCGGCGTCTTGCACGAGACCGGGCGGAGCGGGGCCGCGACGAGGCGTCGGTTCGTCAGCAGTGGGTATCGACCGTCTGGCCCAGCTACGAACGGTGGGTCGCCCGGACCGCACGCTTCGCCGATGTGGCGGTCGACGGCGCCTTGCCGATCGCAACCGCGGCGGCCGCGGTGCTCGATCACGTGCGGCCGTCGGTGGCAGCGGCGAGGGCTCCGCGTTCGCGCGCGAAGACACGCGCCAACTGATCGGCGGCGTCAGCGAGGAGACGCTGGCGCTCCGCGTCAGGCGGATTCCCCGCGCGAGCGAACAGTTCGACCACCGCAATTACTTGGCCGGCCGAGCTGACCGGAACCGCGCAGAGCGATCGGAAGTCCCCCAGCGCCGCGCGGCGGGTGTCGGAAAGGCGCGGGTCGATCGCGATGGCGGCAACCCAGGTCGCGTCGTTCGACGTGACGGCGCGATGGAGCACATGGTCTTCGATGTCGCCGCAGCAGGCGTCGATCGCCGCGCGCGCGCCGATCGTCAGCGTTCCGTCGCCGACGACATGCCAAATGCCGGTGGAGATTAGCGGCTCGTCCCCCTCGGCCGCGGCGAGGTAGGTAGTGGCGGCATCCCAGCCGCCCCACGCGCAGACGCGGGGGAGCAGGTCACGCACCGACGCGTGGAACGAGGCGCTCTCGCGGCCGAGCGCGACCGCCGCCTGCAGCATCGCGAGCGCCGCCGTCGCCGCCGCCGCCGCACGATCCGTGGCGCCGGACCCCTCGTCCGCCTCGGCCACGGCGTCGGCCGTCCGCGCCGCCGTGACGTCCGTGTAGATGAGGAGGGTCTCGCTCTGAGCCGTCCGGCGCGTCCGGATTTCGATCCAGCGGCCGTCCGGCGTGCGGTGCGTCTCGGTCGACTCCGTGCCGAGGTGGCCGAGATAGGCCGTGACCCAGGCCTCGATCTCCGACTCCGGGATCAGCACCACGGCCCGCGTCGCCGTGTAGCGGATGAGATCCTCCCACTCCAGGCCCCGCTTCAGCGTGACCCCTGAATAGAACTCGCGGAATCGTCCGTTGCAGGCGATGAGGCGCCCGTCGGCACTCCAGACGGCAAGGCCCGAGGCGTCGTGCGCCAGCACCGCCGCCATCCGGCCCTGAAGCACCGCTGCCACGCCGCGCGCGCCGGCCAGCCGCCAGACGAACAGCACGACGAGCCCCGCCAGCGCGATGGCCGCCGCGACGAGCATGCTCAGCAGGATCACGCCGCCATCTTACCGGTAGCGCGTGGCCGCGCCGCGGGCGCGTCCGATCACTCGGCGCCCGGCTCGTCCGTCGTCCAGTGGCGGAGCGGGACGGACACCAGGATGTACTGCTTCCGGAGGGCGATAACGTGCCGCGCGTACTCCGCCTTCGGGATATCACCCCGCACCTGGCGGTCACGCAGGCGGCGCAGCTCGAAGCGGTACAGGTCGCTGACGAACTCGTGCACCAGCGCCGGCACCGTCTCCGGTGTCGGCCGGACGCCATGCGCCGCGAGTGCCTCGACCACCACCGGCCGGTAGTGGAATGCCATCAGCGCCCGACTGTAGCAGGAGGGCGGCGCCGCAATCGTGTACGCTCGCTCCGCCTGCACGATGACACCGAGAGCTGTCAATCGATCCGTCGCGCGCCGGCTCTTCACCTGCCTCTGTCTGCTCGCTGCCCCGCTCGCCCTGGCTGTCCTGCACGGACAGGCGCCGGATCCGAACGACGCGATTCGCCTGCCGCCGCCTACCGTGCCGGACGCCGTCGCGCAGATGCGCGCGGGCGATCCCGCGGCGGCGCTGGCAACGCTCGATCGCGCGCTGGCAGAGCCGGGCGACGCCGAGACGCCACTTGACGGTGCGATTCTCCGCGCCGCGCTGCTCACCCGGATGGGTCGTTATGGCGATGCGGAGGAGACGTGGCGCGCGGTGATCGATCGCGCGGTGTTCATGCGGACATTCGCCCGGCGCGCGATCGTCGAGAGTCTCGCCGCGCGCGGCGCGCCGGCGGAGGCCGAGCCGTACCTCCAGGCACTCACGGACAGCGACGCAGCCCGCCACCGCGACCTGGTGCTTCGCGTCGCCGAGGCGCATCTCGACGCCGGCGCGCCCGACCGGGCCGCAGCGCTCTACCGTCGGGTGCTGACGGCCGGCGGCCGGAACGCCGACACCGATGCCGCGCGTCTCGGTCTTGCTGCGGCACAGGAAGCTCAGGGGGACACGGCGGCGGCGCTCGAGACGCTGCGCACCGCGCAGCTTCGCTTCCGGACGGCCGACGCGTACGAGGCCGCCGCCCGCGAGTCGGCCCGCCTGGCGCGTACCCGTGGCGAGACGCGTCGCCCGTTCGCCGAGCCGGAGTACGCCCTGATCGTCCAGCGTCTCCGCAACGCCTCGCGTTTCGCACCGGCGCTCGCCGCGCTCGAGGCGTGGGAGGCCGCTTCCCCCCGGCCCGCGACCGCGGAGCGTGTCGCCGCCGAACGACTCGACACGCTCTACGCACAGCGTGACAACCGGGTGGCCGTCGACGCCTGCGCGGCGTTCTACGAACGCTTCCCGTCGAGCGCGCGCACGCCCGCCGTCCGCCTGATCGATTTCCGTCTCGCCATCCGGATGGGCGATCTCGAGCGCGCGCGGCGGCTCGGCGTCGACCTCTGGGAGGGGCGCGTCGACGGCGCCGACGACGAACAGCGCCGCGACGCGGGCGTCCTGCTCGCCGCCGTGCTGGCGGCGCGCGGCGACCCGAGCGGCGGCCTCGCCCTCTACCGCGGATTGTTCGAGACGGCGCCGACACCCGACGACGCCCGCGCGATGCTCTGGCGCGCTGGCGTCGCCGCGATCCGGATGGGGGAGTACGGCCGCGCCTTCACGAACCTCCGCGCCCTGATCGACCGCCGCCCCGACGGTGACCTGGCGCTGGCGGCGCAGTACTGGCTCGGCGTCGCGCACGAACGGAACGGCGACCACGACGCCGCGGTGCGCCGCTTCCGCCCGCTGGCGATCCGCTACCCGTATCACTACTACGGCCTGGTCGCGCGCGAACGGCTGACCGTGCTGGGCGCGGCCCCGGCCGACGACGCCCTGGAGCGCATCGACTTCCCGCGCCTGGCGGTCGACGAGGGCGCCCGCACGCGCGCCGAGTACCGCGCCGCGATGGCGCTGGCGCGGGCCGGCCTGGTGGACGACGCGGCGGGGTACCTCCGGCGCCTGCTCGATCAGCGCCGCGGCGACCGGGGCCTGGCGCTGCTCGCCGCGCGCGCCTCGTCGACGGCGGGGGATCACGCCAGCGCGGCACGCGTGCTGTTCAGCGCGTTCGGCGCGTTCTTCGCCCGGCCGGCGAGCGGTGTGCCGGACGACTTCTGGACGATGGCCTACCCTCGCCCCTTCTGGGAAACGGTGACGGAGGCGGCGCGCACGCACGAGGCCGATCCGTTGCTGCTGGTCTCGCTGATGCGCCGCGAATCGCGCTTCGATCCGAATGCCCGCTCGCCGGTCGGCGCGGTCGGCCTGATGCAGGTGATGCCCTACACCGCGGCGGCGCTCGCGGAACGGGCTGGCGTCGGCCGGATCATCACGCCCGACGGCATCGACGACGATGCGATCGGCGACCCGCCCATCAATATCGCGATCGCCGCGCGGCTCAACGGCGACCTGCTTGCGCAGTTCGGTGGGGAGCGCCTCCCCGTGATCGCCGCCTACAACGCCGGTGAGGACCATGCCGGCTACTGGTGGACCGCCGCGCGGGGCATGCGCGACGATTTTTTCATCGACGGCATCCCGTATACGGAGACGCGCAACTTCGTGAAGGAAGTGGTAGCCAACTACGCCAGTTACCAGCGGATCTACGGAGGCCCGTAACGCGGCGGCTGCCGGCCTGGAGGCCGGCGCACCAGATCGCTAGTACCCGACGGCGGCGGCGTCCTCGCGGCGGCGGTCGGCTGCGCCGAGCAGCAGCTCTGTCCCCGGGTCGAACGCAATCGCATGCGCCGCCCCCTGTGCGCCGATCGCCTGCAGCCGATGGCCGCGCGCCTCGAGGCGTGCCACGGTATCCGGCGACAACCCCCGCCGCTCGTAACGCACGACGTCGGGCAACCACTGATGATGAAAGCGCGGCGCGTCAATCGCCTCCTGGACGTTCATGCCAAAGTCGATCACGTTCACGATGGTGTGCAGCACCGTGTTGATGATCGTGCGCCCACCCGGGCTCCCGGTCACCAGTGCCAGCTGCCCGTCGCGCGTGACGATCGTCGGTGTCATGCTCGACAGCATCCGCTTGCCGGGCGATGCCAGGTTCGGCGCCGTGCCGATCAATCCCTCCGGCGTCGTCAGTCCGGGCGCCGCATTGAAGTCGCCCATTTCGTTGTTCAGCAGCAACCCGGTGCCCGGCACGACGATCTTCGAGCCGTAACTCTGCTCGAGGGTCGTCGTGAGCGACACCGCGTTCCGTTCGGCATCGACCACCGAGATGTGCGTGGTCTCGTTGCCGGCCGGCGGCCACTCGAACCGATCCGGCCCGGACGCCGACGCCCGCGCCGGATCGATCGTCGCGCGCAGCCGGTCAGCGTACGCCTTCGAGACGAGCTCCACCACCGGCATCGACCGGTTGACGTCGGGATCGCCCAGGTGCCGCGCCCGATCAGCGAAGCCGCGACGCATCGCTTCGATGACGCGGTGGGCGTTCAGCGCCGAGCCATGCCCGGCACGTGCCAGGTCGTACCCCTCCAGCACGTTCAGCATCTGCACCAGCGTCACGCCGCCCGAACTGGGAGGCGGCATCGAGAGCACCTCATGGCCGCGGTACGTCCCGCGGATCGGGTCGCGCACCCTCGGCTCGTACGCCGCGAGATCCGCCTCGGTGATCAGGCCGCCGTTCGCCACCATCTCCTGCGCGATCAGCGCGGCGGTCCGCCCCCGGTAGAAGCCGTCCGGTCCGCGCTCGGCGATCCGCTCCAGGGTCACCGCGAGGTCCGGCTGACGAAACCGCTCCCCCGCCGCGTACGGCGTCCCGTCCTTCGAAAAGGCGGCGACCGACGCCGGGTAGCGCGCCATCCGCGGCAGCACCGCCGCGAACGACGCCGCGCGCGCGAACGTCAGGTCAAACCCGTCGCGCGCCAGCGCGACCGCCGGCTCGACCAGGCGATGCCACGGCAGCCGTCCCTGATCGGACCAGGCGCGGTGCAGCCCCGCCACCGTTCCCGGCACGCCAACCGCCACGTGACTGTCGTGATGCCGCGCCCGGTCGTACTCGCCGTCGACCAGGAACATGTCCGGCGACGCCGCCGCCGGCGCGGTCTCCCGGAAGTCGTACGCGGCGGCGTCCCCGCCTGCGGCGCGGTACACCAGAAACCCGCCGCCGCCGAGATTTCCTGCGGTCGGATAGGTCACCGCGAGCGCAAACGCCGTCGCCACCGCCGCATCGACCGCGGAACCGCCGTCGCGCAGCACGTCGCGTCCCACTGCCGCTGCGATCCGGTCGGACGCCACCACCATGCCGTTCCGGGCCCGCGCCGGCACCGACTGTGCACCAACGGCGACGATGGCCAGCGCGACGATCGCGATGGCCGCAACCCAACGGCGGATCTCCACCCGCGGGCCACATCCGCGTCCAGGCATGAGTCCAGAATACCGGAGCCGCACCTTCCGGGCGCAGGCGCCCGACACGGACTCCCAGGCGTGGCGGATCGGACATAATGCGCGACGTGACAGGACGACATCGGAAGCGGCCCGGGCGGCGCATGCGGCGGTGGACGGTTTCGGCAGCGGCGGTCGCAGTAGCGGCGGTTGCGTGCGGCGGGCCATCGGGTGACGGCGCGGGGCGGACGGTGCGTCTCTCGGTCGCGACCGGCGGGACGGGAGGCGTCTACTACCCGTACGGCGGCGGGATCGCGAGGGTGATTAGCCAGTACGTCGACGGCGTCGAGGCGACTGCCGAGGTGACCGCGGGAACGGTCGACAATCTGAAGTTCATCGCGAACCGGTCGGCCGACCTCGGGTTCGCGCTGGCCGACTCACTCGACGACGCCGGGAACCAGCGCGGCGTATTCAGCGACTTCGGCGCGGTGCCGCTACGGGCGATCGCCGTGCTGTACGACAACTACAACCATCTGATTTCGGTGACGGACACCGGCATCGCCACCGTCGCCGACCTGGAGGGGCGCATCGTGTCGACCGGCGCGCCCGGCAGCGGCACCGAGGTGAGCGCGTTCCGGATCCTGCAGGCGTCGGGCGTCGACCCGGACGCCGACATCACGAAGCAGAGCCTGAGCGCAACGGCGTCGGTCGATGCGATCAAGGACGACAAGATCGATGCCTTCTTCTTCAGCGGCGGGATCCCGACCGGCGCCATTCTCGACCTCGCCTCTACGCCGGGACGCACGATCACGGTGGTGCCGAACGGCGAGACATTCGACACGCTACGGGCGCAGTACGGATCGCTCGTCTACCACACTGCACCGATCCCGCCCGACACCTACCCCGGCATGGACGAGGCGGTAACCGTCGTCACGGTATCCAACGTGCTGGTGGCGCACGCCGACATGGACGCCCAACTGGCCTACGACCTGACGCGCGTCCTGTTCGACCACCATGACCAACTGGCCGCCATCCACCCGATGGCGGCCATGCTGTCGCTCGAGACCGCCACCGCCGGCTCCCCCGTTCCGTTCCACGACGGCGCCATCCGCTACTATCGCGAGCAGGGCGCCTGGACGGACGGGGGATCGCGCTGACCACGCCACCGATCGACACACGGCTCGACGACACCGAACCGGACCTTCCGTCCCGCACGCTGACCGGCGCGACCGGCTGGATCGTCACAGCCCTGGCGGCGGGCCTCTCACTCTACGCCCTCTACTGGGTGGTCGGCATCATTCAGCCGCAGATCTACCGCGTCAGCTTCCTGCTCGTCACACTCGTCCTGACGTTCCTCGTCTTCCCGATGCACGCCCGGTGGCGCGCCCGCGTGACGGCGCTCGACTGGCTGCTCGGGGCGATCG
Organism: Vicinamibacterales bacterium; assembly: GCA_965262555.1. Classification (GTDB taxonomy): domain Bacteria; phylum Acidobacteriota; class Vicinamibacteria; order Vicinamibacterales; family UBA8438; genus VXRJ01. Next base: position 2,937,943 of record OZ253543.1, read on the forward strand.
CGGTCGTCGCGCTCGCCTGGCCGATCATCGACTTCGATGAGTTCGTCTATCGCGCGGCGACGCCATCGACCATCGACCTGCTGCTGGGCACGGCGACGATGGTTCTGGTACTGGAGGCAACCCGCCGCACGGTCGGGCCGATTCTGCCGGTCACGGCAGCCGCGTTCCTGTTGTACGGCTATTACGGGTCGTACCTCGACCTGATCGGCCTCGAACTCTTCGCGCATCGAGGCTACGACGTCGCGCGCCTCGTCGGCACGCTGTACATGACGCTCGAGGGCATCTTCGGCGTCCCGATCGGCGTCGCCTCCACCTTCATCATCCTCTTCACCATCTTCGGCGCGGTCCTGGTCCATTCGGGGGCCGGTCAGTTCTTCATTCAGTGGACGATGTCGGTGTTCGGCCGGTCGCACAGCGGCGCCGGGCCGGGGCGGACGGTAACGCTCTCCGGGTTCCTGCTCGGCACGGTGTCGGGCAGCGGCGTCGCTACGACCGTGACGCTGGGCGCTGTCGCCTGGCCGCTGCTCCGCCGCGCCGGGTTCTCGGCCGAGGTCGGCGGCGCGATCCTCTCGGCGAGCGGCATCGGCGCGATCATGGCGCCGCCGACGATGGGGGCGGCGGCGTTCCTGATCGCCGAGTTCCTGCAGATCACCTATCTGCAGGTCATCAAGATGGCGATCATCCCGGCGATCCTCTACTACCTCTCGGTCGTGCTGATGATCGAGGCGGACGCGCGCCGGCTCGGCACGCGGGCGGTTGACGTCGACCTGCCGCCGGTCGGCGAACTGACCCGCCGCTTCGGCTACCACTTCCTGCCGCTTGTCGCGATCGTGGTGCTGCTGGTCACCGGCATGACCCCGTTCCGCGCGGTCTTCCTTTCGACGCTCCTCGCCGTCGCGCTCAGCTTTCTCCAGCGGGCGAACGCGCTCGTGCCGCGCCGGCTGCTGGCCGCGCTCGAGGCGGGGGGCCGGGGCGTCCTGCCGGTGGCGGCGACGACGGCAACCGCCGGCATCATCGTCGGCGTCGTGACGCTGACCGGACTCGGCCTGAAGATCTCCGGCATCATCGTCGACCTGGCGGGGGGCAACATCTTTCTGACCGTGGTCTACGCAGCGGTCGCTGTCTGGACGCTCGGCCTCGCGGTGCCGGTCACCGCGTCGTACATCATCGCGGCGGTGATGATCGCGCCGGCGCTGACGCTGGTGGGTGTGCCGGACTTCGCGGCGCACATGTTCATCTTCTATTACGCCGTCCTGTCGGAGGTGTCGCCTCCAACCGCGCTGTCACCCTTCGCGGCGGCGGCGATCACCGGCGGCAACCCCTTCCGGACGATGATGCTCACCTGGAAGTACACACTGCCGGCATTCCTCGTGCCGTTTGCCTTCACCGTCAGCCCGGAGGGGGTAGGTGTTCTGCTGCGGGCCTCCGCCGTCGACGTGGTCCGGACCGCTGGCACCGCCGCCATCGGCGTCAGCGCGCTCGCCATGGGCCTGGGCGGGTGGCTCCGCCGCGCGGCGACCACGCCGGAGCGAGTCCTGGCGGTGGCTGGCGGCCTGCTTCTCTTTTTTGCCGCCGCCATGACGGATATCATGGGGCTGGCATTGTTCGGTGCAGCCGTCGCGCTGCATCTGGTTCGGACCCGATGAGACCGATCGAAGAGTGAGGTGACGTCATGAGATCACGCATGCACCTGACAGCGTTCGTCGCGCTGGTCGCCCTGCTGCTCGTGCCCCAAGCGCTGGTCGCCCAGGGGCTCGAGCGCGCCACGCCGGAGGACGTGGGACTGTCGTCCGAGCGGCTCGACCGCCTGAGTTCGGCGCTCGAACAGTACGTCGACGAAGGCCGTCTCGCCGGTGCGGTCGCCATCGTCGTGCGGCGAGGCAAGATCGCCTACCTCGAGGCGTTCGGCCACCGCGATGTCGAGGCGCAGGCGCCGATGTCGACCGACCACATCTTCCGAATCGCGTCGCAGACGAAGGCGCTTGCCAGCGTCGGCGTGCTGCTGCTGCAGGAAGAGGGGAAGCTGCTGGTCACCGACCCGGTCGGCAAGCACCTTCCGGCATTCGCCAAAACGAAGGTGGCGCAGCCGAACGGCCGCGGCGGCTATGACGTCGTGGCCGCGCGCCGGCCGATCACCATTCGCGACCTCCTGACCCACACCGCCGGCATCAGCTACGGCATGGGCCTGATCGCGAACCGCGGTCCGGCCGCCGGCACATGGGAAGAGGCGGGGATCACCGGCTGGTACTTCGCAGACCGCGACGAACCGGTGGGTGACACGATGGCGCGCCTCGGCGAGTTGCCGATGGACGCCCATCCCGGCGAGCGGTGGATCTACGGTTACAACACCGACATCCTGGGAGCGATGATCGAAAAGATCAGCGGCCAGACGCTGGGCGCGTTCCTGCGCGAGCGGCTGTTCGCGCCGCTCGGCATGCACGATACGCACTTCTTCCTGCCGGAGGACAAGGTAGACCGGCTCGCGACGGTCTACTCGTCCGTCGACGGCGGCGCCAGCTTCGATCGCGCGCCGGACTCGGGGACCATGCAAAGTCAGGGACACTACGTGAACGGTCCACGCACGGCGTTCTCCGCGGGCGCGGGCGGGCTGTCGACCGCGACCGACTATGCGACGTTCATGCAGATGATGCTGAACGGCGGCGAGCTGAACGGCACGCGGATCCTGTCGCGCACGACGGTCGAATCGATGGTCTCCGACCACCTCGACGACATCCCGTTCCGGGCGGGCCAGGGCTTCGGCCTCGGCTTCTCGATCACGCTTGACCCGGCAACGACCGGGCTGCCCGGCTCGGCCGGCGAGTTCGGCTGGGGCGGCGCCTACCACTCCACCTATTGGGCCGACCCGGAGGAGGAGATGGTGGTGGTTTACCTGACACAGATCATCCCGGCCATGAACCTGGACGATCAGCAGAAGATCCGGACGCTGGTCTACCAGGCGATCATCGACTGATCCCAAGGGCGCCGGCCGCCGAGCGGCGCCCGCAACAACGGCGGAGGTGCAGACAGACCGTGACCAAGGACGCATTGATTGAAAAGCTGAACGAAGACTTGGCGGACGAGCTGGGCGCCGTCATCCAATACCTTGTCTACGCCGCGCGCGCGACCGGCCCGTACCGCCCGCAACTGTCGCAGTTCTTTCTGGCCGAAGTTGCAGACGAGCAGATGCACGCGCAGTTCCTCGCGAACAAGATCGTGTCGCTCGGCGGCACGCCGACCACCACGCCGCGCGCCGTGCCGCTGCCGGACGGGGACCGCGCCATGCTGGAGGAGGTGCTCATCGCCGAACGGCACGCCACGGCGGCGTACGTGCAGCGCGCGAAGGACGCCGAAGCCTACGGCGACAAGGGGCTCGCCGTGCAGCTCGAGGACTTCATCCGCGCCGAGAGCAGCCACGTGGAGGAAACGGAACGCATCCTCCGCGACTGGCCGCTGTAGCGCCGCAGACCATGCCGGAACCTGCCGATCCGCTGTGGGTGGGCGGGCTGTACCGGCGGCCACGTTCCGTCACCGCAGGTACGCGCTACGGGTGGACGCTGAACAGCGCTACCGCTCGTAGCGACGGCTGAACCCGTTGCGGCTGTTCGTCACCTCGAACGATCCGTCGCGGCGCGCCGAGACGTGAATCCAGTGCGCGTCGCCGACATGGACGGTGCGTCCGTCGGGCAGCAGCGTCCCCTCCGTCACGTTGGCGATCTGGGGTCCCGGCGCGTTGTACCGGTCGCCTGCCGGCAGGGAATAGTGGTTCTGCCAGAGGTCCTCCAGAGTGGCGCTCTCCTCAAGGATCCGGAACGTCTGAACCGCGCCGCCTTTCCGCGGCCCGTTGTTCATGACCGCGACGCGCGGCGCGAGCGCGTGGACGAACACCGGCGCGCCGGACGTGTCGGAGCCGTGGTGCGAGACCAGGTAGAGGTCGACCGTCCCCAACGTGTTGTCGGGACAGACGAGCGGGTGTTCCTTGTTCCAGGTCAGGTCCCCCATGATCAGCGTACGGAACGCGCCGAAGCGGATGAACGCACTGATGGAACGCTGATCTTCGGCATCGCCGTAGCGGCTCGTGATCGCCTCGCCGTGAAGAACGAAGTCGCCGCAGCGCGGGTTGGGCGCCCCGGTGCCCGCGAGCGGGGCCGCGAGCACCTCGCCGTCCGCCGCGATGATGGTGACGTCGAGGCCGTCCATCGCCACGGTGTCGCCCGGCGCGACGACGCGATGCTCCCCGGTGCTCCGCAGATCGGTGTAGATCCCGAACGCCGCCAACGGGCGCTCCCCCTCGTCGACCGTCATGCCGTGGTCGAGCCAGGTCCGGACCGGGATCCGCTCGGCGAGCTGCACGGCGCCGCCCATATGGTCGGTGTGGAAGTGGGTGACGATCACGTAGTCGAGTGCGGTCACGCCGGCGTCTCGCGCCGCCGCCGCGATTCGGTCGGCATCGCGCCCGTCGAAGCCGGGCCATCCGGTGTCGACCAGCAGGGAATCGCCGGACGGCCCGACGAAGAGCGTCGCCTCGCCCCCCTCGACGTCGATCACGTAGATCTCCAGCGTCCCGTCCGCCTGCCCCTGCCCCGCCGCCGGGGCCGCCGCAATCGCGAGTCCGATCGCCAGCATCCAGGTCGTGCGCATGCGATCTCCTCCGTCTGCCCGACCGTATAGGATCGTTGATGATGATGCCACATGCGCGCGCCGGAGCATCGTTGATGGGCGTCGGTCTGCTGGTGGCCGCGGCTGCAACGCTGTCCGGTACGCCCGCGACGGCCAGCGCCGGACAGGCGGGCGGCGCTATCGCGGGACGAATCACGCTCGACGGGACGGTTGAGCCGCGGATGCTCGAGGTGGCGACCGATCAGGCGGTCTGCGGGGACGAGGTGGAGGACCGCGCCGTCGTGGTGGATGACTCGGGCGGCCTGGTGAACGCGGTCGTGATCGTCGTCGGCACACCGTGGGGCGATGCCACACCGAAGGATCCGGCGATCAACAACGCCGGCTGCTACTTCGTGCCGCGCGTGCAGATCGTGCCGACGCGGACCGTCGTGACGGTCCGGAGCGAGGACGACACGTTGCACACGACGCACGCCTACGACGATCGGCAGCGGACCTTGTTCAACATCGCCATCCCAATCCCCGGGATGGAGGTGGAACGCCCGTTTCGGCGGCCCGGCCCGGTCCGGATCGAGTGCGACTCGCACGGCTGGATGCGCGGCTGGGTGTACGTCTCGGATGATCGTGGGACAGTGACCGGGCCGAACGGGCGGTACGAGTTGACCGGCGTGCCGCCTGGGGAGTACACGCTCACCGTCTGGCATGAGCGCGCGGCCGGGATGACGCGCGGGATCCGGGTGACGGCCGGCGGAACCGCGGAGGCGGACTTCTCGCTCGCACTCGAATAGCGGGTGGTGCCGGCGTGGACGCCGGCGCACCAGGGGCGTTGCCGGACCGGAGTCCGGCGCACGAGTCGGGCGCACCGGTCGCGCCGGCATACAATCCACCCCTATGGCGCCACAGTACGTCTACACAATGAAGGGGCTCGGCAAGCGGTACCCCCCCGACCGCACCGTGCTCAAGGACATCTGGCTGTCGTTCCTGCCGGGGGCGAAGATCGGCGTCCTGGGGTCCAACGGCGCCGGCAAGAGCACCCTGCTCCGAATCATGGCCGGCGAGATTACGGAGTTCGACGGCGAGGCACTCCCGGCCGCCGGGCTGTCGATCGGGTACCTGGCGCAGGAGCCGCAACTCGATCCGTCGAAGGATGTCGCGGGCAACGTCAACGAGGGGGTGGCGGACACGCACGCGCTGCTCCGGCGTTACGACCGGATCAACATCGACCTCGCGACGATCGGACCCGGCTCGCTCGAAATGGAGGACGCGCTCGAGGAGCAGGGAAAACTCCAGACGATGATTGACGCCGCCCGCGCGTGGGACCTCAATGCGCGCGTGCAAATGGCGATGGACGCGCTGCGGCTCCCGCCCGGATCGGCCGACGTCACGACGCTCTCCGGCGGCGAGCGGCGACGGGTCGCGCTGTGCCGGCTGTTGCTGCAGTCGCCCAATCTGTTGCTCCTGGACGAACCGACGAATCACCTGGACGCCGAGTCGGTCGCCTGGCTCGAGCGGTTCCTGGCCGACTACCGCGGCACCGTGGTGGCGGTGACGCACGACCGCTACTTCCTCGACAACGTCGCGGGCTGGATCCTCGAGCTGGACCGGGGCGCCGGCATACCGTGGCAAGGCAACTACTCGTCGTGGCTCGAACAGAAGCAGCAGCGGCTCAGCGTCGAGACAAAGCACGAAGCAAAGCGGCGACGGACACTGGAGCGCGAGCTCGAATGGATCAACATGTCGCCCCGCGCACGGCAGGCGAAGGGAAAGGCGCGGCTGAACGCCTACGAGCGGCTGCTCTCCGAGGACACCGCCCAGAAGATCGAACAGGTGGAGATCTACATTCCACCCGGCCCGCGCCTTGGCGACGTGGTGGTGGAAGCCGACAACCTGATCAAGGGCTATGGCGAGCGGGCGCTGATCGGCGGACTGTCGTTCACCCTGCCGCCCGCCGGCATCGTCGGCGTTGTCGGGCCGAACGGCGCCGGCAAGACAACGCTGTTGCGGTTGATCACCGGCGAGGAAGAGCCGGACGCCGGGATGATCCGCCTCGGCGAAACGGTGCAGATCGGCTACGTCGACCAGAACCGGGATCTCGATCCGCACCAGACCGTCTGGGAGGCGATCTCCGACGGGCAGGACGAGATCACGCTGGCGAAACGCACCGTCGCCTCACGTGCCTACGTCTCGTGGTTCAATTTCCGCGGCGCCGATCAGCAGCGGACGGCGGGAACGCTCTCGGGCGGCGAGCGGAACCGCGTCCATCTGGCCCGCCTGCTGCGCGGCGGCGCGAACCTGCTGCTGCTGGACGAACCGACGAACGACCTGGACGTCGACACGCTCCGTGCCCTGGAGGACGCGCTGGTGGAGTTCGCGGGGTGCGCCGTGGTCGTGAGCCACGACCGCTGGTTCCTCAACCGGATCGCGACACATATCATCGCGTTCGAGGGGAATAGCGAGGTCGTCTGGTTCGCTGGCAACTACGCCGACTACGAGGCGGACCGGCGGCGTCGCCTCGGCCGAGAGGCGGATCAGCCGCACCGGATCCGGTTCCGCAAACTGACCCGCGTGTGACGGTGGCGCGGCGAGCCCGTGCGCCGGCCTCCAGGCCGGCTACCGGAAGGGACGGTCAATCTGTCAGTTGACGGCGGTGCCGCCGGTCTGGAGGAGTGCGGGATCGGCGCCCATGCTGCGGATCACCGCTTCCCACATCCGATCGGGATCGGTGTCGAAGATGAGGTCGAGGTCGACGCCGGCGTTCAGCCACGACGACCCGGCGAGCTCGGCGTCGAGCTGCCCGGGACCCCAGCCCGCGTAGCCGGTCAAGAGACGCGTCCGGGGTGGCGGTGGTGACTCGAGCAGGCGGCGCAGCAGGTCTTGCGACGTCGACAGGAACAAGCCGTCGCAAACGCGGACCGATTCGGCGTCGCGCGGCTCGTCGCCGAGCAGGATCCAGCCCCGCTCCGGCGACACCGGTCCGCCGATCCAGAGCGAGAGATCGCTCCGGCCGGATGGCGGAGGCGACATCCGGACGACCGTGGCCGCCGACGTTGGGGTCGGCCGGTTCAGGACCAGGCCAAACGCCCCCTGCTCGCCATGCTCGCAGAGCAGGATCACGGCCTTGTGGAAATTCGGATCGGTGAGCTGCGGCATCGAGACGAGCAGCGACGGCGCGAGCGACGCGATGTGCTTCTTCGGGGGACCGGAGTGAGCCATGGGGCGCCTATTCTCTCACGGCTCGTTGCGGGTGCGCGCCCAATCGACGTGCCGGGCCACCAGTGGATCACGGCGCGAGGCGTGCGCGGCGCCGGCCGGCTCGTCGAGCGCTGCGCGCGCCGCTGGCGTCCCGCTGTTCCCCAGGGCGACGGCGACGTTCCGCCGGAACCCGGTCAGTTTCGCGCGGGACATGGCACTCCGGCCGAGTAGTGTTCGCGTGTCGCTGTCGGGCCGGCGCCAGAGGTCGACCAGCGTTGGCCGGTCGAGCGCTGCGGCCGGCTGCCACGCCGGATCGCCGGACTGCGGCGCCGGATGGTTGTACGGACAGACGTCCTGGCAGATGTCGCATCCGTACACGTGCGTGCCGATGTCACCCCGCCAGTGTTCCGGAATCGCGCCGCGCAGTTCGATGGTCAGATACGACAGGCACCGCGTCGCGTCGAGCACCCATGGCTCCCGGAGCGCATCGGTGGGGCACGCCTCGAGGCACAGCGTGCACGAGCCGCACTGATCGAGCTGCGGCGCATCCGGGTCGAGCGCCAGACTGGTGATGATCTCCGCCAGGAAGATCCACGACCCCTGCTCGGGGTGGATCAGGCAGGTGTTCTTCCCGATCCAGCCGAGCCCGGCGTACTGCGCGTACACGCGTTCCTGCACCGGTCCCGTGTCGACATACCACCGCGCCTCGAAGTCATGGTCGGTCGCCGCCCGCATCCGCTCGATCAGTGCCTCGGCGCGCCGGCCGAGTACATCGTGGTAGTCCTGCCCCCATGCATACCGCGAGATGAGCGCCGCATCCGGATCGTGCACCTCCGTCGCGAAGCCCTTGACCTCTTCCGCCGTCAACATCCCCCGCAGTCTACCGCCGGCCGGCGCGCCGACCGGTGCGCCGGCCTCCAGACCAGCAACGCGTACGGGTTGCTGGCCTCGACGCCCGCGCATCCTAGCAGCCCGTGGTGAAACCCCGCGTGACACCGAGAGCGGCGAGGCGCCCGCCTGACAAGGCGAGACGAGGGAGCATATTGGCGATATGCGACCGAGGAGCAACGCCGCTCAGGCGGGATGCATCGCCGCTCGAATGTAGCGGGGGTTTCACCACGGGCTGCTAGCGTCTCTTTCGGGTCTGCGACCGCTCCTGGAGCCGGGCCAGTTCCTCGCGCCGCTGCACCAGCAGTTTGCGTTCCTCGGCAAGGCCGCGGTAGTGGTCGAGCCGCGTCGGATCGAGGTGGCCTGCCTCGGCCGCCCCGCGGACCGCGCAGCCCGGTTCGGTACGGTGCTGGCAGTCGCGGAAGCGGCAGTCGGGGGCCAGCGCGTCGATGTCGGTGAAGGCGTCCTCCAGCGCGCGGGCGCTGTCCCAGATCTGCAGTTCGCGCAGGCCCGGCGTATCGATGATGATGGCGCCGCCCGGACAGGGGATCAGCTCGCGGTGGATCGTGGTGTGACGGCCGCGTTGATCGGCGCCGCGGACCGGCTGGGTCCGCTGGCGCTCCTCGCCGAGCAGGCGGTTAATCAGGGTCGACTTGCCGGCGCCGGACGAGCCGAGCAGCGCGACGGTATGGCCGGGGGCCAGGTACGTCTCGAGTTGGTCGACGCCCTCGCCGGTCTTGCCGCACATGGCGTGGACCGGGACGCCCGGCGCGGCGTCCCGCACCTGGGCGACCGCCCCGTCGAGGTCGTCGCACAGGTCGTATTTGTTCAGCACGACGACCGGCCGGGTGCCGCTCTCGGCCGCCGCCACCAGATAGCGCGCGATGCGGCGCGGGCTGAAGTCGCGGTCGAGTCCCGCCACCACCAGTACGACGTCGATGTTGGCGGCCACCACCTGGCGGGCGGTCGGATCACCCGCCGCCTTGCGCGCGAAGCTGCTCCGGCGGGGGAGGATGAAGCGGATGGTGGCGGTGTTGTCGGTCTCGTTCAGGGCGACCGCCACCCAGTCGCCCACCGCCGGGAGCTGGTCCTGTCCTGCCGCTTCGTGCCTGAGCCGTCCCGCCACCTGCGCCATCCGTTCGCCGCGCGCCGTCACGACGCGGTAGATGTGGTTGTGCTCGATGCCAACACGGGCGGGGACGAGTGCGGCGTCGTTCAGCGCGGCGAATGCTTCGGCGAACCCTGCATCCCAACCGAGCGCCGCCAGACCGGGCGGCGTGGAGCGATCGCTCATCGCATCACGGGTGCGCCGGCTCGCCGGACGGGAGGTCCCAGAGTCGGGGCCAGGCGTGGTTCGTTTCGCCCGGATCGTCGTCGACGTCGGCGCCCACCAGGCCATGGACGCCGACGCCGAGCAGGCGCACCGGGCGCGTGCCGGCGTCGGTCCGGTCCGTCAGTTTCTGCGCGCGGCGCGCGATTGCGTCAGCATCGTCCGTCGCCGGGCGCTCCGTCTCGCTGCGCGTGACGGTGGTGAAGTCGTCGTAGCGCACCTTCACGGTGACGGTGCGCGCGCGGATGCCGGCACGCCGCAGCCAGTCGCCCGAAGCGCGCGCCATGCGGTCGATCTCGGTGCGGATGGTGTCCATGTCGATCAGGTCGAGCGCGTAGGTCTGCTCCGAGCTCTGCGACTTCCGTTCGCGATGCGCCACGACCGGGCGATCGTCGATGCCGTGCGCCAGGCGGCGGAGCGACGGGGCGTGGCTGCCGACCAGCCCGCGCAGCGTCGCCTCGTCCACCTCGCGCGCGTCGACCAGCCGTTCGATCCCTGCCTCGCGCAGCCGCCGCTCCGTCACCGGGCCGACGCCCCACAGGGCACCGACCGGCAACTGCTGCAGGAACGACTCCACCCGATCCGGCGACACAACGGTCAACCCGTCCGGCTTCTGCCAGTCGGATGCGATCTTCGCCAGGAACTTGTTCGGTGCGACGCCGGCCGATGCGGTCAGCCCGGTCGTCTCGCGGATCTGTGTCTTCAGCCGCTTCGCCACGCGGGTCGCGTACGGTTCGTCCCACGCATTCTCCGTCACGTCGAGGTAGGCCTCGTCAAGCGAGAGCGGCTCCACCAGGGGCGTCACGGTCCGGTAGAGGTCGAACACCTGCTGCGAGACGGCGCGGTACTTCGCGAAGTCGGTGCGAAGAATGACGAGATCCGGGCAGCGGCGGACCGCCGCCGCCATCGACATCGCCGACCGGACGCCGAACCGTCGCGCCTCGTAGCTGGCTGCCGCCACGACGCCGCGCCCCTCCGGACGTCCCCCCACGGCGACCGGCCGCCCGCGCAACTCCGGCCGGTCGCGCTGTTCGACCGACGCGTAGAAGGCATCCATGTCGATATGCACGATGCGGCGTCCCCGATCAGGCATCGTCGCAGTCTACTACCATGATGAAACATGCCTGATGCTGAAAAGCGCGACGAACCGGGGAAGAAGACCAGGAAGCTGACCGCCACGGCGTGGGAGGAAGCGCGTGGCCTGATGTGGCACTACCGGTACCGGCTGGCCCTTGGCCTGGTGCTGATTCTGCTAAGCCGCCTCGCCGGCCTGGTGCTGCCGGGGATGTCGGCCTACATCCTGGACGAGGTGGTGCCGGCGCAACGGACCGGCGAGTTGTTCCTCCTGGCGGGGATCGTACTCGGCGCTACGGTCGTGCAGTCGGTGTCCGGGTTCGCCCTGTCGCAGGTGCTCGGCGTCGCCGCCCAGCGCGCCATCACCGAGATGCGGAAGCAGGTGATGGCGCACGTTTCGCGCCTGCCGATCCGCTACTTCGATTCGACGCAGACCGGTGTCCTGATATCCCGGATCATGACCGACGCCGAGGGGATCCGGAACCTCGTGGGCACCGGGCTGGCCCAACTTGCGGGGGGACTGCTCACCGCGTCGATCGCGCTGGTGTGGCTCTTCTGGCTCAACTGGCGGCTGACGATGCTGACGCTGCTGGTGCTCGTCCTGTTCGGCGTCACGATGGCGGTCGCCTTCTCACGGATCCGGCCCGTCTTCCGCGAGCGGGGGAAGATCAACGCCGCGGTGACGGGGCGGCTGGGCGAAACCCTTGGCGGCATCCGGATCGTGAAGGCGTACGGCGTCGAGAAGCGCGAGCAGCTCGTCTTTGCGCGCGGCACGCACCGGCTGTTTCGGAACATCGCCAAGACGGTGACCGGCGTGTCCGCCGTCACGTCGATCTCGACGTTCGTCATGGGACTCATCGGCGCCCTGATGATCGTCCTGGGGGGAAGCGCGTTGATGTCCGGGGCGTGGACGAACGGCCAGATGCTGCAGTACATCTTCTTCACCGGCCTCGTCATCGCCCCGGTCATTCAAATCTCGCAGATCGGGACGCAGATCACCGAGGCGTTTGCCGGTCTCGACCGGATCCGCGAGATCCGCAAGATGGCGACCGAGGATCAGGAGGACGAGGCGCGCGAGCGCCTCGGCGCGTTCGGCGGCGAGATCAGGCTGGAGGACGTGTGGTTCGAGTACGAACCGGGTGTCCCGGTCCTGAAGGGGGTGTCGCTCGATGCGGCGCCCGGCACGACCACCGCGCTGGTCGGATCGAGCGGTTCCGGAAAGAGCACGCTGATCAGCCTGGTGATGGCGTTCAACCGTCCCACCGCCGGCGGCGTCCTGATCGACGGCCGCGACCTCGAAACCATCCCCCTGAAGGACTACCGCGCGCGCCTCGGTGTCGTGCTGCAGGAGAACTTCCTCTTCGACGGCACGATCCGCGCCAACCTGGCCTTCTCGAACCCGCACGCGACCGACGCGGAGATCCGCGAGGTGAGCCGCCTCGCCCACTGCGGCGAGTTCATCGATCAGTTTCCCGACGGCTACGACACGGTGGTGGGTGAGCGAGGGGTGAAGCTCTCCGGCGGGCAGCGGCAACGCGTCGCGATTGCGCGCGCCATCCTCGCCGACCCGGGCATCCTGATTCTGGACGAGGCGACTTCCAGTCTCGACAGCGAGAGCGAGGCGCAGATTCAGGACGGACTGCGCGCGCTGCGCGAGGGGCGCACCAGTTTCGTCATCGCGCACCGGCTGTCGACGATTCGCACCGCGGATCAGATCCTGGTGCTCGAGGCGGGGGAAGTGGTCGAGCGGGGGACGCACGACGAGCTCATGGCCCTCGACGGTCGGTACAAGCAGCTCTACGACCGGCAGTACGGGATCGAGCGGAACCGCTTCATCAATCCGGGCGAGGACTTCACGCCCGAGCCGGCCCCCGTCGCGGTGCCGACCAGGCGGAACGGATAGGGTTGGTCCTGGTACGCGAAGGCGCTACATTGCGCAGTGGCGCGCGATTCTGAGGAACGCGCGGTTGGATCCGGTACGACCGGAGAGCCTGCCCCAATCCCTCCTGGCGGGTGCAGGGCAACGACGATCCTGGCGGCTCAACCTGTTCCGCGCGCGACCAGGTAGGCGCCGAAGGAGAGGCCGACGAACTCAAGCAACGCCAGCCTCGCCGCCTGTCCAGCTTGCGGTAGGCATACACCCCGGCAAACGGCGCGACCGTGACGACCGCTACGATGAACAGTTGCTGAAACGCGGTGAGCGGAACGCTGGCGGCGACATGGCTGTAGCCGTGGGCGACCTGCGCCACCAGATGCAGGATTGCTATCGCCAGCAGCGCGGGACCGTCAGATTTCGCAGGCGTCCCCATTGCAACCCTCGTTGCCCCTACCCGCAAGCCAGCGAATCGGGGGTACGGACAGGAGCAGTCCGTAGAGAAAGAACAGCGGCACCTGGCGGCAGACCTTGCGCGTGGCGTACATTCCCGTGACTACCCGGTTGTCGCGGTCGAACGCAGCGGCGCCTTAGCGTTACGGGTCGTTCCGGTAGATGATCCCGTCGCGCATGACAAAGCGGACGTTACGCATGGCGGCGATGTTGTCAAGCGGGTTGCCTTCGACAGCGACCAGGTCGGCGGTGAACCCTGGGGCGATCTGGCCGAGGCTGTCTCCGAGGCCGATCGAGCGCGCTGCCCGCGACGTGGCGGTAATGATCGCGTCCATCCGATCCTGACCCGCTTCGTCGACCCGGACGATGAACTCTTCGAAGTTGCGTCCGTGCGCGCCGGCGGTGGCGTCGGTGCCGAAGACGATCTGGACAGTGCCGTTGCGGAGCGTGTCGCGCAACGTCTGCAGGCCGATGCGGCGTGCCTCGCGCATCCGCTCGAAGCCGATCTCGGTGTAGTTCCCGACGCCGATGAACCGCGGACGGTTCTCCGCGTAGTTGTCCCAGAGCAGACCGGTGTGGAAGCCGACGAACGTGCCTCGCTCGGCCAGCAGCGCAATCGTGTCCGCGTCGTACCGGTTGGCATGCTCCACCTGGGTGCACCCCGCGCGGGCGACCGCGCCCACCACCTCCGAGCCGTAGGCATGCACCGTGGAGCGGAGGCCCTGCGCGCGCGCCTCGCCGCACGCCGCCTCGATCTGCTCGTCGGTCAGCGTCCGCTCGCCGCCGTCCCGGATGCTGCCCGAGGCGAACACCTTCACGACGTCCGCACCGTCCGCCTTGAGTTGGCGGACGAATGCGCGGATCGCCTCCACATCGCCGGTGGCGGCAGTCACCGGCCGGAGCGACGTCAGCACTCGCGGCCCCGGGATCTCACCGGCGGCAATGCGATCGCGGAGCGGAGCATCGAGTGCATCGCCGAGGCTCTGCACCGTGGTGACGCCCGACTGCAGCGTACGCCAGGCGTTCGCGACCGCGTGCAGCATCAGTTCCGCTTCGCTCTCTTCCGGCGCGCCGGGGGCGCCATGCACCCTGCCGCCGGCGTCGAAGTGCGAGCCGAGGTGGACGTGCGTGTCGATCCACCCCGGCATCAGCGTCAGATCAGGGAAGTCGTAGTCGACCGCGCCGCGCAGCCTGTCGACGCGCGTGATCATTGCGCCGGCAACCGTGACGCGCGCGTCCTCGCGCGTTCCGCCCACGCCATCGATCAGCCGGCCGACCCGGATGCTGATCGGCTCGCCGGCTGGGGACTCCTGTGCGCCGGGCGCCGGCAGCCAGGCACTGATGAACAGCACGCCAACGACTCCCGCCGCGACTCTCACCCGTGTCATGGCACCTCCTCCGGTTGCGGGCGTTCCCGACTGTCCGTTCGTGTCGGGCGCGGCCGGCGTGGATACGGGCGCAACCTGGCGCGGGCCGGGATGCCCGCGCACCAGCGGGAACGATTCTAGACTGCTAGCAGCCCGTGGTGAAACCCCGCGTGACACCGAGAGCGGTGAGGCGCCCGCCTGACAAGGCGCGACGAGGGAGCCTCTTGGCCAGAGGCGACCGAGGAGCAACGCCGCTCAGGCGGGATGCATCGCCGCTCGAATGTAGCGGGGGTTTCACCACGGGCTGCTAGAATGCCCAGCGCAGGCCGAACTGCATCTCCCGGGCGTGCAGCGCGCTGAAGATGCGGCCGAAGTTGCGGGACCCGAAGAAGCGGTTCGGCAGATCGAAGTTGGCGCGGTTGAGGAGGTTGAAAATCTCCCAGCGGAACTCCAACCGGTCGCCATCGTTCACGTACCAGGTCTTGGCGAGCGACAGGTCGACGTTGACGTAGCCGGGGGCAAAGACCGGGTTGCGCGGCGCGCTGCCGTATGTGAACGGATCCTGCAGGCTGAAGGCGCCGGTGTCGAACCAGCGTTCCGGCGCGCGCTCGCCGCGCGGCAGGTTCGGGTCGCCGGTCAGGTTGGGGCGCTGCGCCGGACCGGCCCCGATGTTCGCGATGTCGTCGGTCACGTTCACCGTGAACGGCGCGCCCGACTGCGCCGTAGCGATGCCGTTCAGCCGCCAGTTGCCGAAGAGCGCCTCGCGCGTACCGCCGGCGCCAGCCGCGAACGGCAGCTCGTACGTCGCGCTCGCGACGAACTGATGGCGGTGGTCGAAGCTCGACAGCGCCAGCTCGCCCGGAAAGACGTTTCGCACATCCTGCGGCACATTCGCCTCGAACGCGGTAGCCCCCGGGCTCGACGCATCATCCTCCGATCGCGACAGCGTGTAGGCGAGATTGAACGCCAGGCCGTCGCGGATGCGGCGCACCGTCTTCACTGTGACTGCGTGATAGATCGACGTGCCGTCGAACCGGATGGCACGGATGCTGGCGAGCTGCGGCACCGGCCGACGCGCGCTGATTGGCCCGGGGCCTGGGACCGGCACGTTGTGGACGGTCGAGTTGTCGGCGCCGATCGTGTACGAGCCCATGTAGAAGATATCGAGCATCTGGCTCGGTCCGATCTCCATCTGCAGGCCGCCGCTCCAGGTCTGCGTGTACTCCACAGAGTAGTCGTAATCCATGATCGCGCCGCCGATGCTGCCGGACGGATCCGACGCCAGGACCGTCCGCGTATCGGCCGCCGGGACGAACTGCCCCGCCGGCACATCCACCTCCTTCATCAGGAAGAAGGGAAGATTGCGCGTGAACGCGGTCTGCACGCTGTAGGCCCACTGGTTCAGGAAGACGCCGTAGCCTCCCCGCACGACGGTCCGCCCGCTTCCGTCCGGCAGCCAGGCAAAGCCGAGTCGCGGGGCGAGCCGCAGCCTGCTGGGACGCAGCAGGCCCCGATCCCATCCCGCCTCGGCGGACGTGACCCACGGGATCGGGATGAGCGGCAGCAGCGCCTCGGCCGCCGGCGAGATGTTCCCCGCGTCGTCGCTCGCAATGACGTACCGGCCGCCCGGAACCGACAGGTCGATCGTCGACAGCCGGTTGTCGACGTCCCGCATGTGCTGGTTGTACTCGTAGCGCAGCCCCATGTTCACCGTCAGACGGTCGTTCATGCGCCAGGCGTCCTGGGCGAAGAGGTGAACCCAGTTGGTCCGCGCGTCCTCATCCCCCCGGCCGCCGATGCCGGCGCGCG
Organism: Vicinamibacterales bacterium; assembly: GCA_965262555.1. Lineage (GTDB taxonomy): Bacteria > Acidobacteriota > Vicinamibacteria > Vicinamibacterales > UBA8438 > VXRJ01. The sequence continues at coordinate 2,954,543 of OZ253543.1, forward strand.
CGGAGACCGGATAGCCCAGCAGGAAGTCGGCGAACGCGTTCCCGCTGAAGCGCCCGGTGTAGGCGAAGCGCCCGCGCGGGGTGTCGGGGTTCTCCGGCCGGAAGCGCAGGTGGAACCAGTAGCCGCCGAACTTCAGGTGGTGCGCGCCCCGGTCGATCAGCACGTTCTGGTACAGCTCGAAGTGCTCGTTGTCGCGGTAGACGAAACTGCTTGGATCGCCCATGGCGCTGTAGACCCCGGCGGTGTCGATCTGCGGGTACCCGACATCGCGGGAGTCGCGCGTCACGCCCGCGATCCCGAGCGGACCGGCGAAGTCGACGCCGCGGTTCAGGCTCGTCTGCCCGCCGTCGACCCGCATCCAGCCGAACCGGGTCTCGCTCAGGAACGTCGTGCCGATCGGCCGTGCCCAACTGAGCGCGAGGTTGCGCGTGTGCGTCGTGAGTGTCCGGCCGAACCCCGGGATGAGCGACTCCTGCTGAACGCTCGTACCGAACGGCTGCAGGTCGTCAGCGTCGAACGTCGAGAACCGCGCGAAGAACTGATCGGTCTGGCCGAAGCGGTGGTCGAGCCGCGCGCTGAACTGGTTGATGTTGGACTCGGACGGCTCGACCGACGTCAGGTTCTGTACTTCGCCGGGGCCGGTCGGCAGCGGCACCGCCCCGAGAAACGCGGCGGAGACCTGGTCGATCCGGCCGGCCGGAATCCGGTTCCCCGGAAAGAACGTGCCGCATGCACCCGTCACGGGATCGCGCGTCAGTGGATCGCAGACCGGCGCCTGCCCGGTGAAGTCGCCGCCGCGGACTACCGCCGACGGTACCGAGAAGGTCTTCGTGAGCGACCGCGTCGTCCGCTGCCGTTCGTAGCTGACGAACACGAACGTCCGGTCGCGGACGAGCGGGCCGCCCAGGCTGCCGCCGAACTGCCCCTGATCGAGCGGCGGCACTGGCTCGTCCTTCGGGTCGAAGAAGTTGCGCGCGTCGAACCGCTCGTCGCGGACGTATCCGAAGACGCTGCCGTGGACCTGGTTCGCGCCCGAGCGGGTCGCGACGTTGATCAGCGCCGACGCCTTGCCGCCGAACTCGGGCGGATACATCGACTTCTGGATCTTGAACTCCTGGATGGAGTCGACCGACGGGTTGATCACCAGGTTGTTGAACAGCTCGTCGGTCACCTTCACGCCGTCGAGCAGGTAGATGTTGTGGCCGGCGCGCTGGCCGCCGACGTTCGGCAGCGGTCCTGCCTGCTGCAGCGCGGCGCCGCGCGTCCCGCCCGGCGGGATCACCACCGCGTCGCTCAGTTGCGCGAGCTGCAGGAACTGGCGGCCGTTCAGCGGGATCTGCTCCACCTCGCGCGTGTCGATCACGTCGCTGATCTCCGCGGTGGTCGACTGTAGCAGCGGCGGCGCCGCCGTCACCGTCACTTCCTCGGTGAGCTGTCCCAAGTCGAGCTGGACCGTGAGATCGAGCGTGCGGCCCAGGTCGAGGAAGATGCCGGTCTGGATGACGCGGCGAAAACCAGGCAGTTCGGCCGTGATGGTCCACTCCCCGATCGGAAGCGACGCCATGTAAAAGCGGCCGTCGGTACCGGTGATCCGTTCGACCGTGAAACCGCTCTCGACATGGGTCGCGACGACGCTGGCGCCCGGCAGGATGCCGCCCGACTCGTCGCGGACCGCCCCCTCAAGCTCGCCGGTGTTCGCCTGGCCGGCGGCGGGAGGAACGGTTGCGATCAGCAGCGCGGCGCAGAGCACGCCAGCGGCGTAGACCGTCACCCCAAACCCAGCTACTGGATGACGCACAACCGCAAAGTATATACAGCCGCCCGGAACGCCATGCGGCCCATCCGCCGGTGCGGGGTGGCGCCGTCGCGGCCGTCTCATCGCGCCACTTCGAGGATCCGCGCCGCGGCGCGGCGGCTGGCGCCCGGCTCGCCCAGACGCGCCCGCACCTGCCCGAGCGCCGTCCGCGTGGCGGCGGCGCGCGGCGCGTCGCTCAGGAAGCGGACCACCTCATCGGCCACTGCGTGCGGCGTGAAGGCGTCCTGCAGCAACTCCGGCACCACCGGCCCCCCCGCAATCAGGTTCACCATGCCGGCGTTCGGCACATGCGAGAACGCCTTCACGATGCGAAACGTCAACGGCGACAGCCGGTAGACGATCACCATCGGCTTCCCGTGGATCGCGGCCTGCACGGTCGCCGTACCGGACGCGGTGACGACCACGTCGGCGGCGGCCAGCACATCGTCGGTCCGCCCCTCGACCACCGCCGCGACGCCCGAGGCGGCGAGCGGCGCGAACAGCCCGTCGTCCAACTGGGGCGCCCGCGCGACGACGAACTGCGCCGCCGGCGTCCGCTGGCGAATCACCACCGCCGCGCGCGTCAGATCCGGAAGAATCGCGCGCAGCTCGTTGGGCCGGCTTCCCGGCAGGAGCGCGACGGTCGGCGCGGCCGGATCGAGACCGAGCGAGCGCAGGAACGGTCCGCGCGCGACCGTTGGCGCAGCAAGATCCAGCAGCGGGTGACCGACGAACTCCACCGGGATCCCCGCCTCCCGATAGATCGCCTCCTCGAACGGGAAGATGACGAGGGCGCGATCGACCAGGCGCGCCATCGTCCGGATCCGCCCGCGCCGCCACGCCCAGAGCTGCGGGCCGATGTAGTAGACGACGGGGACGCCGAGCCGCCGCATCGTCCGGGCCAGGCGGAAGTTGATTTCCGGAAAATCGATCGCGACGAAGACGTCGGGACGCTCGGTGCGGGCGCGCGTCACCATCCGCCGGTAGATCGCGTACGACCTGGGCAGCACCGCCAGCGCCTCGGAGAGCCCGGTCGCCGCCAGACCGCGGTAGTGGCCGACGAGTTCCGCGCCTGCGGCGCGCAGCCGGTCGCCTCCCAGGCCGCCCACTGTCAGCGCGGGATCCAACTCGCGCAGTGCGCGCGTCAGGGCGCCCGCGTACAGGTCGCCCGACGGCTCGCCGCACGAGATGAGGATCACGGCCGCCGCCTACCGGCCGCCCCGGCGGAAGTCGGCAGCGGTGAGATCGAGTTGTCCGATCGGCACCACCTCGATCCGATCGAACCCAACCCCGGGCAGGTCGCGGAGGAAGGCGGCGGCGTCCCCCACCAGCACGATGGACAGGTTCCCCGGGCGGAGGTAGGCCTCGGCCACGCGCTGAATGTCGCGCGGGGTGACGGCGTTGATCCGCTCCGGGTACCGCTCGATCGCCTCCAGGTCGAGGCCATAGAGCAGCGCTTCGAGCACCTGGGCGGCGATCGCGTTCGGCGTCTCGATCGTCCGGGGGAAGCTGCCCGCCAGATAGTCCTGGGCGGCCCGCAGCTCGCCGGAGCGCACCTGCTCCCGCCGCAGCCGCGCAATCTCGTCCACTGTGAGCCGCAACGCCTCGGCGGTCGCCGCCGACCGCGTGTCGGTGCGGGCAAGGAAGTGGCCCGACACGCGGCGACCCGCCGCCTCGGCGGAGGCGGAGTACGTGAGTGCACGCTCGGTCCGGAGCACACTGCCGATCCGGTTGCCTCCCTCGCCCCCGAGAATCTTGATCGCCAGGTCGAACGCCAGGAAGTCGTCGCCGGCGCGCGGCACCCCGACGTTGCCGGCATGGATGACCGTTTGGACCGCCCCAGGGCGGTTGATGACGACGAGGCGTCGCGTCGGCGTCGGGATCTCCTCCAGCGACGCGGCGGGTGGTGCGACCTCGCCAGGTTCCCAATCACCCAGCGCCCGTTCGATACCGGCGAATGCCTCGTCGGCGGTCACGTCGCCCACGACCGCCGCCACGGCGTTGTTCGGCAGGTAGTGGGTCCGGTGGAACTGCACCAGGTCGTCGCGGGTGATGGCGCGGACCGATGCCGGCATCCCCCCCTGCGGCATCCCGTACGGATGGAAGCCGTAGACCAGCCGGTTGAACACGACGCCGGCGACGTAGGTCGGATCGTCGTAGTTCACCTGGAAGCTCGACAGGACGCGGCTGCGGACCCGCTCGATCTCCTCATTCGCGAACGCCGGATGCCGCGCCACGTCGGCCATCAGGTCGAGTCCGAGGTCGAAGCTGTCCTTCATCACCAGGACGTCGACGAAGCTCAGCTCGCGCGCGGCGCCGACCGCCAGGACGCCGCCGACGCTGTCTATCGCGTCGGCGATCGCCTGGGCGGAGCGAGACCGCGTGCCCTGATCGAGGAGCTGCCCGACAAGCGAGGCCACGCCCGGCTTGCCGGCCGGGTCGGACGCCGCGCCAGCCTTCAGGATCATCCGGACGCTGACCGCCGGCTGCTCGTGGTGGCCCACATAGACAACGTCGAGGCCGTTCGGCAGCGTCCGGACCTCATAGTCGGGAAAAACCACGTTGCGGCGGATCAGCGGCGGTGGCGGTTGCTCGCGCGGCCAGTCGACCCGCTGCGCGGAGGTCGCGGCCGCCAGCGCGAGCGGCACGGTCACAACCGCCGCGATCGCCGCCGCAAGGCCGCGCCTCACCGACCGCCCCCGCTGCCCCGCGGCAGGATCGTCAGCACCAGCCGGGTATCGTCCCGCAGGTAGGTCTCGGCAACGCGCTGCACGTCCGCCGCCGTGACGGTCATGAAGATGTCGAACTCGGCGTCGGCCGTCGTCACGTCGTCGTGCGCTACGACGGCGTGCGCCAGATGCAGCGCTTTCTGCTCGATCGTGATGCGCCCGATGACATAGTCGCGCGCAAACTGGTTCTTCGCCCGCTGCAGTTCCCGCTCGGCGGGCGGATCGGTCTTCGCGCGATCCAGTTCCGCGATCAGCGCGTCGGCCACCTCTGCGGTATCCCCCCCCGGCGGCACGAGCGCCACCGCATAGAAGAGGTTCGGATCCTCGATCAGCACGCCCTGGCCAAAGGCGGACACCGCCAGTTGATCCTCATACACCAGGCGCCGGTGGATCCGCGCGCTCTGTCCGTCCGACAGGATCTTCGACAGGATGTGCAGCGGGTAGGCGTCGGGGTGGCCGTCGTACGTGATCGGGTGCGCCACGACGACCGCCGGAAGCGGCCAGTTGTCAGCCTCCACGGTCAGGCTGCGTGACCCAACCGGCGGCGGCTCGCGCGGCAGGTCGCGCGGCACCGGCCGCGTCGCCCTCGGCACCCGCCCGAAGAAGTGCTCGACGAGTTGCAGCGCGTACTCGGTGTCGAAGTCCCCCACAAGCGCCACGGTCGCGTTTTCCGGGACGTAGTAGGTGTCGAAGAACTCCCGCACATCCTCGATCCGGGCCGCTTCAAGGTCGGCCATCGACCCGATCGTCGTATGCCGGTAGGGATGCGTCGTGAACGCGTGCTCATACAGAATCTCGTTCAGCAGGCCGAACGGCTCGTTCTCGTACCGGAGGCGCCGCTCCTCCTTCACCACTTCGCGTTCGGCATCCAACCCGGCCTGACTGATTCGGAGCGTCGCCATCCGGTCCGCTTCCATCCACAGGACGAGCGGCAGGTAGTGCGCCGGCACGGTGTCGTGCAAGACCGTCGCGTCGTCCGTGGTGTAGGCGTTGGCGTCCCCTCCGACCCGGGAGATCATCGCCAGGTGCTCGCCCCGCGCCAGGTTGTGCGACCCCTGGAACATCAGGTGTTCGAAGAGGTGCGCGAATCCGGTGCGGCCAGGTGGCTCGTCGCGGGATCCGACGTGGTACCAGACCTGCAGGTGGACGATCGGTGTCGAGCGGTCCTCCGAGAGGATCACCCGCAGGCCGTTGTCGAGCGTCACCAGCCGGTAGTCGAACTTCGTGGGGCGAACCGCCGCCCCGGCCGTCAACTCGAACGCGGCGGCGACGAGCGCGAGGGCGACCGTTGCGAGCAACGCGGCGCCGACGCGACGGAATCGTGCACGCATCGACCGATTATCGCACAGGGTCCGCCGGCTCGACGCGATCAGTCGAGCACGAAACGGAAGGCCAGGCGGGTCCAGTGCGCCGGCCGGAGGAGATAGATGTCCGGATCGATCCGGCGCTCCCGGCCGATGAGCAGCTCGCCCGCGCCGATCCCGCCCCGGATCCTCACGCCCACCTGGACGACGCCTCCCAGTTGCGAGCGCCGTCCGAACACGCGCGGGTCGGTGCGGAGCGCCACCGCGTCGAGCTCGCCGATGAGCGACACCCGGTCGTTCACCCGTCGGAGGACGCGGAACGACCCGTTGAACTCCTGCTCGTAGTCCACGTCCGATGAGGCGATCCGCTGCATCCACCGTCCCGAGAGATCCAGGTCGTACCGGCCTGCGCGCCAGCGGTTGCCGTACGACAGTCCCAGCATGTTCCAGGCGGGCGCGCCCAGGTTCTCCCGGTCGGTCCGGTGGCGTGAGACGTGGTGGAAGGTGACGCCCAGCTCGCCGCGCCACACCCGTGCGAAGACCGACAGGTCAATGGTGTACGCGGTCTGCCGGGGATCGATCGGCCGCCGCTCGCCTCCCACCACCGTCTCCATGTTCAGGTAGATGTTGCCCCGGGCGAACCGCAGGTCGAACACGTCCATGTCGACGCCGAGGTCGCTGTCCCACGAGAAGTGGCGGTCGCCCTTCCCCGACAGGCGCGCGCCCTCGACATGTGCGGCGTAGCGGGTCAGGAAGCCGCGCTGCGGCTCCGCGGTCTGCGCGGGGCGCGGTCCCCCCACCACCTGCGCCGCCGCGGGGGTGGCGCACCCGATCGCCAGCAGCGTGAACACGAGCAGGCGGCCCAGCATCCGCTCCACGAACGGGGCGAGATGTTCCAGCTTGAGCCGGGCGGCGACGTCACGGACGTGGGCGGCCCGCACCTCCGGATCGTCCCGCAGGATGCCGCGCAGCTCAGTCAGCGGCACGCTCGCCTGCGGCCTCCATTCCACCCTGGTCAGCCCGTGGCGCGCTCCGCGCCAGGCGAGCAGGTGGCCGACGGCGAGAAAAATGAAGTAATACGCGATCAGGTTGGGACCCGGCACGAAGAAGAGCAGCGGCCCCAAAATCGTGGCCGCGACGCTCGATCCGACGAGCCGTCGCACGTGACGATCGGCGTCGCGCTGCAGTCCGGCGCGCGCGACGGCGACCGCGTCACCCGGCTGCATGTCGCCAGGGTGGATCAGGTCGACCGTGGTCCGGCTGCGCAGGTGCCAGAGCATCCGCCAGTCAACCAACGCCTCGGCCACCCAGCCGATGATGACGTCGCGCAGGCGGACCAGCCACGAGCGCCGCTCGTGCGGGTCGGACGGCAGCCTCGCCAAGTGCCGCGCGCGCCGCGCGTCCTGCGCCTCGGCCACCATGTGACGGAAGCGCGCGTACCACCCGCCCCGCCCGGCGCCGGCACCGGCACCGGCACCGGACTCCGTGTCGCCCGCCTCCACCGACTCGCAATAGAGCTCGTACAGGGTTGGGCCGATCGGCACAAGGTAGACGTCGACGTCAGGCACGGGCAGGAACGCTCGGTGGCACTGCGCTATTCTCCGCCGCCACGGCGCACCACAGCAGACGGAGCGGTTCATGATCGTCCACCCGCCGCCCCACGCGCAAGACGCCGCCGGGGTTGGTGCGCTGGCATCCTGATACACTCGCCCCACGATGGAGCGGCACCTCTGGCGCCATGACGTGCTCGCCCTCCTCGTCGCGCTCGCCCTTCCCCCCGGCGCCGCGGCGCAGGATTACACGGTGGAGATCGAAGCCTGGCGCGCCGACCGCGAGGCGCGCCTCAAGGCGGACGACGGCTGGCTCACCGTCGCTGGCCTCTTCTTCCTGAACGAGGGGACGCAGACGTTCGGATCGTTCCCCCTGAACGACATCGTCCTCCGGACCGGACCGGCGACCGCCGGGAGCTTCACGCTTCGCCGCGGCGAGGTGACGGTGCAGGCGGCCGAGGGAACGACGCTCTCGGTCGACGGCCGCGACGTCACGGAGGCGCGCCTCTGGCCGTACGAGGGACGCGATCGACCGACGATTGCGCTCGGTCCGCTCAGCCTGTTCGGCCACTACAGCGGCGACCGTCTCGCGATCCGGATGCGCGATCAGGACAGCACGATCCGCCGTGACTTCACCGGCCGGCGCTGGTACGCGGTCGATGAGACGTTCCGGGTCGAGGGGCGGTTCATCCCGCACGACGCGCCGCGCATGATGACGCTGCCGAACATCCTGGGCGACGTCGAGATGTTCCAGACCGCCGGCGCGGTCGCCATGACGGTTGCCGGCACCGACGTCCGAATGACCGCCGTCGACGCCGGCGACCAGCTTTGGTTCATCTTCCGCGACCTGACGAGTGGCGCCGAGACCTATCCCGCCGCCCGCTTCCTCTACGCCGACGCCCCCGCCGGCGACGGCACGACGACGGTCGATTTCAACCGCGCCTACAACCCGCCCTGCGCTTTCAACCCGCACACCACCTGCCCGCTCCCTCCGCCCGAGAACCGCCTTCCGGTCCACATCGCGGCAGGTGAACTCAATTACCACACGCCCTAGCCATGTCCGACCGCCTGACGAGCGCCGACGTGGAACGGATCGCGGCGCTGGCGCACCTTGAGTTGACACCGGACGAGGTGGAGCGGTTCACGCGGCAACTGGCTGACATCCTGGAATACGCCGCGCGGTTGGCGGAGGTGGATCCGGGCGCGGCGGCGGGCGATGCCTCGTGGCATCCGGGGGGCGACGCCTGCCCGCAGCGTGACGACACGCCAGCGCCGTCGCTCCACCGCGACGCGACGCTCGCCAACGCGCCGGACGGTGTTGCGGATCGAAGCTCGGACAGCGGCGGCTTCTTCCGTGTGCCGCGCGTCCTCGGGTCATGACCGACGCTCGGGCCCCGGGACAGGATCCCACCACGCACGACACCGCCTCCGCCGTCCGCGACGACATCCGCGCCGGCCGGCGCACCGCGGTCGAGGTCTGCCAGGCGTGTCTCGACCGGATCGCGTCGGAGGACAAACGGTGGCACGCCTTTACCGCGGTGTACCACGACGACGCGCTGGCGCAGGCGGCGGTGATCGATCGCGAGTGCGAGGCGGGCACTGGACTCGACCGGCCCCTGCTGGGCGTGCCGGTCTCGATCAAGGATGTGATGTGCGTCCAGGGGAAGCTGACCACCGCGGCGTCGCGGATTCTCGACGGCTTCCGACCGCCGTACGACGCGACCGTCGTGGCGCGCCTGCGCGCCGCCGGCGCGGTGATCGTTGGCGCCACCAACTGTGACGAGTTCGCCATGGGCTCGTCGACGGAGCATTCGGCGTACGGGCCGACGCGCAACCCGTGGGACGCCGACCGGACGCCGGGCGGATCGTCGGGCGGGGCGGCGGCGGCGGTGGCGGCCCGCTGCGGACCGATCGCGATCGGATCCGACACCGGCGGATCGATCCGCCAGCCGGCGGCGTTCTGCGGCGTCGTCGGGCTGAAGCCGACCTATGGGCGCGTATCGCGCTACGGGTTGCTCGCGTTCGCCTCGTCGCTCGATCAGATCGGCCCGGTCACGCTGACGGTAGCGGACGCGGCGGTGGTGCTTGGCGTGCTGGCGGGACGCGACCCGCACGATGCCACGTCGGCCGCCCTGCCGGTGGATGACTACGCTGCGGCGCTCACCGGCGTGGTGGACGACCTGCGCGTCGGCGTGCCGCGGCAGATGCTGGACGATGCCGAGGGCGGCATCGACCGTGAGGTGCGCGACGCCTATGACCGGGCGCTCGAGACGATCGCCGGGGCGGGCGCGACGCTGGTCGACATCGAGTTGCCGCATGCCGCGTACGCGGTGCCGGCGTACTACCTGCTGGCGCCCGCCGAGGCGTCGTCCAATCTGGCGCGCTATGACGGCGTCCGGTTCGGCGCGCGGTCACCGGCGGACGACAGCGGCGGCGCGCTCGACGACCACGCGACGCCGCTCAGCCGAATGTACGACCGGACGCGCGACGCCGGCTTCGGCGCCGAGGTGAAGCGGCGGATCATGCTGGGGACGTATGCACTGAGCCAGGGGTACTACGACGCGTACTACCTGCGGGCGCAGCGCGTGCGGCGGCTGATCCGGCACGACTACGAGGCGGCGTTCGGCAGCCGCGTCGACGCGGTGGCGATGCCGACGACGCCGACGCCAGCGTTCCGACTGGGGGAACGGCTGGAGGATCCGCTCGCGATGTACCTCGGGGATGTCTTCACGGTGAGCGCGAATCTGGCCGGGTTGCCGGCGATCAGTGTGCCGGCGGGGGTGACGACGGCGCAGCCGCCGATTGGGTTGCAGTTGACCGGACCGGCGTTCGGCGAAGCGACGCTGCTGCGTCTGGCGGATGCGTTTGAGCGGAGGCGGGCTTCGGCCGCGTCGTCCGCCGGTGCCGACTGATGGCCGGCGCGCCGTACGGAAGGCGTACCTACGACGACGGTTTCTGCGATTGCTCCAGCAGCTCGGGCGTCTTGAGCTGATCGGCGCCGCCGCTGGGGGCGTCAGGCGTGAGGTACTGGACGCGAGTCTCACCCATCCGATCGACCAGGTTCCGGACGACAAGCGAACTCCGGCCGGTCTTCCGGAACTTCGTGAAGCCGGCGATGACCAGGAAGCCGATGAAGAGCGCCAGCAGGAAGCCGGTCGACAGGCCGAGGCCGATCAGCGTCTGAATGGCGCCGGCGACGATCGGATCGGCGTCGGGACCCATGGTCAGTCCGCCGGGGCCGGATCGTCGTCGTCCGGCAACTCGTAGTTGATCTTTCCGGCGTCTACCTCGCGCATCGCGATCCGCTCCACCTTCGATCTGGGCACCGACGGATCCGGCGCCCCGACGGGCGCGAGGTCATCGAGCCGCGGCAACGCCCCCCGCCGCAACTGCTTCGCCCGCTGCGACGCGACGTCCACGTAGAGAAAGCGGCTCTCGATCCCGTGGATGTCGACGGGGGGCCGCTCTGGCACCGGTTGGGCCGCCGCCTTGATCGCGGCGCTGGCCGGCTCCGTCTGCGGGGCCTCTGCCTGATCCTCCGCCAGCGCCCCGGCTGATGCTGCCTTTTTTACCATCGCCACTAACGATACGCGAATCCAGGCCTCCGTGCGCAGCGTCCCCCCGGCGGGCTGCCGGACGCCCGGCGTGCAGGTGTGCGATCATGGGCCGCATGGCAGGGGGGACGACGCTGCTCTTCATCGGGGACATCGTCGGCAAGCCGGGACGGAGCATCACCCGCAAGGCACTCCCCCGCCTGGTCGTCCGCCACGGCGTCGATCTGGTGGTCGCCAACGTCGAGAACGCCGCGGGCGGCAACGGCATCACACGCGAGATCGGCGAGACGCTTCGCGACGACGGCATCGACGTGATGACTAGCGGCAACCACATCTGGGACAAGAAGGAGGCGCTCGTCTACATCAGGGACGAGCCGCGGCTGCTCCGGCCCGCCAACTATCCGAACGGCGCGCCGGGCTACGGCCGCTATGTTGCGTCGACCCGCGGCGGCGTCGGCGTCGGCGTCATCAACGTCATGGGACGCACCTTCATGAAGCCGCTCGACAATCCGTTCAGCGTCGTCCATGACGAGATCGCTGCGGTCCGGGCGGAAGGGGCGCGGATCGTGTTTGTCGACTTCCACGCCGAGACCACCTCCGAGAAGCAGGCGATGGCCTGGCACCTCGACGGCGAGGTGACCGCGGTTGTGGGCACGCACACGCACGTGCAGACCGCCGATGCGCGAATCCTGCCGAAGGGGACGGCGTACCTGACCGACGTCGGCATGACCGGCCCGCACGACTCGATCATCGGCGTCGAGCTCGGCCCCGCGATTCAACGCTTCATCGACGCCATGCCGACGAGGTTCGAAACGGCGCGGGGCAACCCGCGGCTGAACGCGGTCGTCATCACCGCCGATCCCGAAACCGGCCGCGCGCAGGCGATCGAACGGGTCGACCTGTCGGTCGACGACGTCGATGCGCTGGAGGCGGCGACATGACGGGCGCGCGCCTGCCGTTCGGCGACGACCCGCCGTGGACGGGCGTTCCGCCTGGAACGCGGGCGCCGGCGGCCGATGCTCCCGCGCCGGTCGAGACCGCCGCGCCGCAGCCTGCCACCCGGCCGGCGCGCCAGGTGCTGACCGTCTCTCAATTGACCGCGCAGATCCGGCTGAAGCTCGAGTCCGCCTGGCCCACCGTCTGGGTGGAGGGGGAGCTGTCGAATGCACGCCGCTGGAAGACCGGCCACCTGTACTTCACACTGAAGGATGGCAATGCGCAGATCCGCGGAGTGATGTTCCGTTCGGCGGTGCGCACGCTCCGCTTCGAGCCGGAGGACGGACTGCTTGTCGTCGCCCGGGGCCGCGTCAGCGTCTACGAACCGAAGGGCGAGTACCAGCTCGTCGCCGAGCACTTCGAGCCGGCGGGCGTCGGCGCCCGCCAGCTTGCCTTCGATCAACTCCGCCAACGTCTCGAGCGGGAGGGTCTGTTCGCCGCCGAGCGGAAACGCGCCCTTCCGATGCTGCCGCGGCGGATCGGCATCGTCACGTCGCGCGACGGCGCGGCGCTGCACGACATCCTCACAGTCCTCGGCCGCCGCTTCCCCACCGCGCACCTGGTGATCAGCCCGGCGCGCGTGCAGGGGGACGGCGCGGCGCGCGAACTGACCGCCGCGCTCGGCCGGCTTGCGCGCGTGACCAATCTCGACGTCGTGATCATCGGCCGCGGCGGCGGATCGGTCGAGGACCTCTGGGCGTTCAACGACGAGACGCTCGCCCGTGCGATCGCCACCTGCCCGGCGCCGGTCATTTCGGCGGTGGGCCACGAGACCGATTACACGATCAGCGACTTCGTCGCCGATCTCCGCGCCGCGACACCGTCCGCCGCGGCGGAGATCGTCGTCGCGCGCAAGGCGGACCTCGAGGGACGGATCGTCCGCGCTGCCGACCGCCTCGTCGACGCGGCGCGAGACGGCCTGCGCGCGCGCCGCGGTGTGGTGGAGCGCGCGGAGCGCCGTCCCGGGATGGCGGCGCTGCCGGCGCGCCTTGCGCTCGTCGGCCGGCAAGTGAGCGAGCTGGCGGACTGGCTGGGCGACGCCGTCCGCGGCCCGATCACGGCGCGCACGCGTGAGGTGCAGGCGCTCCGCCAGCGGCTCGATCAGCTCGACGTCGGCGTCCGTCTGGCCCGCATCCAGACCGCGCTGGCGCTGGCGGACAGCCGGCTGGCGCGCAGCATCGGCGACCGTTCCGCTGCCCGGCGGCGCCAGATGGACGCCGCGCTGGCGCGGCTGGAGCGCGCCGTTGGCGAGCGGACGACGGTCCGCCGCGGCCGCCTGGAAACGGCCGCCGCACAGCTTGCCGCGCTCAGTCCGCTCGGCGTGCTGGCGCGCGGCTACGCGGTCTGCTGGAACCGCGACCGGACAGCGATCGTCCGGCGCGCGCAGGACATCCGCGCGGGGGATGCGGTCCGCGTCACGCTGCACGAGGGGGAACTGCGCTGCGACGTGCAGGAGATCACCGGGAATGGCCGTCATGGATGATCCGACCATCAAGGACTTTGAATCGGCGCTCGCCGAGCTGGAAACGATCGTCGACACGCTCGAGAAGGGCGAGCTGACCCTGGAGCAGTCGCTCGAGAAGTTCGAGCGCGGGATCACGCTCTCGCGCTACTGCCACGACCGGCTGACAGCGGCAGAGAAGCGGGTGGAGCTGCTGAACGAGCGGGGAGACCTGACGCCGGCGCCGGACGATCTCGCCGGCGGCGACGGCGCGAAGGCGGACGACGCAGGGTCGTCGACACAGGAACCGGAGCGCGCGTCGAAGACGGAGGCAGCCGACGACACCGGCAACGACGACATCCCATTCTGAGCACCATGCCGCGAACCCCTGCGCCGGAGACGTTCGAGGCGTTCGCAGAGTCGGCCCGCGCGGCGATTGATGCCGCACTCGACCGGCTGCTCCCCGCGCCTCCCGCCTGTCCGGCGCTGATCGCGGAGGCGGTTCGGTACAGCATCTTCGCCGGCGGCAAGCGCCTCCGCCCGTTATTGGCCCTGGCCGCCGCCGACAGCGTCCGCCCGGTGGGCGCGCCGGTCAACGATGCGATCGTCCTGCCGGCCGCCTGCGCCGTCGAGATGATCCACACCTACTCGCTGATCCATGACGACCTGCCGTCGATGGACAACGACACGCTGCGGCGCGGGCGCCCCACCGCGCATGTCGTCTATGGCGAGGGAATCGCCGTGCTGGCGGGCGACGGGCTGCTGACCGAGGCGTTCGGCGTGCTCGCGCGCCACCCGACAGCCGAGGGACCGGACGACGACGACCTGCGTGCCCGAAAGCTCCGGACGCTCGACCGGATCGCGCACGCGGTCGGCGCCGAGGGGATGGTCGGGGGCCAGGTCATCGATCTCCAGGCGACCGGCAAGGGCGGGGCGTCGCTCGATGCCGATGCGCTTCGCGCGATGCATGCGCGAAAGACCGGCGCACTGATCCGCGCCGCGGCCGTGGCCGGCGCGATCATGGGGGGTGGCGACGACAACGCGGTCGACGCGGTCGACGCGTACGCCGGGCACGTCGGCCTCGCGTTTCAGATCACGGACGACATTCTGGACGTGGAGGGCGCGCCGGAAGAGCTGGGCAAGACGGGCGGGAAGGACGCCGCGGCCGACAAGCCAACCTATCCGGCGCTGTTCGGCCTGGCGGAATCGCACCGGCTCGCGGCGCGCTCGGTCGACGCCGCACTCGCCGCACTCGCCGCCGCCGGCATCGGTGGCCGCCTGTCGGCGATCGCCGACCGCGTGCTGCGCCGCACCAGGTGACCAAACGCACGCGCCTCGACATGCTCGTCGTCGAGCGGGGGCTGGCCGACACGCGGGCTCGCGCCCGCGCGCTGGTCCTCGCCGGCCAGGTGCGCGTCGACGACGCGGTGGTCTCGAAGGCGGGAGCCCCGATCGCGGCCGACGCCGCGATCACGCTCGTTGTACCTGACCATCCGTACGTCGGCCGCGGCGGCGTGAAGCTGGGCGATGCGCTCGACCGGTTCGGCATCGATCCGGCCGGCTGCACGGCGGTCGACATCGGCGCCTCGACCGGCGGATTCACCGACGCACTGTTGCAGCGGGGGGCGGCGCTGGTCGTGGCGATCGATGTCGGCCGGGGTCAGCTCGACTGGCGGCTCCGCACCGACCCGCGCGTCACGGTGCTCGACGGGATCAACGCACGGTATCTCACGCCGGCGATGCTCCCCGCGGCGGCGCGCCGCGCGGACATCGTCACGATCGATGTCGCGTTCATTTCGCTCCGTCTGATCCTGCCTGCCGTCGCGCCGCTGGTGGCGCCCGGCGGCGACATGATCGCGCTGGTCAAGCCTCAGTTCGAGGCGACGCGCGCCGAGGTGGGCAAGGGGGGGATCGTCCGCGATCCGGCGGTGCAGCAGCGGGTGGCCGACGAGGTGGCGGCGGCGGCCGATGCGATAGGATGGGCGCGGGTGGCGGACGCACTATCGCCGCTGCGGGGCGCCGGGGGCAACCAGGAGGTCTTCCTGCACCTCCGGCGTCGCGACACCCCGTGACGCCATGCCTGCTGAATCAGCCCCGCCAGCCGGAACGATCGGTCCGGTCTCGACCGTCGGCATCGTCGGCAAGTCGCACTCCGAACCAGCGGCCGCCGCGGTGCGCGACGCCGTCAGCTGGCTTGCCGGCTGGTCGGTCCGCGTGGTGGTGGACGACGAGACCGCACGCGGCACCGGTCTCACCGGCGTCGACACCTGCACGCGCGCGGAACTCCCGGCGGCCTCCGACCTGCTAGTCGTGCTCGGCGGCGACGGCACGCTGCTGAGCGTCGCACATGTCGTGGCGGAGGGCGCGCCCGACACGCCGGTCCTTGGCGTCAACTGCGGCAGCCTCGGCTTCCTGACCGAGGTCACCCGCCCCGAGATGACCGGCGCACTCGCGTCCGCGCTCGATGGACGCGCCGTGATCGACCTGCACCCCATGGCGCGCGCCCGGATCCGGCGTGACGATCGGGAACTGGCCAGCCGGACGGTGCTGAACGATCTGGTGGTGCTCCGCTCCGCCCGGTCGAGCATCATCGAGGTCGCGATCATGGTGCGCACGCATCTGGTCGCGCGCTGCCGCGCCGACGGCGTGCTGGTGGCGACGCCGACCGGATCGACCGGCTACAACCTGGCGGCGGGCGGACCGATCGTCTTCCCGACCGTCGGCGCCCTGCTCATCACGCCGATAGCGCCGCACGCGCTGACGCAACGGCCGGTCGTGATCCCGGACGATGCGCCGGTCACGCTCCGGCCCCACCTCGCGGGCGATCACCACGAGGCGACGGCGACGTTCGATGGCCAGATGAGCGTCGAGCTTGCGGACGGCGACGAGGTGGGCATCGAACGCGCGCCTCACCCGCTGCGGGTGGTGCGCAGCGAGTCACGCCACTACTTCGGCGTCCTGCGCGAGAAGCTGGCGTGGGGCGACACGTGACGCATCGTGCGCCGGCTGTCAGGTGGCGCCGCACCGCCGAGAAGCGACGATACCGCTGATCGGCGGGTGGTGCAGAATCTGAATCCGGTTCCCGTCCGGGTCCGAGCAGTAGCACGAGCGGGCGCCGTCGCGATGCGTCCGCGGTCGCGCGTCCAGCCGGACCCCGCGCGATTCGATCCAGGCGGCCCACCGGTCGACATCGTCCGCGGTCTCGACGATCAGCCCGAAGTGGTCGAGCGCCCCGGGCGCGTCACCCGTTGCGCCGCCCTCGCGGCCGGCTCCCGCCCGATGGAGCGCCAGGTTGTCGGCGCCGGACGTGAGATAGACGTTGTCTCCGTCCGGCTCCCATTCCACCGCAAAGCCGAGCACATCGGCATAGAAGGCCCGCATGGCGTCGAACGCCCGAGCGTGCAGCGCCAGGTGCCGGAGCCCGCCGTGGGATGGACGCGGAGGCACGGGCGGTGTGGTCACGGGCAACATGGTAGCCTAGTGCCATGGCCCCACGGTCGACCGACACGGCGGTCTGTGCGCTCTGCGGGGCGTCCGAGGTCTCGGAACCGCGCGACACGGCGATGTACTGCCGCGAGTGCTGGACGAAGAAGATGGCGGTCGAGGAAGTGGTGGCCCAGGAGTTCACCATCAAGCGGTACATTCGGGCCCAGAGCGCCGAAAAGCACCTCGTCTACCACACGACGCAGAAGCGGCCCTGCGGCCAGTTGATGGTGGTCGATGACGGCTACGACCTGTTCCTCAACCTGATCCTGTACCCGGTCTTCGCCTGGGACGAACCGGCCTACCACCTGGAGGGGGATCCGGAGGGACGTTCGTTCGCCGATCTGCTGATCGACGTCCTCGCTGCCGACGTGATCGAGCCGTGGGGTGGGGGAAAATGGCACCTGGAAGTGTTCCGGTCCGCTACGGCGGAGCCGGAGGAATGGAACGGGGAAATGTGACGCGGCTGGCCTTCCGCTGGCCAGGATCGTAGAGGTTGAGCTTTCGGCCGACGAAGCCTATAATCTGGGTTTCCTGCGCAGCCCCGTCGGGCGCGCCCTTGAGGAGAAGGTCATGGACCGTCTGAATCGCCTACTGATGTTCGGTGTCGTCGTTGCGTCGCTCGCGGTCGTCGCCTGCGGCGGTGGCGGCGAAGCGGAAATGGAAGCTGAAGGCGCCGTGGTGGTCGAGGAGGAGCCGGTCGACCCGCGGGCGGTGGCTGCCGCCAACCGTCTGGCCGATAGGCTCCGGGCCGGCGTGGAACTGGTGCCGACCCAACGGGGGACGGCCGACATCGGCTACACGCAGCCGCGGGCACAGACCCAGGGCGGGTTCATCATCACCACGTTCCGGATCCAGAACACCTCGGAAAACGCGATCGCCGGCTTCACGGTCGACGAGTTCTGGTTCGACGCCGATGGCAACACGGTGACCGGCGATCAGATCCGGTTCCGTGAGCCGATTCCGGTGAACGGGGTGCGGGACATCGAGCTCCGCGTGCCGCAAGTGTCGGCGATGGACCGGAGCAACTACGAGTTCTCCCACCAGCACGGCGAGGTGGTGACGACACTCCTGGACGACATCGAGGCGCCGCCCGATCCTGAGGAAGAGGAAGGCGAGGGAGAGGAAGACCCGGCGTAGCCCCCCGGCCGCCGCGTCCGCACCCGCGCGCCGCTCCAGCCCGCCAACCATCGGGCGCCGTCCGGCGTCGTAACGGATGACACCGGACGGAGCGCACGCATGGCATTCGACGTCGTGGCCGTTCAGGCCGCACTTCGCGACGAGGGGATCGACGGGTGGCTCCTCTACGACTTCCACGGCGCCAACCCGATCGCGCGCCGGGTCGCCGGTCTTGATGGACGCACGAAGCTGACGACGCGCCGCTGGTACTACCTTGTGCCGGCGGAGGGCACACCGCGCGCCCTGGTCCACGGCATCGAGCAGGAGAGTCTGTCCCACCTGCCGGGTGAGCGTCGCGTCTACGCGTCCCGGGACGAACTGGACGCGGGTCTGGCCACCCTGCTGCGCGGCATCCGCCGTGTGGCGATGGAATACTCCCCCGCGGGTGCCATTCCGTACATCGCGCGCGTCGATGCCGGCACCATCGACCGCGTGCGCGCGCTTGGCGCCGAGGTGGTGTCGTCCGGCAACCTGGTGCAGCGGTTCGAGGCGGTCTGGGACGACGCGGAACTGTCAACCCATCGGGCGGCGTCCGCGCGCCTGTATGCGATCAAGGATCGCGCCTTTGCGCTGATCCGGGACCGCGCCAGGGACGGCGGATTGACCGAGTACGGCGTGCAGCAGGAGATGGCTGCCTGGTTCACCGAAGCGGGCCTCGTCACCGACTGCCCGCCGGTGGTCGCCGCGGGGCCGAGCAGCGGGAACCCGCACTACTTGCCGACCGCGGAGGCGCATCGCCCGATCGGGACCGACACGGTGGTGCTGCTCGATCTGTGGGGGAAGCTGGACCGCCCCGGCGCGGTCTATGCCGACATCACCTGGGTGGGCTACACGGGGGCGATGGTGCCGCCGGCCGTCGCCGAGCGCTTCGGCGTGGCGCGCGAGGCGCGTGACGCCGCGGTGGCGCTGGTGGAACAGCGGGTCGCCGAGGGAGTGCTCCTGGCCGGCTGGGAGGTGGACCGCGCCGCGCGGGACGTGATCGACGCCGCCGGCTGGGGTGCGCGCTTCATCCACCGGACCGGTCACAGCCTGGGCGCGGAGGTGCATGGCAACGGCGTCCACATGGACGACTACGAGACGCATGATGAACGCCGCCTGCTGCCGGGGACCGGCTTCACGATCGAGCCGGGCATCTACCTGGACGACTTCGGCGTTCGGACGGAGATCAACATGTACGTGGGCCGGACGGCGGCTGAGGTGACCGGCCCGCAACAGGACGCGGTCGTGCCGCTGGCCTGAGCGCGCCGCCGGGTGGCTGCGCCCGCCCGGTTGCGTTAAGTTAAGGGGTGCGCCGAGCGGCTCGCCCACTGGAGGAACTGGAGGAGATGGCTATGAAATCGACCGCGCGAACCACGTTCGTCTCTGCCCTGTTGATCGCCGTGACCTTCATGGCAATCGGCATGGTGATTGCCTCCCGGTTCAACATGACCCCCGCCTCGTCGGCGGAGACGATTCAGGCCCCCGTGAACAACGCACCGATCACCGGCGAGTTGACGGCGACCACCTTCCGCGACATCGCTGCGACCCAGACCGGCATGGTGGTCAACATCCGGATCGCCGCCCGGCAGTCGTCGACCGACCTGAACGACTTCGGATTCGGCGGCGGCAACGACTTCTTCCGCCGGTTCTTCGGCGATCCGCCGCAGCAGCCGCGCGACGAGACGGTCCGATCGGCCGGCACCGGGTTCGTGATCGACCCGACCGGACTGATCCTGACGAACAACCACGTCGTGGACGACGCCACTACCATCGAGGTCGACTTCTTCGGCGACGACGACCGCGACTTCTACGAGGCGCGCGTGCTGGGCGCCGACCCGCTGTCGGACAGTGCGCTGCTCGAGCTGGTCGAGAAACCCGACTGGGAGCTGCCGACCGCCACCTTCGGCGACTCGTCGCAGATGGCGCCGGGCGACTGGGTCATGGCCATCGGCAATCCGTTCGGCCAGGGCCACTCGGTCACGGTCGGCGTCATCTCGGCGATCGGCCGAGGCGTGCGCGCGGTGCCCGGACGCAACATCGACATGCTGCAGACCGACGCGGCGATCAACCCGGGGAACTCCGGGGGGCCGCTGCTGAATATTCGCGGCGACGTGATCGGCATGAACACGTCGATCATCACCGACCGGATCGGCAACGTCGGCATCGGGTTCGCGGTGCCGATCAACACGGTGCGCGACTTGCTGGATCAACTGCGCGACGGCAGGGTGACGCGTGGCATGATCGGTGTGTCGATCGCCGACGTCCCGCGCGAAGGCTACGAAGTGCTCGGGCTGGACAAGCCGAGCGGCGTGACCGTCAATTCGGTGAACGACGGCGGCCCCGCCGACGACGCCGGGCTGCGGCCTGGCGATGTGATCGTCGCGTACGGCGGCGATCCGGTGGCGAACACCGAGGACCTGCAGGCGCGCGTCGTGGCGACCGCACCCGAGACCGCGGTGGAGATCGACATCATCCGCGACCTCGAACCGATGACGCTCACCGTGACGATCGGCGAACTGAACCTCGATCAGGAACGCGCGCGGGTCATGACGACCGATACCGGCGAGCAGACGAGCGAGGGTTTCGGCATGACGATCCAGAACTTCACGCCGCAAGCCAGGCGCCAACTGGGCGTCCCGGATGACACGTCCGGCGTGGTGGTGTCCGACGTCGCTGGCGGCGGCAACGCCGAGGCAAGCGGCGTGCAGCCGGGTGACGTGATCCTCCGGATCAACCGCGCGGAGGTGAGCTCGGTGAGCGAGGCGATCGAGCTGCTGAACGGGATCGAGTCGGGGCGCACTGCGTTCCTGCTGGTCCAGCGGGGCGAGGAACGCGTCTTCCTCCAGGTGGAGAAGGACTGACGCCCGCGGGGCGGGCCGCCGGCCGTCGCGGGGGCGACCCGGCATGAGATGACGCTGCGGGAGGTGATCCGGGATCGGATCCGGCAGGAGGGTCCGATCCCATTCGCCGCCTTCGCTGACCTGGCGCTCTACCACCGCGAGCTGGGCTACTACGCCGCCGTAGCGCAACGCTCCGGCCGCGGTGGAGATTTCTACACCAGCGTCGACGTCGGTCCGCACCTGGGCCGCCTGCTCGCCCGGCAGTGCGCCGAGATGTGGCGCCTGCTCGATCCGCAGACGTCCGCGCTCCCACCATCGTTCGACCTGGTGGAGGCCGCCGCCGGCAACGCCCGTCTCGCGCGCGACCTGCTCGACGACGCCGCCGCGGAGGATCCCGCCTTCTACGCCGCCATTCGCCTCCACTTGGTGGAGCGGAGCGCCGCGGCGCGTGCGGCGCACCGCACGACGCTCGGCCCGCACGCCGCGCGCCTCGCCTCGTCCGGCGCCCACCTGCCGCGCGGCATCCGCGGCGTGGTGCTGGCCAACGAACTCCTCGATGCGCTGCCGCCGCATGCCGTCGTCATGACCGACGACGGGCTGCGCGAGGTCTACGTGGACGTCGCCCCGGCCGGCAGCCGTTTCGTCGAGCGCCTCGGACCGGTCACGGCGCGCGCGCAGGCACACATCGAGCGCCACCGGATCACGCTCGAACCGGGCTGGCGCGCCGAGGTGACGCCCGATGCGGCCGAGTGGGTCGAACGCGCCGTTGCCTCGATCGATCGGGGCTTCCTGCTGCTGATCGACTACGGCCACGAGGCGCGGGAACTCTACTCCGCCACGCATGCCGCGGGCACGCTGACGACGTACCGCAGCCACCGCGCCGCCGTAGCCGGTGACGGCGCGACCCCCTCCTGGCTGGCCGACCCTGGCGCGTACGACATCACGGCACACGTCGATCTGACGGCGGTCCGCGATGCGGCGGAACTGGGGGGCGCCACGACGCTCGGCGTACTCGATCAACTCTACTTCCTGCTCGGCCTGGGCGCGCTCGACGACGCCACCGGGTCAGGCGATCGTGAGGCGCGCCTGCCGGCCGCCGGCCAGGGTGAGCCGCTCGGAATGCAGCAACAGGCCATTCCGGAAGCCGATGCCGACAGCGTTGCCGCCCTGCGCATGCGGCTCGCCCTGAAGACGCTCCTGATCCCGGGCGGCCTGGGCAGCACGCACAAGGTGCTGATCTTCGGCAAGGGCGTGGGCACACCGGCGCTGGCGGGCTGCGCGTACCGCGTGCGCGCCACCTGAGCGGTGGGCGCCACCGGACGGACATCGCGTCAACCTCCCGGCATACGATCGTGCGGCACCCAGATGAACGACCCAGCGAGACACGTCGAGCGGGAGGTGAAGCTGGTGTTCGGGTCGGCCAAGGCGGCGCGCACCGCCGTTGCCGGGCTCGGCGCGGCGCCGCACCGCGCCCGCCGGCGCCAGGACGACCGGCTGTTCGACACGCCGGACGGCCGCCTGGGCGCGGCGCGATCGACCCTGCGCGTCCGCATCGAGTCTCCCGCAGCCGACCGCGGCCTGGCGGCTGCTCCCGTCGGTTCGGTCGCGTCGATCACGTTCAAGGGCCCGCCGCAGCCCGACGTGATGAAGGTGCGCGACGAAGTGGAAGCCGATGTCGCCGATGGCGCGGCGCTGGTCGACATCCTCATGCTGGCAGGCTTCACGGTGGCGTGGCGCTACCAGAAGTACCGGGAGGAGTTCGAGCGCGATGGGACCATCATCGCGATTGACGAAACGCCATGCGGCGTCTTCGTCGAGCTCGAAGGCGAGGAGGCGGACGTCACCGCGCTGGCCGAGGCGCTCGGACGCACGGTGGACGACTACATCGCCTTGTCATACCGCAGCCTCTGGGAGCAGCACTGCGAATCGCACGGCATCCCGGTCGGCGACATGCTCATCGACTGACCCGCCCCGATGGCGCGGCGCGCCCGCCCACGGGGTGTGGAATGATCGTGCGGGGCGTCAATGACCGGATCTGCTTCGCTGCCGCCTGCGCTGGTGCTGGCCGCCGGGTTGGGAACGCGGCTCGAGCCGCTGACGTGCGTGCGGGCAAAGCCGGCCGTACCGGTGGGCGGGCGGCCGATCGTCATCCGGATCCTCGAGCAGCTTGCCCGCGCCGGCGTCACCGACGTGGTGGTCAACCTGCATCACCGGCCGGAGACGGTGACCCGCGCCGTCGGCCATGGCGGCGCGGCCGGCGTCCGCGTCCGGTACTCGTGGGAACCGGCCATTCTCGGATCCGCGGGCGGACCGCGGCAGGCGCTGCCGCTGCTCGGTTCACGCTTCTTCATTGTCAACGGCGACACGCTGACCGATCTTGCACCCGAGACGCTTACCGCCCTCGCCCAGGCGCACGACCGGTCCGGCGCTGCGGTGACGCTCGCCGTCATGCCGCATCCCGACCCGGCGCGCTACGGCGGCATCGCCACCGACGGTGACGGATGCGCGACGGCGTTCACACGCGCGGCCGGCCCGCCGTCAGCGCATTTCACAGGTGTGCAGATCGCCGAGGCGTCGCTCTTCGCCGATCTGCCGGCGCGCGAACCGGCGGCGACGATCGGCGGCGTGTACGACCGATGGCTGCTGACCGCCGGTGGCCGTCCGACCGGCGCCATCCGGACACACCCGGTGGAAGGCCGATTCCTCGATGTCGGCACGCCGGCCGACTGCCTTGCGGCATCGCTTGCCCTCGACCCGGACGCGGCCCCGGGCAACGGGTCGACCATCGACCCGTCGGCGTCAGTCAC
This sequence comes from Vicinamibacterales bacterium, assembly GCA_965262555.1. GTDB lineage: Bacteria > Acidobacteriota > Vicinamibacteria > Vicinamibacterales > UBA8438 > VXRJ01. The sequence continues at coordinate 2,978,200 of OZ253543.1, forward strand.
GCGGTCGGCCGTCTGGGATCGCGTCACGATCGGTCCGGAGTGCCGCCTCGACGAATGCATCGTGGCGGACGACGTCACACTCCCGGCCGGTGTCGAGCTCCGGCGGCAGATGGTGGTCACGGCGCTGGCCGCTGCGGCGGCCGTGGCGGGCCGCCAGGGACGTCACATCGGCAACGCCGCCGCCTTCCCGATCGATGGCTGACCCGAGGCTGCAGGGACCGGGGCCTCCCCCCGCGCTGGCGGAGGTGGAGAGGCGCGCGCGGGCCTGGATCACACAGGCCGGCCTGCCGCCGGCGACCACCGTCACACCGCTCGCCGGCGACGCCTCCGACCGGCGCTTCCTCCGGGTCACGCCGCCCGGCGGGCCGACGCGCATCGTGGTGGTCCACGCGGGACCGATCGATCCGGAGACGCTGCCGCTCGTCACCGTCGCCCGGCTGTTCCGCGCGCTGCCGGTCCCGGTCCCGGCGACGCTCGACGCGGATGCCGCACTGGGGATCGTCGTTCTCGAGGATCTCGGCGACACGACGCTCGAAGCGGCGCTGGCCGGCGCGTCGTCCGACGTGCGCAGCGCTTGGTACCGGGAGGCGGTCGATCTGATCGTCGCGCTGCAGACCGGCGGCACCCGCCTCGCCGGATCGGACGCGCTCCCGTTCCGCCAGGCGTTCGATGCCGCGAAGCTCGCCTGGGAACTGCAGTTCTTCGCAGAGCACTTCCTCGGCGCGTGCCGGGAGCAGGCGCTGACGCCGGCGTTCCGCCGCGCACTCGACGCGGAGTTCCGGTCGCTGGCGGACCAGATGGCGGCCGAGCCCCGCGTCCTCTGCCACCGCGACCTGCACAGCCGCAACCTGATGCTCCACGCAGGGCGACTGCACGTGATCGATTTCCAGGATGCGCGCATGGGACCCGACACCTACGACCTGGTCTCGCTGCTGCGCGATGCATACGTGGACGTGGACGACGCGCTCACGGATCAGTGCCTCGACCGCTACCAGCAGGCGATGGCCGTCACCGACGGCGCCGCCCTGCGGCAGCGCTTCGACCGGACGACGGTGCAGCGCACGCTGAAGGCGCTCGGCACGTTCGGCTACCAGATGACGGTCCGGCGGAACCTCCGCTACGCGGGGGCCATCTCCCGGGCGATCCGCTACGCGCGCGGGGCGCTGGTGCACGATCCAGACCGCCGACGCCTTCGCGACCTCCTGGTTCCGCTCCTCGAAGGCGACAGCGGCGCCATCCTCACGTAAGGGACGCCGTTACGACGGTGTCCATGACCTGCGCCGAGATCCATGGATGTCACGCGCAGCGATAGCTAGCCTGCGACCGCATCGTCGTCGCCAACGGCTCCCGCAAGAAGGCGCTGCCTCCACGCCAGACGGCCCGGCTGCGAGTACACTGCGTCCAACCGAAACATCATGAGCGCCACGATCACCACCATCGCCCAGGTCGCTGGCCATGTCGGTGCCGCCGTCACCATCCGGGGCTGGCTCCATAGCCGCCGGTCGAGCGGCAGGATCCACTTCCTCACCGTGCGCGACGGCACGGGCCTTCTGCAGGCGGTGCTGTCGAAGCAGGCGGTGGGAGACGAAACGTTCGAGCGGGCGGATCACATGGGCCAGGAGACCTCGCTGGTCGTCACCGGCGCGGTTCGCGCGGATGCGCGCGCGCCGGGCGGGTACGAGCTCGATGTCGCCACCCTCGACGTCGTCGGGCGGTCGTCCGACTATCCCATTACCCCGAAGGAACACGGCGTCGATTACCTGCTAGACCGGCGCCACCTCTGGATCCGGAGCCGGCGGCAAGCCGCGATCCTGCGTGTGCGCCACGAGGTAATCGACGCGATCCGCGACTACCTGAACGGCCAGGGCTTCGTGCTGACCGACACGCCGATCTTCACCCCCGCCGCCTGCGAGGGGACGACAACGCTCTTCCCGGTCCAGTACTTCGACCGGACGGCGTACCTGACGCAGAGCGGCCAGCTCTACGTCGAGGCGACGGCGATGGCGCTTGGCAAGGTGTACTGCTTCGGCCCCACGTTTCGGGCCGAGAAATCGAAAACCCGCCGGCACCTGACCGAGTTCTGGATGGTGGAACCGGAGATGGCGTACGCCACGCTCGACGACGCCACCGACCTGGCGGAGGCCCTCGTCGCGGCAGTGGTGGCGCGCGTGCTCGACCGGCGCCGCGCGGAGCTCGACGTGCTCGAGCGCGACATGACGCCGCTCGAACGGGTCCGCGCGCCCTTCCCCCGGATTTCGTACGACGAGGCAGCGGCGATCCTGAAGGAACGCGGGCTTCCGTTCGAGTGGGGAGGCGACTTCGGCGGCCCCGACGAGACGGCCCTTGCGGAGCACTTCGATCGGCCGGTCGCCATCCAGCGGTTCCCGAGCGCCATCAAGGCCTTCTACATGAAGCCGGATCCCGACCGCCCGGAGTTGTCGCTCTCTGTCGACCTGCTCGCGCCGGAGGGCTACGGCGAGATCGTCGGGGGCGGCGAGCGCCTCGACGACTTCGACCTGCTGCTCGAACGGATTCAGGCGCACGACCTGCCCCAGGAGTCGTTCGAGTGGTACCTCGACCTGCGCCGCTACGGCAGCGTCCCGCACGCCGGCTTCGGCATGGGAATCGAGCGGATGGTTGCCTGGATCTGCGGAATCGAGCATGTCCGCGAGACGATCCCGTTCCCGCGGATGCTCTACCGCCTGACCCCATGAACGCGTGCCGTTTCGGACCTGCCGGACAGGTTGCCGCGCCGTTTTCGGGCGTGGTATAGTCCCGGGTTGTTCAGAGCGAAGTCCCTGCAAGAAGTGGGCGTTTCGCCCGCTTCTTTGCATTCTATGGGGGTTCTCCGGCGGGTGCGGAAGGGAGAGCACGGCGATGACCCGCGCGGAACGGGTGGCGCGCGTGCGGACGGCGGCGTCGCGCATTGCGCGCGACTTCGGGCTGGAACTCTTCGACGTGCGGTTCCGGCGCGAGGCGATTGGCTGGGTGCTGCGGATCATGATTGATCGTGTGCCGGACCGGATCGACGAGGCGGCCGACGCCCCGGTGGGGGCGCCGGCGGAGGGCGTGACGGTGGACGACTGCCAGCGTGTGAGCCGGGACCTGAGCGCGGTCCTCGACGCCGAGTTCACCTTCGATCACGCGTACACGCTGGAAGTGTCATCGCCCGGCCTGGATCGTCCACTCCGGCACATCGGAGACTGCCGCCGCTTTCAGGGACGGCTGGCCCGCTTCGTGACGTCGGAGGCGATCGGGGGCCAGCGGTTCGTGCTGGGCCGGATCGCCGGCGTGGAGGACGGCGCGGAGTCGCAGACCGCGGCGCCGGGGGGCAGCGCGGCGAACGCAGGCGGGACGGATGGCAGCGCGGTCGAGCGGGTAGTGGTGGAGGCCGGCACGCGGACCTATCGCATTCCGTGGTCGCTCGTGACGCGGGCCCGGCTGGAAGTGGACGTGTAACGGGACGACGGTGATGAACAATCTGAAGCAGCAGACGATCGAGGCGGTCGCCAAGGAAAAGGGGATCGAGCCCGAGGTGATCATCACTGCGATCGAGGACGCGGTGCTGACTGCATCGCGCCGGTACTTCAGCGACACCCATGTGCTGCGGACGCGGTTCAACCCAGAGGTCGGGCAGGTCGAGCTCTTCTCGGTCCGCCAGATCGTCGAGGACGTGAGCGATCCGGTCACGGAAATCTCGCTCGCCGAAGCGCAGGAGCTGTACGGCGACGAGGCCGAAGTGGACATGGAGATCGAGTTCCCCGAACCGACCGACGCGCTCGGGCGGATCGCCGCGCAGACCGCCAAGCAGGTGATCACGCAGAAGGTACGCGAGGCGCAACGGGACAACATCTACGACGAGTACCACGATCAGGTGGGCGAGGTGATCGGCGGAGTCGTCAAGCGGTTCGAGAAGGGCGACATCATCGTGGAGGCGGGCCCGATCGAGGCGCTGCTGCCTCACCGCGAACAGTCGCGCGCCGAGAATTACACCGCCGGCGACCGGATCCGTGCCGTGATCCGCGAGGTGAACAAGAACACCAAGGGGCCGCAGATCATCCTCTCGCGGACCGACCCCGCACTCCTCGTGCAACTGTTCCGGCAGGAGGTGCCGGAGATCTATGACGGCATCGTCGCCATCAAGGGCGCTGTGCGCGAAGCGGGCGACCGGGCCAAGGTGGCGGTCCACTCGAACGAGCGCGACATCGACCCCGTCGGCGCCTGCGTCGGCATGAAGGGGACGCGGGTGCAGGCCATCATTCGCGAACTGCGCGGCGAGAAGATCGACATCGTGGAGTGGTCGGAGGACACGGCAGCATTCGTTACCAACGCCATCAGCCCGGCGCGGGTGCAGCGCGTGGCGGTGGTCGAGGGAGACGTGCCGGCGGTTGAGGTCGTCGTGGACGACTCGCAGCTCTCGCTCGCGATCGGCAAGAAGGGACAGAACGTCCGGTTGGCGGCCAGACTGACCGGCTGGCGCATCGACATCAAGAGCGAGAACGAAAAGCGCCAGGAGGTGGAGGCGCAGTTCGACGATCTCGAAGAGGACGAAGGCGCGTTGACGCTGCCCGGACTGACGGAGGCGCAACTGATCGCGCTGAGCGAGGCGGGACTCGACACGGCGGATCGGCTGCTCGAGGTGGAGACCGCCCGGCTGGCGGAGATCGCGGGCGTCGACGACGTGACCGCGGTGGAACTGCAGGCGGCGGTGCGCGAGCAGGTCGACGCGGTGGAACGCGAGGCGGCGGAAGCCGCGCCGGTCACCGAAGCCGAGACGGCCGGCGAGACAGCGGCGGCGGCCACGGCGGATGGCGCTTCCGAGAGCGAGATGACTGACCAGGGGACATCGACGGCAGACTGATTGGTTGACGTGGCAAAGATCCGACTCTTTCTGATCGCGCGCGAGCTGGGCATCGAGACCCAGGAGGTGGTGAATCTGCTCCAGACGCGGCATGGCATCGACGCAAAGAGCGCGTCGAGCACGTTGGAAGAGATCGTCGCGAAGCAGTTCACCGAGCGGGTCGCGAAAGAGCGCAACATCGCACTGCTGGAGGGGACGCTCTTCACGCACAGGCCGACAGGAGCGAGGGGAAGGAAGGGCGCCCGCCGGAAGGGCATGCCGGAACCGGCTCCTGCTCTCAGACCGACGCTGGGCAAGCCGCGCCTAGTGAAGGCGCGCAAGCCGAAGCCGGTCGAGACCCCGGCGGCCGCCACAGAGGAGGCGACGCCGGACGCCGCGGTTGGGACCCCGGTTCCCGAGACGCCGCCGGCGGACACCCCGGCCCCCGCGCCCGTGGCGGTGGCCCCGCCGCCGGCGCCTCCCCCCGCCCCGAAGCGGGTGGGGCGGCCACGCCTGAAGATCGAAGCCGACGTCGACGCGGCGCCTCCCCCGGCGCCCCCGCCGACAGAGGAGGCGACACCGGTTGCGACCGCACCGGAGCCGCGCGAGGCGCCGCCGGCGGCGGTGGCGGCCGCCCCCGCGACGAGCGCTACGCCGGACGTCGAACCTCCGGCCACGGAACCCGCGGCGACTGCACCTCCGGTGACGGGAGCCCCGGCGGTCGAAGCCCCGGCGGCTGAACGTCCGGCGACCGAACCCCCTGCAGCCGAGCCCCCGGCAACCGCACCTCCGGTCATCATGCCCCCGGCAACCGCACCTCCGGTCATCAAGCCCCCGGCAACCGCACCCCCAGCGGTGCGCGCCGCACGGCCGGGGATGGCGGTCCGCCAGACCGGCCGCGTGGTGCCGTCGAAGCTTCGCCTGCGCGTCGAGGAACCGAGGCGCGTCGCCCGGCCCGCGGCCCGACCCTCCACCGTCGCCGCGAAGCCGATGGGCGGACCGCGTCCGCTGCCAGCGCAGCCGGTCCGCCCGCCGGCCGTCCGGCCCCTGCCGCCCCGGCCCGCGGTGGGCGGCTACCGTCCGCCCCCTCGGCCTCATCACCGCCCGGGCGGCCGCCGGGCGCAGTACCGGCGCGCAAAGGCGGCCGTCATGCCGGCGGCGGCGGCGCCGCCGCCGCCGATCACGCGGATGATCACCCTCGCCGAGGGGATGACGGTCAAGGACGTCGCCGAACGCCTCGAGGTAACGCCGAAGGAGATCCTCAAGAAGCTGATCGAACGGCGCGTGATGCTGACCATCAACACGACGCTCGACGCCGACATGGCAACGACGCTCGCCAGGGAGTTCGGCGCCGACGTCACGATGCGCACGTTCGAGGAGGAGATGGTGGTCATCGAGGCCGAGGAGGCGAATCCCGAGGACATGGTCACCCGCGCGCCGGTCGTCACCGTCATGGGACATGTCGACCATGGCAAGACGACGTTGCTCGATGCGATCCGCCAAACAAAGGTGGCCGAGGGCGAGGCGGGGGGCATCACGCAGCACATCGGCGCCTACGCCGTCGAGATCAACGACCACCGGATCGTCTTCCTCGACACGCCGGGCCACGAGGCATTCACGCTCATGCGCGCACGCGGCGCGCAGGTGACCGATGTCATCGTGCTGGTCGTGGCGGCCGACGACGGCGTGATGCCGCAGACGCAGGAGGCGATCGATCACGCCCGCGCCGCGGGCGTCCCGATCATCGTCGCCATCAACAAGATCGACAAGGCGAACGCCAACCTGGACCGGGTCAAGCAGGCACTGGCCGAGCGCGACCTCGCGGCGGAGGACTGGGGCGGCACGACCGTAACCGTGCCGGTCTCCGCCAAGAAGCAGCAGAACCTGGACACCCTGCTCGAGATGATCCTGCTCGTCACCGAGCTGGAGGAGACCAGGGCGAACCCCATGCGGGCCGCCACCGGCACCGTGCTCGAGGCGAAGGTGGACCGCGGGCGCGGCACGGTCGCCACCGTCCTGGTGCAGGACGGGACGCTGCGCGTCGGCGACAACGTCATCGCCGGCGGCGTGGTTGGCAGGGTGCGCGCGCTGCGCGACCACCTGGGTCAGGCGACGCGCGAGGTGGGGCCGTCGAGCCCGGTGGAGGTGGTCGGACTGACCGCGCTGCCCCAGCCTGGCGACGCGTTCCAGGCGGTGTCGGACGCCTCCAAGGCGCGGCAGATCGCGCTGGTTCGCCAGACCCAGGCGAAGGAGAAGGTGCTCGGCGCACGGGGTCAGCGGCTGACGCTCGAGTCGCTGCAGCAGCAGCTTGAGGCGGGGACCGCCAAGGAGCTGCCGATCATCATCAAGGCGGACGTTCAGGGCTCGGCCGAGGTGCTGGCCGATTCACTCGGCAAGCTGGGCGACGAGCGCGTGAAGACGCGGGTCATCCACACCGGCGTCGGCGCGATCAGCGAATCGGACGTGCTGCTCGCCTCCACCTCCAACGCCATCGTCATCGGGTTCAACGTCCGTCCCGACCGGAACGCCGCGTCCATGGCGGAACGCGAGGGGATTGATCTCCGCCTGCACTCCGTCATCTACGACGTGACCGACGAACTGAAAAAGGCGCTTGCCGGCCTGCTCGATCCGACGACGAAGGAAACGCGGCTCGGGAGTGCGGAGGTGCGCCAAACCTTCAAGGTGCCGAAGTTCGGCACCGCCGCGGGCTGCCTGGTGACCGATGGGGTGATCACCCGGTCGGGCGACGCCCAGGCCCGGCTCATCCGCGACGGCGTCGTGGTGCACGAGGGCCGGATCGGATCGCTTCGCCGCTTCAAGGACGACGTGACCGACGTGAAGAACGGCCTGGAGTGCGGCATCGCGTTCGAACGGTTCGCGGACCTCAAGTCGGGCGACGTCATCGAGACGTTCACGGTCGAGACGGTCGCCGCCACCGTCTGAGTGTGGGACACGGCACCCGGACGCTGCGCGTTGCTGAGCGCGTGCGAGAGGAACTGAGCACGCTGCTGGTGAAGTCCGTCCGCGACCCCGGCCTCGCGGGGGTCACCGTCACCGCGGTGCGGATGACCCCTGACCTGCAGTTGGCCCGCGCCTGGTACACGGTGGCAGACGGTGCCGACCGCCGGGACGCCGCGCGCGGCCTGCGCCGGGCGCAGCCGTTCCTCCGCCGCGCCGTGGGCGAGCGGCTGCAGTTGCGGCGTGCGCCCGACCTGCAGTTCCTGCACGACGACTCGGCGGCGCAACAGGCCCGGATCGCACGACTCTTCGACCGCCTCGAACGGGAACGTGCCGCCGCGGACACGAGCGACACCGATGAATCCTGAGCCGCCCGCCGGGCTGATCGACGCTCTCAGGGGGGGCACGCGGTTCGTCCTCTCGTCGCACGCGCGTCCGGACGGCGACTCCATCGGATCGCAACTGGCGCTCGCCCATGCGCTTGACACGCTGGGCAAGATGGTCCGGATCGTCAATCGCGATGCCCTGCCGGCATACCTCGCGACGCTGCCGGGCGCCGATCGGATCGAGGTGGCCGACGCGCTGCCGGCAGACGTTGCCGGATCGTTCGACGCCGCGGTGATCCTGGAGTGCGGCACGCTGGAGCGCACTGAGGTGCGCGGGCTGGACCGCCAACCGATCCTGAACATCGATCACCACGCCGGCAACGCGATGTACGGCGCGATCAACTGGTTCGACACGAGCGCGGCCGCCTGCGCCGAGCTGGTCCATGACCTGATCGCGGCGCTCGGCGTCGAGCTGACACCGGCGATCGGCGCGGCGCTCTACGCCGGCATCCTGACCGACACCGGCGGCTTCCGCCACGCGAACATCACCGCGCGGACCTTCGACATCTGCCGCCACATCGCGGCGTGCGGCGTCGACGTCGCCCGCGTCGCGTCTGACGTCTACCAGAGCAGCACGCTTGGCAAGCTCCGCCTGACCGGCCGCCTGCTCGACGCGATGCGCCTCGAAGGCGGAGGACGCGTCGCCCTCCTTGAGGTGGACGACACGCTGCTCCGCGAGACCGGCTGCCCGGCGGACGACCTGGACGGCGTGATCAACCTGCCGCTGGCCGCTCGCGACGTCGCGGCCGTGATCATGGTGAAGACCCTTGACGGAGTGACACGCGTCAGCCTCCGTTCCAAGGGGACCGTCGATGTCCGGTCGGTCGCCGCCGCGTTCGGCGGCGGCGGACACCGCAACGCGGCGGGCTGCTCGCTTGACGCCCCCTCGGCCCAGACGGCAGTTGTTGTCACCCAGACCGTTGCGGCGGTCGAGGCCGCGGTCAGGGCCTGAACGGCGGCTGGAGCAGGAACGATGGACGGCGTCCTGGTGATCGACAAGCCGGCCGGCCTGACGTCGCACGATGTCGTCGCGCGGGTCCGGCGCGCACTCGGTATCCGGCGCGTCGGCCATCTCGGCACGCTCGACCCGATGGCAACCGGCGTGCTCCCGCTTGTGGTCGGCCGGGCGACACGCCTCGCCTCGCTCCTGGCCCCGGCGCGAAAGACCTACGACGGGATCGTGCAGCTCGGTGTCGTAACCGACACCTACGATGCGACCGGCACGGTAGCGACAGACATTCGCGATCGGATGGCGGGAGGCGATCCGGCGCCCCCCACGGCGGATGCGGTCGCGCGGGCGGCCGAGGCCTTCACCGGCACGTTCCTGCAACAACCGCCGCCGTTCTCGGCAAAGAAGGTTCGAGGCGTGCGGGCGTACCGGCTGGCGCGGCGGCAGCGGCCCGTTGCGCCGGAGCCGGTGACGGTGACCGTCCATGCGATCGACATCCTCGAGGTGACGCCGATGCGTGTCCGGTGCCGCGTCACCTGCGACGCCGGCTTCTACATGCGCGCGCTCGCCCACGACCTGGGCGCGGCGCTCGGCTGCGGTGCCTGCCTGACGTCGCTGCGGCGGGAGCGGAACGGCGCGTTCGACCTCTCGTCAGCGCTCCGGTTCGAAGACCTGGCACAGCCCGTCGCCACGCTCGCAGAGCAGCTGATCCCGATCGGGGAGTTGCTGCCGGAAGCGCCCCGGCTGATCCTGACGCCGCACGGCACGGCGCGAGCCCGACACGGCAACGACCTGACCGCGGCAGATGTCGTCTCGTCCGACCGGGAGTGGACAGGCACCCCGCTGCCGGCGGACGAGGCGCTCGCCTGGCTGTACGACGCCGACGGAGCGCTGTTGGCCGTGGCCCGAAGCAACGCGGCCCGTGTTTTGCACCCCGCGATCGTTCTGGTGTAGCATGGCGTGTTGAACAAAGGACAGAATAGCGGAGAGGCAGACTGGAGGAGCGGGGTAGTCGACGTGGCGCTGGTGAAAGATCGGAAGACGGAACTGATCGGCTCGTACCGGTTGCACGAGAGCGACACCGGGTCGCCGCAGGTGCAGATAGCTATTCTGAGCGAGCGGATCGGCTACCTGACCGAGCATTTCAAGACGCACGCGAAGGACCACCATTCGCGCCGCGGCCTCCTGAAGATGGTCGGCCGCCGCCGCAGCCTCCTCGACTACCTCAAGGGCAAGGATTCCGAGGTCTACTCCCAACTGATCAAGCGCCTCGGGATCCGCAAGTAACGGCGCGCAACGCACGTTTCGGTTTCCGCGGAGACCGCACCCGCCCGCGCCACCCCGCGATTCGCGATAGCGAATCACCTGCCCGCCCAACCACCCCGAACCAGACATCCTGAACACGTGACCGTTCCGACTGGTTCCACCGAGAGGAGCACGATTTCCATGCACACGGCCCAAGTGAATGTCGGCCGATCCACCCTGACCATCGAGACCGGCAAGCTGGCCAAGCAGGCCGACGGTGCGGTGACGGTCCGCTACGGCGACACCATCGTCATCGTCACCGCCTGCGCCTCGCCGGGCGCGCGGGAAGGGATTGACTTCCTCCCGCTCACCGTCGACTACCGCGAGTACGCCTACGCGTCCGGCCGGATCCCGGGCGGGTTCTTCAAGCGCGAGGGGAAGCCGACCGAGAAAGAGGTGCTGACGAGCCGACTGATCGACCGCCCCATTCGTCCGCTCTTCCCCGAGGGATGGAACCGCGAGACGCAGGTGGTGGCGCTGCTGCTGTCCGCCGACCCGGAGAACGACTCCGACGTGCTCGCGCTGACCGGCGCGTCGGCGGCGCTCGCCATTTCGTCCATTCCGTTCGCCCAGCCGGTTGCCGCGGTGCGCGTCGGCCAAGCGAACGGCGAGTTCCTGGTCAACCCGACCTTCCCGGAGCGGCAGGCAAGCGAGCTTGACCTGATTGTCGCCGGCAGCCGTGACGCGATCGTCATGGTCGAGGCAGGCGCCAACGAGGTGTCCGAGGAGGTGATGCTGGGCGCGCTGGAGGCGGGCCACGCCGCCATCCGGCAGATCGTCGCCGCCATCGAGGAGATGGCGACGGCGGTCGGCAAGCCGAAGACCAGGGTCGAACCGCGCACGATTGATCCCACGCTCGCGGGCGAGGTCGAAGCCACGGCACTCGCGCCGCTCGCCGAGGCCATGCGGGTCACCGACAAGCTGGAGAGTTACGCGCAGGTGGACCAGGTGCAGCACGATCTGCTCGCCAGCATTCCGGAGGAGGCCGCCGAGAAGCGGGCCGCCGCGAAGGCGCTCTTCAAGGACCTGAAGGAAAGGGTCCTACGCGACGAGGTGCTCGACCGGGGACACCGCCTCGACGGGCGCGCGTTCGATCAGGTGCGCGACATCTGGTCGGAAGTGGGCATCCTGCCGCGGGTCCATGGGTCGGCCGTCTTCACGCGCGGCGAGACGCAGGCGCTCGTCTCCGCCACGCTCGGCACGTCCGACGATCAGCAGAAGGTGGAGCAGGTGGATGGCGAGCGCTTCAAGCGCTTCATGCTCCACTACAACTTCCCGCCGTTCTCGGTCGGCGAGGTGAAGTTCCTGCGCGGCCCGGGCCGGCGCGAGATCGGCCATGGCCATCTGGCGGAGCGGAGCCTCACGCCGATGCTCCCGAGCGAGGAGGACTTCCCCTACACGATCCGGGTGGTCTCCGAAATCCTGGAATCGAACGGGTCGTCGTCGATGGCAAGCGTCTGCGGCGGCGCGCTCGCCCTGATGGACGCCGGCGTGCCGCTTACGCGTCCGGTCGCCGGGATCGCGATGGGGCTGATCCTTGATAAGACAAACGGACGCCATGCGATCCTGTCGGATATCGCCGGCGCCGAAGACCACTACGGCGACATGGACTTCAAGGTGGCGGGCACGAGCGAGGGGATCACCGCGCTGCAGATGGACATCAAGGTGTCGGGTATCACCACCGCCATCATGCACGAGGCCCTGCAGCAGGCGCGCGCCGGCCGCCTCCACATCCTCGAACGGATGGGCGCGACGATCGCAGCGCCGCGCGAGTCGATCTCGACCCACGCGCCGCGGATCATCACCATCCACATCCCGATCGACAAGATTCGTGATGTCATCGGTCCGGGCGGGAAGACTATTCGGAGCATTACCGCCCAGACCGGCGTCAAGATCGACGTCGAGGACGACGGCACCATCAACGTCGCGTCTTCCGACGAGGAAGCAGCGAAGAAGGCGATCGCGATTATCGAGGAGCTGACCGCCAGCGCGGAACTGAACAAGACCTACCTGGGCAAGGTGCAGCGGATCGCCGACTTCGGCGCGTTCATCGAGATCCTCCCTGGCATCGACGGCCTGCTCCACGTCTCCGAGATCGCGCACTACCGGGTGAACGAGGTCCGGAGCGAGCTGAACGAGGGCGATCAGGTGCTGGTCAAGGTGATCAACATCGACCCGACCGGCAAGGTTCGCCTGAGCCGAAAGGCGCTGCTGCCGGGCGGACCGGAGGCGGGCGACGGCCAGCCGGCCAATGCGCCGCCCCGTTCCGACGCCCGCGGCAACCGTCCCAACCGTGATCGCGGCGACCGCCGCCCGCCGCGGCGTCCCCGGGACGGCAAACCCGGCGGCGAGTCGGCCCCCCGCTGAGCCCGGGTGCCCTGATCCGCGAACCGGCACGGGCGTGCGGACATTCACGTCCGCACGCCAAGCGCTCCCGTTACTACCGCGCGGGAGGCATGCCCCCCGCACGCCCCGCTGCCATCCGCGCACCGAGCGGAGGGTGGGAGTAGAAGAGCCATTCCACCAAGCGGGAGGGCCGTTCCTCGGCCAGGTGCTGTGCGGCCAGGCGCCGCAGGCCGGACACGAAGGCGTCACGGTTGCCGGTGATCCCGATCGCGTAGCGGTCGGCGCGCCGCTCGTGCCAGCGCGACAGGCCCCGCGTGAGGGGGGTAGCAGCGACCACCAGGCCGCTCACCGCCAGCGCCAGCAGCGGCAGGCTGGCGACATCGCCGAGACCGGGCAAACCGGCGCGGGTGACGGGGCCCGTGAGCGCCCAGTGCGCCACGCCGCAGGCGGCGGTGACCACGACCGCGTCCACCCCGATTGCCTGCCACAGGTCGCGGTGCGCGTGGTGCGCCAGTTCGTGGGCCACCACCACCTCGATCTCGGCGTCGCTGTAATCGTCGAGCAGCGTGTCCGAGACGAGGATGCGACGCGACGGGCCGATGCCCACCACCATGGCGTTGGCGGTATCGCTCCGTTCGCCGATTCGCCATTCGTGAATGTCGATGCCGGCAGCACCTGACCGCTCCGCAAGCGCCTCGAGCCGCTCGTGCAGGACGGGACGCCCGAGGGGCTGGGTCTCGAACAGCCAGCGCGCCAGCAGGCGCGGCGCCAGCGTCGCGCGCGCCACCGCCGCCACCAGGAACCCGCCGCCCGCCAGCCACCACCAGTCGTTGGGCCGGTACGCGATCGTCAGAAAGAGGATGCCCGCCGCCCCCGACCACCAAGCGATCCGGCGCGCCGCCCCATGCACCAGATGACCGTGCAGCCAGGCGCGCAATGGCTCGCGCGACAGGCCGTAGCGGCGCTCGAGCACGAACTCCACGTGCCAGACGAACGGAAGCGCGGCCAGTTCAACGGCCGCGCCGAGCACGGCGGCAGCGAGCGCGGCGGACAGCGCCACGATCAGCGGATCGGCGGCAATCGACGCCGGGAGCACGCGAGCCAGCGTCTGGGCCAGGGTGTCAGGCGGGAGGCCGCCCGCGATCGCTCCGAGCAGAACGGCGGCCCGGGACACGACCGCCAGCGCGCGTCCACGGCGCGCGAGGCGCTGATACCGGGCAGCCTTGTCTTCGTTCACGCGTGTGCGTCGTGACGGCCCGCGTGGCGGCCGGTCAGGACAGCTTCACGGAGATCAGCTTCGACACGCCCGGCTCCTCCATCGTGACGCCGTAGAGGCGATCGGCGATCTCCATGGTCTTCCGATTGTGAGTCACCAGGACGAACTGCGTCCGGTCGAGCAGGCCGCGCAGCATCTCCACGAACCGGCCGATGTTGGCGTCGTCGAGCGGCGCGTCGATCTCGTCGAGCAGGCAGAAGGGGCTCGGGCGGTACTTGAAGATCGCGAACATCAGCGCCATCGCCGCCAGCGCCTTCTCGCCGCCCGACAGCAACTGAATGTTCTGCAGGCGCTTGCCGGGCGGTTGCGCGATGATGTCGATGCCGCTCTCCAGCAGGTCCGTCTCGTCGAGCAGCACCAGCCCGGCGCACCCGCCGCCGAACAGTGTCGAGAAGGTTTCCTGGAAGTGTTCGTTGACAGCGGCGAACGCCACACTGAACCGCTCGCGCGTCGTGGCGTCGATCCGATCGATCGCATCGCCGGTCGCCGCGATCGACTCGAGTAGATCCTGGCGCTGCGACGTCAGGAACGCGTGCCTTTCCTCGAGCTCGTCCAACTGATCGATCGCCATCATGTTGACGGGACCGATCTGATCGATCCTGTCGCGGACCGCCTGCACCATGCCGTCGGCGCTGACCTCGCCGGTCGCGGGGGGGGAATCGGTGCCTGCCCCGGCCGGATCCGCCGCCTCGCCTCGGGCCGCGCCGACGCTGCCGGCGCCGTCAGCCGCATCACCACCGTCGTCCGGATCCGCGTCGTCGACGATGCCGGCCTCCGTCGGGACGGATCGCAGCAGCGAGCGATCCGGCTCGATCGGCCCCTCCGCCTCCATCCGATCCACCTCGGCCACGATGTCCGTCAGCGACAACTGCAGCGTCTCCAGGCACGCCTCGGCCAGGTGCGACACGTCCGCGTCTGCGGTGGCGCACGCCACCTCCCGCTGGCCAACCGCCACGCGGGCCGCATCCAGCTCGGCCCGTGCCCGCTTCACCTCGTCGTCGCGCGCCGCGATCTGCTCGTGCAACTCGCTCGTCCGACCGTCGAGGCGCCTGATCTCCCCGCGGAAGTCGTCGAGCGCCCGGGCGTACGCGTCGCGGGCCTTCTCCGCCTCGGTCACGCTGGCGAGGAGCCGCTGCCGATCGGTCTCCGCCCTGGCATTCCCCTCCCAGCATGCTTCGATCCGCTGGCGCAGTTCCTGCAACTGATCCTCAATCCGTCGGACATTGGCGGCCAGCGCCTCCGCCCGCTCCATCAGCGCGGCATGCCCTGCCTTGGCATCGGTCAGACGCTGACCGAGCGACTCGATCGCGTCCCGTGCCTCGAGCAGGCTGCCCTGCGCCGCCATGAAGCGCTCGTCTGCCGACGTCTGCGCCGCCTCGAGGCGGCGAATCGACGCACGCGCCTCCGACTCCTTGGCTTCCAGGCCGGTCCGCTCCGCCTCCATGTGGCGCCGATCGGTGTCGATCAACCGCTGCCGCCCCTGCAACTGCGCCTGCTCGTCGTCGAGGCGCGAGAGCCGCATCTCGCAGCCGAACTGCTCCTTCTCGAGCTCATGCGTGTCGGACTCGGCCTGCTGCAGCGCCACCGCCGCCCGGCCGGCGGCCGCCTCCCACGCCGCCACCTCCGTCACAAGGCGATCGCGGGCTTCGTCCTCGGTCCGCAACCGGTCGCGCAGTTCCCTGATCGCGCGCCGTGCCGTCAGCAGGCCGCGGTCGCCCGGCGACCGACCTCCTTCGACGAGCGCGGCGCCTCGCACGACGACACCGGCCGGCGTGACAATCGGATCGTCGGTCGCCTCGGCCGCCGCGGTCGCCTCGTCGATCGACGGAGCGAGCCACCGGCGCGCGAGCACGCGGCGCACGACCGCCGCGCCGCCGCCAGCCACCGTCACCAGCTCCGTCAGCGGGCGGAGCGACGGGTGCGGCGGGGCCGGCGCCTCCGCGGCCGCCTCCGGCGTCGACGCGATCGGCGCGTCGGGCTGCGCCACGCGGTCCCCATCAATGAGAAAGCCGCAACGACCCGCCGCCCGCGACGCTGCCAGTGCGACACCGGCGAGCGCGTCGGCACGCGACCGCACGACGACGAATTGCAACAGCTCGCCGAGCGAGGCCTCAACCGCCTGCTCGCAGGCCGGCTCCGTCTCCAGGTGATCCGCCACCGAGCCGTGGTGCGCGAGTGATCCCGCGGCGGTCAACACCGCACGGGCGCCCTCGCCGTAGCCGGCGCGGCCCTCCTCCATCTCCTCGAGCGACTCCAGTCGTGCGCGCAGGGCGGCAATGCCCCGCTCGCGTGCCTGGCAGTCGGCGGTTCTCTGCTCTACGTGATCGCGCGCCGAGGCGAGCGCCGCCTCCGCCGCCGCACGCCGGACGCGCGCCTCTTCGAGCTGGCCGCGGGCGGCGTCCGCCGCCCGCGCGGCCGCTGTCCGTTCCTCCGCGACGCGCGCCGTCCGCCTGGCGAGGTCTGCCCCCTCGCCGTCCAGCGTCGTCAGCGCATCGGCAACCCGCGCATGCGCCGCGATGATGTTGTCCACGACATTCTGCAGCGCGGTGGCGGCGTTGCTAGCCGCGAACATCTCGCTGCGCGCGGCCTCCACGTCGCTCTCGCGCGTCTCGATGGTGCGCTGCGTCTCGCCCAGCGCCAGTTCCGCCTCGACAAGGCGCGCCGCCGCCGCCTCGCGCTCCGCGACGCACCGTCGGTGCGCCTCGCCCTGGGTCGCGAACTCCATCTCGGTCGGTCCGCGCCGCTGCTGCAGCGCCTCCAGCGATGCCCTGCCGTCGGCCAGCTCGTTCTCCAGCGCCGCCGCCCGCTGTCCGTCGTACTCAATCTGATGCTGGCATCGCTCGATCGCGAGCTCGCGCTCGTGTGCCGTCTCACGGACCGCGCCCGCCGCCTGCTCCGCCTCCACCAGCTCCAGACGGAGCCGCTCCCGGGTCGCTTCACGGCTGGCCAGCGCCGACGCAGCCGCCTGCGCCTGCGCGGACGCCTCGCCGAGGCGGCGCTCCGCCGCGGCGGTGGCGCGCTGGAGCGTCCGGCTCCGCCGCGCGAACGACACCCTCTGCCAGCGTCGCAGCTCGTCGCGCAACCGGCGGTAGCGGCGCGCCCTGGCCGCCTGGCGCTTCAGCGCGCCGCGCTGCTTCTCCACCTCAAAGACGATGTCGTCAACCCGGGTGAGGTTCTGCTGTGCCGCCTCCAGCTTCAACTCGGCCGCCCGACGGCGCGACCTGTACTTCGTGACGCCCGCCGCCTCCTCGAGAAGCTGCCGCCGCTCCATCGGCCGGGCGCTCAGGATGTGGCCGATCCGGCCCTGCTCGATGATGGCGTAGGCCTTCACGCCCAAGCCGGAGTCCATCAGGAGATCCTGGATGTCACGGAGGCGGCAGATCCGGCCGTCGATCAGGTACTCGCTTTCGCCGGAGCGGTACAGCCGGCGGCCCACCTCCACGTCGCGCGCGATCACGGGATCGTCCTCGTCGTCGAGGTGGAGACCGGCAGGCGGATCCGGGCCGGCGCCGTCCGCCGCGACCGCCCCGTTGCCTGCCACGCGGCCGTTCCCGCCTGGGCCGGCGCCCGCCTGACCATGGCCGTTACCTCCCGCCGGCGGCGCACCGGGCCGGTAACTCCCACGGGTCAGCGCCGCAGTGACGTCGGCAAGCTGAATCCGCACTTCGGCAGCGGCAGTCGGACGCCGGACATCGCTGCCGCCGAAGATGACGTCCTCCATCCGCTCCCCCCGGAGGCTGCGCGCGCTCTGCTCGCCCAGCACCCAGGTAATTGCGTCGATGACGTTACTCTTGCCGCAGCCGTTCGGACCGACGATCGCCGTTACGCCGTGGTCGAACACAAGGGCGGCGCGCTCGGGGAAGCTCTTGAAGCCGTCGATCTCGAGCTGGGTCAGATACATGGATACCGACCGAATCGGGTTCCGTCCATCGATGGACGTTCCGTGCAGATTCGCGCAGGCCGCGTACGCGACAACAGCCGCATCGACAGGATCCCTCGTGTCTCGAAATCACCTGTCAAGCGGCTGGGAACGCTTAACCCCGGTTCTGCAAACAACGCCGGTCCGTCGCCCGACACCGGAGTGTAGCAACGCCGCCGCGCCCGACACAAGAGACGGCCGCCGGGACCGGCGGATCGCCCGGAACGGGGCCGCCTCAGGGCGCGGCGGCGACGGTGGCGGTCCGGTCCGACAGGCGGAGCAGCGCTGCCGCCTCGTCGAAGAGGGTGAGGGCGTACTGCGCCTGCTGGTCGTGGTCGAACAAGTGGCGTCGGGCTTCCATTTCACCGAACAGGTCGGTGTCGATCTCGAAGTGGATCATGGCGCGGATGAAGTCGAGATCCTCCGCGAACGCCTCTTCGTCGACCGTCAGACCCCGTTCCTCGACGTGCGCCTTGAAGTCGGCCAGGAGGGCGTCGTCGATGACGAACCCGCGGTCGACCACCACTCGGTCGGCCCCCTCCAGGCTGACCCGCGTGTCGCCCGCCGCCGAGAACCGCTGCGCGAAGCTGGCGAAGTCGCGGCGCGCGGCCAGCAGCCGGCCGAAACGGGACGGGTCGAAGCCGGAAATCGGGCCGGTCACGAAGTGGTCCGGCTCCACGCCGCCGCCGCTGTACACCTCGCGGCCCGCATCGGTCAACTTCCGGTCACCCGGCCGGTGCACCGGCGCCGCGGGCTCACGCAGCGAGTAGGTCAGGTACTCGTCGAATGCCGTGTCCCACGGCCGCTGCAGCATGCGGCCGCTCGGCGTGAAGTAGCGCGCGGTGGTGAGCGCAAGTCCCGCGCCGTGGCTGACCCGGAAGATTGACTGCACGAGCGCCTTCCCGAACGTCGTCTCCCCCACCACGAGGCCGCGGTCATGATCCTGGATCGCACCGGCGACGATCTCCGACGCGCTGGCGCTATTCCGGTTCACCAGCACGATGAGCGGCTGCTCGGTGTATTCGCCCGCCGCGCGCGCGAAGTAGTCCTGATCCGAGTTGGCCACCCGTCCGCGCGTGTAGACGATCATGTCGCCGTTCGGCAGGAACTGGTTCGACACCCTGATCGCCTGATCGAGCGGACCGCCCGGGTTGCCGCGCAGGTCGAGCATCAGCCGCGTGAACCCCTCGTCGCGCAGCGACGACAAGGCGCGGGTCAGCTCCTCGTTGCTCGTCTCCGCGAAATCGCCCAGGCGAATGTAGGCGGTCTCGTCGTCCACCATGAACGCCGCCTCGACCGTGGCGATCTTGATCTCGTCCCGCTCGACGTCGAGATCGATCAGCTCGCTGTAGCCGGGACGCTCGATCGAGATGTTGACCGAGGTGCCGCGAGGCCCGCGCAGGCGCCCCACCGCCTGATCGCTGCTCATGCCGATCGCGTTGTCTCCCTCGATCCTCGCGATGACGTCGCCGCGGCGGAGGCCGGCCCGGTAGGCTGGCGACCCCTCGAAGAGGCTCATCACGGTGATCCGTCCGTCGAGGACGTTGATCGAGATCCCGAGGCCGTAGTAGCGCCCCTCCTGCCGTTCGCGCAGCCGTGCGTACGAGCGGGCGTCCATGTAGTTGGAGTGGGGATCCAGCGTCTGCAGCATCCCGGAGACGGCGCGCGACACCAGTTGCTCGACATCCACCTCGTCGACGTAGTTCGCCTCGATGATGGCGACCGCCGACGCGAACGCGTCGAACTGCTGCGCTATCTGATCCTGGCGCGCCAGGACCTGTCCGCCGAACAGCCCGCCGACGAGGGCGGTCATGACGACGGCAGCGACGCCGGTGAAGATGGAGGCGGCAGTCCGCATCGACTGATGGCATGCTACCAGAACCGGCGTCGATACCGCAACGAACGCAGGCGGTTCCCGGTGGCGGCGGCCTTGACCGCCCTCAGGGGCGCTCTTATACTGAGTGATAGTCCGCAGTCAGCACTCTGACTGCCAGGGACTGCCAAGGAGTAACGCAATGTTCGGGCCCATCGGCATCTGGGAGATGGTCATCATCCTGGTGGTGGCGCTGATTGTCTTCGGTCCGCGCAAGCTGCCGGAACTGGGCCGTTCCCTCGGCAAGAGCCTCGGTGAGTTCAAGCGGGCGTCGAGCGAGCTGCGCAGCACCCTCGACCAAGAGATCCGAATCGAGGACCGCCAGAAGCCGACGCCGACTGCTGCGACCACGAGCGCCACTGCTGCGACCACGAGCGCCACGACCGCGAGCGCCACGACCGCGAAGCCGGCCGCCGTGCCGGCGGCGCAGCCCGCGTCCGCCACCACCGCCGGCACGGCGCTGAGCGGCGGCCATTCAACCGAGCCCGACGTGGGCGCGTAGCCCCGCCACCTGATGGCTGACGTTTCGTCGCCCGTGCAGCCACCCACCGATCCGCCCGGTCCGCCGGAATCGCCCGCCGGCGCACTCGCCACGACAGCGACCGCCGATCCTCCGGCCGCGCCGCCCGCGCCGGCGCTCCCCGCGCCGGCCGACCCGGACGCCCCCCCGCCGCCGCCCGACGATCCTGAGACCGACGAGGTGGATGACGATGACGGCGCCGGCGGGAAGATGTCGTTCCTCGACCACCTGGACGAACTGCGCCGGAGGCTGATCCGCGCGTTCATCGCGCTCGGGGTCGGCCTCCTGATGTGTCTTGGCTTCATCGGTCCGATCTTCGACTTCATCATGGAGCCGCTCGCCGATGTGCTGCCGGAGGGCGACACGCTCATCTACACCGACGCGACGGAGATGTTCTTCCTCCGGCTGAAGATGGCCGCACTGGCCGGCCTCATCCTCTCCACGCCGGTCGTCATGTCGCAGCTCTGGCTGTTCGTCGCGCCCGGGCTGTACGCCCACGAGAAGCGGTTCGCGATCCCATTCATCGGTCTCGGCTCGTTCTTCTTCATCGGCGGGGTCGTCTTTGCGCACTACATCCTCTTCCCCGTCGCCTGGGGCTTCTTCGCCAGCTTCGGCGCCGAGTCCGAGTACGTCGCGTTCACGCCGAGACTGCAGCCGGCCTTCGCGCTGTACGTCCGCCTGGTGCTGGCTTGCGGCGTGGTCTTCCAGTTGCCGACGGTCGTGTTCTTCCTGGCGCGGATGGGCGTGACGTCCCCGCGCTTCCTACTCCGGAATTTCAAGTACGCCGTCCTGCTGATCTTCATCTTCGCGGCCATCATTACTCCGACACCCGATCCGGTGACGATGACGTTCATGGCGGGCCCAATGCTGGTGCTCTACGTGCTGAGTATCGGCATCGCCTGGGCCTTCCAGAAGCGGAGATCGGACGGAGAATAGGATTGGCGGGGGCCTGGCGCTGCGGCGGGGGGCGCGCCTCCACGTTGACTTGCCGCAACGTCAACCGTAGAATCCGGAGTGATTTCGCTCCCAGTTTGTGGGGGCGTACCAATACAAGGATCACGTGTTCATGCACCTTCTGAGGCACCGTCCGAGGCAATCGAGGCGTTGGTTCGGCGGCGCGGCCCTCACCGCCCTGCTTGCCATGGCCGCGGGCGGTCCGGCTGCTGCGCAGGAGACGGACGACAGCCGGCCCGCGGGCGTCACGTTCCTCGGCGACACCGGGCTCTGGTTCGTCCCGACGGCCGAGGTGCTGCCGCACGGCGGGGTCTCCGCCAGTGCCCAGATGTACACGTTCAACCGGCAGGAGGGCTTCACTGCCATTCAGACCACAGCCGTCACCTTCGCGGCCGGCATCGGGGACCGGGCGGAACTGTTCGGCGCGATCCCGTTCATGACGCGGATTGACCGTGACGTCCGTCCCCTGTTCCGGTCGGACCCGGCGGCGGTCGGCGGGCCGTCGCTCGACCATCCGCTCGCCACGGATCCGTTCAGCGGTAATGCGATCGGCGACGTCGTGGTCGGTGTCAAGGTGAACCTGACTTCCGAGCGCACACAGGCGCCGGCCGCCGCGGCCCTCCGGGCCTGGGCGCGGCTGCCGACGGGCGCTGAGTCGGTCGGGGCATCCACCGGGACGTTCGGCGGGGGGATCGGCCTGGTGGTGAGCAAGGCCGCGGGCCAGGCGGAGGTGGCAGCCCACGGCGACTTCCAGTTCCGCGGCGACCCCGACGCGATCGATCTCCCGAATGGCATTCGGTGGGGCGTCGGTGTCGGCGCGCCGATTCGCGGGCGCGTGCGGATTTTCGGCGAGGTGCTGGGCGAACAGTTGCTCGGCGATCAGATCATGCTCAGCAACCCGCTGACCGCCGCCGACGGCAGCATGAGCGGCCTCAGCTCGCCGGTCCGCACGCCGCTCGACCTGGTGGCCGGCCTGCAGGTACAGGGGAACGGGTTCGCACTCGGCGGCGGCATCACGTGGGCTCCGCTCCACGACTCGCGGTCGACCATCGGTCTGGCGCCGCCGCTGAACGACCAGGTGTCGTTCATCATCCGGCTCAGCTACCACCCCGGCGTGCGCGTCTATGTGGCGCCGCCGCCGCCGCCGCCGCCACCCGAGCCGAACCGTCCGCCGACCGTCACGGTGTCGTGCGATCCGTGTGAGGTGGAGACGAATGAGACGGTCAACCTCCGCGCGGACGCCTCCGATCCGGACGGCGACCCGCTCACCTACCGGTGGAATGCGCCGGCCGGTCAGTTCACTGGCGGCGCCGACCGCGCGACCACCACATGGCAGGCGCCAGACAACCCGGGTTCGGTACCGGTCAATGTGACCGTCACCGACGGCAACGGCGGCTCAGCCTCCGACACGGCGAACATCACCGTCAACGCACCGCCGCCGCCGCAGCGCGAGTGGGTGTTCGAGGATGTTCACTTCGACTTCGACCGCTACACGCTCAGGCCGGCCGTGCTCGAGGTGCTGAACGAGGTGGTCGACGCGATCATGGAGGATCCGATCCTCAACATCGAGATCGAAGGACACACCTGCAACATCGGCACCAACGAGTACAACCTGGCGCTGGGTGACCGGCGCGCCGATGCGGTGCGGTCGTACCTGACGGACCGCGGCGTCGACGCGAGCCGGCTGCAGGCCATCAGCTACGGCGAGGAGCGGCCGGCGCACGACAACGCTCGCGAGGAGACGCGCCGCCTGAACCGCCGCGCCGCGCTGGTCGTCCGCTTGCAGCAGTAGACGGGCGCGTCACGCTGGAGGCGGGCAGGGTAGGCTGGGTCGGGGCCGTTTGCTAGTAGGCCTTCGCGAACCAGGCGTCCGTCACACCCGGCTTCCCGCACTGGACGCAGTCGCCCGATGCCTCGACCGGCTCGAGGGGGAGGTTGCGGATGGTCGCCTGGGTGTCGGCCTTGATCCGGGCCTCGCAGTCGACGCTGCCGCACCATGGTGCGACGACGAAGCCCGGGCGTCCCTCGAACAAGCCGTGGAACTCCTCGGCGGACGTGGTCCGGATGGTATGAGCGTCGCGGAACGCCACCGCCCGGGCGAGCAGATCGTTCTGCACCCGCTCGAGCAGGTCGATCACATGCTCCGCGATCCCCTCCATCGGCGCCGACGCCTTCTCGCGCGTGTCGCGGCGCACCACCACCACCTGTGACTGTTCCACGTCGCGCGGCCCGATCTCGACGCGGAGCGGCACGCCGCGCATCTCCCACTCCGAGAACTTCCAGCCCGGCTTGTGCTCTTCCCGGTCGTCGACCTCGACGCGGATCCCTTCCTCCCGAAGCGACGCCGCGATTCGATCGACCACCGGCAGCACCGTGACCTTCCAGTCGCCGCGCGGGATCGGGACGATCACCACCTGGTACGGCGCGACCCGCGGCGGCAGGATCAGGCCGCTGTCGTCGCCGTGCATCATGATGACGGCCCCGATCAGCCGTGTCGTCATCCCCCACGACGTCTGCCACACATGCTGCACTGACTTGTCGCGCGCCTGAAACGTGATGTCGAACACCTTCGCGAAGTTCTGTCCGAGGTTGTGGGACGTGCCCGCCTGCAGCGCACGCCCGTCGCCCATCAGCGCCTCGACCGAGTAGGTGTGCACCGCGCCGGCGAACTTCTCACTCTCGGTCTTCCGCCCGTCCATGACCGGCATGGCGAGCTCGGTCGCGAGGAACTCCTTGTACACCCCTAGCATCCGCCGCGCCTCGGCCTCGGCTTCCTCCGCCGTCTCGTGCGCGGTGTGCCCTTCCTGCCAGAGGAACTCGGTGGTGCGAAGGAACAGCCGCGTCACCTTCTCCCAGCGGACCGCGTTCGACCACTGATTGATCAGGATCGGCAGGTCGCGCCACGACTGCACCCACTTGGCGTACATCGTCCCGATGATCGCCTCCGACGTCGGACGGACCACCAGGCGCTCCTCGAGCCGCTCGTCTCCGCCGTGCGTCACCCAGGCCACCTCTGGCGCGAACCCCTCGACATGCGCCGCTTCCTTCCGGAGCAGGCTCTCCGGGATGAACAGCGGGAAGTAGGCGTTGACATGTCCGGTCGCCTTGAAGCGCCGGTCCAGCCCCGCCTGCAGCAATTCCCAGATTGCGTAGCCGTACGGCCGAATCACCATGTTGCCCTTCACCGGCGAGTAGTCCGCCAGCTCGGCGCGACGGATCACGTCGGTGTACCAGCGGCCGAAGTCCTCCGACCGGGGGGTGATCTTGGTAACGAATGCCTGTTCCCTGGGCGTCATACCGGTTCCTGTCCTCGTCGATGCCGTTCCGTATCGTGTCGATCCCTCCGCGCGGAACCGAGCAGTATAGATCGTTCCCGGGCTGTCCGTGACGGTGGTGCTATCCTACCCGGCGCCATGCGCGATGCATTGATCCCGGTCGGCACGGCGTCGCGGGCCTACCGGGTCCGCGTCGGCGCCGGCGCGGTGCAGCAACTCGATCGGTGGATCACCGAAGCAGGCGGAGACGGGGCGCGGTTCGTCGTCTCCAGCCTGCCGGTCTGGCAGGCGCACGGCGGCGCGATCACCGCTGCCCTCCCCCGGGCGGGGCGCGTCCTGATGCCGGACGGCGAGCGGGCGAAGACGGTCCGGACCGTCGGGCTGATCCATGACGCGCTCGCACAGGCGGCGGCCGACCGGACGGTGACCGTCGTCGCGGTGGGGGGCGGCGTCGTCGGGGATGTCGCCGGCTTCGCCGCTGCCACCTGGCTGCGCGGTGTCCGCCTGGTGCATGTCCCGACGACGCTCCTCGCGCAGGTCGACTCCTCGATCGGCGGCAAGGTGGGCGTGAATCACCCACTCGGCAAGAACCTGATTGGTGCGTTCCACCAGCCGATCACCGTCGTGGCCGATCCGCGGCTGCTCGACACGCTGCCGCGCCGCGAGTTCCGCGCCGGGCTGTACGAGGTGATCAAGTACGGCGTCATCGCCAACCCAAGCCTGTTCCGGCGGCTCGAGCGCGAACTCGACGCCATCGTCCGGCGCGACGCCAAGGCGATCGTCCCGGTCATCACCGCGAGTTGCCGCGTCAAGGCGGGTGTCGTCGCGGCGGACGAGCGCGAAGCCGGCCTGCGACGGGTCCTCAACTTCGGCCACACCGCGGGGCATGCGATCGAGGCGGTCACGCGCTACCGACGCTTTCGGCACGGCGAGGCCATCGCGTACGGCATGCTGGCGGCGGCCGATGTCGCAGTGCGGCGGGGTACGTTCCCCGAGGCGGACCGGGCTGCGCTCTCCGGCCTGATCGCCCGTCTTGGTCCGTTGCCGGCGATCGCGGATCTGTCGGCGAAGGCGCTGGTCGAGACCATGCGGCGCGACAAGAAGGTGATTGGCGGACGGTTGCATGTGGTGCTCCCGACACACCTCGGTGCCACCGAGATCGTGAACGACGTCACCGAAGCACAGTTCCGCCGCTCACTCCGCGCACTCGGCACCGCGCCGTAACGGCGCGGGCGTCACTGCACGACGCGCCACGAGATGACGCGGACCCGTTCGATCCGCGACGCCGGCGGCGCCGGTGTCACGACCTGACGGACGAGGGTCGCCTGCAGCGCGCGGGTCGCCCGGCGCGGACCGTACGCGGCGGCGTGCACCGAGACGGCGCCGTTGCCGTCGAGGATCGGGTCGGAATCCGCGGCATCGTCCGCCACCCAGACCGCCACGAGCCATGGGCCGTAGGCGGCCGGCAGGCCGGTCGCCCAGGCGCCGAGCGGACCGTGCGCGTAGAGCGCCCAGTCGAGCCCCCGGCCCGCGCTGTCCTCCCCCACGCCTCGGGTGGTGAGCCGTCCGGCGACCGCAGCCAGGTCGACGGTCCCGCCGTCCGGCATGGTTGGCGCCAGCGAGGCGCCCCAGAGCCGAGGCGACCGGGCCGCGCCGCTCACCACCCCGGTCCAGTCGGGCCGGGCGCCCAGCTCTGCCGCGGCCAGCGCCAGCGCCGCCTCTGCCGCGTACACCCCTTCGACCGCCCGCCGGTGGTTCATCACCACCTCGGTCTCGATCGTCGAGAGCGGCACCAGCGCCGCCGTGAGCGCCACCAGCAGCAGTCCGGCGAGCAACGCCACGACCAGTGCAACACCACGCTCGCCCCGCCGAGCCGACGCGCCGCTACCAGCCACTGAGGCTCCGGGGCGTGACATCGAGCGTCGCCGTCACGTCGCGGACCGCGCTAGCGCGGCGCCAACCAGGCGCCCCCGGCGGCAGCCGGCGCCAGGCCTCGTCCATCACGCGGAGCGCTACCTCGACCCGCACGCGCCGGATCCGGAACTGATCGACGTCAACCACCGCGCCACCGCCGCACCAGGGGCCGTCCACCAGCTCCGCCTGCTGGATCGGCACGCTCCACCCCGTCGGATCCGGACTGGCGGCGACCGCGGCGGCGAGGCAGGGGGCGGTCAGGATGTCCGCGACTGGAGCCGGTGCGCCGGGCGCCTGGACGAGCGGGCCGGCCGGCATCGTCGTAGCCGGCGGAGACGGCGGCTGATCGGCGCCGTAGTACCGGACCGCAAAGCGGATCACCCCCTCGATCGCCACCTGCGTGTTCCCGGCGCCGTTGTGGACACGAAGCTGTTCACGGCTCGCGTCGTGGTAGTAGCTGCGGATCCGGACCGGCGCGATGCGTGACCCGGCCGGGAACGTGCCTGGCGGATTGCCGCTGGCATGCTCCAGCGTGATCACCGCGCCCCGTCGTCTGACAACGCGGTACAGGTCGGATCGGCCGGTGTCGTCGTAGATCATCGCCAGGCCGCCCCTATCGGTGGTCAGGCCGCATGGCGCTGCCGTGCAGGCGGCGTCGGCCGTCACGGTGACGTCGCCTCCCAGGCCGGCGACCGGCGCGGTCAGGCGAGCGCCCGACTCCCCCGAACGCGCATAGATCATCGACAGCCGGTCGGTCCCCGCGTCGCGCGTCGGCGGCATCCCGCGAAGTCGCGGCGCCACCGCCGGCGTCAGATGCGCCACCGTCCCCAGGATGCCCGGGTGCGGCCCGCTCCCCGCCGCCAGCAGGTCTCGGTGCAGCTCGGCGAGCACGGCGCGCTGGCGCTGCTGCAGCTCGGCGGTCTGCGACTGCACCGCCAGCACGCCGCCGGCCGGATCGACCAGGCTGAAGACCACCCCCAGCAGGCCCAGGACGATGCCCGCCGACGCCAACAGTTCGATCAGCATCGTGCGGTCCTCACTGGCGAACGCGGACCGTGGCGAGCCAGACGACGCCAGGGTCGCCCGGCCGCAGGGCCGTCCCGGCCGCCACCCGGCCGCCTCCGGTGGCCGCCACCGCCACCTGCAGCAGGCGCGTGTCGTCGGGCGCCCATGGGATCGGCGTGACCGACCAGCGTCGGACGAACGCCGTACCGGCCGGCGGATCAGAACCGCTCCCGATCCAGGCGCCGTCCCGGCTCAGGTAGTCCGTGTAGCCTGCCCCGGCGCCGGCGATCGGCCCGGACGGCAGCAGTCCGGTCCCGCCCGGCGCCGGTGGATCGACCGCAAGGTTCGTGGTGGCGTCGGAGACCCGCTGGAGCGCCGGATCGTACGTCCAGGCGAGCGACGCGAGTTGCTCCATCTTCTGCGCCGCGAGGAAGAGCGCCATGCCCTGGGCCCCTCCCGTCCGGACTGACGCCGCGGTCATCACCGCCACCTGCGCCACGCCCGCCGCCAGCGTGACGATGACTGCCGACGCCACGAGCGTCTCGATCAGCGCCTGTCCTGTCTGGGACTGCCGCATGTGGACCCCCCTCACCGCCTGCAGGCAGCAAGATCCGTGCCACGTCAGGATGCTCCCGGCCTGACCCAGCCCGCGCGCGGGGAGACGGAGTGATCAGTAGAGACCGAGATACCAGTTCACGATCGCATCACCCGCCATCATCGCCACCATCGCCGCCACGGCAAGGAACGATCCGAACGGCAGTTCGGTCCGTGGCCCCGCCCGGCCGGCGGCGACCAACGCCAGGCCGACCAGAGCCCCCAGGATGAACGCGATGACCGCCGTCACCAGCATCAGGGGCCACCCGAGAAAGGCGCCGATCAGGCCGAGCATCTTGGCGTCGCCGTAGCCGATCCCCTCCACGCCTCTGACCAATCGGTACGCTTCAGCGATCATCAGCAGCAGCCCCGCCCCGGCGAATGCACCAATCGCTGCGTCGATGATCCCCGGCTGCAACCAGAGTGCCGACAGGAGACCGGCGGCCATGCCCGGCAGCGTGATGACGTCCGGGAGCACCTGATCTCGAACGTCCGTCGAGAACAGGACAACCAACACCGCCGTGAAGACCAGACGCGGAACCAACAGGGGTTCCAGACCGACCTGCAGGTAGACGAGCAGGAAGAGGATCGGC
The DNA here is from genome assembly GCA_965262555.1 of Vicinamibacterales bacterium. Taxonomy (GTDB): domain Bacteria; phylum Acidobacteriota; class Vicinamibacteria; order Vicinamibacterales; family UBA8438; genus VXRJ01. The sequence continues at coordinate 3,006,907 of OZ253543.1, forward strand.
GTCGCGACCTCCACGAGGGGATAGAGGAGGCTGATCGGCGCGCCGCAGTCCCGGCAACGGCCGGCCAGCAGGAGATAGCCGATGACCGGAATGTTATCGCGCCACCGGATCGGCCGGCGGCAGGTGGGACAGTGCGACCGTGGCGTGACGATCGAGCCGCCACGCGGCAGGCGATGGATGCAGACGGTCAGGAAGCTGCCGACCGCCAGTCCGCCCAGGATGAGTAGCGGGACGACGAGCGGCGCCGGGATCACGCTAGGCCTAGTCGTTCGACTCGCCGGCAGCGCGCTCCAGCTCGTACGCGATGGCCGCATCAAACCAGCGGGGCGCGAGCGTCCCCTGGACGACGACGCCGTTGATCACGTACGTCGGCGTCGCTTCGACCGGCAGGCTCGCGCCGACGGTAGTGTCCGCCTCGACCGCGCGGACCGTCTCATCGTACGCCGCGTCGTAGCTGGCCTGATCGATGCCTGCGACGTCCAGAATCGCCTCGACTACCGACTCGCGCGTCAGGCCAGCCTGATTGTTGTAGAGCCACTCCTCCATGTCTTCCCGGACCTCGTCTCCCAGCGCTCCGGCCAGGCGGACCGCGACGGCCGCCGCGCAAGCGCCCTGGTGCTGGCCGCGCGGCGCTGCCGCGTTGCAGGACGGATCGAGCGGGAAGTCGATGATCACCTGCGTCACCCGCCCCGGATGCGACGAAGCGTACTTCGCGAAGATCGGCTCGTACACGCGGTGCGCGTTGGCGCAGGCGGGACACTGGTAGTCGTTGAACTTGAGCACGACGACATCCGCGTCGCCCGTCAGCGCCGCCGCCGCTTGTGGCAACTCCAGCTCGACGCGCGTCTCCGCCGACCAGTAGCGCTCGAACTCTGTCTGCTGCTCCGCATCGGAAAGCAGCTCGCCGGCGCCGCCGGTGTCCGCAGCAGGAGCCGGTGGAGAGACCGCCGCCTGCAACTCAACCGGGTCGGTCGAGGCAAGGCGGTAGAACCAGGTGGTCGAGCCGATCGACCCCACGACAAAGAGCAGCGCGAGTGCGAGGCCGGTCCCGCTGCGCGCGAGCAGCCGCAGGTCGCCCGGCGCCGCCACCGGCAGCTTCAGCGCCGGCGTCGCCGGCGCGTTGCCGGCCAGGATGAAGATGCCGATCACGGTGACGTAGACCGCGACGCAGAACAGGCAGACCATCCCCAGGACGAAGAACGACGAGTAGGCCAGGTACATCGAGACGGCGAGGCCAACCGTCGACCAGGCAAGGAGGTAGCCGGCGATGTTGGCTTGCGCCGCGGCCGGGGCGCGCGCGCTGGCCAGCGCCAGCATCAGGACGCCGACGAACCAGACAACGCCGCCGAGCGCCACCGGTACGCCGAACACGCTGCCGTACCGGCTCTCGTACACCTGCGAGCAACTGACCGTCGCGTTGACGTCGCAGACGCTGACATATGCGGGGTCGGTCAGGATCTGTAGATGCACCCAGGTGGAGGCGGCGGACGCGCCCAATCCAACCGCCGCCAGCAGTACCAGCCAAGTCCGCGCGCGTCTACTCATGTCAACCTCTGTTGCGCATCCGTCCCGCGTCGCGCCACGTCGTGATCCCTGTGGGCATCCACCCGGTAGCCGTCTCTGTCCGCGTCGAGGGCGCAACCGGAGTTAACCCAACACGGCTCCCTGCGCTGCCGCGGGGCCGGCCGGCCGCGCTACTGGATCGGCGTCGCGGAGCCACCCGGCGCGCCGGTCAACGTCACCGCGACCGCGTCGGTCGCCTGGAAGATCGTGCCGCCCTGATTCGTCCCGAAGTGCCGGACGCCGCCGCCCGGGTTGGGGTTGGCGCCGACGAAATACGTCGTGATCACATCCGCCCCGTTGCACGATGTGGGCGCCCCTGTCGCCACCGGACCGCCGGTCATCTCGATCGTGTAGCCACTCTTGATCGATGGGTCGTCGGCCAGGTCGGCACCGATGAAGCCGTCGCCGCCGCCGATGGTGGGCGCCGTCGCCAGGTTGGCGAGAGTCGGCGCGTAGAAGCCGTTGCCGCAACTGGCCGCGTATGTGGACTGCGCGCTGCTGATCGCCCGGAGCGACCCAATCGCCGACGCCTCGTTCCCCGCCATCCGCGCCCGGAGCAGCCCCGGCGCCGCGATGGCGGCGATAATGCCGATGATCGCCACGACGATCAGCAACTCGATCAGCGTGAACCCACGATCGCCCGCTGTTCCAACCATCGCTCTCATCCCTGCCTCCCCCTCCGGGGGTCTGGCTCGGATCCGTTCAGGTGCCGTGCCGCTCCCCTCCCCGGAAACGGAGCAATCTGCATGCCAACTATACCCCGATGAGCCCCCGGTCCGTGATTCGTTCGCTGCCTGCCGACGAGCCACTTCGCGCCGGGCGGTTGCCAGTCGAGGATGGTCTCCCACGGCCGCCTCTACTCGCAGGCCCCATACCCACGCGGGCACCCGGACGTTCGCAGGCTCCGCTCCAGGGGCTATCCCGCCAGGCGGCTGATCAGGTCAAAGACCGGCAGGTACATCGCGACGACGATGCCGCCGACAATCACTCCCAGAACCGCGATCATGACCGGCTCCAGCAGTGACGTCAGACCGACGACCGCCCGCTCCACATCGGTCTCGTAGAAGTCCGCCACCTTCGACAGGAGGGTGTCGAGCGCGCCCGTCGCCTCGCCGACACTCACCATCTGCGTCACCATCGGCGGAAACATGCCGGTGGCGCCGAGCGGTGCCGCCACCGACGCGCCCCGCTCGATCGCGCCCCGCGCCGACAGCAGGGCGTCCGCCACCGCCGCGTTTCCGGCCGTCCCGGCCGTGATGGCGAGCCCGTCCAGAATCGTCACGCCTGCCTCCAGGAGCGTCGCCAGCGTCCGGCAGAAGCGGGCGACCGCCAGCTTCCGGAGCAGCGGGCCGATGACCGGCAGCCGGAGCCACGCCGCGTCGATCGCGCGCCGCCCGCGCGGCGTGGCGTACCAGCGGCGTCCAATCCAGCCGCCGCCAGCGGCGGTCAGCAGCAACACGGGAGCGGCAAGGGGGAGCGACTCGCTCGCCGCGATCACGGCGCGGGTGGGGAGCGGGAGGACGGCGCCGAGTCCTTCGAACAGGGCGGCGAACGTCGGAATCACCGTCCAGAGGATCACCCCCACCACCGCCGCCGCGATCACCATCACGGCCACCGGGTACATCATCGCCGCCCTGACCTTGCCGCGGAGCGCCACCGATGTCTCCGCGCAGTCGGCCAGGCGGCCCAGCATGGTGTGAAGCACACCCCCCACCTCTCCCGCCGCCACCATCCCGACGTAGAGCTCGTCGAAGATCCGCGGGCGCGCGGCAAGAGCCCCGGCGAGCGACGAGCCGCGCTCGACGTCGTCGCGCACCGCGAGCAACGTCTCCGCCAGCAGCGGATCGCGTTCCTCGCGGCCGAGCAGGTCGAGACCCTGCACCAGCGGGATGCCCGCTCCCAGCATGACGGCAAGCTGGCGCGTCACGATTCCGAGGTTCGACGCCGGCACCGTTCGCCGACGCAGCCACGGGACGTTCATCGCAGATGCTCCCGGTCGAGCCGCGCGATCAGTTCCTCGCGGTGCGACGCGTGCCCGATCGCCGCCTCGCGCGTGATTGCACCGCGACGACAGAGTGCGGCGAGCGCCTGCGTCATCGTCTGCATTCCGGCTGACGCACCGGTCGTCTGCATGGTGGAGTACGCCTGGTGCAGCCGATCCTCCCGGATCAGGTTCCGGATCGCCGGCGTGGCCATCAGCACCTCCGCGGCGCAGACACGCCCCGCGCCGCCAGCCGCCGGCACCAGGCGCTGGCAGACCACCCCCTCAAGCACCTGGCAGAGCTGCGTCCGGGCGAGGCTCTGCCGGTGCGACGGGTAGAGATCGATGATCCGGCTGACGGCCTGAACCGCCGACCCGGTGTGGAGCGTGGCGAGCGTCAGGTGACCCGTCTCGGCGATCCGGAGCGCCGCCTCGGCCGTCTCCAGGTCGCGCATCTCGCCGATCAGCACCACGTCGGGATCCTCGCGCAGCGCCGCTTTGAGCGCCGTCGCGAAGCCAGCGGTGTCGGCGGGCACCTCACGCTGATGCACCATGGCGCGCCGGTGCGGGTGGAGGTACTCGATCGGATCCTCGATCGTCAGGATATGACTGGCACGCGCCCGGTTGATCCGGTCGACCATGGCGGCAAGCGTGCTGCTCTTGCCGCTGCCGGTCGGCCCGGTGACCAACACCAGTCCATGCAGCCGGTTGGTGAGATCGACCACCGACGAGGGCAGGCCGAGCGTCGTGAGATCCGGGATTCGGTTCGGCAGCAGCCGGTAGACGGCGGCCACCTGGCCCCGCTCACGGTAGACGTTCGCGCGGACGCGCGCGCCGGATGCCGCATCCGTTCCGCCGAACGCGTAGTCGAGCTCCGACGTCTCCTCGAACGACTGCCGCTGCGCGCTGGTCAGCTCGCTGTAGATCAGCCACTTCGCCTCGTCGGGCGAGAGTGGCCCGAGGTCATCCGGCACACACAGCTCGCCCCGCAACCGGATCCGGGGCGGCGTGCCTGCACTCAGATGCAGGTCCGAAGCGCCCTGTGCGGCGGCCCGCCGCAGCAGGCTGGTCAACGTGACTGGCATCGCGCGTCCTAGGTCAGGGTCTCGCGGCGCACCTCGTCGATCGTGGTCACCCCGGCGGCGATCTTCCGGAGGCCGCTCTCGCGCAGCGTCACCATCCCGCCCGCGACAGCCGCCGCGCGCAGCGCCCGGCTCGACGCGCCGGCGAGGATCAGGTCGCCCAACGGATCGGTCAGCTCCATCACCTCGTACAGCCCGACGCGCCTCCGGTAGCCGGTTCCGCCGCACGCGTCGCACCCGGCCCCGGCACGCGGGACGACCGCGGCAGCCTCCTCGGGACCGAAGCCGAGCTCGGCGAGCGCGGCCGGGCTGACGGGAACCGGGGCGGCGCAGCCGTCGCAAACGCGGCGCACGAGGCGCTGGGCGCAGACCAGGTGCACCGAGGCGACCACCAAGAACGGCTCGATCCCCATGTCCACCAGCCGATGAATCGCGCCCGGCGCATCGTTGGTGTGGAGGGTCGACAGGACCAGGTGGCCGGTCAGCGCCGCCGTGACGGCGATCCGAGCGGTCTCGACGTCACGGATCTCCCCCACCAGGATCACGTTCGGGTCCTGTCGAAGAAAGGCCCGAAGCGCCGCCGCGAACGTGAGGCCGATGCTGTCGCGCACGAGCACCTGATTGACGCCGTTCAGGTTGAACTCGACCGGGTCCTCGGCCGTCATGATGTTCACCTCCGGCCGGTTCAGTCGCGCGATCGCGGAATAAAGGGTGCTGGTCTTGCCGCTGCCGGTCGGTCCGGTCGCCAGCACCATTCCCCACGGCTTCCGGATGCCCCCTTCGAAGCGGTCGAGAGCCTCCGCCTCGAAGCCGAGCTGCGTCAGGTCGAGCTGCAACTGCGTCCGGTCGAGGATTCGGAGCACGATCGTCTCGCCGAAGAGCGTCGGCAGGCTGGACACCCGCAGGTCAATCGCGCGCGGCGGACCACCGCTCCGAACCGCCGCATGCTGCAACCGGATCCGGCCGTCCTGCGGCAGCCGCTTCTCGGCGATGTCCAGTTTCGCCATCACCTTGAGGCGGGCGGTAATGGCGTCGCGCAGGCCGGCGGGCGGCGCCATCACCGGATGGAGCACCCCATCGATCCGGAACCGGACGCGGAACTCTCCGTCGTACGGCTCGATGTGGATGTCGCTCGCACCCCGTTCGATGGCGGACGCCAGAAAGTCGTCCACCAGCCGGACCACGGACGAGGGATTCCGCGGCGCGGGCGGCGTCGCCGCCACCGCCGGTGGCGCCTCCTCCGCCGGTGCGGCGGGCGCCGGGGCTCCGTCCATGGACGGATCGGGGTAGTACCGGGCCAGCGTGTCGTCAACCGCCGTGGCCTGCGCCACGACCGGCGCGACGCGGCAGCCGGTCGCGAACGCCAGATCGTCGAGCGCCTGCACGTTCCGCGGATCGGCCATCGCGACGGTCAGCGTCGCCCCGGCCCGATGCACCGGCACGATGCGGTGCCGCCGCGCGGTGTCGGGCGGGATCAGGCGGATCAGCGCCGGGTCGAGCTCGAATCGGGCGAGGTCGATAGACGGCACGCCGTGCCGCGCACTCAGCGCAAGCGTCGGGTCGTCATCCCGCACCTCGGCTGCGAGACCGACGGGCAGTACGGAACGATCGGACATAGAACTGCCGGAAACCTTCAGGCGGGGGTTCGAAGGCCGCAGTCACTTGAGTATATCGCGCGACCGCTCCGGATTCAATGCGCGAGGATGCGAGCACTCAGCCGATCAGCACCGCCGCGGCGACAACCGTCGTCCAGAGCCCCTCCCGGTTGCCGACGGCGGTCTGCGTGATGTTCCTCGTCTGGACGATCTTGTCCGAGAGCCGCCACACTTCCTTGTTCTCGTCCCAGCTCTTCTCCGGATCGAACTTCAACCCAAGCGTGGTGGCGAGCATCTCGGCCGCCAGATCCTCGGCATAGTCACCCGCCTGCGTGGCGTCCTCACCGAAGCTGTGGTGCTCCGAGAGGTAGCCGTACACCTTCGGGTCGCGCGGGATCGCCACGCCCACGGTGGCGGCGACCCGCCGGTGCGGCTCCCGTGTCGCCGCCTCCGACATCACGACGAACGTGACCTGTCCCGGGTGCAGCCGTTTCACGCCCTCCTGGCGCGAGATGATCTTGCATCCGGGCGGAAAGATGCTCGACACCCGAACCAGGTTGCAGGCCGCAATTCCCGCCGTCCGGAGCGCCGCCTCGAACGACGTGAGCTTTTCCCGGTGTATGCCAACGCCCTTCGTGAAGAAGAGCTCGCGGGGCACGAAACCAAACATCTGCAGATCACCTGTCGGCGGCGCCGCCCGCCCAAGAAAAGCCACGCATCGTAAGGCCGGGCGCTCCGGCGCGTCAAGCGCGGGCACCCGGCACGGGAACCATTCGGGGCCGGGAACGTATCCCCATACGGGTCCCTGACGGCAGCAGCTTTCGGCGGACGCAAGTACAATGGATTGTTTGTCATGGGTAAGAAGATACTCATCGTCCTGATCGTCGTCGCCATCGGCGCCACGGCGGCGGCCGGTGGCCGGTACTGGTACACCCGCAGCGACGCCGCCGAGGTGGACGTCGAGCGGATCGAGCGGCGTGACCTCACCGCCATCGTCTCCGCGCCCGGCGCGATTCAGCCGCAACTGCTGGTCGAGATGTCTGCGAGCACGATGGGGCGCGTCACGCGTCTCGCCGTCGACGAGGGAGATCGGGTCACCGCCGGCCAGTTCCTGCTGGAGATCGATCCGGAAAACCTGCAGGCGCAGGTGAACCGGGGTCAGGCGATGGTCGAGGCAAGCCGGGCCTCTCACCTGCAGGCGCAGGTGGCGGTGGAGACGGCGCGGGTCAACCTGGAACTGGCGCGCGAGCACCTCGAGCGCCAGGCGGAGCTGTGGGATCTCCATCTGGTGGCACGCGAGGTATTGGACCAGGCGCAGGCAGATGTTCAGGTCCGCGAGACCGAAGTGCGCCAGCGCGAGGTGGAGGTGGAAGGCGCCCTGCAGCGCATCAGGCAGGAAGAGGCGGGGCTCGCGAGCGCGCGCTACGACCTGACCCAGGTGACCATCACCTCTCCGATCGACGGCATCGTCACGCGCCGCAACATCGAGCAGGGAGAGACCGTCGTCATCGGCACGATGAACAACGCGGGCACCGTGCTGCTGACGATCGCCGACTTCTCAATCCTCGAGGCGGAGATCGAGGTGGACGAGACCGACATCCCGTCGATCAGGTTCGGTCAACGGGCCGAGATCACGATTGACGCGCTGCCCGACGGAACCTGGACCGGCACGGTCACCGAGATCGGCAACAGCCCGATCCAGGCTGCCGCCGGCGCCACGCAGGAGGCGACCAACTTCCTGGTCGTGGTTACCCTTGACGGCAACATCCCGGATGTCCGGCCCGGCTTCACCTGCACGGCTGAGATCACGACGGCGACGCGCGAGGAGGCGGTCGCCGTGCCAATCCAGGCCACTACCGTGCGCGAGCAGGAAGTCGACGCCGACGGACACATCGTCCGGCGCGCCGGCGGCGGCGAGGCTCGCACCGGCAGCATCGCGCAGGCGACCGCCAGCACCGGCGGCGGCGAAACCACCACGGAGGAGCTCGAAGGGGTGTTCGTCGTCCGGCAGGAGCGTGCGGTCTTCGTCTCGATCGATACCGGCATCGCCGGCGACCGCTACTTCGAGGCGGTCACCGGCCTCGAAGTGGGCGACCGGGTGATCACCGGGCCGTTCGAGGTGGTGCGCAACCTGAGCGACGGCGATCCGGTGCAGGTGAATGACCCCGACGCTGATCGCTGAGATGGTCCGGATCGCGCTGAGCGCGATCTGGGCCAACAAGCTCCGCTCCTTCCTGACGGTCTTGGGCAACATCGTCGCGGTCTCGTCGATCATCACGATCGTCTCGCTGATCCAGGGGATCACGGACGAGGTGAGCAACGTCATCCTGTCGGAGGTGGGGGCCGACGCCTTCATGATCGACCGGCGTGGCATCGTCCGGAGCCGCGACGATTTCGAGCGAATGCGGAACAATCCGCGCATCACGCTGGCGGACATGGACGCGGTCCGCCGCTACACCACCAACGTCAGCGCAGTGATGGCTGAAGCGCGGCAGAACGGCGAGGCGCGCTACCGCGAGCGGGTGCTCGAGTCGGTCTCCATTCAGGGCGTCACCGACGAGTTCGTCCGCTTCTCCACCTTCAACGCGGCGGCGGGACGGCTGTTGACACCAACCGAGGTGCGCCGGAGGCGCAACGTGGCGGTGCTCGGCGCGGTGACGGCCGACCGGCTGTTCGAGACGCTCGATCCGATCGACCGAGAGGTCCGGATCGAGGGAGTGCCGTTCCGCGTCGTCGGCGTCAGCCGTCCGATCGGATCGACGTTCGGTGTCTCGCAGGACGAGTACGCCATCATCCCGCTCGGCGCCTATCAGCGGCTGTTCGGCAGCCGCGCATCGCTCGGTATCCGCGTGCAGCCGGTGGATCCGAACACCATCGACACGGCGATCGGCGAAGCGACCATGGCGCTCCGCATGCAACGGCGCCTGAAACCGGCGGAGGAGGACAACTTCGGCATCTTCACCTCCGACACCGCACTCGGCATCTTCCGGCAGGCGACCACCGGCATCTTCTCGGTGCTCGTGGGGGTGGTCGGCCTGGCGATGGTCGTGGCGGGCATCGTCATCATGAACATCATGCTCATGGCGGTGTCCGAGCGGATGAAGGAGATCGGCCTCCGGAAGGCGCTCGGCGCGCGCCGGCGCGACATCATGTGGCAGATGCTGTCCGAATCGGTGCTCCTCTCGCTCGCCGGCGGCATCGCCGGCACGGCGCTGGGCGCCGCCGCCGCGATCGGGATCGACCGGTTTGCCCCGGTGCCCGCCGCCGTGCACGTCTGGTCGGTCACGCTGGCGATCACGCTGACCGCAGTGGTGGGGCTCTTCTTCGGCCTGTATCCTGCGGCACGCGCCGCCGCGCTCGACCCGATCGACGCGCTGGGTCGCTCCGACTGACACCAACCGGCACTGACCGAACCGACGGACGATGCGCACGTCGCTCCTCACCGAGATCGTCCTGATGGCAGCCAGCACGATCCGGGCGCAAAAGATGCGCTCCGGACTGACCATCCTTGGCATCGTCATCGGCATCACGTCGATGGTCGGGATGACGTCGCTGATCCTTGGCTTCGACGAGTCGCTCCGCGAGACGATCCAGGACCTGGGACCCGAGACCATCTTCCTCGCGCAGTTCTCCGGATTGAGCCTGATGTCCGGCGCGGAGTTCCGGGAACTGCTCGAGCGGCCGACGCTGACGCCGGCCGACGCCCGCGCGATCGAACGGCAGGCGGCCGATACGGTCGCTCGGGCCAGCGTCGCCATCGGCGAGGGAGGTCCCGGCTCCATCCGATCGACCGTGTCGTACAAGGGGGAACGGACGCTGGCGATCACCATTGTCGGGGCATCGCACGACTATCCCGATGTCTACAGCCTGACGATCGATACGGGCCGCTTCTTCACGGAGGGAGAGGTGAGCCACGGCCGGCGGGTGGTGGCGCTCGGCCAGGGGCCGTACGAGGCGCTCTTTCCGAACGTCGACCCTATCGGCAAGACGGTCCGGGTCGACAACCAGCCCTACACCGTAATCGGCATCATCGGTCAGCGCGCCAGCTTCGGCGGGCTGGATGGGGGCCAGGACGACATCGCCGTCCTGCCCTACTCCGCCTACCAGCGGCAGTACGGCGTCCGCCTCGAGCGCTCGCGGCGCGGCCGGTTGCAGAACCTGATCATTGCCGTGCAGCCGCGTGCGGGCGTGTCGCGCGACGTGGCGATGCGCGACGTGGTCGAGGTGATGCGGATCCGCCATGGACTGCGCCTGGACGACCCGAACGATTTCGATCTGATCACGCAGGACGCGGCGCTCCGCCTCTGGGATCAGGTGAGCAGCGCCGTCTTTCTGGCGCTGGTCTCCATCTCGTCGATCGCGCTGCTGGTCGGCGGGATCGGCGTGATGGCCATCATGACCATCTCGGTCAAGGAACGGACCCGCGAGATCGGCACCCGCAAGGCAATTGGCGCCCGGAGGCGGGAGATTCTCTGGCAGTTCCTGATCGAGGCGGTGTTCCTGACCGCCATCGGCGGCGTGCTCGGCATCATCTTCGGCAGCGGCATCGGCCTGGGGGTGAACTACGGCACGGGCTTCCCGGTCGCGCTCCCCTGGTGGTCGTTCGCGTTAGGGATCAGCTTCTCGGCAACGGTCGGCATCGTCTTCGGCATCGTCCCGGCCGTCCGGGCGTCCGGCCTCGACCCCATCGAGGCGCTCCGGTACGAGTAGCCGTGCGGCGCCGTCGGCCCGCCATCAATATCTGTCGGCATCACTTGTAAGCCTTTCGTCCGGTCAGGTACGATCAGCGTTTCGTCCCGGTCCTGGCGGCGCAGGCAGAAGGAGTAGCAACGATGAAGGTGTACAGCGGGTCGGATATCCGCAACGTCGCCGTGGTTGGCCACATCGGTTCGGGCAAGACGCAGTTGATCTCGGCAATCCTGTTCGATGCGAAGGCGGTGAACCGCCTGGGCAGCGTGGACGAGGGCAACACAGTAACCGACTTCGACGAGGAAGAGGTGGCGCGCAAGCACACGCTGTCCTCCGCCACGGCGTTCGTCGAATGGAACGGGACGAAGATCAACCTGATTGACACCCCCGGCATCGGCAACTTCCTGAGCGAGACGCGCGCGGCGCTCCGCGTGGCGGACGCCGCCGTGGTTGTCGTCAACGCGGTGGCGGGTGTCGAGGTGCAGACCGAGAAGGTCTGGAGTATCGCCCAGGAGTTCGGCCTCCCCTGCCTTGTGGTCCTCAACCTGCTCGACCGCGAGCGCGCCAGCCTCGACAGGACGCTCGAGTCGCTCCACGGAGCGTTCGGCCGCGAGGTAGTCCCGGTGCAACTGCCGCTCGGCGCGGAGAAGGACTTCCGCGGTGCGGTCGACCTGGTCGGCATGCGCGCGCTCACCTTCACGCCGGGCGGCGACGGTGCGGCGTCCGAGGGCGAGGTGCCGGCCGGCCTGGCCGACGCCGCCGCCAACGCGCGCGAAGCGCTGATCGAGATGGTGGCCGAGGCGGACGAAGCACTGATGGAGGAATTCTTCGAGGCGGGGACACTCGATCAGGCCGACCTCGAGACCGGCCTCGCCGCATCGGCCCGCAGCCGGACCGTCTTCCCCCTCGTCTGCACGTCGGCGCAGGCAAACATCGGCATCCCGCCGCTGCTCGACGCCATCCTCGCCTACGTCCCGCCGGCGGCCGAGCATCCGCTGCCCACCGCCGCGGAGGGAGGCGAGCCGGCCGCCTACGATGCCGGCGAGGACGCCGCGCCCGCGGCGTTCGTCTGGAAGACGGTCGCCGACAGGCACGCCGGGCGGATCACCCTCTTCCGCGTGGCGGCCGGGACGCTGAAGTCCGATACCGCCATTCACAACCTCACGCAGGACACGGCCGAGCGGATCGGCGCCCTCGGCGTGCGTCAGGGCGCGACGCAGTCCGGCGTGCCAGAACTCCGGGCGGGCGATCTGGGCGCGGTGGCCAAGTTCAAGGTGACGCAGACGAGCGACACGCTGGCGCCGAAGGGCAGTCCGCTGCGGTTCAGGCCGATCGCGTTCGCCGATCCGGTCCTCTCCTACGCCATCGAGCCGAAGAGCCGCGGCGACGAGGAAAAGATCAGCGGCGCGCTGCAGCGGATGCGCGAGGAGGATCCGACGATCCACTTCACTCGCGATGTGCAGACGCGCCAACTGCTGCTCGAGGGCCAGGGTCAGGTGCACATCGAGGTGACCGTCGCCAAGCTGAAGAGCCGGTTCGGCGTCGACGTCAACGTCAAGCTGCCGCGTATTCCCTACCGGGAAACGATCACTGCCGCCACCCGGGCGCATGGCCGGCACAAGAAGCAGTCAGGCGGCCACGGCCAGTTTGGCGACTGCAAGATCAAGGTGGAGCCGCTGCCGCGCGGCGATGACTTCGCCTTCGTTGACGAGATCTTCGGCGGCTCCATCCCACAGCAGTTTCGTCCGGCGGTCGAGAAGGGCATCCAGGAGGCTCGCACACAGGGCTACCTCGCCGGCTATCCGATGGTCGACTTCAAGGTGACGCTGACCGACGGCCAGTTCCACTCGGTGGACTCGAACGAGATGTCGTTCAAGATGGCGGCGCGCCTCGCCTTCCGCGACGCGATGGAGCGGGCGCGGCCGACCCTGCTCGAGCCGGTGATGAACGTCGAGGTGTACGCGCCGAACGACTTCGCCGGCGACCTGATGGGCGACCTGAACGGCCGGCGCGGCCGGATCGGCGGGATGGAGACGCGTGGCACCTCCACGCTCATCAGGGCGCACGTGCCGATGGCCGAGATGCTCACCTACGAGCAACAACTCACCTCAGCCACCGGCGGCCGCGGGAGCTACCACATGGAGTTCTCGCACTACGAGGAAGTGCCGGTACACCTCCACGCGAAGATCGTCGCCGACGCCAGGACGAAACGGGGCGACGACTCCGGCGCCGAGCAATAAACCCCGGCTAGCTAGCTAGACCTTCTTGCGGACCCGCTTGGTGTGGGTCTTTGCGCCGCCGTCGCGGCCGGAGCGACCGGCCTCGCCCGCATCGCGCCCGCTGAAGCGGCGGGCGACGCGACGGAGGCGGCCAACCGGCGCCTCGGACGCCTCGTCCCCCTGTTTCGCGTCCCCCTGCGGGGCATGCTGGGCCGGGTCGTACTCGCTGCCGACCAGTTCCACCTGCGCCAACTCGGCGTCGTCGCCGACGCGGCGGCCCACCCGCAACAGGCGGGTGTAGCCGCCCGGCCGCTCGGCGAAGCGGGGCGCGAGGGTGTCGAAGAGTTTCGTCGCCACCGCGCGGTCGGCCACGTCGCGGCGGACCAGGCGCCGGGCGTGGACTGCGCGAGCGGCGTCGGCGCCTTCAGCCAGGCCCCGCTTCGCCGTAGTGATCAACCGCTCGACGAACGGCCGCAACTCTTTCGCTTTGGCCACGGTCGTGGTGATCCGCTCGTGGCGCAGCAGGGCCGTCGCCTGGTTGCGGAGCAGCGCGATCCGGTGCTCGGTCACGCGACCCAGTTTCCGGTGTGCAACGCGGTGACGCATCGTCTGCGATCTCCTGGGCCTAGACCGACGCCTCGGCCGGCTGATCGAGCGTCATCCCCAGCGACAGGCCCATACCCGACAGGATGTCGACGATCTCGGTCAGCGACTTCTGGCCGAAGTTCTTTGTCCCCAACAGCTCCGCCTCGGTTTTCTGCACCAGCTCCCGGACGGTCTGGATGTTCGCGTTGCGGAGGCAGTTGTAGGAGCGGGCGGAGAGGTCCAGATCCTCGACGCTCTTGGCGAGGTGCTCGTTCTCCTCGGTTGCCGCACCGGCCGGCGCCGGGCGCTCGACCGGCTCCTGCTGACCATTCTCGGCAATAAAGATGCTGAGGTGGTCCCGCACCAGGTTCGCGGCGGCCGACACCGCATCGCGCACGCCAACCGTCCCGTCGGTCCAGACCTCGATCGTCAGCTTGTCGTAGTCGGTCGTCTGGCCGAGACGCGCCGCCTCCACGACGTAGTTCACCCTGTTGACGGGCGAATGGACGGAATCGACCGGAACCCAGCCGATCCCCATGTCCTCGTCCAGGTTCTTGTCCGAGGAGACGTACCCCCGGCCCTGCTTGATCCGCATCTCCATGTTCAGCTTGCCGCCACGCTCCAGCGTGGCGATATGGACACCCGGGTCGAGAATCTCGACGTTGGCGTCGGTCCTGATATCGCCGGCCGTCAGCGCGCCCGCCTTCGTCGCGGTGAGCGTCACCGTCTTGACGGCATCGCCGTGCAGCTTGATCGGAATCTGCTTCAGGTTGAGGATGATGTCGGTCGCATCCTCCACCACCCCCGGGATCGGCGAGAACTCGTGCAGGACGTTGTCGATCTTGACGGCCGTCACCGCCGCACCCTCGATCGACGAGAGCAGCACCCGCCTCAACGCGTTCCCGATGGTGGTGCCGAAGCCCCGCTCGAACGGCTGGGCATGAAACCGCCCGTAGCGCTCTGTGAGCGTCGACTCATCGCACTCCAGAGCCTCGGGGCGCTGAAAATCCTTCCACATCACGTGCAGTCCTTTCAGGCGTGACGCCGTTTACTTCGAGTACAGCTCGACGATCAGTTGTTCCTGCACCGGGAGGTTCAACTGCTCCCGGGTCGGGACCGCCATCAGGCGCCCCGACCGGCTCGCGGCATCCAGGTCCAGCCACTCCGGGATGCCGCGTCCCTTGACCTCCTCCTGCGCATAGGCGATCGCCGGGTTGTTCACGCTCGACGCCTTCACGCTCACCCGGTCGCCAGCCCGCAAGCCGAACGACGGGATGTCGGCGCGGCGGTCGTTCACCACAAAATGTCCATGCCGGACAAGCTGACGCGCCTGCGACCGCGAAACGGCGAAGCCGAGCCGGTAGACCACGTTGTCGAGCCGG
Source organism: Vicinamibacterales bacterium (assembly GCA_965262555.1). Classification (GTDB taxonomy): domain Bacteria; phylum Acidobacteriota; class Vicinamibacteria; order Vicinamibacterales; family UBA8438; genus VXRJ01. The sequence goes on from OZ253543.1 coordinate 3,022,003, forward strand.
CTCTCAAGCAGTTGCAGCAGTGTCTCGCCGGTGATGCCGCGCCGGCGGTCCGCCTCGTGGAAGTAGCGGCGGAACTGCCGCTCCAGCACGCCGTACATCCGCTTGACGCGCTGTTTCTCCCGCAACTGCAGGCCGTAGCCCTGCAACTTCGCCTTCCGCCCCTTGCCATGGTGGCCGGGCGGCACGTTGCGTCGCTCGATGGCGCACTTCTCATGATAACAGCGCTCGCCCTTCAGAAAGAGCTTCATCCCCTCGCGCCGGCACAACCGGCAGACGGGACCGACATAACGTGCCATGCCTCCGATCCTCCTTCAGTCTTCAGTCGATACCGTCGTCAGACGCGCCGCCGCTTCGGCGGCCGGCACCCGTTGTGCGGAATGGGCGTCACGTCGTGGATCGACTTGACACTCAGGCCCACCGACGTCTGCAGGGCGCGGATGGCCGACTCGCGTCCCGCGCCCGGTCCCTTGACCCGGACCTCGACCGTCCGGACCCCGAATGCCTTCGCCGCGTGCCCGGCGTTCATCGCCGCCTGGGTCGCCGCGAACGGCGTGCCCTTCCGCGACCCCTTGAAGCCGATGCCGCCGGCGCTCGACCACGACAGCACCGCGCCCTCCACATCGGTCACGGTGATGATCGTGTTGTTGAACGACGCCTGAACGTGGACGATGCCGTGCGGCACTACCCGCTTCTCGGCCCGCTTCTTGAAGGCCTTCTTGCGCCGCTTCGGACGCCCGGCCGGTTTCTGTGGTTCGGGACTCTCGGATTTGGCCATGGGACTACGTCGCCTTCTTCCTCGCGACCGCGCCGCGCCGCGGACCCTTCCGCGTCCGCGCGTTGGTGATGGTCCGCTGGCCGCGCACCGGCAGGTTGCGCCGGTGGCGCAGTCCGCGGTAACAGCCGATCTCCAGCAGGCGCTTGATGTTCAGCGACACCTCCTTGCGGAGATCGCCCTCGACGCGCCCCTCCTCTTCGATGGTGCGGCTGATCTTCCGCACCTCATCCTCGGTCAGGTCCTTCACGCGGGTGTCCGGACTGACGCCTGCCGCCGCGAGGATGCCGGCCGACCGCGTCGGCCCGATCCCGTAGATGTAGGTCAGCCCCACCTCCACCCGCTTCGCCTGCGGCAGATCCACGCCCACGATGCGTGCCATGCGTGCTCCTCCCCTGCTCCTGTCCTATCCCTGCCGCTGCTTGTGCTTCGGGTTGGTGCAGATGACGCGAACCACCCCGCGGCGGCGGATAATCTTGCACTTGCCGCACATGCGACGAACGCTCGCCCGAACCTTCATGATCGCTGCTCCCCCGGTCGCTGCCGCCCTGCGCTCCCAATCAGACGCCGTCGGGCACCGCCAGTCCCGTCGACGCGTCGGCCTCGCCGCCGGTCGTCTCCAGGCGGCGGCTCAGCACGTGCGGTCCTGTCTCGCCAATCGCCACCGTGTGTTCGAAGTGCGCCGCCACGCTGCCGTCGCAGGTCACCGCTGTCCACCCGTCGTCCAGGACACGCACGTCCGCATCGCCCATCGTCACCATCGGTTCGATGGCCAGCACCATGCCGGCGGCCAGCCGCGGGCCCTGGCCCGGCATTCCGTAGTTCGGCACCTGGGGCTCCTCGTGCAGGCTGCGCCCGATCCCGTGGCCGACGAACTCGCGCACCACCGAGTAGCCGTGTGTCTCGACATGCTGCTGGACCGCATAGCCGAGGTCCGACACCCGGCCGCCCGGCCGCGCCTGATCGATGGCGCGCCGCAGCGCCTCCTCCGTCACCCGTAGCAGCCGGTCCGTTGCCTCGTCGATCGGCCCGACCGGCACGGTGACCGCCGCATCGCCATAGTACTCGTCGAGCACGACGCCCAGATCGATCGAGACGACATCCCCGTCGCGCAGCCGCCGGCCTGACGGGATCCCATGCACCACCTCGTCGTTGATCGACGTGCACAGGGTCGCCGGGTATCCGTGATAGCCCTTGAACGCCGGGACCGCCCCGGCCGCCTCGACGCGCTCCTGCGCGATGGCGTCCAGCTCGCGTGTCGTGACGCCGTCGGCGACGAACGTCCGCAACTCCGCTAGCACGTCCGCCACCAGGGCGTTCGCCAACCGCATCCGCCGGATCTCGTCCGCCGTCTTGCAGGCAATCATCTCGCGTTGCCCCTACGCGCTCCGCCGTTCCGCGGCCAGGGCGCTCACCGCCTCGACCGCCTCGACCGCCTCGGCCGCCACCGCCTCCTCGGACTGTCCGCCGTCCACCGCGCGGAACGTCGGCCACGATCGGTAGTAGTCGATCAGCGGCTCCGTGTTCGTGCGATACACCGCCAGTCGTTCGCGCACCACGTCTTCGCGGTCGTCGCTCCGCTGTTCGAGTGCGCCGCCGCACTGCGCGCAGACGGTTGACGGCTCCCCGTCGACCGCACCGACAATCAGGCCGCAGGCCCCGCAGGTCCGCCGCTTCGACAGCCGCCGGATCAGTTCCGCGTCCGGCACGGCGAGGTCGATCACGATCATCGGATCACGATCGCCCAGCATGGCGTCGAGCGCCTGCGCCTGCGGCACCGTGCGTGGAAATCCGTCGAGCAGAAAGCCGCGCGCCGCGTCGGGACGATCAAGCCGCTCGCGGACGATGCCGATCATGATCGTGTCGTCCACCAGGCGGCCGGCGTCCATCACCGCCCTGGCCGCGCGGCCCAGCTCCGTCCCCGCGTGCACCGCCTCGCGCAGGATGTCGCCGGTCGACACGTGCGGGATCTCCCACGCCGCGGCAAGGCGGCGCGCCTGCGTTCCCTTGCCGGCGCCCGGCGGCCCAAGCAGCACGAGGTTGAGTTGCGTCATCGTCTCCCGCACCTCCGCGGTCAGCCGCGGCGACCCCGGATGCGCGTCTTCTTCATGAACCCGTCGTAGTGCCGCATGATCAGTTGCGACTCCACCTGTTGCACCGTGTCCATCGAGACGCCGACGATGATCAGCAGCGACGTGCCGCCGAAGTAGAAGGTGACGCCGAGCCCGTTGGTGATGAAACCGGGCAGCATGACGTCGAGCTGATCGCCGATGAACGGCACGGCGTCCGCGCGGAACCCGGTGATCATCAGGTCGGGCATCACGGCGACGAGCGCCAGGTAGATCGACCCGACGAAGGTGATGCGGGTCAGGATCGTGTCGATGTACTCGGCGGTCCGCTTCCCCGGACGGATGCCCGGGACGAACCCGCCGTACTTCCGCATGTTGTCCGCCACGTCGTCCGGGTTGAAGATGATTGCCGTGTAGAAGTAGGCGAAGAAGATGATCCCGGCCATGAATAGCAGGTAGTAGCCCGGCATCCCGTTCGTCAACTGATCGGTCACCCGCTGGAACCATCCACCTACCGGGAACGCGGTGGCGGCGGTGGCGGGGAAGGCCAGGATCGACGAGGCGAAGATCACCGGGATCACGCCGCCGGTGTTCACCTTGAGCGGGATGTGCGTACTGGTCCCGCCGTACATGCGCCGCCCCACGACCCGTTTGGCGTACTGCACGGTGACGCGCCGGTGTCCCCGCTCGATGAAGACGACCGCGCCGATGACCGCCACCATGACGATGATCAGCGCGATCAGCGTGAACAGCCCGATGGCGCCGCTCCGCATTTGGTCGAGCGTCGTCAGCACGGCGGTCGGCAGGCCGACGACGATGCCGGCGAAGATGATGAGCGACATGCCGTTGCCGACGCCCCGCTCGGTGATCTGCTCGCCGAGCCACATGATGAAGCCGGTGCCGGTCGTGAGCGTCAGCACCGTCATCAGGCGGAACGACCAGCCCGGCTCGTAGACCAGCGGCAGCCCGCCCGCGATGTTCGTCTGGCGCTCCAGGAAGATGGCGATCGCCATCGCCTGGATCACGCACAGCAGAATGGTGCCGTAGCGGGTGTACTGCGTGATCTTGCGCCGGCCCAGCTCGCCTTCCTTCGACACGCGCTCAAGGTACGGCCACACAACGGTGAGCAACTGCAGGATGATCGACGCGCTGATGTAGGGCATGATGCCGAGCGCGAAGATCGTTGCCTGCGCAAGGTTGCCCCCCGAGAACATGTTGTAGAGGCCGAACATCGTGTTGCCGGCCTGCTCGACCAGGATTTGCAGCGCCTCGGTGTTGACGCCGGGCGTCGGGATAACGCTGCCGATGCGGTACACCCCGAGGATGCCCAACGTGAACAGCACCCGCTTGCGCAGGTCCGGAATCGCGAAGACGTTCTTGATGCTGTCAATCATTCCGCGTCCTTCGATTCCCCATCCGTCGCCGGCGCGGCGCCCTTCCCCTTCACAGGCGGCGCGTCCGGAGCCAGCTCGGCGCGGCCGCCCGCGGCCGTAATCGCCTCGATCGCCTTCGCGCTGAAGCGGTGCGCCGTCACGATCAGCGTCTTCGTCAGCTCGCCGCGCGCGAGCACCTTCACGAGCGCGCGCTTGCCGATCAGTCCCCGCTCGCGCAGCACGACCGGCGTCACCTCCGCGCCTGCCTCGAATCGCGCCTCGAGCGTGTCCAGGTTGACCACGTCGTAGGCGATCCGGAACGGGTTGTGGAAACCCCGCTTCGGCAGGCGCCGGTGGATCGGCATCTGGCCGCCCTCGAAGCCCCGCTTGCGCGAGTAGCCCGACCGCGACTGCTGCCCCTTGTGGCCTCGCCCGGCGGTGACGCCGGTGCCGGACCCCTCGCCGCGCCCGATGCGCTTGCGCTTGCGCTTCGCGCCGGCGGGCGGCTTCAGCGCGCTGATGTCGGTCGGTCGGTCGGAGGTCGCCATCGTCTACTGCTCCGTCGTCGTCACAAGGTGCCGCACCGCGCGGATCATCCCACGGACCGACGGGTTGTCCACTACCTCGACCGACTGGCCGATCCGGCGCATTCCGAGACCGCGCACGATCTGTTCGTGGCGCGTCGCGTACCCAATCCAGCTCTTGACGAGCGTGACTCGCAGACGGGGCGCCGTCGTGTTCCGTCCAGCCGGCGGTCTCATTTTCCGCTCTCCTCCGTCTCAGGCGGCGTGGTCGCGGCGGCGTCGATTGCCGCATCGGTTCCCGCGTCCGCCCCCACACCGGCCGTGGCTCCCGAGCCCGGCACCGACGAATCCTCGAACTCCGCGAGCGGCCGGCCGCGCAGCCGCGCCACCTCGACCGGATCCTTGAGCGCCGCCAGCCCGGCGAACGTTGCCCGCACCACGTTCTGCGGATTGTCCGATCCGAGGGACTTTGTCAGGATGTCATGCACTCCCGCCAGCTCCACCACCGCGCGGACGGCGCCACCGGCGATGATCCCGGTCCCCTCGGGCGCCGGCTTCAGCAGCACCCGCCCGGCGCCGAACCGGCCCACGATGGGATGCGGGATCGATGTCGCCTGCAGCGGCACCCGGATCAGCACCTTCTTGGCCGCCTCGATCCCCTTCTTGATCGCCGACGGTACCTCCTTCGCCTTGCCGACGGCGAAGCCGCAGTGCCCGGCGCCGTCACCCACCACGACAAGGGCGCTGAAGCTGAGGTTCTTGCCCCCCTTCACCACCTTCGTAACGCGGTTGATCGTCACCACCGAGTCCTTCAGATCGAGCGTGCTCGGGTCGATCTTGACGTGTGCCTGGCTCATGCGCCTCCTAGAATTCCAGTCCGCCCTTGCGGGCCGCCTCCGCCACCGACCGGACGCGGCCGTGGTACAGGAAGCCGCCCCGGTCGAACACGACGCGGGTGACCCCCTCCTTGCGCGCCCGCTCCGCGACTACCGCTCCCACCACGGCGGCGCCCGCCTTGTTACCGCCGCGTGCGCCGTTGGTCAACTGCTGCTTTACCACCGGCTCGGTGCTCGTCGCCGAGGCGAGCGTACGGCCCGCCAGGTCGTCGATCACCTGCACGGAGATGTGCGCCACACTCCGGTTTACAGCCAGCCGGGGGCGGTCCGGCGTGCCGGTGATCCGCTGCCGCTGTCGCAACCGCACTCGCGTCCGTCGATCCTTCTTGGTTTTCACTCGCACGATCGTCGCCCCGTTCGCTCGTCGCCCGGCCTACGCGCCGGTCTTGCCTACCTTCTTCTTCAACACCTCTCCGGTGTACCGAATCCCCTTCTGCTTGTACGGATCAGGCTTCCGCAACGCCCGCATGTCGGCCGCCACCTGTCCCACCCGCTGCCGGTCGATGCCGCTGACCATGATGTGGGTCTGCTTGTCGACCACCACGCCGATCCCCGGCGGAATATTGAAGTGGATCGGATGCGAATAGCCGAGCTGGAACACCACCTGCTGGCCCGACACCTCCGCGCGGTAGCCGATCCCGACGATGTCGAGCTCCTTTCGGAACCCTTCCGACACCCCATGCACCGCGTTCGCAACGAGGCTGCGCGCCAGCCCCCGGAACTTGCCGAGCTTCGGGTCGTCGCTCAGCGGCCACGCCAACAGTCGGCCCTCCGCCTCCTCGAACCGGACCCCCGGCGGCAGTGGCTGGGTCATCGACCCCTTCGGCCCCTTCACCTCGACCGCCTCCTCGCTGACCGACACCGTCACTCCGGCCGGGATCGGGATCGGCCGCTTGCCTACCCGCGACATCCGAGCCTCCTACCACACATTGCAGAGCACCTCGCCGCCGACGCCGGCCCGGGCCGCGTCGCGGCCCGTCATCACGCCGCGCGACGTCGTCAGGATGCTGGTTCCGAGACCGGCCAGCACTGGCGGCGCCTTGTCGCGGCCGAAGTAGACGCGGCGGCCGGGGCGGCTCACACGCTGAAGGCCGGTCAGCACCCGCTCACCGTGCGGTCCGTACTTCAGGTACAGCCGTAGCGTCGCCAGGGGATGGCGCCCGCGCGGGTTCCTCAACTCGAGCTGCCGGAACCCGGTGATGTAGCCCTCGGTCTGGAGAATCCGCGCGATGTCCGCCTTGACCCGCGAGGCAGGCACGTCCACACGCGGGCGACGAGTCATCGTCGCGTTGCGCACCCTCGTCAGCATGTCGGCAATCTGATCAGCCATGGCTTCCGTTAACTGCTCCTGCGAACGCTCCCAGTTACCAACTGCTCTTGGTCACGCCGGCGATCTCCCCTTCCAGCGCCAGTTCCCGGAAGCAGAGGCGGCAGAGGCCGAATTTCCGGAGGAAGCCGCGGGGCCGGCCGCAGACCCGGCAGCGGTTGCGCAACCGCACCCGGAACTTCGGTGGCTTCTGCTCCTTGACGATCTTCGCGGTCGTGGCCATGGTGATCCTTCGGTCTGTCCCGCGCTAGTTCTGGCGGAACGGCATGCCCAGCAGTTGCAGCAGGCGGCGACCCTCTTCGTCGGTCGCGGCCGTCGTGACGACGGAGACGTTCATCCCGCGAGCGTGGTCCACCTGCATGTAGTCGATCTCCAGGAAGATCAACTGATCCTTCAGTCCGAGCGTGTAGTTGCCGCGGCCGTCGAACCCGGAGGGCGACACGCCCCGGAAGTCGCGCACGCGCGGCAGCGCGATCGACACCAGCCGGTCGAGAAACTCGTACATCCGGGAGCCGCGCAGCGTCACCATCGCGCCAATCGGCATGCCCTGGCGAACCTTGAACTGGGCCACCGAATTCCGCGCGCGGCGCGTGACCGGCTGCTGTCCGGTGATACGCGCCAGCTCCTTCCGTCCCACATCGATCAGCTTGGCGTTCTGCGTCGCGGCGCCCAGTCCCATGTTGACGACGATGCGCTCCAGCTTCGGCACGGCCATCACGTTCGTGTACCCGAACTCCTTCGTCAGGACCGGCACCACGTCCGTCCGGTAACGTTCCAGCAGGCGGGTCACTTGTCCACGGCTCCTTCACACTTGCGGCAAATCCGCACCTTCCGGCCGTCGCCCAGAAGCTGCCGGCCGATCCGCGTCGGCGCCCCGCACTCCGGACAGACGATCTGCACGTTCGACGCATGCAACGAGGCCTCGCGCTCGACGATGCCCCCCTTGATGTTGGCGCGCGGGTTGGGACGGGTGTGCCGCTTGATGAAGTTCACCCCTTCGATCACCACCCGGTTCTGCTTCGGGAACACCTTCAGCACGCGGCCCTTCTTGCCGCGGTCTTTGCCGGTGACGACGATCACGCTGTCGTTCTTCCGGACCGGCGTGTTTAGTTGCGACATCGTTCGTTCCCCGGCCTACAGCACTTCAGGCGCGAGCGAGACAATCTTCATGAACCGCCGCTCGCGCAACTCCCGCGCCACCGGTCCGAACACGCGCGTGCCGACCGGCTCGTTCTGGTCGTCGATGAGCACCGCCGCATTTCGGTCAAACCGAATGTAGCTGCCGTCCCGCCGCCGCTGCTCCTTGCGGGTTCGGACGATCACCGCCTTCACGACCTGCCCCTTCTTGACCGCCGCGGCCGGCGCCGCCTCCTTCACCGAGGCCGTCACCACATCCCCGAGCCTGGCGTAGCGGCCGGTCGCCCCGCCCAACGGGTTAATGACGGCAATGCGCCGCGCGCCGGAGTTGTCCGCGACATCAAGCACGGACTGCATCTGGATCATCGGTCTGGGGCTCCTACACCGTCTCCGCCCGCTCGACGATGCGGGTCACGATGAACCGCTTCCGGCGGCTCAGCGGGCGTGATTCCACCATGGCGACGCGGTCGCCCACGCGGGCGGCGTTCTCCTCGTCGTGCGCCATGAACGTCTGGGTGCGGCGGCGGATCTTCTGGTACGTGCCGTGGCTCACCCGGCGCTCCACCGCCACAGTGACCCCCTTTTCCATCCTGTTCCGGACCACCACGCCCATGACTTCGCGCTGCTTTCCCATTCCTGTTACCTGTCCACCGTCATTCGGCGGCGGAGGTCTCCTGTTCTTCCGGCGCCGGCGCGGCCGCTGCGGCCGCCTGCGCCAACTGCCGCTCGCGCAACACGGTCAGTGCGCGCGCACGGTCGCGACGGAGACTCCGCATCTTGTTGGCCGCATCAGTCGACCCCATCGATCCCTGCAGGCGCGCTCGAAACACCTGATCGTCGAGGTCGCGCTCCCGCTGCCGGATATCGTCCGTCCCCAGTTCACGGAACTCGGACGCTTTCGCCATCACGACCCCGCGTCGCCGAACCGCGTGGTGAACCGCGCCCCAATCGGAAGCTTGGCGGCGGCCAACTGCATCGCCCGCTTCGCGTCGGTGGCACTGACCCCCTCCATCTCGAAGAGGATGCGGCCGGGGCGAACGACCGCCACCCACTGCTCCGGCGCTCCCTTGCCCTTGCCCATCCGGGTTTCCTGCGGCTTCTTGCTGATCGGCTTGTCGGGAAACACCCGGACCCAAATCTTGCCCCCGCGCTTGACGAACCGGGTCATCGCCACGCGGGCCGCCTCGATCTGCCGGTCGGTGAGCCAGCACGCCTCCATCGCCCGCAGCCCGTAGTCCCCGAACGACACCGATGACCCGCGCCACGCCTTGCCCGTCATCCGGCCCCGGTGCTGCTTGCGGTGCTTGATCTTCTTCGGCTGCAACATGGCGTAACTCCTACCGGACGCGCCGCCGCGGCGTGCGGTACTCCTCCTCGCGGCCGACCAACGGCGTGAGCCGTTCTCCCTTGTACAGCCACACCTTGACGCCGATGGCGCCGTAGGTGGTGCGGGCCCGGCTAAAGCCGTAGTCGATGTTGGCCCGCAGCGTCTGCAGCGGGAGCTGGCCGTGCAGGTACCACTCCGAACGGGCGATCTCGGCCCCGTTCAGCCGGCCGCCCACCCGCACCTTGATGCCGCGCGCGCCGAACCGGAGCGCCGCCTCGACCGCCTTGCGCATCGCGCGGCGGAAGGCGACCCGCTTCTCAAGCTGCAGCGCCACGTTCTCGGCGACGAGCTGCGCTTCGAGTTCGGGCTTCTGGATCTCCTGGATGTTGATGAACACCTCGCGTTTGGTCCGCTGCTGGATCTCCGTCTTGAGCTTGTCCACCTCCGTCCCCTTCCGGCCGATGATGATGCCGGGACGGGACGTGTGGATGTCGAGCTTCAGTTTGTTGGCGGCCCGCTCGATCTCAATCTTCGAGACGCCTGCGTGCGCGAAGCGCCGTTTCAGTTCCCGCTTCAGCGCCAAATCCTCGTGCAGCCACTTGGCGTAGTCGCGGTCGGCGTACCAGCGGGATCGCCAGGTCTTGTTGAAGCCCAGACGAAATCCGTATGGATGAACCTTCTGCCCCATGCTCGGTGCCTCCGCTACTCCCCGGTCTCTGCGTCCGGCCTGGCTTCCGTCCGGGACGCCCCGGCTGACGGCGGCGTCGCCGCGGCGGCCCGCTTCGCCTTCCGTCGCCTCCGCCTCACCGGCTTTTGACGCCGTCGGCGCGGCTTCGGCGCCTCGGCCGAATCTACCGGCGCGACCGGCTCCGGCAACTCCTCCACGGCAATCGTCAGGTGTGCCGTCCGTTTTTGGATCCGGAACGCGCGCCCCATCGGCTGCGGCCGGATCCGCTTCATCGACGGGCCCTGATCGGCGAAGCACTCCCGCACGAACAGCCGCTCCACATCACCCGCGCCTTCCTTCTGCTGCGCGTTGGCAATGGCCGAGCGGAGCACCTTCTCGACGTCCCTCGCCACCCTCTTGCGCGTGTACCGCAGCGTGGACACCGCCCGGTCGACGTCGAGTCCGCGGATCACGTCGAGCACCAGCCCTGCCTTCTGTGCCGACGTCCGGACGTAACGGGCCGTGGCGCGTCCCTCAATCACCGCCCGCCTCCCCGGGACGCCGACTTCTCGCTCCGGGTCGGATGCCCCCTGAAGAGCCGCGTCGGCGCGAACTCACCGAACTTGTGACCCACCATGTTCTCGGCGACGTACACCGGAATGAACCTCTTGCCGTTGTGGACCGCCACGGTGTGGCCCACCATCTCCGGCACGACCGTCGACCGGCGTGACCAAGTCTTGATCACCCGCTTGTCACCCACCCGGTTCATCACCTCGATCTTCTCGAGGAGCGGGATGTCGACGAACGGTCCCTTCTTCAACGAACGGCTCATATCTGATCCCCGCCTACCGCTTCTTCTTGCGCGACACGATGAACTTGTCGGACGGCTTCTTCTTCCGCGTCCGGTAGCCCTTGGCCGGCATGCCCCAGGGCGACACCGGGTGCCGCCCGCCGGAAGCGTGCCCCTCCCCGCCCCCGAGCGGATGGTCCACCGGGTTCATGGAATTGCCGCAGACATGCGGCCGGCGGCCGGCCCAGCGCGATCGGCCCGCCTTCCCGACCCGGACGTTCTCGTGCTCGACGTTGCCCACCTGGCCGACCGTCGCGCGGCACTCCGGTTGCACGAGCCGGGTCTCGCCCGACGGCAGCCGCACGGTGATGTACTTGCCGTCCTTCGCCATCACCTGGACCGACGAGCCGGCACTCCGCGCCATCTGTCCCCCCTTGCCGGGGCGCAACTCGACGTTGTGCACCTGCGTGCCGAGCGGCATGTTGCGGAGGGGCATCGCGTTGCCTGGGACGATGTCCACCCGCTCGCCCGAGACCACGGTGTCGCCCACCTTCACCCCGAGCGCGTGCAGAATGTACCGCTTGTCGCCGTCGGCATAGACGATCAGCGCGATCCGTGCCGACCGGTTCGGGTCGTACTCGATCGTCGCCACGCGGCCCGGCACGCCCTGGTTGTCGCGCCCCACCTTGTCCCGCTTGAAATCGATGATGCGGTAGGCGCGCTTGTGCCCGCCGCCCCGCCACCACATCGTGATGGAGCCGGTGTTGTTCCGGCCGCCCGACTTCTTCAGCGGCCGCAGGAGCGGACGGTGGGGCGTTGTCGTCGTGATCTCGTCGAATGTCTGCACGCTCTGGAAGCGCCGGCCCGACGAGGTGGGTTTGTGCTTGCGAATGGCCATTGTCTGTCTCGCGGTGCGGCTGGGCTACGCGCCCTCCAGGAACTCCGGCACCGACTCGCCAGGACGCAGCCTGACCCAGGCCTTCTTCCAGTCGGGCCGCCGGCCGACAAACCGGCCCTGCCGCTTCTCCTTGCCGTGCGCGATCGCGGTCCGCACCGCCGCCACCTTCGCGCCGAGCAACCCCTCGACCGCCTGCCGGATATCCACCTTGGTCGCTGCGACCGCCACTTCGAACACAATCGTCTGTCCCGCTTCGCGCGACCCCGACTCGCGCAGAACGGTCGACTTCTCGGTCACGATCGCCCGGCGGATCACATCGGTCGGCTTCATGGCGATTCCGTCGATGCGGCGGGCGCCGGCCCGTCGGGTCCGGATCCCTGCGACGCCGCGGCTCCCGTGACGACGCGCACCAGGTGCTCCATCGCTGCCCTGGTGACGATGACGTTCCCCGCGTCGATCACGTCCCTGGCCGTCACGAGGCTCGACAGCGTCACCCGCACATTGGGCAGGTTGCCCATCGCGAGGTCGAGGTTATCGTTCGGCCTGACGTCGATCAGCAGCGCCTTGCCGGGCACGTCGAGCGCGGCGAGCAACTCGTTGGCCAGCCGCGTCCGGGGCTCCGCCAACTCGAACGCCGAGACCACAATCACGCGTCCCTCGGCCAGCTTCGCCTGGAGCGCGGCGCGCAGCGCACCGCGCGCCACCTTGCGCGGCAGACGGTAGCTGTAGTCGCGCGGCTGAGGCCCAAGGGCGACACCGCCACTCCGCCAGATCGGGTTGCGCGTCGATCCAACCCGCGCGCGGCCGGTCCCCTTCTGGCGCCACGGCTTGCGGCCGCTGCCGCTCACGTCGGCCCGCGTCTTCGTGGCGTGCGTGCCGCGGCGATCACCCGCCTGCTCCTGCACCACCGCCTCCCACACCAGACCGAGGGCGGGTGTGCCGCTGAAGGCCTCGTCGCTCACCTCAAGGGTGTCGACCGTTTCGTTCTGCCCGTTCACCACGTCGAGCGTCATTCGTTCGTCTCGTTCCCGGCGGCCGTCCCAGCCCCGCGGCTGGACGCCACCGCCTTGCGGATGACGACGCAGGCGCCCGGTGCGCCCGGCACCGCGCCGTTCACCACCAGCCGGTGCTGTTCGGCGTCCACCTCAACCACCCGGAGGTTGCGAACGGTCACCCGGTCGCCCCCCATGCGGCCCGGCCCGCGCATCCCCTTCAGGACGCGCGACGGATACGACGACTGGCCAATCGAGCCTGGCGCCCGGTGGAACATCGAGCCGTGGGTCGCCCCGCCGCCACTAAAACCGTGCCGTTTCATGACCCCCTGGAACCCGCGGCCCCGGCTCACCGAGGTGACGTCCACCCAGTCGCCCGCAGCGAAGAGCGTGACGTCCACCTGGTCGCCCGCACCCGACGGATCGTCGCCACCGGTGAGCCGCACCTCGCGCCGGATCCGGGTCGGCGGCACGTTCGCCCGCGCATAGAGGCCCGCAACCGCTTTCGACACGCGTGCCCGCCGATCCTCGACGAGCGCGAGCTGCACCGCATCGTAGCCGTCGCGATCCGATGTCTTGCGTTGCACGACGACACACGGGCCGGCCTTGAGGACCGTCACCGGCAGCACCGCGCCGTCCGGCGCAAACACCTGCGTCATACCGATCTTCCGTCCGATGATCCCATTTACCATCGCTCGCTCCAGGCCATCCGCCCGCTAGACCGGCTCCCGGCTGTCGGCCTTGATCTCGACATCCACGCCCGCCGGCAGATCGAGCTTCATGAGGGCATCGACCGTCTGCGACGTCGGCTCGAAGATGTCGATCAGCCGCTTGTGTGTCCGGATCTCGAACTGCTCGCGCGACTTCTTGTCGACGTGCGGCGATCGGAGGACCGTCCACTTCCGCGTGCCGGTCGGCAGCGGGATCGGCCCCGCCAGCCGCGCGCCGGTCCGCCGGGCGGTTTCGACGATTTCGGTCGTCGACTGATCCAGCAGGCGGTGGTCGTACGCCTTGAGGCGGATCCGAATCTTGTCACTGAAGGTCGGCATCGTTCGTGTCCTGTCAAGAGCCCTGGATGCGCGACACGATCTGTTCCGTCACGCTTTCCGGCGCCGGCTCGTAGCGGTCGAAGTGCATCGTGTAGGTGGCGCGCCCCTGCGTGCGCGACCGCAGGTCGGTGGCGTACCCGAACATCTCTGCCAGCGGCGCCCGTGCATTAATGATCTGGCTGCCGCCGCGCGCCTCCATCGACCGGACCTTGCCTCGCCGGCCGTTCAGGTCGGCGATCACGTCGCCCATGTACTCCTCTGGCACGACGATCTCGATCCGCATGACCGGCTCGAGCAGCACGGCGCCCGCCGCGCGCGTCGCCTGACGGAACGCCATCGCGCCCGCTATGCGAAACGCCGGCTCGGACGAATCGACGGTGTGGTACGACCCGTCGTAGAGCGACACGCTCACGTCCTGAAGCGGGAAGCCGGCCAGTACCCCGGTGGTCATCGCGTCCCGGATGCCGGCCTCGACCGGCCGGATGTACTCGCGCGGGACGACCCCGCCAACGATGTCGTTGACGAACTCGAAACCGTGCCCCGGCGGCGCCGGAGCGACGCGAATCTTCACGTGGCCGTACTGTCCACGGCCGCCCGTCTGCTTGACGTAGCGCCCTTCGCCCTTGGCGGCACGCGTCAGCGTTTCCTTGTAGGCGACCTGCGGCCGGCCGACGGTCGCGTCGACGCTGAACTCCCGCTTCAGCCGGTCGACCAGGACCTCCAGGTGCAGCTCGCCCATCCCGGAGATCACCACTTGGCCGGTCTCTTCGTCGGTCCGGACCTGGAACGTCGGATCCTCGACGGTCAGCTTCGTGAGCGCCTCGCCCAGTTGCTCCTGATCCGCCTTCGTCCTGGGTTCAATGGCCAGGCTGATGACCGGTTTCGGGAACTCCATTGACTCGAGCAGGACCGGGTGCTGCGGGTCGCAGATTGTTTCGCCGGTGGCCACGCTCCGGAGGCCGACCGCCGCCGCGATGTCGCCGGCGTATACCTGCCGGATCTCCTCGCGCTTGTTGGCGTGCATCTTCAGCAGGCGGCCGATCCGTTCCCGCCGGTCCCGGCCGGCGTTGAGGACCGGCGAGCCGGTCTTCATCACGCCCGAGTAGACCCGGATGAATGTCAACTGGCCGACGTAGGGGTCGGTCATCACTTTGAACGCCAGCGCCGCGAACGGCGCCCGATCGTCCGCCGGACGATCAACCAGGCGATCGCCGGACTCCTCGGAACGGAACGGGTTGACGCCAGCGATTGCCGGCACGTCCTCTGGCGATGGCAGGTAGTCGACCACCGCGTCGAGCAGCAGCTGGATCCCCTTGTTCCTGAAGGCCGATCCGCAGACGACCGGAACGAACGGGGCCTCCTCGGTGCGTACCGATTCGATTGTGCGGCGGCGCAGCGTCTCGCGGATCGCGTCGGCCGGCAGCGGCTCGCCGCGGAGGTAGAGGTGGAGCAGTTCGTCGTTCACCTCGCTCACCTTCTCGATAATCTGCTCGCGCGCCGCCATCGCCGCCTCGCGGTGCGCGGCGGGAATCTCCCCGATCGTCGGCTCGGCGTCCAGCGTCTCCTCCGTGTAGCGGATCGCCGTCATGTCAATCAGGTCGATGACGCCGGCGAACTCCTCGCCGTCGAAGAGCGGCAACTGCACCGCTACCGGGTTGGCGCCCAGCTTGGTCCGGATCTGGTCGATCGTCCGCCCGAAGTCCGCCCCGACGCGGTCCATCTTGTTGACGAAGCAGAGCCGCGGCACGCGGTACTTGTCAGCCTGGCGCCAGACGGTCTCCGACTGCGGCTCGACGCCGCCGACCGCATCGAAGACGGCGACCGACCCGTCGAGCACCCGCAACGACCGCTCCACTTCGGCGGTGAAGTCGACGTGGCCCGGCGTGTCGATGATGTTGATCCGGTGCTCGCGCCAGACACAGGTGGTCGCGGCCGACGTGATCGTGATGCCGCGCTCCTGCTCCTGCGCCATCCAGTCCATGACCGCGGTGCCGTCATGCACTTCACCCAGCTTGTAGGTGATACCCGTATAGAACAGGATGCGCTCGGTCGTCGTCGTCTTCCCGGCATCGATGTGCGCCATGATGCCGATGTTCCGCGTCCGATTGATCGCCACCGTCCTAGACATGGTGCGTCCCGTCCGCTCCGCCGCGCGCGAGGTCAACCGCGAGGCGACCATCGTGCTGGCACCGCCCGTCATCTGTCGTCCACCTCCGCCCCTTGCTCGGTCACTGCCGTCCGGCTACCAGCGATAGTGGGCGAACGCCTTGTTCGCTTCCGCCATGCGGTGCGTGTCCTCACGTCGCTTGACCGAGCCGCCGCGCAGGTTGGCCGCGTCGATCAGTTCGTTTGCCAGCTTGTCCCGCATCGTCTTGCCGTCACCGCGACCCCGGGCGTACGACGCCAGCCAGCGGATGCTGAGCGACAGCCGGCGGTTCTGCGACACCTCGATCGGCACCTGGTAGTTGGAGCCGCCCACCCGGCGTGACTTCACCTCCAGGGTCGGCTTCACGTTGTCGACCGCCTTGCGAAACACCTTGAGCGGCTCGTCGCCCGTCCGCTCGCGGATGATGTCGAGGCTGCCGTAGACAATCCCCTCGGCGACGCTCCGCTTGCCGCTCTTCATGATCATCCGGACGAACTTCGTGACCAGTGTGCTGTCGTACACCGGATCGGCCGGCACTTCCCGCTTCGGAACGTCACGTCTGCGTGGCATGGCTCTGTCCTGGCTGGGTCCGGGCTACGCCTTGGGCCGCTTCGCGCCGTACTTCGATCGGCTCTGCCTCCGCCCGGCCACGCCGACCGTGTCGAGCGTTCCGCGCACGACGTGGTACCGCACCCCGGGGAGATCTTTGACGCGGCCGCCCCGGATCAGCGCAAGCGAGTGCTCCTGCAGGTTGTGTCCCTCGCCCGGGATATAGCTGGTCACTTCGATGCTGTTCGTCAGCCGGACCCGGGCCACCTTCCGTAGCGCGGAGTTCGGCTTCTTCGGCGTCTGGGTGAAGACCCGCACGCAGACCCCCCGCTTCTGCGGGCAGCGCTGCAGCGCCGGACTCTTCGTCTTGTTGACGACCCGGGCGCGCCCCTTGCGCACCAGTTGGTTGATCGTCGGCACGTCTACTCCCTCGCTCGACGCCGCGCAACCCAGCCCCGCTGGACAAAGCGTGGCGCGGCCGACACGCGACCCGGTTGTGGCCGAAACCTTGAAGCAGCTACCGCTGTCGACGGCCGCCTGGCGCCCCGACCGGTTGACCCTAATTCGTTGTACTCGTCGTGTAGGCGGGTGTCCCCGAACCCAAAATCTTAACACCTGTGGCGTCTCAGGCGCAACCTGATGATGCCTCGATCATTGCCCTCCGCCGGGCCCTCCGCCGGCTAGGCGTCACCGTCGTTCGACATCGGCGGATCCGGTTTGTCCGCCGCCGGATCGTAGGACATGACGGTCCGCAGCGACCCGACCTGGCTGTCGGACGCATGCGTCTCGACACCGAAGAAGTCCTCCGCGTCGGTGTCGTCGAACACCGGCACCGGCGGCTCGTCCGGCTCGATCCGGACCCGGCGGTAGTAGTCGAAGCCGGTGCCGGCCGGGATCAACCGGCCCATCGTGACGTTCTCCTTCAGTCCCCGCAGGTGATCCACCTTGCCGGAGATCGCGGCCTCGGTCAGCACCCGCGTCGTCTCCTGGAACGACGCCGCCGAGATGAACGACTCGGTGGACAGCGACGCCTTCGTGATCCCGAGCAGCAGCGGGCGACCGGTCGCCGGCTGCCCACCCTCGGCAACGGTCCGTTCGTTCTCCGTCCGGAACCGGATCTTGTCCACCTGCTCGTCGGCGAGGAACTCGGTGTCCCCCACCTCCTCGACCTTCAACCAGCGCATCATCTGGCGGACCGTCACCTCGATGTGCTTGTCGTTGATCGCGACGCCCTGTAGCCGGTAGACCTCCTGAATCTCGTTCACCAGGTAGCTGTAAAGCTCCTGCTCGCCCAGCACGTCCAGGATGTCGTGCGGGTTGCGCGGCCCCTCCATCAGCGGATCGCCCGCGCGCACGTGGTCGCCGTCCTGCACGTTGACGTGCACGCTTCGCGGCAGGGAGTAGTCGCGTTGCTCGGCGGTGGCATCGTCCGGCACGATAACAATCTTCCGCAGCCCCTTGACGACGCCGGCGTGCTTGACGGTGCCGCTGATCTCGCTGATCACCGCCGGCTCCTTCGGCTTCCGCGCCTCGAACAGTTCGACGACGCGCGGCAGACCGCCGGTAATGTCCTTCGTCTTGGTCGTCTCGCGCGGAATCTTCGCCAGGACGTCGGTGGCGTTGACCGTGTCGCCGTCGTTCACCATCAGGTGGGCGCGCGACGGCAGGTCGCGCTGGAACACGACGCGGCCGTGTTCGCTGACCACTTCGATCCGCGGCTGCTTGTGCTTCTTCTCTTTCTCTTCCTTGTTTCCCTTGGCCTTCGCCGACGACTTCTCCTCGCCCGACCCGGCCGGCGGATCGACGATGATGCGGCGCATCAGGCCGGTCACCTCGTCCACCTCCTCGTGCATCGTCTCCTCGTCGATGTCGTGGAACCGCACCTGGCCTGACTGTTCGGTCAAGATCGGGCGGGTGTAGGGATCCCATTGGACCAGCATCGTCCCCACCTCCGCCTCGTCGCCGTCCCCCACGTGCAGGTGCGCACCGTAGACGATCTCGTAGTGCTCCCGGGAGCGGCCCTGCGGATCACGCACGATCATCGACCCGGTCCGGTTCATGACGACCAGCGAGCCGTCCGGCTTCGCCGCCGTCTGCACACCGTCGAACTCCACCGTCCCGGCGTGCTTGCTGCGGTGCGTCGACTGCTGGGAGCCGGACGCGGCGCCGCCGATGTGGAACGTCCGCATCGTGAGCTGCGTGCCCGGCTCGCCGATCGACTGCGCCGCGATGACGCCCACCGCGAGACCCCGCTCCACCAGCCTGCCGGTCGCCAGATCCCGCCCGTAGCACCGGGCGCAGACTCCCCGCGGCGACTCGCAGGTGAGGACCGACCGGATCCGGACACTCTCGATGCCCGCTTCCTGAATTTCGGACGCCAGTTCCTCGCCGATCAGGGTGTTCGCGGGCCCCAGCACGTCGCCCGTCACCGGATCGATCACCTCTTCCGCCGCCGTGGAGCTGACCGTGACCCGCCCGATAATCCGGTCGCGCAGCGGCTCGATAATCTCGCCGCTGTCGACGATCGCCCGCGACTCGATCCCTTGGCTGGTACCGCAGTCGATCTCCGAGATGATCACGTCCTGCGCCACATCGACCAGCCGGCGGGTCAGGTAGCCGGAATCGGCGGTCTTGAGCGCCGTGTCGGCCAGGCCCTTCCGGGCGCCGTGGGTCGAGATGAAGTACTGGAGGACGGTCAACCCCTCGCGGAAGTTCGAGGTGATAGGCGTCTCGATGATCTCCCCCGACGGCTTCGCCATCAGGCCCCGCATCCCGGCGAGCTGCTTGATCTGCTGCTTGCTGCCGCGCGCACCCGAGTCGGCCATCACGAAGACCGGGTTGAACGCCTGCTTCCTGTCGTCGATGTTCTCCATCTCGGCGAACATCTCGTCAGCGACCCGGTCAGTGACGCCCGACCAGATGTCGATCACCTTGTTCTTCCGCTCGCGGTCGGTGATGGCGCCCTGCTGGTACTGCTCTTCGACGACGATCTCCTCCCGCTTTGCCTGGCTCACCAGCTCCGCTTTCGCGGCGGGGATCACCAGATCGTCGATCCCGATCGAGAGGCCCGACTTCGTGGCATAGAGGAAGCCGAGATCCTTCAGACTGTCGAGCATCCTGACGGTCAACTCGATTCCGCGCCGCAGGTAGCTGTACTGCACCAGTTGCTGCAGGCCTTTCTTCTTGAGCAGGCCGTTGACGAAGGGAATCTCGTCCGGCAGCGCGCTGTTGAAGATGACGCGGCCCACGGTGGTGGTGACGATCTCGTTGTCGAGCTCACGCACCGGCGCGTGGAGGACTTCCTGATCGTCGCGGCTGGCCGCCAGGTCCATGTAGGGCCCGCGCAGCCGCAGACGGATCTCGCTCAGCGTCTCCACCACGCCCGCCTCGAGCGCGAGGAGCACGTCGTCCGAGTTCCGGAACACCGATAGCTCGTCGTCCTTCCGGAGCGGCTGGACCCCGTGACCGGCCGTCTGCTGCATGCCGTAGATGCGGCCCCGCCCCTTCGCCCCCGGCTTCGACATCGTCAGGTAGTAGCAACCGAGCACGATGTCCTGTGACGGGACCGCAATCGGCGTTCCGCTCGACGGCGACATGATGTTGTTCGACGACATCATCAGCACCGACGCTTCGATCTGCGCCTCGGGCGACAGCGGCACGTGGACCGCCATCTGATCGCCGTCGAAGTCGGCGTTGAACGCCGTGCAGACCAGCGGATGGATCCGGATCGCCTTCCCTTCGACCAGCACCGGCTCGAACGCCTGAATCCCCAGCCGGTGGAGCGTCGGCGCACGGTTCAGCAGCACCGGGTGCTCGCGGATCACCTCCTCGAGGATGTCCCACACCTCCGGCTCGTGCTGCTCCACCATCTCGCGCGCCTGCTTGATGGTCGACACCATCCCGCGCTGCTCGAGCTTGTTGTAGATGAAGGGCTTGAACAGTTCGAGCGCCATCTTCTTCGGCAGCCCGCACTGGTGCAGCTTCAGCTCCGGCCCGACGACGATGACCGACCGGCCGGAGTAGTCGACCCGCTTGCCGAGCAGGTTCTGGCGGAACCGGCCCTGCTTCCCCTTCAGCGTGTCCGACAGCGACTTGAGCGCCCGGTTGTTGGCGCCGCGCAGCACGCGGCCGCGCCGTCCGTTGTCGAACAGCGCGTCGACCGCCTCCTGCAGCATCCGCTTCTCGTTCCGGATGATGACGTCGGGCGCCTTCAGCTCCATCAGCTTCTTCAACCGGTTGTTCCGGTTGATGACGCGCCGGTACAGGTCGTTCAGATCGGACGTGGCGAACCGGCCGCCGTCGAGCGGCACGAGCGGCCGCAACTCCGGCGGAATGACCGGAACCACCTCGAGGATCATCCACTCGGGCCGGTTCGTCGACCGGCGGAACGAGTCGACCACCTTCAGGCGCTTCGCGCACTTCAGCGTCTTCTGCACCGATGTTTCGGCGCGCATCTGCTTGCGCAGCTCCACGGCGAGGACCTCGATCTCCACGTCGCGCAGCAGCTCCCGGATGGCCTCGGCGCCCATCCGCGCGCGGAACGTGCCGCCGTGGTCCTCGAGCGCCTTGCGGTACTCCTCCTCCGTCAGCAACTGGTTCTGCTTCAGGCCGCTGTCACCAGGGTCGATGACGACGAAGGCCTCGAAGTACAGCACCCGCTCGAGGTCGCGCAGCGAGATGTCGAGCAGGTGGCCGATCCGGCTCGGCAACCCCTTGAAGAACCAGACATGGCTCACCGGCGTGGCGAGCTCGACGTGCCCGAGCCGCTCGCGCCGCACCTTCGACTGGGTCACCTCGACGCCGCACTTGTCGCAGATTACGCCCCGGTGCTTCATCCGCTTGTACTTGCCGCAGAGGCACTCCCAGTCGGTGACCGGCCCGAAAATCTTCGCGCAAAAGAGGCCGTCGCGCTCCGGCTTGAAGGTCCGGTAGTTGATCGTCTCCGGCTTGGTCACCTCGCCGTGCGACCACGACCGGATCTTCTCCGGCGAGGCGAGCGTGATCCGGAGGGCGTCGAAGTCGACTGTCAGTGCGCCGTGATCGGCATAGCTTTGCTGCATAGGTTACGCCTCGTTCTCCACGCCAGCCGCCGTGGCCACGGCCACCGCGTCGTCCATCCCGGGGTCGTCCGCACCGTCGGTCTCGCCCTCGGGCGCGTCCCCGGTCGCCAGCGCCTCCGGCAGCGGCCGCCGCGTCTTGATCAGCTCAATGTCCAGACAGAGCGCCTGCAGTTCCCGGATCAGCACGTTGAACGACTCCGGCAGGCCCGGCGCGAACGAGGCGTCGCCCTTGACGATCGCCTCGTAGATCTTGGAGCGGCCGGTCACGTCGTCCGACTTCGCGGTCAGCAGCTCCTGCAGGATGTGCGCGGCGCCGTAGGCCTCGAGCGCCCACACCTCCATCTCACCGAACCGCTGCCCACCAAACTGCGCCTTGCCGCCGAGCGGCTGCTGCGTGATCAGCGAGTAGGGCCCGATCGACCGGGCGTGGATCTTGTCATCCACCAGGTGCGACAGCTTCAGCATGTAGATGTAGCCGACGGTGACCTTCTGCTCGAACGACTCGCCGGTCATCCCGTCGAACAGCGTCGTCTTGCCGTCGCGCGGGAGTCCCGCCTCCTCCAGCAGGTCCTTGATCTCGGTCTCGCGCGCGCCATCGAAGACGGGCGTCGCGAAGTAGCGGCCCAGCACCTGCGCGGCCCACCCCAGGTGGGTCTCGAGAATCTGCCCCACGTTCATCCGGGACGGGACGCCGAGCGGGTTGAGGACAATCTCCACCGGCGTGCCGTCCGGCAGCCGCGGCATGTCCTCCTCCGCCAGGATCCGCGCAATGACCCCCTTGTTGCCATGGCGGCCCGCCATCTTGTCGCCGACCGACAGCTTCCGCTTCATGGCCACGAAGACCTTGACCATCTTGATCACGCCGGGCGGGAGCTCGTCGCCGCGCCGCACCTTCTCCTTCTTCTCCTCGAAGCGCTGATCGATCACTTCCACCTGGCGCGCGGTCCGTTGCTCGATCGCCTGGATCGCCGCCCGGGCCTTCGCCTGCTTCACGTCGAGCTTCGCGCGCACCAGGTCGTTGTACGCCAGCTTCTGAATCACCGACTCGCTCAGCACCGTCCCCTTCGGCAGGAGGACCTCCGCGCCGTAGGCGTCGTGCAGGTCGCCGGTGAGCGTGCGGCCGTCCAGCATCGGCATCAGCCGCTTCTTCACTTCGTCATGCAGGATCCGGACCTCGTCCTCCCGGTTCGTCTCCAGCATCTCGATGTCTTCAGCCTCGATCGCCTTGGCGCGCTCGTCCTTCTCGATCCCCTTGCGGGAGAAGATGCGCACGCCCACCACGATCCCCTCGATGCCGGGCGGGCAGAGCAGCGACGCGTCGCGCACGTCGCCCGCCTTCTCGCCGAAGATGGCCCGCAACAGCTTTTCTTCCGGCGTCAGTTGCGTTTCCCCCTTCGGCGTCACCTTCCCGACGAGGATGTCGCCCGGCTTGACGTAGGCGCCGATCCGGATGATGCCGCTCTCGTCGAGATCGTTCAGGAAGCCCTCGGACACGTTCGGAATGTCGCGCGTGATCTCCTCCGGACCGAGCTTCGTGTCGCGCGATTCGATCTCGAACTCCTCGATGTGGATCGACGTGTAGTAGTCCTCCTTCACAAGGCGTTCGGAGACAAGGATGGCGTCCTCGAAGTTGTAGCCGCGCCACGGCATGAAGGCGACCAGCACGTTGCGGCCGAGCGCCAGCTCACCCCGCTCCGTGCAGGGGCCATCGGCCAGCGCCTGCCCTCGCTCGACGTGCTGTCTCACCCGCACGATCGGCTTCTGGTTGATGCAGGTGTTCTGGTTGGAGCGGCGGAACTTCGTCAGGTTGTAGATGTCGGCGCCCAGCTCGCTCGACAGCCCGTCGCCGGTGGGGTCCTCCACCCGGACGACGATGCGCCGCGAGTCGACGAAGTCGACCACGCCACCCCGACGCGCCGTCACCACCGCGCCCGAGTCGCGCGCGGTGATGCGCTCCATGCCGGTCCCGACGAACGGCGCGCGCGCCCGGAGCAGCGGCACCGCCTGCCGCTGCATGTTCGACCCCATCAGGGCGCGGTTCGCGTCGTCGTTCTCGAGGAACGGGATGAGCGACGCGGCAACCGACACGAGCTGCTTCGGCGAGACGTCGATGAACTCGATCCGGTCGCGCGGCTCCAGCCTGAAGTTGCCCGCCTGGCGGGCGTTGATCCGATTGTCGATCAGGTGCCCCTCGTCATCGAGGCGCGCGTTTGCCTGCGCGATGACGTACTTGTCTTCCTCCCAGGCAGACAAGTAGAAGGAGTACGGCTCGTAGGTTGCGGCCCGCTTCCGCCGCCCCTGCGCGGCGGCGCTCGCGGCCGCCACCTCCGACTCCTCGGCGATGTCGCCCGCCTTGTGCCTCGTCCCGCCCCCGTCGGTGATGCGGACGTAGTCGATCGCGCGACCCGCCTTCACCTTGCGGTAGGGCGACTCGATGAACCCGAACTCGTTGATCCGCGCGTAGCACGACAGCGACGAGATCAGCCCGATGTTCGGCCCCTCCGGCGTCTCAATCGGGCAGATGCGGCCGTAGTGTGTCGGATGCACGTCGCGCACCTCGAAGCCCGCCCGCTCGCGCGACAGCCCGCCAGGACCGAGCGCCGACAGCCGCCGCTTGTGGGTGATCTCTGACAGCGGATTCGTCTGATCCATGAACTGCGAGAGTTGCGACGACCCGAAGAACTCGCGAATAGCCGCCATCACCGGCTTCGCGTTGATCAGGTCGTGGGGCATGGCGGTCGCCATCTCCTGGTAAACCGACATCTTCTCCTTGATGGCCCGCTCCATCCGTACCAGCCCGATGCGGAACTGGTTCTCGAGCAGCTCGCCGACCGAGCGGACCCGCCGGTTCCCGAGATGGTCGATGTCATCGATGTTCTGGGGGTTCCGGCGCAGCTTCAGCAGGTAGCGGATCACCTCGTAGAAGTCCTGCGCCGAGAGCACCCGGTCGTCGAGCGGCGTGTCGAGCCCCAGCTTCGTGTTCAGCTTCAGGCGCCCCACGCGCGAGACGTCGTACTTCTGCGGGTTGAAGAAGAGGCCCTCGAACAGGGCGCGCGAGCTGTCGAGGGTCGGCGGGTCGCCCGGCCGCATCCGGCGGTAGATCTCGATCAGCGCCTCCTCGTGCGTCTTGATCTGATCCTGGCGGAGCGTGTTCGACAATGCCGTCCCGATCTCGTCCTGCTCCGGGAAGAACAGCTCGATCTCGGGGATCTCCTTCTCCTGCGCCATCGAGACGATGCGGCCAGTCAGTTGCTCGTTCGCCTCGAGGATCACCTCGCCGGTTTCCGGATCGACGATGTCGGCTGCGGCCTGCGCTCCTTCCTGCTCCGCGGTCGCCATCGATTCGACCGTCGTCTCGCCGACGGCCACGCGCTGGACCTTGTAGAACGTGCGGATGATGTCATCGACGCTGTGCAGGCCGAGCGCGCGAAGGAAGACGGTCCCGAGGAACTTGCGCTTCCGGTCGATCCGGACATTCAGCACGTTCTTGGCGTCGTACTCGAACTCCACCCAGGATCCGCGGTACGGAATAATCTGGGCGACATACGCCGACCGGTCGTCGGAGTGGAAGAACGCGCCGGGGGAGCGATGCAGTTGTGAGACGATCACCCGCTCGGTGCCGTTGATGATGAACGTGCCGTTGTCCGTCATCAGCGGGATCTCGCCGAAGTAGACCTCCTGCTCCTTGATGTCGCGGAGCGACTTGATGCCGGTGTCCGGATCCTTGCTGTAGACGGCGAGGCGAATCGTCACCTTGAGCGGAACGGCATAGGTCATGCCCCGCTCCTGGCATTCCTCGACGTCGTACTTCAGCTTCAGGCCGAGGCGCTGACCGCCGAAGTCGCGGATGACGTGGTAGCGCACGCCGGGCACGTCCTCCACCGGCTCCCAGTCGCCGATGGCATAGTTGACGAACTCCAGCTTCGAGTTCTCGCGGAAGTCGCTGATCGGGAAGACCGATCTGAACACCGACTGCAGTCCGGCCTCCTCCCGTTCTTCGGGAGTCCGGTTCATCTGCAGGAAGCGCTCGTACGACTTCTTCTGGATCTCGATCAGATTCGGGATCGGAACCGCCGCGCGGATCTTCGAAAAGTCGATACGCTCGCGATAGACGTTCGCAGGCAGGGTCTGCTGCACGGGGTGAACTCCTTCGCGTGCGCCGGGGTTATTTGATCTCGATCTTCGCGCCGACGGCTTCGAACTTCTTGACGAGCGCTTCCGCCTCGTCCTTCGGGATCGCCTCCTTGAGGGTGCTCGGCGCACTCTCGACCAGATCCTTCGCCTCCCTGAGGCCGAGGCTCGTCACTTCGCGCACCGCCTTGATGACCTTGATCTTCTCCGACCCGAACTCGGCCAGCGTGGCCGTGAACTCGGTCTGCTCCTCCGCCTCTGCCGCGCCGCCCGCCGCCAAGCCGCCCGCCATGGCGACCGGCATCACCGCCGCGGCCGAGACGCCCAGCTCCTCTTCGAGGCGCTTGACGAGCTCCGACGCCTCAAGCACGGACATGCCCTTGATGTAGTCGACTACCTGATCCTGTGTCACGTCAGCCATCGTCATCCTTCCTCCTTAGACTTCTTCTCTCGCACCTGATCCAGCACGGTCACGAGATCACGCGCCGCGCCGCTCAGCACGCGCACAACATTCGTCGCCGGAGCGTTGAGCAGCATCAGCAGCTTGGCGTACAGCTGCTCCTTCCCCGGCAGCGCGGACAGCCCGGTCACGGCCTCCGCGTCGATCGCCCGGCCCTGCACCACGGCAGCCCGGACCGTCAGCTCCGGGACATCCTTCGCGAACTCGACGAGCGCCCGGGCCAGGGCCACCGGGTCGTCGCTGCTGTATGCGACGGCGGTGGTCCCCGTCACCCGGTCACGCAGGGCCTCGAACGACGTCCCCTCGAGCGCGCGCCGCGCGATGGAGTTCTTCACCACGCGGTAGCTTGCCTGCGCGCCCCGCACCTTCCGGCGTAACTCGGTCACCTGCGGGACGTCGAGCCCCTTGAAGTCGACCAGGATGACGCTCTCTGCCCTGCCCAACACCGTCCGGAGCTCTTCGAGCCGCGTTTCCTTCGCCGTCCTGCTGAGTGCCATCGTGCTCCGTGTCTCTCGTCCAGATGCCGCGGCCGGGTCGCTGATCCCGCTCCGCGGTCGATTCCGCTGTCGTTAGGCTTTCGCCTCTGCCTCCACGCTCGCGGTATCGACCGGCACGCCCGGGCCCATCGTCGACGAGACCGTGACGCTCCGGACATAACGTCCCTTGGCGGCGGCCGGCTTGGCCTTGATCACGCTCGCGGCGAGCGCCGACGCGTTGTCAAGCAACTGCTGCGGCTCGAACGACACCTTGCCGATCGGCACATGCACGACACCTGCCTTGTCGACGCGAAACTCCACCTTGCCCGCCTTGATTTCCTCGACCGCCCGGCGAACATCCATCGTGACGGTGCCGGTCTTCGGATTCGGCATCAGGCCGCGCGGCCCGAGCACGCGCCCCAGCTTGCCCACCACACGCATCATGTCGGGGGTCGCCACCACCGCCTCGAAGTCCAGCCAACCACCGGCGATCCTCGCGACCACCTCCTCGCCCCCCACGGTCTCGGCGCCCGCCGCCTCCGCCTCCGCCTGCTTGTCGGGGCCGGCGATCACGACGACCGACTTGCTGCGGCCCAGGCCGTGCGGCAGCACCACTGTCCCGCGCACCATCTGATCGGCATGTCGCGGGTTGACGCCGAGGCGCATCACCATCTCGACGGTCTCGTCGAACTTGGCGAACGTCAGGCGCTTGACCAGCGGGAGCGCCTCGGCGAGCGCGTATGCCTCCCGGTCCACCTTTGCCTGTGCCGCCGCCAACTGCTTGCCGCTCCTGCCCATGGTCGCGCGCTCTGCCTTCCTCTATGCCTGGTCCGTTATGACTGGTCCGCGGGGGGCGCGGCATCCGCCACCGGCTGATCCGACCCCTGGATCTCGATTCCCATCGACCGCGCCGTGCCGGCAACGATCTCCATCGCCGCCTCGACCGAGTTGGCGTTCAGGTCGGGCATCTTCGTCTTCGCGATCTCCTCCATCTGCGCCATGGTGACGCGCCCCACCTTGGTCCGGTTCGGTTCGCCCGAACCCTTGGCGATATTGGCGGCGCGCTTCAGCAGCACCGCAGCGGGCGGCGTCTTCGTGATGAAGCTGTAGGACCGGTCGGCGTAGACGGTGACAACGGCCGGAATGATCAGCCCCTCCTGGGCAGCCGTCTTCGCGTTGTACGCCTTGCAGAAGTCCATGATGTTGACGCCGTGCGGACCAAGCGCGGTCCCGACCGGCGGCGCCGGCGTCGCCTTGCCGGCGGCGATTTGCAGCTTCACCTGGCTGATGATCTTCTTCGCCATGACGCGTCAGACCTTCTCCACCTGCAGGAAGTTGAGCTCCACCGGCGTGGAGCGCCCGAAGATGGTCACCATCACCTTCAGCGTGTTGCGGTCGACGTTCACCTCGTCGACCACACCGTTGAAGCTGGAGAAGGGACCCTCGTTGATCCGCACCTGGTCGCCCTTGTCGAACGTGTACCTGGGCTTCGGCTGCTCGGCCGCCACCGTCACCTGGTGGAGGATCTGATCCACCTCCTCGTGCGTCAGCGGCGTCGGCTTCGATCCGGCGCCGACAAAGCCGGTCACCTTCGGCGTGTTCTTGACGACGTGCCACGCCTGATCGGACATTTGCATCTCGACCAGGATGTAGCCGGGGAAGAAACGCTTTGAGGTAATCACCCGCCGGCCGCCGCGCATCTCCACGACATCCTCGGTCGGGACGAGCACCTCGCCGATCTCGTCCTGCATGCCGTACGCCTGCACGCGCTGCTTCAGCGAGTCCTCCACCTTCTTTTCGAAGCCGGAGTAGGTGTGCACGATGTACCAGAGCTTGGTTGCAACGTCAGTCATTGCCTGTCCGCCAGTCCGTCACGCGCCGAACGCCCTGAACAGCGACCGCGCCAGCCGGTCGAGCACCAGATCGATCCCCCACAGGTACAGGCCGAAGGCAACCGACGTCAGGATGACGACGATCGTGGTCGCCTGCACTTCCGTCCATGTGGGCCAGGTGACGCGCTCCGTCTCGTTGCGCACCTGCGCCAGGAAGGTGCGCGACCGGCCCCACCAGGCGAACAGCCCTGCGACGTACGTCGTCTCGCGCGTCGTCTCCAGCCTGGCGGATTTCACGGTGTCTGTCCTTCCACATCCTCAGCAGCCATTGGCAGGCCAGGAGGGGATCGAACCCCCAACCCCCGGTTTTGGAGACCGGTGCTCTACCAATTGAGCTACTGGCCTGTATTCCCCGCACGTGGCGCAGCGTTCCAACGCCGCGCCTACCTCGTCTCCCGGTGCGGCGTGTGCGCGCGGCACCAACGGCAATACTTCTTGAACTCGAGCCGGTCTGGCGTCGTCCGCTTGTTCTTCGTTGTCGTGTAGTTGCGCCGCTTGCAGGCGGTGCACGCCAGCGTCACGATATCGCGCATGGTGTCGCCTCCCGGTCTCTGCCCGGATGCCCCGTGCCAGCCGGGCTACTCGACGATCTCGGTGATCGTGCCCGAACCGACCGTCCGGCCCCCCTCCCGGATCGCGAACCGCAGTCCCCGCTCGAGGGCGACCGGCGTGATCAGCTCCACGTTGATCGTCACGTTGTCGCCCGGCATCACCATCTCCACGCCTTCCGGCAGGCTCGCCACGCCGGTGACGTCGGTCGTCCGCAGGTAGAACTGCGGCCGGTACCCGTTGAAGAACGGGGTGTGCCGTCCGCCCTCGTCCTTCGACAGCACGTACACCTCGCCCTTGAACTTGGTGTGCGGCGTGATCGACTTCGGCTTCGCGAGCACCTGGCCCCGCTCCACGTCATCCTTCTCGGTGCCGCGCAGCAAGACGCCGATGTTGTCGCCGGCGACCCCCTCGTCGAGCAGCTTCCGGAACATCTCGACGCCGGTCACAACCTTCTTCTGGGTCTCAGTGAAACCGACGATCTCGACATCCTCGCCTACGACCACCCTCCCCCGGTCGACGCGCCCGGTCACGACGGTGCCGCGGCCAGAGATAGAGAAGACATCCTCGATCGGCATCAGGAACGGCTTGTCGATGTCACGCTCCGGCAGCGGGACGTACTCGTCCACCGCCGCCATCAGCTTGTCGACCGCTTCCTCGCCCTCGGGCTTGCCCTCGAGCGCCGCGAGCGCGGAGCCCGCAACGACCGGGATGTCGTCGCCCGGGAACTCGTACGACGTGAGCAGCTCCCGCACCTCAAGCTCGACCAGCTCCAGCAGCTCCGGGTCGTCCAGCACGTCCACCTTGTTCAGGAACACCACCAAACAGGGGACACCCACCTGGCGGGCCAGCAGGATGTGCTCCCGGGTCTGCGGCATCGGCCCGTCGGTCGCGGCCACCACCAGGATCGCGCCGTCCATCTGCGCGGCACCTGTGATCATGTTTTTGATGTAGTCGGCGTGGCCGGGACAGTCGACATGGGCATAGTGCCGGTTGGCGGTCGTGTACTCGACGTGGGCGGTGGCGATCGTGATGCCCCGCTCCCTCTCCTCGGGCGCGTTGTCGATCGAGTCGAACGTCCGCACCGCGTTGGAGGCGTCATGCTTCGCCATCACATGGGTGATCGCGGCCGTGAGCGTCGTCTTCCCGTGGTCGATGTGGCCGATCGTGCCGATGTTCACGTGCGGCTTCGACCGATCGAACTTCTCCTTCGCCATGACTGTGCCTGTCCTTCCTTTTGGTGTGTGCTGTTCCCCGCCAACCGTGGTGGAGCCGATGACCGGGCTTGAACCGGTGACCTCGTCCTTACCAAGGACGCGCTCTACCGCTGAGCTACATCGGCTCGTGCCGCCGCCCGTGCGCCGACCTGCTGTCGCTGGAGCGGGAGACGGGGATCGAACCCGCGACCAACAGCTTGGAAGGCTGTGACTCTACCACTGAGTTACTCCCGCTTCGTTAGCCGCCTGACCCCCGCTGCCGGCGCGCCCGCCGACGGTGTCCGCTACCTGGTGGCGAGGGGAGGATTCGAACCTCCGAAGCCGCTAGGGCGACAGATTTACAGTCTGTTGCGTTTGACCGCTCCGCAACCTCGCCGATGTTGTTCCGTTGCTGCTGCTTGGCGTCTGCTGCCTGATGGAGCTGGCGAAGGGATTTGAACCCCCGACCCGCTGATTACAAATCAGCTGCTCTACCGGACTGAGCTACGCCAGCAGGACGAACCAGACATGCTACCACGTTTGAGCGCGGCGTCACAAGGTCCAGTCTCGTCAGGGCTCGCTGCCCCCGGGAGCCGGACCATCGCGGTGGGACAACCGCTGCCGGACCGCCTCGAACAAGGCGACTCCCGCCGCCACCGAGGCGTTGAGACTCGTCACGCGGCCCTCCATCGGCAGGGCGGCCAGCCAGTCGCACCGGGCCCGCACGAGCCGGCGGAGCCCCCGGCCCTCGCCCCCCACCACGAGCGCCACCGGCACCCGCAGATCGATCTCGTAGAGGGACCGATCCGCCTCGGCATCAAGGCCAACGGTCCAGACGCCGGCGTCCTTCAATTCGGTGAGGGCGCGGGCGACGTTCACGACCGGCGCCACCGGCAGGTGCGCCAGCGCGCCCGCCGACGCCTTGACCGCCGCCGCGGTCACCGGTGACGCGCGGCGGGCCGGCACCACCAGGCCGGAGGCGCCGGCGGCCTCGGCGCTCCGGGCGATGGCGCCCAGGTTGTGCGGGTCCTCGATACCGTCCAGCACCACGATCAGCGCCGGCGCACCCGCGCCGATCAGATCGGTCACGCCGCGTGCCTCCGGCGGGCGGATCGTCGCCACGACGCCCTGGTGCCTGCCGCCCGACGCCAGGCGATTGAGTTCCGTGACGTCCGCGCGGCGCACGTGCACCTGCTGCCGCTGCGCCAGGGCACGCAGCTCGTCCAGGCGTTCCCGCCGGCCGGCGCCGATCGTCAGCGCCGTGACCCGTCCGCTCCGGAGTGCCTCGAGGACCGGATTGACGCCGTAGATCACCATCACGACGGCATCGACACGACGGTCGCGACGGCGTGGACGGCCACCGCCTCGCCACGACCTACCGCGTCCAGGCCCTCGGCGGTCTTCGCCTTGATGCTGATCGCGTCGGGTGGGAGCCCGAGCGGATCGGCGAGCCGCTCGCGCATCGCGTCGATGTACGGCCGTAGCTTCGGCCGCTCGGCGATCACCACGACGTCGACGTTGCCGGGAGCACAGCCGTGCGCCCGAACGATCGCGACGGCGCCCCGCAGCAGCTCGATACTCGACGCGCCGGCCCACTGCGGATCGGTGTCGGGGAAGTGCAGGCCGATGTCGCCCGCAGCGATGGCGCCCAGCAGCGCGTCGGTGACCGCGTGGCAGACGGCATCGGCGTCGGAGTGCCCCGCCAGGCCGGCGTCATGCGGGATCTCCACGCCGCCCAGGACCAGCCGCCGCCCCGCCGCCATCCGGTGCGAGTCGTAGCCGACGCCAATCCGGACCGCCCCGCCACCGCGCTGCGCCAGCCGCGCCGCCGCGCGATCGACATCCGCGGCCGTGGTGACCTTCAGGTTCGCCACATCCCCCTCCACCAGACGGACCGGATGCCCCATCCGCTCGGCCAGCAGCGCCTCGTCGGTCGCCTCGATGCCGCCCCGCCCCACCTCGACCGCCCCGCGCAGCACGTCGAGGCGGAATCCCTGCGGTGTCTGCGCCAGCCAGATCCGATCCCGCGGCAGCGTCGACGCCACCATCGGCGGTCCCTCCGTCGCTGCCGCTTCCTTGATGGTGTCCGTCGCGCGGAGCGCGGGCACCGCCGCGCCCGTCTCGGCGGCGGCGTCGATCACGCGATCGATCAGCGCCGGCGGGCAAAAGGGACGCGCCGCATCGTGGACCAGCACAATGTCGGTCCCATCCCGCACCGCATCGACGCCAGCCGCCACGGAGTCCTGCCGCCGCGCGCCGCCGGCGACGATGCGGAGCGGCGTCGCGCACAATGCCAGGCCGGCCGGCGGCGACGCCGCGGCGTCGGCCGGCAGCACCACGATCAGTTCCGCGACACGGTCGTGCCGATCGAACGGCGCGACGCCATGCTCGAGCAGCGTCCGGCCGCCGGCGACGCGGAACTGCTTCGGCGCATCGCCTCCCGCCCGCGCGCCGCGCCCGCCTGCCGCGATGATCGCCGCTACCCGGACGGAATAATCCATCGGCCTGCTTCCATGCCCCCCGACGTCCGCAGCGCGCGCGCCGCGCTCAGATCGAGCACGGCGTTCAGCTCTGCCGCCGGGACGGGCCGTGGAGCATACACGACCAGCAGCGCGCGCACCGTGTCCGGCGTGATCATCGTTCGCGCCGCATCGGACGTCGGGTTTCCGAACGGCCCGGTCGCGTCGTACAGCGCCGGGCGTCCCGACAGATGGACGACCGGCTTTCCGATGCCCTCGTACTCGTCCCGCGCCGCGCCGCGCCGCAGGGCGATCGCTCCGGAGACGTGGTCGATGTCGTACACGCCGAACGGCAACTGCGTCTCGAGCGAGCAGCGGTTGCACGCATCGACCAGCGTGTTGATCCGGGGCCAGGGCAGGCCGCGCCGGACCCGCCGGGCGAGCGCCTCGGAACTGGGACGGGTTCGCGTCGGATCGATCCCGAACTGCCGGTACATCGCCCGAACCAGCGCCATGCGCGCCTCGGCGGCGGGCGCCACCGTCGGATCGCCCGCCTCGGGCGCGGCGGTGTCCGCCGTCGCACGGACCGACAGGCCCTCGAACTGCAGCGCACCGAGGCGCACGACGTCGATCAGGTCGTCCGCGACGGTGACGGTGCGATCGGTCATCGCCGGTCCGCCGCCACGCGCTCGTGCTCCACCGCCGCCGGCGCACCCCCGGCCGCGTCCGCGTCGCTCTGCCGTTCCAGCTCCGCCACCGTCGCCACGATCACGCCCCGGGCCCGCTGCGCGAGGTGCCTCGCATCGGCGCGCGTCAACCCGTCGGTCCCGATTGGCTCGTGCACCACCACGGCAACGTCGCCCGGACAGGTCATCAGCCGGCCCTTCACCATGACGTGGCGCGTGCCGCTGACGGCGACCGGTACGACCGCCGCGCCCGCCTCGATCGCCAGGACGAACAATCCGCGCTTGAACGCCGCGACCCGGCCGTCGCGGCTCCGGGTCCCCTCTGGAAAGACGATGAGCGAGTCGCCCCGCCGGATCATCCGCGCCACCCGCGCGAGCGTCGCCGCGCCGGCGTGCGCGCGGTCCACCAGGAGATGCCCGGTCCAGCGGAGGTGCCACCCGATCACCGGGAACCGTCCGAGCGACGCCTTCGAGATGATCCGCAACTGCGCCGGGACCGACGCGAACAGCACCGGGATGTCGTAGATGCTCTGGTGGTTCGAGACGAAGATGTACGACCGGCCGCCGTCGACGCGGTCAAGGCCGCGCGCATCGACCCGGACGCCGGTCGTCCCCAGGATCCAGCGCGACCAGGCGCGCGCGCAGCCGTGCGCCAGACGGCCGCGCCGATCGATCACCATCGAGCCGATCGACAGCGCACCCAGCACGATCGTGTAGACCGCGATGGCGGGGATCAGCCAGAAGACGGTCCGCCACCAGTGGAACGGCGGGATCCGCATCGGTCAGGCGAGCGCCTCCAGCGCCTCCTCCACCGATCCGACGCCCACCAGTTCGCACCCCGACGCCGCGTCAGCCGCCGACGCGGCGTTCGCCGCCGGCAGGAGACACCGCGTGAAGCCGAGTTGCGCCGCCTCCTTCACCCGCAGGTCCGCCTGCGTCGTCCCCCGCACCTCTCCGCCGAGCCCCACCTCGCCGAAGATCGCCGTGCCGGGACGCACGCCCCGGTTGCGCAGACTGGACGCGACCGCCGCGATCACCCCCAGGTCGGCTGCCGGCTCGTTCACCTCGAGGCCGCCCGCCACATTGACGAAGACATCCTCGCCCATCAGACTCAGCCCCGCGCGCTTCTCGAGCACCGCGAGCAGCAGCGACAGCCGGTTCTGATCGATGCCGCTCGCCATCCGCCGCGCCGTCCCGTACGCGCCGGAGGCGACCAGCGCCTGCACTTCCACCAGGATCGGCCGCGTCCCCTCCGCCGAGCACAGCACGACCGAGCCGGGAACGCCCGCCGCGCGGTCCGACAGGAACAGCCGCGACGGGTTCGGCACCGGCACCAGGCCGGTTCCGGTCATCTCGAACACCCCCAGCTCGCTCGCCGCGCCGAAGCGGTTCTTGACGGCGCGGACGATGCGGTGGGCATGATGCCGCTCCCCCTCGAAGTAGAGGACCGTATCGACCACATGCTCCAGCACCTTCGGCCCCGCCAGGCTGCCGTCCTTCGTGACATGCCCCACCAGCACCGTCGGCAGGTTGCGGCGCTTCGCGTTGAACAGCAGGTGCGTCGCCGCCTCGCGTACCTGGCTAACGCTGCCGGGCGCGGAGGCGAGCTTCAGGGAATAGATCGTCTGAATGGAATCGACCACCAGCAGCGATGGCGAGACGCGGTCGACCGCGTCGAGCAGCCGCTCGAGGCAGGTCTCGGCCAGGAGGTACAAGGGCGTCGACTCGCCGATGCCCAGCCGCTGCCCCCGCTCCTTCATCTGCCGCTCCGACTCCTCGCCCGAGGCGTAAAGCACCGGGCCGGTGGCCGCGGCCACCGCGCCGGCCGACTGCAGCAGCAGGGTGGACTTGCCGATGCCCGGCTCGCCTCCCACCAGCACCACCGAGCCGGCGACGATGCCGCCGCCCAGCACCCGGTCGAACTCGCCGAAGCCGCTCGTGAAGCGCGCCGCCTGCCCGACATCCACCTCGTCGTAGCGCCGCACCTCGGCCGGCTTCACCGCGGCGGCGCCGCCGTAGCGTCCCGGATCCGCGGCGGCGGCGGGCGCCTCCGGCTCCTCGACCAACGAGTTCCAGGCGCCGCATTCGCTGCAGCGGCCGGACCACTTGCGCGACTGGCTGCCGCACGACTGGCAGACGAACAGGGTGCGGGGCCGGACGGTCGCCATCACGAATAGTATGTCCGCTCGATTCGGGCGCCGATCCGGCAGAGGACCTCGTGCGGGACGGTGCCGATGGCCGACGCCGCATCGGCCGCGGTGATCCGGGCGCCGGCCTGCTCGCCCAGAATCACGACGTCGTCGCCCGGATCGGCCGCGACGGCGGTGACGTCGACCGTCAGCGAATCCATCGCCACCGTCAGGATGTCGGCGCGCGCGCCGCCAATCAGTACCGCCCCCCGCCCGGCGAGACGCAGATCGAGACCGTCGGCATAGCCCGCCGGCACGATTGCGACCCGCATCGGCCGGTCGGCCACGAAGCGCGCGCCGTAGCCCGCCGTCTCGCCCGGCCACATCCCCTTGACGGCGACGATGCGGCTTCGGAGCGCCATCACCGGGTGGAGGTCCAGCTCGGTTCGGAGCGGTGGAGGCGCGATGCCGTAGAGCAGCAGCCCGGGACGGACCGCGTCGTACCAGGTGCGCGGATCGCGCAGCAGCGCCGCGCTGTTGGCGGCATGCCACCGGACGCCGCCGAAGCCGAGCGCGCCGGCCGAGGCGCGCACCGCTTCGAACCGCTCGCGCTGCTCCCCGAACAGCGGATGGCCGGTCAGCTCTGCGGTGGCGAAGTGGGTGTAGACCGCGTCGACCGCGAGGTGCGGCGACCCGACGACCTCCGGCACGGTCTGTCGCAGGTTGTCGTCGCGGAACCCGAACCGGTGCATGCCGGTGTCGATCTTCAGGTGCACGCGGAGCCGTGTGCCACGCGCCGCCGCCGCCGCCGCAAGCGCGCGCGCCGCGCCGGGCGACGAGACGGTCGGCGTCAGGCGATGCTCGAACAGCCCCGCCAGGTCGCTGACGCTCAGCGCGCCGAACACCAGGATCGGCGCGCGCACGCCCGCGGCGCGCAGCTCGATGCCCTCCTCGATGTCGGCGCAGGCGAGCACCGGGATGGCGCCATCCGCGGCGTCGCGCGCCGCCCCCGCCCGTTCGAGCGTCAGCGCGACCTGCGCGGCGCCATGGCCGTACGCGTTGGCCTTGATCACGGCGATGACGCCGGGCGGCGTGGCGCGGGCGGCGCCCGCGCCGACCGCCAGGTGGCGAACAATCGCACGGTAGTTGTGCGCCAGGGCGTCGAGGTCGACGGTGGCGTGCGTCGGACGGATCACCGGATCGAACCGCTACTCGTCGTCCAGCAGGGTATCCGGCAGGACGTCGGGTGGCGGCTGCGGCGGCGGCTGCGACCGGTCGTCTGGCGGATACGCCCCCTGCGCCGACTGGGTCGTCAACAGCTCGAAGCGGGTCTGCTCCTTCAGGAAGGCGAGCTGCACCCTGCCGGTCGGCCCGTTCCGCTGCTTGCCGATGATGATCTCGGCCACGCCCTCGTTCTCGGGCGTCCGCTCGTACATCTCCTCGCGGTAGATGAACATGACGACATCGGCGTCCTGCTCGAGGGCGCC
Source organism: Vicinamibacterales bacterium (assembly GCA_965262555.1). Classification (GTDB taxonomy): domain Bacteria; phylum Acidobacteriota; class Vicinamibacteria; order Vicinamibacterales; family UBA8438; genus VXRJ01. Next base: position 3,059,044 of record OZ253543.1, read on the forward strand.
CGACTCGCGCAGGTCGGAGAGCTGCGGCCGCCGGTCGGCCCGCCCGCGCGACTCCGGCGCGCGGCTGAGCTGGGAGAGCACCACCACCGGGATGTTCAGTTCCTTCGCCAGTTGCTTCAGGGCGCGCGAGATGGACGCCAGTTCCTGCGTGCGGTTCTCGAACCGGCCGCGGCCCTGCATCAACTGGATGTAATCGATGATCAGAAGGTCGAGGCCATGCTCCACCTTCAGGCGGCGCGCCTTCGCGCGCATCTCCAGCACGCCGATCGCCGGCGTGTCGTCGATGTGCATGCGCAGTTCCGTCAGGCGTCCCAGCGCGGCCGACAGTTGCCGGTAGTCCCTCTCCATCAGCCGGCTGGTGCGGAAGCGGTGGGAATCGATCTGCGCCTCGGACGTGAGCAGGCGCATGAACAGTTGCTCCTTCGCCATCTCGAGGCTGAAGACACCCACCGTCCGCTCCCCGCCCTTCGCCACGTGCGCACCGATGTTGAGGGCAAACGCGGTCTTCCCCATTGACGGACGCGCGGCGACAATCACCAGGTCGGCCGGCTGCAGCCCGGCCGTCATCTCGTCGATGTCCTCGAATCCGGTCGGCACGCCCGTGACGCTGCTGTCGTGCTGCTGCAGCCGCTCGACGGTGTTGAACCCCTCCTGCACGAGGTCCGCCATCGGCACGAAGCCGGACTCGATGCGCCCCTCGGCAATGTCGAAGATCTCCTGCCCGGCCCGGTCGAGCAGATCCTCGGCCGATTCCTCCGCGGCGTACGCGGACGCGGCGATCCGGTTCGCGGAGTTGATCAGGGCGCGGCGCGTCGCGCGCTCCTTGACGATGCGGGCGTAGTACTCGGCGTTGATCGCGTGGGGCACCCCGTCGGTGAGCGACGAGATGTAGGCGGCCCCTCCCACCTGCTCGAGGATGCCGGCGCGCGTCAGCGCGTCCCGGATGGTGACCAGGTCAATCGGGTCGCTCCGCTCCGAGAGGGCGACCATCGCATTGAACACGCTGCGGTGGGCGGCGCGGAAGAAGTCGTCGGCGTCGATCAGTTCCGCGACGATGTCGATCGCTTCGTTGCGGACGAGGATGGCGCCGAGGACGCTGCGCTCCGCCTCCAGGTTGTGCGGGAGGACCCGCTCGGCCTGATTGGCGGCTGTCGGCGCCATCGTGCATCCCCCCGGCGCAATCGCGGCGCGGTCAGGATTCCCCGGTCTCGCCCTCCGGGGCGGGCGCCGCGGGAACCGCCTGCCCGTCGTCCCCTTCCGCCACGACGTTCACCACCACGTCGGCGGTGACCTCCTGATGCAGCTTGATCGGGACGGTGAAGGCGCCCAGCTCCTTGATCGGATCGCGCAGGAGGATCTGCTTCTTGTCGATCTCGACCGTGCCCCCCTCGAACGCTTCCGCGATGTCGGCAGCGGTGACCGACCCGTAGAGCGTGCCGGTCTCGCCGACGCGCCGCGCGATCGTGCATTCGAGTCCCTGCACGCGGGCGGCGACCGCCTCGGCCGCTGTTCGCTCCTCCGCCTCGAGCGCGTCAACGATCGCGCGCTCGCGCCCCACCTGCCGCCGGTTTGCCTCGGTCACCAGCAGCGCCAGCTTCTGCGGCAGCAGGTAGTTGCGCGCGTAGCCTGGGGCGACGTTGACAATCTCGCCGCGCCGGCCCAGGTTCTCGACGTGGTCCCTCAGGATGATCTCCATCGCTCCCCCTGCACAACTCCGCCTGTGCGGATCAGTCGATGACGTACGGGATCAGGGCGAGCTGACGTGCCCGCTTGATGGCGGTGGTCAGCTTCCGCTGACACTTCGCGCAGGTGCCGGAGATCCGCCGCGGCTGGATCTTGCCCCGGTCGCCCAGCGTCATCATCAGCAGCCGCACGTCCTTGTAGTCGATGTAGTCGATCTTGTCGACGCAGAAGCGGCATACCTTGCGCCGCCGAGCGCCGCCCGGCCGGCGCGGCCCGCCGGCGCTCTTGCCCGATCCGCCGCGTCCCCCGCGGCGACTGTCGCGTCCATTGCTCATGACCGCTGCTCCCCAGTCTCCGCCGGTGTCTCGGCCGGCGCCGCTGCCGGCGCCGCTGCCGGTGCCTCGGCCGGCGTCTCGGCCGGCGACCCACTCGCCCTCGCCTTCGCGGCGCGGCGGCGCTCGTGCCGGCGTTTCCGCCGCGAGCCCTTGTGCTCCGCCTTCCGCAAAGCCTCGTCCACCCGGACCACCAGGTGGCGCAGCAACTGCTCCATGACCCGCAGTCGCCGATCCAGCTCGGTCACCATGTCGCCCGGACCGGTGATCAGCTCAATCACGTAGGTCCCCTCACGGTGGCGCGCGATCTCGTAGGCGAGGCGGCGGCGGCCCCAGTTGTCGGTGTTGTCGACCGTCCCGCCCAACTGCCCGATGATCTCGGCGATCCGTTCGTGCAGTTCGTTCACGTCGTCTTCCGCCAACTCCGGACTGACGACGTAGACCAATTCGTACTGTCGGTGCGAGTCGCTCATACTGCTCCTCTCGGACTGATGGCCGCCGTTCGGTCCACCTTCGCGACCCCGGCGGCAAGGAGGCGTATCAATTGTAGCGGTTCATCGTGGTCTCGATGCCGTCCGCGATGAACGTCTCCACCGCGTCGGCCGCGCGCCCGATCATCTCCTCTACCGTTTCGATCTCGTCCCGCTCGAAGCGTGCCAGCACATGATCGGCCAGATCGCGCCGCGCGTCGCCCCGCCCGACGCCGAGCCGCAGCCGCGCGAAGCCGTCAGTGCCGAGCGACGCGATGATCGATGCGACTCCATTGTGCCCGCCGTCCGATCCGTCCCGCCGCGCGCGCAGTTTGCCGAGCGGCAGGTTGACGTCGTCGGCCACCACCAGCAGCGCCTCCGGCGCGATCCGGTAGTAGTGCCGCAACGCCTGCACCGCCCCGCCGCTCAGGTTCATGTACGACAGCGGCTTCGCAAGCATCACGCGCGCGGCCGGTCCCCGCTCGCGTGCCATCACCGCCGCGGCGGGGGCGCGCTCGAACCGGACGCCGAGCCGTTCCGCCAGCACGTCGACCACGTCGAAGCCAACGTTGTGACGCGTCCCCTCGTACTGCGGACCCGGGTTCCCCAGCCCGACGATCAGGTGCACGGCATGCCCCACGACCCGCCGCCCACGCCGTTCGTGTCACCCGCGGGCGCGCGCGCCTCAGCTCTCGCCGCCGCCCTTCTCGCCGCCGCCCTCGGCCTGCGGCTCCTCGGCCTGCGGCTCGCCCTCGGCGGCGGCCTCCTCCTCCTCCGCCTCCGCCTCCGCCTCCACCTTTGGCGCCGCCACATGCACCAGCAGCGTCTCGAGATCGGTTGCCGGCTTCCAGGTGACGCCCGACGTCACATCCTTCACCCGGATGCCGTCGCCGATCATCAGCGGCGTGATGTCGACTTCGATCCGCTCCGGGATGTCAGTGGGCATGCACTCCACCGGCACCTCGCGCGTCACGAAGTCGACCAGGCCGCCCTGCAGCTTCACGCCGAGCGCCTCGCCGGTCAGGTGCACCGGAACCGTCACCGTGATCGCCTTGTCCATCGCCAGCCGGTAGAAGTCGATATGCAGCAGCGCGTCCGTGACCGGATCGAGCTGCAGCGCCTTCACCAGCACCTGGCTTTCCCCGTTGCCGTCCACGTGCAAGTCGAGGATCGTGTTGAGCCCCGACTCGGAGTGGAGGATGCGGAGCAGAGCCGTGGGATCGACGGCAACCGAGACATCGCCCTCCGCGCCGCCGTACACCACCGCCGGCACCTGTCCGGCGCGGCGCAACCGCCGCGCGGCGTTCTTGCCGCGCGACGCCCGGGCCGCGGCGGCGAGTGTCACTGCCATCGTTCTTCCTGACTCCCTGTCTGGCGCGCCGGCCAACCGCCGGCATACGCAGCGCCCCCAAAAAGGCGCATCACTCTACTACACGAACAATGACGAGACCGATGTCTCCTCGTGAATGCTCGCGATCGCCCGGCCGAGCAGGCGGGCGACCGACAGCACCTGCACCTTCTCGCACGTCTCGAACTCGGGACGGAGCGGGATCGTGTTGGTGACCATCAGCCGCTCGATTGGAGAGTTCTCGATCCGATCGAGCGCCGGACCGGACAGCACGCCGTGCACCGCACAGGCAATCACTCGGGCCGCGCCATTCCGCCGCAGCGCGATCGACGCCTGGGTCAGCGTCCCCGCCGTGTCGATGAGGTCATCAAGCAGGAGGCAGGTCCGGTCGCGCACCTCGCCGACGACATGCATCACTTCGGCGTGGCCATCCTCCGACCGCCGCTTGTCGATGATCGCAAGGTCGGCGTCGAGGCGCTTCGCATAGGCGCGCGCCCGCTCCACGCCGCCGGCATCGGGCGAGACGAGCGTGACGCCGCCGCGGTAGCCGCCGCGCGAGAGATAGTCGATGAAGACCGGCGTGGCGAACAGGTGATCGACCGGGATATCGAAAAAGCCCTGGATCTGCGCCTTGTGCAGGTCCATCGTCAGCACCCGGTTGGCGCCCGCGGCACTCACCAGGTTGGCCACCAGCTTGGCCGAGATCGGCACCCGCGGCTTGTCCTTCCGGTCCTGCCGCGCATAGCCGTAATACGGCATCACCGCCGTGATCCGCGCCGCCGACGACCGGCGGAATGCGTCGATCATCACGCAGAGCTCCACCAGGTGCTCATCGACCGGCGTGCAGGTGGGCTGCACCACGAAAACATCGGTCCCCCGGATGTTCTCGTCGATCTGGAAGGCGACCTCGCTGTCCGGGAACCGCCGGAGCGCAGCCCGGCCCATCGGCACGCCTATCCCGCTGGCGATCTCCGCCGCGAGCGCGGGATGGGCGCTGCCGGAGAAGAGCTTCAGGTCCCCGTTATGCGTCGGCACGTCATTCTCGCGCCCCGTTGACAACGGGGCTCCTGTCCTATCGCGGCAACGCAGGCAAATGGTTGGGGCGGAAGGATTCGAACCCTCGATCCCGGGACCAAAACCCGGAGCCTTACCGCTTGGCCACGCCCCACCGGAAGCGGCCCGCCGGCCGAATCAATGCCTCCCCGCCGAGCGCGCCGGTAACGGTGGTCGCCCGTGCGGACGCCCGCGCCCCGTGCACAATCACAAAGTGTACCCGGATCAACGGGTTCGAGCAACGGCGGCGAGCCGGAGATGGCCCGCCGCATCGATCGTTCGGGTCCGCATCGTCCGCCACCCCCGACGCCGCACCGCGCGCCGAGCCCGTTCCGCCGCTGTCGCGGACCGGAACAGCCCGAACACCGCCGACCCGCTGCCCGTCATCCCCGCGCGAACTGCGCCGGTGGCCCGAAGCCGCCGCACCATCTCCCCGATCTCCGGATGCCGATTCGACACCGGCTCCTCCAGATCGTTCCACAGCCGCTCGAGCCGCGACCGCCACCCCCTCGGCACCATCGCCCGTGCGCCGCCGCTCCCCACCGCGCCGCCCCGTACAGGTGCGCCGCCCTCCAGGCCGGCACGCCCCGGTCCCACCGCGCCGCCCCGTACTGGTGCGCCGGCCTCCAGGCCGGCATGCCCCGGCCCCACCGCGCCGCCCCGTACTGGTGCGCCGGCCTCCAGGCCGGCACCGCCCGGTCCCAGTGCGCCGCCTCGTACTGGTGCGCCGGCCTCCAGGCCGGCATGCCCCGGTCCCAGTGCGCCGCCTCGTACTGGTGCGCCGGCCTCCAGGCCGGCACTGCGCCGGCCAGCCCCCACGCCGGCCTCCTCATCCCACCACCGGTACGCCGCCGCCGTCGACACCTCGAATCCCGGCACGCCGAGCACCACCTCGCACGGGTCCACCGGCGCCAACCGCCGCGTCCACTCTCCCCGCCCGGTCGCCACCACCGTCCCGCCTTGCAGGAAGAAGGGCACATCGGATCCCACCGCCGCCGCCACGTCACGCAGCAGCCGATCCGGCGCGTCCGGGGCCCAGATCCGCCGCAACGCCTGGAGCGCCGACGCCGCGTCGCTGCTCGCCCCCCCCAAGCCCGCGCCCGCCGGGACCACCTTCCGAATCGTCACCGCCACCCCCGACGGATCGCCGCTCCGTCCGAGCGCGCGCCATAGCGCCGCCGCCGCCCGCCAAATCAGGTTCTCCCGATCACGCGGCATCGCCTGCGCCCGGCTCCGCACCGTGAACGGCCCCCGGCGCGGCGTCAGGACGAGCGTATCGGCGAGCGCGATCGACTGCAGGATTGTCCGCACGTCGTGATACCCGTCGCCGCGCAGGCCGAGCACCTCGAGGTGCAGGTTGATCTTCGCCGGCGCGCACACGCACAACCGCACCGCGCTCACCTCGCCTCCGACTCCTCGAGCGGCGATGCGCCGCGCAACTGATCGATGGTGATCGGCACGAACGCCGGTGGCACCTCCACCGCGAACACCGCCGGGTTCAGCGCCGTGTTGATGTTCACCTGCGACAGCGACGCGTCCAGGTCGGTCGCGCCCGCCGTCGCCGGCGCCGCCTCCACCGCGATTCGGAACGCGCGCGGCAGGCCGCTGACGTGATCGCTGTATGCGACGGTGAGGCCGTGACGCCGTCCCGCTACCACCACCGAACCGTCACCCTCGTCACGCACGAATGCGGTTGCGTCGCCCTCGAGATCGATCGCCGTCCAGTCGTCACCGTACCCGCGCGCGGCCACCGCCGGCGCCTCCGGCGCCAGACACCCGGTCAGCAGCGCCTGCACGTCCGCCGGATCGAGGTCGAGTCCCGCCAGCGCATCAAGCAGCTCGGCCGGCCGCGCGTCCGCGATCACCCGCTGGTCGCGGGGCAGCAGCAACGTCGCGCCTCGATCGCCTGCCGGCGCCACCAGGATGAAGACCGGCGCGCCGAACGGCGCCAGCGCCTCCAGACGAAGCGCCCCCCCTTCGACCGCGCCCCGCATCCGCGTCCGGCGCAGCCGCGCGCCGTCCGCCCGGCCGCCGATCGTCAGCATGAACTCCATCGACCGCACCGCGCGGCACGGCGCGGCCGCCGCATCCCAGATCGCCGCCGCGTCCGGCAGCGCCGTACCCGGCCCGGCCGGAAGCTCGATCGCTCGGCGGCCGGGCGCACAACCGGCACTCACACCTGCAGTCAGCAGGACGAGCAGGGGGTAGGCCAGCAGCGGGGGGCGCCGGCACGCCCGTGCCGGCGCTGGCGCCGGCGCATCCGGGACGCGCATCCGGTCAGCGGCGGCCGGCGGCGTTGATCTTCCGCTGGATGACGTCCGGATCGATCCCTTCGCGGTCGCCGTTCAGCGCGCGCTCCCACGCGGCGATCGCCTCATCCGTGCGGTCGAGGCGGATCAGCAGGTCGCCCAGGTGGTCCTGCACGACAGAGTTGCGCTGCAGTTGATCGCCCGCCGCGCGGAGTGGCGGTTCCGCCAAGTCGAGGCGGTCCAGCTTGAAGTACGCCCAGCCCAGGCTGTCGAGGTACGACCCGTTGTGCGGGTCCATCTCGACCGCCCGCTCGATCAACGCGACCGACTCGCTCAGTCGCTCGCCCCGATCCGCCAGCATGTACCCAAGGTAATTGAGCGCCGCCGCATGGTCCGGATCCTGCTCGATCACCTGCCGGAACGTCCGCTCCGCGTCGGCGAAGCGCCCGGTCTGCTCAAACATCGCGCCCAGTTGGAAGAGCACCGGCGTCACCGCCTGGAACTGCTCCAGGGCCGCCTCGAGCACGGTGATCGCGTCGTCAGGGCGATCGTGCTCGCCGAGGTAGCCGGCCAGCGCCAAGTGGGCCCGGACGTCGTCCGGATCGCCCGCGAGGGCGTCGCGCAGCACCGCCTCGCCCCGGTCGAGTTCGCCCCGCGCGCCATGCAGTTGCGCCTCGATCGCGGCGAGCGACACGTTGCCGGGATTGCCGGCCCGCGCGTTCGACAGCACGCGCGCGGCGTCGTCATGGCGCTCGGCCTCGACGTATGCCCGCGCCAGACGCGACAGGAACCGGAGATCGGACGGCATCAGCGCCACCGCCCCCTCGTACACCTGCACCGCGCCGTCGATCTGGTCCAACTGTTCGTACGCGAAGCCGAGCCGGGCGAGCAGGGTCACCAGTCGCTCGGGACGAACGTCGCGCTGCTGCGCACGCGCCAGCACCGGCGCCAGCGTATCGACGATGCGCTGATACTCCCGTCGCCGCTCGAACACCTCTGACAGGACGTACGGACCGCGCAGGCCCTCCGGTTCCAGATCGATCAACTGCGCCGCCGCGCTCTCCGCTGCGTCGAAGTTGTTCAGTTCCAGTTCCACTTCCGCCATCAGGCGCCACGCGAGGGCGTCGCGCGGACGCATCTCGATCAGCCCCTCCAGCACGACCCGGGCCTGCGCCGGCTCGCCCGCCTCGAGCAGCGCACCGGCGAGCCGCTGGCGCACGCTCGCGTTGCGCGGGTTGAGGGCGGCGGCCTGCCCGTAGGCGGCGGCCGCATCGGCCCACCGGCGGCGCCGTTCGTACATCTCGCCCAGCCGCGCGATCGCCTGGTAGGTGGGACGGCTGTTGGCAACCGCCTCCTCAAGCGTCGCGAGCGCCTCGTCGGGACGCCCCGCCTGCTCGTACGCCTGCGAGAGCAGGAGTCGGGATGGCCCGTAGCCGAGCTGATCCTTCGCCAGCGCCTCAAGCAGCGTGATCGCGCTGTCGGTGTTGTTGGCCCGCAGGTAGAGGCGAGCGAGGGTCAGCTCCACCTGCAGGTCGGGCACCACCGCGTCGCGCGCCTGCTCCAGGTGGGCGATCGCCCCGTCGACATCCTCGCGCGTCGAGTCACGAGCCGCCGAGGCCGCAGCGTGGCTCAGTCCGAGCACGCGGTGCGCACTCAGGTTCGAGGATTCCCGCTCCAGCGCCTCGTTCGCCGCGGCGAGCGCCTCGTCCTCGCGGCCGGCCCGCACGTAGAGCCCCGCCAGCTCGGCCAGCGGCTCGCCCGCCGTCGGGTCGAGGCGCGCGGCGTCGCGGTACGCCCGGACGGCGCCGTCGACATCCCCCTCCCCCTCGAGGTGCCGGCCCAGCATGAAGAGCCGGTACGCCTCGGCACGGTCGGATGTCTCGGCATCGGGCGCGGTGGTCGTCTGCGCGGCCACTGGTGGCGGCCCCGCCAGAGCGAGAGCGACAAACAGGACGCCGGCCGACCAGCGCATGAAGGTCGATTGTTCCACAGGTAGGGCGGCGTCGTCCACGTCGCGGTTACAATGGGAACGTCGATGCCAATCGACCCTGAACTCCTCGCGATCCTCGCCTGCCCTGCCTGCAGGACACCGGTAGCGCTCACGCCGGACGGCGGCGGCCTCCGCTGCGCCGACTGCCGGCGGATCTATCCGATCAAGGACGACATCCCGGTGATGCTGGTCGACGAGGCGACGATCGAGGGCGAGCCGACAAATCGAACGGCTGGCGACACCACGCCGTCATGACGACCGACAGCGCGGTCGCATCGGCGGCCGCGCCCGCATCCCCGGGCCGACAGGATGCCGGCGCGCCCTGGGTGGCGCGTCTCGAGACCGTCGCCTGGTGGCTGCTGCCGCTCTTCGTCTTCGTGCTGCCACTCTCCGTCGCCGCGTCCGCGATCCTGCTGACCGCGCTGATCGCCGTCTGGATCGGTCTCGCCGTCGCGGCCGGCGAGCGTCCCGCCGTTCCCGGGTTCTTCTGGCCGCTCACCGCCTACGCCGGCTGGACGCTCGTGAGCGTCGCCTTCTCGATCGACCCGGCCGCCAGCCTGATCGAATCGCGCGAGGTGCTCCTGTTTCTCACCGTGCCGGTGGTCTACCGCCTGGCGCAGGGCGAGCGCGCCTGGTCGATCTCGAACGTGGTCCTCACGGCGGGGGCCGTCACCGCGGCGATCGGCATCGTGCAGTACGGCATCCTGGAGTTCGACACGCTCGGACGCCGGCCGAGCGGATCGATGGGGCACTACATGACCTACGCCGGCCTGTTGATGCTCGTGCTCGGCGTCGCCGTGTCGCGGGTCGCCTTCGGGACGCGCGACCGGCTCTGGGCGGGGCTGATACTGCCGGCCCTCGTCGCCGCCCTCGTGGTGACGCTGACGCGCAGCGCCTGGCTCGGCGCCATCGCGGCGGTCGGCCTGCTGGTGGTGCTGCGCGACCGCCGCCTGCTGCTGTTCGCGCCCGTGGCGGCGCTTCTCCTCTATTTGGTGGCGCCCGCCACCGTCACCGACCGTGCCCTGTCGATCTTCGATCCGTCGAACCCGACCAACCGCGACCGCGTGGCGATGCTGACGGTCGGCGCCGGCATGGTGCGCGACCATCCGTTGATCGGCGTCGGCCCCGAGATGGTGTTCACGCGCTATGCCGAGTACCGCCCGGCCAACGCGGTGAACGAAGTGAATGCGCACCTGCACAATGTCCCGGTCCAGATCGCAGCGGAGCGGGGGCTGCCGGCGCTCGCCCTCTGGGGCTGGTTCGTCATTGCCGTCGTGCTCGATCTCGCCCGCCGCTTCCGCCGCCCGGAGACGCGCACGCTCGCCGCCGCCGGTCTCGCCGCGGTCGCCGCCATGCTGGTGGCGGGCCAGTTCGAATACAACTTCGGCGACTCCGAGTTCCTCTCGCTGTTCCTCGTCCTGATCACGCTCCCCGCCGCCGCCGCGATCTCCCCTGGTGCGCCACCCTCCCGTACTGGTGCGTCACCCTCCCGTACTGGTGCGCCGGCCTCCAGGCCGGCATCCGACACCCCCGCCTCCACGCCGGCAGCCCCCCCCGGTGCGCCCGCCTCCCGTACTGGTGCGCCGGCCTCCAGGCCGGCATCCGACACCCCGGCGTCTCGCCCCCACTAACCTCTTGCGCCAACGTCCCGCCCTCGCGGCAGCGATCTTCCTGGCACTCACCATTCTCCACACCTGGCCGCTCGCCAGCGATCCGGCCCGGATGTCACGCATCCACGACGACGAATGGCTCAACGCGTGGGCCGTCTCCTGGGTCGCGCACCAGTTGCCGCGCGACCCGCTTCACCTGTTCGACGCGAACATGTTCCATCCGGCCGATCAGGCGCTCAGGCACACCGAGCCGCTCGTTGTCCCGGCGATCATCGGCGCCCCGTTCCGCTGGCTCGGCGCCTCGCCTCTCCTGACCCACAACCTGCTCGTCCTCACCGGCTTCCTGCTCACCGCGCTGGCGATGTACCGGCTGGTGGTCCACTGGACCGGCGATCCCTGGAGCGGCATCCTGGCCGGCGTGCTGCTGACGTTCGGCACCGCGATGGCGACGCGCATCGCGCACATTCAATTCCTGCATTTCTATGCGTTCCCCTTCGCGGTGCTGGCCCTCGATCGGCTGCTGACCGGTGGGCGGGCGCGCGATGCGGCGTGGGTCGGCGTCTGGGTGATCGTCGCGGCACTGACCTCGGGGTATCTCGTCGCGCTCGTCGTGACCACCCTCGGCGCCGCGTTCATCATGCGGGCCGGCGACTGGTGGGGACGGCGCGGCGCCGGCATCGCCGTGCGACTCGGCGCCGCGGCCGGGGTGACGGGAGCCGTGCTCGCCTTCGTGATGCGGCCCTACCTCGGTGCGGAATTACAGCGCAGCTCGGTCGTCGACGCCGACAGCATCGGCGCGTCGCTGCAGGCGTTCCTCAGAACCGCGGCCGACCTGCACTACGGACTCTGGAGCGAACGGTTCTGGACCGGGGAGGCCCCGAGCGCGATGTTCCCCGGCGTCGTCGCGATCGTCCTGGCGGGCGCCGCATTCGTCGCGCGCCAACGCCACGCGCCGCGCGGCATCCGCCGCATGCTGACCGGCATCGGCGCGGCCGGTATCGTCCTCTCCCTCGGCATGCTGACGCCGGTCTACGGCGCGCTCGCAACCATCATGCCGCCGCTCCTCGGCCTGCGCTCGCCGTCCCGCTTCGCGATGCTCGCCGTCTTCGCGCTCGCCGCGCTCGCCGGTATCGGGTGGAGTGCCCTGCGCGCGCGCCTGAACCCGCGCTGGCAGACCGCCGCCGCCGCCGGCCTGCTCGCGCTGGCCACCATCGAGAGCCTGCACGCGCCGATCCCGTACCGGCCGCTGACGCGCGACGAGTGGTATCCACCGATCTACCAGGCACTCGAGGCGGCGCCGCCCGGACCGATCGCCGAGCTCCCGCTTCCCCGGCCTGAGCTGTTCCAACAGAACGCGCGCTACCTGCTGGCCTCGACGCAACACTGGCGGCCAATCCTCAATGGCTTCGGTGGGTTCTTTCCGGACAGCTACGCGGTGGCGGCCCGGCGCCTCGCGACCTTCCCCTCCGACAACGCGGTGGACTACCTGCAGTCCGTCGGCGTGCAGACGGTGATCGTGCATGGCGGCCGGTTGCGCACCTTTCAGTTCAACCGTCTGCTGGACGCGGCGGACCGCCAACCCGACGTCCGGCCGCAGGCGCGCATCGGCCGAGACGTGGTGTATCGCATCGCGCCGCAAGACGGCCGTTGAACAGTTACCATCCGGCTACTTCGATGACCCTTCCGGCACGCGTGCGTGAACGGCGGGCAACGATCGCCGTTTGCGCCGGCGTCACCCTCCTCGCCACCCTGCTTGCGTTCTGGTGGAGCACGACGAACCGGTACCGGCTGACCGGCGACGAGCCGCACTACCTCATCCTGGCGGCCAGCCTGCTGCGGGACGGTGACTTCGACGTGCGCAACAACTTCGATGAGGATGCCGCCACGGGCGAGATCTACGGCCCGATCCCCGACCGGCACATCCAGACCCGCGAGGGAAGGGAATACTCGATTCACGCGCCGGGCCTGGGTGCGCTGCTGGTCCTTCCGTTCGCCCTCGGCGGCACGATCGCGGGGCGGTTGTTCCTCTGTCTCCTGATCACGCCCATCCTCGGGTGGGCCTGCTTTCGGTGGCTCGACGGACGTGCTCCGCCCGGCGACGTGGCGCTTGCCACCGGCGGCGTACTGCTCTGCCCCGTGATACTCCTCGGTTCTGGACAGGTATACCCGGATCTCGTAGCCGGTGGCCTAATCACGGCGCTTGCCGTGTGGCTATGGAACGGGGAAGGACGTGGCGACATGCCGGCGTCAATGCGACCGCGCCCGCCAACGCGAACGCCCGCCGCCTGGATGCTCTTTGGCCTTGTCGCGGGCTTCCTTCCCTGGCTGCACACCAAGTACCTCGCCCCCACCGCCCTAATCGGCCTGTTCGGGGCGTGGCTGGTCTGGCGCGAGCGATCTCGGGAGGGCGGTGATGGCTCGCTCACCGCTTGGCAGATGTACACCGCCGGCGCCGCGCTCCTCCTGCTTGGTCCCGCCACCTTGCTCTGGTACCAGTTGGCGACACATGGCCTCCCATTGGCCGGCCAGGGGAACGCCCTCACGGGAACTCCTTACTTCCGTGCTGTCGAGCTGGTCATCGGTGAACATCTGGATCAGGGGCACGGCCTCCTCTGGCATCAGCCGCTCTTCCTGGCGGGCCTCATTGCGCTCGGCTGGATGATCCGCACCCGACACCGGCTCACGATCCCCTGGCTGCTGCTCTATTCGTCACTGATCATCCCACCCGCGTTGCTGGGCATCTGGAGCGGCCTGCCTCTCGGCCGGTTCACTTGGGGCGGCCTGTGGCTCTGGCTGATTCCGATCGGCTGTTGGCTGCAGGTGGAACGGGCCACCGTGGGTCGCTACGTCCGTCCTGCGGTGCTGGCCGCCTTGGCCTACCAAGCGATCTTGTCGTACCGCTGGATTCCCGATCCGACCTCTCTCTTCAACTACGCATCTTCGTCCCTGGTTTGGGCGCGGGACTCCCTTTTTCCACTACCCGCCCGTTACGTTCTTCCCCACTTCTATCTCTCGGCGGGCGACGGCTGGTGGGTCGTGCGCTACCTGGAGTACCTGCCGAACCTGATCTGGCTGGTGGTGGTCGTCCTGCTCGTCGTCACTGGCCTGCTCTGGAGCCCCGAGGGACGGAGGCACCTGCGTCCAGTCTGGATCGGTGGATTCTTCATCGCCGCATTCCTGCTGCCGGTCGAGCCGACCGCGGATCGGGAAGCGCCGCGCGACGACGGGCTCCACGACCCGATGATGCTGTCGCTCCGGAGCACCTTCGCGCGGCGGTTCGAAGCGGAACGAATGTTCCCGACCGAAACGGCGGACAGGACGACGCGTCTCGACGACCGGGCGAGTAACGGTCGCGCGCGCGCCGCCAACCCCGACCGTCCCGACGGCGTGATCACCTTTGGTCCCTACCTCAGCGTCGACGCGGGCCGCTATCGCATCGAGGCAGCAATGCGTCTGCAGGCGCCCTCCGATGCCGCACCTGCCGCTTGGCTCAATGTCACAACGGCGCGTGGCCGCACCTCCCACGGACGTGTCGAAATCCCCGCCGAGCGCCTGCCCGCCGACGGAAGCTACGCCACCGTGAGCGTCACTATCGATGCCCCCGAACAACTCGATGACCTTGAGTTCGTCGTCGGGGCACATCCTGACGTCGAGCTGGTGGTCGACTACATCGACCTGATTCCGGTGTTGCCTTGAGATCCCTGGACGGGGCTGGACGCGAACGAACGGCAGCGGCGGTAATCTGCGCCAGCGTAACGCTGCTCGCCGCCCTGCTCGCGTTCTGGTGGAGCACGACTGACCGAATCACTTTGACTGGCGACGAGCCGCACTACCTGATCGCGACGGCCAGCGTCCTGCGGGACGGCGACCTGGACATCGGGAACAACTACACGGACGACGCGCGCACCCGCGAGATCTATGGACCGGTCGAGGTCCGGCACTCGGTCGGACGTGATGGCCGGGAGTGGCCGTCGCACACGCCGGGCATAAGCGTGTTGCTCGTGCCGGCATTCGCGCTCGCCGGCGGGCTGGGCGCTCGCCTGATGCTCTGCCTTCTGATCATCCCGATCCTCGGCTGGGCCTGCTGGCGCTGGTTGGACGGACGCGCGCCGCCGCGCGACGCGGCCCTCGCCGTTGCCGGCGTGCTGCTCTGCCCAGTGGTGCTGCTGGGGGCAGGGCAGATCTACGCCGACCTGTTGTCCGGCGCCATCATCCTGGCGCTTGCCGTTTGGCTTTGGAACGGCGCGGGCGGTGGCGAGGCGGCAGCCGCCGCACCGGTGTCACGGGACAACCGATCGCCCGTTGGCTGGGCGCTATTCGGCCTCGGAGCGGGCCTCCTGCCTTGGCTCCACGTCAAGAACCTCGCCACCGCTGGCCTGTTCGGCCTGTTCGCCGCGTGGCAGGTCTGGCGCCATGGTTCGTTGCGCGGCCCGACCGCCCGCCGCGAGCGGTGGGGATACGCAGCCGGCGCTGCATTACTTCTCCTCGGCCCCGCCACGTTCCTTTGGTACGAGATGGCGCATGGCCTGCTGCTCGGTGGTCAGGGTCCCAGCATGACGGACACGCCGTACCTCCGGGTCGTGGAAATGTTGATCGGCCGACATCTCGATCAATCGCATGGCCTCTTCTGGCATCAACCGCTCTTCTTCCCCGGCCTGGTCGCGCTCGGCTGGATGATCCGCAGGCGGCATCCGCTGACGATCCCGTGGCTGCTGCTCTATGCCTCCCTGCTAGTACCGCCCGCAGTGCACAACCGCTGGGGCGGCATCATGATCGGCCGGTTCAACTGGGGCGGCCTCTGGCTCTGGCTGATTCCCATCGGGTTGTGGCTGCAGGCGGAACGAGCGACCCTCGGCCGCTACGTTCGTCCCGCGGTGCTGGTGGCGCTCACCTATCAGGCGGTCCTGGCGTTCCGTTGGGTGCCGGATCCGACGCGCCTCTTCGCCTACGCGCCATCACCTTTCGTTTGGGCACGCGACTCCCTATTCCCACTCCCGGTCCGCTACATCTTCCCCCACTTCTATCTCGACGCCGGCGACGGTTGGTGGGTGCTGCGCTACCTGGAGTACCTGCCAAACCTGATGTGGGTTGCGGCAACCGTGCTGCTGATCGTGACCGGATGGATGTGGAGCGCGAAGGGACGGCGCCGCCTGCGACCGGTCTGGATCGGCGGCATCGCCGTCGCCGCACTGCTGCTGCCGGTCGAGCCGACCGCCGACGCGGAATCACGCACTGACGATGGGCTTCATGAACCCATGGTGCGATCGATCCAGAGCATGTTCCCGCGGCGCTTCGAGGCGGAACGGATGACGCCGATGCGGACGGCGAACCGCACCACCCGCCTGGACGAACAGGCGAGCGGCGGGCGCGCACGTGCCGCCGACAGCAGCCGCGCCGACGGCCTGATTACGTTCGGTCCGTACCTCCACCTGAATCCCGGGCGCTATCGCATCGAGGCGGCAATGCGCCTTCGGACGCCGACCGACGCCGCGCCGGCCGCCTGGCTCGATGTTCGGACGGAGCGGGGGCGGGTTTCGCATGGCCGCGTCGAGGTTCCGGCCGCGCGCCTGCCGACCGATGGCAGCTACACGGTCGTCAGCGTGTCGTTCGACGCGGTCGATCCGCTCGAAGACCTTGAGTTCAGGGTGGGCGCGCATCCGGAGGTCGATCTGCTGGTCGACTACATCGACCTGATTCCGGTGCTGCCATGATCCAGCGTCTTCTCCTTTGCCTGCCCTACGTCCTGCTCGTCGCCGTCAGCTCCTATCTGGCAGTTCAATGGACAGCGTCCGGGGATCTCCCAATCATTGGCGACGAACCGCACTACCTGATCACGTCGGCGAGCGTGGTGCGCGATGGCGACCTGGACGTCGCGAACAACTACGAGTACGAAAACAACGCCCACGAGGTATTCCCCAACGATCTGGCGCCGCACACCTTCCGCCAGGGAACCCACCTGTGGCCCCAACGCATGCCAGGCCTCAGTGTGCTGCTCGCGATCCCATTCGGCCTGGGCGGCGCGCTAGGCGCTCGCGCGGCGCTCCCGCTTGTGATCATTCCGGTGCTTGCCGTCGCCGTCTATCGGTGGAGCCGAACCTGTTTGGGTCCGCTCGACGCGACGGTGGCGTCGGTCGGCGTGCTGGCCTGCAGTCCTGTTGTCTTCGGGGCGTCGCAGATCTACCCGGACCTCCTAGTGGGAGCCGCCGCTCTGGCGCTGCTGGGCTGGCTTTGGGGAAGCGAACGACACACCTACCTGGGATGGTGCGTCTACTGGTGCGTAGCCGGCTTGCTTTGCTGGCTGCACGTCAAGTACTACGCGGCGACCGCCGTGCTGGCGGCACTCGGCGCCTGGCAACTCCGGCGCGACGGTGCCCCCCATTCAACGGTTACGAATCACTTGACCTTCGGCGGTCTTCTGCTGGCGGGCCCGGCCCTGTTCTGGGCGTTCTCAGTCCCGGCATTCGGGAACATCATGGGCGGAAGGGGCAGCGGGGAATTGAACCTCGGCTTCCCCCAAGCGCTGGAGCTCTTCCTGGGACTGCACATCGATCAGGTTCACGGCCTGTTCGTCCAGCAACCGATCCTGCTGCCGGGTCTCGTCGCGCTGGGTTGGATGATGCGGCGGCGGCATCGGTGGACGCTTCCCTGGCTCGTGTTGTACGCATCGCTGATCGCTCCCAACGCCCTGCAACATATTCCGTATGGCGGTCATATTGCGCCGGCCGGACGGTACGGCTGGGCGGCGATGTGGCTCTGGCTCATTCCGATCGGTATTGTCATCCGCGAACTACGGGACCGTACGTCGTTCTCGCGAGCCGTATGGCTGACAGTGCTGGCGGGTGTCGCCTACCAGGCAGTGCTCGCGTTCCAGTGGGTGCCCGTACCGCAACGTCTGTTCAACGGGCTGTTTCCGGCCGACGTGTGGCAGCCGTCGCTCTTCTCGCCCAGGATGATGCTGTCACTCCCGAAGTTCGGCCCTCATGCTGACTTGGGCTATCTTCCGAACCTCGTCTGGACGGCTGGCGCGCTGTCCCTTCTTGTCGCAGGTTGGCTCCGGCCGTCACGATGGCGGTACCTGCCGCTACTGGCGACCGCCGCCCTGGCCGTTTTCCTGTTGCCGGTCGAAGACACGCTGGGTCGCTCCAACACCGTGCCCCGTCGATACGAAGCAGAAGAAACGCCGGCGCGGTGCACCGTGCTTCCCCGCGGGGGCGCCAGCAATGGCCACAGTTGCCGACAGGACGCCAACAACGTTTTCGCGGTAGCCGGACCGTTCGTAACACTGGAGCCCGGGCAGTACCAGATCGTCGCGGCGGTGAGGCAGGCGACCTCACGAGGCGATGGAATAATCGACGTGGTCGCCAACCGGGGCCACGATTTCATCATGCGCCACAGTTTTCGGCTGATACCAGTTCCTGTCTGGACATTGGTCACGGCGGATTTCGCCGTAAGCGGTACTACTCACGATGTCGAATTCCGGATCCGCGGGTTCCGGGGGCTGGAGGTGGACTACATCGAACTCCGCAGGAGTAGTGATCGCAGAAGTACCGACGCGAGTCGGCACCGCCCGCTCGTTGGACCGGTCACAGATTCCACCTAATGCAGGCATACCATTTTAGGATCGGAACACCACAAAGTTATCCCAGTACCATTTCTCATACAATGAACCACTCGTTCTGATCGAATCCATCCTGCGGCATGACAACCATCTCTCGGTGTTTATGCCATACCACTGCGGGTTGCCGGCCTGGAGGCCGGCGCACCATGAAGCGCACCGGCTGGCGCACCGCCAAGCGCACCATCGCCGCAGTGGCGCTGGTCGTGCTGGCCCCGGCCGGCGCGCACACCGCGGCAGCCGCGGAGTCGTGGAACGTCTCGTCTGGAGACGTCGACGTTCGCTGCCGGATGACGGTCGGCGGCAGCTTCAACATCGTCACGACCGCGCTCTCCGGGACTCTCCAGCTCTCGAGGCCGGACGGCGCGGACTACGCCGGCGAACTCCGCGTGGACCTTGCGACACTCGACAGCGGCATCGGGTTGCGGAACTCCCATCTCCGCGACAACTACCTGGAGGTGGTGCGCGGCCCGGAGTTCCAGTCCGCGGTGCTTTCGGGCCTCGTCCTCGACGATCCGCTGCCCGCCGGCGCCAGCCGTCACGAGACCGGCTTCTCGGGGATGCTCGCGCTCCACGGGGTGCAGCGCCCGATCGAGGGCGAGGCGGAGCTGCGCCGACGCGACGGGCGGATGCAGGTGGAGGCGACGTTTCCCATCAGCCTGGACGCATTCGATATCCCGCCTCCGCGCTACCTGGGCGTCGGTGTCCGGGATACGGTGGAGGTCACCGTCACGTTCGATGCGGCGCGCACCGATGCGCCGGCCGGTAACACACCATGAACTGTTCTGGAGAGCGGAACGCGGTGACCTGCACCGAAAGCCGGTGGGCCGCCACGCGCCTCGCACTCGCCGCCGCGGCGCTGCTGACCGCATGGGGCGCCGGACCGGCGTTCGCGGAACCGATCTTCCTGTCCAAGCAATACGCGCGCTGCACCGCCTGCCACTACTCGGAGTCGGGGGGCGGGCTGCTGACGCCGTACGGACGCTCGCTCTCGCGGGAGGAGATCTCGACGTTCGGCCGCCAGGGCGCCGGCGTGGATCCGGCGCAGCCGGCCGCCGGCGAGGAGGGCTTCCTGTTCGGCGTGCTCGGGAACGAGAACCCGCTGCAGCTCGGCCTCGACATCCGGCCCTCGCATCTGGGCGTCAACGTGCCCGGCCGCACCCTGGCCGACCGCAATTTCCTGATGACCCTCGACCTGCAGGCGGCCTGGCGACGTGACCGCTGGACCGCCTACGGCACGGTCGGACGCCAGCCCCGCGCCGGCGGCGGCCGGGTGGTGTCGTACGAGCACTGGGTCTCCTACCAGGTGACCGACGGAGTAAGCGTGCGCGGCGGACGCTTCCTGCCCGCCTACGGCGTCCGGTTCGCCGACCACACGTCGTTCCCGCGCGAGCGGCTCGACCTCGCCCAAGACGATCAGATCTACGGCGTCGAGGTGGGCATCTCGACCGATCGGACGCTGCTGCAGGTATCCGCCGGCCCGGGCCGCGCCGAATCGCTGATCGACGGCGACGGACGTAGCGCCTTCACCGGAAGCGGCCGGTTCCAGTTCGACGTCGGACCCCGCACCGTCCTCGCGGCATCCGTCCTCTACCGCGGCACATCGGAGGCCCGTCCCTCACGCACCGGCGGCGGGCTCTCCTTCGGCTACGCCCCGGCCGCCTGGCTCACCACCTGGACGCATGCGGACGTTCAGCACCAGGCACTGCGGACGAGCAGCCGCTCCTACATCGTCGCCAACCAGACATCGGTCGAGGTAGGGCGCGGCCTCTGGCTCCGCGTGTCGCCGCAGGTGCGCTGGACGGATCGCGATCCGCGGGGCGACATCCGCCGCATGGTCTACGGCCTGGACTTCTATCCCCGCACCCATTGGCACGTCAACGTCTCGTACTACCGCGACTACCTGCCGTTCAACGGCCAGCGCGTGCGGACGCTCCTTGCCCAGTTGCACCTCTATCTGTAACGCTAGCTTCCGTGACGACAACCCTGCGCTGTTTCCTATCGCTGCCGCTGGTTCTGGCCCTCGTGCTGGGTCTTGCCGCCTGCAGTGAAGACTCCCCGCCCGCGCCAACCACCCCGACTCCGACGACTCCGACTCCGCCACCACCGGAGCCGGATCCCAACGAACTGATGCCCACGTTGTCGAGCATCCAGAGCCTCGTGTTCACCCCGCAATGCGTCATGTGTCACGGGGACGACGTAGCGGAGGCCGGTCTCAATCTGGAAGAAGGGAAGTCGTTCGCGTCGCTCGTCAACGTGTCCAGCACCCAGGTGGCGCTCGATCTCGTAGAGCCGAACGACGCGGAGAACAGCTATCTGATCCACAAGCTCGACGGCCGCGACGGCATCGTCGGCGACCGGATGCCCTACGATGCCGAGTTCCTCTCCGAGGCGGACATCGAGGTCATCAAGCAGTGGATCAACGACGGCGCGCAAGACAACTGACACGGGAGTGTCGTCGCGCCGCGGCGGGGCTGTTCGCGCTGCTCGTCCTCCCACTCATCCCCGCCCCGGCATCGGCTCAGGAGGTCACGGCCGTGCTCTCCGGCCGCGTCCTGGATGTCACCGACGATGCCCCGATCGCCTTCGCGACGGTGGTCGTCGAGCACCTCGAGTCGGGCACGACCGTCTCCGGCACGCTCGCCGGAGCGGATGGCCGCTTCATCGTCCAGGGGTTGCCGCCGGCCGCCTACCGGATTCACCTCTCCTTCGTCGGCTTCTACCCGGGGCAGACGGATGTGCTCGTCAGCGAGCTCAACCAGTCCTACGACCTTGGCGACATCCGGCTCGCTCGTCTGGAGGGTTTCCAGGAGGAGATCACCGTGACGGCGGAGACGCTCCGGGCGCGGGCGGCTGGCATCGACACGCAACTGTTCCGGCTCGACGAGGGGCCCACGCAGTCGACCGGATCGCTGCTCGACGCGATGCGGGGCCTTCCGGGCGTCACGGTCGACCAGGACGGCAGAGTCCTGCTGCGGGGCAGCGACCGCGTGGCCATCCTGATCGACGGCAGGCAGTCGAGCCTGACCGGCTTCGGCAGTCAGCGCGGACTCGACAGCGTCTCGGCCGCCAACGTCGAGGCGATCGAGATCATCAACAACCCGTCGGCCAGCTTCGACGCCGCCGGCATGGCCGGAATCATCAACATCATCTACCGGCAGGAACAGCAACTGGGCCTCTCGGCAGACGTTGGCCTGTCATTCGGCTACGGCCAGTTCACGAAGCAGCGCCCCGATCTCCCGACCCAGCTCGGGAGCTTTTCCAACAACGAGAAGATCATTCCCAGCCTGAGCCTCACCTACAACACCGAACGCGTGCGCAGCTTCGTCCAGGGGGAGCTGCTCGTCCAGGACGATCTGCCGAACAACGAGTTCACGACGCGCTTCTACGACGACGGCCGCGTGATCGAGTCGCAGGTGCCCGAAAACCGCGAGCAAACCCACTACATCGTCAGGCTCGGCTCGGATTGGAGCCCCAATGCGGCCAACACGCTCTCGGTGTCCGGGGTCTACGACGTCGAGACGCATACCGACCGGGCAGAGGTCCCGTTCATCTTGCAGTCAACCGGCGAGCGCGAGCGCTTCTGGTTCTGGCAAGAGGAGGAAGACACCGGCTTCGCCAACGTGAGCATCGACTTCACGCATCAATTCCCCACGTCCGGCCACGAGCTGGGAGTCAGCCTGCAGTACACCCGGGGCTGGGAAGACGAGGCCTATTTTCTCAACGAGGTTTCACCGGTCCGTGAAGGCACGGACATGACGCACCTGGTGGCAACGGAGCACACGCTGCCGCTCAGCATCGACTACGTGCGCCCACTGCGCACCGGCCGGCTGGAACTTGGCACGCGGCTGCAGCGGCGCTGGATTCCGGTGACCTATACCGTGCAGCGTGGCGTGCAGAGCGTGATCTACGAGGGTCTCGGCGACTTCTCCGACTGGGAGGAAAACATCTTCGCGGCGTACGGCAACCTGGTGCGCGTGGCCGGCGCGTACTCGCTGGAAGCAGGCGTGCGCATCGAGGCGACGCAGGTCGCCTACACGATTCCTGAGCGCAACGTCTACTACGCGGAGAGCGATGCCTACGACGACGTCGAGGTCTATCCCAACATCAGGCTCACGTACACGCTGGGCGGCGCGAACCGGCTGATCGCCGCCTACAACCGGCGGGTCGATCGGCCGGGCGAGCCCGAACTCCGCATCTTTCCGAAGTACGACGATCCGGAGCTGCTCAAGGTCGGCAACCCGTTTCTTCGGCCGCAGTTCACCAACGTCTACGAGGTCGGCGTCGGTCGTTCGTGGAACGGCGGCTCGGTCGACACGGCGGTCTACCACCGTGACATCAGCGACTCGTTCCTGCGCATCCTCGCTATCGACGAGTCGAATCCGACCTACGACATCGTCAACCGGATCTTCGAGAACGCCGGCGATTCCACCCAGACCGGGGTGGAGGTCCTGCTGGAGCAGGACATCGTCGACCAGTGGCGCCTGTCCGGTGGCGTCAACTGGTACCGGAACGATATCGACGCCCTCGAGACGGTCCTGCTCTTCCCCGCGCCGCGGCCGTTCGCGCTGGCCGCGTCGACGGACCACACCTGGGACCTCACGCTCAACAACCGGATGGCGTTACCCCGGGCGATCGAACTCCAGGTGGGCTACATCCGCTACGCCGAACGCAACGTGCCCCAGGGCATTGAGCGTGCGCGCTCGTCGGTCGACCTGGCCGTGACCTGGCCGCTCATGGACGAGCGGGTCGAACTGCTGTTTACCTTCACCGACATCTTCAACGACTTCGCCGTTCAGCAGGAGATCGAGGGCCGCGGCTTCACGGCGCTCTACCAGAACTTCCTGCAGACGCAGGTCGCGACCGTGGGCCTGAGGTTCCGCTTCTAACGGGCCCGGGCCGATGGTGCGCCGGCATCCGCAATTGCCATCCTACGTGTCGACGTGAGGTCCGAACGGATCCACGACCGTCAAACCCTCGATACGTTGTCGATCCTGCACGTCTTCGCTGTAGAGGGTGGCGCACCCGGCGTCGAGCGCGGCGGCGACGATGAGGGCGTCATAGTAAGCGAACCCGTAGCGCGACTTTATGTCCAGGGATGCGTGATAGAGCCGCAGACTCGGTTGCACTCGGAGGAGCGGCGCAAGCACCGACTCCAGGACGTTGGTGTCGAGAAAGCGGTCAACGCTCATGCATTTCTTCTCTGGTCAACCGTCGCCCGACGTTCAGTCTGCCTTGTAGTTCGCGCATTACGTGCACGGCCTCGGCGGCCTGTCGCCTGCGGCCGACGTAGTCCGCCAGCCACCGGCGGAACTGCTCGTTCAAGGTCGTGCGCTCGCTGGCCGCCCTCTGGCGCGCTGCCTCGATCAAGCCGTCGTCGGCACTCAAGGTGATGTTCTTCATATCCACCTCTTCGCACGACATGCGTGCACACTACTTTGGTGTCGACCGAAGGCCGGTCACTGACAGCACCCGGAACGGGGTTCAGTGGCGGAAATGCCGGCGCCCGGTGAAGACCATGGCGAGGCTCTGCTCGTCCGCGGCGGCAATCACGTCGGCGTCCCGCACCGAGCCGCCGGGCTGGGCGACCGCCGTGGCGCCCGCCTGAGCGATCGCATCGAGGCCGTCCCGGAACGGGAAGAACGCATCCGACGCAGCGACGGTCCCCCGCAGGTCGGTGCCCGCTTGCGCCGCCGCCTTCATGGTGGCGACGTTCACCGCATCGACGCGGCTCATCTGCCCCGCGCCGACCGCCGCCGCACGATCGGCGCGCGCAAAGATCACCGTGTTCGACTTGACGTGCGCGCAGACGCGCCAGGCGAACCGGAGCGCCGCCCACTCCTCGGCGGTGGGCGCGCGCTTCGTGACGACCCGGATCGGCTCCCCCGGCACCACCTCGACGCCGTCGCCCCACGGCTCGCCGCATTCGACGACGCCGTCCCGCTCCTGCACCAGCCAGGCGCCCATGATGGAGCGGACGTCGCGCCGCGCCGCATCGTCGCCGCCGCTGAAGTCGGCCACCACCAGGCGGAGGTTCTTCTTCTTCGCCAGCACCGCACGCGCCTCGTCGTCGACGGCCGGGGTGACGACGCACTCGATGAACGTCTCCGCGATGGCCGCCGCGGTCGCGCCGTCGAGCGGCCGGTTCAACCCGACGATGCCCCCGAACGCCGACAGCGGATCCACCTCGCGCGCCGTGACATACGCGTCGCGCAGGCTCCCGGCCGTTGCCACGCCGCATGGGTTGGTGTGCTTGATCACCGCGACGGCGGGCTCGTCGAACTCGAGGGCCAGCCGCGCGGCGGCGTCGAGATCCAGCAAGTTGGTGAACGACAGCGCCTTCCCCTGCAGGACGCGCGCGGCGCCGAACCCCCAGTTCCGGTCGGCGTAAAGCGCCGCCGCCTGGTGCGGGTTCTCGCCGTAGCGCAGATCGCGCAGCTTCGTGGCGCGGATGTGCAGGTGGTCGGGCGCAATGCCGTGGAGCGTCAGCGGCGAGCGGGTGAACGCGGCGCCGTCCATCTCGACGGCGTCGAGGGCGGCGGCGATCGTCGCGTCGTAGTCCGCCGTATGGGCAAACGCCTTGCGCGCCAGCTCGAACCGGAAGTGCCGGTCGGGCGGATCGCCGCCGGTGGAGGCATCGCGCGCATCGAGCAGGTCGAGCAGCTCGAGGACGCGCCCGTAGTCGGCCGGGTCGACCACGATCAGCACATCCTCGAAGTTCTTCGCCGCGGCGCGCACCATGCTGGGGCCGCCGATGTCGATCTGCTCGATCAGTTCATCAACCGAGGCATCCGACGCCGCCGTCTGCGCAAACGGGTAAAGGTTCACCACGACCAGGTCGATCGGCGTGATCCCCTGCCCCGCGATCGCCGCGAGGTCGTCCGGCCGGTGGCGACGGGCCAGGATGCCGCCATGCACCGCCGGGTGCAGCGTCTTCACGCGGCCGTCCATCATTTCGGGGAACCCGGTCACCGCGGACACGCCGGTCACGGCGACGTCCGCCTCGGCGAGCGCGCGCGCGGTGCCCCCGGTCGACACCAGTTCGACACCCCGATCGATCAGGCCGCGCGCGAAGTCGATCACGCCGGTCTTGTCCGAGACGCTCAGCAGTGCACGCATGGTCAGGTCGGGTCGAGTGAGGTCAGGGTCGGGCTCGAAGGCTCGTGCCGCGCAGACGCAACAACCAGAGCAGCGGCAGCCACAACTCGCGCGCGAACGGCACCGGCCGGTCGTCGATCAAGACCTCGCAATCGTCTGCCGACCCGACGAGCGTATAAAGCGCGTGGAGCGCGTCGACGTCGGTCGGATAGAAGCGGGCACGATGTCGGAGACTGGTCCCCTCGCCGACGCTGCGGTACTCCGCGGACGCCTTGGCCAGCTCCACCGCCCGTTCGTAGTCGTCACCCTCGAACGGCGGGAAGCTGAGCGTGACGGAGAACGGCCGTTCGGCCTGCTCAAACAACGCTTCGGCCAAGTCTGGATCGAGCGCCGCCAGTTCCTCGTCAGTCGGTTGTTCGGAGAACTCGGCGTACGGCCAGAACGCTTCGCTGGGACGGTGCGTGGGCCGCTCGTCGAGGGGTGCTCGATCGGCGGGGATCCGACTGTCGCTCATCGCGGGGTGCGGGATCGTACCATACCCATCGTAGCGATCCGGCGGCTTGAGGCCGATCGCGGATGCGGGGTAGGGAGACTGCCGCGGGAGAGCAGATAATTCACCATGCCGTCACACGCGCGGGTCATTCCGTCGATCGAACAGCTCCGGCAGCGAGAGGCAGTGCAGCGCCTGGAGGCGCGCTACGGCCGCGAGGCGACGCTCGCGGCGATCCGCCATGAGACTGCGGCGTTGCGCGAGCGGCTGACCGGCGGTTCGGGCGGCGTCTCGAACGACGAACCCGCCGATGGAGCAACCGGCCAGGCGACCGGCGGATCGGCTGGCTGGGCGAGCGGCGCGCCCACGGACCCCGAGGCCGCCGCCGACGTCATTCTGGCGCGTCTCGAACCGCGTCTGCGCGCCGCGGTCGCGCCGTCGCTCCGGTCGGTTGTCAACGCGACGGGCGTCATTGTCCATACCAATCTGGGACGCGCGCCGCTCGCCGGGGCGGCACTCGAGCGCATCGCGGAGGTGGCCGCGGGCTACGCCAATCTGGAATACGACGTCGCGGCGGGCACGCGCGGGTCACGCACGGTGCATGCCGCGAAGCTGCTGACGCAACTGACCGGGGCCGAGGCCGCGGTCGTGGTGAACAACAACGCCGCGGCGGTCCTGCTGGTACTGGCGGCGCTCGCGGACGGCCGCGAGGTGATCATCTCGCGCGGCGAGCTGGTGGAAATCGGCGGCGGCTTCCGAATCCCCGACGTGATGCGTCAGTCCGGCGCGATCCTGCGCGAGGTGGGGACGACCAACCGGACGCGCGCCGCGGACTACGCGGCGGCGATCGGCGAACGGACGGCGCTGATGCTTCGGGTGCATCCCTCCAACTTCCGGATCGAAGGCTTCACGGAGCGGCCGGCCCTTGCCGAGGTGGCGGCACTCGGCGCGCGCTTCGACATTCCGGTGGTGGAGGATCTCGGAAGCGGGCAGTTATCGGTCGGGGCAGCCGCAGGCGCAGTCAGCGGCCGAGCGGGCGCGGGCGCCATCGGCGACGAGCCCACGGTGGACGCCAGTATCGACGCCGGCGTCAGCGTCTGCACGTTCAGCGGGGACAAGCTGCTGGGAGGGCCGCAGGCGGGAATCATCGTCGGCCGACGGGCGCTCCTCGAACGCGTGCGGCGGCATCCACTGATGCGCGCGCTACGGGTCGACAAGCTGACGATCGCCGCGCTGGAAGCCACGCTCATCGAACACGCCGCTGGGCGCGCAAACCAGACGGTACCCGTGGCCCGGATGATCGCCGCGCCGGTAAAGGAACTGGCGGCGCGCGCCGAGGCGCTACGCGCGCGGCTGGACGGCACGGCCGGTCTGCGCGTCGCCGACACCGCGGGTCTGCGCGGCGCCGACACTGCCAGTCTGCACGTCGCCGACACTGCCGGTCTGCACGTCACCGTCGAGGCCAGCGAGGCGACGATCGGCGGCGGCAGCACCCCGGGGATCACCCTCGAGAGCCGTGCACTCTCCGTCGCCGTGGCCGGCCGGTCGGCCAACAACCTGGCCGCCGCCCTCCGCACCAATGATCCGCCAGTCATCGGCCGCATCGCCGACGACACCCTCTGGCTGGACCTCCGCACCGTCCCGCCCGAACAGGACGACACCCTGGCCGCCGCCCTGATCCGCCTCGCCAAGGAATAACAATGCTGGCGCGCGCCGGCCTCCAGGCCGGCACTCCCCACCGGTGCGCCGCCCCGTACAGGTGCGCCGGCCTCCAGGCCGGCACTCAGACGTGAACGTCAGTCGTCACGCGCCGCTTCGGACACGCAGCGCACCGGAGCGACTCGCCCTGGGCGTCAAGGACATCCTCGCCGCCGCAGGAACCCCGCAAGCAGGGATAGCGGAAGAAGAGACCGACCGCCATCGCCAGCATGATGGCAGCGATTGCGGCCGCGGTCAGCAGGAACAGCCCCACTCCGTCAATCCTACACCCGTCATCATGCGCGTACCGGTGCGCCGCCCCGTACTGGTGCGCCGGCCTCCAGGCCGGCATCCCGGTGAAACCAGCATTCCCATCATCTACAATCCAGACAGGCCGTGACTCGACTCCTTCCGGCGGCAGTCCTCGCCTGCTGCCTCACTGCCTGCACCGCCCCACCCGCCGACGAGTCTGAACCGCCACGCTCTCAGACGCACCGCTTCCGCGGCGAGACGATGGGCACCACCTACGAAGTGACCGTCGTTGCGGACTCGCTCGACGACTCCCGCCGTGCCGCCCTCCGCACCGCGATCGCCGAGACCCTCGCGCATGTCGACGCGGTCATGTCCACGTGGCAGCCCGAATCCGAGCTGAGCCGCTTCAACCGCACCGATACAACCGATCCGTTCCCCGTTTCGGCGGACGTGGTCACCGTCTTCCAGCACGCGCTCGCCGTAAGCGACCTGACCGGTGGCGCGTTCGACATCACCGTCGGCCCGCTGGTCGATGCCTGGGGCTTCGGTCCGCCCGGGCACCCTCCCGCGGCACCCGCCGAGGCCGACCTCGCACGCCTCCGCGACCAGGTGGGCTGGCAGCAGTTGGCCGTGGACGCCGCAGGGTCAACCATCCGGAAGCGCGCGCCGAGGGTATCGGCTGACCTCTCAGCCCTTGCGAAGGGCTACGCCGTCGATCAGGTGGCGGAGCTGTTGGCGCGTGAGGGATTCAGCAACCATCTGGTGGAAGTGGGCGGTGAAGTGCGCGCCGGCGGCCGCAGCGCGCGCGACGAGACGTGGCGCGTCGGCATCGAGCGCCCATCCGCCGGGCCGCCCGCCGTCTACCACACCGTCGCGCTCAGCGGACAGGCACTCGCAACCTCGGGCGACTACCGCAACACCTACCTGCTCGACGGACAGCGTGTTTCGCACACGATCGATCCCCGCACCGGCCGGCCGGTGACGCATGCGCTCGCCTCGACCAGCGTCATCGATCCGTTGTGCGTCCGGGCAGACGCCATCGCGACGGCGCTGATGGTTCTCGGTCCGGACGACGGTTATGCCCTGGCCGTCGAACAGGACTGGCCCGCTTTCTTCATCGTCCGCCGTCCGGACGGCACGCTGGAAGAACGCGCCACGCCCGCCTGGGCGCAGTTCACTACCCCGTAGCGGCCGCCGTACCGGTGCGCCGCCCCGTACTGGTGCGCCGGCCTCCAGGCCGGCAATCCGCCGCCCCACACTGACGCGCCGCCCCGTACCGGTGCGCCGGCCTCCAGGCCGGCAAACGTCGCCTGTGGCCCACCTTGGCACGGATCTTGCCTATCCGTATCTCCATGACGGCGACAAGGCACAGCAGCAACCCCACCCACGGACTCACGCTCCCACCAGGCTCCGGGCACCTCGCGTGGCATTCCCGTGGCTACCACCCGCATCTCGACGCGGCCCACGTCACTCAGAACATCACCTTCCGCCTTGCCGATAGCGTGCCGGCGTCACTGATCAACCGGTGGCGTGCCGCCCTGCAGGGCGGCGCCGCTGCGGAAATGCACGACCGGATCTCCAAGTACGAGGATGCCGGTTGGGGAGCGTGCCATCTGCGACGACCCGAGATCGCCAGGCTCGTTCAGGATGCGCTGCTCCTGTTCGATCGCAAGCGCTACAGGCTGCTCGAGTGGTGCGTCATGCCGAACCATGTGCACGTGCTGATCGAACAGGTGGCCGGCGTGCCGCTGCACAAGATCCTGCAGTCGTGGAAGGGGTACACGTCGCGCCGAGCAAACGTCATCCTCGGCCGCCGCGGACCGTTCTGGATGCGGGAGTACTTCGACCGCTACGTGCGGACCGCAGCGCAGTTGGATGCAGTCCGGCACTACATCCGATGGAATCCGGTCCGAGCGGGGCTGTGCGACAGGCCGAAACACTGGCCGTGGTCGTCGGCGGGATGGAGAGCGAGGCGGTGATTGGCGCGCCCGTGGCGTTGTTCTGCCGGCCTGGAGGCCGGCGCACCTGTACGGGGGCGGCGCACCAAGACGCGCGCCATGCCGGCCTGGAGGCCGGCGCACCAGTACGAGGCGGCACAGCGGTGGGAGACTGCCGGCCTGGAGGCCGGCGCACCAGTACGAGGTGGCGCACCAGTGAGGGACTGCCGGCCTGCACCACCAAATTGTCCTTAGAGGCCGACCGCATGCAGGGCCCGATTGACCGCCGTATGCGTCGCACTTCCAGTTCCGTACAGGTCCACGGCAGATTGCTCGATGGCCCGCGCCGCATCACGGAGCGATGCATCGGGCGGCATCAGGTCCGTCATGGCCCGGAAGAACGCCCGCTCGACGTCGGCGCGATTGGCTGGCCCCACGCCGGTCACGGACCGCCCGGTCGTCGCATTCGTGCCACCCTCGATCGCGAGGTAGAAGGCGTGGCTGAGCACGGTCGAGTTGTCATGGACACCGCCACCATCGGCTGGGACCAGACCGACGAACCTGCCGTTCACGAAGGCCAGAGGAGTCCAGCTGGCGCCGGCGAACGTCCGCCCGTCGCGCGTAGTCATGATGAATCGGATCATGCTGTCCCACGCGTCTGGATACGGAATGTCAGTTCGAGGAATATTGATCGACCGCGGGTTGCCAGCGTCGCGGCGGAGTGCGGGGAGGGGCACGTGCTCTCCGCTGACGTAGTCGGCGGCTAGGAGAGGGTCGGCGCGATCCTCATGGAAGAACTCGACCGCATGGGCAAAGATGTCGGAAAAGGCTTCATGGATGATGCCGCCGTCGGCTGCCCAAAGCAGGAAGCGTCCGTTGCGGCAGAGCGGCCGCAGTACCACAACACCTCGATGGGTAGGCTTGAGATTGTTGCACGTGAAGACGCGACCATCGGTATATCGGAAACTGGCCGGGCCCAGGGTGGCATAGACGTCACCGAGTGGGTACGGAACGCCGGTTCTCTGACTGACCGCGAAGTGCGTGACGCCGTGCATGAGCTCGTGCGCGACGATGTCTTCGACGGCGAAGGAGGTACCGTCGATTTCGCCGTAGCCGAAGGCGCCCCTGCCTTCCGGACCGAAGGGCGGCGGGGCGAAAAAGGCGTTGGCGAAACCGTTGTTGACCAGCGAGAGGATGCGCCCGTTGTCCCCGTCCAGGCCGTACCAGTTGTGCCGCTGCGCGAAGTAGTCGTACGTCCATCCCGTATGGGCATGGGCATCGACGGCGGCTGGGTTGTCCTCCCACACGTTGTCCGGGTCGGCCGCGACGTCCGAGTCCGACCAGCGGCGCACCCCGCGCGGTCCCGGATCCATCAGGCTGTACAGGCGGCTCTGCCGGTACTTCATGTCGAGGGTGACAATCGCGCCCGGCCGCAACTGATCGATGGCCTGATAGACGCCTCCAGCGCGCGTGGTGCTGACGTTCTTCCGGTCTCCGGCGATGCCCGTGCCGACGCCGACGGCCTGCTGCCGTGACGTGACGTCGTGCGACCAGACGACGGAGCCGTCGGCGGCGTCGACGAAGTAGAGGCGAGCGTCGCTCATGAGCGCGCGGTAGACAAGCCGGTAGCTGGCGTCAGGGAGCGGCAGCACGACCAGGTCGGGCGTGTCCACGGACGAAGCGTCCGTAGCCTGGGCAAGGCCGGCAAGGGCGTCGTCCGGCGACAGGGAGGGAATGGTCGTTATGCCGATGTTCTCGTGGATCCGCCCGAACAGCGAGACCGTTTCGCCGTTCCGCGTCTGGCGGGAAACGCCTGCGCCGTGGACAGGCACGCCGTCGAGGTGCTGGGCCAGATACTCGTGGGTGCGGTCCGGCAGCAGACGGTCGACGCTGCGCGACACGACGAACAGGTCGCCGGCTCGGGTCATCGCGTCGACAGTTGCGGCGTCGATGGGGCGGTCGAGCCCATCGGCGTTCCATGGCTGGAGCTGGCCGGCGCCGGACGCAGTGAACAGCAGAACCACCACCAGGGTGGTGGTCAGGAGTCGTGTGGTCTTCCACATTGCAGGATGTTCCCCTTCAGAACCGCAGGCGGAGGCCGCCCGCCGCGTGGAAGCCACCGGCGGGAACGTCGACGGACCCGTCGCCAGCCGATGGCAGGTCGATGGTCCCCGCGCTGAAGCGGGTGAGCCAGCCGACGCCGATGGTGTCCGTGAAGTAGTAGGCGACGTCGACCCCAGCGTTGAAGCCGACCGTTGACCGCGACTGCTCCCCGGTAACGATGCCTCCGAACGCAGCGTCGTCGTACGGGTAGCTGTGCGTGAAGCGGACGTCGGTCACCAGATCCTGCCGGAGGCTGAACACCGTCGGCCCGCCGAACACGATCACCGTGAACGCGGGATTGACCGGCACAGTCACGAGGGCGTGCAGATGAACCGCCCGTTCGTTGTGGTAGACCGGCATGTTCCCGGCAATCGTGCGTACGCTGCCGAGGAAGAACGGATGCGGCAGGCGCGCCGAGACGCTGGCGTCGACATCCCGCCGGTACAGCGAGACGGACACGCCGACCCCGAGATTGCGCCACAAGCGTGCGCCGCCGCTGACGTCGACCACCGGCCCGGACTCGACGCGATAGGCGCCGTTGAAGCTGGACGGGTCGCCGGTGGCCGCGCTGGAGACCAGCTCGGTGTAGACGGGGCTTGGCCCCCCGAAGGTGGCCGCGTCAGTGAACTCGCCGGGCACCACCTGCAGGCCGCCGTTCACGGCGACGTATCCCCGATGGTCATCCCCTTGCTGCGCGGCTGCGATCGACGGCAGGGCAAGAAGGAGTACGGCCAAGGTATTCGACCACCGAATGGACCGTGTCATGCAGAGTTCCTTTCTGGTGTCCGGCCGCTGTGACCACAACCTCCACAGTGCGATAGTACTGCTCTGCGTACGGCGCCGTGCCGGCCTGGAGGCCGGCGCACCTGTACGAGGTGGCGCACCAGTACCAAGCGATGCCGGCCTGGAGGCCGGCGCACCTGTACGGGGCGGCGCAGCTGTACGGCGGCGCACCTAGCCGAAGTCGTCGAACAGGATGTTGTCGCGCTCGACGCCGAGGCTGTCGAGCATCTGCATGCACGCCGTGAGCATCATGGGCGGCCCGCAGATGTAGTACTCGATGTCCTCCGGCGCGGGATGGTCCTTGAGGTAGTTGTCGTAGACGACCTGGTGGATGAAGCCGGTGAGGCCGTCCCAGTTGTCTTCGGGCAGCGGCTCCGAGAGCGCGAGGCGCCACGTGAAGTTGTCGTGCTCCGCCGTGATCTCGTTGAAGTCGTCGAGGTAGAACGCTTCCCGCAGGCTGCGTGCGCCGTACCAGTACGTGACCTTGCGGTTGGTATGGACGCGCCGGAACTGATCGAAGATGTGCGAGCGCATCGGCGCCATGCCGGCGCCGCCGCCGATGAAGACCATCTCGGCGTGCGTGTCCTTCGCGAAGAACTCGCCGAACGGACCCGCGATGGTCACCTCGTCGCCCGACTTCAGGCTGAAGAGGTAGCTCGTCATCTTGCCCGGCGGGGTCCCTTCCGGCGCCCGCGGCGGCGGCGAGGCGATCCGGACGTTCAGCATGATGACGCCCTTCTCCTCCGGGTAGTTCGCCATCGAGTAGGCGCGCGTCACCGGCTCGTCGACCACCGCGATGTAGCGCCAGAGGTTGAACTTGTCCCAGTCGGCGCGGTACTCCTCCTCGACGTCGTAGTCGCGATAGTCGTAGGTCCCGGGCGGCGCCTCGATCTGGATGTAGCCGCCGGCCCGGAACGGCACCTCGTCGCCGACCGGCAGCTCCAGGATCAGCTCCTTGATGAACGTGGCGACGTTGTGGTTCGACCGGACCGTGCAGGTCCACTGGCGGACGTCGAAGACCTCCGCCGGGATCTCGATCGCCATGTCCTGCTTCACCTTCACCTGGCAGGAGAGCCGCACGCCCGAGCGCTCCTCTCCCCGGGTCAGGTGGCTCCGCTCGGTCGGCAGCACCGCGCCGCCGCCGTCGCAGACCGTCACCTTGCAGACGCCGCAGCTTCCCTTGCCGCCGCACGCCGACGGCACGAACAGCTTGCTGTCGGCCAGCGTGCCGAGCAGCGTGCCCCCCGCCGGCATGTGGAGCGCTTTCTCCGGATCGCCGTTGACGGTGATGGTCACCTCGCCCGTCGCGACGAGCTGCCGGCGCGCCATCATCAGCAGGCCGACCAGCGACACGATGACGAACGAGAACATCGCAACGCCGAGAGTGACGGTCACCATCGCTACAGTTGCACTCCCGCGAACGCCATGAAGCCGATGGCCATCAGCCCCACCAGCATGAAGGTCAGCCCAAGGCCGCGCAGGCCGGCGGGCGGGTTCGAGTAGCGCAGCCGCTCGCGGATGCCGGCCAGCGCGACGACGGCGAGCGCCCAGCCGATGCCGGAGCCGAGGCCGAAGACGGTGCTCTCGGCCAGCGTGTAGCTCCGCTCCACCATGAAGAGCGACGCCCCGAGGATGGCGCAGTTGACGGCGATCAGCGGCAGGAAGATCCCGAGCGCGGCATGCAGCGGCGGCGCGAAGCGGTCGAGGACCATCTCGACAATCTGCACCATGGCCGCGATGGTCCCGATGTACGACAGGAAGCCGAGGAACGACAGGTCGTACTGCGCGAGCGACGGATGCAGCCACGCCATCGCGCCCGGGCTGAGCAGCCAGCCGTAGATCAGGTTGTTCATCGGCACCGTGATCGTCAGGACGAAGATCACGGCGCCCCCCAGGCCGATGGCGGTGGTCACCTGGCGCGACACGGCGAGGAACGAGCACATCCCCAGGAAGAAGGCGAGCGCCATGTTCTCGACGAAGATCGACCGGACCGCCAGGCTGAGGTAATGCTCGACCATCTGCTGCGTCCCTCGCTACTCCGCTTCCACCTGCTCCGGCTTCCAGGTCCGGATGGCCCAGATCAGGAAGCCGATGATGAAGAACGCCGCCGGCGACAGCACCATCAACCCGTTCGGCGTGTACCAACCCCCCTCGCTCGCGAGCGGCAGGACCGTCGTGCTGAAGACGGATCCGGAGCCGAACAGCTCGCGCAGGAACGCCGTCACCATCAGGATCAATCCGTAGCCCAGGCCGTTCCCCAGGCCGTCGATCAGGCTGAGGCGGGGCGGGTTCTGCATGGCGAACGCCTCGGCTCGGCCCATGATGATGCAGTTGGTGATGATCAGTCCGACGAAGACCGAGAGCTGCTTCGACAGCTCGAACAGGTACGCCTTCAGCACCTGATCGACCACGATGACGAGCGACGCGATGATCGTGAGCTGCACGATGATCCGGATGCTGGTCGGGATCTGCGACCGGAGCGCGCTCACCAGGAAGTTGGACGACATCAGCACCGCGACCACCGCCACGCTCATCACCAGCGCGGTGTCCATGCGGGTCGTCACCGCCAGGGCGGAGCAGATGCCGAGCACCTGCAGCGCGATCGGGTTGTTGTTGAAGAGCGGATCGATCAGCGCGTCGCGCGGCTTCGTCATCCCGCCAGCCCCTCCCGTCGCAGCCGATCGAGATACGGACCGAATCCCTCGGCGTCCAGCCAGAAGCGCAGCATGTTGGTGACGCCGCGACTGGTCATGGTCGCCCCCGCCAGGCCATCCACCCGGTACGGGTCGTCCGCCGGCGGACCGGCCAGCCCCTTGATGACGGCGATCTCCGGCGCGCCGTCGGGACCGAACGCCTTCCGCCCGTCCCACAGCGCCTTCCAGCGCGGATTGTCCACCTCACCGCCGAGGCCGGGCGTCTCCTTGTGCTCGTAGTAGGTGAGGCCGCGGATCGTCTCGAGGTCGGCGTCAATCGCTACGAAGCCGTACAGGATCCCCCAGAGGCCGAGGCCGTGGACCGGCAGCACCACCAGGCCGAGCTCGCCGTCCGCGCCCGCGACCTCGTAGACCAGCGCCTCGTCCGCGACGCGCATCAGCCCGGCGTTGTTCGGCGGCGCCTCCTCGCTGGTGTCCGAGTCGGCCGCCGCGAGGCGCCCGTCGAAACCGAGCGGGTCGCTCCCCGACGCCTCGCCCGTCCGGCGGTCGATCACCACCTGGCGGATCGGCGCGAACCGCTCGGCGATCTGCTCCTCCGACAGCCGCTCGTCCGAGTCGGCCAGACCCGCCGCGACCAGGACGTTCCGCTGCATGTCGAGCATCTGGTTCGCTTGCTGCCGGTCGCGCAGGGTGACGGCAGACGACGACACCACGATGGCGCACACAACGCAGATGATCGCGGCGAAAACCAGGTTGTAGACGACGCTACCCTGCATACCGCGCCTTCCGCCGGCGGAGGTTCGCGCGGATCGCGAAGTAGTCGATCAGCGGCGCGAACAGGTTCATGAAGAGGATCGCCAGCATCATCCCTTCAGGATACGCCGGGTTCACAACACGGATCAGGACACACAGGAACCCGATCAGGAACCCGTACACCCAGTGCCCGCGGATGGCCGACGGCGCGGACACCGGGTCCGTCGCCATGTAGACGGTCCCGAACACCCAGCCGCCCGCCAGTAGGTGCCACACCGGCCCGACGTCGAAGAACGGATTGGTAACCGAGCCAATCGCGTTCAGGGCCATCGCGGTGGCGACCGTCCCCGCAAGCACGCTCAGCATGATGCGCCACGACCCGACGCCGGTGCCGATCAGCAGCGCGGCGCCGGCGAGGCAGGCGAGCGCGGACGTCTCGCCCATCGAGCCGGGAACGAAGCCGATGAACGCGTTCCACGGGTCGAACCCCGCTTCGGCGATGGCCGCCGTCCCCCCCAGCGTCGCGTCGGCCAGGATCGTGGCGCCGCTCACCGCGTCGGTCGACGTGTCGGCCGCAATCCAGACCGCGTCGCCCGACATCTCGGCCGGGTAGGCGAAGAAGACGAACGCGCGCGCGACGAGGGCCGGGTTCAGGACGTTCATCCCGGTGCCGCCGAAGATCTCCTTGCCGACGACGATGCCGAACGAGATGCCGAGCGCCACCTGCCAAAGCGGCACCGTCGGCGGCAGCACCAGCGGGAAGAGCATCCCGGTCACGAGGAAGCCCTCGGTCAGCTCGTGCTTCCGGACCATCGCGAACAGCGCTTCCCACAGGCCGCCCACCGCGAAGGTGACGATCAGAATCGGCAGGTAGTAGAGGCCGCCATGCGCGAGGCAGCTCACGAGGTTGTCGGGGGCGAAGCCGAGGCCCAGCGCTTCCATCGCCCCGGTCTGCCAGGTGTCGAGCGGCGCCGCGCCGCGCGCGATGGCCAGGTTCGCCTGGTAGCCGGTGTTGTGGAACGCCATGTAGACGCAGCCGGCAAGCGCGAAGACCACCGTCATCATCAGCCGCTTCAGGTCGAGCCCGTCGCGGACATGGGACGCACCGGCGGTCACCTGTCCGGGGGTGTAGAGAAAGGTGTCCTGCGCCTCCCAGAGGGGATACAGCTTCTCGAGCCGCCCCCCCTTTTCGAAGTGATGTGCCTGCGAGTCGAGCAGGCGCCGCAGCCATTTCATCGCGTGGGTGCCTGCCACCGACGGCGTGGCGTTGCTGGTCGGGCGCTACCTTGTGAAAAAAGTATCAAGCGCAGACCGAAAAAAGACCGCGGCGCAATGCCGACGGTTTTCGGCCTCCCCTCTTCCTTAGGATCGTAGCGTACCTCGCGGGTCATCTCGCACGGTCTTACATCGGCCCGCTCGCCGTGGGTCCGTCCCGGCGGCGCAGGTCGACGTAGTCGATCTCGAAGCCCTGTCCGCCGCGCACACGGAACTCCACGTCCTGGAGGCTCCGGTCGGCATCGAACGAGAGTGTCAGGACCGATGCGGTCGACGTGGGTATCCGGAAATCGCGTCGAGCGACCTGGTTGCGACCCCGAGCCGACACGACCTCGAGGACTCCGCGCGCCGGTCCTCCTCCCGACCGCACGGCGGCCACGATCTCGTACGCTCCCGGATCGAGGGAAACGAACGGTCCGCTCACGGCGAAGACGTGATCCCGGGTCTGCCGGCACACAAAGCCGTTACTCGCGGCCCGTTGCCGAGAAGCCGTGCAGCGTCCCGGCATGTGCTCCGCCTCGTACCGGCGTAGCGGTGATGTCGTTGCGCGCCCCAGGGGATCATCGACTGGCAGCAACAACAACGCGGCGACGGCGGTACCCAGCGCGGGTAGCCATCTCCACCTCCACGGGTGCAACCAGCCCGCCGCGAACAACGCCAGAGCCGCGCAGGTCCAGACGACGTTTGGGGCATACCCGATGTCGCCATGCGGACCGAGCTTCGGCAACGACAACACGATCGGGACAGGAAAGAGGGACGGCTGCCACAGGTCAGGCGCGAACAGCCCGTTGAACAGCCGCTGCGGGGCGGGAATCCAGGCAATCGCGAGCGCCGCCTGATACGCGATCCCGACGAGCAGGATCAGCCGGACGCCGTACGGCGAGCGCCACGCCCGCAACTCGTGAACGGCGATCCCAACGGGAATGAGCCAGAGCCACATCGCCGACCAGCCAAAGCGCCCGGCGGGGGCCACGTGGCCACCGTAGGGGATCTGCTGCAGCGCGTTGGGGACGACGATCGACGCGTACAGCAGCAGCCACGGTAGCACCAGCGGATGCCGGCGGCGGACCATCCAGCCCAGCGCCACGAGACCGGGCAACAAAAGCGGCTGCACTACGAACATCCCGTGCACCTGATCGAGATGCAGACCCAGCACCAGCTCGATTGCGCGAGCAACATCGACGTTCAGCTCGGCACCGCTGCGGCCACCCAGGAAATCTCCGAAGTACGTCCTGGAGAAGGCGGCGAACAGGGCGGGGCCCGCCAGGAAGAGCGCGGCGAACGCGGCGTGCGTCACGGGGGGAAACCGGACCCGGTCGCGCCACAACCGGCCAGCTCCCACCGCCGCGAGCACCGCCGTGGGCGCGAAGTACTTGACGTGCAGCCAACACAGGAATCCCGCGACGAGCCAGTAGACGCACCACGAAGCCGCGCGCGTGTGCGGGCCAGTTCGCCACACCCAGCTCGCCAGGGCGAAAATCGCCACCCCGCCGGCGAGATCCGGGTAGAGCTGCGACGCGCCAAACATCACCGGGCTGCATGCCAGCACGCCGAGGGTGGCAAGCGTCGCGTCGGCGGGGTCGAGGGCGGTACGGGACCAGCGGTAGACCGCCACGCCGAGGATCGGCGTCAACAGCAAGGCGAGCGCGACTCGCGCCCCGGTGATGCCGGCCAATCCGAACGGCACCGCCAGCAGGATGCCGAGTCCCGGCATGTGCTGCGGTCCCCCGGTGGGCATCAAGGCGTGGGGCTGCAATGGAGCCGGGTAGATCTCCCCAGCGATTCCGTCGTACCGGTAGTTGTTGCGGACATCGAAATCGAAGTCGCGCAGCACGCTGGCGGCGATGATCAGGTAGTGCGGCTCGTCACCGTCGACCGGCACGCGGCTGGACGTCGCCAGGGCGGCCACGACCACCACGAGTAGGACGAGTAGTAGCAGCGGTCCGCGAGAACCGGGATCGCCCCGGCGGGCCTTCTCCCGCTCCATCGCGCGCCATTCTACAGACGCTTCGCCGAGCTACGGCAACCATCGCGTACCTCGACGCCCACTTGTCTCCGGGACGACCCGCCCTGCGCCTACTGAAGTTCGTGTTCCGCATGAACTCGACACCGCCGTGGATGGCGTGGCGCCCCACCTGCACGACCGCGGTGCCCTTGTAGCCCACGGTGTCGCGCTGATCCAGGTCGTCGAGCCCGAACCCGCCGAGCTGCTCGTCCTCGAGTGTCCGCACGTCGGTGTCGCGGAAGACAATGCTGTTGCGCGGACCGGGCACGACCGCGAAGTCGGACACCTCCCCGTTGTGCCGGCTGTACGACCCCTCTGCGAGCACGCCGCCGAACTGACGGCCGCGTCGAAGCGCGAGAATTCCAGGTCGGCGGCGTTGCGGTTCTCGGCGACCAGACCGTCCGGGTTGCCGGGCGACTCCGGGTCGTCCGGAAACACGCCCGGCACCAGTTGCAGGTAGCTCTGGTACGTGCGCCCCGTCGGGACCGCCTCTGTCAGGTCGAGGGTGATGTCCTCGGCCACCACCGCGCTCGTCACGTCCACCACCGGAGACGCGGCGGTCACCGTGGCGCCGGCGACCGCCAGACTGTCTTGATCGGTGACGAAGACGCGTATGTTCCCCGTCGTGGTGACCTGGGCGCCGGCAGATCCGGCGGCCAAGGCTGCCAGCAGCACCGGCGGGACCAACCATCGACGCAGCATCGTCGCACTGTACTCCGCCGCCGACCATCCTGGGCGTCTCTCAGCGCCCTGCTAGACTCACTCGGCCTGCAACGACACTGGCACCACTACGAGCATGAAGCATTTGGTGGCGACCTCTCTCGCGGCTGTCCGGCGCCGTTGGCGCCCCAGCGCGCTCCGCAGCGGCGCCTGGTATTGGCTCGGAGCGGTCTCCCTGACGTTGCTCTGGCTGGTAGCCCTCCCGCTGGCGCCCGATACCGGGCTCACCCGCAGCTATTGGCATCCGGTCGACGCCGCGACCGAACCGATCATCGACGAACGCATCACGGCCATCGATCTTTCGTTCATCGACGAGCGAAACCGGCCGACCCGGAACTACCGGGTTCGCTGGCACGGTGTGTGGTTCTCTCCGCGAGCCGAACGCGTTGACTTCTACGCAGGAGCGGACGACGGCGTCATCGTTCGAGTGGACGGCGAAGCCATCCTGGAACGCAATCCAGCGCTTGGCATGCACACCGTGGCCCGGACCGTGGAGCTCGGGGCGGGAGCGCATCGGCTGGAAATCGAGCACTGGCAAGACGGCGGCGGGCGGAGCTTGAATGTGCAATGGGCGCCCGCCGGCGGCACCCCGGCGCTCCTGGGCCCCACTCGTCTATTCCCAGAGGATCCCGGCGCACTCGGCTACTGGCTGCGCGTCTCCGCGATGCAATTGCCCGTCCTCGTCCTGTTGGTCTGGGCGACAGGGGTTGCGGTGCTGGTAGGGCTGACGATCTGGCGAGCGTTCTATCGGAGGGTCACGAGCCTGAGTCCGGACGAGCGTTGGCGCCGCCTGCGTACCGTGCTGTTTCCCGCATCGCTCGGCCCCAGCCAGCTCCTTCTCTTCGGCCCGTGGACGGCGCACGAGACCAACCGGACCGAGTTCCTGGTGGGATTCTGGGAACTCGCGCCCGGCTGGGTCTGGCTCCTTGGGCCCGTCGTCGGCACCCTGGCGGGAGTCAGCATCGTCATGCCGGCCAGATGGTTCCCACGTTACGTATCGGGGCTCTGCGCGGTCGGCTTACTGCTCTGGGCGCAGGGGAATCTGCTGCTCGCCGACTACGGACTACTGGACGGCGGCGGGCTCGACCTGGCATCACACGCGTGGCGAACGCCGTTCGAAGCCGGCGTGTGGGTCTGCGTGCTCCTGCTCGCCGTGGTATTCGCCAGCGTCGTCGCTCGCGCAGCGCCAGTTGCAAGCGGAGTCCTGGTGGCTCTGCAGGCGATCGTCCTTCTGGTCCCGTCGGGCAGAGACGCGACGGTCCCGGAAATCCGTGGCGGCCTGTCGGATGCCGCCCAGACCGTTGGGTGGTTGCCGCCGCCAGAGATCTTCAAACTCTCAAGCACGCGCAACATCATCCACGTAGTGCTCGACGCGTTCCCGACGTACACGTTCGTCGATATCCTGAACGCCGACCGTTCCGCCTTCGATCGCGACTGGTCCGGTTTCACCTTCTTCCCGGACCATCTCGGCGCCTACCCGTACACGACAGCCTCGATGCCCGCGATGCTCTCGGGTGTCACCTTTCGGAACGAGATGCCGTTCGCCGAGTTCCGGGCCAGCCACCCATCCGTCTTTCACGCGCTCGGACAGCAGGGATACCGACTTCGATCGCTGACCTCTCAGTTCCGGGACCATCCGATCCTCTCGCTCCCCGGGGCCGAGGCGACGATCCGATACGACATCCCGAGACCGTACGGCAGTTACCGTGACTATGTCGACGTCGCGGCGGCCCAATTGCTGGATCTATCGCTGTTTCGGCACGCCCCGCACGCCCTCAAGCCAGGCATCTACCGTGATCAGCAATGGCTAATCCAACAACGGATCGCGTCGCGACGGGGACCGGAGGCGACCGCGGAACGACCCTTTGGAGACGTCAGGTTCCTGCGTGAGTTCGCCACTCGCGCATCCGTGGGCGACGCCGCACCCGTCTACACGCTGGTGCATGTTCTCACGCCGCACGTGCCGGTCGTGACGGACGCGGACTGCAACTACGGGCTCAACAAGACGCCCATCCCGGAAGACTTCACGAACCAGGCACGGTGCGCCCTGTCAGCGATCCGGGCACTGTTCGATCGACTTCAAGCCCTCGACCTCTACGACCGAAGCGCGATCATTGTTACCGCTGACCACGGAGAGGACCTGTTCATGCCCGAGGATCAACATCCAATGGGCGGAGTGCGATCACCGGCGGGCGTGACCCTCGCCAAGATCGAACCTGTCGCCACGCCTCTGCTCCTCGTTAAGCCGTTCGGAGCCCGAGGTCCGCTCCAGACCTCGTACGCGCCCACGTCCATCACCGACATCCCCGCCACCGTGCTCGACCTCGCGGACCTCCCGAACAGCCTGGGACCTGGCGCGTCTGTGTTTCGGATCGATCCCGCGGCACCCCGGCCGCGCACGTACGCACACCAAGCCAGGGAGCCAAAAACGGCTCCCTTCTACGACGCCCTCTACGTGTTCTCGGTCAACGGGCGGGGCAACGACCCAGACGCCTGGAGCTATCACCGGTCGATATTCGGGCCTACGAATGATCGTTCAGCGCAACGCCGAGAGTTTCAAATCGGTTTGGTTACAGAGCGGGATGACACGGCAACCCAGTCTGGTGCTCGTGTGTACCGGACCGACAACTACGCGGTCTTCTACGCGGCGCCCGAGAACTCGCGCGTTACGTTCGATATCCGCAGGATGCCGGCCATGGCCACCCCCCAGACGGTCACCGTGCGGATCGACGGCCACGTCGTCGACCAACACGTACTCGCCGACGACGCCTGGCACCCGCTGTCCTATCCGGTCGAGGCGCGATCCGAAGACAGCCCGTTCTGCATAGAGCTGCTGACGAGTCCTGTCTGGTACAACGCAACGGGCGAGTCCTGGGGTCTGATGCTCCGGGGCGACATCTGACGCGGCCCTCAACCCGCCAACCCCGATACGACGGCGCCGTTCATCGCAAGTGCCGGGAGTGTAGAACAGACCTCAGGGAGCGTGACTTGCAATTTTGCATCGTAAATGCAAGATTGCACGAATGACGGTAGTGTCTTAGTTTGAACTACGACACTACCCGAATGACTGCGCGGCCGGGACCGGTCTACACGAGACGCTCTCTGGAAACGGTGCTCCAGCGCGCCGTCCGCGAGTTCCCTGTCGTCGTCGTCACCGGACCGCGGCAATCGGGCAAGACCACGCTCCTCCGAAGACTCTACGAACCGCGATTCCGCTACGTCTCGCTCGATCCACCGGATCTGCGCGCCACGATCGCTGCCGATCCCCGTTCCTTCCTGGACCGGTTTCCGCCGCCCCTGATCGTTGACGAAGTACAGCACGCTCCGGAGCTCCTCTCCTACATCAAAGAACGTGTCGACGCGAGGCGCCAGATTGCCGGCCAGTACCTGCTGACCGGGTCGCAGAATCTGCTTCTCATGCAACAGGTGTCGGAGACGCTGGCGGGCCGGGCGGCGGTGCTCCGCCTGCTGCCGCTGGCGCACCGCGAGACGAACGGACGCCGCCTGGGGCGGCTGCCGTGGGAGCTTACCCGCGCACGAACCGGCAGCCTGCCCACTCAGGAGACGATCTGGCGGTCGATTCTCCGCGGCGGATATCCGGAGATAGCGCTGGACAAAGCGCGCGACGCGGAGCTATGGCACCGCAGCTATGTACAGACCTATCTCGAACGGGACGTCCGCACCCTCCGCCAGGTGGGAGACCTTACGCAGTTCCAAGGCTTCCTGCGTACCCTCGCGGCGCGCAGCGGACAGCTTTTGCACCTCAGCGATCTGTCGCGCGACCTGGGCGTCGCGGTCAACACGGTCAAGGCATGGCTGTCGGTGCTGGAAGCGAGCTACCAGGTGGTCGTCGTCCGGCCCTGGTTCGCGAACACCGGCAAGCGCCTCGTCAAGACACCGAAGGTCTACTTCACGGACACTGGCACCCTCTGCTTCCTGACCGGATTGCGCGATCCGCGCCATGCGGCGGAAGGGCCGCTCGGCGGCGCCCTGTTCGAGACCGCCGTCCTGGCGGAGATCACGCGTACCCTATGGCATCGGGGCGAAGAGCCGCGGGTTCACTTCTGGCGGACATCGGCCGGCGTCGAAGTCGATTTCCTCATCGAGGACGGAACGGACGTGATTCCTGTCGACGTCAAGCTCTCCGCGACACCGCGCGTACGGATGGCCGCTGGCATCGCGCAGCTTCGCACCGAACTCGGTGAACGCGTCCGGCCGGGCCACGTCGTGCATCCGGGCACGGTTGAGTTGCCGCTCGGACGGCACGCCACCGCATTACCCATTACCGTTCGGCCGGCTGTGGAAATGAGCGGACCTGGATTGAGCACCCTGCTAGACTGACTCGGCCTGCAACGGCGCCAGCAATCCGACGAGCATGAGACACGCGACGAGAACTGCCGTGTTGGCCGCTTGGCGCCATCGGCATCCCCGTGCGTTCCGCATCGGCTCCTGGTACCTGCTCGCGGCGGTTGCTCTGACGGCACTCTTGCTGGCGGCCGTCGGTCTGGCGCCTGATTCGGGACTCAGGCGCAGCTATCGGCATCCGGACGCCGCGGTCGTCGAGGAACGAGTCGCGGCGGTCGATCTCGCCTTTATCGACGAGCAGGATCTACCGACGCGGCACTACCGGGTT
Source organism: Vicinamibacterales bacterium (assembly GCA_965262555.1). Taxonomy (GTDB): domain Bacteria; phylum Acidobacteriota; class Vicinamibacteria; order Vicinamibacterales; family UBA8438; genus VXRJ01. The sequence continues at coordinate 3,103,795 of OZ253543.1, forward strand.
CGCTGGGAAGGCGTGTGGTTCTCGCCGCGAGCCGAGAGCGTTGACTTCCTGGCCGGAGCGGACGACGGGGTCATTCTTCGCATCGATGGAGAGACGATCCTGGAACGGAATCCGGCGCTCGGCATGCACACGACGGCTCGCGCGGTCGAGCTGACGCCGGGTCCGCATCGACTGGAAATCGAGCACTGGCAAGCGGGCGGCGGACATTCGTTGAATGTGCAGTGGGCGCCCTCCGGCGGCGCCGCGGCGCTCCTGAGCCCCACCAGGCTGTTCCCTGCGGATCCCGGCGCACTCGGCTACTGGCTCCGCTACGCCGCGACGCGATCGCCAAGCCTCCTTCTGTTGATCTGGGCGACAGGCCCGGTCGTGCTGATCGCGCTGGCAGTCTGGCGAATCCTCTACCGGCGGGTCACGACCCTGAGCCGGGACGAGGTTTGGCGCCGCATGCGCACAACGCTGTTGCCCGCGGCGCTCGGCCCCAGTCAACTCCTGCTCTTCGGCCCGTGGACGGTGCATGACACCAACCGGCGCGAGTTCCTGTTGGGGTTCTGGGAACTCGCGCCCGGCTGGCTCTGGCTCCTTGGACCCGTGGTCGGCGCCCTCGCGGCGCTCGGCCTCCTCCTGCCGCCCCGATGGTTCACACGTTACGTAGCGGGCCTATGCGCGGTCGGGGTCCTGCTCTGGTCGCAGGGGAACCTGCTGCTCGCCGATTACGGCGTACTGGACGGCGGCGGGCTCGACCTGGCTTCGCACGCGTGGCGAACTCCACTCGAGGTCGCCTTGTGGACTGGCGTGCTCGTCCTCGCCGTCGCATTCGCCGGCGGCGTCACTCGCGCCGCGCCAATGGCGAGCGGCATGCTCGTGGCTCTACAGGCAGTCGCCCTTCTCGTCCCGACTGCCAGAGAGGCCGCGGTCCCGGGCATAGCCGACGGCATGTCCGACGAGACCGAGATCGTCGCGTGGCCGCCGCCGCCGGAAATATACGAGCTCTCGAGCACGCGCAACCTCATCCACATCGTACTCGACGGGTTCCCTTCACACACTTTCACGAGAATACTCGAGGCCGATCGTTCCGCCTTTGGTCGCGACTGGCGCGGCTTCACCTTCTTCGCGAATCACCTCGGCGCTCATCGAAACACGTCGCACTCGATGCCCGCGATGCTCTCGGGCGTCTCCTTTGGTTACGAGACGACATTCCGCGAGTACCTGGCTCGCCATCCATCCGTCTTCAACGTGCTCGGACAGCAAGGCTATCGACTTCGACTGCTGAGCTCTTGGCGTTGGCACTTCGTGAATCCCGCATTTTCCGGGGTCGACGGCCTGATCCGTTACGACGTCCCGAACCCTTATAGCGGCTACCGTGATTACGTCGACGTCACCGGCGCCCAATTGCTGGATCTATCACTGTTGCGGCACGCTCCGCACGCCTTCAAGCCGGGTATCTACCGCGACCAGAAATGGCTGTTCCAGGAGTGGATCGCGTCGCAACGCGGACCGGAAGCGACACCGGACCGACCCTTCGGAGACATTGTGTTTCTGCGTGAGTTCACCAACCGGATCACCCGGGGCGACGTCGTACCGGTTTACACGTTCGTGCATCTGATCACGCCTCATCTCCCGATCTTGACGGACTCGGATTGCAACTACGCACCTGCGCGACCGCCGAACCCGGAAGCTTTCGTGAACCAGGCGGGATGCGCCCTTTCGGCGGTCCGCTCACTGCTCCGTCGACTGCACGACCTCGACCTCTACGACCGAAGCGCCATCATCGTCACATCGGACCATGGAGAGAGCATCCGCATGAATCCGATTGAAGTTGATCACCCCTTGCGCAGCAAGCGGTCGCCACAAGGCGAGACCTTCGCGACGGCCCAGCGTCGGGCTGCGCCCTTGCTTCTGGTCAAACCGCTCGCGGCCCAAGATCCGCCCCAGGTCTCGCACGCACCCACATCCGTACTGGACGTTCCCGCCACCCTGCTGGACCTCGCGGACCTTCCCGGCACTCTTGGGAATGGCACTTCGGTATTGGGGTTGGAGCCGGGAGCGTCCCGGCAGCGCACCTACCGGCACGGCAGTGAGTCGTACGACGTTCTCCACGTGTTCGCTGTCAACGGACACATCAACGACCCGGACGCCTGGAGCTACTACCGGTCGGTGTTCGAACCGGCAAGTGACCGCTCCGCGCAGCGCCGAGCAAACTGGATCGGCTTGTCTGCAGACCCGAGCGACACAGAGAGTCAGTTGCGCGGTAGCATCTACCGGACCGACGAGTATGCGATGTTCTACGCCGCGCCCGAGAACCCGCGCGTGACCTTCGATGTCCGCAGGATGCCGGCCATGACCTTCGCCCAGACGGTAACTGTGCGGATCGACGGCGAGGTGGTGGATCGACGCGTGCTCGCGGACAACGACTGGCAGACACTTTCGTATCCGGTGAAGGTCCGGTCCGCGAACAGCCCGTTCACCGTCGAGCTGTTGACAACTCCTGTCTGGTACGACGAAAGCGGCAAGTCCTGGGGTCTGACGCTTCGAGGCGACATCTGACGAGAAACCCGACGAGCCTGACGGAAGCGCGCTGGATCGACATTCGCCATAACGACGACGCGCGGGGGACGCTGACGGCGCTGGAAGGCGACGAACTGCCGTTTCCGGTCCGGCGGATCTTCTACATGCACCGCGTGCCTCAGGGAGGCGAGCGTGGCGCTCACGCGCACCGCTACACGCAGCAGTGCCTGATCGCGGTGGCGGGCGCGTTCACGGTCGACCTGTCCGACGGCGCGGCCACGGCCACCTACGTCCTCGACGATCCGAACCGCGCCCTCTATCTGCCGGTCATGACCTGGGCGCACCTGCGCGACTTCCTCCCCGGCACGGTAGCGCTGGCCCTCTGCGATACGGTCTACAATCCGGCCCACGTCGTCCGTTCGTGGGACGACTACCGCCGGCTGGTGCAGGAGGTGTCACCCACCCCATGAGCGGGGCGCAGCGGATCGAGAGCGCGGACCGGTCCGGATTCCTGGCCTCGGCCCTGTCCGCGGAAGGCCGTTTCTCCGACGTCTCTGCCGCTCGCCGCTGGCTGCACGAGCGGCGCCGGGCGCAGCGGTGCCACGTCGAACGGATCCCGTTCGCGGCGCTGCGCGGATGGCGCTTCGAGCCGGACTCGGGCGACTTGACGCACGAATCCGGGCACTTCTTCCGGGTGCAGGGGGTCCGCGCCCGGTGCGACTTCCCCGCTCCCCTCCGCTTCGAGCAGCCGATCGTCAACCAGCCCGAGATCGGCGTCCTGGGCATCCTGGCCAAGCGCTTCGATGGCGTCCTGCACTTTCTGCTCCAGGCCAAGATGGAACCGGGCAACATCGACCTGGTTCAGTTGTCGCCGACGGTCCAGGCGACACGGAGTAACTACACCCGCGTGCACGGCGGCAAGCGCCCGCGCTACCTCGACTTCTTCCTGCAGCGCGGCGTCAACCGCGTCCTCGTGGATCAGCTCCAGTCCGAGCAGGGGCTCTTCTTTCTGCGCAAGCGGAACCGGAACATCATCGTGGAGACCCGCGAGGACGTCCCGCTCCATGACGACTTCCACTGGCTGACGCTCGGGCAGATCAAGAGGCTGATGCAGGAACCGCACACGGTCAACATGGACACCCGCACCGTGATTGCGGCGGTCCCGCTGGTAACGGCCGGTGGCGAGACGCTGGCCGCCGGCAGCCCGCCCCACCCCGCCGCAGGTAGCTTCGGCGAGGCGCTCATCGCGTCGACGCTGGCCCGGGACATGGGCTGTCAGCCGATCGAGGCGGTGCTCAGTTGGCTGACCGAGATCCGTGCCTGCGCCGAAATCGACTGCCAGCCGTGCGCGCTCAGCAGCGTGCCGGGCTGGGAGCGCGACGCGCACGAGCTGCGCCGGCTCGACGGGCGGTACTTCCGGATCTTCGGGGTCGAGGTGGAATCGGACGCCCGCGAGGTGCCAGGGTGGACACAGCCGATGGTCCAGCCGGTGGAGACGGGCATCGCCGCTTTCGTCACGAAGCGCATCGGTGGCCTGCTGCACTTCCTGGTGCAGGCGCGCATGGAGCCAGGCGTCTGGAACCTGATCGAGTTGGCACCGACGGTGCAGTGGCTGCCGGGCGTCCCCACGGACGAAGATCAGGCGCCCTACCTCCTGGAGGAAGTCGTCACCGGGGCCGCGGGCGTCGTCCGGCACCGCTCGACGCAATGCGAGGAAGGGGGACGCTTCTACCGGTACGCCACCGAGAACATCGTCGTCGAGCTGGATCCGGCCGACGACCGGCCGGCTCCGCCCAACTACACGTGGGTCACCCTCGGCCAGATCAACACGCTGATTCGCTACGGCAACCATCTGAACATCGAGGCGCGTAGCGTGCTCGCCTGTCTCGACGTCCAAGGCTAGCGGCGCCGTGCACCTGCTGTTCCTCGGCTATTCCAGTATCGTCCGGCGGCGCGTCCTGCCCGCGGCGCGGACCGTCTCCGCGATCCACCGCATCTCCGCCGCGTCGCGCAGCCACGGCGGAAACGGGGCGGGCGGCCGCGGTGATGGAGACGGCGCGGTCGATGGCTGGTACGCGGACTACGAAGAAGCCCTCGCGTCGGCAGGGGCCGACCTGGTTTACGTCTCGGGGGTCAACGCGGACCACGCGGAGTGGGTGATGCGTGCTCTCCGCCACGGCTGCCATGTGGTCGTCGACAAGCCGGCGTTCCTCGACCTAGAGGCGGCGCAGGAAGCGGTGCGCCTCGCACGGGAGCGGGACCGCGGCTTGGCAGAGGCAACAGTCTTCCTGTGTCACCCGCAGGCAGCGGCGCTGCGCGCGCTCGTCGATCCGGCGGAGTCGAGTGTCACCCGCGCCACCGCCACGTTCTCGTTTCCGCCGCTGCCGCCGGGCGACTTCCGCTACCGCGCCGACTGCGGAGGCGGGAGCGTGTACGACCTCGGACCCTACGCCGCGGCGACGAACCGGCTGCTGTTCGGCACCGCGCCGACCGGCGTGCACTGCACCGTTCTCTCCCGGGACACCTCACGGGACGCCGGCGTCGACACGTCGTTCAGCTTGCTGCTGACCCATGCCGGCGGCGGATCGCTGGCCGGCCACTTCGGCTTCGTCACGGCGTATCAGAACCGGCTGTCGGTGGTGACGCGCTCCCGGACCATCGATGCGGATCGCCCGTTCACGACGCCGCCGGATCTGGCGTGCACGCTGCGCGTTCGCGAGGGGCACGACGACCGCACCGTACCGGTGGCGGCGGGCGACGCGTTCGCGCTCTTTCTCGAAGCATTCATCAACGCGATGGGGCGGCGCGACTTCGGGCCGTTCGAACGCGCCCTGCTGGACGACGCGGCGCTCCTCGCGCGTCTGCGCCACGCGGCCGGGGTCTAGAACGATGGCGATTCAGGTGTGGGACTACCGGGCGGAGTACGAGGCGGAACGGGAAGACATCCTGGCCGCCGTGGATCAAGTGGCGCGCTCGGGACGCCTGATCCTGGGCGAGAGCGTCCGGAACTTCGAGCGCGAGCTGGCGGCGTACTGCGGCGCCGGCCACGGGGTCGGCGTCGGCAGCGGCACCGACGCGCTGGTGCTGGCGCTGCGCGTGCTCGACATGCAGCCGGGCGACGAGGTGATCACCACTTCCAATACGGCCATCCCGACCGTGTCCGCCATCGTGACCGCAGGAGGAACGCCCCGGTTCGTGGATATCGAACCCGACACCTACCTGATGGACGTATCGCAACTCGACGTGGCCATCACCGAGCGCACGCGCGTCATCATCCCCGTGCACCTGTTCGGGCAGTGCGTGGCGATGGACCGCGTGCGGGCCGCGGCCGGCCGCCACGGGATCGCGGTGCTGGAAGATTGCGCCCAGGGCACCGGGGCGGAGCAGGCGGGACGGCGCGCGGGCTCGCTGTCAGACATCGCGGCGTTCTCGTTCTACCCCACCAAGGTTCTCGGCGGGTATGGCGACGGCGGCATGGTGGTCACGTCGGACGAGGTGCTCGCCGCGCGCGTGCGGCGGCTGCGCATGTACGGCACCGAAGGGCGCTATTTCGCGGAGGAGCACGGCTACAATTCGCGGCTCGACGAGCTGCACGCGGAGATCCTCGGGCGGAAGCTCCGGCGCCTCGACGCGTACATCGAGCGCCGCCGCGCGCTGGCCCGCCGCTACGACGCGGCGCTCCAGGACTCCGGCCTGCAGCTGCCGGTTACCGCGCCCGGCAACCGCCACGTCTACTATCTCTACGTCGTCCGCCACCCCGCGCGCGACCCGATCCTCCGCGAGCTGGCCGCGCGGGACATCCTGGTCAACGTCAGCTACCGGTGGCCCATCCACACCATGCCTGCCTACGCGCACGCCAACTACCCGGAAGGCTCCCTGCCCAAGACCGAGCAGGCGGCTCGGGAGATCTTCTCGCTGCCGATGTATCCCTCGCTGACGGACGCCGAACAGGATCGCGTCTGCGAGGCGCTGCACGAGATCCTGTAATGCGGGAACTCGTACTTGCCGTCGTCGTGCCCTGCTTCAATGTTGAGAAGCAAATCGCCGGCGTCATCCGGGGATTGCCCTCCTGGGTGGCGTCGATTATCGCGGTCGACGACGGGAGTACGGACGGTACAGCGACGGTGCTCAAGCAACTGGCCGCCGAGGATCCAAGGCTGACCGTGATAGTCCGCGATCGGAATGGTGGTGTCGGAGCCGCTATGGTCACCGGCTACCGGGCGGCTCTTCGGGACGGGGCAGACTTCATTGCAAAGATGGACGGCGACGGTCAGATGAATAGCGTAGAGCTTCCCAGGCTGCTCCAGCCACTCGTGGAGGGTCGTGCAGACTACGCCAAGGGCAACCGTTTCGGCCACGTGCAGGACCTCGAGCGCATGCCGCTGGTGAGGCTGATCGGCAACATCGTTCTGACCTTCGTGACCAAGCTGGTGTCCGGGTACTGGCGGATCTTTGATGTACAGAACGGCTTTACCGCGATTTCGCGAGAGGCCCTTGAATCGCTCCCTCTTGAGCGGCTCGATCGCGGGTACTCGTTCGAGAATTCGGTCCTCGCGCTGCTCAACCTGGAAAGCCGTCCGGTAGCGGACGTTCCGATGCCGGCGGTGTACGGGAATGAAAGATCCAGCCTGCGGGTGAGCCAAGTCGTTGTCAGTTTTCCACCACGGCTTGCCCGGATGTTCCTCCGCCGGCTGCTGTACAAGTACGTCGTCTACGACACGTCGCCAGTGGCACTCCATGCCGTCCTGGGTACGCTCCTGAGCGGTTTCGGCACTGTCTTCGGTGCATATCACTGGTGGCGGTCGATTCAAACGGGGATCCCTGCGACAGCAGGCACTGTAGTTGCCGCGCTGCTGCCCTTTCTGATGGGATTCCTGCTCCTGCTGCAAGCAATGAGCCTCGACATCGCGCAATCCCCACGCCTGCGCGACCCAAGGGAGGAAATCGAGGCCAACGAGGTGCCGCGCCGCTTCGGCGGCGAGGCAGCGTGACTCGGCCGCCGCAAGCGGCGCACCATCGCGTCGTCAATTGCGGGCCCCGCGGGATGGGCGGTGCCGGCCCGGACGCCAGTGTACCCACGTTTCGGTGTTCTGTCAGAATTGGCCGCATGCCGACGGCTGGAGTCGGGAGCGAGCGTGGCTGATCCATCGACCACTACGGTCATCATTCCTGCTTCAACGAACAGGATGTCATTGCCGATGTAGTCGCAGGTGTCAGGGCAGCCGGCTCCGGGCAGGGATTGTCCCAAGACCTGTTGATCTTCTGATGTAAGAGCGGCGGCTTCTTCACCCTCCGTGTGATACGGAGGGGGTGCCTAAACCAAGAAGGAGCCACCGCCATGACGAAGCATGCCAGGAAGTCCCCGCGTCTCCAACCCGTAGAGCGGCCGCCGGCCGCGACGGTGCAGATCCCGCTGCCGGTGCTGGGCGCGTTCGCCGGCATTGAACGTTCGTATTTCGAGTTGTGCATCCGCGCGGGCCAGCAGGTCCTGGACGCGATGATGGAGCAGGACCGCACCGAGTTGTGCGGACCGCGCTGGAAACGTGACCCCGAGCGCCGGGCGGGTCGCGCGGGCACGACGTCGAGCGAGGTGACGTTGGGGGGGCGGCGGATTCGGATGACGCGCCCCCGCGTCCGCAGTCAGACCGGGGAGGAGGTCGAGTTGCCCAGCTTCGCGTTCGCCTCACAGCGCGACCCGCTGGATGCGCAGACCCCCCTGTGCCAATGATCTATGAGACAACCTCCCTATTGAGATTAGTGTGGGGGCGGGGAGGGTTTGATGGATGAATCGCATGCCACCAGCCGTGGAGATGGACTTGGTTGTGGGGCCGAAGGCGGAGGGAGCCCGGAGGGCGACCGGAGCCTTCGGGCCCACCGCTACGTCAGCCGCGACGGCGCCCGATCCTGAAGTGCCGGCGAAAGCCCAGCGCCGCCGGTTCACGGCGGAGTATCGGCTCGGCATCCTCAAGCAGGCGGACGCGTGCAAGCGGCCTGGCGAGCTGGGGGCGCTGCTGCGTCGAGAAGGCTTGTATAGCTCGCACGTGGCGAATTGGCGACGGCAGCGTGAGCAGGGCGCCCTGCGGGACATGCGGGGACGTCGGCGCGGCCCGACCCCACGTCCGATCGACCCGCGTGTGAAGCAGTTGGAAGCCGAGAACCGCAGGCTCGAGCGGAAGCTGCAGCGGGCCGAGACGATCATCGCCCTCCAAAAAAAAGTTGCCGAGATCCTGGAGATCCCCCTGAAACCCCTCGACACCGACGAGACCGACTGATGCGCGCGATCGAGGCCGTCACGGCGCAAGGCGAAACGTCGGCGTTGTGTCAGAGCATCGGCGTGTCCCGCGCGTCGCTCTATCGGCAGCGCCGGCCCACGCCGCCGGCGACACCCCGGCGGCCCCGCACGCCGTCCCCGCGCGCGCTGGTCCCTGCCGAACGGCGGGCCGTCCGCGACACGTTGCACAGCGCGCGGTTTGTCGATCAATCGCCCGCCGAAGTCCATGCGACGTTGCTTGAGGAGCAGACCTACCTCTGCTCCCCGCGCACGATGTATCGGGTGCTCGCCGAGGCCGGCGAAGTGCGGGAGCGCCGCGACCAGGTGCGGCATCCGGCGTACGTCAAACCCGAGCTCGTCGCGACGGCGCCCAATCAGGTCTGGTCCTGGGACATCACCAAGTTGAAGGGCCCGGTCCCGTATCTCTACTACTCGCTCTATGTGATCCTCGACCTCTTCAGCCGCTACGTCGTGGGCTGGATGGTGGCGGTCAATGAGAGCGCCCACTTGGCCGAGCGCTTAATCGAGCAGACCTGCGCGAAGCAGTGCATCCAGCCGCAGCAGCTCACGATTCACGCCGACCGCGGCGCGCCCATGCGCAGCAAGCTCGTCGCGCTGTTGTTCTCCGACCTCGGCATCGTGGCCAGCCACTCGCGACCGCGCGTGAGCAATGACAATCCGTTCTCCGAGGCGCAGTTTCGCACCTTCAAGTATCGGCCGGAGTTTCCGAAGCGGTTCGGCGCACTCGAACACGCGCGCAGCGTCAGCCGCGATCTGTTCGCGTGGTACAACGACGCGCACCACCACAGCGGCCTGAGCTATCTCACGCCGGCCGACGTGCATTACGGCCGCGCGCCGGCGATCCTCGACCTGCGTCACCGGACCCGCCTCGCGGCCTACGCCGCGCATCCGGAGCGCTTCGTCAGCGGACCACCACGCCCCGAAACCTTGCCGACCGCCGTGTGGATCAATCCGCCGTCGAAAACGACCCGCCAGGATGCCCCAGGACCCGCGACCGGCACCCCGGACAACTCGCAGCATGAGGTCGTTGCCCGGCGGCCACCACCGCTCGATCGATCGTCGATTCAACGCGTCGATGGCGTGGAGTCGATGGCGTGGAGTCGCTACAGTAAATGCTGAACCAGGTTGTCTCAAAGACGTTGACACGGCCCGAGACGCGCGATCCCGACCTGTCGCACGTCGTCGCCGCGATGGATCAGGTGGCGGCGCACCTACGTACAGGGCAGTTGGTGGTACTCGAGTCAACGACCTATCCCGGCACGGTAGACGAGGTGGTCCGTCCTCGCCTTGAAGCGGGCGGCCTGCGCGCGGGCAGGGACTTCTGCCTCGCCTTCTCGCCGGAGCGCATCGACCCCGGTAATCGTGAGTGGACGACGCGCAACATCCCGAGGGTGGTGGGCGGGGTCGACGCCCGGTCGACCGAGGCGGCCGCTACGCTCTATGGGCACATCGTGGAGACGGTGGTTCCGGTCTCGTCGCCGCGCGTGGCGGAGATGGTCAAGCTCCTCGAGAACACGTTCCGCGCCGTCAACATCGGCATGGTGAACGAACTGGCCCTGATGTGCCGCGACCTCGACATCGATGTTTGGGAGGTGATCGACGGCGCACGAACGAAGCCGTTCGGCTTCATGCCGTTCTACCCGGGACCTGGTCTGGGCGGCCATTGCATCCCCGTCGATCCGTTCTATCTCAGTTGGAAGGCGCGGCAGCATGGCTTCGAGCCCCGTTTCATCGAGCTTGCGGGCCAGGTGAACGGAGCGATGCCACGGTACGTCGTCGAGCGCATTGCCGAGGCTCTCAATACGCGGTCCCTTCCACTCCGCGATGCGCGGATCCACATTCTCGGAATGGCGTACAAGGCGAACGTAGGCGACACGCGCGAGTCACCTGCCATCGACATCGCCGACCTGCTGCAGCGACGGGGCGCCTGCGTCTCGTACAGCGACCCGTTCGTGCCGCTTGTCAACGAGGGCACGGTCTCCCTGGAAGCAATCGCGCCAACCGCGGCAGTCGATGCCGGCATCGACTGCGCGGTCATCACGGCCGCTCACGACGGGATTGACTACGCTGACGTAGCGCGACGTTCGCCGGTGGTCGTCGACACGCGCAACGTCCTCCGGGGAGTCGCAGGGTCGCACATCTTCCGTCTGTGATCACGCAGTTTTCGGAACCTGGCAACCGCCGGGGCGTTCGGTTCCGCGGGGGTCCAGGCCAGAGGGTCGAGAGCGAATCGGCCCCACCTCCGGCGAAGCTTGCTGAGGATTAGGTACAGGTCGGAAGTATAATTGGTCCGCCATCGAGTGGATATGTAGTGCCTGTCGCCGCCGCATGACAAAGTATTCCACCTCAGTGCTCCCGCTCTTTCTGCTGTTCGCTGTACACCTGATCGTCTTTGGCTGGTTTTCCATGACGATCGAACGCCGGGTATCGCCAGACTCGATGAACTACATTTCCGTCGCTCGTAATGCGATTAGCGGCGACGGGTTTGTGCAAAGCGCACCGGGATACAATCAACCGACGTTCTGGGCGGAACACTTTTCGGCGGACGCCCCACGCAAAACCCGGTCCACGCACAACGTCGGGTATTCCCTAGTGATCGCGGCAGTCGCAGTTGTTGTGCGACTGGAAGCTTCGGATGCGGCGTTCCTCCTCAGTGCAACCGCCTACGGTGTGGCGCTTGTAGCCGCGTTCTTCTTCGCGCGGCGCCTCTGGGATTTCGAGGCTGGGCTACTCGCGGTCGGCACGCTGGCGATTGCGCTGCGGCGCGAGTTCCTCTATGCCCGAACCGACCCGATAGCGATCGCGTTGTTCTTGGTGATGCTCGCGCTCCTAGCCCAACGGGTAACTTACCGTCGAGCCGCGACTGCAGGCGTACTCGCAGGATGCGTACTGCTGGTACGCGGCGCGGGGATGGCACCCGTCGCCCTGCTGGGCGCCGTCGCCTGCTTACTGGCAACAGAACATCGAGTCCGCTTGCTGCTCCTGTACGCAGTTGGCGTGCTCCTGCCCCTGCCGGGCGGCTCGGTGGGCAACGGCCAGGTATACCCAACGCAGTTGTCGAGCGTGTCCACCTACACTTCGCAGACGTCCCTCGCACAACTCGTCGCCAACTTCGGGGAAGCGACAATAGCCATGTTTGTGCTGCTGGCGCTGTTCGGCGCGCTGGCATGGCGGCGCGTTCGGAACGACGGCGCGCCACTCGTCCAGCCGGAAGCCCGAACGGGCGCTCTCCTCGCTGCCATATGGATCGGAGGGTACTCGGTGTTCCTTGTTGTCGCTCGCCTAGTCGTCGTAATCGACGACTTTGAGGGCCGTCTTGTACAACCACTGTTAGCGGTCGTTGTACTTTGCTGCGCCGGGCTGTTCTGGCGCGCGCTGGTCCAACGATGGCGGTCGCTGGTGGCGACGACGGTGTTCATCGTATCCATGCTGGTGAACATCGGCTACAACGTAACGTTGGTCGCAACCGGTTACGACCGTAGCGACGCCGCACGCATCGCCGAGTCCGGCCGACGGAGCTGGATCGCGCGACACACCGGACCTGACGACTTCGTCATAGGCCAGCAGGTGCAGGAACTCCCCTACTTCATCAGGCATTCGCCTGACGTCGCCTCGTTTGCCGATGCCCCTTACTATTCCCACATAAGTGAAGAACAGTTCAATGCACTCTTCCAGACGCACTGCACCACGCACGACCATCTGTACCTGCTGCTGCGCAGACTGGAAGGAAATCAAGCGGCGAACGATGAGGTAGCCCGGAGCGGAGTCTTTGTGGCCAGTCTCCTCGATGGCCGCCCGGCGACTAACACTAACTATCGGCTCGCGGTCAATCTGTCGGACGCGCTGATCTACCGCTACACCGGCTGCCCAAGCTGAGACGACGCGCGCCATCCGCTATCATCGCGCGATGTTCGATAATTCGCATGCGGTGAAGCGGAAAACGACGCTGTCGGAGAGGTCGGCCACCCTCGCGAAGTCCGCGGCCGGAGTACCCGGTTCCGCGGGGGTCCCGGCCAAGAGGTCAAGGGCGAATCGGCCCCACCTCCGGCGAAGCTTGCTGAGGATCAGGTACAGGTTGTTGTAGCGGCCACAGCGGGCAAGAAAGACGGCATTGAACTTTGCGCCGGAGATCTCCGGGAAGTAGGGCTGGGGGGATAACGACACGGTGGCCGGCACCTGCTGCCGGAAGAGATAGGGGAGGTCCATCATGCCGCCGCCGACGACGAGATCGCGTGACGTGACATTGCGGCTGACCCAAAGTCTCCGTGGGGATGTCGCAATCCGGCGGGCGTAGTCCGATCGATCGCCGTCCGCCGGCAGGACTCGCGCCGTCATGTTTCGCCCGATAAGGACCCGGGCAGAGGATCCGTATAGGCGTTGGGCCGTGCCGGTGTCGGCTTGCACGATCGCGTCGCCGGCCGTCGCCAGCGCCATTGTCGCGGCGAACACGGCAACCGCAACGGGGAGCCGCAGGCGTTCAGGACAAAGGCGCCAGACGAGAAGTGCGCTGGCGATGGCGGTCACCGCCACGACCGGCGCCAGCATGCGGTCGTCGAACATATCGGTCAGCACGACCAGCCGAGCCGCCATCAGGAAGGCCGACCAGCCGGTTATCCACGCGATTGCCAGAACACACCCGTATCGCGCCCGGTCCGGAACAATCGGCTGGCCGTCCCGGACAGCCCGCCACCACGCGCACGCGCCGAGGAACGCAGGCGCGGCGAGAGTCCACCCGGCACGTTCGAGAAACTCGGCAGACAGTTCACTCAACGAGATGTCCTGAAACCAGCCGGCGGCGACCGTCGTTTGCGGCGGATAGACCTGTCCCTCACCGAGGAACGGACCGACCGCTGCTACGCTGGCGCCCGCGACGAACAGCAGCAGCCGGCGCACCCGGGAGCCGTCGCCGAGCAGGCAGGCGAGTCCGCCCAGCGCCAATATCGGTACGAAGCCGCTCCGTACCAGTAGCGTGATCCCTGCCAGCAGGCCCCCCACCACGGCCCGCCGGGGCGTAGCGCCGCGCGCAAGGAGCGCCAGCAGGGCGAGGAGCAGGACGATCACCACGGGCTCGGTCCACGTGCGCAGGAACACCCAGCGGATCTGATGGGCAACGAACGCCGCAGCCAGTAGGCCGGCCGCAGGTCCCAGGAGGCGAGAAGCGAACAGGAAGGCGGATGCCAGAGCGGCGGCGTAGGCCGCGGGGCCAATGACGAATGCCGCGTCGGCGTGCTCCAGTCCAGTCACCTCGGCGACTGCCGCAATCAGCACCGAGTACCCGGGATTGTGGCCCGCGCGCGTCTTGTCCGGGAAGTCCGGCGTGAAGTCCCGCTCCCAGAACGTGGGCTGATTGAAGCCCGCGGCGCTCTGAACCAGCCCCTCGCCGGCCGACAGGTTGCGGGCGACATCGATGTAGTTCATCGAGTCGCCGGTGACCCGGCGGTCGAAGGCGATCGAGCGCCAGCCAAACACGCCCACGTGGCCCACGAACAGCAGTCCTAGCAGGACGGCGATGACCATACGGGTTCGAGAGCGCTGCGCGCCGAGGAGCAGGTGGCCGTCTCCAGCGCTGGTGGTCGGATCGCCGTCTGCCGATGGACGTTCGCCGCCCTCGAGACCGCGCAGGCCAAACGGTCCCGCTATGGCGATGCGGAACACCCTTGCCGACAGGCGGAAAGCACTCTCCCAATGACGACCGTAGCGTGAGTGCGGGCCAACACGCTGCCAAGCCAGCGTTCCCAGCCAGGCGAGGGCAATGCCCAGGAGGGCTATCCAGAGCGTCGCAACCACACGTTGGAGCCACGCCACGCCGTACGCCAGCCGGATGTCATCGGTGTCAGGCGGTTCGTGAAACAGGCGATACGCCGGGAGAGGACGCGCCCGCCCCCCCGGCGGCGACCACTCCAGTCGCATGTTGAACGCGCCTCCGTGCTGCTCGTAAACCACGTGGAGCTCGTGCACTCCCGCGTCCAAGCGCAGCGCGCGGACCAGCGTATGCATGTCGGCCGGCGGCGTCCGCCGAATCACCAGTTCGCCGTCCAGCCAGACGTCGAGGCGGTCATCGCCCGCGCCGTGCAGTTCGACTTCCCCTGCTTCGGGCAGGTACCAGAAACCGGTCCAGCGCGCGCTAAAGAACCGGCGCGGCAGCTCCGGATCGTCGTTCAGAAAGTCGAGGTTGATTGCGTCGCCGATGTCGTAGCGGAGCGGTGCGCCGTTCAGGCCAACATCGGGAAAAACCTGCCGGCGGACGCCCGTCCGGTCCGCCGCGCCGGGGCTGAGGAAGAACAACAGGAGGGTCAGCCCCGCGGCTGCGCCGAGGCAAGCCCCGGCCAAACCGCGAACCCTCTGCCGATCGAGCCGGGGAAGACGGATTCCTACGGCCACCTATCGATCGATGAAAACCAACTGGTCATCGGCATTCGGCACGATACAGTCTGCCGCGCCGGGTTTCCCTGACGGCGTGCGCCGAGCATCCCTGCGCCTCAATGGCCTCGACGACCTGCGCTTCGGTCCCGCCTGTGCGGAAGCCGACGTACCAGACACGTTTCGGTCTCGACTCTGCCATAAACCGTTCGACCGACGGCACCTCCGAAGGTCCCCGGACCAGGTAATGCGTCCGGTCGCGGCCAATTGTCGCCATCGTGCCGTGGCTGGCCCGGTCGCTGGCCGTAATGGTCACCGGCCAGTCGCCGTAGAAGGCGACCAGGAAGGCGCCGGTCGGTGAAACGATCAGGCCATCTTCCGGCTGCAGGTTCGCCGAGAGATCGTCTACCAGGTGCACGTCGTCAACGTCGAAGTACTCCACGTGCAATGGGCGCGTCACGGCCACCGCCATGACCAGGATCGCCACCGCCAGCCGGATGAGCCTGCGCACCGGCAGCGCCTGCGTGGCAAGGTGCAGGCCGACCGCAAACAGACAAATCGACAGCGGAAACGCGAAGATGTCCGTGCGGCCGGTGCCCAGCGGGTAGATCTGCAATGCGCTCGCGGTGACGAATGCTGCGTAGAAGCCCAGAACGACGAGCCCCAGGAACCGGGTGGGGCGCCGCGCCAACAGCCAGACGAGGCCGAGCGCCAGGAACGGCAGGGGCCAGGAAAACGTCACCGGATTCGTCAGTTCGCCCTGACCCCAGCTCGGCAACCCCAGCTCCAGCATGCGGCGTCCGTTTCGGGCAAGAAAGTCCCAGGCCGAATCCACCGACATCAGCGGCATGAACCCGGCCGCGAACCGGCCGCCGCGCACGATCTCGTTGGACCGGGCACCCAGGAAAAGGTAAGCGGCCAGCACGGCAGCATTGAACGCCACGGCACTCAACAGGATCCTGATCGTCCGCGCCCGGTCGCGACGCCAGCCGCGCAAGGCAAGTGCCGCACCGAGGTTCACCGTCGGGAAGCTGATGAAGACGGACGTCACCGAAAAGAACGCGGCAACTCCGCCTCCCAGGGTCACCCACCCGAACAACCGCGGGCTGAACGCGTCCGGATTGCGCAAGACGTGTGCAGCCGCGAGCAGGAACAGCGCGGTCACCAGGAAGACGAACGGATACTGGTGGACGAATACCGTGTAATGCGCCAGCAGGGGATTGAGCGCGGTGAGCGCGGCAGCCAGGATCGCCAGTCCGTAGTCGCGTGTCACTGAATGAACCACTAGCGCCATCACCGGAATGGAGGCGATCCCACAGGCGAACGGGAGAAGTTGTAGCGACCATTCCGGATCCGGAAACAGGGTGTAGAGTCCCCGCCAGATAAGGAAGGGACCCGGGGCGAGGTGGATCGGAACGGTAAGCATGCTCCACAGATCCTGACTCCGAACGATGGCGGCGTAGACGAGGTCGTCTGCCCAGAGTGATTCGGGATTCCAACCGGGAAGCCTGGCCATCGCGGCCCGAACGGCAATCGCGGCGACCGCCGCCACGGTCGCAACACGGACGCCCCTGACGACGAGTCGCAAGGATGCCAGTCCGTAACGCTCGCGCGCCCGCCACGAGCGCCGCACCCCGACGCCGACCACCGTCAGGAGGGGCGCCACCCAAAGCAGGGTGACCGTCCAGCCCAACCACGCGGCCCGTTCCGCCAGCCGCACGTCGTCCATCGACGGCGGGCGGCGAAACAGCCGGTGCGCGGCGAACCGGCGCATTCGGTCGGATGGCGTCGACCAGCCGAGGTTCAGCGCGTGGGCGCCTTCCTCCTGCTCGTACTCGACGAGCATCTCGTGCGGGCCGGCAGCCAGCGTGGCGACCTCGGTAGCCCAGTGCATCTGGTCCGGCGGATAGCGCCGCAGCACGAGCTCGCCGTCGATGTGGACACTCAGCCAGTCGTCGCCGGCCCCATGGATCGCGATCGAACCGCCGTCCGGCACGTACCAGTAGCCGCGCCACCGGGCGCTGAAATGTCGGCGGGGAAAGCGTTCGTCCTCGTCCAGGAAGTCGAGCGAGATGTCGTCGCTCACCTCGGTGCGGAGCGGCGGCCCGGCGAAGCGGTTCACCAGATAGAGTTCCCGCCGCAGCCCCGTCCGCTCCGCCGCCTGTGGTCCGATCACCAGCCACGCCGCCGTGCAGGCCAGGACAGCCACTCCGTATGCACCAATTCCCCACAGTACCCAGTGGCCGCGCTTCCTGTCGCCATAACCTGCCCGAAGCTTCTCCAGTAGCATCCTGGCGAGGACTCGCGGAGCCATACCGGCCAAATCCTACCGCCTGCCTCGAAACAGCCGGTAGTCGGTGCTCGCCCGGATCGTCTCGACGGCGTAGCCCGCGTTCTTCATCGCGGTGACGACCCGGTCGGAGCGCAACTGGTGGCCGAGATACCAGACGCGGCCGGACGACTGCAACCCGTGAAGGAACTCGGCCGCGATCCCTCCGTCGCGGCCGCTTCGCGGCAAGTAGAGCGTCCGGTCGCGCGCGACGGTGACGGCGGTCCCCTGCGAGTTGGCATCCGTGGGCTGCGTGTTTACCGGCCACGGCCCGTAGAAAGCGGCCAGGTACACGCCGGTGGCCGACAACATCACGGGGTCGTCGTCGTGCGCGTTCGTGGCGAGGTGGTGGACGAGCTGGGCACCGTTGGTGTCCCAGTAGGCAACCTCGACGGGCCGGACGAGGGCGAACGCGACCACTGCGGCGGCCACGGCGACCCGCGCCGCGCGCGCGTGCGGAAGGGCGGCGCTCGCCGCATGGATGCCCGCCGCGAACAAGCAGATTGCCACCGGGAACGAGAAGATATCGGGTCGGCCAAGGCCGAGCGGGTAGATCCAGAGGGCGCTCGCCACCATCCGCGCCGCATAGAACCCGAGGACCGCGAGGCCGAAGAAACGGGTCCCGCGGCGCGCCAGCAGCCAGACCAGACCGAGCCCGACGAACGGTAGCGTCCACGACGCCTCGCCCGGGTTGAAGCTCCACCCCTCGGTCCAGCCGGGCAGGCTGATCATCAGCAGGCGGCCTCCCTGATCGGCGAGGAAGCTCCACGCCGCGGCCAGGGAGTCGACTGGCATGAACCCGTCCGCGAAGTCGCTCCGGACTATTGGGTTCGACCGGTTGCGCAGCAGCCACCACGCGGCGGCAACCATCGAGTTGTAGGCCGCCGCGCTCCAGAGGATGCCTCGCACCACTCGCTGGCGCGTCGCCCACCCCCGCACGGCGTAGAGCGCGCCCAGGTTCACGATCGGGAACGTGACGAAAACGACCGGCACGGCGAAGAACGCGGCAATACCCCCGGCGAGCGCCACGCGCCGGAACCGACGCGCGTCGACCTCCGTTCCGTCGCGCACCAGCCGCGTCGCGGCCAGCAGGAACAACGCGGTGATGACCGCTTCGATCGCGTACTGGCGGACAAAGACCGAGTAGTGCGCAAGGAGCTGTACGAGCGACGTGACCGCTCCAGCCAGCAGCGTGACGGCGGCGTCGCCCGTCAGGCGCCAGGCGACAAGCGCCGTCAGTGGAATCGCCACGATGCCGCAGACGAACGGCAAGAGCTGGAGCGACCATTCGGGATCAGGAAAGAGGGCGTACATCCAGCGCCAGACGACGAGCAGCCCGGGCGCGACATGGACCGGCGCGGTCACCATGTCGAGGAACCGCTCGGACCGGATGATGGAACCGAAGACCAGGTCGTCGTGCCAGAACGACGGCGGATTCAGACCGGGGAGGCGCGCCGTCGCCGCGCGGACCACTACCGCGCCCCCCGCAAGCACCAGCCCCGCCCGCAGTGCCGCGCTCCAGGTTCCCCAGCGTACCCAGTGCCTGTGCGGTCGCACGGCGCGATAGTACAACGGCGGCTTACGCTCCCGGGCCGCGAAGTCTCGGGTAGCATCTTGGGGCGTGCTTATGCTGGCCCGTTTCGGGGAAGCGCCGCTCGGTGGTCCAGCCCAGTGAACGCCGACGAAGTCCACAAGATGGCGGCGGTCGAGGCGTCCCACTGGTGGTACGTAGGTACCCGGGAGATCTGCCTGGCGCTGCTGCGGCCGCACATCGCAGGCCTTAAGCCGCTCCGCATCCTGGACATTGGCTGCGGAACCGGCGGCAACCTGGCCGAGCTGGCCCGGCTGGGACCGGCCCGGGGCATCGACCTCGATCCACTGTGCGTCGACTACACCCGGCGCCGAGGCTTGGAATGCAGCCTCGGCAACATGCTCGACTTCGCAGCACCCCCAGCGTCGCTCGACCTGATCACGTTCTTCGACGTGGCGACGCACCTCGGCCGTGACCCGTTTCCGACTGTGCTCGCGCACGTCGGCGCCGCACTGGCGTCGGGCGGCGTGCTGGCGTTCCGCGAACCCGCGATGCCAATGGCGCGGGGATCGCACGATCGCGCGGTCGACGTCCGGCATCGGTTCACGGAACCGGACGTCCGGCAGTGCCTGGAGGAGGCCGGATTCGAGCCGCTCCGGATCACGTACCTGAACACGCTGCTGTTCCCGCCGATCGTGTTTCTGCGTCAGTTACAGAACACGCTGGCGCCGACACGGGGCGTTTCGGACGTCCGACCCACCCCGGAGCCGCTCAACGCGGTGCTGCTGAGCGTGCTGCGAATCGAGAAGAACCTGCTGCGGTTCACCGACCTGCCGTTCGGTGTGTCGCTTTTCGCGGTGGCCCGGAAGCGCGCTGCGACGACATCTCGGACGGAACCGTGAGAATTCGGGGATACGCATTCCCGTTTTGCGATGTAAAACGGGACTTACCGGGGCACTACGCCCGCTCCGCGACGACGGCGTAGTCCTGTTCGGCGAACAGCAAGCGGTTGAGCGTCTCGACGTTCCGGTTGAGAACCGCGGCCACCCGGGCGAGGTCGGCGGCGGGGTCCCCTCCCCCGTCGGACGACGCGGCGGCCGGAAGTCCCTTCACCTGGCGGAGCCGCTCTTCTTCCGGGTAGGGCGACCGGTAGACGATTTGCGCATTGCGGAAGCCGGCCGTGCCGACGAGAAACTGCAGCGTCTCGGGGTGCACGGGGCGCACGTGCGTGATGTCGCGGACATAGCTTCGGAAGAAGGCCGACCAGGAGGCGACGTTGATGGTTTCCAGCGCCAGCGGCGCGCCGGGCCGGAGCTTCCGGTGGGCCGCGTCGATGAATGCGAGCAGGCGCGACGGCTCCAGGTGCTCCACCACCTGCGCGGCGAACAGTCCCCCCAGCGCGTCGTCGTCGAGCCGCTCCAGATGGGCCAGCGCGTCGCCCTGGACGACCTGCAGGCCGCGCGCGCGGCACAGCTCCACCATGTCGTGGTTGATGTCGACACCGGTCGCGCTGATCCCCCGTTCGCGGAGCAGGTCGAGGAATTCGCCGCGGCCGCAGCCCACGTCCAGCACGTCGCTCGCGCCCTCGAACTGGGGCAGGTAGGCGGCGACGCGAGCGCGGATCTCGTCCGTCGAACCGCGGAACCGGTTCTCGAACGCCACGTAGCGGTAGCTCTGGTCCTCGTCGGCCAGCGGGGCCGGTGCGCGCGGCGCGTGCGGGACTGCGGGCGGAGCCGGTTCGGCGGCGCCGCCTTGAGTGGCATGCAGAGCAGCCGGCGTCGGGCGCGCTGCCATCTCGCGCTTGAGCGCTGCGATCACGTGCTGCCAAGTGTCAATTTCGTCGGACAGGCGGTCGAGCCGTGGCAGCACGCGGGTGGCAAGATCGGCGGCGAACTCGGCATTGTCCTCGTTGATGCGGCGCGTCAGGCCGCTTACCTCGCGGTCCTTCGTGTCGACGTAGGGCGTAATCTCCGCCGCGAACTGCACCAGCCGGTGCTGGAAGTGGACGAGGCGTTCGAGCTCCTCGCGGATCAGCTCTATCGAAGCGGCCACAGCCCGGGGGACCTCCCGGTGCGTTGCCGCGTTGCGGTCGATGTGGTCCACGAGGGCGGCGTTGAACGCCTTCTGGCGTTCGAACATCGGCGCGACCATTCGCTGCACGCGAGCGCGCAGCCTGGCACGCCAGCCGGCGCCGGCGGTGGGACTCTCCGCCAGGGGGTCGGATAGCCCGTGGAGGGCGGCGACCTGCCGGTCGTCGTACGGCGGTGGCGGGTGGGGCAGGTCACGGAGTTGCTGCAGAGCGTCCGCGAGCACGGTGAGCGCGTCGTTGTACGCGCGATCCGCCGCCTTGCGCTCGGCGTACAGGCGCTTGAGATCCTCTGGAGAGATCGTACGTTTGGTCATGGGACGGACCGCCTGCGGGCGATCGTCGGCCATTGTAGCCGCGGGGCCGCTAGTGACGCATCCGGGCAGATGCCGGCCTGGAGGCCGGCGCACCATGATCAGCCTTCGGTGCGGAGGGTGTCGAGGACGCGCCGGAGGTGGGGCCCAAAATCCGTCTTGCCGGGATCGACGAACGTGCAGAGGGCGACGTCTTCCTCGTCCAGCTCGAGGCAGCCCAGCTCCTCCGCCCGTTCGACATCGCCCATCACGAGCGCGCGGAGCATCGGCGTCGGCAGCAGGTCCATCGGCATGACGCGCTCGTACATCCCGATCGGCACGATCGCGCGGGGCGAGCCGTGCGTCGATGTCGTCATGTCGAAGCGGCGTCCAGGCATGAGCGCTGAAAGGAACGTCGGGATGGTCGAGAAGAGGTTCAGCCCCGGACCGACCCAGCCGAGGAGTTCCCGTTCGCGGCCCTCCGCAAGCACCGACACCTGCTGGTGGTAACGCCCAAGGTAGCCGTGGATCGCGCCGGTGGCGCTCCTGCCGGAAAGGACCGAACCGGAGATGACCCGCCGCTCGGGCTGCCCGTTGACGCCTGACCCGTTGCCGGAACCGCGGTAGGCTGCGCCCGCAGGCGCGACATTTCCCTCGACCAGCTCGTCGGTCGATGCGCCGATCCGTGAGCGCAGCAGCCGCGGCTCGGCGACGGGCGGACCGCCGAGGGCCACGATGCGCCCGGCATCCAGCACACCGGTCTCGAACAGTCGGCCGATCGCGATTACATCCTGCACGCCCAGGTGCCACACCACCTTGTTCCGGTCGACCGCGTCGAGCGTGTGAATGTGAAAGCCGACCGTGCCGGCGGGGTGGACGCCGGCAAACACCTCGTGGCGGATCCGATCGTCCTCCGGGATGCGCAGCACCGGATCCGGCCCGGTGCAGACGAAGACCGGTCCATCGGTCAGGCGCGTAAGCGCCGCCAGACCACGCTCGAACGGGGCGTCGCAGCCCGCGACGATGGCCGCGACGGACGGCCCGAGCGGGTTCGTGTCCATCGCGGTGACGAAGATCGAATGGGGCCGCGTGGCGGGATCGGCGACTCGTCCGAAGGGTCGGGCGCGCAGCGCCGTCCACTGGCCGGACTCGACGAGCAGCGCGCGCACGTCGTCGCCGGTCATCCCGGACGGATGCCGGCCGGAGAACGCGCTGAACGACGCCGTTTCCGGCCCGCGCCCCTCCCGTTCCGCGCGGCTTACGTCGATCACCACCGACTGCAGCGCGCGGCGGGCGCCCCGGTTGACGGCGACGACGGTGCCGGCGGCGGGCGCCGTGTAGCGCACGCCCGGCGTCGTCTTGTCCTCGAAACACACCTGGCCGCGCGCAACGGTGTCGCCCGGCGCGACGTGCATCGTGGGCCGCAAGCCGATGTAGTCGGCGGCGACCAGCGCGACGCGGCGCGGCGGCGGCCCGTCCTCGATCCGGTCGGACGGCGCTCCCGTGATCGGCAGGCGCAACCCGCGCCTTACCCGGTGGCGAGACATGGAGGAGATCGTACCGACGCACCGGGAGCGGCGTCAATTGCGTACCGTGCCGGCCTGGAGGCCGGCGCACCAGTACGCGGCGCACCATGACAAAACCGTGCCGGCCTGGAGGCCGGCGCACCAGTACGGACGGCGCACCAGCACGAGCGTTCTGGCACAATGGGGCGCATGTCGACGGCGGAATCAGTCGCGCCTGCACCGGTGAGCGTGCCAGCGAGAGAGCCGGCGGCAGCCGCGTCGTCGGTGATGGTGCTGATACCGGCGTTGAACGAGGCGGCGGCGATCGGCGACGTGGTGACAGCGGCCCGCCGATGCGCCACGCCGCTCGCGGAGATGGGCCTCGGCCTGGAAGTCTGCGTTATCGACGACGGCTCGACGGACGGCACCGGCGCCGCCGCGCGCGAGGCGGGCGCCGACCGTGTGCTGACGCACGCGCGGAACATGGGCGTCGGCGCGGCGGTCCGAAGCGGTCTGATCTATGCGCGCACGCGCGGCTTCGGCATGGCGGTGAAGCTGGACGGCGACGGCCAGCATGACCCGGCCGACATCCCGGGGCTGATCCGTCCGATTCTCGATGGCCGCGCCGACGTCGTCTATGGGAACCGCTTCCCGCGGATCGTTTACGCCATGCCGCTCTACCGGCGCGCCGGTAACGCCGCCTTCCGCAGCCTGATGCGCTGGCTCACCGGTTGGGACATCGAGGATTCGCAACCCGGGATGTTCGCCGTCAACGCGTCGTACCTCGCGGTCTCGTTCATCCCGGGCGACTACAACTACACGCAGCAGGTGCTGCTCGACTCGTACCTGAAGGGGATGCGGTTCGATCAGGCACCGATCGCCTTCCGCCGGCGGCGGAGCGGCGAGTCGTTCATCTCCCTGCAGTATCCCTTCCGCGTCCTGTCGCAGATCCTGGTGCTGATAGTGCTGATCCGTCCGCTCAAGATCTTTCTGCCGCTCGCCGGGTTCTTCCTCGGCGCCGGCGCTCTGATCGCCTCGGTCGAATTGGGCATGTGGGCAACGGGTAACGCCGAGCGTCCGGTCGAGCATGTCAACTTGGTCCTCGGCCTCTCGATGTTTGGCCTCAACACCGGCTTCTTCGGTCTTCTCGCCGAAGCCATTGCCCGCAGGAGCTCGTAGCGTTGGCGAAGCTGGTCATTCAGATCCCCTGCCTGAACGAGGCGGCCACGCTGCCGGAAACCATCACCGATCTGCCGCGTGAGATCCCGGGGATCGACACGATCGAGTTGCTCGTGATCGACGACGGCTCCACGGACGGCACGGCCGAGGTGGCGCGAGCCCAGGGAGTGCACCACGTCATCCGCTTCCGGGCCCACAAGGGACTCGCCGCCGCGTTCATGGCGGGCCTCGACGGGGCCGTCCGTGCCGGCGCCGACTTCATCGTCAACACCGACGCCGACAATCAGTACTCCGGCGCCGACATTCCGAAACTGTTGCAGCCGCTGCTCGACGAGACGGCGGACGTGGTGATCGGCGACCGGAACATCCGCGAGATCCAGCACATGCCGCTGGCCCGCCGCTGGCTGCAGCGCATCGGCAGTTGGGTGGTGCGACAGGTGTCGGACACGCGGATCCCCGACACCACCAGCGGGTTCCGCGCCTACACGCGTGAGGCGGCGCTGCGCCAGACGGTCGTCTCGGACTTCTCGTACACCATCGAGACGATCATTCAGGCCGGCAAGACGCGGATGGCGATCGCGCATGTCGAGGTGGCGACGAACCGGAAGACCCGGCCGTCGCGCCTCTTCGGCAGCACGTTCACCTACATCAAGAAGTCGGCCGCGACAATCGTCCGCATCTACACTCAGTACGAGCCGCTCAAGGTCTTTTCCGTCGCCGGCACACTGATCTTCACGACCGGGTTCGCCATCTCGATCCGCTTCCTCATCTATTACCTGTACGGTTCGGGAGCCGGCCGCGTGCAGTCACTGATCCTGGCCGCGGTCCTGATGATCGTCGGCTTCCAGGTGGTGCTGATCGGGCTGGTCGCCGACGCCATCGCGTCCAACCGGAAGCTGACCGAGGAACTGTTGTACCGCGTCCGATCGCTAGAGCTGTCCTCCGCACGCGGTTCTGCAGCAACGGATGACAACCGCGCCAGCGGATGACTGAGCCGTCGCGCCACACCGTCGTCATCGCCACCTCGTCCCATCCGCGCTTTCCGGGCGACCTGACCGGGACGGCGGTCGAGCCGATCGCTCGCGGCGTCGCGGCGCGCGGGCATGCGGTGCATGTCGTCGCGCCGTGGCATCCCCTCGTGCGGCGCGGCGCCGTGGAAGACGGCATCCACTACCACTTCTACCGCTACGCGCCGGTCCGGGCGCTGAACGTCTTCGGTTACGCCGGCGCCCTCCGGGCCGATGTGTCGATGAAGTGGTCGGCCTATGCGGCGGCGCCGCTCGCGTTCGTGGCGGGCGTCCGGATGGTGCGCCGCGTCGTGCGCGAACACCAGGCGACGCTGATCCATGCGCACTGGGCGATCCCGAGCGGAACGATTGCCGCGGCGGCCGCGGGCGATCTGCCGCTCGTCGTCAGCCTGCATGGCTCGGACATCTTCCTTGCGGAGCACAACCGGCTGGCGCGATGGGCGGCGCGCCGCGCCTTCAAGCGGGCCGACCGGGTCACCGGGTGCAGCGCCGACCTGCGCGACCGGGCGGTGGCTCTCGGCGCCGACGGCCGCCGCGCGGAAACGCTGCTGCACGGCGTCGACGCCGACCGGTTCACTCCGAACGCCGAAACGCGCGGGCGCGTCCGGGCCAAGCATGGCATCGGCACGGACGATCCGGTCGTCTTTGCGGTGGGACGCCTGGTCCGCAAGAAGGGGTTCGAGTACCTGATCGATGCGGTTGCGTCGCTCGCGCCGCGTCATGCGCGACTGCGGCTCGTTATCGCCGGCGGGGGCGATCTCGATGCCGAGCTGCGCGAGCGGGCCGCGGGGGTGGGCGTGGCGGACCGTGTCATGTTCCTCGGATCGGTGGCCCATGGCGAGGTCGCAGACTGGCTGGCCGCCGCCGATATCGCGGCCATGCCCTCGGTCGTCGACGACGCGGGCAACGTCGACGGCCTGCCGAACACCGTGCTGGAGGCGCTGGCGTCCGCGACGCCGGTGGTGGCGACGCTGGCCGGCGGCATCGGCGCCGTGGCGGTCGATGGCGAGACCGCGCTGATCGTCCCGGAACGAGACGCCGGTGCGCTGGCCAGTGCAATCGAGGCACTCGTGCAAGATCGCGCGCTCGGCGAGCGGATCGGCCGGACCGCCCGGCAGCGGATGCAGACCGAGCAGACCTGGGCGCGTGTCGCGGAACGGTTCGAGGAAGCCTACGCACTTGCCGCCGAGCATCGGGCCGCGATCCTGATGCGCGGATAGTGGTGCGCCGGCCTCCAGGCCGGCACAGGGTCTGCCCAGGACCACGTCCGCAAGATACGATTCGCCGACGGCATCAGACGTGTTCGAGCATCTGCAGATCGACAACCGCCTCGAGCGCCGGCTCGTGGGCGCGGCCGACCTGGCATTGGCTCCCTGGGCGACGATCAACGCTTGGCGGCAACCCGCATCGGACAACGAACCGCCACCCAGACGCGTGCTGCTGTTTCGTCTCGAGCGGATCGGTGACCTTCTGATGACGCTCCGTGCAATCGCCGCCATCCGGGCGCGACTACCCGACGCGGAGCTGCGGCTGGTGGTCGGAAGCTGGAACGCGCCGCTGGCCCACTGCATGCAGGCGGTCGATGCGGTCGAGACGTTCGACGTGCCGTGGCTGTCCCGCGAACGTCCCGGATCGACGCTACGGACGGCTGCCGCACAGTCGGCCGCCTGGCGGCGTGACCGCTTCGACCTGGCGATCAACTTCGAGCCGGACATCCGGACGAACGCCCTTCTTGCGGCCAGCGGCGCGCGCCGACGTGGCGGCTTCGTGAGCGGCGGCGGCGGCGGCTTCCTGACCGATGTGCTCGACTACAACCGGAGCATTCACTCGGCCGCGAACGCGCAACGCCTGGTGGACCGAGTGTTGCCGCCCGAGCGGTTTCCACCGGCCGCCGAATCGCCGAACCCTCTCCAGTTGCGGATTCCCTCGGCAACCCGCGAGACTGCGGCGCATCTGCTGGCCGCCCACGACGGCAGCGGACCGCTGGTCGGCATCAATCCGGGGGCTGGACGGCTCATCAAGGAGTGGCCGCCTGAGCGGTTCGCTGCGGTAGCCGCAACGCTCGCTGCGGACGACGGTGCCACGATCGTCCTACTGGGCGCCGAGGGCGACCGAGCGCAGGCCGACGGCGTCAGGCAGGCGCTTCCGTCCGAGGTCGCGTTGATCGACATCGTCGGCCAGGTGCCGCTCCTCGAGCTGGCGGCGGTGCTGGCGCGGCTGTCGGTCCTGATCACCGGCGACACCGGCCCGGCACATCTGGCCGCTATGGTCGACACGCCGGTCGTCGCCATCTTCGGCCCCACCGATCCGAACCGCTACCGGCCGCTGACGCCGCACGCGGAGGTGGTGTATGCCGATCTCTGGTGCCGCCCGTGCGGCCGGCTGCGGCGCCCGCCCAAGCGGTGCACCCACGGCACTCCTGACTGTCTGACCGGGGTGGAAACCGACGCCGTCATCGCTGCCGCGCGGCGCCTGATTGCCCGGACCTAATGTGCTTTACTTGTGCCGGCCTGGAGGCCGGCGCACCATGACGGACGGACCGGCGCTTGCCGGCCTGGAGGCCGGCGCACCAGTACGCCGGCGCACAATGAACGGCGCAGCATGAGTCCACTAAGTCCACCGTCCGGCTTGAGCATCTTCTTTCCGGCCTACAACGACGCCGGCACGATCGCCAGCATGGTGGTCGCGGCGGAGCTGACCGCCCGCGAGCTGACGGACGACTACGAAGTCATTGTGGTCAACGACGCCAGCCGCGACTGGACGGCTCAGGTGCTGGAGGAGCTGACCCGCGTCTATCCCCGCCTGCGGGTCGTGACGCACGAGAAGAACGGTGGCTACGGCGCGGCGCTCCGCTCCGGCTTCCGCACTGCAACGAAGCCGCTTGTGTTCTACACCGACGGCGACGCGCAGTACGACCCGCGCGAACTGACGCTTCTCTGGCGCCGCATGATGGACGAACCGGAACTCGACGTCGTGAACGGCTACAAGATCAACCGGTCCGACCCGTTCCACCGCGTCGTGATCGGCCGCATCTATCACTACACGGTGCGCCTGCTGTTCGGCCTCCGGCTGCGCGACGTCGACTGTGACTTTCGCCTGATGCGGCGCGCGATCTTCGAGCGGGTGACGCTGACGAAGGACAGCGGTGTCATCTGTCTCGAGATGATGAAGAAGGTGCAGGACGCCGGTTTCCAGATCGCGGAGATACCAGTCCACCACTTCCACCGCGCCTACGGAGTCTCGCAATTCTTCAACGTAGCGCGCGTCGGGCGGGTGGCCATCGACGTCCTGCGGCTCTGGTACGTGCTGGTGATTCGCCGGAGCCATCTCGCCCCAGGCGCGCCGGCGGCGACGTGACCGACCCTACCTGACTATTCCGTGAACCAGGGAAGCACAACGCCGTCGAGAGCGAGAACAATTGCGGTGTAGCGCAGGCCGCGTCCAATCGCCACGAGGACGCAGAACGGGACGATCCCGACCCGCATCATGCCGGCCGCGACGGTCAGCCCGTCGCCGAGGCCCGGGATCCAGGAGAGGAGCAGCGACCAGACGCCATAGCGCCGGAACCAGGTCTGCGCCCGGGCAAGCTGCTGCGGAGTGGCGGGAAACCAGCGCCGCTCGCGGAACCGTTCGATGACCCGGCCGAGCCACCAGAAGAGCACGGCGCCCAGCGTGCTGCCGAGCGTCGCTGCCGCCACCAGGCCGGGCCACGCCGCACCGCCCGCCAGCGTTGCGGCGAGCGCCGCGTCCGCCACGAGCGGCACGACGGTCGCGGCGAGGAACGCCGACGTGAAGGCGGTGAGGTAGAGCAAAGGCCTACGCGGCCGGGGAGACGGTCAGGGCCGTGACCTCCAGGCCGATCCGTTGGCTCTCGCCGCCGAGCCCGGATTCGAAATCGCGCCGCACCTGCCTGACGACCACCCAGACGTAATCCTGACCCGAGAGCGCCTCGGCGGGCACCTCGACGGATCGCGTCGCAGATTGATTGGGTACCAGGCCCGCACAGAGGTCGGGCGACTGCCAGCCTGGCAGCTCTAGGCGGCAAGACTGCGACGCCCAGGGCGTCGTGAGGTCAAGCGTCAGCGTCACGTCGCCCCTCCGCGCACCTGCGGCGCCCGCCGCGGCGGCGGACGCCGCCACCATCGTCGGATCGAGCGGTAGGCGTGCAACCCGCGACCGGACGACACCCTCCGTCGCCTCGTACTGCGGCTCGCTCTCCACCCGCGCACGGACCGGCCGGGTATTCGCCAGCAAGGGCGGCAAGTCGAACACCGTCACCTGCGGGTTCCGCGGTATCGGCTGCGCGTACGACGTCCCCTCGAACACGCGGTACACCGGCATCAGCGCACGCGCCTCCTGGCTGCCGTAAGCCTCGTCGAACTCCGGCCCCACCACGAGCTGGTCGTAGCCCTCAAGGAAGAGCCTCACCGGATCGGTCAGTTGATCGGTGGGGGCGGGGGACACTCCGGGGGCCCGGTAGTTGGCCTGAGGAAGACGCAACTCCACGGCAATCGCGGTTTCCGGCGCCGGTTCGGTCCGCTCCAGGAGCCATGCGCTGGCCAAGTGGCGGGTCTCCGGCGCCAGCGCCTCACGGCGATCCTCCAGTGCCCCGAACGTCGGCTGCGCCGCCAGCACGACCACGCAGGCCGGCGCCAGTGCCAGGCCGGCGGCGCGCGGAAGGCGGGCGCGGTACTGGAACAGCAGTTGGACGAGACAGGCGGCCGCGATGGCGAAGAAGGCGGGTGTCACCAGCATGTTGCTGAACGCAGCGACCCGCTGACTCAGCATGAGGGCGATAAACCCGGCCGGAAACACCAGGACGACGAGCGCAGCGCGCCAGCGCGTGGCTAGCATGACACCCGCGCCAATGATGCCGGCCGCCGTCAACGCCACGCCGCCGCCGGCACCCATCATCCAGCCGAGGTAGCGCTGCGCATGCGGCCAGCCTGGCTCGACCGTCGCACTTCCGTGGCCGCGAATGCCGTAGTGGACGATCTCCTGCGCCATTCCGTTCAGGAAGTCGGACACCGCCAGCAGCGCATACGGCGTTCCGATCAGGAACCCCACCACCGAGACGCCGAGCACGGCGGTCACCGCGCGCAGATTGCACCGGCCGGAGAGCACGCACGCGAGCAGCGGCGCCGCAACAATCGGAAGCGCGTTGTACTTGCTCGTGACGGCGAGCCCCGCCGCCAGACCGGCGAGCGCGGCCCGGCTAGCGGTCGGATTCTCCATGACGCGTAGCGACAGCCAGACGCATAACAGGCAGAACGCCGCCATCAGGGTGTCGACGGCAACGCGCGACGACTCCGTTATCACGAAGGGAGTGCAGGCAACCAGCAGCGCCGCGAGCACAGCTGGCCACGGCGACGCCACGACACGCCGGGTTATGCCGTAGGTCGCCAGGATCATCACGAGGCTGAATAGCGTGCCGACCGACCGCGCCCACATGACGATGCGCGGGTGCGACGCCGTCCAGAGAATGCCGGTCGGATCGTTCTCGTCGCGGCGAACGATCTCTTCGATCCGCCTAATCTCGCCCTCGCGCGCCGACCAAAGAAAACCGCCGGCAATAGCCGGCATGCGGATATAGAAGCAGAGCGTCGGCTTCAGAAAGTAGTAGGGGTGGTAGTCGTTGGTCTGGAGCATCCGGACGGTGCGGTAGAAATGGTTCGCTTCGTCCGGATGGTAGAAGTACGGCATCCCCTCGCCGATGCGCGGCGCGCGGAGCCAAAGGCCGATGAGGACCACGACCGCCAGCGCAACGAGATGCGGATGGCGGCGGACCGCCGCAAGTGGGCTCATGTTGAACGCTCCGGCCGGGTGGGCATCGCACTGCCGGTGACGGGCGTAGTCTAGTATCCCTGTGTCAACAGGGTGCACGAAGGGTTTCGGCGTAGAGATCCAGCAGCCGGTCGGTGACCACGGTCCACGAGAACTTGCGCTCCACGACGGCGCGGCCCGCTTCGCCCATTGCGGGGAGGCGCGCACGATTCGACAGCGCGCCGGCGATGGCGCGGGCCAGCGCATCGGCGTTGCCGGACGGTACCAGCCAGCCGGTCACTTCCTGCTTCACCTTGTCGGGGATGCCGCCCGCGGCGGTGGCAACGACGGCGCAACGGTTTGCCATCGCCTCAAGCGTCACAAGTGAACTCCCTTCATACAGCGTCGGATGCACGAAGAGCGTCGCGTCTCTGTACCACTGATGCACATCGTCGTCCGGCAGGCGGCCGAGGAAATGAATCTGGCCACCCAGACCGGCCTCCTGCGCCTGCCGCTGCAGTGCGCTGCGCCGCGGTCCATCCCCGACGAGCACCAGGTGGCACGCCGGCACACCCGGCATCACCCGCAGCCGCGCCAACGCTTCGATCAGCACGTGGAAGCCCTTGTTCGCTTCGAGACGACCGACAGCCAGTAGCAACACGCTGTCTCCGCCGCCGTGCGGCGCACGTTCGTTGTCCTTCGCGGTCGCCCCTGATCCGGGCGCGTTCGGCCCCGATGCCAGCGCATCGATTGCGTCCAGATCGACCGCATTCGGAATCACTCGCAGCCGGTCGCTTTCAACCGCGAGATGCGCCTCCACGACCGGCGCCAGCGCCTCGTCGGTCGCAATCACCCGGTCGGCCGCATCGGCGCAGACCCGCACCGCCGCCCGGAGTGGCCGGTAGGCCAGCGTCTTCAAGCGCGCGCGCGACGGATCGGTGCCCCCGAACTCCTCCAGCCCGTGGGGATTGAAGACGAACGGGACCGTCCCGATCCGATCCCGCGCCCGCGCCCGCCCGTACCCCAGCGCACTCGCGCCGTGTCCATGGACAATCTGCGCGCGTCCCTCGTCCACCAGCCGCTGCGCTACTCTCCCCGCGCGCCGGCCGAAGTACGGGTAGGCGGTTATGCGATCGAGGATCGTCGTCCCGCGCCGCCCCGCGAACGGAAACGTGACGTACGGCACGAACCGCGTCTGGAGTCGTCCGTCCCGCTGCGCATCGTCCAAGCCCGGCAGCGCGACAGCGTCCTCTCCCTCTACCTGTTGGGCCGGCGGCGGCGTCACCAGTGTCACCCGGACGCCGCGCCGCACGAGGTGCCGCGTCATGTCGGCGACATGCCGTTCCAGGCCCCCGACGCCGTGCCATGGCGCGACCGCCCGTGCCAGCACGACGATCCGCAGCCGTTCGGGGTTCACGGGCGCGCTCCGGCGGCTGGCGCGGCACGATCAAGCAGCGACGCATACAGCGCCTCATGTTGCTCCGTGACCACGTCCGTATTGAAGACCGCGTCCACGCGGCGCCGCGCCGCGGCGCCCAACCGCGCCGCCAGCGCCGGATCGCGTTGCAGCCGCCGCGCGTGCGCGCTCAGCTCGTCCGCCGACCGCGCCAGCAGTCCCGTCTCCTCGTGCACGACCACGTCGCCGACCCCTCCGGTCCGCACCGCGACGATCGGACACCCGAGCGCGCTCGCCTCGATCAGCACGCGTCCGAGCGGTTCCGGCCAGACCGACGGGAAGATCAGCATCGCGGCGTGACGCATCCACCGAAACAACTCCGGCCGCTCCAGCCAGCCGAGGAACCGGACATCCCGGCGGGACGCCCGCGCGCGCGCCTCCACCTCCGCACGCGCGGGACCGTCGCCCGCCACCACCAGCGGCAAACTGAGGTCGGCGGTTGCCAGCAACAGGGCGGAGGCGCCCTTGTTGGCGGCCAGCTTGCCGGCGAAGAGCACATACGGCCGGCGGTCCGGCGGCCCGGACTGCTCCGCCTCGGCCCGGATCGCCACCGCGTCCACCGGATTCGGAATGGTGGTAACGGTCGTCGCCTCGGGTTCCTCCAGCCGATCGCGCAACGTCTTCGCAACCGCCTGACTGATGGCGATCAGGGCGTCGGCCCCGGCCAGCGCGCGCCGTTTCCGCCGCAGGTTGGCCTGCATGTACGGAATGAACGGCGTGGCGAGCGGCCATGCCGGGCCGGCGCGCGGGCGCAGGCAATAGCTCATCCGTCGGGGCGTGCAACCGGGACAGACGGCGCCCGCCGCCGGATTGAGCATCAGGTCGGTCCAGTAGCAGAGCGGCCAGTAGTCGCGGATGGTGCAGACGGACGGGATGCCCGCGCCGCGCGCCGCCGTCACGCTGGGTGGCGCGCTGAGTGCGTGCTGCGCGTGCACCAGATCGATCCGGTGTTCACGGATCACGGTGTCCAGCCATTCGGCGAACCTGGGCCAGAACCGCTCGTTCCGGAACCAGTTCCGGACGAACGGAATGCCGGGCGCTGGGGCGGAGAAGGCAACCGGGCGGAAGCCGTCGAACTTCTCTTCACCCGACGCGGCCTTACCGAGCCGCGGCCGGACGATCGTCAGTTCGTGCCCGCGCGCGCGCAGCCCGCGCGCCAGTTCGTAGGCGCTCCAGCCGCTGCCCCCACAGATCGGGGGAAAGACGTCGGTCGCAATCAGCAGGCGCATCGCATTCAGGCTGGCCTCCGGTGTTCACGCGCCGCCTCGATCGCCGCCGCGAGCCGTTCGCAATGCCGGTCCCAGCCGTAGTCGCGCACCGCCCGGGCGCGCGCCGCCGCCCCGAGCCGCCGCCGCAACGCCGGATCACATAGCCGTTCGATCGCGCCGGCCAGCGCGGCGGGATCGTCCGCATCGTACAGCAGGCCCTCCTCCCCGTCCCCCACAAGGTGGGTAATCCGATCGATGGCCGGCGCCACCACCGGCAGGCCAGACGCCATGTACTCGAACAGCTTCAGCGGCGACCAGAAGAAGCCGAGCGACAGAGGCGCGTGCCGGCCCACGTCGAACGGCGCCACGCCGACGTCGACTGCGGCGAGGCACGCCGGCATCGCGTCGTGCGCCACCGGACCGACGCACGTCACGCCGTCGATCCGCTCCGCCGCCTGCCGCACCGCCGGCAGCTCCGGCCCGTCGCCGATCAGCACCGCATCGACGTCGTTGCGGCCATGCTCGCGCAGCCGCCGCATCGCATCGACCAGCAGTTGCGCGCCATGCCAGGCGCGGAACGCGCCGGCGAAGACCACCAGCGTCCGGGACACCGGACGCTCGAAGGGCACAGCGCCCGTCGCGTCCGGCGTGAACTGCACCGTGTCGGCGCCCCACTCCAGCCGCACAATGCGATCCGCGGGCACCCAGGCCGGCAGGATATCCGCCTGCGGCGTAACGAACAGGTCGGCATGCCGGCACTGCCAGTCGCGCCACCGCCGCATCGGCTCGACGAGCAGCGCGCGGTCGATCCGCCGCTTCGCGGAGCCGGGATGGTCGATCACCGGCGCGTTCACCTCGAGCATCGTCAGCGCACCCACCGCCTGCGCCGCGCGCACGCCTTCGCCGCCGAAGTTGAAGTAGCGCTCGATCACCACGTCCGGCCGGATGCGCTCGGCCAGCGTGCGGACGCGCGACGCGAGCGCCCAGCGCAACCGCCGCGCGCCGAGGGGTGGGCGCATGTCGATCCAGGTGGCGCCATCGTCCGGAAACGGACCGTCACCACGGGTGATTGCCACATGCACGTCATGACCCAAGGCCGCCAAGCCACGCGCCACGGCGGTCACATGCACCGATCCGCCGACGCGGCCCGGCACCTGCTGATCGGTGGCGACGTACAGAATGGTCACGCGTCGCCCAGGAGCGTCACGCCCGCCTTTCTGGCGGCACGGCGTAGCCTGCTGTCGAACGTTGCCAGTGGCAGATCCTCGCGCATGGCGAGATCGAGATAGGCGGCGTTGTAGGCGGTGAGGCCGTAATCCCGACACAGCGAGCCGCGCCTGCCGACAGCGGATGCAGGTTCGCAGGCGTACTCAACGACATTGAGCGTCTCCAGCAACGTCACGAACCTCTGTACTCTGGCGCCGGTGATGCGTCCCGTCTGCTCACCCGCGGCGAGCGCGGCGGCCACCTCCACCGACCAGTGCCCCGGCACCACCACGGCTTGGTGTTCCAGGGACTCCAGGATGGCGTCGGCCGCGGCGTTGTGCTCGTCGGGAAAGACCCAGGCGAGTGCGACGGCCGCATCGATGACGATGCCGGTCAATACCCCCGGCCCTCCTCGATGATGTCTCTAACGTTTATCGTGCCGGGCTTGATCCGTTCGCGCAGCGCGCGCATTCCGTCTACCACCTCCCGATGACTCAGCCGGGGCCGCCGGTGCTGTCTGGTCAGGGGCGCCAGCTTGGCGATCGGGACGCCGTTCCTGGTGATCGTGATCGTCTCGCCCTTGGCGACGCGCTCGAGCAACGCCGAGAGATGCGTCTTGGCCTCGAAGGTTCCGACGCTTGCCATGCGTCCTTCTCGCTTCATGTTTAACTAGACTAGTCTAGCAGACTGAGCGTCGATGATTGCGGATTTTCGCCAAATTCGGCAACTGTGCTGCGGATTTCCGCGGCGAGCAGATCAGCTCTCGAACAGGCCGGGCTGCCGCGTCACCTTCCTGAACGCCGCGGTTGAAAGCTCGGGGTGCCCGGATGGGATGCCGGCCTGCGTGCGGGCGGAATGAAACATGGCCGCGATGGTGTCCGCCCAGACGCCGGTGCCGCGCATCCGCTCTCCGAACGCGGGGGCGGTGAGCTCGCCGCCGCGCAGGTCCCGGATGCGGTTCAGCACCTTCTGCTTCCGGTCGGAGAAGTGTTCGTCGAGCCAGGCCTCGAAGAGATCCTTCACTCCGTAGGGCAGCCGCAGCATGATGAAGTGCGCGTACTGGGCGCCGGCCTGCGCGGCCTGCTTGAGGATGGGCGCGATCTCGTGGTCGGTGAGCCCGGGCACGACGGGGGCGATGCTGACGCCGGCGGGAATGCCACGGTCGCGGAGCTGCGCGATCGCCTCGAAGCGCCGCTCGGCCGTGGAGGCACGCGGCTCCATCGCGCGGCGCACGCCTTCGTCGAGGGTCGTGATGGAGAGGGTGACGGTTACGCAGCGGTGGGCCGCGAGTTCGGCCAGGACGTCGAGGTCGCGGGTGACGAGGGCGCTCTTGGTGATGACGCCCACGGGATTGCGGAACTCAGCGAGCACGTCCAGGCACCGGCGCGTGAGCTGAAGCCGCCGCTCGATCGGCTGATACGGATCGGTCACCCCGCTCATCGCGAGCAACCGGGCCTTCCACGACCGGCGCGACAGCTCGGCCCGCAGCAGCTCCGGGGCGCGCGGCTTGACGAAGATGCGCGTCTCGAAATCGAGCCCGGCGGACAGGCCGAGGTACTCGTGCGTGGGCCGCGCGTAGCAGTAGATGCAGCCGTGCTCACAGCCGCGGTAGGGATTGACGCTGCGGTCGAACGGGACGTCGGGACTCGTGTTCGACGAGATGATGGACCGGGAGGCGTCGTGGAAGTAGAGCGTGGGCACGCCGCCCGCCGGCGCGGCATCGTCGGGGTCGCAGGTCTCGTCCGGCTCGGGCTCGACGTGCAGGACCTCGAAGCGTCCGGGCGGATTCTGCGTCGCGCCGCGCGGGTTTCGAGGCGGCGAACGACGTGTTCCGCGGGCGACTGGCGTGGGGCCTTTGGACACCATCAGTTACGAGCGCCGTGACGCCCCACATACTACAAGGCTGCAGGAACGGCGCGTTGCTGGCGTGCAACGCGCATGGTACGCTGCCGCGATGGTCCGGACGGCGTTCATCGTCCTGCTGATCGCCTACCTGCCGGGCGCGCTCATCTTCCGGCTTCCCGTCGCCGAGCGCTCGCGCCGGGCCGCGCTCTCCGCCGAAGAGCGCGTGTTCTGGGCAGTCGCCATCAGCCTCGCGCTCTCTTCCATCGTTGCGTTCGCGCTCGCCGCGACCGGTAGGTTCCAGCTGGAACGCGTGATCTTGGTCAACGGCGGGATCAGCCTGACCATCGGGCTGTTGTGGCGGCTGAAGCTGCGCTTCGGCGGAGAGGCGCCGCGACCGACCTGGACCGCCGGCGCACCGCTCGCCTTGCTGCTGCTGGCCGCCGGGATCTTCTTCTTCGTCCCGCCCGCGGAGTACGTCAACGGTGGCCGGGATCCTGCGGTGTACTTCAACTCGGGGATCCAGATCGCCCAGCGCGGATCGCTGCTCATCGACGACCCGCTCGTCCGATCCGTGCCGCCGCAGCACCGCGAACTGTTCTTCCGACCGGAACCACCCGACGCGACATTCGACAGCTCGAGGTTCCTCGGGTTCTTCGTCCTCGACCAGGAGGCCGGCACGGTAGTCGGCCAGTTCCCGCACCTGTATCCGGTATGGATCGCGATCGCGTTCGAGACGTACGGCCTCACCGGAGCCCGCTACGTGCACGGGCTCTGGGGGGTGCTCGGCGTGCTCGCCGTCTACCTGACCGGGGCCGCCTTGTTCGGCCGGCGCGCCGCGTTCGCGGGCGCCGCGCTTCTCGCGGTAAACGTTGCGCAGGTGTGGTTCGCCCGCTACTTCTGTGTCGAGATGATCTTCCAGGCGCTGGTGTTCGCCGGGGTGCTCGCCTACATCCGTGCGCATGTCGACGGCGACCGGTTCTTTGCGCCCGTCGCGGGGATCCTGATCGGCCTGACCCCCTTCCTTCACATCACAGGCGTCATAGCCATCGGCGCTCTCGGCCTCGCCGCTCTCCTGGGCCGTTACGGGGGCCAACGCTTCCTGGCGTCGTTTGCGCTGTCGCTCGTGGTGGCGACGGGCCTAGCGTCGACGTACTACCTGACCGTGCTGGCAACGTACACGCCAGTCTGGTACTTCGTCAGCCTCCGGCCGGAACACGTCGTCGTCATCGCCGGCGTGCTCGCGGTAGTCGCGCTGGCGTTCGCAGCCGGCCGCCCGATGTTCTCGGCGCGGGTCAGGCAGTGGCTGCCGCCGTTGGCCACAGCGGCGCTCTGGATCCTGGCCGTCTACGCCCTCTTCATCCGGGTGAAGGGCGGGCTCCCGGCGATGCGTGACCCGGCAGCGCTCTATCCAGAGGGCCTCTACAGCTACACGTTCTACTACCTGCAACCGCTGGGGCTGGTAGCGGCGCTCACTGGGTGGGCGGTCGTCTCGCGGCGGCGATTCTGGCCGTCCTGGGGCTTCCTCGCCGTGGCGGCGGCGTTCGCGGTCGTCGTCTTCTACGACCCGCACATCACCCCCGACCACTTCTGGGCAGGGCGGCGCTACGTATCGGTGATCCTGCCGGCCTCGCTATTGCTGATTGGCGCTGCAGCTTTCACGCCCGCCCCATTGCCGGAGTGGCCCGGGCTGGCGTGGACACGCGGGCCCGCCGCCGCGCGCCTGCGCCTGGCGGTCGGCGTCGTGCTCGTCGCGGCGCTCGGCTGGCAGTACGTGCAGGCCACCCGGCCGATTCTGCGGCACGTCGAGCACGCGGGCATGATCCCGACCGTCGAGGAGCTTGCCGGACGGTTCACGCCGGACGATCTGCTGCTGTTCGGAAACCGGGGCGTCACCGACGCGCAGGCGTTCGCCCTACCGCTCGCCTACGTGTATGGCCGGAACGTGCTGTCGCTCCGCGAGTGGGAGCCGGACCCAAGACTCCTGCGGCAGTTCCTCGACTGGGCGCGCACCCGCTACGCGCGCGTCTTCTTCATCGGCGGCGCCACCGCGCTACACACCTCCCGTACGGGAGCCGCCCTGGTGAGCCGCGAACAGACCCGGATCCCGCACTACGACCGGACGCTGAACGCCTATCCGAACGGGGCGGTCAACTGGGAGTTCAACTACGGTATCTACGACCTCCTGGTCGATCCGCCGCCGCCCGGCCCCTTCGACCTGGACGTCGGCGGAGACGACGACCTGCAGGTGCTGGGAATGCACCCACGGACGCTTAACGAGCGCGGCGTCACCTACCGCTGGACCACCGCGAGGTCGATCGTGTGGGTGGTCGGGACCCTCCCGGACGCGCGCGAGATCACCCTGCACATGAGCAACGGGGGCCGACCGGAGGCGGCCGGCGTGGCGGAGGTCCGAATCACTCTCAACGATCAGCCGCTCGGCTCCATCACCGTCCCCGACGACAGGTTCCGGCCGTACGCCGTCACCATCCCGCCGGAGCTCGCGGAGGCCATCGCCGCCGGCGAAGGGGCGGCCGAGCTGCAGATCGAAACCGTGCCCTGGGTCCCGCTGCACGTGCTCGGTATCCCGGACCAGCGCGATCTGGGCGTGATGCTCGACCGCGTGGAGGTTCGGTAGCGCCGCGACGCTTGCGGGCAACCCGAGCGGATCGGGCACGAAGTCGGGGTTCGTCCAGCGCCGCGCGCTAGCAGGCCCCCGGCCGCCCGGATCATGATGCCCCCACAACCTCGGCGAGCAACCGCTCGATGCGGGTGGCCCGGTGCGCCCAGGTGTAATTGGCCACCTCCTCGAATGCCGCGTGCGCCAGTCGGTCCGCCAGCGCCGGATCCGCCAGCACATCGCGAATCCCAGCCGCCAGCGCCTCGACGCTGCCCGGCTCGACGAGGCAGGCAGTCCGACCGTCGGCCACTACCTCCCGTGTCGACGCCAGATCGAAGGCCACGATCGGGCGGCCCGCCGCCATGTAGTCGAACAGCTTCATCGCGGACGCGTACCTCGTGTACGGCGCGTCGATCAGCGGTTGCACCAGCACGTCCGCCTCGCGCAGGCGTGGCACCACCTGATCCGGCGGCACGAGACCGGTAAACGTGACGCGCTCCGTCAGCCCGCGGGCCGACGTCAACGCCCGAAGACGTTCACCGTCCGCGGCATCTCTTGGGTGGCCGCCGATGATCAACCCCCGGACGCCGGGCAGGAGGGCCAGCGCTTCGATCAGCAGGTGGGCGCCATTGTACGGATAGAAGTGCCCGGCGTAGGCGACCACCGGCGGTTTGTCGCCGCGGCTGCGGGTTTGGTAGCGCCGTGCTGGATCGAGGCGCACGCCGTTGCGTGCGGTGATGACTCGGGAACGGCCACCGAAGTGCGCCTCCAGTTCGCTGGCGAGCGCCTGAGTCGTGGCCACGTAGCCGTCCGCGCCGCGCCAGACCCGCCGTTCGCGCCGCCAGAGCCGTCGGAGCTTGAGTCGCCCTGCGGCTGGGAGCCCGGTCACCAGATCCGGCAGGTTCGCGGCGAAAGCGGGGCGGAAGTTGTGCGACTCGTAGACCACTGGCGGCCGCAGTGGCGCAGGCAACCGGAGTGCCGCGCTTGCCAGGATCAGTTCAGGCGTGTAGACCACATCCCAGCGGCCACGCTGGAGCAGCCGCATCGACATCCGCCCAAGGTAGGCAGAACGACGCAAGGGTGCCGGCCCGAAGACGGGTGCCCGCTCGATCCGGATTCTCGTTGTGGGCGTCACGCCGTAGTACGCGAGCGGATCCCGTGGCGGCGACGTGGTGTCAGGTCGGACCAGCAGTTGAACGGTGTGGCCCCGGCCGGCCAGCGCCGCACAGGTCTCCATCGAGTGCACGCCGTTGGCCCGCTCCAGCGGAAAGCGGATATCGGCCAGATAGAGGATGGTCACGGGGTCCCGGACGGCTCGTCGTAGCGTTCCGGGTCGAGGTAGAACGAGCTCCGGTCGAACAGGTACCGGTAGGCGAGGGTCGGCAGGACGCGCGGCAGGACGAACGCCGTCGTGTAGGCGTTGCGGGCCAGCTCCACGCGTCCCCGGTCCATCAGTTGGGCGCCGTACTGCGCCATCAGGCCGACGTTCCAGACGACGCCGGCGATGGCCAGCGCCACCACCACCCGCCGCCAGACGGGGCGTTGCGCCAGCTTGAACAGCGCGGTGAGGCCGACCACGAGGATGATCGTCGTCCCGATGAAGCGCCGCTGGCCGTAGGTGCCGGAGAGCTCCCACCGCAAGATGGCGCCCGCGATGTAGGCCTGCGACGCAAACATGGCCAGCAGACAGATGCCGATCCGCCGGGCCCGGGCGTCGCCCCGGCCGTCGCCCGACCAAGCGAACCAGGCGAGCCCGCCGACCGCCATGAGGGCCAGCGGCGTCCAGAAGAAGAATCCGTGGTTCGGGTGGAACAGGACGTCGAAAAAGTGCGGAGCGTGCCACAGCATCCGGTCGTCGAGGGTGTAGGGCGTGGTGAGCTGACCGTAGAGGCTCAGGTAGATCAGCATCTGCGGCGAATAGCAGAGCAACGAGACCGCCGCGCCGGCCGCCACCCGCAGCACCAACGTCCGGACGCGCGGCCAGTCGGCGGCCCGGGCCGCGCTGGCGACCGACCAGAGGTAGTCGATGGCGGGTCCGACCACGAAGAAGACCGCCTGCTCGCGCACCATCACCATCAGCGCGCAGACGGCGCCCAGCCCCATCAGGCCACGGAGCGACCAGGTCTCGCGCACCCGGAGCCAGACCGCGACGAACAGCGCCGCCGCGAACGCGCTGCAGGCGTGGCTGAAGCCGGGGGCGATGTACATGTAGTGGAGCAACGGCGTGCCGAGCCAGATGGCGAGCCCGGCCGGATGCGCCTCCCCCACCAGGCGGCGCGCGGTGACGATGGCGAGGCAGATGGCCAGAAAGCCGTAGAACGCGGACCCGAACGTGACGGCGCGCAAGTACGGCCTCGAGTAGCCGTCGGCCGGCACCTCCGATCCGAATGCGCGCCGGATCC
Organism: Vicinamibacterales bacterium; assembly: GCA_965262555.1. Taxonomy (GTDB): domain Bacteria; phylum Acidobacteriota; class Vicinamibacteria; order Vicinamibacterales; family UBA8438; genus VXRJ01. The sequence continues at coordinate 3,145,400 of OZ253543.1, forward strand.
GCGTGGTGACGTCGGCGACGGCGTAGAACGGCGACCAGAGAATCGCCGGTCCCACCGTCCAGTAGCTGTAGCGGAGCCCGGTGGCGGTCTCCCGCACCAGATAGCTCTCGTAGAAGGTCCAGGCGACGGCGATCCCGCGGTCATAGAAGTAGCGGTACTCGTTGTCGAACGAGACGTCGTGGTCGAACCAAAGCGACCGGAGGTTGGCGAAGTAGCCCACCTCGTCCCCCGCGTAGAGACGCGGTGTGATGGCGGGCAGCGCGAGGACGAACAGCAGGGCCGGCACGATCCACTGCCGGCTGTGACCCAGGAAGGACCGGCTTCCACGCGCCGTCGTCATCGGCCGTGAGTATAGTCGTTAGCCGTTATCATCCCCCGATGCTCGCCAACGTCCGCCGGGTCTTCTCCCACCTGGCGGTCTACGGATCGGGCGAGATCCTCCTCTTCGGCATCAGCTTCCTGCTCGTCCCGGTCTATACGCGCGTCCTGACGCCGGCGGAGTACGGCGTGCTCGGACTCCTCCTGCTGCTCCGCGCCTTCCTCCGGCCGCTGAATCAACTGGGGCTCGACGAATCGTTCCTGCGCTTCTACTACGACTGCGGCGACGATGCGGCGCGCCGGACGCTGACCGGCACGACGCTGGTCGCCATCGGTCTGGCGAGCGGCGTGGTGCTTACCGTGCTGCTCGCCGGCGCTCCCACGTTCAGCCGCCTGCTGCTCGGCTCCGCCGAGCATGCCTGGACGCTCCGACTGCTTGCCCTGAACGGCTTCCTGCAGGCGTTCCTGTGCGTTCCCCACAGCCTGCTCCGGATCCGCAATCAGCCGGCGCGGTTTGCCCGCTGGACGGTGGGCGGCGGCCTCGGCGCCGCGGCGGGACGCCTGCTGCTCGTGGTCGGCTTCCGCATGGGCGTGTTCGGCATCATGCTGGCCGACCTGCTCGCCTCGGTCGTCCTGGTCGCCGGCCTGTCCCGCGTGGTCGAGCGCCCCATCGGACGCGCCTCGTGGCAGCGGGCTCGGGAGATGCTGCGTTTCAGCCTGCCGCTGGTCCCCAACACGTTGCTGCAACAGGTCACCATGATGTCCGACCGGTTCTTCCTGCGCCTCTCCCGGCCGCTGGCGGACGTCGGCATCTATCAGTTGGGCGGCACGATCGCCAACGTCCTGCGCATCTACCCGGAAGCGTTCCGCCGTGCCTGGATGCCGTTTGCTTTCGAGACGATGGATCAGCCGGACGCCCCGCGGCAGTTCGCCCGTTTGGCGACGGTCGCGTTCGCCGTGCTGGTCTTCGGGACGCTGGGCATCGCCATCCTCGCTGCGCCGATGGTGCAGATCATGACGCCGCCGACGTTCCATGGCGCCGCCGCGGTCGTGCCGTTCCTGGTCCTGAGCGTCGCCCTGCACGGCGCCGCCGTCTTCCTGACGACGTCGCTCAACGTGACGAAGCGGACGCGCGCGCTGCCGGTCGCCGCCGCCGCCGCCGCCGCGGTCACCGTGGCCGGCCACGTCACGCTGATCCCGCGGTTCGGACTGCTGGGCGCGGCCGGCGCGACCGCAACGGGCCAGGCGGCGCGCGTCATCGTGATGGCAATTGCGGCGCAACGCCTGTACCACATCCCCTACGAGACCGGTCGCCTGTTCCGGACGGCGCTGGCCGGGCTCGTGGTCTACGCGGCCGCCGGGTTCGCGCCCGCAGATGTCTCCGCGGAGGCGCTGATCGTCCGCGGAGGCCTGCTGGCCGCGTTTCCGCTGGCGCTGGTGGCCGCCGGCGTGGTCGATCGGGACGCCCTGCGACGGCTGCGAGCCCGGGCCGCCGGGCGCGGCGCTCAGAACTGGCGCAGATAGCGCTGCGTGCCGCTGCGGCGGGGGCGCTCGATCCAATAGCTGCGCGCGCTGCGGTCGAGCCTGCGGTGCAGCGTGTCGCCGCGGACGAGACGCGACAAAAGGCCGATCGGCGTCACGACACCGAAGTACACGACGCCCATCATCAGGTGCGAGACCGTCCAGCCGATGGGCAGTGCGGCATACATCCAGCCGACCAGGATCGGGCGCCGGAGGGGCGGCGCCAGCCAGTAGAGGGCGGCAAGCGCGCCGCCGCGGTCATCGACCGGATCGTGCACCACGCCACCGTGCTGACGACCGCCGGCGACAGCTACCGGCTCAAGGTCGCCACACGCAACCAGACGTCCCGCGCGACACAGGAGGTACCACGGCAATAGCGCTCGTCGCGATCTGGCCTCCCGTCGCTCCGCTCCGTCCGGCCACGTCGCGACGACCACCACAACTCAAAAAGGGGTCCCTTTTCACGTGGCCAAAAGATCCCTTTTCTGCTTGCCATTTCCAAGACAACACAAGTACGTACAGGTAGTTCACGTACAGGTACATGCTGGCGGCCGGCGCGGCGCCGGCCGCGGTAGAGACTGGATAGAGGACACAACAGGAGTTGGAGAAAGACAAAGAATGAGGCCGCCAACCGGACCGCCCAGCGAGCACGCCGGCCGCGCCGCGGTTACCCGAACTCGTCGATCGACAGCACCAACCGCACCAGGTCGACCCTACCGTCATGCCGTTCAAGCTCGTGGCAGCCTGGATGAACTGGTAGCGGGTCAGCGGATCGGTTCGGGTGCTCGTTCAACCGCCGCCCGATAGACCTGAATGCCCAGTTCGCGGGTGTCCTGCGAGTCCGGGCTCAGGTTTGCCGGAACGAATGGCCGGTCCACGGCGATGTGAACCTCGACACGGTCCCGTGCTCCCAGCAATGTCGCGGGCAGCAAGACGTTGGTCTGCTGTCGACCGGGGGCATCAGACGCAAAGGAACGTGCGACCTGATCACCGGCGGTGAGGGTAAGCATCCGGGGCGAGTCCTCGAACAGATCCGCGCGGGCGCCGTAGTCCAAGTGGAGCACGGCGGCCGTCCGCGGGTTCAGGAACGCCAGCGTCGCCGCCTGTTGCGTCCATCGCCAGGACGAGCCGCTGCCCGTTTCCCGGGCGTACCAGCCGTCGGTGAACTCGACCAGGACCATGCGCGCCTTGTCCTCAGGCGTGACCAGCCAGCCGTCGTATTCCGCGTGAGCGTCGAGTGTCGCCGGGATTGGAGAGTCGTCGCCTGGTTCGCGGAACGGAAGCCCCAGCTCCGACACGCCCCACGCGATGGTGGCGGCGGCGCCGCCGCCCACCCCCAGGAGGAACGTCCGCCGCGAGAAGCCGCGTGTCGTGTTCGCCATGATCACCCTGCCGTCGCCAGCGTATCGGCCAAGCGCAGCGCGAGCGCGACAATCGTCAGCGTCGGATTCACGTATCCGCCGGTCGGGAACACGGACGATCCGGCCACGAACAGGTTGTCGTATCCGTGGACCCGGCAGTCTCGGTCGACCACGGAGTTCGATTGGCTCGTGCCCATCCGGGTGGTCCCCATGATGTGACCGCCGCCGGTCGGCTGCCGGTACAGCTGCCGGTACAGGCGTTCGTTGTTGATGCGCACGCGGCCCTTCCCCGACGCGATCAGCGATTTTCCCAGGAGGCGCAACGTCATCTCGACGTTGCGGAAGTCCCCGGCGCCGATGACGCACCGCGCGGCGGGTCGGTACAGGCCTGCGACGTCGCGCTCGCCGGTCAGGAAAACCTCGTTGCTCGCCGCAGGCGCCATCTCCGACCGCACGTTGCAGACATAATGATGGAACGGCTTCGCGTATTTGCCGACGAGATACTCGGCCATCGGATGGTCGGTAGTGCTGTTGCGACACTCCACGCTGCACCCGAGCAGGCCGTGCCGCCGCATCTGCTGATCATCGGGAACCAGCGCGTGGCGGACGCCCCCGAAGTCGGCCGGCCGCGACTGCTGAGCGAGGTCAACGTCCAACACCACCTCGCCCACGGAGAAAAGGTGCGGATGCTCCATCAGATACTTGCCCGCCAGGCCACTTTCGTTGCCGACCGGGACCGCGCCGTCCACGCGTGGCTGCAGGAACAACTGCGCGTTGCTGATGCCACCGCCCGCGACCACGACGTTCTGCGCCGGGTCGAAATCCAGTTGCTCCGTGGCGCCTGAAGCGTGACGAAAGCAGGTCAAGGCGCGAACCGCACGCCGTGACGCATTGGCGTCGAGGCCTATCACCGACGTTCCGACCGCAACATCAACCAGCGAGGAGGTGCTCAGTGCCCCCCGGTACTTACGTCCGAAGCGCGTTCCAGCGCGCTGGGAAAACGGCCGGTAGACGAATCCCGGACTGAGCGGCGTTTCGACGTCGAGGATGGAGGGTTCGCGGTCCACAACGGAGGCGGCACGTCGATAGTGCGGGGCCAGATCGGACTTCGTGATGGGCCACTGAACGCCGGCGGCCGGGTTGGCGAAGTCCACCTCCATCAGCGTGGCACACCAGCCGGACCACACTCTTGAGGTGCCGCCCAGCACGCGGATGGAGTGCCGATCCCACCAGCCGTCAGGGAAGTGCCCGTAATTGACGGCGTTCGGCATGTCGTCCCGTGGCTCGGTCACGGTTCCGGTCTCGAACACCAGGACCGTCCGGTTCGCCTTGGCGAGCTCTAGCGAAAGTGTGATGCCGGCCGGACCGGCGCCGATCACGTAGTAGTCGTAAGGCCGGCTGGGCAGGCGATCGGTCAGGAACATGAAGTGGACCCCAACATCTGAACAGTTGTCTCGCTATGGTACCGTCCCATCGTGGCGCACAGCTACAAACAGCGTGCCTCTGCTGGTCTTGAGCATTTCGTCGACGGCGGCCTGGCGGCAATGAGCCTGGTCAGCTCGGCCTGGGTCACGTGACCAGAACTCCTGTTGACCCGTGACTGCCGCCAGCGCCCGGTCCAAGCGCTCGCCGTCGAGCCAGCGCGGGGGACGCTCCAACCTGAAGCCGGTGTGCTCGGCGTACTCTCGCCAGTCCGCCTTCACCTCTTGCCAGAGACGCAGCGCCCGCCGCGCCGGAAGATGCACTTCGAGCCGCTGCGCGGACTGTTGGTAGCGGTCCCGCCCGCAGATGCCCCACCAGCGGCAGCAACAGGTTCATGGCTGAGGTCGCTGTCGTGATCCGCGCCGCCGCCGCGCTGTCCGGAGCGACGACCAGGCGAGATACAGCAGTATCATCAGCGCCGTCACGCGCAACGGGATTTGGGGTTCCGCGAAGCGGGGCAGGAACCGCGATACCAAGGCGTAGGCGCCATGGCCATAGAGCGCCGGTAAGAAGACGAAGATCGCCTCAAACTGGCCACGACCCCTCCAGAGCCACAGCGGGACAGCGATCAGCGCAAGGAAACTGACGAGATTGAAGAAGCTCGCGCTGATCGGGCCGTAGGCCCGCCGCCAGCGTGCCCAGTCATTCCAACCGGCGATATCGGCCAGACGCTGATTCAGCGGACTACTCAGGAATCCCAGCCCTTCTTCCGTGAAGACGCCCCGCCAGGCAAGCAGCAGCGATACCTTGAGATGCTGCCCGGGATCGGCAAGCAGGCGGGCGATGGCTTCGTCCGCCATGGTGTCGTTCACCCAGCGCCGCTGGCCGAGTTCATCGAGACCTACGATCGCAGGGTTGTCGTCGGTCCACAGTTGGGCGCGGCGACGGGGATATCGACGGCGGTCGATCTGCCGGAACCCATTCTCGCTGTCGTCATGAAATCGCTCGAACGACTCTTCCGGGATGCCTGCAGATTGCAGGTTTGCTCGTGTCAGTGGGAGGTAGTAGGCGAACCCTGCCGCCCACTCGTCGTGACGCATCGTGTTAAACGATGAACGGTAGCCGAGCACGGCAGCGGATCGCGCCTCTACAATCGAGAAGTCATCGGTGGTCAAGTAGTTGCGAACCATCCAGCCGCCAACCGGGATCGCGTGTGCGACGAACAGGACACCGACCAACTTAGCCGTCGTCCAATCGAGGCGACTACGTAACCAGTCCGCCGCCACGAGCATCAGCGCGACTGGGATCCACAAGTAGGCGAATATCACCTTGGTGAGGACCAGCGCTGCCAATGCGAGTCCCAACAGCGCGGCGTGCGAGGGACGCCGCGACGTTGCGGTGGTCCAAGAGAGTGCAGCGACCGCCACCATCAAGGTGGCGGCGTGAACCTCGGTTAGGAAGGAGTCGGCGCTCTCGAGCAGCGCGGCGCTCTGCGCCGTCATCAGGAAGCCGAGGTACGCCAGTACGCTTACGCCTGTCAGCCGGAACACCAGCCAGAAGACGCCGAGGGCGCCGGCGAGAAGCAGCGCAAGGTTCAGCGCGCGGTAGGAGGCGTAGGCCTGCCGGCAAGAATCCCCCCGTGAAACGTTTTCGTCGCTGACGCATTCCGCAGGGACGGCCCCGCGGCCGATCGCGGCGGCGGCGAGATCGGCGACCGCGACCAACGACGGACCGAACGGTTCACGGCGATGGTCACCGAATTGCCTGGGCCAGCGCCGGTACGTTCCCTCCTGAGCCAGCCGTACGCCCAGAGTCAGGTTCTCCAGACTGTCGGTGGCCGACTGGCGTAACGACAGATTGCCGCAGCCGTAGACCAGCATGGCGAGGCAGAGCCCGGTCAACGCCACCGCGTCGTAGTGGGTCGGCATCGAAGCCGGAAGTTGTCTCTCACCTGCGGTCGGTGCGGCGCGTTGCCGTCCGAGAACCAGGAATGCAGCGGCGAGAGCGCCCAGCGCCCAAGTCAAGGCGACGGTGGTACCCAGCCAAGCGGTCACGGTCAACAAACGCACGATTCCAGGCGCGGGAGCATCCGGAAACAGATATTCGGCTTGAAGCGGCCGCGGATAGGCGCCCGCGCGTCCTGCCCGCAGGGAGAGATGGGCAGTTCCACCGTGCTGCTGGTAGTCGATGCGCAGTTCGTGGACGCCAGCGTCCAGTCTAATACCCCCTGCCGCAAAGGTGCTCCGGGCGAACCGGAGCTCCCCGTCAATCCACACGTCGGCGTAGTCGTCCGCGTCGACGTGCAGGGTGACGATTTGACTGCTCGGCACGTACCAGTAGCCTTGCCAGCGGGCGCTGAAGAACCGACGCGGCAGCCGCGCGTCGTCGTCCAGGAAGTCGAGGGTGGCGCCAGGGCTCAGGTCGTTGATGAACGGCGCACCCTCGAAGTCGCCGGTTAGCCAGACCTGCCGACGGAGGCCCGTCTGTTCCGCCAGCCGTTGATCGAGCAGCAGCCAAGCGATAGTGCATGCCAACGCTACCGCCAAGCACGCCGCCCCCCACCAGCGCTTTGATGACGACAGGAGCATACGGAAAACAGAATACACGGCCGGCAGGTGATCAACGACAATAGCGACGAACGCGGGCGGAGGCTCTTCAGGCTCAGGCTTCCAGTTGCATGCGATCCACGGTGAAGCTGTTCGTCGGAGAGCAGACCGGCCGACCGGGCCTGACAGCCGATCGCATCGAAGAAGGCCGCCGCAACCTCGCCGGCCAGCAGCCGGTCCATTCTGGGCGGCCGGGCTGGTGTGGCACACTCGCAGCATGAGTGAGGGACACAATGACGATCACGAAGCACGCACTCGCCTACTCTGAGAACTCACCAGTGGGACGGTACCCTTGGTTGCCGCGGCCGGTCAGGACGAGGGGGAAGGTGGCGGTCGATGCGTTTCGGTGGTGGCGCAGCCCCAGGCGACAGCTGCTGCTGCGCATGCCTCGCGCCGCCGTCGCCGCCGAAATTGGTGGGTGGACGGGGGACTTCTCCGAGCGAATCCGACAATACACGTCACCGCTGATGCTGCACCTGATCGACCCGTGGACATTCCAGCCGACCTATCGGAGTCAGATGTACGGGGGACGCATCGCCAAGAATCAAGGCGATATGGATCGCGTCTACGGGGCGGTTCAACAGCGGTTCGCGAGTGCCGGTGATGTCACCATCCACCGGGGCACCTCCGCGGACGTGCTCCCCACGTTCAGCGATGGCTTCTTCGACTGGGTCTACATCGACGGGAACATGACTACCCGTACGTTCTGGCGGACTTGTGGATGGCTCTGGCGAAGACGAAACCTGGCGGCATCATCGCTGGCGACGATTTCGCATGGGACCGCGGAGGCGACGGCCGCTCTGTTCAGCGTGCCGTCAGGCGACCGCACGTTTGAGGCCGGCGTGGTCATCGGACACGATAAACTCAACGCCGTGGAGGCTGCGGGCCTTGAGGCCTTTGACGAAGGTCGTAACGACCCTTAGACTCACTCGGCCGGCAACGACGCCAGCAACCCGACGAGCATGAGATAGTTTGACGGTGACCGCTCTCCTGGACGCTTGGCGCCGTCGGCATCCCCGCGCGTTCCGCATCGGTCTCTGGTACTCGCTGGGAGCAGTTTCACTGCCGTTGCTCTGGCTGGCGGCCCTCGGTCTGGCACCTGAAGCCGGGCTCACCCGCAGCTATTGGTATCCGGTCGACGCCTCGACCGAACCGATCATCGAGGAACGCATCACGGCCATCGATCTTGCGTTCATCGACGAGCGACACCGGCCGACCCGGAACTACCGGGTTCGCTGGGACGGTGTGTGGTTCTCGCCGCGAGCCGAACGTGTTGACTTTTATGCGGGAGCCGACGACCGCGTCATCCTTCGAGTGGACGGCGACACCGTCCTGGAACGCAGTCCAGCGGTGGGCATGCACACGGTGGGCCGGACCGTGGAGCTCGGGGCGGGAGCGCATCAATTAGAAATCGAGTACTGGCAACACGGCGGCGCGCGGAGCCTGAATGTGCAATGGGCCCCCGCCGGCGGGACCCCGGCGATCCCGGGCCCTACTCGTCTATTCCCAGAGGATCCCGGCGCACTCGGCTACTGGCTGCAGGTCGCCGCCGTGCGATTGCCCGTCCTCATCCTGTTGGTGTGGACGACAGGCGTTGCGGTGCTGGTAGGACTGATGGTCTGCCGAGCGTTCTATCGGAGGGTCACGAGCCTGAGCCCTGCCGAGCATTGGCGTCACCTGCGTACCGTCCTGCTTCCCGCCTTGCTCAGCCCCAGCCAGCTCCTTCTCTTCTGCCGAGGGTTCTATCGGAGCGTCACGAGCCTGAGCCCTGCCGAGCGTTGGCGCCGCCTGCGTACCGTCCTGTTTCCCGCCTTGCTCGGCCCCAGCCAGCTCCTTCTCTTCGGCCCGTGGACGGTGCACGAGACCAACCGGACCGAGTTCCTCGTGGGGTTCTGGGAACTTGCGCCCGGCTGGGTCTGGCTTCTTGGGCCCGTCGTCGGCGTCCTGGCGGGACTCAGCATCGTCATGCCGGCCCGATGGTTCCCACGGTACGTAGCAGCGCTCTGCGCGGTCGGCGTGCTGCTCTGGGCGCAGGGGAATCTGCTGCTCGCAGACTACGGACTACTGGACGGCGGCGAGCTCGACCTGGCATCACACGCCTGGCGAACGCCGTTCGAAACCGGCTTGTGGGTCTGCGTGCTCCTGCTCGCCGTGATATTCGCCAACATGGTCGCTCGCGTAGCGCCCGTCGCGTGCGTGGCGCTGGTGACGCTGCAGGCAACCGTCCTCGTGGTCCCGGTCGGCAGAATGGTAACCGCCGACGCACCCTCGACACCAGGCGCCGAGACCGCCTGGCGGTTGCCGCCGCCAGAGATCTATGAACTTTCAACCACACGCAACCTCATCCACATCGTGCTCGACGCGTTCCCAACGCGCACGTTCGTCGACATCCTGGACACCGACCGGCCCGCCTTCGATCGCGACTGGCCCGGTTTCACCTTCTTCGCCAATCACCTCGGCGCCCACCGAAACACGATGGCCTCCATGCTCGCGATGCTCTCGGGCGTCCCCTTTCGCAACGAACTGCCGCTCCGCGAGTTCGTCGCTCGCCATCCATCCGTCTTCCACGCGCTCGGACAGCAGGGGTATCAACTTCGATCGCTGACCTCCCAAGGGGTCAACCATCCGAATCCGGGGTTCCCCGGGGTCGACGACGCGATCCGATACAACGTCCCGTCGCCCTACGGTAACTACCGTGACTATGTCGATGTCGCGGCGGCGAAATTGCTGGACCTATCGCTGTTTCGGCACGCGCCGCAGGCCTTCAAGCCCGACATCTACCACGACGGGCGTTGGTTCTTGCAACAGCGGAGCGCGGCGGCGGCGACAGCGGCGCGGCCCTATGGAGACACCGCGTTTCTGCGTGAGTTTGCCAATCGGCTCACCCCAGGCGATGACGTGCCGGTGTACACGCTCCTCCACCTGATTACGCCGCACCTCCCGCTAGTCACGGACGCGGACTGCACGTACGCGCGTAAGCGGACGCCCCGCTCGGAACGCTTCGCGAACCAGGCACGGTGCGCCTTGTCATCCGTCCGGGCGTTGCTCGATCGACTGCGGGATCTTGACCTCTACGATCGAAGCGCCATCATCGTCACGTCCGACCATGGAACCGAGCTGACTTACATCCAACCCGAAGAAGAGCATCCCTTACGTGGAATACAATCGCCCGCCCGTATGACTCTCCCCGGGGTCGAGTCTCGCGCCACGCCTCTACTGCTGGTGAAGCCCTTCGCGTCCCATGGTCCGTTGCAGACCTCGTACGCACCCACCGCGATTACCGACGTGCCCGCCACTCTGCTCGACCTCGCAGGTCTCCCCAACGCGCTGGGACGTGGCGCTTCCGTATTGCGGATCGATCCCGCAGGGCCTCGGCAGCGCATGTACGCACACCAGGATCCGAAAACCCGACCGAATCCTTTCCTCGATGTCCTTTACGTGTTCGCCGTCAACGGAAGGGTCAACGATCCAGACGCCTGGAGCTATCACCGGACGGTATTCGAGCCGACAGATGATCGTGCGGCGCAACGCCGGGAGAACCAGATCGGATTGTCCGCAGATCCGAATGGCACAGCGGACGAAGCTGGCGCCCGCACCTACCGGACCGACGGATACGCGGTCTTTTACGCGGCGGCCGAAGACTCGCGCGTTGCGTTCGATGTCCGCAGGATGCCGGCCGTGGCCACCACCCAGACGGTCACCGTGCGGATCGACGGTGACATCGTCGACCAACACGTACTCGCGGACGACGCGTGGCACACGCTCTCATATCCGGTCGAGGCGCGGTCCGAAGATAGCCCGTTCTGCATCGAGTTGCTGACAAGTCCTGCTTGGGACGACGCAACAGGCGAGTCCTGGGGTCTGATGCTCCGGGGCGACATCTGACAGGGTCTCAGCCAGTCAACCGCGCCGCCCGGCGGACGCCGGTTCGTCAGCTATCTGCCGTTCCTCGTGCTCGGGCTGTCGGCCTTCCTTGCATCCCGTCCGATGGCGTCCCGTCCGGCACTCGTGTGGATGAGCTCGTAATTGCCTCATCGTCCCGGGGCCGTCGTCCACCGGCCAGCGATGCCACAAGGAACACGAGCAGCATGGCGGTGACCGACCTCAGCGGCGTTTCGGGATCCGCATAACGGGGAATGAAATGCGTGGCCACCGCGTACACGCCGTGGCAATACAACGCCGGCAGGGCGATGAGGACGACGTCGAACCTCTTCCGCGCCAGCCAGAACCAGGCGGGGACGACGAGGAGGCTGAGGAACCCTGCCAAGTGAAGGATCGTTGAGAGCAGGGTGTTGAACGGAACTCCCCAGCGCGGCCACAGCAAGAGTTCCCACTGCTCGGCAAGCCGCAAAGTGTTTCCGCGCGGGCGCGGGGAGTACCCCAGGTCGCGATCGGGCGGTGACGGGCCGGCCACGCTGCGTGCGAGGAACACACCGCGCCACGCCAGAAGCAGCGATATCTTCAAGTGCTGCCAAGGCTCCGTCAGAAGCTGAGACTGAATATCCGAAGCCGATCGGTCCGCGTCTCTATTCTGTCGCCGCCTGAAACTGTTGGCGTTCATGGGTGCGACGCGTTCGATCGACTGGGCAGCAATGCCGAGGTCGCCAAGGCGGTTCTTGGTGACGGGCAGGTAGTACCAGAAGGCGGCGGCAAACTCGTCGTCACGCATGTTGTGGTACGCCTCGCGCGTGAGCAGCACGCCGGTTTCCCGCCCCTCCACCACCGTGAAGTCGCCGACCGCCGAGTGATTGCGTGCCATCCAGGCGCCGACCGGAACCAGGTGGCTGGCCAGGAACACCGCGACGAGCAACGCTGTCGACTGGCCGATCCCGCGGTCCAGCGCATCAAGAGTCGGGCCGTGTCAACGTCTTTGAGACAACCTGGTTCAGCATTTACTGTAGCGACTCCACGCCATCGACTCCACGCCATCGACGCGTTGAATCGACGATCGATCGAGCGGTGGTGGCCGCCGGGCAACGACCTCATGCTGCGAGTTGTCCGGGGTGCCGGTCGCGGGTCCTGGGGCATCCTGGCGGGTCGTTTTCGACGGCGGATTGATCCACACGGCGGTCGGCAAGGTTTCGGGGCGTGGTGGTCCGCTGACGAAGCGCTCCGGATGCGCGGCGTAGGCCGCGAGGCGGGTCCGGTGACGCAGGTCGAGGATCGCCGGCGCGCGGCCGTAATGCACGTCGGCCGGCGTGAGATAGCTCAGGCCGCTGTGGTGGTGCGCGTCGTTGTACCACGCGAACAGATCGCGGCTGACGCTGCGCGCGTGTTCGAGTGCGCCGAACCGCTTCGGAAACTCCGGCCGATACTTGAAGGTGCGAAACTGCGCCTCGGAGAACGGATTGTCATTGCTCACGCGCGGTCGCGAGTGGCTGGCCACGATGCCGAGGTCGGAGAACAACAGCGCGACGAGCTTGCTGCGCATGGGCGCGCCGCGGTCGGCGTGAATCGTGAGCTGCTGCGGCTGGATGCACTGCTTCGCGCAGGTCTGCTCGATTAAGCGCTCGGCCAAGTGGGCGCTCTCATTGACCGCCACCATCCAGCCCACGACGTAGCGGCTGAAGAGGTCGAGGATCACATAGAGCGAGTAGTAGAGATACGGGACCGGGCCCTTCAACTTGGTGATGTCCCAGGACCAGACCTGATTGGGCGCCGTCGCGACGAGCTCGGGTTTGACGTACGCCGGATGCCGCACCTGGTCGCGGCGCTCCCGCACTTCGCCGGCCTCGGCGAGCACCCGATACATCGTGCGCGGGGAGCAGAGGTAGGTCTGCTCCTCAAGCAACGTCGCATGGACTTCGGCGGGCGATTGATCGACAAACCGCGCGCTGTGCAACGTGTCGCGGACGGCCCGCCGTTCGGCAGGGACCAGCGCGCGCGGGGACGGCGTGCGGGGCCGCCGGGGTGTCGCCGGCGGCGTGGGCCGGCGCTGCCGATAGAGCGACGCGCGGGACACGCCGATGCTCTGACACAACGCCGACGTTTCGCCTTGCGCCGTGACGGCCTCGATCGCGCGCATCAGTCGGTCTCGTCGGTGTCGAGGGGTTTCAGGGGGATCTCCAGGATCTCGGCAACTTTTTTTTGGAGGGCGATGATCGTCTCGGCCCGCTGCAGCTTCCGCTCGAGCCTGCGGTTCTCGGCTTCCAACTGCTTCACACGCGGGTCGATCGGACGTGGGGTCGGGCCGCGCCGACGTCCCCGCATGTCCCGCAGGGCGCCCTGCTCACGCTGCCGTCGCCAATTCGCCACGTGCGAGCTATACAAGCCTTCTCGACGCAGCAGCGCCCCCAGCTCGCCAGGCCGCTTGCACGCGTCCGCCTGCTTGAGGATGCCGAGCCGATACTCCGCCGTGAACCGGCGGCGCTGGGCTTTCGCCGGCACTTCAGGATCGGGCGCCGTCGCGGCTGACGTAGCGGTGGGCCCGAAGGCTCCGGTCGCCCTCCGGGCTCCCTCCGCCTTCGGCCCCACAACCAAGTCCATCTCCACGGCTGGTGGCATGCGATTCATCCATCAAACCCTCCCCGCCCCCACACTAATCTCAATAGGGAGGTTGTCTCATAGATCATTGGCACAGGGGGAGTCACGAACGCCAGGGCGATGAAGATCCAGAGATAGACGAAGACAACCTTGGTCAGGACGAGCGCAGCGAGTACCAGGCCGAGCCACACACCGTCCGTTGGGCGTCGCCCGTGGAACATTCTAAACGCGAAGAACGCGGTGAGGATGAGCAGCGTGGCGGCGTGCGGCTCCGTATAGAACCGGTCGACGCCCATCAGGAGCTGGCCGTTCTGCGCCGCAAGCAGAAACGCGCCGCACGCGAGCCAGGCGGAGCCAGTCAGCCGGCGCACCAGCGCGAACGCGACTGCTGCGCCCGCCACCAGAAACACCAGGTTGACAATCTTCAAGCGCGCATAGATCGACCGACATGGCGAAACATTGTCGATCATGCAGTCCCGCGGCACGGGTTCGAGTCCAATCCATTGGCTAGCGCGATCCATCACGCCCCAGATCACCGGCATGAAAGGCTCGCGAAATGCGTCGCGGCCGTCGCGACCATACTCGCCGGTGTCTACCAGCCGGAGTCCGAGCGTCAGGTTCTGGTATCCATCGTCCGAAGCGGGCCGCACGGAGAGATTGCCCACACCGTAGACGAACATTGCGGCGCACAGACCGGCCAGCAGGGCAATGTCGCGGCGTGGCAGCGGAGATGTAGCCGGACTGGCGTCGAGAAGTTCGGTCCGCGCCGGCTTGCGACGTGTCCACAGCACCAGCACGATGGGAATCGGCGCGAGCCAGGCGAGCAGGACAATCTGCCGGAGCCAGACGACCGACGACGACAGGAGGAGATCGGTGTCGCCTGGCCGTTCGTGGAACAAACGACGATGATGAAGGGCGCGGGAGGCTCCGCCGTGCGGTGCCCAAAGGAGGCTCATGCTGGCCGCACCGCCGTGCTGTTCGTAATCGATGCGCAGTTCGTGGATGCCTCGGTCCAACATGACCGTCTGCATGCCGGACGGCCCCGGGCGCCGGAGCACTAACCGGTCATCGATCCGGACATCGAGCCGGTCGTCCCCCGCGCCGTAGATGTCAACCTTTTGTGGCTGGGGAAGATACCAATACCCAGCCCACCTGGCCTGGAAGAATCGCCGCGGCAGTGCTGTATTGTGCTGAAGAAACTCGAGTGTCGCCGTCGGTGCGATATCGTCAAGAAGCAGCGGACCGTCCTCACGCGTCCGCTCGGATAGCTGCGAGACCTGGCGACGAAGGCCGGTGCGCTCTGACAGGGCAGCGTCCAGGACCGCCAGGACGGTGGTCAGTGCGACCGCAAGCGTCAGGGAACCGACCAGTAGCCAGACGATGGCTGGCCTGCCTGGTCGTTTCATGAGGCCCATCCCGCCCAAGAAGGCCTTCCCAGAGTGTTCACCGTTACTTCGAGGCTGATGCCCAATGCCGCGCCCCGTCGGCGTGGCGGCGGTCGATGCCAATTGTATCGGTGCAACCAGGGCGTCAGGTAGGCGGCGCGTAGCCGTGGCTTGGCCCTGCCACCACCTCCCCCGCCGGCGCTGACGCAGTAGCGAGCGGAAGGCCATCCATGGCACGGTGGCGTTGTCTTGACGGTGCGTTGGGGGCGGCGGTACGCTCGCCGCGATGACCATTCAGCTCAACGGCGTGCCGCATGAGATGCCCGAGCCGATGAGCGTCAGCCGACTTCTTGAGGCGCTTGAGATCGACCCGCGCCGGATCGCGGTCGAGCACAACCGGCTGGTCGTCAAGAAGGTGGCCTACGCCTCGACCGTGGTCTCTGAGGGCGACGAGGTGGAGGTCGTCAACTTCGTCGGCGGCGGTTAGCATGGACACTCCCCTAACAATCGCCGGACGGACGTTCCGCTCGCGCCTCATCATCGGCACCGGCAAGTACCCGTCCCCGGAGGTGATGGTCGCGGCGCACGACGCCTCGGGCGCCGAGATGGTGACGGTGGCCGTCCGGCGCGTGCAGTTGCCAGGCCGTCCGACTGACGAGGCGCAGCAGGCGATCCTCGAGTACATCGACACCGACCGCTACATGCTGCTGCCCAACACGGCCGGCTGCTACACGGCGGACGATGCGATTCGCACGGCGCGGCTCGGGCGCGAGGCGGGGCTCTCGGAGTGGGTGAAGCTGGAAGTGATCGGCGACGAACGGACGCTCTTTCCCGATAACGCGGCACTCGTGGAAGCCACCACGGTCCTGGTGAGAGAGGGCTTCATCGTCCTCCCCTACACGAACGACGACCCGGTCACGTGCCGCAAGCTGGAGGATGCCGGCGCGGCCGCCGTGATGCCGCTCGGCGCGCCGATCGGCTCCGGCCTCGGGATTCAGAACCCGAACAACATCCGAATCATCCGGGAGTTCGCGTCGGTCCCGCTGATCGTCGACGCCGGCGTCGGCACCGCCTCGGACGCGACGCTCGCCATGGAGCTGGGCGTCGACGGCGTCCTGATGAACACCGGCATCGCCGGCGCCGACGATCCGGTGGCGATGGCCACGGCGATGAAGCTGGCCGTCGAAGCGGGACGCCTCGCCTGGAGCGCCGGCCGGATTCCTCGCAGGCTCTATGCCACGGCCAGCAGCCCGCTCGAAGGCGTCATTGGAACCTGAGCGGTGTCTCGATCTTCCGCGCGCGAAGCACTCGCGGTAATCGGCGCGTTCGGCGCCGTGGCGGTTGTCGCCACGTGGCCATTGATCCTGCGCCTGGGCGACGCCCTGCCGGTGAGCCTGGGCGACGGACCGCTGCTGAACACCCTGATCCTCGCCTGGGACGCCGACCGGCTGCTGCACGGACTGCGCGGGTGGTGGGATCTGCCGATCTTCTACCCCTACACGCACGCGCTCGCGTTCTCCGAGAACCTGCTCGGCATCGCCCTCTTCACGGCGCCGATTCAGTGGCTGACCGGCAATCCGGTCGTCGTCTACAACCTCGCCTACTTGGCGTCGTACGTCCTCGCGGGTGGCGGGATGTACCTGCTCGCGTCATCGTTGACGGGCAGCCGCCCGGCGGCTGCCGTGGCCGGCGTGCTGTTCGTCTTTGTGCCGTTCCGCGGCCAAGAGGCGGGACACCTCCAGTCGTTGATGTACGGCTGGATGCCGATCGGCCTGTGGGCGCTCCATCGCTACTTCTCAACGGGCCGCCGCACCGCCCTCGCCGGCTTCGCCGCCGCGTTTCTGCTAGCGGGATTGTCGAACGGCCACTTCTTCTACTTCTTCGCCGCGGTCGTGGTGATCGTGGCGGGCCTCGAGCTGATCGTCCGCGTGCGGTCACGGCCGCGCATGCTGATCGACCTACCCGTTGCTGCTGCGCTCATGTTCACCGCTGTGCTGCCGGTCATGTCGGGCTACCTCGCGCTGCGTGATCTGTATGACATGCAACGGTCGCGGGAGTCGGTGATCTCCTACGCGGCGAACACGGTGGGACGGCTCGATCCCGGGTTCTGCCTTGCCGCGCTCGCGGTGTGCGGACTGCTGGCGGCCTGTCTGCGCGGTGGCCCGGACCGGGACGCCACTCGAAGCGCTCGGCGCGTGGCCGTTATGTACACGCTGGTCGCGGTGGTCGGCGTCGCCCTGGCCCTTGGCCCGGAACCGACCGTCAACGGCGTGCGGCTGATGGCGTCCGGGCCGTACGACTGGCTACGCGGCATCGTGCCTGGTCTCGATGGTCTGCGCGTCCCTCGGCGGGCCATCATCGTCACGTTTCTCGCCCTGACGGTGCTCGCTGCCTTCGGCGTGCGGTTCCTCCTCGAACGCCTACCACGCCGGCCCGCGCAAACGCTTGCGGTCCTCTTCTGTGGCCTCGCCATCGTCGAAACAGAGAACTATCGCCCGGTTCCGCTCGTGGCCTTCGAGACCCCGTCGTCGTTCCAGGCAGCGCAGGCGTGGTTGCGCACGCGGACGCCGGGCGCGGTGCTGAGCCTGCCGGCAATCGGACACCGCCAGGGTGGCTCGGAAACCGACCTGCGTACCATGTACGCGACCCTGACACACCGGCATCCGGTCATGAACGGGGTTTCCGGATTCTTTCCGCCCCTCTATTGGTTCTTCTACTACAGCGGCGCGCTGGAGAGCTTCGACGACTACGACTACGGCGATGTGCTACGCGGCCTCCGAGCCCTGGGTGTGCGCTACGTGATCGTACAGACGGACCCGGCCCTCGTGGACGCGCAGAAGGGCCGCGCCACCTTGCGCGCCATGCGCCGCCAGCCGGATCAAGTCGTGACGTCCCGTAGCTTCGGTGACACAACCGTGTTCGAGCTTCCGCCGTGGGATGGCGCGCCGCCCGTGAGCGCTCCGGAACGGCCTCCAATGTCCCGTTCCGGGCTTGCCGCCTCGACGTCGCACAGCCCCGACGAGCTGATCTACGCCTTCGACGGCGATACCGAGACGCGCTGGCTCAGCGGTCACCCGCAGGCAGGCAACGAGTCGATCACGATCCAGCTCGATCAACCGACCGACGTCTCCCATCTCCGGCTGACGGTCGGCCGGTTGAGCTTCGGTGACTACCCCCGGCACCTAGTCATCGAGTCGACCGCCAACGGTCGGACGTGGGAGACACTGCACAGCGGTCGCGGGTTCGAGCGGTTGCTGCTCGGCGCCGTGCCGGTCGACGGAGTCTCCTTCATGGACTTCCCCTTGCCACCCAACACTTCGCGACTCATCCGACTGCGACAAATCAGGAGCACGCCAATGTTCTACTGGTCCTTTCACGAAGTAGAGCTGTGGGAGCGGGAACAGTGACCGCGACCTGCCGCCAAGTGGTCCAGCCGCCCCCGGTCGCCGATCTCGCGGACGAAGCGCTGCCATCGTAGCGGCACCCTATAGGATTCCCCGAATGCGGTTTCCCTCAGTCACGAGCCGTTGGTGGGTAGCAGCGTACCTTGCGGCGACGTTGGTATGCACCGCGGGGTGGCTTGTTCTCGGTCAGCGGTTGATTGAACAGACCGGCCTTCGTCGACAGGTGTGGCTGGCGAACGACTTCCCGGGCAGGCCGGTCATCAATGACGTCAGCCAAACCGCAACAACTGACTTCTTGGACGACGACCCACGACTGCCACGTGAGTTCATCAGCGCCCGGTGGCACGGCTATTGGTACGTTCCGAGCCGTCAGTCGTTCACACTGCATGTTCATGCGGACGATTACGCCGACATCTGGATCGACGGGGAACAACCGTTCGCTCGGAGTTCCGCGGCGGCGCGGGCAGTCAGACTGGATGCCGGCGTCCATGAACTCCGGATTGACTATCAACAGTACGCTGGTGAGGCCCATCTTGAGCTCTACGAAGGATGGGCGGATGCGTACCCGCTACCGCTGCAAACAGGCTACCTGTTTCCCAGCCAGCCGGAACCGAACCTGCGGGCCGTGTCAACGTCTTTGAGACAACCTGGTTCAGCATTTACTGTAGCGACTCCACGCCATCGACTCCACGCCATCGACGCGTTGAATCGACGATCGATCGAGCGGTGGTGGCCGCCGGGCAACGACCTCATGCTGCGAGTTGTCCGGGGTGCCGGTCGCGGGTCCTGGGGCATCCTGGCGGGTCGTTTTCGACGGCGGATTGATCCACACGGCGGTCGGCAAGGTTTCGGGGCGTGGTGGTCCGCTGACGAAGCGCTCCGGATGCGCGGCGTAGGCCGCGAGGCGGGTCCGGTGACGCAGGTCGAGGATCGCCGGCGCGCGGCCGTAATGCACGTCGGCCGGCGTGAGATAGCTCAGGCCGCTGTGGTGGTGCGCGTCGTTGTACCACGCGAACAGATCGCGGCTGACGCTGCGCGCGTGTTCGAGTGCGCCGAACCGCTTCGGAAACTCCGGCCGATACTTGAAGGTGCGAAACTGCGCCTCGGAGAACGGATTGTCATTGCTCACGCGCGGTCGCGAGTGGCTGGCCACGATGCCGAGGTCGGAGAACAACAGCGCGACGAGCTTGCTGCGCATGGGCGCGCCGCGGTCGGCGTGAATCGTGAGCTGCTGCGGCTGGATGCACTGCTTCGCGCAGGTCTGCTCGATTAAGCGCTCGGCCAAGTGGGCGCTCTCATTGACCGCCACCATCCAGCCCACGACGTAGCGGCTGAAGAGGTCGAGGATCACATAGAGCGAGTAGTAGAGATACGGGACCGGGCCCTTCAACTTGGTGATGTCCCAGGACCAGACCTGATTGGGCGCCGTCGCGACGAGCTCGGGTTTGACGTACGCCGGATGCCGCACCTGGTCGCGGCGCTCCCGCACTTCGCCGGCCTCGGCGAGCACCCGATACATCGTGCGCGGGGAGCAGAGGTAGGTCTGCTCCTCAAGCAACGTCGCATGGACTTCGGCGGGCGATTGATCGACAAACCGCGCGCTGTGCAACGTGTCGCGGACGGCCCGCCGTTCGGCAGGGACCAGCGCGCGCGGGGACGGCGTGCGGGGCCGCCGGGGTGTCGCCGGCGGCGTGGGCCGGCGCTGCCGATAGAGCGACGCGCGGGACACGCCGATGCTCTGACACAACGCCGACGTTTCGCCTTGCGCCGTGACGGCCTCGATCGCGCGCATCAGTCGGTCTCGTCGGTGTCGAGGGGTTTCAGGGGGATCTCCAGGATCTCGGCAACTTTTTTTTGGAGGGCGATGATCGTCTCGGCCCGCTGCAGCTTCCGCTCGAGCCTGCGGTTCTCGGCTTCCAACTGCTTCACACGCGGGTCGATCGGACGTGGGGTCGGGCCGCGCCGACGTCCCCGCATGTCCCGCAGGGCGCCCTGCTCACGCTGCCGTCGCCAATTCGCCACGTGCGAGCTATACAAGCCTTCTCGACGCAGCAGCGCCCCCAGCTCGCCAGGCCGCTTGCACGCGTCCGCCTGCTTGAGGATGCCGAGCCGATACTCCGCCGTGAACCGGCGGCGCTGGGCTTTCGCCGGCACTTCAGGATCGGGCGCCGTCGCGGCTGACGTAGCGGTGGGCCCGAAGGCTCCGGTCGCCCTCCGGGCTCCCTCCGCCTTCGGCCCCACAACCAAGTCCATCTCCACGGCTGGTGGCATGCGATTCATCCATCAAACCCTCCCCGCCCCCACACTAATCTCAATAGGGAGGTTGTCTCATAGATCATTGGCACAGGGGGCTGCTGCGATTGGCGACTCTTGTCGACCGGCTGAAATTCACCTTAGGCATCCTGGGGGCTGTGGGTGCGTTGGGCGCCGCGGTCTTCATCGTTCGGCGGCGGCGTGCCGCAATTGACACGTACAACGCCCTTCCGGCGTCGGTGCGTACCCCCTTGAACGCTGTTTCGCTGACGGCGCTCTGCCTGATGGTGCTGGTGTACGGCTACGGCAACCTCACTTTACGCTTTGCCACCGCCGACGGACTGCATAACCTGCGGGTGGGCATCAGGCTGGCGCAAGACGGCATGTATCGGCGGTGGTCTTGGCAGGTCGATGAGCATTCGCGAGAACCGTTCCCTCCGTTCCTGATCGCGATCACCGATCTCTCCTCCGAAGGCCTTGGCTTTGGCGCGGTTCCCATGGAATGCGTCAACGATGAGACCGAGACGATCCGCAGCCAGCCCTGCCAGCGCCAGTACGTCCCCTATCGCGCGATCAATCTAGCCCTGCTCGTCCTTGGTGCCGTGGGCGTCTTCTGGCTGGTGCGGCGGTTGACGAGTAATCGAACGCTAGCGTGTCTAGGCTTCCTGATGACAGCGCAGAGTGCAGCCCTGCTCGCATCTGCGGGGTCGTTCTATACCGAGGTACACGCTGCGAGCTTGATGGTGGCGGTCGGCGCGCTGGCTGCGGTCACGACAACCACACGCCGCTTGGCACACGCCGCTCTACTCGGGCTGGCGCTGGCCGCACTGGTACTGACCAAGGTGGTCTTTACCTACCTTTGGATTCCAATCGCTCTTGGGTTAGCCGCAGCGGATCTCTTGCGGCGGCGACTCGATTGGACGACTGCCGGACTTGTCGGCGCAATGCTGATCGCCCACGGCATCCCGATTGCCAGTTGGATGACACGTAACTACTTGGCCTCTGGCGACTTCTCGATTGTCGAAGCGCGATCAGGTGACGTGCTTCCCCGGCGTGTGTCCCTAAACACGATGCGTCACGACGAGTGGGTCGCTGGTTTCGCCTACTACCTCCCGCCTACGGGAGCAAGCTGGTGGCTGGAAGGTACACCTGGGGAGTCTCTTGAGCGGTTCGAGAGGTTCCACGCGCACAGTTTCCGTGCCACTTCGGTTCGATTGATGCGCAAACGGCGAAATGAACTGCGGCAGGAAGGGAGCGCCGTGCTCACCGGGCTCGGTGAACAGGAAAGGCGACGGTGGATAGAAGACACGCTCGCCGTCGAAGCGCGGGCGCGACTCCTTGCGGATCCCATGCAACACCTGAAGGTTGGGTTGCTACTCGCCTGGCGCGGTGTGTTCGCGGAAGAAGGGCTTGGATTCTTGAGCGATCCGCTAACTCAGAGGCTGGCCAACATCCACGGCTACCCAGCTTGGCCGCGCTGGCGTCGGGCGTACGGCGCTACCGCTGCGACGCTCGTCAATCTCATAGGGTTCCTTGCCCTCCTCGTTGCTCCGTTGTGGTTCTGGTTGGGGCGGGGACGGGTCGAGGCTGTGCTCGTCTTTCTGCCGGCGCTCTATGCCCACGGCGCCTATGCCATGACATCGCAGTTCGTGCCACGCTTCGCGCTCCCCCAGATCCCGTTGCGCGTGACGGCAACGATGCTGTTGCTGTTCCTTGCATGGTCGTCTTTGCACCGGTTCATCAAGCCCATCGCTCGGGGTGGTCGGCCGGCGTCAATCGATCAGCGCGTGGGAACGGGTGAGCGTTCAACCGCCGCCCGATAGACCTGAATGCCCAGTTCGCGGGTGTCCTGCGAGTCCGCGCTCATGCTTGCCGGAACGAATGGCCGGTCCACGGCGATGTGAACCTCGACACGGTCCCGTCCGCCCACCATCGCCGCGGGCAGCAGTACATTGATTTGCTGTCGGCCGGCGGCGGCGGGCGCGAAGGAACGTGCGACCTGATCACCGACGGTGATCGTGAGCGTCCTAGGTGGATCTTGGAATAGGTCCGCGCGGGCGTCGTAATCGAGGTGAAGCGCAGCAGCCGTCCGCGGATTCGGGAACGACAGCGTGGCCGTCCGGTGGGTCCAACGCCAGCTTGATTCGTCTGCCGTCTCCCAGGGGTACCAGCCGTTGGTGAACTCGACCAGGCTAGTCTTGTCCTCAATTGTCAACAGCCAGCCGTCGTACTCCACGTAGGCGTCGAGCGTACCGGCAGTAGGCGGTTCCTCGCCGGTCCCGAGCAACGGGAGCGCCAACTCCGACACGCCCCACACGATGGACACGGAAGCGGCGCCGCCGCCCACTCCCAGGAGGAACGTCCGCCGGGAAAAGCCTCGCGTCGTGTTCGCCATGGTCACCCTGCCGTCATCAGCGTATCGGCCAAGCGCAGCGAGAGCGAGACAATCGTCAGCGTCGGATTCGCGTATCCGCCGGTCGGGAACACGGACGATCCGGCCACGAAGAGGTTGTCGTATCCGTGGACCCGACATTCCCGGTCGACCACGGAGTTCGACTGGCTCGTACCCATCCGGGTCGTCCCCATGATGTGACCGCCACCGGTCGGCTGCCGGTACAGGCGTTCGTTGTTGATGCGCACGCGGCCCTTCCCCGACTCGATCAGCGATTCGCCCAGGAGCCGGAGCGTCTTCTCCACGTTGAGGAAGTCCCCGGCCCCGATGACGCACCGCGCGGCGGGCCGGTACAGGCCGGCGGCGTCGCGTTCACCGGTCAGGAAAACCTCGTTGCTCGGCGCAGGCGCCATCTCGGACCGTACGTTACAGACGTAATGATAGAAAGGTCTCGCGTGCTCGCCAGCGAGGTAATCGGCCATCGGATGCTCGGTGGTGCGAGTGCGGCACTCCACGCTGCACCCGAGCAGGCCGTGCCGCCGCATTTGCTGGTCGTCGGGAACCAGCGCGTGGACGGCGCTCCCGAAATCGGCCGGTCGCGACTGCTGGACGATGTCGTCGTCGAGCACCACTTCGCCCACGGAGTAAAGGTGCGGATGCTCCATCAGGTACTTGCCCGCCAAGCCACTTTCGTTGCCGACCGAAACCGCGCCGTCCGCGCGGGGCTGCAGGAACAACTGCGCGTTGCTGATGCCGCCGCCCGCGACCACGACGTTCTGCGCGGGATCGAGGTCCAGTTGCTCCGCGGCGCCGGAAGCGTGACGAAAGCAGGTCAAGGCGCGAACCGCGCTTCGTGACGCATTGGCGTCGAGGCCGATCACCGACCTTCCGACCGCAACATCAACCAGCGAGGAAGTGCTCAGTGCCTCCCGGTACTTGCGTCCGAAGCGTGTGGCAGCACCCCGGGAAAACGGCCGGTAGACGAATCCCGGAATGAACGGCGTTTCGACGTCGAGGATGGAAGGTTCGCGGTCGACGACGGCGGTGGCACGCGGGTAGTACGGCGCCAGATCGGACTTCGCGATGGGCCACCGAACGCCGGTGACCGGGTTGGCGAAGTCCACCTCCATCAGCGTGGCGCACCAGCCCGACCACACCCTTGAGGTGCCGCCCAGCGCGCGGATCGAGTGCTGATCCCACCAGCCGTCAGGGAAGTGCCCGTAGTTGACGGCGTTCGGCATGTCGCCCCGTGGCTCGGTTAGCGTTCCGGTCTCGAACACCAGGACCGACTTGTTTGCCTTGGCGAGCTCCAGGGCGAGCGTGATGCCAGCCGGACCGGCGCCGATCACGTAGCAGTCGTAGCGCCGGTCGGGCAGACCGTCGGTGAGGAACATGCAGCGGGAACATCATAACTGCTCGCCAACGAGTGCCGACGAATGTCGACGATCAGCGAGTCGGTCCGGGTGATCGTCGACGCCGGCGTCGGCACCGCTTCGGACGCCACATGGCCGTTGGTCCTGCGCGTCGGCGACGCCCTGCGGGTAGCCGTAGCGATCCGCTGCTCAACGCCGTGCTCCTCGCCTGGGACGCTGACCGGCTGCTGCACGGACTGCAGGGGTGGTGGAATCTGCCGATCTTCCATCCCTACACGTACGTGCTCGCGCTCTTTGAGAACCTGCTCGGCATCGCCCTCTCAGTGGCTGACCGGCAATCCGGTCGTCGTCTACAACTTGGCGCACCTCGCGTCGTACGTGCTTGCGGGCGGCGGGATGTACCTGCTGGCGTCATCGTTGACGGGCAGCCGCACGGCGGCCGCCATGGCCGGCGTGCGGTTCGTCTCGTGCCGTTTCGCAGTCAGGAAGCGGGGCACCTGCAGTCGCTGATGTACGGCTGGATGCCGATCGGGCTGTGGGCGCTCCATCGCTACTTCGCCACGGGCCGCCGCACCGCCCTCGCCGGTTTCGCCGCCGTCTTCCTGCTGGCCGGGCTGTCGAACGGCCACTTCTTCTACTTCTTCGCGGCGGTCGTGGTGATCGTGGCTGGCCTCGAGCTGATCTTCCACGTGCGATCACGGCCGCGCATGCTGATCGAGCTGCCCGTTGCCGCGGCGGTAATGTGGTGGGCGTTGCCTTTGCGCTCGGGCCGGAACCGACCGTCGACGGCGTGCGGCTGATGGCGTGCGGGCCGTACGACTGGCTGCGCGGCATCATGCCCGGTCTCGACGGCCTGCGCGTCCCCCGGCGGGCGATCATCATTGCCCTTCTCGCACTGACGGTGCTCGCGGCCTTCGGCGCGCGGTTCCTGCTCGAACGCCTGCCACGCCGTCCCGGACGGGCGCTTGCGCTCCTGCTCTGCGGCCTCGCCGTCGTCGAGAGCGAGAGCTATCGCCCGGTTCCGCTCGGGGCCTTCGAGACTCCCGCCGTCGCTGCAGGCGGCGGAGGCGTGGTTGGGCACGCGGCCGCCAGGCGCGGTGCTGACTCTGCCAGCCATAGGTCACCGCCAAGGCGGTGACTACACGAGCGACCTGCGCGCCATGTACGGAACGCTGACGCACCGGCATCCGGTCATGAACGGGGCCACCGGCTTCCACCCGCCGCTCTATTGGTTCTTCGACTCCAGCGGCGCGCTGGAGAGCTTCGACGACTACGACTACAGCGATGTGCTGCGCGGCCTCCGGGCCTTGGGCGTGCGCTACGTGATCGTGCAGACCGACCCGGCCCTCGTGAACGCGGACAAGGGCCGCGCCACCTTGCGCGCGATCCGCCGCCAGCCAGATCAGATTGTGACAACCCGCGACTTCGGCGGAGCGACAGTGTTCGAGCTTCCGCCGTGGGATGGCACGCCGCCCGAGAGCGCCCCGGAACGGCCCCCAATCTCCCGTTCCGGGCTCGCCGCCTCAACGTCACACAGCCCGGACGAGCTGATCTACGCCTTCGACGGCAATACCGAGACGCGCTGGCTCAGCGGTCGACCGCAGGCAGGCAACGAGTCGATCACGATCCAGCTCGATCAACCCACCGACGTCTCCCACCTCCGACTGACGGTCGGCCGGTTGAGCTTCGGTGACTACCCCAGGCACCTGATCATCGAGTCGACCGCCGATGGCCGGACGTGGGAGACGCTGCACAGCGGCCGCGGCTTCGAGCGCCTCCTGCCCGGCGCCGTCCCCGTCGACCGCCTCTCCTTCATGGATTTCCCCCTGCCGCCCAACACGTCGCGACTCATCCGCCTGCGCCAGACCGACAGCACGCCGATGTTCTACTGGTCCATGCACGAAATAGAGTTGTGGTCGAGAGAGGAATGACGGCGACCGACACGAAGTGGCATCGACACCCCGCCCTATGCCGACGATCCGGAGGCCATCGAAACGGCCGTCGCGCGGTCAGCGACCTGGGACGGGTGAGCGTTCAACCGCCGCCCGATAGACCTGAATGCCCAGTTCGCGGGTGTCCTGTGATTCCGCGCTCATGTTTACCGGAACGAATGGCCGGTCCACGGCGATATGAACCTCCACACGGTCCCGTCCGCCCACCATCGCCGCGGGCAGCAACACATTCATTTGCTGTCGGCCGGCGGCGTCAGGCGCGAAGGAACGCGCGACCTGATCACCGACGGTGATCGTGAGCCTCCGGGGCGGGCCCTGCAAGTGGTCTGCGCGGGCGTCGTAGTCTAGGTGAAGCACGGCAGCCGTCCGCGGGTTCGGAAACGACAACGTGGCGCTCTGCTGTGTCCAGCGCCAGCTTGATTCGTCGGCTGTCTCCCGAGGGTACCAGCCATCGGTGAACTCGACCAGGCTAGCCTTGTCCTCAGTTGTCAACAGCCAGCCGTCGTACTCGGCGTAGGCGTCGAGCGTCCCGGCAGCCGGCGCTTCCTCGCCGGGCCCGAGAAACTGAAGCGCCAGCTCCGACACGCCCCACACGATGGACACGGAAGCGGCACCGCCGCCCACCCCCAGGAGGAACGTCCGCCGCGAGAAGCCGCGCGTCGTGTTCGCCATGGTCACCCTGCCGTCATCAGCGTATCGGCCAAGCGCAGCGAGAGCGAGACAATCGTCAGCGTCGGATTCGCGTATCCGCCGGTCGGGAATACGGACGATCCGGCCACGAACAGGTTGTCGTATCCGTGGACCCGGCAGTCCCGGTCGACGACGGAGTTCGACTGGCTCGTACCCATCCGGGTAGTCCCCATGATGTGACCGCCGCCGGTTGGCTGCCGGTACAGGCGTTCGTTGTTGATGCGCACGCGGCCCTTCCCCGACTCGATCAGCGATTCGCCCAGGAGCCGGAGCGTTTTCTCCACGTTGAGGAAATCCCCGGCGCCAATGACGCACCGCGCGGCGGGCCGGTACAGGCCGGCCGCGTCGCGTTCACCGGTCAGGACAACCTCGTTGCTCGCGGCAGGCGCCATCTCCGACCGCACGCTGCAGACATAGTGATGGAACGGCTTCGCGTACTCGCCGACGAGATACTCGGCCATCGGATGTTCGGTGGTGCGGTCACGGCACTCCACGCTGCACCCCAGCAGGCCGTGCCGCCGCATCTGCTGATCGTCCGGGACCAGCGCGTGGACGGCGGTCCCGAAATCGGCCGGTCGCGACCACTGATCGAGGTCGTCGTCGAGCACCACCTCGCCCACGTAGTAGAGGTGCGGATGCTCCATCAGATACTTGCCGGCCAGGCCGCTCTCGTTGCCGACAGGCGCCGCGCCGTCTGCGCGCGGCTGCAGGAACAACTGCGCGTTGCTGATGCCGCCGCCTGCGACCACGACGTTCTGCGCGGGATCGATGTCCAGTTGCTCCGTGGCGCCGGAAGCGTGGCGAAAGCAGGTCACTCTGCGGACCGCGCTGCGCGACGCATTGGCGTCGAGGCCGACCACCGAGGTTCCGACCGCAACGTCAACCAGCGGGGAGGTGCTCAGCGCCTCCCGGTACTTGCGCCCGAACCGCGTCGGACGGGTGCTTCGGGAGAAGGGTCGGTAGGCGAATCCGGGCGCCAGCGGCGTCTCGACATCGACGATGGAAGGTTCGCGGTCGACGACGGCGGCGGCACGCGGGTAGTACGGGGCCAGATCGGACTTGGCGATGGGCCACCGAACGCCGGCGGCCGGATTGTCGAAGTCCACCTCCATCAGCGCCGCGCACCAGCCCGCCCACACCCGCGAGGTGCCCCCCACCGCGCGGATGGAGTGCTGATCCCACCAGCCGGCTCGGAAATGTCCGTAATTGACGGCGTTCGGCATGTCGTCCCGCGGCTCATCTAAGGTCCCGGTCTCGAACACCAGGACCGACTTCTTTGCCTTGGCGAGTTCCAGGGCCAGCGTGATGCCAGCCGGACCGGCACCGATCACGTAGCAGTCGTAGCGCCGGTCGGGCAGACCGTCGGGGAGGAACATGCTGCGCGAACATCATAACTGCTCGCCAACGAGTGCCGACGAATGTCGGCGATCAGGCAGCACACCGCTGTTCTACTGGTCCTTTCACGAAGTAGAGTCCTGGCCAGAGCACAATGACGACGACCGCCGCTGGATGGCATCGGCACCCCGCCGTTTGGATCGCCCTCGCGCTCGCGGTCGGCTTCGCGCTGCGCGCGCCGCAGGTGGGCGCGCATCTGCCCTACCTCTACGACCATGACGAAGCTCCCATCCTGAACCGTCTGCTCGGGATGGTGCAGGAAGGACGGTACAACCCCGAGTACTTCCGCTATCCATCGCTCACGTTCTACCTACGGATGCCGGCGGTAGCGGCCGGATTCCTTCATGCCGCGCAGGCGGGCGAGATCGGCAGCATTGGCGAGGTGGTCACCGCGAACCACAGCGTGCGGGGCGAGGTGGCCCGGACCGTATCCCATCCCCGTATCGTCATATGGGCGCGGTCGGTCAGCACGATCTTCAGCGTGCTCCTGATCCTCCTTACCTATCTCATCGCCCGCCGCGTCGCCCCCCCCTGGGCGGCGGGCGTGGCAGCCCTGCTGGTTGCGATCACCCCACCGCTGATTGAGGACTCCGAAAAGGTGGGCGTAGACACATTGATGGCGGCGATGTGCCTTCTGACGGTCTGGCTGTCGTTGCGCGTGATGGAACAGCCGACGGTGGCGCGCGCCGCGCTGGCCGGCTTGGCGGCAGGCTTGGCCGTCTCAAGCAAGTACAACGCAGCGCCGGTCGTCCTCGTTCCCGTGCTGGCGGTGTTCCTGTCAGGGCGCTGGTCGGCGGGTGCTCTGGCGGCGGCGCTCGGCCTGCCCGTCGTCGGTTTCGTGGCCGGCACGCCCTATGCAGTGACCAATCTGCCCGGCTTCCTCGACGCACTGGCGTACCAGGTCAACTACTACGCCATCCGCGGCTTCGGCACGGCAACTGTCGAGCCGGGCTGGCCGCACGCGGAGCGGTTCCTCGAGTGGATGTTCCGCCAGGCGAGCGGCGTCGCCGTTACGGTTGGCGGCCTCGCTGGAGCGCTGCTGCTGCCGCTCTCCCGGCGCCGCACGGGATCTCTGATTCTGATCTTGCCCGCCGTGTTCGGCCTTTACATGCTGAATCAGCGGATTGCCTTCTTCCGCAACATGTTCCTGCTTCTGCCGTTCTTTGCCATCGCGACAAGCTGGCTGATCGAAAGGGTGGCCCATCATCTGTCGCGGCAGCCGTGGTTGCCGAGGCGGGCGGGCGCCTGGCTCGGACCGGGGTTGGTTGTCCTGCTCGCGGCGCAGCCGGCCCTTGGGGCATTCGACCTCTGGCACAGCACGAGGATCCGGCCCGAGAGCCGGCGGCTGGTCAGCACCTGGCTCGCCGAGAACACGGCGCCGGAGGTCGAGACGGCAATCGCCGCCGACCTGCAGCTTCCGTGGCCCGACTATTCCCTTCCCGGGGTGACGTCGTTCCGGAGCGATCAACTGGCCGACCCCGTGGAGCTGTTCCTGAACGGCTTCGATCGCATCGTCGTCGGACCCTTCACCGAGCGCCGCCTTTCCGAAGCGGCCAGATCGCTGCCGCGAGTACACCAAGTGTTCCCGGGCGTTCTGGAGGCGTGGGAAACGCTCCGCGATCCACAGGTGACCATCTATGATCTGCCTTTGACCTTGGCGCGGGCGGCCGAGGTTCGCGCCCGCGTCTCCGGCGACCCGCGCTACCTCGTAACGGATGGCGCCGTCCGTACGCGTCTGGCGCGCCTGGTGATCGATACGGAGGAAATGACCGAGGCTGTCGGCGGCGATCGGAAGCTGACGCTCGACCTCCGGACCCCCTGGTCGTCACAGTCCTGTCGTCTCGAACTGTCGGGCTGGCAGTCGGCCGATCTCTGCGCCGGCCTCCAACCGAATGTGTGGATGGCCAGGAGTGTTGAGCTTCCGACGGAAGCGTCGGCAGCAGAGGACTCCTTGTGGATTGCCGTCACTCACGTGCGGCGTGATCCGAACGCTCCTCGCGAACGCGGAGACCAGCGTCTCGGTCTTGAAGTCGCTGTCCAGACGGTGTCAGCGCCGGAATAGAAAGGCGTCCGCTCGGTCTGGTCGTCGACGACGATTCCCCAGACGCCACGGGCGAGTTGGCCGACGAGCTGGCGCTCAGGTGAGTTCCGGCCTGCAACCTGGAGATTCACGCATCGAGGCCTGAGGGTCACCCGTATCTACAGTGGACCATATTAGGTTATACGGTAGTATGGGTTACCGGAATGAAAACCACCATCGAGTTGGCCGACGACTTGGCCGTTGACGCGAGGCGCTACGCGGCGCGGCATCGCGTCACGCTCCGCTCCATAATCGAGGACGGCATTCGTATGAAGCTTCGCACCGAGCGGACACGATCTGCTTTCCGGCTGCGTGACGCAGCCGTCAAGGGATCCGGCCTGCAGCCTGAGTTCCGTGACGCTGGCTGGCCTGCGGTGCGGAAAGCCATCTACGAGGGTCGGGGCGCTTGACCGCCGTCGATACCAACATCCTCGTCTACGCGCATCGTGCCGACTCGGAATGGCATGATCGCGCGACTGCCTGTCTGCGCGCGCTGGCAGAAGGACGGGCAGACTGGGCGATCCCGTGGCCCTGCCTCCACGAGTTCGTCGCGACGGTGACGCACCCCCGCATCTTCAACCCGCCGTCGACCGTCGATCAGGCGATCGACCAGGTAGAGGCCTGGATCGAGTCGCCGTCACTCACGTTGCTCGGAGAACCGCACGACCATTGGCCAATCCTCCGTCGGCAATTGCTCGACGGACACGTGCAGGGACCCGCCGTTCACGATGCCCGCGTGGCCGCGATCTGCATCGGGCACGGCGTGCGCGAACTTCTCACGGCCGACCGCGACTTTGACCGCTTCCCGTCGCTCCGTCGCCGGAATCCGCTCGTCCCGCCGTCATGACACCCCGAAGGGCGTCAGCCGCGGGAGGTGAGCCGTTCGAGATCGGCGTCGACCATCATCCGGATCAGCCTGTTGAAGTCGACGGTCGGCTCCCAGTCCAGGTCGAACTTCGCCTTGGTAGGGTTGCCGATCAGATGGTCCACCTCGGCGGGGCGCAGTCGACGTCATCCTCATCCAGCTCTCAGGCACAAAGAGGCGCCACCGGGACACGAGACGGCGGCATGGTGGCTGAAATAGGACGCAAGGCAGTCGGCGACGTGCTGGATGCCGGCTCCGACGTCCACGTCATCAAGCATGTCAATGATGGTGCGGTGAACGTCCGATACGGCGATGCGAGTTCTTCCGCGCCAGACGGTCTTCGTGCCGAAGATCCTGTTCTCCTGAATGCGCTTCAACGTGAAGTGAGCACCGTGGTGGTGCTGGCTCCTCTCGCGCACAGGCCGTGCCGTCATCACGACAATGTCGCGGAAGATCTGCTCCGTCAGATCCCAGTATTCGGCAGCAGTCCGACCGCCCACGTACGCCGGTTCAAAAAGCACCGGAACAAGCACCCAGGGATCGTCAAGAATCAGCTCGCTGGTCAGGGACTCGAGGCCAACCGGCGCGTATAGACCTGGACCGACGCGCCGCAGCCAGCCCTGCCCGGTCCATCGGGAGAGAAGCCTTGCGGCGTCGGAACGGCTTACGCCAAGCGCCCGTTCGGCATCAGCGATACGAATGATGTCGCTGGCTCCCTGGTGCGCTACGACCGCGGCGCGGCTGCGCTAGCGGTCGGGAGCCGTGTCGTCGGGGCTGCTGCGCGACTCTGCGGCGGGCGACGACGCGGCAGGATCCTCCAGGCTGCCGCGCCGGCCGGCACGACCCTCAAGGAAGCCCTCGATGCTTGCCACACGTTGGCCAATCTCGGAGAGATCCGTGCGGACGTTGGCGATCGCAGCGCGGTTTTCCCTGATGGCCCCGTCCGTGAAGCTCCACAACGTGAGTTGCATGCCGCCAAGCATCAGCGTCGCGGTGCTGATCGTACCGATAATCCAGTTCCGGTCACTCATGGGCGTTCCGTCGCGCTCCCCCAGTCTACCGAATCGCGGTATCCGGGCGACATGGGTCACGGCAATTCGGGACGCTCTCCCGGAAGCAAGATCCGTGCCGGATCGCTGGACCGGGTCGGGCGTCAGCCGCGGGAGGTGAGCCGTTCGAGATCGGCGTCGACCATCATCCGGATCAGCCTGTCGAAGGGCGACGGTCGGCTCCCAGTCCAGGTCGAACTTCGGGCCGTGTCAACGTCTTTGAGACAACCTGGTTCAGCATTTACTGTAGCGACTCCACGCCATCGACTCCACGCCATCGACGCGTTGAATCGACGATCGATCGAGCGGTGGTGGCCGCCGGGCAACGACCTCATGCTGCGAGTTGTCCGGGGTGCCGGTCGCGGGTCCTGGGGCATCCTGGCGGGTCGTTTTCGACGGCGGATTGATCCACACGGCGGTCGGCAAGGTTTCGGGGCGTGGTGGTCCGCTGACGAAGCGCTCCGGATGCGCGGCGTAGGCCGCGAGGCGGGTCCGGTGACGCAGGTCGAGGATCGCCGGCGCGCGGCCGTAATGCACGTCGGCCGGCGTGAGATAGCTCAGGCCGCTGTGGTGGTGCGCGTCGTTGTACCACGCGAACAGATCGCGGCTGACGCTGCGCGCGTGTTCGAGTGCGCCGAACCGCTTCGGAAACTCCGGCCGATACTTGAAGGTGCGAAACTGCGCCTCGGAGAACGGATTGTCATTGCTCACGCGCGGTCGCGAGTGGCTGGCCACGATGCCGAGGTCGGAGAACAACAGCGCGACGAGCTTGCTGCGCATGGGCGCGCCGCGGTCGGCGTGAATCGTGAGCTGCTGCGGCTGGATGCACTGCTTCGCGCAGGTCTGCTCGATTAAGCGCTCGGCCAAGTGGGCGCTCTCATTGACCGCCACCATCCAGCCCACGACGTAGCGGCTGAAGAGGTCGAGGATCACATAGAGCGAGTAGTAGAGATACGGGACCGGGCCCTTCAACTTGGTGATGTCCCAGGACCAGACCTGATTGGGCGCCGTCGCGACGAGCTCGGGTTTGACGTACGCCGGATGCCGCACCTGGTCGCGGCGCTCCCGCACTTCGCCGGCCTCGGCGAGCACCCGATACATCGTGCGCGGGGAGCAGAGGTAGGTCTGCTCCTCAAGCAACGTCGCATGGACTTCGGCGGGCGATTGATCGACAAACCGCGCGCTGTGCAACGTGTCGCGGACGGCCCGCCGTTCGGCAGGGACCAGCGCGCGCGGGGACGGCGTGCGGGGCCGCCGGGGTGTCGCCGGCGGCGTGGGCCGGCGCTGCCGATAGAGCGACGCGCGGGACACGCCGATGCTCTGACACAACGCCGACGTTTCGCCTTGCGCCGTGACGGCCTCGATCGCGCGCATCAGTCGGTCTCGTCGGTGTCGAGGGGTTTCAGGGGGATCTCCAGGATCTCGGCAACTTTTTTTTGGAGGGCGATGATCGTCTCGGCCCGCTGCAGCTTCCGCTCGAGCCTGCGGTTCTCGGCTTCCAACTGCTTCACACGCGGGTCGATCGGACGTGGGGTCGGGCCGCGCCGACGTCCCCGCATGTCCCGCAGGGCGCCCTGCTCACGCTGCCGTCGCCAATTCGCCACGTGCGAGCTATACAAGCCTTCTCGACGCAGCAGCGCCCCCAGCTCGCCAGGCCGCTTGCACGCGTCCGCCTGCTTGAGGATGCCGAGCCGATACTCCGCCGTGAACCGGCGGCGCTGGGCTTTCGCCGGCACTTCAGGATCGGGCGCCGTCGCGGCTGACGTAGCGGTGGGCCCGAAGGCTCCGGTCGCCCTCCGGGCTCCCTCCGCCTTCGGCCCCACAACCAAGTCCATCTCCACGGCTGGTGGCATGCGATTCATCCATCAAACCCTCCCCGCCCCCACACTAATCTCAATAGGGAGGTTGTCTCATAGATCATTGGCACAGGGGGTAGGCGGACGGATCGCCGGCGCCCTCTGCCGCCAGTCGTTCCCGGAGCGACCTGTAGGCGGTAACGGCCGCATCGGACGCCCGTGTCCACTTCGAGGCGGCAAGATGCTCTTTCCACTCGGCGACGATCGCGTCCGCTTCGTCAGCCATCCGCTCCAATTGCCGCCGAATACCGTCAAGGCGATCCCGTACCGCGCTCGCACGCGCCAGCAGTGGTGCGTCCGTCTCCGAAGCGCTGTCTATGGAAGGATCATCGAAGGCATCCGGTACCAGATCCACACCGATCCGCCGTAGACGGTCGCCCGCGCCGGCCCACTCTGCCTCCCAGTTCTCGATTGCGCGGTCCTGCCGGCGACGATGCTGGAACGATCGTAGGACGTCGGCATGACCTGCCTCCTCGAAGATGGCAAGCCTTCGCATCACGTCGTCGAGTTCACCCCGCAGGCGGGTCTCTTCCGGTAGTTCGGCTTCGATCTCCCGAACTCTCAACTGAACAGACAGAAACTGGTTCTCCTCCTGCCGCCAGCGTCCCTCCCATGACCGCCGATCCACTTCCGGTGCATCGTCCACGATCCGGAGAAGCGCCCTCGGCGTCTTGGCCAGGTGAAAGATCTGTTTCTGGCTGTACATCCGAACCGGGAAGCGCTGAACGACATCGCCCTCCGCCCGAGACCACACTCCGTTGGTCCACGTCTCGATAGCATCCAGGCTGCCCGTCGAGTTCCACTGAATGCGGAATCTTGATCCATCCTTCCGGTAGATCACGCGAATCGCTGCGTCGTCCGTGAGCAGTCCGGCATCGTCCCGAGTGTTGTGGACATCAGCGTACTTCTTAAACTCCTGCTCCAACTCGACAGGCAGCTCATCCTTTCGGCGCAACGCGATGCGAAGGAATTCCACGAGAGAGGACTTGCCGGTACCGCGTCCGCCAACAATGGCGTTCAACCAGGGGTTAAGTTCGGCGACGAACGGATCCGGGCGCCCGATATACCTGGCGTTGGCCACTTCTATCGACTCCAGCACCGTTGGGGCGTGGCGGTTTGGCGTCTCCGGATGGTCGTCGGAACGGAGCACCGAGAGTGGGCCGTCGAGCAGAGCCAGTCGCAGCCCGTCCAGATCGGGCACGCCCATCTTGACCCAGGCAAAACCGCTCCCGGGGAACCGCTGGCCCGGTTCGCCGGAGGGATGGTGTGAGTCGGAGCCCAAAATCTCGGTCCAGCGCAGTTTCTCGTCAAGGTAAAGCTGCGGCTTGTCGTAACCGAAATCCACGGTCTCCATCGCAAACACGTGGCCGCAACGCAACACCTGCGCCAGAGTGGGGCCATCGAGCCTCCGGAAGAGTCCGTTCTCGCGGTCGACGTGCGCGGGGATCGCAATTCCGCCAGCCTGTACGATCGTCTCAGCGACCTCCCCAAACGGTCGGGTCGTCACAGCTCCGCCCGAACCCTTGGTGCCGGTGAAACCGACCGCACCGAGGAGCGTGTCGATATCCGACGTAGTCACTTCGCTCCCCAAGATGGCAAGGAGATGCACGCCGCCCTGCACTGAGATCTCAACGCCCGGAAACAGTTGCAGGGGGCGGTAGCCGTCGGGTTGGTCGTGCTGCAACTGAGTAAGGGCACCTCGCAGACAGTCGATCCATGCGCCGATGTTGTGGTCCGTGACCGCCACGCAGTCGATCCCAGCGCGCATGTGGTCCAGCAGCCATTCGTGCGGCTCGCGCGCTCTGAGCACCTCCCGATCGGGTCCCCTGCCGTAGTCCTCCGATGCGGGCGTATGCGTATGGAGATCGCATTTCCACCACCGGGCTCCGTTCCACTCCTGCAACGACATTCTTCTAAGCGCCTCGACTCAGCGAATGAGTGATCTCCACTCAACTCTCGATCCGCGGAATTGTACGACAGTGCGGGCACGACATCCCCGTCGCCCGCTCACAGTGTACAGCCGACGACACGACCACGACACCGTCACTCTGCCCCGGCCTCGAACGACAATCGCGCTCGACAGGGCACCGGCCACTGGCGAAGCCACCGCCGCCGCCACGCGACCGCTGCCCCGTGACAAAAAAGGTCCAATCGACGGTCCTCGGGTACGCGCCGACTCGTTGCCGCCCATCAGGACGCTTGCCCGCTTGACCGAGACGCTCAACGAAATGACGCAACCCAACCAAGGCCAGATCACTGTGAACGTGCCGGTCGGACTCCTCAAGCAGCACGAATGGCTGAGAGAATCAGCAGGCTGGATGGACAGAGTCACCCGTGCCATGTTGGAAAGGGTCTCCAGCGCACCAGATAGACGTACAGCGCAGGATGCCCAGATACGTATTAGATTGTACGCCCTGAACGGAATCGGAGAACGAAGGAGAGGGACGGTCGCCGTGTAGCGACCGCGCCGGGCATAAAAGCCTATGCCGATATCCTTCACTCGCTGCTCAGTACGTTGTGTCTGAAGCTGGACGATGACTACGGACTTGGCGTATTCACGGAGGAGGATAGGCGACGGTACCTGGCAGAGACTCTGGGACGAATCGCAGAGAGGAATGTACGATCGAACTAAGGGCACCAGGTATCGTCTTTCTCGACTACGTGGGGCCCCAACCCAGGGTCGACCAGTCGGGCACACCGAGGCCGTGCCCTTCCTGCCAGATATCCAGGCACTCGAAGACTGCGCCATTACCGAGCCAGTCCCCATACGCATGAGCCCACGGCGACCCTTGGGTATCTCGGTCTCGCGGCGCGCGAGGACGGTGTTCTGTAAGCCGGGGTCCGATGGACGCGAATGCCCAGCTCGCGGGTCTCCTGCGAGCCCGCCATCACATTGGGCAGAACGAGCGGCCGAGCCAACGCCAACTGAATTTCGACGCGGTCTTGTGGACAGAGTACCGATGCGGAAAAGGCCGACCACCGACGTTCCGAGCGTAACGTCAACCAGCAAGGAGGTGTTCAGCGTCTCCCGGTACTTGCGCCCGAAGCGCGTGGGACCGTTGCTCCGGGACAACGACCGGTAGACGAATCCCGGCGTGAGCCGCGGGGTCACTACCCAGCAAGTGATTGCATGCAATCATCACGGTCGTATCGAGAAGAACGCGCATCTCGTCACCCAACATGCCGTGGATCGCCGCTCCGCTGACGACTCACCCAGGCGGCCGGGTCGTCGTCCCAGGCGTGCTGGCTGTCGCGGAGTATCCCGGCCGCCGCGCGCAGGCGAATCGCTTTGCGCTGCCGATCGACGGCGGCCAGGACCGCGTCGCGGACGAAGGCGCTACGGCGCCGCAGGCCAGCGACGGCATCTATTTCGGCGATGATCACATCGTCGATTTCAATGTGCATTCTCATGTGTGTATAGATAACACATAGAACTGCACGATAAGCGGCGTGTCCGGCCTGCAGCCTGAGTCCCGCGGCGCTCGCTGGGCTGCGGTGCGGGACGTCATCTACGCGGGACGGGACAACTGACGGGTGGGCCGGGCGGTGACCGCAGCCTGTTGCGCTTACAGACGTCGAGCGCGTCGTCGGGGCTGTTGCGCGCTCCGTAGCGGACGGCGACGCGGCGGGATCCTCCAGGCTGCCGTGCCGGCCCGGTTGACCTGTCCCGGAAACGCGGTACAGTTTACTGGGATGCTGACCTCCCTCCGGCTCGTCGATTTCAAGAACTTCGACGACGAAACGCTCCACATGGGGCCGCTGACCGTGATCGTAGGGGCGAACGCGAGCGGCAAGAGCAACCTCCGTGACGCCTTCCGGTTCCTGCACGGCATCGGTCGAGGCTACACGTTGGGTGAAATCATCGGCGGCAAGTACGGAGCTGGTGGGCAGCAGGAATGGGCTCCGATTCGTGGCGCGGCCGACGAGATCATTCGCTTCGGGCAGCCCGCGTTCACGCTGCAGGTCCGCGCGCCCGGCATCAACTATTTGATCCAGGTCACCAGGAGCGAAGAACACGACGGCGTCTTCCGAGTCACGAAGGAAGAACTCAAGAAGCCGCAATGGCTGCCCACGTACGCGAGCCACCCTGGTCTTGGAGACCCCGTGCAGGAGCAGGATGACGACACGTACTTGCTCCTGCGCATGGGAAAGACCGGCGCGCAGAAGAAATACGGTGACCGTATTGCCGTGCGGCCGGACCAACCGGCGCTGACCCAGATTCACGAACACCGCCGTGTCGTGAAAGCCCACAAGGATCACGCGCAGCAAGTCATCGATCTTCTTGCCAACATGCGTTTTTTGGACCTCGAGCCTAACCGGATGCGCGAGGCCGCATTCCCTGGCCAGACTCGTCTAGGGGACGGTGGAGAGAACCTGCCAACGGTACTCCGGGAGATATGCGCCGATCCGCAGCGTAAGGCAACGTTGGCTGAGTGGACCCGTGAGCTGACGCCGATGGACGTACGGAACTTCGATTTTCCGGTCGATCAGACGACAGGACGCGTGCAGCTAGTTTTTTGCGAGGCGAACGGCCGACGGGTTTCGGCGTACGCCGCCTCCGACGGAACACTGCGGTTCATCGCGATGCTGGCAGGCCTGATCGGTTCGGAATCGAAAGGGATGTATGTCTTCGAGGAGATCGACAACGGCATTCACCCGTCACGGATGCGGCTGTTGCTCGACCTGATCGAAGGGCAGGCAGCGAAGGGACGGATCCAGGTGGTCACCACTACGCATTCACCGGACCTCCTGGCCCTCGTCAACGACAAGACGTTCGACGACACGTCCGTCGTCTGCCGAAGGGACGAAACGGAAGACGCCGTCATCCGGCGCGTTAGCAAACTACCGAACGCCGCCACGATTCGACGAACGCAGGGACTGGGACAGCTGCATGCCTCCGGATGGATGGAAGATGTGATCGCGTTCTCACAGGCGCCACCTACTGACGAGGCCCGCGCCCAATGAACATCCTCGTCATCCCAGAGGACTTTCGCAAGGACCAGTACATTCTGAACCCGCTCTAGGAAGGCCGAGAGTAATTGCTTCAGTCCGGATCGACCGCGACTTCCTGTTCCTCGCTGCGCCACGCGGCATAGGCGAGGGCTTGGCGGATGTCGTCAAGCGCAAATGCGTCAGGAATACCACGTTCCTGCGAACAGGCCGGGACTGATCCGACCTGCTCGACGGACACGTGCAGGGGCCCGCCGTTCACGATGCCCGCGTAGCCGCGATCTGCATCGGGCACGGCGTGCGCGAACTTCTCACGGCCGACCGCGACTATGACCGCTTCCCGTCGCTCCGGCGCCGGAATCCGCTCGTCGCGCCGTCGTGACGTCCCTGGCCCTACATGCTGGGGACGTGCAGAGCGGGTCATTGCACAGATAGTGATTGCATGCAATCATTGCACGGTGGGGTCGCTAGAGGAGTCTGTCATGGCGAGTATCACGATTCGTAATCTGTCGGCGGAATCCAAGGAGCGGCTCCGACAACGCGCCGAACAGCGCGGGTGCAGTCTCGAAGCGCTGGCGCGAATGATCCTGGACCAAGCTGCCGAGGATGCCGCCGTTTCGACGGGATTCCCGCACGACCTCATCGCGGTCATCGAGCCGGGTGAAGAGATCGAACCGTTCCTTCGCGACCACGACCAGCCACAAGCGCCCGTCGACCTACCGTGATCCTGCTCGACACTAACGTTCTTTCCGAACTGACCAAACCCAGACCGTCCGCGCGGGTCCTCGCGTGGCTCGTCCATCGCATGCGGGTCGCAACGCGCGACGTCGGCGACTTCAAGGCCTCAGGCGTGTCAGTCGTGAACCCGTGGGAGTGACTGCCATCAACCGCGGGTTGCCAGCCGCTCGAGGTCGGCGTCGACCTAATCAACCTTGCCGGTACGCGTGGTATCACATGCTGTCCGCTATCGACGGCTGCGCGACTTCGGTGTCGGAAGAACTCCGCGACAACCGCAGTCAGCCTTGGTCTTAACCTCGGTCGACCTGCCGCGCGGCGGGGTGGGCGGAGCGCGCGAAACGTGATACTTGTATTGCAACAAGGACACAGGAGAACCGACATGACCGCTGTTTCCCTCCGCTTGCCCGATGACGTCTCCGAACGCCTGCGCCAGTTGGCCGCCCGCACCGGGCGGAGCAGGACCTTCTACATCCTTGCGGCCATCCGGGAACACTTGGACAATCTTGAGGACGTGTACCTGGCCGAACAACGGCTGGTCGACCTTCGGCTCGGAAAATCTCACACTGTCCCGCTCGAAGACGTGATGGCACGCGATGGCATGGACGATCGAGCTTGACCAGGCCGCCGTACGCGACTTGGACAAGCTCGACCAGCAGCCGCGGCGGCGGATTCTCGCTTTTTTGCATGACCGCGTGGCCACGCTGGACAACCCGCGCAGCATCGGAGAGGCCCTCAAGGGCTCCACGCTGGGTGAGTTCCCATGACTTCGGGATCCCGCGTGATTCGATCCAACCTGATCATGGCTCCAATATATGCGTCGGGAACACGACGTTCCTGCGAACACCCAAGGCTGGTCCGACAAGCGTGGGCCGACCGGTACGGCCGGTCTTTCAGCCGCGGGAGGCGAGCCGCTCAAGATCGGCGTCGACCATGATCCGGATGAGCCTGTCGAAGTGGACGGTCGGCTCCCAGTCCAGGTCGAACTTCGCCTTCGTGGGATCCCCGATCAGGTGGTCCACTTCGGCGGGGCGCAGGAACGCGGGATCGATCCGGACGTGCTCCTGCCAGTCGAGGCCGGCGTGCGTGAAGGCGATCTCCACGAGGTCGCGGACCGAGTGGCTGACGCCGGTGGCGATGACGAAGTCCTCGGCGCGATCCTGCTGCAGCATCAGCCACATCGCGCGGACGTAGTCGCCGGCGAAGCCCCAGTCGCGGCGGGCGTCGAGGTTGCCGAGGCTGAGCGAATCCGCCAGGCCCAGCTTGATGCGCGCCACGCCGTGGGTCACCTTGCGCGTGACGAACTCCAGGCCGCGGCGGGGCGATTCGTGGTTGAAGAGGATGCCGGAGACGGCGAACAGGTCGTAGCTCTCGCGGTAGTTGACCGTGATGTAGTGCGCGAAGACCTTCGAGACGCCGTAGGGGCTGCGCGGGTAGAAGGGCGTCTGCTCGGTCTGCGGCGACTCGCGCACCTTGCCGAACATCTCGCTCGACGAGGCCTGGTACAGCTTGATGGAGGTATCCACGTGCCGGATCGCCTCCAGCATGCGGGTCACCCCCTGTGCGTTGTACTCGCCGGTCAGCATCGGCTGATCCCACGACGCCGGGACGAACGACATCGCGGCGAGGTTGTAGACCTCGTGCGGCTGGACGTCGTTGATGACGCGAATCAGCGAGAGCTGATCGAGCAGATCGGCGGGCCGGAGCGTGATGCGATCGAGCAGATGCTCGATGCGCCAGTGGTTCGGGGCGCTGAGGCGGCGGGCGATGCCGACCACCTCGTAGTCGTGCTCGAGCAGCAGCTCCGCCAGGTACGACCCGTCCTGCCCCGTGATTCCGGTGATGATTGCCCGCTTCGACACGTCTGGGGACCCGACATCCGACGAGATGCACCCGCCGGGCTGGGTGAGCGCGTAGAGTATCGCCCATCGCCGGGTGATGGACCAAACCGCAACGATCCCGTCCTGCGGCCAGCCTATCCCCGGAGAGGCTCACAGGACGACAAGGTTGTCTGGGGTTGCCGCCGGTACCGCGGCCAGGGCAATCGTCTGATCGAAGGTTACGAGGCGGCCGCCGTGGTACGTCGCCAATCCAAGGAGGTAGACGTCGGTGAGTTGTCTCGGACCGTGAATCCGCGAGCGGTCGAAGATTGTCTCGTCGAGAATGGACACTTGGCTGTCCCAGTACTCGTGGTGCCCGGCTGAGGTCGCCGCGGCGAGAAGCTGTGTCGCCTTCCGGGTGGACACCGGGCTCGGATAGCTCGGCTGGCTCAGGATTCTGATGAAGCCGTTCTCGGTGACGGCGCACGACGCCCAACCGTGCTGCACTTCCTGCTCGAA
Source organism: Vicinamibacterales bacterium (assembly GCA_965262555.1). Lineage (GTDB taxonomy): Bacteria > Acidobacteriota > Vicinamibacteria > Vicinamibacterales > UBA8438 > VXRJ01. The sequence goes on from OZ253543.1 coordinate 3,187,829, forward strand.
CCAATGGCGACCGCGTTCGTGCAGGATGTGATCACGATCGAGAAGGGCCAGAAGGACGTTGATATCCAGTAGCGCACGCAAGCTGACCTCACGGAGGACTAATAGGGTCCGTCTTCGCGTAGCCGATTTATCAACTCGTTGGTAACCGGCTTACCGCGCTTCGGCAAGGGCCGGAATCCGAAGAAACCGTCTTCCGCCTGGACTCTGTCGTCCGGCGAGCCTCCGTTCAGCCCCTGGCGAGCGAGCCCGGAAATCACTGCTCCGATGCTGTTCCCGTCACGGCGGGCCAGTTCCTTGGCAGCAAACAGGACATCGTCATCGATGTTGATCGTGGTGCGCATGCATCAGATGTTAGCACACCACATCGTCGTGGTGGTTCCGACGTGGGTGAGCGCGTAGAGTATCGCCCATCGCCGGGTGATGGAACACACCGCAACGATAGACGTGGCGATTGTTGGGGGCGGGGTGGTCGGTCTCGCCGCCGCCTGCGCGGTGGCGGGGCGGGGGCATGGCGCCTGCGTCCTGGAACGCCTTCCCCGCTTCGGCCTCGAGGCGAGCACGCACAACAGCGGCGTCATTCATGCCGGCCTCTACTACCCCGAGGGGTCGCTGAAGGCGGCGCTCTGCGCCGAGGGACGCGAGCGGCTGTACGCGTTCTGCGCCGAGCAGGGGGTGCCGGCGGAGCGATGCGGCAAGCTGGTGGTGGCGAGCGACGGGTCGGAGGCACCGCGGCTCGAGGCGCTGGCGGCACGGGCGCGCGGCAACGGCGCGGACGATGTCGAGCTGGTCGACCGGGCGTTCGTCCGGCGGCGCGAACCGCACGTCGAGGCGGTGGCGGCGCTCTGGTCACCGTCGACCGGCATCATCGAGGCGGAAGCGCTGGTCCGGGCGCTGGCGCGAGTCGCCGGTGAGCGCGACGTCGCGCTGCTGCCCGGTTCGGGCGTCGAGGAGGCGGCGGCGAACGACGACGCGGTCACGATCCGGACGCCGCGCGAGACGATCCGCGCGCGGGCCGTCGTGAACGCGGCCGGCTTGTACGCCGACGAGGTGTCGGCGCGACTGGGCGGCGAGGCCTTCACGATCTACCCGGTGCGGGGCGACTACGCGGAACTGGCGCCGTCGGCGCGGGCGCTCGTGCGCCACCTGATCTACCCGTTGCCGTTCCCGAGCGGGCACGGGCTGGGTGTCCACCTGACCCGCACCACATGGGGCAGCGTGACGATCGGTCCGACCGCCCGTTACCAAGCGCGGAAGGACGACTACGAGTCGGACCGCGAGAGCCTTGAGCGCTTCCACGAAGCGGCGCGGCGGATGCTGCCCGCGCTCCGGCTCGATCAACTGCGCCCAGGCGGCAGCGGCATCCGAGCCCGCGGTGCGCCGGCCGAGGAAGCCTTCTCCGACTTCCGGATCCACCGCGACGCCAGGGTCCCGCGGCTCGTGCATGCCGCCGCCATCGACTCGCCGGGGCTAACGGCGTGTCTCGCCATCGCGGAACGGGTTGCCGATCTCGTGGACGACGTCCTCCGGGCGTAGCTCATGGCGCGACGGCCTCGTACAGGTGCGCCGGCCTCCAGGCCGGCAACGAGCGGCGCGATTTCGTGGGGTGCCCGCCCGGATCGGCGACCATGCCGCTGAGTGAAACTTGGCGTCGCGGTTTCCGTTATGGCGCTCCGGACGCTGGCCAAGCTTCAGCGCAACCAAGTTGCGCTAACATCAAAACTTCAGCCCGCGTGCCGACGCGGCGAACCAAGCCCGGGAGGCAGACGAGTGGCAACAAAGACAGTCAAGTTCAACGAAAGTGGAGCGGCAAAGCTCCCAAACGACAAGCCGGTCGTGTATCGGATCAAGACGGAAGAGAACAAGACCAACTACGTCGGCATCGCTCACCGTGGTCGCGTGCAGGACCGAATCCGGGAGCACATTCACAATGAGCGGATTACAGGAGCAAAGGTCCACATCGAGCAGAAGCCGAGCATCCGTGAGGCGAGGGCGACTGAAAGGCGGATCATCTCGCGTTCGAAGCCGCGCCTCAACCAGCAAGGATAGCCATGGGCCTCCTCGGGACCGGCGTTCATCGCCGCCAGTCGCCCGTCATGACGCGACGCATGAACTGGTCGAACAGTGGAACGGTGAAGGCCGTAGCCCCATGTTCGGGGCTCCAAGCCATACCCTTGGCAATCAGATTGCTTCTCGTCAGTCCGAGTGACGTCACGGTTCTCCCGAGAGCGGCCGCGATCTCGCCCGATCGGTGAGGTCCCGGGCCCAACTCGGCCATCGCTCTCAAGTATCGCCGCTCGGATGCTGTCAACCGGTCGAATCGAACGCGGAAGAAGCTCGCATCGAGAGTCGCCGTAGCCGTCTCGGAAGCGCGTTCGACATCGCGGATACCTATTGGTGACTCCTCGGCGGCGTCCCAGGCGTGTTTGCCCCATTCCTGTAGAAAGTAGGGATAGCCTTGCGTCGTCTCGACGATGCTCTGGAGCGCCTCGTCAGTGACTGTCACGCCTTCGGCGAGCGCAGGGTTCTCGATGGCTTGCCGTGCAGCCTCCGGCGAGAGAGAACCGACTTCTGGGAAGTCGAAGAGACGCTCGACATAGGATCTCGCTCGCCCCATGCGAGCGCGCAACTGCGGCAGGCCGGCTCCTATCATCGCCACCGGCGACTGCTCGATGGCCGCCTGATGCAGTGCGGTGATGATGGCGGCGAGCTCATCTTCCTCGACGTACTGGAGTTCGTCCACGAACAAGGACAGGACAGTCTCGGCCGCTCTCGCAGCCTCTCCCGCGGCCAGCAACAGGGCAGGCAAGTCGTGGTCAAGGTCGCCGCTGTCGGCCAACCCTGGCTCGGGTTCGACGCCGAGATAGAGTTCGACGTCACCGTAGCGCAACCCGAGACGACTGACGAAGCCAGCAAGGGCTCGCAGCGCTCGTCCGGTCGTCTCCCGTGCATGCTCGTACCTTGACATCGCCAGCAATGCCTCGCGGAGTTGGGGAGCCAGAAGCGCGGGCAGCGAACGGTCTTCCAGGGACTCGACGGAAATGGTTTGGAGACCGGCTTGTTCAGCCTCGGTGCGAATGCGCTTGAGCAGTACGGTCTTGCCGACGCCGCGAAGACCGACCATCACGAGGCCCTTGGCGGGCCTGCCCAATCGGATCCGCTGCAGCGCGATGCTCGCCTGATGAAGCAACTCCTCCCGACCCGCCAACTCGGGAGGAGGCGTCCCGGCACCCGGCGCGTAGGGATTGAGAATCGGATTCACAACGAGAAGCCTACCCACGCACGTCGATCACCTGAAATTCTGACGACGCGGGCGGCGCGGCGCCGTCCGCTCGCATGCTCGCCAGGTATCCCCGAATCGCCTCTCGGATGTTGCCGAGCGCTTCGTGCCTCGTTCGGCCCTGGCTGTGGCATCCCGGCAGCGTTGGACAGCTCGCCACCACCCAACCGTCCTCGTCTCTCTCGAACATCACCAACAGCCGCAACGGCTCGCCGTTCGTGTGCATGGCCTCAGGCATGTCCAAATGATGGAGCCGACGCGTTCCGCGATCAAGACGCACGTGCCGGCCTGGAGGCCGGCGCACCTGTACGGGGCGGCCTGGAGGCTAGAGCACCAGGGGAAATGCCGGCCTGGAGGGCGGCGTGGCCTTGGGGACGGCGCACCGATCTACTGCACAGCAAGGCGCGAGCGGGCGTAGCGGGCGACGGCGTCCTGCCAGTCGGGCATGGCGATGCCGGCGGCGGCGAGCTTGTCCGAGCAGAGGGCACAGTATTTCGGGCGGGGCGCCTTAAGCCCCATCTCCTCCAGCGTGGTTGGGCGAATGTCGGCGGCGGTGACGTCGAGCTGCCGCGCCAACACCTGCGCAACCCCGAGCCACGTGGCGTGACCGGTGGAGGCGCAGTGGTACAGACCGGGGGGTGGCGACTCTCGCAGCAGCGCGAGGGTGGCGGCGGCGACATCATGGATGTAGCTGGGGGACACGACGCGGTCGGTGAAGGCGCGCACTTCCCTGCCGGCGAGCAGCGCGTCGGCGATTCGGTCAAGGGTGCCGCCGGGGGGGCGCCGGCCGGGAGCGGATCCCTCCGGGCCGACCGGTGTGCTTCCGTGCGAACCGTTGTCGCCGGCCGGGCGGTCCGGCGCCGCAGCCCCGCCGAAGAGGCTTTCGACACGGAGCACGTAGTTGTGTGGGCCCTCCGCGAACCATTCGCCCAGCAGCTTCGAGGCGGCGTAGACGCTGACCGGGTTGGGATCGTCGGTCTCGACGTAGGGCGCGCCCTTCGTGCCGTCGAAGACGAAGTCGGTGCTGTAGTGGACCAGCGTGGCGCCGACATCCGCGGCGGCGCGGGCCAGCGCGCGGACACCGAACGCGTTCACCGCGAGCGCGGCGGGTGGGTCGTCCTCGGCGCCGTCGACGTTGGTGTAGGCCGCGGCGTTCATGATCACATCCGGGCGGAGTTTCTGCACCGCTGCGCGCACGCCAGCGTCGTCGGTCAGATCGAGGGCGGCGCGCGGCAGGGCGACGACGGCGTCGTCGCCGTAGGCCGCGGCGGCGGCGCGCACCAGCGTTTGGCCGAGCTGGCCGGCGGCACCAGTGACGACCACCGTCACCGCGAGCGCTCCTTGATGGCGGCGCGCGTCTCGCGATCGATCTGGCGGCGGCGGATCGTCTCGCGCTTGTCGTACGACTTCTTGCCCTTCGCGACGCCGAGGGCCACCTTCACCAGGCCGCGCTTGAAGTACATCCGGACCGGCACCAGGGTGAAGCCGCGCTCCACCGCCTTGCCGATCAGCTTGTGGATCTCCCGCTTGGTCAAGAGCAGCTTGCGTCGGCGAAGCGGCTCGTGCTCGGCGTAGCCGCGGTGGCTGTACGGACTGATGTGCAGGTGGTGCAGGAAGACCTCGCCCGCTTCGATCCGGGCGTAGCTGTCGCGCAGGTTGACGCGTCCCTCGCGGATGGCCTTCACCTCGGTGCCGAGCAGGACGATCCCCGCCTCGTAGACGTCCGAGATGTGGTAGTTGTGCCGCGCCTTGCGGTTGTCTGCGATGAGGCGCTCGCCCGCGGCGGGCGCCGCTGTAGCGGTCGCCATCGGTCGGTCCCTCTCTCCAGCTTACGCCGATGTGGCGGCGGCTGCGGAGGTCGTCGCGAGCCTGGCGGCGAGACGGACGGCCGTGATGAGACCGGACGGATCGGCGATGCCCTGTCCCGCGATGTCAAAGCCGGTGCCATGGTCGACCGAGGTGCGGACGATCGGCAGGCCCAGGGTGACGTTGACCGCTTCGCCGAAGGCGATCAACTTGATCGGGATCAGTCCCTGATCGTGGTAGCAGGCGATCACCGCGTCGAACGCGCCGGCGGCGGCGCGACGGAAGACCGCGTCGGCCGGGATCGGGCCGGTGACGTCGATGCCGGCGGCGCGGCACCGCTTGACGGCCGGCGTGAGGACGCGGCGCTCCTCGCTGCCGATGAGGCCGTCTTCCCCGGCGTGCGGATTGAGGCCGGCGAGGGCGAGGCGCGGGCTCGGCATGCCGAAGCGCGGCAGCTCGTCGTGCGCCAGGCGGATCGTGGTGTCGATGCGCTCCGGGGTGAGGAGCCCCGGGACATCGGCGAGCGGGACATGCACGGTGGCGAGGACGACGTTCAGGCGGTTCGCGTGGAACAGCATCCGGACATCGGCGGTGTGCGTGAGGTGCGCCAGCAGGTCGGTGTGGCCGCGCCAGGTCAGGCCGGCGGCGGCCCAGGCCGCTTTGTTGATCGGGGCGGTGGCGATGGCGTCGACGCGGCCCGCCTGCGCGTCGCGAACCGCGGCGACGACCGCATCGTAGGCGGTGCGGCCGGCGTCGGCCGAGACGACACCGGGCTGGAACCGTGCGCGCGCGTCGGCCGCGTCGGGGCCGTAGAGTACCGGTGTGCAGAGGGCGCGGATCGACGGGTCGGCCGCCACGAGCGAGGCGATCTCCGGGCCGATGCCGGCGGGGTCGCCCGTGGTGATGGCGATGCGGGGGGGATCAGCACTCACGGGACGTGATCTTCATGGTCTGGCTGCGTACTGGTGCGCCGGCCTCCAGGCCGGCCACAGCACAGGATGCCGCGGTGGCCGGGGGGCCGCCGTCACGGTGTGCCGGCCTCGTACGGGTGCGCCGGCCTCCAGGCCGGCAAACGCATGCTCCGCGGGCTCCGGCTTCCAGGTGCGCGGTTCGTGCCAATCTGGCGCAATGCCGGCCTGGAGGCCGGCGCACCAGTACGAGGCGGCAAAAACCAGGTCATCCGCTGCCGCAACCGCCACTGCAGTTGCCGCAGCCGCCCGAGCTGCACCCGTCGCCGCAGCCGCCCGCCGACCGGCTGCATGACGACTCGTTCGCGCAGCCGGCGTACTGCTCTCCCGCCGCGTTCGGCAGCTCGTAGCGGAGGCAGCACTTCAACCGGCCGCACACCCCCGACAGGCGCGACGGCGTGAGGTTCAGGCTTTGCTGCCTCGCCATTTTGATGGTGATCGGCTCGAACCGGGGCAGCCACGTCGTGCAGCAGAGCGGGCGGCCGCAGACGCCGTAGCCGCCAAGCAGCTTCGCCTCGTCGCGCGCGCCGATCTGCCGCATCTCGACGCGGCAGTGGAACTCGGAGGCGAGCGCGCGCACCAGATCGCGGAAGTCGACACGGGTCTCGGCCGTGAAATAGAGCGTCAGGTACGCCCCTTCCAACTCCAGCTCGGTCCGGACCAGCTTCATCGGCAGACGGTGTTCGCGGATCTTGAGCGCGCAGATCCGGTGCGCGTCGCGCTCGCGATGCTCGTGGCGCAACCGCGCCGTGATGTCGCTCACCGTGGCGCGGCGGATCACCCGGTCGCCCGGGCTGGGCGGCGCCTGGCGTTCCACCATCTGCGGGATGGTCCGGACGACGTGGGCGTAGGCGCGCTCGTGCCCCTGCGCCACGACCACCTCCTCACCCGGCTGCAGGGGCGGATCGAACGCCACCCCCTCGAGCAGGAAGCGCCGGGCGCGGCCGACCGGTTCGAACTTGACGCTCGCGAACAGCGGGCGGTGGTCGGGGGGCGTCGCTTCGGGCGATCCGTCGGGCGGGAGCTGGTCGGGCTGCCCGTTGGGCGGAGGTGCGTCGTGCGGCGTCCCGCTGGTCATCGCGCTCCTCAGTGTGTCACAGGTGGCACGCCACCCAATCGGCGACTGTCTTCGGGCTGACGTTCCGGTCCAGCGCGTCGATGCCTTCGTCGACGGCGCGGAACGACCGGAGGCCCCGTTTGCCGCCGTACGCCGTCGTCAGGGCGCGGAGCTGCGGCTGCAGATCGGTGTTGGCGAGCGGCGCATCGGCCCCGGCCGCCACCGCCTCGATGTCGCGCAGCAGCGTCGCGAGCGCGCGAAGACGGCGACGCACCTCTGCCCGGGCGGCTGCCGGCGCGCGCCTTGCTCCCGACCCGGCGCTGAACGCTTTGGCTCCCTCCAGCCTCCCGCGGGTGTCGCGCGCCGCGGCGACCGATTCGAGCAGACCGACCGCCGCGTCGCGCGACACGGCCAGTTCGCCCGCCGCCGAGCGGAGCGCGCGGCCGAGGCTTCCGCCCGACGATGCCGCCGACGCGCGGGCAAGGCGCGGTTCGATGTTGTGCCGATCGATCAGGACGCTGGCGATCTCGTCGTCGGCGAGCAGGCCGAAGCGGAGTCGCGGGCAGCGCGAGCGAACCGTGTCGAGCAGCACGTCGGGTCGCGCGGTGACGAGGATGAACTGCGACGCCGACGGCGGCTCTTCCAGCGTCTTGAGCAAGGCGTTCTGCGCCTGTGCCGCCATCAAGTCCGCTTCGTCGATCACGACGACGCGCCGACGCCCCTCGAACGGCCGGTAGGCCACCTGTTCCACCACGTCGCGCACCTGATCGATGGTGATCGCGCCCGATGCGCTGTCGGGCGGCTCGACGACGACGACGTCCGGGAAGACGGCGCGGCCGATCCGGCGGCAGACGGAACAGGCGCCGCAGGCGTCGATGGCGAAGCCGGCGTCGTCGGTGCGTGGCTCGGCGCAGTTCGTCGCTTCGGCGGTGGCCATGGCGGCAAGGCGCTTCCCCACGCCCTCGGGGCCGGTCAGGATGACGCTGGGCGGGAACGTGTCGCGGGCAATCGCGCGCGCGATGCGGGTGGTAACCCCCCGATGACCGACGATGTCGCGGAAGGGCACGGTGTTTGCAATGTACCACAGGGGGAAGGCTGTGCCGGCCTGGAGGCCGGCGCACCAGTACGAGGCGGCACACCAGTACGCGAACCGGGAATGCCGGCACGGCGCGCGGTGCATGGTGCCGGCCTGGAGGCCGGCGCACCAGTACGGGGCGGCGCAGCATGGGGCGGCGAACTCTTAGGCGGGAGGGTGGCGGAGGATCCAGCTCGTCGCGTCCATCAGCGTGTCGACGACGGCGTCCGCCTGCAGGTCGACCCTCGGCATCTGCTCTTGCGTCCGCCCGTAGCCGGTCCGGACGAGGATGGCGCGGGCGCCGACGTTGCGCGCCAGGCGGATCTCCCCCCACTTGTCGCCCACGACCACGGAGCGGGCAACGTCGAGGTCCAGATCGCGCGCCGCCTGCTCGACCATCCCCGGCTTCGGCTTGCGGCACTCGCACTCGCACCGATAGGCCTCGACCGGCGCGTGCGGGTCGTGCGGACAGTAGTAGTGGCCATCGAGCTGCTCGCCAATCGCCCGAAGCTGGCGATCGATCAGGTCGCGCACGGTCTCGACGATCGTCTCGTCCTGCATGCCGCGCGCAATGCCGACCTGGTTGGTGACGATGACCACGGCGTAGCCGGCACGCCGCATCAGGCGGATGGCGTCGAGCGTCCAGGGGAAGAGCTGCAGGCGGTCGATCCGCTCGAGGTAGCCGACATCTTCGTTCATGGTGCCGTCGCGATCGAGAAAAATGGCTGGTTTCATCTGTGTCCTCTGTGATGCCGCTGTCCTGTGGGCCCGCCGGCCCGGCCGCCCGGATGCCGGGCGGGAATGTTACAGACAGTTTTCTGGTCTGTTACACTTCGTCGGTGATGAAGACACTGGCGCTTGCATCGCTTGTCGGCCTGCTGCTGCTCGTCTTCGAGCGGCCCGCCGCCGCCTACCTCGACCCGGGCAGCGGGAGCATGCTGCTCCAGGTGCTGCTGGGTGGATTTGCGGCGGTCGGGGTTGCACTCCGATTGTACTGGGGGCGGATCAGCGAGCTCTTCAGCCGGAAGCAGCAGGACCACGACACACGGTAGCCGCCGTGGACCCGGCTGCCCACCCGCGCGTTGAACCGGGATCGTTCCGCGATCCCGACACGCGGGTCTTCCACCAGGACGGCGCCGTCCTGCGCGCCCTGACCGATCGGGCGCTCGCCGACTGGACCTCACTGGCCGCTACCCGTTTCTTCGCCCGCTTCTCCGAGGCGGGCTCCCTGATCCCGACACGGCAGATCAGCGCGTCCGGCGACACGCTCCCCGCGCCGCCGGCAGCGGCGGAGGGATGGGCCGCCGTCCTGGAACACGAGCGCGTGCCGGTCATCTCGTATCCCTACGAGTGGTCGTTCGGCATGCTGCGCGACGCCGCGCTGCTGCAACTCGACCTGACCCTCGCCGCGCTCGACGAGGAGATGACGCTGAAGGACGCCACGCCGTTCAACGTGCAGTGGATGGGCGCGCGTCCGACGTTCATCGATGTCGGATCGTTCACGACTTACACGCCGGGCGACCCGTGGGCGGGCTACCGGCAGTTCTGCGAAACGTTCCTCTACCCGCTGCTCCTCCAGGCCTACCGCAACCTGCCGTTCCATCCCTGGCTGCGCGGACGTCTCGAGGGGATCACGGCCGAGCAGTGCCGCGCCTGTCTCTCGCTGCGCGACTGGCTACGGCCCGGGGTGCTGGCGCATGTCGTCCTGCAGGCGAAGGCGCAGGCGCGCTACGAGCGGACCGACGGCAACGTCCGGCGCGAGCTGCGGGACGCCGGCTTCGGCGCCGCGTTGATCCGGAACAATGTGGCGCGCCTCCGGCGGACAGTGGAACGTCTGGCCTGGGCGCCGGCCCGATCCACCTGGTCCGGCTATCAGGACGAGCTCAGCTACGACGAGGCCGAGGTCGACCGGAAGCAGGCGTTCGTGCGGCGCGTCGCATCGGCGCGGCACCGGGCGCTCGCGTGGGACATCGGCTGCAACACCGGCGTCTATTCGCGCATCGCCGCCGAGCACAGCGACTACGTGCTGGCGCTCGACGCCGACCACCTGGTAGTGGACCGGCTGTACAGCGCGCTGAAGGAGGACGACGCCGGCCGGAACATCCTGCCGCTTGTCGCGGATGTCGCCGATCCGTCACCCGGCCTCGGGTGGCGGGGCACGGAGCGCCGGCCGCTGGCGGACCGCGCGCAGCCCGACCTCATTCTCTGCCTCGCGCTGATGCACCACGTCGTGATTGGCCGGAACGTGCCGCTCGACGACTTCGTGGCGTGGCTCGCCGATTTCGGCGCGGAGGTGGTCCTGGAGTTCGTCGGCCGCGACGATCCGATGGTGGAACGGCTGCTGCGCAACCGGGGCGATCAGACGATCAACTATTCCGCGGATGCGGTCGGTGCGGCGCTCGCGCGCTGCTTCGATGTCGTGACACACGAGACCGTCGCCGCGGGACGGCGGACGCTCTACCACTGCCGGCCGAAGCGTCACAGCGCGTCGTAGCGCTTAGCGCCCGCGCCCGCTTACGGCAGACCCCTGCACCGGGTTATCGCTCATGCCATCGAACACGAAGACTTGCACTTCGTTGGCGCCAGACACCAGCGCCTCCTCAGGAATCATGCTCGCGAACACCCACTCGCCCTGTTCAAGGTACGACACGGTCGTTGCGACGATCGCCCCGTTGACACCGATGGCCAGACTTACACGCTCGGCCGGACGAGTACTGAATGTTCCTCGCACGTATAGCGGCAACGTCTCTGCTTCGACATCGACGTTCTCAAATGCGGAAGCATTCTCCAGCCTCATTGGCGACGCTGTTCCGACCGGCACGTCGAGGGTCGACACCGGACGTCCAACCAATGCCGCGTGCGGGCCGAGACCATAGAGACTCGACTGGAAATGTTGGAGCTTCTGCTCAAGCGCATGGTCCTCCAATTGCCACCACACATAGTTCTCGGCGCGCGCCCGTTCGGCGTTGCGCCGGATGAACGTCTTGGTCGGCTTCGCAGGTTCGGACGTGTTCAGAAGCGAACGGCCGTCCGCCTCGTACGGAACCGTCGCAGACAAGACGTCCGCGATCGTCGGCAGGATATCGATGACCTCGACGTTTCTGTCACTTATCTCACCAGTGACTTGCTGCGGAAGCTTTACGATGAGAGGCACCAACAGAATGTCGGTTTGGTTTCCGTCCCAGACGCTCCGACGCGGCTTGCCGTGCTGATAGCTTGAGCCGTGATCGGCCGTCACGATGATCAGTGACTCGTCGTAGATGCCCTGCGCCTGCAGGCGATCGATAAGATTGCCGATGAAGTGATCCGCGAAACCGACTTGCAAGAGGTGCCGCTGTTGGAGAACGGGCGGGAGCCAGGGATCGCTCTTGAGGAAGAGCCGTTCTCCGTGTTCCACATGTCGCTGGTAATCCGGCGCGTCGTAGCGGGTCCCGGATGGTACATATTCGAACGGCATGTGGGGGGTCAGTGTATGCAGAAAGTACAGTTGCCCACTGCGTTCGGAAGTGATCGTCTGGAGGAACCGGTCATATTCCGACGACCGGTCGTTCCTACGGCGTTCACCATCAACGTCCCGAAACAGGCGTCGGGTGGCAAACCCCCGCCAGTCGCCCACAATCGGGGGCAGACGGGTCGCCAGCGACTCCGGCGCAACTACGTGGAGGTACACGACCGCCAGGTCCGCGGTGAGATCCCACATCGTGTCGTGAACCTCAAGATCGTACCTGCAGATGTTCGGCGGGCAGAGTTGGAGAAACCTGCCGAACACGGTCATCTGATAGCTCTCGCTGAGCATGGTGAACAGGTTGTTTGGATAGTGGCGCCGCGTTGGCACGGCGTACGGCTCGACCGGATACTTTCCCGTGACCATCGCCGGGACGGCGTAGTGCGTCTGTGAGGAGATGGTGCTGGCGTTGCGAAACCACATCGCATCGTCGGCGAGTCTCGCGAAGTGCGGATAGCGGCTCCCGTCAATCTCGCGCTCGCCATTCATCAAGGAACTGGTCGGGAATTCGTCGAAGACAACGAAGATGATCGGCGGCGCGTGCTGGACGGGAGTTGCTGTGACAGCGCGGTCCGTTCCGATCAGCGCTCCCTGGATATCGGCGTTCATAAGAAACGCCGCCGGAACGACGAGAGCGGCGGGACTCAGCGCCGTCAGGAACGTGTTGCCGACGCTGGATCGCTGACAGGCAACTGCGGCGCCTCCAGCCAGCAGAAGCGCCACAGCAAGCAACGGCGCCGTCCCCACCCCGTCTGCCCGCTTCAAGAGCGGCAGCAGCAGAGCGCTCACCAGAACCGTCAACAGCAGGACGTGGGCGACGTTGCCCGCGACCGGATGCAATCGGGCACAGACCGCCTCTATTCCGACAAGAACGAGCGGCAGCACCACGCCAATGAGGATCACGAACGCACCCAACTGGACGGACGTCGTGTTGCGTGCGACGAGGAATGTGGGTTCGCGAGAAACCACGTCGAAGAGCGGCTGGGCCACGGCGAGCGCCGTCAGCCCAAGGATCTGCAGCACCCTTGCCGCCGTCATATGGGTGGCCTGTTCGTACGCGCTCACACTCCAGCGTCCACAACGGACCGCCAGACGTACCGGGCGCGAGTCCCAGACGCGTATGTGCAGCGGGAAGCTGGGGATGAGATAGTGCCGCAGTCCACAAATGACGGTCAGGCTGAACAATGCCCGCCACGGCGTGGACATCGAGAACACTCGTCCAATCTGAATGCCGCCGAAGACCGCCACATACAGTGCAACCAGCAAGAGCGCGACCGTAAGGGCGTCGGCGATCCGTGCCCACGCTGGCAAGCGGGGTTCGGAGAAGGCGTGGGGGGTCATGGCGCGCGTTACAACAAGCGGGAAAGAGCGGTCAGAGCGCGGGAATCGTGCAACCCCTGCTATCCAGAGCAACCTAGCAACGTGAGCGTCGGCCGGTCAAGCCGCGGTCCCGTCCGGCACGTGGCCGTACAGGTGGGCCGGCCTCGTACAGGTGCGCCGGCCTCCAGGCCGGCACCGTGCACCACGCAACACCCCAGCGTCCCCTCGGTGCGCGCACAGGGGCGCCGGCCTCGTACAGGTGCGCCGGCCTCCAGGCCGGCACCATGCACCACGCAACACGCCGGCGTCCCCTCGGTGCGCGTACTGGTGCGCCGGCCTCGTACAGGTGCGCCGGCCTCCAGGCCGGCACCGTGCACCACGCAACACGCCGGTATCCCCTCGGTCCGCGTACTGGTGCGCCGGCCTCGTACAGGTGCGCCGGCCTCCAGGCCGGCACCGTGCACCACGCAACACGCCGGTATCCCCTCGGTGCGCGTACTGGTGCGCCGGCCTCCAGGCCGGCTATATCTACATGAGGAAGTGGCGGGGCCGACGAGACTCGAACTCGCGACCTCCGGCGTGACAGGCCGGCGTTCTAACCAGCTGAACTACGACCCCGCACAGGTCTGCCTGCGCGAACGGCGCGCAGAAGCACGATTCTATCGCATTCCGGTCGCCGCTGCCGACGACTGGCCGCTGGTATGAATGGTGGGCGGTACAGGATTTGAACCTGTGACAGCCGGCGTGTAAAACCGGTGCTCTACCCCTGAGCTAACCGCCCGCGATGATCGCCCGCCCCCGATCATACGTCCGCCCGCGGATGCGCCGGCGCACCTGTCAGCATCAGGATGCCGGCCTGGAGGCCGGCGCACCTGTACGAGGCCGGCGCACCTGTCAGCACCAGGATGCCGGCCTGGAGGCCGGCGCACCTGTACGGGGGCGGCGCACGATTGGGGGGCGGCGTACCCTTGCCGGCGGCCATGTCATCGTGCCAGCCACGCCTTGGCGGCAAGGATGACGACGACGCCGATCAGGCCGGCCGCGGTAAGCGGCTCGCCGTTGTCGAGGGCGCGGCGCAGGCTGAAGCGGCGCGCGCCGGCAAGCGGCGGCGCCTCACCGGCGACGTAGCGGGCGTGGACCTCGCCGAACGCGTCGCGCAGCGTCGCTTCCTCCAGCGGGATTGCCGCGGCGGTCATCAGGCCGAGGTAGCCGAGCACCAGGACCGCCGCCAGCCAGGATGCGGCGGCGACCGAGAAGCCGATGCCCATGATGCCGGAGCCGACGTACAACGGATGGCGCATCCAGCGGTACGGCCCGGACGTCGTGAGCTCGCGTCCCTTCACCAGGTGCCCCGCCGCCCAGAGGCGCAGCCCTTCCCCTGCCAGCCCGATGGCCGTCCCGGCCGCAATTGACATCCAGGTCGGCGTCGCCAGGACAAACGCGGCAACCGCGACGGCGAACCCGACGGCGACCCGCCGCCGCGCCAGGTGGAACAGTCGCCGCAGCCGCGGCTGACGATCGAGATCAAGCATCGGCCGGGCGCTCCAGGCGGCGGTCGATCGCGGCGCACACCGGCGCGGCGTCGAGACGATCGAGGCACCAGCGCGCCGCGGTGCAGTGGCGCGCTGGCCGTCCGTCGGGACCGGTGCGCGCGCGCTGCCGGTAGCAGTCGCAGTCGATCGCCGCCACGACGTCGGCGTCCGCCCACGGGCCGTTGCGGGCCGGATCGCTCGGCCCGTAGAGGCCGACGACCGGTGTCCCAAGCGCCGCCGCGAGATGGAGCGGCCCGGTGTCGCCAGAGACGACGAGCGCGGCCGCCTGCAGCAGCGCCGCCAGTTCCGCGAGATCCGTCTCGGGTGCGAGGGTCGCCGCGCCGTCCGCTGCCTCTACCACTGCACGGGCGCGCGCTTCGTCGTCCGGTCCCCAGACGACGACCGACGGCAGGCCGTGGGCCTCGCGCAGATGCGCCGCGACGGCGCCGAAGCGCTCTGGCGGCCACCGCTTGGTCGCCCAGGCGGCATTCGGGTTGACGACGGCATACCGCTCGGACGGCGGATCGAACTGCGCGTGCAGGTGGTCCACCACCGGCGACGCGGGCACCTCCAGCGGGAACGACCAGGCGAGATCGCGCGCCGCCGCATCCTCTCCCACCGCCGCCAGGATGCCGAGGTTGCGATCGATGACGTGCTGCGGATGCCCGGGATGGATCGTCTCGTCGTAGCCCCAGCGCGCCCACCCCTCGCGCAGGAAGGGCGGCGCGAACCCAACGCGGCGCGTGGCGCCGCTCAGCCACGTCGCGGCGGCCGACTTCGTCAGTCCCTGCAAGTCGAGCGCGAGATCGTAGGCACCGCGCCGCAGGTCGCGCCGGAACGTGAGCCAGGCGGGAACGGCCGGGCGGCTGCGCGAGGCGAGGACGACCAGACGGTCGACCACCGGGACGAGGTCGAGCAGATCGGCGTAGCGCTCGTCGACCGCCCAGTCGATCGTCGCTTCCGGGAACCGGTGGCGGAGCGCCGCGGCGACCGGCAGGGCGTGCACGATGTCGCCGACCGCGCCGAGGCGGACGATCAGCAGCCGCATGGAGGGTGGGTCATTCCGCGGCGCCCGTTTCGCCTGGGCCGTCCGCGCCGCCCGCGGCTGCGCGGATCCGGTCGAGCAGGCCGCGCGTCGAATGATCCTTCGGGTCGCCCACAATCGCCGTCCGGCCGCCGACCGCCGTAACCACATCCCGCTCCGGCACCGTCTCCGGCGTGTAGTCGGTCCCCTTGCAGTGGACGTCGGGGCGGATCCGTTCGATCACCGGCGCCACCGTTGGGCCGGCGAACAGCACGACGTAGTCCACCATGGCGAGCGCGGCGATCAGCTCGGCCCGTTCCGCCGCCGGGTAAAACGGGCGGCCGTGTCCCTTGAGGGTGCGGACCGAGTCGTCGTCGTTGACGGCGACCACCAGCCGATCCGCTTCGGCCGCGGCGCCGGCCAGGTAGCGGACATGCCCGACGTGCAGCAGATCGAAGCAGCCGTTCGCCAGGGCGACGGTCCGGCCGGCGGCACGGTCGGCGCCGACGATGACCTCCAGTTGATCCGCGCTCACGACTCTGCCCATCTCAGTCGGCTTCCCACCTGCGTTGGCCTGTCGCACTCCGTCGGCGTCCCACCTGCGTCGGCTGCCCCTCTCAGTCGGCCCGGATTGCCGCGATCAGCTCGTCGCCGGAGACGGTGGCTGTTCCCCGCTTCATCACCACGAGGCCGCCGGCGTAGTTCGCGAGACGCACCCCGTCCGAGAGCGATGCGCCGGCCGCGAGCGCCAGCGTCAGCGTCGCGATCACGGTGTCGCCCGCGCCGGTCACGTCGGTCACCTCGTCGCTGCCGTGGATCGGAATGTGCTCGGTGGGACGGCGCTTGGCGAAGAGCGCCATGCCGCGGCTGCCGCGCGTGATGACGACCCCCTCGGCCGCGGTCTTCCGGAGGATCGCGCGGCCCGCCCGCTCGAGCGCCGCCGGGTCGTCGCCGATCCGCACGCCGGCAAGGCGTTCGGCTTCCGATTCGTTCGGCGTGCAGGCGGTGGCGCCGCGGAAGGCGGCCAGGTGGTGGCGCGAGTCGATCAGCACCGGGAGCGCGCAGCGCCGGCCGCGGGTGCCGACTGCCGCGGTGATCGTCCGGAAGAGGGCGGGCGTCACCAGGCCGGAGCCGTAATCGGAGACCAGGACGGCGTCGCAGCCCGCGAGCGATGCGAGCGCCGCGTCCTCGAACGCGCCCGCGGCGGCGGCCGGGTCGGCCATGTCTGCGGCGTGATCGATGCGGACCACCTGCTGCCGTGCCGTGTGCGGGCTGCCGGCAAGGATGCGGGTCTTCACCGGCGCGCGGTAGCCGGTGGGGCTGACCAGGTGCGCGCGGTCGACCCGCCCGTGGAGCGCGCGGAGCAGGCGGCGGTCGCGGTTGCCGCGGCCGATGAGGCCGGCGAGGCGCGCCTGGCCGCCAAGGGTGGCGACGTTGCCGGCGGCGTTCGCCGCCCCGCCCGGGACGATCGCGTCGCCCGCGTAGTCGAGGATCAGCACGGGCGATTCGCGCGAGATGCGCGACGGGTCGCCGTAGAGGAAGCGGTCGCAGATGACGTCGCCGATCACCGCGACGCGGTGGCCGCTGAACCGTCCGGCCAGATCGATCAGCCGCGACTGCAGGTCGTCGTCGGACCGAAGCGGTTGGGCGCCTGAGGCTGGACTCACGGAGATCGGGTCAATGCGTGACGTCGTAGCGCATCGAATTATCGCAGATGCGCCGTACTGATGCGCCGGCCCTCGTACTGGTGCGCCGGCCTCCAGGCCGGCATCCGCTCGTACAGGTGCGCCGGCCTCCAGGCCGGCATCCTCCGGCAGCCCTTGACGTCGATGCGTCCAGGCCAGCAGCGCACTAGCAGCCCGTGGTGAAACCCCCGCTACATTCGAGCGGCGATGCATCCCGCCTGAGCGGCGTTGCTCCTCGGTCGCCTCTGGCCAAGAGGCTCCCTCGTCGCGCCTTGTCAGGCGGGCGCCTCACCGCTCTCGGTGTCACGCGGGGTTTCACCACGGGCTGCTAGACCGTCTCGCCGCCACCACTCTCTGCTACGCGCACAATCGCATCGAGCTTCCCGCGGACTTCGGTGTCGATTTCATCCTCGGGAACGTGCGGGACCAGCTCGTGGAAGTTCTTCTTGGCCATCAGGTTCGGCAGGCCGAGTTTCTCAAAGTAGGCCTTGAAGAGCGGGGTCAAGAACTCGTCGCTCGCCTTGGTGTCGGCGTCCCAGGGAGAACGATTGTATAGCTTCATGAGCGCTAATTCGATCTCGTCGATCGCTTCTCGCATCGCCTCCAATCGCCGGTCGGCTTCCGCCGCCGTTAAGAGCGAACCCTCTACATCCCCCGGCGCCGAGGCACTTGCATACGCTTCGAGCGTCGCCCGCGTGCAGACGTAGTTCTCGATTTCCCGGCGCGTCCACATCAGGCATTCGACTTGAGCCATGTCCGGCGGTTGCGCGTCGAGACGATCGAAGAGGACTACGCCGCTCAGCATCTCGTATGCCTCGCGCAGGCCTTGGAAGTGGTGCTGTACGGCCGTGGGCCGGTTCCCCACGTAGTGGACGAACGGTCGTTCCAGCACCTGCACCGCTCGCTCGTGTCCCAGTCGCTCAGCGAAGGCTCGCAGGAACGACAGCTCCGTGGAGCCCTCCAGATACAGCACCCAGCCGGTCTGTTCCGCCTGGTAGTACTGATCGAACCCGATGTCGCGAAGCGCTTTCCGGAGTTGGCTGCCTCGGTCGTCGATGCGGTGCGGCAGGCCGACGAAGGCCACCACAACGTCCCGGCCAGCTGCCTCGTTGAGCAACACCTCGGAGTGACTGGCAGCAATGATCTGGCCACCGCTACGGGACGCCACGTCCGTCAGCAGGTGGTAGATCTGGCGCTGGCGGAGGATCTCCAGGTGTGCGTCGGGTTCGTCGAGCAGCAGGACGGCGCCCGGATTGGCATACAAGTACGCCAGAAGGAGGAGTGTCTGCTGCAGGCCACGGCCGGATGAAGACAGGTCGAGCCGGACGCCCTGCTCGCGGTAGGTCATCGCGATTTCGCCCCGCTCGGCGACGTAGCGAGGCGGATCGAGCGCCGACGCGAACAGGTTCTGGATCTGTCCCGTCAATTCCGTCCAGCGTTCCGGTTGCTCTTCGTGAATCTGGAAACAGAGATTGCGCAACACCTCGGCCGTGCGGCCCTCGCCGATCCGCACGCTCACCGCTCCCTGATCCAGTCGCGTTTCCGTGGCAGCCAGCCCGGACATCGGCGGGAGGAAAGCGACCTCCACACTGCCCGCTGCATCGGGTACCGGCATGCGTTGAGGAGTCTTGCCCTCAGTGCGACGGAGCGGCCGACAGTAGAAGGACTCTTCGTTCGCGTAGTCGAACTCGAGCCCGCAGGTCCAGGCCTTGTCGTTCGTTACTCCCTCGACGATCAGATCGATGCGGATGTTGCTGGTGGTCTGCCGGTCATTGACTCTCCGCACGTCCCGCACGTGCATCGCGCGCCACAGGAGATTCGCGTCCGGAATCGGGATCGCCACGAGATCGCGGCGGTTGACCGTCACTCCGGGTCGCTTTTCCGGTGTGCTCTTGCCCGACCGCTTCCCGTTCCAGCGCTTCAGGCCGATGTTCCAAAGCGCCAGCGCCTGCATCGCCGATGTCTTGCCGGAATTGTTCGGGCCGATGAACACCACCGGACTGCCGAGCTCGATCACAACCTCCTCGAAACGCTTGAAGTTGCGAACCGTAAGTTTGGTGAGCATCAGTAGGCAGGCCCGTGGCGTACGGGTTGTCGGACGTGCGCAACCCCATGCGTTGCGATTCGAAGTCCGGCGGTCACCTCAACGGCCGCAGTGTAGCGCAGCATCGGCGTAGCGCGGTCGGACGCGGCACACGTGATCGTAGCGGGACTGCATGGAGGTGAACATCCACACCCGATGCCGGCCTGGAGGCCGGCGCACCTGTACGAGGTCGGCCAGCGCCGCATGGACGGATGCCGGCCTGGAGGCCGGCGCACCTGTACGAGGTCGGCCAGCGCTGCATGGACGGATGCCGGCCTGGAGGCCGGCGCACCTGTACGGACGGAGGCCAGCGTGCCTGTACGAGGCCGGCGCACGATTACAATGACGGCCGGCGCACCGCATGTATTCGGTCTACACCGCGCTGCTCGTCATCTATGCCCTGCTTCGGCTGCCGCCGATGGCGTACGCAGCGTGGCGGCGGGGAAAGCGGACCGGCGATGTTCGCCAGCGCTTCGGCCGGCTGCCGGCGTCGGTCAACCCCGACGGGCGGCCCGCCATCTGGATCCACGCAGTGTCGGTGGGCGAGACGCTCGCGGCGCGGCCGCTGGCGCGCGCATTCCGGCGGGCGTATCCGGAACACCGGCTGGTGCTCTCGACCACCACCGTCACCGGGCAGGCGGTCGCCCAGCGGCTGGCCGACACCAGCGCGGTCGACGCGGTGATCTACGCGCCGTTCGATCTCGCCGGTCCCGTCGCGCGGGCGCTCGATCGGATCGCGCCGGCCCTGCTGGTGCTGATCGACACTGAGCTGTGGCCGACACTGCTGCGCGCCTGCCGCCGGCGCGGTGTCCGCACGCTGGTGGCGAACGGCCGGATCTCCGACCGGTCGTACGGACGCTACCGGATGGTTCGTCGGTTCATGCGCCCCGTCCTGTCGGGTGTCGATCGGATCTGCGCGCAGACCGACGAGTGGGGCGCGCGCTTCGTCGACATCGGCGCCGATCCCGACCGCGTGACGGTAACCGGCAGCCTGAAGTTCGACGCGGCGACCGCGCACCACCATGACGCGCCGGCGGCGGGCGGCGATCCGCTGCTGGCCACGTTCGCCTTCGCGCGCGGGCGCCCGGTGGTGATCGCGGCCAGCACCCTGGCCGGCGAGGAGGAGCCGGTGCTCCGCGCCTTCCGGGCGATCCGCGATACGTCGCCCGACGCGCTGCTCATCGTCGCGCCGCGCCATCCGGAGCGTTTCGACGACGCCCGGACACGGGCCGAACGGGCCGGATTCGCCGTCATCCGTCGCAGCGCGCTGGAGCCCGGCGCGCGCGCCGGCACGGATCACCCTGGCGCACACGCCGGCCCGTACCCTGGCGCGGATCCCGGCGCCAGCGTCGTCATCCTCGACACGATGGGAGAGCTGGGGCGGCTGTTCCCGATCGCGACGGCCGTGTTCGTCGGAGGCAGCCTGGCGCGGGCGGGCGGCCACAACGTGCTGGAGCCGGCGGCCGCTGGACGCGCGATCGTCGTTGGCCCGCACATGGAGAACTTCGCCGAAGTGACGCGGCAACTGACCGCGGCGGGCGGGCTGCTGCAGGCGCGGGATGCGGCGGAGCTGGAAACGATGCTGGCGGATGTCGTCCGGGACGGCGCGCGCCGCGCCGCACTCGGGGCCGCCGCGCGGGCGGTGGTCGAGGCGAACCGGGGCGCGACGGAACGGACGATGGCTGCCGTGGCGGACCTGCTGCCATGCTGAGCACGATCTACGGCGCCGTCGCCGCGCGGCGACGGCGGTACTACGAGCGGCATCGCGACGCGCGACGCCGACTCGCGCGCCCGGTCGTCAGCGTCGGCGCCCTCGCGGCCGGCGGACGGGGCAAGACGCCGACGACGGCGTTCCTGGCGGAGCTGCTGCGCGACGCAGGCGAGCGTCCGGCGATCCTGAGCCGCGGCTACGGCCGTCGCACCGTCGCCGATGGTGTGGTCGTCGTCCGCACCGCGGACCGGATCGTGGCCGACATCGATGTCGCCGGCGACGAACCGCGCATGCTGGCGGAGCGCCTGAACGTGGCGGTGCTGGTGGCCGAGGACCGCTATCTCGCCGGCCGTATGGCCGAGACCGCGTTCGGGGCGACGGTGCATCTGCTGGACGACGGCTATCAGCACCTGACGCTCGAGCGCGACGTCAATCTGCTGCTGATCGATCCGGACGATCCGGACCACCGGACGCTACCGTTCGGCCCGCTGCGCGAGCGGCCGGAGGCGGCGCGCTATGCCGACGCCCTGATCGTCGATACGCCGGACGACGCGGCCGCGGCCGCCGCGGCCGCGCGCCTGGGGGCCGGCACGTGGTTCCGTCTCGATCGATCGATCGGCGCGCCGCAACCGATTGGCGCGGGCGCCGCGGCCGACGACACCCTCCCGAGGCCGGGCGACCGCGTGCTCGTCGCGGCCGGCATCGCGGCGCCGGAACGGTTCGCCGCCGCCCTCGGCGATGCGGGCTACGACGTCGCCGGCGTCGTCTCGTTCCGCGACCACCACCGCTTCACGCGCGCCAGCCTCCGCCAGATCGCGGGCCGGGCGGCAGCCGCGGGGGTCGACACCGTGCTCACGACCGAGAAGGACGCCGTCCGCCTTGCGGCGCTCGCCCCGTTCCCGGTCAGGCTTGCCGCGGTGCCGCTCGTCGCGTCGGTCGAGCCGCGCGAGGCGTTCCGCGGCTGGCTGCTCGATCGCGTCGCCGCCGCCGCTGAGCTGGCGAAGCAGCCGGATCGGACGGCGCGGACGGATTGGACGCAGCGAATGGATCGGGCGGAGCGGACGACCCATCCGGCCGGAGGCCACCGGTGATCACCGCCGTCCGCTACCGCCTGGAGTACGCCGTCGTGGTCGGCCTCCGCACCCTGGTCCGCATGCTGCCGCGGCGCATCACACTCGCGCTGATCCGCGCCCTCGGCGGACTCTTGCACCGCCTGCACCGCGCACGCCACGAGACCGGCGACGCGAACCTGCGCGCCGCGTTCCCGGAGCGGACCGCGTCGGAGCGGCACGCGATTCTCCGCGCGTCGTTCGTGCAACTCGTCCGGCACCTCGTCGACCTCCTCGCCTTTGACGGACGGCTGCCGGAGGGGCTGCTGCCGCTGGTGGCGATCGATGGGGCCGCGCACGTCGAGCGGGCGATGGCGAAGGGCCGTGGCGTGATGTACTTCGCCGGCCACTACGGCAGTTGGGAGCTGCAGATCATGGCGCACGCGCTCCGCTTCGAGCCGATTGTCATCGTCGCGCGGCCGCTCGACAACCCGCTGCTCGACCGGCTCATGCAGTCGATCCGGACCCGCGTCGGCACCACCGTCCTCCCGCGGCAGGGTGCGATGCGCGGCCTGCTGCGCGCGCTGCGCGACGGCCGCTCGGTCGGCATGATGATCGATCAGCACATCTCGGACCGGAGCGCCCTCGACGTCCCCTTCTTCGGCCGGTCCGCCGCCACCACCACCGCGATCGCCATGCTGGCGCTCCGCTTCGGCGCACCCGTCATTCCGATCGTCGCCGTGCCGCTGCCCGACGGGCGATACCGCCTGGAGTACGAGCCGCCGGTCGAGCCGCCCGCGCCCGACGACCCCGACCCGGTCCGTACCTACACCGAGCGCTGCACCGAGCGCCTCGAGGCGCGCATCCGCCGCGACCCGGGCCCATGGCTCTGGATGCACCGCCGGTGGCGCTGACCGTGGATGGCGCACCGGCCCCCGCCCAGCCCGTGGCCCGGCCGACCGTGCAGCGTCTGTTAGAATTCACGCATCCCGTTCGATCGGACCCGGCGAACGGGCACCCCTAACCACGCCGGCGGGCAGGCGGACAGTGCGCACACGCACCAGGAGGATCGATGCGATGGGAGTGAAGGTAGGCATTAACGGCTTCGGGCGGATCGGGCGCAACATCATGCGCGCCGCGATGGCGCAGCCCGACGCCGGCATCGATTTCGTCGCGGTCAACGACATCACCAGCCCGGAGACACTGGCGCACCTGTTCAAGTACGACTCGGTCCTGGGCAACCTCGACGCGGACGTCGTGGTGGACGGCGATGGGCTGCGCGTCGGCGAGACACACTTCAAGGTCCTCTCCGAGCGCGACCCCGCCGCACTGCCCTGGGGTGCGCTGGACGTCGACGTGGTGGTCGAGTCCACCGGCCTCTTCACGAAGCGGGACGATGCGGCGAAGCACCTCGCCGCCGGCGCGAAGAAAGTGATCATCTCGGCGCCTGCCAAGAATCCCGACCTCACGGTGGTGCTCGGCGTCAACGACGACGCCTACGACCCGGCGCAGCACGCGATCATCTCGAACGCATCGTGCACCACCAACTGCCTGGCACCGGTCGCCAAGGTGCTGCACGAATCGTTCGGCCTGCGCCGCGGCTGGATGACGACGATCCATTCGTACACGAACGATCAGAAGCTGCTCGACCTGCCGCACACGGACCTGCGGCGGGCCCGGGCGGCCGGCGTGTCGATGATTCCGACGACGACCGGCGCCGCCGCCGCGGTGGGCGAGGTGCTGCCGGAGCTGAAGGGGAAGCTCGACGGGATTGCGATGCGCGTCCCGACGCCGAACGTCTCGGTGGTCGACCTGGTGGCGGACATCGAGAAGCCGGCGAGCGCCGACGAGGTGAACGCCGCGTTCGAAGCGGCGGCGAACGGCCCGCTCAAGGGGATCCTCGAGGTATCGACGGCGCCGCTCGTCTCGATCGATTTCAAGGGCGATGCGCACTCGTCGATCGTCGACGCGTCGTACACAAAGGTGATGGAGGGCGACTTCATCAAGGTGCTGTCGTGGTACGACAACGAGTGGGGCTACTCGTCCCGCTGCGTCGACCTGGTGAAGCTGATCGCGTCGAGAGGCGTCGGCTAGGCCGCATCCGGGCGCCCGCCTCCCGCATCCGGCGCCCCGTAACGGAGACACCGGCGTGGCGAAGCGTTCCATCCGCGACCTCGACCTCGACGACCGGCGGCTGTTCGTCCGCGTCGACTTCAACGTGCCGCTCGACGGCGGCAGGGTGACGGACGACACGCGGATCCGCGCGGCACTGCCGACGATCACGTACGCGCTCGAGCGCGGCGCGTCGCTGGTGCTCGCCTCCCACCTGGGTCGACCGAAGGGACAGGTGTCGCCCGCGCTGAGCCTCCGGCCGGTGGCGGCGCGCCTGTCGGAACTGCTGGACGGTCCCGTGGCGTTCGCCGGTGACTGCATCGGCGCGGCAGCGGAGGACGCGGTGCGCGAGGCGGGCCCGGGCGGCGTCACGCTGCTCGAGAATCTCCGCTTCCATCCGGAGGAGGAGGCGAACGATCCGGCATTCGCGGCGGCGCTCGCTCAACTGGCCGACGCGTACGTGAACGATGCGTTCGGATCGGCGCACCGCGCGCATGCGTCGACCGCCGGCATTGTGGCGCACATGGCCGAGGCGGCGGCGGGACTGCTGCTGGCGCGCGAGCTCGACTACCTGGGCCGGCTGCTCGCCCCGCCCAACCGGCCGTTCGTCGCCATCCTGGGCGGCGCCAAGGTGTCGGGGAAGCTGGAGGTAATCGAGCACCTGCTGCCCCGCGTCGATGCGCTGCTCGTCGGCGGCGCGATGGCGTACACCTTCTTCCTCGGGCGGGGGCTGCCGACCGGACGGTCGCTGGTGGAGCCGCGCCTCGTGGGCGAGACGGCGCGGATCGAGGCGGCAGCGGCGGAGCGGGGGGTGCGTCTGGAGCTGCCGGCGGATCACGTCGTGGCGGAGGGGCTCGACCCGTCGTCGGCACACGCGTGCATCGCCGTGGATGACATCGCGATTGCCGACCGGATGGGCGTCGACATCGGTCCGGCGACGATCGAGGCGTACAGCGGCATCATTGAGGCGGCGCGGACGGTGGTCTGGAACGGCCCGATGGGCGTCTTCGAGTTGGAACCGTTCAGCGCCGGAACGGAAGGCGTTGCCCGCGCCGTCGCCGCCTGCGGCGGGACGACCGTCGTCGGCGGCGGCGATTCGGTTGCGGCCCTGGCCCAGGCGGGCGTCAGCGATCAGATCTCCCACATTTCGACCGGCGGTGGCGCGTCGCTCGAGTTCCTGGCGGGCCGGACATTGCCCGGCGTCGCCGTTCTGCCGAATGCTCCATCTTGATCTGAGACCATGCGCACTCCACTCCTCGCCGCCAACTGGAAGATGCACAAGACGATCGCCGAGGCGGTCGCCTTCACCGAAGCGTTTCTGCCGCTGGCGGCCGACGCCAACCACGCGGAGATCGTCATCGCCCCGCCCTTCACGGCACTCGCCGCCGTTGCCGCCGCCTGCCGCGGGACGAACGTCGCGGTGGCGGGACAGGATGTCCACTGGGAGGACCACGGCGCGTTCACCGGCGAGGTGAGCGTCGCCATGCTGGCCGAGGCGGGCGCGAGCCATGTGATTGTCGGTCACTCCGAACGCCGGCAGTTCTTCGGCGAGACCGACGTGACGGTGAACCGGAGGGTGCAGGCGGCGCTGGCGGGCGAGTTGACGCCCATCGTCTGCGTCGGCGAAACGCTCGATCAGCGCGAGGCGGAGCAGACCGAGGCGGTGCTGGACCGTCAGATCGCCGGCGGCCTGGCGGGCCTCGATGCGGCGGCGATCGGGACCATCGTCGTCGCCTACGAGCCGGTCTGGGCGATCGGCACCGGCCGGACCGCGACGCCGGAGCAGGCGCAGGCGGTGCATTCGCATATCCGGGGACGGTTGGCGGGACTGGCGGGGGACGAGGCGGGGGAGCGCTGCCGGCTGCTCTACGGCGGGAGCGTCAAGCCGGGAAATGCCGCGGAGCTGGCTGCCCAGCCTGACGTCGACGGCGCGCTGGTGGGAGGGGCGAGCCTGGATCCGCAGAGCTTCGCCCAGATTGTTGCGGCAACGCACCGCTAAGGCGCGCCGGCCCCGTACTGGTGCGCCGGCCTCCAGGCCGGCACCGTACAACGCGCGACACGCCGGCCCCCCGATGCGCGGTACTGCTGCGCCGGCCTCGTACTGGTGCGCCGGCCTCCAGGCCGGCCTGCCGGCATACGACACACCTTGAGCGCGGTATAATGGTCGGATGTTCAGCACGCTGCTCTCGGGCACGTACATCACGGTCTGCCTCTTGCTGCTGGCGGTGGTGCTCCTGCAGCAGGGAAAAGGGGGCGACATCGCGGCGGCGTTCGGCGGCGGCGGCACGCAGGCGGCGTTCGGCGCACGCGCCGGCGCGTCGGTGCTGACGCGCGCAACCACCATCCTGGGCGCCCTGTTCATGCTGGGCGCTCTTGTGCTGGCGATCATCGGTCAGCGCGGCCCCGGCTCGGTGCTAAGCGGCCTCGATACGCCTCCCGCCGCGCCGGTCGAGGCTGGGACGCTGACCGAGCCGACGGCCGCGGGCGACGCGGCCGGAGCGGCGGCCGGCGAGGCGCCAGCGGCGCCGCAATAGCATGACGGCAGCGACGCCGCACCCGAACCCCGGGGTAGCGGCGTCGTCGTCGCGCACGCCCGGCGTCGCGCGGCACGTCAGCCACTGCGGAAGTGGCGGAACGGCAGACGCGCCAGCTTGAGGGGCTGGTGAGCCAAAGGCTCGTGGGGGTTCAAATCCCCCCTTCCGCACCAACACCCTACCCGTGCCGCATGGACGGATGCCGGCCTGGAGGCCGGCGCACCAGTACGAGGCCGGCGCAGCAGTACCGCGCATCGGGGAGCCGGCGCACTCATACGGGGCTGGCGCTGCGGTACGCGTCAGTGACTGCCGAACGGCTTGTACATCTTCAGCGGCAGGCCCAAGTGGACGGTGCTCAACAGGCCGCCCGCCGCATGGTCGAGGATGTGGCAGTGGAAGAGCCACGTGCCGGGCCGATCCTCGTCGAACCGCACCAGCAGGCGCCGCGTCTGCTTGAACGGAACGTCCACGGTGTCCTTCCATTCGTACGGCCGCACGGGTGCGCCGTCCTCGTCGAGCACCATGAAGAAGAACCCGTGCAGGTGGAGCGGATGCGACCAGGGGGTCGTGTTCTCCACCGTCCAGATCTGGGTCTCGCCCAGCTCGGCGAGAACCGGGCTCGCCTTCCAGTACGGCACGCCGTTGATGCCGTACTCGAACTTCAAGCTGATCGGATCCTGATCGATCGTGAGCGTCAGGGTGGTCTCCGTGGCGCCCTCCGCGCGGAACGGTTCGATGGCGCGCGTGACCTCGGGCAGCGGACCACCGACGTGCTCGGACTGGTCGGCGATCGTGATCGCCACCAGGTCCTCCACGGTGCGCATCTCGGTGCTGCCGTAGCCGCGATCGTGCAGTTGTGATCGGAGCATCAATTCGTGGCCGGGCACACCGCGCGGCGTGATGATGACATCGGCCCGCTCGCCGGCGCCGAGCACGAGGAAGTCTTGCTCGACCGAATACTCCAGGAGGCCGCCGTCGCCGCCGATCTTGGTGAAGGTGTACTCCTCGCCCAGGTCGAGCATGTAATAGCGGCTCTTGGCGGCGTTGATGATCCGCCAGCGCTGGGGCGCGCCCGACCGCGCCAGCATGTGGGGCGTCTTGCGGCCGTTCACCAGCACGTGGTTGCCCTCGCGGCCGAACGCCATCCCGGCGGACCCGCCGGAGTCGGGGTCGTCGAGCTCGCCGTCGTCTGTGACCGCCATGTCGCTCAGCAGGATCACCAGACTGTCGTCCACGCCGACGGTTTCGGCCTCGGTGTGGTCTTCGACCAGGAACGCGCCGTACAGGCCGAAGCCCACCTGCATGGCCGACATCACGTGCGGGTGATACCAGTAGATGCCCGCGTCAGGCACGATGAAGTCGTAGGTGAACGTACCGCCCGGCTCCACGTGGGGCTGCGAATAGCCCGGCACGCCATCCATCTCGATGGGAATCCGCAGGCCGTGGTAGTGGATGGTCGTCGGATCGGGCAGCGCGTTGGTGAAGTGCACGATGAGCCGGTCGCCGACAGTGACCCGAATCAGCGGACCTGGCACGAGCCCGTTGTAGGTCCAGGCCTCGACGCTTAGCCCCGGCTCCACCTCGAAGGTCTCGATCCGCGCCTCCAGCTCGATCTCGACGATGTGCGGATCGGGGTTGAGGTCGGGGGCTTCGGGCATCCGGATGCTCTCGTCCCAATCGGCCACCTGGAGCGATTCCTGCGCCATGGCCGGCGGCGCCACTCCGACGGCGATCAGCCCTACAGCCACCCAACTTACCCACCTGGTCATCCTCCGCTCCTCTCCGACGGCGTAGTCCAGCCAGTCGCAGTCTTTGCTGCACCCAAGCAGACGATTTTATCAAACGGACTGGACGGGCCCGGTGTCGGCATAATAGGCACGTGCGGAAGGCGGCAGCGGTCATCCTGGCGGTCGCCGCGGCGGCGTCAGTCGCGGCGCAGGAGGACGACACCGGCGGTCTCGGTCCGCCCGCCCTGTACGAGCAGGTGGTCGAGGCGGCGCCCGAGCCGGCCGGCCGGATTGCGCCCGGCGCGCGGCTGCAGGTGGATCGGTTCGAGTTCTCCTTCGACGGCGGCGATCTGTACGTCGTCCCGCCGATCGGTGGGCGCGATACGATCGCCGTCTATCTGGGGCGCGGCACGCTTCGGGCGCATCCCCCCGACGGTGTGGAGCTGCAGCAGCTCCAGAAGCTGATTGACGCCGACACGATCGAGGAACCATTCGACCGGTTCGTTGTCTGGTTCACCGGCGACCTGGGCACGCGGCTCCGGGCGCTGGCGGACCCCGGCGCCCCGGGCCGCGACGCCCGTCGGGCCGCCGACCTGCTCGACGATCGACGCGAGTCGCTGCTCGAGCACCGACTGCTCAACCCCGACGCCCGGGTGGCGATGGATCTGTGGCGCGCGGCGGCCGACCCGCCACTGCCCGACGCCGCCCGCGGGTTCGTCTTCGCCGAGATCGACGGGCGGGAGCATGACTGGATCACGGTGGAACTGGAACCGTGGTACCGGGAAGAGGTGGGGGTGCTGCGCCACAACCGGGGACGACGCCTCACCGAGGTTTGGCTTGGATCACACGCGCTCGCCGACTTCGATCCAGCAACGGTCGCGCCGACGGTCGGCCGGTTCCCGCGCGACCCGGAG
Source organism: Vicinamibacterales bacterium (assembly GCA_965262555.1). Classification (GTDB taxonomy): domain Bacteria; phylum Acidobacteriota; class Vicinamibacteria; order Vicinamibacterales; family UBA8438; genus VXRJ01. The sequence goes on from OZ253543.1 coordinate 3,217,208, forward strand.
GCGCTCGGTCCGGCCGACCCGGATGCGGCGTCGGATCGGGACGACGATGACGAGTGGAGCGCCCGCGACTACGGGCTGTCGCCCCGGCTCCTGCATCCGGACCGCGAGGGTTGGACGCCTCGGGTGGCGGTGTCGCGCACCGACGTGGATCTGGCGATCGAGGGGAACGGCGATGTCGTGGCGAGCGTCGCGCTGGTGGTGGAACCGCTCGTCGACCTGGCCGCGCTCCGGATCAGCGTCAGTTCGCTGGCCAAGGTCACCGACGTGCGTTGGCGGCCCGACCTGCCACCCAACGTCGACGATATCCTGACGGTGCCGCTTTTCGACCACGCCGCCTCCGGTGATCCCGAACGGCCAGCGCCGCTCACCGGCCAGCCGATCCACTTCGTGCAGGAGGACGACCCCCGCCTGGTGGAGGACGATCGCTACGACCCGCGTCTGGCCGTCCTGCTGCCGGAGCCGGTCGCGGCGGGCCGCCGGTTCATCCTGGAGATCGCCCTGGAGGGGGAGCTCGTGCACCGGATGCCCGACAACCGGGGTCACCTGCTGAAGGACACCACCAGTTGGCTCCCCAGACATCCCGACAACCAGCAGCAACGGTTCAACCTGGTGTTCCGGACCCCCGAGCGCTACCGCATCGCGAGCGGGGGCGTGCTGGTGGACGAACAGGTGGACGACGGCACGCGGATCACACGATGGGCCACGACGCAGCCGGTCCGCGACCTGATGGCCTTCCACATGGGACGGTTCAACATCAACGAGCTGACGGACGAGATGGCGGAGGTCGACGACATGCCGCCGATCGCCGTCTACGCCGACCGGCATCACCGCGGGTTCGCGCCGGGCAACCGCGCGAAGACGATGGCAGACCTGATCGGATCGATCCGCACGTTCAGCGACTACTTCGGCCCCTACCCGTTCGAGTCGCTGCTGGTGACCGAGACGCAGGAGTACCTCGGCCAGGCGTTCCCCGGGCTGGTGCTGCTGAGCTATACAGCGTTCGGCCAGATGCACACCCACGAGTCGGAACTGTTCCGCGCCCACGAGGTGGCGCACCAGTGGTGGGGGGCAGGCGTCGACTGGGAGACCTACCGGGATCAGTGGATCTCGGAAGGCTTCGCCCACTATTCAGGTGCGCTCTATGCCCTGGACGGCCTGGAGGAGGAGGAGCGGTTCGTCGACATGCTCGACGCGTGGCGTCTCGACGTGCTGGGCCAGGTGAACATCGGCCGCACGGTCGGCCTGAAGCAGTTCGGCCTGCATCCGGCGATGATTCGGCGGAGCGACGGCCCCGAGTCCGGTCCGGTGGTGGCCGGATTCCGGTTGCGGACGATCGACACGCCGTTCGACTACCGCTTGCTCGTCTACGAAAAGGGGGCGTTCATCCTGCACATGCTCCGGATGCTGCTGCTCGATCTCGAGACGGGTGACGACGACCGGTTCCGCCGCCTGATGCGCGGTTTCGTCCGCGACCATATCGGCGGCGCGGCGAGCACGCGGTCGTTTGAGGCAGCGGTGACCGAGGCGTTCGGCGAGCCGATGGACTGGTTCTTCGATCAGTGGGTCTACGGTGTGGGCGTCCCGCGCTATCTCCCGGATCTGGAGGTGGTCGCGGCGGCGGACCTGACGGACCCGGCGGCGCGTGAGATCGCGGCCGAAGAGGCGCCCTTCGTGCTACGGGGGACGGTGCGACAGGAGGACGTGCTGCCCGGGTTCCGGATGCCGGTGCCGATCCGACTGACGTTCGCTGACCGCGACCCGATCCTCCGCCGGATCTGGGTCGATGGCCCAGAGGTGACGGTGGCGATCCCGCTGCCCGCCGAGCCGGAAGATGTTGAGTTCAACTGGCACCACGGCGTGCTGGCCTACTCGCCGTAGCCTCAATACACGATGACATGGCAAATGGTCAGCATGGAGACGCAGGATCGCGTCTACGACGCCGGCCCCAGTGCGCCGGCCTCCAGGCCGGCAGGTTCTCGTCCCCCGTACTGGTGCGCCGGCCTCCAGGCCGGCATGAGCATCTCAGGTCCCGGGACGCCTCTCCGAATCAGGCTGACGAGCACGCACCTGACGCATATGGGCGTTACAGAACGGAGGCCGCATCGAGGTTCGAATCGCCTCGGCCAGGTGCTGGTCGTTGCGCTGCATGGCGCCGACCAGCACCTCTCCGAGCCCGAACGTGCTCGAACAGAGCTGATCGCCGCGCACTTCGATTCTCGACAGCAGCCGCTTGATCCTGTCGAGGTGGGTTGCCCTCCGAGCGCCGCGAACGTCGCCTTGCCGGCCCCCAGAAGATCCCAGACTGCGTTCCTTCCAGGGCCGCCCGTCGCCGGATCTCGGGGAAGCCGGTAGGTGAATGCCATCGTCGTGCTCTGCTTCGACTTCGGTCCGTCCGCCTTGATCAGCACCAGATCGTTCTCGGCGCAGAACGGTACTCTCCTCTTGAGAGCGGGGCTCGAGGCGTTCGCGATCGGTTCCGCTTCTCTTCACCGTCAGCTCGTATCAACCGATTCAGTTTGGATTCTTCCCCGGGTCGATCGCTCTGATGTCGACTAAACGATTGGATGTCGTAGGATGGTCGCGACCAAAATACGATGATATAGATAATGGTCAGCATGGAGACGCAGGATCGCATCTACGACGCGCTGTTGGCGGACCACTTCGCAAACAACCGGCAGATGGCCTTTGTCAGCGGGCCGCGCCAGGTCGGCAAGACCACCACGTGCCGGCGTCACGCGGACGCGTACTGCAACTGGGACAACCTCGACGACCGGGAGCAGGTGCTCGCAGGACCGGCCCGCCTCGCGGCCAGGCTCGGCGTCGACCGGCTGTCAGAAACGCGACCGGTGGCGCTCTTCGACGAGTTGCACAAGTTCCCCCGTTGGAAACCCTTCCTGAAGGGGATGTACGACAGCTACGCGGATCGGCTGCGCATCATCGTCACCGGCAGCAGCCGCCTGGACATCTACCGCCGCGGCGGCGACAGCCTGATGGGACGGTACTTCGCGTACCGGATGCATCCGTTCTCGGTCGCGGAGACCGTCTGCCGGGATCTGCCGGACGCGGCTCGGATCGTTCGTTCCCCCCGACCGGTCGACGCGACCGAGTTCGACGCGCTCTGGACGCATGGCGGATACCCGGAGCCGTTCCTCAAGCGCGATCCGCGATTCAGCCGGCGCTGGCGGTCGCTACGCCTCAGGCAACTGATCAGAGAGGATGTTCGCGACCTGACGCGCGTCCAGCAGATCGATCAGATGGAGGTGCTGGTCCGACAGTTGTCGCAGGGTTCGGGCCGCCAACTGGTGTACGGAACGCTCGCACGCGAGACGCGAGTCTCGGTCGACACGGTCCGTCGCTGGATCACCGCCCTGTGCGACTTCCATCTGGGGTTTCTCATCCGCCCGTGGTACCGCAACGTCTCGCGGTCGTTGCGCAAGGAGCCGAAGTGGTACCTCCGGGACTGGGCCGATGTCGAGGACGCCGGTGCGCGGTCGGAGACATTCGTCGCGTGCCACCTGCTGAAGGCGGTCGAGGGCTGGAACGACGTGGGCCTCGGCCGGTTTGACCTGGGATACCTGCGCGACAAGGAGAAGCGGGAGGTGGACTTCGTGGTCGCCCGCGACGGGGCGCCGTGGTTCCTCGCCGAGGTGAAGCACCGTGAGACCACACTGAGTCCGGCGCTCGCGCACTATCAGCAACAGATCGGTGCGCCGTTCGCGTTTCAGGTTGTCGTCGACGCCGACTACGTGGACGCGGACTGCTTCGCCGCGCCCGGTCCCCCACTCGTGGTCCCGGCCCGGACCCTGCTGTCTCAACTGCTCTGAGCAACGGAGTCACAGCCTCGCTCCTGCGACGCAAGCCAGTCACTCCCCGCACAACCGGCGGATGGTGTTCTCAGATCGGCCCACCGTGGCTACGGATCCGTCGCGGCGACCGCGTCGGCGATGGCGAGAGTCCGCAGGGCTGCGGTGATCACCGGGCGCTCGATGAGCTTGCCGTCGACCAGCAGGACGCCGCCCGACTGCTGCTCGTAGGCGGCGATGATCCGCCGCGCCCATGCGACTTCGTCGGCGCCGGGCGAGTACGCCGCCTGAATGACCGCCACCTGGGTCGGGTGGATCGCTGCCTTGCCGGTGAAGCCCAGCCGGCGGGTGCGGCGGCTCTCGTCCGCCAGCGCGTCGAGCGCCGGGACGTCCATGCACGGCGTATCGAGTGCGCTGACGCCGGCCATGGCCGCCGCCGCGACGACGCGCGAGCGGGCGTAGAGAAGGGCGTCCCATTCGATGGCGCAGCCGACGTCGGCGCTGTAGTCGACGGCGCCGAAGAAGATGGCCGACACGTCCGGTGTCGCGACGGCGATCGCCTCCGCCGCCGCCACCCCTTGCGCCGTCTCCACCTGCGCGATGATCGGCAGCGCGGGCGACGTCGCCGCCAGCGCGTCGGCCGTGGCGCGGATCGCCGCCGCGCCGCCACACTTCGGCAGCATCAGCGCATCGGGCCTGATGCCGGCGTCACGGATCGCCTCAAGGTCGCGCAACCCGAGTGCGGTGGTCGGATCGTTGATCCGCAGACTTACCTCCGCGCGGACCGGCGCGCGATCGGCGAAGAGCGCGATGGCCGCCGCGCGCGCCGCGTCCTTTGCCGCAAACGAAACGCCATCCTCCAGGTCGATGCAGACCGCATCGGCGCCCGTCGCAAGCGCCTTCGGGTAGCGGTCGGACCGAACCGCCGGCACGAACAGCAGGCTACGGCGGACGCGGAACGGCGGCGCCATGTCGGGACCGGGCGGTCAGTCGTGGCCGTAGAAACGGGCGATCGCGGTCAGGCGCTCGTCGATCTCGGCGCGCTCGATCCACCGGCCGCGCACCATGACGCCCGCCGGATCGCGAACGTTCGCGATGTCGTCGATCGGGTTCGCGTCGAGCAGCATCAGGTCGGCGCGCCGGCCGACGGCGACAGTGCCGAACTCGTCTGCCGCGCCGAAGTATTCCGCCGGACGGCGCGTGCCAATCTCGAGCACGTCGTACGGCGTCATGCCCACCTCGACGTACAGCGCCATCTCGTGGTGCATGGCGAACCCGGGAACGCTGAAGATCTGCGGCGAGTCGGTGCCGAGCGCAATGTTGGCGCCGCCCAGATGCAGCGCGCGCAGAATCCGCCGGCGCAGATCCGCGACGCGGCGGTTGACCTCGATGTCGCTCGCTCCGATCCGCGTGTCGACCGCCTGACGCCACCGATCGACCGTCTCGAGCGGCATGTAGCGCACCTCCGGTCGCTCCGGCAGCAGCTCGACCGACCCGCGGTGGTTGAAGAACGCGGTCTCCCACAGCACCATCGTCGGCACGACCCACGCGCCGGCATCCACCGTCGCCTGCACCAGCTCCGGAATGCGCGACTCGTCCACCTGATCGAGCAGCGCCCCCACCTGGAGGAGGCCGCGCTGATCGTCCGGCCGCGTGTCCTCATCGACCAGCGCCTCGACGTAGTTATCGAGGTGGTCGACCGACACCTGGCCCGACGCGAGCGCGTGGCGCAGGCCGACGAAGTCTGAGACATGCCCGCCGAACGGGATCTCCACCTCGTTCGCCGCCGCCGCCATCGCGTCGAACACGTCGAGGCTCAGCCCCTCGTGCGTCTTGATCAGGTCGTAGCCGTCCGCCTTGTAGCTGCGCGCGAGACGGTCCGCCTGCTCCGGCGTCTCCACCCGCTGGCCGCTCATGGACACGCTCGCCAGATAGAGGGTGGGGCCAAGGAACAGCCCTCGATCAAGCGACCGGCGCAGGCTGAACTGCGCCGGGTCGCCCTGCATGCCGCGGATCGTCGTCACGCCGTTGGCGATGTAGAGGAAGAGGAGGTTGCGGATGTCCTCGTCGCTCTGGCGCGAATTGGGGAGGTGGCCATGCATCTCGGTCAGGCCAGGCATCAGGTAGCGGCCGTCGCCCTCGACGATGTCCACTCCCTCGGCCGGATCGAGACGCTCGGCGGCGTCGATCGCCGTGATCCGCCCGTCGGCGATCACGACGGTCTGGTTTTCGAGGACCCGGTCCCGGTCCATCGGCAGGACGTTCACGCCGACAAACGCCAGATCTCCCTCGACGATCGTCGGCGGATCCCCGCCCCCGCACGCGGCGAGCGCGCCCGCGGCGACCGCCACCGCGGCCAGAAGCCAGGTGGTGCGCCGGCCCCCAGGCCGGCAAGTCCCGGTGCGCGGGTCACTGCTGGCACGCCGACCTCCACTGGTGCGCCGGCCTCCAGGCCGGCAAGTCCCGGTGGGCGGGTCTCCAGGCCAGCACGCGCCACTCGACACGTGGACGCTCATTCCTTCACCTCCGGCCGCACGCTTGCATACTTCGGCACGTGCCCTCGCTTGTACACCATGAACGTCCGCTTGTACGTGATGACGACGGTGCCGTCCTGCTTGAATCCGCGCGTCCGCACCGTGACGATCCCGACGTTCGGCCGCGACTTCGATTCGCGCGTCTCGAGCACCTCGCTTTCCGAGTAGATCGTGTCGCCGTGAAAGACCGGCGCCGGCAGCCGCACCTCGTCCCATCCCAGGTTGGCCATCACGTTCACCGACAGGTCCATCGTCGACTGTCCGGTGACGAGCGCCAGCGTGAAGGTGGAATCGACCAGCGGCCGGCCGAACTCGGTCTGTTCGGCGTAGGCGTAGTCGAAATGGATCTTGTTGACGTTCTGCGAGAGAAGCGTGAACCAGACGTTGTCCGATTCGAGCACCGTCCGGCCGAGCGGATGCCGGTAGACATCGCCCACCTCAAAGTCCTCGAAGACCCTGCCAGTCCAGCCTGCCTTGAGCGCCATCGTTCCCGGCTCCGGCCCCGCGGCGGCCGCCGGACGGGCGGCCTCTGCGGCGCGTGGAGTGAAATTGTAGATCGTCAGACGATGCCGGCCGTCCGCCAGGCGTCGATCGTCTCCGGTGCGTAGCCCAGTTCCGCCAGGATCGCGTCGGTCTGCTCGCCCACGTCCGGCACGGCGTCCATCCGCGGCTCGACGCCATCGAGTGTCGTCGGAGGGATCGTCATCCGGACCGGACCGGCCGGCGACGGCGCCTCGCGCCAGCGGCCGCGCGCGGCAAGCTGCGGGTGGGCGGCGAACTGCGCCATCGAGCGCATGCGGGCGTTCGCGATGCCGGCCCGGTCCAGCCGCTCGACGATGGCATCGGCGGTCAGGTCCGAGAACACCTCGTGAATCACCACGTCGAGCGCGTCGCGGTGCTCCAGGCGCTTCGCGTTGGCGTCGAAGCGGGGATCCGTCGCCAACTCCGGCCGCTCCAGCGCCACCTCGCAGAAACGGACCCACTCGCGTTCGTTCTGCAGCCCCAGGAAGACCGTCTCGCCGTCCGCGCCGGCGAACGGCCCGTACGGCGCGATGGAGGCATGCCGCGCGCCGCTCCGCCGGGGCGGCGACCCGGTCCCGAGCGTGTAGTAGAGCGGGAACCCCATCCATTCGCCCAGCGCCTCCAGCATCGAGACGTCGACCGTCGCCCCCTCGCCGGTCCGTTCCCGGCGGAGGAGCGCGGTCAGCACGCCTGCGTACGCGTACATGCCGGCGGCGATGTCGGCGACCGGGACGGCCGACTTGACTCCCTCGTCCTCCGTCCCGGTGATCGCCACGACGCCCGCCTCCGCCTGCACCAGCAGGTCGTACGCCTTCCTGTCCCGGTACGGCCCGCCGTCGCCGTAGCCGGAGACGTTGCAGACGATCAGGCGTGGATCGCGCGCACGCAGCGTGGCGGTGCCGAGGCCGAGGCGGTCGGCGGCGCCCGGTGCCAGGTTCTGCACGACGACATCGGCGCGGCCGATCAGCCGATCGATGGCGCCGCGCGCCTCGGGGCGCTTGAGATCGAGGGTGAGCGACTCCTTCGACCGGTTGAGCCAGACGAAGTGACTCGACAGGCCCCGGACGGCGCTGTCGTAGTTGCGGGCGAAGTCGCCCACGCCGGGGCGCTCCACCTTGATGACACGCGCCCCGAGGTCGGCGAGCTGACGCGTCGCGAACGGCGCGGCGACCGCCTGCTCGACGGCGACCACCGTCACGCCGTCGAGAGGACGATCCGGCATCAGAACGACCGGGGCAGGCCGAGGACATGCTCGGCGATGTAGGAAAGGATCAGGTTCGTGGACACCGGCGCCACCTGGTAGAGGCGGGTCTCGCGGAACTTCCGCTCGACGTCGTACTCCACCGCGAAGCCGAAGCCGCCGAACGTCTGCACCGCAACGTTCGCCGCCTCCCACGACGCGTCGGCGGCAAGCAGCTTCGCCATGTTCGCCTCGGCGCCGCACGGCTCTCCCGCATCGAAGCGCGCCGCGGCGCGCCGGCGCATCAGGTCGGCCGCCTCGACCTGGACGTGCGCGCGGGCGATCGGGAACTGCACCCCCTGGTTCTGGCCGATCGGCCGGTCGAAGACCACCCGCTCGTTCGCGTAGCCGACCGACCGTTCGATGAACCAGCGGCCGTCGCCGACGCACTCGGCTGCAATCAGGATCCGCTCGGCGTTCAGCCCGTCGAGCAGGTACCGGAAACCGTGCCCTTCGTCCCCGATCAACTGCGACGCCGGCACCGCCAGGTTGTCGAAGAAGACCTCGGTCGTCGCATGGTTCATCATCGTCCGAAGCGGCCGGATCGTCACGCCGTTGCCGACCGCAGTCCGCAGATCGATCAGGAAGACGGACAGTCCGTCGGTCTTCTTCTCGATCCGGTCGAGCGGCGTCGTGCGCGCGATCAGCAGCATCAGGTCGGAATGCTCGGCGCGCGAGATCCAGACCTTCTGGCCGTTGACGATGTAACGGTCGCCGGCGCGCACCGCCATCGTCCGAAGCTGCGTGGTGTCGGTCCCGGTGGTCGGCTCGGTCACCCCGAATGCCTGTAGCCGGAGCTCGCCCGCCGCGATCTTCGGCAGGTACTCGCCCTTCTGGGCGTCGGAGCCGTGCCGCAGCAGCGTCCCCATGATGTACATCTGCGCATGGCACGCGGCCGCGTTCCCGCCAGAGCGGTTCACTTCCTCGAGAATGATCGACGCCTCGGCGATGCCGAGGCCTGAGCCGCCGTATGCCTCCGGGATGAGCGCCGCCAGGTAGCCCGCCTCGGTCAGCGATCGGACGAACGCCTCCGGGTACGCCTCGTCCCGGTCGAGCTCCCGCCAGTAACTGTCCGGGAACCGCTGGCAAAGCTCCCCCACTCCGCTCCGGAGATCGTGGTGCAGTTCGCTCTCTGCCACCGTCACGTTGCCTCCCTGGTGCGCCGGCCCCGTACTGGTGCGCCGGCCCCGCACTGGTGCGCCGGCCTCCAGGCCGGCAAGCAACAGCCTCCGCACCCACCGCCCCGTCTGCTTCACCGTGCGCGCTCATTGTCACGTCCCCCACTTTGCGAGGGCAACCTCAACGGGGCGGCGCGCCAGGCCGCGTGCTAACATGCGGCCGACCCTACCCCGATGGATGCCGTAGCAGTCCAGCCGTTCCTGAAGTGGGCCGGCGGTAAGCGCCAACTGCTTCCGGTGCTGCGCAGCTTCTATCCAGCCCGGTTCCGCTGCTACCACGAGCCGTTCTTCGGGAGCGGCGCGGTCTTCTTCGACCTGGTCAACCACGGGCTGCTGCACCCGGGACGCGTCCGGCTCACCGACGTGAACGCTGACCTGATCGGCTGCTGCGTGCAACTGCGTGACCGGGCGGACGAGGTGGTGGCGGCCCTCCGGCGGCTCGATGCGGCGCGCCGGCGGGATCCGGAAGCGCACTACTACCGGGTGCGCGACGGGGAGTTCAATCCGGCGCGGGCAGCAATCATGAACGGGTCGGCGCCGCGTCCCGACGCCTATACTCCCGAGATCGCGGCGATGCTGATCTACCTGAACCGGACCGGCTACAACGGCCTGTTCCGGCTAAATTCGCGCGGCCGGTTCAACGTACCGCTGGGACGCTATAAGAATCCCCGAATCTGCGATGCGGACAATCTGTCGAGGGTGTCGTCGACCCTGTCTCATCTGTCGGCGACGATTGAGCATGCATCCTACGATGCCGTGCTGCAAGCGGCACGCCCGGGGGATTTCATCTACTTCGACCCACCATACGCCCCGCTGAGTGCGACAGCACAGTTCACGTCCTATACGTCGGACGGCTTCACCCATGAAGACCAGCAACGTCTTCAGCAGACGGTGATTGATCTGGCGATGAGGAAGTGCTACGTGCTGCTCAGCAACTCGACGGCGCCGGAGATCGCAGCCCTCTACGACGGCAACGCAGACGCGGAGAAGGCCGATCTCCAGTCGCGCAAGTTCCCGGCCCGACGCGCCATCAACTCCAACGCCTCTCGCAGGGGCCACGTTGACGAGTACGTCATCACCAACGTGCCAAGGCGGATGGTGTAGATGCCCAACCCGGATAACCTCTCACTGCTGTGGCGGTGACGCTCGGATCGGAACATCTCATCGCATCGGGCGCACTCGACGGTGCGCGCGTCGGCGTGGTGTCGAACCCGGCGTCGGTCAACCGCGACTTCTGCCACATTGCCGACGGCATCGCCGCGTACCCGGGCGCCACGCTCGCGGCACTGTTCGGGCCGCAGCATGGCTTCCACGCCGGGGCCCAGGACAACATGGTGGAGACCGAGCACGCGCGGCACCCGCGCCTCGGCGTGCCGGTCTACTCGCTCTACAGCGACACGCGCGTGCCGACGGCCGCCATGCTGGACGGGATCGATCTGCTGGTAATTGACCTGCAGGATGTCGGGACGCGCGTCTACACGTATGTCTGGACGATGGCGAACTGCCTGCGCGCCGCGGCGCGCGACGGTGTGCGCATGATCGTCTGCGACCGGCCGAACCCGATTGGCGGCGAGGCGGTCGAAGGTCCGGTGCTCGAGCCGGCGTTCGCGTCGTTCGTCGGACAGTTGCCGATTCCGCTCCGTCACGGGATGACAATCGGCGAACTGGCGCGGCTGTTCAACGAGGACTTCGGCATCGGCGCCGACCTGCAGGTGATCGGGATGGAGGGCTGGTCGCGATCGATGTACCACGACGAGACCGGTGCGCCGTGGGTGATCCCGTCGCCCAACCTGCCGACGCTCGACAGCGCGATCGTCTACCCCGGCATGGTGCTGCTGGAAGGCACGATGCTGTCGGAGGGACGCGGCACGACCCGGCCGTTCGAACTGGCCGGCGCGCCCGGCATCGATCCGGACGCCCTGGCCGACCGGGTGACCGCACTCGACCTGCCGGGCGTGCACGCCCGCGCAGCGACGTTCGAGCCGACGTTCCAGAAACATGCCGGCGAGGTGTGCGGTGGCTGCCAACTCCACGTCACCGAGCGCCGCGCGTTCCGGCCGGTCCGGACCGCCGTCGCCCTGATCGCCGCCTGCCGCGAGGCGCTGGGCGACCGCTTCCGGTGGCGCGAGCCACCCTACGAGTACGAGACGGACAAGATGCCGATTGATATCCTCGCCGGATCGGACACGCTGCGCCGCGACATCGAGCAGGGGCGCCCCCTGGAAGCGATGGCCGCCGACTGGAACGATGCCGTCGTGTCGTTCGCTCCCATTCGCGAGCGCTATCTGCTGTACTAGGAGTCTGTGGCAATGGGATCGTTCTTGGACGTCCTCAGCAGCCGGTCAACATGCAGGATCGCCCGGAACATGAGGAGGAGCGGCCCGGCGCCGGAGGATTGATGAACGCAGACGAACGGCGAGCACTGGTGGTGCGGTACAAGTCGGGGTACCAGGCGGTGGTCAATGCGCTCGAGGGCGCGACCGAGACGGAGCTGGATGCGCATCCGGCGCCAGACAAGTGGTCGGCCCGCCAGATCGTCCACCATCTGGCCGACAGCGAGATGACCAGCGCGATCCGGCTGCGGCTGATGCTCGCCCACGATCGGCCCGCGATTGGAGCGTACGATCAGGAAGCGTTCGCCCGGCGGCTCCACTACGACCGGCCGCTTGTCAGCTCGCTGGCGGCGTTTCGCGCGGCGCGCGAGTCGACCGCGGAGTTGCTCGACAGACTGAACGACGACGACTGGACCCGAACCGGCGACCACCCCGAGCACGATCGGTACGGCGTCGAGGAATGGCTCCGGATCTATGTGGCTCACGCGCACGACCACGCCGATCAGATCCGGCGGGCGCGCGCGGCCGCAAGCAGGAAGTGATCCGTGACACCGTCATAGCGTCACACCGATCCCGCACTGCCATGGCTCCATCGGACGACCGAAGCATCGATGTGACGAGGGTGATCACCGCCGCGCCAACGCAGGTCATCTCGGCATTCTTCGACGCCTCTGCCCTGAACGCCTGGTGGGACACCGTCCGGTCGGTGACCACACCGCGGCCGTTCGGCATCTACGCTGTCGAGTGGCAGTCGACACCGTTTCGCGACGAGGTGCTGGGGACGCTGGGGGGCGTGTTCTACGGCACGGTCATGGAGTTCCGGCACGGGCGGGAGTTCTTTCTTGCCGACGCCTACTGGCTGCCGCCGGAGAGCGACCCGCTGGGGCCAATGGCGCTGGAGGTGACGTGCCGCGTGCAAGGGCCGGCGACGCACCTGCGGGTGCGGCAGCTTGCCATCGGCGATGCGGTGCGGTGGCAGCGTTACAGGGATCTCATGCGGGTTGGCTGGGACAGCTCGCTCGACGCCCTGAAGCTGTACCTGGAGAACGGCGGCGATCCGGCGCTCCCCCCGATGGGGGGCGCCGCCCGGTCCGCCCCCTGACGCCGCGCGCGTCATGCCGGAACGACGGATCGTCATCGTCGGCGGCGGCGTGATTGGGTCGTCCATCGCCTGGCACCTCCGGACCGGCGGCGGCGACGGAGACGGCGCCGCGGTTACGGTCGTCGAGCGCGATCCCAGCTACCGGCGTGCGTCGTCGTTCCTCGCGATGGGGGGCGTGCGGCAGCAGTTCAGCTCCGCCGCGAATATCCGGCTGGCGCAGCACAGCGTCCGCTTCTACCGGCAGTTCGACGCGACGATGGGAGCGTCGGGCGCGCGGCCGCGCGCCTGGTTCCGGCAGCGGGGCTATCTGTTCCTGGTGAACGACGCGATGGCCGAACGCTTCGAGCGCCGCTACGCGAAGCAGCGGTCGCTCGGCGCCAACGTCGAGCGGATCGATGTCGACGCGATCCGCGCCCGCGTGCCGGACCTGCGGCTGGACGACATCCGCTTCGGTCTGTTCGGCCCGGACGACGGCTACGCCAACCCGCGCGAGGTGCTGGCGGGCTTCCGGCGGGCGGCGGAGGCGGCTGGCGCGACATACGTCACGGGCGCGGTGACCGGCGTGGCGGTCGATGGCGGGCGCGTGCAGGGAGTGACGCTCGACGGCGGCGCCACCGTCGCGTGCCATACGCTGGTCAACGCGGCCGGCCCGTTCGCCGCGACACTTGCCGCGATGGCTGGCGTCGACCTGCCGGTGACGCCGGTCCGCCAGCAACTCTTCCGCTGCGCCCTGCCGCGCCACTGGCCGTACCGCTTCCCGGTGGTGATCGATCCGACTGGCGTCCACTGGCGACATGACGACCCGACCGCGCCGGACGGGCAGGATCGGATCGTCGTTGCGAAGACGAAACTGGACGAGCCGCCGGGCGAGCACTTCGACTGCGACATGTCGCGCTGGGAGGGTGACTTCCGTCCGCCGCTCGTCGCGCGCCTTCCGGCGTTCGAGGCGCTGGAGCTGATCGAGGGTTGGGCCGGACTGTACGAGATGACGCCCGATCACAACCCGCTGATCGGCGCGCATCCCGACCTGGCCGGCTTCTACGTCGCGAACGGCTTCAGCGGCCACGGCCTGATGATGGCGCCCGCCGTCGGCGCGGCGACGGCGGAGCTGCTGACTGCCGGTGCGTCGACCAGCGTCGACATCACGCCGTTCGATCCGGGGCGATTCGCGAGGGGCGAGGCGTTCTACGACGATGCGATGATCTGACGATGCGGCTCGAGACGATCGCCGGGATCGGCGCGGCGCTCCGCGACGGGCGGAAGACCGCAACCACGCTGCTGAATGACTGCCTCGCCGCCATCGCGGCGCGGAACGACGACCTGAACGCGTTCATTCTGGTGCGCGCGGAGGCGGCGCTCGCAGAGGCGCGCGGCGCCGACGCGGCGCTGGCCGACGGCGAGGACCGCAGCCCGCTGCAGGGCATTCCGATCGCGCTGAAGGACCTGATCGACCTTGAAGGCGTCCCGACGACGGCCGCCTCGCGGCCGCTGCTCGCCAACGTGGCGCGTGCCGACGCGCCGATCGTGACCCGCCTGCGCGAGGCGGACGCCGTGATCGTCGGCAAGTGCAACCTGCATGAGCTGGCGTTCGGGACGACCGGAGAGGAGTCCGCCTTCGGCGCGATGCGCAACCCTCTCGATCGGACACGCAGCGCCGGCGGATCGAGCGGCGGCTCCGCCATCGCGGTCGCCACCGGCATGGCCGTCGCGTCGATCGGGAGCGATACGGGAGGATCGATCAGGATCCCGGCGTCCGCCTGTGGTGTCGTCGGCCTGAAACCGACGCATGGCGAGGTGAGCGTTGATGGGGTGGTGCCGCTCGCGCCGTCGCTCGACCATGTCGGCCCGATCGCACGCACGGTCGAGGATGCGGCGCTGGTCTACCGGATCATCCGCGACGCGGGAACGAATGACGACATCCCGGAAGCGCCCGCGGCGACGCGCCTCGGCGTGCCGCGCCGCTATTTCCTGGACCTGATCGACCCGGCGGTCGAGGCGGCGTTCGATCGTGCCGTCGTCCGCCTCGAGACGGCCGGCTGCCGGATCGATCGGGCCGACATCGCGCACGCCGAAGAGACGCCGGAGGTGTACGCCTGCACGCAGCGCCTGGAAGCGTTCCGGTGTCACGCCGAGTTGCTCGCGCGACATGCTGGTGCGTTGTCGCCTGGTGTGCGGGAGCGGTTCGCGTCCGGCCGGGGCATCTCAAGCGACGACTACGCATGCGCGCAGGAGCGGCGCAGGGTGCTGACGGCGGCGGTGGATGCCGCGCTCGACCGCCGCGACGCGCTGGTACTGCCGACGCTCCCGATCGTCCCGCCGCTCATCGGCGCCGAGACGGTCGACGTGAATGGCAGCGTGGAATCGGTCCGCGCGCTGATGCTCCGGCTGACGCAGCTCTTCGACGTCACCGGGCACCCGACGATCTCTGTTCCGTGCGGCGTGGCAGGTGGACTGCCGGCGGGGATGCAACTGGTGGGGCGGCGCGGAGAGACGGACCAATTGCTGGCGGTGGCGGCTGCGCTGGAAGCGGTGATCCGGGGATAAGGGTGCACGGATGCCGGCCTGAAGGCCGGCGCACCAGTACGGGGCGGCGCATCAGGGACGGATGCCGGCCTGGAGGCCGGCGCACCACTACGGGGCGGCGCATCAGTACGGGGCGGCGCACCAGGGCGGGAGCGCCGACTTACCGGCCCTCGAGGTCGGTGTAACTGGCCCCGGGGGTTGGCTCGGTGTCGACCGGGAGGCCGGCGTCGGCCCAGCCTTCGTTCAACACCTGCCCGGAGAACCGATCCCGCGCACCACCGAAGCCGCCCATGACGTTGCAGACACTGGTGTACCCGGCGTTCACCAGGATCTGCGCCGCCTGCGACGACCGGCCACCCATCTGGCAGCCGATCAGCAGCTTGGAGTCCTTCGGGTAGTTCGCCTGCATCACCTGGAGGAACTGCACATTGGGCTGCATCTGGCCGGTCACCGGATCGCGGTGCAGCACCGGCACGTTGTGCGCGCCCGCCGGGTGGCCCGCGTCGTACTCCGGAACCGACCGAACATCGACGTACGTGTAGTCCTCCGCCGCCCGCAACGCCTGCGCCTGCCGCACGTCCACATGTGTCACGCTCACGAGCGGAATAGTAGCATTTGCCGGGACACTGCTGCGCCCGCGGGATGCCTGGCCGGCGGACAGCCGGCACATGACCGCGAGCGTCCCGCCCACGAGCGTGGACGGGGCGCCGGGACGAATGCTCAGTCGATGCTTGCGCCTCTCTTTCACCGGTGGGAACGTCGCCTGGTCGCGCGGACGACCGACCGGCTGGTGCGGCCGTTCGAATGGGGACTCGACTGGGTGTTCGACGCACCGCCCGCCGGCGATCCAGCCGCCGCGCTGCGCCGGTGGGCGGCGGAACAGACCGCCGCGAGCGGGCACTTCTATGCGGCGCCGCCGGCCGACGCGTTCACGTTCGACGGGCACCACGTCTCGTTTCCGAGCGCGTTCCATACGCCGCATCCGGAGAACAACACCGTCCGCGCGCGGTACTTTCCGGCCCCGGCGCGGAACGGTGCGGCGCCGACGCGCGCGGTGGTGATCCTGCCGCAGTGGAATGCCGACGCGAACGCGCATGTCGCGCTGGCCCGGATCATTGCGCGGTGCGGCATCAGCGCGGTTCGGCTCAGCCTGCCGTACCACGACGATCGGATGCCGCCCGAGCTGCACCGGGCGGACTACATCGTGAGCGCCAACGTCGGCCGCACCGTGCAGGTGTGTCGGCAGGCGGTGCTCGACGCGCGGCGGACGGTCGACTGGCTTGAATCGCGCGGCTACGACCGGATCGGCATCCTCGGCACCAGCCTCGGATCGTGTCTCTCGATGCTGACCGCAGCGCACGACCCGCGGATCCGCGCGGCGGCACTCAATCACATCTCGCCGTACTTCGCCGACGTGGTGTGGGAAGGGCTCTCGACGGCGCACGTGCGCGAGGGCTTCGACGGCGCCGAGGGCGCGATCGACCTGGAGACGCTGCGCGACTGCTGGCTGCCGATCAGTCCCGCGCCGTTCGTCCGCCAGATGCGGGGCACGCGGACGCTGCTGGTCTACGCGTTGTACGACCTGACGTTCCCGCTCCGCCTGTCGCGGCAACTGGTGGATCAGTTCCGGGCAGACGGTGTCGACCCGGAGGTGTGCGTCCTGCCGTGCGGACACTACAGCACCGGCGTTGCGCCGTTCGCCTGGATGGACGGCTGGGCACTGGTGCAGTTTCTCCGGCGGGCGTTGTAGGCCGCCCCCGGGACGCCTGGCGGCAGAGAGGACGCCGGACGCTAGCAGCCCGTGGTGAAACCCCGCGTAACACCGAGAGTGGTGAGGCGCCCGCCTGACAAGGCGCGACGAGGGAGCCTATCGGCCATATGCGACCGAGGAGCAACGCCGTGCAGGCGGGATGCATCGCCGCTCGAATGTAGCGGGGGTTTCACCACGGGCTGCTAGCTAGAGAAACCGGAGGAGGGTCCGGACCGCCTCGGCCAGGAGTTCGGCCAGTTCACGGACGACGGGCGTGATGTCCTGCTCGCTCACGACGTCGATGACGATGACCGGCTGGGCGAAGATCAGCCAGATGATGGCGCCCGCGAGGAGGGCGGCCAGCAGCGCGGACAGGGCGACGAGGCTCAGGCCGAAACGGTTCATCGGGCGCGGCCTTGCGACGCCGGCAGCGGCGCCATGGTGTGCTTCACCGGCGGATCACCCGCGGGCCTCTTATGGCCCGCCCGTGTCGGCACCGTCCGCCGGCGCCTCGACCGGGTCACCCAGGCCAAGACCGCCGAGCGACGACCGCACCTCCGGCGGACCGACCACCACCACGCCCAGCGCGTCCGGATCGATGTGACGCCGGGCCGCCTCGGTCGCCGCGGCGGCGTCGACCGCCTCGACGCGGGGCACGAACATCGCGTACTCGTCGTCCGGCAGATCGTGCAGCGCGAGGCGGAGCGCGGCGCGCGCCACCTGCCCCGAGGTCTCGAAGGCGCGTGGAAACCCGAGCGTCAGCGCCGGCTTCGCGACCGACAGTTCTTCGTCCGTCACCGGCCGCGCCGCCCGGATCGCGTGCAGTTCGTCGATCACCTCGCGCACCGCATCCGCCGTCACGGCCGCATCGACCGCCGTCTCCACCACAAACGGACCCCGGCCCCGCCGCGCGTCGAATATCGACCGGACGCCGTACGTGTAGCCCTTCGCCTCGCGCAGGTTCAGGTTGAGGCGGCTGGTGAACTGCCCGCCCAGCACCATGTCCATGACGCGGATGGCGTGGAAGTCGTCCACGGATCGCGCGATACCGAGATGGCCGACGCGGATCTCCGACTGCACCGCCCCCTCGCGCGGGACGAAGGTCAGACGCGCGGACGGCGCGGACGGATCGCCCGGCGGATCCGTGATCCCGGGCGCCAGTCTGTCGATCGGGTCGCCGCCGCCAGCTTCAGCCGCCGCCGCCGCGAGCGCCGCCTCGCTGCCGGCGGCGATGAGCACCGCGCGCTTCGACTCGTAGTGCGCGACATGGAACGCGCGCACGTCGTCGGCGCCAAGCGGCGCCAGGGTTCCGGTGTCGCCGAGCGGCGTGTGGCCGTAGGGATGGTCGCCGTACAGCACGCGCCGCCAGGTACGGTCCGCCACCGCACCGGCGGCATGGCGCAGTTGCGCGATCCGGCTGAGGCGCCGCGCGCGCACGCGGTCGACATCCGCCGGCTCGAAGCGCGGCTCGGTCGCCACCTCCATCAGCAGCGCCACCGCCGCGCGCGCGTGACGTGCGAGCGCCGAGACCCACAGCACCGTCGCGTCGCTCGAGACGTCGACGCTCAGGTAGCCGCCCAGGCGTCCGAGCGCCTCGTCCAGTTCGATGGCGTCCCGCGTCCGCGTCCCCTCGTCCAGCAGGTCGGCGGTGAGACCCGCCAGGCCCTCGCATCCCGGTGGGTCGGCGGCGGCGCCGGACGGGATCAGCAGTGCGAGGGTGACGAGCGTCGTCCGCTCGTGCGCCACCATCCAGACCTGTCCGCCGGCCGGCCGACGGCCGAGGGTTCGCCTGATCGCCGGGAACGACACGGGCGTGCTGCCGCTGACCGACGGCAGGACGGAACGATCGACCGCGGTCACGACGCCCCCACCGGCGCCGATCCCGTCAGGGCGCGATCGGCGGCGCCGGCCGGCACGATGCTCAGCACAATCCGCGCCGCCGGATCCAGCCAGCGCGCGACGGCCGCCGCGACGCCCTCGCGCGTGGCGCGTGCGTACCGGGCGTGGTCCTGCGCCAGGTAGTCGGGCGTCCTGGCCAGCACGTTGTACGTGTTCAACAGGTCCGACCGCCCCCCGAAGCCGCCGATCGACTCGCGGCGCCGCGCGAAGTCCGCCTCGACCTGCTGCCGCACCCGCTCCAGCTCGTCATCGGTCGGACCCTCTGCCGCGAGGCGCCCCACCTCCGCGCCGATCACCCGGTCGAGCTCGTCCAAGGCCTGATCGGGCGCGGCGGTCGCCACGATGCCGAACATCCCGGCCAGTTCCTGTGAGTACTGATGCGCCGAGACATCGGTCGCCAACTGCCGGTCATGCAGCAGCGCGCGGTACAGCCGCGACGACTTCCCGCCCGAGAGGATGCCGGACGCCAGGTCGAGCTCGGCGTCGTTCTCCGCATACAGGGGGGGTGACATCCAGGTGAGGTAGAGGCGCGGCAGTTCCACCCGGTCTTCCAGCCGCAGCGACGCCGACCGCGCACGCGGATCGACGGCGGGCGGCACGACCGGCGCGGGCGGGCTGCCCGCCGGGATGTCACCGAAGTGCGCCTCCACGCGCTCGATCGCCTCGTCGACCGCGACGTCGCCCGCCACCACCAGCGACGCGTTCGCCGGATGGTAGTACGCGGCGAAGAACGCCCGGACATGATCCAGGTCGGCCGCGCGCAGGTCCTCGACCGATCCGATCACCGGCCAGTGGTACGGATGGTCCGGCGGGTAGTGCGCCGCGTACTGCACGAGGGACGCGAGGCCGTACGGCTGATTCTCGTAGCGCTGTCGCCGCTCGTTCAGCACGACGTCGCGCTGGTTGTCCAGCTTCTCCTGCGTCAGCGCCGGCAGCAGGTGGCCCATCCGGTCGGATTCCATCCACAGCGCCCGCTCCAGCGCGCCGCGCGGCACGACCTCCCAGTAGTTGGTCCGGTCGTTGCTGGTGGAGCCGTTCAGCGCCGCGCCGGCCTCCTGCAGCGGCCGGAAATAACTGCCGGGATGATGCGCCGATCCCTCGAACATCAGGTGCTCGAACAGGTGCGCGAAGCCGGTCCGTCCCGGCCGCTCGTTCTTTGACCCGACGTGGTACCAGAGGTTCACGGCGACGATGGGACAGTGGCGATCCTCGTGCACGATCACCTGCAGCCCGTTGTCGAGGGTTACCTTGACGTTCGGAATCTCCGCCGCGTTGCTGTCGGCCACGGGCTACTCCCCCACCATCTGCACGACCACCTGCCGGTCGCGCGGGCGCGTATCGAATTCCGCCAGGACGATCTGCTGCCACGTGCCGAGACGCACCCGGCCGCCGGTGAACGGCAGCGTGAGCGACGGCCCGATCATCGCCGCCCGCACGTGGCTCGACCCGTTGTCGTCTCCCCACCGTTCATGGTGCGCGTAGGCGCCGGCGCGCGGCGCGATCTGCTCGAGCAGGCGGTCGAAGTCGGCCACCGCGCCCGGCTCGAACTCGATCGTGGTGACGCCGGCGGTCGAGCCGACGACGCAGACGGTCACGATGCCGTCCGACAGGCCGGACGCCGCCACGGCCGACGCCACCACCTCAGAGAGGTCGCGCATGTCACCCTGCCCGGACGTCCGCAGATCGTGCGTGATGGTCTGCACCATGGTTGCCACGGAAACGGGCCATTGTAACGGCATCGCCCGAAACGGCCAGCCTGCGCCGGGTTACAATGCGGGCGTGCGGAGACGGAACGGAATCGCGCGTTTGCGGCGGACCGGACGGCGGGCTGCAGTCGTCGCGCTGCTGACGCTGGCGGCCGGGGCCGGCCTCGGCCGGGGCGTCTCGGCCCAGCAGGGTGAGCTCGCCTTCGATCCGCCGGACGAGTGGATTGCCCAGGAGGTCTCCTCACCGATGCGCGTGGCGCAGTTCACGCTGCCGAAGGCGGAAGCGGACATCGAGGACGCCGAGTTGATCATCTTCTACTTCGGCGGCGCGGGGGGCAGCGTCGAGGCGAACCTGGAGCGGTGGACCAATCAGATGCTGCAGCCGGACGGCAGCCCCTCGGGCGATGTCGCCACCACGACCAGCTTCATGGTGGGTGATCTGGCGGTTACGCAGCTTGACGTATCCGGCATTTATGCAGCGGCGGTGCGCCCCGGATCCGCCATGCGGTACCACAAGCCGGGCTACCGGCTGAAGGCGGCGGTCGTGGAGACTCCCGCCGGACCGTACTTCTTCAGGCTGACCGGCCCCGAGCAGACGGTGCGCACCTGGGACGATCGCTTCAGCGCCCTGCTGGAGTCGATCCGGCTGGAGTAGCTCCGTCCACCGGCCGGAGCGATCCCGTCCGCCAGACGCCGCGACCGCCCGCGGAGCGACCCCGTCCGCCAGCGGCGACGCCCCCAATCCGCCAGCCGGAGCGAATGCCGTCCGCCAGCTACGTGTAGGGCGGCGCCGGGGGCGGCGGCACATCCGGTGCGGGCGCTGGCGGCGCCTCCGGCGCAGATGGCTGAGCCGTCTGCGGCGCGGCGGGCCGCGGCGTCGGGATGTTGTTCAGGATGAGCGCGCCCAGGCCGGTCGTCCAGGCGGCGTACTCGATGAGGAAGCCGGTCAGGACGAAGAGCAGGCCGAACGCCCGGAACAGGCCCCCCGCCACCTCCAGCGTCTCGCCCAGGATGGCCGGCACCAGCAGCAGCGCGATGCCGGCCCAGACGCTGACGTAGGTGGCGGGTCCGAGCGCCCCCATCCGGCTGCGCACCCGATGCCCCACGCCCGTCACGACGCCGGTGAAGCCGACAATCGCAGCGCAGACCGCCGCCACAATCGCAAACGGCACGAGCAGGAGCAGCGGAATCCCGATGATGGAGATTGCCAGCACGACGGTCGTGACGAGCACCAGCGGGAAGAACAGCAGTTGGGCCAGAAGTCCGACGACGCCCGCCTTGAGCGGTTCCGCCAGGGCGCGCTCCGCCACCCGTTGCGCCGGGCCGCGCGCCGCGAGGAACGCGACCGATGCAAGCAGCGCCAGCAGGAGGAACCGAACGACCTGCCCCACGACATCCCAGGTGCGGGCCATGCGGGACCGCATCGACGGAAACGGCCAGATGTCCGGACGCCACGCGAGCATCTCGCTGAGCGCCATCTCGCCGGCGTCGATGTGCGAGACGCTCCCGCGCACTTCGGCGCCCGGGGCACGGCGAAGCACGCCGCCGATGACGGCGACATCTCCCCGCACCGCCGCCTGCGGGCCCAGCCGCAACGGGCCGCCAATCGCCACGGCATCGCCGCGGACAGTGCCCCGCAGGACAAGCGGCCCGCCGATCGCCACGACGTCGCCGTTCACCTGCCCCGCGATCATGATCGGTCCCCCGATCACGACCACGTCGCCGTCGACACGCTCGCCTCGGCGCACGGCGAATCCGCCGCCCAGGCGGAAGACGTCGTCGCGGATGACCCGGCTCGCCGCAGGCGCGTCCGGCTCCGGCTGCCGCGCCTGCGCGTCCACGGCGGCGCCCAACAGACCGGCGCCAACGAGCACTGCCGCCACCCCCGCCACGCGCCGTTCAGAGTGCTGCATCAGTCCTGCCCCTCCCGCTTGTCGAGGCCGTCCGGTCCAGCGTCCCGCCGTTCCCGCGACAGCAGACGGTCGATCCCGTACAGGGCGGCGAGCGCGAGCAGTTCGAAGGCAACGATGCCTCCGACCACGCCGGGCGATGTCATCGACGATCCGATGGCCTGAAGCGCGGCCATGGTCACCTCCCACCCGCCGCGGCCCTCTTCGAGGGCCTGGACGAGCCAGACAAACCCGTCGGCGAAGGCATTGACGAACGCGACGACCTGCGACAGGAAGAACGGCGCGAGCACCACGACGCCCACCGCCAGCACCGCGAGGCCGGCCAGCGCCATCCCTGCCACGCGTCGCACCCGCAACCGTGACCTCCTCTCGCGTTGTCGATCCCGCCCACGTCCCCAATTCCGCCCACTGCCATGAGATACGCAGTCGGCGACGCTGAGGTTCACCTGCCGTGCCGCGGCGCCCGCGCCGCCGCTATCCCTCGGCCCGCGCTCGCATCCAGCAAAGGGCGGCGGCGAGATCGACCGCCGCGCGGGCCACTTGATCGATTCGGCCGAGCAGTTCCGGCGTCGGTTCGCTCCCCGACGTGAAGTCGTGCCGCGCCGCGTAGACGTAGCGCGGAATGATGTGGCTCCGGAAATCGAACATCAGACTGTTCGCCAGACCGATCGGCGACATATAGCTGCGCTGGCCGCCGGCGGTGCAGAGAAAGCCGACCGGCTTCTCCGCCCACGCGCTCCCCGTCAGCTCTACCAGATTCTTGGCCGCCGCGTTCAGGTCGTAGTTGTAGACCGGCGCCGCGATCAGGATCGCGCCGGCGCCCGCCACCTTATCGGTGATCGGTCCGATCGACGGATGGTCGTAGCAGGCGGCGCCGTCGCAAATCGGCAGGTCCCAGTCGCGGAGATCGATCAGGTCGTGCCGCGCGCCCATCGCGTCGAGCGCGGCATCCGCCGCGAGCGCCAGCAGATGCGACCGACTGGACGGATTGAGGGAACAGGAGACGACCAGCACGGGACCGCCGCCGGTTTCGGAGTCGGAGTCGGACACGCGACGAAGTATAGCGAGGGTCCGTCAGGGCGCCGACGCCGAGGGATGGACGGTGACCGAGACGTTGACCGGCGTCGTCAGAATGGTGTCGTCCGCCACTGCTTGCAGGACGTACTCGCCCGGCTCGCTGAAGCTGACGGTGGTGACGGCCCGACCTCCGTCGCCGATCTCCGGCACCCGCGGATCGAACGTGACCGTACCCGGACCGCGCCAGTGGAGCCAGGTGACCGCGACGCCGGTGCGCGCCGCGTTGCGCGGATCGATCATCGCCTGCGTCTGCGGGCCCGGGCGCGGCCTCCGTTCCGCCATGCGCGGGTTGGGCGGCGGGAAGCCGTCGTCGCCGGCAATGACCGCGATCTCCAGCGAATCGGGCAGCGTCACCTCGTGCCCATCGCCCCCCTCGACGCTGATGAACGGCGCCGCATTGTCGCCGTAGTCGGTGACCGACTGAATCCCGGGCGTGCGGTTAAGCGACTTCACGCCGTCGTCGATCTCCCAGACCGGCCAGAGATGGCCGTGGGCGCGATCGGTTCGGCCGTTATGCGTCAGCGTCCAGATCAGATCCTGGTCGCCCCAGTCCGCCGGCACCCGGACTTCGAAGACGAACTGCTGCCGCCGGTTGTAGAAGTGGGTCGGCTGGCCGCGGTCTTGGGGACCCGGTTCGAGGACGTTGTCCGGGCCGACCGGTATGACCGGCCGCTCCTCGTAGTTCCGGTTCAGGTAGCCGAACACCATGGTGAACGACCCGTCGGTGTTCCGCTCCCATCCCTCGAAGACCGGCTGGACGTTCTGGCCCCGCAGCCAGCGTTCCTGTGCGGAACCGGTCATGGCGGCGAACCCCAGAACGATGGCGAGCAGGGCACCGGCTGGCACGATGCCGACGCACCATGACATGGGCCGCCGGACTACGGAGGTGGAGGTCCGCCCACCCGTGAACGCGCCCACCGCCGGCTACTCCTCGTTGTTCGCGAGGGCTGACTCGCGGGCGTCGAGCTCGGCCTGGAAGTCCTCGTCGTTCAGCTCGTACCAGCTCACCCAGGAGAAGGCCATGTCATCGCTCGACCGCTGGCCGAAGCCGGCCCAGTTCGTCGGGTCGTCGTTCCAGCGGTTGGCGTCCGAGTTGTCGTGCCAGCTCGTCACCTGGAGGACCGTCCCCTTCGGGAGCAGCGGCGCCACATGGTCGGCGTAGTTGTAGACGATGTGCCAGCCGAAATCCCAGTCGGCGCAACTCAGCACGTCGGTCGTATTGTCCGGCAGAATCACCGTCAGGCACTGCCGCTTGCCCAAGTTGTGCAGGTGCGCCTGGAACGCCGTGAGGTGGGCGTTTTCCCGCAGGCGGAAGTAGCCGTCGTGACGGACGTTCGAGGCGCCCGGCGGGATGTCGAGGTCCTCGTTGTCGCCCACGTGCGCGGAGATCAGCGCCCGCTCCGGCACCACACCGTCCGGATAGAACTGCAGGCCGACCCGCGTCCGATCGGTCGTCTCGATCCCGATCGACGCGTAGTGCATGTTGAAGATGATCTGCGCGCCCGCCTTGATCTGACGTCCGGTGCCTTCAGGGAAGATGTCGCCGTTCTTCCCGAGGGCGTACTCGTTCAGGAACTGGTACTCGTCCCCCTCGGCATCCTCGGTCATCAGCGTCACGGCGTGGTGCACCACCGGGAAGCCATCGATCGACGGCTTCGTCTCCACCGCCCTGATCCACTTGTCCTCCGTCAGGCCGGAGTCGGAGACCAGGTTGCCCCACCAGTTGGGCGCCTCCGCCGAAACGGCGAACGGCTCCGGAATCTCGACGACCCAGTCCGGCTCGCCGATCTTCCACTCGGCGATGTCGCGGAACTCTCGCGGTGGCGGCAGATCGGCCGGGTTGCCGCGCGGCGCGCCCGCGTCGACCCAGGCAGCGACCGTGGCAATCTCCTCGTCACTCAGGGAGTAGTCGTACTTGAACTCCTGAATGCCGATGTTGGGGTCGATGTACCACGGCGGCATCGAGCGGGTGACCACCTTCTCCCGGATCGAGCGGGCCCATGGCCGCGCCTCTTCGTAGGTGAGGAGCGACATCGGCGCGATCGAACCGGTCCGGTGGCACTCCTGGCAGGAGCGCTGCAGGATCGGTGCGACATCCTTCGAGAAGGTGGGCGCCTCCTGCGCGGCGGCGTCCGCGGGCAGGGCGGCAAGGCCCACAACGGCGAGCAGGGCCGCCGCCAGGGCGAACCGGCATCCGCGACTGAATGACACTGACATGCTGCTGTCTCCTGTTTCGTTCGCCGTCCCCCGCGCGCGCCCCGCTATTCCTCGGTGCTCGCGCGGGTGTTCCGTTCCTGCAGCCGGCGCTCGTACTGCTCGTCGGTCATGAACGCGATGTCGGTCCAGCCGTGGCCCATCTCGTCCATCGTCCGGCTGCCCCAGCCGATCCAGGCGGACGGGTCGGGGTTGTGCCGGTTGTTGGCGGTGTTGTCGTGCCACGACACCGTATGGAGGATCGTCCCCTTCGGGAAGAGGTGCGCCTCCTTGTAGGGATAGACGATCTGCCAGCTCTGCTCATAGTGCACGACGTCGGTCAGTACCTCCCGGCGGCCGTCGACATGGATCGCCTCGAGCAGCATCCGCTTGCCGCGGAAGTGCATGTGCGGCTGGAAGCTCAGCACCATCGCCGCCTGCGGGAGCGGCCAGAACCGCTCATGCCGGACGACAGTGTTCGGCGGAATGCTCATCAGCGCAACGCCGTTCAGCGTGTTGTCGTCGACGATCCAGCCGGCCGGCATCCGGTCGGCGTGCAGCGGCAGGTCGTAGCCGGCGAGGAGCAGCCGGTCCTCCACCGCCTCGCGGTTCAGCTCCCAGTCGTGGCCGACGCCGGTCCGGATCCGGTGCGCGGTGACGATCAGCTCCGGCACCTCCCCTTTCGGGTAGAACTTGATCCCCACCTTCTGCCGGTCGATCGTCTCCTCGCCCCACGGGTGATAGTGCGGGGCGAAGCGGAACAGCCCGCCCGCCGGCAGCTTCCGGCCGGTCCCCTCGGGATAGTACTGACCGGTGCTGCCCATCGCGTACTCGATCAGATCGATCTCCTCGGTGTTCGATCCCATGCCGAGGCGGAACTCCTCGAGGTCCTCGGCCGTCTCCGGCACGCTGACGTAGACGTGCGAGTGGTGGACGCAGCACGACGCCTCCGGAATGATCTGCACCCACTTGACGTAGCGGTCCTCGGTCAGGCCCGGATCGACGATCTCCGAGGGATAGAAATCGGCCCCCTCGGCAGGGATCTCGAATCCCTTCTCCATCTGCACGACCAGATCCGGCTCGCCATAGGTCCACTCGTTCAGGTCCGCCAAGTTCAGCGGCGGCGGCGCGTCGGCCGGGTTGCCGCGCGGCGCGCCGGCGTCCACCCAGGCGGCGATCGTGGCGATCTCCGCGTCGCTCAGCGACGGGTCGGCGGTGTACTCGCCGATGGTCCCGTCGACATGCCAGGGGGGCATCTGCCGCTGCACGACGCGGTCCCGGATGGCGCGTGCCCAGGGGCGGGCTTCCTCGTACGTGAGGAGCGACATCGGCGCGCCGGTCCCGGGCCGGTGACATCGCTGGCACGACCGCTGCAGGATCGGCAGGACATCCTTCGTGAAGGTCGCCCCGTCGTCCTGGGTCCCGGCAGCCAACGCCTCCCCGGCGCCGCCGCTCACCGCCAGCAGGCCGACAATCGCCCCCGCCACCAACAACTGCCAGGTGCTCCGCATGGCGCAGTCCTTCCCTTGAATTCTCTGGCCGTTCGGGTCAGTCTACACGCTGTCCCTGAAAAGATCATCCTGGTAAACACGGCTCCCATGACACGATCAGATCGCTCTCTGGAAACCCCTGTTGCCGGCGTTTCGCCCCGGCCATCGCGCGCCGGCGTCCGCCGCGCAGCCGCCGCTCTCGCACTGGCTGCGATCCTCTTGGTCGCGCCGCCCGCCGCAGCCCAGTCGGTCCAGCCGATCTACCCGGTCTACGACGGCTTCGACGTCACGGAGTCGGGCATCTACCTCATCTCGTACGCCTACTTCAACCACAACTTCGACCCGGTGACGATCCCGCCCGGACCCAACAACCGATTCGAGGTGGAACCGGCCGACCGGGGGCAGACGACGACGTTCCTGCCGGGCCACCACCGGTTCCAGTGCATCATGGTGTTCGACGGTGGATTCACCGGCGGCGTGCAGTGGACCCTCTCCCACGCCGACACCACCACCTCCACCAGCGAGGACATGCTGCAGTACAACTGGGAACTGGACGATCGGACGATGCGGTCGGTGCTGCGCGACGTCGATGTCGACAGCGCCCCGCGCGGCACCTGTCTGAACCGGTCGCCGGTCCTCCGGCTGCTCGGCCTGCGCCCCGGACCGGACGGCGAGGCGCCGGAGGTATCGGTCGCGGTGGGTGAGGAGCTGAAGTTGTTCGGGAGCGTCCGGGACGAAGGGCTCCCGCGGGACGGCACCCTCACTTCGGGGTGGCGCACCATCCGCGGCCCCGGGACCGTCGTATTCAGCGCGCCGGACGAGCCGCGCAGCCTCGCCACGTTTGACGCCCCGGGCACCTATGCACTGGAACTGTGGGCCAGCGACTCGGCGATGGAGTCGACCACCCGCGTCGTCGTCCAGGTGGCCGCCGCCGGACCGTGAGCGGTGGGCCCTGATGGACCCGCCGCCGGAACACAGAACCAACAGATGCCGAATGTTCGCTTGCCAAGTGCGGTATCCAGCGCGACCTGAGTCGGATCATCTCCGCCGCCGCGGTCCAGCGCGGCTGGCCGTCGCGCTGCTGCTGTCGATCCTCTGGGTTGGCTCCCCCGCCGGCGCACTGGCGCAGGACCAGTCGGCGACCATCAGCGGACAGGTGACCGACGCCCAGGAGGCAGCCGCGCCCGGTGCGACAGTGACGGCGGAGTCGCCAGCGCTCCCCGCCCCTGTCACCGCGGTGACAAGCGTTACTGGCGAGTACACGCTGTCGCTCGCGCCCGGCACCTACGCGATCACGTTTCAGTTGAGCGGCTTCGCAGCGGATCGACAGACCGGCATTGCCCTCACGGCTGGCGAGGCAAGACGGCTCGATGTGACACTGCAACTGGCTGCGGTCGCCGAGCGGGTGGACGTCGTCGGCGTGACACCGCTTCTCGGCGCCGGTATTGAGCGGGATCGGATCGCCGCGGACATCTCCGTCGTCGAAAGCGACGACCTGGAGAACCGCGGTGCGGCATCGCTGGCCGACGCGCTGCACGAGCGGATCGGATCGGTGACGCTCGAGGGGACCACCACCAACCTTTTTCAGCCGACGCTCCGGTTCCGCGGCTTCACCGCATCGCCGTTGCTCGGCCTGCCGCAGGGGATCGCCGTCTACCAGAACGGCGTTCGGATCAACGAACCGTTCGGTGACACGGTGCAGTTCGACTTGATGCCGCAGTTTGCGATCGAACAGGTGCAGTTGAGCGCCGGCGCCAACCCGACGTTCGGTCTGAACGCCCTCGGCGGCGCGCTCTCCCTGCAACTCAAGGACGGCTTCTCGCACGAGGGATTCCGGGGCGAGTTCTCCGGCGGATCGTTCGGCCGGATCACCACGACCGCCGAGTACGGCGCGAACAACGGACGCTGGGCGTTCTATACCGGCGCCACCCACTTCGAGGAGACAGGCTGGCGCGTCGCCTCGCCCTCCGACGTGACGCAACTGGTCGCCGACCTTGGTTACCGCAGCAACCGGATGGCTGGCGGCGTCAACGTGACCTACGCCGACACGAACCTGACCGGGAACGCCCCGGCACCGGTCGAGCTGCTCGACGTCGATCGCCGCGCGGTGTTCACGTATCCCGACATCACCGACAACCGCCTCGGCTTCGTGCAGGGACGCGCCAACATCACCGCGTCTCCGACCTGGTCCGTGCAGGCGACCGGCTACTACCGCGACCTCGACCGCCAGACGCTCAACGGCGACGAGGCGGAGTTGGAGGCGTGCGACGACGACCTGCTGCCGGCGGGCGCGCCGGAGGGCACGCTCTGCTTCGGCGACGACGACGCTGATGATGCCGACGCCGATGACGACGTGTTCATCGCCATCCCGCTGATCGATCGGACAACGCAGCGCTTCATCACCGCGCTCGACGCGGTGGGCGACGGCGCGATCAACCGCACCGCGACGCGGACGCGGGGTTACGGCGCGACCGTCCAGGCGACCGCCCGAACCTCCGCCGGCAGCCGCGAGAACATGTTCCTCGCCGGTGTCGCCGTTGACCTCGCGGACATCGATTTCTCGACCAGCAGCGAGGCGGGCTCGCTGACGGAGGACCGGGGCGTCACCGGCTCCGGGCTGTTCGCGAGCCTCTACGGCCTCGGGGGTGACGACCTGTTCAACACCGGCCTCAAGAGCTCGAACGGCACCGTCGGCTTCTTCGCGAGCGACACCTTCTCGCCGACGGATCGGGTCCACCTGACGGTGTCGGGGCGCTACAATCGCGCGCAGATCGACATTATCGACCTCCTCGGGACGTCGCTCGACGGAACGCACACGTTCGCACGGTTCAATCCGTCCGCCGGCGTCGTCATCGACACCGGGAACGGCACGTCGCTCTTCGCCCGCTACTCGGAATCGTCGCGTGTGCCGACGGCAGCGGAGTTGAGTTGCGCGGACCCGGCCGAGCCGTGCCGCGTGCCGAACGCGTTCGTTTCGGACCCGCCGCTCGATCAGACCGTGGCGCGCTCGATGGAAGCCGGAATGCGCGGGGGGTGGGGGACGGGCGAGTGGTCGGTCACCGCGTACCGGACCCGGATCAACGACGACATCCTCTTCGTCGCCTCGCCCGAATTGATCGGGACGGGCTACTTCCGGAACGCCGGAGACACGGCCCGCCTGGGCTTCGATGTCCAACTGAACGGCCGGGTTGCCCGCACGTCGTGGTACGCCAGCTTCGGCCTGGTGGACGCGACGTTCGAGTCGCCCCTGCTGCTGCCGGGCGACGAGGCGGTGAACGACGCCGCGGACGACGACGGCCTGCGGGTCGAGCCGGGCGACCGACTGCCGGGCATTCCGCGCTACAGCCTGAAGGCGGGCATCCGGCAGCGGCTGACGGAGGATTGGGACGTCGCGCTCGAGACGGTCACGGCGTCAGACCGGTACTTCACCGGCGACGAGGGTAACGATCAGGCGACGCTCGACGGCTACGGCGTTGTCACGTTCCATTCAGCGTACCGTCTCGGATCGGCTGTCGAACTGTTCGGCCGGGTCGACAACCTGCTCGGCACGCTCTACTCGACTGGCGGCGTGCTGGCCGAACTCGAACTGTATCTGCGCGAGGTGCCCAACGCGAGCGACCCGCGGTTCGTCTCGCCCGCCGCTGCCCGCAGCGGCTTTGCCGGGCTCCGCGTCCGGTTCTGATCGATCCTGCGCTCGAACTCGTCGCTCCGAGTACGGGCTCGTTTAACGGGCCAAGGGATCGGGGCGCACCTGGAACTTGACCATCTTGCTCGTCGTGCCCTTTCCACCCTCCGTGTGCCAGTTGAAGTTCGTCCCGTAGTTGGCCCACAGTCCCCGGCCCTTCCAGCCGGCGTCGGGGTCGTCGATGCGACCATCAAGCCCTCGAGAATAAAAGCCCAGTGGATACGGCACCCTCATGGTGAGCCATTCACGCGTCTCAGGATTGAGCGCGACCAGCGAATCCGAACCTGATCCGTTCGCGAGCGGAACGTTGTTGCCCCACCCCAGCGTGTTGTAGATGTCCACCCAGTTGTAGTAATGGAAGTCGGCGCGGACGTCGGTCCCCTTCATGTTGGGCCCCGGAATTTCGTAGAGCGTCCAGCCCTCCTGACAGTGCTGCGAGTCCACCACATCGGGGCCATTGAGTACCGTGCACTCCCGCCGATCGAAGCTGGCGATGTGGCTGCTCCCGGACAGGGCCGTCCACATCACCCCATTCGAGTCAACGTCGATTCCGCGCGGGCCGAAACCCTCCGCCTGGCCGCCCACGACGGGGACTTCGTAGACCTCGGCTCTACAGGTCTCCGGCGGGTTCTCCCCCACCTCGAGGCGCCAGATACGTCCCGGGAACTCCGTACCAGACCCCCAGACGACGTTGTCAACCGGATTCACGATGATCCCATAGCTCCCTGGGGTCATTCGTGTGTCGAGGGTCGGGTCAACGTCCTCCAATTGCCCGCCGCCCCCGCCGACGTCGACGCTTCTGAGGGGACCGACCGGCTGGTTCCATGGCTTCGTGATGACACCGTCACCGTTCGTGTCGACGACGAGGGGGCACCACCCTTGCGACGCTTGGCCGTCGCCGGTCTCGTCATACATCCGCGTGTTGATCCAGCCCACGACATCACGCCCCCCGCTGAAATAGAGCGTCCGGTCATCGTCGGGCGCAAAGTGGAGGTGGTGCGTGCCAAAGCAGGTATCGATCAGCCCGAACTCACCGCTCTGGGGATCGTAGTACGATGCCTGTCGGCCGCTGCGGCTGGTCGGATAGTACTGCGCGTACTCATTCGATGAACCTTCCTGGCACCACTCGGGCAGCGTGTTGCCACGCACCTTGGTCGTCATCCAGATTCGTCCTTTCTGGTCGACCATCGGGTTGTGCGGATCTGCGGGCGCCGTCCACAGTGCCTCGTCTCCGTAGAAGGGCGAGGGCACCGGGAACCGTTGCGCAAAGCGGGTCTGCGCTGGATTCTCGGTGAGATCGAGCACCGGGATCTCGAGGGCGCGCCAGGAATTGGTCTGGGGATCCAGCTCGAGAAGCGTTCCGTGCCCGCCATCGACGCCGTATACCGGCCCACCCGCGTTGACGGTGGACGGATTCCATTTGTCGGTCGTGATCTCGTCATGGACGTAGGAGGTCTCGTTCCCCCAGTCCCACAGCGTGATCACGATGTTGCGCTCGTCGCCGCTCGGGCGGGGCGGGGTCTCCTCGGGCATTTCTCCCGCCGCGATGCGAGCCGACCAGTCCGCATACATCTCCAGGCCCCGTTCACGACCAAATCGACTCATGAACGAGTTCATCGTTCCCCCGCGGACACCGATCTGCACGCGATGCTCCCACGCCTCGTAGTGGGAATCGAGCCCGAGGTGGCTCAGATGCGTGATCTCGCGGCTGACCTGGTTGCCCAGCTGATGACAGAGCTGGCACCCCTGCTTCGTCGCGTCGAGCCACTGTTCCTGGCTCTTCATGTTCGGTGAGATGCCGTTCCCTTCCGGCCCCGTTCCCGGGAACTCGCTGCGAGGCGGTACCTCAAGCAGCGAATACCAGTAGTTGGCGGGGTACACGCGCGCGGCTTCCTGCGGCGTTCTGGCCACCGTCGCGGTGAGCGTGAGATCGGCTCCCGGACGGACGGTCACGGGAGTCGAATCGACGAGGTCATAGCCGCGGACCCAGACGCTGTACAGGGCATCGGGAAGCTCCGGGAGAACGAAGCGGCCATCGTCGTCGGTGACAACGATCTTGATGAAGTTGGTGGGCAGGTCGTCTGTCTCCGCAATCACCCACACTCCGGCCTCGGTTCCCTGGCTGCTCTGCACTGTCCCCATGATGTAATCGGGGACATCCTGCGTCGCCACGGACGCTCCCAGCGCAAGAAAGACGCTGGCACACAGTGCAGTTCCCAAGCGAACACCCGGCGCACGGTGACGGTTTGTCCGGAGAGAATCCCTTCGTGCAGCCATCATCTCACCTCCATCGATGCGCAACGTGATACGCATCATGCGACGCGGTTCCCGTCTCTGCTTCCGCCTGCTCCGCACGACACCGCACCCTCGGGGCAGCGTGTTGCGCCCGCTCGGACTGTACATGATCTCCGAGCCGCAGCAACCCCGTACGCGGCTCTCCTGCCGGCCGGACGGTGGCGCCCCAAACGCGCCCGACATCACGGCCGTGGCTACCGAGCCAATCAGCAGCCCGAACTCTCGTCGCGCCCGCGCTCCCCGGTACGGTTCAGATTACTTGGCGAGCGGGTCGGGCCTGAACTGGAACTTGGCGACCTTGGCGTTCTGCCCCTTGCCGCCCATTGGTCCTTCACCGCCCTCCAGGTGCCACACCGCATAGCTCATCACCGTTGACCACAGCGCGCGCCCCTTCCACCCGGCATCAGCATCATCGATTCGTCCGTGCGCCTGCCGCGTGTAGAAGCCCCTCGGGTACGGCACCCGCAACGTCACGAACTCGCCGGTCTCGGGCCGCAGGGCCAGTAACGCGTCGGAATTGTCCGGGTAGGTGACGACGGTGTCACGACCAAGCCCCGCCGTGTCGTGCTGGTCGACCATGATGAGATAGTTGAGATCGGCATGATACGGCGTGCCCTCGAACGTCGGCAGATCGGTCTTCCGATACAGCGTCCACCCTTCCTCGCAGTGGGCGCCTGTCGCATTCGGCCCATTGAGGGTGGAGCAGTTGCTGCGGTCGAAGCTGGAGATGTGATCACTGCCGCGCCAGTTCTGCCAGGCGACGCCCTGGCTGTCCACCTTGACACCGCCGGCCCAGCCTGTGATCGGCGGTTGGGCATCGGCTGGAGGCACGTACACCTCGGCCTTGCACGTCTCGGGCGGGTTGTCGCCCCGATCGATCCGCACGAGGTTGTTGCGGTTGGCCCCAATGCCGGAACACCACACGCTCCCGTCCGTCGGGCTGGCACTGACCTCGTAGCAGCCGAACTCGATGCGGTGGTCCCGCGTCGGGTCGATCGACTCGTCGGGCTCTGTCCACGGCTTGGTGATCCGGCCGTCGCCGTTCGTGTCCAGCACCGCGGGACACCAGCCCTGTGCGGCTTGCTCGTCCATCGTCTCGTCATAGATGGCCATGCTGACCCAGCCGACGAGATCGGTCTGACCCGTGTAGAGGGGGTTGTCCGGGTCGGTTCCAAACTCGTTATGATCGGCCCGGAAACAGGTGTCGATGAGCGTCATCTGATCCGCGGCGGGATCGTAGACGGCGATGTGCTTGCTGCTGCTCCGGATGGGGAAGTACTGCGCAAACTTGTTGTCTGACCCCTCCAGACACCAGGCCGGCTGATTCTCGGCAGATCGAATGGTCGCCGCCACATACACCCGTCCTTGCTCGTCCATCGCCCCGCTCCGTGGTGCTGCTGGCCCGCCCGCGATGTTCTCGTCGCCCCAGTACGGCGAGGTGACCGATCGAGGTCGGGGCAGATCGACGTCACGCGTGGGAATGTCAACCTCACCGGTCGTGTGCTGGACCGGATCCATCCAGATGATGGTGTCATGCGTCCGGTCCGGCCCATAGATTCGACCGTTCGCGTTGACCGTCGGCTGCCGTCGATCGGTGGCCGCATGGGTGTGAGTGAAGCTCACCGGAGTCCCCCAGTCCCAGAGCGACACGACCAGGTTACGCTCCACGCCGGTCGGGCGGGGTGGTGCCTGCTCCGGGAACGCGCCGGCCGCGACCCGGTCGGTCCACCGCGAAAATGCGGCCCGCTGCTCACCCAGTCGCCGAAACGTGTTGGCCATGCCCGGTCCGCTTGGGCCCACCGTGACCCGGGTATCCCAGGCTTCGAGGCTGGAGGCAAACGTCCCGTGAACCGCGGGGATCTCCCGAGTGGCCAGATTTCCGATCTGGTGGCACTGCAAACAGCTCTTGATGATCGCAGTGGCCTCCGCGGTCGAGTGTTCGCCGCTCGGGATGTCCATGAGCGAGAGCCAATAGTTTGCCGGGTACAGCGTGGCGGCTTCCCGCGCGCTGGGTGCGGGCACAGCGCGTAGGGCCAGGTGCTGTCCGGGCCGGGCATCCGCGCGGGGCGAATCTACCAGCCCATAGCCCCGTACAAACACCTCGTACTCCGCCTCGGGCAGATCAGGGATGAGGTAGCGTCCCTCATCGTCGGTCACAACGATGCGGATCAACCGGGTCGGAAGGTCCATCGTCTCCGCCACGACCCACACGCCCGCCTCCGGACCGTTGGGGCCCGTCACGACACCCGCAATGTCGTCGGCGTCAATCTCTATTTCAGCCTCCTGTTCCGCGCTGACGAACGTCAGCGAGACGGCGACCATGGCTGCCACGGACACGAGTCCCAGGCGTTGACCGAATAGCTTTGACATCAGAACCTCCTTCACCAGCGTGTCTAACGACGTGTCAGACGTATCGTGTTCGCGAAACGGGTTCGGCGCCTCGTCCCCAGACAATCTGCTTCAGTAGAGCACTCCTGACCCATTGGGTCACCTGAGATCGGCGAAGAAGGTCCGGATGTCGCCGAGCCACAGCTCCGGCGCCTCGAGGGCCGGAAAATGCCCGCCGCGCGGCATGTCCGTCGAGTGGACCACGTTGTACCTGGATTCAGCCGAGCCCCGCGGCGCTCCACCGGACCCCCGTCCACGCCGATCGTATCGGGCCGTGAAGCCGGCACACCCCGTCGGCACCTCGACTCGCCCTTCATCCAGTGATGGCAGGAATCCCTCGAAGAACGTACCCAAGAGAGTCCCCTCGGGATGCCGACTCTCGTAGTACAAACGCGTCGACGACGGCCCGCTGTTGGTCACCCAATAGAACATGACATTCGTGAGCAGTTGATCCTTGGTGTAGACCTGCTCGATATCGCCGTCGTGGTCACTCCACCCGTGATACTTCTCCACGATCCAGGAGGCCAATCCCACGGGTGAATCGCTCAGGCCGTACCCGAGTGTTTGCGGCTTGGTGCTCTGCATCTCACTGTACCCGCCCGTGTCCGACGGCAGGCGCGGGGCGGGTGCCGCTCCGGGGGAGGGGCGGGCGCCGCCAATGCACCCCGTGAGGTGGAGACCCGCCAGGTGGCGCGCGTCCTTGAGCGCCAGCCACGTGCCGACCGAGATACCCCAATCCGACGCGTGGACGCCGTAGCGTTCGTACCCCAGACGGTCCATGAGCTGGACCCACAGGGTCGACATCCGCTCGGGGCCCCACCCCGGGTCGCGCGGCTTGTCGGAGAACCCGTAGCCAGGCATGGCCGGCACGACCACATGAAAGGCCTGGTCAGCCGACCCGCCGAACGCAGCCGGATCCGTGAGCGGCTCGATCACCCGGCTGTACTCGTCGATCGAGCTGGGCCAGCCGTTGAGCAACAACAGCGGGAGCGCCTCCGGATGGGGAGACCGCTGGTGAATGAAATGGATGTCAAGCCCGTCGATGGTCGTCTTGAACTGGTCGAGCTGATTGAGGCGTTGTTCCTCCGTACGCCAGTCGTACTCGTGACGCCAATAGTCGACGAGCTCCTGGATGTAGCTCAGGTTCGCGCCGTACTCCCACCCGGCATCCGTGATCTCGTCTGGGAACCGCACCTCCGCGAGGCGCTCCTCAAGATCGGTGAGCACTGCGTCGGGGACCTGGATCGAGAACGGTACGACGGCAGAAGGCTGGGCTGACGCTGACACAGTCATCCCTGCGTGTGCCGAAACGAGGAGCGCGAGCATGGCTACCCGTGGTGCCACCTGTGTCATGGGGATCATTTCAGCAAGCCTATCATCAACCGGGAAGGTCGCCGCCAACTCCTGGGGGTGGAGCTCTCGTACCCTCGAAAAATGGCTCCCCTAATGTCCCGGTCTACTAACCGCCGGTCCAGGCTCACGGAGCCAGAGATCTGGTTCAGGATCGTGCATACCACGCCTGAACTCAGGGACTTGAGGCAGGAGGCCACGGACCGCGCACAAACGGTCGAGATCGCCCTGGGACCCAAGGGGACTTTCGCAAATGGCAACATCGGCACCCTGACGCGCCGGGTGCCCGCCGACAGGGTGGTCAGTGCCGTCCCGCCCTGGCGCGGCAACCCGAAGCGGCCGGAGGAGCCCAGGACACCCCGGGTGGCTGAGCTACTGCGCAAGGCCATCGAGTGGCGGCCGCTGCTCGCGTCCGGTGCGGTATCCAACCAGGCGGCCCTCGCCCGCCGCGAGGGCCTCACCAGGGCCAGGGTGACCCAAATTCTGGCGCTGCTTCGCCTCGCGCCCGAGATCCAGCACCATATCCTGTCGATGCCCGACATGGTTGGCAGGCCCTCGATCACCGAGCGCGCCCTACGGCGTGTCACCCAGCTGGAACAACTGGGAGCACAACGTCAGGCATTCCAACAACTGGTCGGCCAGCACTCAGCTTAGCGGCAAGCGCACATTCCACGAAGAGCCAGAGAAGTCGTCGTCCCGGCAAGCGGGACGCGCTGGCCCTTGTCACACCTTGCTCCCGATTGAGCTGGTTCAGCCGGTCGGGGGAGTCTATGGGCAGCCCGTGACCTTCGGTCACACGGTGTTGATGGTAATACGGCGTGCCAAGGCGGTGAAGTCCGCGGGATTCCGCGTATACAGCGGCAGTGCATGAGCCAGCGCCGTCGCGCCGATGAGCAGATCGGCGAAGCGGCGGCGGCTGGGACGACCGCTCCCTTCAGCGTGGCGTAGATGCGCCCGTACGCCCGCGCGGCCTCCACATCAGGCGGCAGTGGATCCCGGCGCGAGGCCGCGCGATGCAAACGGTCCTGCCGGCGGCCCCCTCGTCCTCGTCGTTGGTGGCATGGGGCCCTGCCGCGAGCTCCGCGAGGGTGATGGTCGAGATCGCAGGTTCGTCCGGGAGAAGGGGCTGTCGATCAGGACAGACGTATCCAGCAGGCCACGAGACTCGTCGGGGGGGCACTGAGCGAGACAATCGGTCAGACATCGATGCTCTGATCGACGAGCGCATCAAGGTCGGTGCGGAACCGGCCAGCATCGATCCGGGGCGCGGTTGCGCGCCGCCTGCGTGATGGCGCCGCGGGGGACGAACCGGCGTGGGGAAATCGGTCTCAGTTCGGCCAGCCGTTACGGGTCACGATCAGGCTTTGGCCAGCCTGGACCTGGACGTCCCGCAGAATGGCCGCGGATTCGTTGCGCAGCTAGCGCTGGGTACTGCGACGCAATCTAGCAGAGTAGCAGATGTATCGCAATGTAGCTAGTCCGTAGCTGCTGCGTTGGATTCAGTTTAGAAGTGTTTCACCAAACACACGTTTGTTGGACCGCTGAACTGGCTCGGTGCTCCCAGACGGACAGGTACGCTTCCCCCGGTGCCGGACCATAGAATGTTGGACTTTCGGGCGCTCTGGAAGGAGTCGCCATGCGGAAGTCCCGGTTCATAGAGAGCCAGATCGTTGGCATCCTGAAGGAAGGCGAGGCGGGGGTCCCGATCGCCGATCTGGCGCGTGTCACAACGCGCTCAGAGTCCAACTATGCGTGGTCCACTTGACGGGGAAGCCTTCCGCGAGACGACGCCGTCGAAGAAGAAAGCCGCGTAAGTAATCGGGGAGCCGTGGTGAGTTTCAACTAACGAATAGGCTTTATTCCGCAGGGGGGAGCACTTGTACATCCATTTGACGCACGCAACACTAATTAGCTGATCCACGGCTCTCGACGTACGCCAGCGTCACGGCGCACGCCAAGAAGAAGAAAATGACAACCGCGAGGTCGTTGGCTAGGCTGGATTTCCTCATCGACGGTTGGGGACCGTCCCACCGGAACCACGAGCCCAATCGAACCGTGATGTGCCTACCAGCCCACGCAAAGAGGCTTTCGGTGCGATGCAAGATGACGACGAGTATTATGAGGAGTATGTTGCCTCGTCCGGCGAACGTGGAGCCTTCCGACGCCACCACAGCCAACAACCAGTCCTTCAGTAGATCCACTACTTCACTGTGAACTCGACCGCTGCAACGATCGCTGTGACAGCCAAGCCGAAGAAGGCAATTATTGCAGTAATCGACAATCGAGGGCTGAGCAAAAAGTCACCCGATTGGAGGCCATACGCATAGAACGCAGCGACTACGACCAGGCAACCGGTCCATAACGCCGCCACTCCGAAGCCGGCCATCAGCGGCGCGAACGCTCCAGTCGCGAGTGACATGAGCAGCAACCCGGACAGCATCAGCACGAGGAACAGACGTGTGGCTTGACGCAGGAGACCGAAGTCAAAGCTGTAGAATCTCACAAGCAACACTGAATGTGGATCTACTGAAGGACTGGTTGTTGACTGTGGATCATGCGACACCAGATCGCGCAAGCTCAGGTCGTTCCAGTGGTCACCGCGAGGCCAGGGAGGACAATACCCCCACGTGCCGCGAGGCTGCGTGCTCTGCGGGTGCCACGTCGCCGATGGAATCATGACTCTCCTCTGCTTTCTCCTCAGGGTCTGACGTTGGTAACATTCGAGGCCTGTAGCCAGGATTTCAGGGAGGCCATCTTCTTCTCAGCACGGTCGAGCACCTCCCGCAGGTGGCGGATGTCAGCCTCCTGAAGTCCAACATGCAGCTCCCGACGGTCGTGGCACTGGTACTGGATGATCAGTGTGTACGTCAGCACTGAATGCGTTGGAGGCTGGTCGTCAGTCTGAAACAAAGGGCGCATGCTCACGACGACGTCCGTGGACAGGAAGAGATTAGGTTGCGACTCCGCCAGCGTAATGGCGCGAAGCGCCATGGAGATCGGTGCGATATCAAGCAACGAGCGAAGACGATCAGCAAAGCTCTTGCTCTCCTCCTCAGCGAGATCCATCGCGGATACGATGGTGTCTGGGAATACATCACGCGCCAATCCTGACCCGAACAGAGCCATATACAGAGACCCGAGAGCCTGGGCTAGGCGATCCGCATTCACGTCCACGCCCTTCAGTGCTCCACGGATCGCTGCCGCCATCTTCAGCGGCGTCGTCAGTTGGTCAGCGGGTGTTTCACTTAGAATGGTGACGAGTCGCTGAACCTGCCCACTGCTGAGTTTGCGGATCTCGGTCAGGCCGTGGCGGACAGTGTTTGGGAGTTCCTCAATCGCCATTGCGCACCTGTGAGCGTCCTCAACACAAGCCGCCAGCGGCGGCGAATCTCCTTCGCGTACGATTCTTTCCGTTTCGTGAGGTGACCCCTCACCCATCAGTAAAATACCACAGCAGATGACTGAAAACACAGAGCGCTGGACTGTCTCGCTGGCGTTCCGACTGCCAGCCGTTTCTGGTCCTGCACCCACCGTCCTGGGCATCGACAGGATGTGGTGCTGGATCGCTGGTGCCAAGCGAAGCAGCCCCAGAATTTCGGTCACCCGGGGCTTGGTGATGCCCTCGCGGCGGACGGTGGCCGCCTGTTTAGACACCTCGCCGGACGTGAGTCATGGCCAGTCGCGACCTCCGCCAACTCGTCGAGCGCGGGCACCTGAGCCCCGACGGGCGTCGGGCCTCCGGTCACACGGTGTTCCCAGACCGGCCGCCCCGCTCGGAACCTCTTCCCGTGCATCCCACCAAGGGATATCATGGTGTTTTCATGCGGATCATCGCCAAGCGGACATTGCGCACCTTCTGGGAAAGAGAGCCCAGAGCGGAACAACCGCTGAAGTCATGGTACACAATAGCCGCGAAAGCCGACTGGTCTTCGCCGACGGACGTGAAAACGGCGTATGGAAACATGAGCATCGTCGGCAACGACCGGGTTGTATTCAACATCGGCGGGAACAGGTACCGGCTCATCGTCCGGTTCGACTACACGCATCGAATCGGGTTCGTGCGTTTCGTCGGAACACATGCCGAATACGATGCGGTTGATGCATCCAGGATCTAGGAGTCTGACATGAATATAAAACCGATTAAGAGCGAAGCCGACTATGACGAGGTATTAACCGTAATCGACAGCCTGATGGGCGCTCAGCCGGACACGCCCGAAAGCAACACACTCGAGGTTCTTGTTACCCTTGTCGAGGCTTACGAATCTGGGCACTGGGCGATAGAAGCGCCGGATCCGATCTCGGCCATCGAGCACGTCATGGAGGCTCGGGGCCTCCGCCAGAAAGACTTCGCAGCGCTGATTGGCTCCCAGCCGCGCGCTTCGGAAGTGCTCAACCGACAGCGCCCGCTGACTCTCCCGATGATTCGAGCCCTATCGATCGAATGGAATCTTCCGGCCGATGTACTTGTACGCGAGTATGACCTTTCGGCCACCACATAACGCATAGGAACCAAACACCACCTAGCATGCAGGAATTTATTCGCTTTTTGAATCAGGGCTTCGGTTGGAACGATTGTCGGGACGGGACGAGCGGCACTGGCCGTGTTCTTGTACTGGCGCTCTCGCATTCCCGGCATCATTGCCTTTCGCGCCCATCCCCATCCCCATCGCCTCGCCCGCCCTGCACGCAACGCCGCAGTAGACTCACCCGTTAAACAAAGACGAAATGTTCAACCTGTCAACGACTCACCGCGCCCGCTGCCGGTGCGTTCTCGGCGACTTGGATCACGCGGATCGGCGCGTAACTGTTCCATCCGTCGCCTAGCGCGATCCCAGGCCAGCCAGAACTTGGCGAAAGCTGTTGAGGCCGGCTTCGAGGTTCTCGATGATCTCTTCGGCGAGATCGTCGGGCTCAGGCAGGTTGTCCAGGTCCGTCAGGCTCTTGTCCTTGAGCCAGAAGATGTCCAGACTCGTCTTGTCGCGGGCCTTGAGATCGCCATAGCTGAAGTTGCGCCAACGTCCTTCCGGCCTGTCCTTTTCATCCCAGGAAGGCTTGCGCTTGTGCCGGTTCTGCGGATTGTAGCAGTGGACGAACTCCGACAGATCTTCAAAACGCATCGGCTTCTTCTTCAGTGTGTGGTGAATATTGGTGCGGTAGTCGTAGTACCAGACCTGCTTCGTCCAGGGATGCGGGCTGGCTTCGTGGTTATCGAAGAAGATCACATTGGCCTTGACCCCTTGCGCGTAGAACACGCCGGTCGGAAGGCGCAGGATAGTGTGCAGGTCCGTGTTGTCGAGCAGCTTCTTGCGAATCGTCTCACCGGCGCCGCCTTCAAACAACACGTTGTCCGGCACGACGACGGCGGCGCGGCCGGTGGTCTTGAGCATCGTGCGAATGTGCTGCACGAAATTGAGCTGTTTGTTCGAGGTGGTCGCCCAGAAGTCTTGCCGGTTGTAGGTCAGGTCGTCCTTTTCCTGTTCACCTTCCTCATTCGTGAAGCTCATTGAACTCTTTTTGCCGAAAGGCGGGTTCGCGAGCACATAGTCAAAACGTCTGCCAGCATCGGTCACGAGCGAGTCATTCGGCGATATAGGTGCACCACCTTCGATTTCACCAATGTTGTGCAGGAACATGTTCATCAGGCATAGGCGCCGCGTGTTGGCGACGATCTCGTTGCCATGAAACGCTTCGTGCTTCAGGAAGGCCTTCTGCTTTTTGTCGAGCTTAAAGTTCTCCGGGTTGGTGATGAAGTCGTAGGCGGCCAGAAAGAAACCACCCGTGCCGCAGGCCGGATCGGCGATGAGCTTACCCGGTTCGGGCCGTACGCATTCGACCATGACGCGAATGAGGGCGCGCGGCGTGAAATACTGACCTGCGCCCGACTTGGTGTCCTCGGCGTTCCTCTCCAACAGGTTCTCATAGATGTCGCCCTTGATGTCCGCGCCCAT
Organism: Vicinamibacterales bacterium; assembly: GCA_965262555.1. Lineage (GTDB taxonomy): Bacteria > Acidobacteriota > Vicinamibacteria > Vicinamibacterales > UBA8438 > VXRJ01. The sequence continues at coordinate 3,260,134 of OZ253543.1, forward strand.
GGTGACCCACTCGGTGTCGTCGACCATGTCGATCAGGCGGAATAGCTTGGCAGGATCCTGGATCTTGTTCTGGGCCTTGATGAAGATCTGGCCGAGCATGCCCTTTCTGGTGCCCAGCTCGCGAAGAAGGGCGATGTAGTGGACTTCAAGCTCTGTGCCCCTCTTCGATTTCAGGCTCTGCCAGTTGTATTCGACTGGGATGCCAACATCGCGATTGTAAGGCGATTTGGCATATTCGTCGGCCATCTTGAGGAAGATCAGGTACGTGAGCTGCTCAAGATAGTCGCCATAGCCAACCCCGTCATCGCGCAAGGTGGTACAGAAGCTCCAGACTTTGGAAACGATGGGGACGGTGTTCACGCGGCGGCCTTCCTCTTCTTTGTTTTTTTGGAGCGACTGTTCTTCACCATCTTCTCTCTTTCTGCCCTGATCTTTTCCAGAATCACGAACGCCGGTTCCTCGTGCGGGTCCTGCGGGACGAGCTGGCCAGTAAACGCTTTCTTGAGGATAGCCTGGCGCAACGTCTCCGCCTGCTTCAAGGCCGAGTCGATCTCTCGCTCCTGCCACTCAATCGCCGCGAATCGTGCCTCCAACAGGCGGACAATTTCTTGTTGTTCGGCCAGAGAGCAGAGAGGAAGCGCGATCTGGGCACACTTGAATGCACTCAAGTGGTTTATCCCCACGCCGCCCGCGACTTGAGCAAACTTTCCGCTCACATAGAAGAAGCGATACAACCAAAGCAGATAAACCGCATGGTCACGATAATATGGTTGATGCCTGATAACGGTGTTTTGAAAGCAGCAATCGGGGATCTGATCATTCCAAATCGCCGGCTTTCCGACTTGTGCTGCGCTTCCAGATGCTTCGGACAGCACCAAATCACCCTTTTCCAAACGGTATGCGCTTAGTTCGTGAGGCAGGAAGTTCATGTCGAGAACGTCGTCCAAATCCAAACCTTGTTCCGTAATGTTCGCAGCGCGGATGTACTTCGTGGGGTAATCCTTCGACCTGTTCTTTGGAGAACGTTGTCGACCGAGTTGCACGATTCCTATCGACTCGGCGGTTAACCGCAGCCACCCACTCGGTAGTGATTCTAGGTGGGCAATCTCCTCTTCCGCCGTCGTTGAAACTGGCTTGGGCATTCTTGGCCGCGCCGGCTTCTTGCCCTCTGTCTTTGTTTACCGGGGTGATTCGACGAGCGCGGACGTAGGTGCCGAGTTCTTCCTCAACAGCCACGCGGAGGCATACTGACAGCGGCGCTGTTCTACTGACGTGGTTTCGGATCGGAAGGACCGCGCGTTGATCTACGGGGGCGACCGTTGGAGCGTGTCGGGAACGACGGGGCTGGAACAGCGAAGCATCGTGATGATCAGAGGGGCGAGGTCGAGCTGACGCTGGTAGGCGGTCCGCACGACGCTGGCGAGCACCTGCTGGGTGTCGGCGCCGTGGCGGGTACGATTACCGCCACAGACTTTGCGGGTGACCACGGCGGGTCGGATGGCCTGTTCGGCGCGCCAGTTGGTGGCGTCGACCGACGGGTCCCACAGGAAGGTGAACGCGGCGGGGAATTCGCGGTCCAGATGGGCGGCGAAGCGGTCGGCGGCGTCCAGCGTCGGCGCTTTGTCGATCAGCCGACCGAGTTGGGCGAGCAGTCGACCGCGAGCGGTTGCCAGGCCGTGGTCGCTCAGAAGCCCGGCGTCGCGGCGGTCGCGCAGCTTGAGAGCGGCCTGCAGGACGGCGTGCACCCGGGCGGCCCACGGGCTGCGCGGATGATCGGTTCGGAGTTGCCGCGCTCGCCGCATCAGGTGAGCCAGACAGGTCTGGTGCAGCGCGTGGGTGAAGCGGCGATACGGCGCCCACCCGTCGCGCACGAGCACGCCGGCGTAGTCGGTTCCCAGGACCGTTGCGGCGTCGTCGAACCCGCGGCCGGCGCGAATCGCGTAGACCGTCGTCTGGGGCGTGGCGAAGACCCACAGCCAATGGCGCATGGCGCCGACGCGCCAGCCGGTTTCATCCGGCGTGACCACGGGAGATTCCCGCACCTGCTGGCACAGTGCGGTGTAGGTCGGCGCGGCTTGGCGAGCCGTGCGATGCAGCACCTGCGCGAGGCCTCCCGGTGTGACGGTCAGGCCGAACTGGGTCCGGAGCAGGTGCGTGACCTTCGCCAGCGGCACGCCCAGGTGCGTGTGCAGCCGCACGACCAGCGCGACGACTTCGGGACCCAGTTGCACGCCGGCCGCTCCCAGCGCGTCGGAGGTTTGCAGCCGGTGGCGGCCCTGGACGCGACGCCGACACTGCGAGCAGTGGCCGACCTCGATGTCGAAGCGCCGCACGATAGGGCGCACCACCGGGAGATCTTCCTGATATTGCGTCGCTACGCGGGACAACTCGACGGCGCCGCCGCAGTCCGGACACGCGGCAGGCGCCGGTGCTCGGCAGGTCTCGTCAACCTGCGCCGGACGCGGGCGGCACGCCTGCCGGCCGTAGTGCGCACCAGCGCGCCGGCCGGGTCGCCCGCCGCGACCTTGGGGCCGGTCCTTGGCGAAGGGCGCGGCCTGCCGGAATCCTGCCCGCCGCGCCGCGTCGAGTTGCTGCTTGAGGTGTTCACTGCGGCGCTTCCACCGATCCCGGTCGCCCTCGACCCGCGTCAACTCCTCCCGCAGCCGTGCGATCTCTCGCTCTTGTTCCTCAATGCGGGTATCGCGGGGATCCTGTTCCGTCCGGGGACGTTGCCGTGGCACCCCACCGTTATGCCAGATCCCCTAGAAAAGTACAAGTCCAAAATGTTGGATCTCGCGCGTCACGAAACCACCCCGCTAAACAAATACTGCCCTCTTTACCCTCTGCCTCCCACGTCTTGACAGCGGCCTTCCACTCCTCGAAGCGCTGCTCGTAGCGTGCCGACCGCTCCTGTTTGATGCGGGCGAGCAATTGCTCGGGCTTCTCAAGCTTGTCTTTGTTCTCTTCGCGCCATTGCGCTGTGAGTTTGCCTTCGAAGGCGTGCTTGAGCACGGCCGGGCGGTAGACATTGAGCTGTGCGCGCGCCGTCTTCAGGCTATCGATACCCTTGGCCAGTTCGGAAGAGAGCTCCTCGAGCCGGGCAACAATGCGGGCTTGTTCTTCCGTGGGTGGAAGCCACAGAGGTTGATCACGGACTTGTTCATCCTTGACCGCTGGGTAGCTCACGCCGTATTGCATCCCGGAGAGCGCGTTAACGAGATCCCTGGAGATTGCCTTATAGAACAAGAAGGCTGGACAGACGCCCTCTGCAGGCCTCAAGACCGAGAACCCCGTAGAGGCAATCTGCTGGTCGTAGTCGTTCGGCACAGCAGCAATGTTGCGTAGGTAGGGTCTGACTGTGGCGAAGAGAACGTCTCCCGCACGTACAATTTGCCGTGCTCGCGACGGCGCATCCCGTAGTCGATACTGCTTGACTCTCCCGATGACGTGTCGGTTGTTGTCGATGCTGGAGATGTCAATGTAGTCTATTTCTCGATCTGGATCGTCCTTGGGATTAGTCTTCGACACAGGAAGAGTTACTTGCCCGATGGAACACTCGCTCCAGCCAGTCGGCAGCATGTGTGCCGTGTTTTGACTCACTATCAACCCGCCAATGCCTTGTTTAATTCGTCAATCACGCTATCCATCTGGTCGCCGAAGAGCTTGTACATCTGTCCCATGCCGCCCTTGGCATCGAACGGAGCCATGTCGAGGTCGTCGTGGTCCAGATGAAAGGAGCTGACGATGTGATCGCGGATCATACGCAGCCAGTCCATCTGCTCTTCATTGAATTTCTCTCCGCCGCCACTGTGGTGCGTCATGATCCAGTTCTGGAAGTTGCGCCGCACGGTTTCCTGATAGGCCGAGACTCTCGCATCGATGCCGCAAGCCCGGCGGATCAATGCCACGAGCGCTGTCAGTTCACTTACAGGTTGGGATCCCTTGTAGTCGTCGAGCAAGGCATAGGCCTGCCAGATTCGCAACGGGGCCAGACGGGGCTTGTCGTGCTTCAGTCTGTCGAACACCTCCCGGATCATCGCGTAGGTCAGCTCACGGCGCCGGTGCGGTTGGGCGTAGAAGATGGTCAGGGCCTCGATCTCGTCGCGATTAGTCTCCAGATATTGCTGGAAGTCCTGTGCCAGCGCCTCCGCATTCTCCTTAGCGTCGCCCCCCCATTCGGCCCGGAGCACGGTGTCGAGGCTCTCATGGTCGATGGTCTGTTCTTTGTCGCGGCGAATGGAGTCGATCAGCTCGATTAGCTCTCCGTTGAAGACGGTGGCGGCGTCACCGACCAGCTGCTCTTGAGCCTTTTCGCGAGCGGCCATCGGCGGCTCGGCATCTCCTTCCAGGGGCTCGATCTCGCGGGCCTTGGCCTCAATGCGGTCGGGATCGATGGCGGCCAGTAGATTGCCGATGATGTCGACGAGCTCGATGCCGCCGGCCTTCTCCCGGATACGCTCCTGCTCCTGTTGGTCGAGCTGCCGGTCGAGGCGTGCGAGACGGCCGGCGAGAGAGCTCACCGTGTCTTCGTCACGGGCGCCCATCATCACGCCCATAGCCAAATCTTTCAGGGGTACGGAAGGCTTTGTGATGAGGGGCTGGCTGGCGGACTTAAGCGATTTCGTCACACCAACGGCATCGACAATCACATAGTGCGTCTTGCCGCAGGCAGCTGAGGGCGAGACCTTCTTGAGGTCATCGTGGTCGAGGGTGCGGGTGCCGCGGCCCTTCATTTGCTCGAAATAGTTGCGGCTCCTCACGTCGCGCATGAAAAGCAGGCATTCGAGCGGCCTGACGTCCGTGCCCGTGGCGATCATGTCCACGGTCACGGCGATGCGCGGGTAGTAGTCGTTACGGAACTGGGCCAGGACAGATTTCGGATCCTCTTCGGCTTTGTAGGTGATCTTCTTGCAAAACTCGTTGCCCTCGGCGAATTCCTCGCGCACGATCTGGATGATGTCGTCGGCGTGGCTGTCGGTCTTGGCAAACACAAGCGTCTTCGGAACTTCGGCGCGGCCGGGGAATATCTCCGGCCGCTTGTCGCGAAAGGTGCGGACGACAGTGCGAATCTGGTCAGGGTTGACGATGTCGCGATCAAGCTGTTCGGCCGCATAGGTGACATCCTCGTCCTGAATCTCCCAGCGCTTTCGGCGTGTCAAGCGCTCGCGCTTCTCGACCCACTGTTCGGCCCCAAGTTGGCCGCCATGCTTGGTCTTCTCCGTGTCGATGACATAGATTTCGTTTCCGACATTGACGCCGTCGGCAACAGCTTGCTCATGGGCATACTCGCTGACGACGTTCTTCCTGAAGAATCCATAGGTGCGGTTGTCCGGCGTGGCGGTCAGGCCGATGAGAGAGGCGTCGAAATATTCCAGAACCTGCCGCCAGAGGTTGTAAATTGAGCGGTGGCATTCGTCGATGATGATGAAGTCAAAGAACTCGGGTGGAATCCTGCCGTTATAGACGACCGACATCGGTTGTTTGGGCTGCACCATCTCCGCCGGGTTGATCTTCTCGGCGGCGTCATCCATCTCCTGGTCCTTCAGAAGCGAGTACATGCGCTGAATGGTGCTGATGCAGACCTGACTATCGTTGGCGACAAAGGACGATTTGAGGCGCTGGACGTTGTAGAGCTCGGTGAACTTGTGGTTGTCGTCATTGGGCACATAGCCCATGAATTCCTGTTCGGCCTGTTCGCCCAGATTCTTGGTGTCTACGAGAAAAAGGATGCGCTTGGCATCAGCGTGTTTGAGCAGCCGGTAGATCGACGTGATGGCGGCGTAGGTTTTGCCCGAGCCAGTGGCCATCTGGATGAGCGCACGTGGTCGGTCGTCCTTGAAGGACTCTTCCAGCTTCTCGATGGCATTGAGCTGGCAGGCTCTCAGTCCCGTGGCGTCCAGGACCGGAAGCTTCTGGAGTCTGGCGCGGAGCGACGCAGGCTGGGTGTGCCATTCCTGCGTCGTCTCCGGCCGGGGGAAGTTGAAGATCTCCCGGGAGCGTGGCCTCGGATCGCGGGTGTCGGTGAAGCGTGTGAGCACACCGGTGCTTTCATAAACGAACGGCAGGGGCTCTTTCTTGTTCACCCACTTGAGCTTGGCAGCAGCATAGCCGGCGGATTGTTCCTCGACGGTCGTGATCTTCTGGCCCCAGTCCTCCGGCTTGGCCTCGACAACGCCGACGGGCTTCTTGTCAATGAAGAGAACGTAGTCGGCGGGGCCAACATCCGTCTGATACTCACGAACGGCGACCCCGAAGCCGGCACTGAAGTCGATCTTCTTCTTTGACTGCACCTTCCAGCCGGCTTGCTCCAGCATCAGGTCGATGTTGTCGCGCGCTTGCTGTTCGGGCGTGCGATTCTTGTCAGCCATGGCTGCGGTCATTCGCCCAATCAATCCGATCCGTGGTCTTGTTATCCTCGTGACTATTGCACGCTAGAGAGCGCTGTTCGGGAACTTCTTGTCACTACCAAGCCTCAATTCTCTGGGTGACGTGGCACGGCTGACCAAGGGTAATGCGAAGCTCGACCCTGCGCTCGCGTGCCATCGCCTGATTACGAAATGGCGTCTCCTGGTTTCGGTAAGCTGGACGAAAGGCGGCACTCCTGGATTAGCCGCCGTGAAATTCTCGATCAAGCTACCCGGCTCGGCCTCAATCGAGTCAAGATGTTGCACGTGAGGCACGCCTCGAACTACTTGGCTTCTTGGCAGCTTGTGGTTACGCAAAGCGGGAGGCTTCATTTTTCGGTCAACCCGCTCTTCTGGGCGTACACGCGCAGGGCCTCGTTCGCTCGCTTCTGCCAGCCGGAGCCCGTCGCACGATAGGCCTCCACGATGTCGCGGTCGATGCGCAAACTGACCAGTTCCTTCGTCGGGCTCTTCTGAGGACCGCGCTGACCCCGATATCGACGAACGGCTTCCGCTGTTTCCTTGGGCAACACGTCCATCAACGGCCGTGCTTGGCGAATCTCTTCTGCGGTCCATTCCGGATTCTCCACGTCAGGGCGACTGGTGGTCTTTCGCATACGCTCGTTCCTCTCTCGTGTTCGCTCGCCGCAAGCTGATCACGCGCACGGTATCGCCCCGCGCCGTGACCACGGCCGCATGAAGCCGGCCCTCAATGCGGCCCAGCACCCGCAGACGCCGTTCGCCATAATCCTTCCGCGTGTCCTCGACACTGATGGCGGTGTCGAGGTCCATGTCAGCGAAGCGCTCAAATCCGATCCCGCGTTCGCGGCGGTTCTTGGCACTCTTCGCTGGATCGAAGTCGAGAAACGTCATTATATCGTATGGACAATTAAAGCCAGATGCTGCGAGTGCGACGATAAGCGTCCAGACACCCAGCCACCGTCGTGGCAGAACATTCCGCCGACCACCCAAGCGTGCGCATCGCTCAGGCTGCCCGGTGATCGTGGCGGATCAGACCGGCACCGTCTGAGCCGCGCTGGCGACCGCCAACTGAATCGGGCGCTCCACACGGTTGTGCTCAGTCGCCCGATGCACCACAGGAGACCTGCGCTTACGCCACGCACTGCGTCAAAGACGGCAAGACGGCTCGCAAGATCAACGAGATCCAGCACTGTCTCAAGCGGCATCTCACGCGCAGATTCTTCAGCGGCTCGAACGCCTGGAGATTCACCGTGCAACACAATCAGCAGTCACCGCTCGATAAACATAGAAGCCTCTGCGAGATCCTGCGCGTCGAGCTCGGCATCGACGAGGCGGTGATCCCCGTAGTCGGGAGCATGATCTACATGCACGACTCAGCTTCAGACAGTCACGCGGGCGAGTCGATGTATGTCCCATTGATTCGTCCCGGCGTCGTAACCGTTCACAAACGCGGCTTCTTCGACGAAGCGTCGGCCGTCGGCGCGGGTCATGTGGATCACCATCGCGATGCCGTCCACGACGCCCCGGCACGTCACCTCCCACGGGAGATCGCCGCCGCCCTGCATCGCGCAGCTCGCCAGTCGTGACAGGGCACTCTCGGCGTTGTTGGCGTGGACGGTCGTCAGCGATCCGCCGTGGCCGGTGTTGAGAGCTTGCAAGAGGTCGGCGGCCTCGCCGCCGCGCACTTCGCCGACGACGATGTGATCGGGTCGGTGCCGCAAGGCGTGACGCACCAGGTCGCGGATCGTGACCGCGCCGTGTTGCAGTCCGCGCGCCTCGAAGCGGACGCAGTTCGGGGAGTCGATGCGGAGCTCCAAGGTGTCCTCAATGGCGACGATCCGCTCGTCGTCGGGGATGAGTGCAATGAGGGCGTTCAGGAGCGTCGTCTTGCCGCTCCCGGTGCCGCCGCTCACCAGAATATTTCGGCGGGTATGCAGGGTCCGCTCGGCCGCATGGCGGACGTTCTCCGGCAGCGCGCCTTGTTCGACCAACTGCGCCGCCGAGAAGGATCGTTTCCCGAACCGCCGCACGGTGATCGCGACGTGCGGGCTGGCCGGCGGCACGCAGATCGCCACGCGCGACCCGTCGCCCAAGCGCGCATCGAGGACCGGCGTCGTCGCCGGGTCGAGGCCCAGGGGCCGGGCGATATGAATCGCCGCCCGTTCCAGCGCCGCCGCGTCCAGCGCGGGCGCGTCGATCTGGCTCAAGCGACCGTGGCCTTCCAGCCAGACGTTGCCCGGCCCGTTGATCATGATCTCGCTGACGTCCGGGTCTTCGAGCGCCGCCTCAAGCCCCGGCAAGAAGGGCTTCAAGAGGTCCAGCCCGTCGCGGGTCATAGCTACCCCGTCTCTTTGGCGGTCCAGTACGGGAGGTCGGCCGGGAGGTAATGCGGCTTCAAGTACACGCGGCGCGGCGGGAGCGATTGCACGCCGTCGTACGGGAGACAGATCGCCTGACAGTTGCCGAGCAAGGCGAAGTCGCGCGGCTGGAAGAGCGCCTCGCGCCGCTCCTGGAAACTCTTGCTCGCGCCGACGCTGGACTTGCCGCTGCCGGCCGTCGCCGACATGAGGTTGACGCCGCTCTGCCGGCTCGATTCGTTGATCGTGTAGCTGCTCTTGATCTTCGCCACGTGCCCGCAAAGCCTTGACGCGATCTCGGCGCTGGCCTCGTCGCTCAAGCTCAGAAAAATCCGGGTGCGGAGCGTTTGCAGGAGCGTCCGCCACGCCTCGCTGCTGCCGAGCACGGAGCGCAGCGAGCTGATGGATTGCGTGGCGACGATGGGGATCACGCGGCACTGCCGGGTCAAGGCAAAGGCTTTCTCGTCGCCGCTCGGATCGTCGTCGCCGACGCTGGCGAAGGCCTGGTATTCGTCGCAGATGAACACGGCCGGCCGGACGTAGCGGCCGGGCTCGTTCTTCATCGTCGCCGGCCGCAACAAGAGCGATTGGAGCCACGCATTTTTCAGCATGACGCCGATGGCGCGGGCGAGCGCCGGGTTGGTGCCGGCGGGCATGTTGAGCGCCAGCACCTTGCCCGCCTCGATGAGTGCATCGAGGGGCGGGAGATCGCCGCTCAGGGCGGTCGCCGCGAGCGCGGGATTGCTGCCCTCGTCGCCGGCCGTGCGAGCCCGTCGCGCCTGGGGCGCGGGCGGGCAAAAGACACGCGCGACGGCCGGCAAGTCGAACATGCTGAGGAACACGGAGACGCCTTCCACGATGCTCGACCGGATCTTGTTGTCGAGGGTGTTCCAGTCGTGTACATACCAGCGGTTCACCGCTTCGACCCGGAGCCGAATCTCGGTCACGGTCGTACTCTCGTGCCGTTCGATCTTGTGTTTGATTTTGAGATCGTGGAGGTACGCGCGCGTCGTCTCGATCTTGTACCGGATGTCGTGGTTTTTGAGGTACGCCCTTTTCGTCTTCGTGGCCGGCCCGCGCATCAGCGCGTCGTCGGCCGGGTGCGGGGAGAATCCCATGCCGCGCAGCTCGGCGTTGTGGTCGATGACCGTATCAAGCGGGACGGCGATCCACGCCGTATCCGGCCCGCGCATCAGGCCGGCGGCGGTTGGGTGGGGCTTAAACCCGAGGTCGGCCAGGAGGATGATCTGGTCGTCCGGGATGGCGGGCTGCGCGACGGTGATCCAGGTGTCGGACATGTCCGCCGCGTAGGTCTGCGCCTGTTTGATCTTCTTGGCGAATAGCTCCTTGTCGATGGCGCAGTGGTACACGTCGCGCAATGTGACCCACCCGGCGGTGTCGCTGCCGTCCGGGGCTGGCAGCACGCGGTGCAGCTCAATGATCCAGCGGACGAGGTTCGTGTATGCCTGCTGCCAGAAGGGTTCTTTCCCTTTGCCGAACAGCTGGTTCAAGAGGGACGCGACCGTGTACGCGAGCGAGTACGAATCGAGCCATGTCGCACTGAGCGGATTCCAGCTCAGCCGGCCGTCGAGACTCAGCTCGATGTAGTCGTCGGCTCGGCCGAGTTCGGTCAGCATCTGGCGGATGGCGTAGCAAAAATCGCCCTTCACTTCGAGGACGAGCGCGGCGGCGCGCCGCTCGGGATTCGAGGCTTGCCAGCTCAGGAGCTGGCGGGCAAACGGGTGCATACCGGCGGATGTCTTACCGCTGCCGACCGCGCCGAAAATCGCCACGCCGGTATAGAGGCCACGCTCTGGGATGATCAGCCATTCCGGGGCGCGGCTTCGCTCGATCCGCGTCGGGTGATGCACTTCGCCGATGACGATGGCGGGGCCGTTGTCGTCGGGCGAAAGCGGCCAGCTCGGGAGCTGCGACCGGAGCCCCACACTGACGCCCACGTGGGCGAACCAGATCCGCGATGTGCTGAGAAGGAACTGGCCGGCCAGCAGCGCGGCCACGCCGGGCGCGACGTAGTACCACGCGACGACGCCCGTGTAGGCGTTGGGCGTGTGGAAGCGGACGAGCACCGCGACGGGATCGGCCTCGGGAAACGGGCCGGGCCACGTCCAGGCGGCGACGACACTCACGCCACCGATGACGAGAAAGGCGCGGATGAGTCGGTCAAGCATCGCGCCGCTCGTCGGTGCGTCTCGCGCCCGCCTGGGGCGGGCGACTCAGCCTTCCAGCAGGGATGCATTGAGACGGGAGCGACCCCCCCATAGGCGCGGGGGAAGTGTTGACGCGCGTGTTGACACGGGCGTTGACACGCCCCCTGCCGCCGAACCGCGCCAGCGGTCGAAAAAGGGGGGTCGCTCCCGTCTCTTCCCTCACCGCTGACGCGGTTCGGGAGCGACGGCCTAGCCCGGAACACCCGAACAGCGACGGCGACAAAACGCGGGGCGTCTGTTGACGCGATACCCTGTTTTTTGTTGACGCCCCCCCCTCTGTCGGTGTCAACACACGCCTGCCACGGACGCTGCCACGCGCGCTGCCACGGAACGGGGCAAGGCGCGGGGACAACATCAGGATGCCGCCTCGGGGTTGATCAAGCGCGTGGTGCTCCATGTCGCAAAGCGATCAATGGCCCCTCGCACGGTCTGTTTGGTGGGCGTCCCGTCGGGAAGTTGGGCCAAGGTCTTGAGCGTGGCAATGGCCTTGTCCCATCCGCCGAACGCGCGCAGCACGGCGGGATCGCCGCTGCGGACCGCGGCGTTGAGGCGGGCCAGCTCTTGACGGATTTCCGGGTCGGCTTTGGTCGGCCCGGCCGGGTCCGGCGCGGCCTGGCCGGCGCCGTCCTGGGTCCAGTGTTGCAGCACGGCGGCGGCGCGATCCGCCGACGCCGCGCCCGTACCGACGGCGACGACGCGCACGGCGAAAGTCTGCGCCCGGAGCGCGGCCCAGAGGGCCGCGTGGGCCACGCCCCACGCGCGCAGCTCGCTATCGGTGGATTGCCCCGCATCGACGTACACGAACGTCGCGGCCCGCTCGTCGACCGCTATCGGCAATTTGAAGGCGAAGTAGCGCGGGATCTTCGGCTTCCCGTCCGGGCCGTACATCCGGTACGGGAACGTGCGCCGGTCGAGACCGAGCGCCTCGAACCGTTGCACCTTGTCATCCTCGGTCGGGAGCCATCCGAGGGTCGGACGGTCCGGCTGGTCGATGAGGTAATCGAGCGCGAGCAACCGGCGCATGAGTACGTCAGTCGTCGCGTCCTTCGAGCGACGATGGCGGACGTTGGCGACCCCAAGCGCCCGATAGATCGGTTTGCCCGTGAGCAGCACGGCCCGCGCGCTGCCGGGGAAGATGGTCCGCTCGTCCTCGGCGGCGAGCCTTTTCTCAACCAGCTCGCGGACGAAGCGGCTCACCATTTCGCGGTGCGGGTCGGCGAAAAAATGCCGCCACTGCGCGCGCGTAAAAACGCCGCTGTGTAGGGCGACGAGCGCGAGCCATTCGGCCTCCCGGCCGGTCCAGCCGAGGGCCGCGAGCTGGCTGGCGCGGTCCTGCAACGTCGGGACCGTGACGGGGCTCGTCGTCATCCTGTCACCAGTGCGCGATCCCCGCGCAAGTACGTGATGAGGAGACCCATCGGATTCACAATCATCAGGTCCGGATCAACCGTGTCGAGAAAGGTGAATTGGAGTGAGAGGGTCCACCGGTCGCGGCCCACTTCGGCCCCGTTGACTAGGCGCACGAGATCGAAGTCCGCCGCCGCCGCGTGCGGGGGGTCCGGGTTCGCCTGGATGCGCAGGATCACCCGTTCCACTTGCAGCTCGTCGCGGGCGGCGCCGGCCGCGAGCATGGCGACGTTCTCCCCTTCCACGCGGAACGCTTCATTCGCCAGGGTCGTGGTCAAGAAGCGGAGCGAGCGCGGCCACGCGGTTTCGACCGTCGCCGCGCGCCGGCTGTAGTAGTCGTCAATGAAGCGGTTGAGAAAATACTTGGTCGTCGGGTCCAGCGGGTCGGCTTGGGCTTCGACCACGTCATAGGCCAGCGCCTCGGCGCGGCCGACCTCGTCCACGCGGACGACGATGGGCTTGGGGAGTTCGACCGACGACAGCCGGATGATGATGACGACGAGCAACAGCACGAGGCCGGCCAAGCCCATCGACAGCACCCGCAAGTGCCGGTTGCTGTGCACCGCCTCGCCCCAAATATCGGCGTAGGTCTTGCCGCTGTCCTGTTCGGATGTGTTCATCGTCATTTCCCCAAGGCCTTGCCGGCGAGCGCCGCTTTGCCCCCGGTCGCGGCTGCCATGAGCGCGCCGGTCATGCCGGCCCCGCCACCGCCGCTGCCGCTCACCAGCATCCCGGCCAGCTCGCCGACTTTGAGCGAGCTGAGCACGCCGGCCACCATCAACGGCAGGACGATGAACAACCAGCCCACCATGGCCATCGGGCTCTGGAGTTCCGCGTTCTCTGAAAAGGTCGTGATATAGCCGAGACTCACGCTCAAAAAGACGCGCATGATCGCCCCGGCCACCGCGCCGTAGAGCGCGAAGGTGATCATCGAGCGGAACCAGCCCCAAAACAGAAACGCCATCGGCTCGAACACCAGCCACGGAATCATCATCGGCCCGAGGAACGTCAGGATCAGGATGGCCATTTGCGCCCAGATCACCTGGGCGTACGTCACGGCGTAGATGACGACGAGACAGAGGAAGCAAAAGAACATCATCGAGCTGCCGATCACGAGCGAACCGAGGGCCGCGCCGCCGGACACCAGCAGGTCGGGCCAGCTCGTGCCGGCCCAGGCGTTCTGCACATTCGTGGTCTGGCTCTGCACCAGATTCGCCAGCTCGGTTTTCATGGCGGTCACGATGTCGGACAGAAAAAACGACATGAGCCAGTTGCCGCCGCCGGCAATCATGCCGGGGAAGGTAAAGCCGACACCGGGGATCGGCGTGCTGTAGAACGCGAGCATGACCCACGGTATCCACAGGCCGATCACCAGCTCGATGATCGTCCACATCGAGAAGGTGCCGGACATGGCGATCTTGATGCCGGTCCAGACGACGACGATCGCCGCCAGCCCGCGCCACAGCGTGTTGCCCGCGTTCAGGATCGTCGGCCCGTTCGTCGCCAGAATGTCGTCCATCACCTGATCCAAATACCCCTTGAAGTCGTCGCGATCTTCCGGGGGAATATTGGTCGGCACGGTCGGGTCGATCTGCTGCTGCGCCAGGGCGGGGACGGCGCATACAAGCAACGCGGCCAGGACCAGGCTCGCCGCGCGGATAAGGGGGCGCGCAGCGCCGCGTGATGCCGGCGTGCGCCATAACAGGGCGCGTTCCGCGTGGTCCGGGGGACCGGCAGGGACGATGCCGGGCGGGGCGTCGGTCAAGGGCACCATCAGTACCTCCGGGCTACTGCACGGTGAACAAGAGATCGTCGCCGCCGTCGCGCCGGGCCGCGATGCCGGCGATCCGTCGGTCGTATTCCTCGCGCGCCGCCTGTTGGGATGCGAGGCGCGCCGCTTCAAGTTCGCGCCGTCGCGCCTCGGCCTCGAGCGCCTCGGCCGAGTCCTGGGTCGCCTGGAACGCGTGCAGTTGCGCGAGCGCAGCCGTCACTTCGCCGCTCGTGATGAGTCCGGCCACCTGCGCCTGTTGCAGCGCGGTCCCGCTCGTGTTGGTTTGCGCCCGGAGCTGTTCGTACGATGCGAGCGCCGAGTGCACGGTCGCCGCGGTTGCGGCCGCGGCGTCGGTGACGGCGTAGTTGAGCGCCGTCCGGCGCGCGCCGCCGGCCGCGTCTCGGCGGTAGTTCTCGGCCGCGTGTTCGGCCAGCGACACGGGGAGCGAGCGGTACTCGGCGAGTACGTCGTGCTCGGTCACGACCGGGGCGTCGCGCAACCGGTCGCGCCAGTGGTCGGTCAGCGCCTCGCCGTTGTTGCTGAAGAGGTCGAGCGCATCAACGAGCCCGGCCGCGTCGGTGTTGGCGAAGTCCGCGCGCCACGCGAGCCCGGACCCGACGAGCTGGCCGGGGAGCGCCGCCAGCGCGGTAAAGGGTTCGGTGAGCGCCCCGACCTGCCCGAGGGTCGATTCGCGGATGTGATCGTACTGTTCTTTGAGCTTGTTGAATTGCTCGTTCAAGCGCGAGAGGCCCGTCACGGCGTGGCCGATCTGGATGCCTTGATTGGCGATGATGGTGACGCGCTGCGCGAGCGCGGCCACGTCGGGGAGTCCGAAAATCGCGTGCGTGGTGGTGGTCCAGAGTAACGGGGTGAACAGCACGATCGTCCACAGGATCATCTTCTGCATGGGTCTGCTCCTTGTCTCTCGGGGTTAGGCCGGCCGGGGTACGAGCACATCGGACGTGAGCCAGATCCGCAGCCGGTGGCCGGCGCGGATCGTGATGGTCGGGAGTCGATTCAGAAACCGATCGAGGATGTTCGTCGCGCCCTGGGCGAGCCCTTGCCCGGCGCCCGCGCGAAAGCCCTCCGCGCCGCCGCCGTACGGGTTCGACCCGCGCAAGGTCAATCCCGAGATGATGCCGACCGCGCCGACGCTGGCGAACATCGAGAAGTAATGCCGGTTCACCTGGTCTTTGAGCGCGCCCTCGCCGATCTGATTCAAGCCGTGAAACTCCAGCGACACCCATCGACCATCGGGGAAGATGAGGCGGTGAAACCCGACGGCCAGCCGCTGTTGATCGCGGCCGACGGTGGTTGACGCAGATCCGATGACGCGCGCGCCGCGAGGGATCACCATCCGCTGCCGGTCGGCCGAGTAGACCGGCACGGCCACGGCCGCGAGGACGGGGCCGGGAAAGTCGCCGTTGAGCTGATTCACCAGCACGGCCTCGATAAACGAGCCTTCATAAATTCGCTCCCATCCGGGCGGGTTATCAGGCGAGCGCACGATGGCGGGGTTCAGGGGATCGCCCTCGGGGATGCGCGCGGTGTCCGTCGGCCCCAACGGGGACGCGGCCGGGGGCTGCGCTTGTAGCCCCGTCGGAACCGTGCGCCCCGCGTCGAGCTCCGTTCCGCCGGTGAGCTGAGCGTCAAGGGCTTGCAAGGCGACAAGCGATTGCAAAAAGTCCGGGCTCTCGGGGGTGACAGGAGACCTCGCGCGGTCCTCGTCGCCGGCCTCGACGAGCGCGGCCGGCGGGGTCGCCGGCACGTCGCCGCCGGCCGGCCGGCGGTACGTGATCGTCACGGGTTCGGAACGGAGCGAGCGGGTGCGCCGCTCGATGGCCTCAAGCCGTAGCACTTCGCGGAGTTCGGCCTCGGCCTCGGTCAAGGGCACGATGACGGGTGCCGCGCCGTCCGGCAACGTCTCGCCCGACGTCGGGTCAAAGGCGGGCGAGACTTGCCCGCCGGCAAGCTGTGCGCCTTGGCTGGCGAGTTCACGTGCGGCCGCGCTGGCCTCGAGCGCGGCGCGTTGCTCAAGATCCTGCACGCGCGCCCCGAGTTGCGCGGTCGCGCGATCGCCGGCAATCCCCTCTGGCTCGGTGATTGATGCCGGGTCAGTCGGCACCGTCGAAAAGCACGATTGCACCAGGAACGCGCCACCGAGAATCAGCGCGAACACCAGCGCGCCGATCCGCGTGATCCAGGTCGCCGAGAACGCGCCGGCCGCGGGCGCGGTGAGTCGAGTCCAGTTCGGCATAGGGGTTAGTCCAGATCGTCGAGGTCCACGTTCCAGCCGGCGCGTTCGCGCCCGATTTGGAGCCAGCCGCGCCCGACAAGCCGCCGCACGATCAACAGTCCGTCTTGCTCAAGGTCGTACGGGATGAGGCTCGGTTGCCCATCTTTGTTCTCGTAGAGCGCGGGGGTTTCCTGGGCCGTCGATCTGACGTAGGTAAATTGCCCGTCGTGCCACATGCCTTGCACCAGGAACGGCCAGCGCGCGGCCTTGTCCTCCAGGTCGTAGGGAAACTGCAAGCGCGTGGGATAGGTCGCCCGAAACTGATCGACCTGGGCGGTCGCGTCCTGGCGCATGGCGGCAATCTGGGCCTCGGCCTCACGCTGCGCGACTTGCACGGCCTCGCGGCTTTGCTCGGCCATGAGCTGATACTCGGCCACGCGCGAGCGCGCGACGAAGGCAGGGACCTGCGCGCCGGCCGGCGTGGGATCCGCGTCGGCTTGGATGCGGACGATCACGTGCGGGGGCGCGTCTCGCTCGGTCACGAGGAACGCATAGATCCGGCCGCTCTCGCAGACGAGCGCGACGTTGGTGGTGACGCCTTCTCCAATGGGTTTAAGAAAGGCGAGATTTGCCGCGCCGGTCAGGTGCCAGTACTCGGAGTCGCCCACAATGAAGTCGAGGATGTTCTCGCGCGCCGGGAGCTGAATCACGGTGGTATGCCGGATGCGGGTGGTGACGTTGACAATCTGATCGGCCTCGTCGGCAACCTGCAACACGGACGCGCCGGCTGCCGGCGCGGGTGGGTCGTCCTGGGTCGCTTGCGCCTGGGCCGGCGCCGGGGCGATCCAGAGCATCGAGAGCACGGCGACGGTCGAGCGTCTTACGGTCATACGGTTCCTCTCCTTGTGGGTTGTGGCCCTCAGCGGCCGGCGGCCAGGTGGGCCAGCGCCGCCTCAAGGCCGTAGCGTTCAACAGCGTCCGCGCGACGCGCGCTGTCGCGCGCCGAGGACGTGTACAACCAGTACGATTCGGGATCGACCTCCAGCCGCACCGTGGCGGCCATGTTCGGGCGTCTGAGATACAGCTCTTGCTTGCTGACGAGCCCCCGGATCGTCGCGACTTCCGACGGGTTGAGTCGGAAGATGTCAGCCGCCTTCTCGGGCAGCTCGGGGTTGGCGAGAAAGAGCTTGGTCGGCATGGATTCGAGGAGGGCCTCGGCTCCGGCCGTGCCGGTCACGTCCACGGCGCTTTGGGTCGCCATGATGAGCGCCGCGTTTTTCTTCCGCCACGTCTTCGCGGCTTCCGCGAGGTACGCGAGGACGGCCGGATCGCGCAGGTAGCGCCACGCTTCGTCGACCACCATCAACTTCACCCGCGCGGTTTCGTCGGGGTTCTCAAGCGACAGCCGCAACCGTTCCAGTAGGTAGAACAATGCGGCCTCACACAAGTCCTCATGCTCGGCTGCGCCGGCAAGGTCGATCACCTGCCAGTCGGCCAGGTCGAGGTCGTCGCCGTCGGCCGCGTTGTCGAAGTACGTGCCCCATGCGCCGCTGCCGTACCAGCGCCCCATCGCCGGCCACATCGCGGCCGGCAACGACTGCACGAAGACGGTCATCGTCCGGCGGGCGGGCGGGAAGGCATAGAGGTCTTCGATGCGCGCGCGGATTTCGGACGGGTCCGACCCGCTCACGGTCCAGCCGCCGATCCTGAGCAAGCGCATGATCCAGCCCGTGAGGAATTGGAGACTCCGCTCGGTGCGCGGCAAGGCAAAGGGGCGCAAGCGAAACCCGCCGTGCCCGCTGGCGTCGTCGGGTGACAACTCCAGGTAGCCGCCCCCGAGGAACCGGGTGATCCAGCGGTACGAGCCCCCGAGGTCGAGGATGAGGACGCGCGGGTTGTACTGCAGGGCTTGGACGAGCAAGAAATTGAGGGTGAAACTCTTCCCCGCGCCGGTCGCGCCGAGGACCAGCGTGTGGCCGACGTCGCCGTGAAACAGGTCGTAGTGAAACGGCGTTTGCCATTGGGTTTCGAGGATGGCGAGCGCCGCGCGGTCCAGGTGTCGGCTGCGCGGCGCGCCGGTCGGCGGGCCGTAGATGGGCGCCAGGCACGCCGCCGCGCCCGCCGACACAAACACGGATCGGACTTGCCGCTTGCGCGGTTGCGCCGGCAGTCGGCAGAACCACGCGGGGAGCTGGCCGTACCCTTCTCGGATGGCCTTCGCGTCGTGCGCCGCGAAGATGCGAAGGAGATCGCCGTCCAGCCGTTCGGTCTGCTCCAGGTCGCCGTGCAAGGCGATGGTCAGCGCGAGATCGCCGTAGGCCACACCTTCGGTTTCAAGCTCGACCAGCGCATTCCCCAAGCGGCCGGATTCCACGTCGGCCGCGCTATCGACCATCGCGCTGGCCGTGCCCTCGGTTTCCTGTACGTGGGCCATCATCGAGTACCGCTTCGAGAAGTAGTGGCGCTGCGCGCCGCGTATCTTGCGGCGCGCCGCGTCCAGATCCCACGGTCGCCATTCGAGCGCGACGGTCATCACGCTGTCGAGGCGGTAGAGGTCATTCAAGAGGTTCGCCGTCGCCCTGGCCGGCGGGGACAGCAGCGAGTAGAGAATCACGGGCTCGCCGTCCAGGCGCAGATGCCGGCGTTCGGCTTCCAGTTCGCTGGTCGCCAGTCGCCAGTTCATCCCGCTGCCGGTCGCGCCGTCCCACGGCGTACTGCCGGGTTTGTTGATGAGTTCCGAGAGGAGGCGGGAGCCGGCGTGTGCCGTCAGGATGTCAAGCGGGGTGAGGTCCGCGACCAGCGTACGACTGGCATCCACCTGTTGCCGAAAGCGGCTGGCGGCGTCCTCGATCTGCTCGCGGAAGTAGATCGCTTCGTTGGGATTCCGCCGCCGTGTCATCCACGTCCGCACGTAGTGCGTCCACCACGGCGCGTTGTTCCGGCCCGCCGCCGCCGTGGAGAGTTTGGGGTCGTAGCACCACGCGAGATACGTGTCGATCTGTTGGATGCGCGACGCAAGGAACGCGCGGCGCTTCCGTTGCCCGAGGGCGGCGACCGCCGACAAGCCGGTATCAGCGTCCGGGAAGGTCGCCGGCCGGCGGAGCAGATAGAAGTACAGCCGGGTCCGGGCGTCGATGCCGGAGAGCATCCGCTGCCAGCGGTTGAGCACGGCGTCCAGCTGCTCGGGCGTGTGCCCGTCCACGACGGTCGGCGACAGCCGGGCGAACGTCACCAGCTCGCCGCGCCGGGTGAGACACGTCCTCTCGTCGGGGAGCCAGCCCCAATACGGCAGCTCGTCGGCCAGCGCGCCGGCGGCGTGGTGATCGGCGACGTTGAGATCGGTCGTCGTCATGATCGGGTCACCCGGCGGGCCGGGGTGATGACGAGGTACCACGGCGACTCGGCCCACTTCGCCGGGTCATACCGGGTCTTGAACCGAACGGACTCACGCAGGATGGAGAGCATGTGCGGGTCCACGCGCCACGCCCACCAGCCCACGCCGTACAGGAGGCAAAAGGTCGCCGCGCCGATGACCGTCGAGTTGATCGCGTTCCACATCGCCATCCCGATGGTGGCGCTGAGCAGGAACCAGCGCCGTTCGACGCCCAGCATGGTGAGGGGGGCCGACAGCGCGGGGTACGCGCACCATGGGCGCGCTCCGTGGCCAATGGTCACGAAAACAGCCACGTCAGGAAGTTCGCCGCGCCCATCGCCATGCCCAAGCCGAAGATGATCCCGGCGAGCGCCTTCTTGCTGCCGCCTTCCCCGAAGGCGAACATCAGCCCGCCGATGACAATCGCAATCAGCGACAGGCCCCGCGCGAGCGGCCCGGTGAACGCTTGTTCCAGCACGTCAACGGCGTTCAGCCACGGGCTGACGCCCTGGGCGAATAGGGGGGCTTCAGCGAGTCCCACGGCGAGCATGACCGCGAGTGCGGTGACGAGTGAGCGGTGCGGGTGCATGATCATCTTCTCCTTGTGTATGGTCGGGCGCGAGCTCAAGAACTGTGCTCGAGCCGCGCCCGGTGCGTGCGACGTGCCGATCCGTCATTCCTGAAAATCTCCCCGGTCCTGCTGCTGCATCTGTTCGGCCAGCTCCGGATCGCCGGCAGCGCCGCGCCGGATCGACCGTTCGACGAGATCCACCTTGCGCCCGAGGTCCGCGAGCCCTAACGCGCGGGCGGTCGCGTAGAGGGCGACGATGCACGTCACGACGGCCAGCGCGCCGTAGGCGGTGAGGATGAGGCCGTACGTGGTGAGTAGGACGCGGGTGTGTGGGCCTAGATAGGCGAACTGCGGGCCAGCCAGGAGCACGACGAGTGCGAGCATCGTGACGGTGAGCCCAAGGGCAACGGTGATCGGCTGCATGTCACAACTCCACGGACCCATCGCGGCCGGGCCGTGCGGCCCCGCCGCCGCCGGGTCCGCCGATGCTCCGGTCGATGGCGCGCGCCAGGGCGCGGGCGACGTTGCGAGTAGCTCGGCCGCTGCTGCCGTGGACGGCAAAGCCGGCCCCGGCCTTCGCGGTAATGGCGGCTGCGTGGTAATGCTCGGACGCGATTTCGACGTTGACGCGCCCGCTGCGGCCCTCGGCATCCTCGATGTCGAGCTGCGCGTCGGGGTACATCACGTGGTCGTCTGTGACGGGGAGCCCGAGATCCTGGGCGGCGCGAAAACGCGCCTCGTCGGCGGGGCGCCGTCCGCCCTCGGCGCGCGCCGTCTCGGTCGCGCGCGCGACGTGCTGCTTGAGCTCGGCATCGATGCGGACGCGGACGACGCGCCCGCCCTCGGCCTCGATGCGCGCCTGTTCGTTCTTGGCGGCGCGGTAGACCCCTACGTCATGCGACAGCTCGGCCGGCTTCACCATGCCGCTCCATGTCTGCTGCTCGGGCGCATGGCCGGCGTCGAGCGCGGCGCGTTGTGCGGCGCGCGCGCCGGCCGGCGTGACGGTCAGAACCTTGTACGTGCCGCCTTGCGGCCCCTTCGCGTCGTGCTCCTTGACGAGCTCGGCGCGGATCATCTGATCGACGGCGCGGCGGGTAGCGTACGGGTGGCCGTCGAAATGCTTGTCGGACAGGTCGCGGTAGGCGACGGCGCGGTACATCCCCACGTCGGCGGTGGCGTCTCGCTTGCGGTCGGCGATAGTGCGGCGCGCCGGCCGGCGGGGGTCGTATTCCCGACGATGGCCGGCCCGCTCGTCGCGAGCCCGGTCCTCGCGGTCGTGGTGGTCGTGACCGAGCGCGCCTGGCCGTGCCTGGCCTGGTCGCACCTGGTCATCGTGCGGTTGGTCCTCGCGCGCCAGCTTGGGCGTCGGCGGCGCGGGGCTCGGCGTGTCGTCACGAAAGAGATCCAGCCGATCAAACATGGCTACCGCCTAGCGGCTGATGCCGGACTCTCGCTCAGGCTGCGGCGCCTGGGGCTGTGGCGTCGGCGCGTGGCTGATCTGCGGACTGCGCGCCGCCGAGTATTTCTCGACCAACTCGCTGTGTTCCTGCTCGGTCGCTTGTTCGCGCTCGCGGATCGGACGCATGAGGTAATCGGAGATTCTCTGTGCGTCCGCCGACGCCTTGTATATCTCCTTCGGGTCGTTGTCGATGGCCTGGATCCAGCCCTGCACGTACGCGGCCCCACGGCTGCCGTCGTGACCGACGCCGACACGCTCGCCGGTCATCATGGCGGAGATTTCGGCTCGGAGTTCTTCGCGGGCGTACTCGGTGCTGCCAAACTGCCCCGCGCCGTTTTTGAGCGTGTCGCGGTCCATTCGTGAGGGGTGGCCGGTGGCGTGGCCGAGTTCGTGGAGGGCGGTCTGGTAATAGCCGTTCGCGGTGGCGAATTGATCGCGTTCCGGCAACGTCACCTTGTCGGTGTTCAAGCTGTAAAAGGCGCGGTCGCCGCGTTCGTGGACGACGCGGATGCCGCTCTCCTGGATCACCCGTTCGGCGGTCTGGTGCGACTTCCACTCTGGCTCTTTGGCGCGGTCGTCCTCGCGCCGTTCGAGCTTCAAGTTGTCGGCCTGTTCGACGTTGAACACGGCGTAGCAGCGCACCATCGGCGGGCGCGTGCGTTCTTTCTCGGCCGCGCCGTCTGGCGACGTGGCTGGCCTGTCGGGCACGTCGGCCTGGGTCTTTTCCCGTTCGTCATCGAATTTGTAAAAGAGCACGTGTGTGGCCTTCTCGCCCTTGCGGACCTGACCGCCCATGTCCTTGATCTGCTTGTAGGTCGCCCATCGGTTATCGCCGTAGCCCTTCGCGGTTTGGGCCACGCTCAAGTACACGGAATTGCCGCCCCGGTACGGCTTGCTGGTGGCGAGGTTTTCCGGCATGCGCCGCTCACCGGGCTTCCATGGTTTCTGCCACGGCGCCACGCCGGCCTTGATCTGCTCGCGGAGCTTGTCCGCAAACTCGGCGTGATAGTCGTCCTGGGACCAGGCCGGTGTGTTCGCTGCTGTGTGACGTCGGCCCCAGGCCATCAGCGACCGCCTCCGGCGCGCCACGCGTCATCGCGCCAGTTCGACCCGTCCACGATGTCGTGTGAGTCGGTGTTGTCCGTGTCGGTGAGCCCGTACTCGGCGAGCACGTCGTGAGACGCGACGACGTACACGCCGCTCAGGAGTGCGCGCCCGAGTTCCTCGGCGGTGTCCACGGCAAGGGCCTCCTCGCCATCCACGGTGATGTGCCGGATCATGCCGACGTCCTTTCTCCGCTGGCCGGGGTCCGGCCTGCGATGCTCGCCGTGTCATCACGGCTTCCGCCCGCGGCCCAGCGAGGGTCGAGGTGTTCGCGGTCTCGTTCATGGCGTCGGTCCGGGCCGTTGTCTCCCGCGCGAGCGGGATCGCGTCGGCCCATGAGGACGTGCACAATCAGATCGGCCACGGCCTCGACCAGTTCGTCGGTCTCCTGCTCGGAGAGCCTGTGGAAGTGGCGCATCCACCCGATGGTCGGCGGCATCGGCACGGATCACGCCCTCCTGAGCGACAGGAGAAAATCCTCGATGGCCGGGTGGGGTGTGAGGGTGAGCCGTCGGCGCGGTGTCTTCCCGTCGGTCGGAGCCGTGTCCTTGAGGCGACGGTAGACCCGCCCCCAGATCACGAGGCCGCCTCCTCAAAGAGATCCTCGATCAGTGCTGTGGCGTCTGCTGTGCTGATCATGGTGTCCTCAGCCTCCGCTGCCCGTCACGTCAGTCACCTCCACAGGACCAAAGGGGGGAGACGGGATCTCGACGGGGACACGTGGTCGGAGGATTCAGCAGCTGTTCCTTCTCGAAGCGGCCAATGGCGGCCTCGGCCCGCTGGCGGCGCTTCTTGGCGACCTGATAGGCCACGCCCGTTTCGCGCGCGTAGTCGGCGACCGACGTGCTGTAGACCCGCGTGCCGATGAGCAGGAGACCATCGGCCGTGGTGATCCGGCCCGCGTCCATGTGTTCGTGCAGGCGCTGGATCTCGATCCGCTGCGCCTCGCGGCGCTCGATGCCGGCGAAGTCGATCCCCTCGACGCCGCCGACGAGCGCGTCGATCTCCTCAGGGTCCGCGTGGCACTCCCGATTGGTGCGGTCCCACGCACGGCGGTAGTCGTCGTAGAGGTGATGGACGGTGTCGTTGTAGACCTTCTGCACCAGCCGGTTGGGACGCTGCGTCACGTCGACTCGGCAGAGGACGTGCAAGAACGTCCAGACGAGGTTCTGCCAGCGCTCGTCTGGGTCGGGGTCCCAGTGCCGCTTTTGGACGTGGATGGATTCGAGGCCGGGCCAGAAGATGGCCATGAGGATCGCCCGCCAGCACGGAGCGTCCTCCTGGGCGTGGGCCTCGAAGATCGGGCGGAGAATCTCGTCCTTGCGCGGATCGGTCGAGGTCCCGTTCCGCATGAACGCAATGACATCCGCCCACGTCCTGAACTGCCTGAGGAAGGGTGCCTTCTTCTGAAGCCATCGAAGCAGTTGCTGGTGCTGCGCGCTCCTGAGTTCTTGTTCGAGCCATTCACGCTCACGATCCCTCGAAGAGTTCGCCACGACGCCCCGCCTTTCCGGCCGGGCGTCGTTCGCCTCGATTGGCCTGCGTTAGGGCGTCATGCGCCTCAAGGATTCTGAGTTAGCGCTTGATCTCGGTCCGGGAGTTGACACCATCTTCTGCAGGAGTGCGTTGCGGCAGATGCTCGTTCAGGGTCGAGCACCCTCGACAGACGCTGGATGCCGGGAGCGACACGACGTACTGGTGTCCCCTGGCGAACTGGATGTGGACTCGATCACCCTCAAGACGCCCGAGAAGCTTTCCGCAGCGCCTGCAACGCCAATCACGTTCCATGCACTTAGTTTCGTGCTTCACCGTGCCTTCATCGAACCCTGTGAAGAAGGAGCCACGGGGTCAACTGCAAGGCCTGTGGAATAAGGCTGGGCTAAAGGGTGGGGGTGTGAACGTTTCACACCTCACGACAGACACATGGAGATGAAACGACCCGCTCCACTAGCTGCCTGTAGCCAAAAAGGGGATCGACACAATCGATCCGGACGTACTACACTCCCAGCTGGCGATGGGTCGACGCAAGAATCGCACACGGACGCCGGGACTGTGGATTGCGGCCAATGAACTGCCCCGAACCGGCGGGCACCCCAACATCCTCAAACGACTACTCGTCCCCACGGGCGCGTTCAGCTTGGGCCTGCTCCCGCGAACGCTGATCGGCGTGGGCACGCCGCGCGGCCTCCAGGGGCGCATGGTCGCGGTGCAGACTCTCGTCGTCGTCCTGTGGACACGCATCGTCGACCGCAGGTCCTACGGCGACACGCGACGCGTCCATCGTCCGTCCGCCTTCACGCCGTATCATCGCTTCGAGCTGCTCCCTGTCGGAGCATCAGAATGGACTCCTTAGCCACAAGCTGCTAGGAAGCTTTCGATATGACCGAGCAGGAAAAGCAGGAAGGGCTGTGGCGGAATTGCAAGGATTCCATTCGTCATGCGCTTGAACACTTCAGCGCCGGAGCGTCT
This sequence comes from Vicinamibacterales bacterium, assembly GCA_965262555.1. Classification (GTDB taxonomy): domain Bacteria; phylum Acidobacteriota; class Vicinamibacteria; order Vicinamibacterales; family UBA8438; genus VXRJ01. Next base: position 3,285,495 of record OZ253543.1, read on the forward strand.
GAGGATGAGCTATTTCATCACTACAGGTGGGCGCTCCTGAGCGTTGAAAATGCCGCGGAGGTCTACGGCAACCTGTTGCTCTGCGTGTTTAATCCGGAGCACCCAAAGAACGGATGGTACCCGTCGCTTAAGTGTGTGCGTAAAGCTCTGACAAATCACCCTTGCCTGAGCCCTAGCGAGTGCCGTTTCTTTGAGGAAGTTCCGGAAACGCTTGCAGACCAGAGGAACACTCTGATGCACAAGCCGGCTCCCGAGGAGCTGGGCATCGTGGATTCGGCGATAGCGCTCTTGTCACTACTTCACATCGTCCGGCGGCGAACGGGTCTTCCAACCAGGGAGTTCTTCGATCAAGATCCGCCGGTGGAACAGGACGTCCTCGATCACATAGGATCGCACGATCACGAGCGCTGGTTCAGGGTGGCGGAAGCACTCGTGAAATCCGAGTACGGAGACGAATACTTGCGCGGATGCGACCATTGCGGCTCATTCGCGGTGCCGCCTGACGCGCCCTGTCAGGCATGTTTCCACGAAGCGCACCACTGAAGCCTGCCGTGGCTCCAGTCGAAGTGTCCACCAAGTCATAAAAGAACTAGTTGATCCGCACAGCGCGGCACGCTTTGGGATGTCGGGAACGTCCTCTACGAACTGTGCCGGTTACGGTCCGGCTGGGTTCCGTACTTGAGTCACGACTCTCCTCCAGTGCAAGGTGCACCTCCAGTGCAAGGACATTCTGCGTTCGGAACAGGGAAGAAGGTCAATCGCGCTAGGGAGTAATACGGCGGTCTTGCTCATGAGCATTCCGGACCGCTTGGATCCAAAGAGGGCAGTCAGATCCGGAGACCACTTCAATAAGCCACGCGCCGTCTTGGTGAAGGATATACGTCTGGCATTCATTTACTGCGCCTCGCTTATCGGTAATCCATGAAATCTCTACGCCATTGCCGACCATTGCATATCCGAGACGCCTAGCACGGCGCATAGGGACGGGTACAGTCAGCACGGCATGTTTTGCCTCTTGTGATTCGGCTAACAGGCGCAAAATAATCGGAAACTCGTTTTCCGTTCCGGGCTCGTTGGCCTGAAGCAAAGCAGTCAAGCAATGAAGGCGTGATCCAAGGTCAACTTCTCTTGTAATGCGCTCGTGACATACCGCACAACGCCAAAGAAGCGAGAGAAAGAATAGTTTAATGTTGTGATAGTCAAGCGATGATTGGCGAATGGGTCGCGCGCCAGTCTGTTGTTGGAGATCATTTAGGTCAGCTAAGAACCGCCCAGTGATTCGTTCATAGTTACTGAACTGATGTTCACATCTCTGGCAGAGCATGTACTCCTTAAGGTGGCCGGGTCGATATGTTCCGAAGAGACCAAAACGGCGGGGCATTTCGCCCGCTAGTTGGCTCATCGGACGAAACATCAACCGAGAGATGACATGTGAGTGTCTTAGTTCAGTCAAGGCATGGCAAAGCCGACAGCGGCCTCTTGTTCCAATGTGCTGAGCAACCATGTTCGGCCTCATTCCGGGGCACGGTTCAGCGCCGATCGCTCTCTCGTCGCCAGCCGACAGCGGTTTCTCCCCATCGCAGTGCCACGTTGACGCCCTTCAGCAGTGCTGCCGAGGCAACTCGCTCCGAGGCGGCCCGTTGCCTCCGCCAGCACTACCGCCATCTCCTACCAGATCCAAGGGTCTGCTTTAGAGGGTCGCCTTCTTGAAGAGCGCAGGGATGTTTGAGACGAGAATCTGCTTTTCGTTGGGCCGGAGGCGCATCCCGTAGAGCTTCCGCCCCTTGAGATCTTTGTGGGCGCTGGTGAAGAGCTTCTTGAGGTTCCGTTCCTTCTCCATCTGCCGGACAAACTCGCCCCACATCTTCTGGACACGGTAGGCGGGCTTATCCTCGTCCTTCCCCGAGAATTGCAGGTAGCCGTTGTCGCGCCATTGGAGCAGGGCCCGGACGGCGTCTTCTTCGGTGATGACCGTCATGCGCTCGCCGGCAACGTCGTGGGATCGCGTCGATGTGAAGAGCAGGTAGATGAAGAAGAGTTCCCGCGATCCAAGCTTCTTGTTCACGCCGTCAAACCGGTCGCTGCCCACGATTCGCGCCAGCAATCCCCGGTTAGTCTCTCCATCCTTGATGGCGTCGAGGCGTAGCACGGGGCTCTGGTGTGCCTCTTCATACGTGGCTGGTTGCTTGTACTCGTCGGGCAAGGCCAGGATCAACAAACAGGTGCTCGGGACTTTGCCATCGCAGATATCCTGCGCGTGTGTCTCGATTCCCTTGGTGATGACATCGCAGACTTCCGTTGCGTGGCGTTTGTGCAGGTCCAGGATGCGAGAAGCAGCCTGGTCGACGGTCATTCCTGTAATGTGCTGGATCACGCGGTGGAGTTCGCCGAATTCTGAGAAGAAGGCCGCATCCGACATCTCCTTGATCCGCTTGGCCGTGCGAACGTAGGACTCCACCATCGTCCGGCTGTCTCCCGGCTGACGTGCTCCCCTCAGAAGATCGACGCCGTACATGTCCTCCGGATCTTCTTCGTCTGGGCAACCGGCAGACAAGGTCGCCATCCGCCGATCAATGCACTGTGAACACACACCGCAGTGGGTCTTCAGCGTCGTCATCGTCCACACATGGGTGCAGCTGACGGCATGCTTGATAAGGTCGCCGCATCCTGCGTCCCGGATGGATTGTACGACCTGGGCCTTGGTCATCCAGAGGAATGGATTCTCCACGGCGAACGGTTTCTGAAAGAGGGCCGTGAATATCTTCGAGAAGCCGTTGAGGACCTGCGGGTGCGTGGTGCGCGTCGCCCGACCGCCGACGACTTGAGGAGCAATCGGGAGGTTCACGCTGATCACACCGTTCTCGTAAAAACGGACGCTCCAGAGATCAAAGATCCGCGCCACCACGGCCGCCAACGAGACGTAGAGAAAGGATCGCGTTCGTTGGGTGAACTCTCTCCCAAGCGCCTTTTCTTTGTGCACCCAGACCGGAACGTGGAAGGGCCGCGTGGAGCAGTGTGTCCTCAGATCCGCCACGAGGTCCTTCTGTCGCCTGGCGATCTTCGGTGAAGATCGGTGGCTGACGAGCGCGATGGCCTTCTTGTCGACAGCCGCTGCCCGCACGACTCCGCCGAGCGAGTCGATGCCTCCCGAAAACAGGATGACCTCCTCTGGCCTGACACCACTGGCCTCGCCGGGACCGAAGTCCAAATACTGCGCGACAGCGGGCGGGTCGGTGAGTGCCGTGAAGGTGAATGCGTACGCATCGTCCGAGAGGAACCCAAGCGTATCCTGGAGCGCCGTGAGAACCGGGCGAGAGGACCACACGTCAGGCTCCCGTACGGGAATGTGGAACGTGAACCGGCGCCTCCACTGCGCGCCGTACTGTCTCGTATTCCCCGCACCCCGCGTCGTCGCTTGATCGGCACAGTAGACGTAGGTGGCGATCTCCAACAGGTCGACCAGGACGGGCGGGATGTTGGTCGCCATCTTCTCGCTGATGTCGCTGATCTTGAGGGTGACATTGGCGTGCTTGCCCCACAGGTGAAGGCGGACCGTCCCGTTGTTCGAGCCGCCACTCCCCGCCGCCGAGCCGCCGCAGAGGATGACATGCTCAACGCTCATCGGCGTGTCCCCCCTTGGCGAGCTCGGCCCGGAGCTTCTTCAGGGCGACGTGGACGAATCCGGCCGCCTTGTCTGGCGTGATCCCTCCCTCGAAGTGGGTCTTGGAGAACCAGCCGCCAGAGAATTCTTCGATAATGCGGGTGGCTTGGCGACAGTGCAGGTCGAGGGCGTCGTTGAACGCGGCGTGCTCATTGATGTTCTTGAACCGGCCGTCACCACTGACGTAGTTCGAGAGCTCACGGCTGAGAAAGTAGGTCAGATACTTCTTGGAGAGACGCGAGAAGAACTCCCTGGCAAGCGTGCTGAACTGCTTGGTGGTGGAGAGGCTCCTGAACGCCAGTTGCACGTCGGCAGGCGTCGTCCCGAAGAGTGTGGTGGTGTGCGGGGCCGCCATCGCCATCAGCGTCTCGGCCGCCGCCATCTGGGACATCTCGGCGAGATCCGTGCGACCACCACGATCCCGGAGGTGCGTATCGATGGCGCCCGTGAAGGCCCCGACAACCTCCAAGAGACCCGGGGAGTTGGACACCTCGAAACCGAGTCTCCGAAGGCCGGCGATAAAGTTCTCTCCGCGTGCGGCCAAGGGGACTTGAGTCAGCAGCCACACGGTGTGGACGAGTCCAGGGTCCTTGGCGGCTGCGGCCAAGCCTCCCTGCGAGGCATCCATCGTGGCCGCCGCCAGCTCGGGGGTGCCCGCGCCATCGCCGATCAGGTCAAGGACCTGAATCCACTGGCGTGTTCTTGGCAGGCGTTGCAGGCGAATGTGGCCCATGCTCTACCTCATGTTCGCCGCGGGCCGCGACGTTCGCCATCTGCAGGCAGGCTGTGCTCAGCCGTGCAGTCGAGGATGACGATGGACCGCGCTTTCCGTCGCTTGCGTGTGATGTAGCCTTTTCGTTCCAGCGCCTGGAGCAGATCGAAGACGCTGGAACTCTTGATCCCGAAGGCGTCGCCGATGTCGCGCACGGTTGGCGGCATGTGCTGCTGGCGGATGAAGTGCCTCACCCATTGAAGCGTCTCCCGCTGGCGCGGGCTGAGATTGTGTGTTCTGTCCAACGCCACGCCTCCCGACTCACCGAATCGCCGACGGACGCCGACCTCGGCACGCATCGACGCGAGATCGGAGACGAAGCACAGTGTACCTAACAGACGTTAGGATGTAAGCTGTCTGTTTCACGTTCTGCGGACCGTCCCTCCCTGGCCGCGCGTGACGGCCTTTCTTCACGGGGGAGATCGGGCCGCGTTCGAGGCTCGAAGAGGGGGAAACCCGATGCCTGAGAAGAAGAGGGGCGAGGCTGCCCGAATCGCCTTCTACACCCGGATCTCGACAGACGAGGACCACCAGAAGTATTCGCTCGGGGCCCAGAAGGACCGGCTGGAGGCGTTCTGTAAGGCCCAGTGGGATACCGACTGGCGGCTCCACACGGTGTACCGGGACACCACCTCCGGCACGCACATGCACCGGCCCGGTCTTGAGGAGATGCTCTACGACGCCGAGGCTCAGGCATTTGACACGCTCTTGGTCTTCCGCGTTGACCGTCTCTCCCGCAAGGTCCGCGAGTTGGCCCAGATGGTGGACGAGTTGACCACATACGGGGTCACCCTAAAGAGCATTACCGAGCCGTTTGACACCGCCAACGCCGCCGGGAAAATGATGCTCCAGATGCTTGGCGTGTTCGCCGAATTCGAGCATGCGACCATCGTCGAGCGCACCAAGGTCGGGATGGAGAAGAAGGCGAAGGGCGGCACCTGGGTCGGTGGGGTGGTGCCCTACGGCTACCAGCTCGACCCGGAGAAGGGCCTGATCATCCACGAGGACGAGGCGGTCATCATCAAGAAGATGTTCAAGATGTACGCCTTCGCGAAGGCAGGCACCCACTCGATCTGCCACACGCTGAACGACGCGGGCCACCGCAATCGCCGCGGGAAGAAGTGGGACAAGCGGGTGATCCTCCACATGATCAAGAACCCGCTCTACGTCGGTAAGCTTCGCTGGAAGGACGTCATCTATGAGGGAAACCACGACCCCATCATTTCGGGCGTCCTCTTCGAGAAGGCCCGGGCGATCATGCAGGAGCGCGTCCAGGATCTGAACGGCCGCCGGTTCCACAACGGCGACGAGCGCCTGCTCGCCGGGATCATCACGTGCGCGCGGTGCAAGAGCCACATGGTGGGCGTGAGCACCCACAAGAAGGAGCGGCGGTACCCGTACTACATCTGCAGCAAGCGATGGAACATCAAGGACTGCGACCAGGACTACGTCCGGGCGGACCTCCTCGAGGCCGCGATCATGCAGGACATCAAGACGATGTTCCAGGACGAGGCCTTCATGGCCCGGATCTGGGCGGAGGCTAACCGGCGGCTCAGCGCCGAGAAACCGGACGTGGACAAGGAGGTCAGGAAGGTCGAGGCTCAGACCGGCCAGACCCAGGCCCGGATCGACCGCTACTTCGAGGCGTTCGAAGCCGGAACCCTGAAGCCCGAACTCTGCAACGAGAAGGTCCAGAACCTCAACGCTCGGCTGGAAGAGTTGGCGGCGGAGAAGCGCGAGCTGGAGGGCCGGCGGAAGCGCCTGGAGCTGCCGGCCATCGATCGGGAGATGCTCTCAGGCCTGGTCTCCAACTTCGAGGGGGTGATGGCGGAGGGGACCAACCCGCAAAAAAAGCACCTGCTCCGCCGCCTGGTGAAGAAAGTGCTCATACATGATCGGCGCACGGTCGAAGTCTGGTACGGGTTACCGAACTCCTCTCAGGTTAGTAGACCGGGAGAAATGGCTCCTCAGGCTGGACTCGAACCAGCAACCCTCCGGTTAACAGCCGGATGCTCTGCCAAATTGAGCTACTGAGGAACACCCAGTGGCACGGCGGCGCAGTGCCGCAAACCCTCAATCATATCACGCCGCCTGCAGCCCTTCGGATCGCCTCACCCGCCTCCGCGCGACGATTTCCGCGCGCGGAGGCGGCCGAGCGTGCGCAACTGCATCAGGGCGCCGCACAGACCCAGCAGGAGCCAGCCGATGGCGAAGGGCGCCTGCCCGTCGATCGGCACCATCGGAAAGAGCCGGGAGAGATCGCCCCGCGTGGCCGCAACCGCCGCCTCGTGCCGCGAAAGCGCCATCGCGCCGACGATCGCGGTCCAGCCCCCGAGAAACGACGTCCCGACGATCAGCACGTAGCGCCGCACGAGCAACATCGCGAGCGCGCCGCCGACGCTCACCGCGACCAGCAGACGCGTATCAGGATCCCCCTCCACCGCGACGTGCAGCACGAACACCGCCAGCCCGGCACCGAGGATCGCGACGCCCGCCAGGTAGAGGCCAATGGCGAGTGCGGCGCCCGCCAGACCGCCCGCGAGCGTGGCGGCGATCAGCTGCCAGGTCCCGAGATCGCCCGCGATGGCCGGCGTCAGGATGACGCCCGCGGCGAAGCCGTAGAGGGCAAGGAGGGCCCGCAGCAGGCGGTATCCGGCGAAGCTCGCCACCAGCCCGCCGGCAAGTAGAATGACCGCCACGGGCAGTTGGAGAGAGACCGACGGCATGGTCGGCTGATTATGACAGCCGCTGCCGGGACTGATGCTCGCCGTCTGCCGCCGATCCGTCGACTGATGACGCTGCCACGCCTGCTGCCTGCCGCGAGCCCCCGCCGACCTCCGGGTCGCCGCCGATGACGCCGCCGCCCGGGGCACCGCCCCCCGTCTCCCGCTGGCGGGTTGCCGGCGGGCTGGCCGCCACCGGCGGCGGCCTCGTGCTCTTCTGGTACGCGCTGCGGCAGGCAGGCGTCGGCGACGTCGCCGCCGGCATCCGGAACCTCGGCTGGGCGTTCGGCCTGGTGCTGCTGCTCTCCGGCCTGCGCTTCACCGTCCGGTCCCTCGCCTGGCTCCGCTGCATGCCGGCAGGCCATGGCCTGCGGCTGCGCGACGTGCTCCCGGCGTTTATTGGGGGCGACGCCGTCGGGAACCTCGCCCCGTTCGGCGTCGTGGTGGGCGAACCGGCGAAGTCGATCTGTCTGGCGGATCGCGCGCCGATCAGCCGGACCTTCCCGGCGCTGGCGGTCGAGACGCTGTTCTATACGCTCTCGGTCGTCGTGCTGCTCATCGCGGGCGCCGCCGCCCTGGTGGTGAGCGTGCAGCCGCCGGCCTCCGACTGGCGGGCTGGCGCGGCGGTGGTGGCGGTGCTCGCCGTCGTCATCACGGCGGCCCACTGGATCCTGTGGCGTCGAGTCCCGGCCGCAAGCCGCGCGTTCCGACAGCTGGCGCGGCTGGGGCGCGCAGGTGGACTGCTCGACCGCGTGGCGGGCCGCGTGGCGCGACTTGAAGCGCATATGCAGCGCGACTATCCGCGCGAGTGGCCGCGTCTGGCGGCGCTCGGGCTGTTCGAGCTGCTGTTCCATCTGCTGGCGGTGACCGAGGCGTGGCTCATCCTGTCGGTCATCGGCGGGCGCGCGCCGACGCCGCTCGACGCGTTCGTCTTCGAAGCGGCGAACCGCTTCGTGAACGTCGTCTTCAAGTTCGTGCCGCTGCGGTTCGGCGTCGACGAGGCAGGCGCGGGGATGCTCGCCGACCTGCTCGCGTTCGGCACGACGGCGGGCGTGACGCTTGCCATCGTCCGCAAGGCGCGCATGATCGTCTGGGCGGCCGTCGGCGTGGCGGTACTGATCCGGCGCGGACTCTCCCTGGCACAGTTGGGCGCCGTCGCGACGACCCGGCGCACGGCGGTGGCGATCATGGCGCGCGCCCCGGAAGGTGCGCGCGCACCCAAGGGACGGCTGCGCGACGCCGTGCCGGACGAACGGGATCGCCGGCGCCTGTACGGCGCGTTCCTGGCCGACACGGTCGCCGCGTGCCGCACCGTGGACGGAATCACGCTCCGCCTGGCGTACGCACCGGACGGCGGGCGTGACGGCTTTGGGGCGGTGGGAATGGCGGAGGGCGAGCTGATCGCGCAGCGGGGCGACACCCTGGGTGCGCGCGAGCGGGCACTGTTCGATGACCTTTTCGCCGAGGGGTTCGGCGCGGTGGTGGTGATCGGCTCCGATCTGCCGACGCTGCCGGCGTCGCATGTCGCCGACGCGGTGGGGGCGCTGCGCGACGCACCCGTGGTGCTCGGCCCGGCGGAGGATGGCGGCTACTACCTGATCGGCCTCACCGCGCCGGCGGTGGGAACCGAGACGCCGGACCTGTTCAGCGGCGTGCGGTGGGGGACGGCGGATGCGTTCGACGACACCGTCGCCGCCGCCGGGCGCGCCGGGGTCGCGGTTGCGCAGGTCGCGCCGTGGTACGACGTCGACGACGCCGCAGGTCTCGCGCGGCTGCAGCGCGATCTGCGCGGCGAGGCGCACGCCCCAGCCACCCGAGTGGCGCTGGCGTCCGTCGCCGGCGCGGCGGTGTCGGCTACAGCTCCCGCCGGCCCTCGATCGCCTTGTGGAGCGTGACGTCGTCGGCGTACTCGATGTCGCTGCCGACCGGGAGGCCCATCGCGATCCGTGTAACGCGCGGGCCGAGCGGCTTGAGCAACCTCGCCAGGTAGATCGCCGTCGTCTCACCCTCGACGTTCGGGTTGGTGGCGATGATCACTTCCTGTACCTGGCCGTCGTTCACCCGGTCGAGGAGGCTCCTGATCCGCAGGTCGTCCGGCCCGATCCCCTGCAGCGGCGACAGCGCGCCCATCAGGACGTGATACATGCCGTTGAACTCCTTCGTCCGCTCCACCGCGCTGACGTTGTTCGGATCCTCGACGACGCAGATCACCGTGCGGTCGCGGCTGTCGTGCGTGCAGTAGTAGCAGGGGTCGGTGTCGGTGACGTTGTTGCAGACGGAACAGTAGGTGATCTGCTCCTTGACGTTGCGGATCGCGTCGATCAGCGCCTCGGCGTTGGAGCGCGGCTGCCGCAGCAGGTGGAACGCCAGGCGCTGCGCCCCCTTGACGCCGATGCCGGGAAGCCGCTGCAACTGTTCGATCAGCTCCCGCAGCGGCCGGACCTCGGTCATCCGGTCAGTCCGGGGATGTCGAGCCCCCCGATCATGCCGCGCATCCGACCGCCCACCTCGTCATCCACCTTCCGCTGCGCATCGTTGATCGCGGCAACGATCAGGTCCTGCAGCATCTCGACATCGTCTCTCGACACGACCTCGGGATCGATGGTGATGGAGCGGAGCTGCTTCGTGCCGTTCATGACGACCGTCACCATGCCGCCGCCCGCCGTCGCTTCCACTTCGGTTGCGGCAAGTTCGCGCTGCAGGCGCTCCTGCATCTCCTGCGCCTGCCTCATCATCTGCTGAATGTTCATGGGATCTTCTCGATGCGGGTGATCTGGGCCGGAAACACCTCCAGCATCGCCTTCACCACCGCATGCTCCTCCACCTGCGCCCGCAACGCGTCGGTCTCTTCGCCGTCGGACGGGTTCGCCTCCGCCGGCGCCGTGCCGTTCCCGTTCGCTGCACCATCCGTCTCGGCCTCGCTCTGCGCGGCGGCGACACGCACGCGCCGCCCCAGCACCTGCGCCGCCGTCCCCTCCAGCCACTCCCGGTTCGCCTCCACCTGTCCCGCCAGCGTCCGCTGCGCCGGGGTGAACACAAAGACGAGCCGGTCGTCCTCGAGGTCGATCCGTTGCGCCTGCGCCACCACCGTCCCGTAGAAGAACTTCTTGGCCCGCTTGATCTCGGCGAGCAGCGCGGGCTTCGGATCGCCCGCCTCGACCGCCGCCTCGGTGCCCGGCACCGGTGCGGCGGGTGCGGTCTCGGCCGTCGACGCGGCAGGAGCGGCAGCCGCCGCGCCGGCATCGCCACCGCTGGGGCTCGCCGTCTCCCGCGGCACAGCGCTGCGCTGTGGGGTCTCCCCCGCCTTCGCACGGCCGCCCGGCGCGCCCCCGGTTGCCGGCGCTCCCCGCCCCTGCAACAGGTCGGCCAGCGGCGTCAGCTTCCGCAGATGGATCCACCGCAGCAGCGCCATCTCGAAGTGGTGCCGCGGCTGCGCCGCGCTCCGGATCTCTGACTCGGCGCGCGACAGCACGTCGAACGCGCGCAGCAGATCCTCCCGCGAGAACCGCCCGGCCAGTGCCAACAGCCGCTCCTGCTCGCCATCGCCCACAATCTCCGGATCGTCCGCCCGGGCGGGGTCGACCGACAGCACAAGCAGGTCGCGCACAGCGCGCGACAGTTCCCGGCACGCTTGGCGCAGGTCGTACCCCGCCTCGACGAAGCGGCCCGCCAGCGTGAACACTCCGGCCGGATCCTCGTCCGCCACCACGGTGATCGCATCGAGCACCGGATCGCGCCCGATCAGGCCGAGCACGGTCGAGACATCGTCGACGCCGATCGACTCCCCTGCGAACGCGATCACCTGATCGAACGCGCTCTGTGCGTCGCGCATGCTGCCGTCCGCGGCGCGGGCCACGAGCGCCAGCGCCGCGTCATCGATCGCGATCCGCTCGGCGTCCGCGATCGACCGGAGCTGTTCGGTGATCTGCCGCGTGCTGATCGTCCGGAGCTCGTGCACCTGCGACCGCGACAGGATGGTGTCAGGAATCTTCTCGAGCTGCGTCGTCGCCATCATGAAGATGACGTGTGGCGGCGGCTCCTCGATCGACTTCAGCAGGGCGTTGAACGAGTGGCTCGACAGCTGATGCACCTCATCGATGATGAACACCTTGTAGCGGTCGCGCACTGGCGCCATCGCCAACCCGGCGATGACCACCTCGCGGATGTTCTCGACTTGCGTGTGCGTCGCGGCGTCGATCTCGAGGACGTCGATGTCACGACCCGCGGCGATCCCGATGCAGGCGTCGCAGACGCCGCACGGGTCGGGGGTCGGTCCCGACGCGCAATTGAGCGCGCGCGCCAGGATGCGCGCGGTGGTGGTCTTCCCGACGCCGCGCGGCCCTGCGAACACGAACGCCTGCGCAAGGCGCCCGGACGCGAGCGCGTTACGCAGCGTCTGCGTGACGCCGCGCTGTCCGACGACATCGCCGAACGTCTGCGGCCGGTACTTGCGGGCGAGCACCTGGTATGCCATGGCGGGACGTCAACGGGTGCGCGTGCCGTCGCGGGGGAACGAACCCCGCCGCGACCCGGAAGACCTGCGGCACATGTCAGTGACTACTTAGCGCTGCTGCCTTCCGGCCCTGACGCGGTTCGTAGGCTGAGATTGCACAGGTTCCGAGCCGCGGCGCGACCCGCCCCGCCGCGCGGGCCCTCAGTCTATGCGCCAGGCGGGAGCCGATCAAGGAGCCTGGACGCCAGCGCCGGCGGCGCGAGATCGTTCGTTCCACGGTGCGCGACGACGCCGGCACGATAAGAACGTGGCAACACGCAGTCAGCAATGTTAGGATCCCGCTGCTGTCGCCGTTCGCGGCAGTGAGGAGGACAATGATGCAGCGGAAGTACTTGATTGGCGTCGGAGTGATGGTGATGTCGGCGTTGGTGGTAACTGCGGCGTGTGGCGGTGACGACGGCCCCACCGCGCCCAGCTCGGACCAGGAACCGAGCCGGAGTCTCAGAATTTCGTTCGACGGCCTCGAGGCTCTTGGTGACGGTTTCATCTACGAGGGCTGGCTCGTGACGGAGAGCGGCCCTGTCTCGACGGGCACGTTCAGCGTCAACCCCAATGGCAGCCTGAGCAGGGGCATTTATGAGGTCGATCAGCCTACGCTGCGGTCCGCCATGAAGTTCGTGGTGACGATCGAGCCGTCGCCGGATTCCGACCCCTTGCCGGCGGCGACGAAGTATCTCGGGGGTGACTGGGATGGAAACAGCGCGTCGCTCTCCGTAGCGGACGGGGCAACGCTGATGAACGACTTCAGTTCCGCGGCCGGGAGTTACATTCTGGCGGCACCATCGACTGGCATGCCGGAAAGCTATACGAATGGCATCTGGTGGCTCAATCCTCCCATGCCCAGCCCGGGCCTGATGCTGCCGACGCTGCCCAACGGCTGGATGTACGAAGGCTGGGTGGTCGTCGACGGAATGCCGGTCACGACGGGCCGATTCACGTCCGTGATGGGCGCCGACTCGGACGGGGCCGGACCCTACGCCGGTATGATGGGCACGCCGCCGTTCCCGGGGCAGGACTTCGCCATGCCGCCCATGAACCTGATCGGCGGCGCGGCCGTCATCTCGATCGAACCGCAGCCTGACGACAGTTCCCATCCCTTCACGCTGAAGCCACTCGTCGACCACATGATTGAGGACGATATGGGCATGCACATGCCGCAGTCCATGGACAACAACGCCGGCTCGTTCCCGACCGGGATGGCGACCCGCTAGTCCACGGTGTCGCAGTCGCACCGGGCGCCCGCCGGGGCTGAGATCCAGCCTCGGTCGCGGCGCCCGCGCGCGGCAGCTACTTCGACTCGTCCTCGCTGGCGAGGGTTTCAAGCGCTCGCCAGAGTTTGGTCACCGGCTCGGACGCGGCGGCGTCGGCTTCACCGTTCAGCACAATCTGCCGGGAGTCGAGTCGCACGCCGTAGAAGCGCTGGTTGGCGTCGCGATCCGCCCGCACCGTCGCGCCGCCGACGGTTGCTCCCGCGAAGACGCCCCGCGTGCGCGAGTAGCTGAGGATTTCGGCAGTCATCTGGAGATCGGTCGAGGCCGCGAGGCTGCGGCCCACCGGCCCCACCACAGCGGAGACGTCTCCACCCATCTGGAACTGGTTGCTGAGCAGCCGGCTGAGACCGCGCCGGTTCTGGATCAGCAGGATGACGTCAACCGACTGGGCGCCCACCTGCAGGCCGAAGCTGGCACCGGTCAATGTCAGGAACGCGGGCTCCGACCACGCGCCGGTCTCCTCGTCCCTCGCGACAATCACGCCACGGCCACGCTGCCCGCCGATCAGGAAGCCCGCCCGGATGGTGGACGGGAAGATCGCGACGCCGACGGATCGATCGAGAATCGTTCGCGGTAAGCCGGTGTCTGGAGCGGCCGCGATCTCTGCCAGGACGATGGCTGCCTCTTCGACACGCGCTGCCTCTTCCTGGTTCGCCGCGGCGTCCGCCGGCATACAGGCGAGCACCACTGCGACGGCCGCCGTCGCGACCGCGGTGGTGACGCGTCCGACGCCGATAGCCGCAGCATGACGTTGGGTTGTGAGCATATTCCTAGACTACTACAGTCGCTGGGAGGCACGGAACACAGCCAGTAGCTATTGAACTCGAGACCGATGACTCAGAAGCGCGGAACAAATCTGGGTGTGGCAGGAGGCGACGCAGACGGCTGCGGAGGCCGAGGCGATCGCGGTCACCTCGGCCCCCGGACTGGTCGACGGCATCCAGGCCCGCCTCGCTCTCTACCGCGCGGGCCGTCCCGTCGTGATTACGGGACCCTCATAGCCCTACTTCGCGAGCGGGTTCGGACGCATCTGGAACTTCACGGCCTTGGGGAGGACTCCCGGTCCGCCCTCGCCCTTGCCTCCCTCGATGTGCCAGGTGGCGTAGGTCGAGAAGCTCGCCCAGTACCCCTTGCCCTTCCAGCCGGCGTTCGGGTCGTCGATCCGCCCGTTCCCGGATCGCGGGAAGAACCCGAGCGGGTAAGGCACTCGGAGTGTCACGTAATCACCGCTCGATAGGACCTCCATGGCGTTGGTGTTGACCGAACCGTAGATCGGCGCGCCTTCGCCTAGCCCCAGGGTGTTGTGGAAGTCCATGTGCGCCAGATAGCTCTCATTCGCGTGGTAGAAGCTGCTCCCGTAGGTTGGGTCGTCCTTTCGCTGATACGACCATCCCTCTGCACAGCTTTGTCCCGTGCCCTCCGGGTCCGTCGCCACGTCGCACCGGCTTCGGTCGAAGCCCGAGAAATGACCGCTGACCCGCCAGTTCTGCCACGCGCGACCTTGCTCGTCCACCTCGACACCACCCGAGCCGACAACGTCGCCCATCCGGTCGGGGGGCGGCTCATAGAAATGGGCGGTACACGTCTCCGGGGGATTCGACCCCTTCTCCATCCGCACCAGGCGCTTCGCTCCGCGTCCGATCCCTGAGCACCACAGGCTTCCGTCGGAATGGCTGACCGCCACCGAGTAGCAGCCGAAGGCGATCCGGTAGTCTCTGTTGGCCTGAATCGGCTGGTCGGGCTCGGTCCAATTGCCGGCCCTCCCGTCGCCGTCGGTGTCGTGAACCGCCGGACACCATCCTTGCGACGCTTCGGCGTCGTGGGTCTCGTCCCACGTGTCCATGTCGATCCAGCCGACTGCGTTGTTATTTCCGAAGTACAGGAAGTTGTCCGCACTCATCTGGTTGTGGTCGGCAGTGAAGCAGGTGTCGATATGCTCCCACTGCTCGGTCTCCGGGTCGTAGATCGACACCTGGCGGCCAGAGCGCTCGAGGGGGAAATTCTGCCCAAAATCGTTCTCGGTACAGAACCCAGGCTGATCGTCCGCGTCCCGAATGCGAGACGCGACCCACGCCCGGCCCTGGGGGTCGACGGCCGCGCTGCGGACATCAGCCTTCCGCGCCCACATCCGTTCCCCGTAGTGCGGTGACCGGGTGGGCGACGCGTTGAACGGGCTCTCGAGCGTGGAGGCGTTCGACGGAACCGTGACGACCATCGCGGTGTGGGTCGTGGGGTCGACGATCGTGAGCGAATCGGTCATCTCCGCGACACCAAACACCAGTCCGTTGGCGTTCACGGTGGCGTCGCGGATGTCCGCGGCCGCCATATCCGAGCGGCCGTCGATCTCGGACCCCCAGTCCCACAGGGTGATCACCAAGTTGCGCTCGAGGCCCTGCGGTCTCGGCGGCGCGATCTCCGGTGACTCGCCGTTGGCCACCCGCTCCGTCCAGTCGGCCAGCGCTTGGCGCATGTCGCCCAGATTCCGGAAGTCCCCGGCCATGGCCGGACCCGAGGGCCCCACCGCCGTCCGGCGAATCCACGTGTTCAACCACGGCCCGGATCCGCGCATTGCCGGGAGAGCCTCACGGGTGGCCTTGTTTCCGACCTGGTGACAGTCGTAGCACTGTTTCATCGTCAAGGCGAAATCCAGCTGCGCTTCCGGGTCGGCCGGCGGCTCGACCATGTTGAGCCACCAGGCCGCAGGGTAGACCTGGGCCGCGGCCCGGGCGTCAGGGGCCACTTGAGCCTGCAGGTCGAGCTGCTGGCCCGGCCGCGCGTTCTGGCGCGCTGAGTCGACCAGTCCGAACCCGCGGACGAACACCTCGTAGCCCGCGTCCGGAAGATCCGGGACAACGTATCGGCCCTGGTCGTCGGTCACGACGATCCGGGCGAATTTCGTAGGGAGGTCGGTGGTTTCCGCGATCACCCAGACACCTGCTTCGGGACCGTTCGCGCTCGTGACGACACCGCCGATGTCGTCTGAGTCGATGGCCACGCTCTGGGCATGCACCCAGGTCAGCGATCCTGCGACCAGCGCGGCGACGGCCACTGCTCCGACTCGCACGTGCATCCGTAACTTCATTGGCTTATCCCTCGGCACCAGGCTCCCAGGATGATCCGGGTCTCAGTCTTTCAGCCCCGGGTCAGACGCCCGACAGCACACGATCGCCCAAGTTCTTGAGCTTGCCGGTGCTGTCGCCGAATTTCTCGACGTGCACGCCCAGCTTGTCCATCAGGGTGACGTGCAGATTGGCCAGCGGCGTGCCCTGCGGGTGCCGGATGTATCGCCCTCCGGTCACACCCGCCGCCTTGCCCCCCACAACCGCGATCGGCAGATCGTCGTGGAAGTGAGTGTTGCTGTCGCTGATCCCGGTGCCGTAGAGGAACAGCGAATGGTCGAGCAGCGTTCCGTCGCCCTCGGGAATTGTCGACAGCTTCTTGACGAGATGGGCAAAGGGCCGGAAGTGGTACTCGTTGATCTTGTGCAACCGGTTGAGTTTGGCGGCTTCGTTCTGATGATGCGACAGCGGGTGGTGCGAGTCAGAGACGCCGATCTCCGGGTAGGCTCGTCCACTGACCTCACGTGCCAGCATGAAGGTGCTGACTCGCGTGAGATCGGTCTGATACGCCAGAGCCAGCAGGTCCATCATCAACGTCCCGTGCTCCGCGTAGTCGCTCGGGATCCCCATCGGCTGGTCCACAACAGGCAGCTCGCGCGTGTTTTGCTCTTCTGCCATTTGGATCCGTCGCTCGACGTCCCGAATGGAGTCCAGGTACTCTTCGAACTTGGCGTGATCCGTCGGCCCCAGCCGCACGTTGAGCCACGACAGCTGATCCTTCAATACATCCAGAATGGTCTGTTCCCGTCGGATGCGGGCGAGGCGTGCCTCCGGGTCGGTGCTGCCGCTCACGCCGAATAGACGCTCGAAGACGGAGCGGGGGTCGTTGTCGAGCGGCAATGGCGTTGTGGGGGTGCTCCAGGAGATCGTGTTCGTCAACGAGCAACTGGTGCCGTCGCACGCACCGAGCATTGTCGCCGACTCGATCCCCAACTCAAGCGAGGCCAGCTGCGTCTCGGTGCCGAACTGTTTGGCCACCAGTTGGTCCATGGTGGTCTCAGCCACCACATTGGCGTCGCTGATCGCGGTGAACGGGACGCAGGTGAGGAAGGTGCCAGCGGAGCGCGCGTGGTCACCGGCCTGCGGCACCTGGTTGGCGGCCTCGTCGCCGAGTCCACCCATGAGCAGCACCTGATCCTTGAGGGGCTGGAGCGACTGGAGGGTCGGGGGCAGCTCGCTGATGGGGCCCTCCGTGGTCGGGAACCAGTAGGCCATGGCCATGCCGTTAGGCACGTAGAAGACACCGAGTCGTTTCGCGGGCGCCGCCGCGGTCTGGCTGAGCGCGGACAGGGCAGGCACCATGCTCTCGAGCCAGGGGAGGGCCAGGGTGACACCCACCCCACGCAAGACCATCCGACGGGGGAGGTGCTTCTTGGTGATGAACATCTTCGGCTCCTTCTTTCGTTCGTCCTGTTGACGCGCTATCGACGCTCGGCAACTGTCGATGCCGGCGTCGTGCCGTCCGGGTTGCTGACTCGGCGCATCTGAAACGGCGTGCTCTCCACGATCCCCATGATGATCGACGACCACTGATAGTTCTGGGAGGTTGCGTCCCGGACGATCTTCCGGACAATCGGGGCGTCGTAGTACTCGAGGCCGCGGCCGAGACCGTACGCGAGCAGCTTCTCGACCACGGTACGCAGGACATCCTGTCGGCGAGTGTCGAGCAGGAAGCGGCGGTACGACTCGAGGTTCGCAATCTCGGTGCCATCGGCCAGCGTCGTGGCTGCGTCGATCTCGACCCCTCCGTCCGCATCTCGCCATTGGCCGACGGCGTCGAAGTTCTCGAGCACGAAACCGATGGGATCCAGCGGTGCGTGACAGCTTGCACAGACCGGATTCGATCGGTGTTGCTCCATCCGCTCGCGCAGCGACTTCGGGGCGGCTCCCGGCTCGTTCTCCTCGAGCGGCGGCACGTTCGGCGGCGGTGGTGGTGGCGGGGCTCCCAGCAGATTCTCGAGCACCCACTTGCCGCGCAGCACGACGGACGTGCGGTGCGCATACGACGTTACGGTCAGGATGCTGGCATGGCCGAGCAATCCCTGCCGCGCGGGATTCGTGACCGGCACTCGACGAAAATGACTGCCGTAGACATCCGGCACATTGTAATGCCGGGCCAGCCGCGCATTCAGGAACGTGTAATCAGCGCGGAGGAGATCCAGCACGCTGTGATCGTCGCGAACCTGGCTCTCGAAGAACATCCGGGTCTCGGCGATCATGGCGCGGCGGAGGTTGTCCTCGAACTCGGGGAAGATCGAGGGGTCGGGCTCCTGCAGCTCGAGGTTGCGCACGATCAGCCACTGCCCGACGAAGTCGTTCATCCACCGCGTGGCCTTCGGGTCGGCCAGCATCCGACGCACCTGCCGGGCGAGCACGTCCGGATCGGCCAGATCGCCCCGCGCGGCGACTTCGAGCAGCTCGTCGTCCGGGAGGCTGCGCCAGAGGAAGAAAGACAGCCTGGACGCCAGTTCGATATCGCTGATGCGGTACACGGTGCCCGGTTCGGCGTTCTCCGGATCGTGCTCGATCCTGAACACGAAAGCCGGCGAAGACAGCAACGTCTCTAGCGCAAGCTGGATACCGGCGTCGAAGGTGGTCGCGGCCCGCTCTTGTCGGTAGACACCCATCAACTGATCGAGGAAGAACTCGTCTACCGGCCGGCGATATGCACGCCGGAGGAGCCTGCTGAGAATCTCTCTCGCACATGGCTCCTCGTCCCGCGCGTGCGCGGGGCGGCAGATGAAGATCTGCTGCCGACTGGGAGTATCGTCGGCGGCCGTCGCGCCGGTCGGGCTCGAGATCTCGATCGATCCGATAGCCGGGGCGCTCGCGTCGTCGAAGTTGGAGTTCTTGAGCGATCGAGGCCGCAGCGGCACCATCTCGGACACCGACGGCGCGATGCCCGTGAACGCCGCGGCCACGAGATGCGGGCCCGCCTTGACCGACATGCGGAACACCATGTGGTCATCGGCGTTGAGATGGTAGGAATGCAGTTTCTGACTCTCGACGTCATCTTCGGGGATCGCGATCAAGATGCCCGGGTCCGCACCCCGATACTCGCCGCCGACCGAGAAGCGCTCGATCAGCTCGTCGTCGAAGCGGAATTGAACTTCGTGCTCGTCATCGATCCCGTGGATGGTGCCGCCGAAGAAGTTCCGCCGCAAGCGCAACCGGAAGGTGTATTCGCCGTCCAGCGGAAAGACGTGGCTCACCGCGAAGCCCCCGTGGGTACCGAACGGAAGGTCCTCACTCATCCGTACCGTTTGTGTTTCCCACTCCGACGCCCGGTACACCTGCACCGGCGGCTGGATGGTGGGGTCGCCAATGGCCAAACGGCTGACCTTGGCCGCGGCCGAGATGTAGCGGTTCATCAGCGCCGGCGTGACGGACAGCACGTCCGCGTTGTTGTCGAAGCCGATGCCGGGATTGTCGGCCGGCAGCAGCGCGGGGTCGATATCGAGCGCCACGAGGTCGCGAACGGCGTTGACGTATTCCAGCCGGTTCAGCCGGTGCACGGCAATCCGGCCCGGGTCGGGCGACGCCGCGGCCGCGCGGTCGAGCGCTGATTCGAGGCCGGTGATGAATGCGTCACGGACCGCGGGCTCCGGTCGGGGTCGTCCCATCGGCGGCATCTGCCCCGAGCGAAGCTTGTGGACCACCTTCTCGAGCACCGGGGCATTCGCGGCCACCTGCGTGACATCAACCCCCTCGAGTACCACCCCTGCGGTCTGCATGCGCTCGTTGTGGCACGTGACGCAGTAGCGGTCGAGGAGCGACCCGTCGAGCGATGCGGACGGCTCGGTGGCGACGGCCGGTTGCGCGCGGAGGCTGGCCACGCCGACCCCGGCAACCAAGAGGACGACCGTCAGTGCAACGCGCGATCTCTTCAACATGTTCAACATGGCAACTGCCTCGTGGTGATCAGTACCAGCGGCTCACGGAAGATCGCCGTCCGCGTTGGCCCGTGCGTCCCGCTCCAATTGTCGCTCCTGCAGGTTGCCCGGCACGCCCAGCGAGGTGTCGGCACCCAGGCCCCGCAGGAACTCGGCCGTCTCGGGCCACGTCTGGAACTGGAAGGTCTGCTTCGAGCCCTCCGCCATGCGAAACGCGGTCCGCCCCTGGAAGTCCGGGGCGTTGATATCGGCCCCTTGCTCGACCAGATACTCGATCACCTCGTTGAGGCCGCGGAACGCCGCCCCGTGGAGCGCCGTGAACTCGGCCTCGTTCACGGCATTGACGTGGCCTCCAGCTTCCACGAGGAGCTTGACCGCCGCCTCGGCGGACGGAGAGCGATCGCCTCGCGGCTTGCCTGGCCGGTACGTCCCGCGCCCGAGTCCGGCGGCCACCATCAATGGTGTCGTCCGATCCTCGGTGGTGAGATGCTGATCCGCACCGGCCTCGAGGAGTGCACCGACGACATCGGCACCGCCATCACCCGTGCTACCGATGAGCCCCCTGCCACCATTGGCCGCCCACGCCGCCACCCACAGCGGCGTAGCCCCTCGGAGATTCCCGGTGCCGACCGAAAACGGCTCGAACGCGCCGCGCTTGTTCGTGAGCCAGCCCATGACCCCCCTGGACATCGAGCTCGTGACTCGTTGGTTGACGTTCGCCCCATGGGCGACCAGTGCCTTGACGAGCGCGATGCGAATGTCCGCGCTCAAGGAGAGCGTGGACTGTGACCAGTCGACCTGGCGCACGCGGAACCAGTCGCGCAGCCACATGTCGACGGGACCCGCCGCAGCGTGCAGCGCGCCGACGCCGTGCATGGTGCCGTTCGGATCCGCTTCTCGCTCGAGGAGAAACAGCGCCATGTCGTCTTGGCCGCTCACGATCGCCAACGGAAGCGGATGTGTGCCATCGGAGCCGACATCGTTGACTCGGGCCCCGGCGTCGAGCAGGAGTCGCGCCGCCTCGAGGTCGCCGTTTCGGCTCGCGAACAGGAGGGGTGTGAAGCCGATCGCCGATCTCGCGTGGACGTCAGCATCAGCGGCGATGAGCTCCTGCATGACGTCCAGGTGGCCCTCCGCCGTGGCCCACATCAGTGCGGTTTGCCCTGTCGAGGGAATCGTCGCGTTGACGCCCGCCCCGTCCGTGAGCAACCTCTCGACGATGCTCGCGTTCCCGGTTAAGGCGGCGGTCATGAGCGGCGTGACACCGTTGGCCAGCGCCAGGTTCGGATCGGCTCCGGCGTCGAGCAGCGTCTCCACCATCGACTCGCGCGCGTTCTCGCAGGCCAGGGCGAGCGGGGTGACCCCCTGATCGTTGCCAGCATCTACCTTGGCGCCGGTCCGAAGCAGAAGGGCGGCGGTGTCGAGGTCATCCCAGTGTGCGGCCCACAAGAGCGCGGTGGCCCCGTCGGGTCTCGCCGTGTTGACGTCGACGCCCTCCTCGAGGAGCGTCTCCACCAACCGCGTGTTCTGGTTCTTGACGGCCGTGACCAGCCGGAAGTCGGGCTCGGCCGCGACCGCCACCCCGGCGACGGTCATCACGAACGCGACCCAGAGACCCACGAGGGGTTTGAGCAGGCTTGCACACATGTCCGTCCTCCTGAAGGAGTTGACACCGCGTCGGGGCGCCGGGCTCCTTGATTTCGCCCTATCTGCCACTAGTATACGGGCCGGCCTCGTTAGCGAGGCCGGCCCGGTGGTGATCCCCAGAGGCAACTAGAACTCGTAGCGCCAGCCGAACTGCACCTGGAACGAGATGGGCAGGGTCGTCGTTGAAGCGATCCCACCCAAATACCCGGTCGGCTCGCCGAACAGCGGCGACCACTCGTTCCCGTTGAAGCTGCGCCCGAAGTTCGCCCGGTTGAGGATGTTATAGAACTCGACGAAGACCGACATGTCCTGGCCTCCGGCAAGCCCGAACGTCTTCGTGACCCGCGCGTTGGTGCTGACGAGCGCCTTACCTCGCGCGTTGTAGGGACCCAGGGGGTTCCCGTTCGCGTCACGAGAATAAAGGAGCGAAAGGCCGAACCCGCTGGCGGCCTGCCCAACGCCGCTCCACGTCGTATACGGGCGCGCAGTGGCCATAATGACCAGGGGTGCGACGGTGAATCCCCCAGGCACCGGAATGACACCGGTGAACGTGACCCGGTGCCGCTCGTCGAAGGCGGTCGGGCCCCATTCGTGCTCGTCGTAAATCCCCTGTCCGAGTGGGTCGATGCGTTCCGGACCGGCGAAGAACCCCTGGGTCGTGAAGTCGGTCGAGCCGCCCATGCCACGCGCCCACGCCAGTGTGTAGTTCACCTGGAACGCCGACCCGGTTTCGAACCGATGCTCGAAGTGGACGTCGACGCCGTCGTACTGCCCCTCGTTGCACGCACACAGCACGCTTGTCGACCCCAAGAGGTTCGGGTCGTTGAACACGCGTGTCAGGGCAGGGGCGAGGGCCCGCCCGGACGCGAGCAACGGGTTGATCTGCAGGCGGCGCCAGCCGTTCCGAACCTGCACGTTCAGGTAGTCCACTGACAAGACGGTGCGGGGCGTGAAGAGGTGCGACAACCCAATCGACGAGTTGATCGAGTACGCATCCGCGAAGTCGGGGTGATAGTAGAAGCCGGACGCGCTGTTGCCTGGCAGGAACTCGGTGGGCTTTGCTTCCACCTCCGGCAATGGTGTTACCCCGTAGACGAAGTCAGCCAACTGCCCGTCGCCGATCGACCGATTGGAAAAAGAGCTCTGCAAAAGGACGTACTCCTGCTCTTGCAGGTTCTGCACGTAGGACGAGGTGATGATCCCGGTCGCATAGAACAGTCCAAAACTGCCGCGCACGACGTCGGTGCCGTCTCCTTGCAGGTCGTACGCGAAGCCCAACCGCGGTCCCCAGTTGTTGGTGTCGGAGCTCGGAACTTCACCGTACGGGTGGTCGATCGCCCTGAGAATCCGCCCCGTGCGGTTCTGGTCCCAGCAGCAATTGTTGGTCATCTCGTTGAAGTCGTACCGAAGACCCATGTTGATGGTCAGCTTCGGCGTCACCTGAAAGTCATCCTGGATGTACCCGGCGAAGAACCACGAGTCGTGGGCATGGGCCTCCACCTGGAACTGGCTGCTGACGGCCACGCGGGCCACGGCGCCGGGTGTCAGGAACCCCTGCGGATACCGGCCGTTGGTGTTGTCCAGGATGACCGACGGATCGTCGAACCAGTACACGACACCGGGGGTCTGATATTGCAGGTCCGCGTAGAAAGTCGGCAGCGCCGCAATATCGACACCGAACTTCACATAGTGGCGGCCGATCTGCTTCGAGAAGTTGTTGACGATCTCGAACTTGGTCTCGAAGTTGACCCAGGTGTCGGACGCGAAGAACGGTCGGTCGGTGCGAACCGACGGGAAGTTCATCCGCGTCAGGACGCACTCGTTCCACGTGCCGGCACAGGACGCACCGTTGATGTCCTCGTGCAGGTAGTACATGTACTGCATCCGCAACTCGTTCACGGATGTGTTGTTGGGCACCCATGTCCACCCGCCGACCGCGGCATACATGTTCTGGTCGTTCCGTTGCGCGAATTCCCCTGCCCAAAGGGCCGAGTTATTGGTCATCGCCGGGTTGTCGACATAGCCGTGCTGCGAGGCGAGCTTGAAGAACCCGGTGTGACTGTTGGACATCCGCACATCGGCGCGAGCCTGGAACAGCAAGTCCTTGAAGGGCTGCGGTATGGCGGGTCCGACTTCGATCCCGGGAATGACGCCTATGAGCCGACTCAGCTCTGCGGTCACGCGGGCCGCGCGCGGCAACCGAAAGCCCTGGTCGATCCGCTCGACCGACGAGAAGAACCACGCCCGGTTTTCGGCGATCGGTCCGCCGACCGACGCCCCGTACTGCAGGCGATGGAATGGCTGCTCACCGAACCCACCGTTCTCCACCTTGGAGAAGTGGTCGGTCGCTCCGGTTGATTCGTTGCGTCCGAAGAGGAACGTGGTCCCGGTGAACTGGTTCGTGCCCGACTTGGTCGCCAGCGTGACGACCGTGGATCCGCGTCCATACTCGGCCTGGAACCCCGCGCCGAGAGCCCGGAACTCCTCGATACCGTCCAGGCTGTATTGCAGGAGCGTGCCGCCGTCCTGGTCTTCCTTGTTGTCGATGCCGTCGACGTACATGTTGTAGCTGCGGCCGGTATTGCCCGCGAACGACACGTAGTTGGACGCGTGGCCGTGGGACCCGGTTGCGGGTACTTCTCGCGCCCCGGGGAGAAGGGTCATCATCGAGGCCAGGCTGCGGTTGACCATCGGCAGCTCGCGCACCTCTGCCTGGCGGATGGAGCTGGCGACGACCGCCTGCGTCGTTTCGACGAGCGGTGCGGCCGCCGAGACCGTCACGGTCTCCTCCAGCGCGGCGATTCCCATCTGGAGATCGACGGTGACGGTCGCTGCCGTCACAACGGTGGCTCGACCGAGGGCCGAATCGAACCCTGGCAACTCCGCCGAGATCTCGTACGGTCCAGGAAGCAGGGCCGGAATCGTGTAGGTTCCGGTGCCGGTTGTCACGGTCTCCCGCGCGGCACCGGTGTCCGTGTTGGTCGCCACAACCGAGGCGCCCGGGAGAATAAGCGAATCCTGGTCGAGCACGGTGCCCGTGAGGGTGCCGGTTGCCTGCGCAAACACCGGCGCAGCCGTGAGTGCCAGGAGCGCTGTTGCCAGCAGGAAGGAGCTTCGAATGTGTCGCATGAACGCCTCCATCTATCCCTTTTTCAACGAATGCAATGGACCGAGCGTGGCTCGCATACCGATCCGCCTCGCCACGGTACCGCCATGGGGGTTGGGCAGTCAAGCAAAAAAGAGCCGGTCACGGCTGAGGCCGTGCAGCGCTGCCCGACCGCCTTGGACAGCAGCTCCGCACCAGCCCGCTTCAGCCCGGCGTGGGGTTGCGCCCGAGCGAACCCGAAGTGCAAGCACCGGCGGGACTGGGTGGCGGAGAGAGTGGGATTCGAACCCACGGTAGGAGGATTACCCCTACACACGCTTTCCAAGCGTGCTCCTTCAGCCTCTCGGACATCTCTCCCCGGGGCGGATCGACAAGTGTAGCATCGCGCCGGTGGCCAATGATTGATGTCCGCGACCTCGTGAAGGCGTACGACGGTCTCCGTGCTGTCGACGGGCTCTCGTTTCGTGTCGACGCGGGTCAGATCCTGGGGCTGGTCGGGCCGAACGGCGCGGGGAAGACCACCACGCTGCGCTGCCTGTCCGGAATCGTGCCGCCCACGTCCGGGACGATTGCGCTCGGCGGATTCGACCTGTTGGAAGACCCGATCGAGGCGAAGCGGCGGCTGGCGTTCGTGCCGGACGCGCCGCACCTGTTCGAGCACCTGACGGTGCAGGATCACCTAACGCTGTTCGCGCGGGTCTACGGCGTCGCGGACGGACCGGCGCGCGGGGACGCGCTGCTCAAGCAGGCCGGGCTCGCCGGCCGGCGGCTGGCGTTTCCGTCGGAGCTGTCACGCGGCATGCAGCAGAAGCTGGTGGTCGCCTGTGCGCTGTTGCACCGCCCCGAGGCACTGGTGCTGGACGAACCGCTCACCGGCCTCGACCCGGCTGCGATGCGGACGATGAAGCGGACGATCCGCGAGACCGCCGCCGGCGGCGCGGCGGTGTTGCTGTCGTCGCACATGCTGCACCTCGTCGAGGAGGTGTGCGACCGCGTACTCATCGTCAATCGAGGCCGGACGGTGCTGGCGGGAACGCTCGCCGAGATCCGGGCGCAAGTGCCGGATGCGGCCGCGGATGCCTCTCTGGAGGCGCTCTTCCTGAAGGCGACCGGTGCGGAGTCGGACGAGTCGCCGTGACGATCCTGCTCCATCTCACCTGGCGGCTGCTGCGCGGCCGCAGCGTCCGGTGGATCCGTCTGCTGCGTCAGCCGAAGTACCTGGTGGGCACACTGTCGGGACTTCTGGCCGCAGGCGCCTGGATCGCGACGTTCGCGCTGCCGTCGTTCCGGGGCGGCCGCCCTCCGGTTGGTGGCGTGGAGGTGATCGACCACCTCCTGCCCGCGATGGAGATCGGCGCGGCAATCGTGCTGCTGATCCTGCTCGCGCTCTGGTGGCTCTGGCCGTTCGGTCGGGCCACGCTCGACCTGACCGAGACCGAACTGCACCTGCTGCTGCCCGCCCCGCTCCACCGCCGGCACATCGTGCAGTACGCGCTGCTGCGCGTTCAGCCCGGCATCTTGCTCGGCTGCGCGATCTTCGGGCTCGTCGCATCGGACGGATCGCCCAGCCGGTTCGCCTGGCGGTTCGCGTCGGTCTGGCTTCTGCTCACGCTCTGGCACCTGCATGCCCGCGCGCGCGGCCTCTGGATCGCACGGCTCGGCGAGCTGCCGCCAGGCGCGGCGTGGCAGAGGAGGGCGGCGGTAGCCGCCAGCGTCGCCCTCGCCGGCGTGGCCATCGGTCAGGGTGTGGCGTCCATCACCGGACGGCTGCCCGACTGGACCGGCGACAGCCTCGCCTGGATCGCGGCAGCGCTCGAGCCCGATCGGCTCCGCACCGACGCGCCTGTCCTGATGCTGCTGCTGGAGCCGTTGCGCTGGACGGTCGCGCCGTTTGTCGGCGCCGGCGCGACGGACATGCCGGCGGTCGCGCGCCTCGAGGCGCTCGCCTGGCCGGTGCTGCTCGTCGCCCTCCACAACGAGTGGGTGGTCCGATCCCGGGCCCGTTTCGAGGATGCGTCGCTGGCGCGCGCCCGGCGCCTGGCGGCGCAGGAGGCGACCGGCGCGCCCCCCATGCGGATGGGCCTGCGGCGGAGGGCGTCGGCGCCGTTCGCGTTGCCCCCCGCCGGACGTCCGGAGGTGGCGGTGATCTGGAAGCACCTGATGCTGACCGCACGGACGCCGCTACGCCTGCTGGTGGGCGCTGGTGGCACGGCGGTCGCCATCGGCGCGGCGGCCGTCACACTGGTCGCGGTTCCGCGCTGGCTGGCCGGCATGGCGGCGCTGGCGGGCCTCGTCGGGCTGGTGACGGTGCCGCTGGCGGCGGCCGGCCGGCGCAACGACCTCAGATCGGATCTGCTGCGGCTCGACCTGATCCGTCCCTGGCCGATCGGCGGCAAGCGGCTTTTTCTCGCCCAGGTGATCCCGCCGGCGGTCGCCCTGTGTCTCCACGCGGCGGCCGGCGGCGGGCTGCTGCTCGTGGCGGGACTCGCGGCAGGTGCTCCGGCTTCTGCCGCCGCGCTCGGCGCGCCGTATCCGGTGGTGCTGCTGCTCGGGCTGGCGACGCTTCTGGTACTCGCGGCACCGGTCGCCCTGCTGGTCTCGACGCTCCACAACCTGGCCACACTCGCCTGGCCGAGCTGGATGCACCTGGGCGCCCGCCCGGGCGTCGGCTCGGCCGCCCGGGCGGGTCAGACCCTGCTGACCGGCGTCGGCATCACGCTCGCACTCGGCGTCGGACTGCTTCCGGGCGCGTTACTCGCGGCGGGCGGACTGATCGCGCAGGTGGGCTGGTTCGGCGTGCCGTTCACCGTCTGGGAGCTGCCTCTCGTCGGCGCCGTCGCGGTGCTGCCGCTCGCACTCGTGATCGGTGCGCTCGTGCGCGCCGGCGGCGTCCTGTGGGATCGCTTCGATCCGTCGGCGGAACTCCTGTCGGCCGGTCCCGGCGCGTAACCCGACGGCGGGCAACACCCGCGCTTCAGACCATCCGGCGCCGCGAGTACACGATGACGTGCATCCCCACGACGTCCTTCCGCTTCACGATGCGCGTCGGGTAGCCGTGATTGTACGACTGCAGCACGTACCCCCCCTGCATCCGGTGCATCAGGCGGAGCGCACACTCGCCCGACGTGAGTTGCGCGTACACCTCGTCGCCATCCTCCAGCGGATGGGACGGGGCAACGATGGCAATCGTGCGCGGCCGGTGCGCCGGAATCATCGCGTCGCTCCGCACCTCCACGCCGTAGGCATCCGGGTCGTGCAGGTCGCCGGGACGCGGCACCCGATGCAGGATCACCGGCGGCGCGGATTTCTTACTGGGGCGCCAACTGGTCGGCGTGGGCGCCGCATCGCCCTCCGCCACGACCGGAAGGTCGGCGGCCTTGTCGCCCAGGAAGTCGACGGTCGACGGCGCGGCACCGGCAGCGCCGACGACCGCCTCCCGCACACGGTCGTAGTCCGGGTCGACGCCGGCGAGCAACTGATCGACCGAGCAGCGGAGCGCCTTGGCGATCCGCAACAGCGTCGGCATCTCCAGCACCGTGTAGCGATCGTTCTCCCAGTCGGAGACCCGCGGCTGCGGCACACCGAGCCGCTCCGCCAGTTCCCGCTGCGTTCGGATGCCAGCCGCCGCCCGTAGGCGCCTGATGTTTCTGCCGACCCGCACTACGCAAGCGTACAAGCGATTGCAGCGGACGTGCAATCGCTTAGTTCAATAGAATCAGTCACTTATCACACGCACGAACATGCGACGCACGTCAACGTCGCTACACGTATAGTGCCTACGCGATGCTCAACCGGTTGTTCCGTTTCGGCGGAACGCAGTGCGCCGTCACGCTGCGGCCGGTTCCACGGGTCCGACCCGGAGACGTGTGGGTCGCCACGGTCGACGTGGTCACGGAACGGAATCGCAGCCGGGATCCCGGCGTCAGCCCCCCGATGCACTTCCGTGCCTTCAGCGCCAACGAGGCTCTGGCCCGGGCCGCGCTCCACCTCGAACGCCGGTTCGGTCCACTCCGCGAAGCGCCGCCGCCGGACGAGGATATTCCGCGGCGTCGCCAGCGCGGCTGCTAGAATGGACGAACGGAGAGGTACCGAAGTGGTCGTAACGGGGGCGCCTCGAAAGCGTCTTGTCGGGAAACCGGCACGTGGGTTCGAATCCCACCCTCTCCGCCACTGTTGACGGTACATGGGAAACTGGCAGCGGCAGGCGCCCGGTCCCGGGGTGCTGACTGACTCTCGAATTACCGAATAGTGCCCGCCGTCCAGCGTGAGGCTACAGGTCGAAGCGGTAGAGGAATCCGAGGCGCACCGAGCCGAGCGTGTGCGAGGCCTCGTACTGGCAGGGCCGCTGAGGACCGCCGGGGCCGCAGCGATTGTTGCCAGAGCGGTTGTGCTCCTTGATACGAGTCGGGCGAGATAGCGCCCGGCCCCGGTCATGGAACCACCATTCCAGCGGTCGATCAAGACGGCTCCCCCGCCGGCGGCACGTCCGGGCGCGCGTCGACCTGCCGGCGGGTGGCGAAGAACTCCTGCATGAGAGCGCCGCATTCGTCGGCCAGGATGCCGGAGACGACGTCGACGTGGTGGTTGAGGGCGGGGTGATCCAGCGCCTGCATCGTCGAGCGGACGGCGCCCGCCTTCGGTTCGGCGGCGCCGTACACGAGGGTTGCGATCCGGGCGTGAACAAGAGCGCCCGCGCACATCTGGCACGGTTCGATCGTGGCGTAGAGGGTGGCGCCGGTAAGGCGATAGTTGCCGATCCGGGCCGCGGCGTCCCGCAACGCGGCGATCTCGGCGTGCGCCGTCGGGTCGGCGGCGCCGATGGGGTGGTTGTGGCCGCGGCCGATCACCACGCCGGTCCGGCTATCGATGACGACGGCACCGACCGGCACCTCGCCGGCGGCCAGGGCTCGCCGCGCCTCGGCCAATGCCTCGCGCATCGCCGCCTCGTGATTCATCGGTTCAGGATCCCCGGCCACGCCCGGAACGGGGACGCCGACGCGGCCGGGCGGAACGGGATGGTTTATTCTCCCCGAAAACAGTCGGTACGGAGGCGATGAAGGGACTGATTCTGAGCGGCGGACGGGGCACGCGACTGCGGCCGTTGACCTTCACGAGCGCGAAGCAGCTCGTGCCGGTGGCGAACAAGCCGGTGCTCTTCTACGGCATCGAGACACTCGCTGCTGCGGGCGTGCGCGAGCTGGGGATTGTTGTCGGCGACACGCAGGCGGAGATCGAAGCCGCGGTGGGCGACGGCTCCGCGTGGGGCGTCGACGTCACCTACATCCCGCAGGATGCGCCGCGCGGCCTGGCGCATGCGGTGCTGATCGCCGAGGATTTCATCGGCCGTGAGCCGTTCGTGATGTACCTGGGCGACAACCTGCTGGCGAAGGGGATCGTTCCGTTCGTCGAGGAGTTCGCCGCGACGCGGCCGGCGGCGCAGATTCTGCTGACGCCGGTCCCGCACCCGGAGCGGTACGGCGTCGCCGAGACCGATGGCGACCGGGTGGTCCGTCTGGTCGAGAAGCCGAAGACACCGAAGAGCAACCTGGCGCTGGTGGGCGTCTACATGTTCGGCCCGGAGGTGTTCGACGCGGTGAAGCGGATTACGCCCAGCCTCCGGAACGAGCTGGAAATCACCGACGCGATTCAGGATCTGATCGACCGCGGTCTCGACGTCCGGAAGCACATCGTCGACGGCTGGTGGAAGGACACCGGCCACCTGGAGGACATGCTGGAGGCGAACCGGCTGATCCTCGACACGTTCGAGCGGCGGATCGACGGGGAGGTCGACGACGCCTCCAGCGTGGAAGGCAAGGTAGTGGTGGAAGCGGGCGCCGCGATCGTGAACTCCACCGTCCGCGGCCCCGCAATCATCGGCACTAACGCGCAGATCCGCGACGCCTATGTCGGACCGTTTACCTCGATCATGCGCGATGTCGAGATCCGCGGGTCAGAAATCGAGCACAGCATCGTGATGGAAGGGAGCCGCCTGACTGACCTCGGGACGCGCGTCACCGACAGTCTGATCGGGCGAAACGTCACGATCGCGCGGCAGACGAGCAAGCCGGCGGCGCTCCGCTTCATGCTGGGCGACCGCTCGGAGGTGGGGATCTGCTGAGCACGTGCGGTACGATCCGCCGGCTGTCCCGCGGGCCGGGGCGGCGGGCGAGGACCGGCGTCCACGGCGGGCGCCGGCCCCAGCCGGCAGAACGGATGGAGCGAGCGTGACGACACCGGTGAAGCAGACGACAGGAACGGGCACGTCGCCCGACACTCTGATCCACGGCGTCCGGACGAAGCAGCTCCGGCGGATTCCCGACGAGCGCGGATGGCTCATGGAGATCCTCCGGGTCGACGACGAGCTGTTCCGGCAGTTCGGGCAGGTGTACGTCTCGGCCACCTACCCCGGCGTGGTGAAGGCGTGGCACTACCACACACTGCAGGTGGATCACTTCGCCTGTATCGCCGGCATGATCAAGCTGGTGCTGATCGACACGCGCGACGACTCGCCGACGAAGGACCGGATCAACGAGTTCTACATCGGCGCACACCAGCCGATGCTGGTGCAGATCCCGAGCCTCGTCTACCACGGGTGGAAGTGCATCGGCACCGAGCCGTCGCTCGTGGTGAACGTGCCGACCGAGCCGTACCACTACGACGACCCGGACGAGTACCGGATCGAGCCGCACGGGACGCTGCCGTACGACTGGGCGCGGAAGGACGGCTAGCCGGGCGGCCGGGCGCGAGGATCCTATCGATGGTCGAGGTGCTGGTCACCGGCGGGGCCGGGTTCATCGGGAGCAACTACGTCGAGTTCGCGCTCGACGCGCACCCCGACTGGCGCGTCACCACGCTCGACAAGCTGACCTACGCCGGGCGCCGCGAGAACCTCGCGGCGGTCGACGATCATCCCCGCCACCGCTTCGTACAGGGAGACATCGCTGACGCCGCAGCCGCCGCGCCGCTCGTGCGGGCCTCGGAGATCGTCGTCCACTTCGCCGCCGAGACGCATGTGGACCGCTCGGTCGAGGCGGCCGGCGCGTTTATTCAGACCGATGTCCATGGAACATTCGTGCTGCTCGACGCAGCGCGCGAGGCGCCACACCTCCGCTGCTTCGTCCAGGTGTCGACCGACGAGGTGTACGGCAGCGTCGCCGAGGGACGGAGCCGCGAGACCGATGAGCTGCGGCCACGCAACCCGTACGCCGCGAGCAAGGCGGGCGCCGACCGGCTTGCCTACAGCTACTGGGCGACGCACGGCGTGCCGGTGGTGGTGACGCGCGCGTCGAATAACTACGGCCGCCGACAGTACCCCGAGAAGGTTATTCCGCTCTTCGTCACGAATGCGATCGACCACCAGCCGGTGCCGCTCTACGGCGACGGGATGAACGTGCGCGACTGGCTGCACGTCGATGATCACTGCCGCGCCCTCGACCTACTGATCGAACAGGGCGCACGCGGTGAGACGTACAACATCGGCGGCGGCAACGAGGTGGCGAACCTCGACCTGACACGGCGGCTGCTCGCGCT
Source organism: Vicinamibacterales bacterium (assembly GCA_965262555.1). Taxonomy (GTDB): domain Bacteria; phylum Acidobacteriota; class Vicinamibacteria; order Vicinamibacterales; family UBA8438; genus VXRJ01. The sequence goes on from OZ253543.1 coordinate 3,317,730, forward strand.
CCTCGACCGCCCGGAGTCGCTGATCACCCCAGTCACCGACCGACCCGGTCACGACCGCCGCTACGCGCTCGACACGTCGAAGCTGCGCGCCCTCGGCTGGAAGCCGCAAGTCTCGTTCGACGCCGGGCTCCGCGCCACCGTGGACTGGTACGTCGGGAACGACGCGTGGTGGCGACCCATCAAGGAACAGAGCGACGCGTTCCGTGCCTTCCACGACCGGCTGTACGCCAACCGCGGCTGACGGACGCGCGCGTGGCGCGCCGTCTCCTACCGCTGCCGGCTGACCGCCGGCGCACCGGACGCGGGCGCAGCCAGGCTCGCGCGGATCGCTTCGTGGCCCGATGCCGCCGGCGCGGGGGGCGGCGCCGCCGGCGTCGTCGCGCTCGCCATCGACTGCATCGCCTGCTCCTCCGCCACCTGCGCGATGACAGCGCGGACACCGGCGTCCACCTGCGCGATCTGGCGTCCCATCCGCGCGGCGGCCGCGACGCCAGCGCCGGCGCAGACCACAGCCGCCGCCACCGATCCGAGCAGCAGGCTCGCGCCGATGGCACCAGCCACCGTCGCACCGACCGTCGCGCCGAACGGGGCCAGGCGATGCCGGGCGGTGACGCGGAACAGGCAGCGCCCCTGCCCATGCTCTTCCATCAGCGTCCGGAGATCGAGCCAGCCCCACCGGCCGGTCGCCACCGCAAGGTCCCGCTCCTGCTGCCACGTGTCGTGCGCGTCGATGGCCCGGCCGACCGACGTGGCCTCGAGGCGCCGCGCGATGCGGGTCAGCAGCTGGGCCCGGTCGACCCACTGTTCGCTCCAGAAGCGGAGTCCCACCCGCCCGCGGCTCATCAGCCGAAGCGCGCGCATCGCGTCGCGTGGCCACTCCCCGCGCGCCGGCGCATCCTCCGCGCCCTCTGCGCGCCGCGCCGCCACCTCCGGCGGCCACAGTCGGCCGCGCAGCCGCCCCCAGCCGCGCGCCACCGGCTGGACCAGGTGAAGCCACGCGATCGTCGCGCGGTAGATCGCACGGCTCGCGCGCGCCCCCCACGGCCTGATCCGTGGCAGGCCGCGCAGCTCGGTCCGCCAGCCGTAGCCAAGGCACTTCCAGACGGTCACCGCGATTCCGCTGGCCGCCGCCGCCGCCGCCACCACGCCGAGGGCGGGCTGGCCGAACCTGACCGCCGCCACGGCGGCGACACCCAGCAGCACCGACCCGACCTGCCACTGCATCAGGTGCGGCACGTAGGTCATCGACGGGATGTGCGCGCTGTAGACCGACGGGAACGCCGCGGTCCCCCAGACGCCGGCATTCACCCGGACGCGCGAGATGGCGCGGACGAACGGCAGCGGCGAATAGATGCGTCCCTTCCAGACGGCGTGGCCGTTCAGGAACCGCTCCGGATGATTCCCCATCAGTTGCGTCTCCGCCTCGCCGTAGCCCACCTGCTGCCGCCAGTAGGCGCGGACGCTGCGGCGGTGGCGGTGCCAGACGAGCGCCGACGGCGCGAAGCCGATCGTCAGGCCGCGCGCCTGCAGCCGCCAGCAGACATCGACGTCGTCCCCCGCCGCGTGGTACGCCGGATCGAAGCCGCCGATCGCCCGCAGGGCGTCACGCCGGTACGCCATGTTGCAGCCCGGGACATGTTCCGCGGTCCGTTCGTCAACCAGCACGTGCGTCGGTCCGCCCGGTGCGCGCGCGACGCACTGCGCCAGCCACGGATCGTCCTCCGGCACGACGTTCGGACCGCCCGCGCCAGCCACGTCGGTGCGCAGGAACGGCTGAATGAGGTAGGTCAACCAGGCGGGATCGACTTCGACGTCGGCGTCGGTATAGGCGATCACCTCGCCCGCTGCCGCACGGAGCGCCGTGTTGCGGGCGGCGCTCAGTCCGCCGGGCGGCGTATCGATCACGGTGACACCTGGATGCGCACGCGCGATCGCCCCGGTCGCATCCGTTGAACCGTCGTTGACGACGATCACGTCGTAGTCCGGATAGTCGAGGGCGCGGATCGACCGCAGGCAGGCGTCGAGCGTGTCGGCGGCGTTGCGCGCGCAGACGGCAACGGTGACGCGCGGCCAGTCGCGGCGCGCGGCGCCGGGGAAGCCGGCGCCGGCGTATGCGCGCGCGACGGCGGCGAGCGCTGGCTTCGGCGCGCGCGCGGCATCGGTCAGGCCGAACTGCCAGTCGTCCACCGTGGCGCCGCCTCGCCACCAGTCATCGGTCCAGGAGAAGACCACCACGCCCGCCGCCCCTTCTTCGAACGCGGTGCGCACCTGCATGCCGGCGAGCGCCGCCTGCCCGTCGTCCCCCTCGCGCAGGCTGTCGGCCCCCGCCTCGGCGAGGACCAGCGGCCGTCCGCCGGCGACCAGTTGCAGATGCGCGACGTAGGCGCGCAGGTCCGCCTCCCGGTGCAGGTAGACGTTGAACGCGCACACATCGAAGCAGGCGAGATCGAGATAATCGGTCGGGGGGTAGTTGACGTAGGCGAGCACGGCGTCGGGGGCGACCGCCTTGGCCTCGTCGTACGTCTCGCGCAGGAACTGCTCGACGCGCGACGCGCCGTGCCACCGAACGATACCCGCCGGGATCTCGTTGCCGATCGCGACAAGCAGCGTCGCCGGATGCTGCGCGAGGCGGCGCACCTGCCGGACAATCTCCTGCCGCGCGGCGCGCGCCAGCTTCCGGTCATCGAGAAACGCGACATGCTGCGCCCAGGGGACGCCGGCAAAGAGGCGCAGGCCGGCGTTCGCCGCCTGATCGAGCAGCGCGTCGCGCGGCGCGGTGTAGGTCCGGACGGTGTTGATGCCGGCGCGCGCCATGGCCCCGAAGTCGGAGGCAACCCGATCTGCCGGCGGGAATTGATCGCCGTCCGCCGCCGGATGCGGCGCGAACGTCCCGTAGGCAATCCCCCGGAGGAGGAACCGCTCGCCGCCGACATGCAGAAACTTCCCGATGACACGAGCCGACATCGTCCCGCGATCCTATCGCAACGCTATAATCCGCCCGCCAACGGCGCGCCGGCCGTCAGCCGGCAGTGGCGACCGCGCGCCACGGAGCGGCCCTGCCCTATATCGTGATGTCGTGACGACGGGAACGCCACGCTCGGGCCTCGTCCTGCTGATCGTCGCCTGTACGCTGGCGGCCGATCCGGCCGCGGCGCAGGAGGAGGATCGGGAGGCGCCGCACCCCCGGGCCACGCTGATCACCGATTTCCTCATCTACGGCGACAATACCGAGTTCTTCAACCGCTTCCGCGACGGCGAGACGATCCTGGGAGCCGCCGGCACCGTGGCGGTCGACATCCGGCTGAGCGAGCGCGCCACGCTCCGCGGCGGACTGTTCCTCAACCACCGCTTCGGCTCGGAACGCTTCGCCGAGCAGTACCGGCCGGTGATCAGCCTGACGGTCGAGAGCGGCGCGTCGACGTTCACGATGGGCACGCTCGACACCGTTCCGCACGACGGCCGCCCCGCGCCCGACCTGACCGGACCCCACGGCCTGCTGCCGCCGCTGCAGGTGGAAACGCTTGCCTTCACGCGGCCGTACGAGGCGGGCCTGCAGTGGCAGGTCGGTTCGCGCCGCCTGGAGCAGGACACCTGGATCAACTGGCAGCGGCTCAACACGCCCGCGCATCGGGAGCGGTTCGATGCCGGCGTCCGCGGGCGCCTGTCGCTGGGCGATCTCCCCGTCGCGCTTGGCTACCAGGCGCACCATGTGCACGAGGGGGGACAGTTGTTCGACCCCGGCCCGGTGCGCGACAGCTTCGCGGGTGGGCCGGGCGTGATCATCGAGCCGCGCATCGACCGTCTCGACGCGGCATCGATCGAGGCGTACATCCTCTGGTCGAAGCATGTCGCCGACCGCGCGGACCCGGAGGCAACCGAGCACGGCCACGGCCTCTTCCTCCGCGCCGCGGCGACGAAGAACGGCTGGCGCGGCCACCTGATCTTCTGGAGCGCCTGCGTCTGGCTGAAGGACGAGGGCGACCTGAACTACGGGTCACGCGTGTGGGACGGCACGGTGTTCCGTCCGACCAGACACTACGGCGAGGCAGGCGTCGCGCGGACGTTCTACGAGGCGGATGGCGTCGCGCTCGAAGGCGCCCTCCGGTTCCACCGCATCGAGCGCGACTACAACTACTCGTTCCGGATCCTGGCGCGGATCGACGAGTCGCTTCCGTTGTTCCGCCGCTGACGACGCCTGCCGTCCTCAGAACAGGGTCACGTCGACCGGCGTGCCCGCCTCCACGGCATCCACGCCGACCGGGATCTCGACGTACCCGTCCGCATGCGACATGCTGGTGATGTCGCCCGAGGCCTTGAACGCGCCGACCGCGGCGCCGTCGATCAGGCGCACCGTGTACAACTGATGCCGGTTCGGCGGCGAGGAGAAGCGGTGCGCGGCGGGCGCGGTCACCGTCCGCATCTCGTGCGGCGGCAGGCGCGCGACGCGGCGCAGGAACGGGATCAGCAGCAGGTACGCATTCGAGAGGCACGACGTCGGGTAGCCGGGCATCCCGAAGACCGGCGTGTCGCCGATCCGTCCGAACGCAGTGGGCTTGCCTGGCTTCACCGCGATGCCGTGGAACGTCACCTCGCCCCGTTCGCGCATCACGTCGAGCGTCAGGTCGCGCTCGCCGACGGAACTGCCGCCGGAGAAGATCAGGATGTCGGCGCCGCCGACGATGATCTGTTCGACCGCTGCGCCGAGCGCCGCGAGCGAATCGCCCGTCACGGGATGGATCGTCGCCGTGCCGCCATGGGCCTGGATCACGGACGCCAGCGTGAAGCGGTTGACGTCGTAGATCTGTCCCGGCGCCAGCGGCTCGCCCGGCTCGACAATCTCGTCGCCGGTCGAGAGCACACCGACGCGCGGCCGGTCGTACACCTCCACCTCGGCCTGGCCAAGCGCGGCGATGGAGCCGACGCGACCCGGCGTGAGCACGTCGCCCGCTTCAAGCAGCATCTGACCCGCCGCGATGTCGGCGCCGCGCCGGCCGATGTTCCGGCGTGGCTCGACCGACGCGTGGATGCGCACCGTCTCGCCGTCGCGCTCCGTCTCTTCCACCATCACCACCGCGTCGGCGCCATCCGGCACCGGCGCGCCGGTCGCGATCTGGGTGCAGCCGCCGGCCGTCACCGTGTGTGACGGCATCTGACCGGTATGGACCGTCTCGATCAGGTGGAACGTGATCGGTGCATCGGGGCCGGCGCCCACGGTGTCGGCGGCGCGCACCGCGTAGCCGTCCATCGCGGCGCGATCGAACGGCGGGACGTCGCGGTCGGAGACGATCGCCGACGCCAGGACACGGTCGCTTGCGTCGGCAAGACCGACCCGCACGGTGCGGTCGATCGGCCGTGCGGCGCCGTTCACGAGCGCGAGCGCCTCGTGCACCGGAATCGTCGATCGCATCGGCCGCATCCGTGTGCCCCGCCCGCCAGTCCACTGGCTCCGGCCGGTTCCCCCTCCGCCGGCAGCACCGCCGCCGGTCATCGCCTCGCCTCCCGCACCAGGTGTCCCAGCTCCGGCAGGATCAGCTTCTCCATCGCCAGGCGCACCGCGTTCGGCGACCCTGGCACGCTCAGAATGATCGTCCGCCCCGCGAGGCCGCCCGTCGCCCGCGACATCATCGCGGCCGCGCCGATCTCTTCGTAACTGAGCGCGCGGAACAGCTCGCCGAAGCCGTCCAGCCGCTTGTCGAGCAGCGCGGTGACCACCTCGTACGTCCCGTCGCGCTGGGTGATGCCGGTGCCGCCGGTGGTGATCGCGACGTCGACATCGGCCGCGTCGATCGCCTGGCGCAGCGTGTCGCGCACGCGGTCCGGATCGTCCGGCACGATCGTTCGCCCCGCCACCTCATGCCCGCCGGCCGTCAGGAGCTCGACGATCGCGTCGCCTCCCCGGTCCGTCTCCGGCGTTCGGGTGTCGCTGACCGTCAGGACGAAACAGCGCGTCGTCCCAGGCGAATCGGCGCGATGTTCGGTGTGGCTCACGCGGGCGATTATAGATGCCTCGGGCGGCGCCCGCTCTGGGTCTGCGGACGCCGACGTCCACACCGGACGCGCGCGCGCAGGGCGGAGTTGTCGTACGATGCCGGCGTGCCACTGACAGCGCGCGCGTTGGCCCCGGCCGTCGCCGCCGCGCTCGCCGCAGCGACGCTCGCCGCGCAGCCAGGCGCTCTCGACGCCGAGGCTCGCCGCTGGGTAGAGACGACGCTCGCGGCGATGACGGTCGACGAGAAGGTGGGCCAGCTCGTCGTCCCGACCCTCCTGTCGAGCTACACCAGCAGCGACAGCGAGACGTACGACGACCTGGTGTCGCTGATCCATGAACAGCATGTGGGCGGCGTGCACATCTTCGGCGCGCGGACCGCGGCGCCCGATGTCCTGCTCAACCCCACCTACGCCCGGACCGCGCTCGGCCAGCCGCTCGACGCCGCGTCACTGCTGAACCGGCTGCAGGCGATCGCGCCGCTGCCGCTCCTGGTGACGGCCGACTTCGAAACCGGCGCCGGCTTCCGCCTGGAGGGCGCCACCAACTTCCCGAGCGCGATGGCGTTCGGCGCCGCCGGCGACCCACAGCTCGCGCGCGAGGCGGGACGGATCACCGCGGTCGAATCGCGCGCGATCGGCGTGCACGTCAACTTCGCGCCGGTGGTCGACGTCAACAACAACCCGCGCAACCCGGTGATCAACATCCGCTCGTTCGGCGAGGATCCCGACACCGTCGCCACACTCGCCGCGGCGTATATAGAAGGCCTGACCGACGGCGGCATGATCGCCACCGTCAAGCACTTCCCCGGCCATGGCGACACCGACATCGACTCGCACCTCGCGTTGCCGGTGCTCCGCCATCCGCGCACGCGGCTCGACGCAGTGGAGCTGCCGCCCTTCCGCGCCGGCATCGCGGCGGGCGCCGGCGCCGTGATGACCGCACACATGGCACTGCCGGCGATCCACCCGGACAACGAGACACCCGCGACACTCAGCAAGCCGATCGTCACCGGTCTGCTGCGCGACGAGCTCGGCTTCGACGGCCTGGTCTTCACCGACTCGATGCGGATGCGCGCGATAACCGACATGCTGTCGCCGGCGGACGCGGCGGGCGGCGCGGTCATGGCGGGACACGACCTGGTGCTACACGCGCCGGACGACCGCGCGGCGGTGGCGGGCGTGCGCGCCGCGGTCGACGACGGACGCGTCAGCGCCGCCGCGCTCGACCGATCCGTGCGTCGCGTCCTCGAGGCGAAGGCGCGACTGGGTCTGCACCGCCGCCGCCGTGTCGCGCTCGACACGCTGCCGCTCGTTGTCGGGACCCGCGCCCACCGGAGGGTTGCGCGCGAGGTGAGCGAACGGTCGATCACGCTGATCCGCGACGACCGCCACGACGTCCCGCTCCGGACGTCGCGTGACGGATCGCTCCTGTACCTGTCCGTCCTCGACTATCCGTCCGGCTGGGGCATCGGCGCGCCCAGCCGGATCGTGATCCCGGAACTGCGTGACCGCTGGGCGGAGGTGACGGCGGTCGAGTTGTCGGATCAGTCGACGCCGGCCGACGCGGAGCTGGTCCGCCGCATGGCCGAACGCTACGACGCCGTGGTCGCGGGCATCTTCGTCCGGGCGTCGTCGTTCAGCGGGCGGATGGACCTGGCGGCGCACGTCGTCGCACTGCTGGAGGAACTGGCGGCGGAAGCCGCCGACCGGGGACAACCCTTCGTCACCCTGTTCTTCGGCAATCCCTACCCGGCCGCCGCGCTCCCGGCCCTGCCGGCTGCCCTCCTCACCTACGACTACCGCGGGATCTCGGAGGAGACGGCGGTCCGGGCCCTGGCCGGCGAGATTCCGATCCGCGGCCGCCTGCCGGTCACGCTGGCCGACGATCTCCCCCGCGGCCATGGCCTCACGCGGTAACCACCGTTCTTGACAGTCGGCTCGCCGCTGCAACAAGCTTGCCCGTTCCCCTATGACCGAGGCGAGCACCCCCTCGCTGCTGGACCGCTACGTCGCCGCGGTTCTGCGCCATCGGTGGCCGCATCCACTCAACTTGGTAAACGTGAGGACTTGCGCCTCAGGCTGCTAGAGAGTCGGCTATAATTCTGGTTGCCGGTCGGTACCGATACGCGCCCTTAGCTCAGCTGGATAGAGCGTCTGGCTACGAACCCGTTCCGGTTTCCGCAAGAATCCCAGAAAAACCCGTAGTTATTGGCCTAAACCACAGTCCGAACGGGTCCGAAAAGGTCACAAAACGGCTGGTCGAAGCAGAAACGGCTGGCAGTACGGCTGGCAGTACTCGCCCCCTGACGACCGGACACTTCTCGCGCCGTCCCTCCGACGTCACCGCACGACCAGTTCTCGGTCACGCCGCTCATGCGTTGGTTGCAGCGCGATGCTTATGTCGTCGCGGTCCGCAGCCTCGGAACTCGAACCGATTTCCATCACTTCGAGCCGGCAGCGACCGTCAGGACGCGCACCCTCAACGGAGCGCCCCCACCAACGGGCCGAGCGCGGCGTCCCGACCAGCCGGCTGCCCCCGCGAGCTAGCCGACGCGCGCATTGCGCCGATCGCCGAAGCCGCAGCCGGACCCGTTCACGCCGCCCGAGGTCGCTAGCTGGCTCAGAACGCTGAGCGCCATCTTCCGCTCCCGGCGCCACGCCTCGCCCGAAAGCCGGCCGTCGAAGCCGGACTCCCGCCGCGCCGCATTCGCTCCTTCACGTGTTCGTCCACATGCTGCCGCCGCCGCCCGCCCCAAGTCGACCCTGCTCACTGCTCCCAACCCATCGCTGCTCTCCCGGCAAGATCTCCTCCGCGAGACACGAAGGCATCGTCGACGATGACTGCGGCTGCCTGCTCTGGAGCAGGTTTTCCGGCAACTCTTCGCGACATTCGGGATGATTACCAGCAGCATTGGTTGCGGGCGGTGTTTGCATCCCGGTGTCCTGGCGCTGGGATGGACAGGTATACACATTTTCGCGTAGTCTTCGCTCCGAGGTGGTCGATGAGAGCGAAACGAAAGGACGGGCCGCGCATTGCCGACACGAGGTGGTGCCGGGCTCAGAGATCCCCTCATTTTCCACACAGACACTCGTGGGCAGCGGTAGCCTTCAAGCTGGCTGATCCGCACCCACGGGGCCGGCTGTCGCCTCGTCGTGCCCTGGTTTCATGACTACGGGGTCCGGCGCCGCCGGATGTGGAACTCATATGAATAAATAGAGCACAACCCTCCGTCTCGCATTAGGTTAGAAAGTCTGAAAGGTGGCGCACTGTGAATTAGAATATGATTGTATGCATATACATCAAGACCGGCTGGCCTCATCCGGGCAATGGCTCCGGAGACACGACCTCCTGAACTTCATCACGACCTTGTACGAAGGCGACCTGCATGCCAAACGAGTGCTGTCATTGGCTAACGCAACCGTGGGCGTACTGACGAGCGCTTCGCTGGCAATCCATGCAGTGGGGCGCGGCTTGGCCCAGGCCATGGGCACGTTGACCAAGCATGGTGTGAAGCAGGTGGATCGGCTGCTGAGCAATCGAGGCGTCGACGTCTGGGCCTTTTTCGCATACTGGACGCCGTTCATCGTCGGCGCCCGCACGGAAGTGGTCGTCGCGCTGGATTGGACGAGCTTCGCGGCCGACGGGCAGGACACGATCGTGCTGTCGATGGCGACTGGCCATGGGCGCGCGACGCCCCTGCTGTGGAAGACGGTGGCGTCCTCGACGCTGAAGGGTAATCAGCGGCGCTATGAGTACGAGGTGCTGTGCCGGTTGCGGGAGGTGCTGCCGGCCGGGGTGAAAGTCACCGTCGTGGCGGACCGTGGCTTTGGGGACTGCAAGCTGTTCTACGCGTTGACGACCGAGCTGGCCTTCGAATACGTGATTCGGTTGCGTGGAGACATCTACGTGACGAGTGCGCGGGGTGAGCGGCGAGCGGCCGCCGCGTGGGTCGGCGCCTGGGGGCGTGCGCGGCGGCTGGTGGGTGCTCGGGTGACCGACACGTACGAACTGCCGGTCGGCGTGGTCGTGTGCGTACACGATCCGAAGATGGACGAACCGTGGTGCCTGGTGGCCAGCGAAGCGACAGTCCCGACGCGGGTCCTGATTCGGTACTACGGCAAGCGCTGGGGGATTGAGGCGGGCTTTCGGGACATCAAGGACATGCGCTTCGGGATGGGGCTGTCTTCGATGCATGTTTCGCGCCCGGACCGGCGGGACCGCCTGTTGTTGATCAGCGCGTTGGCGATCGTCGTGCTGTCGTTGCTGGGCGCGGCGGGCGAGCGCATCGGTTATGACCGCTGGTTGAAGGCGAACACGGTGAAGCGGCGGACGCATTCGTTGTTTCGGCAGGGGCTGATGCTGTACCACCACCTCCCCAATTGGCCCGAGGATCGGATTCGTCGGTTGACGGAGACGTTCGGAAGCATGCTCATGGAACAGCGGGTGTATCGAGAGATCTTCGGCGTGATCTGATGCCTGCAAAAATAAGGGGATGCATGAGGGTGCCGGGGCCATACGTGCAGACCGAGAGCGAGTTTCGCGTCTTCCATCAACCGGTTGATGGAAGACGTGCTGGCCAGCGTGCTCGCCTGAAATGACCGATCGGCGTGACATAGACGTTCTCTCTTTTTGGGGAAAGGCCCGACCCCTCGATCCGGACCGTGGGCCGCGCCGGCATCCGTTGGCCTTTCACTCTCTCGACGTGGCCGCGGTGGGAGAAACTCTGCTGGCACGGCACCGCGGGCTGGGTGAGAGCCTCTTTCGCTTGCTGGGCGTGCCATGCAAGGAAGCCTCTCCGCTGATCTGCTTCCTCCTGTGCCTTCACGACATCGGCAAATTCGCCAAAAAGTTTCAAGCCAAGGCGCCAAACCTCTATCCAGACTGCTTCGGCGACGATCCTGCTAGACTGCCGGCCCACTACGACCACGGCGCCGGGGGACTACGCCTGTTCGATGCCGATGCTGAGGGGTTCAACCTGCCGGAAGGAGCCGCTGCTCGCGTCTGGCGGCCGTTGATTTCAGCTGTTACCGGCCATCATGGGACGCCGCCGGAGGCCGGACGAAACAGCAGCCTCACAGCCTTGCGCCCTGACTTCGGCAAGGCGGGAATCGAGGCTGCGAGAGCGTTCTCTCATCGGGCGCATGAGTTGTTCGCACCGCCGGAGGCGCTAACGATCCATGATCGACGGCGGGTTGTGCGCGCCTCCTACGCGGTCGCCGGCCTCGCCGTGCTGGCGGATTGGATCGGGTCCAACCAGGAATGGTTTCCCTATGATGAGCCGGATCGCGGCATCGAGGCGTATTGGAGCGCTGCGCGGGAACGAGCGCAGCGCGCAGTCGCGGATGCAGGAGTACTGCCGGCCGCTGTCCGGAGTCGTCTCGACTATGGCGACTTGATCGACACCAGGATGGTGCCGAGCCCGATGCAGAAGTGGGCCCGGGATGTCGCGCTGCCGGTCGGGCCCGCGCTGTTCATGATTGAGGATGAGACCGGCAGCGGCAAGACGGAAGCGGCGATGATGCTGGCCCACCGTCTGATGGCGTCCCGTGCGGCGGATGGTCTCTACGTGGCGCTGCCCACTATGGCGACGGCCAACGCCATGTTCGATCGGCTTGCCGCAGCGCATCGTCATCTGTTCTCTGCAGGCGCCGAGCCATCCATCGCCTTGTCGCACGGCGCGCGCGACATGCACGAAGGCTTCCGGGAGGCGGTGTTGCGCGGCGGCCGCACGGAGACTCCCTATTCCGACCCCGGCGAACGGGATGAAGCGTCCGAAACGACTGCATCGTCGGCCTGTGCGGCGTGGATTGCCGATGACAGGCGGCGGACGTTCCTGGCCGATGCGGGCGCCGGCACCATTGATCAGGCGCTCTTGTCCGTACTGCCGAACCGGCACCAGTCGCTACGGCTCCTGGGACTCATGCGGCGCGTGCTCATTCTAGACGAGGTGCATGCGTACGATGCCTACATGCAGCGCGAGATGGAGCGGCTGCTCGAGTTTCAGGCGGGGCTTGGCGGCTCGGCGATCCTGCTGTCTGCGACACTGCCGTTGTCCCTCCGCAAGCGTCTGACTGACGCCTTCGCCAAGGGTCTGGGAGGGGCAATCCAGGACACCAGTCCCAGCATGGAATATCCCCTGGCCACGGTCTGCGCTCGTGAGGTTCGCTCCGCCACGAAGGTGGATGGTCGAACCGGGCGTGCCCGCACACTTCCTCTGCGGTTTCTCCGGTCCTTCGACGAGGCGTTGAGCGAGGTCGAGCAGGCAGCCGGCGCCGGCAAGGCAGTCCTCTACATTCGCAACACGGTCGACGACGCGCTCAAGGCGCATGCGGATCTGTCGGCGCGCGGACTCGACCCCCAGCTCTTCCATGCCCGGTTCGCGTTGGTTGATCGCCTGGAGATCGAGAAGCGCGTGGTGCAGGTGTTCGGCAAACGCAGCACGCCGACCGAACGCCAGGGGCAAGTGTTGATCGCGACACAGGTGGTCGAGCAGTCGCTGGACCTGGACTTCGACGTGCTGATCACCGACCTTGCCCCGGTCGATCTGCTGATCCAGCGCGCCGGCCGGCTCTGGCGGCATGATCGTCCTGAGCGCGCAGGCCAGCCTGAATTGCTCGTAGTGGGACCGGAGCCGATCAACGGCGCTGGCGAGGATTGGTTCAGCCGGGCTTTTCCGCGTGCAAAGTACGTATATCGAGACCACGCGCGCCTCTGGCTGACAGCGCGGACGCTGCAGGACTCTGGCTTTATCGAGAGTCCGGCCGGCTTGCGGACCCTCATCGAATCAGTCTACGGGGACGATGCCGAGGCGCACCTTCCGGATGCGTTGCAGGAAAGCTACTTCGCCGCCGAGGGCAGGGCCGGCGCGGAGCGGGGCGTCGCAACGACCAATGTGCTCAGCTTTGCCAAGGGCTATGTCCGGGACGTCGGCGCCTGGGAAAGAGATATTCGAACGCCAACGCGGCTCAACGACGATCTACAGGTAACCCTGCGTCTCGCGCGTGTCCGCGACGGTCGCATGGAGCCCTACGCCCACGGCGCCGCGCCGGACGAGCCGTGGCGGGCGTGGCGGCTCAGCGAAGTGAACGTCTCGGCCCGGCGGGTTGGGGGCGAGGCTGTGCCAGCGGAGCACGTTGCGGCGGCGAAGGCCGCGAAGGAGGGCTGGACGCGATTCGACGCGGACAAGATCCTGGTCGTGCTGGAGGGACCGGAAACTGCCGTGGCAACCTTGTCCGGGTCTGTAGCGTCCCCAATCGATGCCACGGGGGTCTTGCTGCGTTACGATCCGCGGATGGGGTTGAAATCGCTCGAACGGATTCCCGTAACGAGCGTCGTTCCCGCCTGATGAGGCCAGGATCTCCCGTGTGTAGCCTGTAGGCGCCTGAGAGTGGAAGAAACTGTAGTGTTCAACTTGATCGACGAGCCGTGGTTACCCGTCCGGCGACGCAGCGGCGCCGTCGAGCACATCCAGCCGTGGCGGATCAACGAGCGTACCGGCGAAGACCCCTTCGTCGCGTTCGCATGGCCCCGACCGGACTTCAACGGCGCGGCACACGAGCTTCTGATCGGCCTGCTGTCCACCGCTGCTGCCCCCGCGGACGAGGATGAATGGGAGGACTGGTGGTTAGATCCGCCAGCGCCGGATGTGCTCAAGCAGCGGTTCTCGAAGGTCGCCCATGCCTTCGACCTCGATGGCCCCGGACCGCGGTTTCTGCAAGACCTTGACCCACTCGAAGGCGTCGAGGACAAGGATGTCGCAGCGCTCCTGATCGACACGCCGGGCGCACAAACACTGCGCAACAACGCGGATTTGTTCGTGAAGCGAGGTGCCGCGCCGGTGCTCTCTCGCGCGGCTGCCGCGATGGCGCTCCTCACACTGAACTACTTTGCCCCATCGGGCGGTGCCGGGCACCGAACGTCCCTGCGAGGCGGCGGTCCGATGACAACGCTGATGGTTGCCGACCACGCCAGATATGGCCATACCCTCTGGGGCCGGCTCTGGCCCAACGTCGAGAGCCTGGAGCAGATCGAAGCGCGCGCTCTCGAGGCGATACTGGACAACGACGCCGAGAGGATCTTCCCCTGGCTCGTTCCAACCCGCACGTCCAACTCCAAAACCGGCGGCAGACCGACAACCCCCGCTGATGTTCATCCCTTGCAGGTCTATTGGGGCATGCCTCGGCGGATTCGGCTGCTGTTCGAGGACACGCAGGGTCGGCAATGCAGCCTCACCGGTGCGGACGATTCCGTTGTCGTGACCAGCTACAGGACCAGGAACTACGGCACCAACTACTCGGAGGGGTTCGAGCACCCGCTGACGCCGCACTATCGTCTGAAGGCAACGGCCGTCGCGAAGCTTCCCGTTCACCCCAACCCCGGCGGTATCAGCTATCGGCTGTGGCCGGGGCTTGTTGTCCGGAGCAAGGACGGGCTTCGCGAACCCGCGCAGGTGATTCGGCATTGGCAGAATGAGCGGGGCAAGAAGGCAATCGCGTCCAGATTCACGGCGTTCGGCTACGACATGGACAACATGAAGGCGCGGGCCTGGACCGAAGGCGAGATGCCGCTTTGGCGCTACGATGGCGAGACCCCCGAGTGGCTCGGTGCATTCATCGAACGAGCGACCGCTGGCGCCAGCACAGTCGCCCGCTTGGTGACAGGCGCTGTGAAATCCGCCCTTTGCGACCGTCCCAAGGACGCGAGCGGGGACTACGGCTTCATCGCGGAGCGTTTCTATCGAGATACGGAAGGAGCGTTCTACGCGGCTCTCGACGAGGCGATATCTTCGATCGGGAAGAACCCCGACAGCGACGACCCTACGAACCAGGCTCGCGAGCACTGGGCGCCGATCATGGCGAAGTCGGCACTGCGACTGTTCGACGAGCATGCTCCATCCGAAGGACTGGAGGACCGGGACATGCACCGCCACGTCAAGGCGCGGTTTTTCCTGACGCTCGCACTTGGCGGGCGCGGAAAGGCAGGCAAGTCCCTGTTCGATGGTGATCTTGGTATCGCGTCACCCGAAACCACGCAGTCGCGAACAGGCCCGCAGGAGGCAGCATGATGGACGCGACCCGACAGAACGGCGCGTCGATCGCCTATGAGTGGTGGCGCAGGTTGAATCCGCTGGAGGCTCAGCAGTCCGGCGCCCAGCGCGCGGCGCTCGCCCGCATGCGACGGGCTGCCACACTGATCGAAGTGATGCAGGAGCCGGAGGCGATGCGGCTCATCGCCCGGTTGCCCCGCAATCCCGAACGGGCCGCCGCGCTCGCCGGAGTGCTCGCGTTCGTGCGTGAAACAGACAAGCGTCGGGTAGCCCGAGCCGTGGGCCGCGCCTCCTTCGACGATGATCAATCGGCCCTCATGTCCGAGGGCCGGTTCCGGCGCCTGCTTCAGGTGCCGCAGAACGAACTCATGGAAGCCATGCGCCGCCTCGTTCGCATGACCAAGGGAACGACCAACGTCCGTGACCTGTCGGCCGCCATCCTCTACTGGGGCGACCGCGTGAAGAGGGACTGGATATTCGACTACTACGGTGTTGCCGACAGCATTCGCTCAGAGGCGGGCGCGTCAGGGGTGCCTGCTAACGCAACTGGAAGAACAGGAACTCGATAATGGCTGATTTTTTGCAGATCCACCTGCTTACCGCCTACGGCCCGTCCAACCTCAACCGCGACGACACCGGCCGTCCCAAGAGCGTTGTCTTCGGTGGCGTGCCGCGCTTGCGCGTGTCCTCGCAGAGCTTGAAGCGCGCCTGGCGGACGTCCGAGGTCTTTGCCGAGAAACTCGACAGCCACCTTGCGAGCCGCACGCAGCGGCTTGGCAAGGATGTTCTCGGTCGGTTGCTCGAGGGCAACATGAATGAAGACAAGGCGCTGAAGGTGGCCCGCGGTATTGCCGAGGTCTTCGGCAAGATCAAGAGCGGCAAGGATAGGGAACCTGCCTTTATCGAGCAGCTTGCCTTTATTTCTCCCGAGGAACGCGCGAGGGCGTTCGCCCTTGCCGATCAAGCCTTGGCCCAGTCTCGGGCAGGGGAATCCAGCACTGAGCCAAAAGCCGACGATCTACTTCAAAGGACCGACACGGCGGCAGACATCGCCATGTTCGGACGAATGCTCGCCGACAACCCGAAGTTCAATCGCGAGGCGGCGGTGCAAGTCGCACACGCCATTACGACGCATCGCGCCATCGCGGAGGACGATTACTATACAGCCGTCGACGATCTGAAGTCCCGCGACGAACCGGACGACGCCGGGGCCGGGTTTGTCGGGGTCCAGGAGTTCGGCGCCGGCGTCTTCTATCTCTACATCTGCGTCGACCGGGACTTGTTGCTCCGCAATCTCGACAACACGCCCTCGATACGAGACGCCAGTCTGGCCGCCCTTGTCGAAGCCGCGGCGACCGTCGCACCCGGAGGCAAGCAGGCGAGCTTCGCGAGCCGAGGCCGCGCCATCTACGCCCTCGCCGAGAAAGGGTCGGCTCAGCCCCGCAGCCTTGCCGCCGCATTCCTCAACCCCGTCGCCGGCACCGATCAGGGCGGTCAATCCATTACAGCGTTGGAGGACTTTCGAGACCGGCTCGATGCCGCCTATGGCCCCTGCTCGGATGGCCGCTACACGATGAATGTCGAGAAAGGTGAGGGGGCGTTGCAGGACCTGATCGCCTTCGCGGTGAGCTGATCCAATGCGCGTCCTGCTCTTCACCCTCTACGCCCCAATGGGATCGTTCGGCGAGATCGCCGTCGGCGAGCGCCGCATGAGTTGGGCGCGTCCCGGGCGCTCCGCCGTCCTGGGGTTGGTGGCTGCTGCCCAGGGCATCGAACGCACGGACGAAGGCGCCCACCGGCGACTGGAATCCGGTCTCTACTACGCAGTCAGGACGGATGCGCCGGGCCGGCCGCTCATCGACTACCACACCGCGCAGATGCCGAAGGCTCGCAAAGGCCGCACCTTCGCAACCCGCCGCGAGGAGTTGGAATCGGACGATCTCAATACGGTGCTCTCGACTCGGGAGTGGCGGGCGGATACGTGCTTCACTGTCGCATTGTGGCCGCGCCCAGGTGAGACCGTTGACCTCGGCGAAATCGCCGGCGCCTTACAGCGGCCACGCTTCGTGCTCTATGTCGGGCGCAAGTCGGCGCCGGTTGGCCTGCCGCTCAATCCGGAGATCATTGAGGCCGACACGTTCATGGCTGCCCTTGCGGCCCGGCAGCCGAACGCCGAAGAACAACGCGTTTTGCAAAGCGTTTTTGTCGTCGGCGCGGCGCGCGGCGCGATCGCGTTTGACCACGACGCCCCGGACGCGCCTGCGGAATCCCGTATCGAACGTCGGCGCGACGCGGTTGCCAGCCGCGCGCGCTGGCAGTTCACGGATCGGCTAGAGAGGATCGTTGCAGTGGAAGGCAGCGAGGCATGACGGTGACGGTGTATCTCTCCCGCGCCCGCCTCAAGCGCGACGCGTCGGTGGCAGCGCTCGCGCCGCTGTTGCTGGGTAACACGGGGAGAGGTGGCTCAACCCGACAACCGGGACATCACCTCGTCTGGTCCCTGTTCGCCGATGGTTCTGATCGGCAGCGTGACTTTCTCTGGCGCGAGATGGACACCGGCGTGTTCCTCATCCTGTCTGCGCGCCCACCGGAAGATCGACACGAGCTATTCGAGATCGCAGAGCCCAAGCCGTTCACGCCCGCCCTCGAAACGGGAGATCGGCTTGGATTTTCGTTGCGCGCCAATCCCGTCATTCGTCGCCGCGACTCGTTACGTCGCCGTTCCGTCAAGCACGATGTCGTAATGGATGCGTTGCGGCCGCACCCTAAGGGCGATCGTGCCGATCATCGCTTCGCCGCAGTACGCGAGCAGGGCCTCGCGTGGCTGGAACGACAGGGCGCAAGTGCGGGTTTTGCGGTCGACCCGCAATGCGTGCGAGTCGACGGCTACGAGCAACTGCGCGTGTCACGTAAGGGATCGGCGGCGATGTCGTTTTCGACGCTGGATTTCGAGGGGCTGTTGACAGTGAGCGATCCTGGCACTTTCCTGTCGAGCATCGTACGCGGCTTTGGCGCCGCCAAGGCTTACGGCTGTGGCCTGATGCTGATTCGCCGGGTGTAAATTGGCGCCCGGCACTGGTCCGACAAAATCGTTGCGGGTTCAGAGGTCCTGAACGTGGAATGGGTTGACATCCTTCAGCGCATCGACGAAGGCGAAAGTCGGCACACGGAGTTCAAGCGCGGCCTGGGAGATCTGTCGGCCGTCGGAAAAGCGATATGCGCGTTCGCGAATGCCGATGGCGGCGTCATCATCCTGGGAGTCGATGATTCGCGGGAAATCGTAGGCGTTCATGAGAACGTCGAGCGGGTTCACGAACGCCTGACGTCTTTTCTGCACACCGGTTGCAGCACACCGGTCTCCGCCCGTACCGGACGTCACGAACATCCCGGGGGATGGGTGCATTGGGTAGAAATCCCGCCGCAGCGAGGATTCGAGCCAATGCGGTACGATGGTCGGGTCTGGACGCGCCGCGAACGCAGCAGCGTCGAGCCGTCGCCGACGGAACTCCAGGAACTCTACAACGCGTTCGGATACATCCTCACGGAGGAGCGTGCCATTCAGGGAGCCGCTCCCGCGCACGTCGATCTCGGTGCCTTTCGTGCCTACCTGCAGCGTCTGGGATTCGACACCACGGAAGACCCGCAACCGGATAGCGAGGCGGATCTGTGCAATCGCGACGTGCTCGTTGAGATTGGCGGCGAGTTGCGCGCGACGCTCTACGGCGTCTTGGCGTTTGGCAGGGACCCGCAACGCTATCCGCAGACGCGCAATTTTTGTATCGAGTGCGTTGCCTACGCGGGCGAAGATCGCGCCACGGAGGTACTACAGGTTGCCAACGGCGCCGGTCGTCTTGACGAACAGGTTGAGCGGGCGCTCGGTTGGTTTCTGGGACTTGGCCGGTTCGAGTCGTACCACGAACTCGTCCGCGAAGACCGCCACATGCTCCCCCGCGCGGCGCTTCGGGAGGCGCTGGTAAATGCCGTGGCGCATCGGGACTACGCCATCACGGGATCGCAGGTGCTCCTGGAAGTGTTCGCCGGCAGAGTTGACGTGACGAGTCCCGGCGCGCTCCCCAACCACATGACGGCCGATCATGTCCGCGCTGGCGCCAATCCCCGGTCCAGGAACCAGTCGATGGCTCATTTCATGGCCGCGATGGGTTTCATGGAAAAGCGCGGCAGAGGCTGGCTGATCATGCGCAGAGAGATGCTGGCGTTCAACGGAACCGAGCCGGAGTTGACGCACGATGAGCGCAACAGGTTCGTGCGTGTGACGTTTCGCCTCAACGGTAACGTCGTCTGAAGACTAGGTGCTACCCCGTACGTGTGAGCGCACTGACCGAGGACTGGAATCGATGGGAACGATACCGGGCATTGTCCCGCCCCGCCCGATTCCGATCAAGGATCGTGCCTCGATCCTGTTTATTGAAAGGGGATTCTACCGTTGACTTGACGGCTCGTCCAGCCTGATCCATACTCCGCCTGCTACACTCAGACACGTTGTGGCCCCGACACTTGGCCGCCCGTTTCGGCGGGAGATTCGTACGTGCGCGTGTCTGGTGTGGCAATCCGGCCCGGTGACCACTTCCGGTCAGGGCCAGGGAGAACACCGCATGCGTCAGATCACCATTCTCATCGTCCTCGCCGTCGTCGTGTTCGCCGCTCCACTTCAGGCACAGGCCCAAGTCGGGCGTGTGCTCGGCGCGGCCGTCTCAGTCGCTGGGGCCGTCATGCTGCTGGTTGACCCTGAGCAGCCCACGCAGCCGGCGAGCGTCTCAAGGGACATGCTGATTGATGAAGTTGCGGACTTCATCACTGGCCCGTGCGGGACGAACCCCGTCTCCTGTGAATTCCGCGAGATCGTCTTGTCCATAGAACCAAGGTTGTTGGTCATCGAACGGCGAGGCGTGCTCGTCGGTGCCATCGCTGGAGCAGGCGTGGGCATCGCCGCAGCCACGTCCGATGGACGAACCGTCTACACCGGATCCATCGTGCCCTACGAAGAGCGATCGTCAGGCCTGAAGTACGGCGGGGCGGCGATGGTGATCGGCGGGGCGGTCCTCGCGGCGCTTTGGCCGACGCAGCCAGCGGTTGAGAACCTCTCCATCACACCGACCGTTGGGGGCGTGCAGGCGCGGAAGTCGTTCGGCTGGTAGTCGGGTCTCCCCCGGCGCACGCGGACGGACCGGCGTCAGGTTTCCTCCTCCGCTGCCGTCCGCGTGCGCCGGGGTCGGTTTTGCACTAAACGTGGTGCAAAAGCGGGCATAAACGGCCACATGGGATACAGTGAAGGTGCTAGACTTTCTGGCGATCAGGGGGGGGAGGCTAGACGAAATGACTGAATGGACGCAGCCGCAGATCGTCACGGCCATCATCGCCGGTGTCGGCGCTCTCGCAGCTCTCCTTGGTGCCTGGCGATCCTTTTGGAGCAACCCGTCATGGGTGCGAACGTTCGAGGGCAAGCTCGGAACGTTCGAGGGCAAGCTCGGAACGTTCGAGGGCAAGCTCGGACAGCTCCGCTCGGATTTTGACGCGTTCGCAAAGGACGTGCGCGATAGGCTTCTCGTACGTTTCCGCCGTCCGCTGATCATCAGCGGCAGTCCGATGCACCTCACCGAGTTCGGCGAAGAGATCGCCGCCACGATCAAGGCGCAGGCGTGGGCCGACGAAATCGTGCCCACCGTTCTAGTCGACACCGAGGGAATGGAACCACACCAGATCGATGCCTTCAGCCAAGAGCGAGCCAAATTCAACCAACTGAGCGCCGCATGGCAAAACCGCGTGTCGGAGTGCGCGTACGAAGTCGGTATTGAACGCGACGGGGTAATGTCTGTGCTCTACGTCGTTCTACGCGACGAACTGCTACGCCTAACCCGCAGCCACGAGGACCCATGACCGACCCCAAGCCCCGCAAGCGTGGTTTCGATCCCGCCCGTGATCTGATTGGCGCGACCCCGGAGACGCTCGCCAGGGCGCTCTTGCGGCCGCTACGCCGACCGCGCGCCGCTGTCCAGTCCGGTGTCCGCGATGAGGTCGCGGTAGAGCAGCCGGCGTCCGAGCAGCCCTGCGACGGCCGCGTGCATCTGCGCCAGCGTGCCTGAATCCCGCAGGTTGTGCTTGGCCTCGAACTCGGCCACATAGCGGCTGAGGTGTTTCGGGCTGAGCTTGTGGAACGTCCCGACGTAGGCGCGCTTGAACATCGACCAGAAGGACTCCATGCCGTTCGTGTGCGCCATCCCCCGGACGTATTCGCCGACCGAGTGCTTGACGGCCTCGTGGTGCGGGAGGCTGGCGTAGGCCGGCTCCCCGTCCGAGTAGACCATCGCGGCCGGGTCGGTGTGGGCTTCCACGAACCCGCGTAGCGTCTGGCCGGTCGTGTTCGGCACGGCCGCGGCGCGCACCTTCCCGGAGGCCCGATCCTTGACGCCGACCACGGCGGCTTTTCCAACCGGCCCGCGGCCGAGATCCGCACGGTCGCAGGCGTGCCGGTTCTTGGCCTTCCCGCCGACGAACGTCTCATCGACTTCGACGGGACCGGCGAACCCGCCGGCCGGCTCGGTCGCCCACGCTTCGCGGATGCGGTGCAGCATGAACCACGCGGTTTTCTGCGTCACGCCCAGGTCGCGGTGGAGCTTCATGCTCGATACGCTCTTGAGGCTGGTCAGGTAGAGATAGATGGCGATGGCCCACTTCCTGAGCGGGACGTGCGACCGCTCGATGGCGGTCCCGGTGCGGACGCTGAAGTAGGACCGGCAGTCCGTGCACCAATACGGCATTGGCGTCCGGCCGGGAACCTCTCGGGTCTTGACGCTGCCGCAATGCCCGCAGCACCGCTCCCCGGCCCAGAGGATCGCTTCAAACCACGCGGTCGCGGTGGCGTCATCCGGGAACATGGCCATGAGTTCGATTAAGCTGATGCCGGTGCGGTGGGCGCGTCCAGGTGCGTGTGCCATGCTTCAGATCATACTGAATCCTTGACGGATTGTCAAGTAAACGGTATAATCCCCTATTGAAAAGGGTCGCCTCGACGTGCTTGACGGCGCGTTCGTGGTGGTCGACAAGAACGGGGTGCGCACGCACATTCCGGTGGGTGGTGTCGCCTGCCTGATGCTGGAGCCAGGTGCCCGCGTATCCCACGCCGCTGTCGCATTGGCAGCACGGGTGGGTTGTCTGCTGGTGTGGGTTGGCGAGGCCGGCGTCCGTTTGTACTCGGCCGGTCAACCCGGCGGCGCGCGCGCCGACCGTTTGCTTCACCAGGCGCGCTTGGCTCTGGACCGGGATGCACGGCTCAAGGTCGTTCGCAAGATGTACGACCTGCGATTCGGCGAGCCCGCGCCGCAACGACGCTCGGTCGATCAGTTACGCGGTATCGAAGGCGCACGGGTGAAGCGCCTCTACCAGGTACTGGCCCAGCAGCATGGCGTAAAATGGAAGCGGCGGCAGTACGACCCCGAGGATTGGGAGGCCGCAGATCTGCCGAATCGTTGTCTCAGTCAGGCGACCGCGTGCCTCTACGGGCTGGCCGAAGCCGCCATTCTGGCTGCGGGTTACGCACCCGCCGTCGGCTTTCTACATACGGGTAAGCCTCTGTCCTTTGTCTACGACGTGGCGGACATCTACAAATTTGAGACCGTGGTCCCGATAGCATTTCGAGTGGCGGGACAGGCGCAACGGGGAAAGCAACCAGCGGCTGGCGACCCCGTCGGGGAGGTCAGGCGAGGCTGTCGCGACAGTTTTCGAAAGACCGGCGTGCTGCATAAGCTTATTCCGGGCATCGAGGAGATGTTGGCAGCAGGCGGGATCGAGCCTCCTCGGTCACCGGCGGAAGCGCAGCCAGTCGCCATTCCCGAGGAGCCAAGTGGTGATGTTGGTCATCGCGGTTAACAACGCACCACCAAGGCTGCGCGGGCGTTTGGCGGTGTGGCTGTTGGAGATCAGAGCTGGTGTCTACGTCGGCAACTACTCGCGCCGAACGCGCGAGATGATCTGGGAACAGGTGAAGGGAGAAATTGAAGAGGGTGATGCCATTATTGCCTGGGCCGTACCGACCGACGCGGGCTATGACTTTGATACGTGCGGCGTCAATCGGCGCATCCCCGTGGACTTGGACGGACTCAAGCTCGTGCGTTTTTTGCCGCTACCGACCGACGGTGGACAAGCCAAAGTGTAGGAGCAACCCTCCGAGATCGAGCCGTCGCTTTCTCTCCGGAATCGGGCGACCAGAGTTGGTGCAGTTTTCGGCGTTCAGAAACGCCTTTTGAATCAATACCTTGTGGGAAGAGTGTTCCCCGCGCGAGCGGGGATGAACCCCGGAGGTAGATCCTGACGGTCTCGCCGGCGGGGTGTTCCCCGCGCGAGCGGGGATGAACCGTACTGATCGAGCAACATCGTTTCCGTATCGGGGTGTTCCCCGCGCGAGCGGGGATGAACCGCGATCGGCGGCGACGGCTTCCAGCAGGCCGTGGTGTTCCCCGCGCGAGCGGGGATGAACCGTTCGAGTCGACCGTCGAGGTCGAGCGGGACGAGTGTTCCCCGCGCGAGCGGGGATGAACCGTGGACGCGCCTGTTCCGCGAGACCGAGGGCTAGTGTTCCCCGCGCGAGCGGGGATGAACCTTACGCGGGCGATCCGTGAGGCGGTGAGGGGCCGTGTTCCCCGCGCGAGCGGGGATGAACCCGTCAGACGCTCCCGCACCCCGTCCGCAGCGAAGTGTTCCCCGCGCGAGCGGGGATGAACCGTGATAGGGCGCCTTCCCGACGCCGAGCTGCAGGTGTTCCCCGCGCGAGCGGGGATGAACCGGACGCGCTCACGGCGATGGTCGAGTCCGCGCCGTGTTCCCCGCGCGAGCGGGGATGAACCGGCCAATCCCGTCCTCGGCAACCGGCAAAAATAATTGTCGTTGATCAGCATTTGTCCAGCATGCTACTCTATCGTCCGTGCCGACAACTACATCAAGCACACGACCATCGGTGACCCCGAGCTCGACCTGATCATGGAGGAGCTCTCGGCGGGGTTGCCTCCAGGCGAGCTGCACCGGTTCATCGGTGCCGGCATCGAGCAGAACGAGGAGGCTCTGCGTCTCGCGCCGCGTGCGCTGCGCGAGTTCTTCAAGAACCTCCCAGGAGCCGTCGTGGCTCTACTACGAGGGTTTTCGTCCCGGGGTCCGCGTCTTCCATCAAAACGTGGACCTGATGCTCGCCGCGTTCGTCACGGGCGTGCTCGTGGAGGGCTTTTCGACGCTCATCGCCAAGTCCTTCAGCATTACCGGGCGAGTGGCGACCACCAGAAGGCGCCTCCAGCAGAACAACCGCCACATGCTGGAGATCTTCTTTCCTGCCGGCCTGCAGCGAAACAACGAGGGGTGGAAGCTGTCCATGCGCATTCGGTTCGTTCACACCCGCATACGGGGCCTGCTGGCGAAGTCGGATGAGTGGAATCACGAAGCTTGGGGGACGCCGCTGAGCGCGGCGCACCTGGGTTTCGCCATCTCCGTCTTTTCGAAGCGGCTGCTGGAGTACTCGATGATGCTGGGCGCAACGTTCAGCAAGGAAGAACGGAATAGCGTTCTCGCCATCTGGCGCTACAGCGGCTACGTCATGGGGATTCCGGAAACGATCCTCTATACGGACGCCCGGGACGCGGAACAGACGTACAAGGTCAGCTACCTGTGCGAGCCGCCGGCGGACGCCGATTCGGTAGCCGTGGCCAACTTGTTGATCCAGTCGATTCCCAAGGTTGCGGACGTAGAAGACCCGGCTGAACGGGAGAGATTGGTGGGCTTGGCCTACCGTCTGTCGCGCGCGCTCATCGGCACCGACCTCGCCAACAGCTTCGAGTTTCCGCCGGGCCGCAGTTTCGCGACCCTGTTCAAGTACCGGATGAAGCAGCGCGTTCTGCGGTTGTTGCGGACCAGCAAGATGGTCAGAGCGGAGAATTTCACCCAGTTGCTCCAGATATCGGTGTTCGACGACGAGGGGCTGAGCTACAAGATGCCGGACCACGTCCACACGTCGAAATCGAACCCATGGTGACGAACGACACCTCAAAGACCAACCCGGTAGCTCGTCGCTCGATGAAACAGACCAACGATGAGGAGAAACGTCATGCGATCTCTTGGTGCCATTCTGCTTCTGACATTGGCCGCAGCGGGGACGGCACGCGCACAGGCCACGCAAGGTGAGCCGCGCCCGACGGGTGGATCAGAAGACCCCAAAGTGTTCCTCACGATCAACGGCGGGCTCCAGCCTGGCACGAGCGACTTCTCCGACAACGTGGTCTTCATCGACTCGGGCGGCGCGTACACCGACATGCTGTCCGGCGCCGCGGCGCGCGAGCAGGCCAGCTTCGACGGCTCCTACCGCGTTGAAGCCGGGACGCTGTTCGACGTGAGCGGTGGTGTCCATGTCTGGCGCAATCTCGGGCTTGGCGTCGGCGTGTCGCGCTACTCCCTCGACGCGGCGGTCAGCCTCTCCGCGCAGGTGCCGCATCCGTTCTTCTTCGATCGCATTCGCTCGGTCACAGGCGACTCGGCCCCGCTCACGCACGAGGAAACCGCCGTGCACTTTCAGGCGTCCGTCGTGCTACCGGCCGGCGGCTTCACGGTGACCGCGTTCGGCGGGCCGACGTACTTCACCGTGAAGCAGGACCTCGTCACCGACGTGCGCCTCACGCACAGTTACCCGTACGACACGGTCGCGTTCGCCGCGACGAGCACCAGGCAGCAGACGGGCTCGAAGCTCGGGTTCAACGTCGGCGCCGACGCGGCCTACTTCTTTTCCAACCACGTCGGTGTCGGTTGGCTCACGCGGTACAGCGGGGCGACGATCGGACTCGCGTCCGTCGACGATGGCACGGTCCGTGTGCGCGTGGGCGGCCTGTACACGGCGGGCGGGCTGCGCCTCCGGTTCTGAAGTCGCTTCCCGAGAAGTCCTCCGAAACTGCCCTCTTGCAAGGAGAGAGAACGCTATGAAAACTGCACCACGATTCGCGATCGCGGCCCTCGCGGCGGTTCTGATCCTGGCATCGAAAACCGCGGGGCAGGACATCACGTCGCAGTCGATCTACGTCGTTGCCGAGTCACCCGGAACGTCGCAATCCGCTCAGCGGAGCCAGGACGCCACGTCGCTACAGTCGGGCGTTAGTGTCCGGGTGTCAGCCGGACACGGCACGGATGTTGACGAGTTGAGACAGTTGGACGCGACCGTTGATGGTATGGCGCGAACCGGCGAGCTCGTCGTCACGTCGCGCCGCGCGGACCGCACGCTCGCGGGGCGTACCCACGAGTATCTCGTGCAGACCTTCGCCGGCATCCCTGTGCACGGCGGCGGAGTCTCAAGGCAGTTCGTTGAAGGCGTCACCGTTTCGATCTTCGGGACCCTCCACTCGGGGATCGACCTCGACCCCGTACCGCGCCTGTCGCCGGGCGAGGCGCTCGACGTGATCGAGCGGCGCGCAGGTGCCGGGCCTGCCACTAGCGATCCACCGGCGCTTGTCATCCTGCCCCACGCGCTTACCCTAAGGGGAGGTTACATACTCGCCTACAGAGCGACCATGCGAGACCTTCACACCTATTTCCTCAACGCCCACAGCGGCGAGGTGGTGCACGCGGAGCGCGAGGTTCAGGAACAGGGTGCGGCAGCGGTAGGCGTCGGTATTGGAATCGTGAATGACCGCAAGAAGGTGAGCACATCGCAAGCTGGCGGGAGCTTTCAAGCGTACGATCGACTCCGTCCAGCCGAGATCGTGACGCTCGACCTGCGCTACAACGAGGACCGTGCCGACCGTCTCGTCGACCCGCGGGGACTCACGTGGTTGCCGAGTGACGTCGCGAGCGACACCGATAACACTTGGGACGACCCGGCAGTGGTGGACGGGCACGCCCACATGGGCTTTACCTACGACTACCTTGCCTCGCGCCACGGCTGGAGCGGCATGGACGGCCGGGACGGTCGCATACTCGGCATGGTGAATATCGAGGCCCGCTACTCGAACGCTTTTTTCGCTCGGCCGCCGGCCGGACCGGAAGGCACAGGAGTCGTCGCCTTCGGCGAGGAGAATGACGGTACGCCGATCGTGTCCGCCGATGTGGTTGCGCACGAGATCATGCACGGGGTCACATATTTTTCAGTAGCGGCGCGAACAGGAGACGGCTTCAGAAACAGCGTCGACGCCATCCTGGGTCCGTCGAGCTTCCGGCACGAGGACGGCAGACGGTTCCGGTGTGGCGCGTATGTGTTCTTCAGGAGCGGACCGCTGGTGGGCCGACGGTTCCCGTATATCTGCGAGGGTGGCCGATTCCTGTTGTTCATGAATCACGGGGGCGCCATCAACGAAGCCTACTCGGACATCATCGGCACTGCGGTGGAGTTCTCGCTGCAGATTCCCGGCACCGGCCCGAACCGCGCGGACTACGTGATGTTTGAGGACACAGGGCCGCCTTCCAGATCGCTGGAGAACCCTCGTTCGATCGCGCTAGCGGGGCAAGGCACCCTTCGCTATCCGGACGCGTTCGGCGCGGGTGTACGTTTTCTCGTCGCCTCAGATGGTGAGTACACCTTCTTCAGCCACCGGGGGTCGGTGGACGGCCGAACCATCGTCCGACTCCCTACGTTCGGCTACTCTGGTGTTCATTGGAACTCCACGATCCTTAGCCACGCGTTCTATCTGGCCGTTGAAGGGGGGCGGAACGCGACGACGGGGCGGACCGTCGAGGGGGTCGGCGGAGCCAACCGTGCACAGATCGAGCGGATCTTCTTCCGTGCGATGACCGACCTGATGCCGGGAGTCACGCTCTTCCAACAGGCCGCGGATGTCATCCGCCAGTCGGCGGCCGACTTGGCGGCGGGGGAGCCCCCACAGCGAGCGGTCGATCAGGCGCTCCGCGCAGTCGGCCTGTAGCCAGCGTCGCTGAGTCCTGGACGCCGCGCACCCTACGAGGGTTGACACGAGGATGACCTCACGGCAAGACATCATTAGCCGAGCGCCCTTTCCTGCGGGTTTCCGTGCTGCCGTCAACACCAAGGGACCCGCAGCGTGATTTCATGACCCTTCCGCACAACCCGGCGCGGCACAAATACGGAGGACGGGATGACGAGACTCGATTGGTCGATCGGTGTCGGCGAGCGATGACGGGAGACCATTCGACTACGGGCGAGGCGAAGCTACATCTGTTCGCGTGGCCCTGGAATCGCATGGGTTCAGGTTCGAGGGCGGCTGCGCGAGCGGCGCCAGCTTTGCCGAGTACCGCTTCAGGAGGCCGAACCGTCACGGTTCCATCTACGTGCAGGCACCAGTGACCGCGTGCCGGTCGAATCCGGCGCTGGCGCTGGAGTCCCTACGCGAAACGGGGGCGCTGGTCCGATGCCTCGACACTCAAGCGGATCGACGGGTCTTCATGATGCGCCGCGACCGGTGGATCGGCGGCGTCGTGACAGGCATCGCCCTCGCACTGGCCGCTCCGACCGCGGCGACCGCACAATCCGACGACCCCGCCTGGATCTGGGTGAACGTCGTCGCCGCCGACATCGACGGTACGCTCTTCGAGGTCGCACCGGGCGACTCGCCGCAACCATCCCTGTTCCGCACGGAACACATCCGGTTCGTGGCCGAAAGCGCCGACGGCGGCGTCGACCTGTTCGTGCGGGACTCCGAGACCGACGAGCCGTCGAGGTTCCGAATCGCCGAGAGCCTGGACGCGCTGTGTGACGTCCTGGACTGTGCGCGGGTGGCAGCGCCTCCGCCCCCGTGACGGTGACGGGTGCGCGATTTATGGCCGAGGCCGGGGGGTAGACGGTATCGCCCTTGGTTTCTAGCAGGTGCTGAAGAAACTCGGGACGGGAAACGGGCGTGAGGTTCCTGCAAGCGCATCCTTTCGGTTCGACGGCGCCGGCGAATCCGCGAGCGACTTCCCGCAGTGCGGGCAGGCACTCGTCGGCGACAGCGCGGCGCGTTCCGGCGCCCGCTCCAGCCCTTCGCGCAGCGCGTCCGCGAAGACCTGGCCGATCGTGTGCTCGTGCTGCACGCTGCCGGACAGCTCCAGTTTGTCGACCAGCATGCCGGCGCGCTTCATCATCAGCTCCTGGTAGCGCGCTTGGTCCTGAAACCGAATCTCCACCACCTTTTCCGTCTTGCCGTCCGCGGGGTTCGCGTTGTAGTCCAGCACCTTCACCGACGCGATCGCCGGCCATACCTCGGGGGGCCAGTCCTTCACCGGCAGGAACGATCCGGCGTCGTCAATGATCATGCCCAGGTCGGCCGCGAGGATCTGATGGCCGCGCACCAACAAGAAGTTGGGGTCGATGAACTCGACCATCTTTCCCAACCGCTTCCGCAGTTCCGTTTGCCCCCGCTTGCCCAGGCCGCCGTGCCGGATGCAGCGGTCGAGCCCCCACACCGCCGCGTGCGTGCAGGTGGTTCCTGTGTCGTGAACATAGGTGCAGCGCATCGAGCGGAAGCCGCTCGGCGTGCTCACGAGCGCGTGCAATCGTTTCCGCTCCTCGGTGATCGGCTGCCGCCGCGACCGCGCCGGCTTCGGCGGGATCTCGCCCGCAGCCAGCGCGGCCGCCACCGCCGCCCTATGCTTCGGTCTGCCAGCCATGCTTAACGGCTCAATCTAGCGCGTAGACTACTTGCTCGACCACCTGCCGGGCGGCTTCCCACGAGCCGCCCCGCGCGCGGACCTGCTCGCCAACATCGAGTGCGGCCGAGCGGCGAACACGGGCCAGCGCGACTAGGCTTGCGCGGCCCTCGCGAACAGCTTGCAGTCGGGCGCCCTCGTCGGTAGCAAGCCAGTGTGCGGCCAGGGCTCGATCCGCGGGCAGGGTCTTCGCGAGACGACGACGGACAACGGCGCGAGCCGGGGCGAAGACACCGTGCAGGGCCTCGATCGGTTCAGGCGCAACGGCGATTGATCAACGACAATTATTTTTGCCGGTTGCCGAGGACGGGATTGGCCGGTTCATGGGTGATGGCGGCAGCGTGTGAGACTGTCCGTTTTCCTTGCGGAGGACGGGTTGGTCACGAATGCACAGGTTCGGCGATTGCGCGAGAAACGGATGTCCGGAAAGACATTGGCGGCAGCAGCGGCGGCGGCGGGCATGAGCGAGCGGACGGCGCGCACGTGGCAGCGCGGGGCGTTGCCGTCGACGGCGAAGGCGCCGCGGACGTGGCGGACGCGGGAGGACCCGTTCGCCGATGTGTGGCAGTCGGAGGTCGTGCCGCAGCTGGTGGCCGATACCGACGGCCGGCTGCAGGCGCTGACGCTGTTCAAAGTGCTGTGCCGGCGGCATCCGGGTCGCTTTCAGGCGGGGCAGCTACGGACGCTACAGCGGCGGGTCCGCGATTGGCGGGTGCAGTACGGCCCGGACCGCGAGGTGTACTTCGAGCAGGTGGCGGTTCCGGGTCGGAAAGCGGCGTTCGACTTCACCGACGCGAGCGACCTGGGCGTGACGATACGGGGCGTGGCGTTCCCGCATCTGCTGTTCGAGTGGGTGCTGAGCTACAGCACGTGGACGTATGTGGGGCTGGCGCTGAGCGAGACGTTCGAGGCGTTGGTGTCGGGCCTGCAGGGCGCGTTGTGGATGCTGGGCGCGGTCCCGGCAGTGCTGCGACACGACAACCTGTCGGCGGCGACGCACGAGCTGAAGCGTAGCGGTGGGCGCCAGCTGACGGCGCGGTTTCAGCAGGTGATGGACCACTACGGGCTGCGCTCGTCGCGGATCCAGCCGGGGAAACCGCACGAGAACGGCGTGGCCGAGCAGGCACACGTCCGGACGAAGACGGCCATCGAGCAAGCGTTGCTGCTGCGGGGCGACAGAGATTTTGCGGACGAGTCGGCGTACCTGCGCTTCGTGCGGGCGGTCCTCGACGAGGAGCAGAATAGGCCGGCGGCGGCACGGTTGGCCGAGGAGCGTTTGTATCTGCAGCCGTTGCCGACGGCTCGCATCCCCGAGTACACGACGTTCCAGTGCCGGGTGCGCAAGTGGAGCACGATTCGGATCGGCAGCCGGATCTACTCGGTGCCGTCGCGGTTGATCGGCCACACGGTCGAGGCGCGGCAGCATCCGTCGACGGTCGAGGTGCTCTACGGCGGCCGGGTGCTGTGCACGATGCCGCGGCTGCGGGGTGCGGCGGACCACCGGATCGATTACCGCCACATCATCGGTCGCCTGGTCCGCAAGCCGGGCGCGTTTGCCCGGTATCGCTTCCGGGAAGAGCTGTTCCCGTCGCTGACGTTCCGGGCCGCCTATGACGCGCTGGGGCGAACGCACGGCGAGCGGGCCGACGTCGAGTACGTGCGCCTGCTGCACGTGGCGGCGACGACCAGTGAGCGTCAGGTCGAGGCGACGCTTCGGGCTCGGCTCGACGCTGGCGACACGTGCGCGTACGCCAGCGTCCAGGCCGAAGTGCGGCCACCAGTCCCGACCGTGCCGGTAGTACATATACCCCGCCCGGATCTGGCGCAGTACGACGCTTTGTTGACCGGAGGTCTCCACGGATGACGGTGCCGAGCACGCAGGTGACGACGCTGCTGACGCAGTTCAACCTGACGACGGCGTCCGAAGAGCTGGTGCCGCGATTGACGCAGGCCGGCCACCACGACGCGCTGCCGGTGTTGCTGGAAGTCTTCGAGGCCGAAGCCGAGGCGCGCCGCCAGCGCCGGATTGCCCGGCTGCGACGGGCTTCGCGTCTGCCGCCCGGCAAGACGTTCGAGACGCTCGACACGGGTCGGTTGCCGGGCCCGCTGGTGCAGCAGTTGAAGACGCTTGCCAGCGGGGCGTTCCTCGAGACGGCGACCAATGTGCTCGCCTTCGGTCTGCCCGGCGTGGGCAAAAGCCACGGGTTGTGCGCCGTCGGGCACGCCCTGGTCGAGGCCGGCCGCAGCGTGTTGTGCGTCCCGGCCTACGCCCTGGTGCAGGAATTGCTCGGCGCCAAACGTGACCTCGACCTGCCGCGGGCCCTCCGCAAGCTCGACCTCTTCGAGGTGATCTTGCTCGACGATCTGGGCTACGTGCAGCAGAGCCCCGACGAAGCCGAGGTGCTGTTCACGCTGCTCGCCGAGCGCTATGAGCGTCGCTCGATGATGGTGACCAGCAATCTGGTCTTCAGCCAGTGGGACCGGATCTTCCGCGACCAGATGGCCACGGCCGCGGCGATCGACCGCCTGGTGCACCACGCCGTGGTGCTCGAGTTCGACGTGCCGAGCTTTCGAACGGATCCGTCGCGCCCAACGTCGCCGCCATCGCCACCGCCCGTGCCTCGCGGCCGGCCGCCGGGGCCGCTGTTGCCGCGGCGTCGCCGACCTGCGAGCTCCTGAGCGTCTCCGGTCCGGAAGCGATCACGGCTTCGACCGAGACGTTCACGGCGCACATCTTCTCGCGGGCTCGCGTAGCAACCACCAGCCCCTCCCTTCGGAAGCCGCGCGCTCGGCTACCGCACTCCGTGAACGTCCCCAAGCGGACGTTCACGCCGTTTGGTCTTCTGCGTCTTCAGAACCCGCAGCAACGCCCACCGAACGGTGCGTCGTCGAACGAGCAGCCGTCCGAAACCGGCAAGAATAGTTGGGGGATTATATCGAATAGTGCCATTGTTTTCTCGAATCGCTTAACATCTATGATGCAATTTGCGATAATACCCTCATGACACAGACAGCACACGCCGCCGCCGACAGCGCAGCCGACGCTGGAATGAGCGCGAAGGCTGCGAACCGACATGTGACGATTGGTCTCTTCGTGATTCTTGCGCTCGCTGGGGGCGTCGCCTGCAAGTCGGATAGTCCTACAGCTCCAACACAACCATCCGAGCGGCGACCCGGCGCCGAGCACGGACGATATGGCGACGACGCATCGCATTCAGCAGCTCCAACACCCAGTGAGTTCCATTCAGGTTCCGGTGGCTCCAACTGGATCGACACGCAGCGGGTCGATCCAGTTGGAGGTCAGCGTCGTCAGGCTGGTGGGGGCTTGCCGCAGGTGGAGAACACCAGGCCTGATGTCTGGTGCCTGCCCGGACTGGCCACGGCGGGCGAGGCAGGCGCGCCGGGCGACAGGCGTTACTTCAAGCGCGCCGAGGTTAACCCGGGAATACCGTCGGAAGGCCCCCACAACACTGGCGCCGGCATAAAACGCTGGGAGAATTTGGGCTGGGAGAAGGAGCACCCTATTATCACGCCGTCGACGTCGACGTTCCCGCTGTGGATGGCGCAGTGGAGGGATCGGCCGGGCGGGGGCTGGGAGGGGGAGCCCAAGCTCGTCTACGGTCATCCCTACCTCGGACCTCATATTAACTACATGCCGCCAGCGCGTCTCGACGCCTTGCAGGTGTTCACGCTCCCTGAGAGCACTCTCCAGAATGACGTCGGACGACACGTCGGACGACTCGTCTACCTAGGCACGGAGCCGACAGGACGAAGCGGCACTATCACGCGCACGAACCTGGAGAAGCCGGCTGCGGGCAATGGTCATTACTGGGAACGCGTCACGTACCCGGATGGCGTGCGAGATCTTGCGTGGTTCCAGGTCGTGTTCACGAGTCTAGAGACGCGGGCTCCGCGCGGCGGCGGGTACGACCACGAAACCAAGCCGAGTTTTGATGCGATTGTGCGTGTGGACGCCAAGGTCTGGGGCGTGAACGACTATTGCACGTTCCGGCGATTCCCGATCCGCGTCGACATCACGGATGTTGACGAGCCTGGAGACCCACAGCCGCAGACGTCCGCCGTCCCCCTGACCG
This sequence comes from Vicinamibacterales bacterium, assembly GCA_965262555.1. Lineage (GTDB taxonomy): Bacteria > Acidobacteriota > Vicinamibacteria > Vicinamibacterales > UBA8438 > VXRJ01. Next base: position 3,351,493 of record OZ253543.1, read on the forward strand.
CCAGCCTCGAAGCCCCTACGGAGCACGACGGGACCCCGTTCGCGGTGTCGCTGACGTTCAGCGAGCCGGTATCCACCAGCTACCGGACGCTGCGCGACCAAGCTCTGACGGCGACCAACGGGGACGTCACCGGAGTCCAGCGTGTGGATGGTAACCGGGTCTGGAAGGCGACCGTGGCGCCCTCGTCGGACGCGGACGTGGGGTTGCGCCTCGGCGGCGGGACCGACCCGTGCGGGCAAGGCAACTCAGTCTGCACGAGCGACGGCCGCCGCCTGGAGAATCAGTACTTGTCCATGGTTCTCGGACCCCCCCCGCCCGTGACGCCGCCCGTGACGCCGCCGACTCAGCAACCGGTACTGACGGCGAGTCTGGATGCAATGCCGGAAACGCACGACGGGACCACCCGGTTCGCTTTCGGGCTGACGTTCAGCGAGGAGCCCGAAGTGAGCTACCGGACGCTCCGCGACGACGCGTTCGATGTCACCGGCGGCCAAGTGACAAGCGCCGGGCGGCGGCAGCAGGGGAGCGACCGCGAATGGACGATCACAGTTGAACCGGAGACGCTCGGTTCAGTGACCGTCAGTCTCCCGGCGACTACGGATTGCTCGGCAACCGGCGCGATCTGCACGAGCGACGGGGTGCCGATGTCAAGCTCCGTGTCAGCGGCTGTGAGCGGGCCGTAACCGCCCACACACCCATCGACTGGGCCATGACACACACACCTACGACGCTGCACAGGCTGCCATCCTCGCCGAGCAGCGTGCTCGCAAGACTGCCGGTCCCCGGACAGCGACCCGACCAGGACGCTAGCGACCTCAGACGCGCCATTCTCTCGCAGCCCGGAAATCACGCACTCGCTGATGAGTGGGATGCCATCGGCGGCGAGGTTGACGCGTTCGGCCGCCCCATCTAGCCATGAGCACACCGCCTGAGACGCTCTGCCGACGCTGTGGCGAGTTCATCCCGCCGGCCATCGGCCGAGGCCGGCCGCGCCGCGTGTGCGCGACCTGCCGCCCGCCGAACGTCCACCGGCCCGCGCGAACCTGCGCCGCGCCGGGTTGCGCGACCACCATCACGGCCGGAGGGAAGGCGATCTACTGCGGCAACCTTTGCCGTGGTCGCGCCGGGTACGCGCGGCGGCACTATTCGATATAAGCCCCAATAGTTGACGTTGAGCGGCAGAAGTACTTGACGCCAAACAAGCGGGGATGAACCGTACTGCCCGTCGTAGCAGATCGTCTCGAAGCCGTGTTCCCCGCGCGAGCGGGGATGAACCGTTCCTCGCCACGTATTGCACGATTTTTGCGCGAGTGTTCCCCGCGCGAGCGGGGATGAACCGCTCATCACCTTCAGCTATTCCTTCAGCTATTCCGACGAGGGTGCCCCCTGCGGCCAAAGGCGCCGCTGGGTGCGCCCAGTCAGCGTACTCGCACGACGCAGGACCGGTGGCGCCCATTCTCGCTTGACGTGGCCGCATTATCGAGGGCAAGGCCGGCGGCCGGACACCACCGCCGGCAAAGCGGACGGGCCGACGCTGCGCACCACCTGACGACGCCTAGCTGCGCCCATCGGTTCCGGGTGCGGTCGGCCACCTCTGCCCCTCGCCGGCAGTTGAGTGCCTGTTTCGCCGCGTGGGTCGCCAGCGCTTCCCGTGCATCACCTCCCGGAGCGTGAGTAGTTGCGTCATGCCTCCCCCTGTGTGTGGCGGCTGTGCGTCCCTGCCGCACGCCTGTGGTATCCGGTTACTAACGTTGGCCGTGCCCGCGCCGTGTTGCACGCCGCACGCGATCGCCAGCGCACCCATCGAGCCCCTCCACACCGCCTGCGGATGCACACCTTCTCATTCGCTGTCGTCTCCCGACGCGTCACGCGCCAGCGCCTCCGTCAGACGCGGATCCTGGCCCGTCCCCCGGCGAATCGCCCGCTCGACCACCTCCACCGTGCGACCTAGCGCGCCCACCGGTGCCGGGTGCGGTCGGCCAGCTCTGCGCCGCGTCGGTACTGGTCGGCTTGCGTGGCGGCATGGGCCGCAAGCGCGTCCCATGCGTCGGCCGCTGCGCGGTTGGCGGTCGCGGCCTCGGTCGCGGCGGCAACGACCTGGGCGGCGCGCGCGCGGTGCGCGGCCTCGGTGCGCGCCTCGTCCGCTTTCACGGCGCGGGCGCGCATGGTGTCGAGGGCCTTGCTGGCCTTCGCGCTGCGCGAGGCGGCGTCGGTGATTTCGTTCGGCATGTGCGCGGGGCTCCTTTAGTTGAGGACGGTGCGCGGGGCAAGCGTGCCGTCCGTTTCCGGTTCCGGCCCGCCTATCAGGTCAGAAAAGGCGATGAGCCGTGGCGTGATGCTGTCGAGTTGTGCGGTCAGAACATCGAGCGCGGCAAGGCTCCGCTCGGCGGCTTCATCGAGGTCCGCGTGTTTCTTGGCCTCAAGCGCCATGCGTTTTTGGATGCGTTCGGACAGCTCATTGCGTCGTGTCATCGTCGGCTCTCCTGTTGTCAAATTCTCGATACCACGGCCCGCCGGCCAGCCACGCGAGGACCGCGAAGGGGGCAACGTACCGCCGGATGCGATACGCCGCTAGAGCGGCTTGCGGTCGAGTCGTTCGATGTTCCATGCGTTGCTCCCTGCGTCGTACCCCCGGACGTACGCCGCTTCTTCGACAAAGCGCCGGCCGTCGGCGCGGGTCATGTGGATCACCATCGAGATTCCGTCAACGACGCCCCGGCACGTCACGTCCCACGGAAGATCGCCGCCGCCCTGCATCGCGCAGCTCGCCAGGCGCGACAGGGCGCTCTCGGCGTTGTTGGCGTGGACGGTGGTGAGCGAGCCGCCGTGGCCTGTGTTGAGGGCTTGCAGGAGGTCGGCCGCTTCGCCGCCGCGCACTTCACCGACGACGATGTGATCGGGCCGGTGCCGCAAGGCGTGACGCACGAGGTCGCGGATCGTGACCGCGCCGTGTTGCAGTCCGCGCGCTTCGAATCGGACGCAGTTCGGAGAGTCGATGCGGAGCTCCAGGGTGTCCTCGATCGCCACGATCCGCTCGTCGTCGGGGATGAGTTCAATGAGAGCATTGAGGAGCGTCGTCTTGCCGCTCCCGGTGCCGCCGCTCACGAGGATATTCTGCCGGGTGTGCAAGGTCCGCTCGGCCGCGTGCCGGATGTTTTCTGGCAACGCGCCTTGTTCGACAAGCTGCGCCGCTGAAAAGGATCGCTTGCCGAACCGCCGCACGGTGATCGCCACGTGCGCGCTCGCGGGTGGCACGCAGATCGCCACGCGCGAGCCGTCGCCCAAGCGGGCATCGAGGACCGGCATGGTTGCGGGATCGAGCCCCAGGGGGCGGGCAATGTGGATCGCGGCGCGTTCCAGCGCCGCCGCGTCCAGCGCGGGCGCGGCGATCCGGCTCAAGCGGCCGTGTCCTTCAATCCAGACGTTGCCCGGCCCGTTGATCATGATCTCACTCACGTCCGGATCGGCGAGCGCCTTCTCAAGCCCCGGGAGAAAGGGCTTGAGCAGGTCCAGCCCGTCGCGCTGGCTCATAGTCGTCCTGTCTGTTTCGCGGTCCAGTACGGAAGGTCGGCCGGCAAGTAATGCGGCTTGAGATAGACGCGCCTGGGCGGGAGCGATTGCACGCCGTCGTAGGGGAGACAGATCGCCTGACAGTTGCCAAGCAAGGCGAAGTCGCGCGGCTGAAACAGGGCCTCGCGCCGCTCCTGGAAACTCTTGCTGGCGCCCACGCTGCCGCGCCCGCCGCCGGCCTGGGCGGACATGAAGTTGATGCCGCTCGATTTCGCGCTTTCGTTGATGGTGTACGAGCTCTTGATTTTGGCAACCTGGCCGCACAGCTTCGACGCGATCTCGGCGCTGGCCTCGTCGCTGAGGCTCAAGAAAATCCGGGTGCGGAGCGTTTGCAACAGAGTCCGCCACGCCTCGCCGCTGCCGAGGACTGAGCGAAGCGAGCTGATAGATTGCGTGGCGACGATCGGGATCACGCGGCACTGCCGGGTGAGGGCAAACGCCTTTTCGTCGCCGCTCGGATCGTCCTCTCCGACGCTGGCGAACGCTTGGTATTCGTCACAGATAAAGACGGCCGGCCGGAAGTAGCGGCCGGGCTCGGTCTTCATCTTCGCCGGCCGCAGCAACAGCGATTGCAGCCACGCATTTTTCAGCATGACACCGATCGCCCTGGCGAGCGCCGGGTTAGAGCCGGCCGGCATGTTGAGCGCCACCACCTTGCCGCTCTCGATGAGCTGGTCGAGGGGCGGCAGGTCGTCCGTCCGCTTGTCGAGGACGAGCGCCGCGCCGCTGCGCGTTTCGTGCGGGTCGTCCTGGGGCTCGGCCGCGCGGCGGATGCGCGGCGCGGCCGGGCAGAACACGCGAGACACGCTCGGCAAGTCGAACATGCTGAGGAACACGGAGACGCCTTCAACGATGCTCGAACGGATCTTGTTGTCGAGGGTGTTCCAATCGTGGACGTACCAGCGGTTGATGGCTTCGACGCGGAGCCGGATATCCTGCGCGCTGGCGCTTTCGCGCCGCTCGGCAGTCCATGTGGTCTTGTGGTCTTTCAGATACTTGATCGCCTCGGCGCTCGGCTTCGCGCGTAGGCGGGTCGGGTCCATCGGATGCGAGACAAACCCGAGTTCATCGAGCGCGAAAATCTGCTCCTCGTTCCGCGTCTCGGTCGCGTCGATGGTGACCCACTCCTCGCGCATGTCGCGGGCGTACTCCTGGGCCTGCTCGATCTTCTCCTGGAACAGCGCTTTGTCGATCGCGCAGTGGTACACGTCTCGGAGCGTGACCCATCCGGGAGTCGCGCCCTCGTCGCGGGCCGGGAGCACGCGGTACAGTTCGATGATCCAGCGGACGAGGTTCGTGTATGCCTGTTGCCAGAATGGTTCTTTGCCCTTGCCGAATAGCTGATTGAGCAACGACGCCACGGTGTAGGCGAGCGAGTACGAATCGAGCCATGTAGCACTGAGGGGATTCCACGTCAGCCGGCCGTCGAGGGATAGCTCGATGTAGTCGTCGCCTCGGTCCAGCTCGTCGAGCAGCCGGCGGATGTCGTGGCAAAAATCGCCCTTCACTTCAAGGATGAGCGCGGCCGGTCGCCGCTCGGGATTGTCGGCTTGCCAGCTCAAGAGCTGGCGCGCGAACGGGTGCATACAGGCCGACGTCTTGCCGGACCCGACAGCGCCGAAGATCGCCACGCCGGTATAGAGTCCGCGCTCGGGGATGGTCAGCCATTCGGGGCTCTGGCTTTCGACGGCGTGTACCGGGTGGTGAACCTCGCCGACGACAATGGCGGGCGCGTCGGCGGTAGGCGAAAGTGGCCACGCGGGGAGCCGGGGCCGGAGCCCCAAGCTCACCCCAAGGCGGGCGAACCAGATCCGCGACACGCTGATGAGGAATTGGCCCGTGAGGAACACGGCTACGCCCGGCGCGAGGTAGTACCACGCGACGACGGCGCGATACGCGATCGGCGTGTGGTAGCTGACGAGAACGGCGACGGGATCGGCCTCGGGAAACGGGCCGGGCCACGTCCACGCGGCAGCGGCGCTGACGCCGCCGACGATGAGGAAGGCGCGTAAGAAAGCGTCAATCATCGCGCCGCTCGGCGTTGCGGTTCGTCCGGCCAGCTCGCGGGCCGGCCAGCCTTCCCGGAGGGATAAATAGGACGGGAGCGACCCCCACTTGCCGGGGGGGTGGGTGTGCCACAGCCGATGCCACATCGGATGCCACACCCCCCCCCACGGCTGGCCGCGTCAGCGGTCAAAAAGGGGGGGTCGCTCCCGTCCGTTCCCTCTCCGCTGGCGCGGCTCGGGTCGTCCGGTCTAGTTCCGAAAACCCGAACAACGCCGGCGGTCAGTGCAAAGGTGGCGTGCCACATCGACGCCCTCTGTATTGCCACACCCCCCCCAATGTCGCCGTGGCAATTCGCCTGCCACGGAGCCTGCCACGCCGCCTGCCACGAAACGGAACCGCAAAGGGAGCGGGGCATTAGGTCGCCGCCTCGGGTGTGGTGAGCCTAACGGTGGTCCAGAATTTGAACCGGTCTATCGCGCCTCGGGCGGTCGCCTTGGTCGGTGTTCCCTCGGGGAGCTGGCGGAGTTCTTTGAGCCTACGCGCGGCCGTGGTAAAGCCGCCGATCGCGGTCAGCTGTGCCCGATCGCCGCCGCTGATCCCTGCCTTCAAGCGGGCGATCTCCTGGCGGATATCCGGGTCGGCCTGGGTCTGCCCGCTCGGGTCGTCCGCGCCCGTACCGTCGACGTCCTGGGTCCAGCTTTTCAACACGGGCGCTGCGCGGTCGGCCGCGTCTGCGCCCGTGCCAACGGCGACGACGTGCACGGCGAAACCCCGCGCGCGAAGCGCGGCCCATAGGGGCGTGTGGGCTTGCCCCCACGCGCGCAGCTCACTATCGGTGGTCTGCGCCGCATCGACGTACGCGAACGTCGCCGCCTGGTCGTCTACGGCGATCGGAAGTTTGAACGCGAAATACCGCCGAACCTGCTGATCGTCCGGGCCGTACAGCCGGTACGGGAAGTCTCGCCGGTCGATGCCTAGCGCCTCGAACCGCTGCACCTTGTCGGCCTCGGTGGGGAGCCATCCGAACGTCGGCCGGTCGATGATGTAATCGAGCGAGAGCAAGCGGCGCATGATGACTTGGGGCGTGGCCTTCTTGCCCCGGCGGTGGCGGACCTCGGGGATTCCAAGCGCGGTATAGATCCGCTTGCCGCTGAGCAAGACGGCGCGCGCGCCGCCGTTGAACATCATCCGCTCGTCCTCGGTGGCGAGCCGCTTCTCGGTGAGGGCGCGGACGAAACGCAAAATGCGTTTGCGGTCGTCGCCGGCAAGGAAGTACGCGCCGCATTGTGCGCGCGTAAAGACGCCGCTATGCAGGGCGACGAGCGCCAGCCATTCGGCCTCGATGCCGCTCCATCCAAGGGGGCCAAGTAGGGCGGCGCGGGCCTGCAAGGTGGGGACGGACGCGGGGGTCGTCTCGACCTGGGGCGGCTCCTGGGCCGTGTCGGGTGTCACCCTGTCACCAGCGCCCGATCGCCGCGCAAGTAGGTGATGAGTAGACCCATCGGATTGACGATCATCAGCTCGGGATCGACCGTCTCCAGGAACGTGAATTGTAGTGAGAGAGTCCAGCGGTCCCGACCCACTTCCGCGCCGGCCACCATCCGCACCAGGTCGAAGTCCGCCGCCGCCGCGTGCGGGGGTTCCGGGCTGGCCTGAATCCGCAGCGTCACCCGCTCAACTTGCAGCTCGTCGCGGGCTGCGCCCGCCGCGAGCATGGCGACGTTATCGCCCTGCAACCGGAACGCTTCATTGGCAAGCGTGGTGGTCAGAAAGCGGAGCGAGCGCGGCCACGACTGTTCGACCGTGGCGGCGCGCCGGCTGTAGTAATCGTCAATGAATCGGTTAAGGAAATACTTGGTGGTGGGGTCCAGCGGATCGGCCTGGACTTCGACCGTTTCATAGGCCAGCGCCTCGGCGCGGCCCACCTCGTCCACGCGGACGACAATCGGCTTCGGCAGCTCGACCGACGACAGCCGAATGATGACAACGACGAGCAACACAATGAGCCCGGCAAGCCCCATCGACAGCACCCGCAAGTGCCGGTTACTGTGCACGGCCTCGCCCCAAATATCCGCGTACGTCTTTCCGCTGTCCTGTTCGGTCTGCGCCATCATTTGACTCCTGCCGCGCCTGCGGCTTTGCCGGCGAGCATGGCCTTGCCGCCGGTCGCGGCGGTCATGAGCGCGCCGGTCATGCCAGCGCCCCCGCCGCCCCCGCCGCTCACCAGCATCCCGGCCAGCTCGCCCACTTTGAGCGATGCGAGGACGCCGGCCACCATGAGGGGCAAAAGGATGAGTAACCAGCTCAACATCTGAATGGGATTGGTTACGTCGGCCGTGCCAATAAACGTCGTGAGAAACCCGAGGGACACGCTCATGAACACGCGCATGATCGCGCCCGCGATCGCGCCGTAGAGCGCGAATGTGATCATCGACCGGAACCAGCCCCAAAAAAGAAAGGCCATCGGCTCGAACACCAGCCACGGAATCATCATCGGCCCGAGAAAAACCAAGATGAGGATCGCCATCTGCGCCCAAATCACCTGGGCGTAGGTGACGGCGTAGATCACGATCATGCACAGGACGATGAGCCCAAGCATCGTCGTGCCGGCGAGAAGCGAGTACACGATGTGACCGAAGGCGGCGTACAGCTCAAGCCAGCTCGTGCCAGACCACGCATCGGTAAGGGACGTGGTGTGTACCTGGATGAGGTTGCTGAGTTCGATCTGCACGGCGGAGACAATGTCGGACAGAAAAAACGAGTGCAACCAGTTCCCGCCGCCGGCAATCATGCCGGGGAAGGTGAACCCGACGCCGGGGATCGGCGTGGCGTAAAACAACAGCATGACCCACGGTATCCAGAGCCCGATTACCAGCTCGATGAGCGCCCACGCCGAGAACGTACCGGACATGGCGATCTTCACGCCGGTCCAGACCACGACGATCGCCGCAAGCCCGCGCCAAAGGGTGTTGCCGGCGTTCAAGATCGTCGGCCCGTTCGCCGCCGTAATGTCCTCGAATACCTGGTCGAGAAAGCCTTTGAAGTCGTGCAAGTCCTCGGGCGGGATCGTGGTCGGGACGGATGGATCGATCTGCTGCTGCGCCAGGCCGGGCGCGGCGCACAGCGCGAGCGCGGCCAGGGCGATGCACGCCGCGCGCCTCGCGGCACGCCAGACACGCGGCGGTGATGCCGGCTCACGCCTGTAAGGGGCGTTTACCGCAAGGCCGTTTGCATCGGCGCGCCCGGCGCGCGTGACGCGCCGGGCGTGCCGATGCTCTCCCGGGAGCGGGTGGGTTGTGGGCACGTCCTCAAGTCCGGGTTATTGCACGCCGAACAGTAGAGAGTCGCCGCCGTCGCGGTGGCCGTCGATGCCGGCGAGTCGCCGCTCATGCGACTCACGCGCGGCGCGTTGGGTAGCGACGCGCGCGGCTTCAAGCTCGCGCCGTCGTTCCTCGGCCGCGAGTTCTTCTGCTGCCTGTTTGTTCGCCTCGAACGCTTGTAGCTGTAGGAGCGCGGTGGATACTTCGCCGCTTGTGATGAGTCCGGCGATCTGCGCCTGGGCCAGCGCCGTACTTGATACGTTCGACTGACCGCGCAGCTCGGCGTAGCTGTCGCGCGCTTCTAGGACGGTGGCGGTGGCTGCGGACGCGGCCGTGTTGACGCTGTGATTCAGCGCCGTCCGCCGCTCGCCGTGGTTGCGGTCGCGGCGGTAGTTCTCGGCCGCGCGATCGGCCAGCGATACGGGCAAGGTGTTGTACTCGGTCAGTACGTCCGCCTCGGTCGTGTCGGGCGCGGCGCTCAAGCGGTCGCGCCAGTAATCGGTCACGGGCGTGCCGGTGGTGCTGAGTTGTTCAAGCGCATCAATAAAGCCGGCGGTATCGGTGCCGGTAAAGTCGTCGCGCCAGTCGAGCCCGTCAGCGACGATCTGACTTGGCAGCGCGGCAAGGTCCAAAAAGGGTTCGGTGAGCGCGCCCACTTGCCCGAGGGATTGCTCTTTCAAGTGTTCGTACTGGCCTTTGATCTCCTGCATCTGCTCCGTGATTTTGGAGATTTGCGTAACGCTGTGGGCGATCTGGATGCCCTGATTGGCGATGATGGTCACGCGCTGCGCGAGCGCCGCCAGGTCGGGTACGCCGAACAGCGCGTGCGCCGTGGTGTTCCAGAGTAGCGGGGTGAAAAACACGAGCGTCCAGAGTGCGGTTTTCTTCATCGGTCTGCTCCTTCGGTGTGCGGGCGCGGGCTCAAGGAAAGTCCTCGAGCCGCGTCCAGAAAGCCCGGATGCCTCCGCGTTCCGGGCGTGTCAACGGCTGCGCCGTCCTTCGCTTCGCCGCGGCCCTTCGGGTGACACACCCGGCCCGCTGCGGCCGGATGGCCGTTATGAGCCGGCGGTGATCCGCCGGCCGTGTTACGCCGGACGCGGCACCAATACATCGGACGTGAACCAAATCCGCAGGCGGTGGCCGGCGCGGATCGTGATGGTTGGGAGTCGATTGAGGAAACGGTCTAGGATGTTCGTCGCGCCCTGGGCCAGCCCTTGCCCGGCGCCAGCTTGAAAGCCCTCACGCCCGCCGGCATACGGGTTCGACCCGCGCAAGGTCAAGCCGCTGATGACGCCGACAGCGCCGACGCTGGCGAACATCGAGAAGTAATGCCGGTTCACCTGGTCTTTGAGTGCGCCCTCTCCGATCTGATTCAGCCCGGCAAACTCAAGGGACACCCAGCGACCATCGGGGAAGATGAGCCGGTGAAACCCGACGGCGAGCCGTTCTTGATCCTGGCCGGCAACGGCCGACGCGGATCCGATGACGCGCGCGCCGCGCGGGATCACAATCCGCTGCCGGTCGGCCGAGTAGAAGGGCACGGCCACGGACGCGAGGACCGGGCCGGGAAAGTCGCCATTGAGCTGGTTGACGAGTACGCCTTCAACAAACGCGCCTTCGTAGATCCGCTCCCATCCTGGCGGGTCGTTCGGTGTCTGTACGATGGCGGGGTTCAACGGGTCGCCCTGGGGTACGCGCGCGCTGCCCGTGGCTCCCAAGGGAGGCGCGGCCGGCGGCTCGATCTGTGAGCCGGCCGGAAGCGCGAGCCCGGCGGCGAGCTCCGATCCGGCGGTCTGCTGAGCATCAAGGGCTTGCAACGCCCCGATCGTCTCCATCAAGGTCAGGGGCTGCTGAGGAATAGGAGTACTCGCGCCGTTGGGGTTGTCGTCGGCCGTGGTGTCCGCGCCCGCTCCTGGCGCGGTGGCGGGCTCGGCCGCGGCGGTCGCCGCGGCTGGTGATAGTCCGCCGGTGTCGGGTCGGCGGTACGTGATAACGACTGGCCCGGAACGGAGCGAGCGCGTGCGCCGCTCGATGGCTTCAAGGCGTAGCACTTCGCGGAGCTGCGCCTCATCGTCGGTCAACGGGACGTACGTCGCCGCCTCGCCCTCGGCAAGCGTCTCTCCCGTGGTCGGGTTAAAGGCGGGCGTGATCCGTCCACCGGCAAGCTGCGCGCCGTCGGTGGCGAGCTGCCGCGCGGCGGCTGCTGCTTCGAGCGCCGCCCGGTTCTCTATGTCGTCCACCCGCGCGCCAAGCTGCGCGCTGGCACGATCGCCGGCGATCCCCTCGGCCTCGGCGATGGATTCTGGGTCTGTGGGAACCGTTGAAAAGCACGATTGCACCAGGAACGCGCCGCCAAGTATCAGGGCGAACAAAAGCGCGCCGATCCGAGTGATCCACGTCGTTGAAAATGCGCCGGCTGCCGGCGCGGTGAGTCGTGTCCAGTTCGGCATAACAGTTAGTCCAGGTCGGCGAGATCAATTTTCCAGCCGGCGCGTTCTCGGCCGATTTGGAGCCAGCCGGTACCGACAAGCCGGCGGACGATAAAGAGCCCGTCTTGCTCAAGGTCGTAGGGGATGAGGGACGGCTCTCCGTCCTTGTTCTCGTAGAGCGCGGGTGTCTCCTGGGCGGTGGATCGGACGTAGGTAAATTGCCCGTCGTGCCACATACCTTCCACGAGGAACGGCCAGCGCGCGGCCTTGTCCTCGAGCTTGTAGGGAAACTGCAAGCGCGTGGGGTAGTCGGATCGGAAGTCGTCTACCTGGGCGCTCGCGGCCTGGGCCATCGCCGCGATCTGCGCCGCGGCCTCGAACTGCGCGCGTTGCACGGCCTCGCGGCTCTGCTCGGCCATGAGCTGATACTCGGCCACGCGCGATCGCGCGACAAAGGCGGGGAGCCCCACACCGATGGCGGTAGCGTCATCGGCGGCGCCGACACGGACAATCAGGTGTGGCGGGGCGTCTCGCTCGGTCACGAGGAACGAGTAGATCCGGCCGCTCTCGCACACGAGCGCGACGTTGGTATTCACGCCCTCGCCGATCGGTTTCAGAAAAGCAAGGTTCGCGGCGCCGGTCAGGTGCCAGTACTCGGAGTCGCCGACGACGAAATCGAGGATGTTCTCGCGCGCCGGCAGTTGAATCACGGTCGTGTGCCGGATGCGGGTAGTGAGACTGATGATCTGGTCGGGGGCGTCTTGTACCTGCAGGACGGACGCCCCGGCCACGTCGCCGGGCTCCTGGGCCAGCGCCGGGACGGTCCAGAGCGCAGAGCACAGGGCGAGAGTGAAGTATCGGGCGGTCGCGGTCATGGGTGCCTCTCCTGGGTTGGGGGTCATCGTTGGGCGGCAAGATGGGCGAGCGCGCCCTCTAGGCCGTGCTGTTCCACGGCTTCTGCACGGCGGGCGGCGTCACGCGCCGACGACGTGTAGAGCCAATACGATTCGGGATCCACTTCAAGCCGGACGGTTGCGGCCATGTTCGGGCGTCTGAGGTACATCTCCTGTTTCGAGACAAGCCCTCGGATGGTCGCCACTTCCGCCGGGTTCAATCGGAAGATTTCAGCCGCCTTGTCGGGCAGCTCGGGGTTGGCGAGAAACAGCTTGGTCGGCATGGATTCGAGCAATGCCTCTGCGCCGGCCGTGCCGGTGATATCGACGGCGCTTTGCGTCGCCATGATGAGCGCCGCGTTTTTCTTCCGCCACGTCTTCGCGGCTTCCGCGAGGTACGCGAGGACGGCCGGGTCGCGCAAGTAGCGCCAGGCTTCATCGACCACCATCAATTTCACCCGTGCGGTTTCGTCGGGGTTCTCCAGGGTGAGTCGCAAGCGTTCCAAGAGATAGAACAGCGCCGCCTCACACAAGTCCTCATGCTCGGCCGCGCCCGCGAGGTCGATCACTTGCCAGTCGGCAAGGTCGAGATCGTCTCCGTCCGCCGAGTTGTCGAAGTACTGGCCCCATGCGCCGTCGCCGTACCATCGGCCCATCGCTGGCCACATCGGGGCCGGGAGCGAGTGGACAAAGACGCCCATCGTCCGGCGTTCCGGGGGAAAGGCGTAGAGGTCTTCAATCCGCGCGCGGATTTCCGAGGGGTCCGATCCGGTCACGGTCCATCCGCCGATCTTGAGGAGGCGCATGATCCAGCCGGTGAGAAATTGCAAGGTCCGCTCGGCACGCGGGAGCGCGAACGGGCGCAACCGAAAGCCGCCCTCGCCGCTGGCGTCGTCGGGTGACAGCTCCAGGTAACCGCCGCCGAGGAACCGGGTGATCCAGCGGTACGAGCCCCCGAGGTCGAGGATGAGGACGCGCGGGTTGTATTGCAGGGCTTGAACGAGCAGGAAATTGAGCGTGAAACTCTTGCCCGCGCCGGTCGCCCCGAGTACCAGGGTGTGGCCGACGTCGCCGTGAAACAAGTCGTAATGAAACGGCGTTTGCCATTGCGTTTCGAGGATGGCGAGCGCGGCCCGGTTCAGGTGCCCGCTGCGCGGCACGCCGGCCGGCGGGCCGTAGATGGGCGCAAGGCACGCCGCCGCGCCCGCCGACACGAACACGGATCGGACCTGTCGTTTTCGAGGTTGCGCCGGCAGTCGGCAGAACCACGCGGGGAGCTGGCCGTAGCCCTCTCGGATCACCTTGGCGTCGTGCGCGGCGAAGATGCGGAGCAAGTCGGCGTCGAGTCGTTCGGTGTGCGTGAGGTCGCCGTGCAAGGCAATGGTGAGCGCCAGATCACCATAGGCGACACCCTGCGTTTCGAGTTCAACGGTGGCATGGCCCAAGCGGTCTGATTCCACTTCGGCGGCGCTGTCCACCATCGCCGTCGCGGTCCCTTCCGTCTCCTGTACGTGAGACATCATCGAGTACCGCTTTGAGAAGTAGTGGCGCTGCGCGCCGCGTATCTTGCGGCGCGCCGCGTCCAGATCCCACGGTCGCCATTCGAGCGTGACGGTCATCACACTGTCGAGCCGGTACAGGCTGTGTAGGAGGTTCGCGGTCCCCCTGGCCGGCGGGGAGAGAAGCGAGTACAGGATCACGGGCTCGCCGTCCAGTCGAAGATGCCGGCGTTCGGCTTCCAGTTCGCTGGTGGCGAGTCGCCAATTCAAGCCGCTCCCGGTGGCTCCATCCCACGGCGTAGAGCCCGGCCTGTTAATCAGCTCGGCGAGAAACCGCGAGCCCTCGTGTGCGGTGAGGATTTTGATGGGGGTGAGGTCGGCGACGAGCGTACGGCTGGCGTCCACCTGTTGCCGAAAGCGCGCGGTCGCGTCCTCGATCTGCTCTCGGAAGTAGATCGCCTCGTTCGGGTTCCGCCGCCGCTTCATCCACGTGTGCGCGTAGTTGCGCCACCAGGGGGCGTTGTCCTTGCCGGCTGCGGCCGTCGAGAGGTGCGGGTCATAGCACCATGCGAGGTACGTCTCCATCTGTTGGATGCGGCGCGACAGGAACGCGCGCCGCTTCCGTTGCCCGAGGTCGGCCACGGCGGACAAGCCGCCGTCGGCGTCCTCGAAGGTCGCCGGCCGGCGAAGCAAATAGAAATACATCCGGGTCCGCGAGTCGATCCCGCTCAGCATCCGTTGCCAACGGTTCAATACGGCGTCCAGTTGTTCGGGGGTGTGGCCGTCTACGACGGTCGGGGTCAGCCGGGCGATCGTCACCAGTTCGCCGTGTCGGGTGAGACACGTACGATCGTCGGGGAGCCATCCCCAATACGGCAGCTCGTCGGCCAGCGCGCCGGCTGCGTGGTGGTCGGCCAGTTCTAGATCGGTGGTGGTCATGGCCGGGCCTGTCGTCGGGCCTGGGTGGTGAGGACGTACCACGGGTGTTCGGCCCACTTCGCCGGGTCGTATCGGGTTTTGAATCGGACAGACTCACGCAGGATGGTGAGCATGTGCGGGTCCGTCCGCCATGCCCACCATCCCACGCCGTAGAGCACACAGAACATGCCCGCGCCGATCATGATGCTGTTGATGGCGTTCCACATGGCCATCCCGATCGTTGCGGACAAGAGGAACCAGCGCCGTTCAACCCCCATCATCGTGAGGGGGGCCGACAGCGCCGGGTACGCCGGCCACGTTCGCGCGCCGCCGCTGATCATGCAAAGAGCCACGTCAGGAAGTTGGCCGCGCCCATCGCCATCCCCAGCCCGAAGATGATCCCGGCGAGCGCCTTCTTGCTCCCGCCTTCACCGAACGCGAACATCAGCCCGCCGATCACAATCGAGATCAGCGAGAGTCCGCGCGCAAGCGGGCCGGTAAAGGCTTGCTGGAGCACGTCCACGGCATTGAGCCACGGGCTGACGCCCTGGGCGAATAGCGGGGCCTCGGCCAGCCCTACGGCCGTCAACACGGCGACGGCGATGAGGACGGGTGAGCGGTTCATGGTGTCTCTCCTTCGGTGCGGGCACGCGCTCTTTCATAGAGCGGCGTCCTGGTTGGTGGTACGGGCGGGCGGTCATTCGGTAAAGTCTCCACGCTCCTGCTGCTGCATCTGCTCGGCCAGCTCCCGATCGCCGCCCGCGCCTCTCCGGATCGACCGTTCGACGAGATCCACTTTCCGCCCGAGGTCCGCGAGTCCGGCGGCGCGCGCGGTCGCGTAGAGCGCCGCGATCATCGACAGCACGGCCAGCGCGCCGTATGCGGTCAGCGCCGGCCAGTACTGCGACAGTAGGACGCGGGAGTGAGGGGCCAGGTAGGCGAACGAAGGACCGGCGACGAGCGCGGTCAGCGCGAGGACGGTCACGGTGAGCCCAAGGGCAACGGTGATCGGTTGCATCGTCTACAGCTCCACGGACCCATCGCGGCCCGGCCCGCTGCCGCCGCCGGGTCCGCTGTCGGTTTCGCGCGCGGCGGCGTTTCCAAGCGCGCGGCCGATCTTCTGGCCGGCCGATCGGCTGCTGCCGTGCATGGCAAAGCCCGCGCCGGCCTTCGCCACGATTGCCGCCGCGTGGTAGTGGTCGGATGCGATCTCGACGTTTACCCGTCCGCTCACACCGTCGGCGTCCTCGATTTCGAGCTGAGCATCGGGGTACATCACATGGCCGTCCTTCATGGGGAGCCCTAGCTCCTGGGCGGCTGCGGCCTTGGCTTCATCGGCGGCGCGGTCGCCTCGTTCGGCGCGCGCCTTCTCGGTGGCCTTGGCGACGATGCTCTTGAGTTCGGCGTCAAGGCGCACACGCACCACGCGCCCGCCCTCGGCCTCGATGCGCACCCGTTCGTCCAACGCGGCGCGGTAGACGGCGGTGTCATGTGACAGCTCGGCCGGCTTTACCAGTCCGGTCCACGTTCGCTGCTCGGGCTGGTGGCCGGCCTCGAGCGCGGCGCGGTGCGCCTCGGCGCGGCCTTTCTCCGTGGCGGTCAGCACCTTGAAACTGTTGCCTTCCGGCCCGGTGGCTTCGTGTTCTTCCATGAAACCGTCTCGGACCATCCGGCTCACGGCGCGGCGCGTGGCGTACGGGTGTCCGTCGTAATGCTGCTCGGATATGTCCTTGTAGGAGACGGCGCGATACATCCCCACGTCGGCGATTGCGTTGCGGTCGCGGGCGGCACGGCTGCGCCGCTCGCGGGGCTGCGCCTCGCGCGCGGTGTACTCGCGGCGGTGGCCGGTGCGCGGTTGCGCCTCGGCCCTGTTCTGGCGAGCTGCGCGGCGTTCAAGGAACTCGGCGCGGTCCTGGTGCGTCCACGCGCGATCTTCGGTCCATGCTCGGCCGTCCTCGGTCGCCTGCCGGTCCTGGCGGCGGTCGGCGGTAGCGGCCACCGCCTCGCCTCGTCCGTCCGGTGGCGTGCCTTGGCGCGGCGGTGGCGCTTCGCGGTATTCCTCGGGCCGTGTCGGGCGGGCCTGGGGAGCGCGGCGGGCGCGGTCTATCGCCCGCTGGAACGCGGCTTGTCCATCCGGCCCTAGCGGATGATGGTTGATGGTGTCGCCTTCTTCTTGCGGCGCGCGGCCATTGCTCGCGGGTCGTGTGGTGGCGCTGGCGCGGCGGCGTGGCTTGTTGGTGGCGGCGTCCAGTCGGCCGCGCGCCGCGTCGGTGCGTGCGCGCCGTTCGGCTGCGAGGTGGGCGCGCGCCGGGTCGTCGGGGTGAGCATCGGCCCGCGCGGGATCGCCGTCGCGGGGGTGTTGACCTGGCGCGCCTGGTCGTTGTTCGACCTGGCGCGCCAAGTCATCGGTCGGCCGGTTGTCGCGGACCGGCTTTTGGGCCGGCTCGCGCGTCGGTTCCTCTCGCCACAGCGCGTCGGAACGGTCAAACATGGCGAGCCTCGTCGGCCGGCCGAACGGCTGCGTACGATTGACTCTTACGGTGGACTATGAGGGGAAGGGTCGGCAGCATGGCGTTAACGGCTGATGCTGGCCGTGCGTTCTTGGCCCTGGGGTTGCGAGGGGGGCGCGTGGCTGATCTGCGGGCTGCGGTCGGGTGAGTACTTCTCCGCAAGGGCGGTGTGCTCCTTGGCGGTTTCCTGTTCGCGCTCACGGATCGGCCGCATGAGGTAATCGGAGATTTTCTGTGCGTCGGCGGCGGCCTTGTAAATCTCCTTCGGGTCTTTGTCGAGCGCCTTGATCCAGCCCTCGACGTACGCCGCGCCCCGGCTCCCGTCGTGCCCGACGCCAACACGATCGCCGGTCATCATCGCGGACATTTCCGCCCTGAGTTCTTCGCGGGCGTACTCGGTGCTCCCGAAATGCCCCACGCCGTTTTTCAGGGTGTCGCGGTCCATCCGCGAGGGGTGGCCGGTCGCGTGGCCGAGTTCGTGCAAGGCAGTTTGGTAATACCCGTTCGCGGTGGCGAATTGCTCACGTTCCGGGAGCGTCACCTTGTCGGTCTGCATGTTGTAACAGGCCCGGTCGCCGCGAATGTGGGCGACGTGGACGCCGCTCTCCTGTATCACCCGCTCGGCCGTCTGGTGCGCCTTCCACTCGGGCTCTTTGGTGCGGTCGTCGGCCTTGCGTTCCAGCTTCAACCCGTCGGCCTGTTCGACGTTGAACACGGCGTAGCAGCGGACCATCGGCGGGCGCGTCTGGTCCTTCTCGCCATTGCCCTCGGTCGTCGGGGTGCCGGGCTGCTCCTGGGCCTTCGTCTTCTCGTCGTCAAACTTGTAAAACAGCACGTGCGTGGCCTTCTCGCCCTTGCGGACCTGCCCGCCCATCTCCTTGATCTGCTTGTAGGTGGCCCAGCGGTTATCGCTGTAGCCCTTCGCCGTTTGGGTCACGCTGAGGTAGACCGAGTTCCCGCCCCGGTACGCCTTGTCGCTCTGGATGTTCTTGGGGAGTCGGCTCTCGCCGGGCTTCCACGGCTTCTGCCACGGCGCGACGCCCTGCGCGATCTGCTCCTTGAGCTTGCCGGCAAACTCCTTGTGATAGTCGTCCTGGTTCCAGCGCGGCTTGTCAGCCGGCGGTTTTCTTCGACCCCACGGCATGACTAGTCGCCCCCCTGGGCGATCCACGCGTCGTCGCGCCAGTCGGCCCCGGCCACGATTTCCGGGAGATCGGAGTTTTCGGTGTCCGTCCACCCGCACGCGGCGAGCACCTCGCGCGGCGCGCGCACGTACACGCCGGGGATGAGGACCTGCGTCAGTTCCTCGGCGGTCTCGACCTCAACCGCCGGGATGCCGTCCACGGTGCCCTGGTCACGAATGGCCATCGTCTGGCCCCTTGCGTCGTGTCATCGTCCTGTCCCTCCACGTCTCGTGCCCGGGCCGTCATCGCGTCCGCTCGCGCGCCCACTGTCGACTGAGTGGAACGGGACGCGGACGGGCAACCGCCAGTCCCGCCCCTCCAGCCCGATTACCTGACACCTGCCCGCGATCCGGCTCGCCAGCCGGTCGTCCCCCATGAACGCGCCGATCTCGCCCGGCGTCTTGTTCGACGTCCACACCGTGCGCCGCCCCGCGTCGTGCCGCGCCTCGTAGAGCATCAGCAGCGTCCGTCGCGTGTAGTCCGTCGCGGCGTCCCGCTCCGCCCCGATGTCGTCGAGCACCAGCAGCGTCGCCGCCGTCAGCCGCTCGAACGTCTCGGCCGTCTCCACCGCCGCGTGCGGCTGGAGCTGGTAGAGCAGCAGAGGCACCCGCGCGAACGCCGCCGACCGCTCGCCCGCACGCCACGACTCGTTGAGCAGGGTGCACGCCAGCCGCGTCTTGCCGGTGCCGACAGGACCGCACAGAAACAGGTCCCGCTCGGCGTGCTCCTCGCCCACACGTCCCCGCGCCGCATTCAGCGCGTGCCGGTTTTCCACCGTCTGCCGCCACGTCGCCCACCGGGCATCCCAAAACTCCCGCGGCACCGACGGCGGGGCGGCGTACGCCGCCGTCCAGCAGCCGCAGCGCCGCAGACGCACGACGCCCTCGACCTCGACTTCCCGCCAGCCCGGCGTCCGCTCGCAATGCCCGCATCCCATCGTCATGGCCGCGCCCGCTCGATGACCGCGTCATAGGCCTCCGCCGGCTCCGTCGACCGCGCCCCGCCGCCGCGCCCGCGCAGCGACGCCTTCGCGACTCGTCGCGGCCCCTCTCCCCCCGCACCCCCCGTACCCTCTAGCCATAAGCCGTTAGCCGTTTCGCACGCGCGTGCGTGAGACGGAAGTTCTTCGGAAGTCGTGCGAGACTTCTCCGGAAGTGCTTCAAAAGTTGTGCGGGCGTTGTGCGGAAGTTCTTCCGCACTTCTGCGGAACGACTTCCACAATGGTGCGGACGTCGTGCCGACGTTCTTCGGAGGCGCCGGCACCCGCGTTCCGCCTGGATGCGCGGACCACAGGTAGTGCGTCCGCGCGCTGACCTTCGCCGACGCCGGCAACGGGTGCAGCGTCCGCGCGGGGAACCGCACGCGCTGAAAGTCCTGCCAGTCCGCCTGGAACAGGTACCGTGCCCCCTGGTGCTCGAACGTCTCGACCAAGCCAACCTCGTGGATCCGCTCGATGCACGCCGCGACCTCTCCGGCCGGCCGCGTGCGCAGGGCGTCGTGCGCCGCCTGGAACGCCACAGCGTCGGCGCGCATCACCCCGAAGTCGTCGGCCGCCAGCATGTAGGTCGTCCACACGCGATACGCCAGGTCCGACAAGCTCGACACCTTCGCCGAGTGGCCGAGCCGGGCGTGGAAGAGCCGATCTGCCGGCATCGCTACCCCGTCGCCTCCAGGACGCCCCCCTTGATTCCTCGCGTCAGCACACGCCATCCGGATCGCACACGCCGCAGCACGCCGACCCCGGCCGTGCTGCCAGCGCCCGCACCGTCACGTCCGTCCGAGCCCGCCACTCGGCCGGCCACGACTGGCCAGCACCGCGGGCAGACGAACACCAGGTCGCCCGTCTCCGGATCTACCGCGCGCCAACCGGCGGCATCCACCGCCGTTGCCGCGCCGCCGCCGCTCATGCCTGCCGCCTCCGGCGGCCACGTACTGCGTCGCCCGACCCGCCCACCGCGAGCCATTGCAGCAACATCGCCTTGCTCCACCGGGGCCGCTTGTCGATCCCCGGCAAGGGCGCCACAGGGAATACGTGCGCCCGCAACCGCCGCTTGATCGTCGTCGTCGAACAGCGCAAGAGCGCCGCCACGTCGTCCAGCAACAACACCTCCGGCAGCCCGTCCGCTCTGATCTCAACGTCGTGCCGATGCCGCTGCATCCGTCGCCCTCCCTCCGCCACGCCTAGCCCGGCCAATCGCTGACGCGCCTCACGGGTCGTTTTTCCAGCACCCTCGCCCGCGCCTCGCCCGCGGCGCGCTCCGCCTCCTCCCACCGATCCAGCGCCTCGACGCACTGCTCCTCGAAACGTGCCGGCGCCCTGCGATATCCGTTGAGCCGCGCATTAAAGGTGGGCTGGCTGATGCCGAGCATCTTTGCGAACTTCCGCTCCGACAACCCCAGCTGCACCATCCGGACGCGTATGGCTCGAAGGCGCGTAACCATTGGTGACTCCAAGGATCAGAAATCTAGAGCCACTCGTGGTGACAGTCAAGAGTCATTTGTGATTACACTATGCGAGTGAGCATCATCGGACAGCGCCTGCGCTCAGCCCGCTCGCTGCGGGGCGTCACCCAACGCCAGCTCGCCGACAAAGTCGCGACCAGCCGGGTGGCGGTCTCGATGGTCGAGCACGGCCACTCCCGGTTCTCGGTCGACAAGCTCGGAGCCGCGGCCAGAGCGCTCGACGTGTCGAGTGACTACCTCCACGGGCTCACGGATGATCCCAGGCCCGCCGACCAGCTCGTCCGCGCGCTCGACGCTGAACAGGGGCTCGGTGACCCGGTCGCCCGCGCCGCCGCTGCCGAAGACGGCGACTACGTCGGCGTCTCGGAACTTGCCTCGGCGGCCGGCGACGGGGCCTTCTTCGACAATGAGCGGATAACAGGACGGATCAAGTTTCGGCGGACGTGGCTCGCCCGCCACGACCTCGTCGCCCGCAACTGCCGCGTGATCACGGTCAGCGGCGAGTCCATGGAGCCGACGCTGGTCGACGGCTGCTCGATCCTTGTCAACCTCGCCAGCCGGCGCCGGCGCGTCGGGCGAATCTTCGTCGTGCGGACCGACGACGGGCTCATTGTCAAGCGTGCCGGCCGGGACGACTCAGGTGCCTGGCAGCTCGTCAGCGACAATTCCGACAAGCACGTCTGGCCCAATCGGCCCTGGCCGGCCGACGCCGGCATCGTCGGCGAGGTCAAGTGGGCGGCGAGGACGTTCGTCTGAGGAGGAATCGATGGACCTGATTGTCAACACGGTCGAAGACGTGAGGAAGAACGGAGCCGGCGCAGAGGATCAGGTGACTCTCACCAAACCGGCCTCGCAGGCGAGGCGCCGGAAGAAGGGCGTCACGAACGGCGACGCGGTGCCGAAGCGGCAGACGCCGAAGACCCCGCCACCGTCCCGCCGCCGCGTTCGCGTAGCTGAGGGCATCTACAGGGACCGCCACGGACTCGCCGCCACCGTCAAGGCCAACGGTGTCCAGCGTGAGATCCGCTTCCCGGCCGGCACTTCGCTCAAGGCCATCCGGGCACGGCGGGACGAGCTGCGCGCCAGCTTGCGGACGCTCCCGGCCGGCGAGCGGCACACCCTGGCTTACGATGCGAAGCGGTATCTCAAGCAGATCAGCGGTGAACTCGTCAGCATCGCGGACCGCCGGTACTACGTCGGGCAGTGGGCCGCACGCTTCGGCCACCTCCGCACTTTGGCGCTGCCGCAGCATATCGCTGCGCTCAACGATCAATTGCGCCGTTGGCGGGAGACGTTGTCCGTCTCAGCGTGCAACCATCGTCGGGATGCGCTGACCAACCTGGTGAAGGTCCTGTACGGGCGTCGAGCCGCGGCCGATTTCGTCGATCTCGTCCGATTCACGCGCCCGCCGCCGCGGCCGCGGTGGCTCGATCGCACCCAAATCGCGGAAGTGCTGGCGCAGTTGACGCCGGGGTCCAAGACCGTAGTACGCTTACAATTGATGCATTGGACAGGTATGCGACCCTCTCAGATGGGACGCTTACGGTCGGAGGATTTCCGCCTCGACGAACCGACACCGTTTGTCGTCGTGCCGCGCGGTAAGGGAGGACGGCTGGCGGCGGTCCCGCTCGTCGGCGAAGGGCTGGATGCGGCCCGCGACTTCATGGCGATTCGCGCCTACGGGCGGTGGTCCTGCCCGAGTGCGAACAGGGCCTTGGAGGCGGCAGCCCGACGCGCGGGACGTCCGCCGTTTACCGTCTATCAGATTCGGCATTCGTTCGCGACGGGGCTTCGGCGGACGGGATCGGATGTGGCGGACATTCAGGACCTGTACGGGCACACGGATCCCGAGACGACGATGATCTACGCACCGCCGCTGTTGCAGAAACACGCCGCCGCGATAGAGCGTTTGCAGCGCGCGGACCGGGCGCCAGCACCGGTCCCGCCGCCGATTCGGCTGGCAGAAACGGCTGGCAGAGTTGGCAGTGCTCCTGTAAGTCGTTGATTCTAAACACGCGCCCTTAGCTCAGCTGGATAGAGCGTCTGGCTACGAACCAGGAGGCCGCAGGTTCGAATCCTGCAGGGCGCGCCACTTCCCCGTGGGCTGTCTGCACAGCACGACACTGGTTCTCGAAGGCTGAGATGACCAGATGATCAGGGTGGTGAGCTGGAACATCGGCAAGCGCGAGAAACCGTGGCGCGAGCTGAAGCAGATGGCCAGCGATGGTGACGCGGACCTGGCACTCCTGCAGGAAGCGGGAAGTCCGCCTGGCGATCTGGTTTACCTGATCGACTATCAGAATTCGGTGGTCTGGAACCGGCACCTGTACGACCGTTGGCCGTTAGTCGTGAAGCTGTCCGACCGCATCACGTTCGAGCCGTACTGGCAAGTTCCGCCGATCAGCGATCTCGGGGAAGATGCCATCGGCGTCAGTGGCATCGGCACTATCGCCGCCGCGAGGGTGATCCCCCGCGACAGCGAGGAAGAGGCGTTCGTGGCGGTCTCGATGTACGCCCGGTGGATGAAGCCTCATCCGTCTACCAACAGCAATTGGAGTGGCTGCTCGGACGTCTCGGCACATCGGATCATTTCGGACCTTTCGACATTCATCGGCCACCGTAACCCAGCAACGCACAGGATCCTGGCGGCGGGCGATCTCAACATGTTCTATGGCGCGACCGGTTCGAGGTTGTCGCTGCCGGAACGCGAACGCACGGTCTGGGATCGGATGGAGGCACTGGGGCCGGAGTTTCTGGGACCACAGGGGCCAGCTCCGCACGGTTGGAGCGAAAGACCTCAGCCGACTGACGTACCGCCCGACACCCGGAACGTGCCGACGGTCCACTACGCACGAGGTGGGCCGGAAACCGCCGTGAATCAGTTGGACTATGCGTTCGCGTCACGCGGGTTCCACGAGCAGGTATCGGTGCGGGCAATGAACGGCGTTCGCGAGTGGGGATCCAGCGATCACTGCCGACTCGTGATCGAAGTGAAGACGCGCGCGGACGGCCGCTGATCAGACCACGGGGCAAGTGTTCAGACGCTGCGCCGCGCTATCGTTCGAGAGAAACGAGCAGCGCCCCGCGACCGCCGCCAAAGCCGCTGATGTGCTTATTGGAAGAAAATGCGTCCATTTATTTTATATGGAGCGCGTCTGCGAAGGCCTATATTGTAACTATTCGCTCTAACTATTAATAAACAACCCCTACCGCTTGCCGAGGCGGCGGGCCCACTCGAGTTCCAGCAGGTCGGCGGTGTGGAGGTCAAAGATCTCAGCGGTAGGGGAGTGGTCGCCCCGGAACTCGGCGTGGCAGCGGTAGCAGACGGCGATGTCCTTGAGACGGCCGTAGACGACGAGGTCCAGCAGGGCGGCGGCGCCCAGAACGCCGTAGGCAACGAGATCCATGCCGAACCAGTAGAAGGCGGCGCTGATCAGGGCGCCGGTGATGATGACGGCGAGACCCAGCTTCGGGTCGAAGTCCTTCCGCCGGTAGAAGTCCGGCCCCTCACAGACGGGACATCGATCCACGCCGTCGCCGGCGCGGACGCCGGCCGTCACGTTGAGCGCGATCGCGCGCTCGCAACCGCCGCACTGAATCGCCCTTGGGGCATCGGCCGCCGGGACCGGGAGGCGGCTGGCGCAGTCGGGACAGATGACGGTCAGCGTCACAGCGGCACCCGCTGCGACACGAGCAGGTACTTCGCGAGCACCTCGCCGACAATCACGGTGAAGAAATCGACATAGAGGATGCCGGTGGCGGACTGCGTCGACCGAATCTTCGCCGTCTCCCAGATGAGATACGCCAGCACGAGCGGGCTCGCCAGACCAAACAGCACCCGCTGCCAGAGAAAGACTCCCTCGATCGACATGACATAGCGGCCGAAGCCGGCCCCCGATGGCGCCTGCCAGGTGGCGAGCGCGACGCCGACAACCGCGGCGACGACGACGATGCGCGCGATCGTCGATCCGATGTGGAACTTCACGATCCGCTGGAGCAGCACCACATCCATCGAGGGCAGCACCAGGTACCAGTGCCCCAGGATCATCGCCGTGCAGCTTCCGCCCAGGAGCGCCGCCGACGACGCGAAACTGACCGCCGTCAGCAGCGCTGGCGGTCCCGCCTCCACCGCGGCCCATCCGGCCGCCTGGGCGGCCAGTGCGACCAGGCCGCCGATCAGCGCGGTCCAGAGCAGCGGCTTACGAAGCGGCGCCAGCGCGCGCCCGATGCTGGCCCAGTAGACGAGCAGCGCGCCGGTGGCGACGACGAACGCGCCGACGCCGACCGGCGCCCACGGCGTCTCCGCCGGCGCCTCGGGCCGAATCGCCAGCGCGGCGAGCATCAGGATCGACGCCAACCCAGCGTTGAACCGGAAGAACTGCACGCCCGCCGCGCGTGCGACCAGGAGCAGCGAGGCGGCGATGCCGATCCCGAGGTGGGCGAGAAAGAGATAGAGGACCGAAGCCATCCCGCCCGAGCGTCAGCCGAGCCGCCGGTTCACCTCGTCCCAGTTGATCGTGTTGAACCAGGCGGCGATGTAGTCGGGACGCCGGTTCTGGTAGCTCAGGTAGTAGGCGTGCTCCCAGACGTCGAGGCCGAGGATCGCCGACTTCCCTTCCATGACCGGGGTGTCCTGGTTCGGCGTGCTCTCGATGCTGAGGGATCCGCCGCTGTTAATCAGCCAGACCCAGCCGCTGCCGAACCGGCCGGCCCCGGCCGCCGCGAACTGCTCCTTGAAGGTATCGAACGACCCGAACGCGGCGTCGATGGCGTTCGCGACGTTGCCGGTCGGCGCCCCGCCGCCGTTCGGCCCCATCATCTGCCAGAACATCGTGTGGTTCGAGTGGCCGCCACCGTTGTTGCGCACCGCGGTCCGGATGGCCTCCGGCAGCGCCGCGAGGTCGGCAATCAGCTCGTCGACCGGCGTGTCCCCGAGGTCGGAGTGCGAGGCGAGCGCGCCGTTCAGCTTGGTGACATACGTGTTGTGGTGCTTCGTGTGATGGATTTCCATCGTTCGCGCGTCGATGTGCGGCTCGAGCGCGTCGTAGTCGTACGGCAGCGGGGGCAGTTCATGGGCCATGGCGCGTCTCTCCTTGACGATGCGTGATGCGTCGCTGTCCGGGGGGACAGGACGGTTGAGCAGTAGATCCTAGTGGATCTCCAGCATCCGGTCGAGCGCCACGCGTGCCCAGTGCTTCTCGGTGTCGGGCACCGTGATTCGGTTGTGGACCTCGCCGTCGCACAGCCCCTCGAGCACCCAGAGCAGGTGATTGGGCGACACCCTGAACATCGTCGAGCAGAGGCAGCCGATCGGGTCGAGCGTCAGGATGGTCCGCTCCGGCGCCAGCTCGGCTGCCAGCCGATTCACCAGGTGGAGCTCGGTCCCGACCGCCCACACCGATCCGGGCGGGCTTGCCTGCAGCGCCTTGATGATCCGCTCGGTCGAACCGCTCTCGTCCGCCGCCTGCACCACCTCCCAGGCACACTCCGGATGGACGATGACGCGAACGTCCGGATGCCGCCGGCGCACCTGCTCCACGTGTGCAACCGTGAACCGCTCGTGGACCGAGCAGTGCCCTTTCCAGAGGATCATCCGCGCGTTGTCCAGCTCCGCCGCATCGACACCGCCGTTCGGCAGCTCCGGATCCCACACCACCATCTGATCGAGCGGCACGCCCATTGCGTACGCCGTGTTGCGCCCCAGGTGCTGATCCGGCAGGAAGAGCACCTGCCGGCCATGGGCCCACGCCCACTCCAGCGTCGGCCGCGCGTTGCCGGACGTGCAGACGACGCCTCCCCGCTCGCCGCAGAACGCCTTGATGGACACCGCTGAGTTGATGTACGTCACCGGCACCACATCGGTTGCGCCCATCGCCTCCAGTTCGTCCCAGCAGACCTCCACCTGATCCGCCGGCGCCATGTCCGCCAGCGAACACCCCGCCGCCAAGTCGGGCAGAATCACCTGTTGGTGCGGCGCGCTCAACACGTCGGCGCTCTCCGCCATGAAGTGGACGCCACAAAAGACGATGTAGTCGGCGTCGCCCCGTTCGGCGGCGCGACCCGCCAGGCGAAACGAATCGCCCGTGTAGTCGGCGAACCGAATCACCTCGTCGCGCTGGTAGTGATGACCCAGGATCACGAGCCGCGACCCCAGCTCCGCCTTCGCGCGGCCTATCCGCTCCGCCATCTCGTCGTCGGAGAGCCCCAGGTAGCGATCGGGCAACGGCTGCCGCTCTCCGATCTGCGTTTTCTCGAACTCGCTTAGTACCGCTACGTCCATCTCCCTGCTCCAGGCTCGCTTGTGAAATTTTTCTCAAGCATCGCACAACAAAAAGCGCGAACCCGTGTCCGCGCTGAACTCCTACCAGCCTATCACGACAACAGCGGGGCGGCGTCCGGCCGCTCGACGACGTTGTAGAGCGTATCCCGCTCCACCGGATCCCGCCCCGCCGCCCGGATCAGCACGCGGATCTCCTCCGGTGTCATCGCCTCCGGCGTGCGGGCGCCCGCCATGTGGTAGATCCGCTCCTCCTGCACCGTCCCGTCCAGGTCGTCCACGCCAAACCAGAGCGCGGTCTGCGCTACGTCCACCCCCGTCGCGATCCAGAACGCCTTGACGTGCGGGACGTTGTCGAGCATCAGCCGGCCAACCGCATGCACGCGGAGCGTGTCAGCCGCGGTCGGCGCCGGCAGCTTGCGCATCTGGTTGTTGTCGGGATGGAACGCCAACGGGATGAACGCCTGCACCCCGCCGGTGTCATCCTGCAGCGCGCGCGTCCGCAACATGTGGTCCACGCGCTCCGCGTCGGTCTCGATGTGGCCGTAGAGCATCGTGACGTTCGAACGCATCCCGAGCCGGTGCGCCAGACGATGGATCGAAAGGTACCGGTCGGCGTCAGCCTTGTCGTGACAGATCTTCCGGCGGACCCGCTCGGCGAAGACCTCCGCGCCGCCGCCGGGCAGTGAATCGAGCCCTGCGTCCATCAGTTCGCGCAGCACCTCCTCGTCGGTCTTGCCGTACAGCTCGGCGAAGAAAGCGATCTCGATCGCCGTGAAGCACTTCAGGTGGATGTCGGGACGGATCCGCTTGAAGCCGCGCAGCAGCTCCAGGTAGTAATCCCAGGGCAGGTCGGGGTGCAGGCCGTTGACGACATGCACCTCGGTCAGCGCCTGATCCGACCGCTCGCGCAGCTTATCCCACGCCTGCTCGAGGCTCATCGTGTAGGCGCCCTCGTCGCCTGGCTGCAGCCGCGCGAACGCGCAGAAGAGGCAACTCGCGACGCAGACGTTCGTCGCCTCGAGGCGGATGTTGTGGTTGAAGTACGTGCGGGCGCCGTGGCGGCGCTCGCGTTCACGGTTGGCGAGCCAACCGATGGCAAGAAGGTCGGGGGCGGAGAACAGCCGCACCCCGTCGTCGAAGGTCAGACGCTCACGCGCCTCGACCTTCTCGGCGATGTCGCGCAGGCCGGCGGCGTTCAGTCTGGCCCACACCGGCTATTCGAACCCCCCGACGTGCATGCGGCACGTCCGGGCGCACGCGGAACTCCTGCCGAACCCCGACATGTCTGCGCCGTTATAGCACCGTTCTCGAAACGCGGGCAACGGCTAGCAGCCCGTGGTGAAACCCCCGCTACATTCGAGCGGCGATGCATCCCGCCTGAGCGGCGTTGCTCCTCGGTCGCCTCTGGCCAAGAGGCTCCCTCGTCGCGCCTTGTCAGGCGGGCGCCTCACCGCTCTCGGTGTCACGCGGGGTTTCACCACGGGCTGCTACTCGACGAACTCCACCGGGATCGGCCGTGGGATCAGCCGCTGCGCCCAGGCGCCGGCGAACAGCGCATCGCTGGATGCCGTACACGCACCTGTGGCTGGTGTCAGGACGCGGCGGCGACTAGCGCGCCGGCCGACGCGTCAGACGTCGTCGTCCTCCGCGACCGCGTAGGGAGTTGAGACGCGCCGAACGACGATCGTCATGCCGAAGAGCACGATCATGGTCGCGGCGCCGAGGGCCAGGTACGCCCCGGGGGCCATCGTCGGGTCGGGCAGCATGACCGGCGCGCCGGTGCCCGACACGATCGCCTGCGCCTGCGCCTGCGCCCACACCTGATCGGCGGTGGTCCGCTCCATCCACTGTTCGCTCAACAGGACGATCGCAAACGCGGCGAGCCCGACCATCAGCAGCGGATGCCGCGAGTTCTTCCGCGTCATGACGCTGAGTGTGGCGAGCAGCGACGACAGGAGACCGAGCCCAAGCACCCAGAACCCGGCAAGGTTCGGCAAGCCGCCCAGGCCGCGGTCCCCGATCAGCATCCACGGCATGAACGCGCTCGCGGCCAGCACAACCCCGGCCGTGAACGGCAGGTAGTAGGCGCGCATGCTGTGCGATAGCAGCGACATTCGGCGAGTCTAGCACGCAACACCGGTGAGCCTTCGGCGCGCCAGGATGGCGCGGCCATGGGCTATTTCGCGGCGGCCGGGTTGCGGACCTTCTTGGCGATCACCCACTCGACGTCGCCCTCAGCCTTCCCTGGCGGCGGCGGGAGCGAGCGCGGGTCAAGCTTCTCGAGGCCCTCGAGGATGTCCGACGCCCAGCCGAAGATGTTCCGGCCGGCGACGACGCGGCGCATCGCGCGCATCCGTTTCCGGCGCTCGGGGCGCGGCATATCGATGGCGCGGCCGATCGCCGCGGCGAAGCCGTCGATGTCGTACGGGTTGATGATGAGCGCGTCGTGCAACTGCTGCGCCGCGCCCGCCATCTCGCTCAGCACCAGCGCGCCGTCGTCGTCCGGGCGCGCGGCGACGAACTCCTTCGCCACCAGATTCATGCCGTCGTGCAGGGAACTGACGACGCAGAAGTCCGCCAGCCGGTAGAGCGCGACCAGCCGCCGGATTCGGTACGCCGACTTCCGGTACCGGATCGGCCCCCGGCCCGATCCATAGCGCGCGTTGATGTCGGCCACCTTCCGGTCGATCGCCTCCACCACGTCGACATAGCTCCGCAGGCTCGACCGCGACGGGACGCCGATCTGGACGAACGTGAGTCTGTCGCGCAGGTCCGGGCGCGTCTCCAGCAGCTGCTCGAGCGCGTCGAGCCGCTCGAGTACGCCCTTCGTATAGTCGAGCCGGTCGACGCCGATGCCGATATACGGCGTGTCGAGCCCCAGCTCGGTGCGCAGCCGGTCCATCTCCGCGTCCAGCGTCGGATCCTTCGTGATCTGCTGGATGCGGTCGTAGTCGACGCCGATCGGCACCGCCTTCACCGCGAGGATGCGGTTCCCCATCCGGACGGTGTTCCGCGTGACGTCGGCGCCGAACTCCTCGCGCGCCGCGGTCAGGAAGTTGCGGCGGTCACGATCGAGCTGAAACGCGATCAGGTCGTTGCCCAGCAGGCCCTCGATTAGATCACGCCACCACGGGCAGATGCGCAGCCGATCGGGGCTGGGCCACGGGATGTGCCAGAAGATCGCCGTCTTCACGCCCGGCAGCCGCTGGCGCAGCTTCGCGCCCACGAGTGCGAGGTGGTAATCCTGGATGAAGACCGGCGCGGAGAGATCGGGCAGTTCTGATTCGATCACCTCGGCGAAGCGCCCGTTCACCCGCTGATACGCCTCCCAGTCAGCCGTGCGGAAGATCGGGCGGACGTGCGCCTCATGGCAGAGCGGCCAGAGCCCCTCGTTCGCGAATCCTTCGTAGTAGTGGGCCGCCTCGCTCGCCGTGAGCCACAACCGGCGGAGCAGATAGCCAGGTTGATCGGGCGGGACCGCGATGCGGTCGTTGTCGTCCACCACGTCGCGATCGGCGTCGCCCGAACCGTGCGCGATCCAGACGCCCCCGCGCTCGCGCATCAGCGCGTCGAGCGCGATGGCGACGCCGCCGGTGGTCGGCGACCACGTGATCGATCCGTCCGGCGTGTGGGTGTGCTGATACGGCTCACGGTTCGAGACGACGACCAGCGGCCGGCCGCTCGATGTCTTCGAGTGCGGAGCGGCGGTCTTCGCGGCACGCGCCACCGCCCGCTTCGGGGAACGGGCGCGGGCAGTTGCAGTTCGTGGGGCCATGCCAGAGCATCGGACAACGTCAGTGGACGACGATCCGCGCCGGCCTCCGTGGTGTGGCGGCGGTGAGTGGACGGCTCGCAGCTAGACGTCGAACGACAGGCCGCAGCCGCACTCGCTCTTCGCGTTCGGGTTGCGGAAGATGAGCGACTGCCCCAGCATGTTGGGGTCGCAATCGAGGACGGTGCCGCGCAGGTACCGGTAGCTCTTCGGGTCGACGAAGATGCGCGTGCCGCCCGCCGCCTCGAACACCTCGTCGTCCGGCCGAGGCGCTGCCGCCCATTCGAAGAGGTAGCTGTAGCCGGAGCACCCCCCCGCGCGGAGGCCGACGCGCAGGCCGCCGTCCGCGGCCCCTTCGTTCGCCATCGCGTCCCGAATCCGCTTCTCCGCCGCCGGTGTGACTTCGAGCATCAGTCGTTCTTCTCAGTCTAGCCGATCCGGCATGCGGCCGGCTGACGCCGATCGACCAGCGTCGTCGCGTGATGATCCAGAGAGATCGGCAGGACGGGCACTAGCAGTCGGCAACCGCGCTGCCGACGCTCTTCGCTTCGCGGCGCGTCGTGAGCGTCACCGGCAGCACCAACGGGGCGTCGTCCGCCACCAGCTCGTGCACCGTGAAGGCGGCCAGCGACTGCACGATCCGATCCTTCAGCCGCCAGAGCGGATCGCGCACGTTGCACTTGGCATACTGATCGCAGCTCTCGTCCTCGTCGGAGCAGGCGGTGACCAGGACCGGCCCGTCGATCCCCTGAATGACCTCGCCGACCGTGATCTTCGAGGCGTCACGTGCGAGGTGATACCCGCCGCGCGTCCCGTGGTGCGAGGCGACCAGCTCCATCCGGGCGAGCCGCTGCAGCACCTTGGCCATCAGCTCGGCGGGAATGTCGTACCGCTCTGCAATCTCCCGCGCGCTCGCCGATGCCGCCACCGGCCGCGACGCCAGATCTGCAAGCGCGATCAGTGCGTAGTCCGCCTTCTTGGAGAATCGCAGCATCGGCCTCCCCCGAATCTGCCGGACTCTACGCCATTCTAGCCCGCCCGACCGAACGCTTCAACCGGCGCCCGCCGCGGTGTCAGTACTTCTGCAGCGACGGGTCGATGGCGTCGATCCAGCGGAGGATGCCCCCCTTGAGGTTGTGGGCGTCGGTGATGCCCGCCTCGCGGAGCAGCTTCACCGCCTTCGCGCTGCGCGCCCCCGACTTGCAGTGGACGATCATCTCGCCCTGGCTGCGCAGTTCGTCCAGGCGGATTGCCAGCTCGTCAAGCGGGATCAGCGTGGACCCGGGGATGGAGCAGATCTCGTACTCGTGCGGCTTGCGGACATCCAGGATGAACACGCCGTCGTTAGCGTCCATGCGCGCCTTGAGCTGCTCGACCGTCACGTTGCCGTCTGCCGGCTCCGGCGCGGCCGGTCGGATGCCGCAAAACTGCTCGTAGTCGATGAGTGCGGTGACCGTCGGGTGGTCGCCGCAGACCGGGCATGCCGGATCGCGCCGCAGCTTTAACTCGCGGAAGCGCATCTTGAGCGCGTCGTAGATCAGGAACCGCCCGACGAGCGGCTCGCCCACGCCGATAATCAGCTTGACCGCCTCGGTCGCCTGAATCGTCCCCACCACGCCCGGCAGGATCCCGAGCACGCCCCCCTCGGCGCAACTCGGCACCAGCCCTGGCGGCGGCGGCTCGGGATACAGGCAGCGGTAGCAGGGACCGTCCTTCGTCGCGAAAACGGACGCCTGCCCCTCGAAGCGGAAGATGCTGCCATAGCAGTTCGGCTTACCCAGCAGGACGCAGGCGTCGTTCACCAGGTACCGCGTTGGGAAGTTGTCGGTGCCGTCGACGACGATGTCGTAGTCGCGCAGGACGTCAAGCGCGTTCTTCGACGAGAGCGCCACCTCGTGCAGGTCGAGCTGCACCTCCGGGTTGATCGCGGTGAGCGTGTCGCGCGCCGACTCCAGCTTCGAGCGGCCGACGTCGGGCGTCCCGTGGATCACCTGCCGCTGCAGGTTGCTGAAGTCGACCACGTCGAAGTCGACGATCCCGATCCGGCCGACGCCCGCCGCCGCCAGGTACATCGCCACGGGCGAGCCGAGCCCGCCGGCGCCGATGCAGAGCACGCTCGCCGCCTTCAGCCGCAACTGCCCCTCCATACCCACCTCGGGCATGATGAGGTGGCGGTCGTAGCGCGCCAATTCCTGCGGCGAGAGCGCCGGCGGCGCGGCGATCGTCGTCATGCGACACCTCCCGCGACCGACGGGATGATGCTCACCGTGTCTCCCTCCTTCACCGGTGTCTGCTCCTTCTCGAGGAAGCGGATGTCGTCGTCGTTCAGGTAGATCGCGACGAAGTGTCGCAGGCGGCCGTTGTCGGCGTACAGGTGCCGGCGCAGCTCGGCATGCGCCGCCGTCATGTTGGCGAGCAGCTCGCCGACGGTCGCCCCCTCGGCCTCCACTACCTCGTTGCCGCCCGCGAAGGCACGCAGCGGCGTCGGAATCAGAATTTTCGTTGGCATCGCTCGCCCGTGTTCCGTCGTTCTCTACTCCACCGTGACCGGTTCCTGGTCGAAGGCCGACCGGTCGTCACGCAGCCGCCACGACGTCATCGCCGCCGGCTCGCCATCCTCAACCGAGACAATCACGTAGGCGAAGACCGGCCAGGCATGGTCGAGGTCGTACTGCGACGGCCGTGCCGGATGATCCGGGTGCGAATGATAGAAGCCGACCAGGTCGGCGCCGCGCGCCACCGCGCGCCGCTCCGCCGCCTGGTAGTCGCCGGGACGGATCCGAAACCTCCGGCGCGTTCCCCCGTCTGCCGCGTTCGGCAGAGCGAGCGCTTCGTCCACCACACCGCGGCGACCAATCAGCGCACCGCAGCACTCGTGCGGGTAGCTCTCCCGGCCATGCCGGCGGATGTCGGTCTCCGCCTCGGGGCGCAAGGTCAGCATCGGTCGTTTCACGTTCGGGACGCGCTGATCGATCGCCGTCAGTTCGAATGGTGCAGGCACTCACTCGGTCGCCGCCGCAACCGGCTCGGTCTCCGACGTGACGGCGTACCCCTTCTCTCGCCAGGCGAGCGTGCCGCCGGTCATGCTCCGGACGTTCCGGTAGCCGAGCGACTTGAGGAACAGCAGGCCCGAGAGCGACGCATTGCCCCGCTGACAGACGCTCAGGATCGACGTGTCGCGATCCTCGGGCAACGCGGCGCGGTGGTCGTCCATCTCGGCGAGCGGCATGCTGACCGCGCCCGGCACGTGCGCCTCGCGGTACTGATGGGACGGCCGGACATCGACGACGAACGTCCGGCCGTGCTCCAGTTGCCGTTGCGCGTCATCGGCGCTAATCGTCAGGTCGGGATTGTTGCGGACATGCTCGCGCATCGTCTCAAGCAGCGGGTCCTTCTGCGCCGCCGCCGGCTTCGCACCGGCCGGCAGCAACCCCGGCAGGTGCTTCACCACCGACGAGGCGTACTTGAACGCGTTGTCCGGGAAGATCACGACGACCACATACCCCGGCGCGTCCGGCACCAGGTCGAACGCCCCCTGCAAGGCCATCGCGGAGCTGGGACCCGCAATGAGGCTTTCCTCCCGGTTCAACCGGAGACAGAGATCGAACGACGCCTGGTTCGACACCTCCACCATCCCGTCGTACTCGTCGGGGAAGAAAAGCTTCGTCTGCTGCAACTGCCGGAGGCTCCGCACCCCCGGGATGTCGTGCCCTTCCTGTGGGTAGACGCCGAGCACCTGCATGCCGCCGCGCTGCTCCTTCAGGAAGCGCCCGGTCCCGGTGAGCGTGCCGCAGGTACCCAGCCCCGCGACGACGTGCGTCACCGTCCCCCCGGTCTGCCGCCAGATCTCCGGCCCGGTCGTCCTGTAGTGCGCCTCCGGGTTCGCCTCGTTGGCGTACTGGTTCAGCATGTGGACATCGGGGCGGTCAGCGATCTCCATCGCCCGGGCAATCGCCCCCTCGGGCGCACCGGGCGCCGGGCAGAGCGTGTCCTGCAACTCCATCACGTCGGCCCCGAAGAGGCGAAGCATCGTCCGCTTCTCGAGCGGCACTTCGCTCGACATCGGCGCTGTCAGCGAGTACCCGCGCGCGTTCGCCAGCATCGCCAGCGCCATCCCGGTATTGCCCGACGTCGGCTCGACCAGCTTCTGGTGTTCCCCGACGTCATGGCGCCTCTCGCCGTCGTCGAGCAGATTGGCCGCCACGCGGTCCTTGACGGCGCCGAACGGGTTGTACCACTCCAGCTTGGCGTAGACGACGGTCTCGGTGAACGGCGTTACCCGGTTCAGGCGGACGAGCGGCGTTGGATTCTCCACCCCCGAGAGGAGGCCCAGAATCGAGTCATAGACGCGCAGCGCGTGGTCGTCCATTCATCTCTGATCCTACCCCAACCGGCCGGGATGAACCGACGGGCGGACGGGCAGTGTACGATCGCGCGCCATGAGCGGTACGGAGCCGTCCGGGGACTCCGCTCCGAACGGGAGCGCCCTGGACGGCGTGACCGTCCTCGACCTCTCCCGCATCCTCTCCGGGCCCTACTGCACCATGATGCTGGCCGACATGGGAGCACGCGTCATCAAGGTGGAGCAGCCAGGCAAGGGAGATGACACGCGCGGGTGGGGTCCCCCATTCCAGGAGGGGGAATCGGCCTATTTCCTGAGCGTCAACCGCAACAAGGAGAGCCTCACGCTCAACCTGAAGCATCCCGACGGGCGGCGGATCCTGGACACGCTGATCGACCGGGCGGACGTCCTGGTGGAGAACTTCCGCCCCGGGACGCTCGACCGGATGGGGCTCGGCTACGCCGATCTGCGCGAGCGCCGGCCCGACCTCGTCTACTGCTCGGTCTCCGGCTTCGGCCGGACCGGGCCACGGCGCGCCGAGCCGGGCTACGACGCCGTGCTGCAGGGCGAGGGCGGACTGATGAGCATCACCGGCGCGGCGGACGGACCAGGCTGGAAGCTGGGGGTGGCGATCACCGACATCGTGTCCGGGATGTTCGCCGCCTGGGGGATTGCCGTTGCCCTGCTCGCGCGGCACCGGACCGGCCGCGGCCAACTGGTCGACGTCGGGATGCTCGATGCGACGGCGGCGATTCTCACCTACCAGGCGAGCATCTATTTCGCCACCGGCGCGGCGCCGCCGCGGCTCGGTAACCTGCACCCGACGATCACGCCGTACGAAACCCTCGAGGCGGCCGACGGCGACCTGGTTGTGGCGGCGGGCAACGATCAGCTCTGGCGGGCGTTCTGCCACGTGCTGGGCCTCGACGGACTGGCGGACGACGAGCGGTTCCGGACGAACCGGGATCGCGTCGCGCACCGCGAGGCGCTGCGGCCGCTGCTGGTCGAGCGCTTGCGGACCCGTCCCGCCGCCGAGTGGATCGCCCACCTGAAGGAGGCAGGCATCCCATGCGGCGCGGTGCGCGACCTGCACCAGGTGTTCACCGACCCGCAGGTGATCGAGCGGGCGATGGTGGTGGCGATGGACCACCCAGTCGCCGGTGCGATCCGTCAACTCGGCGTCCCGGTAAAGCTGGGCGGGACGCCCGGCGCGGTGCGAACGCCCCCTCCCGCGCTCGGCCAGCACACCGACGCGATTTTGGGCGAACTGGGCATCTCCCCCGGAGACATCGCCCGCCTCCGATCCGCCGGCTCAATCTAGCTCCAACCTCCTCAGGGTGGCTGGTCTGCAGACCGGCACGGAGGCGGCAGGCGCTGGACCCCCGACCCGTCCGGAGCGAAGGCGCCCCAGCTACCGGTCCACGAAGGGCCGTAGCGCCGTGATCAACACCGCGAGGAGATGTGCATCGGTCAGTACGCCGATGGCGGGGTGCTCGGCGACGACCCGTTCGTCGATCACTCCTTCGTCGCGGCGGACATGCGCGGTCCGAATCAACAGCGCCGGCGGGTCGGTCTGTGTGTCGAGCACCAGCTCCAGGTAGTCGTCGACCGACGCGGCGGACGACAGGCGGACCGTGCCGGCCGGTGTCGAGACGATGAACCGGTACCCTTCCGCAGTCAACACGGCGGCAACCGTCCGAAGCAACGGCGCGGCGACACGCTGCAGCACGTCACCCCCCACCTCCTCCGCCGACGCCACGCGCGCGCGCCGCGCGTCGGGACCGGTGGCGTGCGCGTCGGCGATCGCCGCGAGCAGACCTCGCCGGATATCCGAGGTCTCAAGAGCGGTCCTCGGTGCCGGCGCCTCGCGGACGGGAGTCTCGCGTCGCGGCGGCATCTGCAGCCACGGCTTCCGGCGAATCAGATCGCGCGGCAGCTCCTCCCGCGGGCCTTCGGGCCGCTCGCTCCGCGACGAGGCCCGCGGGAACGTCTCGCGCGGGGACCGGTCGCGCCGGGGCTCGTCTCGCGGGGGGGGCTCCCGCCGCTTCGGACGCGGCCCGTCGTCGATCCGACCGTGCGGCATCTGCCGCGGGCGCGGAGGGTGCTCCTCGAAGGGGGGCGCCGTTTCATCCGACCGCTGTTCGCGCTCATCCCGGCGTGGCCTCGCAGCGCGCGGCGGACTGTCACGCGTTCGTCCCGGCGCCTTCCACGACGCTGATTTCGCGCCTGACTTCCGCGCGCCCGGCTTCCATCCGCCCGCATGCTTTGCGCCGCCCGGCTTGCGCGCACCCGTCTTGCGGCTCCCCGGCTTCCATTCACTCGCAGCCTTCCCGCCGCGCGGCCCACCGCTCGCCGGCTTTCGCCCGCCCGGTTTCCGCGCGGGCGGCTTCCGGCCCGGTGGTTTCCGTCCGGGCGGCTTGCTGTTCGGCATCGCTCTAGCTCCTCAGTACGGCGGACGGTCAGCCGGCCGGCGCGCGCTCCGACTCGTAGATCCGCACGAGCTCGATCAGCTTGTAGCCTCTCGTCTGGTACGGCGGGATCACGCGCTCGGTCTGCAGATACTGAATCATGCCGTCGTCGGCGTAGTCCGGATCGGGCAGCTCCGGATCGGCCACCAGCGCGTCGTCCAGTTCGGAGATCGTCAGAGCCGGCTCCGCGACGGTGCGGCTGACCGGGATGACGCCGAGCAGACGGCGGCGCTCCTGACGGTCGCGCGTCCGGAAGCGGACGTAGATCTCGTTGCTGATGAAGTTGTAGTCCACCTCGGCGCGCGTCGACACCGCATCCTCCACGCGGACGAACACGACGTCGGGCCGCTCGGCGAGCCACCCGATCAACTGCCCGGTGACGTCTCCCTCGCCCGACCAGTGCGCCCGATCGATCGCGACATCTTCCCCCATCCGGCTAGGCCGGCGCCACCTGCAGCTTGGCGGCGGCACGCATCCCGATCGTCACCGGGTGCTCCGCATCGAGCCGGACCACCACCTGATCCGCCTCCGCGTCGCGCGCCTCGACGAGCACCGGCTGCCCCGGCTTCAGGTCGTGCTGCTCGAGGAACCGGAGGAACGCTGAGTCCTGATCGGTCACGCGCTGCAGCACCACCGGCGTGTCCAGCGGACAGGTGAGGAGCGTCTCGTAGGCAGGCGTGGCAATTGTACCGGTCGGGTCCGGGATCGGATCGCCGTGGGGATCGACCGGTGGCCGTCCCAGGAACTCGTCGATCCGATCGATCAGCCGGTCGGAGACCGCATGCTCGATCCGCTCCGCCTCGTCATGCACTTCAGCCCAACTCAGGTCGAGCACGTTGACCAGGAACAGCTCAATCAGCCGGTGGCGCCGCAGCACCAGCGCCGCCAGCTTCCGTCCGCCCAGCGTCAGGCGGA
Source organism: Vicinamibacterales bacterium (assembly GCA_965262555.1). GTDB lineage: Bacteria > Acidobacteriota > Vicinamibacteria > Vicinamibacterales > UBA8438 > VXRJ01. The sequence goes on from OZ253543.1 coordinate 3,390,063, forward strand.
CGCCGGCGTACGGCTCGTACCGCACCAGGTTGGTATCGGCGAGCGCCTTCACCATGGTCGTCGCCGTCCCTGGCACCACGCCGAGCGCGGAGGCCAACTGCCCCATCGGCACCAGCGCCCCCGGATCGTTCTGTGCGATCTCCGCCTGATAGATCGCCTTCAGATAGTTCTCGACCGTGCTCGACGGCGGCATCGACGGAAGCGTACCACGCCCGACGCCCTACGCCGTGGGACGGAACGTGGCAGAGGAGGTGGGCGTCTCCCACACGGTCACCCGCACGACGTCGAACCCCGCCTCCTGTGTCTTCTCGCAGATCAGCCGGGCAATATGCTCGACCGTGGGGTTCTCGTCGCTGACGAAGACCGGCTCCCCCTGCGCGCGAAGCGGCTCGATCAGCGGATCGTCATGCCGCAGGATCATCTTGTGATCCAGCTCGGTGTCGATCCACCTCTTCACGATTCGCTTGATGTCGCCGAAGTCGCACACCATGTTCCGCGCGTCGAGCGACGTCGCGCGCACCTCGATCTCCGCCACCCCGTTGTGGCCGTGCGGGTGCCGGCAGTTGCCGTCGTAGTTCAGCAGCCGGTGGCCATAGCAGAAGTCGATCCGCTTCGTGACGCAATACATGCACTATTAATATCGCATGACGGCGCGCGGCGGCCCGACGGCGGTCCTCTGTTCCGGCGGCCTCGACAGCGCGGTGCTGCTGGCGCACGAGCTGGACGGCGCGGGCAACGGCGGCGGCGCGGTCCACCCGGTGTACGTGGCGAGCGGCCTCGCGTGGGAAGCGGCCGAACGGCGGTGGGTTGAGCGCCTGCTCGACGCGCCGCCGTTCGCCGGCCGCGCCGCGCGGCTCGCCACGCTGGACTGCCCGGTCGCCGACACCTATCCGGCGACGCACTGGGCGCTCCGCGGCACGCCACCCGCGTACGCGACGGCGGACGAGGAGGTCTACCTGGTGGGACGGAACGTCCTGCTGCTCGCGAAGGCGGCCACCTGGTGCGCACTGCGCGGTGTCGGCCGGATCGTCGTCGGCCCGCTCGCCGGCAATCCGTTCCCCGATGCGACGCCGGAGTTCTTCAAGATGATGGCGGCGGCGCTCTCCCAAGGCCTCGATCACACGATCAGCATCGCCGCGCCGTTCGCAACGTGGCACAAGGCAGACGTCATCGCGCGGGGCGCCGAACTGGGCGTCCCGTTCGACCTGACGCTCTCCTGCATGAACCCGCCGGACGACAGGCACTGCGGCCGCTGCAGCAAGTGCCGCGAACGCCTTCAGGCCTTTGACGACGCCGACGCGGACGATCCGGCCCACTACGCCTATCGCCCCACGAATCTCCTCACCGGCGCGTAGCTCACTCGCGTTTCGCGGCGCGGGCCTGGCGGTCGAGCTCAGCGACCAGCGCCTCACGCCGGTGGTACAGCCCCTTCCGCTCGCGCCGCGCGTGCTCCGCGCCGGCGGCGTATTCGCAGAACAGGGGAAACGCGATCGTCGAGTCGGCGTACACCACCACCGTGTCGGACAGCACGCCCGGATTCACCTTCCCCCAGCTCACCGCTTCGGCCGGTGTCGCACCCGACAGGCCGCCCCAGACCACCTGATCGGTCGTAATCTGGATGAAGTAGTCGTTGCCGCCCTTCTGGATGCCGTAGATCTCCCAAAGCGTCGGCTGGCCCTGCAGGTAGAAGTTCTTCGGCGAGCCGCCTCCCAGAATGACGCAGCCGTTCTTCTCCCCCGCCAGGATGATGGCGCACACCTCGTTCACGTCGAGGCTCGGGTCCAGCACGAGATCGCTCTGCGCGATCAGCCGGTGCCAGGCGACGTTCATCCCGATCGAGCTGTCGCCGGGCGACGACGTGTAGATCGGCACGCCGCAGGCCGAGGCCGCCGCCACCACAGAGTACGTCTCGCACTCCGGCTGCCGCTCGCGCAGGTCGCAGCCGAGGCGGTAGTGCAGCTCAGCGGTGGCCACCGGTCCGCCAAGCGCGGAGCGCGCCAGGAAGTCGCGGAGGTACGCGTCGGTCTCGAGCAACACCGTTGCCGGGAACAGCACGTCGTAGATCCGGATCACGCCGTCCTCGTACAACTCGACGTCGTCGGCGAAGGGCGAGCCGCGGTACAGCGTGTAGTTCAGGGCGTAGTGAAGGTCGTGGTACAGGTTGGCGCCGGTGCTGATGACGAAGTCGACCAGCCCCCGTTCCATCAGGTCGATGACGCAGCCGCCCAGGCCCGCCGGCGTCAGCGCACCCGCCATCGTGAGGCCGATGGTCGTGTCGTGTGCCGGGTCGAGCATCCTCCCGGTGAAGATCTGGCACGCCTCCGACAGCCGCCCGGCGTTGAACGCCTGAAACCCTTCGTCGATCAGTGTGCGGATGCCCGCATCGCCGCGCGGCCGGTAGTACCGGATCGGCTTCCCCCCGAGGTGGCGCGACGTGCGGGATGCGTCGGCGCCCGGTGCGCGATGTGGCATGGCGAAGGGATCGTACCACTCGGCACCCGCGCGCCGCGGTTCATTCCACCCAGTCAGCGCGGCGGCCGGTCAAGGCCGTGTGGATCAGTGCGATGCCGGTCGCGACGGAGACAAGCGCGACGCCGTCCGTGATCCACGACTCCCAGGCGGCGTCGATCGACATCAACCAGACGGCGGGGGAGGCGGTGCCGACACCGAGCAGGAAGGCCGTTCGTCGGCGGAGCGTCGCCCGGAGCAGGTGTCCGCGGACGCGTGGAATCAGCGGCACCGGCGCCACCCGCTACATGCCGGTGGCGTGATAGCCGCCATCCACCATGACCACGTCGCCGGTGACGCCACGCGCGGCGGGACCGAGCAGCCATACGGCCGTGTCGGCCACTTCGTCGGCGTCGACGGTCCGGCGGAGCGGCGCCCGGCCACGGTAGTGGTCGAGGATATCGCTAAAGCCGGAGATGCCGGCGGCGGAGAGCGTCTTGATCGGCCCGGCCGAGAGGGCATTCACGCGAATGTTGCGTGGCCCGAGGTCGGCGGCCAGGTAGCGGACGGTTGCCTCGAGCGCCGCCTTGGCGACCCCCATGACGTTGTAGTTCGGGAAGACGCGCTCGCTTCCCAGATACGTCAGGGTCACGATGCTGCCCCCCCCGCGCCGCTCCATCAACGGCGCCGCTCCGCGCGCAAGCGGGACGAGCGAATAGGTCGAGATATCGAGGGCCTGCGCAAAGTCGCCGCGCGTCGTGTCGATGAACGGCTCCGAGATCGCCTCGCGCGACGCATACGCGACCGCGTGGACCAGAAAGTCAAGCCCGCCGTGCGCCTCGTCCACCGCGCGGAGCAACGCGGCGATCGCGTCGTCGTCGGTCACGTCGCACGCGACTCGTTGGGCCGGCCGCTCGAGGGTCTCCGACAGCTTCCGGGTCTTCGCCTCGAACCGCTCCGTGGCGTAGCTGAGCGTCAGCGTTGCGCCGGCTGCGTCCGCCGCCCGCGCGATCGCCCAGGCGAGCGACCGCTGATTGGCGACGCCGACGACGAGACCATGCCGGCCCGAGAGCAGCCCCATGCCGCGGGTCTAGCGGGAGCGGCCCCGATTGCGGCGGGAACGGGAACGCGGGCGTCCATTGCCGTCGCCCCGGCCCTCGGCCCGATTGCCGGCAACGTTGCCGTTCGGCTGGCCGTTCTGGCCGTTGCCCGGGGGACCGCCGCGGAAGCGGTTGCGGCGGCGCTCCCGGCCCGAGTTCCCTCCCGCCTTGTGGGCGGGTTGCGGAGTGGGCGGCGGATCCCAGGTGTTGCCGAAGTTGTCCGGCAGGTCGGTGGTGTCGACACGATTGCGGCCGGTCTGCTGATGCATCGTGAAGACCGGTGCCTGACGCGTCGGCTGCGTCGGCGAGCCGTCGGAGGTCGGCAACGACGCCCGGATCAGCGACCGGCGGACCGGCCCGTCCTTGCCGCCGTGGGCCGGGGTGCCGGTGTCCACGCCGTTCTCGTTCACGTACGCGTCCGCAGTGTCGCCCTGGTGGGCCTGGCGCAGCGCCATTCAGTGTCTCCCGAACCCGTCAGAACTATGCGTATGCAGGCAGATTAGGAAAGGAACACGCCTGCGTGCAGGACTCCGAGTTTAGCAGACGTGAAGCCAGTCGCGCAACTCGCTCAAGGCCGCCTGAACCGCCTCCGGGTTCGTGGATTGGGGGGTCCGGCGGGCCTCGATGGAAGCGCGGGCCGTGATCCGATCGCCAGCGTCAGCCGGGAAGCTCGCATCGTAGCGTTGCCATTCCTCCGGCGTGAGCGAGGCAAAGTCCCGCCCGGCGGCGAGGAGGTCGCGCACCATGCCGCCCACCGTTTCGTGCGCCGTCCGGAACGGGACACCTGCGGCCACCAGCAGCTCGGCCACGTCGGTGGCGAGCAGCATCCCGCCGGCGGCCGCTTCCGTCCGCGCCGGCCGGAGCGTCAGCCCCGCCACCACCGCTGCGGCTGCGCGGAGTGATCCGCGCAGCGTCTCCTCCGCGTCGAAGACTGCTTCCTTGTCTTCCTGCAGATCCTTGTTGTAGCCGCTCGGCAGCCCCTTCATGGTCGCGAGCCAACCGGCGAGCCGCCCGATCGTCCGGCCCGCCTTGCCGCGCGCCAGCTCCAGCGGATCGGGGTTCTTCTTCTGCGGCATCAGGCTGCTGCCGGTTGCCACTCGGTCGTCCAGGTCGAGGAAGCCGAACTCCTCCCCGGTCAGCAGAATCAGGTCCTCCGCAAGGCGGCTGACGTGCACCATGGCGAGTGACGACGCGTGGAGCATCGTGCTGACGAAGTCCCGGTCGGCCGTCGCGTCGATGCTGTTCGCGACGACGCGTGAGAAGCCGAGCCGCCTGGCGAGCGCCGCGGTGTCGATCGCGTAGCTCGTGCCTGCGACGGCACCCGATCCGAGCGGCATCGCATCGGCTTCGTCCGCCGCCGCCCGGAGGCGCGCATGGTCCCGCCGGAACGCCGCGGCGTGCGCCAGCAGGAAGTGCGCCACCAGGATCGGCTGTGCGCGCCGGAGGTGGGTGTAGGCGGGCATGATCGCCTCGCCCGCCGCCTCCGCCTGATCTGCCAGCGCCGCGACGAGCGCCGCCACCTCCCGTTGCAGTACCGGGATGCGCCGCCGCAGATAGAGGCGCAGGTCGAGCGACACCTGCTCGTTGCGCGACCGGCCCGTATGCAGGCGCCGCCCCAGGTCGCCGACCCGCGCGATCAGCTCCCGCTCCACGAACGCATGGACATCCTCGTCGTTGCCGTTGACGAACGCCGCGTCGTCATGCGTATGGCGCCGGATCGCCGTGAGGGCGTCGCGGATCGCTGCCGCATCGTCTGCCGACAGCACGCCGGCATCCGCTAGCGCCTCCGCCCAGGCGAGGCTCCCCTCGATGTCGTCGTGTATGAGCCGCCGGTCGAAGCGGAACGACGCCTGCCAGTCGAAGACCTCCGCGTCGGGCGAGGCATCGAACCGGCCGGACCAGAGGTGCGCGTCGTCCGTCATGCGTCGGCCGTCACGACCTGGGGACATCGCCCGCCGGCGCCGGCTGGGCGGTTGATGGGGCGGCGCCGGGAGCGCTGCCGCCCGCCGCCCGCCGCTTCGCCGCGGCGTTTGCGATCGGCAGTCCCCAGATCCGGATGAAGCCCTCCGCCGCCGCGTGATCGAACGTATCGCCCTCGTCGTAGGTGGCGAGCGCCATGTCGTAGAGCGACGCCGGCGACTTCCGGCCGACGACACGGCAGTCCCCCTTCGACAGCTTCACGCGCACCGTCCCGGTCACATGCTGCTGCACGCTCCTGACGAACGCGTCGAGCGCGTCGCGCATCGCCGAGAACCAGAGCCCGTCGTACACCAGGTCGGCGTAGACCCGCGACAGCGTTGCCTTCAACCGCGCGAGGTCGCGCGGCACGACGAGCGCTTCGAGTTCGCGGTGCGCCTCGTGCAGCACCGTTGCAGCCGGCGCTTCGTAGATCTCGCGCGACTTGATCCCGACCAGACGGTTCTCCACCATGTCGATCCGCCCGACACCATGCGCGCCGGCGATCGTCTCGAGCGAGTGGATCAGTTCGGTGAGCGGCATCGGCACACCGTTGACGTGGGTTGGCGTCCCCTGCTCGAAATCGATCTCGACGTACGCCGGCGGATCGGGCGCCTCGGCGGGCGACCTGGTGAGCGCGTAGATCTCCTCCGGTGGCTCGGTCCACGGATCCTCGAGCACCCCGCACTCGATCGACCGGCCCCAGAGGTTGCTGTCGGTACTGTAGGGGGAGTCGACCGACGCCGGCACCGGGATGCCATGCTCGCGTGCGTAGGCGATCTCGTCGGGCCGCGTCATTCCCCAGACGCGCGCCGGCGCCACCACCGAGAGCGACGGGTTGAGCGCGCGTGCGGAGACATCCATCCGAACCTGATCGTTCCCCTTGCCGGTGCAGCCATGGGCGATCATCGAGGCGCCTTCCATGCCGGCGATCTCCACCAGCTTCTTGGCGATGAGCGGGCGGCCGAGCGCGGTCGCGAGCGGGTACTTCCCCTCGTAGATCGCCCCCGCCTGCAGCGCCGGCAAGATGTAGTCCTGCGCGAACTCCTCGCGCGCATCCACGACGTGGGCGCGGACCGCACCGACCGCGAGCGCGCGCTCGCGGACATCATCCAGCTCCTTGCCCTGTCCCAGGTCGATGGTGACCGCCACCACCTCCGCGTCGTACCGGTCGGCGAGCCACTTCACCGCCACCGACGTGTCCAGTCCGCCCGAGTACGCCAACACGATCTGTTCCATCGTTCCTGTTCTCCTCTGTCGCGCCCGTCTCCCTGAGCGCGCCGCAGCCCACGTGCGCGCCGTTCCGTCGGCATGGCTGATTGCCCCGCCGACGCGGCCTGCGCGCACCCGGGACGATTCAGTCCATCGCCCACCCTTCGAACAGCCGGGTCACCTCGCGCCCTGCCCGGCCATGCTTCGTGATCACCAGGATGGTGTCGTCCCCCGCCACCGTCCCGACCACCTCCGGCAGGTCCGCCCGGTCGATCGCCAGCGCGAGCGGCGCCGCCTGTCCCGCCCCGGTCCGGACGACCAGCAACTGCTGCACCAGATCGACACGGCGCAGGTACTGCGAAATCGCTCGGCGCAGCTCGCCGTCCGACCCCGCGCCCGCGCCTGCGCCGGCGTGCGGCGGCTCGTAGGCGCCGTCGCGCGCCCGCTTGACGAGCTGCAGCACCTTGATGTCGCGCGAGATCGTCGCTTGCGTGGCATTGAAGCCGCGCGCCCGGAGCTGCTGACCCAACTGCTCCTGGCTGCAAATCGCCTCACGCGAGACCAAGTCGAGGATCGTCGCCTGACGGTAGCGCCTCATAAATATTCACCGGAGTGAATTAGTATACAATAGTCCGAACATGGCAATCCGGATCGGCATCGCGGGGGCGACCGGCTACGGCGGCCAGGAGCTGCTCCGTCTGGCGGCGCGCCACGGGCAGGTCGAGGTGACGGTGGCGATGCGTTCAGGCGGGAGAGACGGTTCCGCCGAACTGCCCGGCCTCGCCGGCATCTTTGACGGCGAGATCGAACCCTTCTCGATCGACGCGCTCGCCGCCCGCGCCGAGGTGATCTTCCTTGGCCTGCCCGACACGGCGAGCGCCGAGCTGGCGCCGGCGCTCCTCGAGCGGGGCCGCCGCGTCTTCGACCTTTCGGGCGCGTTCCGCCTTCGGAGCGACGCCGACCGTCAGCGGTGGTACCCGCATGCGCCGGTGCTCGATCGTCCCGCGACGTACGGCCTGACCGAGTGGAACCGCGATGCGCTGCCGTCGGCCGATCTCGTCGCCTGCCCTGGCTGCTACCCGACCGGCGCGCTGCTGGCACTCAAGCCGCTGGCTGCCGCCGGGCTGATCGCCGACGGAGCGGACATTTATGTCGACGCGAAGTCGGGTGTCTCCGGCGCCGGCAAGAAGCCGACCGAGCGGACCCACTTCTCGGAGGTGCACGGGAACGTTGCTGCATACGGCATCTTCGCCCACCGCCACGGCGCCGAGATCGAACAGGAGCTCAAGCGCCCGGTCACGTTCGTCCCGCACCTCGTGCCCCTCGATCGGGGGATCCTCGAGACGATCTATACGCGGCTTCGCCCCGGCACGACAGCGACGCAGATCGGAGAAGCGTTCGACGCAGCGTACGCCGATGCGCCCTTTGTCCGCCTGACCGGCGCACGCCCCCCCGAGATCAAGCATGTCGCCCACACCAATTTCTGCGACGTTGGCTGGCAGGTGGAGGGCGGACGCCTGGTGCTCGTCTGCTGTCTCGACAACCTGGTGAAAGGGGCGGCGGGACAGGCGTTGCAGAGCTTCAACGTCGCCTGCGGGATCGACGAGCGCGAGGGACTTGCCTGATGCCTGCCGGCGCGATGCGTCGCCCCGCCGGACGCGCGGCGGGCGGGTCGACCCGTCTCCGCCGCGCGGTGCGCGCGCTGACGCCGACCGTCATCAAGCTCGGGGGCGAGCTGCTGGAAACCGCGACCTGTCTCCGGAGCCTGGCCCGCGTCCTGGCGGACGTCGCCTCGCGGGAGCCGCTAGTCGTGGTTCATGGCGGCGGGCGCGAGGTGGACGCGGAGATGGCGCGCCTCGGCATCGCGAAGCAGGCGGTCGACGGTTTGCGGATCACCGACGGCGCGACCCTCGATGTCGTGGCGGGCGTGCTGGCGGGCCGCGTGAACACGCGCCTCGTGGCGGCGCTCGCGACGGCGGGCGCACGCCCCGTCGGCCTGACCGGCGCCGATGCCGGGATCGCTCCGGTGCGCCGCGAGCGGCGATACCGCACGGCGGACGGCCGCTCGGTCGACCTTGGCTACGTCGGGCGCCCGGTCGGACAGGGCGAGCCGGCGCTGCTGATCGATCTGCTGGCCGCGGGCTATACGCCGGTCGTGGCGAGCCTGAGCGCGGCGGCGGCAGGACAGGTGCTGAACGTCAACGCCGATACATTGGCAGGCGATCTGGCGGCCAGGCTCGCCGCGCGGCGGCTGCTGATCGCCGGCAGCACCGCCGGGGTGCTGGACGAGGACGGACGGACAATCCGGGCGCTGGACGACACCGGCATCGACGCGCTGATCGACGGCGGCGGCGCGAGCGCCGGCATGGTGGCGAAGCTGCTCGCCGGCCGCGCGGCGCTCGCCGGCGGCGCGCACGAAGTGGCGATCGTCGACGCGCGCCGGCCGCGGCGCGGGATGTTCGAGCGGGCTGCGGGCACCATGCTGACGGGCTGAAGGGCCACATGAGGGCGGCGCGGCCAGGGACAGGCAGATGACGGCACCGACGGATCGGATCGACGCGGATCAGGTGAAGGAGGTCGAGGCGGCGCACATCCTGCAGGTGTACCGCCGCCACCCGGTCGTCTTCACCAGCGGCCATGGATCATGGCTGGTCGACGCCGGCGGGCGCGAGTATCTCGACTTCCTCTCCGGCATCGGCGTTGCCTCGCTCGGCCATGCGCATGCGGAGTTGGCGGTCGCGCTCGGCGAACAGGCCCGCGAGCTGCTCCACACGTCGAACCTCTTTTTCCACGCGCTGCAGGGACAGGTGGCCGAGCGCCTCGCGCGGTTGTCGGGGCTGCCGCGCGCCTTCTTCTGCAACAGCGGCGCCGAGGCCGTCGAAGCATGCCTGAAGTTCGCACGGCGCTTCCACCGGACGCGGGGAGGAATGGACCGGTTCGAGATCGTTGCGTTCGACGGCTCGTTCCATGGCCGGACGTTCGGCGCGCTCTCGGCTACCTCCGGCGAGCCGTACCGCACGCCGTTCGAGCCGCTCCTCCCCGGCGTCCGCTTCGTGCCGCCATTGGAACCGGACGCGATCCGCGCCGCGATCACCGATCGGTCCGCGGCGGTGATCGTCGAACCGATTCAGGGCGAGGGGGGCATCCGCCCGATTCCGCCTGCGGCGGCAGAGGCGGTCGCCGAAGGGTGCGCGGCCACCGGCGCGCTTCTGATCGCCGACGAGGTGCAGTGCGGCCTGGGACGGACCGGCCAGCCGTTCGCCAGCGCCGCCGCCGGCCTGATGCCCGACCTGATGGCGCTAGGGAAATCGCTCGGCGCCGGGGTGCCGATCGGCGCCGCCCTGATGAGCGACAGCGTCGCGCAGGCGGCGTCGTTCGGCGACCACGGCAGCACGTACGGTGGCAACCTGCTCGCCTGCCGCGCCGCGCTCGTCTTCCTCGACGCGCTCGAGGGGGGCCTGATCGCTCGTGTCGCCGAAGCGGGCGCCCGCCTCGGCCGCGGTCTTGACGGGCTGGTCGCCGATAGTCCGCAGCTCCACGAGGTGCGGGGCGCCGGACTGATGCGCGGCGTCGAGGTGGATCAGGCAGTGGCGGATCAGACGGTCGACTGCGCGCTGGCGCGGGGGCTGATCGTCAACCGCACCGCCGGCACCGTCGTCCGGCTGCTGCCGCCGTACACCGTCACCGACAACGAGATCGACGAAGGGCTTCGCCGTCTCCGGCAGGCGCTGGTGGACGCCGGCGCGACGTTCGCGTGATCCGATGACCAGCACGACCGAGACGCCGGTTACCGACGCCGCGGCGTCGGACGCGGAGACAGTCGTGATCCGCCCCGCCGCCGCCGACGACGCGGCGCGCGTGTACGAGCTGATCACCGACAACCTGGAGACCGGCCACCTCCTCGCCCGGCCGCTCGGCGAAGTGGAACTCCATGTGCCCAACTTCCTGGTGGCGGCGGGTGGCGACGTCGTCGGCTGCGGCGAACTGGTCAGCCTCAGTCCGAGGGTGGCGGAGATCCGGTCGCTGGTGGTGGCGGACGGCCACCGCGGCAGCGGCATCGGCCGCCAACTGCTCGACGCGCTGATCGCCCGGGCGGTGGCGCAGCGCGTCCCCCGGGTCTGCGCCTTCACCCACGAGGCGCGCCCGTTCGTTCGCGCCGGCTTTTCGATCGTGCCGCACCCCTGGGTGCCGGAGAAGATCGCGGCCGACTGCACGACGTGCGACCTCTTCCGCCGGTGCCGGCAGTACGCCCTTGTCCTCGACCTGGGACGCTACGGGGGACAGGGCCGGTGAGCGGCACGCAGGCGCCTGACGCCGCCGCGGGGATCACCGCCGTCGAGGGGGGCATCACCGCGCCCGCTGGCTACCGCGCCGCCGGCGCCGCGTGCGGCCTGAAGCCGGCTGGACTCGACATCGCGCTGGTGGTCTCGGACGATCTGGCGAGTGCGGCGGGTATCTTCACGACAAGCCTCGCCGTCGCGGCGCCGGTGGTCGTGACGAAGGCGCAGCTTGCCCGCTCCGGCGGACGCGCCCGCGTCATCGCGGTGAACAGCCGGTGCGCGAACGCCTGCACTGGCGCCGCCGGCCTCGACGACGCCCGGGCGATGGTCGCGGCGGCGGCCGCGGCGGTCGGCTGCGATCCGGCGCATGTCGTGGTCGCCTCGACCGGGGTCATCGGTCTGAAGCTCGATACCCGGAAGGTGGCGACCGGCCTGGCGGAAGCGGCGCACACCCTGAGCCGCGACGGCCACCGCGCGGCGGCGGAGGCAATCATGACGACTGACGTCGCGCCGAAGGAGGCGGCGGTGCGCGTCGACACTCCGAACGGTCCCGTCACCATCGGCGGCATGGCGAAGGGGGCTGGCATGATCGAGCCGAACCTGGCGACGATGCTCGGCTTCCTGACGACCGACGCCGCCGCGGAGCCGGCGCCGCTGGGCGAGGCGCTGCGCAACGCCGCCGCCGTCTCGTTCAACGCGATCTCGGTCGACGGCGAGCCCTCCACCAACGACTCGGTGTTGATGCTGGCCAATGGCGCAAGCGGCGTCGCGATCGACAACGCGGCCGCCCCCGCGTTCGCGGCCGGTCTCGAGCAGGTCTGCATACACCTCGCGCGCGAGATCGTCCGGGGTGGCGAAGGGGCGACGAAGCTGGCGACGATCCGCGTCGAGGGCGCCGCCACCGACGACGACGCGCGGCGCGCGGCGCGGGCGATCGCCAACTCGCCGCTCGTCAAGACGGCGCTCAACGGCGCCGATCCAAACTGGGGGCGTCTGGTGGCGGTTGCCGGACGCGCCGGCGTCGCGTTCGACCCGGACCGCACCGTGGTCACGATCGGCGGCGTCGTCCTCTACGACGGCGTCACCATCCATGCCGACCGCGAGGCGGCGGCGGCAGCGCACCTGGCGCACGAGGAAGTGGAGCTGGCGGTCGACCTGGGCGTCGGAGGATCGTGCGCGGCGACGATGTGGACCTGCGACTTCAGCGCCGACTACGTCCACATCAACGCCGACTACCGGACCTGACGGTACGAGTCACGATGGCGACCACCAGCGTACCGCACGCCGCCGGCAGCCTGGCCGGGCGCTGCTTCCTCTCGGTGCTCGACTTCCAACCGGACGACCTGGAGCATTGCCTCGCGCTCTCGGCCGAGGTGAAGCGCGACCGCCCGCTCGGCCAGGAGGCGCCGACGTCAGCGGCGCTCCAGGGGACCTACATCGCGCTGCTGTTCGAGAAGCCGTCGCTCCGGACCCGATCGACGTTCGAGATCGCGATCCGCGAGCTGGGGGGTGACTTCATCGATCCGGACGCCGACGTGGCGCTCGGCAGGCGCGAATCGCTCGCCGACGTCGGGCGCAGCCTCGAGCGGTGGGTGGCAGGCGCGGTCGTACGCACATACGAGCAGTCGCGGCTGCGCGAGCTGGCGATGGCGACATCGACATTCCGTGTGATCAATGCGCTCAGCAACGAGGAGCATCCGTGCCAGGCGCTCGCCGACTGTCTGACACTCGTCGAACGGTGGGACGATCCGCGCGGCCGGACCGTGGCGTTCGTCGGCGACGGCAACAACGTCGCGACGTCGTTCGCACAGGCGGCGCTGATGCTCGGCGTCCACGTCCGCGTCGCCTCCCCCGACGGGTTCGAACTGCCGGGGGCGGTCGATGACGATGCGGCGCGCGCCGCCCGGTACGGCGCGGAACTGACTCGCTACCGCGACCCGATCGAGGCGGTGCGCGGCGCCGATGCGATCTACACGGACGTCTGGACCTCGATGGGGCGCGAGGCGGAAGTGGCGGTCCGCCGCCGCCTGTTCGCCCCCTATCAGGTGAACGATGCACTGATGGGACACGCCGGGCCGGACGCCTGCTTCCTCCACTGCCTGCCGGCACACCGTGGCGAGGAAGTGACCGACTCGGTCATGGACAGTCCGGCGTCAGTCGTCTTCGATCAGGCCGAGAACCGCCTTCATACCCAGAAGGCGCTTCTTATCATGCTCTTCGAAGACTAAACGCGGCCGCTCTCCACCCTGGCCGCCGCCCGTTCCACCTTCTCGGCGAGCGACTGTTTGTAGTCGGCCAGGCGTTGCGCGAGGTCGGGATCGGACAGGGCGAGGATCTGCGCGGCCAGGACGCCGGCGTTCGTCGCACCGGCGGCGCCTACCGAGACCGTCGCCACGGGGACGCCAGGGGGCATCTGCACGGTGGCGAGCAGCGCGTCCCAGCCCGACAGGGGCGAGGAATCAATCGGGACGCCGATCACCGGCAGCGTCGAATGCGCCGCCACGACGCCGGCGAGATGCGCCGCCGCGCCGGCGCCGACAATGAATACCTTCACGCCCTCACCGGGCGCTTCCTCGATGATCCGCTGCACCCGCGCCGGCGACCGGTGCGCCGAGGCGACGGTCATCTGGACCGTCACCCCGAGCGTCTGCAGCAGGTCAACCGCGCGCTGCATCACCGGCGCGTCCGAATCGCTCCCCATCAGGATCTGGACCTGTCGTTCAGCCATGCTCCCTGCTCCGTCTCGCCTGGTGCGGCGCCATCCCGGCGCGTCAGCCGCCCGGCGCCCGCACCGCCGCGAGCGCGATTGCCTTCTGTCCGATATCGGTCCGCGTGTGGCTCCCCTCGAACCGGATCCGACCCACCGCGTCGTACGCGCGCGCCATCGCGTCGGAGAAGTCCACGCCGCGCGCCACGACGGTCAAGACCCGCCCGCCGCTCGTCACGATGTCGCCGGCGTCATCGAGCCGCGTCCCCGCTTGGAAGATCCGGACGCCCGGCACCGCCGCCGCCTCGTCGAGCCCGGTGATCGGCCGTCCCGTCGCGTACGATCCGGGGTACCCCCCCGACGCCATCACGACGCCCACGTGTGGATCGTCCGCAACGCGCCACATGGCGTCGCCCAGATCGCCGGCGGCCGCTGCCTGCAGGACGCGAGCGAATCCCGCCCCCACCATCGGCAGGAGCACCTGTGCCTCCGGATCGCCGAAGCGGACGTTGAACTCGATCACCTTCGGCCCGTCATCGGTCAGCATCAGCCCGGCGTACAGCACGCCGCGGTACTCGCATCCCTCGTCTCGCAATCCGGCGATCGTCGGCGCGACGATCTCCCGTTCGATCCGCGCCGCCAGCTCCGGTCCCACCAGCGGACTGGGCGCGAACGCGCCCATGCCGCCGGTGTTGGGCCCGGCGTCGCCATCGTAGGCCCGCTTGTGATCCTGCGCGGCGGGCAACGCCAGACCGCGGCGGCCATCGCAAACGACGAAGCACGACACCTCCGGTCCGCGCAGGCACTCCTCGATCACCATGGTCGACCCCGCCGCGCCAAAGCGCCCGTCCACCATCGCTTCGCGCACCGCCGTCTCTGCCGCCGCGCGGTCGGGCGCCACGGTCACCCCCTTGCCGGCGGCAAGACCGTCCGCCTTCACCACCACCGGGAAGCCGAAGCGTTCACCGGAGACCGCCTCGAGCGCCGTCGCCGCATCGCGGCACACGTCGAAGCGTGCGGTCGGGATGTTGCGGCGCGCCATGAACGCCTTGGCGAACGCCTTGGACGACTCCAGCCGCGCTGCCCCCCGGGTCGGCCCGAACAGCGCCCGCCCCGCTTCGGCGAAGGTGTCTGCCACGCCCGCAGCGAGGGGTTGCTCCGGCCCCACCACCGTCAAGTCGGCACCCTCCGCTTCGGCCAGCGCCAGGATCGCCGCCGGGTCCGCCAGATCAACCGGCGTGGTGCGAACTCCGGGCGCCCGCGCGATGCCGGCGTTGCCGGGGGCACAGACCACTCTGGCGACGTCGGCGTCCGCCTGGAGGGTGGCGGTCAGGGCGTGCTCGCGCGCACCGCCTCCAACGACGAGCACAGTCAGGTGTCGGGTCATGCGCCCCAAAGCACGCTGGATTGACGGGGATGCGGGGATTGTCCTAAGCTGATGCGTCCGCGGCCGGCGCATCGGAACCAGCCTACGCCACAGCCTAGCATATGCGGTGGGGTGGTTTACTGTGCGCCAGATCGCAGAGGGGGTGACAGACGACCGTGGCTGAAGTCCGAGTGCAGGAAGGCGAGTCGATCGAGAGCGCACTGCGCCGTTTCAAGCGTAAGGTGCAGCAGGAAGACATCATCAAGGACATCAAGAAGCACTCCTTCTACCTCAAGCCGGGCGACAAGCGGCGCACAAAGCAGGCGCTCGCCCGGAAACGCTCCCGGAAGAAGATGCGGCGCGACGTCGAGTGACCGGCGCCCGCCACCGACGCGGCAGAAAGATTCGGAGGGAACAACTGCCATGCAGATTGAGGAACGTCGCAGCGGCGACGTGATGATTTTGGATCTCACCGGCAAGCTGACGATCGGCGATGGCGACGAGTTGCTGCGCGACAAGATCAACAGCCTGCTGCAGCAGAAGCAGCGCCAGTTGCTGCTGAACCTGGAGGGGGTCCCGTACATCGACAGCGCCGGCCTGGGCGAGATCGTGCGTACCTATACGACGGTCAAGAACAACGGCGGCGATCTGAAGCTGCTCAACCTGACCAAGCGCATCGCGGATCTGCTGGCGATCACGAAGCTGGCCACCGTCTTCGAGTCGTTCGACTCGGAGGAGGACGCCGTCAACGGCTTCGCCTGACGCGCGGCCTCGCCGTCGCGCCGGCGCCACGTGGCGCCGGCCCCTGCAACACCCGATGCACGCGGGAATGCGTGGCGCCGACCGTCTGCCCGCCGAGGGCTTGTCCGCCTCGCTCACCGCAGACCGACCAGACTCATGTCCGAATTCAGCATCCGTTCCGACAGCATCGACGTCGAACAGATCATGCAGCAGATCCGGAGCCGCATCCGTGAGAAACGGGGTGTCGACTACACGGAGGAAGAGGTTCGCGAGCTGGCGAACGTAAAGCTCGAGCGCTTTCTCGATCCGAAGAACGTCCGTTCCGATCTGCTCGACCACTACCGCCGACGGAGCGCGGAGGTCGCCAGCGCGCCGCCGCTCACCGGCGAGTTCGATCCGACGAGCGTCTACCGCTCGTCGCGACCTGGGGTGGTCGGCCGTGCGCTGCACCTGATCCGCCGGCTGCTCAACCCGATCCTGAAACTCTTCTTCAACCCGGCGCCGTTGCTCGACTCGATCTCCGGGCAGAGCCGCGTCGTCCGCCGGACCGCCGCCGTGGTGCAGGAGCGGGTCGAGATGGACGCGCTCGTCTACGAGGTGATGAACAACCTTGCGCTCGAGATGACCCGGCTCGCGATCGACATGAAGAACCACAAGATGCGGGTGGAGTCGGTCGCCGCCCGTCTCGACTTCGACGAGCGGCGCGGCCGCGCTCTCGAGGAGACGGTGCTGGAGCCGCCTCGGCCGTCGGGCGGCACAGGGAACGACACGGGCGAGGGGACGGGCGAACGCCGGCGGCGGCGGCGGCGGCGCGGCCGCAGGCGGTCGGACACCGGCGAGGGGAGCGAGTCGGGTGCGGTTGTGCCCGGCCCGGCTGACGCCGGCGCATCCACGGCTCCGGACGACGAACCTGGGACGCCAGCGGACACCGACCCATCCACAGCCGGATCGATGGCCACACGGAGCACCACCGCGGACGTTCCAGCGGACGTGCCAGCGGACGCACCGCAGGCCGACCCGGAGACGCCAGCGGACGCATCACCGGAGGACGGTCCGCTCGACCCTGACCGGGAATCGTGACCCTCGGGGTGGTTGTGCAGCGGTACGGCGCCGAGCTGAGCGGCGGCGCGGAACTGCACGCCCGCTACATCGCCGAACGGCTTGCCCGGCATGCGACGGTGGAGATCCTCACCACCTGTGCGCGTGATTACATCACCTGGGCGAACGAGTGGCCGCCGGGCCCGACCGATGTGAACGGTCTGCGCGTCCACCGCTTTCCGGTACGCCGCGAACGCGATCCGCACGAGTTCGGCGACAAATCCGAACAGGTGTTCGGCGACTGGCACTCGATCGCGGATGAGCGCCGCTGGCTCGAGGTGGAGGGGCCGACGAGCCCGGCCCTCATCGATCACCTCCGGCAGCACGCCGACCGCTATGACCGGCTCATCGTCTTCAGCTACCGCTACTACCACGCGTACCACGCGATCCTGGCGGCGCCGGCGCGCGCGCTGCTCGTGCCGACCGCCGAGCGCGACCCGGCGCTCGGTCTCAGGGTCTTCCGCGCGCCGTTCCGGCAGGCGCGCGCCCTGATGTACAACTCCCACGAGGAGCGCGCCCTGATCCAGACCGTCTCCGGCAACCGCGACGTTCCGGGGGTCGTCGTCGGCGTCGGCTCGGAGGTGCCAGCTGACGCCAGCGCCGACCGGTTCCGGACGCGGACCGGGATCACCGACCCGTTCGCCCTCTACGTCGGCCGGATCGACCGGAACAAGGGTTGCCTGGAACTGTTCGACTACTTCGAGCGGTACGCCGCCCGCGGGTCTCGCCGCCTGCACCTGGTGCTCGTCGGCGAACCGGTGGAGCCGATCCCGCCGCACCCGCGCATCCACCATCTCGGATTCGTCAGCGACACAGAGAAGTACGACGCGATGGCGGCAGCCGACTTGCTCGTGATGCCCTCCTTCTACGAGAGCCTGTCGATGGTGACGCTCGAAGCGTGGGCGATGGGTCTGCCGGTGCTGGTGAACGGCCGGTGCGACGTGCTGCACGGCCAGGTGCTCCGGGCGAACGGCGGCCTCTACTACGAGTCGTTCATCGAGTTCGCCGAAGCGCTCCGCCTGCTCGAGACGGGCGACCGGATTCGCCGTGCCCTCGGCGCGAATGGCCGCGCCTATTTCGAGCGGCACTACACCTGGGACGTGGTGATCGGGAAGTACCTCGCGATGCTGGAGCAGCTCGCCCGCGACGACCGCGACGGCTACGCGCCGCCGGCTCCCGAACCGGAGCCGGGCTGGTTCGCCCGCCGGCGGCGCGACCTCCCGCCGGCGCGGTGGGTGGTGGACCACCTCCCGACCGGGCCGGCGCCATCGGCGGCTGACGACAGCCGTCCGCGCCGTCCGGCCCGCCGCCGCAGAGCGCCCGGCGGACGCCGGCCCGCCGGGCGCCGGCCGCCACGGAGCGGGCCACCGCGGACAGGCCGATGAGCGCAGCACGGGCGGGTGCGGTCGATCAGGTGCTCGCCACGCTCGGCTACGGCGACGCCATCGGCAACGAAGCGCTCGGGATTCAGCGCGCACTCGTTGCGGCCGGATACGACTCGCGGATCTACGTGCAGACAGCCGACCCGCGCGTCGAGAACCTGACCGAGGACTACCGCGAACTGATCGACGACAGCCACCCGGAGCGGATCCTGATCCATCACTTCTCGCTCGGCTCGCGCGCCTCGCGCGTTGCCTTCGCACTGCCGGAGCGGATGATGCTGGTCTACCACAACATCACGCCGCCCCAATACTTCCGCGACGTCAACGCCACGCTGATGCAGCAGTGCTTTGACGGAAGGCGCGAACTGCAGGCGTGGGCGCTGCGCTGCGACCTGGCGGTCGGTGACTCCGCGTTCAATCAGGCGGAACTCGACGCCCTCGGCTTCCCGCAAACCGGGGTGCTGCCAGTCGTGCCCGACTTTTCGCACCTCGACGTTCCACCTGACCAGGCGCTCGCGGGACAGTTCGATGACGACGCGACGAACATCCTCTTCGTCGGCCGGCTGATCCCGAACAAGAAGATCGAGGATCTGGTCCGTACGCTCGCCGTCTATCGCCGGCGCTACGACCCGCGGGCGCGGCTCCTGGTGGTGGGATCCCACGCCGGCTTTGACGACTACCACGCATCGATCGCCACGCTGGTCCGCGATCTGCGCATCTCGGGCGTCCACCTGCTCGACCATGTCACCAATGAGGAGCTGACGGCGCTCTACGACGTCGCCGACCTCTTCCTTTCCGCGAGCGAGCACGAGGGGTTCTGCGTACCGCTTGTCGAGGCGTTCTGGAAGCGGATCCCAGTGGTCGCCTACGCCGCCGCGGCGGTGCCGGCGACGATGGATGGCGGCGGCGTGCTGTACGACCGGAAGGATCCGCGCCACGTCGCCTCGATCATCAACGCGGTGCTGTGCGATCCGGCGCTGGAAGACGACATTCTCCGCACGCAGGACGCCGCGCTGGCGCGACTCCGCGCACGGGACTTTCCGGTAACGCTGCGCCGCCTGATCGATCAGGTGCGCGCGGCACCGCGCCGCACGCCCGGGAAGGTGGATCCCGAGTTCTGGCGTCAGTTCGAACGGGCAGAGGCGCTCGAGGAGTTGAAGCAGTACCGCCCGTCGGCGTACGAGGCGCTCCCCAGGCGCGAGCGGTAGACGGCCGATGGTCATCAACCAGTGGGTGCCGGCGGCGCACCGGGGCGATGCGGTGGGTGACAGCGCCCGGCGCGTCCGGCGCCTGTTGCGTGAGCGAGGCCACACGTCGGAGGTATACGCCCTGTCCATCGACGACGACCTCGCGGGCGATATCCGGCCGTTCACCGAGACCGCCGCGCGGCAGGGAGACGCCACCATCCTCCACTTCGCCGTCCCATCGCCGATGACGGAGGCGCTGACAGGCCTCCCGGGACGCACCGCGATCCAGTACCACAACCTGACGCCCGCCCACTTTTTCGCGCCGTGGGATGCCGGGCTGTTCCGGTTGATGACCGTCGGCCGGCAGGAACTCGCCTCACTGGCGGGCCGGGTCGACCTCGCGCTGGGCGATTCGGACTACAACCGGCGGGAGCTCGAAGCGTTGGGCTTCGCACGGACCGGCGTGATGCCGATCGCTGTCGACACCGCCCGGATCACGGACGCGCCGCGGATGCCGGTGCTGGAGCGGGCGCTCGACGACGGCCTCGCGAACATCCTCTTTGTCGGCCGGATGGTGCCGCAGAAGAAGATTGAGGATCTGCTCAAACTCGGCGAACACTACAAGCGATACGTCGACACCGAGTACCGCTTCCTCTTCGTCGGCCGGACCGACGGTGTTCCGCGCTACTACGCCGCGCTCCGGCAGATGGCGAGCCGCTACCAGTTGCCGGCACAGCGGTTCGTCTTCACCGGCAAGGTCCCTGACGACGAGCTGGCCGCCTACTATCGGATGGCGGACGCCTACGTCTCGCTCAGCGAGCACGAGGGATTCTGCGTCCCCCTCGTCGAAGCGCTGGCGGCCGATGTTCCGGTCCTCGCGTACGGCGCGGCGGCGGTACCGGAAACGCTGGGCGGCGCGGGCGTCGTCTTCACCCCGAAGGACCTGGAGTACGCGGCCGAGCTGCTTGGCCTGCTGGTATATGATGACGCGCTGAGGTCGCAGGTTCTCGCCGGACAGCGGCGACGCCTCGCCGACTTCGGCCCCGCGCGGATCGATCGCGCGCTCGACGACATGATCGACGCGCTGACCGCCTGAGCGCCTCCACCCACTTCCGCTTCCCATGAAGATCGCCTTCATCGTCCAACGCTACGGCACCGAGATCCTTGGCGGATCCGAGTACCACTGCCGTCTCGTCGCCGAGCGCCTCGCAACGCGGCATGACGTGACCGTGCTCACCACCTGCGCGCGCGACTACATCACCTGGGAGAACGACTACCCGGAGGGGGCCGATCGGATCCGGGGCGTCACCGTGCAGCGCTTCGCCAACGCCAAGACCCGGGATATCCAGAGCTTCAACGCCTACTCCGACTGGATCTTCCACCACCCGCACAGCGCCGCCGACGAACGCTCGTGGCTCGAGCAGCAGGGCCCCTGGTGTCCCGCGCTGGTTCAGTACCTCGAGCAGCGCCACCGCGACTACGACGTGCTGATTTTCTTCACGTACCTCTACGCGCCGACGGTACTTGGCCTGCAGGTGGATCCGAAGCGCAGCATTCTGGTGCCGACCGCGCACGACGAGCCGGCGATCCGGCTCGACCTCTATCGCGATGTCTTCCGCGCCCCGGCCGGGATCGCGTTCAACACCAGCGTCGAGCGGGCGTTCCTGCGCAGGCGGTTCGAGATGCCCGCAAAGACCGAGGCGATCGTCGGGTGCGGGGTCGACCTGCCGGCGCGGTTCCAGGATCCAGGCGGCGCCGACGACCGGGACGGTCCGCTGCCCTCCGGGACATCCGTGGCGGACGTGGCGCTGGCTGGCGACGACGCCGGTGGCCTCGGCGCCAGCCAGCCGGATGCCACCAACGGCGACAGCGACCGCGGCCGCGCTCCCGACGCGCTGTTCCGTCGCCGCCACCGTCTGTATGAGCCGTTCGCACTCTACGGCGGCCGGATCGATCCTGGCAAGGGATGCGAGGAGCTGATCGCCCACTTCGGCGCCTACGCCGATGCGCACGGCGACGCGACGCTGGTGCTGATGGGCGTCAAGCTGATGCCGATCCCGGAGGAGCCGTACATCCGGTTCGCAGGGATGCTGCCAGACGCCGAGCGGTTCGACGCGTTGCACGCCGCGACCGTCGTCGTCGTCCCCTCTCCCTTCGAGAGCCTGTCGCTACTCGCGCTTGAGGCGTTCGCCGTCGGCACGCCGGTGCTCGCCAACGCGCAGAGCGACGTCGTTACCGACCACTGCCAGCGGAGCAACGCCGGCCTGTACTACGGCGACCGCGACGAGTTCATCGAGTGCCTCTCGCTGCTCGTCGGCAACACGGAGCTGCGCGCCGCAATGGGCCAGAATGGCCGAGCCTACGTCCACGCCAACTACGCGTGGGATGTGATTCTCGACAAGTACGAACGGCTGATCCACGGTGTCGCGGGCGCCGGACGCGGACGCCGGTCCTCAGCCGGATCCCGATCGTCCCGCGCGGGCGCCGACCAGCCCTCCTCTGGTGGGCAGGGCCGGTCGCCCCGGCAGGGCAGCGCCAGGCGCGGCGGCCGGTCCAGGCGCGGGCGGGGCGGCTGACGCCGCCGGCGCGGTGGCGCGCGGGCGGCCCGCCCGAATGCCGTGCCGCTTCATCATCTCGTGGAGCGTGGTCGGCTTGATCCGGAGCAACTCGGCCGCCTTCTTCTGCACGCCGCCCGCCTTCTCCAGCGCCTGCACGATCAGCCGCGTCTCCGCCTGATCGATCATCTCGCGGAACGGGATCCCTTCAGGCGGGATGTCGTCCGGCAGCACCAGCGGCGGCGACGTCCGGAGCGCGTCGCGGATCAGGTGCGCGCCGATCTCCGTCCCCCCCGTCAGCACGGCGGCCCGCTCGATCACGTTCTCCAGTTCCCGCACGTTGCCGGGCCAGTGGTGGGCCTCCAGCAGTCCGAGCGCCTCCGGCATCAGCACCAGGTCCGGCTTGCCGTTCTCCCGGCCGTACTGTTCGAGGAAATGCTGCGCCAATAGCAGAATGTCCTCACGCCGTTCGCGCAGCGGCGGCAGGTCGACGGTGATGACATGCAGCCGGTAGAACAGATCCTCGCGGAACTGCCCTGCCTCCACCAGCCGCAGCAGGTCCTGGTTCGTCGCGGCGATGATCCGCACGTCCACCCGGACGGTGTCGACGCCGCCCAGCCGCATGAATTCCCGTTCCTGAATCACGCGGAGCAGCTTCGCCTGCGTATCGAGCGGCACGGTGCCGATCTCGTCGAAGAAGATGCTGCCGCGGTCGGCCAGCTCGAACAGTCCCTTCTTGGGCGCGATCGCGCCGGTGAACGCTCCCTTGACGTGGCCGAACAGGTTCGACTCGAGCAGATCGGAAGGCAGGCTGCCGGAATTGACCGGAACGAACGCCCGGTCCGCCCGAGGCGAGTGGTCGTGCAGCGCCCGCGCCACCAGCTCCTTGCCGGTGCCGCTCTCGCCGGTCACCAGCACCGTGGTGCGACTCGGCGCTGTACTCGCGATCAGGTGGAACAGGTCGCGCATCCGGCGGCCGCTGCCAAGGAGGCCGGCGAAGCGATGCGCGCCGGCTTCGATCGCGTCGCGGCGCGCGCGGCGTGCGGTTGCCTGCCGGCGGTGCTCCACCGCGTTGCGGACCGCGTCGAGCACGTCGGCATGCTGGAACGGCTTCTCGATGAAGTCGAACGCGCCCCGCTTCAGCGCGTCTCGCGCCGTGCGGGCGGTGCCGTACGCGGTGACCATGATCACCGGCAGGTCGGCATCGAAGCGGCGCAGCTCGTCGAGCGCCGCCATGCCGTCCATTCCGGGCATCATGACGTCGAGCAGGACGGCGTCGAACGTACCCTGCTCGGCCAGTGCCACGCCCTCGGCGCCTTCGGCGGCGAGACGCACGCGGTAGCCATCGCGCGCGAGCAACCCCTCGAGCACCTCGCGGATGATCGCCTCGTCGTCCACGACGAGGATCGAAGCGCCGTGAAGGAGCGGGTCGGCCGGGGCGGGCGCCGCCCCGTCGTTCATCGGACGACCGCCTCGTCCGTCCTGGTCCGGGTGGTCGCCCGCGGCAGGGTGAGCGTGAACCGGGTGCCGCGGCCAGGCTGGCTCTCACACTCGATCGTCCCGTCGTGATCCCGCACCACGCCATACGTGACCGACAGTCCCAGGCCAGTCCCCTGCCCCGCCGCCTTGGTCGTGTAGAACGGGTCGTAGATCCGCGACAGGTGCTCCGGGGCGATGCCCGTGCCGGTGTCGGCCACCTCCACCACCACGTGGCCGTTCTCCGACCCGCTGAACACGGTCAGCCAGCCGCCCGACGGCATCGCGTCGCGCGCGTTCAGAAACAGGTTAAGGAACACCTGTTGCAGCTTGAACTCGACGCCCCGGATGCGGGGCGACGGCTCTGCCAGCTCGCGCCGCACCTGGACCCGGGCGGACGTGAGCTGTGGCTCGATCAGCGCCAGCACATCGTTGATCACGTCGTTGATCGGTACTGGCGCGGCGATCTCCGGCTGGCCAGGCCGCGCGAGGTTCAGCAGCCCCTTGACGATCTTCGCCGCACGGACGGTCTGCTCCTCGATCTTCCCCAGCAGGCGCGTGTTCGGATCGTGCGGGTCGGCGGCGGCCAGCAACGTCTGCGTGAAACTGGAAATCCCGGTGAGTGGCGTGTTCACCTCGTGCGCCACGCCCGCCGCCAGTTGACCGATCGACGCAAGCTTCTCGGAGAGCTGCACCTGCTCCTCGAGCTGCACACGCTCGGTCTGATCCACCACGATCAGCATCGTCCCGGTCGTCTCGCCGCCCGGCGTCATGAGCGGCGCCAGCGCGGCATGCACCAGCAGCCGCCGCGGCTCCGCGTGACGCGAGACGAGGGGCGCCCGGTAGACCTCCGCCGCCGACGCCGGATGCTCACGGCGCGCGCGTCGCAGCCGGTCCACGAACGTCGGGTCGAACAACTCGTCGAGCGAGCGGCCGATCGCCGTCGCGCGCGGCACACCGTAGAGCCGTTCAAGGCCAGCGTTCCAGCGGACCACCCGGTCGTCGAGGTCCACCACCGCCAGGCCGTCGTTCAACGACTCGATAATGTTCTCGCTGAACCGCCGCATCCGGTCCAGCTCGTCCGCCTTCTGGTGGAGCTGTCCATACAGGCGGCCGTTCTCAAGCGCGGTCGCGGCCTGGCCCGCCACTGCGGTCAGCAGCGAGAGGTCCTCGCTACTGAGCGGCTCGCCGCTCCCCTTGCGCCCGAGCGCCAGCATGGCGATCACTCGCTCCTCGACCAGACAGGGGACGAAGTAGTACAGCCCCTGCTCGCGCCAGACAGCCACGTCGCGCGGTGCACACTGCCGGCGGGTCACCGGATCGTCGAGCAGCACCGCCTGCCGCGCCGCAAGACTCGACGCGCGCGGCAGCGACGGCGGCGGCGCGTCGAACCCGATCCACCGGATCGGGTAGAAGTCGCGGTCGCCGCCCGCCTCGGCGGCGGCGTCCGCCAGATCGCGCCCGATCAACAGCGCCATCCGATCGACCCCGAACGTGTTGGCTACGCGGTGCACCAGCCGCTCGCTCAGACGCTCGAGGTCGAGGTCGGTGTTCAGATCCCGTGCGAAGCGCACCAGCGCGCGCCGATAGTCGAATCGTTCGCGGTAGTACAGGCGGTCGAGCATCGTCTGGATCGTCCGCGTGACCGGCCCGGCGAGCAGCACCACGACCGCGGTCGCGAGCAGCGCGATGACCGTGTTGTGCTGATCGGACCCGGCGCGGAACACCACCCGGCCGAGCCACTCGAACGCAAAGTAGATGCCGATCATCGCGGCGACCACCACCGCATAGACGACGCTCCGCTTGACGATCACCTCGACGTCGCGGAGGCGGTACCGGACGATGGCCGACGCGAACGCGAGCGGAATCAGGCCGAGCGGAACGGCCGTCAGTTCGAGGCCGATCGCGGGGTCGAACCCGAGTGCGAACGGCAACGCGTAGCCGAGCGCGAACGGCAGGCCGCCGAGCACGGCGCCCGAGAGGATCCACCGCAACTGGCGCCGTGACGTCACCGAGCGGACGCGCCGGAGCGCCGCCACCATCAGCGCCAGGCCGCCCAGCGTGCAGACCGCCAGATAGAAGTGTTCCAGGTTCCAGATCCGCTCGACCGCCTGCCGGAACGGCAGCCCGGCGGACATGCGCCCGACAGTCCCCGCCTGCAGCAGCGCGAGCAGGACCGCCGGCGCGTAGACCAGCGGCAGGATGCGCGAACCGAGCCGGTCGCGCCAGCGGGGCGCACGCTCCGGGAAGACGAGCGCGAAATGCATGAAGAGCGGCGCGAGCACCAGCGTCGACACCTCGTCCGACCAGAAGAAGAACCAGTCGAGCAGGTCGAACCGGCCGGTGTGGGAGAAAGCGAACATGCCGAAGAAGGCGACCGTCAGCCAGAAGAAGTGGAGCGTCGCCTGATGCCCCGGCCGCCGGACACGGACCGCCGCGCCGACGAGCAGCCCCACAAGGCCGACCCCGGCCAGCGCCAGGTAGGTCGGGAACGTGCCGCCCGGCATCGACGTGACTTGCACTGTCAGCAGGCGCGCCTCCTCCACCCGCAGCAGCACGTAGTCGAGCTCCGCGCCAGCGCCAGCGGCGTACAGCCGATCCAGCAGGTTGGCTGTCCGTTCGACCGGCTGGCCATCAATGGACAGCAACAGGTCGTGCGGGGCGACGCCAGCCGCGGCCGCCGGCGACGCCGGGTCGACCGACTCCGCGGTCAGGCCGCCGGGCGCCTCCACCCAGTAGACACCGTCCGTGACGCCCTGCCAGGTGGACTGCACGAACACGTTGACCACCGCCAGGCCGACGAGCCCAGCCACCACACCGACCGCGAGAAGGGCGCGGCCCCAGTCGCTCCGGTAGCGGCTCCGGTCGCGTCGCGCGGTCGATGTTCCCTCTGCCGACGTCATGGTGCCCGTCTCGTACGGGATGGCGGTCAGAAGTGAACGACGAGACCGCCGACGAACTGCCGGGGCGGGTCGACGACGAGCAGTTCGTCGTAGATCGACGCACCGTCCGCCTGCTCGTGGAAGAGGCTGCGGAAGGCCAGGAGCAGTTCCCACTGGCTCCCCTCGATCGGCGAGAAGGGGAGCGTCTGGGTGACGCGAACATCGAACCGCGCATCGACGCCGGCGGTGACGGCGTCGGCGTCGGCGCGCGTGAACCCGCTGCTGACGCGGCAGCGGGCGACGATGCGCGTCGCGGTTCGTGGGACTTCAGCCTCCAGGGTGGTGGTCACGTCATGCACCCGTTCGGCGCCGGTCCGGAGGAGGCCCGTCCCGCCTCCTCCTGTCAATGTCAGTGCGGCCGCGCCCACCGGATCGGCAGGCGACCAGACGGCACGGACGATACGGTAGTCCACCTCCCCGGTCACCAGGCCGGGCAGGTGGTGGCGGTACGAGACGCCCCAGCCGTCGGTCGCAACGCCGTGCGCGCTCGCTAGGTAGTAGTGGCCCCCCGGCGCCGGCAGCGTGCCGGAGGGTACATGGAGGCCCGGCGCGAAGAGCGTGACAAGCTGGCTGTCGACATCCTGGCGGAAGCGGCGGACGCCGACGACCGCCCGGTCGCCCAAGTCGTGCTCAACTCCTACCTCCACCTGACGCGTCCGCTCCGCCTGCAGATCGTCGAAGCCCGAGAGCGATGTGAAGGTCCGCTCGGGCGGCAGCCAGAACCCGTCGAGCGGCGGCAGGAACTGCTCCGCGCCCGGTGCGGTCATCCGCTGCGACAGCGCCACGCGCACCCGCGATCCGGCGAGCGGAGACAGCGTCACCGCCGCGCGCGGCGAGAAGAGCCTGCCGTCCTGGAGGTAGCCGTACCGGGCGAGTTCCGCGCCGTAGTCGACCAGCATCAGCGGCGACACCTCCCAGGTGTCAATCGCCGCGATCCGACCCACCTGGCGGTCGGCAAGCCGGCCGGCGGCGCGCTCCACGATGTTGGCGGCGGCGGCGAGGCTCCGCGCGTCGAACCGGGATTCATCGGCGCCGCCCGCGGCCGCCTGCCGGCTGTACGACATCGACACCTGCACGTTGTGGTCGTCGTGAGGCGCCACCGCATACCAGCCGGCGACCGCCCACGACGCAGCGTCGCTGGTCGTCATGTCGACCGTGCCGCGAACCGCCCAGTCGGCATCGCCGTCGCCGGTGGGGGTGACCGCGACGTACGCCACCTGTCCCGGCATGCTGCCCAGGGCCGGCTGTGGCGACGGCGCAGCGAAGCTGGCTCGGGTGAGGAATTGGACCTGGCCCGCGAGCGGCAGGCCACCCGTCAGGCTCGCCAGCAGCGACTCACCAACGCGGGTCCGATCGGCCGTCGCCCACTCGCCGGCGCCCGTCCCGCCCGCCGGCGCCGCGCCGGCCGGGTCGGCCGGCAGGAATCCCGCACCGGCCCCGCGGTCCTTCAGAACACTGCGGCGCGCGCGGCGGAGCCACCAGGCGCGCGCGCCCGGATCGTGCGGCAGCACGGCGACGGCCGGATCGTCGCCGGTCCGCGCCTCGTCGGGATCGGTTGGCCCTTCAGCCTCGGACGGCTGTTCCGCCTCCGTGGCAAGTACCACCGGCAGGACGCCGAACGGCAACCCTCCGGCCAACTGCAGGTCGAGCTCGCCCTCCGCCGGCTCACGGCCAAGCGTCAGCCGCGCGACCGCCGGGCGGGCCGGATCGACCCGCACGATGCGCCGCCCGGCCGTGCCATCGGCCCGGTGGGCGCGCACCAGGTACTGGCCACGCGGCAGCGCGTCAAACCGGAAGTGGCCCGCATCGTCGGTGACGGCGATCACCGCACCCTTCGGCCCAACGGCCGAGACAATCACCTGCGCGGCCGGCACGCCGTCCGGTGTGGCGACGGTCCCGGCCAGTGCGCCGGCGTCGGCCGACGTGGAGGCGGGAGTCTGAGCGACGGTGTCCGGACGCTGTGCGGCCACGCTCCCGGGCAGCAACGCCCAGAGGACGAGGGCGGCGACACCAACCGGCGCGCGGCTCACACGAGGCATCGGTCTCCTGCGCTATTGCGGCCCGTCGACCACCGAGAACATCACGTTCCGGACCATCTCGCTTCCGCGACTATTGTCGCTCACGCCCACTTCCATCCGGTACTCCCCGAGCGGGAAGACCGAAAGCGGGATCGTCAACTGCGCGATGATCTGGTGCCCCTGCGTGATGCTGAAGGCGGCCGGCAGGGTCTGCGGGTTGAACTCCTGCGGGTTGGTCTCGTTGAAGTACTCCTCGCCGTCGTCGGTCACCTGGTAGAAGTCGTAGGTCACGGTCACGTCCGGCTTGTCCGGAGCGTCGGGCGACTCGCCCTGGTTGTAGACCACGAAGAACGTCGCCAGTTCATCCTGCCGGACGAACGACGCGTCGGGCCGCGGCCTGAGCCGGATGGTGCCAATCGTGTACGGCTCGAGCGCCTGCTGCTCGGGCGAGAGCGGTATGAGAAGCTGGTCCGGCTGCCCGTCGGTCAGGATGATCGAGCTGACCGCCAGCGCATCGGTCCAGAAGTCGGGCACCTCGACGCGCTCGCGCAGCATCATGACCGGTCCCGCATCGGCATCGTCCGCCGGATCCGCGCCAAGGCTCCGCCGCACTGCGACGTACACGTCATGCGGCCCGCCCGCCATCGTGAACGCCCGGGTTACCACGATCGGACCGTCGCCCGACGGCACATCAAGCCAATACACGTCCTCGTACGTGCGCGGACCCTCAGCGTCGTCATCGTCCTCGGCTGGCGCGGCCGCCGCCCCGACCGGCACCACGCGCAGGTACATCAACACCGACTGGGCGTCCGGGATCCGGTCGGCCGGGATCGTCAGCGTGTACGGCACGTAGGTGCTGCCCTCGACCCCCTTCAGGAAGTCGGTGGCCATCTTGAACGATTCGGCATCGGGCTCGATCTCGCCCCCCACCGCAGCCTCGATCGCCGCGAGGATCGGCCGGAACTCCGCGCGCTGCCATTCCTGGAAGTCAGCGTTCTGCGCGGCCGCCGGCACAACGGCCACAAGGACAACAGCGGCGGACGCCGCCAGGATGATCATGCACCGGACGATAGTGGTCATGAACGTTGATCTCCTGCGAACAAACTCTCCCAAATTGACGCGTTCGATCATAGGCGAGCGCGCGATCCGAAGTCAAACCGAAGGGTGCGCGGCAACCCGTTGCCAGATAAGCAGTTATCCCGTACTGGCCCAGCCCCGCAGCGTGCTATCATCCCGCCGCGCCCGTGCGCCGTCCGCTGCCGCCAATGCCACGCGCCCGCCCACCGATCGTCCTGATCGTCCTCGACGGCTGGGGTCTCAGCCCGGAACGACGCCACAACGCCATCGCGCTTGGCCGGACCCCCGCCTGGACCGAGCTGTGCGAGCGGTACCCGCGCGGATCGCTCGTCGCATCGGGCGAGGCGGTCGGCCTGCCAGTGGGTCAGATGGGCAATTCCGAGGTGGGCCATATGAACCTGGGCGCGGGGCGGATCGTCTACCAGGACCTCACCCGGATCGACCGGAGCATCAGCGACGGCGGTTTCTTCGGGAACCGCGCGCTGATCGACGCGATGGTACAGGGCCGGGGAGGGGGACGTGCCCTGCACCTGGTCGGCCTGGTCTCCACCGGAGGCGTCCACAGCCATCTGCGGCACCTCGTGGCGCTGATCGAGATGGCGAGGCGGCAGCGGGTCGAGCGGCTGTTCGCGCATGTCCTGACGGACGGGCGTGACTGTGCGCCGACCGCGGCGGCGGACGACGTCGCGACGCTGGAACGGATGCTCGCCGACGCGGGCGCCGGACGCATCGCGACCGTCACCGGCCGCTACTACGCCATGGACCGTGACCGCCGGTGGCACCGGATCGAGCGGGCGTACGACGCGATCGTGCATGGGCGGGGCCGCACGGCACCGGATGCGGCGACGCTGATTTCGTCGGCGTACGCGGAGGGAATGACCGACGAGTTCATCGAGCCGGGCGTGGTGGTGGACGCCGGCGGCACGCCGGTGGGGCCGATCCGGAAGGGGGACGCGGTTGTCTTCTTCAACTTCCGCGCCGACCGCGCACGGCAACTGACGCAGGCGCTCGCCTTCGGCGACGATCGGTTCGACGCGTTTGACCGGAGCGGCGCCCCGACATTCGCGGTGACGACACTGACCGAGTACGACGCGACATACGGCCTGCCGATCGCGTTCGACCCGCTCAGCTTCAGCGGCAACATCGCCGAGGTGCTCGCCGCGGGCCGCCTGACGAACCTCCGGCTGGCCGAGACCGAAAAGTACGCGCACGTCACTTATTTCTTCAACAGCGGCGACGAGCCTCCACATGCAGGCGAGGACCGGATTCTGGTGCCGTCGCCGCAGGTGCCGACGTATGACCTGCAGCCTGAGATGAGCGCGGCGGGGATCACGCGGGAGCTTCTGGCGGACATCGAGGCGCGCCGGCACGACGTCATCGTCTGTAACTTCGCCAACGCCGACATGGTGGGACATACCGGCAAGCTGGACGCCGCCGTCGCGGCGGTCTCGATGCTTGACCACTGCCTCGCGCGGATCGTCGCGGCGGTCACCGCCGCCGGGGGGGCAGTCATCGTGACCGCCGACCATGGCAACGCCGAGCAGATGTGGGATTCGGGGCGGAACGGCCCCCACACCGCCCACACCGCGAACCCGGTCCCGGTCCTGCTCGTTGCCCCGGACCTCGCGGGCAAGGGCCTCTCCCTGCGCGACGGCACGCTGCGGGACGTCGCCCCCACGCTGCTCGCCCTGGCCAGCCTGGATGCCCCGGCAGAGATGACCGGCCAGGATCTGCGTCCCTGGGTGGAGTGAGTCCGGACGGACCATCACCACAGCATCTTGGGGTTTCGTCCAGCCGAAACCGCCACATGACGTGGTTTCTAGTTGACATCCGTACCCAAGCGGCCTAGAATGACCAAGTCGTTTACCCAACCAGCATCCGCTTCCCCGCATGTCCGACGCCGAACCGGCCGGAGATTCTCAGATGGATGACGACGTGATGCACCGCTTGGCGCACGAGCTGGCTGAGGCGATCGGCGGTGCCGTCTCCGACAATCCCCGCGTGGAGGCATGCCGGGAGAAAGCGCGCGCCGCCGGCTACGAACTGCGCGTCTCTCTGGAGGCGGAGATCGGCTTCGGCTCGCGCGCCGGCGCCGACGGGCCGGAGGACGACGAGGCGACCCACGTGACCGCCACCATCGACGGCACACCCCCGCCGATGGCCATCACGGCGAATGACCGCCGCTTCCTCCGCGCCCTCCGGATCGCCGCCGAGGAGCCGAGGCAGCCCGCCGGTCCGGCGGAGTAAGGCCGCGCCGCGACGACAGCCGGCGCGGACATGCGCGTCCGCGCCGCCGACTGACAACGGATCGGTTCGTGCGGTGCGCCGGCCGTTAGCCGGTGGCGGTCGCGCCCCGCCGCCGACGCTTCCCGTTAAGATCTCCCGCGATGGCGTCCAGCACCAACCGCCCGTCTGACCTGTCCGGCACCGCCACCGACCGCCTCGGCGCTCCGGGCGAATTCCCCTTCACCCGCGGTATTTACCCCACCATGTACCAGGGCCGCCTCTGGACGATGCGGCAGTACGCCGGCTTCGGCACCGCGGTCGAATCGAACCGCCGCTATCGCTACCTCCTCGATCAGGGAGTCAGCGGCCTGAGCGTCGCCTTCGACCTGCCGACCCAGATCGGCTACGACTCCGATCATCGGCTCGCCGCCGGCGAAGTGGGACGCGTCGGCGTCGCCATCGACTCGATTGAGGACATGGCGCTCCTCTTCGACGGCATCCCGCTCGGCCGCGTCTCCACCTCGATGACGATCAACGCGACGGCGATCATCCTCCTGGCGCTCTACGTCGCCGCAGCCAGGCGTCAGGGGGTGGCGCCGCACGCGCTTGCCGGCACCGTGCAGAACGACATCCTGAAGGAGTACGTCGCACGCGGCACCTGGATCTTTCCGCCGCGTGCGTCGCTGCGGCTCGTCACCGATGTCGTCGCGTTCTGCGAGCGCGACATGCCGCGCTGGCATCCGATCTCCATCAGCGGGTACCACATCCGCGAGGCGGGCGCGACCGCCGCGCAGGAACTGGCCTTCACCTTCGCGCACGCGCTCGCCTACGTTGAGGCGGCGCGCGAGTCCGGCCTCGACGTCAACTCGTTCGGGGCGCGGCTGTCATTCTTCTTCAACGCGCACAGCCACTTCCTGGAGGAGATCGCGAAGTTCCGGGTCGCGCGCCGCCTGTGGGCGCAGCTGATGCGCGACCGGATCGGTGCGACGGCGCCGAAGGCGCAGCAGCTCCGCTTCCACACGCAGACCGCCGGCAGCACTCTCACCGCCCAGCAACCGGACAACAACATCGTGCGCGTCGCGCTGCAAGCGATGGCGGCGGTGCTGGGCGGGACGCAGTCGCTCCACTGCAACGGGCGCGACGAGGCGCTGGGGCTACCGACCGAGGAGGCGGCGCAGATCGCCCTCCGGACGCAACAGATCATCGCCGCGGAGTCGAGCGTGACGCGCACCGTCGATCCAGTGGGGGGCGCCTGGACGATCGAGGCGATCTGCAACCGGCTCGAGCAGGAGGCCTCCGCCATCCTGGACGCGATCGACGAGCAGGGCGGCGTCCTCGCGGCAGTCGAAACAGGCTGGATTCAGCGGGAAATTCAGGAGTCCGCGTACCGCGCGCAGCAGGCGATCGACGCGGGCGCGGCGACGGTGGTGGGCGTCAATCGCTTCGCCGACACCGAGAGCCGCCCGATCGAGCCGAACCCGATCGATCCGCAGGTGGAACTGGATCAGTCGGCGCGCGTCGCCGCCCTCCGCGCCGCGCGGGACGCGAACGCGACGCGCGTTACCCTTGATGCGGTCGCCGCGGCCGCACGGGCGGACGACAACCTGGTCCCCCCCATCATTGCCGCGGTGGAAGCGAGGGCGACGGTCGGCGAGATCGCCGACACCCTCCGCGACATCTTCGGGGTCCACAAGGAAACGCACTGACGAACCCGTGCGATCCGCGGCGCACGTCTACGCCTGCCGGTTCATGACCGGCGCACTGTTGGGGTCGCCGGTCGCGGTGCCGGCGCCCGCGCCCGCGCGGTCGGAGTGGATCGCGCCGTCCAGAATCTGAATCGCCCGGCCCGCATGGTCGGCCACGTGCGCCTCATGCGTGATCAGCACGATGGTATTCCCCGCGCGGTGCAACCCCTCGAAGATCGCCATGATCTCCACGCCGGTCCTGGAGTCGAGGTTGCCGGTCGGCTCGTCCGCCAGCACGATCGACGGCTGATTCACCAGCGCGCGGGCAATCGCCACCCGCTGCCGCTGCCCCCCGGAGAGCTCGTTCGGCCGGTGGCCCATCCGGTCGTCCAACTCGACCAGCTCGAGCGCCGCGACGGCCCGCTTGCGCCGCTGCCGGGCGGACATGCCCGCATAGATCAGCGGCAACTCCACGTTGTGCAGCGCCGTCGCACGCGGCATCAGGTTGAACGTCTGGAAGACGAAGCCGATCTCCTGATTCCGGATCCGGGCCAGTTCGTCGTCGTTCATCCCGCTGACGTCCCGGCCATTCAGGTGGTACTCCCCGCTGGTCGGCGTGTCGAGACAACCGATCAAGTTCATCAGCGTCGACTTGCCCGAACCGGACGGCCCCATGATGGCGACGAACTCGCCACGCGCGATCTGGAGCGAGACGCCGCGCAGCGCGTGGACCGTCTCGGTCCCCATCGGATAGCTCTTCCAGAGGTCGCGGGTCTCTATCAGCGGCATCGGCCGTTCAATTGCTCCCTGCACGATCTACAGACGCAGCCGCCAGCCCGGAGTTCCCCCGCGTAGGTGCGCCGGCCGTCGGCCGGCCCTGCTCCGAGGGACGAGGCGGAGTCGTGGGACCCTCTACGCGTTCGGCGGCGGCGGCACGATCGGTGTCTCGGGCGGCGGCGGTACGGTCGACGCCCCGGCGGCCGGCGGCGCGTTACGGCGGACGAAGAGCGCGCCGAGCAGGCCGCCGACGGTCGAGAAGACGACGCCGACCACAAGCCACATGCCGAAGCTGAGCGTCGCCATCAGGACGACGTTGGCCGACACCACCTCGTAGGCTTCGAGCAACTCGATAGGCACGTCGCTTCCCGCGGCCTGCAGCGCCTCGGCCACCTCCGCGAACCCCGATCCGAAGATCAGGTTCACCGCGGTGGCGACCACCGTATAGAAGAAGGCGCCCGCGAGGCCCGCCAGCGCGCCGCCGACCGCGCCGTCGGACAGGCGCATCATCATCGACCGGCCCTGCTGCATCAGCCAGACGGTAATCGCGCCACCCCCCGTCACCCAAAGGCAGCAGCAGATGTTCGCGGCGCTGACGATCGGCAGCGCCGACAGGATCCCGTTGAAGGCCCCACCGATGAGCACCGCCTGCGTGCGGCCCTGCGGCATGTCGATACCTCTACGTGTCCGGGAATGCGCCGGATGTCGACCGGCCGGTCCCAATCAGCTAATCGTAGTACTCCAGCCCGAGGTGCGTAATCAACTCTTCGCCCCGCAAGTGGCGGAGCGTGTTCTTCAGTTTCATCAACTGTATGAACAGGTCATGTTCCGGGTAGAGGCCGCGCGCGTGGATCGGGCTCTTGAAGTAGAACGACAGCCACTCCTGAATGCCGCGCATGCCGGCGCGGCGCGCGAGATCGAGGAACAGCGCCACGTCGAGCACGATCGGCGCGGCGAGGATGCTGTCGCGGCAGAGGAAGTTGATCTTGAGCTGCATCGGGTAGTCGAGCCACCCGACGAGATCGATGTTGTCCCACCCTTCCTTGTTGTCGCCGCGCGGCGGGTAGTAGTTGATCCGCACGACGTGGTGCAGGTCTCCGTACAGCGTCGGATAGAGCTCCGGCTGCAGGATGTGATCGAGCACCGACTTCTTGCTCTCCTCCTTCGTCTTGAACGACTCCGGATCGTCGAGCACCTCGCCGTCGCGGTTTCCAAGAATATTGGTCGAATACCAGCCCGCGACGCCGAGCAGCCGCGCCTTCAGCCCGGGCGCGATCATCGTCTTCATCAGCGTCTGCCCGGTCTTCAGGTCCTTCCCGGCGAGCGGCGCGCCAGTCTCCACGGCGAGCTCCTCCAGCGCCGGAATGTCGGCGCTCAGGTTCGGCGCGGCGTTCGCGTACGGGATCCCCTCGCGGATCGCGGCGTACGCATAGATCATCGAGGACGGAATCGCGGGGTCGGACGCCGCGAGCCCTGCCTCGAACGCGTCGAGCGACTGGTGGACCGGCGCTTCCTCCATATAGATCTCGGTGCTGCCGCACCAGATCAGGACCAGCCGGTCCACCT
Source organism: Vicinamibacterales bacterium (assembly GCA_965262555.1). Taxonomy (GTDB): domain Bacteria; phylum Acidobacteriota; class Vicinamibacteria; order Vicinamibacterales; family UBA8438; genus VXRJ01. Next base: position 3,425,862 of record OZ253543.1, read on the forward strand.
GCTGTTCCTCTCGGAACCGCCGGATGTCGGCAATCAGTTGCTCCGCCAGGTCCTTCTTCGACGTGCCCGACTTGATGTGCGTTCCCTCCAGCCTCTTGACGTAGTACTGATCGAAGACCGCCGGCCAGGGCGAGACCGCCTCCAGCTCCGACCGCACCTGATCGAGGAGCGGCCGGCGCAGCACCTCCGCCTTGCACGCCGCCTCGTAGCAGTTGTCGGCGAAGATGTCCCAGCCGCCGAAGACCAGGTCGTCGAGACCAGCGAGCGGCACGAAGTCGCGGATCAGCGGCGATCGGCCATCGGTCCGCTTGCCCAGCCGGATTGTCCCCATCTGGGTCAGCGATCCGGTCGGCGCGGCAAGTCCCTGCCGGATGGCGTGAACGCCCGCGATGAGCGTGGTGGAAACGGCGCCGAGACCGGCAAGGAGGATACCCAACCGCCCCGTGGCAGGGGCGATCTCACCTGAACGTGGCACGGGCGCAGACTATATCATGGGGTTATCGCATGCCGCTGTTCAGGCTTCCATTCATGCGCCAGGGACGCGCCGGCCCCCGCGACCTCGAGGTCTCGATGGTCGGCCTGAAGCTGGGCGCCACGGTCCTCCAGCTGGGCGGTCGTGATCCGCTCCTGATCGCCAAGCTTGCCAAGGTGGCGGGCATCAGCGGCACCGCCATCGCCGTGGTCGAGTCGTCCGGCGAGGCGGACGCGGTGCGTCGCGCTGCCGAGCAGGCGGGCGTCCTGATCGACGTCCGCACCGCCACCCTGGCAGCGCTCCCGTGTGACCCGGAGTCGGTCGACATAGCGGTCGCCCCCAGCCTGCTGGGTGTGCTCCGGATGAATCAGCGGGTGCTGTGCCTCCAGCAAGTGCTCCGCGTACTGCGTCCGGGCGGACGCATCATCGTGATCGAGCCGGCGCCGCGCGGGGGTCTCGGCGTGGTCTTCTCACAGCGATCGTTCGACCGGACCTACATCATGAACGGCGGCGCGGAGGGCGCACTCGACGCCGAGGGCTTCCGCGCCGTCCGCGTTCTGGCCGAACGCGAGGGCAAGCAGTTCGTCGAAGCGGTGAAGCCGGCCGATGCCGTCGTCGCCGCCGCGCCACCCCCCGGCTATCAGGAGGGGTGACATGGCACATCCGACCGAGGTGTACACCGCGGCGGAAGTGGCCGCCGCGGTAAGCGTTTCCCCGCACCTCGTCACCCGTCTCATCGCGTCCGGCGAAGTCGCCACCGTCGACGGCGAACTGCTGCCCCAGTCGGAGGCGGCCCGCGCCGGCCGCTGGCTGCGCCGCCACCCACGCCGCCCGCTCCGGATCGCCTTCGGCCTCTCGCAGCTCGATCGCACCATTGACGATCCCCCGTCGCGCAGCCGCGCCGCAGCGACGACGGCGGCGATCCACGCCTTCGTCGTGGTCGTCGCCATCATCCTGATGATCGCCTCCCCCGCCACCACCGGCAGTCCGATCGATCCGGACGGCCCCGCGCTCACCCGCTTGGTCTTCGTTGCCGACCCCGGCCCGGGCGGCGGCGGCGGAGGGGGCGGGTTGCGCCAGCCGCTGCCGCCGCCCCCCGCCGAGCGCGAAGGACGCAACCGGATCGACAGTCCCGTTCCACCCCGCGAGGAACCGGTTGCGGTAGAGCCGCGTGCGGAGCCGGAGCCGGAACCGATTCAGCACAGGGAGATGCCGCGCATCGTGGCGCCGCTGATGGAGGTGGCGGCCGACAGCCGCGACGTGCGCGGCCTGATCGACGCGGCGCGCGCCCTCCCGGCCTCACGTTCGCGGGGGACGGGCCGTGACAGCGGCGTGGGGGCGGGCGCAGGCCGCGGGGTCGGCGAGGGTCAGGGCGCCGGCATCGGTCCCGGGACCGGCGCCGGTACCGGCGGCGGCCCGTACCGTCCCGGCTCCGGCATCACGGCGCCGGCGATCCGACTGGAGGTGCAGCCCGACTACACCGAGGACGCGCGCCGCCAGCGGATTGAGGGAGAGGTGCTATTGGAAGTGATCGTTCTGGCCGATGGATTGATCGGTAACATACGCGTCCTCCGCGGCCTCGGCTACGGCCTGGACGAAGCAGCGATCCGCGCCATGCGCCAATGGCGGTTCGTTCCCGCCAGACGCTACGACGTGCCGGTTGACGTGGTCGTGGAGGTCGCGATGGAGTTCCGGTTGCGGTAGATGGACGTAGACTGGCCTTAAGCGATGTCCTTCACTCTCAGCGCCGTCACCATCCTTTCGCTCCTCATCGCTATCGCGATGGGGGTAGTCACCTGGCGCCTGGTCCGGGAGGAACGCCGACGCTCGGAGGCGCGCGTCGCCGCCCTCGCCGAGGAACTGCTCCGCGAGGCGGCCGGCGACTCCCAGCGCGGCGACATGGCGGAGCCGGCGGACCGGTACCACGCCGATCCGCTCGCTCCTGACGACGGTGACCCGGTCGCGGACATCGCCCTGTTCGAGCCACCTCCCGAATCGCCGCCGGGCCGACGCCTCGCCGCCCTCGGCGTGGCTGCCGCCGTCATGGTGACGGTGCTCTCCGTCGGCGTCCTTCTCCTCTCGCGGGACGGCGGGGACGGTGCGGGGCAGGGGCCGCGTACGCCGGTCGAGCTGCTGGCGCTGGAGCACGAGACGCAGGGGTCGCTGCTCGCCATCAGCGGATCGGTCCGCAACCCGGTCGACGCGCCGGAAGCGCCCGGTCTGGCGGTCGTGGCGATGGCGTTCGACGAGACCGGCGAGATGATCGCCAGCCGCCGGACGGAGATCGCCGCGTCGTCCCTGCAGCCGGGCGCCGCCGCCCCGTTCGTGGTGGAGCTGCCAGCAGACGGCATCAGCCGCTACCGGATCAGTTTTGTCCTGGACGAAGCGACCGTCCCGCACCTCGATCTCCGCCCGCCAGCGCATCCGCTTCAAGGGACCGACTCATGACCCCAACGATGCGCCTCCCTGCCTCCGCGGAGAGCAGCGTCAGCGCGCGCCGCGCCGGGGCGCGCCGGCTCTGTCCGGCGATCATCCCCGTCCTCTTCGCCTTCGCCGCCCCCGCCGCGGGACAGGACGCTCCCGCCGCCTTCCGTTTCCGATCCGGCGTCGAACTGATCAATGTCTCCGCCACCGTCACCGACCGCCGCGGCCACTTCGTCGCCAACCTCGATCAGGATGACTTCCTGGTCTTCGACGACGGCGAGCCGCAGCGGATCACCCACTTCAGCCGTGAACGGGTGCCGGTTAGCCTCGGCATCGTGCTCGACACCTCCGGCAGCATGGAGGGGAAACGGATGGCTGCGGCGCGCGCCGCACTCGACCGGTTCCTCTTCGACCTGCTCGGCCCGGAGGACGAGATATTCCTCTACCGCTTTAACTATCAGCCGCGCCTCGTGCACGACTGGACCACCGACCCGGCGCGGGTGAGCCGCGCGCTGGGCAGCATCCGCCCGAACGGCGGCACCGCGCTCTACGACGCGGTGGCCGCGGCGGTGCAGATGGCGGAGCAGGGACACCACCGGAAGAAGGCGGTGATCATCATCTCGGACGGCAACGACACGAACAGCGAGACGGATGTCCGCTCCGTGCGGCAGATCATCCGGCAGACGGAAGTGTTGGTGTACGCCATCGGGATCGACGGCCCGACGACCACTATCTTCGGCGGCCAGCCGGTCCCCCGTGCCCCGATCCCGCGGCGCCGCCCGCCGCGCATCCCGTACCCGATCCCGGGGGGCGGCACCCGGGCGCCGGTGCCCCCCATCCCGGGACAGATCCCGTTCCCGGGCGCCGGCCTCGGACGCAGCGAGCGGGTGAACGCCGGCGCGCTGCGCGACCTGACCGACGACAGCGGCGGTCGGACCGAGATCATCGGCGATCCGGGTGACCTCGATCCCGCCACGGCCGGCATCGCCGGCGAGCTGAGCCGCCAGTACTTCCTCGGCTACCCGGCCCCGGGCCACGCCGACGGTGGCTGGCACGAGATCGAGGTGCGCGTCCGCAACGAGCACGACCTCGTCCGGGCGCGACGCGGCTATATCGCCACGCCGTAACAGCGCCGGCCCCCCGCAGCATGCCGGCGCAAGGCGACACCCTCTTCCTGATCGACGGCAGTTCCCAGATGTACCGCGCCTACCACGGCGTCCGCGGCCTCACCGCGCCTGACGGCCGCCCGACCAACGCCGTCTATGGCTTCGTCACGATGCTGCGCAAGCTGATCGCCGACCATCAGCCGACGCTCATTGTCACGGCGTTCGACCTGCGCGGCCCGACGTTCCGCACGGAGCTGGACGCCCAGTACAAAGCGAACCGCGCGCCGATGCCCGATGATCTGCGCGTCCAGGCGCCGGTCGTCCACGAGGCGTGCGAGGCGCTCGGCGTCCCGATCGTGACGCACGAGAGGGTGGAGGCAGACGACGTCATCGGCACCCTCGCCATGAAGGCGCAGGCGACCGGCATCGACGTCGTCATCGTCACCGGCGACAAGGACTTCTATCAACTGGTCCGCGATGGCATCCGGGTTTTCAACCCGCGCGACCCCGGCATCTGGTACGACGCCGACGGTGTGAAGCAGAAGTTCGGCGTCGCACCCGATCAGGTCATCGACGTCCTTGCCTTGATGGGTGATTCGGTCGACAACGTCAAGGGGGTCCCCGGCATCGGCGGGAAGGGTGCGCGTGAACTGATCATCCGGTTCGGCTCGCTCGATGCGCTGTTGGACCGCGCCGACGAGGTGCAGTCGACGCGCTACCGCGCCGCGCTCGAGCAGCATGCGGACGCCGCGCGCCACAGCCGCGAGCTGGTAACGATCCGGACCGACGTCCCGGTCCCGTTCGATGCCGACGCCCTGCGCTACCACGGGCCCCGGCAGGAGCGCTGCTTCGAGCTCTTCTCCGACCTCGGCTTCCGGACGCTGATCTCCGACTACGCACCGACCGCCACCGCCACCGTCGAGACCGACTACGGCATCGTCCGAAGCGACGCGGATCTCGACGCCCTCGTCGATGCCATCACCAGGGCCGGCCGGGCCGGCCTCGCCGTCGTCACCGACTCATCGCACGCCGTCGAGGCGGATCTGGTCGGCGTCGCGCTCTCCGCCGGCCCAGGCCACGCCCGTTACGTCCCGCTCGGCCATCGCACACTGGGCGACGACCGAGCAGTCAGCCGGAGCACGGCTCTCGCGCTACTCGCGAAGCCGCTCGGCGACGGGGCGCTCCCCCTCGCCGGACACGACCTGAAGCAGGCGCTGATTGTCCTCGCCCGCCACGACGTCGCGCTTGCCGGCCTCGACGTCGACACGATGATCGCCAGCTACCTGCTCGACGCAAACCGCCCGACCCACGAGTTGGATCAGATCGTGCTCGAGCATCTCGGCCGCAAGCCGGTGCCCGCCGAGGATGTCGTCGGCAAGGGAGCGAAGGCGGTCAGCTTCGCCGATGTTCCCGCGGACGCTGCCGCTCCCTGGGCGAACGCGCGGTGCGATCTGGCGTTCCAGCTTGCCGATCAGCTCGCGCGCCAACTGGACGCTGACAACCTGGACTCGCTGTACCGCGAGATGGAACTGCCGCTTGTCCCGGTGCTCGCCGACATCGAGCGTGCCGGCGTCCTGATCGACACGACGGAGCTCGCGAAGCAGTCGGCCGTCATGGAGACGCGACTGGCCGACTGCGCGCAGGAGATCTACGCCCTGGCGGGCGAGGTGTTCAACATCGCATCGCCGAAGCAGCTCTCCATGATCCTGTTCGACAAGCTGCAGCTCCCGTCACTCAAGCGGACCGGCAAGACGAAGGCGGCCTCGACATCGGTCGCCGTGCTCGAAGAGTTGGCGCATGCGCACGACCTCCCGCGTCTGGTGCTCGACTGGCGCAGCCTCGCGAAACTGAAGGGGACGTATGTCGACGCGCTCCCGCAACTGGTCAACGCCAAGACCGGCCGCGTCCACACCAGCTTCAACCAGGCCGTCGCCGCCACCGGCCGCCTCAGCAGCAGCGATCCGAACCTCCAGAACATCCCGATCCGCACGGCGACCGGCCGCGAGATCCGCGCCGCGTTCACCGCGCCGGATGGCTCCGTGCTGATCTCTGCCGACTATTCGCAGATCGAACTGCGGGTCCTGGCCCACCTCTCCGGCGATCCGAATCTGACGACCGCGTTCAAGCGGGGCGACGACATCCACGACCGGACGGCGCGCGCGGTCTTCGGTGATGCGAGCGGCCTCGACCCGCATGAAGTGCGCCGCCGCGCGAAAATCATCAACTACGCGCTCCTCTACGGAAAGACGGCATTCACGCTGTCGAAGGACATGGGCGTCTCCCAGAAGGCGGCCCAACAGTTCATGGATGCCTACTTCGGCGGCTTCCCGATGGTGCGCACGTTCATCGAGGCGACACTCGATCGGGCGCGCGACACCGGCGAAGTCACAACGATGTCCGGCCGGCGGCGCAGAGTGCCCGACATCGCCAGCCGTAACACCATGGCGCGGCGCGCCTCCGAACGAATCGCCGTCAACATGCCGATCCAGGGCAGCGCGGCCGACATCCTCAAGCGCGCCATGCTGAACGTCCATGCTGTCCTTCCGGACGACGCCCGGATGATTCTCACCGTCCACGACGAACTCCTCTTCGAATGCCCCGAGCAGTCCGCCGCGGACGTCGTCGCCCTCGTCCGGCAGCACATGGAATCCGCCGCCAATCTCACCGTCCCCCTGACCGTCGACGTCGGCATCGGCAAGAACTGGAAGGACGCCAAGGGCTGACGCGGGCGACCTGCTACAGTACTGGAGGCCGTGATTGCCCCGACGATCATCTCCCGGGCGGACCATTCGATTTCGCGCGACAACATAGATCCTGACGCGCTTCGGGTGCTCTATCGGCTCCGGAAGTTCAACCACACCGCGTACCTGGTGGGTGGCGGTGTGCGCGACCTGCTGCTCGGGCGGCAGCCGAAGGACTTCGATATAGGCACGTCCGCGCATCCGAACGAGGTGAAGCGGATCTTTCTCCGGCACTGCTGGATCATCGGCCGCCGCTTCCGGCTGGCGCATGTCAAGTACGGAAACAAGACGATCGAGGTCGCGACGTTCCGGCGCGTGGTGCCGGATCAAGCGACCGCCGGCGACAGGGATGGCGGGACGGATGCGGGGGCCCGGAACGATGCGGCGGGCCAGGCGGGCGGGCACGATCGGACGGGCGGGCACCTCGGCAACGGCGAGGAACGGCGGCCCATCCGGCGCGACAACACGTTCGGCACACCCGAAGAGGACGCGTTCCGGCGCGACTTCACCATCAATGGGCTCTTCTACGACATTTCGACGTTCGCGGTGATCGACTATGTCGGCGGAATGAAGGATCTTCGGCGTCGGCTGATCCGCTGCATCGGCGATCCGAACGAGCGGTTCATCGAGGATCCGGTTCGCATGATCCGCGCCGGCGCCTTCGCGGCACGCCTCGGCTTCCGGCTCGACCCACCGGTCCGAGCGGCGATTACGGTACACGCGCCCGAGATCCACAGCGCGGCGCCGGCACGTCTGATGGAGGAGGTGTACAAGCTGCTCCGGAGCGGCGCCGCGACGAAGACGTTCAGGCTGCTGTCACGCACCGGGCTGCTGGCGGAGATAGCGCCGGAAGTGGATCGTCCCAGCACTCCCGCCATCTGGCAATCGCTCGACCGACTCGACACGTACCGGAACCGCCACGGGTCCGCCCCCGACACGCTGACGAACGCGGTGCTGCTCGGCAGCCTCGTGACGCCGGTCATGCGGATTGACCTGACGCCGCCCGCGCGCGACGACCGGACAGTGCGGGTCTCGCTGGGCGACCTGACTGTGCCACGGCGCGACGCGGAGTGCCTGCGGCGGCTGCTGGTGGTGCTGCCCCGGCTGACCCAGCCCGACCCGCCGCCCGGCGCGATCCGGAGCATCCTGGCGCATCCCAGCTTCCCGGAGGCACTGACCTGGCTGGAGATCCATGGCGGCAACCAGGCGGCACTCGAGCGCTGGCAACATCAGCTCGAGCAGGAACTGCCGCCACGGCCACGGCGGAGGCGGCGCCGTCCGAGGCGCCGGCGGCGGCCACCGGAGGCGCCGGAATCGCGGCCACCGGAGGCGCCGGAATCGCGGGACTAGTTCGGGCCGCGGGCGACAACCTCACCCCGTCAGCAGGAGGTTGTGCACCCGATAGAAGCTCAGTGCGATCCCGACCGCCGTCGCCACGATCAGTCCGAGCGCGAGCAGCATGACGGCGGAACTCTCGCGCTGCTCGTCGTTGAAGCCCATCAGGTGCGCCGTGATCCAGCCTGCGGCGAAACCACCGCCGTGCGCCCAGTTGTTCACCGCGGGAATCAGAAACCCGAGGATCCCGAGGATGATTGCCCACTGCCAGAGCTGCTGTGTCATCACCGAGCTCCCCCGCTTGCGGCCGTAGACGATCAGCGCGGCGAGCAGGCCGAAGATCGCGCCCGACGCCCCGATCGTCGGCACGCCCGAGTCCAGATTGGCGAAACGGAAGCCGAACAGGTTCGCGCCGTCGTAGAGAACGACCATGCCGGACATCACGTTCGACAGCAAGAACCCGGCCGCGCCGGCGACGTTGAACAGGACAAACGTCCGCGCCGGGCCGAACGCCTCGGCCGCAGCCGGACCCAGGTTCCGGATCCACATCACGTTGAACAGGATGTGCAGCAGGCCGCCATGCAGGTAGATGGCCGTCAGGTGCGTCCAGTGCCAGTCGAGCTGCCAGGCGACGCCGCCGGTCATGCCGAGCTGGTAGAGCGCACGCGTGCCGGGTGAGAGGATCGACAGGAAGCCGCGCCCAGCGAAGATCGCGTCGGGCTGCAGCAGCAGCGCCGCCGCGTAGAGCGTGACGCACGCCCCGGTAATGAGGACGATCAGGTCGATCCGCGCGCCGAGCATCGTCCGCAGCGCTGGCGCCCAGCCGAACAACCCCGGCCGCCACGCGCCGCAGTACGGACAGTGATCCTCGTTTATGCCAACCAGACGGTCGCAGTTGGCGCAGACAACCGAGCCTTCGGCTTGCCGCACGTCTCCAAGCGTATACGAGCGGCGCGCCGCCTACGCTTCCTGCGGCTGCGCGTCCGGGTGCTCGTGTTGTTCCTCGATCGTGCGGTATGGCGTCGCCAGGCCAAGCTTCGTCAGGCACCAGATGATCGACCAGGCGGGATCGATCTCGGACCACTTCCGCCGCACGCTGAACCTCGGGCTGCGCGGAAAGCCGTGGTGGTTGTTGTGCAGCCCCTCGCCACCGGTGATGAGCGCGAGCAGGCGAATGTTGGTCGCCGTGTTCTCGAAGTTGCGGTAGCCGCGGTAGTGGCAGAGGCCGTTGATCGACGGCGACAGGACGAAGACATACAGCACGCCGTGCAGCCCCGCCGCCAGCAGTGTCCAGCCGACGCCGAGACCGGCGGCCGCGCCGAGGATGCAGAGCGTCGTTACGCCGACCAGCGGGCCGAGGACGCCGCGGCCGAAGAACGTCCGCTCCCACCAGTCGTTCTTGATGTCGCGGGCGTACTTGGAGACCACCTCCTTGTCGCGCGCCTCGCGGACGTAGTGGAAGATGTTGCCGAGCTGCACGGACCAGAACCCCTCGAGGTGCGGGCTGTGCGGGTCGCCCTCCTCGTCGGTGAATGCATGGTGCTTCCGGTGTACCGCCACCCACTGCCGGACGTTCAGCCCCGTGGTGAACCAGAGCATGGCGCGGAAGATCACGGCGACCGCCGGGTGCAGCACCAAAGACCGATGCGTCGCTGAGCGGTGCAGGTAGATGGTGGTGGAGAAGACTGCCATCTGCAGCAGCACCATGGCAATGGCCAGCGAAATCAGTAGCGAGATGATCAACTCAGCCCTCCAGTCGTCCGAGGTCCCGGCGGTTCGTGCCGAGCCCGACTCCGGCCCGTCTGACAGGCCGCAGTTGCACAAACGGGTAAGGGTAACACGGAAGCCACACAGCCGCGCCGCGGCGTCAACTATCCGTTGCGCCGTTCGAACTCGGCCATGAAGTCCGCCAGCGCGTCGACCGCCGCGTCCGGGCAGGCATTGTAGATCGACGCGCGCAATCCGCCGACGGAGCGGTGACCCTTCAGCCCCGCCAGCCCCGCCGCCGACGCCGCCGAGGCGAAGCGCGCCTCGAGCCCCTCGTCCGCCAGGCGGAACGTCACGTTCATCAGCGACCTGTGCTCCGGCGCCGCGACGCCCCGGTAGAACGCCGACCGGTCGATCGCGCCGTACAGCACTGCCGCCTTCCGCTCGTTGCGCGCCGCCATCGCCGCCAGCCCCCCCTGTTCGCGCAGCCATGCGGTCACCAGCCACATCAGGTAGATCGCGTAGACCGGCGGTGTGTTCGCGCGCGATCCCCCCTTGACGTGCGTCGCGTAGCGCAGCAGCTTCGGCAGCGACGACGGCCCGCGCTCCGCCAGGTCTGCGCGGACAATCACCAGTGTCGCGCCGGCCGGCCCCAGGTTCTTCTGCGCGCCGGCGTAGATCAGCCCGTGCCGCGCGACGTCGATCGGCCGGCTGAAGATGTCGGACGACGCGTCGACCACCAGGGGAACATCGCCCGTCTCCGGCAGCGTCCGCCACTGCGTGCCGACGATGGTGTTGTTCGTCGTGAGGTGGACGTATGCCGCGTCGGCGCCGAGGGTCAGCTCCTCCTCGGACGGGATGCGGCGAAAGCCGTCCGCTTCGGTCGTCCCGGCGATGCGGACCGCGCCGAACTTCCCCGCTTCGGCCGCCGCCTGCTGTGACCACGAGCCGGTGATGACATAGTCGGCCGCGCCGCTCGCGGAGCCAGGCAGCAGGTTCATCGGGACCATCGAGAACTGCAGCGTCGCCCCCCCTTGAAGGAAGAGGACGTGGTAGTCGTCCGTGACCGACGCCAGCGCGCGGATGTTCGACTCGGCCGCAGCAAGGATTTCGTCGAACGGCTTCGAGCGGTGGCTGATCTCGAGGACCGACATGCCAACGCCCGGGAGCGCCAGCAGATTGTCACGCGCCTGCTCGAGGACCGGCTCGGGGAGGACCGCCGGACCAGCGCCGAAGTTGTGGATCCGTTGAGTCATATCTGATGGATCAACAGGCCGTCGCGGAGCTTTGGGTCGAACCAGGTGGACTTGGGAGGCATGACGCCGCCATGGTCGGCGACGGCGATCAGCTCGGCCGGCGTCACGGGAGCAAGGGAGAACGCGACCGCCGCCGCGCCCGCGTCCACCGCGCGCACAAGCGCCTCCGGCGTCCCCTTGACGCCGCCATGGAAACTGACCCGCGCGTCGGTCCGGATGTCGGTGATGCCCAGCACGGCGCCCAACACTTCCGTTTCGAGCAGGCCGGCATCAAGCCGCGGGGCGTCCGCTTCGGGGCCGGTCGTGGGGACCGCGGCACTCAGGTCGATCGTCCGCCACGTGCCGTCGAGATACATCGCGCAGCGCCGCTTCGCCGGCGTCGGCGGTCCCCCGGCGGTCACCGGCAACCGCGCGGCGATCGCGTCGACTACCTGAGCCGGCGTGCGGCCGGCCAGGTCGGCCACCGTCCGGTTGTAGTGGAGGATGCGCGTCTCACTATCCGGGAACGCCACGCCCAGGAAGAACCGCGACGGCGCCGCCGGATCGGCGTCGGCCAGCTCGGCCCGCGCCCGCGCCGCGCTCGCGATCCGGTGATGCCCATCCGCAATGTAGATCGCCGGCAGCGCTCGGAACGCCTCGACCGCCGCCGCTGCCGCCGCCGCCGTGAGCCGCCAGACGGTGTGTGTCACGCCGTCGTCCGCGGCCACCTCCAGCAGCGGGGTCGCCTCGGCCCCCGCCGCCAGCAGCGTGTCGATCGTCCGGTCCGACCGGTACATCAGGAAGACGATCCCGGTTTGCGCCCGAAGGGCCAGCATGTGGCGCGTCCGGTCGTCCTCCTTCTCGCGCCGCGTGCCCTCGTGCCTCTTTACGACGCCGCGGTCGTACTCGTCGAGCGAAAAGCACCCGGCGATGCCGGTCTGGACATGCCCGTCGGCAGTCCGCATCCGGTAGAGATAGAGCGACGGCGTCTCCTCCAGCACCAGTGGCGCATCGCTGATCAACGCCGCCAGGTTGTCGACGGCGCGGGTGTACACCGCGTCGCCGTACGAATCGGCACCGTCCGGCAGATCGATCTCGGCGCGCGAGACATGCAGGAAGCTGAACGGGTTGCCGCCGGCTAGCGCCCGCGCCTCCGCGGTGGTCACCACGTCGTACGGCACCGACGCGACCCGCGGCGCCGCCTCCGGCACCGGCCGAAACGCCCGAAACGGTCGAATGACTGCCACCGACGATTGCGCTACTGCGCCGCGTCCGCGCGCGCTGGTGGCAGGTCCGCCTGCAGGCGCCGCCACGCGGCATCGCGGGTCGCTTCGAACGCCGTCATTTGCTCCCCGGGCACCGGGTCGCCGGGCGGAAGCCGGCGGTGCTCGAGCAGTGGATTGACGAACACGCCGTCCCTGCGCATCCGGTAGTCGAGGTGCGGCCCGGTCACGACGCCGGTTGCGCCGACGCGGCCGATCATCTGGCCCTGCGCCACGCGCACGCCAGGACGGATCCCGTCGGCGAACGCCGACAGGTGCAGGTAGTAGGTCTCGTAGCCGTTCGTATGGCGCATCCGAACCATGTTGCCCGACCCACCGCTCCGCCCCGCCGACACGACGGAGCCGTTCGCGACCGCGATCACGGGGGTGCCGACCGGCGCGCCGTAGTCGACGCCGAGGTGCGGCCGGACGCCCCCATGCACCGGGTGCACCCGCCGGTACGAGAAGCGCGAGGTCACGCGTGGCTCGAAGCGAAACGGCGAACGGAGGAACAGCCGCTTCATCGAGCGGCCGTCCTGATCGAAGTACTGCAGCTCCGCCTCGCCCGGAACGTGGAAGTGGTACGCCCGCAACTCGCGCCCGTCGTTCACGAATGCCGCGGCGACGATGTCGCCGTAACCGGCGAAAACCTCGTCCCCCTCACCGAACGCGCCGCTGCGGTATGTCCGTTCGAACAGCAGCGCGAATCGGTCGCCGGCGCGGAGGTCGTTGTTGAAGTCGATCTCGCCGCTGAAGACCTCGGCCAGCGCGATGGCCAGCATGACGTTCTCGCCGCCGGCATCAATGGCGGCGACGAGCGAGTTGTTCGTGGCGTCGATCACGCCACGGACGGCAATTTTCTCCCGGACGGTGTCGTAGGGAATGAGCGCGGCGGTGAACGTGGCTGCGGTGTCTGCGGCGTCCCCACCGTCCGCCGCGCGTGTGACGCGGAGGAACGCGCTGTCGTCGATGTGGTACTCGAAGCGGCGGACCCGGTGATCGTCCCGGGCAAGCTGCAGACGGTACGGGTTGCCGGTGCGGAACCGGCGCGGGTCGAAGACGCCGCGGACCGTCTCGATCAGCGCGACTGCCTCTGAACCGACGTCGTGCGCGTCGAGCAGGCTGGCGAGCGTCATGTTGCGGGCGATGCTGTCGCGCACGGTGCGGATCGGCGGAGGCAGGTCGATGTCGGCGCCTCCCCCCGAGCTGTCTGACGCCGGTGCCCGCACCAGCACGGCGCCGAAGGCCGTCTGCGCGGAGTTGGTGACTGGAACATCCGAGCTGGAACCGTAGGCGCCGAAGATGGCAGCACCGCAGGCAGCAATCAGAACGCCGGCGCCCACAGGCGCCAGCGTACACACCTTCGCCCACCACGCCTGCTTCATCGCGGGCCAGTCTAGCATGCACCAGGGTGGTGCGCCCGCCGTCAGCCGCCCGTCCGTGGATGCGCCGGCTGTCGAGCCGGCCAGGATCAGCAGCGGAGCGGCGACAGCCTGGTCGTCAGCCGCCCGCGCGGAGCTCGCGCAGCCTGGCGGCGACCTTGCCCGCGTGGCCGGCGGCACGCACCTTCTTCCAGTGGTGCGCCACGGTGCCGTCCGGGCCGATCAGGACGGTGGATCGGATGACGCCAACCGACTTCCGGCCGTAGAGCACCTTCTCGCCCCAGGCGCCGTACTCCTGCATCATCGCGTGTGACGGGTCGGAAAGGAGCTGCACCTCCAGGTTGTGCTTCGCGATGAACCTGCGGTGCGATTCCGCGTCGTCGGGGCTGCAGCCGAGGACGACCGCGTCGAGCGCATGGAAATCGTGCAGCGTGGAGGTGAATTCACACGCCTCGGTGGTGCAGCCGGGGGTGTCGTCGCGCGGGTAGAAGTACAGGACGACCCACTGCCCCTTCAAGTCGGCCACGGAGACGGTGTCGCCGTTCTGATCGTGGAGGCGGAAGGCGGGGGCTTTCTGTCCTGGTGTCAGCATGGCGGCGATCTTATGCCGACACGCCGTTTCGTCCGCAGGTCACTCGTGCCGCCGACTGATCACGTGATGGTGACCGTGCCGCCGGCGGGGGGCAGGGGGATCGCCTTGCCGATGTCGGCGGCGTGGTCGTATCCGGCGGACTGGAGGGCAACGACGCATGCGTCGGCGCGGACGGCAGGGACGGCCGCCAGGAGGCCGCCGGAGGTCTGGGGATCGTAGAGGATCGGGTAGCGCTCGTGTTCGGCGGCCGACGCCACGTTGGCGACGGCGCGGCGCAGACGGACGTTCTCCGGATGGAGCGTGCTCAGGACACCGGCGGCGATTGTCTCGGCGGCGCCGTCGAGGAGCGGCACGGCGTCGAGCGCGACGCTGGCGCCGACGTTGGACGCGCGCGTCATCTCCACCAGGTGGCCAAGCAGACCGAAGCCGGTGACGTCCGTGCAGGCCCGGGCGCCATACTCGCGGACGATGCCTGCCGCGGCGTGGTTCGACCGGAGCATCGCGCGGATCGCGCCATCCACCCAGCGTGCCTTCGCGCTGCCGCGCATGTCGGCGGCGAGGAGGGTGCCAATGCCGAGCGGCTTCGTCAGGATGAATCGGTCTCCCGCCCGCACGCCTCCCTTGCGGAGCATCCGGTCGCGGTGCACGGTACCGCTGACGCTGAAGCCGAGCGTCAGCTCCGCCCCTTCGCTCGTGTGGCCGCCGGTCAGCGCGACGCCGGCGTCGTTGAGCACGTCGACCGCGCCCGCGAGCAGATCGAACAGCAGCGCTTCCATCTTCGCCTCGACACCATGCGGAATCGTCACCACCGCGAGGGCCGAGCGGGGCGCCGCGCCCATCGCGTGCAGGTCGCTCAGGCAGTGCGTCGCGGTGATGCGGCCGAAGACCCATGGGTCGTCCACCATCGAGCGGAACGCGTCGACCGACTGCACGAGGAGCGCGCCGGGCGGAAGCTGTTCGACGGAGGCGTCGTCCGGTGCATCGAGACCGATCAGGACATCGTCGCGGCGGATCGGATCGAGACGCGCCAGCACGCGGTCGAGGAGCGTCGCGCCCACCTTCGAGCCGCAGCCGCCGCAGCGCATCGCAACCGTCGAGAGCTCACGGATCACCTCCGGCGGCGCGAGACCGGGGGCGGGCGCCGGCGCGGGTGACCTCGCGTCCGACCCGCCGGTTGCGCTGCCGTCCTCCATCTCCGGCAGATCGGAAAAGCGGCGCATGAACCGCCGATCGATCCGATCCTTCCAGCGCCAGACCCACGCCCCCTCAAGCGACCAGTGGCCCCGCGACGCAACGGCGTAGCGGTTGCCGGTGCTGATCAGGCTCAAGAACTTCCGCTGCGGGTGGAACTCGCGGAGCGGGTCGCCGGTGAGCTGCCGCCTGAGGTTCGCATCGAGTGGCGGTCCCTGGCGAACGGCGAAGACCCCCGCCTTCTCGCGGGGGTGGCCCACGACGGAGGCGACATCACCCGCCGCGAAGACCTCGGGATGCGATGTCGAGCGGAGCGTCGCGTCCACCTCGATGAAGCCGCGTTCGTCAACCGCGAGACCGGCGCGTGCCGGCCAGGCGGGGGGCGCGGCCTCCGTCGCCCAGATCACCTCGTCCGTCTCGAATGTCGCCCCGTCGGCGGTCTGCAGTTGCGATTCGCCCGGCGCAGCTTCCGCGACGCGCGTCACGCGGGCACCGAGGTGGAGCTCGACGCCCCGCTCCGTCAGGACGCGCGTGAACCGCCGGCGCACACCCTCGCTCTGCGTCGGCAGGACCGTCGGCTCGGCGCCGAAGAGATGGAAGGCCGGCTCGTGCGTCGCCGGCGCCGCGGCGGCATCGACACTGTTCGCCCCCGCGACGCCGTGACCCTCGCCCGCCAGCGCATGCTGCATCGCCAGCGTCAGCTCCACGCCGGCCGCGCCGGCGCCCACCACCGCCACCCGCACCGGCCGATCGCTGGCCTGGACGCGCGCGGCCAACCGTTTCCACCGCGCCGTCAATCCGCCGATCGGCTTGACCGGCACCGCATGCTCCGCTGCCCCGTTGACGGTGAACGCGGGCGTGATGCCGACATCGATCGACAGCAGGTCGTACGGCACCGGCGGCCGTCTGCGGCAGCGCACGGTGCGCGTATCGAGATCGAGCCCGACCGCTTCGTCGTGAAACAGCCGCGCGCCCGCGAACCGGACGAGCGGCGCCAGATCGATGTGCGCGTCGTCGAAGGTGTAATGCCCCGCAATCAGCCCGGGGAGCATCCCGGAGTACGGCGCATGCAGGTCGCGCGCAATCAGGGTGACCCGCACACCCGGGATCGGCCGCATCCCGAGTCGGCGGAGGACGATCACATGCGTGTGCCCCCCGCCAACGAGCACGAGATCCTTTAGAACCGGCGCAACGCCGCCCCCGGTCATCGGCGCATGTCAGTCCGACGCACACCGACTCGTGTCACCATCCACGCCTCCGCCGTCACGGTGTCCTTCCTTCCGGGGCTCCTGCCTACGATGACACAACGACCACGCGGCGTCACCTCCCGGCCGCTCGGGCGACGAGGCGAGCGGCGGCGGGGGCGAAGCGGGCGGGATCGGGGAGGAGGCTGACGACCACGTGCGCACCGGCCGGGACGTCGAAGAAGTAGCCGGGATGGACGAGGACCTGGTCCTCTTCGAGGAGGTGGAGTGCGAGCGCTTCCTCGCTGTCGGGATCCGGAGCGGCGGCGAAGCGGAGAACGGCGGACCAGCCCCCTTCGGTACGGAGCGGCGTGACGAAGGGGTGGGCGGCGGCGGCGGTCGCGAGCGTCTGGTAGTTCGCAGTAATGCGGGACTGGATCTGCCGGGTGATGGCGGCGCCGGCGGTCAGGAAATGTGCGGCGGCGAGCTGGACGGGGGTGGCGACTGACAGGTACGTGTCGGTCAGCAGATCGAGAGCATCGAGTGGCGCGGGCCCGGTCGTGACGATCCAGGCGAGCTTGAGCTGGGGGAGGCCGACCGCCTTGGAGAGGCCGCCGAGCGTGAAGGTGACCGGGGCTTTGGCGGTTGCGGCGCCGGTGTCGATGGCCGGGTCAGGGTCGCCGTCGAGGATGCTGCGAGCGACATCGGGGCGGGGATCGATCGGGTAGCGGTTGAACACCTCGTCGACGATCAGCGGGATGTCCCGGTCGCGACAGAGCGTTCCGAGGGCGGCGCGGTCGAACGGGGCGAGGTACGACCCGGTCGGGTTGTTCGGATTGACGGCAATCACCGCCCTCGTGCCGGGGTGGGCGGCGGCGTGGAGCGCGTCGGCGTCGATCGTCCACGCATCGCCGGTGTAGACCAGCGGGTACGGCGCGACGTCGACGCCCTCGAAGCGGGCGAGGTGTTCGAAGAGCGGGTAACTCGGCTGCGGCACGAGGACCGTGTCGCCCGGGTCGCAGAGCAGCTTGAGCAGGAGCCCGTACGCCTCGCTCGTGCTGGCGGTGAGGATGATGTGGTCGGGGTCGACCGTGCCGCCAAGGTACGCGGCGACCGCACGGCGGGCGGACCGGAGGCCGCGGGGATGCGGCGCGTATGTGAGGGCGTCGGGCGACGCGAGGGGCGCCAGGAGGTCGGGCCGGTACTCCAGGCCGACGCGCGTCGGGTTCGATTCGGTGAGATCGGCGATGTCGACACCGTCGTCGCCCAGCCGCGCCAGGGCGCAAGCGAGGCGGTTGATGTCGCGGTGCTCCGGAATGCGGGACGACAGCACGGCTGTCTAGACTACGGTAGGATGCCTTTCCGTCATGACCACCATGATCCGTGTCGCACGAACCGCGGCTGTGATGGTCGTGGTGACGGGCCTGCCGGGGAACGCATCGGCGCAGCCGTCGTCACCCAACGCCGGCGGGTATCTGGTTCCGCCGGACCGGATCGTGGAGATCCTGGATGCGCCGCCGACACCCCGCGTCCTGGTCGGGCCGGCGCGCGACGTCGCGGTGTTCATCGAGTCGCGGTCGATGCCGCCAATTGCATGGCTGGCGCGGCCAATGCATCGGCTCGCCGGGTACCGGATCGATCCGCGCAACAGCGGGCCCTGGTCGGCGCCGGTGATCGCGGCAATAACTATCCGGCCGCTCGATGCGGCGGGCGTGGCGCATGGCAACGAGAACTCCGGCAGCGGGACCGGCGGCGGCAGCGCCGCTGGCCACGGCGGCTTCCGCATCGTCGCGCCGGCCGGAACCACGCTGGGGTGGCCAGCCTTCTCACCCGACGGCTCGCACGTGTCGTACGCGGTGCTGCGCGACACCGGCATAGAGCTCTGGGTGGCCGACCTCGCGGCGCGGCAGCCCCGGCCACTCACCTCGGCTGCGCTGAACGCCACGTGGGGCAACCCGTGCGAATGGCTCGCTGACTCGTCGGGCGTGCTCTGCCGCTTCCGCCGATCGGCCCGTGGCGTGCCGCCCGATCCGCCGCGCGCGCCTGACGGTCCGAACGTCCAGCAGAACGACGGGCGGCAGTCGCCCGTCCGCACCTACCAGGACCTGCTCACCAACGCGCATGACGAGGCGCTCTTCCGGTACCACTTCACATCGCAGATCGCCACGGTTGCGCTCGCCACCGGATCGCGCACCGACATTGGCGCACCGGGGCTCTACCTGTCGGTCGACGGCGCGCCTGACAGCCGGTACCTGCTGGTCGAGCGTGTCCAGCCGCCATTCTCGCGCCTGTTCCCCGCCAGCCGGTTCGCCCGATCGGTGGAAGCATGGACGCGGGACGGCCGCATGGATGACGGCGCATCCGTCGTCGCCACGCTGGCCGAGTTGCCGCTCACCGATCAGGTGCCGATCGGCGGCGTGCCGACCGGATCGCGCGGCCACCGCTGGCACGCGACGGCCCCGGCCACGGTCGTCTGGACCGAGGCGCAGGACGGCGGGGATCCGAACGCCTCGGTGCCGAACCGGGACATCGTCTACGCACTCGATGCGCCGTTCGACGGCGAACCGCGCACGTTGGCGCGAACCGAGCACCGTTTCTCGACCATCGCTTGGACCACCGACGGGACGGCGCTCATCACCGAGAGCGACCGGCCGACGCGGTGGACGCGGACCTCGATCGTCTATCCGGGGGGCGGCGACGCACGTCGGCTGTTTGACCGCAGCAGCGAGGACGTCTACCGCGATCCGGGCCGACCGCTCCGGCGTCCCGGCGGCGGCATCGCGAGCCGTGTGGTCCTGCAGGACAGCTCCTTCATCTATCTCGTGGGTACCGGCGCATCGCCCGACGGTGATCGTCCCTTCGTCGACCGGCTCGACCTGGCGACGCTCGACACCGTCCGACTGTTCCGGACCGAACCAGGAACCTACGAGGCGGTGATCGCCGCGCTGTCCGACGACGGCCGCACGCTCCTGACCCGACGCGAGAGCCCGACGGATCCGCCCAACTACTACATCCGCGACACGGCGGCGGGCACGCTGCAGGCGCTGACCGACGACACCGACCCGGCGCCACTACCTCCGCGGCATCGAAAAGCGTCTGATCACGTACCAGCGCGCGGATGGCGTCGGGCTGTCAGCGACCCTGTATCTGCCGCCCGGCTATCGGGACGGCGACCGGCCGCCGATGCTGATGTGGGCCTATCCGCGCGAGTATGTCGACCCGGCGGCGGCGGGCCAGGTGCGCGGATCGCCCGACCGTTTCACGACGCTGCGCGGCGCGTCGCACCTGCTCCTCCTGGCCGAGGGCTACGCGATCCTCGACGGCCCGGCGATGCCGATCGTCGGAGCAGGCGACACGGCGAACGACACCTACGTCGAGCAACTGGTCGCAAGCGCGGAGGCGGCGATCGACGCCGTGGTCGAGTTGGGAGTCGCCGACCCCGACCGGATCGCGATCGGCGGTCACAGCTACGGCGCCTTCATGACCGCCAACCTGCTCGCCCACTCCGATCTGTTTCGGGCCGGCATCGCCCGGAGCGGCGCCTATAACCGGACGTTGACGCCGTTCGGGTTCCAGAACGAGCGGCGCACGTTCTGGGAAGCGCGCGACATCTACGCCGGGATGTCTCCCTTCTTCCACGCCGAAAAGGTGAACGAGCCGATCCTGCTGACGCACGGGGAAATCGACAACAACTCCGGGACCTTTCCGATGCAGTCGGAGCGCTTCTACCACGCGCTGAAGGGCCACGGCGCAACCGTCCGGTACGTCACGCTCCCGTACGAATCGCACGGTTACGCCGCGCGTGAGTCAGTGCTCCACGTCGTAGCCGAGATGCTCAACTGGTGTAACGAGCACCTCGCTCCCCGCTAGCGAACCGTCCTTCAAGAAAGAGATCCTTGAACACAGACGTCGGGACGTCTATACTAGCGGCATGCCTGAAGCGGTTGGATCCCGGCGAGCGCCTGGGACGGTCCGAGACTCCATTCTGGCCGTGCTTGAGGCGCGCCCGGCCGGCGCCTCCGTAGAGCAAATTATTGACGGCACCCGCAATATCATCGGTGACGTCCCCGCATCGAGTGTTCGTTCCTACCTGCGCCTCAACACGCCGCGGCTCTTCGTCCGTGACGTACGCGGTGTCTACCGGCTGCCCGGGTTGGAAGAGGACTCCCACGGTGCCAGCGGTGATCGCAACGTCGCGGCCCCGCCGTTCAGTACCGTCAGCTACCGGAGCACGACCCTGGTGCAGGCGGACTGCCTCGACTGGCTCGGACAGCAGGAACCGAATTCCATTCACGCGGTTGTCACCGACCCCCCGTACGGTCTGGTCGAGTACTCGCCGAAGGAGCAAAAAAAGCTGCGCGCCCGTAAGGGCGGCATTTGGCGCATCCCCCCGGCCTTCGACGGAGCGCAGCGGTCGCCGCTGCCCCGCTTTACAGTTCTCTCCCCCCAGGATCTGCGCGTTCTGGACGAGTTCTTCTCCCGCTGGGCGCGTCGTCTTGCGCCCGTTCTGGTACCTGGGGCGAATGTCGTGGTCGCCACGAACCCGCTTTTCTCGTACATCGTGTCCGGCGCGCTTGCCAAAGCTGGTCTGGAGCGGCGCGGCGAGATCGTCAGGTTGGTGATGACGATGCGCGGCGGTGACCGGCCAAAGGGGGCCCACGACGAGTTTCCGGATGTGAGCGTGATGCCACGTTCCATGTGGGAACCGTGGCTTCTGTTCCGGCGACCGCTGGACGGCCGCGTCCAGGACAATCTTCGCCGCTGGCGCGTCGGCGGCTTTCGGCGGCCGTCTGCCGCTTCACCATTCGGCGACGTCATCCGCTCCGCTCCGACGCGCAGGGAAGAGCGCCAGTTAGCGCCACATCCGAGCCTCAAGCCACAGGACTTCCTGCGCCAGTTGGTCCGGGGTGTCTTGCCCTTGGGTGAAGGAGTGGTTCTTGACCCGTTCTGCGGCGCCGGCTCGACATTGGCTGCCGCCGAAGTCTTCGGCTACAGGAGCATCGGGATCGAGAACGATCCGAGGTACTTCGATATGGCTCGCCGAGCAATTCCGCAGTTGATACTCTATCAGCGGGACGCGCTCACGGCTTCCTGTAAACCCAGTGCTCGCGAAGCTTCCTGACCCCCTCCTTGTGCAACGTCGCGGTCCGGACGACGGTCGCGAGCCGGCTCGCTCTCGGTATCCACTTCGTAGACGAACACGCACATCCACTGGTCACGCGCACCATGGGTATCGACCGCACCGCCTTTGCCATTGTGTTGAAGCAGGTCCTATCGACGCGGTTTCCGGTGCGGTCGGCCATCGCCGGATTCTATCCGCCCACGCCCTTCAGCGGCAGGCCAGCAGCTTCAGTTGCTGAGCCTGCCGCCTCGGCCTGCCGGACGGCGGTCAGCAGCGCAGCAGCTCGATGAAGTTGCCGGCAGGCAGCGCCAGATCGTCGTTCACACGGACGAAGACGACCATCTCGCCGCGGCTCACGATGCCGCGACGAAGCAGCTCCGGGCGGAGGTCGGCGGGTGAGGTTGGCCCGGCGGCGAAGGTGTGGGCCGTCACCCCCCACATGAGCGTCAGACGACGGCTCAGGATCGGGTCGTCGGTCACCGCGTGAACCGGTACGCGCGGGCGAATGGCCGAGAGATCGCGCACCGTTCGACCGCGGCTCGTCACGGCAACCACCGCCGCCGCCCGCGACGTTTCGGCCAGCATCACTGCCGCGGCGCACACGTCGTCGCCGTACCGCGTGTCGTCGGCGAGCATCCGATCCGGGACGTGGATGCCGATGCCGGTCGCCGCCCGAACCGCCGCGTTGTCGTGCGACGCCTCGGCGTCGCGAATGATCGCGTCGAGCGTCCTGACCACGCGTTCGGGCTGCGCGCCGACCGCGGTCTCGCCCGACAGCATGATCGCGTCCACTCCGTCGTCGACCGCGTTCGCCGCGTCGCTCACCTCGGCGCGCGTCGGGCGGGGCTGGTGCGTCATCGTCTCGAGCACCTGCGTCGCGAGGATGACCGGCACGCCGGCCGCGCGCGCCCGGCGCGTTATCGATTTCTGCAACTGCGGCACCCGCTCAAGCGGCACCTCGATGCCCAGGTCGCCGCGCGCCACCATGACCGCGTCCGACTCCGCCAGGATCTCGTCGAAGCGGTCGACCGCCAGCGGCCGTTCGATCTTCGCGACGAACGCCGCCGTCCCGCCGATCCGGGCTGCCGCCGTGCGCGCCCGACGCATGTCGTCCGCGCTCTGCACGAAGCTGACGCCGATGAAGTCGACCCCGGCGAGGAGCGCCCGTTCGAGGTTCCCGATATCCGCCGGGGTCACCGCCGGGAGCGGGAAGTCGACGTCGGGCGCGTTGATCCCCTTGCGGGATCCGAGCGGACCGCCATGCTCTACCTCGGTGACGATCTCGGTGCCGTCGGTTTCGAGCACGCGGACCACCAGGCGGCCGTCGTCGAGCATCAGCCGGTTGCCCGGCCGCACCAGGTGCGCGAGTGGCGCATACGGCGTCGCGACCCGCTCGGCATGGCCCTCGAAGTCGCCCGTCGCGATCCGAAGACGGGTCCCGGCCTTGAGGTGCACGCCTTCCGCCACGTCGCCAATGCGGATCTTCGGACCGGCCAGGTCCTGCAGAATCGCCACGCTCCGGCCCGCCGCGTCCGACGCCCGCCTGATCCGCTCCGCCGCCGCGCGGCGGCTGTCCGGGGTTCCGTGGGACGAGTTGACCCGGAAGACGTCGACGCCAGCATCGATCAGCGCCGCCATGTGCCCATCGGTCTCCGTGGCGGGACCCACTGTGGCGACGATCTTTGTGCGCCGGCGCATGCGGCTGGAGTATAGGGGAGCGGCGGCATGCCCGGCCCGCGGCGCGACAGACTACAATCTGATCAGGAGATCGACGCGCGGAAGGGCCGCGCGCCACTGGACGACGATAGGATCAGCGATGTCAGACAACACGCACGAAGTGACCGACGGCAACTTCCAGGAATCGGTACTGCAGTCGGACCAGCCGGTGCTGGTCGACTTCTGGGCCGAGTGGTGCGGGCCGTGCCGGATGATCGCGCCGACGATCGAAGCGCTCGCGGCCGACTATGCGGGGAAGGCGACCGTCGGGAAGCTGAACATCGACAGCAACCCGGAGACGCCGCAGCAGTACGGCGTCCGCTCAATCCCGACGCTGCTCCTCTTCAAGGGGGGCGCGGTGGTCGAGCAGGTGGTGGGCGTCACCGACAAGGAAGCGCTCCAGGCGCTTCTCGACAGGCATATCTAGCAGCCCGCGTCGCCGCCGCACGGTGCGGCGGCCGTTCAGCCGCCCATGTCCTGGATTAGCTTGGTCAGCGCCGGCGTCCGACCCAGCAGCCGGACGTAGAGCGCGAGTTGCGCGCGATGGTATTCCTCGTGCGCGACGCCGTGGTGCATCCAGGTGAGACGCGTCCACTCCTCGCCGTCGAAGCGGCGGATCCGCTGGAGCATGCCGATCTCGCCCGTCTGGCGGATCCCCCGAACGCCCGCGGCGTACTGGGTGCGCAGCAGCCGGACGAGGCCGCTGCGCGTTGTCGGGCGGTCGGCGGCCGGCGTGCCGTACTGGCGCATGAACGCGTGGAAATTCTTCCGCGTGAAGTCGCCCTTCGGGCTGGCAAGCTCACCCGCCCACATGGCGGCGGTGTCGGCAATGTGCTGGACAAGCTCGGCAACCGAGCGCGCGCCCTGCTCGGGGCGGAAGTCGATCCGGTTCGACGGGACGCGCCGCAGTTCGGCGATGACGCCTCTGCGCGCGTCGTGCCACGCTTCGAGGGCCTCTTCGAGGAGCGTGATGGTCTGGGGCATTACAGCGTCTCGCGAAACTCCGGGGGGCGGCGGTGGTGCGTTGCCTGCTCGAAGGCAAAGGCGATCCAGATCAGCGTCGGTTCGCTCCAGGCGCGCCCGAAGAAGGAACAGCCAACCGGCAAACCGCGGATGAAGCCGGCCGGCACGGTGATATTCGGATAGCCGGCGACCGCCGCGAATGTGGAACTGCCGCCGCCGAAGTGGTCGCCGTTCACGAGGTCGGTCACCCAGGCGGGTCCGCCGGTCGGGGCGACGATGGCGTCCAGCCTGCCGGCATCCATCACGCGGTCGATCCCTGCGGTCCGTGAAAGCCGGCGCGCCGCGGCGCGCGCGTCGAGGTAGGTCGGGTCCGTCAACGGCCCTTTCGCCTCGGCCGCAATCAGGCGTTCCTGGCCGAAGTACGGCATCTCCGCCTCAGCGGTCGCCGTGTTGAAGGCGATGAGGTCGGCCAGCGTGCGGATGGGCGCGGCGGGCAGCGTCTCGAGGTACGCGCGCAGGCCCGCCTTGAACTCGTAGTTCAGTACCTCGTTCTCGGCACGCCGCATGACACCGGTCGGAATCAGGTCGACGGGGTCGACGATCACCGCGCCGCGCTCCCGCATCGCCCCGAGGGCGTCCTCCATCAGTTGATCGACCAGCGGGTGGAAGCCGAAGGCGCTCCGCATGACGCCGATTCGCGAGTCCTCCAGACCGTCGGCGTCGAGGAACGGCGTGTAGTCGCTCAGCCCGCGCGCGTCCGCCTCTGCGGTCGCCGGATCGCGCGGGTCGCTTCCGGCGATCACGCCCAGCACGAGCGCGGCATCGCGCACGCTGCGCGCCATCGGGCCGGCCGTGTCCTGCGAATCGGCGATCGGAATGATCCCGGCGCGGCTGACCAGGCCGACGGTCGGCTTGAGACCGACGATGCCGTTGGCGTGCGACGGGCAGACGATCGATCCGTCGGTCTCGGTGCCGATCGCCGCCGCGACGAGACTGGCGGAGACGGCGGCGCCGGAACCGGAACTGGATCCGCACGGGTTGCGGTCGAGGACGAACGGGTTGCGGCACTGGCCGCCCCGGGCGCTCCAGCCGCTCGATGAACGCGTGGAGCGGAAGTTCGCCCACTCACTCAGGTTCGCCTTGCCGAGGAGCACCGCACCGGCGTCGCGCAGCCGGCGCGCGACCGGCGCGTCCTCGGCGGGGCGCGACCCTTCGAGCGCGAGTGAACCAGCGGTGGTGGTGGTTCCGTCGGCGGTGCCGATGTTGTCCTTCAGCAGGATCGGAATGCCGTGGAGCGGCGAGCGGGGGCCTGATGCGGCGCGCTCGCGGTCGAGGACATCAGCGTCGGCCAGAGCGTCGGGGTTGGTTTCGATGACGCTTCGGAGCATCGGTCCCTGGCGGTCGAGCGCAGCGATGCGAGCCAGGTATGCCTCGGTGATGCCGCGTGACGTTCGTTCGCCGGACGCCATCGACACGGCGAGGCGGTCGATGGTGGCCTCGTCCAGGTCGGACGGCGCCAGCGGGGCGTTGTCCGGGCCGGGCGCCGCACTCCCAAGCGCGGCCGCGTTGGTGCCGGCGTCCTGGCTGCACGCCGCGGTGCCGGCGACGGCGGCGGCGCCCACGAGGGCGCCGGACCGGAGAAACGCGCGTCGATCAATCCCCATGGCTGTGCGAGGCCGGCCGGCCCCGCTACGGCACCGTGATGTTGAACGGGATGTACGTCTCGCCCCAGTGGAGGCGCAGCTCGGCGTCCTTCCGCTCCACTTCGGCAAAATAGAACGCCAGCGTCTCCATGTGCGCGCCGAAGCCGGGCGTCGCCATGAAGCGGAGCGCGTCATGCTCCTCGCCGGGATACGGTTCGTGGAAGACGTCCGCCGCGCGGCTGAAGATGATCGTCCAGCGGTTCGGATCGGGGATCGCCCAGAGGCTGTACGTGCCGGCGGGGAGCGCGCTGCCGTTGATCGTGACATCGCGGCTGAAGGCGATCGCGGTGGCGTCGTTTGCGCCGGGGTTCCAGATCTCGCCGAAGGAGACGATTCCGCCGAACAGCTCGCGGCCACGCGCGACCGGACGGTCGTAGGTGATGGTGACCTCGGTGTTTGCGATCTGCTGCCAGACGGAACCGCTCTGGCTCGGCTTGACCTCGTCGAGCGGGATGATGGGAAGATCCGCCGCTGCGCCCGCCGCCGCGTCGCTGCTGTCGCCCTCCATGTCGCCGCCGCCACAGGCGGCCAGTGCAGCCACTGCCGCGAGCCCCAGGGCGAGTGTGCATCGGTTGATCATCGCGAGTTCCTGACTATAGGGCGCAGTCTACCCCGGTGCAGCTATGGGCGCTTCCGCGGGATCTTTTCGTTGGCCATGGCGGTGCGGTAGGCGAAGATGGCGGCCACCACGGCCATCTGCGGCAAGTCGCCCTCCGGGACGCGGTCGGTGACGTCCATGTTGGAGTGGTGAGTGCGCGAGTTGTACTCCAGGCGGTCCTGGATGAACTGGAAGCCGGGCAGCCCGGCGCGGTCGAACGGGAGATGATCGGTCCCGCGGGTCGAGCGGCGTCCGATCGTCGTGACGCCAAGATCGGCAAGGTCGCGCATCCAGGTCTCGAACAGCAGTGCGGCGGCGTCGTGCCCCTGCAGCCAGACGCCCCGGATCCGCCCGGCGCCGTTGTCCAGGTTGTAGTAGGCGGAGAGCTCGTCGTGCCGCGGCGTCGGCGGGCCGCTGTCGCCCCCACCATAGTGGCGCGCGACGTAGGCGCGCGATCCGAGCAGGCCCTGCTCCTCCCCACCCCAGAGCGCGACGCGGATCGTCCGGCGCGGCTGCGCGCCGATGGCCTGCAGGATGCGCGCCGCCTCCATCATCGCCGCGACGCCCGCCGCGTTGTCGGTCGCGCCGGTCGCGGCATGCGCTGAATCGAAGTGCGCACCCAGGATCACCACCTCGTCCGCCAGGTCGGTCCCCGGCAGATCCGCGATCAGGTTGAATCCGTTCGGACGGCGCTCATCATGGAAGCGGGTGGTGATGTTCAGCTCCACGGTGACGGGCAGGCCCATCTCAAGGAGTCGCGCCATCCGGTTGTAGTGCTCCACCGCGATCGTCGCGGTCGGTGTCACCGGCGATGCGTTCGCGGCACGCGACCCGCCGTTCCCGACAA
This sequence comes from Vicinamibacterales bacterium, assembly GCA_965262555.1. Taxonomy (GTDB): domain Bacteria; phylum Acidobacteriota; class Vicinamibacteria; order Vicinamibacterales; family UBA8438; genus VXRJ01. The sequence continues at coordinate 3,453,442 of OZ253543.1, forward strand.
AGACCGTGCCGCCGTCGGTCCGCTGCGTCGGCCAGGTGAGATCGCTCCCGAGCGGAGCGCCGCCGACGAGACCCGCCACGTCGCTCCCCCGGTCGAGCACCGCGACCACTCCCTCCTCGAGCAGGAAGGCGTGCAGCTCGACGTCGTAGCGCGGGCCGGTGCCGCCGCTTCCCGCCTGCGCCTCGCCGCCCGGCCGCGCCGCCCGCGCGAGCAGGGCATCGTCCATGCGCAGCACGATTTCCCCCTCGAGCATCTCGACCGGGCGCGCCGGTTGCGGCAAGACCACTTTGCCGCGCAGTGTTCCGCGGGCGCGCGCCCGGCCGGCGGCGGTATCGAGATCGGCGCGCACCACCTCCGCCGTCACCGTCCCGTCGGTGCTCGACGTCCAGGCGCGGGGATAGCCGATGATTGGCATCACCTGCGGCTCGACCATATGCGCATGAAACCGCTCGAGCGACCAGCCGCGGCCGTACGGAAAGCGTTCTTCCCGCACGTCGAGGCCCCAGGACCGCATCCGTGCCGCTGCCCAGGCGCCCGCCGCCTCAATCGCCGGCGTGCCGGTGACGCGCGGGCCGTAGACGTCGCTCAGCCAGCGGAGGATCGTCATCGCCTCCGAGCGCGCGGTCCCCTCCTCGCGGATCGCGCGGACCACCTCGGCGTCGCCGGCGCCCGTCGACTGGGCGTGCAGCGCCGGCGAGGCAGACGCCAGCACGGCGGCGAAGAGGATCAGCCCGGGCGCGGCGGTCGCGTGACGCATCGCGCGAAGCTGGCGGGTTACCCGGCTGGGGCGGAGGCGAACGCCGGGGACGAGATCGCCCCGTCGCTGTCGATGGTGAAGAAGAACTGGCCGGTCGACGGATTCACCCGCTCGAGCGTCGAGCCGTTGATAGACACGCCGTCCGTCACGCGGCCGTTGCCTTCGGGATCGCGGCGGCACTGGTTCGGATCGTGCACCGTGATTGAGTTGGTCACGCCAACCGGCACGGCGAGGAAGCGCGCCTCGAAGACGTTCGGTGCCGACTCGGCAAGCGATACAGGGGCGAAGCTGCGCCAACTGGGCACGACATTGGTGACCACGCCCATCCGCTGCAGGCACGTCGCGAACTGCTCCGTCTGCCCGGGCGGCGGGGCGGCGGCAGGACGGCTCACCAGGAGGAACGCCGCGGCGGCGATCCGCGACGGCTCCAGGCCGCGCGGCGACTGGCCGCAATCGGTTCCAAGCGAGGCGGCCGCGGCCGCGAGCAACAACAGCGACGCACGGCGGGGGGTGTGCGACATGAGACAACGGGGCAGGCGTTTTATGAACACAGCATATCCCGAATGCACCATCTCCGCACGACTGTCGGCCCGCGGTGCGGCGGCCGATAGAGAGCATGGAGGTACGATGATCTTCTTCTGGCGATGTGCCACGACCACGGTGGCGGCGTTGCTCGCCGTCGTGGTCGGCCTGGGGGCTGCCCTGCTGATCACGCCTGCCACCGCGGAGAATCTGCGGACGGTCCTGTCGACCCTCCTGAACGAGGAGGCGCCGGCGGTCATGCGGAACCTGCTGGGCGCGATCGGTGCGGCACGCGACGCCATCACGCCCGGCTAGCAGTGCCCCGTCGCCGCTGCCGGCCGATGGCCCGGCGGGCCGAGTCGAACGAAGCGGCGAAAAATTTACGCCGTCGCAACTCTTACGTCCCCACCCCTTCCCCCCATCCCCGCTGGCGGTATATAACCATCCTTGTAACCAGCGATTCTGTGGGATTCAGCCCTGACGTAAGGAGGCATCCGATGAGACTGGCAACCGGTATTGGCATCGTTGGCCTGGCGCTCGCCCTGGTGGCAGTCGCAGGCGTCCAGCAGGCGGCGGCGCAGGCGCACAACCACATCGGCCATGTGGCCGACAAGTGGAACGACACGCCGGAGATGGTGGGACTGCTGCCGGCGGCAGTCGCCGAGGCGCGGGTGGCGGCGCAGCATGCCGAGTTCGCAGCGAAGGATCCGAGCGACCTCGACTCCATGAAGCGGCACACGGCGCACGTCCTGCACGCCGTCGACCCGACGCAGATCGAGAACGGCCCGGGCGCCGGCTACGGCGTGAAGCCGGCAGCCGAGGGAGCGGCGAAGCACATCATGGCGGCCGCCGGCTCCGACGACGCGTCGGGCGCAGTGAAGGCGCACGCCGAACATGTCGCCACCTCCGCCATGAACACCGTCTCGCGCGCGGACGAGATCGTGATGCTGGCGCAGAAGATCGACATGGCGACGTCGGCGGGCGACGCGGCGCCGCTGGTGAGCCAGTTGAACGACCTGGCGCAGGCGCTGCTCGCGGGCGTCGACGCCAACAACGACGGCAACACGGGCTGGCAGGAAGGCGAAGGCGGGCTGGAGGTGGCGGAGACCCACCTCAACCTGATGAAGCAGGCCGAAGGCCTGTAGTAGCACCGGTGGCCGCTGGGCGGCACCGGCGCGGCTCCGCGGTTCGCCCCTGCCGGCTGACGGCCGGCGCGCGGTCAGTGGTCTGGATAGGGGTCGCGCAGGCGGTGATCTGGATGGCGCTCGATCCAGGCGGCGAGGCGATCAGTGCGGCTGATCGCCTCGCCGATGAAGGCGACCGCCTCCGACAGCCGCTCGTCCGGCTCTGCGCAGCTCAGCCTGAGGAACCCGCCGCCCGCCTCGCCGAAGCACTCGCCGCCGAGACAGGCGACGCCCGTCGCATCGTCCGCTCCCACCAGCAGGAACTGCGCCAGGCCGTGTGACGTGATGCCGTGCCGGTTGCAGATCGGCCCGACCGACGGGAAGACGTAGAACGTGCCGCCCGGTGAGAGGCAAGCGACGCCGTCGATCCGGTTGAGCCCCTCCACCAGCAGCTCCACCTTCCGGCGGAAGTGGGCCATTCGCTCGTTGCGCACTTCGGTATCCTGCGCCATCGCCGCCATCCCCGCCCGCTGCGCAAAGGGGGGGACGCACGAGAGTGACGTATTGGCAAGCAGGCCGAACACCTCGATCGCGGCCGCACTCCCCACGGCGAAGCCGAGACGCCAGCCACTCATGCTGAACGACTTGCTGAACGTGTAGGCGGCGACACACTGATCGAACATCCCGGGCTGCGCCAGGAGCGAATGGTGCCGCCCGCGCCAGACCATCGCGTCGTACGGCTCGTCGCTGAAGACCGCCACGTCGCGGCCCCGGATCAGGTACGCGAGCTGTTCCAGGTCGTCGAGTGTCGCCACGCCCCCGGTCGGGTTGTGCGGCGAGTTCAGGATAATCGCCTTGGGACTGGAGTCATCGGCGAGGAAGCGTTCGACGTCGTCGAGATCCGGGCGGAAGTCGTGCGACGGCCGGAGCTTCGAGATCACGATCCGTCCACCGCGCCGCTGCACGTTCGCCGGGTACGTCGGGAAGTGCGGGCTGAAGATCAGGACGCCGTCGCCCGGATTGACGAATGCCTCACAGAAGAACGTCTCGAAGATCTTGGCCCCCGGACCGGCCACGACGTTCTCGGCGGCGGCGGACAGGCCGTACTCGCGGTTGACATACGCCGCAGCCGCCTCACGGAAGTCCGGCAGGCCGAGCGACGGGCCGTACCGGGTCTCCCCCGTCTCGATCGCCGCGACACCGGCGGTGAGGGCGGACGGGGAGGTGGGGAACGGACTGTCGCCGATTTCGAGCTCGATGACGTTCTTCCCCTCGGCGATCAGCCGCTTCGCGGCGGCGAGGACCGTGAACGCGGTCTCCCCCTGGACGTTGGCGGCGAAGCTGGAGAAGGTGGCGGCCATCACGCCTGGGGGCCGAACAGCGGGTCCGGTTCCTCAAGGAGCTGCCGGAGCACGCGGAGGAGGTCAGCGCCGGTCGCGCCGTCGAGCGCCCGGTGGTCGGCGGCAAGCGTGACGGTCAGCACCGGCGCGGCGCGCACCTTCCTCTTCCGGACCACGGGGCGCTGCTCGATGGCGCCGATGCCGAGGATGCATCCCTGCGGCGGATTGAGGATGGGGGTGACGCTGGTCACCCCGAACATGCCGAGGTTCGAGACGGTGCTGGTGCCGCCCGTGTAGTCGTCCGAGTCCAGGCGGCCGTCGCGGGCCCGGTCGGTCAGATCGCGCAGGCCGGCGGCGATCGCGTGCAGATCCTTCGTGTCGGCAGCCCGGACAACAGGCGTGACCAGGCCGGACGGGGTATCGACGGCGACGGCGAGATCAACCCGCGAGAAACGCCGGATGCCGGCGCCGGTCCAGGCGACGTTCGCTTCCGGGACGGCGGCGAGGGCGAGCGCGACGGCGCGGACGATGAGGTCGTTCAGCGTCAACGCCTCCCTGGGAGCGCGAACGCCTCCGTCCACTTCGTTCATTGCCATGGCGGCGTTCGCCCGGTCGCGGCGCTTGAGAAGCTTGCCGACCACGCAGTCGATCGAGAGATAGAAGTGGGGGGCGGTCTGCTTGGCGAGCGTCATCCGTTCCGCGGTGACGCGGCGCATGCGGGTGAGCGCCTCGTCACGGTGGGGGATGTCGGCGGGGAGGTCTGCCGGAATCGGGGACGGCGTGGTGGGTGGCGGTGCAGACGGGGGAGTCCGCGCACCTGGGGGTGCCGCCGGCGCAGCAGCAGTGGCGCTGTCGGGGCTGCGCGCCTGATCGATGTCGTGCCTGGTCACCTCGCCGTCGGGGCCGGTGGGGATAAGGGTGGCGAGGTCGATGCCGGCGTGAGCGGCCATCCGGGCGGCGAGAGGGGTGGCCGTCACACGTGGAGCGGTGCGGGCTGGCGGGGAGGCTGGCGCACCAGAACCTGCGGTCGCGGGCGCCGGCACACCGGCTTCGGCTTGCGCGGACGGACGGATCGTGGCGAGGAGTGTACCCACCTCCACCGATTCGGTGCCGGCGGCAACCCGGATATCGGACAGGACGCCATCGGCGGGGGCCTCGAGGTCGACTGTCGTCTTGTCGGTCTCCACCTCGGCGATCGGCTCGCCCACCGTGACAGAGTCGCCCGGCTGCTTCAGCCACGCGGCGAGCGTCGCCGACGTCATCGACTCTGCCACCCGCGGCATCACCACGGTAACCGGCTCAGCCATCATGGACACCGTGCACCGGCGGTCAGCCGGCCGCGATCAACCGGGCGGCGCGAAGCGAAGCGCAGGTGCGCGTCAGCACTCACTGGGGTCTTCCGGCGATCAGCAGGCGGGCGGCGGCGTCGATGATCGCGTCGGCGTCGAGGCGGTACTCGCGGTAGAGGTCAGGGATGTCACCCGATTGGCCGAAGCGATCGACACCGAGGGGCGCGACCAGGTGGCGGCTGACGCCGGCGAGCCAACTGAGTGATGCCGGGTGGGCGTCGATCACGGTGACCAGGCCGGTGGTCGGCGGAACCGGATCGAGCAGCCGTTCGATCTGCGCCTTCGGCCGCGCACGGCCGGGCGGCGTGCGGTGGCCTGCCATCCAGCCGCGATGGAGCCGGTCGATCGACGTCACGACCAGCAGACCGGCGTCCGGATCGTCCCTCAGGATCTCGCAATGCGCCTCGATCGCCTCTGGCAGCACGGCGCCGGACGCGACGATCGCGATCGCCGCGCGTGGGCCGGGCGGCGTCCGCCAGTAGCCGCCCGCCGTGACGTCAGACGCCAGCGCGGGCGTGAACGGCCGCTCCGGCTGTGGGATCGGCCGCGTCGAGAGCCGCAGATAGACGGCGCCGCCGTCGTCCGCCTGCAGGTGTTCGAAGCTCCAGCGGAGGATCTCGCACAACTCGTCGGCGTACGCCGGCTCGAACGACGTCAGCCCCGGCTGCCCCATCCCGATCAGTGGCTCGTAGATCGACTGATGCGCGCCTCCCTCCGCCGCGAGCGAGATGCCGGACGGCGTGCCGACGACGATGAAGCGCGCGTCCTGGTAGCAGGCGTAGTTCAACGCGTCGAGGCCGCGGCTGATGAACGGGTCGTAGACCGTCCCGATCGGCAGCAGCCGTTCGCCGAAGAGCGGCGCGCTCAGCCCGAGCGCCGCCAGCAGTATGAAGAGGTTGTTCTCGGCGATCCCCAGCTCGATGTGCTGGCCCCCGGTAGAGACCTCCCAGTTGAGGGCGGACAGGATCCGTTCGTCCTTGAAGAGGTCGCCCCGGTCGCGGCGGCCGAAGATGTGCCGGCGGTTGAGCCAGGATCCGAGGCTGGTCGACACGGTGACGTCGGGCGACGCGGTGACGACGCGGTCAGCCAGCTCCGGATGGGCGCGTGCGAGGTCCGACAGGAACCGCCCGAACGCCTCCTGCGTCGACAGCCGTCCGTCCGCCAGCGGCGCGGGCGGCTCGAACCGATCCGGCACGGCGACCCGCGCCGCGCTCCGCCGCCGGGATGCCGGCTCGGCCTGCGCGAACGGCACGCGGCGAAGGAATGCCTCGATCTGCGCCGGGGGGATGTCCAACCCGACGAAGCGATCCCATTCCTCGCCGTCGCCGATCCCCATCCGCTCGCGGAACGCCATCATCTGATCGGGGGTGACCAGGCCGGCGTGGTTGTCCTTGTGGCCGGCGAACGGCAGACCGTAGCCCTTGATCGTGTAGGCAATGAAGCAGGTTGGCCGATCGTCGGTGACGGCACGGAATGCGTCACGCACCGTCTCGAGGTCGTGCCCCCCCAGGTTGGTCATGAGCCGTCCCAGCGCGTCGTCGTCATGCTCGTCGAGCAGCGCGCGGATGCCGTACGTGTCGCCCAGAGCGCGCCGCAGTTCCTCGCGCCACGCCGCCCCTCCCTTGTAAGCGAGGGCCGAGTAGAACGCGTTGTCGGCGGAATCGATCCACTGCCGGAGCGCGTCGCCACCCGGCTTGCGGAACGCCTCGGTCAGCAGTCGCCCGTACTTGAGCACCTCGACGCGCCAGTCGAGGTCGCTGACGATCGTCGCGATGCGGTCCGAGAAGCGCTTGGCCATCACCGCGTCGAGGCTCTGGCGGTTGTAGTCGACGACCCACCAGACGTTCCGGACATCCTGCTTCCACGACTCGACCAGCGCCTCGAAGATGTTCCCCTCGTCGAACTCGGCGTCGCCCGCGATGGCGATCATCCGTCCGGTCGGCTCGTCCGTCCCCAGGCCGCGCTGCCGGAGATAGTCCTGCCCCAGTGCGGCGAAGGCGGTCATCGCCACGCCCAGGCCGACCGAACCGGTCGAGAAGTCGACGTCGTCCCAATCCTTCGTGCGCGATGGGTACGACTGGGCGCCGCCGAAGCCACGGAAGCGTTCGAGCTGATCCCGCGTCTGTCGTCCCAGCAGGTATTGGATGGCGTGGAAGACCGGGCTGGCATGCGGCTTCACGGCGACCCGATCGGCGGGGCGAAGCGCATCGAAGTAGAGCGCGGTCATCAGCGTCGTCACCGACGCGCACGACGCCTGGTGCCCCCCCACCTTCAGGCCGTCGCGCGATGGGCGGAGGTGGTTCGCATGGTGGATCATCCAGACCGACAGCCAAAGCACCTTCTGCTCGAGCGCGCGGAGGTAGCGAATGTTGGCGTCGGCCGCGTCGGGGCCGGGCGCATCGGGGGTGGGCGCGTCCGCGGTCGCCTGGGTGACCATGGGAGTAGTAGGATGCCCCATCAGACTGACGGCGACAAGCCTGGACCCGAGGAGCCCGGAGGACCGCGATGACCGAATCGACACTGACCAGACGCGCGGCGCTCGGCCTGCTTGGCCGGGGAATGGCCGCGGCAGGCGCCGGCGCGGTCGCTGCCGCGGCCGGGGCACCGCCGCTGCGGGCCCAGCAGCGCTTCACCAGCGCCGAACCGCCTGACGTCCCCGCCGGCGCCATCATCCGGACGCTCCAGGGAGATGTCGATCCGGCAGACCAGGCCGAGGGCGCCACGCTGTTCCACGAACATGTGGGACGCGTCGACGTCGAGTTTGCCGTAGAGGAACTGCGCGCCTGCGCGTTCGACGGTCTCGGCTGCATCGTCGATGCGGCAACCGGCCGGCGGACACCCGAGCAGGTGCGGAACCTGCAGGCGATCGCCGACGCCCAGAGCGAGGTGCGGATCGTTGCGGCGGGCGGCTACTTCGAAGATATCGGTTTCGCGATCTACCCGGTCCGCGTCGCCGAGATGTCGGAGGACGAGTTGGTGGACGAGCTGGTGGCGGACGCCGCGACGCAGCGCTGGGGCGCGTTCGGCGAGATCGCCAGCTCGCTGGAGATGCGGCCCGACGAACGGAAGGTGCACCGCGCGGTGGCGCGCGCGCACCTGCGGACGGGGCTGCCGATCTTCACGCACACGCCGCACGAGAGCTGCCCGAGCTGCGCGATGGATCAGATGGACGCGATCGAGGGGGTGGGCGTCGATCTGTCGCACGTCGTGATCGGCCACATGGCGACGATCAAGCCGGAGCACGACCCGCTCGCAACGCACATGGCAATCGCGGAGCGGGGGGCATTCATCGGCCTCGACACCCTGGGCCACGAGATGGGACGGTCCGACATCCCGGCGGCCGACAAGGTGCGGATGGTGCAGGACCTGCTCGATGCCGGCCTTGAGGACCACATCCTGCTCTCGTCCGACATGGGGAACGTCCGCCAGTTCAAGCGCCACTCCGGCCACGGCTGGGCGTCGGTCCTGATGCAGTTCGTCCCGAAGCTCCGCTACGCCGGCGTCCCGGAGACGACCATCCGCAAGATCCTGGTGGACAACCCCCGCCGTTTCCTCGCCTTCGTTCCCGTCTAATCGATGCGGCGCTGGATGCCGGCGATCGTCGTCGTGCTGGGCGCCACGGCGGCGATGTGCAACGGGGAAGAACCGGCGACGGACGACGACTACCTGTCGCCGGAACTGCGCGCCGCGGTGGAGCAGTTGCAGGCGGACGTGGCGGCGCAGCCGACCGACGAGACAACACTCGCGGAACGGGCGCGCGTGCTGGCGGACTGGGTGGACGCCTGGGCGCTCGCAGGGAACGAGGTGGGGCTGGGCGGGCCGGGCGTCCGGCAGCAGGCGGCCACCCCGCCGGCCGGCGACGCGGCGCGGCGGCAGGGCGAGGCGATCGACCGGCTCGTGCGGCAGTTCACGCTGCTCGACACGCCGGGCGCGCTCGGCACGCTCCAGGCGGACTCGCTCGGACCGTTCGAGGCGCGCAGCCATCAGACGATCCGGCAGACCTGGACGGTCGGGGGCGAGCCGATGGTCGCCGGCGGCGGCGTCTGGGTGGCGAAGCATTTCGCCGTGAACAACGGACCGTACCAGACGGACGATCCGGCCGGCGAGGGCTACGTCACGATTGCGACGAGCGATGCCGACGCACGCTTCACGACCGACGTCTACATGGTGGGAGGCACGCACGGCGGCTTCCGCGCGCCGGCGCCGGCGCCGCTGTTCCGGCTGTCCGGCGGCACGCTCGACCCGGGCGAGACGGTCACGATCGCTTACGGCGACACCTCGGGCGGCGGGCCCGGCGTGCTGCTGACCAGCACGTCGACCGCACGCATGCCGCTGCCGCTCTACGTCGACCTGGACGGCTCCGGCGAGTGGCGCCCGCTGCCAATCCTGCCGTTCGTCGTGCAGGGAACCGCGGTGGCGGGGGTGCACGGATTCGCGCCGAGCGTGGTCGCGCCGGGCGAAGCGTTCGAGCTGTCGGTCCGCGCCGAGGATCCGTTCTTCAACCGGGCGACCGGACCGATCCCGGCGTTCGACGTGCTCGTCGACGGCGAGGTGCGCGCGATGACGCCGGCCGGGACCGATCCGATCACGATCGTGGAGCTGACACTGGACGAGCCGGGGGCGCACTGGGTGGCGATCCGCTCCGAGGACGGCGCGATCACCGGTGAGGCGAACCCGATTCTGGTGGCGGAGCATCCGGAGCGGATCTACTGGGGCGACACCCACGGCCACTCCGGCTACGCCGAGGGGATCGGCACGGTGGAGTTCTTCATGACCTTCGCGCGGGACGACGCGCGGCTCGACTTCGTCACCCACTCGGAGCACGACACCGCGCTCGACGAGGCGGAATGGGAGCTGACGCGGCGGACGGTGGCGGCGTTCGACGATCCGGGACGGTTCATCCCGTACCTGGGATGGGAGTGGACCCGGCCGGCCCGCTTCGGCGGCCATCACAACGTGCTGTTCCGCGACTGGGAAGGGCGCGAGCGGGTCTCCGCGCTGGAGTTTCCGATGCTGTCGCAGCTCTACCGCGAGCTGCACGCCCGGTACGACCCGAGCGACGTCCTGGTGATCCCGCATGCGCACAACCCAGGTGACTACCGGCAGTCGGATCCCCAACTGGAGCCGCTGGTCGAGATGCTGTCGATGCATGGGACGTTCGAGTGGTTCGCGCAGCAGTACCTCGCGCACGGTCACCAGGTAGGGCTCGTCGCCGCCTCCGACGATCACCTGTCGCACCCGGGCTACTCGGCCCCGAACCGCGACACGCTGGCGCAGCGGGGCGGACTGGGCGCGGTGCTGGCGCCGGAACGGTCGCGTGACGCGATCTTCGACGCGATGCGGGAGCGACGGACGTACGCCACGACCGGCGACCGGATCATCCTGGACCTGACGGTGAACGACACGCCGATGGGGCAACGCGCGGCGTATGCCGAGACGCGCGTGGTGTCAGGACGCGTGATCGGCACGGCGCCGATCGCCTCGATCACCTTGGTGAAGAACGACGAGCCGATCTGGAGCGAGACGTACGCGCTGGACGCCGGCGGCGGCCGGCCGGCCGACGTGGAGGACTGGCTGCTGTCGTTCACCTCGGATGCGACGCCGATCCATCCGGGCGATGCGCCGCGCGGCTGGCGTCACTGGCGCGGGGACGTGCGCGTGGAGGGGGCGATGCTCCAGGACATCGCCGCCACCGACTTCGTCAACCCGACGACGCAGGCGCTCGAGCGGGAGGGGAACGGCGCGCGGTTCCGGACGCATACGCGGGGCGACGCGAGTTCACTGCGGCTGACGCTGTCCGGCATCGGGGTGGACGCGTCGATCGTCCTTGACCTCGAGGCTGCGCGCGAGACGGGATCCGCGCCCCCGTTCTTTCGCACCCACACGGACCTCGAGGCGGCGCGCCTGCGGCTACCGCTGCACACCAGCGGGACCACGCGCACCCTGCCGGCGCCCGGCTATCCAGACGACCGGATCAGGCTGCGGCGCCTGATCCGCAACGGCCCGCGCGATGTGACGTTTCGCTACACCGACGAGGACGACCCGAGGCAGGGCGACTACTACTACGTCCGCGTCGTCCAGGTGAACGACGCCATGGCGTGGTCCAGCCCGGTCTGGGTAGGCGGCTATCCGTCGCGGTAGCGCGCCCTGTAAGGGTGCGCCGTCGCTGACTCCCGGCCGCCCGGCCCGTCAGTCCGCGCCGCCGGCGCCCAGGAACTTCTGACTCAGCGCGTCGCGATCGACCATCTCGCCGCGCATGTAGACCGATTCAATCCGGCGCGTGTTGGTGATGTCCTCCAGCGGGTTCGCCTCGAGCACGACGAAGTCGGCGCTCTTCCCCGTCGCCACGGTTCCCGCGTCGGGCAGGTGCATGAGTTCGGTACCGTTCCCCGTCGCGGCCACCAGCACGTCGTGCGGGGTCATCCCGGACGCCACCATGTCGGCCATCTCCAGGTGCGCCTGCCAGGGGTTGTTGCCGTCGGTGCCGAGCGCGATCGTCATGCCCTCGCTCGCCAGCCGCGCCAGGTTGCGTCCTTGCACCGCGAAGCGCTCCGCCACCTCCGGCCGGTCGGTGAAGTTCGCCTGCATCTCCGCCAGCACGTCGGGCGCGTAGGTGCCGCTCAGCCACGAGAGGTCCTCGGCAACCCCCCGGCCCGGCAGGTTCGGCACGAGCACGACGTTCCGCCGCTCGCGGATCATCTCGACGAACGCGTCGTCGACATCCATGTCGCGCACGCCGTGGGCGAACGCGTCGATGCCCGCATCGAGCAACCCCTTGGCATCCTCCTGCGTGAAGATGTGCGCCGTGACGCGGAGGCCGTGCTGGTGCGCTTCGTCGATCGCCGCGGTATAGAGCTCGGGGGTCAGCTTCTCGTACTGCCCGTTCCGGTCGTCCACCCACAGCTTGACGATGTCCACCTCGAGTGCGGCCAGCTCCTGCACCGCCGCGCGCGCTTCCTCCTCGGTGTCGATCCAGAACGGAATCTCCGCCCGTCCCGGCTCCGGACGGGTGATCCCCTTGCCGGCGGTCCGATAGCGCGCCGCGCCCGGGACCTCCGTCGCCCGGACCGCATAGACATCGTCCCCCTCGTCCTGGCCCAGGCTCATCGCCGCGCCAACGCCGTAGTAGGCACGGTGCTCGAGGTCGGCGATCAACGCGTCGCGCGTCCGCGACAGGTGCACATGCGTGTCGATGAGGGCGGGAATGACGGTGCGCCCGGTCAGGTCGACGCGCGTCGCGCCCGCCGGCACGTCGACCGCGCCGGTCTCGCCGACCGCCGTGAACCGGTCGCCGTCGACGATGAACGTGGCGTTCTCAATCGGCCCGCTCCCGTCGCCCACGATCAGCCGCGCCCCTTCGAATACGGTGACGTCCGCCGCCGCATCGGCCATCTCCGCCGCTGGCTCCGTCCCCCGCCGCACGCGGCGGCGAGCGCGAGCGTCGCGAGGACCGCCGCGACTCGGGTCGAGTAATCCGCCCGTGTCAGTGGTCGACGCATTGGAATCCCTCCTGTTGAACGTACTCTCCGGTCCGGCAAGCATACCCCGCCAGCGAACCATGGCTGCCTCACACCCGCTCTGCTACGTACGCCTACTCTGCCCGAGGCGGAACGACGCAGGCGGCGCCGCGGCCCAGTGGAGCGGCGGCAAGTGCGGCGCCAAGCGCGGCGAGCGTTGCCGGCTCGCACGCGGCCTGCATCTGCTGGAACAGTTCCTGTTCCTCGCGACGGATGTGTGCGCGGAGAAGCAACCCGAACGCCGGGAGCCGATCGTCCAGACGCGACACCCCGTCCGCCTCGAAGCCGCGGATCATCGCGCGCATCGCCTCATGGTCGGCGACGAGCGCCGCCGCCTCGCGCGCGCCGTTCGCCATCTCGCGCGCCGCGGCCGGGAAGACATGCGCCTCTTCCGCCTCGAAGTGCGGACTGAGGTCGCTTTGGAAGAAGGCGATCAGCCGCGTCACCTGTGCGACCCGTTCCTCCGGCCAATCGGCGTTCGGATTGGTCGACCTGCCCAGGATCAGCCGCTCCGCCATCACCAGCCCATGGTGATGGTCGCGTGACAACGGCACCAGGCTCGCATGGCGTTTCATGGTCGACGACCTCGTCTCCTGTTCACGCTACACCAACGCCGGGTGGAAGACGGTGCGGCGAGCTCGGCGCCGCAGCGTCGATCCGTTATTGGTCGGCGGGCGGCAGGACGGCGGCGGGCGTCCCGGCGCGCGCAGCGTGGCCGTTGTCGAGCACGATCACCCAGTCGGCGACCCGATGCACCTCGGGGGCGGCGTGCGAGACGTAGATCATCGGCGTCGCCAGCTCGTCGCGCACCCGCTCGAGGTACGGGAGGATGCGGCCGCGCAGGCCGACGTCGAGCGCCGCGAGCGGTTCGTCGAGCAGCAGCAGGTCGGGATCGGTCATGAGCGCACGGGCCAGCGCGACGCGCTGACGTTCGCCGCCCGAGAGGCTGTCGACCGGGCGGTCGAGGAACGTGTCGATTTCGAGCAGCTCGAGGATCGGCGCGTGCATCTGCAGGTCCGCGTCGCGCGGGCGCGCCCCGTACATCACGTTGCCGCGCACGTCGAGGTGCGGGAAGAGCGCCAGATCCTGCGGAACGTAGCCCACCCGGCGGTCGTGCGGCGGAACGTCGATCCGCTGTGCATGATCGAACAGGACGCGGCCACCGATACGGATCGTGCCGTCGTCCGGGCGGCGAAGGCCGGCGATGGCGGCGAGCGTGGTGGTCTTGCCGGAGCCGGACGGACCGAACAGGGCGACGGTGCGCGCATCGATCGTCTCGCGCAGGTCGAGCGTGAACGTTCCCTGGCGGAGACGGATGTCGATAACGACCGGCGCGGCGGCGATCGATCCGCTCGTGCCGCTCATGACGACGTCCCGAGCCGGTTCGACAGGTAGACCGCGGCGAAGCCGATCGCGACCGCCACCCCGATCATCACCATCGCCGCGGTATCGCGTCCCAGTTCTGCGTTCCGGTAGATGGCGACCGAGAGCGTCCGCGCTCCCGGCAGTGCCCCCGCCAGCATGATCGTCGCGCCGAACTCGCCGATGGCGCGCGAGAAGCCGAGCACCGTGCCGGCGAGCAGCGCGCGGCGCGCGAGCGGCAGACTGATGGTGAGAAAGACGCGCCACGGCCGCGCGCCGAGCGTCGCCGCCACCTCCTCGTAGCGGCGGTCCGCCTGCTCGAAGCCGGCCCGCGCCGTGCGGATCAGGAGTGGTAGTCCCATCACTGCCATCGCGACGACGACGCCGCGCCAGGTGAACACCACCTCAACGCCGATCGGCTCGAGTAGCGCGCCGATCGGTCCGCGTCGACCGAAGAGCTTCAGCAGCAGGAGGCCCGTGGCGACTGGCGGGACCACGAGCGGCAGCGAGACGAGCGTTTCCACGAGGGCGCGTCCGGCGAACTCGCGGCGCGCGAGCAGCCAGGCGATTGCTATGCCGGGCGGCAGCATGACGAGGGTCGCCACCGCCGCCATCAGCAGCGTGAAGCCGGTTACCTCGATCAGCTCGGCGGTCATGGGTTGCGGCGGGGGTGGACGCAGTCACGGCAGCGCGACGAATCCGACATCTTCGAACCGGCGGCGCGCGGCGGGCGCGCGAAGATAGTCGAGCAAGCGGGCCGCGCCATCGCGGTTCGGCGCGTCGATGACGACGGCGGCAGGGTAGGTGATCGCGGGCCCATCGGCGACCGGGATCTCGAACGCGACTATCGCGCCCACCGACGTCCGCATGTCGGTGCGGTAGACGATGCCGGCGTCGGCGGCGCCCGACTCCACCGCGCGGAGGGCGGCGCGGACACTACCGGCGGGCGCCACCTTCGGAGCAACGTCATCCCAGATGCCGACCGCGACGAGCCAGTCCCGCGCGTAAACACCCGCCGGGACCGCCTCGGGATCGCCCAGTGCGAGGCGTTCGATCGCGGGGCCGGCGAGATCGCCGGGTGCGGTGACGGTGCTGGCGCGATCATCGGGGATGGCGACAACGAGCTGATTCGACAGCAGGTCGACGCGCGTGGCGGCATCGACGCGTCCCGCCGCGGCAACGCGATCCATCTGTAGCGCGTCGGCGCTAACAAAGAGATCGACCGGCGCACCCTCGATGATCTGCGACGCGAGCATCTGCGAGCCGGCCACGTTCAACCGGATCGGCGTGCCGGTGTCGGCTTCGTACTGCGCGGCGACGGCCGCCATCGCCTCGGACAGGCTCGCGGCCGCGGAAACCAGGACCGGCGCCGCCGCCGTTCCGGACGCGTCGGCGCGCCCGTCCCCGACGCGGTTCGCTCCGTCTCCGCACGCCGCGACCAGCGCGAGCATGCCCGCCAGCACGCCCAGCTTCACATGCATCCGACCAATTTAGTATCATTTAAATCGACTTGACAAGCGACTTAAGTCGATTCTCTCTGAGACTCTGGCGCCGATGCCGCTCCTGACCGCCCGCGAAGCAGCCGATCGCCTCGGCGTCGGCTACTCCACGCTGAAGCGCTGGATCTACAAAGGCGCCGTCCGGTCGGTCCGAACCAACGGCGGCCATCACCGCATCACGGAGGAGGAAGTGGCCCGCCTCCTTGCTCGCCGCGGCGCCCCCCCGGACCGCCGGTGGCGAGGCCCCGCGCGACCGAGCGGCGTCCTCGTCTCCCTCAGCGGCCGCAACCGCCTCCGGGGCGTCGTCGAGGAAGTCCGTCGCGAAGGCCTCCTCGCTCAGATCCGCCTCCGTATCGGCGATCAGTCGCTGACCGCCATCATTACCCGAGACGCCATCGATGAGCTCCGCCTCAAGCGAGGCGACGACGCCACCGCCATCATCAAGGCCACCGAGGTGATGGTCGCGTGCGAAGCCATCCCTCCCCAGCCCTGATCGGACCCCCTGCGCACGTCCGCTACGGTGCGCCGGTGGTCAGCCGGCAATGGCAGGCGGGGCGAGCGACGCCCTGTCTAGGAGCCCGTGGTGAAACCGCGCGTAGCACCGAGCGTGGCGAGGCGCCCGCGTGGCAAGGCGTGACGAGGGAGCATATTGGGCATATGTGACCGAGGAACAACGCTGTCCAGGCGGGATGCATCGCTGCGCGAATGCCGCGGGGCTTTCACCACGGGCTCCTAGCGGGCGGAAAAGGTTGCGGGAAGGAGGGACTGGACCTGGAGGCCCCAGTCGCCGTCCTGGTTCGTGATGATGTAGAGGGCCGGGATGGTTCGGTAGGGAGAGCCGTCGGCCAGGCGGCGGCTGGTCACCACGCGGAAGTGGACCTTGTCCTCGGAGACCTGGGCGGCATCGACGAGGTCGAGCGTCGTGTGGTCCCACCTCTCGGCGGCGCGCAGGATGTCGAAGTCGATGACCGTCTCCTCAGGATTGTCGCGGACGACGATCCGGCCGTTGGGGCCGACGCTGACGCGGGGGAAGTTGGTTGCGGCGGCGACGGCGTCGTTGTCGGCCTCGTTGAAGGCGCGGATGTACTCGTCGAGGGCGGCGCGGGCGGCAGTCTCCGGGCCGTCCTGGGCGTGGGCGGGCTGGGCAGGGGTAGCAAGGAGGCAGGCGGCGAAGACGAGTGGGAGCAGCCGCAACATGTCCACTACCGATTATAGAGTCTCTGGCGACGCGGGATGGCGGCGGCGTGCTGGTTGACGGGGGCCTGGGCGTGGGCTAGGGTACCAAGGTGATGCGTGTGAAGCTCTGGGGCGCGCGGCATCATGCTGGCGGTCATCATCACCACGCCCATCCGAGGGCGGGGCGGTGTTGGTGCGCGTAGACTGACTCAGATTACAGACGCTCACGCGCGAACACAGGCCTCGCCGAATGGATGCGGCGAGGTTTTTTTTGTGTGCAGCGGAGGAGCTGGGACATGCAGATCGACTTCGAGAAACTCAACGGGCTGGTACCGGCCGTGGTGCAGGACAATACCAGCAACGAAGTGCTGATGGTGGGATTCATGAACGCGGAGGCGTTCGAGCGGACGCGGGCGACCGGGTTCGCCACCTTCTTCAGCCGGACCCGCAACACGTTGTGGATGAAGGGGGAGACCTCCGGCAACAGGCTCAGGGTGCGGCGGATCCTGACGGACTGCGATGACGACACCCTGCTGGTGCGCGTCGAGCGGCTGGGGGACGGGAACGTCTGTCACACTGGGGAGCGCACCTGCTTCTTCAAGGAGCTGCCGGGGGGCGATGCCGCGGATGCACGCGAAGGCGCCACTGCGGAGGGAGGCGCGTCGTGACGTTGAAGCTCGGCATCCCGAAGGGGTCACTGCAGGAGTCCACCGTGCAGCTCTTCGCGCGCGCGGGATTCAGCATCGATGTCAGCGACCGCTCCTACTTCCCCACCATCGACGACTCGGAGATCACCTGTACACTGATCCGCGCGCAGGAGATGGCGCGCTACATCGCCGACGAAGCGGTTGACGCGGGGCTGACCGGCATCGACTGGATCGCGGAGCACGAGGCGGCGACCGGCAACCGCGACAGCATCGTCCGCGTTGCCGACCTGATCTACTCGAAGCAGAGCTTCCGGAAGGTACGCTGGGTACTCGCCGTGCCGGAGGATTCGACATTCAGGGAGCCGCGGGATCTCGAGGGCAGCCACATCTCGACCGAGCTGGTGCGCGTCACGGAGGCGTATTTTGCTCAGCTCGGCGTCAACGTCAGCGTCGAGTTCTCGTGGGGCGCGACTGAAGTGAAACCGCCAGACCTGGCGGACGCCATCGTCGAAGCCACTGAGACCGGATCGACGCTCCGCGCGAACAAACTCCGGATCATCGACACCGTGCTGGAATCGAACCCACAACTGATCGCCAACCGGCGCGCGATGGAGGACGAGGCGAAACGGACGAAGATCGAGAACATCGCCCTGCTGCTGAAGGCGGCGATGGAGGCGCAGGGACGCGTCGGGTTGATGCTGAACGTCGAGCGGACAAACCTCGACGCGATCCTGGCGCTGCTGCCGGCGCTGCAGCGCCCGACCGTGTCGGCGCTGAGCGACGACAAGTGGGTGGCGGTCTCGACGGTTCTCGAGGAGCGGACCGTGCGGGAGCTGATCCCGAAACTGAGTGCGACGGGCGGGCACGGAATCGTCGAATACCCGCTCAACAAGATCGTCTTGTGAGGTTCGCCGCCTGAGGATCGACGCGTGAAGATCATCCCCTCGTCGAATCGGCGGGCCGTACAGTCAGTCATCGACAGGGGCGCGGCGGAGGATGCCGACAGCCAGGTCACGCAGCGCGTCGCCGAGATCGTCAGCGATGTCCGGACGCGCGGCGATCGGGCCTTGCGCCACTACGCACGGACACTCGACCGACTGAAGGGACCGATTGAGGTCCCGGCGAACGAGCTGAGGGCCGGCGTCGACGCGACACCGGCGGCGGTCCGGTCGGCGATTGCGGAGGCGGCGCGGCGGATCCGTCGGGTCGCGGCGCAGCAGGTGCCGAAGGGATGGCGGACGGAGACAGCGCCCGGCGTCGTGATCGAACAGCGGGTCACGCCACTTGACCGGGTCGGCTGCTACGTGCCGGGCGGGCGCCACCCTCTCCCATCATCACTCCTGATGACGGCGGTCCCGGCGCGTACGGCGGGCGTCGGCGAGGTGATTGCCGTCTGTCCCAACCCGGCGCCGGCGGTCCTCGCGGCAGCAGTTGAAGCAAAGGTGGACCGGCTGTTCCGGATCGGCGGCGCGCAGGCGATCGCCGCGCTCGCCTACGGGACGGCGAGCGTGCCGAGGGTCGACAAGATTGTCGGCCCGGGAAACGCCTATGTCGCGGCGGCGAAGGCGCTCGTGGCCCCCGATTGCCCGATCGACTTCTATGCCGGACCGACCGAGATCGTCGTCGTCTCGTCGGCCGGCAATCCCGACTGGATTGCCGCCGACCTCGTCGCGCAGGCCGAGCACGATCCGGATGCGCGCGCCATCCTGCTGACGCCCAGCCGAAAGCTGGCGCACGCCGTCGCCGCCGCCGTCCGTGCGCAACTCGACGAGCATCCGGCGGCCGAGCCGTCGATCGCGGCGCACGGGCTGGCGGTGGTCACGCCGACGCTGGACGACGCGATCGACTTGGCGAACCGGATCGCACCCGAGCATGCGGTGACCGACACGGTGGCCGAGGCGCGACGGATCACGCGCGCCGGGACCGTCTTCGCCGGGCCGTTCGGCGCGCAGGCAGCGGGCGACTACGCGACCGGGTCGAACCATGTGCTGCCGACCGGCGGCGCGGCACGCGTGCGGGGCGGGCTGAGTGCGGCCGACTTCGTCCGCGTGAACAGCGTGCAGCGGCTGACGCGCTCCGGCCTCCGGCGGATTGCGCCGGCCGTCATATCGCTCGCGAACGCCGAGGGGCTGCCGGCGCACGCCGCATCCGTGGCGCGGCGCGTGCTGCCCGACCCTGGAGCGCGTGCGGCGCGGCGGGCGCCCGCGACGCGCGAGGGGAACGACGAACAATGAGCGAGGCGACCGTGAAGGGCGCGGCGGCCGGACGGCGCACGGCGGCGACGGCGCCCCGCGGCGCGCGTAAGGCGACGATCACCCGCGAGACGACCGAGACACGAATCGCGCTCCGACTCACGCTCGACGGCCGCGGGCGTTACGACATCCGAACCGGCATCCGCTTTCTGGACCACATGCTGGAGCTGGTGGCGCGTCACGGCGCGTTCGACCTGACGATCGACGCGACGGGCGATCTCGATGTCGATCAGCACCACACGGTGGAGGATGTCGGTATCGCGCTCGGCGAGGCGGTTGCCGCAGCGCTCGGATCGAAGCGGGGAATCAACCGCGCCGGCTACTTCGTCATGCCGATGGATGAGACGCTCGGCGTGGCGGCGGTGGATCTGAGCGGCCGCGTACATGCGGTGGTTGACCTGAAGCTGCGCGTCAGGCGCGTCGGCGACCTGCAGGCGGAGCTGATCGACGACTTCTTCGATGGCTTTGCGCAGGGGGCGCGGGCCAACGTGCATCTGAAGGTGCTGTACGGGCGCTCGAGCCATCACCGCGTCGAGGCGGTCTTCAAGGCGTTCGCGCGCGCCCTGCGCGTCGCCTGCTCGCGCGACCGGCAACTCGGCCGCATGCTGCCCAGCACCAAGGAGCTGCTGTGACCGACATCGCCCTGATTGATTACGGCGCTGGCAACCTGACGTCGGTCCGCAAGGCGCTGACCCACCTGGGTGCCCGCTACGAAACCCCGGCGTCGCCCGCGGGGCTCGGTCGCGCGCGCGGCGTCATCGTGCCTGGCGTCGGAAACTTCGACACCACATCGGCCCTCGACGAGGCATGGCGGCGCGCGATCGCGGGCGTCGTCGATCGGGGCGGCCTCCTGCTCGGGATCTGCCTCGGCCTGCAGTGGCTGTTCGAAGGGAGCGCGGAGGCGCCCGATCTGGCCGGCTTCGGCGCGATGGCGGGACGGTGCCGGCTGATTGAACCACCAGCCGGCGCGGACGACCCGGGCGCCAACGAAGGGCGCTTCAAGGTGCCTCACGTCGGGTGGAACAGCCTCCACCCCATGCGGGAGTCGTGGGTGCTCGACGGCGTCGCGGAAGGGGACCAGGTCTATTTCACACACTCCTACGCCGCCCCGGTGACCGGCGACTGCGTTGCGTCGACCAGCTACGGCATCGAGTTCGCCAGCCTCGTCGAGCGCGACCGGCTCGTCGGGATGCAGTTTCACCCGGAGAAGTCGGGCGACGTCGGCTTGCGCCTCTTCCGGAACGTCCTAGATCGGATGGCGGCGAACGGGAACGGGTGAGCGGCGCGATGCTGTCGAAACGGATCATCGCCTGCCTCGACGTCCGCGACGGCCAGGTGGTCAAGGGCATCAACTTCGAGGGACTACGCAACGCCGGCGCGCCCGCGGATCTTGCCCGCCGCTACAACGTGGAAGGCATCGACGAGGTGGTGATCCTCGACGTCACCGCGACGATCGAGAAGCGGAAGGCACTCGCCCGGACGATCCACGAGGTGGCGCAGGAGATCTTCCTGCCGCTCTGCGTCGGCGGCGGGATCCGCGACGAGGGACACGCCGAGGCGGCGATCGAGGCAGGCGCTGACAAGGTGAGCCTGAACACCGCGGCGATTGCGCAGCCGGAGCTGCTGACGACGCTCGCGCGGCGCTACGGGAGCCAGGCCGTCATCGTGGCGATTGACGCGAAACGGGAGGAGGACGGATTCCGGATCTATGTCCGGAGCGGCCAACAGGCGACCGACCGCGATGCAGTGGAGTGGGCGCGCGAGGCAGCGGACCGGGGCGCGGGTGAGATCCTCCTGACGTCGATCGACCGCGACGGCACGAAGTCCGGTTTCGACTGCGAGCTGACGGCGGCGGTGTCCGAGGCGGTGCCGATCCCGGTGATTGCGTCGGGCGGGGCGGGAACGTTCGACCACTTCGTTGACGTGTTCACCGACGGGCGCGCCGACGCGGCGCTCGCGGCATCGATCTTCCATTATGCGGAGCATGCCGTAGCGGATCTGAAGGCGCATCTGCATGACGCCGGGGTCCCGGTCCGGTTGTGACGGCGCGATGCTGATTCCGTCGATCGATCTGAAGGGCGGGCAGGTGGTGCAGCTCGTGCAGGGAGAACGCACGGCGCTCGCCTCTGACGACATTGACGGATGGGTGGAGAGATTCCGCGGCTTCCCGCGCGTGCAGGTGATCGACCTCGACGCGGCGATGGGGTCCGGATCGAACGCCGCGATCGTCCGTCGGATAGCGCCGCGGATGCGTTGCCGCGTCGGCGGCGGCGTCCGCACCGTCGACCGGGCCCGTGACCTCCTGGAAGCGGGAGCCGCCTCGGTGATCGTCGGCTCTGCCCTCTTCCGCGACGGGCGGGTGGACGTGGCGTTCGCCGAATCGCTCGCCGCCGCCTTCGCTCCGGAGCAGGTGATCGCCGCCGTCGACAGCAAGCAGGGCCACGTCGTGATCAAGGGATGGACGGAAGCGACGTCGCTCACCGCAGTGGAGGCGGCGCGCGCGCTTGAACCCTACTGCGGTGAGTTCCTCTACACGCATGTCGATCGCGAGGGGCTCATGCAGGGGACCGACATGGAGGCGATCCGGGCGGTCCGCCGCGCCACGTCGCGTCGGCTGACGGCGGCGGGCGGGATCACGACGCAGGCTGAGATCGATCAGCTCGACGCCGAGGGGATCGACGCGGTGGTCGGGATGGCCATCTACACCGGTACGCTCGACATCGCGCCGCCCGCGACGTAACGATGGCGGAGCGTGACGATGCGTGTGCCAGCCTCCGACGCCGAGCCTGCTCCCGACGCCCCGCTCACTCGTCCAAGCCGCTGGGTCTGGCGGCTCGGCACGTTCGGCGTCCGGGTCTTCTATCGCGTCGAACGGGCCGGCCACGACCTGCCGGAGGGACCGCTGCTCCTGGTGGCGAACCATCCGAACGCGCTCATCGATCCGGCGCTTGTCCAGGCAACCGCCGGGCGGCTCGTCCGGTTTCTCGCGAAGTCGACACTGTTCGCCGGTCATCCGCTCAGTCCGCTCATCCGGCGATCCGGGGCGATCCCGGTGTACCGGCGGATCGATCCGGGGGTCGACACGTCGCGCAACGTCCAGACGTTTGCCGCCGTGACGACGGCGCTCGCGCGGGGGGAGGCGATCTGCCTCTTCCCGGAAGGGATCAGCCATGCGCACGGGCGTCTGGAGCCGCTCCGGACCGGCGCCGCGCGGATGGTGCTTGAGACCGGCAGCCGCGGGACGCGAGTCACGATCGTCCCGATCGGATTGAACTTTGAACGGTTTTCTCGGTTCCGGTCACGCGTGCAGGCGGTCTTCGGCCGGCCGTTCGACGGCGACGACCTGCGCGTGCTGCACGAGACCGATCCGGCCGCAGCGGTGCGCGAGCTGACCGGGCGGATCGAAGCGCGGCTCCGGCGGTTGATGGTGGAGGCGGAGCCGCGCCGTGAGCTACACCTTGTGGAGCGGGCCGACCGGCTGTACGCCGCGGCGCGCGGCGCGCCGCCCGATCCGCACGCGCGGGTGGAGCGCCGCCGCCTGATCGCCGACGGCATGGGGACGCTGCGCGAGCGGGATCCGGAGAAGCTGGCCGAAGTGATCGCGCGCGTGAACCTCTATGACGCGAGTCTCCGCTGGTTCGGCCTGCGTGACCGCGACATCGACCGGGAGATTCCGTTCGCGGCCGCCGTTCGTTTCGCCGTGCGGGAGGGGCTGCTGGCGCTGCTGCTTGGACCGGTCGCGGCGGCAACCCTGGTGGTGTTTGCCGCACCGTACTGGGTGACCGGGTGGGTGGCCCGGCGGGCGCCTGACCCGCAGGTGCGGCCGACGTGGCAACTGACGGGCGGGGCGGTGATCTACCTGGCGTGGATCGCAACGGTGGCGGGCGCCGCAGCGGTGTGGGGAGGCGGCGCCGCGGTCGGCCTGTTGACCGCGGTCGGCATGATCGCGCTGGCGGTGGGCGGACTACGGGCGGTCGAGCGGGAGTCGTCCGTGTTCCGCGCCGTCCGGATGTGGCTTGCGCTGCGGCAGACGCCGAGGGAGGCGCGGGCGTGGCTCCGGAGCGAGCGCGCGGCGCTGGCGGAACTGCTCGACGAGCTGCGCGCGTGGATTCATCGGCCACGCGGCGGGTAGCCCGCTCGTTACAGCCCCAACTGACTCGCCATGTCGTTGAAATCGGTGGCAACGACGTCGAAGTCAGGGTCGGGGGTCAGGTCGCGGTCGTCGTTCGGGCCGTACTCCGTCGGACGCGGGACGTAGCCGGTCCGGAATCCGAGCGCGCCGGCCGCGCGGAGGTCGCCCTTGTGCGCGGCCACCATCATCACCTGTTCCGGCTCTAGACCGAGAAGATCGGCCGCAGTCAGGTACGCCTCCGGAGCCGGCTTGTAGTGGCGGGCCAGCTCAGCCGACAGCACCGCATCCCAGGGAATTCCGGCGTGCTTCGCCATGTTGACGAGCAGGGCGACGTTGCCGTTCGAGAGCGATGCGAGCACGTAGCGCTCGCGCAGGCGCGTCAGCCCCTCGACCGTATCGGGCCAGGGCGTAAGGCGGTGCCACGCACGGTTCAGGTCGTCCAGCTCCGCCTCGGTCAGGCTCTCCAGGCCGTACTTCGGCACCAGTTCATCAAGGATCATCCGGTGAAGGTCGTCGATCCTCGTCCAGCCCAACTCGCCGCGCCGCACACGGCCCATCGCCGGACCGTAGCCGGCGCGCCAGTCGTCGGCGAATGCGGCCCAGTCGGCGTCGATCCCCTTTGTCCGGCCGACCGCCTCCCCCTCGCGCGTGATGCTGGTCCGCCAGTCGACCACCGTGCCGAACACGTCGAACGTCATGGCGCGCACGCCCCGAACCGGCTCGCTCAGCGCCTGGCCGCCCGCCGGCGCTGCCGTCGCGCCGACTGCCGCCCGGGCGAACGCCGCGGCCAGGAGTGCCGCCGACCCGCCCGCGAGGAACTCACGCCGCCGCCACGCCACGTCCGCGCCGGCCGTCCCGTCACCGCTGGTCTGCCGCTTGTCCACTGCCATGGAGTCTCCCGCGTCCGTGTGCCTGCCCAGCGTAACGCGGGCCTTGCCGCCTGTCCATACCCAGTGGACGGGAGCGGAGAGGATAGAATCATGGCAATGCGATCAACCTTGGGACTAGCGAGTAAGCCGGACGGTACGGCGCCGACCGCGGAGCAGGCGCCCGCCGCAGACCAGCCGATCGAGGCAGAGCGGGTGGCTCATCCGGCGCCGGCGCCCGCAGCGGTGCCGGCATCCGACGCGGAACCGCCATCCGAAGGGGAGCCGGCGCCCGTCGCTGACGCCATGGACGACGGTGCGTTGATCGCGCGTAGTGCGCAGCGCGACGCGGCGGCGCTCGTGGCGCTCTACGACCGCCACATCGCCCCGACCTACTCGCTCGCGATCCGGATCGTCGGCGAACCGGACGGCGCCGAGGCGGTGGTGCAGGAGGTCTTCGCCCAGGTCTGGTCGGGGGCAGTGCGGCCTACGGACACGGGCGGATCGGCCGCGCGGTGGCTGCTGGCACTCACGCGTGCGCACGCGATCGAGAGGGCGCGCAGTCGCGGCGCCCGGGACGCTGAGAGCGACGGGAGTGAGGCGACCGTGGAGTTGCCCCGTCCGGCGATGGGATTCGACGACGACACGGGCGACGGCCCGAGGCTGCGCGCGGCGCTCGACCGCCTGTCGACGCTGCAGCGGCTGTGCGTTGAGCTCGCCTTCTTCGACGGGCTGACGCTCGCGCAGATCGCCGCCCGGCTCGAACAGCCGGAGGCGACGGTACACAAGCGCATCCGGTCCGGTCTGGCGCACCTCCGGGACGCGATCGGGGACGAGAGCTGAGATGAGCAAGCACGACCACAAGCGGTCGCACGATCTGGCCAGCCTCTACGCGCTCGGCGCGCTGAACGCACACGATCGCGCGAAGTTCGACAGGCATATCGAAACCTGTGTCTCCTCCGTGCAGGAGGTGACAGCGCTGCTGCCGGTTACGCACCGGCTGGCCGCCGCCGCACCGCCGCGCGAGGCGCCTGCGGCGATGCGCGCCCGCGTGATCCGGGCCGTCACGGGCGAGGCACCGGCTGGAGCAGACGGCATCCTCATCCCGGGAGCCGTGGAGGACGGGGTGACGGGCACGCCCGTCGAGCCGGAACCCGACCCACGGGAGTCGCCAGCCGCCGATAGCCTGACGCTCGGTCCGACCGCCGGCACCGGAGTCGCCGTTACACCGCAGCGGGGAAGGCGGCGCGCCGGTCGCGTCGCGCTCTGGCTGATCACGCTGGCGAGCCTGGGCGCCGCCAGCTGGGTTGGCTGGCAGTGGCTGATGCAGATGGAGTACGCGCAGGCGCTGCAGGAAAACCTCGACGCCGCGAACGCGGAGAGGATCGCAGCGGAGGAGCAGACGATCGCGGCGCTCGTCGCGGTGGACGCGGCGCGCGAGCAGGTGACGCTCATGACCGCCCCCGATATCCAGACGCTGCACCTGGGGGGACAGCCGGCGGCGCCCGACGCCAGCGCGCGGTGGATCTGGAGCGCGAGCGCCGCCGGGGCGATCTTCACGGCCACCGGCCTGCCGGAACCGCCGCCGGGACAGGGCTATCAGCTCTGGTTCGTCTCGGGCGATGCACCGATCAGCGGCGGGATGGTGGCGGTGGACGACGACGGCCGGATCGCGGCGTGGGTCGCGCCCCTGTTGGGGGACGACAACAGCGGGATCCCGCAGACGGCGATGGCGGTGACGCTCGAGCCGGAAGAGGGAGCGGAATCGCCCACCGGCGAGGTGTACCTGCTGGGACGACCGTAGCGGATGTCCTCTACCGCACGTCTGCGCGGGCGAGGCTGAGCAGGTTCGCCAGCAGCGTGTAGGCACCGGTGGTACCGGCCGGGAGCTGGCGCCAGAGACCGAGTCCGACGTAAATCCAGCGACCCTGCCCCGGCTGCGCCTCGACCAGCGCACCGCGCTGGACACCGGGGTTGTACTCGAAGGTGTCTTCCAGCTCCACCAGGTCGGCGTAGCGCTCGTCCCGGTCGGCAAGGAAGTAGAGGCCCCGCTCCTGCACCCAGTTGTCCCAGGTGGCATCCCCTACCCGGTTCGGCCAGGCGAAGACCTGGTGGTCATTCGCCAAGATTCGGACCGGCGCCTGCTCGTCCGTGACGCGGCCGCGGCCCACCTCGGCCGGCCAGGGACCGTACTGCGCCTGGTTGAACCCGAACTTGTTGTACTGCACGATGACCGTGCCGCCTGCCTCCACGTACTCCAGCAGGCGATCGTTGTTGGCGCGCAGGTCCGCGCGACGCTCGTACGCGCGGACGCCGGTGACAATCACGTCGAAACGGGCGAGGTCGCCCCACGCCAGGTCGTCCGCGTCGATGAACTCCACGCGCGCGCCCAACTGCTCGATTGCCGATGGCACCGCGTCGCCCACTCCATCGATGTACCCGACCCGCAGGTCTGGCGCGACCGCGACGTCGAGCACCTGCACCGATGCCTCCGCCGGACGCCCGATATGCCGGCGCGCGATGTGGGGATACTCGATCACCTGGTAGCCGCGGCCGTACGCCCCGCCGTCCAGGTCGACCGCGGCGCGCATCGAATACCCGCCGGCCGGCGCGCCACCGGTCGAGACCGTGAAGCGAACCGTCCGCGATTCATCCTCCCGCGAGAAGGTGACGGCGGCCGACGCCGGCCGAGCGCGCCAGCCCGCCGGCAGATCGAGCCGCACTTCGCCCGTCACCCTCCCGCCCGGCGCGATCGGCGCGGCGTGGGTCGCGGTGACGCGCACCTCGCGCACCGCGGCATCCCCGGTAGCATCAGCCGGCACCACGGCGATCGCCGGCGTCATCGTCACCGCGACGCGTGGGACGACGTGCAGCGCCATTCGCTTCTCGCCGGTGAAGAGATCGGCGCCGTCGCGGTATTCCACCGGGCGTTCGACCGCAACGGGCGCCGACCCGAGCGTCAGGCCGATCGTGGCGCGGAACCGCGTCGGCCGGAACGGCAGACCGAACGGCACGTCCGGGTCGAGCGCGTAGCGCGCCGCGCCCTCGACATGCGTCCAGTGGATGTCGGTCATCCGCGCGTCGGCCGGAATCCGCGCCTCGACGGTGCACTCGGTAATGCCTCCCGGGACGAGTGCGCCGCCGCCGCACGCCGCAGCGCCCCCGGCGTCCTCGAAGCCGTCGAGCCGGATGCCCTCGACCGCCACGGCGCCGCCACCCCGGTGCGCCACCAGCGCCCGGACGCGAACCGGTTGTCCCGCGGTCACGACACCATCGTCCACCAGCACCTCCAGGCGCACGGCGTGCGCCAGCAGCGCCGCGCGCACGAACTGCCGCTCCTTGGTCGCCAGGCGGAAATCGAGCTCGGCGCGCGCATCGTCCGAGAGGCCGAACGTCTCAAGCTCGGCGCGCAGCGCGCGGACCCGTTCCAGCCCCGCAATGACCGGCGCGCGCGCGCCTGCGATCCCTTCCGCCTCGAAACGGCGCAACGCATCACGGGCGTCAGCGGCGAGCGCGGCCAGGGCGCCGGTCAACGCGGCGGGGGGGGCGCCGGCGGCGAACCGGGCGAGCGCCTCGACAGAGGTATCGACGCCGTCGAACAGGGAAGACTCCGAGGCGCCGCCGGTGTGCCCGGGAATGCTCGTCTCCGCCAAACGATAGCGACCACCCGCCGTGCCCGCCGGCAGCGCGACGAACTGCGGCATCCCCTGACACTTGTGCATACTGCGGGCGCGGCTCCCCAACTCCGCCCAGGTGGCGCCCAGCAACGGGTCATAGCCGCCCAGGTCGATCGTGGTCAGGGCCGGGTCGGGCTCGCCACGGCGGTCGAAGAAGCCCGGCGGTCCGATCCCCATGCCGAACGGGAAGCCGGAGCGGAAGTAGAACTTCCCGGCCTGCCACGGACGGAGTCCGGCCGCGATCTGCTCCGGGAATCGAGCCGGATCGGCGGCGGCGCGGTATGCCTCGTGGGCGAGGATCGCGGACGCCTGATGATGCTGGCCGCCGCCCCGTCCTTCCGGACTGAGCGCCGAGACGACGTCGGGACGAATGGTCCGGATCATCCTGACGATGTCCGACAGGATCTCCTCGCGGCCCCAGCGCTCGAACGTCTCCTCGACGCTGAATGAGTAGCCGAAGTCGACGGCGCGCGTGAAGTACTGCTCGGCGCCGTCCAGCCGATGCGCGGCGGCGAGCTCCTCGGTTCGGAGCACCGCGAGCGCGTCGAACAGCTCCGGACCGATCTCGTTCTGGCCACCGTCGCCCCGCGTTGCGGAGAGCAGCACCGTCCGGTGTCCGTCTCCCTTCGCGAGGCGCGCCAGCAGCGCGTTGTTCTCGTCATCCGGGTGGGCCGTCACCATCAGGAAGGTGCCGGTGCTGTTGAGCTGCCGGAGAGCCACGACCAGCTCCGCCTGCCCCGCCGGATTACTCAGCGGCTGCGCCGCAACCGGAAGCACCAGGAGGGCCAGCATGAGCCCGGCCGAGACGGACAGCGCAGCGATCCGACGCATCCTCAGCATCCGCTTGCAGTATACATCCGGGTCAGGAGCCGACCCTGGAGCGCACGGCCGCGCTGGCCGGACGGGCCAGGACCGCCTCGTAGAAGGCTTCGTACCGGGGGACGACCGCCTCGGAGCAGAAGCGTTCACGTACGCGCTCGGCGCCGCCGCTGGCGATCCGCCGGTGGAGCGCCGGGTCGGTCAGCAGATGGATCGCCGCCGCCGCCATGCCGGCGACATCGTCCGGATCGCAGAGCATCCCGGACTCGCCGTTCACCATGACTTCCGGCAGGCCGCCGACGCGCGAGGCGACCACCGGCGTGCCGCACGCCATCGACTCGAGCGCGGCGACGCCGAAGCTCTCCTCCGACGACGGCAGCAGGAAGAGGTCGGCGATCGACAGCAGCGGCACCACCAGCTCCTGCTCGCCCAACGCCTCGACGTCGGCGGCAAGGCCGAGGTTGCGGGCGCGGCGGCAGGCGCTCGGAAGGTCGGGTCCGTCGCCGACCAGCAGCAGTCGCGCGGGCATCCGCTCGCGGATCCGGCGGAACAGTTCGACGACCACGTCGGTGCGCTTCACCGGGCGGAAGTTCGAGACATGGATCACCAGCCTGGTTGCCGGATCGCTGCCCCGGTATCTCTCGAGCAGCTGCTGGTCGGCAACGCGCTGGTGACGCTCGCAGTCGAGGAAGTTCGGGATCACCTCGATCTCGGCCCGGACCGGAAGCTGACGGTACGTGTCGTCGCGCAGGCTCTCCGACACCGTGGTGACGCCGTCCGACTGATCGATGGAGAACGCGGCGGTCTCGAGGTAGGACGGATCGCTGCCGATCAACGTGACGTCGGTGCCGTGGAGCGTCGTGATGATCCGGGGCGACCGCGCCTCCTCCCCGCCGGCGGCGAGAATCTGCCGCGCAAGGTACGCCGCCGTCGCGTGCGGAATCGCGTAGTGGGCGTGAATGATGTCGAGCCCGTGTTCGCGTGTCACCTCGACGATGCGGCTGGCGAGCGACAGCAGGTACTGCGGCTCGCGGAACAGCGGGTAGCCGGGAGTACGAACCGCGTGGAACGCGAGTCCTGCCTGAAAGTGACTCATGCGTACCGGCGGCTCGGTGCTGATGAGGCGTACCTCGTGGCCGCGCCGCGCCAACGCCTGGGCCAGCTCGGTCGCGACGATGCCGCTGCCTCCCACCGACGCGTAGCAGACGATACCAACGTTCATGGTTCAGCGTACCACCGTGAGTGCGCCCGCGTGGACGCCGGCCCACATGCGGGGCTACACTCGAAAGACCGTCATGAACCATTCGACGTTTCACTGTCACGGCGGCATCCTGCTCGGCTTCGCGCTACTGCTGGGCGTTGCGGCGGATGCGGCGGCCCAGCCGCCGTCCCTCGCCGAGGTCGCGCGACAGGAAGGGGCGCGGCGGGCGGCGCTCCCGGAGGACGAACGGGCCCGGGTCTACACCAACGCTGACCTGCGGGAAACGGGCGGCCTGACGGTGGCCTCGGCGCCTGCGGCGCCGGCCGATGCGGGCGAGCAGCACGCCGCGCCGGCAACCGGACAGGGTGCAACGAAAGTGGACGGCAGCGCGGCCGACGGCGGCGAGGCGCGCGACGAGGCGCACTGGCGTGGCCGGATGGCCGAGGCCGAAGCGGCACGAGCGCGGGCTGCGCTGATGGCGGCCGCGCTGCAGAATCGGGCGGACGGTCTCTGGGCGCAGTTCACGGCGGTCGACGACCCGGCGCGGCAACGAGTGATCGAGCGGCAACGGAACGACGCGCTCGAGGCGTTGCAGAACGCGCAGGTGGAAGAGGAGGACGCCGAGCGCGCCATTGCCGAGATCCGTGAGGACGCGCGACGCGCCGGCGTGCCGCCCGGCTGGCTGCGGTAGGCGGCGCACTAGAAGGCCGGTGTGAGCGCCGGCGCACCAGCATGCCGGCCTGGAGGCCGGCGCACGCTGGCTCAGTGCTTGCCCGAATACTCCAGCATCTGCTCGGTGAAGTCCTGGGGGTAGGAGATCAGGACATCGGTGATCGTGCCGTCCGCCGCCGTGACCGCCTCCAGCTTCGGCATGACGAAGCCGGTGTAGGAGGGCAGGTTCACCCGCGCGACGCGCTCCAGCACCTCATCGCGTAGCGCCGGATCGAACCGGATGCCGTAGGTCTCGAACAGCGTCTTCGCCGCGTCGTAGTCACCCTCCGACTTGATCCGCTGCACCTCGGCCAACAGTTCCGCCACGCCGGCGCGGAACGCCTCGGCGTCGGTCACGACGTTGTAGGTCTTGCCGTCGCGCTGGCGCACCTCGATCGCGTCGGTGTTGTCGATCAGCCAGTGGACCACCATCTGCCGGTTGCGCATGTGGTCCTGCTCGAGTTGATCCCCCTCGCGGACGCGCCGGAGCTGCAGGATCGCGTTCCGTGCGTACGCCTCGTACTCGGCCAGCACGATGTCAGGCTGATCGGAGGCGTCGAAGATCCCGATCTCGACCAGCTTCGGGTCGGCGATGAAGTAGAGGGCGATCAGGTCGGCACGTGCCTCCTCCAGCGCGGAGTACTGCTCGCGAAGGAACGGCTGGGCGTTGCCGCCGAGGCGCTCCGAGAGTTGCCCGGAGGCGTGGCCGATCACCTCGTGCATGTTGGTGGTCATGTCGCCCGCGAGGCTCCCCCACTGCTCGGCCCGCGCGGTCTCCGCGTCGTCCCAGGTGAACTCCGAGCGATAGGCGGCGGGCGCCGACAGGTCGTACGCCTCGATGACGTTCGACAGCGAGACTGACTTGCTGCCGTACTGCTCCCGCACCGTCTGATCGTTCGGTAGGTTGATCCCGATCGGCGTCACCGGCCCCGCGTCGCCGATCTCGATGACGACGTCGATCGCATTCGCCGTGATGCCGCGGACCCCCTCCTTGCGGTACTGCGGATCCCACGGCATGCGATCCTCGAACCACTGCGCATGCTCGGCGAGCGTCCGGATCGTCTCGGTCCGCTCCTGATTGACGTAGAAGACGAGCGCTTCCCACGATCCCTTGGCGCCCCGCGCATCCATGTAGACCTCGGTGAAGCCGTTGATCGTGTCGACCGATGAGTCCTGATCGGCGACCCAGGCGATGTCGTACGCCTCGCGATCCTCCGGCTCACCCGTGCGGTACCAGGTAGTCAGGGCCTCGAGCGCCGCGGCCATCGGTTCGGTCGCAAACGGGAGCGCCGCCTCGAGGTGGCGCACTACTTCGCGCAGCTCGTCGGCGTAGCGGCCGTCACCATCGATCCGGTACACCTCCTCCACCAGCTCTCCATCCCGCTTCACGAGGCGCGAGTTCAACGGGTACTGCTCGTCGAACTCCTCGAGGTCGGCCATTGAAACCCCGGCGTACAGGTTGTTGGCGCTCGACAACAGCATGTCCTCGCCACCGCGCGGCGACTTGTTGGTCAGGATCGGATCGACATCGGGGTCAAAGACGATCGGCTCGATCCGGGTAAGCATCGCGTCAAGCGTCTCGCCCTCGTGCGTCGGGAACGCCGCCCCTGCGGCCGCCGCGGCATGCACCGCCTCGGCGAACGCCTCCGGTGTCGTCTCCGGCACGAACTTCCGCGCCGTCAGGTTGTTGAACGGCCCGGTGTTGATCCAGAAGAGCTTCGTGTAGCGATGGATCGCGTCGAGCGTGCCCGGGTCGACCCCGTCGGCGTGCGTGAGGATCTCCTCGAGCACCTCGCGCATCTCAAGGTTGTGAGCGTAGCGCTGATCGTAGAAGATGTCGCGCCCGGCAAGCGCGGCATTGTAGAGGTGCCAGATGAGCGTCTTCTCGCGCAGGTCGAGCGCCGCGAAGCCATCAGCGTAGACCTGAGCGATTGCGGCGTCGTCGATCCGTTCCAGCAGGTACTGGTGTTCGGAGGTCGGTGTCTCGCCAGCACCAAGCGCGGCCGGCTCGTCGGCTGGCGGCGCTCCGCAGGCGGCGGCGAGGACGAAACAGGCGAGCAGAGACAGCGGCGTGAGGGTTGTTGCACGCATCATCGGACTCCTTCAGCCGGTCGGGAGTACCTGTCGATCAGCCGGCCAGGCGCCGGAAGCCGAGCCATCGGGGTGCCCACAGGCCGTTGTAGAATCGTGTGTTCCGATTATACCGGCCGGTACGTGCTGGAGAAGCCATCCCATGACATGCCTGATCGCCCCCGCGTCGGCTCGTCTGGCCACCCCACCAGTTCGCCCCGCGCGTGTCCTGCTGCTGGCCGCCCTTCTGGCCTGGCCGGCGACGGGCGTCGCGCAGGAGCGGATGCTGACCGTCGCCGACATCTACGACCCGGTCAGCCGGATCGATGTGCGAGGCAGCGCGCTCGGAGCCGCCTGGATCGACGACGACCACTGGGTCGAACGGACCACGCCCGGCGCCACTGATGCGCCGCTCAGCCGAGTCCATGCAGTGACCGGCACGCGCGAACCGCTCTACGACGCCGGTGCCTTCGAGGCGGCGGTTGCCACGTTGCCCGGACTGGCCGATGACGACGCGCGCGCCATCGCGCGGCAGGCGGGCCCTGTGATGAACGCGGCGCGGACGGCGCTCGTCTTCGACTTCGCCGACGACCTCTACCACTACGATCTCAAGACGTCGGACGTCCGCCGCCTGACCCGGACGCCGGAAACGGAGACCGAGGTGTCGTTCAGCCCGGACGGCGCGCTGGTTGCGTTTGTCCGCGGCGGCAACCTGGGCGTTGTGGACATCGCGGCGCAGCGCGAGTCTTCGCTGACGACCGACGGCACTGGTCGTGTCCGGAACGGTCAGCTCGACTGGGTCTACCAGGAGGAGATCTACGGCCGGGGCAACTTCCGCGGCTATTGGTGGAGCCCCGACTCGTCGCGCCTCGCCTACCTGCAGCTCGACGACCGCGAGGTCCCGGTCTTCACCGTGCTGGACCACATTCCGTACCGGCCGGAGGTCGAGGAGTGGGAGTACCCGAAGGCGGGCGACACGAATCCGACAGTCCGCCTCGGCATCGTTCGCGTGGCGGGCGGCGGAACCACCTGGGTGGACCTGGCTCGCTATGCGACCGACGATCCGCTGATCGTCGACGTCGGCTGGATGCCCGACAGCAGCCGCGTGGTCTTCCAGGTGCAGGACCGGGAGCAGACGTGGCTCGACCTCGACCTGGCGCATCCGCTCGACGGCTCGGTGGAACGGTTACTGCGTGAAACCTCCGAGGCGTGGGTGAACGTCACCGGCTCGCCCACATGGCTCGAGAACGGCACCTTCCTCTGGCGGAGCGAGCGGACCGGCTGGGCGCACCTGTACCACCTCGATCGGGACGGCAACGTGCTGCACACCGTGACCGGAGGCGAGTGGGAGGTGCGCGCCGTCCATGGCGTCGATGAGGAGGCGGGCATCGTCTATTTCTCCGGTACCGAGCGGAGTCCGATCGGCCTCGACGTCTACCGGGTCGGTCTCGACGGGACCGGCCTGCGCCGCCTGTCGGAGGCACCCGGCACGCACGCGGTCCGGTTCAATCCGGGGTTCACGCGTTACCTCGACACCTGGAGCGACATCATGACGCCGGCGCAGGTGCGGGTCCATGCGGCGGACGGCGGCGCGGAACTGCGCGTCGTGTCGGCCCGCGAGTCGCGCGCGCTCGACGACTATCCGTTGTCGGAGCCGGAGTTCGTCCAGGTGGAGAACCGCGACGGCTTCGTGATGGAGGGCCTGCTCCTCAAACCACCCGACTTCGATCCCTCACGCCGCTATCCTGTCTACCAGCACATCTACGGCGGTCCCCATATCCAGCGCGTTCGAAATGCCTGGAGCCAGGAGACACTCTGGTGGCAACTGCTGGCCCAGCGGGACATCGTCGTCTGGGTGCTCGACAACCAGACCGCAAGCGGCAAGGGCGCGGTCTCCACGTGGCCGGTCTACCAGCGGTTCGGCGAGCTCGAACTGCGCGATCAGGAGGACGGTCTCGACTGGCTGATCGAACAGGGCTTCGTCGACCCGGAACGGATTGGCATCGAGGGGTGGAGCTACGGCGGCTTCATGGTGAGCTACGCGCTAACCCACAGCGACCGCTGGGCGATGGGGATCGCCGGCGGCTCGGTGACGGACTGGCGTGACTACGACACCATCTACACCGAGCGCTACATGCGAATGCCGCAGCACAACCCGGAGGGGTACCAGCGGAGCTCGCCCCGCTTCAAGGCTGAGAGCCTCAACGGCGCACTGCTCCTGGTCCACGGATCGATGGACGAGAACGTCCACATGCAGAACACACTGCAGTTCGCCCACGCGCTGCAGCAGGCGGGCAGGCCGTTCGAGATGATGATCTACCCAAGGTCGCGCCACCGCTTGGGCGGCCCCGACCTCGAACGCCACCGCCGCGACCAGATGCTCGCCTTCGTCCTGGAGCACCTCCGGCCGAATCCCTGACGAACGGCTACCGGACGTGCCGGCCGCCGTCCACGCGAAGCGTCTCGCCAGTGACGAAGTCCGAACGGATGAGGTCCAGCACTGCGTCGGCCAGCGCGTCCGGGCCTCCCCAGCGGCCGAGCGGGGTAGCCGATTCGACCGCTGTCACCTCGTCCGCGTCGAGATCCTCCGGAGCGAGGATGGGCCCCGGCGCGACGGCGTTCACCAGGATGTTGTCCGGGGCGAGTTCCAGCGCCAGCGCTTCCGCCAAGCCTATCACCGCCCGCTTGGCGACGTAGTACGGCAGATAGCCAGCATACCGGGGACGTCCGCTCGCCGCCGTCCAGTCTGCGACGGTGAGGATGCGCCCGCCCCCCGCCGCGCGAAGGTGAGGCACGGCGGCGCGCGCGAGGCGGAACGCGGCGGTCAGGTCAATGCTGAGCGCCCGGTCCCAGTCGTCGTCGGTCAGTTTGTCGAACGGCACCCGCTGGTAGGTCGACGCGAGGTGCACGACGATGTCGAGACGCCCCAGCTGTGATGCTGCCTCGTTCACCAGCGCGGCAGCGGCGGCCGGCTGCCCCAGGTCGGTCTCGATGACAACGGCCCTCCGGCCGGCGGCGCGCACTGCAGCGGCCGCGTGCTCCGCCTCGGCCCGCGACCGGCGGTACGCAAGCGCCACGTCGACGCCCGCGGCCGCCATGCGCGACGCCATCGCCCCGCCCATGCGGCGGCCACCGGTGACAAGGGCTGCCTTCCCGGTGAGGTGCATGACTGCGGAGATGCGGACGGGCGTCCGCGTGCCCAGGCTTACGCCTGCGGCTCGGGCGGGGCCGGGACGTTGGCCGGGACTCCCGGCGCTGGTTCGGGCTGGACGTGCGGCGCCTGCGGCGCGTCGGGGCGGAGCATCTCGTCTACCAGAAAGACATCCGTCAGCAGCGCTCGCAGGTGGATCATGCCGTTCAGGTTATCCACCATCTGCGAGGTGATGCCACGCTGCGCCAGCACCAGGCCGACCCCCGCTCCCGCCGACTTGGCATCGCGGTGAAGCACCTTGATGAACCGCTTGTAGTCGTCGGCCCGCGCCCCATCCTCCCCCTTCGCGAACTCCAGAAAGGCGCTCTTGAGTTTGGGGAGGGCATCGGCCAGCTTGGTAAGCTGCTCGCGCACCTGCGTGTCGCCCGACGCCGCCATTTGCGCGGTCACACCCCGTGCGGCGTACGCAAGGCAGAACTCGTAGGTTTCCTCAGCGACGTCGACGAGCGTCTTGAGGGTGGCGGCGCTCACTTTCCGCCGGAATCCTGTGACGCTTCCCAGCGCTTCGGATCATGGTGCGCGAGATAGTGCTCGCGGTCGACCGACCCAAAGACCATCGCCTTCGTTAGCCAGAACTTATCCGGCCGTAGCGCGAAGTAGATGTGGGTCAGCGTCAGCATGACGAAGAGGACCGCGCCCAACCCGTGCAGCGCGTACATCAGCCCCCACGTCGCTTCCTCGAACAGGTAGGCGTTACGCGCTACCAGCAGGTTCTCGATCCGGAACATCATCACCAGTCCGGTCCCGATCACGGCGAACCCGGCCAGCATCACGGCGGTGTGGTAGAGCTTGTGATCAAGCGGGTACTTGCCGTGCTTCGGCACCGGACCCGTCCCCTGCCCCAACTGCCGCTTCAACCGCGCCACCGCCTCCTGCATGTCGGCCGGCAACAGCCAGATGGACCAGAAGTCGAGGAAGAAGGTGGCGTGGATGATGTGGTAGAGGATCGAGATCGTCAGCACGACGCCGGCGATCCAGTGGATGGTGACCCACGCGAACTGTACGCCGATGATCGGGAAGAACCCCGTCACCAGCAACACCAGCATCGCCGCAGCCATGATCCAGTGGAAGAGCCTGGCGGCCAGCGTGTGCCGCTTGATCGTCGGCGGCACCGCCACGGCACCCGTCGCGCCGCCAGCTGCCTCAGACGCCCCGGCGCCAGCCCGCGCCAGCTTCGGCACCCACACGGCAGCGTAGAGCGCGTGGAAGACGATAAAGCCGACGCCGAACCAGAAGAAGAGGTAGAGGAGGTCCCAGGAGACCCTGATCAGGACCTCCTGGCCCCAGGGGTCAGTACCCCACTGAAACAGTTCCATCTACGCCTCGACGCCGCGAACTGACCTTACCACCAGGTTCCGCAGCAGCGTCACCTTGTAGCCGTTGTGCGCCAGCGGACGCACGCCGTTGATGGCGATCTCACCGGCCCGCGACGCCATGGCCTCGCTCGCCTGCTGGCCCCGAACCGCGTTCTCGGCGGCGATGAACCGCACGGGATACGGCGCGATGCCGTTGGCGACGATCCGGATGTCCTCGATCGTCCCGTTGCTGACCCGCGCCGCCGAAGCGACGTTCGCCAGCGGGAAGTCCCAGACCGCCCGGTCGCGCGCCTTCTCGAAGTAGAAGCTGGCGCCCGCCCAGGTGGACGGGATCCGGATCGACATCAGGATGTCCCCCGGCTCGAGCGCGGTCATCCGCATGATGTCGATCGCCGGTCCGATGAAGAAGTCCTGCGCCGGGATCACCCGCTCGCCGCTGCTGTTGCGCACCACCATCTCCGCGTCGAGCGCCACCAGCACCGGGGCGGTGTCCGACGGGTTGACGGCGACGCACCGGCTGGCACCCAGAATCGCATGCTCGCGGTTCATGGCAGTCGGCGTGTCGGCGTAGCAGATGTTGCCGCCGGCGCGGTAGCAGCTCCACCCGTCACGGTAGTACCAGCAGCGGGTGTCCTGACCAACGTTGCCACCGATCGTCCCCTGATTTTGGATCTGGGGCGATGCAGCCTGCGACGCGGCGTCGGCCAGCATGCTGTACTGGCTCTGCACATCGGGGTGCCGGATGACCTCGCGCAGCGTGGCCATCGCCCCGATCTCCAACCCGTCACCGGTGGAGCGGATCTCCCGGAGCGACCCGACGCCGGCCAGGTCAACGACCGCCGTCGGCTTCTTGACGCGGTCCTTGAGCCAGTCCCAGGTGTCGAGCCCGCCCGCGAGCACCCACGCGTCGGTTCCGTACTGATCGAGCACCCCCAGCGCCTCCTCCGTGCTGGAGGGCTGGAAGAGCTGGAATGCCGGCATCTTGTCGCGAATCACGGCCATTGGATTTTCTCCCTCTCCAGATGTCCCAGTGCGGCGCTACACATGCGTCGTCAGGTTGTTGTGGGCCTCGGTCAACTCGGGATTGAGCTTGGTCAGGATCATGTCGCGCATGATCGGCGACCGGTTGAAGTCCACCTCGGCGCCCATGGACACCAGGGCGTCGGTGATGGCGTTGAGCACCGCACCGGCACCGGCGCCGACCGGCGCCTCGCCGATCCCCTTCGCCCCAATCGGGGTGAACGGATCCGGCTCGTCGGCGTTGACCCAGTCCATCTCCTTCTCATGCGGAGCGTCGAGGATGGTCGGCGGACGGTTCGAATAGAACCGCTTGGCGACGTGCAGCCCCCACTTCGGATCCATGACCCACTTCTGTCCAAGGGCCACGCCGAATCCCTGGATGCCGCCGCCGTGGACCTGCCCGGCGAAGTTCCGCGGATGCAACAGGGTGCCCGCGTCGGCGGCCACCTTGTAGTCCTTCAACTCCACCGAGCCGGTCTCCACGTCCACCTCGATCTCTGCGAAGCCGATGGCGTAGGACATGTTCCGGCCGCCGGTCTCGAAGTTGTCCTTCGCGGCAACCACGAGCCCGCGACCCCGCAGCGCCGTGGCCGACCGGTTGGTCTGCTCATTGATGTCCTCCGGCAGCACGGAGCCGTCGTAGACGCCACCCATCTCGATGGCGCGATCGGCCGCCTGGCCGAACGTCATCCCCTGCCCCCGGTTGCCCCGGCTGTAGACGCGCCCGTCCGACACCTCGAAGCTGTCGGACGACCCGCCGAATCGGTCAGCCGCGATCTCCTGGAGGCGCTTCTTCACCTCGAGGGCAGCGGCCCAGTTCGACCGGCTGTGGGCGTGGGTGGTCATGCTGCCACCCTGGATACAGCTCCAGGGGAGGTGCTTGCTGGTGTCGCCCCAAACCACCTCAGCCTCCTCCCACGGCGTGTCGAGCACCTCCATCGCGGCGCGCGCCGTGTCGGAGAACGACTCCGTGCCGAGGTTGCCGACGCCGGTGTGGATCTCCACCTTGCCGTCGGGACGGATGACCAGCAGGCCGTCGACACCCGAGGTGCCGGCGGAGTAGGAACTGATTGCGGCGCCAACACCCGTCACCTTGGTGCCGTTGCGTTGGCCGCTCCGCTCCATCATTCCCGCCCAGTCGAACTGGGTGCGCGCCTTCTGGATCGCCACCTTGGGGAACGCGCCCGAGACGTTGCCCTGCTGCCCCTGCCGCGGGCGGCCGAACAGCGCCTGGCCTTCCGGAGCGTTCAACTCGATGATGTCGAGCCGATCCACCCCGAGCTGCCGCGCCGCCTTGTCGACGATCGGCGCGAACATCGCCACCGCCTGCACACCGCCCGGCGCCCGCTGCGCCCCGCGCGGCGGGGTGTTGGAGTAGACGCTCATACCGCGAACCCGCATGTGCTCAGGCTGATACATGAGCGACGCCTGATCGCCGCACGCCATGTAGTCGCCCGACCGCGCGTAAGGACCGCCGTCCTGCACCATCGTCAGGTCGATCGCGACCACCTTGCCGTCCCGCCGGAAGCCGAACTTGGCGCGGGCCTGGATGCCAGGCCGCGAGCGGCCGAAGTAGTTCTCTTCCTGCCGCGTCACCCGATGCATGACGGGCCTGCCCAGCCTGCGCGACAGCATCGCCGGGATCTGCGCCTGGACAGAGGCGAAGATCTTGCCGCCGAAGCCGCCCCCGCAGTACTCGCCGATGACGACCAGATCACTCGGATCGATACCGAGCCAGCGGGACATCGCCCCCTCGGTCCGCCCGGTGCTCTGCGTCGAGCAGTGCATGTAGCACTTGCCGTTCTGCCAGTAGGCCATCACCGTCCTGGTCTCAAGCGGCTGGTGCGACAGCGACGACGAGAAGACCGACTCGTCGAGGATCAGGTCCGACGCAGCGAACCCAGCCTCGACATCGCCCACCTGCCACTCGTCGGTCACCTCACCGCCAAGCGGCACGATGCCGCGGTCCACCTCGGTCCAGTCGACACTGTCCCACTTGATCGTCGACAGGTCGGTGCCCACCATCGTGTTGCCGTCGAGCCGCGCGTTCGGCCCGCCAGGCCGGAGGCTCTCCATCGGATCGAGGACGAACGGCAGCGGCTCGAAGTCGATGTCGATCGCCTCGATCGCCTCGGCCGCCGTCTCCTCGTCGACCGCCGCGACGGCGAGGATCGGCTCGCCCTCGTAGTGCGGTTCGTTGGTGAGGGACGCTTCCTCGGGCGCATTGACCGGCTCGAGGTCGTCGGCGGTCAGGATCCCCTCGACCCCCGGCATCGCCAGTGCCGCGCTCGTGTCCATCCGCCGGACGCGCGCGTGCGGCATCGGGCTGAGGAGCAGCTTGGCGAAGAGCATCCCCTCGGCGCGGAAGTCCTCCGCGTACTTCGACCGCCCGGTCACCTTCGCCAGCATATCGGGCGTCGTGTAGTTCTTGCCGATCAGCTTGAAGTCAGCCATCGTCAGCTCCTCATCCCGTTACGCGTGTACTCGCACGCCTTCTCTGCCACGTTGAGGATCTTGTTGTAGTCGATGCACCGGCACAGGTTGCCGGCCAGGTGGTGGGCCGCATCGCTGCGGGTCGCGTCCGGGTTCTCCTCGGTGAGCGCGACCATGTTCATCACGAAGCCCGACATGCAGAACGCGCACTGGAAGCCCTGCTGGTCGACCACCGCCTGCTGCACCGGATGCAGCGTCCCGTCGGGGCTCTCGAGCCCCTCGATGGTCAGCACCTCGCGGCCGCGGACCTGATGGGTGAGCGTCGAGCAGGAGTACTGCGGAACGCCGTCGACCAGCACCGTGCACGCGCCGCATTCGGCGCGGTCGCAGCCGATCTTCGTCCCGGTCAGCCCCAGCTTGTAGCGCAGCGTCATCGCCAGCGTCTCCTGCGGCATGACATCGACGCGGCGCTGCTGCCCGTTGACGTTCAGCGTCACGAGGCGCTCGACGGCGCCAGGCGCCTGCGCGAAGGCAACGCTGTTGTTCCGCAGGACGTAGCTGGACGCCGACACACTGGCGCCGGTGGCGACCACTCCCTTGATGAAGCTGCGCCGTGAAACGCCCTGCTGCTCGATCGTTTCCGTGTGAGCCACGTCTCCCATGAGACGACCTCCTAATAGCGCGGCCCGCCGCGCCGGGTAAACGACGGGAGCTAAACGCGCTCCCGAAGCCAGGAGTGTATCACCTGATCACGTCGCTGCCAAGCCCCCGGTAACACTTTTTTTGGCTTTCTCGGAGCTGGTCTCGGCCGGACCATTCGCCATCACAAACCTCCGAACATCCGTTGCGGTCCCGGCCGGACCGCGCATCCCCACGGTCAGGTGGCGGCACACGGGTTGAACATTCGCCGCGCTCATACGTATGATTGAAACGGTTGTTTAATCATGGCGGCCGATACCAGGGAACGGATCCTCGACGCGGCGGAGCGGCTGCTTGGCGACCGGGGCGTCGTGGCCACGTCACTCCGGGACATCACCGCCGAGGCGGGGGTGAACGTCGCGTCGGTCAACTACCATTTCGGCAGCAAGGAAGCACTGCTCGTCAACGTACTCGAACGGAGGTTCCGCCCGATCAATCAGCAGCGTCTGGCGCTGCTCGACGCCGCGGAGGCGGAGGCGGGGAACGGGCCACCGTCGGTCGAGGCAGTCGTCCGCGCGTTCCTCCGGCCGCCGTTCGAGAGGCAGCGGGACTGGGGCGCCGTGGCGCAGGCGTCGTTTCTCCGGCTGGTGGGACGGATCCACAGCGAGACGGACGAGACCTACCGCGCGCTGTTCATCCGACAGTTCGACGAGGTGATCGGCCGGTTCCGGATCGCGCTGGCGCGGGCGCTGCCGCACCACAACGAGGCGGACATCAACTCGCGACTGCTCTTCATGATCGGATCGATGGCCTTCACGATGTTGTGGGGACGGGCGCCCCTGCACGTCGAAGCAGACGCGGGGCACGACCCGGACGAGCTCCTCGAGTCGCTCATCCTCTATACGGTGACCGGCATGGCGGCGCCGCCGGCAGCAGGCGCTTCGGTGACGGTAGCGGCCAGCGGACGGAGGCGCTCATGAGA
The DNA here is from genome assembly GCA_965262555.1 of Vicinamibacterales bacterium. Lineage (GTDB taxonomy): Bacteria > Acidobacteriota > Vicinamibacteria > Vicinamibacterales > UBA8438 > VXRJ01. The sequence continues at coordinate 3,496,064 of OZ253543.1, forward strand.
GAACGGTTCGGGCCCGCCCGAACGATGCGTTCCGACCGATGGGGGCGGCGCCTGGCGCGGATCGTGCTGGCGGTGGTTACGGTGCCGGCGGTTGGATGCGCAGGCGTCCTCCCGGTGGACCCGCCGGACCTCTCCATGCCGATCCCGGATGCCTGGACCGCGGCCGACGTGCCGTACGGCCAGGTAGCGCCCGACTGGTGGACCGCGTTCGGGGACGACGGCCTCTCGGGCGCGGTCGAGCTGGCGCTCGCCCAGAACCTGGACCTGCGGGCCGCGGCCGCGCGACTTGATCTGGCGGCGGCAGATGCCCGAGCGGCAGCAAGCGCGCTCAGTCCGACACTGCAGGCGTCGTACAGCGGGAGCCGGCGGAAGCAGAACTTCATCGGGTTTCCGATTCCGGGAAGTGAGGATCGGGTACTGAGCACCATCTTCACGAACCATGGGATCTCACTCGACACCGTGTGGGAAGTTGATCTGTGGGGCCGTCTCCGCAGTTCGGAGCAGGCGGCGCTCGCCGACCTGCAACGCGCCGGCGCCGACCTGCGCGGCGCGCAACTGTCGCTTGCGGGACAGACGGCGAACACCTGGTTCACGATCGCCGAGGCGCGCCAGCAGGTGCTGTTGTCGGAGGCAACCGTCGAGAGCTTCCGCGAGTCGGTCGAGCTGGTGCAGCAGCGGTACGAGGCGGGCGTGCGCCCCGCTCTGGATCTCCGCCTGGCGCTGCTCAACCTGTCGAACGCGGAAGCGCAGCTTGTGGAGCGGCGGCGGCAACTCGATGCATCCCTGCGACAGCTCGACCTGCTGCTTGCGCAGTACGCATCGGGCGACGTGACGCCGCCGGCAGAACTGCCCGGGATGCCGCCGCCAGTACCGGGCGGCGTGCCGGCGGACCTGGTGGCGAGGCGCCCGGATCTCGCCGCGGCCGAACGGCAGGTGGCCGCCTCCCATGCACGGTTGCGCGTGGCGCGGCGGGAGCTTCTGCCGAACATCAGCCTGACCGCCAACACCGGCACCGCCACCAACGCGCTGCTTTCAGTCCTGAACGGCGATTTCGGTGTCTGGGGGATCGTTGCGAACCTGGTCGCGCCGCTCTGGCAAGGCGGTCGGCTGCGCGCGAACATCGACCGCGCCGAGGCGCAGGTAGCCGAAGTACTGGCGAACTATGTCAACACCGCACTTGCCGCGTACAGCGAGGTGGAGACCACACTCGCCGCCGAGGAGTACCTGGCTGACCGCGTCAGCCACCTCGAGACCTCAGTCGAGCAGTCGCGCGCTGCGGAACGGCTCGCCGACGAGCGGTACCGCACCGGGCTCGACACGTACATCACCGTGCTCGACTCGCAACGGTCGGCCTTCCAGGCGGAGGCGGAGCTCATTGCGGCCCGGCGGCTCCGCCTGGAGAACCGTGTGGATCTCTATCTGGCGCTCGGCGGCGGCTTCGAGCAGCTCGACGCGCCGGTCACCATCGCGAATCTCAACGGCAGCGCTACCACTGAGCCGGGAACCGCATTGATCAGAAGAGCCCCATGAAACCCATACTCAGTCGCATCCTCCAGCTCCTGCTGCCGGTGGCCATCCTTGCCGCGGCCGGCTTCGGCGCGCTCACGATGATCTGGAACCGACCGCCAATCGAAACGCTGACGCCGGTGGTGACGCCCCCCGGGGTTCGCGTCCACGAGGTGACCCTGGTGGACGTGCCGCTCACCGTGAACAGCCAGGGGACCGTCCGGCCGCGCACCGAGAGCCAGCTTGTGTCCGAGATCGACGGCCGCGTGAACTGGGTTGCTCCTGCCTTCGTCGAGGGCGGGTTCTTCGAGGCGGGCGACGTGCTCGTTCGGATCGATCCGTTCGACTATGAACAGACGGTCGTCACCGCCCGGTCGCAACTCGCGCAGGCGCGCCTTCGCCTGGCCCAGGAGGAAGCCGAGGCCGAGGTTGCCCAGCGGGAATGGGACACGCTCGGACGAGGTGACCCACGGGCCCTGGCGTTGCGCAAGCCGCAGCTGGAGGACGCGCGTGCGTCGGTGGCTGCTGCAGAGGCAGGCGTCGAACGCGCCGTGCGCGATCTCCAGCGGGCAGAGATTCTCGTGCCGTACGCCGGGCGCGTGCGCACCAAGAACGTCGACATTGGCCAGTACGTCCGGAGAGGCGACACGGTGGCCACCGTCTACTCCGTGGACATCGCGGAGATCCGGCTGCCGCTCCCCGATGACGAGCTCGCCTATCTCGATCTGCCGCTGTCGTATCGAGGCTTCGAACCGAACAACCAGCCGGACGTTACGCTGCGCGCGACGTTCGCCGGGGAAACGCACGCCTGGACCGGACGCATCGTTCGCACCGAGAGCGAGATCGACTCGGTGAGCCGCATGGTGCACGCGGTCGCCGAGGTCATAGATCCGTACGCCCCGGATCCGGATCCGAACCGTCCCCCGCTTGCGGTCGGGATGTTCGTCGAAGCCGAGATCGCGGGACACACCGCCCGCGAGGTCGCGCTGCTCCCGCGCGTTGCCCTGCGGGGCCGCGATCAGGTGCTGGTGGTCACGCCTGACGAGCGCCTTGAGTTTCGCGCCGTGGACGTGCTGCGGACGACAGCCGAATCGGTCATTGTGGAGGCGGGCCTGGAGGCGGGCGAGCTTGTCGTGATCTCACCGCTCGACATGCCGACGGACGGAATGACGGTGCAGCTTGTCGACGCCGAACCCGACCTGTTCGCGCGGCGGTTCGGCACGGCGACGGACCCCTCCGTCGACGATGCAGAGCCGGAGAGGAACGAGGCGGAGGTCGATGCGACGGTGGCAACGGATCCCCCGGCTGGCGCCACGGCACGCCCGTCCCGGTTGGAAGCGCTTCTGGCGGCCACTCGACCTGTCCGGGAAGACGACCGGGTGGCGCAGAGCGAGCCGCCACCCGCGCCCGCTCCGGACGTCGCGTCCGCCGGGCCGGCGGCGGCGGCGCCTCGCCCTGAGACTACCCCTGCTGCGCCGCCGGAGGGGGCTGGTAGCCGTCGGCCACCCGGAGCGATGCCGCACCCACTGTCCGTGTTGCCGTTCGATGACCTCGGCGGAGGCGGCGAGACCGGACTCGACGTCGACCTCGGCGTTGTCATCATGGAGGCCGTGAGCGCGCGACTCGACGGGTTGTCCGGGATCGGCGTCGTGGCAGGCGGTGACGGTGCCGCCTGGGTGATCGGCGGCGCCATCCAGAGGATCGGATCCATGGTGCGCGTGACGGCCCGGCTCACTGACGCGCGAAACGGCGCGGTCATCTCCGCCGTGAAGGTCGACGGCACCGTTGAGGCGCTGGCCGATCTGCAGGAGCGCGTCGCCGCCGCCATGGCCGCCAGCGTGCAGGACGCGATCGCCAGCGAGGCGGACGGAGCCGCAGGCCGCGGCGCCGATGCCGGCCTGCATGCCAGGAAGGGAGGCGGGCATGACTAGCGGGGGAATCGCCTGGTTCGCCCGGAATCCCGTTGCCGCCAACCTGATGATGGTCTTCATCATCGTGAGCGGCGTGATCGCCAGCACGTCGGTCACCGAAGAGGTGTTTCCGGAAGTCGACCTCGACCGGATCAGCATTCAGGTGCCCTACCTCGGCGCAGCGCCGGAAGAGGTCGAGGAAGCGGTCGTCATCCGGATCGAAGAGGCGATTCAGGGGATCGACGGCATCAAGGAGATCGTGTCGACGGCGTCCGAAGGCAACGCGTCGGTCATGGTCGAGCTCGAGCTTGGCGCCGACTCGCGCCGGGTCGTCGACGAGGTCAAGAACAACGTCGATGCGATCATCACGTTTCCGCTCGAAACCGAGAAGCCCATCGTCCGCGAGCTGACCAACCGCAACCAGGTGACCGACATCGCCGTTTCGGGCATCGCCGACATCTTCGCCCTCAAGACGTTCGCCGAACACGTGCGGGACGAGCTGTCCGCCCACCCCGAGATTACCCAGGTGGAGATTGTCAGCGCGCCTCCGTACGAGATTTCGATCGAGGTGTCGGAGTCGGCGCTTCGGCGGCACGGGCTGACGTTCGACCAGGTGGCGAACGCGGTCCGGCGCTCGTCGCTCGATCTTCCGGGTGGATCGGTCCGGAGCGACGGCGGCGAGATCCTGCTACGCACCATCGGCCAGGCCTACCGCGGCAGGGAGTTCGAAGAGCTGGTGCTCTGGACCCGCACAGACGGCAGCCGGCTGCGGCTGGCTGACGTGGCAACCGTCGTGGACGGCTTCGCGGAGACCGATCAGTTCGCCTGGTTCAACCAGGCTCCGACCGTCATGGTGTCGGTCTTCCGGACGGGCGACCAGAGCGCCCTCGACATCTCGGCAGCGGCTGCGGAGTACGTCGCGGAGGCACAGGCTCGCCTGCCGGACGGCGTGACGCTCACCATCTGGCAGGATCAGGCCCTCGTCCTGAACGACCGGCTGTCGCTGATGCTGCGCAACGCCGCGGCAGGGTTTGCGCTGGTCTTCATCATCCTGATGCTGTTCCTCGAGTTGCGCCTCGCCTTCTGGGTGAGCCTCGGAATCCCCATCTCGTTCCTGGGCGCGATCGCGCTGATGCCTGGCTTGGACGTCTCGGTGAACGTCATCTCGCTCTTTGCGTTCATCCTGGTGCTCGGCATCGTGGTGGACGACGCCATTATCGTCGGTGAGAACATCTACCGGCACCAGGAGGAGCATGGCGACGGGCTGCGCGGGTCGATCGAGGGTGCGCGCGAGATCGCGACCCCGGTCACGTTCGCCGTGCTCACGACCGTCGCGGCATTCATGCCGCTGATGTTCGTGCCGGGGATGATGGGGAAGATCTTCCGGGTCATCCCGCTCATCGTCATCCCGGCGCTCCTCTTCTCGCTGATCGAGTCGCTCGGCATCCTGCCGGCGCACCTCTCGCGCATTCCGAAGCGGCGGTCCGCTCCGGGACCATGGCGGCGGTTCCAGGGGCTGTTCTCGAATGGATTGAAGCGGTTCATCCGGCGTGTCTACGCGCCGTTCATCGAGTGCGCACTCCGCTGGCGGTACGTCACCTCGGCGATCGGCCTCGCAACGCTGATTCTCACCGGCGGCATGGTGCTGGGCGGCTGGGTGACCTTTCATTTCTTCCCCTCGATCGAGGCGGACTTCATGTCGGTGTCGGTGACAATGCCGCAGGGGAGCCCCGCCGCGGTCACGGGCGAGGCGGTCGCGCGGCTCGAGGAGGGCGCGGCGCGGGTGCGCGCCCGCCTGTTGGACGAGACCGGCATGGACTCCTTCCGGCATGTTTCGGTGGCGGTGGGCGATCAGCCGATGGGGTCCCGGGGAGGCCCGATGAGACAGGGGAACGCGATTGCCTCGCCCAACATCGGAGAGGTGACCATCGAACTGGCGCGGGCCGAGACCCGGTCGTACACCAGCGAGCAGATCAACACGATGTGGCGCGAGATGACCGGGCCGATTCCGGAAGCGGTCGACGTGGGATTCAACGCCTCGATGATGAACGTCGGGGACGACGTCGATGTGCAGCTCGCCGGGCCGGACCTTGAGCAGTTGCGCGCGGCGGCCGACGAGGTGAAGGCGCGTCTGGCTGAGTACGCCGGCGTCTACGACATCTCCGACTCGTTCCTCGAGGGGAAGCAGGAGATGCAACTCGGCATCCGGCCGGCAGCCGAGACCGTCGGGCTTTCGCTGCAGGATCTGGGCCGGCAGGTACGCCAGGCGTTCTACGGCGAGGAGGCGCAGCGCATCCAGCGGGGCCGGGACGACATCCGCGTGATGGTCCGCTATCCGCGCGACGATCGCCGCTCGCTGGGCGACCTGGAGAACATGCGCATCCGGACGCCGAACGGCGACGAGGTGCCGTTCAGCCAGGTGGCGGAGGTGGCACCGGGGCGCGGCTTTTCGACAATCACGCGGGTCGACCGCAATCGGGCGGTGAACGTCACCGCGGCGGTCGATCCCGCCGTCACCTCAGCGGCCGCCGTGATCGGCGATCTCCAGACGCGTATCCTGCCGGAGGTGCTCTCGAAGTACAGCGGCGTCTTCTACACGTTCGAGGGGAGGCAGGCGGAACAGGTGGACGCGGTGGGCGGGCTGCAGCGCGGCTTCGTCCTCGCGCTGCTGATGATCTTCGGCCTGCTCGCCGTGCCGCTGCGCTCGTACGTCCAGCCGCTGATCATCATGGCGGCGATCCCGTTCGGTCTCGTGGGCGCCATCTGGGGCCACATGATCATGGGACTCGACGTGACGATGATGTCGATGTTCGGCCTGGTCGCACTGACCGGCGTGGTCGTGAACGACAGTCTGGTCATGGTCGACTTCGTCAACCGCAAGCGGCTGCTGTACGACAACGTCCGCGATGCGGTGCGCGAGGCGGGGATGAACCGCTTCCGGCCCATCCTGCTCACCTCGCTCACCACCTTCTTCGGCCTCGTGCCGCTGATGCTCGAGCGGAGCATGCAGGCCGCGTTCCTGGTGCCGATGGCGGTATCGCTCGCGTTCGGCGTCGTCTTCGCCACGTTTATCACGCTGATCCTGGTGCCGGTCGCCTACCTCATCCTGGAGGACATCAGCCGGATGTTCCGCCGACTGCTCGGGCGGGCGGAGCCGGTGCAGGCGCTCGGCGGCAGCGCGACGCCTGATCCGGTGACGGCTCGGACAGCGGAGGCATCGTCATAGCTGAACGCTGATAGCGCGCCGGTTTGTCGAACCGGCGCGCCGCGACGGTGTCGCGTGGACAGCGTCGCCCGCGGGTACGCGCGGAGGCAGACGTACCGGGCCGACGCGCCAATCAGTCGGCGCCGGCGATCTCCGCGATCATCTGCTCGACCAGTGGCGGCGAGATGTCGCACGAGGCGTCGTTGATCCGGCACTGGGCCAGCGTCAACTGACAGCCGCACGGACAGCCGTCGCTGTTCAGCCGCCGGAGCGCCGCCTCCCGCTGCGCCGGCGTGAGCGCCGACAGATCGACCCCCGGAATCTCGGTGGCCTGCGCCGCGTTGGCCAGGACGATCTGACGCGTCGGCTCGACCATCTCGATCGTCGCCTCGGTCGAGAGCGACGCGAGGTAGCGTGCTTCCTGCTCAAGCAGCACCGGGCTCACCAGGCCGACGTGCGTCTGCACGATTCGCCCCGCGGCGTCGACGATGAACGAGGTGGGGAGCGCAAAGACACCGGGGAACGCGCGCTTGATCTCCGGTGTCGACATCACGATCGGATAGTTGACGCCGTACTGCGCGGAGAACGCCTCGACGACATCGGCGCCGCCTGCGTCTTCCGAGACTCCGATGACGGTGAGGTGATCCGGGTAGCGCGCGGCCAGTTGCACGAGGTATGGCACCTCCTCGCGGCACGGTCCGCACCAGGTGGCCCAGAAGTTGACCAACACTGCCTTGCCGCGCTGATCGGCCATCGCGATGGTGCGACCGTCAAGGGTCTCCATGACCAGATCGGGAACCGGCGCCGGCGTGTCGACGAACTGCAGCCTCAGGTCGGATGGCGCTTCGAAGAGCGCCGGGGGATCGGCGGGTCCGCCCGGGACGGCGTCGCGCCCGCCACCGTCGGCGCCGCACGCCGCTGCGCCGAGCAGCAGCGCGAGCACCGGAACGCCGGACAGCGGGCGAAGGCGGCCCAAGTGATGCAGCATCGCTCTTCCTCTATATACCGCTCTGTCACCAACGATTGTATGCCGGCATCACTGGTAGCCGAACTCCACGGCGAGGACCAGGGCGGCAGCGGCCACCAGGTACAGCTTCACCAGCAGCGGAACGACGAAGGCGACCCACCGCTGGTACGGGATCCGGCCGAGGGCGAGCATCCCCATCAGTAGTGCGTTCGTCGGGATCAGCATGTTGGTGAAGCCATCACCGAACTGGTACGCCAGCACCGCCGTCTGCCGCATCACACCGGTCAGATCGGCGAGCGGCGCCATGATCGGCATCGTGACGTAGGCCTGCCCCGACCCGGACGGAATGAACAGGTTCGCTGTCGTCTGCACCGCCAGCATCCCGAGCGCAGCGGCGTGCGCCGGGAGTGCGGCCAACGGCTGCGCCAGGCCGTGAACGATCGTGTCGATCACGCGCGCGTCCGTCAGCACCACCTCGATGGTCCGGGCGAAGCCGATCAGCAGCGCGGTTGCCGTCATCTCGGCTGCGCCCCGGAGGAACGCGCGCGCCGCCGCGTTCGGCGCGACGCCAGCCGCCGCGGCCGCGAGCAGGCCGATCGCCAGAAAGACCGCCGACAGTTCGGTCAGGTACCAACCGCGCGCCGCGACACCCCAGACGAACAGCCCGATGCCGCTTCCGAGGATCGCCAGTACGCCCCACCGCCGCGCGGTGAACTGCCGATCATCCGGCAACGTGAAGCCGTCGGCATAGTCGACATCCGCCACGAGGCTCGCCGCCGGGTCCGTCCGGATGCGCCTGGCATACCGCAGGATGTGGTGCACGCCGACCGCGCCGCACACGACGAGCAGTACCCAGCGGGGACCCTGTCCCGACGTGAGCGGCAGGCCAGCGATGTCCTGCGCGATCAGCACGGTGAACGGATTGAACGCCGCGCAGGCGTAGCCGACACCGGCGCCGACATAGATGATCCCCACCGCTACCACCGCGTCGAGCCGGAGCGCAAGGCACATCGTCACCATGACGGGGACGAATGGCATGTACTCCTCCGCCATCCCGACGGTGGAGGCGCCAAGCGCGAAGAGGCCGACCGCACCGCCGATCAGCCAGGCCGGCCGCGATCCGAGCCGCGCAATCGTCGCGCCGATCGCTGCGTCGATTGCGCCGGTCGCCCTGACCACGCCGATGACGCCTCCGACCAGGAAGACGAAGAAGATGACCTCCTGTGCCGCCCCCAGACCCGCCGGAATCGACGTCAGGAAGGCGAGCGGGGGGAGCGGCTCGGCCTCCACCGCGTGGTACGTCCCTGGCACCACACGCGCGCCGTCCCGCTCGAACTCTCCCGCCGGCAGGACGCAGCCCGCCCCCTGCGCCAACAGGATCAGCGCGACGATCAGGACGAGCGAATCGGGAAACCGGACGCGCTGTTCAGTCCCCGCGTATACTTTCGCCATGCGTGAACACGTGCTCTTCGCCTACAGCTTCAACCTCGGCAAGGCCGCCCGGCTCGTCGGCGATCTGACCGACGAGCAGATGGTGCAGCAGCCGCAGGGCGTGATCAACCATCCCGCCTGGACGCTGGGACATCTTGCCTGGGTCTCGAACCACCTGGCGGGCCTGCTCGGCACCGACGCCCCGCTGCCGGACGGATGGGCCGAGACCTTCAAGCCGGGCGGCACGCCAAGCAGTAACCCGGCCGATTATCCATCGAAAGAGGACATCCTCGCTCAGTTGACCGCGCAGCACGACGTGGCGGCGACGGCGGTGGCTGATGCCGACCCGTCGGTCTTCGCCGGGGAGATGCCGAACGAGCGGGTGCGCGCCTACATGCCGACGATCGGCGACTTCGCGGTCATCATGATGACCACGCACGAGGCGGGTCACCTGGGTCAGGTCACCGCCTGGCGCCGCGCAATGGGTCTCCCTCCGGCCCCCTGATCGGGCGCCGCGGCCGTTGGACGCGCCCGGCGATCATGGCTGGCGCTCGGCTTCCCAGGTTCCCTGGCCGACGCCGCCGTAGTCGCACGTGCCCTGCATGGTGTCGCCCTCGATCGTGCCGACGTAGACCGCCTCCGCCGCCTCGCTGCCGAAGCGGAACTCGATCCGGTTGCCGGTGACGGTACCGATCACCTCAGCCGTGCCGAACAGTCCGATATAGGTACCGGTCAGCGTTTCCCCCTCCTGTTCGAAGGCGAAGGTGGGCTCCCCGCCGCCGATGTCAAGCTCGACGACGAAGTGCCACGTTCCGGTCACGGCGGGCAGCTCTTCATCCTGCAGCGCGGCCCGCGCCGGCGCGGCCAGCAGCACCACGGCGACGGCCAGCCCGGCCGGTCCGATCCACCGAATTCTGTTCGCCAACAACATCGTGCGCAGCGTAGCCTTCCGGCCGGCCGTTCGCAACCGGCACGTTGCATTCTGCCCCGGCAGGGAGTAGGCTCTTCACGCTACGGTTGCGAACCCGCTTGCGTCAACCGCATCGAGAGCAGACGAGACCTGTTGCTTCGCCTTCCCTCCTTCGGATGATTCCGCGGCGTTGAGCTTCCCGGTGTTGGAGACCTGTTGGAACGACCCTAGGCTAGGGCAAGGAGTGACGGATGAGTGCGCGTTTGTATGTCGGTAACATTCCGTTCACGGCGGGCGAGGACGACCTGCGCGAACTGTTCGGCCAGTTCGGCGAGATCTCATCGGTGTACATCGTGAGCGACCGGGCAACCGGACGCCCGCGCGGCTTCGCGTTCGTTGAGATGGCGAACGCGGGGGATGCGCAGAAGGCGATCGAACAGCTCGATCAAAACGAGTTCCAGGGCCGGCGCTTGGCGGTAAACGAGGCGCGGCCGCGCGAGCCGCGGCCCGGCCCGTCCCCGGGCGACGACTTCCGCGGCGGCCGGCGCGAGCCCCGCTGGTAGACCAGGCGGACCAACCGCCCGCGTCCAGCGAAGGCGCCGTGCCTCGCGCCGGGCCTCTGTTAGACTGAAGGTTCAACGGAGCGCCGCGCGCGCTCACCCCTTTCACGTTTCGAAGGAGGCGCATGGCAAACAGAGGTCGTCCGACGCAGACGAAGCGGCAGCGGGAGCGCGCCCGCCAGGACAGGGCAAAGCTGAAGGGCGAGCGGCGCGCCGACGCGAAACTCCGGCGTCAGGAAATGCCGCCACGTCCCACCAGCCACGATCCCGACATCGAGGGGATGGTCGCCGGTCCCCAGGCAATGCCCCAGTGGCAGCGCGATTTCTTCGAGGAAGAAAAGCGGGCGCAGGAAGCGGTCGAGGCCGAAGAGGCCGCCCGGAAGGAAGACTGACGCGGCGCCGCCGGTGTCCGTAGTGGCACTCGGAGGTGTGGTCCCCGTCCCCCTCGGTCAGGGTTCGTTCGCCAAAGACGGTCAGCGTGTTCCCCTTGAGGTCGATGTGCACCTCCTTCGGGTCGATCCCCGGCAGCGCCATCCGCAGCGTCCACCCCTCCTTGCTGGAGTTGATCTCGGTCGCCGGCATCCAGGCCGACCGTCCGGCTCCCGTCGACTCCTGGTCGACGTACCGTCCCAACACGCGGTCCAGCTCCCGGTGCAGGCCGTACCAGCTAGAGGTGCCTGGGGATTCTGCAGTGGGTGGCTCGGCGAAACCGTGCGCTGGTGCGCCGGCTGCGCGGACGGGCAGCAGCAGGACAGCGGAGCCGTGCACCGCGTTGAGAAATGCGACGCCGGCCCGCCTGGTCGCCTCGAAGACACGGGGTAGAATCCCATGGTCTTCCATGCCGTCCCGCCACGATCCGGCAACTGATCGGCTCAGCGGTCTCGCCGGGGGCTCCCGTGACGCCGCGGGGCTCGACGAGGTGCTGCCGCTCGTCTATGACGAGTTGCGCCGGCTGGCGCGCGGGTACCTGCGGCGGGAGCGGCGCGCCGTTACGCTCCAACCGACCGCGCTGGTCAACGAGGCGTACCTCAAGTTGCGAAACCACCGACCGCAGCAGTTGCAGTCCCGGGCGCACGTCGTCGCGATCGCGGCGCTTGCGATGCGGCAAATCCTGATAGAGGCCGCCCGGGCGCGGGCCGCGATGAAGCGTGGCGGCGGCGCGGCGCAGGTGACGCTGGACGAGGGACTGATTGCCGGCGTGCCGACGACGGTCGATCTGCTGGCGGTGGACGAGGTGCTCCGCCGCCTCGCCGACCTGGATCCGGAGCAGGCACGGCTCGTGGAACTGCGCTTCTTCGGCGGGCTCACCATCGAGGAGTGCGCCGAGGCGCTTGGCATGTCGCCGGCGACCGTGAAGCGGCACTGGGCGGTCGCGAGGGCGTGGCTGCAGCGCGAGATGACCAGGGACCGGCCCGATGGACGCTGACCGCTGGCGGCGGATCAACTACCTGTTTCACCACTCGCTGGAGCGCGATCCGGACGCGCGGGACGCGTTCCTGGACGAGGCCTGCGGGGGCGACCGGGCGCTCCGTGACGACGTGAAGTCGCTGCTCGATGCCCACGCCGAGCCCAGCGTCATCGACCGGCCCGCGTTGGAGGCGGATCCCGGCCTGCTGCGACACCACGAAGAAAGCCCCGGCAGCATGTCGGACGCGCGGGGCGCCACCAGCATGGACGACCCGCTGATCGGCCAGTCCCTCGGCCCGTACGAGGTGACCGGCCTGCTCGGGCGCGGCGGCATGGGGGTCGTCTACCGCGGCTTCGACTCCCGCCTCGGACGCCCCGTTGCCATCAAGGCGCTGCCACCGATGTTCGACAGCGACGCCGTCCTTCGCGAGCGGCTGCGACGAGAGGCGATGTCCGCCGCCGCGTTGTCACATCCCGGGATTGCCACTGTCTACGCCCTGGAGGAGTTCGGACGCCACCTGTACCTGGTATACGAGTACGTCCCGGGCGTCACGCTGCGCCACACCTTGCGCGCGCGACACGGACTGCTGCCGATCGACGAGGTGGTATCCATCGCGCGGGCTATTGCGCACGCGCTGGCCGCGGCGCATGCGGGCGGCGTCATCCACCGGGACCTGAAGCCGGAGAACGTGATGCACCTGCCGGACGGCCGGATCAAGGTGGTCGACTTCGGCCTCGCGCGGATTGCGGCAGGCGAGGGTCAGACTACAGGGGAACCCCTGACGCGCCCGGGTGAGCCACCCGGCACGCCCGGTTACGTCGCGCCGGAGATCCTCCGGGGCGAACCACCCGATGCGCGCGCCGATCAGTTCTCGTTCGGCGTGTTGCTGTACGAACTGCTCGCCGGTCACCATCCGTTCGCGGGGCAGGAGGGTCGATCCACCATCGCGAGCGTTCTGGAGGACGACCCGCCGGCGATCATCCCGGTGCGGCCCGACTGTCCACCAGAGCTTGCGCGTATCGCGACGACCTGCCTGGCAAAGGCGCCGGGCCAACGCTACCCGACGACCGACGACCTGGCGACTTCCCTGGATCCCGAAGCGTCGCCGACCCCGGCAGACACGCCGCGGCCGGCCTCGCCCGCTGTCGTGCCCGGATCCGCCCGCTGGTGGTGGCAGTTTCACCAGGTGACGGTCACCGCAGTGTACGGCCTGGCGCTCTACCCGATGTGGCGGGCGAGGGAGTGGGTGCCGGACGGATGGGGACTGCTCATCTTCATGGCGGCGGTCGCCGTAGTGGGCGCCGCCGCCAATCTCCGACTGCACCTCTGGTTCACCTCGCGCGTCTACCCGGCCCAACTGGCGGAGCAGCGCCGCCGGTCGGCAGTATGGAAGCGGCTGGCGGACAGCGCGTTCGCCCTGCTCACGCTGGGCACCGCCGCGGGCATTGCGGCAGGGCATCCGCGCTGGGGGGCGCTGTTGATCGCGCTCGCGATCTCCAGCGTGTTGAGTTCGCGCGTAATGGAACCGACGACTGAGCGCGCCGCGTTCCCTGCCGACTGATCAGTGGGTGCCCACCGGTAGTCGGGCCGACTGCTACTCGCCCGCCGGAAATTCCCGCGGCGCGCGGTCGCGCAGCACCTCCGCCATTGAGGTGAGCGTCGCCTCCAGCGTCTCGCGCGCCGTCCGGTTGACGATCGGACCGATCATCCACCGGAGCATTGCGGGCACCGACCGGCTCAGGCTGACCGACTCGCACTCGACAATCACGCCGCCATCGACCTGCTGGTAACGCCAGTACGAATTGAGCCGCCAGAGGAAGCCGCGGTCGTTGCCGATCGGCTTCTCCCGCTCGTCGGGCGTCTCGGCGTCCTCCAGCTCCGCGATCCGCGTCGCGACGCTCCAACTCGACCACCGGTCGTCGCCGCGGCGGATGAAGTCGACGTCGTGCTCCGTGTGGTAAGAGACCGTAAACATCGCCTCGCGCCGCAGGCGCAGAAACACGTGTCGCCGGTTCCCCTCCTGTTCCATGACTCTGGAGTCGAGGACATCCGGCTGCAGCTCGTGCGGCGGGATCGCTCCCATCACGCCATGCATCACCTGATCGAGCGTGACGTCCGGGATCAGCACTCGGCCGAGCCAGTGGTGGATTGCCCCTTTCGGAACATCGGGCCGCTCGCCGTCGGCATCGCGCGTCTGCAACCGGTCGATCCGCACCTCGCCCGCCAGCACCGCGCGGCGCGCCTCGACCGCATCGTCGCGGAAGTCCTGGGCCAGGAACCGTTCGTCCCCCTCCAGCGCCAGCTCGGCGTCGATGCGCGCTTCGGTCAGCGCGATGTAGTGGTCCCACGCGGCGATCGTCTCCGCGTGCAGGTCCGCTTCCATCGCCGACGCGCCGGACCAGCCACTCGGCGTTACGCCGGCCAGGGCGAGCAGGGCCACCAGCGTGCCCCACCAGCGGCCCGGCCGCCAGCCTGCCGTCGTCATCATCGCTTCCATAGTGTCACACTCTCAACTCCATCTGTGACCTCTCGGCGCCCGCGGCCGGCGCTATCAGGAAGTACGCAGACGGAATGGAAACCGGCTCAGCGGATACCGGCCGGGAGGTCCGTGGGAGCCACTTCCACCCAGGTCGGCTGCGGCAGGGGACGCTCGCGGGGCCAGCGTTCGTCGAGCGTGTCCGCGTCGTAGAGGCGACCGTTCTTCATGACGTAGCGGATCCGCGAGGTCTCGCGGATGTCGTCGAGCGGGTTTCCCTCGAGCACCACCAGGTCGGCCAGCTTGCCCGGCGCGATCGATCCGAGGTCCTCGCCCAGACCGATCGATTCCGCCCCCAGGATCGTCGCGGTCCGGAGCGCGTCGTGCTCCGACAGCCCACCCGACTGCATCGCCCAGAGCTCCCAGTGGTAGCCGAGCCCCTGAAGCTGGCCATGGCTGCCGACGCCAGCGAGACCGCCGGCCTCGACAATCGCCTTCACCCCCTCGGCGTGCTGCCGGAATACGTACTCCTCATCGCGGAACCAGCCGCCCGGGCCTGCGTCGATCCCCTGGCCGCGGCGGCGCGTCACGCGGTCGAGTTCGTCGTGCGGCGTGAAGCGCTGCAGCTTCGGGTCGTCGTGCGGGTTCTCCCGCGTGAAGAACCAGTTCTCGCCGAATGGGCCGCCGTACGACACGAGCAGCGTCGGCGTGTAGGCGACCCGGGTGTGGGCGGTGAGCTCAACGACATCGCGGTAGAGCGGGAAAATCGGGAACGAGTGTTCCAGCCCCGGGTAGCCGTCGACGATCATCTCGAGGTCGTACTTCATGTCGAGTCCGCCCTCGGTCGTCGGCAGCAGTTCCTGCTCCTTCGCCGCCATCACGATCCACTGCCGTTGCCGTCGGTTGCCCGACATGTACATCTTGATCGTCTTCGTGTCGTAGTAGTCGCTGTAGCGGCGCAGGACATCGCGTGCGTGGTCGAGATCCTCGATGTCCTCGGCGTTGAAGACCCCCGGCCCGGTCGAGTAGATCCGCGGCCCGACGATCGCACCCGTCTCCACCAGGTCGCCGTAGGTGAGCACGTCGGTGGTGCCGGTCTGTGGATCGCGCGTCGTCGTGACGCCGTACGCCAGGGTGGCGAGGTAGGCCCAGGGCTGCGGCTTATGGACGCCGAAGCTGGGCCGCAGGTGGGCGTGCGTATCGACGAAGCTGGGGACGATCGTCGTACCCGCGAGGTCGAGAACCTCCGCGCCGTCTGGCACATCCACTGTTCCGCGACGGCCGACGGCCAGGATCCGGTGGCCATCCACCACCAGGTCGGCGTCGTCGATCACGCCGTCCCCCTCCATGGTGATGACCCGCGCGCCGCGCAGAAGAGCGACGCCGTCGGGCAGGTCGCGCGTCGCCTCGACGTCGACGCGGATCTCGACCGGTTCGTAGGCGGCGGTGTCGGCGTCGCCGTCATCACCGGCGCCGGCGTCCGCCCCGGCATCCGGATCCGCGCCGCCCGCATCGACGTCGGTATCCGCGTCGTTCCCCGCGGTCGCCACTCGCGCAGCGCGGTCCGCTTCCTCCGCTGCCTCCAGGTCATAGATGACGTGCGCCGGACCGATCGACCAGTGGACCCGCTCGCCCGCCGCGTCCCACGCCGGGAACTGGCCGCCCACCGCGGTCAGCTTCCGCGCTGGCACCGTCGCACGGCGCGGGTTGGAGACCGACACCGTCGGCGCGTCGCCCCCCACCACCGGCACCGCGACGACGTAGAGGTCGTGGTTCACCTGCGCCAGCGCCCGGTCGCCCGATGGCGCCATCAGGATCAGCGACGCGTCGGCCGGGTCCGACAGGCCGGGCGGCGTCGGCCCGGTCACTTTCAGGTGCGCCCGTTCGTCGGTCCCGTCCCAGCGGATCGAGACGAGGCCGTCGTCGTTATGGTGGAGGTAGATCCGGTCGGGCGTAGCCGGCACCACGTGCGGACGACTTCGGCCGTCAGCCGGGGCAACGGGTGTCCACTCCCCGCCGGCGGCCGGCAGGGCGACGATGTTCTCGGTCGAGCCGGAGGCGTACGACCGGGACGACTCGCGGAAGACGCGCGCCGGGCCGTGGAGTGCAACGATCCGTTCGCCATCGGCCGACCAGGCGGGCTGCTGGTAGATCGCAGGCAGGGTGGTCAGCCGAACCGGCGGCGCACTGCCGTCGGCGCGCACTGTGTAGATATGACCCCCGTCTGGCGACCAGGTGACGAAGGCGATCCATGCGCCGTCGGGCGACCAGGCGGGTTGCGCCTCCACCAGGTCGAGATCGGTGAGCCGGCGCGCCACACCCTCCGGCAACGGCCGGACCCAGAGCCGGTCCAGTGCGGCGAACGCCAACGCCGCGCCGTCGGGCGAAGGGACCGCGTCGCGGATCTGCCGTGCCAGGAACGTCGGGCTGTCATCCACCGGGTACCGGAATGCCAGGGCCGGGCCGAGCTCGATCTCGGCCCTGACGCGAAACGGGACCGGGATCGGTTCCGCGCCCTTCGCAATCGGCACGCGCCAGATCCTGCCGCCGTAGGAGACCACCAGCTCGGACGAGTCGGGGGTGAACGACATGCCGGGCAGCACGTCGCCGCTCGCGACCGATTCCTGATCGTCGCGCGTGACGGGATAGGCGAGCCACCGCTCGTCGCCGGTCGGGAGGTGGCGCAGCCGGAGGCCGGTCGCATCCTCGTAACGGGTCCCGTAGACGAGCCATTCGCCGTCGGGCGAGATCGTCGGTCGGAACGCCGAGCCGTACCGCGCGCTCCGCGTGTACTGCTCGCCGGTCTCGCGGTCGTAGTAGGCAAGCTGGTACTGCGGGAAGATCGCGTTGTACTGCCAGAGGCGCTCCCGCTGCGCGTACCAGATGCGGCGGCCATCCGGCTCGGCGGCCGGCCCCGCAATCCGCCGCGTACCCGGTTCCTTGATCAACTGCACGCCGCTGCCGCCGTCGACATGCCACATCCAGAGCTTCGGGTTGCGTGCGTCGCCTCGCGCCGCCGCATGCGACGCGGTGGCGGCGATCACGTAGTCACCGTCCGGCAGCCAGTCGGGCGACTCGTAGCTGTTCGCGTCCGCGTTGGTCACCTGCCGCGTCTGGCCCGAGGCCACCTCGATCAGCCACAGATTCTCCGACCCGTCGCGGTCCGAAACGAAGACGACGCGTGCGCCATCCGGGCTGTAGCGCGGCTGGCTGTCCCACGCCATGCCGCTCGTGAGGGGCGTCGCCTCGCCGCCCGCCAACGGGATCGTGTAGAGGTCGCCCAGCAGGTCGAAGACAATCGTCGTCCCGTCTGGACTGACGTCGACCGAGATCCAGGTCCCCTCGTCAGTGTCGAGAGCAAACGTCCGGCCCGGCTGCAGCGGGAGGTCGTCGTCCACCTCACTCAGAAGGGTCGCCGCGCCTCCGGCCAGCATCGCCACGGCGAGCGCCAGACCGACGGTGAGTCGCCTCATCTGCATGGCCGGCATCGTAGCATGTAGCCTGAACGCGCCATTCGGACGGTTGAGCGATGCCCGATGACGTGACACTCCGGCGGTTTGAGTCCCGAAAGGACTACGCCGCCTGCGTGGAACTGCAACGTACGGTCTGGGGACGCGACTTCGTCGACGTCGTGCCGGCGACCATCCTGATGGTGTCGCAGCGCGTGGGAGGCGTCTCGGCCGGCGCGTTCGACCGGGACGGGCGCCTCGTCGGCTTCGTCTTCGGTATCACCGGGCACGACGGCGGCGAGCCGGTCCACTGGTCCCACATGCTGGCGGTGCGGCCGGAGTGGCGAGGCCGCGGCCTGGGGAAGCGGCTGAAGCAGTACCAGCGCGACCTGCTGCTCGCGCGCGGGATCCGCCGCGCGCGCTGGACGTACGATCCGCTCGTGGCGCGCAACGCCAACCTGAACGTGAACGGCCTCGGCGCGCGGCCGGTGGAATACGTGCCGGACATGTACGGCGACACGCGCAGCGCGCTCCACGCTGGACTGGAGACGGATCGCCTCATTGTCGAGTGGCGGCTGGACGAGGCGGCGTCTCCCGATGCGCCGAGCGGTGACGCCGCGCCGATTGTCGGTGCCAGCCGGAACAACGAGCAGCCGCTGCCGGGCGATCCGATCGTGCGCATCGCGGCGCCGTCCGACATCGATGCCCTGAAGGCGGACGATGCGGCGGGCGCGCGGGCGTGGCAGCAGATGCACCGGCGCGCGTTCGACTGGTACTTCACTCGCGGGTACCGCGTTGCCGGCTTTCGGTACTGCGAGTCACCGGACGAGTCGTGGTACGTCGTCAGCAGCGGCCAATGAGCCTCAACCTGGCCCGGATCACGCTGCGCGAGATCCGAATGACCCTCCGGGAGCCGTTCGAGATCTCGTCCGGGCGGACCACGGAGCGCCGCATCCTGCTGCTGCAGCTCGAGGACCGCGACGGCACCACCGCCTGGAGCGAGTGCGTCGCGGGGGAGCGTCCCAACTATTCGGCCGAGACGATCGACACGGCCTGGCTGGCGATCACCGAGTGGATCGCGCCGCGGGTCCTCGGGACCGTCATTCCTTACCCGCGGGCGCTCGACGACATGCTGCGGCGCGCGCTGCGCGGCCACCCGATGGCGAAGGCGGCAGTCGAGATGGGCGCCTGGGCCATTCAGGCAGAACGCGAGGGGGTGAGCTTGGCACGCCTGCTGGGGGGCACGCAGGCAACGGTCGGCACCGGCATCTCCATCGGCATTCAGGCGACGCCGGTGGCGCTGGTCCATCAGGCGCGCGCCGCGCTCGCGGATGGCTACCGGAGGGTCAAGATCAAGATCCGTCCCGGCGCGGACATCGAGTACATCGGCGCGCTGCGCGAGGCGCTTGGTCCGGACGCGCCGCTCACGGCGGACGCCAACGGCGCGTACACCCCCGCGCACGCCGACCACCTGGCCGACCTCGACGCCTATCGCCTGCTGATGATCGAACAGCCGCTCGCGCCTGACGACCTGCGGCGGCACGCGCACCTGCAGGACCGCCTGGCGACGCCGATCTGCCTGGACGAATCGATCCCGCACGCCGCCGCCGCCGAGGACATGCTGGCGCTCGGCGCCGGGCGGATCGTCAACATCAAGCCGGGGCGCGTCGGCGGCTTCACCCAGGCGATCGCCATCCACGACCTCTGCCGCCGCCACGCGATGCCGGTCTGGTGCGGCGGCATGCTGGAGAGCGGCATCGGCCGCGCGCACAACGTCGCGCTGGCATCGCTTCCCCACTTCACCATGCCAGGCGACCTGAGCCCGAGCGCACGCTACTGGACAGAAGACGTCGTCACGCCCGAGTGGACCATGGACGGCACGGGCCGCGTGACCGTGCCGCTCGACACCCCCGGCCTGGGAGTGACGGTCAACGTTGACCGGATCGACGACCTGACCGCTCGCCGCCGCACCCTCGCGGCGAGCCGCTGACGCGCCGGTGTCACACTACGGCGCGCGCGACACGTCCGTCAGGCGCCAGAGGTGGGACCGGGTCCGGATGAAGAGGCTGCCCCGGGCGATCGCCGGGCTCGACATGGCGATCTCGTCGAGCGCGTTGGTGGCGACGACGCGATAGTTGTCGTTCGCATCCATCACGTACGTGTCGCCATCCTCGCTCAACACGAAGAGCATGCCGTTGTACGCCCAGGGCGACGCCGTGAAACCGGTGGCGCCGGGCGCGATGCGGCGGCGCACCTCCTGCGTCTGAATCTGCTGCTCGGTGAAGTAGCGCTCCGCGCCGGTCCGCGCGTCATGCACGGTCAGGAAACCGCGGTCGTGCAGCGTGATGTAGTGGTCGCCGTAGACGAGTGGCGTCGGGTGATACGGACCGGCGCTGTCGTTGTACCAGACGACGGCGTCGCTGCTGATCTCGCCCTCCGCAAGCGTGATGTCGCCCGACGCGCCGGGACGGATCGCGTAGACGGGCCGGACGGGGTCGCCGACATAACCTGACGTGACGTACAGCAGGCCATGCGCACTGAACGGCTGCGGGATCACGATCGAGTTCATCCCCTGCAAGCGCCAGAGCTCGTTGCCGTCCAGTCGTACGATCGGACCTGATCGCTGCCAGTGGTGATCAGCTCCGTCCGTCCGTCGTGCTCCCAGATGAACGGCGTCGACCAGTTGGTCCCCTCGTCGCGCGCGACGTACCACCGCTCCTCGCCCGTCGCGGCATTGAGCGCCACAACGAACGACTCTTCGTCGTTGTCGTTCACGACATAGAGCGTGCCGTCATGTAGCACCGGAGACGCCGCCGGCCCCCAGCCGAAGCGCGTCTCCGACGGCTCGAACGGCCGCTCCCAGACGATGCGCCCCGCCATGTCGAGCCCATAGACGCCGACGTTGCCGAAGTAGACGTAGACCCGCTCCCCGTCGGTCACCGGCGTCGACGAGGCATAGGTGTTCTTCAGGTGCCGGTCGAACGCCGGCGGCCCGGCGTGCACCTCGGTCGTCCAGACGATGTCGCCACTCTCGAAGTCAACCGCCAGCACGAGCCAGTGATGCGCCGCGGGCGAGCGCTCCATCAGGTCGCCCGGCCCTGGATCGGGGAACGGCCCGCCCGGCATCGTCTGCGGCGAGCCATATGGGAAGTAGAGCCCCATGCGCGGCTCCTCCTCGTCTCCCTCGCTGACGACCGTGGTCAGGAAGATCAGGTCATCCCAGACGACCGGCGACGACCAGCCGAGTCCGTCAATCGGCGTCTTCCAGACGACGTTCTCCGTCGGGCTCCAGGTCGCCGGGAGCCGTGGATCGTCCTCCGCCACCGCTAGCGCATCGCCACCCCTGAACGCCGGCCAGTTCTCCGCCGCCGCAACGACCGCCGCGCCGAGCGCGACCACCGCCGCCACCATGATTCCGGTCAGTCGCATCGCTGTTTCTCCCTCTACTGCAGGTCGTTCAGGTCAACGCCGCGCGCTTCGAGGGCGGCGGTCAGGAGGCGGCCGGCGTTCACGGCGGGGGGCCAGCCGGCATAGAAGGCGATGTGGAGGATCACCTCCGACAGTTCCTGCGGTGTCACGCCGTGCTGATCCAGCGCGCGGTCGATGTGGAGGCGCAGTTCGTTCGTGAAGTAACGCGACTGGTTGACCGCGACCGTGATCAGGCTCCGGTCGCGCTTCGAAAGCAGCGGGCGCTCCCAGATGTCGCCGTACACGATGCTGTTCCGGAGGGCGCCGAGGCGCGGCACCGCCGCGTAGGCGTCGCTCAGCCCGGCGGGCGTCTCGACCTCCGTCGGCGGCGCGGTCGGCAGCTCGCCCAGCGTGATGCCCCGCTCCGCCATCGTGTCGAGGAAGCCAAGCGACGCGTCCACGCCGGCCGGCCAGCCGGTGTAGAAGCTGACGTGCAGGAGGATCTCGGAAATCTCCTCCGGCGTCAGGCCGTTGTCGAGGCCGCGCCCGAGGTGGATCCGGAGCGCCGTCTGCCGCCCCAGCGCCTGCAGCACCGCGATCGTGATCATGCTCCGGTCGCGCTTCGGGAGTTGCGCACGCTCCCAGATCTCGTCGTAGATCACCGAGTCCGCCAACGTCCGCAGATAGGGCGAGCCGGCGAGGCGGTCGCCCGGCGGCGCCGGCGCGGCGTCCGCCACCTGCGCCGCGCCGGTCGTCTCGCTGGCGGTGGTGCAGGCGGAGAGGGCAGCGACGGTGACGGCGAGCGCAACAAACAGCGCCAAGCGTGATCTCTGCATGTTCATGGTGGCCTTCCTTCTGAACGGGATCGTGTGCAGTTTACGCGAGCCGGTCCGACGAGACGACCGGCGCACGCAGCCGCGCGGCCGTCAAGCAGCTAACGTGTCTTCACCTGGTACCAGAGGTTCAGGCCCTGATCGCGCAGGCGCTCGAAGATGGGCGCGCGGTCGGCCCAGATGCGGCGCGCGATGACGTCGATGCCGGCGCGGTCGACGAAGACCAGGGCGAACGCGGCGGCGTACTGCGGCGGAATCCTCGGGCCGGCAATCGCCGGCTCCATCGATGCGTAGTCGGCGTCGCCGTCGGCGATCCAGACGGCCGCTTGCTCGACGACGTGCGTCCGGGGCGGATACAGCGTCGGCGAGTTGGCGACGGTGTACGTGCCCACCTGCACCTCGGTCAGGACCGCCTCGATGCTGGGAATCGTCGACGGCGGGCGGAGGCGGAGCGCGGCGGCGGGGCCGGGGGGATCGCGATCTCGCTGACGGCCGACGGCGCGGAGCGTCCAGTCGTGCCAGGCGCTGTCGCGGAGAACGATCCATCCGTCGCGCCGCGCGATCATGTCGCGCGCGGCATCGGCTTCGAACAGTGTGGCGACGGGCGAGGTGATGACGAGCGGCGTATCGCCCGTCCGCCGAATCCGCAGCGTGACCGCCTCCGCGCCGGCGCCGCGTGGGTCCACTTCGACCAGTCCGGCGTCGATCGCGTCGAAGAGGTCGCAGTCGGCCAGCACGCCGGCTGGCGCGCTGCCGCCGCTGCCGCCGTCGGCGTTGCCGCACACTGCGGGACCGGCGTCGCCGGATGCCGCGCGGAAGAAGAAGAGGTGCTGGCTCGGCAGGACGTCGTGCAGCGCCTCCAGCGTAAAGCCGGCCGCCTGCCACTCGCCCAGCACCTGCCGGACCGACATCATGTGGTCCGCCTTGATGGTGTCGCCGGTCCCGTCCTCGACTCGGTACTCCAGCAGCGCCACGCGTCCGCCGGGGGCAAGCGCCCGGCGGATGCCGGCGAGCATCGGCTCCGGGTCGGACATCTCGTGGTAGACGTCGGCGATGATCGCCCAGTCGATGGCGCCTTCGGGCAGGCGGGGATCGGTCGGCGTGCCGAGCACCGCCTCGATACCGGTCAGGCCTTCGTCGGTCGCCCGCTCGCGCATGATCTCGAGCATCTCCGGCTGAATGTCCTGGCAGTAGACCGTCCCGCCCGGCTGCACGCGCCGCGCCATCCGCCGAGCGTAGTAGCCGGAGCCACAGCCGACGTCCGCCACAACGTCGCCCGGCCGGAGTCCCATCGCGTCGAGCACCCGCTCCGGCTCTTCCTCCTCCACCCGCCCAGGCCGCTCGAGCCAGTCGGCGCCGCGCCAGCCCATGAACTCCGCCGGGACGCGGTGGCGGACCGCTGGACGATCCTGGGTGGACGCGGCAAGCGGCGAGAAGAACAGCAGCGGGACGAGCAGCGCGGCGACAACCGATTGCTTCATGCGGAGTATCAGCAAGCATATCGCAGCCCGTGGTGGAACCCCGCTGCATGCGAGCGGCGCACCGCTGCGTGATATTCTGCCGGTCTGGCGCCGGTGGCGATGCCACGCGCCGCCGGAGACCGCCGCATGCGCCGTCCTGGCCTGATCACCGCCGCTCTGCTGTTGCTGGCCACGCCCTGGCCGGTCGCCTCGCAGGAGTCGGCGCCCGAAAGCAGCATCACGCCGCCGGCGGACTACTTCGGCTTCGAGATCGGAACCGACGGCGAGCTGGCCCGCTACCCGATGGTGCTGGAGTACCTCCAGCACCTCGCGGCCCACTCGGACCGCGTGACGTACGCGCCACGCGGCATCACGACGAACGGGAACCCTTACGTCCTGGTGACGATCAGCGCACCGGCGAACCTCGACCGGCTCAACCGGCTCGTGGCGATCAACCATCGGCTGGCGGATCCGCGTGGTCTGACGGAGGCGGAGGCGCGCGCCCTCACCCGCGAGGGAGTGCCCTTCTATTTCCTCTACGCCACGATCCACTCGACCGAGGTGGGAAACGGGCAGGCACTCATCAATATTGCGCACCGTCTCGCCACCGAGCGGTCGCCGGAGATCCAGGAGATTCTGGACAACACCGTCGTCCTGCTGGTGCCGTCACAGAACCCGGACGGCCAGGTGCTGATGATCGATCACTGGTACGAGACCAAGGGCAGCGGCTACAACCGGCTCTATCCCGACCTGTACCACCGTTACACCGGCCACGACGACAACCGCGACTGGTTCATGTTCACGCAGAAGGAGACGCGGCTCGCGATCGACATCCACCGCGACTTCAAGCCGCAGGTCACGCACGACATGCACCAGATGGGGAACCGCGGCGCGCGGATTTTCGTGCCGCCGTTCCGCGATCCGCACGATACGAACATCCACCCCCTCCTGCTCGAGGGACAGGCGCTGATCGGCCGCGCGATGACCGCGGCGCTCACGGCGGCCGGCAAGACCGGCGTCATCAACAGCGATCAGTACGACCTCTGGACGCCGGCGCGACAGTACATGCTCTACCATGGGCAGCCGCGCATCCTGACTGAGATCGCCAGCGCGAACCTGGCCGATCCGTACGTCAACCCGGCCGGCCCGGACCGGCCGCTCGGCCCGCAACAGGCCCGGACCAACTTCCCCACGCCGTACGAGTCGGGGGTCTGGCGCCTTCGCGACATCGTCGAGTACGGCGAGATCGTCGTCTACGCCGCCCTCGAGCACCTGGCGAAGTACCGGACGCGCTGGCTCGAGAACTTCCACCGCGTCCACCGCGACTGGGTGGATCGCGAGGAACCGCCCTACGCCTTCGTCGTGCCGGCCGATCAGCGCGATCCGTTCGCGACCTACGAGCTGCTTGAGATCCTCCATTTCGGCGAGGTCGAAATCGATCGCGCCCGCGCACCGTTCACCGCCGGCGGCGAGAGCTACCCGGCCGGCTCCTGGGTGATCAACCTCGCGCAGCCGTACGGCGCGTTCGCGAAGACGATGCTGGAGCGGCAGGTCTACCCCGATCTGCGGTACTACGACGGTGGGCCGCCGATTCCGCCGTACGACGTGACGGCACACACCCTGGGACTGCTGATGGGGGTTGATGTCGACCGGATCGACGTGCCGGTGGAAGCCGACCTCGAACGGCTCGAGACGATCGCGCCGGCGCGCACGCCGCTCCCCCAGACGCCGGCGTGGGGCTACGCCGTACCGCCCGGGTCGAACGCCGGCTTCCTGGCGGCGTCGCGGCTGCAGGCGGCGCATGTTTCGGTCTACCGCGCCGCCGACTGGTTCGAGGCGAACGGCCGCGAGCATCCCCCCGGCACCTGGCTGGTGGCGCCGACCGTGGAGGCAGCGTCGGTGCTGGAACGGACGGCGGAGGAGACCGGCTTGGTGGTGGCCGCGCTCGACACGGCGCCGCCGGTCGCCGCGCACCGCCTCCGGCGGCCGACCCGCGTCGGCCTCTGGCGCGCGGCCAACAACATGCCAGGCGGCTGGATGATGTGGCTGTTCGAGCAGTACGAACTCGACCACGCGGTCATTTCGTCGGTCGATTTCGACGGCGACCTCGGTGAGCGGTACGACGTGATCGTGCTGCCGTCCGGCACGAGCCGTGCGCGGATCGTCGAGGGACTGAATCCGCAACGGCACGACGAGTCGTGGCGTTGGGCGTACGGTGTCGGGCGAGACGGCTGGCGTCGGCTGCGGCAGTGGGTGGAGGCGGGCGGGACGCTCGTGGCGCTTGGCTCGGCTACCGAGACGGCGCGGGAGCTGCTGGACCTGCCGATCGAGCCGGCGTTGCCCGCAGGGAGTGCACGGCGCGCGTCGATCCGCCTGAGCAACGGACGCCAGCCGCGCATCACGGCGGGCGAGG
Organism: Vicinamibacterales bacterium; assembly: GCA_965262555.1. Classification (GTDB taxonomy): domain Bacteria; phylum Acidobacteriota; class Vicinamibacteria; order Vicinamibacterales; family UBA8438; genus VXRJ01. The sequence goes on from OZ253543.1 coordinate 3,522,000, forward strand.
CGGAGGAGCAGCTTCGCCGCATCTTCCGCAGTCCGGCGTCGCTCGCACGCGCGCTGCGCGAGGGGATCGTCGATCCGACGTCGCTCTTCTATTCTCCCGGCACGCTGCTGAAGCAGGAGTACGACCCGAGCCACCCGGTCGGCTACGGCATGCCGGACGACTGGCCGGTCTTCTTCCGGTTCGATCAGGCGTACCGGCTGCTGCCCAGTTTCGACATCGAGACGGAGGTGGTCTCACGCTATCCGGACGACGACGACATGGTGGCGAGCGGCTGGCTGCTCGGCGACGAGTTCCTCCGCAACCAGGCCAACGTCGTGGCGTTCCGGGTGGGACGGGGCACCGCGGTGACGATGGGAAGCCAGGTGGCATTCCGGACGCAGACGCGGGGGACGTTCAAACTCCTGTTCAACGCGATCTTCCAGGGGCCGGCGGAGCCGGTCAGCGCGGACGAACTGGCGGCGCTGCAGTAGCAGGACGACGGTCTGCGCTGCGCCCGCCGAGCGGGCTCGCGCACTGTGCCGGGACGCCGGCGCGCGACCTACACCAGCAGCGGATCGAGCGGAAGCGTGCCGGTGGCGTGACCGAGCGACTCCGCCGGCACGCCCAGCCTGTCGAGCAGGCTGAGGTGCAGGTTCGCGAGCGGCGTGTCCGAGGGGTAGCGGACGTGATGTCCGCCGGTCCCCGCGCCGCCACCCGCCAGCAGGATCGGCAGGTTCTCGGATCCGTGCGTGTTGCTATCGGCCATGCCGGCGCCATAGACGATCATGGCGTGGTCGAGCAGCGTCCCCTCCCCATCCGGCGTCGCGGCCAGGCGCTCGAGGAACTGCGCGAAGAGCTGCACGTGGTACTGGTTGATCTTGGTCAGCTTCGCCAGTTTCGCCGGGTCCTTCTGGTGGTGCGAGATCGGATGGTGCGCATCCGGCACGCCGATCTCGGCGTACGTGCGGCCGGTGATCTCGCGTCCCAGCATGAAGGTGGTCACCCGCGTCAGGTCAGTCTCCCAGGCAAGCGCCTGCAGTTCGAACAGCAGGCTGGCATGCTCACCGAACGTTGACGGGATCCCCGCCGGCTGATCGACCACCGGCAATTCGCGGCCGCTCTGTGCCTCGGCCATCTGGATCCGACGCTCGACGTCACGCACCGCGTCCAGGTACTGCCCCAGCTTCGACCGGTCCGAGGCGCCAAGCTCCCGCGACAGCTCCCCCGCCCGCTCGGTGACCGAATCAAGCAGGCTGGCGTCCTTCTGCAGCCGCTTCCGCCGAACCGCCGGATCGGTGCTGCCGCTGTCGCCAAACAACCGCTCGAACACGACGCGTGGGTTGTTCTCCATCGGGAGCGGCGTCGTCTCGTTCGCCCAGGCAATCGTGTTCGTGTACGCACACGAGAAGCCGTCATCGCACGAGCCGGCGAAGTCTCGTCCGTCAATCGCCAGCTCCAGCGTGGCAAGCTGCGTCTCGCGGCCGAGCACCCGCCCGGCGAGCTGATCGGCCGATACCGCCGCCAGCAGGTTGGATCCATCGTCCGGCTTCGACGGGACGCCGGTCAGGAAGCGCGTCGACGAGCGGGCGTGCGGCCCCTCGCTCTCGACACCGTGCATCCCGGACAGTACCTGCACATGCGAGCGGAACGGCTCGAGCGGCTGCATGATGGTCGGGAACTCGAATCCGGCTCCCTCGGTCGCCGGCGTCCAGTGCGGCATCATCATGCCGTTCGGAGCATAGACGACGCCGAACCGCCTGATCGGCGCCGCCGCAGTCCGGCGGAACGCCGCGACCGCTGGCACCATTCCGTCGAGCAACGGCAACGCGACTGACGCACCGAGGCCGCGCAGCACGGTGCGACGCGGAATCGCCTTCCGGGTGATCATCATGACTCTGCCCTCCGCATCCGGAACGGGGTACTCTGCACAATACCGACGATGATATCCGACCAACGGTAGCCGCTGGAAGCGGCGGCCCGGCTAATGGCCCGAACCGTCGGACGGTCGTAGTACTCGGGGGCTCGTCCCAGCGCATACGCCAGCAGCTTCTCGGTCAGCGTGCCGACGAATTGCTCGCGCCGCTCCAGCAGCAATGCGCGGAGGCCGGTCGGCCCATCGAAGACGGTCCCGTCCGGCAACCGGCCCGACGCGTCGATCGTCAGGCCCGCCTCGCCGGTGGTGCGCCAAGCGCCGATCGCGTCGTAGTTCTCCAGCGCCAGGCCCAACGGATCCATCGGCGCGTGGCAGACCGAGCAGGCGGGACTCTCGCGGTGGACGGCCAGCCGATCCCGTACCGTGGCCGCGCGGCCATCCTTGCCCCGATCCGGCAGGTCGGGCACGTCAGCCGGGGGCGGGGTGGGGGCGTACCGAGAATGTTCGTCAGCACCCACTTGCCGCGCAGCACCGGCGACGTCCGGTTAGGGTACGACGTCACAGTCAGCAGGCTGCCATGCCCGAAGATGCCGCCGCGCCGCGCCGCCAGCTCCGGGTCGAGCGTGACGCGCCGGAAGTGGCTGCCATAGATCTCCGGTATGCCATAGTGCCGCGCCAGCCGCTCGTTGACGAAGGTATAGTCGGCGCCGACCAGGTCGAGCATGCTCCGGTCTTCGCGCACCACGCTCTCGACGAACCGCTCGGTTTCCTGAAGGAACGCGTCGCGCAGGTTCTCGTCGAACTCGGGGAAGATCTTCGCGTCGGGCACGACACCACGCAGGTTGCGCAGGTAGAGCCACTGCCCCGCGAAGTTCCGCACGAACGCGATCGCCTTCGGGTCGGCGAGCATCCGGCGCGCCTGCCCGGCGAGGACCTCCGGATCGTTCAGCCGTCCCTGTTCGGCCAGGTCGAGCAGGATGTCGTCCGGACCGCTCGACCAGAGGAAGAACGACAGCCGCGACGCCATCTCCAGGTCGGTCAGCGCATAGACCGCCTCCGGCTCGGCATCAACCGGATCGCGCGCGACGCGGAAGAGGAAGTCGGGCGAGATCAGCAGCCGCTCAAGGGCAAGCTGAATGCCGGCGTCGAAGCTGCCGTCGTCGCGCCCGGCGCGGTAGAAGTCCATCAGCACGGCGATGCCGCCGGCGTCGACAGGGCGGCGGTACGCGCGGCGGGCGAGCGACGCCAGGATCTCCTGCGCGCACGCGTCTTCCTCGTCCGGTGCTGCGTCCTCGTCGAGCCGGCAGACAAAAATCGCGCGGCGGCTCGGCGTATCGCCTGGCCCCGTGCTGACGTACGGGCCGCCGATCGCCATGTGCTCCACCGCGGCATCGCCATCCCGCATCTCGTTCACCGCCACCGCGAAGATGCTCTGGCGCGGCTGCAGCACTCCTTCCGGCTCGGTGAACCGCCGGACGAAGGAGACGCTCACCACATGCGGACCTGCCGTCGCCTCGAACCGCACGCGCAGGTTGGCGTCGGCGTAGAGCATGTACTCTTCCCACTCCGGGTCGCCGAACTGGTTGCCGGCGTAGCTGGCGGGCGCCTGCGTGACGTCCGGCTCCTCGCCCCCGAACGTGAAGGTGCGCACCAGTTCGCCGTCGAGTCGCACCTGCAACTGGTGGCGCGATCCCATGCCGCGCACGTAGTTGACATAGTTCCGGTGCAGGCGAATCTCCAGGTCGTACTCGCCGTCGGCCGGGAAGTTGTGCCGAACGCCGATCCCGCCGCGCGACCCGAACGGCAGGTCGTCCCCCATCCGGTCGTCCTGAGTCAACAGGATCGGCACCTTGTAGGTCTCGGTCGCCGGCCCGAGGGGCACTTCGCCGACGGCGAGCCGTCCGATCTTCCGGGCGGCCGACAGGTACCGCTCCATGAGCGCGGGCGACACCGTCAGCACATCCGCCATGTTGTCGAAGCCGTACTGATCGATGTTGTCCGCCGGCAGGAGCGCAGCTACATCGACGTCGAGCGCCAGCACATCGCGGATGGCGTTGGCGTACTCGGCGCGGTTCAGCCGATGAAACGCCTCGGTCCGGCCCGGGTTCGGATGGCGTGCGGCGTACCTGTCGATCTCCGACGCCACCCAGGTAGCCAGGGTGGCGTAGGTCTCGACGTCGGGTCGCGGCCGGCCGGCCGGCGGCATCGTCCGGGTCCGGAGCTTCGATACGACCTTCTCCCAGGTCTCGGCGTGGGCGCCCACGTCGGTGAGGTCGACGCCGTCCAGCGAGAGCTCCGCCGTCTGGAGGCGATCGTTGTGGCAGGTGACGCAGTACTGCCGAACCGTCTGTCGCAACAGCTCCGGCTCGGGCGGTGCCTCCTGCGCACGCGCGGCACGGGGCGCGGCGAAGACCACCACGGCAGCCAGGACGGCCACGCGCGCAACGAACCGCAACGGCCGGACGCGCGAACCGCCAATCATCGTCCGTCACCTCCTCGGATACCGGATTGCGAGGCGAATGTCGTGTTATACCATGTTGACCGGCTTTGAACGACGCTTCGGAGACACGCTGGAGTGGCAGCGGGAGGAACAGATGGCACGCACCGTCAGTTGGACGATGGCCGCGCTCACCCTTACCATCCTTTCCTTCCTGCCGCCCGATGCCGTAGCGCAGTCAGGCGGACCGATGCCCGGTACGCCCGCCCTGATCGAGGCGGCGCGTGCGAACGACGCGGACCGCGTGCGCGCGCTGATCGACGCCGGTGCCGATGTCAATGCCCGCCAGGGAGACGGTGCCACCGCGCTCCACTGGGCGGTGCATCGGAACAATCTCGCCGCCGCGCACCTGCTGCTGGACGCCGGGGCCGACGCGAACGCCGCCAACGGCCTGGACGCGACACCGCTCTGGCTGGCCGCCGAGAACGGCAGCGCGCCGATGACCACACTGCTGCTCGACGCCGGCGCCGAGCCTGGCGTGCCGCTCGCATTGGGCGAGACACCCCTGATGATTGCCGCGCGCTCGGGTGCGGCGGAGACCGTCGCCCTGCTGCTGGACGCCGGCGCGGACCCCAACGCCGCCGAGCGGGACCGCGATCAGACGGCGCTGATGTGGGCCGCCGCGCAGGGACACGCCGACGTGGCGCAACTGCTGATCGACGCCGGCGCCGACCTGCGCGCCCGGACCCGCGTCTGGGATCAACTGGAGAACACGGCAGGAAACACCAACACCAGCGGCAATTTCCGGATGGCCCACGGTGGATCGACGCCGCTCCTCTTCGCCGCCAGTGGGGGCGATGTCGAGACGGCGCGGGTCCTTGTGGAGGCAGGCGCCGACCCGAACGATACGGCCGCGTCCGGCACGAGCGCGCTCGCGATGGCGGCGCACAGCGGCCACGGTCCACTCGCCATCTACCTGCTCGAACAGGGAGCGGACCCGAACGCGGCCGAGGCGGGCTATGCGGCGCTCCATGCTGCCGTCCTCCGCAGCCAGGTGTCGCTGGTCGAGGCGCTGCTGGCCCATGGCGCCGACGTGGATGCGCTGGTCGAGCACGGGACACCGGGGCGGCGTTTCAGCGCCGACTTCAGCATCCGCCACCAGTGGATCGGCGCGAACGCGTTCTGGCTCGCCGCGCGCTACGGCGAGCCCGAGATCCTTGAGGTCCTCGCGGAGCAGGGCGCCAACCCCCACATCCTGCCGGCCAGCGGGATGTCGCCGCTGCAGGCGGCGATGGGCGTCACGCGGAACCCCGCGGAGAACCGCCGCAACCAGGTTGACGGGCCGGACATAGACCCGGCGGACCTGGAACAGATCACGCTTGACGTCGTGCGGCAGATTCTCGAGATGGGTGTCGACGTGAATTCGGCCGACGAGCGGGGGAACACTGCGCTGCATGACGCGGTGCGGATCGGCTTCGCGTCGGTGGTGGACCTGCTGGCGTCGCACGGCGCCAACCTCGCCGCGGCGAACGAGCAGGGTGAAACGGCGCTGGCGCTGGCGGAAAGCGAACTCCCGGTCCCCGGCTCGAACGGCCTCCGCACAACCCGCCCGGAGATTGCGGATCTGCTCCGCCGCCTCGGCGGCTGCTAGGCCGCCTCCAAGCACGTGCCGGCCTGGAGGCCGGCGCACCCGTACGCTGACGCACCCGTACGCCGGCGCACCGGGGCGGCGTCAGATGCTGAGCGGCGCGGTGTTGAGCAGGCCGGTGCTGTCGCCCAGCGTGTCGGCCGGGACGCCCGCCTTGTCGAGCACGGTCAGCAGCAGGTTCGACATCGGCGTGTCCTCGGCGTAGGCGCGGTGACGCCCGCCGATGAGGCGCCCGCCGCCACCACCCGCCACCAGGCACGGCAGGTTGGTGTGCTCGTGGAGGTTGCCGTTTCCGATACCGCCGCCGTAGACGATCATCGACTGATCGAGCAGTGTCCCGTCGCCGTCCGGCGTGTCGCGCAGCTTGCCGAACAGGTCGGCCAGCAGCGTGATGTGGTACGTGTCGATCTTCGCCTTCCGGGCGATGTACTCCGGGTCGTTCCGGTGATGCGACACGGTGTGGTGCTGATCCGGCACGCCGATGTGGGGGTACGGCCGCGGGCTCGCCTCACGCGCCATCATCAGTGTGAAGACCCGCGTGACGTCCGCCTGGAACGCAAGCACCTGCAGGTCGAACATCAGCTTCGCGTGATCCTCGAACTGCTCCGGGATGTCGACCGGGCGCTCCGGCAACTCGACGAACGCGTCGGGGCCGCGCAATTCGGAACGCTGAATCCGCTGCTCGACATCGCGCACCGCATCGAGATACTCATCCAGCTTGGTCCGATCGGACGGACCGAGCGTCCGCTCCAGCCGCGCGACTTCGGCGGTGACTGAATCGAGAATGCTGCCGGTCTGGCGCATCACCGCCAGCCGGTCAGCGGCGCTCCCGCCTTCGCCGAACAGCCGCTCGAAGACGACGCGCGGGTGCGCCTCCATGTCGAGCGGTGTCGTCTCGTTCCGCCATGAAATGGTGTTGGAATAGAAGCAGTCGCCCGTATCGCACGCGATCGCGGTCGGCTGCTCCAGCGCCAGCTCCAGCGACGGCAGTGGCGTCTCCTTGCCGAACTCGCGCGCCGCGATCTGATCCGCCGTAGTCCCCAGCTTGATCTCGGTCGGGCCCTGCCGCCCGCGCCGCTCCCACGCATGGACGCCGCTCAACCAGACGGCGGTGGCGCGCGGGTGATCGCCGTTGCCGTCGCCGAACGAATCGGCCTGCCGGTGCGCGAGGCCGCTCAGGATCAGCATCTGATCGCGGAATGGCGCGAGCGGGCTCAGGATCGGCGAGAACTCGAAGCCGCGGCCCGTCTGCTCCGGCACCCACTGATCCTGGATGACGCCGTTCGGGACGTAGATGAATCCCAGCCGGCGGACCGGCGCCGTCACCTGCCGCGCGAGGGCGGAGGCGGCGGGCGTCATCGCGTCAAGGAACGGAAGCGCAAGCGTCGCGCCCACGCCGCGCAGGAACGTCCGACGGGGGAGTGCCTTCTGGGTGATGATCATGATGGTGCCAACCTCATCTGGAACGGGATGCTCTCAACGATCCCAACGACGATCGAAGCGAAACTGTACTCGTCCGCCGCGGCGTCGCGCACTATGGCCCGCACGGCCGGCAGGTCGAACGATTCGACGTTGCGGCCAAGCGCATACGTGAGCAGCTTCTCGGTGACGGTGGCGACGAACCGCCGCTTGTCGCGCAGCAGCGCCCGGCGCATCCCGGCGGGGCCCTCGAACGCGTTGCCGTCCGGCAGGATCCCGGACGCGTCGATTGCCTCGTTCGACTCGCCCCGCTCGCGCCAGCGGCCGATCGCGTCGAAGTTCTCGAGCGCAAAGCCGAGCGGGTCCATCTGCGCGTGACAGCTCGCACACGCCGGGTTCGCCCGGTGGCGCTCCACCGCGGCGCGCATCGAGAGCGCCGCGCCGTCGTCGGTCGTCTCCTCCAGCGCCGGAATGTCGGGCGGTGGCGGCGGCGGCGGGGCTGCCAGCAGATTCTCCAGGATCCACTTGCCGCGCAACACCGGCGAGGTGCGCGTCGCGTACGACGTGAGCGTCAGAATCCCCCCCTGCCCCAGCAGGCCGCGACGCTCGGTGTCGGCAAGGGAGACGCGGCGGAAGTGGCTGCCGTAGACATGCGGGATCCCATAGTGCTTCGCCAACCGCTCGTTGGCGAATGTGTAGTCGGCGGTCAGGAGATCCGTCACCGGCTGGCCGCCGCGCAGGACGCTGTCGATAAACAGCTCGGTCTCGCGACTGAATGCCTGGCGCAGGTTCTCGTCGAACTCGGGGAAGAAGGCCGGATCCGGCTCCTTGGCCTCGACGTCGCGGAGATAGAGCCACTGTGCAGCGAAGTTCTCGGTCAGGGCGCGGGCCCGCTCGTCGGCGAGCATCCGCCCCACTTCTGCTCCGAGCACGGCCGGGTCGCGCAGCTCACCGGCGACGGCGCGATCAAGCAACTGATCGTCGGGGATACTGCTCCAGAGGAAGAACGACAGCCGGGAGGCCAGTTCCAGATCGCTCAGTCGGTATGAGTCGCCGGGCGTGGCGTCCGCCGGGTCGCGCTCAATGCGGAACAGGAACTCCGGGCTGACAAGCAACCGTTCGAGGCCCTGCTGAATGCCGCGCTCGAAACCGCCCACCGCGGCGCCGTCGGCATAGAACGGCAGCAGCACGTCCAGGTCGGCGTCAGTCACCGGCCGCCGGTAGGCGCGGCGCGCCAGCGTCGAGAGAATCTCGCGCGCGCACGGTCCGGCATCCGCGCCGGCGTCGGACCTGCAGGTGAAGATGCGCTGGCGGCTCGGGGTATCACCCGATCCATCGACGCCGTACGGACCGCTGATTGTCACCGTGGCGATTGCCGGCTCCCGCCGCTGCCCACGCCGGGACGCGCGAACGAGGCTCTCGTGCGTCGCGCCGGTCTTCTCCAGGAACGCGACCGCCAACTCGCGCGGGCCGGCGCGCATCGGCACGCGAAGCTCGACTTGCGGCTCCGCCTCGAACGCGAACACGCCGCTCGCGCCCCGCACCAGCGACCGTCCGCCGATCGTGAACAGGTTCACCCGCTGGCCGTCGACGCTCACCTCCACCTCGTGCTCGTCACGGGCCGCGGCGGCGAACTCGACCGTCACAACGTACTCGCCGTCAGCCGGCAGGTGGCTCCGGATCACCGCGCCGCCGCGCGTGCCAAGCGGAAGGCCGTCGAGGTGGTCGTCCTGAATCAGATCGCGGTCCAACTGGTAGCGGTCGACGATCGGCGGCATCGTCGTGTCGCCCACCGCGAGACGGCTGATCTTGCGCGCTGCCGCCAGGTAGCGCTCTAGCGTCGCAGGCGAAACGAACAGCAGCTCCGCCAGGTTGTCGAAGCCACTCGTCGCGTTGTCGGCCGGCAGCAGCGTCGTGACGTCGAACTCCTTCGGCAGGTGGTCGAGCGCGAGCAGATCGCGCACCGCGTTCTGGTATTCGGTCCGGGTGAGACGATGCAACGCCGGGCGGCGGCCCGGGTTGGGCGCGGCAGCGGCCGCCTCGTCCAGCTCCGCCTCGATCCATGCAACGACGTCGTCGTAGGTTGCCTCGTCCGGGCGCGGACGTCCGGGCGGCGGCATCGTGCGCGACTGCAGCTTCCGGATTACCCGCTCCCACGCGTCGGCGTCCGCCCCGACCTGTTCCACGTCGATCCCGTCGAACGCGAGGCCCGCGGTCCGCAGCTGCGACACGAGCATGGAGGGGGCGGTGTCGCGACCACTGACGATCCGCTCGTTGTGGCACGTGGCGCAGTAGCGGCCGAGCGTCGCCTCGACCTCCGCGGCGGTGGCAGCGGAGGCTTCCGCGCCTGCCGCGGGGGGCGGCGCGGCGTCGAGCGGCACGCCGGCGGCCGCCGCCGCGGTTACTGTCGCCACGATGAGCACCGCCCGTCGCCACGCCGTCTGCCGGGCACACGTCACCACATTCATAACCCCTCTTTGTACGCACGTTCCGTGGTGTTGTCAACGGCAGGCTGACGCGGTAGCATCGCCCTACCTGTCAACCGTTCCATCGAGGACGGCAAGGAGGAAGCGCCATGCGCCCCACGCGCGGTTGGTCGGACCGTTTCGCCTTGGCGCTCGCCGCCGGGTTGCTGCTCGCCGCGGTCGCGCCCGGAACCGCCGCTGCAGCGGTCGACACGCCCCTGATCGAGGCGGTGAAGGCGGGTGACGCCGCACGGGTCGAGGCGCTGCTCAACCAAGACGCCGACCCGCGCGCCGCCGCCGCGGACGGGACGACGCCGCTGCACTGGGCGGCGCGCGGCGCGCATCGGGCGATTGTCGAACGCCTGCTCGCGGGCGGCGCCGACGCGAACGCTGCGAACCGCTACGGCATCACGCCGCTCGCCCTGGCCGCCGAGAGCGGCGACGCGGCGATCGTCGGCGCACTCCTCGATGCCGGCGCGGACGCGAACGGCGCGACGGCGGAGGGTGAGACGGTCCTGATGAGGGCGGCCCGGACCGGTCGGGTTCCGGTCATCGAACGCCTGCTCGCAGGCGGCGCTGACGTCGACGCCGCCGAGTCGTGGCGCGACCAGACGGCACTGATGTGGGCCGCCGCCGAGAACAACGCCGACGCGGTCGCGGCGCTGATCGAGGCGGGAGCAGACATCGAGGCGCACTCCAGCAGCGGTCTGACGCCGCTGCTGTTCGCCACCCGCGAAGGCCAGATCGACACGGTGCGCGCCCTGATTGCCGCGGGCGCCGACGTGAACGCCGGCGTCAACAACCGGACCGCCAGTACCGGCTCGTATACCCCGGCCGCAAGCGGACACACCTCGCCGCTGGTCCTCGCGATCATCAACGCGCACTACGAACTGGCGAACATGCTGCTGGCGGAGGGGGCCGACCCGAACGCGCCCGACGCGCGCGGCTCGGCGCTTCATGCGCTGGCCTGGATCCGCCGCCCCGGATCAGGCCGGCCACCGGTACAGACCGGCACCCTCGACAGCCTGGATCTCGTGCGGGCGCTGGTCGAACGGGGCGCCGATCTCAACGTGCAGATCAACTGGAACGAGATCCCATTCGAAGTGGACCTCGGGATCGTCAAGCCGCCGCCCAACATCTCCGTCGGACGGAACTTCCTGAGTTTCGTCGGCGCCACGCCCTTCTATCTCGCCGCCAAGCATGCCGATGTCGACCTGATGCGCCTGCTCGTCGAGCTCGGTGCGGATCCGCTGACGCCGACCGATCAGGGAGTCACCCCGCTGATGGCCGCCGCCGGCCTCGGCTTCTGGGACGGGGAGAGCCCAGGCCCCCTGAACGGCACGCCGGAGGAAATCCGGCTGGAAGCGGTGAAGCTGGCGCTGGAGCTCGGCAACGACCTCCACGCGGTGTCCGACTTTGGCGACACCGAGCTGGTGGGCGACGGCGTCGAGCTGCTGCTCCGCCATCCGCACAACTTGCTGGAGCTGGATCCACAGCGCGACCGGGGCGACATGCGCTGGGACGGTTGCACGGCACTCCACGGCGCGGCAATGATGGGATCGAACCTGATCGTCCAGTACCTGATCGAGCAGGGCGCCGACGTCAACGCGCGGAACGAGCTGGGGTGGATGCCACGCATGATCGCCGAGGGGGTCTTCGTCGCGAACACCGAGAAGGCGTGGCCGGCGACGGTGGCGTTGCTGCGTGACCTGGGCGGCGAAACGGTGGAGCGATAGACCGGCGTGTCTGTCGGCGGTTCAGCCGGCAACGGCGCACGCAGCAACCCTGGATGAGGCGATAACCATGATGAGACGATTGACGAGCCTGACCGCGGCACTCTCCGGCGCGGCGCTTCTTCTTCTCGTGCTGGCGCCGGCCGCGACAACGGTCGGTGCGGAAGCACAGGTCAACGACGGGGTGATCCAGGGACAGGTCACCAGTACGGCGGGCCCGGAGGCAGGCGTCTGGGTGATCGCCGAGACGGACGACCTCGAGACCGTCTTCCGGAAGATCGTCGTGACCGACGACGATGGCCGCTACCTGCTGCCGGAACTGCCGGTAGCGACGTATGACGTCTGGGTCCGTGGCTACGGCCTGGTCGACTCCGAACCGGTCGAGGGACGGCCCGGCGACGAGCTCACTCTGACGGCGGTGGTCGCATCGACGCCGGTCGAAGCGGCGCAGGTCTATCCCTCCACCTACTGGCTGTCGCTCATCAACCTGCCCGAGGCGCACGAGTTCCCCGGCAGCGGGCCGGACGGCAACGGCATCGGCGAGACGATGGAAACGCAGGCGCACTGGATCAACAACCTGAAGGGCTGCCAGCGGTGTCACCAGGTGGGGAGCGAGCGGACGCGCGAGATCCCGGATCTCACCAACTTCGATTCGGCGCGCGCCGCCTGGAACGACCGGACACAGCGGGGGCAGCGCGGCACGCTGATGTACAGCTTTATCACGCGCTTCGGCCGGGAACGCGCGCTCGACATGCTGGTCGACTGGACGGACCGGATCGCCGCCGGCGAGGCGCCCGAAGCACCGCCTCGCCCGCAGGGGATCGAGCGGAATGTCGTCATCACGATGTGGAACTGGGGCGACAACGTCGCGTTCGTCCATGACGAGATCGCGACCGACAAGCGGAACCCGCGCGTCAACGCCAACGGGCCGATCTACGGCGTGGACATCGGCAACGACTTCCTGCTGGTGACCGACCCGAACGAACACCACTCGACGATGATCAAGATCCCGCTCCGGGCCCCGCGCGAGCAGGTGCCGTCGATGTTCGCGACGGAGGGGTTCAAGCCATGGCGCGACTTCGGCGAGCGCGCGGTCTGGACCGACCCGGCCAACCCGCACAACCCGATGCTCGACGCTGACGGGCGGGTCTGGCTGACGACGCGGATCCGCCATCCCGACAACCCGGACTGGTGCCGCGAGGGATCGGACAACAAGTTCGCGCAGTACTTCCCGATCAACCGCGCCTCCCGGCACACCGGCTACTTCGACCCGGCGGCAGAGAAATTCGTCCTGATCGACACCTGCTACGGCACGCACCACCTGCAGTTCGCCGAGGACGCACACGACACGCTCTACTTCAGCGGCGGCGGCGACGTCGTCGGCTGGCTACATACGAAGGTGTACGACGAGACGGGCGACGAGCGCTACGCGCAGGGCTGGTGCCCCACCGTGATCGACACGAACGGCGACGGCCGGATCACGCAGCCGTGGAACGAGCCGCCGCGACGCGGCGGGCGTGAGGCGCCGGCACTCGACGAGACACTCGATACGCGTGTCAACGTCGCTCCCTATGGTGTGATCGTCAGTCCGGTCGACAATGCCGTCTGGGTCGTCTCGGACGACTTCCCGGGGCGACTGGTCCGGCTCGACCCGGGGGACAACCCGCCCGAGACCTGCATCAGCGAGCTCTACATGGTGCCGGTGGAGAAGGGTTACCGGACGCGGGGGCTGGATGTCGACCGGAACGGCGTACTCTGGACGGCGCTCGCCGGCAGCAGCCACTTCGCGTCGTTCGACCGGACGAAGTGCGAGGTGTTCGGCGGCCCCGAGGTGCGCGACGGGCGGCAGTGCGACGACGGGTGGACCCTGTACAAGGCACCCGGCCCCAACTTCCGCGGCACCGACATCGGGACCGATTTCCACTACTACAACTGGGTCGATCAGTTCAACACGCTCGGACTGGGCGAGAACATCCCGATTGCGAACGGGTCGAGTTCCGACTCGCTGGTCGCCCTCGACCCGGAAACCGGCGAGTGGACGATCCTGCGCGTCCCGTACCCACAGGGCTTCCACAGCCGCGGGATCGACGGACGAATCGACGACCCGGACGCCGGCTGGAAGGGGCGGGGCATTTACGCCACCTACGGCGCCGACGCGGCGTGGCATCTCGAGGGCGGACCGGTGGAGCCTGGCAACCTGCTGAAGTTCCAGATTCGCCCGAACCCCCTTGCGCAGTAGCGGCGCGGACGGGACAGCGTGTCCGGACCGGCCGGCGTGCCGTGACGCGCCGGCCGGTCCGTTTTCGTTTCCAGCAGCGAAAGAACGGGGAGACAGAGATGTTGAAGTGGCAGATCCTCGCGCTGATCGGTGTCGCGGTCGGCATCGCCGGCGTCGGTTGGGCGGTGGCGGAGCAACAGCGCGCCGCGGCGCAGGTCTTCGAGTTGCGCGTCTACAAGTCGATGCCGGGGAAGCGGCAGGCGCTCGCCGACCGGTTCCACGATCACACCGCCGCGATGTTCGAACGGGCCGGCATGACGAACGTCGGTTACTTCAATGCGGTGTCGGGGGACGACGCCGACGACACCTTCATCTATGTGCTGGCCTACCCGTCGCGCGAGGCGCGCGAGGCGATGTGGCGCGAACTGGGTACCTTCGAGGACTTTCAGGAGGTGATCATCGCAGTCGAACGTGACGATCAGCGGAAGCTGGTCGACACGATCGACGCGCGGATCATGGAGCCGACGTCGTACTCCGCGTTGCGGTAGGAGGCAGGGGCAACACCATGTCGATGATGCGCGCTCTGGTCGCACTGTGCACGCTCGCTGGACTCACGCTCGCCGCTCCGCTGACCGCCACCGCCCAGAACGGCACGCGCGGCGAGTGGAATGTCCACGGGGGAGACGCCGGCTATACCCGCTATTCGCCGCTCGATCAGATCGACCAGGGCAACGTCGGCAATCTGGAGATTGTCTGGCGCCGCGGCGCGGTCGACGCCTCGCTCACGGAGCGCTGGCCCGACCTGCAGTACTCGAACCAGTTGCGCTCGACGCCGATCATGGTCGACGGCGTGCTGTACGCCTCGAACGGCATCGGCGTGGTGGAAGCGTTCGATCCCGGAACGGGCGAGACGATCTGGGTGCAGGATGCATCGTTCCTCGGTGACGAGCGCCCGCGCGGCGCGGCGAACCGGGGGGTTGCCTGGTGGGCGGAGGGGGACGACCGCCGGGTCTTCGCGATCCGGCCTCCATACCTGATGGCGGTCGACGCCGACACCGGCCGGATGATCGAAAGCTTCGGCAACGACGGCCTGGTCGACCTCACGTACGACGCCGCGACGGGCTACGCCGGCACGTCGCCGCCGGTCGTGGTGCGTGACGTCGTGATTCTGGGGAGCGCGATGCAGGATCACCCGTACACGAAAGAGCAGCATCCGGGCGACGTCCGTGCGTACGACATCCGAACCGGCGCCCTCCGCTGGACCTGGCGACCGGTGCCGCGCGCCGGCGACCCGGGTGTCGAGACGTGGCTGGACGATTCGTGGACCTACTCCGGGATGGCGAACGTCTGGACGATGTTCAGTGCCGACCTGGAACTTGGCTACGTCTACCTGCCGACCGGCGCCCCGACGAACGACATGTACGGTGGCCACCGCCCCGGCAACAACCTGTACGCCAACAGCCTGGTCTGCGTCGACGCGGAGACAGGCGAGATGGTGTGGTACTTCCAGACCGTGCACCACGACCTCTGGGACTACGACAACAACGTCGCGCCGATCCTGATGGACCTGAAGGTCGAAGGACGCCCGGGCATCACGAAGGCGGTGGTGCAGCTGACGAAGCAGGCGATGGCGTACACGTTGGACCGGGTGACGGGTGAGCCGATCTGGCCGATTGTCGAGCGTCCCGTGCCCGGTTCCGATACGCCGGGCGAGTGGATCTCGCCGACACAGCCATTCCCGACGAAGCCGCTGCCATTCGACCGGCACGGCATCACCGACAACGATCTGATCGACTTCACGCCGGAGTTGAAGGCGGAGGCACTCGAGATTGTCGAGCCCTACATCCTGGGCCAGATCTTCACGCCGCCGTCGATCCGGGGCGACGCCGCGACCGACACCAAGGGGACGCTGCAACTCCCCGGCTCGGTCGGCGGCGCGGAATGGGGCGGCGCCGGTTTCGATCCCGAGACCGGCATGCTCTATGTGCCATCAGTCACCGGCGCGTTCGCAGCAGACCTCACGCCGGGTAACCCGGACCGGATGAACGTGCGATACACGCGCGGCACGCGCGCCTTCCCCAACGGCCCGCGCGGCTTGCCGCTGACGAAGCCGCCCTACGGCCGGATCACCGCGATCGACATGACGACCGGCGATCATGTCTGGATGGTGCCGAACGGCGACGGTCCGCGGACTCATCCCGACATCGCGCATCTCAACCTGCCGCCGCTCGGCCAGCCGGGCCGGTCGATGCCGTTGCTCACGAAGACCCTGCTGTTCGTGAGCGAAGGCGACCCGATCATGGTCCGCACGCCGCCCGGCGCCGGACCGGATGCCGGCAAGGGCTTCCGCGCGTTCGACAAGGAGACGGGCGCCGTGGTCTGGGAGACGACATTCCCGGCCGGGACGAACGGCTCGCCGATTACCTACATGCACGACGGCACGCAGTACATCGTCCTGCCGATCGGATCGATCGAACATCCGGGCGAATGGATCGCCCTCGCGCTGCCGTAGAGCTGACGCGGACAGGATCCGTACGCGGCCAATCCGTCTCGCAGCGTTCGCCGTTCGGCTTGGGCCGCCGCGCCACGCGTAACTATCGGAACGACTGCCACGTCCCGGCGACATCGGTCTGGCCAACGCCCGGCTGCGTCCAGTCGCACACCCCGCCCGGGAAGATCTGGCGCAACTCCGCCTCCTGCTCGTCGGTGAACGTCCCCTCGTAGTCGGTCATGTCGATCGACCGGAGGACGCACTTGATGACGTCGCTCGCGAGCGGCGCGCCCGCCACTTCGCGCGGGCCCGGCGAGGACGGATAGAGCTCCTCGCAGCGGCCGCGGCCGCGCACCTGTTCCTCGACGATCCGCTCCGGCTGCTCGTCACGCGACCAGCAGGCGTCGACCAGGTCAGCAGGCTTCGTCCGCACCACGCGATCGACCCCACGCTCGGCGGACCCATCCGCCGTGAGATTGGCCAGCCACCGATCCATCTGGGCCAGCGCCCCCTGCAACACCGGACTTCGGCTGCTGTAGAGGCCGTAGCGCGCGTCCTCCACCAGCATGATGTGGTTGTCCGCGCGGCCGTTCGCCTGCCGCAGCCGCTCGCGCATCGAGAACGAGTGGTACCGGACGTGGACATCGCCTCCCTCGCGGTCGTCGCTGTAGGCGCGGTAGTCGATGATTGGCGTCGCGGAGAGGCCACCGCCGCCATTCGCCAGCCGGCCGGTCTCGTACGCCCGCCGTACCGCGTCTGGATCGGCCACTGACCGCTCCGGGCTGAAGTGCCCGTCGTGATTGAAGCCGCCGATCCGGCGGTTCAGGTCGAGGAACTGCTCCGGCGTGATCGCGCCGCCGTTCAGCGCCCCGAGGCCGTACTGCACGCCGGTGTTGTCGAGCGGCCGCCGGACGAAGCCGGTCTCGGGGTCGCGCCCGAAGATATTGACGTAGTGGCTGAAGAGGTCGCACCGCGCGCCGTCCGGATTGTCGGTCGGGTGATACCGCATCGCCTCCGGCAGCACGTCGGGACAGAACTCGCCGACCGCGATGCGTCCGGCGTTGCGCGAAACATTCGGCATCGTCGCCAGGGTCAGGAACCCGGCAACCGCCCGCTGCTCCTCCTTCGTGAACTCCACACCCGCCGTCTCGTTGAAGTACCGGTTGAGCAGCCGGGCGTCGGTCACCATCGGCACCGTGCCGGAGGTGACGTCCGGGAAGCTGCAGCCCGGGATGATGCCGTCGAGCAGGCCGGGATAGTTGTCGGCAATCTGATGGTTCTGGTACGAGCCTCCGGAGCAGCCCCACCCGATGGTGTAGCGCGGCAGCCCGTACGCCTCGATGAACCGCTCCTTCACCATCATCATCGTCTCGGCCGCCAGCAGATCGTTGCAGTTGTTGCCGTAGACGTTGAGCGACGCCGACGCGACCGCGTAGCCCTGGCGCAGCATCACGTCGTCGGTGACGCCGCCGGTGGTCGCGCCCTGCCGGTACCAGCCGTTCACGCAACCGCCGCCGAACGTGTAGATCAGCCGCCGGTTCCATCCCGGCGACGCGGTCCAGGCGTCGGGAGCGGGATCACCCGCCCCCGGCGCGTGCAGCATCGCAATCTGATAGACGGCGCGATTAATCGTGCCGGTCTCGATCCGGACGACGTACGGCACCTCGTCGCCGTTGAGCGTCGTCGTCATCGCGGCGTCGGACGGCACCCTCGACGGATCGGCAAGCGGCCGGAGCTCCGGATCGCCCGCGGCACGGTAGGCATAGTCGACGCGGCGTGCGATCGAACAGAGCTCGTCGAGCGGGGCGCCCAGCGTCGCGCCCGACGGCAGTTCGAACGCGTCGGTCTGGCAGACGAACGGCTGCTCATGCGGACCGGAGAAGACCGGCCCCTCCACCGGGTGGGCGATAAGCGTGACGCTCGCCCCGCCGGCGCGGCCACCCGCCGTGACCGCGATGAGGTTCTCGCCCGGGGTCAGGCCATCGACCAGTCCGACCAGCCGGTGCGCGTCGTCATCCGCATGAAACGCCGCCGTGGCATCCGCGCCGTTGACTGTCACGCGCACGGCGGCGAGCGCCACGAGCGACGGCACCTCCACCCGCACCAGCGCCTCCGTCCCCGTCACCATGTCGGGCCGGCCCGACAGCACGGTAACGTCGACCAGGCTCCCCGCCTGTCCGGCCGTCGCGACGCCGGCCGGACACACCAGCATGCCAATCACCGCCAGGCGTCCGACGACCCGTCTTATGCGCATGACTCCCCCCGAGGTGTGCACACTCGACCCGGCCCTACCCTATCAGGTCGTCCCGACGACGTCACATCGGCGCTCAACGTGTGTCGTATCGTCGGTGACGCTGGCCTCGGTCTTCCGTCGGCTGCGATTCGACAGAGGCGCCAGCCGGTTTAGCGTTCGACGACCGGTTCGGTGGCGCCGAGGCGGCGGAGGAGGGTGGCGGTGCTCTCGGAGGGGGCGTTGGCGTTACCGTACTGAACCAGGTAGAGCGGCGTGCGGCCCTGGGCGTCCTCGGCGTTGACATCGGCGCCGTGGTCGACGAGGAGTTGAACCACGTCGTCCTCCCACATCGACGCCGCGCCGTGCAGCGCCGTCTGGCCGCCGCGGTTGGTGGCATGCACGTCGGCGCCCAGGTTGAGCAGCATGGTGACCGCCTCGACGACGCGATGGTCGGGCGCACGGCGGGCATCGTTCCCACCCAGGCCCGAAATAACCATGAGGACAGTCACGCCGTACGCGTTCGCGTGATGCGGATCGGCACCGGCGTCGATGAGCAGGCGCATCATCTCGATCCTGCCCTCGCGCGCCGCGGCCCAGAGCGGCGTGGCGCCCTTGAGGACGGCGAGCGAGACGTAGTCGCCCCGCAGCGCGTTGGGGGGATCAACCATCGTCTCATCCACCTCGGCACCGGCGGTGATCAGCGCCTGCGCCAAGCCCAGACGGTTGTGTTCCACCGCGCCGAACAGCGGCGTCCGGCCGCGCCGGTCGGCAGCGTTCACGTCCGCGCCCCGCTCGATCAGGGAGTGCGCCGTCGCCTCGTGACCGCCCGCGTACGGGATAACCGCCCAGTCGACGGCGGCAAGCGCGTCGATGCTACGGCTCGCGATGATGAGCGGCGTGCTGCCGTCGATCGACCGTGCCTCGATGTCGGCGCCAGCGTCGAGGAGCAGCCGGACGGTATCGACGTCGCCAGCGCGCGCCGCGAACATCAGCGCCGTGAAACGGCCGGTGCTCCGCGCGTCGATTGCGGCGCCCGACTCGGCCAGGCGGCGGACGATGTCGGCGTGCCCCTCGGACGCCGCCCACATGAGCGCAGTCTGGCCCCGCTCGTGCTCCGCCAGGCGGACATCGGCGCCGTCCTCGATCAGGCGCGAGGCAACGCGCGCCAGTCCGCGCCGCGACGCCGTCATCAGCAGCGTCTCGCCCGACGGCAGGTGCGCCGCCGCGTCGGCGCCGGCGTCGATCAACTGCAACGCTGCGTCGGCGTTGGTGTTGTCGATGGCGATCCAGAGCGGGGGGACCCCGAGGTCGTTGCGTGCGTCAACGTTCGCGCCGGCGTCGATGAGCCGCGCGACGGTCTCACCGTGGCCCCAGTGCGCTGCCCAATGGAGCGCGGTGGCGCCATCCGGCTGCGCCGCGGTGACCTCGGCACCGTCGGCAATCAGCGTCCGCGCGGCGCCCCAATCCTGGCGTTCCACCGCGGCGGCAACGCGCAAGTCGTCATTAGCGGTGGCTGGGGCAGGCGACGCGAACAACAATGCCCCCACGATGGCCGATGCCGCCCAGACGGTGCGGGATGCCGGTGAACACACGGTGAACCAAATCCTCAGAGCGCGATCAGAGGTCCGTCAACTCGGTGAGCTGGCCGTTGCTATCGCCGATCGACTCCGGCTTGACCCCCAGCTTGTGCAACAGCGTGAGGAAGAGGTTCGTCACCGGCGGGTCGTCGTCGTAGTGGATGTGGCGGTCGCCCTTGAGCGTCCCGGTGCCGCCGCCCACCACCAGGATCGGCAACTTGTGGTGGTTGTGCGTGTTGCCGTTGCTCATTCCGCTGCCGTAGATGGTCGTCGAGTGATCGAGCAGCGTGCCGTCGCCGTCCTCGGTCGCGGCGAGGCGGTCGACGTAGTAGCCGAACAGGTCGCCATGGTAGGCGTTCACCCGCCGAAGCTTGGCAATCTTCTCCTCGTCCCCGCCATGGTGCGACAGAGGGTGGTGCGCGTCGGAGACGTCAATCTCCGGGTAGGCCCGGTTGCTCGTCTCGTGGGCCACCATGAACGTGATCACGCGCGTGAGGTCGGCCTGGAAGGCGAGCACCTGCAGGTCGTACATCAGCTTCGCGTGCTCCTCGAACGAGCCGGGGACGCCCGGCGGCTGATCCATCGCGACCGACAGGTCGGTCAGTCCCTGCTCCTCCGCCATCCGGATGCGGCGCTCCACGTCGCGGATGGCCTCGGTGTACTCATCCAGCTTCCGCTGATCGCGCGCGCCGAGGGAGCGGCGCAGGCTGGCGAGCTTTTCCGCGACGGCGTCCAGGATGGTGCCGTCCTCCTGCATGCGCGCCATGCGCGCCGCCGGGTCGGTCGTCCCGCTGCCGCCGAACAGCCGTTCGAAGACGACGCGCGGGTTGTTTTCCATCGGCAGCGGCGTCGTCTCGCTCCGCCAGTTGAGGGTGTTGGCGTAGACGCAACTGTAGCCGGGGTCGCACGCCCCGAGCGGCTCCTTCGAGTCGAGCGACAGCTCCAGCGACGCAAGCTGCGTTTCCTGCTCCAGCTCGCGCGCGGCAATCTGATCCATCGAGACGCCGGCCCGGATGTCGGCGCCCGCCGTCTTCTTGGGATGCACGCCGGTCAGGAAAGCGCCGGCGGCACGCGCGTGGTCGCCCGCCCCCTCACCCGGCAGCGCGTCGCCATGCTTGTTGGCGAGCCCGCCCAGCACGGTCAGCGTGTCGCGGTGCGGCGCAAGCGCCTCCATCACCGGTTTCAGCTCGAAGCCGGTACCGGTCGCATCGGGCGTCCACTGATCCATCAGGACGCCGTTCGGCACGTACACGACGCCGAGCCGCTTGACCGGCGCGGCAGCCGACAGGCGCAGCGGCGTGAACGCGGGCACCATCCCGTCGAGCAGCGGCAGCGCCAGTGTGGCGCCGACGCCCCGCAGGAAGGTGCGGCGCGGCAGGTGGGTCTTGGTGATCATCATGGCTCTCGCGCCTTTCTCATCTGGAACGGCGGACTCTCGACGATACCGGCGATCAGCCACGACCAGGTATAGCCGGACGGCTCCGCCTGCTGCACGATGCGCCGGATCCAAGGATAGTCGTAATACTCGACGCCGCGCCCCAGCGCATACGTCATCAGCTTCTCGGTCACCGTGCCGACGAACTCCTCCTCGCTCTCCAGCAGCATCGCGCGGACGCTCTCCGGACCGGTCAACTGCGTCCCATCCGGCAGCGTTCCGGACGTGTCCTCCACGCTCAGCTCTCGGTAGCCGCCGATCGCATCGAAGCCCTCCAGGGCGAAGCCGAGCGGATCCATCCGGACGTGACAGCTCGCGCAGACGGGGTCGGTGCGATGGCGTTCCATCCGTTCCCGGACCGAGCGGGGACGGCTCTCCGGGTTGGCCGGATTGACGACCGAGTCCGAATCCTCGAGCCCCGGCACATCGGCGGGCGGCGGCGGCGGCGGTGCGCCCAGCAGGTTTTCCAGCACCCAGACGCCCCGCTTCACCGGCGACGTGCGGTTCGCATATGACGTCGCGGTCAGGACGCTGCCATGCCCCAGGATGCCGCGCCGCGGGCCGTCAGCCGGCAGCGCGACGCGCCGGAAGTGGTTGCCCCGGACGCCCGGGATGCCGTAGTGCCTCGCGAGCCGCTCGTTCAGGAAGGTGTAATCGGAGGTGAGCACCTCCAGCACGCTCCGGTCGTCCTTGATCTGGCTCTCGAACCAGAGCTCGGTCTCGCGCGTGAACGCCTCGCGCAGATTGCCGTCGAACTCGGGGAACGCGAGCGGGTCGGGCTTCACCGACCGCATGTTGCGTAGGAAGAGCCACTGCCCGGCGAAGTTGTCGGTCAGCGCCGACCCCTTCGGGTCGGCGAGCATCCGCTTCACCTGCGCCGCGAGGCCTCCGTCGTCGTGCAGTTCACCACGCGCCGCGACGTCCAACAGCTCGTCATCCGGGACGCTGCTCCAGAGGAAGAACGAGAGCCGCGAGGCCAGCTCCAGGTCGCTGATCCGGTACGGCTCGCCCGGCGCCGCGTCCGCCGGATCATGCTCCACCCGGAAGAGGAACTCGGGGTCGACCAGGATGGCGCGGAGGGCGAACTCGATGCCGGCGTCGAAGCTCCCCCTGGCGCGGCCGACGTCGTAGAACCCCATCAGCGCGTCGACGTCGTCATCGGTCACCGGGCGCCGGAACGCGCGCCGCGCGATGGTGCCGAGGATCTCGCGCGCGCAGGCCGGCTCGGCGGCCGCGTCGGACGGGCGGCAGGTGAAGATTCGCTGGCGGCTCGGCGTGGCGCCGTCGTCCGAAGCAGGCGCCTCCGGATTGAACGGGCCCTCGATTTCGACGATCCAGACCGCCATCGGCGCGTCGCGGTTGCCCGCGTAGTGGTACGTCTCCGCGCCGCTCACCGGTTCCAGCACGCCTTCCGCGATGGCGCTCGTCCGGACGAACGAGAAGGCGATCTCGCGCATGCCGGCCTGCACCGGGATGCGAACGCGGAGATCGTCGTCGGCGTGCCGCTCGTACGGCGTCAGGTTGAAGACGGCGTTCCACGCCTCGCGCTGGCCGTCGCCGCCGACCGTGAACTCCGCCACGCGCTCGCGATCCAGCCGCACCTCGAGCCGGTTGCGCCGTTGGAGCCCCTTGATCGCGTCGGCGTGCGTCCGCTCCAGCGTCACCCGGATGTCGTACTCGCCGTCGACCGGGAAGTAGTGGCGCGTCGCGAAGCCGCCGCGCGTGCCGAACGGTTGGAGCTCGCTCATCCGGTCGTGCTGCAGCAAGACCGGCGACGTGGTGTAGGCCGCGGTGCTCGGACGAATCGACGTATCGCCGATCGCCAGTTGCGCAACCTTCCCCGCCGCCAGCATGTAGCGCTCGAGCAGCGCCGGCGAAAGCGACAGCACGTCAGCGATGTTGTCAAAGCCGTAACTCTGATCGTCCGCCGGCAGCAGCTCGCGGCCGTCGATCTCGAGGGCG
Source organism: Vicinamibacterales bacterium (assembly GCA_965262555.1). Classification (GTDB taxonomy): domain Bacteria; phylum Acidobacteriota; class Vicinamibacteria; order Vicinamibacterales; family UBA8438; genus VXRJ01. Next base: position 3,545,470 of record OZ253543.1, read on the forward strand.
AGCAGGTCCCGGATCGCATTGGTGTACTCGGTCCGGTTCAGCCGGTGGATCGTCTCCGTCCCCGGGTTGACGTCAGCGACCGCCGCGCGGTCCAGCTCGGTCTCAATCCAGTCGACGAAGCGGACGTACGTCTCGTCGTCCGGACGCGGACGGGGCGGCGGCGGCATCTCGCGCGCGCGCAGCTTGTGCACCACCTTCTCCCAGATCTCCGCGCCCGCCGCGACGTGCGCGACATCGAGGCGCTCAAGGGACAGATTGGCGGTGCTGAGTCGGTCGTTGTGACAGGTGACGCAGTAGCGGTCGAGGAGCGCGCGGTACTGATCTGGCGCGGCGGCTGGAACGGCTTCGGGGGTCTGACCGGTGGCGTGCGCGGTGCCTGGATGGGTCAGCGCGGTGAAGGCGCCGAGCGCCACGATCACGGCGAGTGCGCGCGCGGTTGCGGACATCGTCGACTCGCCCTCCCAAATTACCCCGGCACAAGAGCACTCGCCGGAGTGGAGCCATTATCCGAGCCGCCCGGACGGGGTGTCAACCGGTCAACACGGCCCGACGAGTGATGGTCAGGCTTCCGGCGCCTGAAGCGCGCCATGCTCCAGGATGTCACGGATCCCGGCGGCGAGCCGGTCCACCTGTTCTTCCGTGTTGTAGAGGTGCGTCGACACCCGCACCGTGTTCAGGTCGAAGTCGGTGTGGCGCACCCAGACATGGTGCCGCCGCCAGAGTGTCTCCACGATGTCGCGCCGGTCGAAACCGTCGAGCGCGAAACCGGTGATGCCACAGGTGAGCGCCGGGTGGACCGACGTGTGGATCGTCACCTCCGGGATCGCCGTGAGCCGGTCGCGCAGCCGCGCGGCGAGCGTCCGGATGCGGCGTTCGATCCGCTCCCGGCCGATCGCCTCCTGAAAGTCGATCGCCGCAGCGGTTCCCGCCACGATCGGCCCCGCGCGCTGGCTCAGCCGATCGAACCGCGCGGCGCCCCCCTCCGCGTCGTCCCAACCCGTCGTCACCACTGTCGGCCAGATCCGATCCTGCACGTCGCGGCGCATATAGAGGAAGCCGGATCCGACCGGCGCGCCCATCCACTTGTACGGGCTCGACGCGTAGCAGTCCATCCCCAGGTCGTGCATATCGAGGTGAAGCATCCCGATCGCGTGCGCGCCATCCACGACCGTCACGATGCCGCGCGGCCGGGCGAGCGCCGCCAGTTCGCGGACCGGCAGCATGCAGCCAGTCGCGAACGTAACGTGGCTGACGCTGATCACCTTCGTGCGCGGCGTGATTGCCGCTTCGAACAGGCCGACGATGTCGGACGGGTCCGACGTCGGGATCGGAAACGGCAGCTCCTTCACCACCACGCCGCGGCGCGCCGCCGCCAGCCTCCAGGGCTGCAGGCCGCCCGGATGCTCGTGGAACGAGAGGAGCACCTCGTCCCCCGGGTCGAGGTCCAACCCGTTGGCGACGAAGCTCATCCCCTCGGTGGTATTGCGCGTCAGCGCCACTTCGTCGGTGTCCGCATTGACGAATGTCGCCAGCTTCTCGCGGAGTTCGTTCTGCACGCTGTTCTGCGCCGTGTTCGTCCGTCCCGGATCGGCGGCAAGCGCCCGGTAGCCGTCGACGACCGCGTAGTAGACCGGCTTCGGCATCGGCCCGAGCGTCCCGCTGTTCATGTACGCGAGCTCCTCTGGAATCAGGAACTCGTGACGCACGTCCGCCCAGAACGCCTCATCGTCGGGCGCCTCCGCCTGCGCCGCCCGCATGCGCGCCGCGGCGCCCGCCTGCGCCGCCGGTGAACGGACGCCAGCCGCCAGCGCCGCGGCTGATCCGGCCGTGAGCGCGCGCACAAACTCCCGGCGCGACACACCCCCCGGCGTCCCCGGTTCCGCCGCGGCGCCGACTGTTGGCACCGGCCTGATCATGACGTTCCACTATGCGCCCCAGCGGGCGCGCGGTCAATTCCCATGGCGACGCGGGCGATATACTGAAGCCACCATGCGAACGCTCCTCGCCGCCGCGGCACTCGCACTCGCCGCCGCACCGGTGGCTGCCCAGTCGCGCGACGCCCCGATCCCGCATGACACCGGCCAGAGCATCAATCCGGTCTTCGAAGGCTGGTACCCGAACGACGACGGCACGTTCACGCTGTCGTTCGGCTACTTCAACCGGAACTACGAGACAGCGCTCGACATCCCGGTCGGCCCCCACAACCGCTTCGAGCCGGGTCCCGCCGACCGTGGCCAACCGACGCACCTGTTGCCGCGCCGCCAGACCGGCATTTTTACCGTGGTGGTCCCGGCCGACTTCAGCAACCAGACGCTCTCCTGGTCGCTGACCGCGGGCGGAGAGACCCACGCCGTCCCGGGACACATTCGTCCCGAGTGGCAGATCGACGCGATGCACGAGGTGACAAGCGGCAACCACCCGCCGGTCGTTACGTTCACCGGCGACGCCTCAGGCCGGGGTCCAACCGGCGTCCGCCATGCGATGACCGCGACCGTCGGAGCGCCGCTTGCCCTGACCGTCACTGCGACCGACGACGGGGTCATGAAGCGGCCGACCGCCAACCCGCCGGTGCTCGGCCTCGCCTGGTCGAAGTACCGCGGGCCTGGTGAGGTGACCTTCGTGGAGCGGTCGCCGACGTTGGGAGACGACGGTCGCGGCACCACGACGGTCACGTTCGCCGCGCCGGGCGACTATGTCCTGCGCCTCCTCGCCTCGGACGACTCCGGCGGCCAGGGGGCGATCATGGCGGGCGGCTTCCAGTGCTGCTGGACCAACGCGTACGTCGAGGTTCGTGTAGAGTAACCGCACCTGATCGGGACACCGGACGCAATCACCAGATAGATGGAGATCGACGGATGAACACGCGTACCTTTGTCTTCGTGACCATTGTCAGCCTGCTCGCCGCCGGCGCGGCCTCGACGCCAGCCCTCGCGCAGGATGCCGGACCGGACGCTCCGACGTTCGCCCGCGACGTCGCGCCGATCCTGCAACGGAGCTGTCAGGCGTGCCACCGGACCGGCAGCATGGCGCCGATGTCGCTCGTCACCTACCAGGAGGTGCGGCCCTGGGCGCGCGCCATCCGCGAGAAGGTGGCGGGCCGCATCATGCCGCCGTGGCATCTCGATCCGACGGTGGGCGTCCGCGAGTTCGCCAACGACATCTCGCTGAGCGACGCCGAGATCGACGCGGTGGTCCGCTGGGTCGACGCCGGCGCGCCGCTGGGTGACCCGAACGACATGCCGCCACCGATCGAATGGCCGGCGGGCGACATCTGGCGTCTGGCGGACGAGTACGAGGCACTGGGTGCACCCGACGTGGTGGTCCGCTCCACCCGCTGGACGCAGGATGCCGAGGGACAGGATCAGTGGTACCAGCCGATCGTCGAGACGGGGCTGACCGAAGACCGATGGGTCCGCGCGCTCGAGGTGCGGCCGTCACTCGAGGGGCGGCCGATCGTCCATCACGCCGTCATCTACCTGCTGCAGGAGGAGAATCCGGACGACTTCGAGGCAGCGGTCGATGTCCCGGGCACCGGCTCCTACTTAACCGAGTTCGCGGTCGGGAAGCTTGGCGACGTCTTTCGCGAGGGCACCGGCAAGCTGCTGAAGGCCGGCTCGCGCCTCCGCTACGACCTGCACTATCACTCGGTCGGCGAGGAGATCGCTGACTCTACCGAGGTTGGAATCTGGCTCTACCCGAAGGGGTACGTCCCGAAGTACCGCGTCTACGCCCAGGCCATGGGGGTGCGGCAGGCGATGCAGACGCTCGACATCCCGCCGGGTGAGGTGACCGAGCACGAGGCATTCATCCCGCTGCGCTACCCGGCGCGTCTCGAGAACTTCCAGCCGCACATGCACATTCGCGGCAAGGCGATGTCGATGGAGGCGATCTATCCCAACGGCCGGACCGAGATGATCAACTACGTCGACCGGTTCGACTTCAACTGGCACGTCAACTACGTCTACACCGACGACAGCGCCCCGGTGCTGCCCGCCGGCACCGTCATCAAGCTGACCGCCTGGCATGACAACTCCGCCGGCAACCGCGCCAACCCCGACCCCACCCAGTGGGTCGGCTGGGGCCAGCGCAGCTACGACGACATGTACCACGCCCACGTCAACATCGTGTACCTGACCGACGAGGACTACGAGCAGATCGTCGCCGAGCGCGCCGCCACGAACGACGAGTAGCGCGGTCCATGGTGCGCCGACGTCCACGCCGGCACTCGTAGCACCGGCGGAACCGCGAGAAGCGGCGTCATGGTGCGTCGGCGTCCACGCCGGCCTTGGCAATAGACGGTAGTGCGGCAGCTTCTGCCCCATACCCCCAGCCTGTGGTCAGGGGGTGACAGAAACTGTCAGGTCGGCCGTCGTAGCAAGACCACCGTCGTGGGCGATGGCGCGCAGGAGGTAGTCGCCTGGCGCGCTGAAGGTCGCCTCCGTCGTCCAGCGGCCATCCTCAGGCGGATCCGGCGTGGTGAAGCCGAGCGCCCAGGGGGAGTTCATGCCGTCCCGGGAGTCCTCCCACACTTTGATCTGCGGCGGGTCGAACATCACGCTGTCACCGGGGCCGCGGTAGACGAACCACGACAGTCGGTGGCCGGTCGCGCTGTCGGTCGTGATTGGGCGCGTGATGCCCCCGTCTGGGCGTGTGAGTGGACGCGCGCGCGGCTTGCCGTCGTCGGTCGAGGCTGCCGCGAGCACCAGCGGCTCGCCGACACGAACCGTTTGCTCCGATGGCCCCTCGATCTCGAGCGTCGGCGCCTGATTGTCCGGCAGCTCCGGCGTCGTCCCCGCCGCGCCGCCCGCGCCGTAGTTCGCCTGCACGACGAGATGGTCGATGTAGTAGTCACGCTTCAGCGTGCCGTACGCCTTCTCGGTCGCGCCGTTCACGGTCACGGTCCAGACCAGCTCCTGATCACCGAAATCCGCTGGCACCCACACCCTGAAGGTGAACCGGTTGCGGCGCGGCAGGAAGTAGGTGGGCTGTCCCCGGTCCGGGCCGCCCGGCTCGAAGTAGTTGTCGGGGCCGACCGGGATGTGCGGCGACTGCGTCCAGTTCCGGTTCATATAGCCGAAGACCAGGTTGAACGAGCCGTCCTCGTTCACCTCCCAGCCCTCGTAGGCGGGCGACATGCTCTGGCCGAAGTCGTAGCGTTCCTGCGCCGCTCCGGATGGCGGCACGGAGGCAAGGACGAGGACAGCCGCTAGCGTGCCGGTGCCCACGATCCCGGCGGAGCACCGGCGACCGAGAACGGCGTATCGAGTCGTCACCGTTTAGTTGTCGCCGCCGCCGGTCGTCGCTTCCTCATCCGGCAGCCCGCACGTGAGGCAGCCGATGTCGACTCCGCCGTTCGCCTCAAGCGCCGCCTCGCGTTCGGCCACTTCGGCCGCGAATTCCTCGTCGTCCAAATAGATCGCCTGCATGAGGTTGATGAACATGTTGTCGACGGAGCGCTGGCCGGAGCCGGACCAGTTGCGCGGGTCGGGCACGTTCGGGTTCGACGGTGAGTTGTCGAAATAACCGGTCAACCGCAGCACCGTACCCTTCGGCAAGAGCGGCGCCGCATCGTCGGCGTACTTGTAGACACGCACCCAACTGTGGTCGTAACCGGCGCAGTTGAGCATCTGTGACTGCGAGTTGTACACCGCCTCCAGGCACATCCGGACACCCGGCGCATGCATGTGTGGTTCGAAGACGCTGATCTTGGTGTTCTCGGTCAGCGTCCGGTACGCCTCGGCGCGCTGATCCCTCTCCATCGCGCGGATGTCGAGATCCGGCCCGTTGCCGAAAAAGAGCAACTGCACCTCTTTCTCCGGCTCGTATCCCTTCGGATGGAACGTGAAGCCGACATCAAGGTGCGCGCGGACGTCCGTGCCGTTCGCATGAACGTGCGTGGTCGGAAAGATCAGCTTGGAGCCCGCTTCGAGCAGCCGCCCCGCCTCCGCGTCGAAGATGTCGGCGTTGCGCCCCACCTCGGCCACCGGCCAGATGACTGGCTCGTCATCCTCGTCCGGCCCCTGAATATAGAGTGCCGAGTGGTGAACGACGAACAGCCCGCCCACCGTGTCGGAGCGGACGCCCCGCTTCATGTTGTTCCGTTCCTTGTACTCGAGCGCCGCGACATACCGATCCTCGGTCAGTCCGGTCTCGACGACGCCGAGCGCGCCCCACCAGTCGGGCTGCTCCGCCGCAACCTCGAACTCGGGTGACGACACCACCAGATCGGGCTGTCCGATTTCCCACTCGTCGACATCGATGAACGGCGGCGGCTCCGGCATGTCGGCCGGGTCGCCCTGCGGCGCGCCGTTGTCCGCCCATCGCGCGATCGTCGCGATCTCGTCGTCGCTCAGCGACCAGTCGTCCTTGAACTCCTGGATGCCGATGTTCTTCTCGATGTACCACGGCGGCATCACGCCCGGCTTGTCGCGCAGGCCGGTGCGGTACTTCATGGCCCGCGCCCACGGCCGGACATCCTCGTAGGTGATGAGCGACATCGGCGCCAGCGCGTTCGGCCGGTGGCACTTCTGGCAACTGCGCTGCAGGATCGGCGCAATGTCGCGACTGAACGTCGGATCATCCGGCGCCGCCTCGGCCGCTTCGATCGGCGGGGGGGTCAACGCCAGCAGTGCCACTGAGGCCACAACCGTCGTGACCGCCACCTGCCGCAGCATCGCCTTCACCATCGTGATTGGGGTCATCGTCGTCAACGTTACCGCCCCTCGTCCGTCGCGTTGCCTTTCCCAGCCGGAGACCCGTTGAACTCAACCTCGAGTTCCGCCTCCCAGGCGGTCCGCGCCGCGATCTGATCTCGGCGCGTCTGCAAGCAATCGTAGCAGACGGAACCTGGGACCGCGTGGCCTTCGCCCTCGACCTCGATCCCCCGGGCGACCATCAACTCGCGCAGGCGCGCCGCGGTGTGCTTCTGCGCCTTGTAAAAATCGGAGTAGCTGAAGCCATCGGCGATGGCGAGCGCCGACCAGCCGTCGACGGTGCGGGCGTTGAGGTCGGCGCCCTGCTCCACGAGGTGGTCGACCACGCTGTTGACGCCCCGGAACGCCGCGCCATGCAACGCGGTCTCGCCCCGGTAGTTCACGGCGTGCACGTCGCCGCCCTGCTCGACGCAGATCCGGACCGCCTCGAGCACTTCGTCCTCCTGCCCCTTCAGCGACCCGCCGTCCTCACCAGGGTTCCAGATGGCGAGGCCCGCCGCCACCATCAGCGGCGTCGTGCCGTCGGCGTTCGGCGTCACGGTGTCGGCGCCCGCGTCAATCAGAACGCGCATCGCTTCGGTGTCGGTCACCTTCGCGGCGAGAAAGAACGGTGTGGCGCCCAGCCGGTTGAGCCGGTTGCGCTGGCCGTCCTTCATACCGTTGACCGTCATCCGCGCGTTGAGGTCGCCGCCGAGCGCGATCATCTTCTTCAGCACGTCGATGCTGTCGACGCTGCCGGCCGGGATCGGTGCCGGGAAACCGAAGCCGGTATTCATGCGGCGGGTCCGGAGCAACTGATGGATCGCATTCCAGCCGGCGTCCGCCAGGTTCGGGTCCGCGCCCCGGTCGAGCATCCAGTCCGCCAGCTCCCAATTGGCATTCGCCAACGCCGCCACCAGGGCGCTCTGGCCGTCCGACAACGTGTCGTTCACGTCGGCGCCCGCTTCGAGCAAGACACGCATCGCGTCGAGATGTCCGCCGCGCGCCGCGAACACCAGCGCCGTGAAGCCGGTCGGGTGCGGCGCGTAAAACATCGAACTGCCGCTGGCCGCGCGCCCGCCCGTCTCGGTCCGCGCATGGATGTTGGCGCCCAGCTCCGCCAAGGCGTGGATTGCGGCGGCGTTGTTCCGCGCCGCCGCCCACATCAGCGCGGTCTGGCCGCGAAACTCGTCGCGGGCGTTCGGATCGGCGCCCCGCACCAGCAGCAGCCGGATAGCGTCGGCGTCACCGGCGCGCGCCGCGGTCATCAGCACGGTCTCCCCCTCCGGGAGCACTGCGTTCGGATCGGCTCCGGCGTCGAGCAACGCCTCGAGTATCGCGGCGCTGCCGTTCTCCGCCGCGAGCGCGATGGGCTGGACGCCGTACCGGTTGGTCACCGCGACGCCGGCGCCCGCCTCCAGAAGCAGATCAACCACGGCCGCGTCGTCGCGGTGCACCGCCCAGTGCAGCGCGGTGGCGCCGTCGGCCTCGGTTCCGTTGACGTCGGTCGACGGCTCCGCCACCATCGCCCGCACCGCGTCGACATCACCCGCCCGCACCGCGTCGATCAGCGGCACGTCGCGCTTGGCGGCGGCCTCCGTGGCTTGAGCGGCAGCCAGGCCGATGACGAGCGCCGCCACCGCAATCAGCAATGCCGGTCGGTGCGTCGTTGCCCTTCGCATCGTGCCTACACCCCCGTCAGCGGACCGGTGCTGTCGCTGATCCCGTCCACCTTGACGCCCACCTTCTCGAGCAGTGTCAGGCCGAGGTTCATGAACGGCGTGTGCATCTCGTAGACGAGGTGCCGGTTGCCGGCGAGCTCGCCGCAGCCGCCGCCCATCAGCGTGATCGGCAGGTTGTACGGGGTGTGATGATCGCCGTCGCCCATGCCGGCGCCGTGCAGCAGGATGCTGTGATCGAGCAGCGTGCCGTCGCCGTCCGGCGTGTTGCGCATCTTCTCGACCAGCGTCGAGAACAGCGTCATCTGGTACTGGCTGATCTTGGTGTATTGCGCGATGTTGTGCGGATCCTGCTGGTGGTGCGACACCGTGTGGTGCGCCTCCGGCACGCCGATGTTCGGATAGGTCCGGCCGCTCGTCTCGCGCGCCATCTGCATGCAGCTCACCCGCGTGATGTCGGCCTGGAAGGCCAACACCAGCATGTCGTACAGCAGCCCGACATGCTCCTCGTAGTCGTCCGGTACGCCCGCCGGCTGATCGACCGCCGGAAGCGGCGTCGTAGTGTTCGTCTCTTCCGTCCGCTGAATCCGCCGCTCAATCTCGCGAATCGACGACAGATACTCGTCCACCGTCGCGCGGTCCTGCGCGCCGACGCGCCGCTCGATCCGTTGCACCGAGTCGGTGACGGAATCGAGGATGCTGCGGTCGGTCTGCATCTGTGCCAGACGCGCCTCGACGCTGCCACCGTCGCCGAACAGCCGTTGGAAGATGACGCGCGGGTCGCGCTCGTGCGGCAGCGGCGTCGTCGGCGTGAGCCACGACGTCGAGTTGCGGTAGGCGCACGAGTAGCCGTTCTCGCAGTTACCCACCTGATAGTTCGACTCGGTCGTCAGCTCCAGCGAGCGGAGGGCGGTGTCGGCGCCCAGCTTGTCTGCCGCGTACTGATCGATCGTCTTGCCGGCGCGGATGTCGGCCCCTTCGGTCCGCTTCGGGAGAATGCCATTCAGCCAGCCGCCGTGCGCCCGCGTGTGGACGCCGCCCCCCTCATTCGGGCTCACCACGCCCGAATTACTCAGGCCCGTGACGACCGTCAACTGATCTCGGAACGGCGCGAGCGGACCGAGCACCGGGGTCAGCTCGAAGTTGAACCCGCCGCTGCCCTCCGGGTGGAAGCTGCGCGGCAGGATGCCGTTCGGCACGTAGAAGAACGCTAGTCGCGGCACCGGCGCGGTGACCGCTCGCGCCGTGGCCGACAGCGACGGCACCATGGCGTCGAGCAGTGGGAGGGCGACGGTAGCACCCAGTCCGCGCAGCACCGTCCGCCGGGAAAGGGCCGTATGGGTGACGATCATGATTGCGATCTCCTCATCAGGAACGGATCACTGGTAACGATACCCAGGATCACCGACTGCATGCTGTAGTCCGGGGCCGCGTCGCGCACGATGCGGCGGAGCGACGGCATGTCGTACCAGTCGAGGCCGCGGCCGAGCCCATACGTGAGCAGCTTCTCGGTCACGGTCATGACGAACTGCTCCGGTTTCAATGCGAGCGCGTCGCGCATCTCGCCGACGCTGCTGAACGACCGGCCGTCCGGCAGCACCCCCGAGGGATCGATCGGGTAGAACGACTCGTCAACCTGGCGCCAGCGGCCGATCGCGTCGAAGTTCTCCAGCGCGAAGCCGGTCGGATCGATCATCGCGTGGCAAGCGGAGCAGGCGGGATTGTCGCGGTGCTCCTCCAGTCGCTCGCGCAGCGTGGGACGCTTCGCCTGCGTCTTCTGATCGTTCAGCGCGGGGACGTTCGCCGGCGGATCGGGCGGCGGCGTCCCCAGGAGGTTATCGAGAATCCATTTCCCGCGCAGCACCGGCGACGTCCGGATGGCGTGGGACGTGAGGGTCAGGATACTGCCGTGCCCCAGGAGTCCGCGGCGCGGGCTGTCGGCCATGTGGGTCACCCGGCGGAAGTGGCTGCCGGTGACGCCCGGGATGCCGTAGTGCTCGGCGAGCCGCTCGTTCAGGAAGGTGTAGTCGGCGGTCAGCAGCTCCATGACGCCGCGGTCGTTCCGGATGACGGCATCGACGAACAGCGCCGTCTCCCGCAGCATGCTCTGGCGGAGCGATTCGTCGAAGGCGACCGAGAAGGGATCGCCCGGACGCACCGTCGTCTCGAGGTTGCGCAACTGCAGCCACTGCGCCGCGAAGTTGGTGGTGAGCGTCTCGGAGCGCGGGTCCGCGATCATCCGGCGCACGTGGCGCTCCAGCTCCGCCGGCTCGCTCAGCCGTCCTGCTTCGGCCGCGTCGAGCAGCGCATCATCCGGGAGGCTGCTCCAGAGGAAGAACGACAGCCGCGACGCCAGCTCGATGTCGGGGACGCGGTACGGCGCGCCGGGCTCCGCACCGGCCGGGTCCGTCTCGATCCGGTAGAGGAACTCCGGACTGACCAGCAGGCGGCGGAGGGCCAGCTCGATCCCGTCCTCGAAGCTGCCGCCCGCGCGGCCCTGTTCGTAAAAGTCGAGCAGGACGCCCAGTTCCTCGTCGGTCGGCGCCCGGCGGTAGGCCCGGCGCGTCAGCGTCGTCAGGATCTCGCGCGCGCAGGTCGGCCCGTCCGCTTCGACCGCCGGCTGGCAGGTGAAGATGCGCGCGCGCGACGGCGTCTCCGAGACGCCGGTGGCATCGTACGGACCGGTGATCGTCACGCTCTGGACGAACGGCTGCGCGCCCGCCAGGCCGCCCGGGTTGCCGGCGACACGTGGATTCGCGAACGGCTCGCGCACCTGCTCGACAAGCGCCGCCGGCTTCCGGAAGAAGGTGACGCCCACCTCGCGTGGGCCGGCCCCGACCGGCAGGCGCAGGTCGAACGTCGACGCCTGGGCGTACGGATTGTCCGTTTCGCCTTCAGCGGGCGGACCGACGGTGATCAGTCTCACCTGCTCCCTGTCGATCGTCACTACGAGGTCGTGCGTCTCGGTAAGGCGGCGCGCGTTGCTCAACTGGATCCGGACGTCGTAGTCGGCGTCCTGCGGAAAAAGATGCTCAATGTGCAGGCCGCCGCGCGTCCCGAACGGCAGCCGTTCGACGCGGGCGTGCTGCGACAGATCCTGCGCCGCCTCATAGGTGTCGGCGGCAACCGCCGGCGGTGGACTGCCGATGGCGATCCGGCTCACGCTGCGCGCCGCAGCGAGATAGCGCTCCATCAGCGCCTGCGACATCCGGAGGACGCCGCCGATGTTGTCGAAGCCGAAGCTCGAATCGTCCGCCGGCAGCAGGTCGTCGGCGTCCAGGTCGACGGCGAGCAGGTCGCGGATGGCGTTGCGGTACTCGGTCCGGTTCAGCCGGTGGAACGTCGCCGTGCGCCCCGGATCGCGCGTCGTCGCCCAGGCGCGGTCAAGCTCGCCCTCCAGCCAGTCGAGGAACCGGTCCGCCTCGGCATCGGCCGGTCGCGGCCGTCCGGCGGGAGGCATCACGCCGCCCCGCATCTTCCGGACGACGCGTTCCCAGTCGGCGGCGTGGGCACCGACCTCGGCGAGGTCGAGCGTGTCGAGCGTCAGCGCGACGGAGCGGAGCTGCGCGACGAGCGGCGATGCGGGCTCGCCGGTCCCGGTCACCATCCCAGTGCTGTGGCAGGTGACGCAGTAGCGGTCGATCAGCGCACGATGCTCCGAGAACTCCGCCTGCGCGGCCGCCGGCAACGGCCCGGTCACCGTGGCCGCGAGCGCCGCCGCCGCCACGCACGATGCGAAACGCGTCGGTTCGTGCACTCCGCTTAGGGCTCGTTCACGTCCTCGAGCAGGTCCTCCGGCGACGTGTCGCGGAGCCGCTCCTGCACAGTGCCCGGAATCCCGATGTTGGCGTCGGCGCCCAGGTCGGCCAGGAACTGCGTCGTCTCGGGCCAGCTCTGGAACTGGAACGACTGCTTCGAGCCCTCCGCCATCCGGTAGGCGGTCCGGCCGCGGAAGTCGCGCGCGTTGATGTCGGCCCCCTGCTCGACCAGATACTCGATCACTTCGTTCAGGCCGCGGAACGCCGCGCCGTGCAGCGCCCTGAAGTCCGCCTCGTTGACAGCATTCACGTCACTGCCTGCCTCGACGAGAAACTTCACCGCCGTCTCGGCACTCGGTGAGCGGACCCCGCGCGGCTCGCGGGGCGTATAGGTGGCGCGGCCGAGTCCGGCCGCCACCATCAGCGGTGTCGTCCCGTCGACCGTCGTCAGGTGCTGATCCGCCCCGGCGTCCATAAGCGCCTGCAGGATCTCGACGCCGCTCGACGTCCGGCTCTCCCTGACGACGCCGAAGAGGCGATCGCCGCCGTTCAGGTCGTACGCCGCGACCCAGAGCGGCGTGGCGCCGCGCAAGTCGCCCGTGCCGGCGGAAAACGGCTCGAACGCCCCCTTCTTCGGCCAGCCGATGTAACTCATGAACATCGCCGAGGTGGTGATCCGCGCGTTCGGATCGGCGCCCCGCTCCAGCAGCGCCTGCACGACCGGGAGGCGTTCCGCAACGGTGAGGCGGGTGATGTTCCGCCGGATGCTGCGGCGGCTGCCGCCGTGCCGCACGTACCACTCGCGCAGCCAAGTGCGGGATCGGCCTGACGCGACGTGCAATGCGGAGATGCCGTTCATCTGGCCGTTCGGATCGGCCCCCTCCTCAAGCAGGAACAGCGCGAAGTCGGCCTGATCCTGCAGGAGGGTGAACGGCAGGACGTGGGTGTCGTCGGCGCTCGGTTCGTTGATGTCGACGCCCGCGGCGATCAGCGCGCGGGCCGTATCGACGTCGCCGTTGCGCGCCGCGAACATCAGCGCCGTGTAGCCCTTGATGGTGGAGACGGTCGGGTCGGCGCCAGCATCGAGCAGCCGCCGGATGACCTCACCATGCATCTCCGACACCGCCCACATCAGCGCCGTGCTCCGGGTCGCCCCCACCGTGGCATCGACGTCCGCGCCGGCCCCGATGAAGGCTCCCACCACGTCGGCGTTGCCGGTCCGCGCGGCGGTCATCAGCGGCGTGAGGCCGCTCTCCCGCGCAACGGTGGCGTCGGCGCCGACGGCGAGCAGCGTCTCGACCATGGCGAGGCTGGCGTTCTCGGCCGCCCGCTCGAGCGCCGTCACGCCGCGGTCGTCGGCCGCATTCACGTCCGCGCCGGCGGCGAGCAGCCGCTCCGCCAACTCGACGTCGTCCCAGTGGGCCGCCCACAGCAGCGCGGTGGTACCGTCGGCCCGTTGGGCGTTGACATCGACCCCCTCATTGAGGAGCGCAAGGACCGCTTCACGATCCTGATCCGCGGCGGCGGTGACGAGACGGAAGTCCTGCGCGGCGGCCGCGGTCGCACCGGCGGCCAGGGCCGCAACAAGGAAACCGACAACAGACAGACGCGTGCGAATGGTCATGGCCATGCCTCCAAACGGGCACGCCGCGCACGCGAGAGTCGCGCACACGGCACACCCAGTAACGAACCCTTGCCGGCGCCGGCGCCGGCCCACACACGGATCAGTTCTGCTCGTTCTCGTTGACGTCGACCAGCAGATCTTCAGGCGACGTGTCGCGGAGCCGCTCCTGCACCGTGCCCGGGATGCCGAGGGTCGTGTCGGCGCCCAGGTCGGCCAGCAACTGGGCCGTCTCGGGCCAGGTCTGGAACTGGAACGACTGCTTCGAACCCTCCGCCATCCGGTAGGGGGTGCGGCCGCGGAAGTCGCGCGCGTCGATGTCGGCCCCCTGCTCGACCAGGTACTCGATCACTTCGTTCAGACCGCGGAATGCCGCGCCATGCAGCGCGGCATAGTCCGCCTCATTAGTGGCGTTGATGTCACCGCCTGCCTCGAGAAGGAACTTCGTCGCCGCCTCGGCGCCCGGCGTGCGGATGCCGCGCGGCTCGCGCGGCCGGTAGGAGGACCGGCCCAGGCCGGCCGCCATCATGAGCGGCGTCGTCCCGTCGACGGTCGTCAGATGCTGATCCCCCCCGGCGTCCATCAGCGCCTGCAGGATCGCCACACCCGCATCCGTTTGTGACGGCTGGTCCACCAGCGCCTCGGCGTCCTGCGTCTGGCGGTACCGGCGGCTGTCCCCCATGTCGAACGCCGCGATCCAGAGCGGGGTGGCGCCGCGCAGGTCGCCGGTGCCGCAGGCGAACGGCTCGAACGCCCCCTTCTTGGGGTAGCCGATGTAAGCCATGAACATCGTCGAGACGTTGATCCGCCGGTTCGGATCGGCACCGCGATCGAGCAGCGCGCGCACCAGCGGGAGGCGCTTGTCGGCATCAAGGCTCGAGCGGCTGTAGCGCCGGGCCCTACCGTAGCGGCCGGAGTAGCCATGCCGGCGGTCCCAATCGAGCAGCCACTGGCGGGCCGATCCCGACGCGGCGTGAATCGCGCTGACGCCATTCATCGTGCCGTTCGGATCCGCTCCTTCCTCGATCAGGAACATTGCGAACGCGTCCTGGCTGAACACGATCGAGAAGGGCAGGATGTGCGTCCCGTCCGTGCTCGGTTCGTTGATGTCGACCCCGGCAGCGATCAGTGCGCGCCCCGTCTCGATGTCGCCGTTCTGCGCGGCGTACATCAGCGGGGTGAAGCCCTTGACGGTGGAGACCGACGGGGCGGCGCCCGCGTCGAGCAGCATGCGGATGATCTCGTCGTGCTGCTCCACCACCGCCCACATCAGCGCCGTGCTCCCCGTGGTGCTGACCACGGCGTTGAGATCGGCGCCGGCGGCGAGCAGCGCCCGGACCACGCCGGCATTGCCGGTCTGCGCCGCAGTCATGATCGGCGTCAGCCCGCTCGTCATCGCGGCATTGGAGTCGGCGCCCGCGGCGAGCAGCGTTTCAGTCATCCGGCGGCTGGCGTTCTCCGCGGCGCGTTCGAGCGGCGTGACGCCATGGTCGTCCGCCGCATCGACGTCGGCGCCAGCGGCGATCAGGCGCTCGGCCATCTCGGCATCGTCGATGTACGCGGCCCAGAGCAGGGCGGTCACGCCATCAGCCCGGCGGGCATTGACGTCAACCCCCTCGTCGAGCAGGGCGAGGACCGCGGCGCGATCCTGTTCCGCCGCCGCGGTCAGAAGGCGCAGATCCGGCTCCTGGGCCGCCGCCGTCGCCGCCACGGCGAAGCAGACCGCCGAGGCCGTCAGGATCCGCCGAACGTGGACGAAAAATTCTTGTGTCATGAGAGCCACTATACGTTAGAATGCGCCCTATGACTAGACCTATTTCGACCCGTCTCGCAGTGGCCGCGGCGATGGCGGCGGCCATGCTCGTGCCACCCGCCGCGGAGGCGCAGGCGCCCTCGCGGGAAATGCTCGATCGCTACTGCGTCACCTGTCACAACGAGCGGCTGCAGACCGCCGGGCTGATGCTCGATCAGCTTGACCTGAGCGACATCGCCGGCAACGCCGAGATGCTCGAGAAGATGGTCCACAAGCTGCGCAACGGGCAGATGCCGCCCGAGGGCCGGCCCCGGCCCGACGTTGCGACGCTCACTGCGTTCCTCGCCTCGCTTCAAACGGCGCTCGACCGCGTGGCGGTCGACAATCCCGACCCGGGCCGGGTCGCCTCGCGCCGGCTGAACCGGCTGGAGTACGCCAACGCCGTCAACGACCTGCTGGCGCTGGAGATCGACTCCGAGGCGCTGCTGCCGAGTGACATGGCGGGGTTCGGCTTCGATAACAACGCCGACGTGCTGTCGATCACGCCGTCCTTGATGGCGCGCTACATCGCCGCGGCGACGAAGATCAGCCGCGCCGCGGTCGGCAGCCCCGACAACCCGGCGATCATGCAGGTGTACAAGGTGGGCTACGAGGAGCGCGACGCCCGCCGGGACGATAACATGCCGTTCGCGACGGTCGGCGGCATCTCCGTGCGTCACCACTTCCCGCTCGACGGCGAATATGTCTTCGCGGTTCGGCTGAAGCGGGACGAGACGATCGAGACGATCGAGGGCATCGAGGAGGACCCGCATCAGCTCGAGCTCCGGATCGATCACGAGTTGATCCGCGAGTTCGACATCGGCGGCCGGTATCCCGGACCGGACCCGGGCGAGTTGATTGCGGTCCAGGAGGACGACGTCGAAGGCCAGATCCTGCACGAGTACCGGATGACCGCCGACCGTGAGCTGGAAGTCCGGATCCCGGTGCGCGCCGGCACGCGGCTGGTGACGGTCGGCTTCACCGAGGTGGCGCCGTTGCCGCAGTCGCCGATCAATCTCCCGGGCGTCGACATGCTCTACCTGTCCGGCCCCTTCGACGGGTCGGTGCCGGACGAGACGCCGAGCCGGGAGCGGATCTTCACGTGCCGGCCGGCCAGCGCGACCACCGAGGCCGAGGATGCGTGCGCGCGCGAGATCTTCTCGACGCTCGCCCGCCGCGCCTACCGCCGGCCGGTGACCGACGCGGACATCGACGCGCTGCTGGGCGTCTATCGCGAGGGGCGGGCCGACCGCGACTTCGAGGCGGGGGTCGAGCGGGGTCTCGAGACGCTGCTCTCGATGCCCAGCTTCCTGATGCGGGTCGAGCAGCAGCCGGTCGATACGCGGCCCGGCGCCATCTACGAGTTGTCCGACCTGGAGCTGGCGTCGCGGCTGTCGTTCTTCCTCTGGAAGAGCATCCCGGACGACGAGCTGCTCGACCTGGCGGACGAGGGCCGTCTGGGCGAGCCGGAGGTGCTGACGCAACAGGTGCAACGCCTGCTGGCCGACCGGCGCTCGACCCGGTTCATCCTGGACTTCGCCGGGCAGTGGCTGCAGATGCGCAACATCGACTCGCAGGATCCGGACGGCGCGCTGTTCGCCTTCTTCAACGACTCGCTCCGCAGCGCGATGGTGCAGGAGACCCAGCTCTTCATCGAGGATCAGGTACGGAACGACCGGGCGATCCCGGAACTGCTGACGGCCAACTACAGCTACCTGAACGATCAGCTCGCCGAGCACTACGGCGTCGCGGGGGTCTACGGCAGTCGCTTCCGCCGGCACGAGTGGAACGACGATCGCCGCCATGGCCTGCTGGGCCACGCGAGTCTGCTGACCGTGACGTCCTACGCGAACCGGACGTCGGTGGTGCTGCGGGGCAAGTGGGTGCTCGAGACGCTGCTCGGCTCGCCGCCGCCGCCGCCGCCGCCGAACGTCCCGCCGCTTGCCGAGAGCGACCGGGCCAACCCGACCTCGCTGCGCGAGCGGATGGAACAGCACCGGCAGAACCCGGTCTGCGCGAGCTGCCACCGGCGGATGGATCCGCTCGGCTTCGCGATGGAGCACTTCGACGCGACCGGCCGCTGGCGCGAGACCGATGGCGGTGCGCCGATCAACGCGGAGATCGAGCTCTCCGGCCAGACGATCAACAGCCCGCGCACGCTGCGCGAGGCGCTGCTGGCCGAGGGCGACCGGGAGTTTGTCCGGACGGTGGCGGAGAAGATGCTGATCTACGCGCTCGGCCGTGGCGTCCTGCACACGGATCAGCCGCTGCTGCGGCAGATTGCTGACCGGTTGGAGCAGAGCGGCGAGCAGTGGTCGACGCTGGTTGGGACGGTCGTCGCGAGCGATCAGTTCCGCATGCGGCGGGCGCCGATGCCGGAAGGCGACGAGCTGGTGGCGGCTGCCGATCAGCAGTAGGAGTACGGCACTGAACTAGCGGAGCGGATCCACAGGAAACCCGGCGGAGAGGTTCGGAACGAGCCCCAGGAGGTTGACGCGATGTTCATTACCAAGATGCATCTGCCGCGCCGGACCGTGTTGCGTGGCCTTGGCGCGACGATCGCGCTGCCGCTGCTCGACGGGATGGTGCCGGCGCTGACGGCGCTGCAGAACACGGCGGCGGCGCCCATCAAGCGGCTCGGCGTCTTCTACGTCCCGAACGGGATGTCGATGCCGTACTGGTTCCCGACGACCGAGGGGCCGATGGACGAGCTGCCGCCAACGCTGGCGTCGCTCAACCCGCACAAGGACCGGGTGCTGCTGTGCGGCGGTCTGGACGACGAGTCGGCGAACCTGGTGAAGGGTGGCAGCGGCGACCACGCCCGCTCGGCCGGGACGTTCCTGACCTGCGTGCCGTTCAAGATCACCACCGGGTTTGACGCGTCGGTGTCGATGGACCAGATGGTGGCCCGCGAGACGTCGAAGGAGACGCAGATTGCGTCGCTGGAGCTCGGCATCGAGTCGAACGCGATGTTGGGCAGTTGCGACGGCGTGAGCTGCGCCTACACGAACACGATTGCGTGGCGGACGCCGACGACGCCGCTGCCGATCGAGAACGACCCGCGGGCGGTGTTCGAGCGGCTGTTCGGACTGAGCGGCAGCACGGACCCGGCGGCGCGGTTGGCGCGGCTGGAGCGCGACCGGAGCATCCTCGATGTGGTAGGCACGGAGCTGCGGGACCTCGAGCGGGTGATTGGCCCCGGTGACCGGGAGAAGCTGGAGGAATACGTCGACTCGGTGCGGGACATCGAGCGGCGCATCCAGATGGCCGAGGACCAGAACACGCGCGAGTTGCCGGTGGTCGACCAGCCGGTGGGCGTGCCGGCGGACTACGTCGAGCACGCGCGGCTGATGATGGACCTGCTGGGGCTCGCGTATCAGACGGACCTGACGCGGATCTCGACGTTCATGCTGGCGCGCGAGGTGAGCGGGCGGGCGTATCCGGAGATCGGGGTGTCGGACTCGCACCACCCGCTGTCGCACCACCAGGACGAGCCGGCAAAGCTGGAGCGGCTGCACAAGATCAACCAGCACCACTTCGCGCAGTTCGCCTACCTGGTCGACAAGCTGGCGAACATAGCGGAGGGGGACGGCTCGATGCTCGACTCGACGCTGTTCCTTTACGGGACGGGCATCAGCGACAGCAACACGCACTTCCACGACGACCTGCCGATTGCGGTGGTCGGCGGCAAGGCGGCCGGCATCCACGGCGGGCGCTACGTGCGCTACCCGCAGGACACGCCACTCGCCAACCTGCACATGACGGTCCTCGAGATGATGGGCGTCCCGCAGGAGTCGTTCGGCGACGGCACCGGCAACCTGACACGTCTCACCGTCTGATTCGGCCTTACTGAGGGGGGAAAGATGATGCGCGCACCCGCCGCTTTCGTCACCGTCGCCCTGTTCGTCTCCGCAGGCCTGTTCCTCTCTGGTGACCCGGCGTTCGCTCAGGCGACCGGGACCCTTACTGGCAGCGTGCTCGATCAGGACTCGCTGGTCCTGCCGGGCGTCACCGTCGTCGCCACGAACACGGACACCGGCGCAACGCGCGAGGGCGTCACGTCCGGCACCGGCACCTACACCCTCCCGGCCCTCATCCCCGGCCCCTACGAGGTCCGGGCGGAGTTGGCCGGTTTCGACCCGGCGGTCGGCCTGGCCAACGTCGTGACGGCGTCGACCGTCACCGTCGACCTCCAGATGGGCATCGCGCAGCTCGAGGAGACGGTGGTCGTCCGCGGGGCGGCGCCGCTCGTCGAGGTGACGCAGGCGGTGGTGGCCGCCTCCATCCGGCAGGAGGAGGTGCGGGAGCTGCCGATGATCAACCGCAGCCTCTCGGCCATGATGAACCTGCTGCCGGGGGCGCGCGAGGTGGAGGCGAGCGGCTCGCACGGCCACGCGTCGAACTACGTGTCGTTTGCGGGCAACACGGGCCGCAGCTACAACATGTATGTCGACGGGATCGACAACAAGGAAGATCAGGACGGCGGCACGCTGCTGCAGTACAGCCTGGACGGCATCGAGGAGTTCCGGGCGCTGGGCGCGGGCTTCCAGGCGGAGTACGGCCGCGGCTCGACGGTGGTGACGCTGGCCACCCGCTCGGGCACGAACGAGTTCACGGGCACCGGCTTTGTGCAGGGGCGCAACCATTCGATGGGGGCGACCGACTACTACTCGAACATGGACAACGGGGGCCTGGGCGAGCAGCCGTTCAACCGGATTCAGCTCGGCGGCTCGGTCGGCGGCCCGATCCGCCGGAACAATGCCTGGTTCTTCACGTCGGTCGAGAAAATCCGGCAGCAATTCCAGTTGCCCCGCTCGCAGGAGATCATCACCGAGCACCGGGCGCTCTTCGGCGCCGGGGTCGTCGAGGACGTCGTGGTGAAGTCGGCCCTCGCGCAGCCGTTCCGCGATCTGCTCTTCCAGGCCCGGGCGGATATCCGGATGGGGGACGACCACACGAGCTTCCTGAAGATCGCGAGCCAGCACGGCTATGTCGACAACGCCACCTGGAACAGCCAGCGCCACATGTCGCGCGAGCCGTACATTTCGCGCAACGATCAGTCGATGTATGCGGCGGTCGGCGGGTGGACCTGGGTGGTGGACAACTCGGCGGTCAACGAGTTCCGGATGCAGTACATGTACTACCTGCACACGGACCTCAACGGTAAGCCGTGCGACACGGGCCTCGCGGAATGGTCCCGCTGCCTCGCGAGCCGGCTGTCGTTCCCGTCGGTGGGCACCGACCGGCCGTTCTTCGCCCAGAAGGACTGGGTGAACTTCGAGACGAAGTTCGAAATCGTCAACAACTTCTCGAAGCAGATGGGCTCGCACTACGTGAAGGTCGGCGTCGACTACGCCCAACTCCCCACGTTCTACGCCAACCTGATGCCCTCCTCGCCGGGCCGGATCGCCTTCTGGGACGACCCGTCGGTGATCGTGAACAACACCCACCCGGACGGGCGGTATCCGCAGGGCTTCATGACTCCGGGCATCGTCCAGTCGATCACCGCGTCGAGCCAGAACCAGGTGGACGCCTGGTCGCGCGACGCGTGGTTCTTCGCCGGCTACATCCAGGACGACTGGCAGGTGGCGCCGAAACTGACGCTCAACCTCGGGCTGCGGTACGACGTCAACGAGTTGATGGACAACGGCTACTGGGACCGGAACCCCACCTGGCAGGTGCTGCGGGACATCGGCCACGAATACGGCGAGCTGCCGGAGACCGACTGGAACAACTGGGGGCCGCGCCTCGGCTTCGCCTATGACGTCGCGGGTGACGGCCAGAACGTGGTGCGGGGGAGCTTCGGCCTGTTCTACGCCACCGGCATCATCACCTCGGCGTACGGGCGGGGGCTGCTGCAGCAGGATACGATCTTCATCCGGAGCACGACCACCAACTCCGAGTTCGGCGTCGGGCCGCTCGCCAACTACGTCCTGGGCGATCCGGTGCCGTTCCTGCCGCCCGCGAACCCGACCACGCTGCCGCACGGGGGCAATACGGGCGGCGCGTCGTACCACCCCGACTTCGCCGATGCGTACTCGATCAACTCGTCGCTCGGGTTCTCGCACCTCTTCACGCCGGCCACCGTCTTCTCGGTCGACTACCTGAACGTGCAGGTCCGGAACGGGTGGCGTCGCACGAATATCAACGAGTTCTTCAACAATCCCGTCACCGGGGCGCGGGAGCGGTACCTCACGCAGGATCTCATCCGCGTGTACAACGACCCGGCCCGCATCAGCGGCCACCGGGTGCTGTGTTCGTGCAACGAGGGGGTCTACGACGGGATTGACGTCCACTTCGAGCACCGCTTCCAGACCGGCGGCGCGTTCCAGGTGAACTACACGCTGGCGTGGGCGCGCGGCATGGGCGGCTCGACCGACTTCACCACGCAGGGCGCCTTCGCGGGTCCGGAGCGGTGGGACCGGTTGGGCAACACCATCTTCGAAGACTCGGAGTGGGGACCGACCGCGTACGACGAGCGGCACCGCGTCACCTTCGCGGGGTCGTTCCCGCTGCCGGCCGGCTTCAGCATCGCGCCGCTGATGACGTTCGCGACCTCCCGTCCCTACACGGCCTACAGCGGGTACAGCCAGTTCGGCATCCGGCAGTTCATCATGGACGAGAGCGGCAACCCGGCCGGGCCGTACAATACCCGGGGCGTGCCGCTGTTCAACATGAACGCCCGGGTCACGAAGGCGTTCGACTTCGCGACGGGGCAGAGCGTCGACTTCTTCCTGGAGTTCTACAACATCACGAACCGCGCGAACTTCGGGAACAGCTTCAACGGCAACGCGTGGACGCCGGCGTTCGGGACGCCGACCAGCTTCCTGGGCGGCGCCGGGTCGACGTCGACGCTGCCGGTGTCGCGCCAGATGCAGGTGGGTATGCGCTACGAGTTCTAGGCGGAACCTCGTTTCGGGCATCGTCACGGCGTTGGGCGCCGGGCTCCCAGGCGGGGCCGGCGCCCGGCGCCGTTCGTTTTTCCGCCCCGCGACGGATCGGGCGCCTGCCTACCACGCGTCCGCCCGCGCCAGCGCGGCGGTGAGGGCGCGCTGTGCGAAGACCTCCACCATCGCGCGCCGGTACTCGGCGCTTGCGTGGATATCTTCGTTCAGATCCGCGAGCCCGGCGCCCGCGTCGGCGGACGCGGCAGCAATGGTCCCACGCGTCGCCGGCTGGCCGGCGAGCGCCCGCTCGACATCGGTCAACCGCGACGGCAATCCGGCAGCCCCGGTCACGGCGACCCGCGCCGAGGCAATGACGCCGTCCTGCACCTCCAGCGCCGCCGCGACACCGACGATGGCGAACCGTGACGCCCGCTGATGAAGCTTCGCGTACGCCGCCGTCCGCATCGGGTCAAACGTCACGTGGGTCAGGATCTCGTCGGGCGCCAGGTCCACGGTGAACATCCCCTGGAAGAAGTCGTCCGCTTGCACCACCCGTGCGCCGTTGGGCCCGACGATCCGCAGCGACGCATCGAGCGCCAGCATCGCCGCGGGATAGTCGGCCGCCGGATCAGCGTGCGCCAGGCTGCCGCCGATCGTTCCCCGATTCCGCACCTGCGGATCGCCGATGACCGCCGCCGTCTCCGCCATTGCCGGGCAGCGTCCGCACAGCAGCGGCGATGTCGCCACGTCGTGGTGCGTCGTCCCCGCGCCGATCGCGATCCGGCCGCCGTCCACCTCGCACACGCCGGCGAAGTCGGGAATGTGCGCGATGTCGATCAGCACCGCCGGCTGGCTCAGCCGCAGCTTCATGAGCGGCACGAGGCTGTGGCCGCCGGCGATCAGCTTGCCGGTGCCGCCGGCCGCCCGCAGCTTCGCGATCGCGTCGTCGACCGACGTCGCCCGCTCGTACTCGAACGCCGCCGGGATCACGATGCGCCTCCCGTTCCGCCGCCGTCACCACCGCCAGCGTCATGAATGATCCGCCACAGCTTCTCTGGGCGCAGCATCATGTCGACATGCCGCACGCCGAACGGACTGAGCGCGTCGACCGCGGCGTTGACGATGCAGGGGGTCGATCCGATCGTGCCCGCCTCGCCCACCCCTTTGGCGCCGAGGGGGTTGCATGGGGTCGGCGTCACCGTGTTCGACAGTTCGAACCGGGGGAAGTCGCTCGCGCGCGGCAGCGCGTAGTCCATCAGCGACCCGGTAAGCGGCTGGCCGTCGTCGCCGTAGACCACCTCCTCGATCATCGCCTGGCCGATGCCCTGGGCCAGCCCGCCGTGGATCTGTCCCTCGACGATCAGCGGGTTGATCAGGTGGCCCGCATCGTCGACCGCCACCATGCGGCGCAGCCGAGGTTCGCCCGTATCGCGGTCGATCTCGAGCAGTGCGATGTGGCAGCCGAATGGGTAGGTGTTGTTCTCTGGCTCGAAGAACGCTTCGTCGCTCAACCCCGGGTCGAGTCCCTCTGGCCGCCTCACCGGCCGGTAGGCGTAGGCGGCCACCTCGGCGAACGACTTCGCGGATGACGGCGATCCCGCAACGGCGATCCGGCCGTTCTCGAACACCAGGTCCGCCTCGTGAGCCTCGAGCAGCAGTGCCGCGAACCTGGCCATCTTCGTCTTCACTTTCGCACCCGCCAGGTGGATCGCGGTTCCGCCCACCGCCTGCGACCGGCTGCCGAACGTGCCGACGCCCTGCTTGACGACGCCCGTGTCGCCATGGTGGATCGTCACGTGATCCATCGGGATGCCGAACTGATCGGCCAGCATCTGGGCGAACGTCGTCTCGTTCCCCTGCCCGTGCGGAGACGCGCCGGTCGTGGCGCTGAGGCGGCCGTCGCGTTCTACCGTGA
This sequence comes from Vicinamibacterales bacterium, assembly GCA_965262555.1. Taxonomy (GTDB): domain Bacteria; phylum Acidobacteriota; class Vicinamibacteria; order Vicinamibacterales; family UBA8438; genus VXRJ01. Next base: position 3,569,814 of record OZ253543.1, read on the forward strand.
CCTGCGCATACTCCCAGCCGCCCGCCCAGACCGAGCGGGACGGACCCAAGCCGCACACCTCGACGTACATCGAGAGGCCCAGTCCAACGACCCGCCCCTCGGCGCGTGCGGCGTCCCGTTCCGCCTTGAGCTGTTCCCACCCGGCCGCTTCCAACGCGCGGTCGAGCGCCCCCGCGTAATTGCCCGAGTCGTACAGGGCGCCGGTCTGTGTCCGGAACGGGAACTGATCCGGCGGAATGAAGTTCCTGCGGCGCAGCTCGGGGGGGTCCATCCCGAGCTCGCGGGCCAGCATGTCCATCGCCCGCTCGACGTAGTAGATCCCCTCCGGCCGTCCGGCGCCGCGGTAGGCATCGGTCGGCGTCTTGTTCGTGAAGACCTCCGTCAGCTCGGCGCGGATCGCCGGGAAGGCGTAGACGCCGCTCGCCATCGTCATCGTCAGCGTCGGGATGCCGGCGGTCAGCAGCATGTTGTACGCGCCGATATCGGCGATGAGGCGCATCTTCAGGGCGAGCACGCGCCCATCGCGCGTCGCGGCAAGATCGATGTAGGCGATCGAGCCGCGGCCGTGGATCGTTGCCAGGAACGCCTCGGAGCGCTCCTCGATCCACTTGACCGGCAGGCCGAGCCGCTTCGACAGCGCGGCGGCGACGAATTCCTCGCCGTAGATGTTGATCTTGGCGCCGAAGCCGCCCCCCACCTCCGGCGCGATGGCGCGGATGCGGTCCTGACCGAGGCCGATCATCTGGGCGACGAACGTCCGGAGGATGTGCGGGTTCTGCGTCGACGACCAGATGGTCATCGCCTCCCGGCCCGGTTCGTACCAGGCGACGACCCCGCGCGGCTCGATGGACGACGGCGCCAGGCGGTGGTTCACCATCCGCTGCGAGATGGTGACGTCCGCGTTGGCGAACGCCTGCTCGATCGCGCTGTCGTCCACCATCCCCTTGCGGACGCCGGTCCCGACCGGCATCGGTCCGACGCCAATGTTGTTCGGAAAGTCCGCGTGCAGCACCGCCGGCTCGCCGGCCATTGCCGCTTCCGGATCGACCACCGCCGGGAACGGCTCGTACTCGACGGCGATCGCGTCGGCCGCATCACGTGCGACGTAGCGGTCGGCGACGACGACGACGGCGACCGGTTCACCGACATAGCGGACCACGTCCACTGCGACCGCCCGGTGCTCCGGCGCCGGGAACGGCGTCGCCACCCGCATCGGCGGCAGGAGCTCGGCGATCTGCGCGCCCGTAAAGACCGCTTCAACGCCGTCCATCTCCGCCGCGGCACTCACGTCGATGGAGCGGATCCGGCCGTGCGGAATGTCGCTCCGCTTGAAGGCGAGATGCTGCAGGCCGGCGATCTTCACGTCGTCGACATAGGTGCCGTGCCCCTGGATCAGGCGCGGATCCTCGCGCCGCTTGACGCGTTCGCCGACCAGCTTCGGGAGGACCGGAGATGCCAACGCCCTACTGTGCCCCGGTATCGTTGCCGGCCGAGGGTGCGGCGGTGTCAGCGGTACTGTCTCCCGCCGTACGCGCCGCCGCGTACTGCACCGCGTTGACGATGTGCTGATAGCCGGTGCAGCGGCAGAGGTTGCCGTCCAGCCCGTCGCGAATCTCCTGCTCGCTCGGCTGTGGATTGTCGGCCAGCAGGTTGACCGCCGACAGGATCATGCCGGGCGTGCAGTAGCCGCACTGCAGTCCATGTTCCTCCCAGAACCCTTCCTGCAGCGGATGGAGTTGCCCGGCCTGCGCGAGCCCCTCGATCGTCGTTACGTCCGAGCCATCCGCCTGGACCGCAAAGAGGGTGCACGACTTCGCGCTCCGTCCATCCACGAGCACCGTGCAGGCCCCGCACTGACTGGTGTCGCACCCGACGTGCACGCCGGTCAGATTGAGCTGCTCCCGCAGAAAATGCACCAGCAGCAGCCGCGGCTCCACCTCTGCCGTCCGCCGCTTCCCGTTCACCGTGATCGTTACGCGCGCCATGGCGCGACGATCTTACCCCGCCGTCCTTGCGCGTCGAGCCGGTCAGAAACGGACGCGGACGCCGAACGAGGGAATGAGGGGGAAACCGGCGGTCGGGTTCTGCAGGACACGCGGCGTCAGGCTGTCGGGGTCGTGTTCGAGGAAGGTCTGGAATTCGACCGGGTTATCGCGGTTGAGCAGATTGATCACCTCGATGTACCACGACCACCGACCGGGCGGTGTGCCGCGCAGGCTGGTGATCCGAAGGTCGACGCGCGCGTAGGCGGGCAGGCGGCCACGCTGCAGGTTGTCGAGGCCTCCGAGGTCGGGCGCGTAGACCAGCGCCCCGATCGTGTCGCGCGCCGGGACGAGCCGCCCGTTCTTGTCCTCGTCGGCGGCGACTCGCACGCCGACCGCTGGCGTGTAGGGAAAGCCGGTCGCCACCTGCGCCGTCGCGGCGACGCGCCACCGGGTGGCCAGCCGGAACTGGCCGACGGCATTGAATGCGTGCCGCCGGTCGTACTCGAATGGATAGCGCAGCCCGTACGTCTCCCGATCCGCACGTCCCCAGGCGTACGACAGCCAGCCGGACAGCCGGGCTGCCGGGTCGTCGCGCACGACGTACGCATCGAAACCGTACGCCGCGCCACCGCCGCCGTTGATCGGGATGCTCGTGATCTGCGACGCGGCAGGCACACTTGCCGCGAGCTCGGCGGGAAAGTGGTACCGACCCACACGGGCGCGGCGCGCCGCCTCGGACTCGAGCCGTCCGACGATGAGCCTGTCGAACGTCTTGTAGTAGCCCTCGATGCGTACCAGCACGTTGGCACCGAGATCCTTCTCGAAGCCCGTCACCAGATGCGTCGCGCGTTCGTGTCGCAGCGTCACGATCCGATCGGCCGACAGGTCGAAGAAGTAGTCGGACTGAATGAGCTTCTCGTAGCCCGGGCTCTGTGTGTAGAGTCCGCCCGCCACGCGCAGCCGGCTCTCCCAGCCGAGCGCGACGGTTGCGGCAAAGCGGGGCGCGACGACGGCGTCGCCGTTGATGGTGCTCCAGTCGAGCCGCAGGCCCGGCTCGAACGAGAGACGCGGTGTGACGACCCATCGGTCGGAGATCCAGGCGCCGCCCCGCGTGCCGTCAAGCGACGAGTCGAGCGCCTCCGGCAGGCCCACCCCGCCACGCACGCTCGACGGGTTCGCGACGGTCTCGTTGCGATCGCCGGCGATGGTCAGGTCGACACCGGAGGCGAGGCGGTGCAGCTCGATGCCGGTATCGAGCGTGTGCGACGGCGACACCTGAAGGCTGAGCTCCTGGCGGACCGACAGATCACGCACCGCGAGTGCCCGGTCGAACACGAGGCTCGTCACACCGATCGCGATGCCGTCGTCCGGGTTGTTCGAGCGCCGCGCATCCGATTCGAAGCGCGCGTCGACACCCAGCAGTTCCGAGTTTCGGTACCACGAGACGATGGTGCGCGACGTCGCCGACGTCCCGAGCAGCGCCTCGAACCGTAGCGAGGCGAGGTCGTTCCCCGCCTCCGAGAAGAAACGGCCCATCTCGCGCGACGTGGCGTCCTCCTCGTCGTCGTCCAGCCGGAAGTCCGCGTTCTCGCGGCTCGACAGACCCAGGATCGTCAAGCGGTGTCCTGGCCCGAACGTCCAGTTGGCCTGAAGCTGCACGTCGGCGAACGACGGCAGGTTCTGGTCGGTGACAAGGCCTGCGACCAGGTCGTAGTAGGTCCGCCGGCCGGTCACCAGCCACGATCCACCACCCGGCGCGCCTCCCTCGAACACCACGTTGGCGTCGGTCACGCTGGCCGACGTCGATCCGCTGACGTCGCGCTCGCCCACTCGGTTGTCGACAACGAGCAGCGAAGACAGCCGGTCGCCGTACGCAGCGCCGAAGCCGCCCGCGCTCAGCTCGAACCGCTCGACCGTCTCCGGATTGAACGCGCTGACCAGGCCGAACAGTCGGAAGGGGTTGTGGATCTCGACGCCGTCCATCACCGTCAGATTCTGATCCGGCGTCCCGCCTCGAACCGCGAGCCGGGCGCCGAAGTCGCCGGTCAGCGCCACGCCCGGCAGCGTGTCAAGCGCGCGGAAGATGTTATCGATGGCGCCCGCGACCGCAAGGACATCCTCGGAGGCGACGGGCGTGGCGGACGGCCGCGCCGCAGACGGCCTCGGCGAGACCACCTCCACCGTCTCGGCGAAGGTGTTCGCGAACAGCAGGATCTCCAGTTCGGCGCCCGCCTCGGTCAGGGCTGGCTCCAGCGCGACGGTGGTCTCCAGATAACCGTCCGCCGCGACCCGGAGGGTTGTGTCCCCCGGCGCCAGGGTGACCGTGAACCGGCCGGCGGCGTCCGTCGTGGCAGTCTGGGCGCTGCTGTCGACCGTTGCCCCCGGCAGTGGCTCGGTTGTGATTCCGTCGATGACGACACCCGTCACGACGGCAGGCGGCTGCGCCGCCGCCGACACCGGCAGCAGCAGTGGAAGGATCAACAGGGTGAGGAACGACAGCACGCGACGGTGCGACATCGGAACACGGGCAGGCCGGACCAGGATGCGACCGCCGCGATGGTACCCGCGAGCGCGCACGCTCAGCGGCTCGTGCGTTCCTCCTCGATCTGATCCAGGTAGGCCCGCTCCAGCCGCTCGACGGCAAGGCGGAATCCGTCCGGATCGACGAAGGTGTTCGGATCGTACGGGTTGCCAGGCCCCCACTTGTCGTGCAGGTTGTACTGCGAGCCGTGGGCGGCAACCCAGACGTCGATCTCCATCTCCTTCTGCTTCCGGAAGGTCTCGGCGAAATCGTCGGCGACGCCTGGGTAGGTCGGATCGGCCACCAGTTGCTTGCCCGGGTTGATCGTCCCCATGTTGGCGATGATCACGTTGTAGTCACGCCCCGCCTCGTGGACCGTCATGGCGTAGCCGGAGCTGCCCGCGGTGTGGCCCCGCATCTCGACCACCGTCAGCCGCGCGTCGCCCAGCTCGAGCACGTCGCCGTCCGAGATGATCCGATCCACCTCGACCGGTGCGAACGACTGCCGGCCACCGAAGTGGGGATCGCTGAAGCCGCCGTCCTCCAGCACCGGCGCATCGTCAGCGGTCGCCCACATCTCGGCGCCAGTGATCTCCTTGATCTCCGCGAGCGCCGCAGTGTGGTCCCAGTGTGCCTGCATCTGCAGCAGCACGCTGACGTCTTCCAGGCGGAAGCCGAGCCCCTCGATGTTCTCTCGGATCAGCGCGGTCGAATCCTCCACGCCGGTGTTGATCAGGAAATGCCCCTCGCTGGAGGTGACCAGGAAGACCGCCAGATCGTAGGTGCCGACCGCGTAGAGGTTACCGATCACCCGGTGCCCGGGAAACGGGCGCGTCCAGTTCTCGCTCTGGGCGGCCGCCGGCGCGGCGGCCGCCAGCGCGAGCGCAGCGGTAAGGACGAGACGGAGGAACCGCTGGCGCACCATCTGCTCCCGCCTACCGCCCGGCGGCGGCCTCCGCCTCCTCGGCGCGGTGGCCCGCCAGGATCCCATCCATGCTGTAGTTCCCCTCATGGCAGGCGTACTCGTACATCGGCTGATCCGCCAACTGCATCGGGATTGACACGGTCCAGGACGTGACCCAGGTCTCGGGGTCCGTCACCGTGTACCGGTACTCCAATGTGTCCGCGTCGATGCGGGTGAGACGCTCGACAAGCGTCATGTTACGCGTCGTCCCGCGCCAGCGCCTCGCATCGTTGAAGTTGGTCGTCTCGATGACCAACGTGTCACCCTCCCAGTAGCCGCGCGCGTCGCCCGACCACTGCCGGATGTCTGAATCGAGTGCCGGCCGTCCGTCGAGCGGCACGACCCGGTGCGTGTGTACCATCTCGGTCACCAGCACCACATGGCCAGGCGTCTGGAAGACCTGCATGTTCTGGTTGTAGCCGCCCGGTGTGATTGGCGGGCCGGCGTTGAAGCCGAGGATGCACCGGTCGAACGGCGTCCGGTCGTGCCACGAGTCGGCCGGATGCTCCTCGAGGTAGGCGCGGCGCGCGTCAGTCCGTTCCTTGCCCTCGGGCGAGTGTTCCGGGACCTGGCCGTTCGGCGGGTCGATGACGAGCGACGTCCGCCGCGTGTCTACGGTCCGCGTGCCCTGGTCGAGCCAGAAGTTGTTGTAGAAGCCTGGCGATCCGTCGCCGCGGCGGTCGACCTGATCGGCCGCCTCGGTCCGCTCGGCCTGCCGCTCGAGCAGTTCCTGGTTCCGTTCGATCACCTCCTGTTCGGCGCGGGCCGCCTCTTCGGCGGTCAGGAACTCCCTGTCGCTGTGTTCCTCCGGGCGCTCGAGCGGTGTGATGGTCCGGAAGTCCCAGATGCCCTGCAGGTCGGGATCTCCCCAGCCGGTGCGGAGGCCGTCCTGTGCCCAGGCCGGCGTGGCAGCCGCCACGAGGGCGGCAATGACGGCAACGAAAATGACTCGCGGCATGATGATGCTCCTTCTCCTTTGTGCGCGTGCGTCTACTGCCCGGCCCGTGCCGCATCCGCGGCGCGCGAGCCGGCGAGAATGTTCTGCAGACCGTAGTTGCCCTCGTGGCAGGCGTACTCGTAGATCGGTTCCGGGTTGCGCGACATCGGGAGGGATCCCTTCCACGGTCGCGTCCAGATGTTCGGATCGTTGACGATGAACTCGTAGTCAAGGACGTCGTCCGAGACGCGTGCGAACCGTTCCTCGACCACGAGGTCTGGTGTCAGGTCGGCCGTGAAGTTACGAATAAAGGCATGGCGGTTGAAGTTGCGCGTCTCGACCACCAGCGTGTCGCCCTCCCAGCGGCCACGAGAGCTGCCCGCGAACTGCCGAATGCTCTCCGGCAGGTGCGGGCGTCCGTCGAGCGGGATGTACCGGACATCGTGGATGTGCTCCTGCAGGATCAGCACGAAGTCCGGGTTCTGCACGATCAGGTAGTTGTTATTGTAGCCGGTCGGGAACGACGGGATGCCGCGGTACCAAAGGCAGCGGTCTCCCCCGTCAAGCTGCTCGTAGGTATCGACCGGCAGGTCGCCGCGCCGGACTGCCGCCCGGTGGGCCGCCTCGTCCGAGTTGAGCCAGCGCTCCACCTCCGGCGTCACGGCCGGCAGCCGCCCGTTGGGCGGATCGATGATGATCGATGTCCGAAGGGTCGGGACCACGGTCCGGCCCCGCTCCATCCAGAAGTTGTTGTAGGCCCCGACGTCGCCTCCCGCCTCGGTCCGTTCCGCCGGCGCGTCCAGCAGCGCGGCGTTCCGGTCGACGTTCCCCTGCGCAAGGGCGGCAGCCTCTTCGTCGGTGAGGAATTCCTGCGTGCCGAGCGCCTCCGGCCGCTGGAACGGTGTCAGCGTGGCATTGTTCCAGACCCCCTGGAGGTCGGGGTCGCCCCAGGCGGTGCGCGGAACCCCCGCATCCTGCGCCTGAACGGCGGCCGGCAACATGGCCAGCACCGCCAGGGAGGCGATGACGCTCACGAAGCACACGGCGACGGTGCGTTGATGGCTCACCTCATCCTCCTCCTGGCTCGTTCCGCGTTGGTGGCCCCGGCCACCCGCTCCGGTGGCGCGGGCAACGTCCATCATGCACCCTCGGCCGGCGGTTCGCAAGCGCTTCCCGCCGGTCAGCCCGGCGACGATCGGGGAGACTCCAACGCCTTCCCGTTCGCGGCCGCTGTCAGAAGATCGCGATCGGATTCACCGGAGATCCGGTGCCGCCGGGCACCCGCAACGGCGCGACCACCATCATGAACTCCCAGCGGTTCAGCCGGGCCGCGACCTCGGCCGCGGCGTCGAGGTCGATGTTGTCGAGCAGGTTCATGCCGCGCGCGACGATGGCGAAGCGATGGATCGGATTGACGCGAAGTCCCGGCACACTGTTCGGCGCCTCGTGCACCGAGTCCGCCCCGAGGAGCGCGATATCGCGCTCGGCCAGAAACGGGATCACGGATGCGTCCCACCCCGCCATCTCCCGCGTCGGCCCCACCGCGTCCCGGTACGCCCAGCGGCCGGTGCGCAGCAACAGGGCATCGCCGGGGCCCAGTCGGACGCCGGCGTGCTCCTCCCACGCCTCGATGTCCTCCCGGTAGAGCTTCGTGCCCGGCTCGAGGTAGGGAACGCCCCGTAGTCGGGGCATGTCGACCAGGACGCCCCGTGTCACGAGGCCGTCCTTCATCTGCGTGGTGTCCATCAGCGAGCATCCGTTGTCGGTCACCACGTCCCGGTAGTCGTGGCCGTTGTACAGCCGGTCCTTGTAGAAGACGTGGCACAGCCCGTCGAGGTGGGAGTAGGTCACGCCGTGGAAGTAGACGTCCACCCGGTCGCCCGAATTCTGGCCCTCGGGGTTGATCTGCATCTGCAGCACGTAGGGCTCAGCGGCGTCGGCGGCTTCCTCGGTCAGGAAGTCGTGCGACAGGGAGACCGTCTCCCCGGTCTCCACCAGCGCCGCGGCTTCCAGGCGCTTTGCCTCCGTCATCAGGTTGGCCGCGCCGATCTGATCGTCTTCGCCCCAGCGGCCCCAGTTCGACAGCTCGTCCATCCACTGATCGAACTGCGCGATCGACACGGGCTCGCGGTCCTCCGGCTGGGAGAACGAGTCCGCCTGGCACGCGGTGACACCGATGGCCAGGATGCCTGCCAGTGTGAGTCGCACACATGCGTTCGTCATCGGTCGACTTGCGGAGCAGCCGAGCGCACAAGGCGCTGGCGACGGGTATTCAGCGCCGATCGTAGGGCGCACCGGTGCCGGACGAGCCGACAAAGAACTGCGATCCGTCCGGGAACGTAATGTCCCGCGCGTTCGCGGTATTCGATCCGTTCTTGGCGCCGAAGCCATCGATCACCAACTCGGTGCCGACCGGGATCGAATTCTTGTTCAGGCCGCGTCGCATCAGTGAGTTGGGCGCGCCGCACTCGACCGCCCACGTGTCCACGTCGCCGTCCTCTCCCATGACGTCGACGTGGATCCAGGAATGCGGGTTGATCCACTCGGTCTTCGAGACGGTGCCCCGCAGTTGCAGCGGCCGGTTCGCGTCGAACTCGGCCGAGAAGGCATGGTGAGCCTCTACCGGCGCTACGGCTCCGATTGCCAGCGCGGCCACCACCGCGCCGACGCCACGTGCACAGCATGTCAGTCGCATCGGTTGTACCTCGCTTCCGCCTCCGCGCCGCCGTTATTTCGCCTCTACGCGGATCGCGTCAACATCCACGCCGGTCATCAGCTCGAGGTTCCGCCCGTTCCCCTCGTGACAGGCGTACTCGAACAGCATGTGCCCCTCCGGCGCCCGCCCGAGCGCATCGAACTCGATGGTCCACGGCTGCGTGAACACCTCCGGATCCTCGATGGTCGCGCGGTAGTGGATGGTGTCGGCGTCAACGAACGTGAACCGCTCGGTGACGCGGAGGTGGCCGCTGTGGAAGACGCCGTGGCCGCTCGTGAGCGCGCTGGCCGGGGCGCCCTCGGGCGGCGCGCCGTGGCCAACCGGCCAGGTGTTGTCGGTGAAATTGGTCGATTCGACCACCAGCGTGTTTCCCTCCCATCGGCCGTGCGGATCGCCCATGCCGAGGCTGATGCCGTCCGGCAGGCTGGGCCGATCGCCGTCGACGGGGATCCAGCGGTACAGGTGGTTCCACTCGTAGAGCATCACCACGTAGCCGGGGACCTGCAGGATCTGGTACGTGTTGTAGCCGACCGGCAGGTGCACCCGCGGCACGGCCGAGGGGAGGCACTTCACACGCGGGTCGAGGTGCGCCAACTCGTCCTGCCGGCGCATGATCTCGCCCCGCTGCTCGGCCGCCCAGGGCTGAAACGGCACCCGACCGTCAGGCGGATCGATGATCATCGGTTGCGTCACCCGCTCGGGGCGCGGCGGCGCGTCGGGGTCGGGCTCGAAGAAGCGGGAGAACGCCGCGCCCTGCCCCCGGTTCGTGCCGTCGGGCTGCGACCAGTCGTCGCGCGCCGGCGCTTCGAGCGGCTGCGACGCGCCCGGCAGGTAGTAGCCGCGGAAGTCGGGGTCGCCCCACGGTGTGCGCGGCGGCTCGAACGCGGTGTCGCCGCTTCCCTGCGCGTGCGCGATCGCCGGGGCGCCTGCGGCACCGACGATCGCAAGTGCGCCAACCAGAACGGCCGCGCGCCACGCCGTCATGAGATTGCGAGTGCTCACGGGGCACCTCCTTCAGGGTCGGTCAGCTTCTGCAGGATGAAGTCGACGCAGTCGTAGTCGAGCAACTGCAGCCGCTCCTCCATCCGGCGGTACATCGGCATCCGCATGGTCCAGGACGGGTGAAGACCGCCGGATCCTCGATCGTCACGTCGTAGTCGATGTGGGTCGGGCCGACTGGCGTGTAGCGCTCGACGACGTGCAACTGATCGCTGTGGAAGTTGCCCGCCGCATCGAACCAGGCCTGGCCGTTGAAGTGGGTGGTGTCGACCACCAGCGTGTCCCCTTCCCAGTGGCCGCGCGAGTCGCCCAACCAGAAGTCGTTCGGCAGCGGATGGTCACTGCCATCGGTGTAAATGATGCGCACCGTGTGCTGGTACTCGTACGTGATGACGACGTAGTCCGGCGTCTGCAGGATCCGGAACGGGAACGGAATGTAGGTGATCCGCGGCACTCCCGGCAGGAAGCACTTGCGCACCGGATCGTCCTGCAGCCGGTTGGCGTAGTTCTGCTGCTGCTGTTCAGCCGCCCACTCCTGGTACGGGATTTCGTCGCCCACCACCACGCCCAGGCCGGCCGGGATGCCGTCCGACGCGTTGTGCGGGCGGATGTCCCACGACGCCGAGTTGAGCGTCTGCCAGATGCCGTTCAGGTCGGGCTGTCCCTCCGGCGTGCGCGGGCCATCGTAGGTGGCATCGGCACCGGCCTGCCCTCCGCCCCCCTGCGTCGCACCGAACGTGTTGAGATAGCCCACTACCTGCCGCACGTCGTCGTCGGACAACTCGCGGGTCGAAATCGGCGGCATCTCACCGTAGCCTTCGCGAACCACCGCCAGGACATAGTCGGCGTCGAAGCCGAGCGGGGCGAGTTGCGGGCCCATGTCGCCGCGGCCCTCCGGGCCGTGACAGAACTGGCACACCTGCCGGTACGGTTCGGCGCCCGAATGATCCTGTGCCGCCGCAGGCGACGGGAGGCCGGCCAGCAAAACCGCGCTCGCCACCGCTACCCCGAGACGGAGGTCCATCGGCGTATTGTAGTCCCGACCGGCCCGAAAATCTGCGGCCGATCTTGCCGGTGTGGACGCCGGCGCACCCGGAGAGACCAATGCCCGCACGGACGCTGGCGCACCAGCGACGCCGGCGCACCGTGCTCCCCCTCAGCCGGTGGCGGCCACCGCACCACGGACCACGGCGAGCGCCCGGTCGATGTCGTCCGAGGAGACATCAAGATGGGTCACGGCCCGGACGTACGGACCGGCGCTACTCATCAGGACGCCGGCCGCTTCCAGCTTCGCCACAAACTGATCGGCGGTCATCTCCAGGCCGTCGACGTCGAAGAAGACCATATTGGTTTCCGGTTCCGGCGTCTGCAGCGTGACGCCGTCGATCTCCGCGAGGCCCGCCGCCAGACGGCGCGCGTTCGCGTGATCCTCGGCGAGCCGCTCCACGTGGTGGTCCAACGCGTGCAGGCAGCCGGCGGCCGCGATCCCGGCCTGGCGCATCGCCCCCCCGAAGAGCTGCTTGAAGCGCCGCGCGTCGCGGATGAAGTCCTTCGACCCGGCCAGCACCGCGCCGATCGGCGCACCGAGTCCCTTCGTGAAGTCGATCCAGACCGAGTCGACGCAGGCCGCGAAGTTCGCCGCCGGCACGCCGGCCGCCACCGACGCGTTCATCAGCCGCGCGCCGTCCATGTGCATCGCGATGCCGCGCCCGTGGACGGCGCGGGATACCTCGCGCAACGTCTTGAGCGGCCAGACCGCGCCGCCGCCGAAGTTATGCGTCTGCTCGACACAGACCAGTGAGACCGGCTGGCCGTAGGGCGGCGGCACGGTGGTTGCCCGGGTGATCGCGGCTTTGGCTTCGTCCCTCGTGAAGATTCCCCGCGCGGTCCGGATCGGTTCGATCGTCACGCCGGACGCGAGGGCCGATCCACCCGATTCAGCGCGGACGATGTGCGCCATCCAGTCGGCGACGATGGCGTCTCCCGGCCGGGTGTGCGTCCTGATCGCCACCAGGTTGCACATCGTCCCGGTCGGCATCCAGAGCGCCGCTTCCTTGCCGAGCAGTCCGGCGACCCGTGCCTGCAGGGCGAGGACGGTCGGGTCGGCGTTCTTCTGTTCGTCGCCCACCTCGGCCGCCGCAATCGCGGCGCGCATGGCGTTGGTGGGGCAGGTTTCGGTGTCGCTGTAGAGTGAGATGACGGCGTTGGACATTGAAGGCTCGGTGCGTCGCTGGCCTATCTCTAGTCTAACGATGCGGCTCCCGCGTGGCGGCTGCGCTTGCTGGCGTGGACGCCGGCGCAACTCGGCGTGCTATCCGCCTCTGTAGGTGAAGGCCGCAAGCGCCGCCGCCCGCACCGCGAGGGTGGCCGCCAGCGCTCCGAGAACCGGTCGCAGCCCTCTAGCGATCTACGACGTCGTCTTCGCCGCCGGCGCGTGCTGCGGCCATGTGCTCCTGCATCTGTCGGGTGAGATGCGGCACCAGACCGATCATGCGCTGAAGCAGCATGAGTTGACCGCGGTGGTGCATCTCGTGCTCCTTTGGCGACAGGAGCATCTCGAAACGCGTCTTGGTCGCAGGCTCCGCGCCGGGGGGCATCGCGACGGGTTCCGCAAGAAACTCATCCGACAGGCCCTCGAGGAACGACGCGAAAGCCTCTCCCTGTGATTTGAGGTAGGCGATCGTTTCTGCTTTGGTCCGCGGCTTGGCCTCTTCCGCGCTGAACTTCTGGAACAGCTCCATGAAGTTCACGTCCTTGAGGTCGGTGACCTTGTTGCGCTGGATATAGTCCTGAACCCCGGTGCTCACCGCGATGTGGACCAGGGCGGCGCCGATGCTGCGCGTGTCGGGACTCGCCTGGAGTCCGTACTTGTCCCCCGGAATGTCCTCGGCGGTCTGAATGGTGTTGCCGCGAACCTGGCGAAAGCTTCGTGCCAGGTCCTTGCCTCCGTAGTGCGTCATTGCGATGTTTCCTCCGATTTCGATATCAAGTCATCCTCCTCTTGCGCGGCGCTCCGGCAGGCCGCCGGTTCGCCAGCCGTTCGAGGCGCCCGCCCGGGGGAGCCTGGGACGGCCCCCTCGGACGGCATGACGGACGTGGTGCGTCGCGTCGCTTACGCGACGAGTCCGGCCGAGCCATCTCCGGCCGGCGCAGCCGTGTCAATCGCGATCCGGCGCGGCTTGGCGGTCTCGGACAGCGGCAGGGTCAACTCCAACATGCCGTTGTCGTAGCGCGCGGTGACGTTCTCGGTGTCGACCTTGGTCGGGAGCCTGAACGCCCGCTCGAACGGGCCGTAGCGGAACTCCGAGGCGTACCCCCGGCCGTTTGGTTCCGTGCGCGTGCGCTCGCCGGAAATGGTCAGGCTGTTGCCATGCAGGTCGACGTGGACCTGGTCCGGGTCGATCCCCGGCAGCGCCACGCGCACCATGCAGCTCTCCTCGTCCGAGCTCACCTCAGTGGCCGGTATCCAGGACGCCGTGGACACGGCGGCCGGCTCGTTCCAGGCGTAGCGACCGACCGCGCGGTCCATTTCCCGATGCAGGTTGGTGAGATCTTCGAACGGGTTCCAACGAGTCATGCTCAACATGATGATGCCTCACAGGTCCATGCCGTGTTTCTAGATGCGCACTTGGTTTCCGATGCGCACACCCATACTTACATATTATTTGTTTATTGTCAATATATCTTCGTCTTATACACTCATGTTTTATGTATCGGACGAGAGCTCGGCCGGAAGTGCCCCGGTCGATCAAGGATTTCGAGCGCCCGCTCCCTGCGTTACGCCGGCGACGGACCGCGCCAGCTTGCGGTTGGCGAGGGCCTGCTCGCGGGCGTCGGCGAGCGAGACGAGCGTGGTGGCGCCGAGTCCGAGTTCGCGCCGCCGTCCGCGGATGACGAGCCGCTGGATCCAGCTGCGGGTGCTGGCCGGCTGCACGAAGAGGTACAGCCTGAACTACATGCAGGAGTGCGGACGCCTGTGGAACACCGGTGAGTGCTAAGGCAGCGCGAGCCACCTTGTATTCGTAAGCCATTCATTATAAACGGCTTACTGCAAGCGCTCCGGTCATGATCCCCTCGTCCATTACCACTTTTTGACCGGGAATCCACGGGACTATCCAAGCCGTCGGCGGACCGGACTCAGCCGAATATCGTGACAGCCAGCCACGCGAAGAACACGGCATTTGCGACAACCAGCGCCGCGCCCAGCTCTCTGTGGTGCCGTCGGGTCGCAACCGCGGCCCCGAGATACACCCCGACCGGAAACAACCCCCACACGAAGAAGCGCGGTGTCAACGCGAGGTACGCCGAAATCGGGCCAACCAAGGCCGCGGCCACCACCAGCGGCCTTGGACTTCTCCGGGCCAGTCCGAACGAGGCCACCAGCACGCTCAGCACCACCGCCGGCCAGCCGAGCAGGAGCGGCCAGGAATCCAGGAAGTCAAACACTTGTCGTACCGCCGTTCAGCGCCAGCAACTCGCGGAGAACATCGTCGTCGGAGATGTCTGCGGACCAACCGTACGCCGCAGCCACCGCGGCGTCAAGGGCCTCGTGCGCATCGGCGAGCCACTGCGGCCGGGCGTTGTAGAGGTTCGTCAGGGTGCGCTTCTTGAGCGCCTTCGCCGCGTCCTCGTCACGAGGAACCGGACGCTTCGGGTAGCCGGGAACCGGCTCGTCGACCCACTCGGGCGGATTCAGCCAGCGGTCGCGCAGCTCGACGAGCCTGCGGGCTTCCAGGGCTTCCGATGTGAATGTCTTGTAAGTCATTGACACATATGCATCTTAAAGCATTCATGGGTTCTTGTTCCCCTCGCTCCATCCCTCGTTCTGCATCGGATTCCAGCGGACCCAGTGCACCGTCCTCGAATGAATTGGGATCGGAGACCGCAACCGGTGGGGTTCCCCACGGGCACCTCGGATGGGCCGTCTGCGCGACGACCGGGCGGAGTCGGACGGCGGATCCGACGCGGCGACGTCGGTCCGCATCGTGAACGAGGATGTGCTCTTGAACACCGTGCCAGTGGAGCTCGCCCTGTCCGCAAGACGCGGACCGTGACGACGAGCGCCGCGAGGCCACTCAGCGCCGTGATGTCCTGGAACTGGGCTGGCGAGTGGGCGTTGTCCCCTTCGAACCCTCACGATCCCGATGCCTCGTCGCACCCCTTCGCGTCGCACCGTGGTCGCCCACGCCCGGGTGACGCCGGCCGAGCTGTCCGCGTGGAACGCGAAAGGCGTCTGCAGCGGGCGTCACGCTGTCCGAGCTGCTTCGGCAGGCGATGTCGCGGACGCAGACGTGGACGGCGCCGGCGATGGAGGTCGAGCGCGAGCGCACCCGTCAGGTGGCACGCATTGGCTCGAACCTGAACCAGATTGCGCGCTGGGCGAACACGCACCTCGATGCGCTGGCGCCGGTCGAGGTCATCGCGCACCTGGTCGCCATCGAGCGGGCGCTTACGCGGTTGCGCGTGCGGGGCACGGGCGATGCTGATTAAGTTCATCGCGCGCGGGACGGGGTCGGCGGCCGCGGCCGCGGCCTACCTCACG
Organism: Vicinamibacterales bacterium; assembly: GCA_965262555.1. Lineage (GTDB taxonomy): Bacteria > Acidobacteriota > Vicinamibacteria > Vicinamibacterales > UBA8438 > VXRJ01. Next base: position 3,585,478 of record OZ253543.1, read on the forward strand.
CGCGAGACGGACAGCCAGGGCAACGAGCGGGCCGACGTGTCGGTGTTGCGCGGCGATCCGGACCACGTGGCGGCGGTGGCCGACGCGCTCGAGTTCGAGCAAAAGTACACGTCGGCCGTGATCGCCTGGGCTCCGGAGGACCAGCCGAGCGACACGGAGATCGACCGGGTGCTGGACGAGTTCGAGGACACGGCCTGGCCCGGTCTGGCGCCGGACCGCTACGCCTGTACGGTCGTGCGGCACGGCGAGGCGGGGCGCGGCGTTCACGTGCATGTGGTCGCGGCGCGGTGTGACCTGGAGACGGGCACGAGCCTGAACATCGCGCCGCCCGGCTGGGAGCAGACGTATGGCCCGCTGGTGGACGCCTGCAACCTCGAGTACGCCTGGTGATCAACGACAATTATTTTTGCCGGTTGCCGAGGACGGGATTGGCCGGTTCATGGGTGATGGCGGCAGCGTGTGAGACTGCCCGTTTTCCTTGCGGAGGACGGGTTGGTCACGAATGCACAGGTTCGGCGATTGCGCGAGAAACGGATGTCCGGAAAGACATTGGCGGCAGCAGCGGCGGCGGCGGGCATGAGCGAGCGGACGGCGCGCACGTGGCAGCGCGGGGCGTTGCCGTCGACGGCGAAGGCGCCGCGGACGTGGCGGACGCGGGAGGACCCGTTCGCCGATGTGTGGCAGTCGGAGGTCGTGCCGCAGCTGGTGGCCGATACCGACGGCCGGCTGCAGGCGCTGACGCTGTTCAAAGTGCTGTGCCGGCGGCATCCGGGTCGCTTTCAGGCGGGGCAGCTACGGACGCTACAGCGGCGGGTCCGCGATTGGCGGGTGCAGTACGGCCCGGACCGCGAGGTGTACTTCGAGCAGGTGGCGGTTCCGGGTCGGGAAGCGGCGTTCGACTTCACCGACGCGAGCGACCTGGGGGTGACGATACGGGGCGTGGCGTTCCCGCATCTGCTGTTCGAGTGGGTGCTGAGCTACAGCACGTGGACGTATGTGGGGCTGGCGCTGAGCGAGACGTTCGAGGCGTTGGTGTCGGGCCTGCAGGGCGCGTTGTGGATGCTGGGCGCGGTCCCGGCAGTGCTGCGACACGACAACCTGTCGGCGGCGACGCACGAGCTGAAGCGTAGCGGTGGGCGCCAGCTGACGGCGCGGTTTCAGCAGGTGATGGACCACTACGGGCTGCGCTCGTCGCGGATCCAGCCGGGGAAACCGCACGAGAACGGCGTGGCCGAGCAGGCACACGTCCGGACGAAGACGGCCATCGAGCAAGCGTTGCTGCTGCGGGGCGACAGAGATTTTGCGGACGAGTCGGCGTACCTGCGCTTCGTGCGGGCGGTCCTCGACGAGGAGCGGAATAGGCCGGCGGCGGCACGGTTGGCCGAGGAGCGTTTGTATCTGCAGCCGTTGCCGACGGCTCGCATCCCCGAGTACACGACGTTCCAGTGCCGGGTGCGCAAGTGGAGCACGATTCGGATCGGCAGCCGGATCTACTCGGTGCCGTCGCGGTTGATCGGCCACACGGTCGAGGCGCGGCAGCATCCGTCGACGGTCGAGGTGCTCTACGGCGGCCGGGTGCTGTGCACGATGCCGCGGCTGCGGGGTGCGGCGGACCACCGGATCGATTACCGCCACATCATCGGTCGCCTGGTCCGCAAGCCGGGCGCGTTTGCCCGGTATCGCTTCCGGGAAGAGCTGTTCCCGTCGCTGACGTTCCGGGCCGCCTATGACGCGCTGGGGCGAACGCACGGCGAGCGGGCCGACGTCGAGTACGTGCGCCTGCTGCACGTGGCGGCGACGACCAGTGAGCGTCAGGTCGAGGCGACGCTTCGGGCTCGGCTCGACGCTGGCGACACGTGCGCGTACGCCAGCGTCCAGGCCGAAGTGCGGCCACCAGTCCCGACCGTGCCGGTAGTACATATACCCCGCCCGGATCTGGCGCAGTACGACGCTTTGTTGACCGGAGGTCTCCACGGATGACGGTGCCGAGCACGCAGGTGACGACGCTGCTGACGCAGTTCAACCTGACGACGGCGTCCGAAGAGCTGGTGCCGCGATTGACGCAGGCCGGCCACCACGACGCGCTGCCGGTGTTGCTGGAAGTCTTCGAGGCCGAAGCCGAGGCGCGCCGCCAGCGCCGGATTGCCCGGCTGCGACGGGCTTCGCGTCTGCCGCCCGGCAAGACGTTCGAGACGCTCGACACGGGTCGGTTGCCGGGCCCGCTGGTGCAGCAGTTGAAGACGCTTGCCAGCGGGGCGTTCCTCGAGACGGCGACCAATGTGCTCGCCTTCGGTCTGCCCGGCGTGGGCAAAAGCCACGGGTTGTGCGCCGTCGGGCACGCCCTGGTCGAGGCCGGCCGCAGCGTGTTGTGCGTCCCGGCCTACGCCCTGGTGCAGGAATTGCTCGGCGCCAAACGTGACCTCGACCTGCCGCGGGCCCTCCGCAAGCTCGACCTCTTCGAGGTGATCTTGCTCGACGATCTGGGCTACGTGCAGCAGAGCCCCGACGAAGCCGAGGTGCTGTTCACGCTGCTCGCCGAGCGCTATGAGCGTCGCTCGATGATGGTGACCAGCAATCTGGTCTTCAGCCAGTGGGACCGGATCTTCCGCGACCAGATGGCCACGGCCGCGGCGATCGACCGCCTGGTGCACCACGCCGTGGTGCTCGAGTTCGACGTGCCGAGCTTTCGAACGGATCCGTCGCGCCCAACGTCGCCGCCATCGCCACCGCCCGTGCCTCGCGGCCGGCCGCCGGGGCCGCTGTTGCCGCGGCGTCGCCGACCTGCGAGCTCCTGAGCGTCTCCGGTCCGGAAGCGATCACGGCTTCGACCGAGACGTTCACGGCGCACATCTTCTCGCGGGCTCGCGTAGCAACCACCAGCCCCTCCCTTCGGAAGCCGCGCGCTCGGCTACCGCACTCCGTGAACGTCCCCAAGCGGACGTTCACGCCGTTTGGTCTTCTGCGTCTTCAGAACCCGCAGCAACGCCCACCGAACGGTGCGTCGTCGAACGAGCAGCCGTCCGAAACCGGCAAGAATAGTTGACGTTGAGCGGCAGAAGTACTTGACGCCAAACACCTGGAGCCGGCCGGACGATCCAGCGCGCGCGCGGGTGCAGCAGCCGGGACATCGCGCCTACCTCGAGGCGGCGGAGCTGCGGGCCGGGATCGCGCGCGAGGCCGACCCCCGTGACGTGATCGAGGCCTACCTAGTGCAGCGCGTCGAGCGTGGCATGGCGGAGGACCGGGCCGGCGTGGTCGCCGCCCTGAAGGAGGCGGGCTTTGCGGTGCCGCGCGAGGGCACGCACTACGTCACCGTGCTCGATCCGGAGCGTGGGGACCGCTGGCGGCTGAAAGGAGCGCTGTACGAGCATGACTTCCAACGTGAACGACTTGAGCGCCCGGCTCCGGCGCCGGATGGAGGACGAGGACCGGGAGACGACCGCGATCGCCGAGCGCGAGCTGCGGACGTTTGGCGAGACGTTGCACGCCAGCGCGAACGACACGCTGCGTATCACCGAAGCCGCTATGGCGGCGCAGGTCGGGCGGATGCACGGGCTGCTGTGGCGCGGATGGCTCCGGTCCCTGATGGTCGGGCTGTGCGTCTGTCTGGGCATCTTCGGCGGGAGCTGGGGGCTGACGCAGTGGCAGTCGAGCCGCGTGCAGCGCCTGGTCGAGAGGCAGGAGGCCCTCCGGCTCGCGATCGCGCAGGAGCAGCAGACTCTCGAACACCTGCAGGCGCAGACGTGGGGCGTGTGGCTCCACGAGGCGGAGGACGGGGGGAGGTACGTGGTACTGCCCCAGGGGACGTTGGAGGTCGAGGAGTGGCCCTGGACCGTGCACGGGCACTCTGCCATCAGGCTGTCGAGCGAGTGAGGGCGTGGTATGACCGAGCTAGAGACACGCTTGATGGACGCCTTGGCCGCGCTCTCGGCGCAGTGGGACGCGGAACAACAGCAGCACGCCGACGAACAGGACATGTTGAACGTGCGGATCGACGATCTCACGCAGCTGGTGCAAGACTTCGCGGGGCAGCACGAGACGCAAGCCGCCGCCTTGCAGGCGCAGCTGGAGCATCTCGACACGCAGGTCGGGCTCTTGACGACGCAGTACGACAGCATCGCAGCGGATTACAAGGCGCTAGCCGACGTGTTGCCGCAGGTCTGAACCGGCTCCGGCAGCACATCGCGCAACGCCAGCAGGCGCGGGACGGCCCGAGCCGCTAGGTCCCTCTGATGAGTCCCGGAGACAGCAATGAGCGATCCGATGAGGCCTACTGCCCGGGGCGTGGTCGGCTCCCACGTCTTGTCACCGGGTCCATCCCCGCGTGTGCGGGGGAGCCGATCCCCAATCGTTCAGGAATCGGCCGTACCACGGTCCAATCCCCGCGTGTGCGGGGGAGCCATTCAGCACGAGCAGGAGGACGGCGTGATCACGGGTCCATCCCCGCGTGTGCGGGGGAGCCCGTTCCGCAAGGTGCAGTCACGCATGACGCCGGGGTCCATCCCCGCGTGTGCGGGGGAGCCGCGCGGAGGAACCGGTCGAGCCATTCCCCCGAGGGTCCATCCCCGCGTGTGCGGGGGAGCCCTCGTCCCCGTTGATGCTCCCTGATGCCGTATCGGGTCCATCCCCGCGTGTGCGGGGGAGCCGTCTTCGACGCCATGAAGGGCATGCTCGAGGAGGGTCCATCCCCGCGTGTGCGGGGGAGCCTACGCCCGCTCCGACGACGACGGGTTCAAGAAGGGTCCATCCCCGCGTGTGCGGGGGAGCCGCCGCGTCCGTGACGACCGTCCTGGCGAGCACGGGTCCATCCCCGCGTGTGCGGGGGAGCCGCCGGCCTCTCCCTGCTCGACCTCTTCGGCCTGGGTCCATCCCCGCGTGTGCGGGGGAGCCAAGGTGGTCATCCAGGTCCAGGACCAGCTCTCGGGTCCATCCCCGCGTGTGCGGGGGAGCCAGCTGCACCTCCGCATCCACCGCTGGCGCGCCGGGTCCATCCCCGCGTGTGCGGGGGAGCCCGGATCGCCGGCATCGACGCGCCGTCATCCAGGGGTCCATCCCCGCGTGTGCGGGGGAGCCGCCTCACGAGGCTGGCCGAGGGCACCGGCCTGGGGTCCATCCCCGCGTGTGCGGGGGAGCCTTCAGCAGGCCGTCGTAGGACATGAGCGAGTAGGGTCCATCCCCGCGTGTGCGGGGGAGCCGTGTCGACCGCCGGCCCGGCGGACGCCTACCGCGGTCCATCCCCGCGTGTGCGGGGGAGCCGGCTCGGAGCTGCCCGCGCTCGTCGATCGGCCGGGTCCATCCCCGCGTGTGCGGGGGAGCCGTGCCGCCGAAGCTCACCGTCAAGACCGAGGAGGGTCCATCCCCGCGTGTGCGGGGGAGCCCGCCGCCTGATCGGCGTCGGTCGCCAGGCCCAGGGTCCATCCCCGCGTGTGCGGGGGAGCCCCGCGTTGTCGAGGGCGCGGAACGTGGCGATCGGGTCCATCCCCGCGTGTGCGGGGGAGCCCGACTGGTGCCCACGATGCCCCGGATCGGCTGGGGTCCATCCCCGCGTGTGCGGGGGAGCCTTTATATCGCCGGGGGCGTCGGGGGGGGGGATGGGTCCATCCCCGCGTGTGCGGGGGAGCCACGTCGACCTTCTCCGCGCCCGCCACCGCGCCGGGTCCATCCCCGCGTGTGCGGGGGAGCCGCGCCGGTCGACCGGCCGTCGTAGTACGCCGCGGGTCCATCCCCGCGTGTGCGGGGGAGCCGGCACTAACCTCATCTACGCGGCGGGGCACCACGGTCCATCCCCGCGTGTGCGGGGGAGCCCACCGACGCCTGCACCTGGTCGTGGTTAACTTGGGTCCATCCCCGCGTGTGCGGGGGAGCCGCCCCGGTGACCCGGGATCACCCAGCGTATCCGGGTCCATCCCCGCGTGTGCGGGGGAGCCTCGGTGTCCACGCTGGTGGAGCGCACCGAGCAGGGTCCATCCCCGCGTGTGCGGGGGAGCCGACGACGGGTGGGGGGAGCTGCCGGCGTATAAGGGTCCATCCCCGCGTGTGCGGGGGAGCCTGGCCGGGGCGGCCGGTGTGCTGACGGTTGCCAGGTCCATCCCCGCGTGTGCGGGGGAGCCCCCGCGGCCCGTGTCGCCGCGCGGCGACGATACGGTCCATCCCCGCGTGTGCGGGGGAGCCCGATACTTGTCGCGCATGAAGACCTTCTCATCGGGTCCATCCCCGCGTGTGCGGGGGAGCCTTCGAGGGCACCGGCACGGACCGCCCCCTCGGGGGTCCATCCCCGCGTGTGCGGGGGAGCCGCCAGCCGGTGGGCGACCTCGATGCATGTGGCGGGTCCATCCCCGCGTGTGCGGGGGAGCCGACAACCGCGCACCTACCCCAGCGCCGGTAATGGGTCCATCCCCGCGTGTGCGGGGGAGCCTCTGTCAAATTGTTGACAGGATCTCCGTCTCTATTCAATTGTCAATGAGCGGCGACGTGGAGTTCTCAGCAGATCGCAACCTCTTGACGAGGAGTACCCCATCGGCATCCCGGATCTCCTTTGGAGGATCCCCAAGATGGCGGAGCGCCAAGCCCCCAGCGACGGCGCCATCTCGCCAGATCATCGCGACCGCGCCGTTCCCGAGCGTAGTGAACCAATCTTCGAGCACTGCCCAGACGCGCTCGCGAACGCCGGATGAGAGATCGGGCGACACGTACACGCCCGGCGCGATCTCAAGCATCGCCGAGGCGAGGAAGCCGCGGTATCTCGGCTCAACGTCCCGCGTGACGATCACGGTCATCGACATGAACGTCACGCGTCCGGCGGCGCCGGCTCCTCGACTTCATCGAACAGCGTCTTGATTCGGTCAATCATCTTTGGAATCGTCCGTTCCCGACTCAGCGTACGCCCGCAGTCGCGCCTGGCCACGCGCTCGATGTTCTGGCCAGCGGCTTCCCCCATGACCTTCTTGGCGGCGCGGAACGCCACGGGGATGGTGACCGAGTCGCGAAAGAGATCGGCGATGTCGAGCACGAAGGATTGCCCGGAATCCTCATGAATGAAGCCGAGTTGCGGCAGCGTCGCGGTAGCGGACACGGCAATCGCGGCAGCGGCTTCAACCGCGCTCACTGCGTGATTCAGAGCCTGATTCGGCAGGTCGTTCGCCGTTGGCCGCGCGCGATCGTAGCGGCGACCTCGCCACTCGATGCCGATCTGCGTTGCCAGCAACCGGTACGTCTCCTTCATCCTGGCGCCTTCGATGCCACGGAGGACCGCGATGTCCCGATGGGGCAGTACTTCACCCAGACGCCAGGCGTACATGCGCCTCGCGACGTGCAGACGAACGTCCGTGTCCGCCCAGGCCCTGGCCTGTCGGCGCGCGAGTCCCGAGCGGTCGGCGATCAGCGGCGGTGCCGTGTAGCAACGCACTCCGTCCTCGCCGACAGCGGCCAGCGCCGTGCCGTGCCTAGCGAGCAGACGTAGCGCGTCGTGGCTGACGGTCGATCCGGGACCGAGCAGAATCATGGAGACGCCCTGAAACGGGACGGCGTAGTGCCCCGGCTCAAGAGGATCGTTCTCCGCCACGTGCGGGCCACGCTCGAAGGAGAGCGTGCCGTCGCGCGCCGTCAGGGCGCCACGAGAGAGCCAGAGGAGGCCCGCGCGGTCGGCGTGCGGAATCCGAGCGGTTTCGAGTCCAAGGCGCCCCTTGAGCATTTACCGCTGCGGCGGCGGGCGGTTCGGCGGCCGCAGGAGCAGCATGCCGTAGCCGTACGCCCGATGCCGCCCAACACCATTCCGTAGAATTCCGGCGAACGTCTCTTCATTGGAAACGGCCAGCGTTCCCTGCAGGATCGCGTCCGGCCCCTCTGGCGCACCGGAGCTGCCACGAACGGCCCGAGTCCGATTGACCGCGACCAACCTGCACTGCTCCACCGTGACTGCATCGCCGAAGCGCTCGGCAAGCCACTCCGCGTAGACCGACTGCCGAGTGATGCCGGCCTTCGCCGCGGCCTCATCAGAATCGGCCCATCCGGATGGGAACCTTCGGATCACCTCTACCCGGAAGGCGTCCACCTCCGCACCCTTGGACAACGAGTGGCCAAGCTGCGCGTCTGCAAGATCGCGGCGCAGCCGACGCACAGGCCGAAGCCGGAGATCGAAGCCGAGCCGCCGCGCCCGTTCGAAGTGCGACGGCATGCGCTTCGACCGCATTCTCTCTGGATCGAGCACGTCGAGGCAGTCCGGTGGAGCGACGGCATCTGCGGTATGGCGCAACTCGGTACCGTCTACATCCGCGTAGCCGTAGAGCGCCGCGCTCGCCCGACGCTCGGACGCGAACACCCGGAAGGGCTGGAACACGCCCTTGCCGAACATCGCGGACAGGAGAATGTGAAACGCGTAGCCGGGGTCGAACGCGCCGCGCCGCATCAGCCCCCGATTGCCGGCCCAGCGACTGAACGTCGGCATGTCGAGCGGCGCCTGAATCAGATGGAGCGTCATGCATCGTCTCTCGACGACGCGAGTGAGCCCTCGCAGATGCGGCGTCCACCGCCATGCAACCCACTCGCCCAGTTGCGTTCGTCGGTCACGGTCGTCGCACGGTGGGCGTCAGCCGCCCCCTCGGTTTCTGGCCAGAACGCGAGGAGCCCACTCGCATCCGCTGGCGCAACCGCACGCAGGGCCGCGCGGGCATTCGGCGCGTCCGTCACCCAGCCCCCGAAAATCCGCGCAGAGGGCAGGCAGGACTTGCGCCCGATAAAGAGGGTCCTTGCAGGCCGATCAAGCGCCGCCGCCAGCGCGTCGATCGTGGGGTTGGCGTCGTCGGGGTCGAGCCGAAGCACAACGGCGAGACGCAGGTCAGCGTGATAGTCCCGCCAGCGTTGATGGGCCCCCGCATAGGTCGCCGCTCCACCGGCACGCCCGGCCGGGACGCCACGAGTAGTCCATGCCCGATCGTTCTTGTCGAGTTGCGCGGTCTGATAGTCCGTCATGCGGCTCAAAGCCACATCCCGCTCCCACACAGCGCCGAACACGATCCGATCCTGCAACGCCTGATGTTCAGCGCGCATCGTCCGGGTCCAGCCGAGCGCGTTGGCGAGCAGACCGGTGAGCATGGACTGGGCCGGCACGTTCCGAATCACGCCGTGGGCGTCGATCATCTCCCCACCGAAAGCGGCCAGCGGAGCCTGGAACCGCAAGTGCATCCAACGCATCAGGCCCGGCCCGTCCGCATCACGCGGCCCGACCAATCTGCAAGCTCGCGCAGCGACGACACCCGGTCCGCCCCGGGCATTGCGGCGTCTTCAAGACTCATCAACCGACGCACTTCACCCGTCTCGTACGCCGCGTCAACCTTCTCGAGATACTCCCGCGCCTTCTCGGCGACAGCCCTGGTCGCAGGCGTGCAGGGCTCGCGAAACGCCTCTGCCAGACTGCGTGGCTGCCGGTCGCCGGCCTCTACCAGCACCCAACTCGCATACCCGTACGGAGCAGTCGGCCCCAGCTTGGCCCCTGGCGAAACCGTGGCGATCAGATGGACGAGCCGCGACGCAACCGCTCCGGCCATCTCGGTGTCTCCGCCCAGATTGTTGAGCAGCGTGCCACGGTCGAGCACGACGTAGCCGTAAAACAGCCCGGAGGTCAGCTCAGTCTCGCCGATATGGTCAGCTCCCGCATCGTCCTCCGACCGTTGCAGATCGTCGACGACCGTGAAGTAGTCGCTCTCGCTTTCTTCCGCGTGCACCGTGAAGGCATGCGCGACGTGAACCGCCGCATCGACGTTGGCGCCGACATCCGACGTGATCATGCGGCCGAACAGTGCGGCGGCAATGCCACCAGGAATGGCACAGGCTTTACGCAACTCCCTCATGTTCGTCTTCGAGTTCTTGACCCACGTTGCCGCCGCGGTCTCGGCCGCGTTCGGGTCGCCCCCGTGGTCCCGCGCAATCTTCCCCGCTTCGTCCGCGAGATAGGCAATCTCAGGCTCACCGAGCAGCAGGGGTTGGCGGTTCGACCGCTTGTCGCCCTTGTCCCCGTACACGGCGGTCTGAAACGCCGTCTCGATCGCCTTGATGGCGTCCGGATCGTGGCCGGCACCCTCCAGCGGTTGAATCACGCGCCGGGTCACGGTTTCACGGGAGCGAACGCTCGCGGTGGCGCCGTCGATCCGCTGCAGCGCATAGGCACTGTCCGCTACCCGCCAGTGGCGCTTCAGGCACTGCGACGAGATCCGCGTGCGAGTCGCACCGCCATATGTGATGCGCTTGGCGAGGCCGGAATCGTCGCGGTTCAGCAGCACTGCGGAGTAGCCGCGCAGGCTGTGAATCTGGAAAAAGCGAGCGTTAGGCATCGGTGGATGTCTCCCCATCTTGAGACTTGCGCCTCGCGGCGGCATCGGCGCGGTAGTAGTCACGAGCTATCCGGCGGTCCGTGCTTTCACCGCCAAACAGGACGAAATAGCCAAGGGTCACGAGATTGAACCGGTTGGGTTCGCTCGCCGCAAGGCGACGGCACGTGCGAACCGCGAGTTCCTGGCGCAGGTCGGGTGCAGCCGCCAGCAGACGGGCAAGGCGCAACTCTGAAAAGCCGGCATCGCAGAGCACCTGGCCCATGGAAAGCGAATAGTCATGCGCTGGTTTTTTTTCAGGACCTCCGCCCTTCGGTGTCAGGATGGCAATGGCCTGAATCAGCGCGGCCCAACCGGCCTCGTTGCGCGCGGCGCCGACCGGATTGTGCTTGGCAAGCAGCTTCCAGAAGGCAGCCGCGCCGGCGCCGTTGCGCGGGCCACGCCGGAGCGCTGCCGCCGATCCCGGATCGAGACGCGCAATCTCCGCCGCTATCTTCGGAATCACCTCTGGTAGATTCTGCGTCGCCGGGGCGCTTTCCGTTTCTGGAAGCGTTTCTTCACGCGGCATTGTCCGTCTCCCGCAGCCCGAAGATCTCAGGTTGATCGCTGAACACGCTCCGCGGTCCCCGAAGCCGGCCGTTGAAGGCGCTGAACGCCCGCGCCCGCGCCCGGTGACGTCGAACCGCCGGGCAGGGTACGGTCTCTACCGCCTCGATGAGAAGCGCGTGCGCGGCGTCGATCATGCCTCGTACGAACTTGGCCCGCTTGGCCGCCCTGTCCTCGTCATTCCCCGCCAGGAACCGACGCTCAAGGAACCCGAAGAACCGCGCCTCGATTGCCTCGTCGAGACGACGAGCGTAGGGATTGGCATGCATCCGGTCGCCCTTCGTCAGATCTTCCGCACGCTTTCCGCCACTCGCGGCCACGGCAATACCGAACCGCAACGCCTTCTCGACGTCACGGATCTCATCGACCTGCGCTTCGGCAATGCGCGCCAGGATGTCCCGTTGTTCTCGCCGGCCGAGAGCGGTCGTGGTCCTGTGGTCAAAGGCGATGTCGTTGCGCTCGTGGTACCCGTCAGTCTTGCCCTGGCCGCCAGCGACGCCGCGAGCGACCACCCGCCAACGCCCTGTCTGCGTCGAGCCGACCCTCATGGCCGGAGGAAGCGCGAAGGCGTCCCGATCGAGAATCAACTTGGCAAGGCGATCGTACCGAAAACCCACGCTTGACAGCGACAGCGCCTTGGCGTCCTTCGCGCTGACTGGAGTCCAGAAGTCCCCCAGGTTGCCATGCGCATCCTTCGCGGCGACGCGCGCCGCCGTCGAGGCAGAGGTCCAGGCCACGATTATTCCATCCTCCGCGCGCAACCGTACGCGGCGGCAGATTTCGACGAAATACGGATCCAACTTGCGCAGATCGAGTGCTGTCGTTCCGTCCCAGGGCTCCAGCCAGAGCAGCGTTACTCCGTGCTCCGGATCGAAGTAGTCCGGATAGCTGTTCAGCAGCGAGGCGCGCCCCGCCAGCATCCGATGCAAGTCATGAAAGAGATGCGCGCCCAGGCCGCCATCGGCCGGCGCCAGACCAAGACAGGGCCGCGCCGAAAATCCACCGTTCATCCGGGCGACACCGTAGTTCCCCGCGCCGAGAAACCCGGCCATGGTCTGCAGATCGATCAGCGCGAAGATCCAGTCATCCAGCCCGTAACCGAGCGCAACCGACTGCTTGACGTCGTGATTCTTCGCCGTGACCAGAATGTCGAGGTCGTCCGGGGTCGTTACCCGGCCGCGATACTGTCCCAACGCGTTCGGCGCCGGACACTGCATGAAGGCAGGCTGCGTCGGGTCGTCCACGATCAACTGCCACGGTTCGTCGTCGCTGAACTCCGGCGTCAGGCCTCGAAGTAACGCGCCCCACTCCGCCGCCGTCCGCGGCGGCGCGGCTTCGCCAGCTCGCTGCACCGCGATCACGCCGAGTTGGGCGAGGAACGCATGCCAAGCGTGCCGTTGGTGCGGACGCAACGCGGAGAACGCCGCGACGCCGTCCGCCGCCAGTGCCTCGTACACCTCCGGCAACGACATCATCGAGGTGCCGTCGTCGACCAGACGAACCCGAATCAGCGGGTCAGACAGCAGATTATGCATGGCCGGATCGTATCCCCGTCCGGTCGTAGGTCAGGTTGTGGCCACCGACCTTCAAAGTCAAGCCACCTGCCGGTACCGGCTCCGCCCGCGCCGCCTTGATTTCCTCCTTTCCCGGTTGTGCCCCCCGGAACAGATGCGCCGGCAGGTTGAAGGTCTGTACCGGCGTTCCGAACGGTCCTGGCACGGGATCGGCAAGCACTATGCGCGGCCCATCCTCACCCAGCCGGGTGCGCACCTTCTCGTCGAGGTCAGGGAACGCCAGGTCTTCATCGAACGGCTCTTCCCGCGAGAGCGCATGGGTCCTGGCGATGCCAGCTTCCGCTGTCCGCAGACCAAATACCTTCGCCTCGTGCGACAGCCAGCGCCCTCCGAGCGTCTCAGACAGCTCGCGCAGCATCTCCGGATGGGTCGCTCGCTCGACGAGCATCCGGTTCATCGACGGGATGGTCCACGTCACGTGATCGGCAATGAGCCCTCGTGTGGCTTCCAGGCCAAGAAGGTTCACGTAGATGCCACCGCGATTCGAGACACCGAGCCCGTGCGCAAGGAGCGAACCATCGAGTCCGCTCTCCAGCCCAGCCTCCGGAACCAGTACCACGCATTGAGGTGCCCGAAAACCAGATGGCCGATCTGTTCTCGCGTGCCGGTGCAGTCGGCCGATTCGCTGCAACAGAACATCCACTGGGCAGATATCCGAGATGAGGAGGTCGGCGTCGATGTCGAGCGACTGTTCGAGCGTCTGGGTGCCGATCATCACCACGCCGCCCGGTAGTCGGTCCCCCTTGCCGATCGCTCGTTCCACGGCGTCGTCCAGTAACTTGCGGTCTTCAGCGGCGAAGCGGCTGTGATGCAGCGCCGGCCCCTGTGCAACCGCCAGCACCACATCTTCCCCGCCCTGAGCCAGCAACGCACCGAACACCTCTTGCGCGCTCGTGACCGTGTTGCGAATCACGAGGACCTTGGCCCCGTTCCGAGCCGCGGCCACGGCCGTTTGGGCAATCGAGCCCGGTTCGCCCAGAATCGGGACGGTGCTCATCGAAACTGACTTCGTCGGCCCGCTGGTGATCGCGCGCGTCTCAGGGGCACCGACGCCCGCCGCGAGCGTGAGCGCCGGGTAGGGGATGTCCTCGGCATCGATCGGCGCCGGAGGAGAAGACCTGTTGGACCTCGAAACGAATTTCGAGCGCGCCGCGGCGCCGAGGGTGGCCGACATCAACAGGGCATGCCCGCCGAGCGCCAGGTGTCCGTGCAGCACGCCGAGCAACAACTCGGTCATGTAGGCGTCGCTGGCATGCACCTCGTCCACGACCAGCAGACTCCGCGACAGCGAAGCTGCCCGGAAATGCGCCCACTTCACCCGCAACCCGGCGAGCAAGACCTGATCGACCGTCCCGACGGCCGCCGGCGCGCTCAAAAACTTCCGCGCGCTCTCCGCGGACCAGCGCGCGAGGCGCGTCTCCTCGTCGGGCTCGTCCTCCCAGAACACTTTGAACTTCTCGACACGTCGCACTGCGGCAGTTCCAGCAACGAGATAGCCCGGGACTGCAAGAACGGTCTGGACGTATGCCGACGGCGGAAAAAGCCGGTCCAACGCCCGGCGTACTCGATCGTGCAGTTGCTTCGCCGCGGCCCGCGTCGGCAGCGCGAAATACAGACCGTCCACGAGGCCGTCCCGCCACAACGCCGCGAAACGCAGGACAGCCGCCTCCGTCTTCCCTGACCCGGTTTCGCTCTCCAGAATCAGCAGCGGCCGATCGAGCGGCGCCGCGGACACGGCGCGCTGCGACGGGCGCGGCTCGTCGTAGTCGAACAGCGTTCCGACGTCCGCCACGGCAGCGTCCGCCGACCAGTCGAACCGCCGAAACCCCTTACTCTTGACGGCATCAGTCGCGATGCGACGGGCACGCTCGATATAGTGCGGATCCGGATCCGGCTCGAATTCGAACGCGTCCTCATCCGACCCGAGCTGATCGGCGAGGGCTACGACGCCGGCGAAGAGATGCGCCAGCGCCGGTGCGTCGGGCATGGGAGGCCCGTCCCGGAACGCATCCGGGAACCAGGAGCGGCCCCGCTGTCTGAGCAGCTTCGCTGTCGCGCGCGGGTCGTAGCTCGCGAACGGCTTCCACAGCTCGGGCGGTCCACCTCCCGACTGCGTCGGTCTGCGTGCCGGGCGGCCATGATGGGCGAGCATCGCGTGCAGCAGGCAGATGACGCCGTCACCCCACTCATCGACGACGTCATGGAGACCGAGAAGCTCGCAGATGTCAGACTGATCGAAGCAGAGCAACGCTTCTGCGATGTGTCCGGCCGGCCGGGGCGCGGCACGGGAAGACGGGTTCGGACGCGGCACCTTGAATTGGAAGCCGGTGTTCAGCTTGCCAAAATCGTGCAGAAACGCGAGGACCGTCAACCGGGCGGCGGTCGTCTCGCAGAAGCCGTTCGCACCTGCCGCCTGGACGAACCGCGCCCGCAGTACGGGATCGCGGAGCAGTGCTTCAAAGCACGCTGCAACATCGGCGCAATGATGTTCGAGACGGTGGACGCGGCCTGACGACTTGTCGAACTTTCCCCATGCCTCCATACATCACTCGTCGCGGTCTCACGGCCCGGACCCGCAGCGTATCAGCGCCACCCGCCGCCGAAGTAACACTCAACGCCATGAGCACCTTCGTCGCGATCGATTTCGAGACCGCCACCACCCGCCGCGACAGCGCGTGCGCGGTCGGGCTGGCGGCCGGTTGCAACGGCCGGGTCGTCCTCGCGCGAACCTACCTGATCCGTCCGCCCACCGCGCAGTTTACGTTCACCGACCTCCACGGCCTGAACTGGGAGGACGTGCACGACGCGCCGACCTTCGCCGAGCTGTGGCCGACGCTCCGCGCCTGGATCGACGACGCGGCGTTCGTCGCCGCCCACAACGCGCCGTTCGACCGGAGCGTCCTGCACGCCTGTTGTGCCCGGTACCGGCTGCGCCTGCCGCGGACGCCGTTCACGTGTACCGTGCAGCTCGCCCGCGCCCAGTGGGGAATACGGCCGACGAAGCTGCCTGACGTCTGCCGGCGGCTGCGGATCCCGCTCCGTCACCACGACGCGGGATCGGACGCGCTGGCGTGCGCGCGCATCGTGCTCGCGGCCCAGGCCGACGGTTGGCTACCAGGGAAGCGTCCGAACGCACCGGACTGCAACCCGCGCCATGGTCCGCGTTGCGCCCCCAGTCGGCCGGGCACGGTCGACGAGCCTGTTGCGCTGGCCGGCGTTCGTCCGTAAAGCGGTAGATGAGTGGAACGACAACTGGGCGGTAAATCGCTGCGAGAATCCTTCCCGATAATTCCCAACATGAATGATTTCGCTCGCCAGGGATCGCCCCGTCGGCGACCGCGATCGGCCCGCCGAGCCCGACCGCGCGCCCGCCTGGTCGCCGCCTCGGTCAGCTCGACGCCTGGCTCGCCGGCCCAGACGCTCCGATGACGTGAGCCTCGCCGCCGGCCGCGGGCGATGACGGCGGCTGACGCGCTCCCGGCGCTCGACGTGCCGGGCCTGGTTCCAGCTCTACGGTCGCTCCCCGGTGCGGCGGTGCGGCACTGGTTCGGCTCCGACGGCCGCTGAGGGCGCGGTGGTGCCGGGCTGAGGCCCAGTCCGCCATGCGAACCGCGACACCCTGACGAACGACGTGGGTGCGAGCGAACCGGTAGGCGTTGCCGGACGGCACCGGGATCGCGGCGCGACAGCGACAGGAACGGGAGCGGGGATGATGCGGACGCGGGATCGTCGAGATCCGCCCGTGCCGCCCGGCGGATGGTGGGACCTGGCACGTCGCCATGATCCGCCGATCACGTCCTGGGATCCTACCCGGACCCCGGACCCTGGGGGGTGCCCACCGTGAGGGGGGACATTGGCACACACACGATCCCGAAGGGAAGTTGACGCACGCGCACAGGTGCTACCCTCCGGAGTACGTGAGGGTGCGCTGGTGACGTCGTGCCGGTGCGGGAGGATGATCCCACGATCCGCGCCCGGCCGCGGGTGCCGGAAACCCAACCCGCCGCGGCCCGCGGCCGCGGCGTTTCACCCGGTCCACTCGGTTGTCCGGTTCGCCGCGCATATCACCCATCGAAGAGATCGCCAGGGACGTCAGCTATCTTCCTGATCTTGATCTTCTCGTACGACCCCGTGTAGAGCGTCAGATGCTCACGGCAAACCACGACCTCAGGATGCTTCGTACCTGCGGGCGCTAACGAGTAAACGCGCTGCATATAGCCGTGCGGCTTGAGTCGCACACGCCGGCCGTGCGCTCTTGCCAGCAAAATCAGGTGGCCAAGCGCATCCCGCACTTCCTGAACGCGGATGTACTCGTACGCTTCCTCGATTTCTGGAGTGTCGCTGAGCATGGAAACCGAAGCCTCTCAGTTCGCCGGCGGCAGCGGCCTGCGCCAGGCCGAGTATGCAGCGAGCTTCTCCTCCTGCCAAAAAGCAGACTCGTCTTGATTCTGGTCAAGCCGCCCCAAGTCATGAGCGAGTCCAAAGAACCCGGAGCCAGCCTTCCCGTTGACGCCGACCGCCACCGAACTCAGCATCGGACGTCCCGCA
Organism: Vicinamibacterales bacterium; assembly: GCA_965262555.1. Classification (GTDB taxonomy): domain Bacteria; phylum Acidobacteriota; class Vicinamibacteria; order Vicinamibacterales; family UBA8438; genus VXRJ01. The sequence continues at coordinate 3,602,528 of OZ253543.1, forward strand.
CGGACCTCGTCCTCCGAGATCTCACCCAAGATCAAGCCGATCTCCTTCCCCATGTGGCTGCCAGACTGGGGCAAACCCATGAGGAGGGCGATGTCCTGGTAAGTCGTCAGTCCTCGGTACTGGGCAGCTCGAACAAGCTCTGCGAGGACGTGAAAGTACTTGGTCGTACCGCGATATTTGTCGCTGACAACAGGCATTGCGAATACCCTCCGTGGCGGAAAGTGTAGCTGGAACGGAATAAGCGCAACCACCAGAGCACCGGATCCCGCCAGAAACGCGGCTCAGCCGCCGCGCCAGCCCCCGCGGGGGGGGCCGAATGGCTCGTGTGGAGGGCTAGAATCCTTACTGATAATGGCCGTTATGGTGAAGGATTCGCTCGCTAGGATCGCCCCGTCTGAGACCACGATCGGCCCGCCGAGCACGACCGCGCGCCACCTGGTCAACGCCTCTCTGAGCGACAACACCCGCCGCGCCTACGCCGGCGCCCTCGGCTAGCTCGACGCCTGGCTCGAGGACGCCAGCCTCGCCGCCTACCTCGCCGAGCTCCACTGACCTTGCCCCCTGAAACCGTTCCAGCCCGAACGATAGGATTCGGGCGCAGCGATCAGGAGGCACGATGCCAAGGAAGCGCTACAGCACAGAACAAATCGTCACGAAGCTCCGTCAGGCCGAGGTAGAGCTCGGCCGGGGGCTGCCCACGCCCCAGGTCTGCAAGAAGCTGGGTATCAGTGAGCAGACGTACTACCGCTGGCGGGCGGCTGGTGGATCGCCGTGATCACCGACGCCGCCAGCTCGACCTGGGTGACGCGGTAGAGATGGAAGCGTCCCTTGTCAATGGCGCAGTGGTACACGTCGCGCAGCGTCACCCATCCGCCGGACAGCACCCGGTACAGCTCGATGATCCAGCGGACCAGATTCGTGTAGGCCTGTTGCCAGAACGGTTCTTTGCCCTTGCCGAAGCGTTGATTCAAGAGGGACGCGACCGTGTACGAGAGCGAGTACGCCTCGAGCCAGGTGCACTGAGCGGGTTCCACGTCAGCCGGCCATCGAGACTCAGCTGGATGTAGTCGCCGCCTCGGCCCAGCTCGGCGAGCATTCGGCGGATGTCGTGGCAAAAAATCTCCCTTCACTTCAAGGATGAGCGCGGCCACGCGCCGCTCGGGATTGTTCGCGTGCCAGCTCAGGAGCTGGCGCGCGAACGGGTGCATACACGCGGAGGTCTTGCCGGACCCGACCGCGCCGAAAATCGCCACGCCGGTATAGAGGCCCCGCTCCGGGATGGTCAGCCATTCGGGAGCCGGGCTCTCGATGGCTCTGACCGGGTGATGGACATCGCCGACGACGATGGCCGGCCCGTCGGCCGTAGGCGAAAGTGGCCACGTGGGAAGGCGGGACCGGAGCCCTACACTGACGCCCATCCGGGCGAACCAGATCCGGGATGTGCTGATGAGCAATTGCCCGGCGAGGAACACGGCCACGCCGGGCGCGACGTAGTACCACGCGACGACGGCGCGATACACGTTCGGGGTGTGGTAGCGGACGAGCACCGCCACGGGATCGGCCTCGGGAAACACGCCGGGCCACGTCCAGGCGCATGCGACGCTCACGCCGCCGACGACCAGGAACGCGCGGATGCGTCGGTCAAGCATCGCGCCGCTCGTCTCGGCTCGTCGTCCGGCCCGCGTGCGGGCCGGGGAGCCTTCCTGCAAGGATACATACAGACGGGAGCGACCTCCCCGAAGGCGAGGGGGGGGGTCTGACACGGTGCCTGACACCGTGGCTGACACCCCCCCTTCGCCGTGCCGCGCCAGCGGCACAAAAGGGGGGGTCGCTCCCGTCACGTCCCTCTCCGCTGGCGCGGTTCGGGTCGGCCGGTCGTAGGACGAAAAGCCGAACAACGACAGCGACAAATGGAAGGGGTGGATGTGACACCCCCCCTGCTGTTTTTGGGACACCCCCCCCTGTGTCCGTGTCAGATTTTGCTCGCCCCCGGACTCGCCCTGCGCGTCGACCCCGGAACGGTCCAGAGGACGGGGCACCATCAGATCGCCACCTCGGGCGTGGTCAGCCGGACGGTGGGCCAGATCGTGAAGCGGTCAATCGCCCCTCGCGCGGTCGCCTTGGTGGGCGTGCCGTCCGGGAGGTGTTGCAACCACTCAAGACGATCCGCCGCCTTCTCCCATCCGCCGGCCGCGCGCAACAATTCACGGTTGCCCATGCCGATCGCCGTCTGAAGCCGGGCGATTTCCTGGCGGATGTCCGGGTCGGCCTTGGTCGGCCCGGCCGGGTCCGCCGCGCCCTGGCCGTCGCCGTCCTGCGTCCAGCGTTTCAGGACGGGCGCGGCGCGTTCCGCGGCGTCAACACCCGTGCCGACGGCGACGACGTGCACGGCGAAAGTCCGCGCCCGGAGCGCGGCCCAGAGCGGCGCGTGGGCCACGCCCCACGCGCGCAGCTCGCTATCGGTGGACTGGCCGGCGTCCACATAGACGAACGTCGCCGCCCGCGCGTCTATGGCGATCGGAAGTTTCAGCGCAAAGTAGCGCGGCTGGCCCTTCTCACCCTCACCATATTTCCGGTACGGCAACACGGCCCGGTCGATGCCGAGCGCCTCGAACCGTCGTACTTTATCGGCCTCAGTCGGGAGCCATCCGAGGGTCGGCCGCTCGATGAGGTAATCGAGCGAGAGCAACCGGCGCATGAGGATGGGCGTGGTCGCGTTCTTGCCCCGACGGTGCCGCACGTCGGGGATGCCCAGTGCCCGATAGAGGACTTTTCCGGTGAGCAGGACGGCGCGCGCGCCGCCGGGGAAGATGGCCCGCTCGTCCTCGATGGCGAGCTGCTTGTCGATGAGTTGGTGCACGAACACGCGCGCCGCTTCGCGGTTCGCGCCGTCGAAAAAATGGCACCATTGCGACCGCGTAAAGACACCGGTATGCAGCGCGACGAGCGCGATCCATTCGGCCGCTCGGCCGCTCCATCCGAGGGGTGCAAGACAGCGCGCGCGGTCCTGCAACGTTGGGACCGTGACGGGGCGCGGTGTCTCCGGGGCGGGGCTCGTCGTCATCCGGTCACCAGCGCGCGATCGCCGCGCACGTACGTGATGAGAATCCCCATCGGATTCACGATCATTAGCTCGGGATCGACCGTCTCGAAGAACGTGACGTGGAGTGAGAGCGTCCAGCGGTCGCGGCCCACGTCCGCGCCGCCACCGGTGCGGGCGTTGACGGTCGGCAGTCCCAATATCGTGTGCGGCATCGTCACCCTCCTCGCCGTGCAACGGAACTCCCAGGTGTGAAAAGACGCTCGGGGTCAGTGAGCAGACGTACTCCCGATGGCGGCGGGAGTAGGGCGGGCTCCGTGTGTTCCACTGAGATACGCTGCCCAATCGTCCATCAGCCGGCGCCGCCGCTCGAACAGGTCCGAGCGGGCATAGGCGGCTTCGACCTTATTCTGGACCACGTGCGCGAGCGCCGCCTCGACGACCTCGCGCGGGTGATTGGTCTCCTCGGCCGTCCAGTCCCGGAAGCTCGAACGAAAGCCGTGCGGGACGCCGCCGATCGCCAGGTCCTTGAGCAGTCCCGACAGCGCCATATCGGCCAGCCGCTTCCCGCGCCCGCTCGGGAACACCAGCGCATGGCCGTCGCCGAGCGCGCGCGCCGCGTCGAGGATCTGGGCGGCACGCCGGCACAGGGGAACCCGGTGTTCCCGCTTGGCCTTCGTGCGCGTGGCCGGGATGGTCCAGACGTGGTTCTCCGCGTCGACCTCGGCCCACTGCGCCCCGCGGACCTCACCGGATCGCGCCGCCGTGAGCACGAGGAACTCGAAGGCGAGCGTCACCACGGGCGGAGCCCCCGACGCCTGCACCGCGCCGATGGCCGCCGCCACGTCGCGATGCGGCAGCGCCCGCATGTGCTGGACCAGATGCTGCTGCGGGCCCAGGACCGGCCCGATGCGGTCGCACGGGTTGTCAATGTATGAAGTCCGGCGATGTTCTGTGTGGTCCGTAGAGAGCCTTAAGTGACTGTGTAAAAGGCTATTACTACTCATCCGTGCCCGCCTGCCCGCCCTTGAACGTCCCGCGAAATCCAGCCCATACCACGATATAATGAGGGTATGTACGATGGCACGCAGCGCGCCGGCATACCGCGGAAACTCAAGCCCCGCGGCCAACATCCCGACAAGCGACTCTCGGCCGCGTTCGTCCGCAACGCGCCGGTCGGAAGGCACTGTGACGGGAACGGACTCTACCTCGTCGTCAAGCCCACCGGCACCCGCAGCTGGATCCAGCGCATCGCGATCCGCGGCCGGCGGCGCGACATCGGACTCGGCAGCGTCCGGTTGGTCCCGCTCGCCGAGGCCCGCGAGAAGGCCGTCGTCAACCGCAAGCTCGCCCGCGACGGCGGAGACCCGCTCGCCGACCGCCGCCGCGCCAAGCGCATACCCCTGTTCGCCGCCGCCGCCGAACGCGTCTGGAACCAGCTGCGGCAGGGCTGGCGCCACCCGCGGCACGCCCGCGACTGGTGGCGGAGCTTCGAGAACTATGTCCTCCCCCGCATCGGCCAACGGCCCGTCTCCGAGGTGACGGCCGCCGACGTGCTGGAGATCCTCGAGCCCATCTGGCACAGCAAGCCGAAGACCGCGCGGCGGTTGCGCCAGCGCATCCGCGCCGTGCTGGAGTGGGCCGTCGCGCTGGAGCATCGTGCGGATAACCCTTGCGACCGGCTCGGGCCGGTTCTCGGCCCGCACGATCTGGCCGTTCGCCACTTCCGGGCGCTGCCCCACGCCGAGGCCGCGGCGGCGGTCGCGGCGGTGCACGGCTCGCGGACGCTGCCGGCCCTCAAGCTGGCGTTCGAGTTCCTCGTGTTGACGGCTGGGCGCTCGGGCGAGGTGCGCGGGGCGCTGTGGGCCGAGGTGGACACGTCAGCCCACGTGTGGACCGTGCCGGCCACGCGGATGAAGGCGAAGCGGGAGCACCGGGTCCCGCTCTGCGGCCGGGCGGTCGAGATTCTCGACGCCGCGCGGACGCTCGGCGACGGCGACAGCCCGCTCGTGTTCCCCGGCCCGCGCGGCAGGCCCCTGTCCCACACGCCGCTCTACACCGTCTTCAAGGAGCACGGAATCGCCGCCGTGCCACATGGCTTCCGATCCAGCTTCCGGGACTGGGCGGCCGAGAAGACCGACCACCCGCGCGAGGTCGTCGAGGCGGCTCTGGCCCATGTGGTGCAGAACCAGGTCGAGGCGGCCTACGCCCGTTCGGACCTGTTCGAGCGGCGGCGGATTCTGATGAACGACTGGGAAGCCTATCTCGCCGACACACACCCTCATCGCCCGACCGTGGAACCAGCGGAACACGAACTCGCCGGAACCGCAGCATCTTGACCACGAGTGAACCCGATCCGATCCTGCTCCTCTGCTCGACCACACACCGCCCCCAACAAGTCAGTCGGGCAGAGATCGCGAACGGGCATCAGGTGCAGTACGGATCGGGCGGAGAAGGACATCGAGCGGGACGACGAACATGAGAAGATCCCGGAGAGCGACGAAGGCGATCCGGGCGGCGGGGAGCAAGAGTCGGACGGCACGATCAGAAGACACAGAACTGGCTCCTGTCATCCGTTAGATGGCAGGAGCCAGCATACCCCTTGTGTACACAAGGGCTGGCGAGGGTGAGTTGCCTCCCCCTTCGAACCCCCACTGCCGCGTCGCCTGAGTCCGGCTCGCGGGAGAGCGGGCGGCGTCGCCCCCGCTCCATCCTCCCGGTGCGCTGATGGCTGATCGCCGCACCGTGAGAGTCCACGCCCGCGTGTCGCCGGCGGAGCTGGCCGACTGGCCAGGGCGGCCGGCGTTGCCTGTGCGCGGCCGTGGCTTGGCCTGAGACGTCGCTTCCGGCCGCGGTGGCGCGGTCGTTCCAGTGGCCGACGCGACCACCGTCTTGCCGCTGCTATCATTTCTCCGCGCCGGTCGTCGCCGGGCGACGACGCCCGCACTTGGCGCCTACCGGAGCACCCCTCTTACGAACAGGACAAACAGCGACACAAGGCAGCATGACGAAAGCGGAGCTTGTCGAGACGGTGGCGCGGGTCGCCGACCTCCCGAAGAAACACGCGGAAATCGTCGTCGATACCGTATTCCGCAACATCGTGAAGACGCTGCACCGGGGCGAGAAGGTCGAGTTGCGCGGTTTTGGCAGCTTCCGCCTCCGGCGCCGCGAGCCGCGCAGGGGCCGCAACCCGAAGACCGGCGACCGGGTTGACGTGCCGTCGAAGCGCGTCCCCTACTTCAAACCCGGCAAGGAGCTGAAGGAGATGATCAACCGCGATCCGGCGCAGGCCAGCCCGCCGCCGTTGTCCAAGTAGACCAGCGTTGAACGCGCTTGGTCTACGCGGTGGCGGCGCGATCGACCACGACCCACCGCGCCCGCCTTCAGCGCGAGGATCTCGAATGCCAGCTTGATGCCGGCCTGCCGCAGCAGCGCCGATTGCGGCAGGCGGGCGGCACGGGGTTCGAGGGGGGCGCAGCGTCCCCTCGCCAGTCGCAATGTGGCACATTGCGTGGGCTGGCTCTGGCCAGCTTCTCCTTCCCGTCGAACTGTTTCCGTGTCGTGGTCTTCGTCGTCGTGGGCTGCCTGTTCCGGGTCTGGTGAGTGAGTTCGGATCCTCAAGTGCGAATCGGCTCGCCGTGGCGGGCGTCGGTCATCATCGGCTACGCTGAATGCGCCCATGACGCCGCACGAGTTCATCGCCAAGTGGCGGGCCTCCACGCTGAAGGAGAGCTCGGCATCACAGGAGCACTTCATCGACCTGTGCCGGCTTCTGGGCGAGCCGACACCGGCCGAGGCAGACCCGACCGGCGAGGCGTACTGCTTCGAGCGCGGCGCGCGCAAGGACACCGGCGGCGACGGCTGGGCCGATGTCTGGAAGCGCCGCCACTTCGCCTGGGAGTACAAGGGCAAGCGGGCCGACCTCGACGCCGCGTTTGGTCAGTTGCGGCTGTACGCGCTGGCTCTGGAGAACCCGCCGCTGCTGATCGTCTCCGACATGCTGCGGTTCCGGATCCGCACCAACTGGACGAACAGCATCAGCAAGACCTACGAGTTCGATCTGGACGACCTGGCCGACGCCGCGGCGCGCGACAGGCTCAAGTGGGCGTTCTCGGACCCTGAGCGGCTTCGGCCGGGCGAGACCCGGCAGTCTCTCACCGAGCAGGCGGCACAGTCCTTCGCGACCGTGGCGCAGTCGTTGCGGGAGCGGGGCGACGACCCGCAGGCGGTCGCGCACTTCGTCAACCGGCTGGTCTTCTGCATGTTCGCCGACGACGTGGGGCTGCTGCCCGGCCACATGTTCACGCGAATGCTGGAGCAGGCGCGGCGAGTCCCGGACCGCTTCACCGACCTCGCCGGGGCGCTCTTTCAAGGCATGGCCAAGGGCGGCTTGGTCGGTTTCGAGACGGTCGACTGGTTCAACGGCGGACTGTTCGACGACGCCACAGCGCTGCCGCTGGAGAAGCCCGATCTCGACGCTGTGCTGGCGGCTTCGAACCTCGACTGGTCGGAGATCGACCCGTCGATCCTCGGCACATTATTCGAACGCGGGCTGGACCCGGACAAGCGCGCCCAGCTTGGGGCGCACTACACCGATCGCGACAAGATCATGCTGCTCGTCGAGCCGGTAGTGATCCGTCCGTGGCTCGCCGAGTGGGCCGCGGAGAAGGCCGAGATCGCCGCCGAACTGGAGCGTGCGGAAGCCGCGAAGTCGACGGCCACCCGCACGAAGCGGCGAAACGATGCCGAACGGCGGTACCGGACGTTCCTCAACCGGCTGCGAGCGTTCACGGTGCTTGACCCAGCGTGCGGCTCGGGCAACTTCCTTTACCTTGCCCTCCAGGCGCTCAAGGACCTGGAGCACCGCGTGCAGTTTGAGGCCGAGGCGCTCGGCTTCCAGCGCGCGTTCCCGGTGATCGGCCCCGCGAACGTCAAAGGGATTGAGATCAACCCGTATGCGGCAGAGTTGGCACGCGTGTCGGTCTGGATCGGCGAGATCCAGTGGATGCGGCGCAACGGCTTCGCGGAGGCGCGCGACCCGATCCTGAAGCCGCTCGACACCATCGAGTGCCGCGACGCGATCCTGACGCCGGACGGTGCGGAACCGGACTGGCCCGAAGCGGACGTGGTGATCGGCAACCCGCCGTTTCTCGGCGGCTGGCGTCTGATCGCGCACCTCGGCGAGGACTATGTGTCGCGGATGTCGCCGGTCTACGCCGGTCGTGTATCTGGAGCAGCGGATCTTGTCTGCTACTGGTTCGAGAAGGCGGGTCAACAGATCGCACTAGGGAAGGCAAGACGGGCCGGGCTTGTAGCGACGAATTCGATTCGTGGTGGTGCGAACCGGAAGGCTCTTCAGACGGCGACAGCAACGCGCCGGATCTTCGAGGCGTGGAGTGACGAGCCGTGGGTGATCGACGGCGCGGCCGTCAGAGTGTCACTGGTCTGCTTCGGACGTACCGACGACACGTCGGTATCCGAGACTCGGCTTGACGGCCAGTGCGTGGACGAAATCTACGCGGACTTGACGGCGCGGCGCGGCGGTATCGGGATTGATCTCACGGCGGTCCGGCGTCTCCAGGACAACGTCGGCGTCGCCTTCAGAGGTGACGAGAAGGGCGGCCCTTTTGACGTTGAGGGCGACCAAGCGCGGGAGTGGCTCCGCCTCCCAGCGAATCCGAACGGGCGCGCGAATGCGGACGTGCTGAGACCGTGGATGAATGGCATGGACATGACCCGCCGACCGGCCGGGAAGTGGGTGGTCGACTTCGGGTGGACGATGTCCGAGAGAGACGCTGCGCTCTACGAGGAGCCCTTCCGGTGGGTCCGGCATCGCGTCTACCAAGTCTACATGGATACGCCGCGCGGACAGCGAAGCAAGCCCCGTCGCGAGCACTGGTGGCGCCACGCCCGTCCATATCCCAAGATGCGGAAGGTGCTCGACGAGCGTTCGCGGTACATTGCGACGGCTCGGCTTGCCAAGCACCGACTATTCGTGTGGTGCGACGCTCGGATTCTGCCAGATTGCCAACTGATCGCCATCGCTCGCGACGACGACACGGCGTTCGGGATCCTGCACAGCCGGTTCCATGAAGTCTGGTCGCTCCGGCTTGGGACGAGCCTGGAAGACCGGCCCCGCTACACGCCGAGCACCACGTTCGAGACGTTCCCGTTCCCGCCCGGCCTGTCGCCGAACCTCCCGGCTGCCGACTACGCTGCTGACCCGCGAGCCATGGCTGTAGCCCTGGAAGCCCAACGGCTGGTCGAGTTGCGCGACCGCTGGCTCAACCCGCCGGAATGGGTCGAGTGGGTGGACGAGCCGGTTCCCGGCTATCCGAAGCGTGCGGTTCCCCGCGACGAGGACGCGGCGAAGGCGCTCAAGAAGCGCACGCTGACGAACCTCTACAATGCCCGCCCGCAGTGGCTCGGCGACGCACACGACGCCCTTGACGCCGCCGTGGCTGCCGCGTACGGTTGGCCTGCCGATATCTCCGATGACGACGTTCTCCGCGAGCTGCTGGCGCTGAACGGCACCGGTACGGCAAATGGTTGACTTGTGGTGGATCTCTGGCCTGTCTTGCTCTTCTGGCCGGCGGTGGCGCTGAGCGTGCTGGCGGCCTTGTTCGGACTGGCCCGCAGACGTCCAAGGCCGCTGCTGGTGGCCGCGGCCCTGGTCGGGCCGACTTCGGCGTACCTCGCGTTGACACCGGGCTTCTTCGTGTGGGGGTTGTTTCCGGTCGGCGTGTATCTCGTGGCCGCGGTCGCGACCCGACGAAACCACATTAAGTTGGGTACGGCGCTGGTTGCCGCGAATACCACGTTCTTTGTGTTGCTGGCTTTCACGATATTTGGCTGAGTCCGGTTCGCGGACGGCTTGGATGGTCTCGTGGATTCCCGTTCAGGAAGAGGGGTACAACGAGGGAATCATGATCGGAAAGCCAAGTGTAAATATATAAATAAGAATGACTTACATGAATTCCACTAAGGTCGCACGGGTCGTCCCCTTCGCTTATGCATGTGGTGACGTCCGGCATTGCTGCTCGTTCATCGGGGTAATAGGCCTTTCAGCCACTCCCGGAGCCTGCTCCTTTTCGCCATCCCTTCCACCTGAAGCCCCTTCCCTCTGCCGGCATTACCCGGCTTCAACGGTATTACGGGCTTCTCCGCCACCCTGTCCGGCCCGACCTTGCCCTCACGGGTCGTCGGTTGGCGCGTGCTCCACACCACCGGCAGGGCTTCCCGCGTTGCGTCCACTCCCCCCTTCCATGCGTGCCGCCGCCACTACCCCGGCGGAGCGGGTCGGTGCTCCCGTCGCTCGCTTCCCGACCCGTAGCAGCCTTCCCCGTTGATCAGGCGGGTCGGCTTCCGCATTATTGGTTTCGAGGCCTGCACAGCGTTCAAGTCCTTGCGGCCCGTATGGTCACTGAGCCGCCCGAGGCGACCCTTTTCCATCGGAGTGCTTCAAACGATGTCGTTACCGCCATCATCCGCTCCGACTGTTACCGGCTGGAGCAACAGTTGCCGGGCGGGATTCGCACCCGCTGAGGAATGGCGCCTTCTCGCGGCGCACTGATCAACGACAATTATTTTTGCCGGTCGCCGAGGACGGGATTGGCCGGTTCATGGGTGATGGCGGCAGCGTGTGAGACTGCCCGTTTTCCTTGCGGAGGACGGGTTGGTCACGAATGCACAGGTTCGGCGATTGCGCGAGAATCGGATGTCCAGAAAGACATTGGCGGCAGCGGCGGCGGCGGCCGGGATGAGCGAGCGGACGGCGCGCACGTGGCAGCGCGGGGCGTTGCCGTCGACGGCGAAGGCGCCGCGGACGTGGCGGACGCGGGAGGACCCGTTCGCCGATGTGTGGCAGTCGGAGGTCGTGCCGCAGCTGGTGGCCGATACCGACGGGCGGCTGCAGGCGCTGACGCTGTTCAAAGTGCTGTGCCGGCGGCATCCGGGTCGCTTTCAGGCGGGGCAGCTACGGACGCTACAGCGGCGGGTCCGCGATTGGCGGGTGCAGTACGGCCCGGACCGCGAGGTGTACTTCGAGCAGGTGGCGGTTCCGGGTCGGGAAGCGGCGTTCGACTTCACCGACGCGAGCGACCTGGGGGTGACGATACGGGGCGTGGCGTTCCCGCATCTGCTGTTCGAGTGGGTGCTGAGCTACAGCACGTGGACGTATGTGGGGCTGGCGCTGAGCGAGACGTTCGAGGCGTTGGTGTCGGGCCTGCAGGGCGCGTTGTGGATGCTGGGCGCGGTCCCGGCAGTGCTGCGACACGACAACCTGTCGGCGGCGACGCACGAGCTGAAGCGTAGCGGTGGGCGCCAGCTGACGGCGCGGTTTCAGCAGGTGATGGTCCACTACGGGCTGCGCTCGTCGCGGATCCAGCCGGGGAAACCGCACGAGAACGGCGTGGCCGAGCAGGCACACGTCCGGACGAAGACGGCCATCGAGCAAGCGTTGCTGCTGCGGGGCGACAGAGATTTCGCGGACGAGTCGGCGTACCTGCGCTTCGTGCGGGCGGTCCTCGACGAGGAGCAGAATAGGCCGGCGGCGGCACGGTTGGCCGAGGAGCGTTTGTATCTGCAGCCGTTGCCGACGGCTCGCATCCCCGAGTACACGACGTTCCAGTGCCGGGTGCGCAAGTGGAGCACGATTCGGATCGGCAGCCGGATCTACTCGGTGCCGTCGCGGTTGATCGGCCACACGGTCGAGGCGCGGCAGCATCCGTCGACGGTCGAGGTTCTCTACGGCGGCCGGGTGCTGTGCACGATGCCGCGGCTGCGGGGTGCGGCGGACCACCGGATCGATTACCGCCACATCATCGGTCGCCTGGTCCGCAAGCCGGGCGCGTTTGCCCGGTATCGCTTCCGGGAAGAGCTGTTCCCGTCGCTGACGTTCCGGGCCGCCTATGACGCGCTGGGGCGAACGCACGGCGAGCGGGCCGACGTCGAGTACGTGCGCCTGCTGCACGTGGCGGCGACGACCAGTGAGCGTCAGGTCGAGGCGACGCTTCGGGCTCGGCTCGACGCTGGCGACACGTGCGCGTACGCCAGCGTCCAGGCCGAAGTGCGGCCACCAGTCCCGACCGTGCCGGTAGTACATATACCCCGCCCGGACCTGGCGCAGTACGACGCTTTATTGACCGGAGGTCTCCACGGATGACGGTGCCGAGCACGCAGGTGACGACGCTGCTGACGCAGTTCAACCTGACGACGGCGTCCGAAGAGCTGGTGCCGCGATTGACGCAGGCCGGACACCACGACGCGCTGCCGGTGTTGCTGGAAGTCTTCGAGGCCGAAGCCGAGGCGCGCCGCCAGCGCCGGATTGCCCGGCTGCGACGGGCTTCGCGTCTGCCGCCCGGCAAGACGTTCGAGACGCTCGACACCGGAAGGTTGCCGGGCCCGCTGGTGCAGCAGTTGAAGACGCTTGCCAGCGGGGCGTTCCTCGAGACGGCGACCAATGTGCTCGCCTTCGGTCTGCCCGGCGTGGGCAAAAGCCACGGGTTGTGCGCCGTCGGGCACGCGCTGGTCGAGGCCGGCCGCAGCGTGTTGTGCGTCCCGGCCTACGCCCTGGTGCAGGAATTGCTCGGCGCCAAACGTGACCTCGACCTGCCACGGGCCCTCCGCAAGCTCGACCTCTTCGAGGTGATCTTGCTCGACGATCTGGGCTACGTGCAGCAGAGCCCCGACGAAGCCGAGGTGCTGTTCACGCTGCTCGCCGAGCGCTATGAGCGTCGCTCGATGATGGTGACCAGCAATCTGGTCTTCAGCCAGTGGGACCGGATCTTCCGCGACCAGATGGCCACGGCCGCGGCGATCGACCGCCTGGTGCACCACGCCGTGGTGCTCGAGTTCGACGTGCCGAGCTTTCGAACGGATCCGTCGCGCCCAACGTCGCCGCCATCGCCACCGCCCGTGCCTCGCGGCCGGCCGCCGGGGCCGCTGTTGCCGCGGCGTCGCCGACCTGCGAGCTCCTGAGCGTCTCCGGTCCCGAAGCGATCACGGCTTCGACCGAGACGTTCACGGCGCACATCTTCTCGCGGGCTCGCGTAGCAACCACCAGCCCCTCCCTTCGGAAGCCGCGCGCTCGGCTACCGCACTCCGTGAACGTCCCCAAGCGGACGTTCACGCCGTTTGGTCTTCTGCGTCTTCAGAACCCGCAGCAACGCCCACCGAACGGTGCGTCGTCGAACGAGTAGCCGTCCGAACCGGCAAGAATAGTTGACGTTGAGCGGCAGAAGTACTTGACGCCAAACACGGCTCGTCGTCCGGCCCGCGTGCGGGCCCGCGAGCCTTCCCGACTGACATGGACTCCTCCCGGCACTGCGATGCAGCATCCTGTTGTGAGCAGTGAACGGTTCAGGACGAACCAGGAGGAGGCCGACATGGAGAGTACGACAGTGGCGGTGGATCTCGCGAAGAGCGTGTTCGAGGTGGCGGTGGCGAACGAGCGCGGTCAGATCAGCGAGCGGAAGCGGTTTGGCCGGACTTCGTTCATGCGCTTTCTGACGAAGCGCCCGCCGTGCCGGGTCGTGATGGAAGCGTGCGGCACGGCGCACTACTGGGGGCGCGTTGCCCAAGAACACGGGCACCAGGTGACGCTGTTGCCGCCCAACTACGTGCGTCCATTCGTCCGCCGGAACAAGACAGACCGTGCCGATGCCGAGGCGCTGGTGGACGCATCGCGCGTGGAGCGGATCCCCGCCGTGCCGATCAAGCGGCCGGAGCAACAAGCCCTGGTCGCGTTGCACCGGGTCCGCGAGCAGTGGATGACGACGCGCACGGCACGCATCAATGCCCTGCGGGGGCTGCTCGGGGAGCATGGCCTGAATCTGCCGCCCGGTGCGAAGACGGCCGTGCAGGCGGTTCCAGCGCTGCTGGAGTCGGCGACGGCGTTGCCCGCCGCGATGCGGCGCGTGCTGGCCAGCGTGCACGAGGAGGTCCGGGCGCTGGAGGACCGCATCGCCGAGCTCGACCGCGAACTTCGGGAGCTGGCCGCCGCTGACCCGGTCTGCGCGCTGTTGCAGACAGTGCCCGGTATCGGACTGCTGGGGGCGACCACCCTGGTCGGTACGGTCGGTCACATCCATGCGTTCAGCCGTGGGCGCCAGTTTGCAAGCTGGGTCGGGTTGACGCCGCGCGAATACTCGAGCGGCGGCCACCGACGACTCGGACACATCAGCAAACGCGGCGACCGCTACCTGCGGTGCATGCTGATCCACGGTGGCCGCGCGGTGGTGCTGGCCGCGGCTCGCCGGCGGCGCACCGGTCAACCGCTCTCCCGCCTTCACCGGTGGGCGCTGCAGGTGCGCGACCGGTGCCACTTCAACCTGGCCATCGTCGCGGTGGCCAACAAGCTCGCCCGGCTGGTCTGGGCCGTCTGGACCCGCGACACCGCGTTCGTCGCCGCGTGACCGCCCCTGCCACAACGACTGCTGAGGGTTCGAACGAATGACATGGCATCTCGAACCGACCGACACCGCACGAGGCCGTTTCCCTGCCGGCGCACGTGACGCCGATTCCCGTAGTGGCCCGCGGTGTGCGACTGTCATGGTGGCCCGGAGACGGACGTCTCCAACTCAGAGGCCGAATATAGGTCCGCAGTCGGTTCGTCCCCTCGTGTCTTCGTTCCCGTTCCCGTCAGCACGCGGCAGGTGGAAGCGCAATTCCAGCCACACGCAAGGAGGCTGCGCCTGATCTCACCCTTCCAGGATGGATAAAACCCTTGCGTAGATGGAGGAGTCCATATAGCAGGGTATCGAGGTGTGTCGCCGGGGTTGATGCCCCGGCCTTCGTTGAGCGCAGACGTATGGCGCCGTCCGGCCGCCGATCGCGACCGTCGTGTCGCCGGGGTTGATGCCCCGGCCTTCGTTGAGCGTTCGTGGGGGAACGCGGCATCGAGATGTTCCGTCCACGTGTCGCCGGGGTTGATGCCCCGGCCTTCGTTGAGCGAACACGGCGCAGAATGATCAGGCACGACGGTCGTGCGTGTCGCCGGGGTTGATGCCCCGGCCTTCGTTGAGCGCAAGGGATCGCCGACGCCGCCACCCAGGCATACGAGGTGTCGCCGGGGTTGATGCCCCGGCCTTCGTTGAGCGCTGGGCGCCGACGATCCCGTGAACGGCACCCCAGACGTGTCGCCGGGGTTGATGCCCCGGCCTTCGTTGAGCGCGGCCCTGCAATGACGCCACCGACGCGGCGCCGAGTGTCGCCGGGGTTGATGCCCCGGCCTTCGTTGAGCGCCCACCTCGCGCGGTCCAATCCTCCGCGTCATGTAGTAGTGTCGCCGGGGTTGATGCCCCGGCCTTCGTTGAGCGATGAATCACGCCGCGGCTCTCAAGGCCCTCTGCGAAGGGTGTCGCCGGGGTTGATGCCCCGGCCTTCGTTGAGCGCTGCTGCGGGCATGGGAATGAAGACGGCTGGTGTGAGTGTCGCCGGGGTTGATGCCCCGGCCTTCGTTGAGCGATCATGCACAGCCGCGCCGCCACGGACGACGGGAAGTGTCGCCGGGGTTGATGCCCCGGCCTTCGTTGAGCGAACCCGACCGATGACAAGTGGCGCGTGCTCGGAGTGGGTGTCGCCGGGGTTGATGCCCCGGCCTTCGTTGAGCGGTACGGGCGAAGGTTACGCTGACCGGCGCGGCGAACGTGTCGCCGGGGTTGATGCCCCGGCCTTCGTTGAGCGCGGGACACACCCGGCATCGCCACCACGA
Source organism: Vicinamibacterales bacterium (assembly GCA_965262555.1). Lineage (GTDB taxonomy): Bacteria > Acidobacteriota > Vicinamibacteria > Vicinamibacterales > UBA8438 > VXRJ01. The sequence goes on from OZ253543.1 coordinate 3,618,280, forward strand.
TTTCCCCAGTGTCGCCGGGGTTGATGCCCCGGCCTTCGTTGAGCGCGGAAAAACCAAGCTGATTCAGAATGATTCCGATGGGTGTCGCCGGGGTTGATGCCCCGGCCTTCGTTGAGCGATCGCCACCGTCGACGACGCCGACAAAGAGTTCGAGTGTCGCCGGGGTTGATGCCCCAGCCTTCGTTGAGCGTGGCATGATCGGCCAGTGGCGGCGGACGCGGCCTGGCGCGTGTCGCCGGGGTTGATGCCCCGGCCTTCGTTGAGCGTACGCCCCGGCGAAGGGAGACAAGGCGCTCGCGTGGGTGTCGCCGGGGTTGATGCCCCGGCCTTCGTTGAGCGTGCAGGACTAGGTCGCCGCTCATGAACGCGATCAGCTCGGGTGTCGCCGGGGTTGATGCCCCGGCCTTCGTTGAGCGCCCAGGTAGAAAGCCAGCTCCTCAAGCGGGACTTCCACGTGTCGCCGGGGTTGATGCCCCGGCCTTCGTTGAGCGCTCCAGTCGATCGGCCGGGTAATGCGGGCGTTCGAAGGTGTCGCCGGGGCTGATGCCCCGGCCTTCGTTGAGCGGAGGGCACGTTCCCGTGCGTGCGGAGGCCCAGCATCTGGTGCCGCGTGTCGCCAGCGGCGAGCCCGAGGGGCCGCGTCCCGGACGCATCGACCCGGTGCCGGCTCCGGCGCAGGCCGAGCTGCTCGACGACAAACCGGGCGAGCGCCTCGGCATCACATTTCCATTGGTCCACGTGTGCCGTCGTGAGCGCGACCCGGTTGATGTCGCTGCGTTTGTCACAGACGATGAATCGCACGGCTGCGCGCGGCCCCGCGGGAATCGTCTACACCGGCATGGCGCAGTCGGCTTCGCAGCCGGGACACACCACGGTCCTGGCGGGACGCGCCCGGACCAGGAGCCGGTGCGCCTGCAGGGCAGAGACGGCCTCGGCCGGCCACTGGCGGATGTCGGTCTCGCTGATACGCACCGCCGCGCCGTCTCGGTCCCCGACCCGGGCCACGAGGTTGAGGAGGGCCGCCAGGAGCGTCATCCCGCAGGCGCCTCCGCGTCGGGAGGGCGCGTCGGCTCGATTCCGGAGGCGTGCAGCATGGCGCGCAGGGTCAGGTCGAGGTCGTCGTAGGGCAGGGAGCACGCGTTGGGATGCGTGAGGCGAATCGTCACGTTCTTTGGCGGCTGGTGGATCGCCGTGATCACCGACGCCGCCAGCTCGACCTGGGTGACGCGGTAGAGGTGGAAGCGTCCCTTGTCGATGGCGCAGTGGTACACGTCGCGCAGCGTCACCCATCCGCCGGGCAGCACCCGGTACAGCTCGATGATCCAGCGGACGAGGTTGGTGTAGGCCTGTTGCCAGAACGGTTCTTTGCCCTTGCCGAAGCGTTGATTCAAGAGGGACGCGACCGTGTACGCAAGCGAGTACGCATCGAGCCAGGTGGCACTCAAGGGGTCCACGTCAGCCGGCCCTCGAGACTCAGCTCGATGTAGTCGCCGCCTCGGTCCAGCTCGGTGAACATCCGGCGGATGTCGTGGCAAAAATCGCCCTTCACTGCAAGGACGAGCGCGGCGGCGCGCCGCTCGGGATTCGTCGCGTGCCAGCTCAAGAACTGGCGCGCGAACGGGTGCATACACGCCGACGTTTTGCCGGACCCGACCGCGCCGACAATCGCCACGCCGGTATAGAGGCCCCGCTCCGGGATCGGCAGCCATTCGGGGGCCGGGCTCTCGATGGCTCTGACCGGGTGCTGGACCTCGCCGACGACGATCGCCGGCCCGCCGGCCGTAGGCGAAAGCGGCCACGTCGGAAGGCGGGACCGGCGCCCCACACGGACGCCCATCCGGGCGAACCAGATCCGGGATGTGCTGATGAGCAAGTGCCCGGCGAGGAACACCGCCACGCCGGACGCCACGTCGTACCACGCGACGCCGGCGCGGTACACGTTCGCGGTGTGGTAGCGGACGAGCACCGCCACGGGATCGGCCTCGGGAAACGCGCCAGGCCACGTCCAGGCGCACGCGGCACTGACGCCGCCGACGACCAGGAACGCGCGGATGCGTCGGTCAAACATCGCGCCGCTCGTCTCGGCTCGTCGTCCGGCCCGCGTGCGGGCCGGGGAGCCTTCCTGACTGACATGGACTCCTCCCGGCACTGCGATGCAGCATCCTGTTGTGAGCAGTGAACGGTTCAGGACGAACCAGGAGGAGGCCGACATGGAGAGTACGACAGTGGCGGTGGATCTCGCGAAGAGCGTGTTCGAGGTGGCGGTGGCGAACGAGCGCGGTCAGATCAGCGAGCGGAAGCGGTTTGGCCGGACTTCGTTCATGCGCTTTCTGACGAAGCGCCCGCCGTGCCGGGTCGTGATGGAAGCGTGCGGCACGGCGCACTACTGGGGGCGCGTTGCCCAAGAACACGGGCACCAAGTGACGCTGTTGCCGCCCAACTACGTGCGTCCGTTCGTCCGCCGGAACAAGACAGACCGTGCCGATGCCGAGGCGCTGGTGGACGCATCGCGCGTGGAGCGGATCCCCGCCGTGCCGATCAAGCGGGCGGAGCAACAGGCCCTGGTCGCGTTGCACCGGGTCCGCGAGCAGTGGATGACGACGCGCACGGCACGCATCAATGCCCTGCGGGGGCTGCTCGGGGAGCATGGCCTGAATCTGCCGCCCGGTGCGAAGACGGCCGTGCAGGCGGTGCCAGCGCTGCTGGAGTCGGCGACGGCGTTGCCCGCTGCGTTCCGGCGCGTGCTGGCCAGCGTGCAGGAGGAAATCCGCGCGCTGGAGGACCGCATCGCCGACCTCGACCGCGAGCTGCGGGAGCTGGCCGCCGCCGACCCGGTCTGCGCGCTGTTGCAAACCGTGCCCGGTATCGGACTGCTGGGGGCGACCACCCTGGTCGGCACGGTCGGTCACATCCATGCGTTCAGTCGCGGGCGCCAGTTTGCGAGCTGGGTCGGGTTGACGCCGCGCGAATACTCGAGCGGCGGCCACCGGCGACTCGGACACATCAGCAAACGCGGCGATCGCTACCTGCGGTGCATGCTGATCCACGGTGGCCGCGCGGTGGTGCTGGCCGCGGCTCGCCGCCGGCGCACCGGGCAGCCGCTCTCCCGCCTGCACCGGTGGGCGCTGCAGGTGCGCGACCGGTGCCACTTCAACCTGGCCATCGTCGCGGTGGCCAACAAGCTCGCCCGGTTGGTCTGGGCCGTCTGGACCCGCGACACCGCGTTCGTCGCCGCGTGACCGCCCCTGCCACAACGACTGCTGAGGGTTCGAACGAATGACATGGCATCTCGAACCGACCGACACCGCACGAGGCCGATTCCTTGCCGGCGCACGTGACGCCGTTTCCTGTAGTGGCCCGCGGTGTGCGACTGTCATGGTGGCCCGGAGACGGATGTCTCCACCTCAGAGGCCGAATATAGGTCCGCAGTCGGTTCGTCCCCTCGTGTCTTCGTTCCCGTTCCCGTCAGCACTCGGCAGGTGGAAGCGCAATTCCAGCCACACGCAAGGAGGCTGCACCTGATCTCACCCTTCCAGGATGGATGAAACCCTTGCGTAGATGGAGGAGTCCATATAGGATGGATGAAACCCTTGCGTAGATGGAGGAGTCCATATAGCAAGGATACATACAGACGGGAGCGACCTCCCCGAAGGCGAGGGGGGGGCTGACACGGTGCCTGACACCGTGGCTGACACCAACCCTTCGCCGTGCCGCGCCAGCGGCACAAAAGGGGGGGTCGCTCCCGTCACGTCCCTCTCCGCTGGCGCGGTTCGGGTCGGCCGGTCTTAGGACGAAAAGCCGAACAACGACAGCGACACATGGAAGGGGGGGATGGGACACCCCCCCTGCTGTTTTTGGGACACCCCCCCCCTGTGTCCGTGTCAGATTTTGCTCGCCCCCGGCATCGCCCTGCGCTTCGCCCCCGGAACGGTCCAGAGGACGGGGCACCATCAGATCGCCACCTCGGGCGTGGTCAGCCGGACGGTGGGCCAGATTGTGAAGCGGTCAATCGCCCCTCGCTTGGTCGCCTTGGTGGGCGTGCCGTCGGGGAGTTGTTGCAAGAAGACGAGACGATCGGCCGCCGTCTCCCATCCGCCGGCCGCGCGCAAGAGGTCACGATTGCCGCCGCTGATCGCGTCCTCGAGCCGGGCGATTTCCCGGCGGATGTCCGGGTCGGCCTTGGTCGGCCCGACCGGGTCCGCCGCGCCCTGGCCTTCGCCGTCCTGGGTCCAGCGTTTCAGGACGGGTGCGGCGCGTTCCGCGGCGTCAACACCCGTGCCGACAGCGACGACGTGCACGGCGAACGTCCGCGCCCGGAGCGCGGCCCACAGGGGCGCGTGGGCCACGCCCCACGCGCGCAGCTCGCTATCGGTGGACTGGCCGGCGTCCACGTACACGAACGTCGCCGCCCGCTCGTCTATGGCGATCGGAAGTTTCAGCGCAAAGTAGCGCGGCTGGCCCTGCTCACCCTCACCATATTTCCGGTACGGCAACACGGCCCGGTCGATGCCGAGCGCCTCGAACCGCCGAACTTTATCGGCCTCAGTCGGGAGCCATCCGAGGGTCGGCCGCTCGATGAGGTAATCGAGCGAGAGCAACCGGCGCATGAGGATGGGCGTGGTCGCGTTCTTGCCCCGACGGTGCCGCACGTCGGGGATGCCCAGTGCCCGATAGAGGACTTTTCCGGTGAGCAGGACGGCGCGCGCGCCGCCGGGGAAGATGGCCCGCTCGTCCTCGATGGCGAGCTGCTTGTCGATGAGGTGGTGCACGAACACGCGCGCCGCTTCGCGATTCGCGCCGGCGAAAAAATGGCACCATTGCGACCGCGTAAAGACGCCGGTATGCAGCGCGACGAGCGCGATCCATTCGGCCTTTCGGCCGCTCCATCCGAGGGATGCAAGACAGCGCGCGCGGTCCTGCAACGTCGGGACCGTGACGGGGCGCGGTGTCTCCGGGGCGGGGCTCGTCGTCATCCGGTCACCAGTGCCCGATCGCCGCGCACGTACATGATGAGGAGGCCCATTGGATGCACGATCATCAGCTCGGGATCGACCGTCCGCTCGGGGTGGCCGACCGAAGGTCACCAGGACGCGGGTTTGTGGAACGTGCCCTTCGCATCGGTCAACACCAGGGAAAACTGGCTCGCGATCAGGTCGGATTGCCGGATCCTCTTCAGAAAGGTCGCGACGCGCTTCAGTTCGGCGCTGTGTTGCTGATGTGGGTTAAGGATGCCGACCGGCAGGTTCAGTTCTTGCCGCACAATTCTCACCGGCTCGGAGAGATCTGAGTCGTTTGTGATCAGTACCGCGACTTCGAACGTGCGCTGAAATGCGTCGCGAACCAGGTGCGCGGCCAGATTGACGTCTGAGCCCTTCTCTTCGGTCTTGTCGACCCAGACACGCTGGGTCGGCGTCACGCCAGTCAGAGCCATGGAAACGGAATGGGTCAAGAAGTGCCCATACGTGACCGACAGGTTTGGGATGGTACGAAGCGCCCGCAGGTAAATCTGCTGGTCATTCGGTGCGCCTGGATTGCCGGGCCGTGCGCTGATGCGAGCCGTGTAGTACTTGATGGCAATCACTCGGTCGTTGGGAAGCATTCCTGCGCACAGGCGCCCGAGATCGAGCCATTTGTACGGGGTCCGCTTGAGCGAACCGTAGTACAGGTTGAACCCGTCCACGTAGACGATGGCATCAGCCACAATGGGCGCTCTCCTTAGGGTTGACCGTCCCGTCTCGACCGCGTATACTCATCTTTCTTCATCCCCCCTGTTCCTTCGGGAAGAGGGTGCGAAACCGGCCGCAAGGCCGGTTTCAGTGTTTTTGGGCGCTTTTTTTAGTCCAGCTGGCGCCCCTCCATTCCAGCACCAGCCCGGTGGGTGACACACCCGGCCCGCGGCGGCCCGGCGGGCGGTTAGGGGTCGGCGCGGGACGCCGGCCCGGTGGACTGGCGGCACGGGTCGGCCTGTTGGGCGGCCGGGACGGGCGAGGACGGCCCCGACCGCTCGGGCGCGCGCCGCAGCGGGCGCGCCGGGTCTTCCGGCGGATCTCCTGGACGACTTTCTCCGTCGACTTTGCTTGCGTCATGGGGATCTCCTCCCGCAGCACAGCCTCTCTTATCTCAACCCCTCAAGTGGTCCACATGTGGCTGAACCCGCACAGTAGGCCGCCCACTCGTCCATCAGGCGGCGCCGCCGCTCGAAGAGGTCGCTGCGCGCATAGGCCGCCTCCGTCGGGTTGCGTACCGTATGGGCGAGCGCGGCCTCGACCACTTCGCGGGGCGTGTTTGTCTGCTCCGCCGCCCAATCCCGAAAGCTCGACCGGAACCCGTGCGGCACGGCGGCGATGCCGAGTTCTTTGATCAATTTCGACAGCGTCATGTCGGAGAGCGGCTTCCCGCGTAGACTGCGGAACACGAGGCTGGCGCCATCGCTCAGTCGCTGTACGTCGTGCAGGATCGCAAGCGCCCGCCCCGAGAGCGGGACGCGGTGATCCCGCTTCGCCTTCATGCGCGCGGCGGGGATGGTCCAGACGCCCGCGTCCAGGTCCATTTCGTCCCACGTCGCCAGGCGCACTTCGCCCGACCGCGCCGCCGTCAGCACCACAAACTCGAAGATCAGCTTGACGACAGGCCGGGCCGACGAGGCCCGCACGGTCGCGAGGGCGTCCGCCACCGCGCCGTGGGGCAGCGCCCGCATGTGCTGGACGACGACCTGCTGCCGCCCGAGGGCCTGGCCGAGGGCGGCGCCCACCGGGTTGTCCGGCCGGTAGCCCATCGCGACCGCCCACGTCATCACGGCACCGATCCGTTGCCGGACCCGCCGCGCGGTCTGGGGCTTGTCGTGCCAGATCGGCGTGAGGATGGCCAAGACGTCGGCCGTCGTCACCTCGGACACGGGCAGCGCCCCGATGCGCGGGAACGCATAGGCGCGCAGACTGCGCGGCCAGTCCCGCGCGTGCTTGGCATTGCGCCAGCCGGGGCGCTGCTGCTCCAGCACCACGGCGGCGGCCTCCTCGACCGTGGGCACGCCCTGGCCGTGGCGCTTCTCGGCCAGCGGGTCTCCGCCCGCCCGGGCTCGCTGGCGGTTCGCGAACGCCACGTTGCGCGCCTCGGCCAGTGACACCAGCGGGTAGCCGCCGAGCCCGAGCATCCGGGGCCGGCCCCGAATGACCAGCCGTTGCACCCACTGCCGCGCCCCGGACGGATCCACGCGCAAGTTCAGCCCGTGGCCATCGCAATAGAATCCGGGCGCGGCGGCCCGCACAAAGGCGGCGCTCAAGCGCTGCGTGAGGCGGCGCGGCGGTCGTGGGGGGGGTGTCGTCATCGATCGATTCTCGCGCTGTGTAGCTCTACAAGTAACTATACATATTATTTTAGGAATATACGGGATGTCGTGGCACCACGTCAAGACGCCGTACCGTGGTTACCACATTTACTAACGTATTTGACATGAACATGGTTGGACACCATGGGAATCCGTCGGATCATGAGTGGTGGTGGACGCGCTGTCCACCATCGCGGTCGCCGTGCCTTCCGTCTCCTGTACGTGGGCCATCATCGAATAGCGTTTGGAAAAGTAGTGGCGCTGCGCGCCGCGGATCTTCCGCCGCGCTGCGTCCAGATCCCACGGGCGCCATTCGAGCGCCACGGTCATCACGCTGTCGAGCCGGTACAGGTCGTTCAAGAGGTTGGCGGTCGCCCTGGCCGGCGGGGACAAGAGCGAGTAGAGAATCACGGGCTCGCCGTCCAGTCGAAGATGCCGGCGTTCGGCTTCTAGCTCGGAGTAGGCCAGTCGCCAGTTCAAGCCGCTGCCGGTCGCCCCGTCCCACGGCGGACGACCGGGCTTGTTCACCAGCTCGGCGAGGAGGCGGGAGCCTTCGTGTGCCGTCAGGATGTCGAGCGGCGTCAGATCGGCGACCAGCGTACGGCTGGCATCGACCTGTTGCCGAAAGCGCCCGGCCGCGTCCTCGATCTGCTCGCGGAAGTAGATCGCTTCGTTGGGAGTCCGCCGCCCCTTCATCCACGTCTGCACGTAGTGCTTCCACCACGGCTGATGGTTGCGGCCGTGCGCCGCCGTCGAGAGGCGCGGGTCGTAGCACCAGGCGAGATAGGTGTCGATCTGTTGGATGCGCGATCCGAGGAACGCGCGCCGCTTCCGTTGCCCGAGGTCCGCGACCGCCGACAAGCCGGTATCGGCGTCGGGGAAGATCGCCGGTCGGCGGAGCAGGTAGAAATAGAGCCGCGTGCGGGAGTCGATGCCGCTCAACATCCGTTGCCAGTGATTCAGCACGGCGTCAAGCTGCGCCGGGGTGTGACCGTCCACCACCGTCGGCGTCAAGCGGGCGAGTGTCACCAGCTCGCCGCGCCGGGTCAGACACGTGCGGTCGTCGGGGAGCCAGCCCCAATACGGCAGCTCGTCGGCCAGGGAGCCGGCCGCGTGGTGGTCGGCCACGTCGCGATCGGTCGTCGTCATGATCGGGGCAGCCGGCGGGCCGGGGTGATGACGATGTACCACGGCTGCGCGGCCCACTTCGCCGGGTCGTACCGCGTCTTGAATCGGACGGATTCACGCAGGATGGTGAGCATGTGCGGGTCGGTGCGCCAGGCCCACCAGCCCACGCCGTACAGCACGCAAAAGGTCGCCGCGCCGATGAGCGTCGAGTTGATCGCGTTCCACATCGCCATGCCGATCGTGGCCGACAGGAGGAACCAGCGCCGTTCGACCCCCATCATGGTGAGGGGGGCCGACAGCGCCGGGTAGGCGGCCCACGGGCGCGCGCCCTGGCTGATGCTCATTAGGTAAACAGCCACGTGAGGAAGTTCGCCGCGCCCATCGCCATGCCAAGCCCGAAAATGATGCCGGCGAGCGCCTTCTTGCTGCCGCCTTCACCGAAGGCGAACATCAGCCCGCCGATGACAATCGCGATCAGCGACAAGCCGCGCGCGAGGGGGCCGGTGAATGCCTGTTGCAGCACGTCAACGGCGTTCAGCCACGGGCTCACGCCCTGGGCGAACACGGGGGCCTCGGCAAGCCCCACGGCGAACAGAACCGCGAGCGCGGTGATCCGGTGTGAGCGGTGCGAGTGCATGGGTGTTCTCCTTGTGGTGGTGTGTGTGAGGGGCGCGGGCTCAAGAACCGTTCTCGAGCCGCGTCGAGTGTCGGCCTCGTGCCCGTGCGTCATTCGTCAAAATCTCCCCGGTCCTGCTGCTGCATCTGTTCGGCCAGCTCCGGATCGCCGCCCGCGCCGCGCCGGATCGACCGTTCGACCAGATCCACCTTCCGCCCGAGGTCCGCGAGCCCGGCCGCGCGCGCGGTCGCGTAGAGCGCGACGATCAGCGACAGCACGGCTAGCGCGCCGTAGGCGGTGAGCGCCGGCCAGTACTGCGAGACCAGGACACGGGTGTGCGGGGCCAGGTAGACAAACTGCGGCCCGGCCAGGAGCGCCGTGAGCGCGAGGATCGTGACGGTCAGCCCGAGGGCCACGGTGATCGGCTGCATCGTCTACAGCTCCACCGATCCATCGCGGCCGGCGCGTGCCTCGCCGCCGCCCGGCCCACTGTCGGTTTCGCGCGCCAGCGCGCGGGCGATCTTCCGGGTGGCGGATCGGCTGCTGCCGTGCATCGCAAAGCCGGCGCCGGCCTTCGCCGCGATCGCCGCCGCGTGGTAGTGGTCGGACACAATCTCCACGTTCACCCGGCCGCTCACACCATCGGCGTCCTCGATGTCGAGCTGGGCGTCGGGATACAACACGTGGTCGTGATTGACGACGTGCAACCCGAGGTCGTGCGCGGCGGCGAGCTTCGCCTCGTGCGCCGCGCGGTCGCCGCCCTCGGCCCGCGCCTTCTCGGTCGCGGTGGCGACAATCTGTTTGAGTTCGGCATCGAGCCGGACGCGGGTCACGCGCCCGCCCTCGGCCTCGATGCGCGCCCGCTCGTCCAGCGCGGCGCGGTACACGGCCGTGTCATGCGACAGCTCGGCGGGCTTCACCATGCCGCTCCACGTCTGCTGCTCGGGGACGTGGCCGGCGTCGACCGCCGCGCGCTGTGCAGCGTCTCGCCCGCGTTCGGTCGCGGTGAGGACCGTGAACGTGTTGCCTTCCGGCCCGGTCGCCGCGTGTTCCTCAATCAGCCCGGCGCGGATCATGTGATTGACGCTGCGCCGGGTGGCGTAGGGGTGGCCGTCAAAATGTTGGTCGGACAGGTCTGTGTAGGACACGGCGCGATAGAGCCCCACGTCGGCCACGGCATCGCGCGCGCGTTCGGTCCTGCTGCGGCGCGGCCGTTGGCGCGCCTCGGGGTCGTGCGTGCGGGCGTCGTGTTCCCGCCGATGGCCCGTGGTGCGTGTCTCCGGGTCGGGCGTCGCGCGGTGGCCGGCCCGCTCCTGGCGGGCCCGGTCCGCGCGCGTGGGTCGTCGGTAGTTCGCGCGGGCGTCGCGCGCGTGCGTGCGGGCGGCTTCATCCTGACGATCCCGCGCATCCTGGCCGGCCCACTCGGGCGCGCGTTCCTCGCGGATGCGGACAAGCCGGGCCTGGTGCGCCTCGGGGTTGGCGCGCTGCTGCGGGGTCCACTCGGGATGCTCGCGCGGGCCGGCGGGTTCCTGCTCAAACCCCTGAACGTCGTGGCCGGCGGGTTCCTGCGGCCGGTCCTCACCATCTCGCGCCGGCTCGTCGGCGGTGGCGCGGGTGTGACCGGGCACGCCTGGTTGTGCTGTGACCTGCCGCGCCTGGTCATCCTTCGCGTGGTCGTCCCGCGCCGGCGTGGTGGCCGGCGTCGGGTCGTCGTCTCGCCAGAGAAGATCGGAACGGTCAAACATGGGGAGCGCCTAGCGGCTGATGCCGGCCTCCCGCCCGTGGGCGTGCTGTGCCGGCGGTGGGGTCGGGCTGATCTGCGGGCTGCGCGCGGCCGAGTATTTCTCGGCCAGCTCCCCATGCTCTTTCTCGGTCGTCTGCTCCCGTTCTCTGATGGGACGCATGAGGTAATCGGAGATTTTCTGTGCGTCCGCGGCCGCCTTGTACATCTCCTTCGGGTCTTGTTCCAGCGCCTTCAACCAGCCCTTGACGTACGCCGCGCCGCGGCTGCCGTCGTGGCCGACGCCGCATTGCTCGCCGGTCATCATCGCGGACATTTCCGCGCGGAGTTCTTCGCGGGCGTACTCCACGCTGCCGAAGTGCCCCGCGCCTTGCTTCAGGGTGTCGCGGTCCATCCGCTCGGGGTGGCCGGTGGCGTGGCCGAGTTCGTGTAAGGCGGTCTGGTAATAGCCGTTCGCCGTGGCGAACTGCTCCCGTTCCGGGAGCGTCACCGTGTCGGATTGGAGGTTGTAAAAGGCGCGGTCGCCGCGAACATGGGCGACGTGGATCCCGCTCTCCTGGATCACCCGCTCGGCGGTCTGATGGGCTTTCCATTCGGGCGCGTGCTCCCGGTCGTCGCCCTTCCGTTCCAGCTGCAGGCCGTCCGCCTGTGCGACGTTGAACACGGCATAGCAGCGCACCATCGGCGGGCGCGTGTGTTCCCGCTCGGCCTTCCCCTCGGTGGTCGGGCGGTCGGGCTGGTCCTGCGCCTTCTGCTTCTCGTCGTCAAACTTGTAGAACAGCACGTGGGTGGCCTTCTCGCCCTTGCGGACCTGACCGCCCATGTCCTTGACCTGCTTGTAGGTCGCCCAGCGGTTATCGCTGTAGCCCTTCGCGGTTTGGGTCACGCTGAGGTAGACCGAATTGCCGCCCCGGTACGGCTTGCCGGACTGGATGTTTTTCGGGAGTCGTTCCTCGCCGGGCTTCCACGGTTTCTGCCACGGCGCGACACCCTGCTCGATCTGCTCTTTGAGCTTGCCGGCAAACTCTTTGTGGTAGTCGTCCTGGCTCCACGCGGGTTTCTGCGCCGCGGTGGTCTTTCGGCCCCACGCCATCAGTGCCCCCCCTCCGCGCGCCACGCGTCGTCGCGCCAGTCCGACTCGTCCACGATGTCCTGCGTGTCCGAGTTGTCGGTGTCCGTGAGCCCGTACTCCGCGCGCACCGCGTCGGACGCGACAACGTACCGGCCGGTCAAGAGCGCCCGGCCCAGTTCCTCGGCCGTGTCCACCGCAAGCGCCTCCTCGCCATCCACCGTGATGTTCCGGATCATGTCGACCACCCTTTCTCGTCGGGACGGGGTGTGCGTCCCCGCGCCCGGTAACCGTCCGCCGCCGCCGCCGTCCTCCGCGCCCCGGGCGCGATCAGCCGGCGTTGCGCGATCCGCGCGGTGAGCCACGCGTTCACCTCGGCCTCGATCCAGCCCACGGCGCGGCCTCCAAGGGACACGGGGGCGGGAAACGTGCCGCGGGAGATGCGGAGATAGATCGTGCTGCGCGACAGGCCCGTGCGGGCCTTGACGGTCGGAAATCTCAACATCGTGTGCGGCATCGTCACCCTGCTGACCGTGCAAACGAACTTCCACCACCGTAGCTGTGCGCGTTGTGCGCGAACAGGGGGGACCGGCAACCCCCTGTGCCAAAAAAGATCAATGAATACGGGCCTCTGCGAGCAGGGCGCGCGGCGACTTTGGGTCGGCGGCCGATCGAGCGCAGGCGTAACCCCTCTGAAATCAGAGGGATAGAGTGAGCGAGTTGTGCGCAAACTTTCCGCCCAACTTTTTTTGCGATCTCCGCGCTCGACGGATCGCCTGGTTTCAGCCGTTGTTCGGGAGCGTGACGACCAGAGGAACGAGCCCAGCGGGGGGCGGGCGACGCCAGTGGCCGGCGGCGACGGTGTGCGGCCACCGCTGGCCCGTGTACGGCTCCCAACCGCCTCCGCGCAGCCCGGCCGGGTCACCGCGCGAGACGTCCCGCCAGTCGTGCCCTGTTGGGCGAGAGGTCGGCTGACAACGACGTCTGTGAGCCGGCCCATCTCATACCCCCGATCACATCCATGGCCGCGTCGCGCCGACGCGTGGGCACGGAACAAGATAGACTAGTGTGACGTCTAGTCATTCTTAGACGGAGGTGACGCGGCATGAGCAAGACATGGCAGGTACAGGATGCCAAGGCGCGCTTCAGCGAGTTGCTCGAGACGAGTCTCAGCGAAGGGCCACAGATCGTGACCAGGCGGGGCGTGGAGGCGGCCGTGCTGGTGCCTATTGACGAGTGGCGGCGGCTGGAAAAGCGGGCTCGGCCGGATCTCAAGGAACTGCTGCTGGCCCCGGAGGCGCGCGCCGACGCACTGACGCCGCCGCGGCCACGGCATCGCCACCGCGTGTCTCCGAGCTTCGAGTAAGCCCGTGTACTTGCTTGATACCAACGTGGTATCGGAACTGCGCCGGCCTCATCCGCATCCGGCCGTCGTTGGGTGGATTGAACAGGTGGCGGCCGATGAGCTGTTGCTGTCCGCGGTGACGGTCGGGGAGATCCAAGCGGGCATCGAACTCACCCGCGAGCAGGATACCGCCAAGGCGGAGGAACTGGAGGCGTGGCTCAGCGCGGTGCTGGTTTCCTATAGCGTGCTCCCCATGAATGCAGACACATTCCGGGCATGGGCGCGGCTCAAGCATCGCTGTTCAGACACCCTGCTGGAGGATGCCATGATCGCCGCGACGGCCTTGGTGCATCGGCTGACGGTCGTGACCCGCAACGTGCGCGATTTTGACCACCTCGGGGTCGATCTCCTGAATCCATTCGAACACGACTGACTTCGACGTGCGGCCGATGCCACCCGCTCCACGGAGATGTTCAACGAAGATGTCTAACAGCCTGTGGCGAAAGTCGGTTTTACGGGGATCGACAGGTATGGCGCCCCCGGTTTTCTTGGACACGGATTAAGGGAGAATCCGATGTCGAAGGAGGTGGGCGGCATGGTTGGGTCGGGGGCCTTGGCGCCCGGCCAGCGGTGGAGCGCAAGCCGGAAACGGGACGTGGTGTTGCGGCTGCTGCGCGGCGAGTCGCTTGATGCGGTCTCGCGAGAAGTCGGTGTGGAGGTCTATCGCCTGGAGGCGTGGAAGGCCCGTGCGCTGGCCGGTATCGAGCTGGGGCTGAAGGCGCAGGCCGGTGAGTCGCTGGCCGCCGAGCTGGATGCGGCCAAGCGGCACATTGGGGAGCTGTCGATGGAGAACGAGCTGCTGCGGGAGCGTCCCCGCGCAGCGGAGCGTCGCCTCCCTTTAGCGACGCGGAGGTCGCGATGAGCGCAACGACCTCCGCGACGACGGCGCGGCGCTACGGTCTCGAGCGGGTGTGTCGCACGTGGGAGAGGTCGCGCTCGGCGCTCTACGCGCGGCGGGCTCGTGTGCGGCGCCCGGCGCGGGGTGATGGCCCGGGGCGCCGCGGGCCGACGCCCGCGCTGTCGGATGCACAGCTTTTGGCGGCCATTCGCACCGACCTGGCCCGGTCACCGTTCCAGGGCGACGGCCATCGCACGGTCCATGCGCGGCTGTGGATCCTCGACCGGATCCGGGTCTCCCGGACGCGGGTGTTGCGCGTGATGCGCACGCAGGGGCTGCTCTCGCCCCACCGCGGGCGGCAGGGTGAGATGAACGCGCACGAGGGGGCCATTGTCACCTCGGCGCCCTACCTCATGTGGGGTACCGACGGCGTGCGGGTGTTCACCGCGGACGACGGCTGGGTCTGGACCTTCGTGGCGGTGGACCACTGGAACGCCGAGTGCCTGGGCTGGCATGTGTGCAAGGTGGGGAACCGTTTTGCGGCCCTCGAGCCGCTCGCGCAAGGGCTCGGACGACGCTACGGCTCGGTCGAGGCGGACGTGGCCCGCGGGCTGGCGCTGCGGATGGATCACGGCAGCCAGTATCTGTCGGACCACTTTCTCAACCAGCTTCGGTACTGGGGCATCCACCCCAGCTTCAGCTTCGTTGAAGAGCCCGAAACCAACGGGGTCGTCGAGCGCTGGAATCGCACGCTCAAGGAGCAAGCCGTCTACGGCCGGGTCTTTCGAAACCTCGCCGAGGTACGCGCGGCCGTCGCCGAGTTCGTCGAACGCTACAACCAGTGCTGGCGCCTCGAAAAGCTGGCGTATCGCACGCCGCTCGAAGCGCGCGAGGAATACGAGCGACGCCATGCCGCGTAGCGCAAACGTGTGTCCAAGAAACCGGGTGCGGTACACGGGGATCGACAGGACCGATCCTCTGTACTAGACTGAGGTCCCATGGCGATGGGCACGACCCGCGACGACGGGTCCCAACAAGCGATGTGGGTGGCGACGGCGGACCTTCCCCAAGGCGGCGGGCATCCCTTCTACGAGCGGCTGAACGAGATCCTGTGCGCGGCGGGCTCCGATGCATGCGTTGAGAAGCTGTGCGCGCCGTTCTATGCGCGGATGGGGCGGCCGAGTCTGGCGCCGGGGCGTTATGTCCGGCTGCTGCTGGTGGGGTATGTCGAAGGCCTCGACTCGGAGCGGGCGATTGCGCCTGGGGCGCCGGGTGGCCTGCAGCCAGGGGGCCATGCGCTGCGGGTGACCAGCTGGAACTGCTCACGCGGCGGTGACGTGTCACGCCGCGGGCGCCAAGGACCTATCATCCGCTAAGCCACAGGAGTAGCATGACCTGGACCCGTACGCTGCGCGACTTCGTGCCGGAAGAACTCCGCGACCTCGCGCAGCTACAGACAGACCTGCCGCGGATCGCGAAGGACCGCCGGCTGCGGTCGATCATCGAACACGCGATTCAGCAGATTCCCACGGTGCACGATCTCCGGAACCAGGATGTGCGGCAGGTGCAGCTTGACCCAGAGAGCGTCCACCTCGTGGTAACTTCCCCGCCGTACTGGACCCTGAAGAAGTACAACACGCACGAGCATCAGCTGGGTGACATCGCCGATTATGAGTGCTTCCTGCACGAACTTGATGCCGTCTGGAAACGGTGTTTCGAAGCGCTCGTTCCGGGCGGCCGACTCGTCTGTGTCGTGGGTGATGTCTGCCTGTCGCGGCGTAAGAACGCAGGGGAACACACCGTCGTCCCGCTGCATGCCTCCATTCAGGAGCATTGCCGCGCCCTCGGGTACGTCAATCTCGCACCGATCATCTGGCACAAGATCGCCAACGCCACCTACGAAGTCTCGAATGGCTCCTCGTTCCTGGGGAAGCCGTACGAGCCGAATGCCGTTATCAAGAACGACATCGAGTTCATCTTGATGGAGCGCAAGGGCGGCGGCTACCGGAAGCCCTCCGCTGAGCAGCGGGTTCTCAGCGTGATCTCCGACGAACATCACAAGGCGTGGTTTCAGCAGATCTGGAACGGGGTCACGGGCGCCTCGACGCGCCACCACCCAGCGCCGTACCCGTTGGAGCTCGCCGAGCGCCTGGTCCGCATGTTCAGCTTCGTGGGCGACACGGTCCTGGACCCGTTCATGGGAACCGGGACCACCACGCTCGCGGCGCTCCGGCGGGGCCGTCACAGCATCGGGGTTGAGCTAGACCCGGAATACTACGAATTGGCCCGGAAGCGCGTACAGGTGGCGCAAGCCAAACTCCGGGGTCAGACTGCCGTCCAGGTGTCGTGAACTACCAGGCTCGCCTTGCCTCCGCCGTTCGTCAGTTTTGGCAGACTCGCGCCCGCCAAGATGCCCGCCAAGGCCAGACGACTGGTGAGCGAGACGCCGGGAACCGCGCCGCCGTCACGGGTGGAAAGCACCTGGATGGCTTCGTGCAGCTGGTCCAGGACGTGCTCATGGAGGGGGGGCTGTCACTGGTCGCAGTCCACACGCGGAAGCGCGATGTCGTCCTCCCAGGGTTCTTCCGACCCACAAAGGAATGGGATCTGATTGTGGTTCACGACAAGCGCCTCCTGGCGATCGTGGAGTTCAAGTCCCAAGTGGGCTCGTTCGGGAACAACTTCAACAACCGGGTGGAGGAAGCGCTCGGCAACGCGACCGATTTACATACCGCCTACCGGGAAGGGGCGTTCAAGCCGTCTCCGGCACCCTGGATCGGCTACTTTATGTTGCTGCAGCAGGTCCCCAAGTCCACGGAGCCCGTGAAAGTGAAGGAACCGCACTTTCCGGTGCTGCGCACGTGGCGGGGCACCCCGTCCTACGCCAAGCGGTATGAGCTGTTCTGTCAACGATTGGTGCGCGAGCGCCTGTACGATGCGGCCTGCTTCCTGTTATCCGAGGAAGAACGTGGCCGGGATGGGTGGTACTCCGAGCCGTCGGACGAACTGACCTTCAAGTACTTCGCAGCGTCGTTGAAGGGTCGCGTCGCTGCGTTACGTTGAAGTGCATCGCGAGATGGAACCGAACTGGCAAAGACAGGATACGACACGTGTTAGAGGTGTCCGATTGCTCGCCCTAGAATCAGAGGACGTGAGATGAAGGCTGAAGCAGAAACGCTCATTACACAACTGGACCGGCAGCGCCGTAAAGTCGACTTCGATACTTACGACGTCATCGTTCAGCAGCTGATCACAATGGTCGAGTCTCGGGCAATAGATGTCGCGCCAGTCTACCAGCGCCAATTCCGTTGGGACACCACCAGGCGATCCCATCTGATCGAGTCTGTCCTACTGGGAGTCCCCGTCCCAAGCCTCTTTATGGCAGCGAACAAAGATGGAACGTGGGAGCTTGTCGATGGCGTCCAGCGCCTAAGCACGATCGTCCAGTTTGCTGGCACGCCAGAGGCGAACGCCAAACTTGGTCTTGATGAACCGCTCGCTTTGGACAACCTGGTGAAGCTGAGCGAGTTTAATGGAATGACGTTTGACAATCTGCCAGAGAGCCTGAAGCTCCAGTTTAAGCACCGTCCCCTCAAAGTAATCACCCTGAGCGACAAGAGCGATCTTGTGGTGCGTTTCGATCTCTTCGAGCGGCTCAATACAGGGGGTATAGCCCTCACCAATCAGGAGATTCGCGCCTGCATCTATCGCGGCGAGTTCGGTGCTTTTCTTGAGCAGATGGCAGCAGATCCAGACTTTATGAAGACTGTCAGGCTCAATCAGACACAAGAACGTGACGGCACTCGCCCTGAGTGTGTGCTCCGGTTCTTCGCATTCCTCTATCGCTACCAAAAGTTTGACCACAGCGTAGTAGCTTTTCTCAACGACTACATGGAGAGTGCGTCAACGAGCTTTAAGTATGCCGCGAACAAAAAGCTCTTCCTGGACACATTCAACAGTCTTAGCGCGGCTCTCCCCAACGGAATTGTTAGGTCTCCAACACGCAATCTCACACCTCTCAATCTCTTCGAGGCCGTTTCTGTAGGTGCAGCGCTCGCACTAAAAGAGCGCAACAGCATCAACGTCACCGGCGTGTCGAACTGGCTACAGTCGGAAGAACTCCGTCGGCGCACCTCCGGCGGAACAAACAATCGCGCGATGGTAACCGGCCGGATCAACTTCTGTCGCGACCGGTTCCTGGAATAAGTGATGTTCGCCACGGTGCTAGGAGAGATCGCTGATCGACACCTGTCGAGCCAGAGAACTGTGGCGTTGATTAAGTCGCTCGAAGAGACGTCTCAGGTGCCTCTCGCGTCGGCCTGCAAGGGGCTCGCCTTCGTGCAGCTCTACGCAACACACGAGTACACTGTACGCTCCGCAGTTCAGGCGACTTTGATGGCGCTATGTAAGGCGGGCGTCGAGATTCGGTCGCTGCGCCGTGACCTGCTGTCCCTGGTCCTCGATTCTCACTGGCAATCCGCATCGAATTCCGGTCGCGTTCGCGTGTGGGATAGCCGTCTCGCGCTGATTGCGAGCATCGATTCGGTTGAGCTCACGTCCACGTTGAGGGATGATCTGTTCCCGACCGACGGCTCTCACTATAGAATCCAGCAGCTGGACACTATTTGGAAGATCTTCTCGGTTTCCGCGCCAGTGGTTCCTGAGCCGCGCCTAATCGGGAGAATAGAAGAATTAGTTGAGAACCGGAATGCCATTAGCCATGGGCGTATTACGCCGGAAGAGGTTGGTAGTCGGTTTAGCGCGCAGGATATCGCCGACCGGGTCAAGGATACGAATGCAATAGCTGGTCACATTGTTAGCAGCTTGGAATCGCACGTTCAGTCTGGCGGTCTCATGGCTGCTGCTGGTACCTAATGTCCCGTGCGCAACGTCACTCCGCCAAACCCTTCCGATGGACCAAGTGAGCCAGTACTATAAGATTGTCGACGCTCGGCGTTCCTCTGCACGGCGCTCAATGCAGGGCCGCCCTTGAGCGACGACCCGGACAGGCCCGGTTGGCGCTCGCTCGATGACCCGGTAATTTGGGCGTGTGACGAGGCGAACTGGCGCGCGATGGCGGACACCCGGACGCGCTGCGGCGCAACAAGCACGGTGGGCCGCCCCAGATGGGCGCTACATCTGCGCGCACGGCGATGGCTGTAGCTCACCGGTGCTGCGGAGATGACCGGAAGGCCCGGAGGCAGCGTCATGAAGGTCGAAGCCCACCAGTGGCGTGGGTCTTCTGGCAGCCCCATCCGGAGACGGGTGTAGAACGGCTACTCGTCCAGCGTCGCCAGTCCTCGGGCCTGAAACAGGAGATCCTTCAGCCCCAGGTGCTCGCTCAGAGCTGCAACGTCAGCGCGGTCCTTGGTTCGCCCAGCCACACCCTCGTCGCCCCCGATCGCGCCGTCGCGACGGCGCGCCTCCGTCGAACTCGTTCTCAGGGCGAGCCGCGGCCGTGGCTGGCGGTTTCCACATCCACCCGGTAGATGAGTGGAACGCCAACTGCGCGGGAATCGCCGCGAGAATCCTTCCCGATAGTTGCCGTTATGGTGAAGGAGTCGCTCGCCCGGATCGCCCCGGCCGAGACCGCGATCGGCCCGCCGAGGGCGAGCACGAAGCGTTCGGTAGACTTACCCGGCCATGATGACGGCACAACTCGGACTGCTGGTGCTGGCGACGACTTCCGTACCACCAGTCAGCCTGCTCTCTAGAGGGGCTCCGGTACAGGGCCCGTCCATCCACAGGGTCCGATACGCCTGCGAGATTGTTTTTGCAACTCCGTTCGCAACCACTACCTGATGTCAGTTTCCGAGCCGTGGATCTCGCCAAGGTATTGATATCCAGGTAGGTCTATACTTACGTTTGGGGGATTATATATCAAAGTGCCGAATAGTGCTTGACACTACGACCGTGTCGGCACTATACTGTATTCATGAGTCAGTCAGCACCGGGCAAGCACTACCGCCAGGGAATGAGCCTCAAGGCTCTGTTCCGCAAGTTCCCGAACAACGAAACAGCCGAGCGCTGGTTCGTCGAGACACGCTGGCCGAACGGGATCGCCTGCCACTACTGCGGGAGCACCAACGTGCAGACCGGATGCAAGCACAAGTCGATGCCGTTCCGCTGCCGGGAGAAGCAGTGCGCGAAGCGGTTCAGCGTGCGGACGGGGACGGTCATGCAGTCCAGCAAGCTCGGCTACCAGACCTGGGCCATCGCCGCCTACCTGATGGCCACGAACCTGAAGGGCATCTCCAGCATGAAGCTGCACCGGGAACTGGACATCACGCAGAAGTCGGCGTGGCATCTGGCGCACCGGCTCCGCAAGATGCTCACCGCCAACAGCGTTGCGCCGATGGCCGGCCCGGTCGAAGCCGATGAGACGTTCGTTGGCGGCAAGGCGAAGAACATGCACGCCGGCCAGCGCGAGCGCCTGACCGGGCGCGGCGGCGCGGACAAGATGGCCGTCGCTGGCGTCAAGGATCGGGCGACCAACCGCGTGAGCGCGTCCGTGGTCGAGGGTCTGGACGGTCCGACACTCAAGGGCTTCGTCGGCGATCGCGCGGCTCCCGACGCGACGGTTTACACGGACGAGGCGACCGCCTACAATGGCCTCGCCAACCGCGTGAGCGTGACGCACAGCCTTGGCGAGTACGTCCGGGATCAGATTCACATCAACGGGATGGAGTCGTTCTGGTCGATGTTCAAGCGCGGCTACGTCGGCGTCTACCACCACATGAGCCCCGAGCATCTGGACCGCTACGTCGGCGAGTTCGAGGGCCGACACAACGCCCGACCGCTCGACACCGAGGATCAGATGCGGGCGATGGTACGCGGATCTGAAGGCAAGCGGCTCCGCTACGCTGACCTGATCGACCACGAACACGGCCACTCGGCAACGGCGATCTGAACGACTGTTTTGCCGCTACAAGCCTCTCTGCAATATGACCAACTACGTCATCATCGCGCCTCCTAGTAGCAGTCTGTCCAATGAAGCGGTTCAACGCTTATTCCGATCGGATCGCAGCATCCAAATCGTTCCGGGTGTAGCGTGGGCCGTTGCGTCTGAGTTGTACACGTGTGCCGAGGTTCGAGACAAGATCAGGTCAGGATCTGACGAGACCACGTGCGTCGTCGTCAAAGCCACCGAGTACAACGGCTACGCCAAGCGCGAGCTGTGGGAAAAACTGGAGTCCTGGGAGCGATGACCGAGGCACCCGGAAATGTGCGCCTTGGTCCCGGAACCGGCCGACCCGGCGAGCCGTATGGACAGCCGGGAGGGAATGGCGGCGGGGGCGGAAGCGACCACGAGTTCCATGCTCGTCTCTCTGTCGTCGAAACCCTCATGAAGAACGTCGCCACGAAGACCGACATCGAGAAGATCAAAACCTGGGTGCTTGCCGGCGTCATCGCCGGCATCATTGCCGCAGCTGGAATCGCAGCCGCCGTCGCCGCGGCTATTGCTGGGCTGATCCGAATCTTCGTCGGTTGACGTTTCCCTGCCCTCAGAAATCCAGCCAAGCGCCGGTCCCCATCGAAGGTGCCGAAAGGCAACAGGAAAGTGCCGTAAACCGTGCTACCATCGTGACATTATGAAGCCGAAGCCGTCGCAGCCAAACCGCCCCACCGTCCGCGTGAAGCCGCACAGCTACCAGCCGAGCAAGGCCGAACGCGAGGCTCCGATCCGCATCAACGCCACACCAGACCAGATCGCCAAAGCCGCCGTCACGCCGGTCCGCATCCTCGAAGACCCGGACGCCTGACCCCCGATCCTGTAGGATCGTCCGTATAGAGAAACGCCCCGCACCGTGCGGGGCGTCAATGTTCGTCGGCTCGTCCTGATCTCTTACCAGGGAAGGACGGATCCAGAAAGGCGGCTGAATGCCCGAACAGGAGAAGTCTACCACGAATGAGAAGTGGCTTGACAGGCAAATTTACCGGGTGCGCCGACTGGCCGCCGGATTCGAGTTTGTGCGAGAAGTGCTGATCTTCACTTTCCTGTTTTCGCTTTTGGCATTCTGGTACTACGCCGACAATCCGGAGGTGCTTCGCTATGTGACGGTAGTCGTTGTCGTGCACATAGCCGCCCTCGCAGCACTCGGAATCACGCGAATGATCGTCAATCCCAACGCGGCCGCCGTTAGAAGCCGCGAGTCGGACGATGATTAGATCCCCGTCCGCCCGTCGGCACTTTGATATATAATCCCCTATCTTTGGGTCGGCCCAACAGGCAGCCTGAAGCGATATAGGTGAGGGGTCTTGACTCGACCGTACTCATAGCTCGCGGTGGAGGAACCTGGTCGAACATCTGAGCAGCAACCCGTGATGCCGGCCGGCGTTGTGGCCGGGTCCAGGCCCAAGGCTCGTCGTCAACCCGCCGCACGGAGAGAAGGATATGACTAAGCGCGAAGCTATCCATAAAGAACTAGCCGATCTTTACACGTGTGGGGCGGAACTGGCTGTGTCTTTCCAAGAACAGAAAGATAAACAGTTCCACTACGACTACCAGATCTGGTACACGAAAGCGCTTAAGGCGGTGGCATCGCTTGCGTCAGATCGGCACGTAGAATTTCGCAGTTACTATGAAGTAGATCCAAAGAGAAAGTCTTTAGGGTACGGGACCTATGTGATTCAGGACTACATGAAGGGCGTGGCGCCGGGTAGCTACCAACACCAGGACTTCGACACACGTGGAGAGGTGATGAAGTGCTTTCGGAATCAACTGACGATCCTACACGCCATAAAGGAACGAGTGAATTCAGTGCTCGCCAACATCGAAGGCGAGCTCTTCGCTGAGCTTCAAGACAACGAAGTGGCTGTTGCAAGACAACTAATCAAGATCAGTCCGAGGGCTGCCGGGGCACTTGTGGGCGTTGTCATCGAGAGCCATTTGCAGAGGGTTTCAGGCGCGCATGGCATCAAGATCTCAAAGAAGAACCCAACGATCGCCGATCTCAATGATTCGCTCAAAGCGGCCTCTGTGGTTGACATCCCGGCGTGGCGAAAAATCAGCTTCCTCGCTGATCTGCGAAATCTATGTTCCCACAAGAAGGATACCGAGCCGACAAAGGTACAGGTCGACGAACTGATCGAGGGAGCTAAATGGTTAGTGAAGACTATCTTCTAGTTCTTCGTTGGGGGATGTCCAGCCCGCTGTTTAAATTCGGCGTACACTGTCGCTGAGGCGGCTTGTCAGTACGGGGCTCCGTGCCATGCTAGTTTGCTCCACGTCTGCAACACATAGAATCAGACACGGGATACGATACCCGTCGGCGCGTGCCGGGAGGCGTTCTTGCCGGCGTGTCGCAAACGGCCGTTTGCGACACATGCTGATCGGCTACGCCCGCGTCTCAAAAGGTGGACGGCTCCCAGTCGCTGGGCCGAAGCGGATCGACACCTGGTCGCTGACCAGTCTCCAGCGGCGCCTCGGCAAGACTGGCGGGCGGTTAGTGAAACACGCGCGCTACTACTGGCTGTTCCTGGCGGAGAGCCATCTGACTCGACGCCTGTTCGGGGCGATGCTCCAGCGGATCTGGGCGCTACCGGTCCCGGCAGGTTGACGTGCGGCGAGCGCAAGGACGCCGGCTTGGCAAAGCGGGGACCCAAGTGAGCAGCGGTGTCGAAGGAATGCCCTGGAAGCCCGGGATTCAGCCCGCAAGACGTCAGCGCGGGCTGAGTGACGGCCTCAGAACCTGGACGATGGTGCGATGAAGACTATTCTCCTGGGCGCTGCGGCTTTCGGGTGTAGATAGGGGAGTCATCTGGGGCGGGCAGAACGGAAATCTCGGCTACAAGTAGTTGGGCTGACCGAAGGAGAAACTGATGGCAACTTCCGAAGGGTTCTGGTCGTATGTCCATGCGGATGACGAGGCGGAGGGCAGTCGTATTTCCAGGCTCGCGAGAGATGTATCTAGTCAGTTCCAAATGCTGACTGGGGAGCCTCTTGAACTATTTCTCGACAGGGACGCCATCAAGTGGGGTGACGAGTGGAAGGATAAGATCGACTCGACCTTGGCATCCGTGGCATTCTTCATCCCAGTACTAACGCCTAGGTACTTCATGAGTCCTGAGTGCCGAAGGGAGCTGCAGTTCTTTGCGCGAAGGGCGACAAGCCTTGGACTGACAGAACTCGTTCTCCCATTGCTATACCTTGACGTCCCAGGACTTCGGGACGAATCCCCTCAGGATGACCTTATGGCGTTGGTCCGGACCTTCCAGTGGGAGGACTGGCACGAGCTGAGGTTCGCAGAAACATCGGCAGGGGAGTATCGGAGGGCAGTGGCTAAGCTGGCCGCGCGCCTCGTGGAGGCCAACCGACAGGTCGAGCGCGTCGATGTCGCCGGCCGAGTCCTGCAGTTTGAGGAGGGCACTTCCGAAGGCGTAGACGAGTCACCAGGGTTCATTGATCGAGTGGCGACCGCCCAGGAAGCGCTCCCTAAGTTAGTCGAGACAATGACTGGTATCGGCAAGGACATCGAACTGATCGGGCGGACGATGCAAGAGGCCACAGCAGACATCAAACGTGGCGACAGGCAGGCCAAGGGCTTCGGGTTGCGCCTGCTTGTTACCAAAAGGGTTGCACGTCAGTTGACTGACCCGGTCGAACGCATCCGCTCCTTTGGCGCTGACTTCGCATCACAGCTCCACGAAGTCGACCAAGGCTTTCGTACCATCCTTGAGCATGCCGCCGCCGAGGTCCGGCGTGAGCCGAACTCGAAGGCAGCCGTGTGCGAGTTCTTCGGGGCGGTTCGAACGATGTCCGTGGCCGCTCATGAGGGCCTAGGATCCACTCAGGGCATGATCGACGCAATCGCACCTCTCGAGAAGATGTCACGGGAACTAAGGCCGGTTCTAAGGCGTCTGCGGCAGGGGCTGACGGCGATGGTGGAGGCGCGGGAAGTGAGCGATGAGTGGGTTCAGTTGATAGAAGCGACGGGCATTGATTGCGATGATGCGCATTAAGCCAAGTTCGAGTTGCTGTTCTCGCCGAAAAGTCTGACTGCGCCGCCGGCGGGCGCGCAGGCCAGGGATGACTGGAAGCTGTGAATCGCAGTGAATCCTTGCGCGATTCTTCCGTAGAGGCGTTCATCGACCGGCTGCGTCCAACCGTTCCGGGCGACTGCCTCTTCCAGCATAAGTTCACGATGCTCAAGCCTCATCGCGACTGGAGCTGCAATTCCATCTGGGAGGCGTATGAAAACTACTGGTGGCCGATTCCCGGTGGAAAGGAAGGCTTCCCCGTCACGTGGACCACGTACAGTTGGACTCTGAGCGCGGTGTGACGCGCGCCAAGTAGGTGAGCGGCGGTACCCGACCCAGCGCGTCGTGGGGCCGGTGCTCGTTGTACGTGATGAGCCACGCGTCGGAGACCTCCTGTACGTCCGGCGTGGACACGAACAGAGAGGCGTCGAGGACCTCCTCCCGATAGGTGCGGTTGAACCGTTCGATGAAGGCGTGCTGCACGGGCGTTCCCGGCTGGATGGAGAGCCAGACAATCCCGTGCCGGTCGCACCAGTCGACAAAGACCTGGGCCATCAGCTCCGGGCCGTTGTCGAGCCGGAGCGCCTGGGGACATCCGTAGAGCCCCGCCAGTTGGTCGAGCACCCGGACTACGCGAGGCGCCGGGATCGACGTGCCGACCTCGATGGCCACGCCTTCGCGGTTGCCTTCGTCACGCACGTTCAGCGTGCGGAACCGTCGGCCGCCGTACAGGGTGTCATGCATGACATCGAGCGCCCAGATCGCGTTGAGCTGGTCCGGCGCGACGAGAGCCCGACGCACACGCGGCGGAACGCGGCGCCGGGTCCGTCGTGGCAGGTGCAAACCCAGACCGCCATACACACGGGTCTACCCGCGTGTATCACGCCCTCCGCTCGCACCTGCCGCGGTTATGCCCAAGGGTGCGTACATCCTGTCGATGCCCAGGACGGTGAGTTGCTGCAGGCGCTGACCGGGCAACCGCAGTCTATGTCGAGCTTGACACGGGGATCTGGCACTTGCTAACCTTCGTCTCAGCATACCCGCCTGGCCTCTGCCCGCAAGGGCATGCACAAAAGGGCGGGTCTTTTTTTGCCCGAACGTGAAATTCACAAAGCCAGCGCTGTCTCACGAAGATCAGGCGACACTAATCGAGTCTCGCGGAATGATCGTTTCTGATCGTGATGCTCTGATTCGGAAGCTTGAGGCGGTCGGCTACTATCGCCTCTGCGCTTATTGGCATCCTTTCAAACAGCCTGACAACTTGTTTGCGGCGAACACTGAGTTCGACACAGTGTGGCAGCGCTATCGATTCGACCGACAACTACGGATCGCGGTGATGGATGCGATTGAGCGTGTCGAGGTAGCAATCCGAGCAGCGCTTATCCACGAGCTGGCAATGCGTGGAGGGCCATTCGCCCATATCGACATCAAGACTTTCCCGTACGCCAAACCGGAGCAGCACGCGAAATTCTTGGAGATCTTAAGGGGCGAGGCCAATAAGAGCAGTGAGCAATTTGTAAAGCACTTCCAAGCCAACTACGACGAGTTTCCAGACCTTCCAATTTGGGCGGCGTCAGAAATCATGACGTTCGGATCGATGTTCACTTTATTCAACATGAGTGAGAGGAGGGTATGGAATGCCGTTGCGACACGGTTTGAAGTGCACGGCACTGTTCTCCGTTCTTGGCTTCAAACGCTGAACTACATCAGGAACATTTGTGCCCATCATTCAAGGCTTTGGAACCGGGCGCTAGCAATTCGTCCTGTGATTCCAGATGCGAAGAGAGATGCTCGGTGGCATGGCCCACGAGCCGTATCCAACAAGAGACTTTTTTCCGTCCTGACGCTCTTGAGGCAGCTCCTCTCAGCTGTCGCGCCGGAGTCCGGATGGCGAGAGCGTCTGTTCGAGTTGTTCGATAAGTTCCCAGAAATCCCCCTGAGGGCGTTGGGAATTCCCGAAGATTGGCGCAGCCACGATCTTTGGGTCTAAGCGCACTGCCGTCATTTCTTCCCCCACCTTGGCAGGCGAGAGCGTCGCGGCCCGCGCTGTCCCGGCAACGGAGGCTGGTAGTACGCCGCCCGCCACTCTTGACCGGTTAGGACGTTACGTCAAAGTCGCTCAAATGCTCGATCCGTACCGCGAGTGCATCGGTGACGGAATCCTGGTCGGAACGGCCAGCACACAACCCGAGGACAACTTCTGCACCGCCTGGGCCAGCTCGGGCTGCCCGACGGTGTTTCGGGGCACGGACGCCCACGGCACCTGCAACGCGCCGGACGTGTTGGTGATGGCCACACCGGCGGATCGGATGCCGCCCGTCACATTGAGGGCAGCCGCGTCGCTACTGGTGATATCGACGGGCTGATCAAAGCTGTACTCGCCGCTTATGCGGGCACCCTCTCATTCCGCACCGGATCGCGGTCGGTAGTCCGAAAGCGCCCGGGAGGCTACCTCGGTTGGGCTGTCGACCTCAAGGCCCTGTCGGCGGGTGTGACACCGGGCCGTACAAGGCCAGCGGCCCGCGCCCGGAGACGCGAGCCGCACCCTAACTGGCCGGGGGTGTTCTAGCGGACCGAGCCGTCAACGGCGACGACCTGCGCCTTGACGGTGATACTGGGTACTCCCGCTGTAATCTTCACCTTGACGTTGTGGATCTTGGGCGGAGGACCGGGAGGCTTGACCGGATCGGGCATCTCCGGCGCGGGTGCGGACATGGCAGCCTCCGGCCCCGGCTCGCTGGCAGCGTCGTACGCCGGCGCCGCCATCTGCGCCACAGTAAGAGTCACCGCCAATTGCCACAGTCGTCTCCTATCCATCGCTCCCCCCGGCACGGTTCGCCGTCGGTCACCAGGTACCTAGCATGTCGAGCCGCCAAAGTGGAGGCGGTTCGACTACCGTAGACTATGGTAACAGGCGGCTGGGCAGCCGTCGAGAGCGATGACCGGGCGGGGGCGACGCCACTGGAGGAGCATGACGAACGAGCCACACGATTTTGACGTCAGTGTCCTAGAGGCACTAAAGGCGATCGACGATAGGACGGGGAAGGCGACACTTGGCGACATTATCGACCACTTCAACGCCACCGGAGAGGAACGGGCCGCAGCGTGCAATTGCTCAGTCCGGCAACTCGGGGAACGCGCTTTGGTCTCCTGGAACCCGCCAGCGCCACCACCGCACGATCTGAAACGCGAGACGCAGGTATCGATCACGGGGGACGGCAAGTTCGAACTCGAAAGCCGGGGCCTGACGGAACGTGCGGGGGGATCGGACGTCGTTGGCTACGGCGGGTAGGTGTCAAGCCGTCCGTCGAGCCTTGCGCGTCACGGGTGGTACGGGGCACAGGCTCGACAGCCGACTAGACGTCGAAGGGCCGGTGGCGGCGGCGCGGCGTGCGGCAGGGCTTGTCAAGGATTGTAAATAATTCCCAATAATAACGCACTTAGCGAAAGCAAGTGGCGGAGAGAGTGGGGTCCGCCTACGGCTGCCGGTTGAGGTAAGCGGCCCAGTCGTCCATCAGGCGGCGTCGGCGCTCAAAGAGATCACTGCGCGCGTAAGCCGCCTCCGTGGGATTGCGTACCGTATGGGCGAGTGCCGCTTCGACCACCTCACGAGGCGTAGTCGTTTGCTCCGCCGCCCAGTCCCGGAAGCTCGACCGGAACCCATGCGTCAACCATGGGTCTGAAGTAAACCACTGAAAAAACTTATTTTATTATGCTCCTATCGCCCGTCGTCCCCGCTCGGTACCCCACATTATGAATCGGACCTCACCGTACCGAGAAGGGCGTGTCTAGATGATTCGGCCAGCCCGAGAGCCGAGCCGCGCCGGTCGTTGGCGCCCGGGCATGGACTCCAACGCGTCTGGGCCAGCTTGCTCGCTATCGGCTACCCTTCAGGTTCGTGGTCAACTCCAGCAGTTTCAGTTCGGTCGTTGCAAATAGCCGCAGCAGACCGGCCAGCGCAGTCAGGATCCGGGTCAGATTCACGCCATTCGTGACGACGTCACCATCCGTCGTCGTTCGGATCTCACGGTCCGTCGCGTCTCTCAGCAGTAAACCGTACCGGAACACCTCGGACATCTTCCGTGGAATGGCGTCAACAA
Source organism: Vicinamibacterales bacterium (assembly GCA_965262555.1). Taxonomy (GTDB): domain Bacteria; phylum Acidobacteriota; class Vicinamibacteria; order Vicinamibacterales; family UBA8438; genus VXRJ01. The sequence continues at coordinate 3,647,481 of OZ253543.1, forward strand.
GAGCTTCGACCGATTGTCCCTGGTCGTTGCGGCACCGACCAAGGCGCGGTTGCACGATGGGGCATGTAGAACGAAACGAACGTGCCAGGTCGTGGTCGGTAACGTCGAATGCAGGTCCGTATAGGTACTCGTCCCGGCCATCGTTCGCGAATACCGAATATGCTCCGAGAGCTTTGAGATACAGTTCGGCGGCGTGGTGCGCCAAGAATATCCCCGTTCCGGGAGAGGCCCAGTCGGACTTATCCCGGAGATCACGGCGAGTATCCAAGTAGCTATCTGCGAGATGCATCAGGTACGAACTCGGAGGCGGGTACAAGACGATGTGACACGAAACGCACTCTGGATCGCCGTCTCTACCTAACGCGATCTGCGTCGAACACGTAGGGCATCGCTGGGTCCTCGCAAAGGCTTTCATCAATCCGAGTCGACGATGCTCTTGGTCTTTGGATCGCGTGCTCTCGTCAGCGGAAAGGCGAATGATGTAGATTTGCCTCGCGGTAATCCGCTTGATGGTGATGCCGGTTACTCCGCGCTTCTGGTAGAGGTCCAGATGTCGAGGAACATCGACGTCGGAAGTCCGCAAGATCGTCTTCCGGAGCCTTGGGTTCTTGGACATTGCGGTTGGCTCCGTGAGTGCTTTCGGAGATCGCGACCTCCGATCACGGTACCATGGACCTCGGCGCGGGGCAACGCGGCGCCCATCTGGATCCGGTCGGCGGTGACCCAGGAGTTACCGCTCGCCGTCGAGGGCCTTGGCTTGTGAGCAATTCTGTCGTGACCGGAGGCCCTGCTCCCGGAGATATCAGGCTGTCCAGCCGGTTGACAGTACCTCGGCCTGCTCCAGCACTGTCCGCGTCGCCGACTCCTGCTTGTCCGGCGGGTAGCCGTGCTTCCGCAGGACACGCTTCACGAGAACGCGGAGTTTGGCGCGGACGTTCTCGCGCATCATCCAGTCAATGGTCACGTTGCTCCGCACCTTCTCGACCAGCTCGCGGGCGATGGTTCGTAGCGTTTCATCGCCAAGCACCTGCACCGCGCTGTCGTTGACGCCGAGCGCGTCGTAGAACGCCAGCTCGTCCTCCGACAGTCCGAGGGCCTCGCCGCGGGCGTTCGCCTCGCGCATCTCGCGGGCCAAGCCGATCAGTTCCTCGATCACCTGCGCCGCCTCGACCGCGCGGTTCTGGTAGCGGCGGATCGTCTGCTCCAGCATCTCGGTGAACGAACGCGCCTGCACCACGTTCTTTCGGCGACGGGTCGCCAGCTCGCCCTTCAACAGCTTCTCCAGCAACTCGACGGCCAAGTTCCTCCGGCGCATGCCTCGCACCTCCCGCAGGAACTCCTCCGACAGGATAGACACGTCCGGCTTTTTCAATCCGGCTGCGGCGAAGATGTCCAGCACGCCGTCCGGGGCCACGGCCCGCGAGACAATCTGCCGCACGGCATGATCCAGCTCCTCGTCGGACCTCGCGTCGGGGCCGGTGCGCTTCGACAGCGCCACCCGGACGTGCTGGAACAGCGACACGTCGTCGCGGATGCGGACCGACTCGGGATGCGGCACCGCCAGCGCGAACGCCTGCGACAGCTCGCGCACGGCCTTCAGGCAGCGCGCCTTGCCGTCCTTCTGCGCCAGAACGTGCTCCAGCACCGACGGCAGCAACTGGAGGCGCGCGGCCGGCGAGCCGTTCGTCCACGCGGACCGGTCGAAGCCGTGGAACAGGCCGCAGCAGACCTCGTATTTCTCCAGCATCACGCGGACCGCCTGCTCCTTGTCCAGCGCCGTCTCGCCCGTCCCGCCGCTCTCGGTGTAGGTTGCCAGCGCCCGCTTCAGTTCGTGGGCTAGGCCGAGGTAGTCGACGACGAGTCCGCCGGGCTTGTCCCGGAACACCCGGTTGACCCGCGCGATGGCCTGCATCAGCCCGTGTCCGCGCATCGGCTTGTCGACGTACATCGTGTGCAAGCTCGGGGCGTCGAATCCGGTCAGCCACATGTCGCGCACGAGCACGATGCGGAGCGGGTCGGTGGTGTCGCGGAACCGCTTGGCCAGCGCCTCCCGTCGCGGCTTGTTGCGGATGTGCGCCTGCCAGTCGGGCGGGTCGGATGCACTGCCCGTCATCACGACCTTCAGCGCGCCGCCGCTGTCGTTGTCGTCGCGCCACTCGGGACGCAGGCGGACCAGCTCGTGGTAGAGGTCGATGCAGATCCGGCGGCTCATGCAGACCACCATCGCCTTGCCGTCCATCGCCTCCTGGCGGCTCTCGAAGTGCTCCACGATGTCGCCGGCAACGAGGGCGACCCGCTTCTCGGCGCCGACAATCGCTTCGAGCTGCGCCCACTTGGTCTTCAGCTTCTCGCGGCGGTCAATCTCCTCGCCCTCGGTCACCTCCTCGAAGCCGGCGTCGATCTGCGGTCTCTCGGTCTCGTCGAGGGCCAATTTCGCCAGTCGGCTCTCGTAGTAGATCGGCACGGTCGCGCCGTCCTCGACCGCCCGCTGGATGTCGTAGATGCTGATGTGGTCGCCGAACACGGCGCGGGTGCTGGCGTCCGCCAACTCGATCGGCGTCCCGGTGAAGCCGATGAACGAGGCGTTCGGCAGCGCGTCCCGCATGTGGCGGGCGTAGCCGTCGACGAAGTCGTACTGGCTGCGGTGCGCCTCGTCGGCGATGACCACGACGTTGCGCCGGTTCGACAGCAACGGATGCCGGTCTCCCTTCTCCTCGGGGAAGAACTTCTGGATGGTCGTGAACACAACATGGCCCGATTGCACGGCCAGCTTGGCGCGCAGGTCGGTCCTGGTTGACGCCTGTTCCGGGGGCTGGCCCAACAGGTCCGCGCAGCGCGAGAAGGTCGCGAAGAGTTGATCGTCAAGATCGTTGCGGTCGGTCAGCACGACGACGGTGGGATTCTCCATCGCCGGTTCCCGCGCGATGCGGCCGGCGTAGAACGCCATCGTCAGGCTCTTGCCCGACCCCTGGGTGTGCCAGACCACGCCGATCCGCCGGTCGCCGCGCGCGCCGCCCGGCCGGCGACCCAATTCGTTGCGGCCATCCGGGTCGCGGTCCGCGACCGCCTGCTGCAACGCCGCCGCCCGCAGCGTTTCGGCGACGGCGGTCTGCACGGCATGGAACTGGTGATACCCCGCCATCTTCTTGGCCAGCGCTCCGCTGCCGTCGTCCTCGAACACGATGAAGTCGCGGACCAGCGCCAGCAGCCGGCGCCGGTGGAAGACGCCTTCGAGCAGCACCTGGAGTTGCGGCAGGCTCCGGTCGGCCAGCGCCTCGCCCGCAATCGTGCGCCACGGCTTGAACCATTCCCAGCCGGCCGTCAGCGTGCCGATGCGCGCTTCCAAACCGTCCGACACGATCAGCGCGGCGTTGAACGCGAACAGCGACGGAATCTCCGCCTTGTAGGTCTGAAGCTGCTGAAAGGCGGTGCGGATCGTGGCGTTCTCGTCGGCCGGGTTCTTCAGCTCGATGACCGCCAGCGGCAGGCCGTTGACGAACAAGACGATGTCGGGCCGCCGCTCGTGCCGGTTCTCGACCACGGTGAACTGATTGACCGCGAGCCAGCCGTTGCGGTCCGCCTCGTCGAAGTCGAGCACGCGAACCTGACCGCCGCTAACCCGACCGTCCGGGTCGACGTACTCCACGGTCACGCCAGCGACGAGCATCCGGTGGAACGCGCGGTTGCGGGCCTCCAGCGTCGCCCCGGCCGGGTGGGTCAGTCGGCGCAGGGCGTCTTCGAGCGCATCGTCGGGAAGGTCGGGATTGAGCCGGGCCAGCGCGGACCGTAAGCGGTTTGTCAGGACGACGGTGCCGTAATCGGCACGTTCCGAGGCAGGCGTGTCGGGTGCGATGTCCGGGCCGTGGGCCACGACCCAGCCGAGCGAGGCGAGCCAGTCGAGCGCGACGGCTTCGACTGTCGATTCCGACAGCGATGCCTTGCGCGCGCCCACCGACCCGTCAGGTTCCATGCGCTTCCACCAGCGCCGGAGGTTCATCGCGCCCCTGCGCCGGTTCGATTGCGTTCACCCGCAACTTTCCGGAAACCAGCTTCGGGAGCAGCGCGTCGCGCAGAGAGACCAGCAACGCGGATTCCCTCGCGTTCGAGACGACGCGATCGTACAGCGAGCGACTTGCTTCGTCGTACACTCCAAGGACCTTCTTCGGCGGCACCATTATCGGAAGGGGGCGGAACGCCTTCTTGCTGATCTCCGCAAACGTGGAACCACCTGAGATGTCCTTGATGTGCTCAAGATTCTCGTAACACCACGACAGCACATACAGGGCCGGCAACCGCTTCCGGCAGATCATGGCGATGAAGCCTTGGTTTACGGCGGTCGGTACCTCGGCGATGGCCAAGTAGCCGATAGGAGCGCGTGACGACAAGAGCACCGTCCCAGCCGGGAGGAGACCCGAGCTGATCTTCTGCACGCCCGCGTCGGTGATCTTCCGATCCGTCCCCAGCAACGCCGGCGACGACAACTTCGAGAGATCCTTGGGTGTGGCCCAGTGGTGCTGACCCCCGTTCCAGTAGGCAGGTTCCTTGGTGCTGGGAGTCGCGCCGCCTACGGCATCGACCTCCGCACCGATCTCCGACACCTCCCAACCCTTTGGGATCTCTCCAAGCTCGGAGTCCACCAGCCGGTCGGGGAACAGGTCGGCGATGTCCTTCGGCAGCCCGGTGTCGCGGCCTTCCATCTTGGCCCGCACCGGGTCGAAATCGACGAACCAGGACTTGAATAGCGCCCGCGCCATCGCCTCCAGCGTCGCGTTCATCCGCCGGTTCAGCGCGATCTTGTCGTCCAGCGTGCCGAGGATGTGCGCGATGGCACGCTGTTCGGACAGCGGCGGAACCGGTATTGGGGTCGACCGAAGGATGCCGAGGTTGGTGTGCGGGACTGCCGTTTGGATGGTGTGCTGGCGGACGTAGGCTTGTTGTTCAGCGGACGACAGCACATAGTAAAGGAACAGTGGATCGGCAATCTCGCGATCGACCGTCACCTTCATCTGACTCTGAGACACCAGGAACCGGGGGAACGTGGGAGGAAGGATGCTCACTTGACCGAGGGTTCCCCGTTGCGTCAGAACGATATCGCCCGGCCGAGCAAGATTGGCTTTGAGAGACTCAGCCTTCTCGGGGGTGACGAACACGAAGTCCCCAGTCACCCAGCGAGCGCCCATATTCTGGCCTCGTATCACCGGCACGCCTTCCCGTACATAGTCGCGCGAGACGAGGTTGGAACCGAATGGACCTCCAACCACAGCATTCGGCGTAGACGCGGCGACGTTCTCGATAGTGGCGGTGCACCAATTGTCCGGCCAACTGAAGCGTCTGCCCCTGCTCGGGTGGGTTGGGCGGGGACTGTCGCTCGCCGACAGCCGCACGCGCTGCTGTTCCACGATCCGGCGGAATCGTTCGCTGATCCGCTCTACGTCCACGATGTCCACGTCGAACGGAAGATCCGAGTCCTCGAACGCTGCTTCCAGCGCGGACAGACTCCGTGGCGGGATTTCGTTCTCCCCCTCCAGAGCGAGATCCAGGTCTGACGAGTCCTTCGTCATCCAAGCGACGCGGCTCCCGAAGACCCAGACCTTCACGCCGTCGGGCAAGTGCCGCAGCAGCACGTCCTGCACGATGCGCAGGTGGTCGGCGCGGAGGTCAATCGGGGGCGTCAAGGGAGTCGTTCCTCTGCTGGAGCTGGTCCCGGAGGTGTCTGGCCTCCAAGAGGAAGTCCGGGACGCGCTCGAAGACGACGCGTGCCTTGTTCTCGTCGTAGGTGTGGCTGGTCGTGCCCCGGCGCTTCCGGTACTCCTTCCAGACGGACAACTCGGACGGTACCAATCCCCGCCGGAAGGCTTCGCGCATGATGGCGCTGAAGCTCATTTCGTCGAACAGGGCGGGATTCTCGGAGACTTGTTCGAGATGGCGCTTGATCATCTTGAACGACAATTCGTAGGTGAACTCGAAGGCCTGGATCGCGGCGGCTCTGAGGTGCAGCTTGAGAGCGGGGTCACGCGAGGCGAGGTCCGATCCGTGGTATTCCAGTGCTTCCTCCAACTGCGCGATCGCATCATCGAGCGGCGTCAGATCGAGTCTCATGAACTGTGCCCGCGCACCGGAAAGCCGAGCGTCTTGATGTTCTCGGCGATGGCGGCATCGAGCCGCGCCCCCTCGGCCTGCTGCGCTTGCAGCTCTGCGACCAGCCGCTGCATCTTCGCCTCGAAGGGCTCGCCGTCGTCCTGCTGCGGCTCCGCGCCGACGTAGCGCCCCGGCGTCAGCACGTGGCCATGCCGGCGCACCTCGTCGAACGGGGCGCTCCTGCAGAAGCCCGGAAGATCTTCATAGGCGTCCGCGCCGTCGCGCCACGCGTGGTAGGTGCCCGCGATGCGGGCCATGTCCTCGTCGGTCAGCTCGCGGTGCGTGCGGTCCACCATTCGGCCCAGCTTGCGCGCATCGATGAACAGAACCTCGCCACGCCGCGGGCGGCGGCGGGCCAGGAACCACAGGCAGGCCGGGATCTGCGTCGAGTAGAAGAGCTGCCCCGGCAGCGCGACCATGCAGTCCACCAGGTCCGCCTCGATCAGGTTCTTCCGGATCTCCCCCTCGCCCGACTGACTGGATGACATCGACCCGTTCGCGAGCACGAAGCCGGCGACGCCGGCCGGGGCCAGATGGTGGACCATGTGCTGGATCCAGGCGAAGTTGGCGTTGCCCTTCGGCGGCACTCCGTAGCGCCAGCGCTTGTCTTCGGCCAGCCGCTCGCCGCCCCAGTCCGAGACGTTGAACGGCGGGTTAGCGAGGATGAAGTCGGCCTTGAGGTCCGGGTGGCGGTCGTTGTGGAAGCTGTCGCCGTGCGCGATCTGCCCTTCGATGCCCCGGATGGCGAGGTTCATCTTCGCGAGCCGCCACGTCGTGTAGTTCGACTCCTGGCCGTAGATGCTGATGTCTGTCCTGGCCTTGCCGCCGTTCCCGTTGCCGCTGGCATGGGCGCGGATGAACGCGATCGACTGCACGAACATGCCGGATGAGCCGCAGCAGGGATCGTAGACCCGGCCCCGGTACGGCTCCAGCATCTCGACCAGTACGTTGACGACGCAGCGCGGGGTGTAGAACTCGCCGCCCTTCTTGCCCTCCGCGCTCGCGAACTGCGAGAGGAAGTACTCGTAGACGCGGCCGAGCACGTCGCGGGAACGCGCGTCCGCGTCGCCGATCTGTATGTTGCTGACGAGGTCGATCAACTGGCCGAGCCGCCGCTTGTCGAGCGCGGGCCGGGCGTAGTCCCGCGGCAGCACGTCCTTGAGCACGGGATTGTCGCGCTCGATGGCCGCCATCGCCTGATCGACGGTCAGGCCGACGGTCGGCTGTCTCGCCTGAGCCCGCAGATGCGTCCAGCGGGCCTCGGCCGGCACCCAGAAGACGTTCTCGGCGACGTACTCGTCCCGGTCTTCGGCCGCGTCCTCGCCCCACTCGGCGAGCACCGCCTCGCGGCGCTCCTTGAAGGCGTCGGAGATGTACTTCAGGAAGATCAGTCCGAGGACGACGTGCTTGTACTCGGCGGCATCCATCGAGCCGCGCAGGGCGTCGGCCATCGACCACAGCTCGGCCTCGTGGCCGATGGTGGCTCCGCCGCTCGCCGGCACCGCCAACCGATCTCGTTGCTTCCCTGGTCTTCCTCGCGCCATACGCCGCTTCTCCCGGTTTCGTGACACGGCCGACGGAACCGCCCGCGAGCCGATCCGCCTTCATGATAGCCGCTTGCGGTTGACTCCGAACCTGTGCGCGGCTCCGTGACGTCGCGGTCTGGAAGCTCCGGGGACGGTCGATTCGCCGCGCCAGCGTGTGATTGCATCCCGGCTGCCGAATCACCGCCGCAATCACACCCCGGCCCCCGCACGCGGGTTCGGAGACGGGCGGCCGGTCAGCTTCAATCGGGCGTTCGGCATCAGCGAAGGGCTGCCTATTGCGCCGGACGAGATGCCGGGAGCGACCCGTAGAAAACCTGCGTTTTTCTGGCCCAACAGGTGTTCCTCCGGCACACCTGCCGGGCGGGTCGCTCCCGGCCGCATTTCTCCCATTCGGGAAGGACGTGCCATCGGCGACGTGCGAACCGCACCTATCGGGTAGTGGTGAGCGTCGGGATACGGGATCGCGCGTGCAGCCGATCACCACGAGGCCGACGAACCGCAAGGGCGACCCATGCGGGGCCGCCCCCACATGAACCGCGGTTGTTGACGCCGACACGATCGGTGAGCCGGCGCCTGACGTCGCCGTGTCGGTGCTCCGCGACATCGGAGCGGCTCCCCCGACACGGCGGTTCCTGGAGTCGAGAGAGGGCCAGCCTTCCGGCTGGCCCGCAAGAGCTTCCCGCACGGTCGGCCGCGGCAGTCACCGAAGGCCGAAACGAAGTGGAGGACCCGCGCAGCGGGTTGACTGCCGTGGCTGACCGTGCGCTGCCGAACGCCGGGGATCGCCCGGCGCTCCTGATCGTGCCGGGTACGCAGCCCAGCAACGGCCGCATCGACGGCGGCTTCTCAGCCGGCGCAGCGCCGCCGTCCTATCCGTGCGGGGGTCGAGGGGGCGGAGCCACCCGCCAGTCTCCTTGTGTACACAAGGAGTATGCTGGCTATGACACTTAACAGGTGTCATAGCCAGCTCTGCGCACGTGAAGTTTTCTCCCCGCGTCAGCCGCTGCTGTGCGGGTTGGCCGGCAGGTGCGCAGGTGTGATCGTAGTTGCCCGCGCGCTCTGCTGCCTGTGGTCGGCCGCCGTGACCGGGCGCCTGTTTCCCAGCGTGACCCGCGCTCCGGTATCCGTGGTGCTCGCGGCTCTGTCCCCTATGCGCCGCGCCGCCTGGTCCCGTTCGTGTCCGTGCTCGTTGCCCGTCTGGTCCGTGCGCTCCTCGTCCCGCTCGCTGGTCTCCGTTGATGCCTGCTGCTCTTCGCGCTCGATCGGTTCCTGCACTTGAGCCAGCTGTTCAGCGTCAACTACTTTGGCGTCTTGGCGACAATTATTTTGGCAGGTTCAGGTGCGCCCAGGACCGGTGTCGAGAGGTTGGTGATGGCTTGACGCGGGGGGTGGACGGCACCCCATTGTCTGGACCCCTCCGGGGTCACGACGGGGGTCACGGCGGGGGTCGAGCAGAATGGTACACAGACAGAAGGGGGGGTGTACCAAAAACAGAGTGGGGGGTGTCACATGCCACCCGTCGTTTTTCCGCTGTCGTTGTTCGTGTTTCTCGTCCTAGACCGGACGACCCGAACCGCGCCAGCGGAGAGGGAGAGGACGGGAGCGACCCCCCCTTTTTCGCCGCTGGCGCGGCACGGCTAAGTGGGGAGCGGTACGCCAGGTGTACCATCTGGCGTACCACTCCCCACCCGCCGTTGGGGGAGTCGCTCCCGTCCTCATGTATCCGTGCCGGAAGGCTCCCGGCCCGCACGCGGGCCGGACGACGAGCGTGACGCGTCCGGCTGGTTGTTGCTGACCGGCGACGGCATGTCCTCGTGGTGCGGGTGACGCTGGCCGGCAGTGTTCCCCGTCGATGATCCCGTGGCCGTTCTCGTGCACTGCCACACGCCCAATCTCCACCGGGCGGTCGTCGCCTGGCAGTGCGTCGCGCCGGCCGCTATCGCCTCACGACGACGCGCCCGTCCGCGCGGTGCCGGCAAGACGGAAAGCGACCACCTGCCCGCCCGCGGTGTCGAGATAGGCCGCCCAATCGTTCATGAGCCGACGCCGGCGCTCGAACAGGTCCGACCGCGCATAGGCCGCTTCGACCTTGTTCTGAACGACATGCGCCAGCGCCGCCTCGATGACCTCGCGCGGGTGGTCGGTCTCCTCCGCCGCCCAGTCCCGGAACGAGGACCGGAAGCCGTGTGGAACGCAGGCGATGCCGCAGCGTTCGAGCAGCCGGCGAAACTGCTTGGTATCCAGCGGCATGCCGCCCCTGTCGGTGAACACCAACGGACCGGCGTCGCCGATCATCCGCGCCTCGCGCAGGATCTCGATGGCCCTGCCGCACAGCGGCACCCGGTGGTCGCGCTTCATCTTCATCCGCGCCGCCGAAAGGGTCCACACCCCGCCGGCCGTGTCGATCTCGTCCCACGTGGCCCCGCGCACCTCGCCCGAGCGTGCGGCCGTGAGCACCAGCAGCTCGAACGCCAGCTTGTCGACGGGCTTCTCGCCAGACGCTCGCACCGTCGCCACTGCGGCGGCGACCTCACGGTGCGGCAGCGCCCGCATGTGCTCGACGATGTTGCGCTGCGGGCCGAGCACCGGCCGGACCCGGTCGGCCGGGTTGTCGCTGCGCAGGTTCATCGCAATGGCCCACTCCAGCACGGCGTGGAGACGCTGCCGGACGGCCTTGGCGATGACCGGCTTGGCGTGCCAGATGGGCGAGAGGATCGTCAGCACGTCGGCGCTCGTGACCTCCGAGACCGGCCGGGCGCCGATGCGCGGGAAGGCGTACCGCACAAGGCTGTTCCGCCAGGCCCGGATCTGCTCGGCGTTCTTCCAGCCGCCCTGCTTCTGCTCGATGACGCGGCGGGCGGCTTCGGCAAACGTGGGAATGCCCTGGATACGCCGCTTGTCGGCCAGAGGGTCGCCGCCCTCACGGGCGAGCTTGCGGTTGGCGACGGCCTTCTCGCGGGCCTCGGCGAGCGAGACGAGGGCGACCGAGCCGAGTCCGAGTTCGCAGCGCCGGCCGCGGATGACGAGGCGCTGGATCCAGCTTCGCGCGCCGGTCGGCTGGACGTAGAGGTAGAGTCCGTTGCCGTCGATGTGGTGTCCGGGCGGTGCACTGCGGACGAAGGCGGGGGCGAGGGCGTTGTGGGGATGGCGTCCCCGGCGCTTGGTTCTGCGGGGCGACGGGGCGGTATCCGTCTCTGCATACATCCCTGCATTATATGCAGGAAGTGGGCGGATTCCGCAAGACCTCCTGACCGATTCAGGTCGCCGATTCTAGTAATAACACGCTATTATTCAACACGTTATGGGAGTATCCGCACTGCGCTGGACGCCAGTGGACATAGTATGACCGGTGCCCATGCGGCACGGCGGCGATGCCGAGTTCCTTGATCAACTTCGACAGCGTCATGTCGGAGAGGGGCTTCCCGCGCGGACTGGGGAACACGAGGCCGGCGCCCAGGTTCTGCGCGTCGCGGAGGATCGCGAGCGCCCGCCCCGAGAGCGGCACCCGGTGATCGCGCTTCGCTTTCATGCGCGCGCCGGGGACCAGCCACACGGTCGCGTCGAGATCCATCTCGTCCCACGTTGCCAGGCGCACCTCGCCGGACCGCGCCGCCGTCAACACCAGGAACTCGAAGGCCAGCTTCACGGGGGCAGAGGCCCTGGACGCTCGCACGGCCCGGATCGCGCTGGCCACCTCGCCATGGGGCAACGCCCGCTGGTGTCGCCGCACGACCGTGTGTCGGGGCAACGCCTGCGCCAGGGCGTCGCCCGCGGGATTGTCCTGTCGATAGCCCTTGGCGACGGCCCACTTCATCACCGCGCCGATGCGCTGGCGCACGCGGCGTGCGGTTTCGGGCTTGTCATGCCAGATCGCGGTGAGTACCGTCAGCACATCCGCCGTGGTCACCTCGGACACGGGGAGCGAGCCAAGATGCGGATGTACGTACTCCTGCAGCGTAGTAGCCCATTGCGCGGCGTGCTTGGCGTTGCGCCAGCCGGGGCGGTGCAGCGCCAGGACCGTCGCGGCAGCCTCTTCGAAGGTCGGCATGCCCCGTGCGTGGCGGCGCTCGGCGAGGGGATCACCGCCGGCCCGCGCGAGCTTGCGGTTGCCCAAGGCTCTGTCCCGCGCTTCGGCCAACGAGACGACGGCGCAGCCGCCGAGCCCGAGCGTCCGGGAGGTGCCGCGGATGACGAGCCGTTGCACCCAACGCCGCGCGCCGGAGGGGTCGACCTGCAGATACAGGCCGTTGCCGTCGCTGTAGCGCCCGGCCTGCGCCACGGATCGGACGAACGCGGCAGAAAGAGCATTGTGCGGGTGCCGGCCGCGGGGTTTGGTGCGTCGCGGTTGCTTCTGGCCTACATCCACACCATATTCTACCTACAATTACTGTTGGGAACAAAGCGAACGTCATGGACGCGTATGGGACGTGAGGAGCCGACTAGGTCCATTTTATTGGGGATTATCACTCGACGATCGTTGGCTGCGCTAGGACTGTATGGGAAAGCGAAAGTCGGCGGACTGTCCCTCCGCCAGTTCTTTACAATAACACCTTTGATGTGCTCGCAATCCTGACCCCGATCTGGCACGACAAGCCGGAGACCGCGTGGCGGGTACGGTAACGGATCCGCACCGTGACGAAGTGGCGGTCGCGATGGGCTACCGGCCGGACAACCCGGCGGGCGACGCCCTCGGACGGCAGCAGGCCGTCGTCCAGCACCCTCCCCTCAGCACGTGGGGTGGGGAGTTTTCAATGACCCCGCAACTGAAAACTGCACACTTCTGGGGAGGACGTCTCGGGCGGAGCCGACGTTCTCCCGGTGATGCCCGTCGGGCGTTTTGGGCTGGACGCAGGGGGCGGAGCGACCGGAGGCCGTCGCCGGACGGGCGACGAGGCCATGTGGGGTGGTGTCACGACATCGCCTACCGGCGGCGTTGGTCGGACGCGGCCCGCAGCAGATAACGGATCGGACGGACAAGCGGATGGTCACGGAAGGTTGCTGAGAGAGGAAGATGGGAAGACTTGACTCTTCGAAGACTCGAGTGGCTCCAGTGTTCGACAGACTCTGCCACTGTGATCCGACGGGAACTGTTTGGCTCGACCGTCTGATCCATCTTGGCTTGAGGGCGAGTGAGGTCGACTTACCCAGCCCAGTTGACGAACTCGTACCGGGCCATCCCCGATCGTGGGGAGAGGACGAGCGGCCTCTCTCACCACCCCTGGGACTGTTGGAGTGGCTGGTGCAGAATATATCGGCCGCGGCGGTAGCGAAGTCTGGTACCAGTGAGGAAACCGTCCAGAATCGCTCGCGATACCGCGGTCAAAGCACGCAGTTCTGCGGTCATCACGCTCAAGACGCTGATCGTCAACGCGCCTGCCGAACTCCGAGAAGCATTTGAGCCGCTCACCGACCGCACGCTGATCGAGTGCTGCGCCGAGCTCGAGTCGGGCGACCTCGTCGACCCCACCGCTTCGGTCAAGCGTGCGCTCTGGTCACTCGCGACACGCTGGCTCACGCTCGCGGCCGAAATCTCCGCCCATGACAAGGCGCTTGACAGCATCACTCGGACCGCCGCGCCGACGCTGCGTGAGGCGTTCGGCATCGGTCCAGACGCAAGCGCCGAGATGATGATCGTCGCGGGCGACAACCCTGCACGGATCCGATCCGACGCCGCGTTTGCGAAACTCTGCGGCGCCTGTCCGATACCAGCCTCGAGCGGAGTCACGAACCGGCACCGGCTGTTCCGCGGAGGCCACCGGCAAGCCAACGCGACGCTCTATCGAATCGTGATCGTCCGCATGCGCTGGCACCAGCCGACCATTGATGACGTCGCCCGCCGCACCGCCCAGGGGCTGTCGAAGAAAGACAGTATCCGTTGCCTTAAGCGATTCGTCGCTCGAGAGATCTACAACGCCCTCATCGATGATCACCGGTTGCGGGCCGCACACCTCGATGCCGCCTCACGTGCCGCCGCGGCAGTCTTGACATATAGGGGCGTCAACGCGATGGCCGAGAGTTTCCTCGCGACGCTCGAGTGCGAGCTGCTCGACCGCACGAGCTTGTCGACGCACGCCGCGGCACGGGCGGCCATATTCGAGTTCATCGACGGGTGGTACAACACGCGGCGGCGGCACTCTGCGCTGCGCTATCTCTCGCCGTTGGCATTCGAGCGACGCCATGCAGGCCCTGTGGACGGTGTCGATGTACAGATCATGACGTGAACCCGAAAGCGTTAACCTGTCCACGAAATCGGGGTTATGCGGAGTTCGGGATTATGCGGAGTTGATCCAGAAGCCCCGCCTCAAGTGTCCGTGAAACCAGGAGCTTACGTCAGTTGATCGGTTTTCGAGACTCCGCATAGTCGCGGGATGCTCTGTCCGGCCTGATTGGCCGGAAAGGAGCATTCCATGACCGTTCACGGCTCGTGGACCCTCGACCGTCTGGTCGAGGCATATACCCAGCACCAACGACGTACGCGCGGGCTGCGTCCTCAGACGTTGCGTGGCCGCGCCCGCCTCGTCCGGACGCTCGTCCGGGCCGCTCTTGGCACGGACCCGGTCGACCCCGCCCACCTCGCACCGGCCGATGTGGTGGCGTTCATCACGTCGTTGCGGGGCCGGTTCTCCCCTAGCTCGATGCGGACCGTGCGGTCGACACTCCGGTCGTTCTTCCGGTTCCTGCGCTTCGAGGGTTGCTGCGGCGACGAGCTCGACGCTGCCCTTCCGGCGGTTGCGCACTGGCGGCTTGCGATGCTGCCTCGTTCCCTGACCGATCAGCAGGTCGAGCAGGTGCTGGCGTCGTTCGACGTTCCCCGCCCATGCCGACAACGGGACCATGCGGTCGTGCAGTGCCTGGCGACCTTGGGACTCCGACCCGGCGAGGTCGCCGACCTGTGCCTGGACGACATCGACTGGCGGGGCGGCACGATCGAGGTGCGCACCCGGAAGAACCGCCGAGGCGCCGTACTGCCGCTGCCTCGCGTCGTGGGGCAGGCGTTGGTCGACTATCTGCGCGGGGAACGCCCGGCGACCGACGAGCGCCGAGTGTTTGTGCAGCACCTGGGCGCACGTCGCGGCACGCCGATCTCGAGCACTGCCGTCTCCGGTGTCGTGGCCCGTGCGCTTCGCCGGGCGGCCGTCGACGCGCCGCTCGCCGGTGCCTACGTCTTCCGGCACACCGTGGCCAGCCGCATGGTGCAGCAGGGAGCCAGCCTCAAGGAGGTCGCTGACGTGCTCGGCCATCGCAGCCTCGACACCACGACGATCTACGCCAAGCTCGATCTGCCGAGGTTGCGTGAGGTCGCGCTCCCGTGGCCGGAGGTGCTCCGATGACGCCCCCGAGCTTCCACCGTCTGGTCGACGAGTACCTGACCCTACGCCGCGGACTCGGCTTCGACCTCGAAACGCCGGAATGGCTGCTGCGGGACTTCGCCAGCCATGCAGACCGGATCGGACACAGCGGGCCCGTGACGATCGAGCTCGCGGTCGAGTGGGCGCAGTCCTCACGATCGAGCAATCCGGCGCAGGCTGCGCGCCGGCTTGTGGTCGTGCGACAGTTCGCGCGACACCGCGCGCTCGTCGACCCGACCACCGACGTGCCACCGGTCGGATTCCTGGGACGCATCCCGCGTCGCCCACCGCCCCACATCTATTCCGAGTCGGAAGTGGCTGCGCTCCTGCAGCAGGCACGCCGCTTGTTGCCCCGACACGGGCTGCGACCCGCCACCTACGGCGCCGTACTTTGCGCTGCTGGTCTCGACCGGCCTGCGGCTCTCCGAGGCCTGCCGCCTGACGACCGACGACGTCGACCTCGTCAACGGCATCCTCACCATCCGCAAGACGAAATTCCGGAAATCGCGACTCGTACCGCTCCATCCGACCACGACCCAGGCACTCGCCCGCTACGCCAATCGCCGCGACGCGTGTCGCGCCGCACCTCGGTCCGAATACTTCTTCCGCACCGAGCATTCGCCCCGACTCGGGCGCGACGCCGTGGAGAAGACGTTCGGCCGGATCAGGCAGCGTCTGGGCTGGACCGGACACGGGCGCACGCGCCAGCCCCGCATTCACGACCTGCGACACACCTTCGTCACGCGACGGCTGCTGCGCTGGTATCAAAACGGCGCCGATGTCGATCACAAGATCCTGGCCCTCGCGACCTACCTCGGCCACGCCAAGGTCACCGACACCTACTGGTACTGCACCGCCGTTCCAGAGTTGCTCGCCAGCACCGCGCAGCGTTTCGAACGCTTCACCCACCGAGCCTCGGAGCGCCCGTCATGACGGCCGTCGAACGCGCGTTTCCCGCACTCCTGCAGGATTTCTTTCACCGGCGCCTCGTTGCACAACGCGGCGCCAGCGCCCACACGATCGCCAGCTACCGCGACACCTTCACGTTGTTTCTCGGGTACGCCGCAGAGCGCACCGGACGGACGCCCTCGGCATTGACCCTTGAGGACCTCGACGCACCCATGGTCCTCGACTTCCTCGACCACCTCGAGACACAGCGTGGCAATTCCCCGCGCACGCGCAACCTCCGTCTCGCCGCCATCCGGTCCTTCATGCGGTACGCCTCGCTGCGCGAGCCAACCCTGCTAGCCGTCGCGCAACGCGTCCTCGCGATTCCCGTCAAACGGTTCGACCGGCCCGTTCTCGGCTACCTGTCCCGCGAGGAGATCACGGCGATCATCGACGCGCCCGACCGGGCCACTTGGAGCGGACAACGCGACACCGTCCTCTTCGCCGTGATGTACAACACCGGCGCCCGCGTCTCCGAGATCACCCGCCTACACATCGCAGACGTACTTCTCGATCGGGCGTCCTCCGTGCTGCTGCACGGGAAGGGACGCAAGGAGCGTGTCGTCCCGCTCTGGAAGAGCACCTTGGCGCAGCTCCGCGCCTGGCTCCCCCGAATCGATCGAAGTCCCGACGCCCCCGTCTTTCCCAACAGAGCAGGCCAGCCCTTGTCGCGCTCCGGCGTCGAGCACCAACTGCGCGTCGCCTGTCGAAAGGCCTCGGAGCGTCACCCCTCCCTCGCGACGCGACGGATCTCGCCCCACACGCTGCGCCACACGACCGCGATGCATCTGCTCCAGTCCGGAGTCGACATCACCGTCATTGCCCTCTGGCTCGGCCACGAGGACACGGCCACCACCCACCAGTACATCGAAGCCGACCTGGCCATGAAGGAGGCTGCACTGCGGTGCGTGGCGGATCCCGCACCTCAGCCACTCCGCTTCACGGCCACCGACCGCCTCCTCGACTTCCTGGAAGCGCTCTGATTATGCGGAGTACCGGTCCACCCGATCCCCGACGCCCACGCGGCCCGCCGAACTGACTCCGCATAATCCCGAACTCCGCATAACCCCGATTATGCGGAGCTCCG
The DNA here is from genome assembly GCA_965262555.1 of Vicinamibacterales bacterium. Classification (GTDB taxonomy): domain Bacteria; phylum Acidobacteriota; class Vicinamibacteria; order Vicinamibacterales; family UBA8438; genus VXRJ01. The sequence continues at coordinate 3,664,550 of OZ253543.1, forward strand.
CATAGTCGGGGCAACCTCACCCGCCGCTCCGGTGACCTTTCAGACGATCTCGCAACTCTTCTATGACAGCTTGGCGATCTCAGCTTGGAAGAGCACCGGCGAGCACAGTTGGGCACTCCGCGTGAATCCGTCGAGCGGCAATCTACATCCCACCGAGGGCTACTTGATCTGTGGTCCCATCGATGGGCTGGGCGATCGGCCTATGGTGTGTCACTACGCTCCGAAGGAGCATGGATTGGAGGTACGGGCGGAGTTCGAGCGGGGCATGTGGGACGCATTGTGGCTAGTAGCGCCGGCGGACATATTTCTTGTCGGACTGACGTCCATTCATTAGCGAGAAGCCTGGAAATATGGCCAGCGGGCCTATCGCTACTGCCAGCACGCTCAGCCCATCTTACCTCGACTGGGGTGTCGAGACCACGGCCGCCGCCGCCCGAAAGCCGCGAAGTCGGCAGCCGTACGAGCGACGCGAGAGTCCGCAGCCTTCGTGTTCTTACGACCATCGGTCCGTTTCTCTCCGGACAGTCGTTCGTCAGCGCCGCAGCGCGGTGGCGATGGATAGGACAACTCACATCACCCGAGACACGTTCCATCGGATTCTTCAAAAAACGTTGGCGGGACCAGGAAGCATTCCGTTAAGCGCGCTTCCGTGGACGCCGCACATTACATCCTTTGCCAGTTCCGAATCGAATACTTCCACTTCCTGAGACGCCACGCCAAGAGCCCGTGTAAAGGCTGTCCGTCTATCGCCCCGCCAGTCCTTCTGACGGCGGGCATGCTGATAGCACGAGAGCACGTCACCTCGCTTCATGACATCAAACACCGGCGTTGTTGCACGAATCGTCACGGGCCCGCACGATGCCAACCGACAGGATCCTCACGTGCGGATGCGATGTGGTATAGTTTAAAAGATAGACCTCACATTAACCGATCAGGGTTGATGCGGCTAGAGGTTTTCGTCCCCGCCTGGTCGTCGCGTTCGAGGGCTCTTCGCATTTCAAGGACAGTGTCCACGCTCGCCGACATGGACACGCAGGTGCCTGCACTCGGTTGAAAGGTCGAACAGAAGAATGACGCAACTGGCGCAGTTCGCACAGAGCCCGCGTCGCCCCACTGGCGACGCCTGGTACTCCGACGACCGGTCCTTGATTCGCGAGACGGTCGGCAGCCGGCTGGGGTCATCTGCCCTGAACCGCCGCCTCCGCGAGGCGTCGCCCCCCCCAACGGCCGTCGTGTATTGCGAAGCGAACTTCGGCGCCATCGATGGAAAGACCGCCAACGGGCTCGTTCGTCACTCGGAGCGGTATCAGATCCTCTCGGTCGTCGACAGTGAGAAGACCGGTCTTGATTCTGGCACAGTGCTCGGCGAGGAGCCGAACGCCATCCCCATCCGTCGGGACCTCGCGGACGTACTCGCGCACGTGGGCTTTGTACCCGACTACTTCATCTTCGGCATCGCCCCGGCGACAGGCTTGTTGTCGAAACATGACCGCGGTATCGTGTTTGAGGCGATGCGTCTCGGGATGAACATCGTAAACGGTTTGCATGAGTTCTTGAACGACGATCCGGAGTTCGCGGCGGCCAGTGCAGCGGGGAACGTGGAAATCCTCGACGTGCGAAAGCCGCGGGCGAAGAAAGACCTCCGGATATTCACTGGCCGCATCGCCGAAGTCACCTGCCCCCGGATCGCCGTGCTCGGCACTGACTGCGCCATCGGGAAGCGCACGACGGCCAACGTCCTGACCCGCGCCCTCAACGCTCACGGCCTGAAGACGGTGCTCGTGAGCACCGGCCAGACAGGATTGATTCAGGGTGCCCGCTACGGTGTCGCGCTCGATGCTGTTCCGTCACAGTTCTGTTCGGGTGAGATGGAAGCCGCCGTCGTTGAGGCGTTCGAGGGCGAGAATCCAGACATGATCGTCATCGAAGGACAAGGCGCGTTGAGTCACCCGGCCTTCTCGACCTCAAGTCTGATTCTCCGGGGCAGCCACCCACACGGTGTCGTGTTGCAGCACGCACCGGGTCGAGCCCATCGCTGCGACTACGAACAGATGCCGATGCCGACGCCGATCTCCGAGATCAATCTCATCGAGACCTTCTCCGATACAAAGGTCATTGGCCTCACGATCAATCACGAGAACATGACCGACACCGAGGTTGACATCGCCATCGCGGAGTATGAGTGCGAGCTCGGCATCCCGGCCACCGATGCGCTTACCCGATCGCCCGGCCGCTTGGTGGAGATGGTACTTTCGGGGTTTCCAGAGCTCGAGGAGAAGATGACCGTCGTGGTTTCATGACCGCGCCGCGATTGGAGATCAACCTCGACAAGATCCACCATAACGCCCGCGCGCTGGTTGAATCGCTCGCCCGGCGCAGTATCTCAGTCACGGGCGTCACGAAAGCGATGCTCGGCTCACCCGACATCGCCCAGACTCTGCTCGACGCGGGCACAACCGCGGTCGGCGACTCCCGCATCGAGAACATCCAGGCGATGCGTTGCTCGCGAGTACCGGCGCCGATGATGCTTATTCGGTCTCCGATGCTGAGTCAGGTGAACCAGGTTGTACGGCACTGCGACACGAGCTTCAACACCGAGCTTGAGGTCCTGAGCGCGCTGTCCTCCGCTGCGACGGAGGCCGGCAAGACCCACGGAGTCGTGTTGATGGTCGAGCTGGGCGACCTCCGAGAAGGTGTCATGCCCGGCGACCTTGAGAACACCGTGCGCGAGACGCTTCGTTTCCCGAACATCGCGCTCAGGGGAATAGGGACGAACCTCGCCTGTCACAGCGGGGTGGTGCCTGACGCCAAGAACATGGCGGAGCTGTCGGCGCTGGCCGATTCGATCGAGGCGAGCTTCGGACTTTCACTCGGCATCGTCTCCGGAGGCAACTCCGGCAGCCTCGAGTGGGCGCTCGGCTGCTCAGACACCGGGCGGATCAACAATCTCCGTCTGGGCGAGTCGATTCTCCTTGGCCGTGAGTCACTCCGCCGGTCACCACTCGACGGGCTGCACACCGATGCCGTTACGCTGGTTGCCGAGGTGATCGAGCTGAAGGTCAAACCATCTCAGCCACGGGGCACCGTCGAACAGACGGCCTTCGGGGAAAGGCCGCCCGCCACCGACCGGGGCTTCATCCCGCGAGCGATCCTGGCCATCGGTCACCAGGACACAGACCCATACGGCCTCTGTCCGCCACCCGGGATCACGGTTCTCGGGGCCAGCAGCGACCACCTCGTCACAGACTCCAGTGGCTACCGCCTGGATGTTGGCAGCGAAGTTACGTTCGAGCTCAACTACAGCGCGCTCGTTCGCGCCATGACCTCACCATTCGTCGCCAAGGCGGTTAAGGCCCGAAGCGTTCCGCAGGCGCCTTCACGTAGCCGATCCAGAACCGAGGGTCATATCCCGATCTAGAGGAAAAATCGGTCGTGGCACGTTGCGATAGGTCAGCCGGTCGTAGCGTGGGGTGCACAGTGCGCCGCAGTCGCACACGATCACCTGTCCAGCAATCGGTTCGAATGCGGCGCGGAAGTGCTGCATCGATCGTAGCGCCACGACGGACTTTTTCTCCGGCTCGATACCGAAGGTCTTGAATTGCTGCAGGTCGAGTATTTGGCGGGCGATGGTCACGACCAGGATCTCAATACCGCCAACGCGCAGTACCGCACTCGGACCGAAACTGCCAGTGAGCCCATCGATCATCGGCCCGTCGCCAGTGAAACGGCCCTCGCTGAGAGACACGAGTTCCGCCTCAAGGGCAAGTGGCCCTCCACCGAAGCGTGGCTCGGTCTTGCCACCCAGAGTCATGTGAACGCGTGTGCCAACGACATCAGAATGCAATCGCCGCGCTACGTCACCATCCACCATCGGACCAAAACAGGCATCCGCCACGCCAGCATCAAGCAGCGCTCGCAACAGATCGGTTGAATCGCCGTAGCCGCCTGCACCCGGATTGTCTGCATAGTCCGCAATGACCAGTGGTCCGTGGACAGGCTGGTATGTGGCGGCAATCGCCGCGGCTTCTTCGACACTCAAATAGTCGTTCAGCACTTCATGGCGTCTGTTCCAGATGTCATCAGCGATAGTTTCGGCGAAGGCGGTGTGCGCCGCATGATCCCCTTGACCGGTCACCAACACCGTCGGACCGACCTCCGTGACGTCAGCACCGGCGAAACCGGCGTTGATGCTCACAGCGAACGCATCCGGGTGTTCCTCATACGCCCGCGCTGCCGCAATGCGCTCGATCATCGGGCCCACATCGGTACGCCCGCCATTGACTTCCTCCAGCATAGGGCGGCTCACTCGCACTGTGGACGGCGTGATGTCGCCAGCCATCGCTCGGTGCAAGATATCACCGGCCTGATGACCTGTGTCGTGCATATCTATGTGAGGGTAGGTCTTGAACGACACGATGATGTTGGCCAGAGCACACATCGGGCTGCTGACATTCGCATGTGGGTCAAGCGTGATGGCAATTGGGATTGTTTCGCCCACCACGCGTCGAATGCGCGAAAGCAACTCACCCTCGCCATCTTCACAGAAATCAAGGTCCATCGCGCCATGCAACCCGAGCAGAAGTCCGTCGAATGAGTGCTGTGTGATCGCGGAGATTATCGGGTCACAGAGCCAGTCAAACGTCGCCCGTGTCACTTTGCCGCTTGGCCCGGCAGCCGCACTGAGTACATGCGTGACCTGCCAGCCATGTGCTCGACCGGCTGTGAGGAAGCCAGCCAGCTCCGTATTCGCTGTGCCGCGCTCGGCGATCGCTTCGGAGCCCATCAACACGTAGCGGTTTCTGAAGGCCTCCTCGTCGGTCTCCTGAAGATTGAAGGAATTAGTCTCATGAGATATTTCGGCAGTCAGAACATCGAAAGGCATCAAGGCGATCCCGTCATAGTGTCCGGTCGGTGGACTAGGCGGCTCAATGGCCTGCACAGGGCATTGTCAACTTGTTGAGGGTAGCGCGCTCTTGCCCCGTGACATCGACGCCCCCGATCGTTCTCAGCAGGCGCACGTCACCGCATCCCATTCAACGAACGCGCGAGTGCGGAGCAGACGGTGGTGAGCCGATCGCAGGAGGTGTCGACCGACTCGAAACAGATTCTGCACGATACCGTGAACCGACGCGAACCGTTGGAGCTGAGCGGCCGACGTGAAACGCCGCATCTGGCGCTCACGCTGTCGGGTCGGTTGATGGGAGACCTCCGCGCGGTTGTTCGCGTACTGATCGGTGCAGTGAGGCACCGACGGCATCACCGTGCGACAGGCAGCCGAGTAGCTGCGCAGCTTGTCGGTGATCAGGCGTCGCGGCACTTGCCGCTGGTGTTTCAGCAACTTGCGAAAGAAGCACACCGCGGCGTGCCGATTCCGTCGCGGTTGCACGAGGATGTCGAGGACGTCACCGTCCTCATCCACAGCGCGCCACAAGTACTGGTGGCGACCCTGGATCGTGACGAACAACTCGTCGAGATGCCAGAGGTCGCCGAGCCGGCCACGTCGGCGCCGCAATCGGCCCGCATACCCAGGACCGAACCGCCGACACCACTTCCGGATGGCCTCATAGGTGACTTCGACACCCCGGCGGGCCAGCAAGTCCTCCACGTCTCGGAAGCTGAGCGCGAAGCGATGATAGAGCCACACCGCGTGGCTGATGATTTCAGGGGGAAACCGGTATCCGCGGTAGCTGGGCATGCGGTAACTCTGCCAGCAGGAGGCCAAGTTGACAATGCCCTTGTCGGCCACCACCTCCACGATCCCCGGCGCGCCGACCGCCTCGACCTGCTCGGCGGCCGTGACGAGCGTGTCGACCACGGTCGTCGTGTCGCCCGCACTCGCGTCCTGCACCGTCACGCCCACGATGGCGCCTGTGTCCAGGTCGACCGCATGCTCGGCGGTGTGCGCCAGATGCGTGCGGCCGTCCTTTCATGCCTCGGAACCAGCCGCCTTTTTCGTCCAATCCGCCGACGGGGGCGGAGGCGCAGATGGCCTTGCAGGGGTACACGGCGTACTTCGGGTCGTTCACGTCGACGACCAGAAGCAGTTCGTCGTCCATCATCGCTTTGGCCAGCTCAACCCCGGGGGTGTCGTGGACGCGAAACGCTTCTGATGCCGACGACGCGCGCCGTGTCGTACCCCTTGTCGGCGCCGACCGTACTACCCGGCGGCGCGCTCGGGGCCAGCATCCAGGCCGCGGCGTCGCGTTCGGCGGTCCCCGTCGCCGCGGTCACGCAGCAGGACCTTTCAGGCCTCCAACTGTGTACCGTCCACGGTGAAGTGCTCGTCGGAAAGCAGACCCGCCGCGCTGGCCTGACAGCCGACCGCGTCGAAAAAGGCAGCGGCGACTCATCGTAGTAGGCCGGGATCGCTGAGTCGATCCCTTGCGTGGACTTTTTTCAGCAACCGGTTAGACTGTGGCCTGGGGATTGAGACTCTGGACTGCGTGGTGAGTCCCGCTCAGCACGATGAGAACGAGACGACGAGGATGAGAAGAAGGGGGTGGAGTATGCCACGCCGATGGTTCGTATTGGTAGGTGGGTTGGCGGTCGTGGCGATGCTGGTAGGGGCGTTCGGGGACACCCTCGGTCAGGTGCTCGCGCAAACGACGGTGGCGATGACGCCGTGGGGTGAACCGGATCTGCAAGGCATCTGGACCGACCCAACCGACACGAACTTGCAGCGCCGCCCCGGCCTTGGGGACCGAGAGTTCTATACGGAGGAAGAAGTCGCCGAGCTGGATCGCCAACGCATCGAAAGCGCCCCGCGCCCTCGCGCGGAGCCGGGGAGTATTGCGGACGTGGCGGGCGCCTATGACGGGTTGTATATCTCGATGCTACCGACGGGACGGCGCACGTCGCTCATCGTCGATCCGCCGAACGGCCGCCTCCCTCCACTGATCCCAGAGGTCCAGCAGCGGCGCGCGGCCTCGCGCGAGTACTACCTCGCGCTCAAGCAGAACACCAGTACGTGTCGCGATGGCCTGGGTGACTGCGCCGATGGCAGCTACGGTCCGCCATCGCCTCGGCGCGACGAGCCCCCACCGTCCTACAACTTCTCCAACCTCAACCGCGCCAACGGTCCCGAAGATCGAGCCTCGGGGGAGCGGTGCATGGGTGCGCGGCTGCCTGTGATGAGCGGATACTGGCGGGTCGTGCAGGCCCCTGGCGTCGTCTCCGTTTACTACGACATCGGTCAGGGGCAGGGCTTCCACCGCGTCATCCCAGTGACAGACCGGCCGCATCTCCCGCCGCAAGTCCGCGAGCCCTTCGGGGATTCGCGGGGCCGCTGGGAGGGTGACACCCTGGTCGTCGACGTGACCAATTTCGAGCCGTATCTCGAATTCCAGAATTCCCGCGAGAACCTGCATCTCGTCGAGCGCTGGACGCGTCGTGACGCGGACACGCTCGAGCACACGGTCACCATCGAGGATCCGACCACGTGGACCCGCGCCTGGACCGTGAAGCAGGATCTGAAGCGACAGGACGGCCAGGCGAATCGGATCTATTACGAGCCGCGGTGCCACGAAGGCAATCTGGGAATGGTCGGCCTCCTGCAAGGCAATCGCGCCGTGGACCGGGCCTATGCCGAGGGGCGGGGGCCGCATCCGGCCTCGTTGGACATCTCCTCGAACTCGAACACCCTTGGGACCGGCAGCAATGATCCGAGAGACTAGCAGCCCGTGATGAGATGACCGACAGATGGTGATCCGGGCGGGGTGAGATTCGACGCGCGGGCGGGGCGCCGAGAGGATGAGGGGAGTCGGCACAAAATGCGCGACAGGCTGATGCGGGGATCGATGGTGGTCGTGACGGGGGTGGCCCTGGTCGCCATGGTCGTGTTGTCCGGGGGGCGCCCGGCCAGCCAGGGCACGCGGGTCGACCGCATCGACGGCCGGCCGAATGTCAGCGGGATTTGGCAAACCAACAACGAAGCGAATTGGGACCTGCAGGCCCACGAAGCCCGAGCGGGCGCGGTGATGCAGCCGGGGGTGTATCCCTATGAGTTTGCGCAGGTTCCGGCCGCCCCGTCGCTCCCGTTTGGTGCGGCGGGCGGCGTGCCCGGCTCGCTCGGAGTGGTGCAAGGAGACGGGCAGATTCCGTATACGCCGGACGCCCTGGCGCGGAAGCAGGACAACGCGGCGCATTGGCTGGACCGCGACCCGGAATTGAAGTGCCAGCTACCCGGCGTGCCGCGGGCCATGTATATGCCGTATCCGTATCGGATTGTGCAGAGCACCAACAAGATCCATATGTTCTTTGCGTTTTCCAACGCGGCGCGGGTCATTCATCTGGACGACGTGGCCCCCTCGCCCGTCCCGCAATCCATGGGGCATTCGGTCGGTCGGTGGGAGGGGGACACGTTGGTCGTCGAGGTCGATGATTTCAACGACCGGACGTGGTTTGATCGTGCGGGTAACTTCCACAGCGATGCACTTCGGCTGGTTGAACGTTATACGCTGCTCAGTCCGGACGCGATCCAGTATGAAGCCACGATCGAGGACCCGAACGTCTTCACGCGGCCGTGGACGATCGCGATGCCGCTCTATCGCCGCCTCGAACCCAACATGCAGGTGCTGCACTACCGCTGCACCCCGTTCGTGGAGGAATACCTTTTTGGACATCTGCGGAACGAGCCGCTGGTCACACGCTGGGAGGGGGCGACGATGACCGTGGAGATCACGCGACCCGCCGAGATTGATCCGGAGGTGAGCTATGAGCGGATCAGCGGATCATCTCGATGACGTGGCCCCGTCGCCGAGCCCGAAGCGGCGGCCGATGATGAGGAGGTGGATGATGGGCCGGCTGGTCGTAGCATTGCTGAGCGCCACGCTCTTGTCTGCGGTCATCGTTCGCGCTTCATTGGCCACCGCTTCGGGACAGAGTCCTGCGACAGGGCCGACAGATTCCCGAACAGGCGTGTGCAGAATTGGTGAGTCTGACCTTTGAAGGAAATACGACCGTCGTGGCGTCGACGACGGTCTCCACAGGGTCGCTGGTGATACCGACAGACGAGAGCCTGACTCGTCTTCCGGTGTTTTGCCGCGTGGTTGGCGTGAGCCGACCCACAAACGAGTCGATGATCAACTTCGAAGTCTGGTTGCCGTCCGATTCGTGGAACGGAAAATTCGTCTCCTCGGGCGAAGGCGGCTTTGCGGGAAGGCTCAACTACACGCGCCGTGGACTGGACGGTGGTCTCGATGAATGGCTCAGGCGAGGATACGCCACGGCCTCGACCGATACCGGGCATCTCTCGACCGACGACAACTGGGCAATTGGTCACCCGGAACGGGTCATCGACTACGCCTATCGGTCGAAACATCTCGTGACCGTGGCGGCGAAGGGCCTGATCGAGGCCTACTACGGCCGGCCGGCCACCTATGCCTACTTCAATTCGTGCTCGAATGGCGGACGCCAGGGCCTCCAGGAAATCCAGCGGTATCCGGACGACTATGACGGGGTCGTGGTGGGAGCACCCTGGAACTATCAGTCGCGCTCGAACGCAGGATTTGTCTGGGACGCCCAGACACTCAGTGTGCCAGGGGCGGCGATACCAGCGTCCAAGCTGCCCGCAATCCATGCCGCGGCGGTCGCGGCCTGCGATGCGAACGACGGACTTGTCGATGGTGTGATCGAGCAGCCAGACACGTGCAGCTTCAAGCCCGACATGCTGCAATGTGCCAGCGGGGACAGGGACGACTGCCTGACCGAGGCGCAGGTAACGTCGTTGGGAAAGCTCTACAGTGGTCCGAAGAATCCACGGACCGGCGCCTCCATCTTTCCTGGGTGGGCGATTGGCAGTGAGCCTGGGTGGGAGAGATGGATTGTCGCTGACGGAGTGACGAACCTCGGGCAGGCCTACTTCTCGAACCTGGTGTTTGAAGATCCCAACTGGGACTACCGAACGTTCGATTTTGATTCCCACCTGGCCTTGGCCGAGTCGAAGGTCGGATCCCTTGCCGACGCCATCGATGCGGATCTCTCGGCGGCACAGCGGCTAGGCGTCAAGATCATCCAATATCATGGGTGGAACGACCAGACGCTGCAACCTGGTTACAGCCCGAGCTATTACGAGCGCGTGACGGCGGCAATGGGTGGTGTGTCTGAGACTCAGGATTTCTATCGACTGTTCATGGTCCCGGGGATGGCGCACTGCTACCGCGGTCCAGGCGCGAACAGCTTCGGGGGTGTCGGCCAACAGATCCCTCCCCAACGTGACGCCTTGCACGACGTCCAGATCGCCCTTGAGGCGTGGGTAGAAAAAGGCGTGGCGCCGGACCAGTTGATTGCCACGAAGTATGTCGACGACGATGCGGACACGACGACCGTGGAGTTCACTCGCAAGCTGTGCCCGTATCCGTCCGTCGCGCGATACAGTCAATCCGGGGATCCCAGCGAGGCCGGGAGTTTCGTCTGCACAGTTCCATGACACGGGTGGGATGGCCACGCGGTGCTCGGCGAACCAGTCGACGGAATCACTGATCGGATTCGACCGGAATACGCACCCAACCGCGGCATCGCGTAGTCGCGCAGGCTCGCCCGCGGATCAGTCTGGAGACATGGGTGACACCGTGAAGCGGACCACCCCGGTCTCCATCGAGCCGCCGGCGGCGGTCCACGTGAGCTCGTAGTCGCCCGGGGGCGTCGAGCCGTCGACGGACGCCATCAAGTCGCCCTCGCCCATCGAATGCACGCCGACCAGCGGAATGCTGCCGTCGGGACCCTCGAGCGTGAGCGCGCTGTGCTCGAGGTCGGTCGCCTCGTTGAACCAGACGCGGACCAGAAGGAGCGGCGGCGGCATGGTGTCCCCGTCTGCCGGCGCGCTGCGAGTAGCCGCGGGCGGCAGCTCGGTGGCGCAGGCCGCCAGGACGACGGCGGCGATGAAGAGTGCAGCGACGCTGATCCTTCGTAGTGTCATCGGCAAAGCCTCGGTTGTCTGAGGATGGCGATATTGTAGGCCGTGCCGTCGGCCGCCGACATCCAGGCGCCGCAAGCCCCCGCGGGCGGGCCGTTTCCCTCGCCCCAGGGTTCGAATCCCTGTCCCTCTGTCACTGCCTCAGAGTCCATACCGGACACAGGGGTTACAGATCATTCCGGGAAGGACACAGGGGGTGCAGTAGTATGGCCGGCAGGGAAGCGGGCATCCGGGTGGCCGCGGACTGATGGACTCCAGGCCGGTGAAGAAGCGAAGAACATCGACAGTCACGGCAACCCTCTGGCTCGTGCTCTGTTGGACGCTGCCCGCCGGTGCGCAGGTCGCTGACGCCGACCGCTACTGGGGGCAGTGGCGGGGACCGGAAGCCAACGGTGTCGCCCGGCACGCCGATCCGCCACTCACCTGGAACGAGACCGATCACGTCGCCTGGAAGGTGGAGGTCCCCGGACGCGGGTCGGCGTCGCCGATCGTGTGGGGGGACAAGATCTTCCTGCTGACCGCGGTCCCATTCGGAGAACCGGTGACGCTGGAGGCGCCGGATGTCCCGCAAGGCCAGCCGCAGCCGGGACGGCGCGGTGGCCGCGGTGGGCCACGGGGACCGCAAGAGACGCAGGCGCATCGGTTCATGGTGCTGGCCTTCGACCGCGAGACCGGCGACATCGTGTGGGAGCGGGTAGCCCGCGAGGCGCTGCCGCACGAGGGCCACCAGCTGCCGAACGGCACCTACGCCTCTGGGTCGGCGGTGACCGACGGCGAGCGACTCTACGCGTTCTTCGGATCGTGGGGACTCTACGCCTACGATCTGGACGGCGAGCTGCTGTGGGAGGTCGATCTCGGCACGCGCTACATGCGCAACGCGTTCGGGGAAGGGACGACGCCGGCGCTCTACGGCGACACACTGGTCGTGACCTGGGACCACATCGGCGGCCAGTCGTTCGTCGCGGCGCTCGACGCGCGCACGGGAGAGGAGCGGTGGCGGTCGAACCGGGACGAGATCGACACCTGGGCCACGCCGCTCGTCGTCGAGCACGACGGCCGCGCGCAGGTGGTCACCCCGGCCATGGACCAGGTCTACAGCTACGACCTCGAGACCGGCGAGACGGTCTGGCGGAGCCGCGGCACCACCATGAACGCGATTCCGTCCCCGGTGCACGCCGACGGGATGGTGTACGTCACGAGCGGCTACCGCGGCAACAACCTGCAGGCGATCCGGCTGGCCGATGCGCGCGGGGACATCGCCGGCACCGGCGCCATCGTCTGGCAGCTCGACCGCGACACCCCCTACGTGCCGTCGCCGCTGCTCTATGACGACGCGCTGTACCTTCTCAAGAGCAACGACGGCATCTTGTCGGCGTTCGATCCGGCGACCGGCCAGCCGCACTATGCGCTCCAGCGCCTGCGGGAGACACCCAACGTCTTCGCCTCGCCGGTCGGTGCGGCAGGACGGGTCTACATCCCGGGCCGCGACGGCGCGACCCTGGTGATCCGGCAAGGGCCGCGCTACGAGGTGCTCGCGGTGAACCAGCTCGACGACGGGTTCGACGCCTCTCCCGCGCTGGTGGACGACGAGTTGTTTCTGCGCGGCTACCGGTACCTGTACAAGATTGCCGAGGACTAGCGCATCAGCAGCCCTGGCTTTTCCAGCCATCTCGCCCCAGCATGGTGCAACTGCCGTGAGGCCAGGAGTGACTGTCACCACCAATGACCGCGCGCGCGCGGCGTATCGTCGGTGGCCGTCTCCGCCAACTGGTCGCCTGGCTGCCGGCCGTGATTCTCCCGGCGGCGACAGCGGAACAACTCCGCGTCCTGCTGGCCGCCGACGTGATCGTGGGTGCCAGTGCGCTGACATGGGAGCTGTTCTTCCTGGCCAACGTGGGCGCGTTGTTCCTGGGCACCGCCGAGACGCCAGTGGCGCGTGTTCAGATGGCGCTCGCCTTTGGACTCACCGCCGCGCTGGATCTGGTCTTGGTCGCCGTCATTCTTCTCGGCTAGCTCGTGATGGTCGGGATCGGGTGCGTGTCACGGGTCACCCCATGATCCCCATCCGTGTGGAGTGCGCCCCTTGCAGTGGACAGTTTCGGCCGGAATCACTGATCAGACACCGCGCCAACTACTCACCACGACGGCTGTCAACTCAGGCCGCGTACGTGCGCAACCCCTTCCAGATGCTGTAGCACATTGCTATCAGCACCAGGGCGAACGGGAAGCCGGTGGCGAGCGCCGCGGTTTGCAGCGCCACGAGCCCGCCGCCGAGCAGCAGGGTGATGGCGACGATCCCTTCGAACGCGCACCAGAAGACACGCTGGGCGACCGGCGCGTCGAGCTTGCCGCCGGCGGTGATGGTATCGATGACCAGCGAGCCGGAATCGGACGAGGTGACGAAGAAGACGATCACCAGGACGATGGCGATGCCCGACGAGACGCCGGCGAGCGGCAGCACCTCCAGCATCCTGAACAGGGCCAGCTCCGGCTGCTGCGCCTGCACTGCCTCAACCACGGCGGTTTGGCCCCCATCAAGATAGTGCGACAGCGCGGTCGCCCCGAAGACGTTCATCCAGAGCGCCGAGACGAGCATCGGCACAACCAGCATGCAGCCGACGAGGGCGCGCACCGTGCGGCCGCGCGAGACCCGGGCGATGAACATGCCGACGAAGGGCGACCACGAGAGCCACCACGCCCAGAAGAAGGTGGTCCACCCGTGCAGGAAGTCGGCATCGTCCCGTCCGACCCAGTAACTGAGCGGCCCCATCGCCGCGACATAGTGGCCGATGCTCGTGACGAATCCGGTGACCAGGTCGACGGTGGGGCCGACGGCCAGCACGAACGCGAGCAGCAGCAGGGCCAGAAGCAGGTTGGCCTGGCTCAGGCGCTTGACACCCCGGTCCATCCCCGCAACCACCGACGCCATCGCGATGGCCGTGATGCCGGCGATCAGCAGCACCTTTGTCGTATCGGTGGCCGGGATGCCGAACAGATGCGCCAGGCCCGCCGCCGTCTGCTCGGCTCCGAGTCCGAGCGACGTCGCCAGCCCGAAGAGCGTCGCGAACACCGCGAGGATGTCGATGACGTGACCGAACGGGCCCCACACCGCTTCGCCCAGCATCGGGTAGAACGCCGACCGCACCGTCAGCGGCAACCCGAGGTTGTACCCGGCGAAGGCCACCCCGAGCGCGACCACGGCGAACATGGCCCATGGATGCACGCCCCAGTGGAAGATGGCGGAGGCGATGGCCATCCGGTGCGCGGCGGCGCTGTCGGCCGGATCGAGACCGAGCGGCGGATTCAGGAAATGATCGATCGGCTCGGCCACCCCGAAGAACATCAGGCCGATGCCGATGCCGGCTGCGAACAGCATGGCGAACCACGACCAGGCGGAGTAGTCGGGCCTGGCGTCTGGACCGCCGAGGCGGATGCGGCCGAGCGGCGTTACCAGCAGCATCAGGCAGAAGAGGAGGAAGACGTTGCCGGCGCTCATGAACACCCAGTCGAACGTCGAGGTCAACCAGGCGTAGACCGCGTCGAAGACACCGGCGGCCGCATCCCGGAACGCCAGCACCGCGGCGACGAACACGATGATGGTGAGACTGGAGACGACGAAGACCGGGTTGTGGATGTCGAGACCGAGGAACTGGACGTTGTCCCGCCCGAGCGCGTAGTCAGTCTGTGCGGCAATGGCCATGCGGAACCTGCTCCATGGTACCCGCCGGGGGGCCGCATGCTGCCCCCACGCTGCGTCTCTCCACCATGGCCTCGGAAAACAGGTAGGCTTGCGGCATCCGTTTTCCGACGTCTGAGGAGGCAGCGCCATGCGATGGATGAAGGGGTGGACGGCGGCGGTTGCAGCATCGGCATGCCTGGTGGCCGGGCCGGCCGCCGCGCAGTACGGCGCACCGGCCGACGGGGAATGGCGCAGCCACAGTGGCGACACTGGCAGCACGAAATACTCGCCGCTCGACCAGATCACGGCGGAGAACGTCGGGGATCTGGAGGTGTTGTGGCACTGGCAGTCGGTCGACACGCACCTCGTCCACTCGACTCCGGCCGGTGATTCGCTGATCCCGGCCGACGCGCTGTTCGACCTCCTGCAGGAGCAGGAATCCGATCTCTGGACCACCTGGGACGGCAGAACGCAGCGGCGCTCCCGTCCCTCCTTCAGCTCCCTGGTGGCGACGCCGCTCATGGTGGACGGCGTCCTGTACCTGAGCACGCCGCTCTACCGCGCGGTCGCCATTGATGCACGCACCGGTGAAACGCTCTGGGTGCACGATCCGCGCGCCTACGAGTCGGGGACGCCGGCGGTCGCGGAATGGCGCCACCGCGGCGTGGCGTATTGGGAGAACGACGGCGAGGCGCGCATCGTGTGGGGCACCGGCGACGGCTATCTGGTGGCGGTGGATGCGAAGACCGGTCTGCCCGACCCCAACTTCGGCGACAACGGGCGCGTGGACCTGACCGACGGCGTGCCGCGCTCCGAGCGCGGGCAGCGCGACATCCTGAACCTGCTGACCCTCAGCTCGCAGTCGCCGCCGATGATCATCCGCGACACCATCGTCGTCGGTTCGACCATCAACGACCGCACGATCACCAGGGAGGCGACGCCCGGGTTCGCCCGCGCCTACGACGTGCGGACCGGCCGCCACCAGTGGGACTTCCACACCGTGCCGCAGAGCGCCGACGAGTTCGGCGCGGACACCTGGCTGAACGAGTCGTGGCGCTACAGCGGCAACACCAACATCTGGTCGTTGATGAGTGGCGACGAGGAGCTGGGCTGGGTGTACCTGCCGATCGGCACGCCGACGAACGACTACTACGGCGGGCACCGGCTGGGCGACAACCTGTTCGCCGAGAGCCTCGTGGCGGTGGACGTGGAGACCGGCCAGCGCCAGTGGCACTTCCAGATGATCCACCACGGACTCTGGGATTGGGACCTGGCGTCGGCGCCAAACCTGCTCGACATCACGGTGGACGGGCGGGACATCAAGGCGGTGGCGCAGGTCAGCAAGCAGGGATTCGTCTACGTCTTCGACCGCGTGACCGGCGAGCCGGTCTGGCCGATCGAGGAGCGGGCGGTGCCGACCGACACCGACCTGGAAGGCGAGGTCCTGTCGCCGACGCAGCCGTTCCCGACGAAGCCCGCGCCGTTCGAGTATCAGGGCACGTCGATCGAGGACCTGGTGGATTTCACGCCGGAGATCCGGCAGATGGCGGTGGAGGCGGTGGACGGGCTCCGCCTGGGTCCGATCTTCACGCCGCAGGTGCTCGGCGGCACGCTCATGCGCCCGTCCGTGGGGGGCGGCGCGAACTGGTCGGGCGCCGCGGTCGATCCGGAGACGGGGTACCTGTACGTGCCGTCGCGCAACGCCCACTCGGTGATTCAGCTCAGCCCGCCGGAGCCGAACGAGCCGTCGACGTTGCGCTACATCCGGCGCTCCATCACGGCCGGCCCGACGATGCCGCGCGGGCTGCCGCTCTGGAAGCCGCCGTACACGCGGATGACGGCGATCGACGTGAACACGGGCGAGCACGCCTGGATGATTCCGACCGGGCGCGGCGACCGCTTCCGTAACCATCCGATGCTGCGCGACCTCGACCTGCCGCCGCTCGGCGGCGAGGCCGGCCGCAGCGGCCCGCTGCTGACGAAGACACTGCTGTTTCACGCGCTCGTGGCAGGGGGCACGAACGGCGGTCCGCGGCTGGTGGCCTACGACAAGGCGACCGGCGCCGAGATTGCGTCCATCGACCTGCCTAGCGGCGCGCTGGGCGCGCCGATGACCTATCTGCTCGACGGCAGGCAGCACATCGCGCTGACGGTCGGCGGCGAGGTGCCGGGCCTGATCGTGTTCCGGCTACCTTAATACCCAACAGTTCTCCACTTAGCAGGTTGCTGAAAAAGTCCGCGTGAGGGATCGACACAGCGATCCCGACGTACTACGATGGCTCCACGCGGTCACGAAAGGAGCCCCAACGTGCGCGGACCCGATGAGCAGACCCAGCACATGTTCAGCTATCTGTCGCCGGAGCAACGAGTGCCGGCGGACCATCCGCTCCGAGCGATCCGCGCGCTGACCGATGAAGCGCTGCGGTCGATGTCGGCGCAGTTGGAACGCTTGTACTCGACGACCGGTCGGCCGTCGATCCCGCCGGAGCCGTTGCTGCGCGCGTTGCTGCTGCAGGTGCTCTACACGGTCCGAAGCGAGCGGCTGTTGATGGAGGAACTCGACGACAACCTGCTGTTCCGGTGGTTCGTCGGGTTGCACATGGACGACCCGGCCTGGCACCCGACGACGTGTACGAAGAATCGGGACCGGTTGCTGGGCGGCGAGGTGGCGGCGGCCTTCTTCGACGCGATCAGTCGTCAGGCCCGCGCAGCCGGTCTGCTCTCCGACGAGCACGTCACCGTGGACGGCACCCAACTGGAAGCCTGGGCGAGTCTGAAGAGCTTCCGCCCGCGCACGGGGCCGGAGGGGCCGCCTCCCGACGACCCCGGCAATCCGACGGTCAATGTCCACGGCGAGCGCCGGCGCAACGACACGCACCGGTCGACGACGGACCCGCAGGCGTGGCTGTATCGGAAGGGTTCGGGACGCGAGGCGACCCTGGCGTATCTGGGCCATGTGCTGCTCGACAACCGGCATGGGCTTGTGGCCAACGTCTGTGTGACCGCGGCGACGGGGACCGCCGACCGCGACGCGGCGACCTGGATGCTGGCGGCGAGCGCGCCGCCGGGTAGTACGGTCGGCGCCGACAACGGGTACGACACGGCGCGCTTCGTCGACGAGGTCCGGGCGCTGGAGGTGACCCCGCACATCGCGCAGAAGATCCGCCACACCGCCATCGACGGCCGGACCACCCGGCATCCCGGTTACCAGGTCAGTCAACGGAAGCGGACGTTGGTCGAGCAGGTCTTCGGCTGGCTGAAGACGGTTGGCGGCCTGCGGAAGCTGCGCCATCGGGGCGGGACGCTCGTCGATTGGACCGTGACCTTCGCGGCGGCCGCCTACAACCTCGTGCGAATGGGAACCTTGGTGGTGACGTGTCCCTAACGCCACAGGTCAACGGCGGTCGACTCTTCCCGGGTACCCATTGGCAGCGGGCAACTCACAGCGGATCCTCGCAGGATTCACTGCCATGAGTCCGATATCGTCCAATACGTCAACTTCTTCAGCACCCTGCTAGAGCTGCGGGAAGGCAACCTGAATGGTATTTGTTTAGCGGGGTGGTTTCGTGACGCGCGAGATCCAACATTTTGGACTTGTACTTTTCTAGGGGATCTGGCATAACGGTGGGGTGCCACGGCAACGTCCCCGGACGGAGCAGGATCCCCGCGATTCCCGCATTGAGGAACAAGAGCGAGAGATCGCACGACTGCGCGAGGAGTTGACGCGGGTCGAGGGCGACCGGGATCGGTGGAAGGGTGACCGGGATCGGTGGAAACGCCGTAGTGAACACCTCAAGCAGCAACTCGACGCGGCGCGGCGGGCAGGATTCCGGCAGGCGGCTCCCTTCGCCAAGGACCGGCCCCACGGTCGCGGCGGACGACCCGGCCGGCGCGCAGGTGCGCACTACGGCCGGCAGGCGTGCCGCCCGCGTCCGCCGCAGGTTGACGAGACCGGCCGAGCGCCGGTGGCTGCCGCGTGTCCGGACTGCGGCGGCGCCGTCGAGCTGTCCCGGGTGGCGACGCAATATCAGGAAGATCTCCCGGTGGTGCGCCCCATCGTGCGGCGCTTCGACATCGAGGTCGGCCACTGCTCGCAGTGTCGGCGTCGCGTCCAGGGCCGCCACCGGCTGCACACCTCCGACGCGCTGGGAGCGGCCAGCGTGCAACTCGGTCCCGCAGTCGTCGCGCTGGTCGTGCGGCTGCACACGCACCTGGGTGTGCCGCTGGCGAAGGTCGCGCACCTGCTCCGGACCCAGTTCGGCCTGACCGTCACACCGGGAGGCCTCGCGCAGGTGCTGCATCGCACGGCTCGCCACGCCGCGCCGACCTACACCGCACTGTGCCAGCAGGTGCGGGAATCTCCCGTGGTCACGCCGGATGAAACCGGCTGGCGCGTCGGCGCCATGCGCCACTGGCTGTGGGCCTTCGCCACGCCCCAGACGACGGTCTACGCGATTCGCGCCGGCCGCGGGTTCGACGACGCGGCAACGGTCCTGGGAACCGACTTCGCCGGCGTGCTCGTGCGCGACGGGTGGGCGCCGTATCGCCGCTTCACCCACGCGCTGCACCAGTCGTGTCTGGCTCACTTGATCCGGCGAGCGCGGCAACTCCGAACCGATCATCCGCGCAGCCCGTGGGCCGCCCGGGTGCACGCCGTCCTGCAGGCCGCTCTCAAGCTGCGCGACCGCCGCGACGCCGGGCTGCTGAGCGACCACGGCCTGGCAACCGCTCGCGGCCGACTGCTCGCCCAACTCGGTCGGCTGATCGACAAATCTCCGACGCTGGACGCCGCCGACCGCTTCGCCGCCCATCTGGACCGCGAATTCGCCGCGACGTTCGCCTTCCTGTGGGACCCGTCGATCGACGCCACCAACTGGCGCGCCGAACAGGCCATCCGACCCGCGGTGGTCACCCGCACAGTCTGTGGCGGTAATCGTACCCGCCACGGCGCCGACACCCAGCAGGTGCTCGCCAGCGTCGTGCGGACCGCCTACCAGCGTCAACTCGACCTCGCCCCGCTGATCATCACGATGCTTCGCTCTTCCAGCCCCGTCGTTCCCGACACGCTCCAACGGTCGCCCCCGTAGATCAACGCGCGGTCCTTCCGATCCGAAACCACGTCAGTAGAACAGCGCCGCTGTCAGTATGCCTCCGCGTGGCTGTTGAGGAAGAACTCGGCACCTACGTCCGCGCTCGTCGAATCACCCCGGTAAACAAAGACCCCAGGCCTTCCGCACCGGCAATCAGTGTCTATCCCGCCGGCGCTCGACGAAAACGACGCCCGGCGGGCCGTGTGCGCGACGATCACACCGTCCGAGGGGCCATCTTGGAGCCTTCAGGAATAGTCCGGGCTAGAGAGTGTGGTCAGAGAGCCGATCGAGCATCCGTCTCGATGGCCGGGCGACGTTGTACAGGCCATGCTCGATCCACGAGGACGTCTGAAGCCACGAGGTCGTCTCCGCTGCGATATTGACCAGCTCGTCGTGCGGTAGGAGGTACCAGCGGCCATCTACTGGGAAGGCAAGATACAGATCCTTGCCTTGGTATTTCTTGCTGATCTCCGCACGGCCCTTCAACTGCACCCTGAGCGTCGTGGAGCCGTCCTTGTGGTACGCCAGGAAGTCCGCCCCCTGCCAGTCGTCGGCCAGCTTGACTGGCGCCGTCGGCGAGCGTGCGCGCACCGCCACGTGGGCGAGTTTGCCGGACGCGGTGGCTCCATCGATACAATTGGCATCGACCGCATGGCAGTCTCAACCATCAGCCTCCCGCTAACCGACTGGGGCTCTCAAGGGACAACCTGTTGAGGTGCCACGTCTAGTTCTCTAAACCAGCCAAGTCGCCACCGAGCGGGAGTGGGATCGAGCGGTGATTGCCAGGGCTGCTACTCATGGCCGGGGGCGCGGCTGTCGGGGTAGACCTGATCCCATCAGGTTCAGTGTTCTCCGGACCCGAAGGCGGGCAAAAGCGGCGTGGAATCGGCATCTGTGGCTCGATATCGAGTGGGCTTGAGCCTCTCGATCGCGCCGTCGGCCACCAGCCGCTTCAGCCAGCTATCAGCTTGATTCTTCTGAACGTCAAACGCTCTGGTGACATCCACCACGGTTCTGGGCTCGTGCAGGTAGCGCAGCAGCAGTGTTCTCACGCTGGCGAACAGTTCCTCCGCCGGTTTGGAACCGCCGCCGAGAACTGACCCACAAGTGGGGAACAACGGCGTAGAATGCACACTGCCAGCGGTTCGATATCGAGTAGGCTTGAGCTTCTCGATCGCGCCGTCGGCCACCAGCTGCTTCAGCCAGCGAAGCCCCTGATTCTTCTGAACGTCAAACGCGGCGGCGACCTCGTCCTTGGTTCTGGGCTCGTCCAGGTACCGCAGTAGCAGTTCTCTCACGCTTGCAAGCAGCTCCGCGGCCGGACTGAGTCCGGCCCCTGGACAAGGCTCGATGACTAGCGTCGGTGTAGCCACCTCGGCGGGCTGGGCGTCGTCCACCGGATCCTGATCGCTCCGAACCTCGCGGAGCAGGGAGGCGAGACCCGGCGTTGGAGCTGCTTCGGGGGGGGTGTCCAGGAGCGATCCGAGAGCCTCCGGATCGTCAGGATTCAGCCATCGACGCGCGCCGCGCTCCAACAGCGCGTCGAGACCCCTTCCCATCTCGCCGGTGGCGCGCACGTAGACCGCAACGAATCGATGCCGGTCGAGTTGCTCGACCGCTCCGGCCCAGGTCCCGCCTTTCTCGAACTCCGCGCTGACGACCAGCGCTGCGTCCGCCAGCGCGTAGATCAGCTTGTTGCGCTGCATCGCGTGGCCAACGAGGAAGCCTGCGGCTGGGTCGTACGGACAGATCAGGACCAATCGGTCGTCCATCAACGCGTCGCGGTGCTCCCGGCGCATGGCAGCGCGTTCGAGACCGTCGGCCAGCACGCACGCCACCGTCCCACCAGCGTCCAGCGCGCCACGCATCGCGGCCTGATCGATGCCGCGGGCGCCGCCCGAGACCACGGTGCGCCGTGCCCCGGCGGCCAGCCGCCCGACGCCCTCGGTGTAGGTGATCAAGGCGTCGTCCACGTTTCTCGAGCCGACGACGGCCAGTCCCCCCGTGTCGAGGTCCTCGCGGTTCCCGCAACCGTACAGCACCGGCGGCGCCTGTTCTCGCAGCCGTCTTTTCAGCCGTTGCGGGTACTCCGCATCCGCGCGGCTGGTGACCCAGAGCGCGCGCGTACGCCAGTGCTCGATCGCCTGGCTGAGGAGGAAGCCCCGGTCGAGCAGACGGTCGAGCCGTTCCGTATCCAGGTCGAGTCGGCACTCCTCCAGCAACGTCCGCGCGCCGTCACCCAACAGGTCGGCGGGCTGGCGCCCCAACTCCCTGAGCCGGCGCGCGAGGCGGTTGTACTCGCCGGCGGCGAGAGGCTTGGGAGAAGACCGCCTTTCTCGCCTGAAGATCAACGGTGCGGTCAGCAGCAGAATCGCCCGCGTGTTCAGAGAGGGGGCGTCGTTCATGATCGGCCCCCCGCGGTAGCGAGCGCGAGCGGCCAAACTGGGCCGCATCCCCTCCGGCGCAGCTCCCAGGCGGCGACAGTGAAGGTCCATCGAGAGTCCACGATGTCGTCAACCAGCAGCACGGGCCCAGGCAGCAGGGCGTCTTGGGTGACGGCCAGCGAACCGACGACGTTGCGGGCTTGGCGGTCGCTGTTCTCCATCGTTTTCTGTTGCGGCCGGGCACCCTTCTTCCTCAGCACGTCGCTGAACGGCAGGTCCAGCGCATCGGCGAGGCGGCGTGCGAAGTCGGGCACGAGATGCGGATGCCGCAGTGACGGAATGGCGGCGACCCAGGTGGGAGACGGGTCCGGACGCCACTCCCGCAGCAACGTCGCGCACGCGCCGACCAGCTCGTTCGAGAACCGCCCCTCTTGCTGCTTGCCCTGGCTGACCAGCCGTCCCCAGCCTGCGTCGTTCCAGACGCACAGTACCCTTCCCGGCTGCGGCCGGTGTTCCGGGTCGATGCTTTTTCCCGGAGGCCACTGCCGCCGCGGTTTCACCGGCAGGCTCGAATGGCGCAGGAAGGCGACCGCCTCGGCCACGATCTCTGGACCGCACGCGGTGGGCAGCGGCGGCAGCGGTGGTGGTGGCGAGATCCCTTGCGGGTCTCCATCAAGGGCCTGGATCAGGAACGCCATGTGGCCGGAGGAGAGCTGCACGTACTTCTGCATCTCCGCCTGCTCCTCGCGCCGCAGAGCCGTGAGCCGTTCCGCCCGATCCCAGAAGGCACCGCTCAGTCTCGCCGCGGTCAACTGCCACGCGGGGCCCTGCTTGACGATGGGCGCGGGCGATTCCAGGGATAGCAGTTCGAGGGTCTTCTGAATCCGGCCGGCGCTGACGTTGACCTTCGCTTGGATTTGGCGTTGCGCCAGCCCGTCGTCGGCCTCCTGCAGTGCCGCCAGAACCTGTCCCACCTCGCTCTGCGTGGGAAACGAACGCGAGGTCCGGCTTGTCGAATCCCATGCCAAGGGCCGCGGTCGCCACCAACGCCTTCACGTGGTTGTCGAGCAGCGCCTGCTCCAACGCCTTCCGGTTTGGACCGGTCTCGCCTGTGTAAGCTGCCACTTCGATGCCGCGGGCCAGGAGCCAAGCCGCCACCAGGTCGGCGTCTCGCACCGTCAGCGTGTAGACGATACCGCTCCCTGGTAGCGACGGCAGCGATTCGGCCAGCCAGGCGAGGCGTTCGGCCTGACCGGGCATTCGGATGGTCTGCAGCGCGAGTGACGGCCGGCTGAGATCGCCCCGCAAAACCTGGAGGTTCGGTCCTAGGATCGCCTCGAGGTCAGCCATCACGCGAGCGTTGGCCGTGGCAGTGGTCGCCAGCAGGCGAAGATTGGGAGGCAGGACACGCACGGTGCGCTCGATCAGACGATAGTGGGGGCGGAAGTCGTGGCCCCAGTCCGAGATGCAGTGGGCCTCGTCGATGACGAGCAGTGCGATGCGTTCAGCGACGTCCGCCAGCACGTGGTCGCGAAATCGCTCGTTCGCCAGTCGCTCCGGGGAGATGAGAAGGATGTCCACCGCGCCCGCGCGGGCTGCCTGCTCCACGCGGTCCCACTCTTCCTCGTTGTCCGAGTTGATAGTCTTGGCGCGGACGCCCATCCGCTCCGCAGCGGCGATCTGGTTGCGCATCAGCGCCAGCAGAGGGCTGACAAGGAGCGTCGGCCCGAGACCCGCTTCGCGAAGCAGCTGGGTGGTAATGAAGTAGACGAAACTCTTTCCCCAGCCCGTCTTCTGGACCAGGAGCTGTCGGCCGCGGCCCTCCACGAGGTGCCGGATGGCTTCCTCCTGTCCCTCGCGGAACTGGGCGTCATGCAGCCCCGTGCCCCGCTGCAGGAAATCCAGTGCGCGGCGGGAGTCGTAGTGCATGTCGGCACCGCTTCGACCTACTCGGTCGCCGCGATCAGCGCCTCGACCGTCGACGTCGTGTTGTCGGTGTCGGCTCCCTGTACGGTGACGCTCGCCGCCGCACCAGTCTCCAGGTCCACGGCCTGCTCAGCTGACCCATCAACGTTGTGGAACGGATCATGATCTTCTGTGCCGGAAGGTCAAGTATTAGGCCCTGGTGGTGAGAAGTGTCATGTTTTTGTGCTTAAAAACTTGACATGCCGCCCGGTCACCTTCAACAGTATGAGGCATGGCCAGAGACACAAAACCTCCGCACAAGACACGACACGTCGCAAGCTGGGTTCGCCAGCAGATCGAACAGGGCGGCGAGCGCCTGTGGCGCTTCGAGGACTTCCCCGGCGCGCCTGTCTCGGCTGTGGCCCAGGCGCTGTCGCGCCTGGCCCGTGAGGGCCAGCTCGAACGGCTGAGCAAGGGCGTGTACTACTGGCCCCGGCAAACCGGTTTGGGAAAGAGCCGGCCGAACCCGGCCGCAATCCGCAAGCTGGCCGCCGCGCGCGACATTTCAGTCTTCCCCGCCGGCATCGCAGCCGCCAATCTCCTGGGATTCACGACACAGAGCGCCAGCCGTGGTGAAGTGGCAACAAGCGGCTTTCGGCTGCCGCGCAAGCTCCTCGGCAGTGACACGGTCGTCCATACGCGTAGACCTGACGCCTGGAAGGATCTGTCCGAGACGGACGCGGCGCTGCTGGATTTTCTGCGCCGCGCGGGCAGAACCAGCGAACTCTCGCCCGAGGAGAC
Organism: Vicinamibacterales bacterium; assembly: GCA_965262555.1. GTDB lineage: Bacteria > Acidobacteriota > Vicinamibacteria > Vicinamibacterales > UBA8438 > VXRJ01. The sequence continues at coordinate 3,689,321 of OZ253543.1, forward strand.
GGTCAAGTGCGCGCTCGCGCTCTGCCGCGAACAGGGACGTTTCGATCGGCTGCTGAACGTCGCGCCGAGCGAACCACCGCGCGTGCGCGCCATGCTCGGCGCCATCGGTGCGCAGATCGGCAAAAGGCTGGAGACCCTCAAGGGCCTGCGGGAATCGCTCAATCCTGTCTCGCGGTTTGACTTTGGGATGCTGCAGGACTTGGCCCATGCTCGGGACTGGCAGGCGAAGGGACGGGGCGCGATGTCATGAGGTTGTTCGAGCATCCGGATTTCGAGCAGGCGATCCTTCAAGCCGCGGAGCACTTCCGCAAGCGGGGCCTGCGGCCCGCCATCATCGAGAAGGACTATTACGTCACAGAAGCACTACGCATCATCGCAGCCACTATCGGCGAGAAGACGATCTTTAAGGGCGGCACCAGCCTGTCAAAGGGATGGAACCTGATCGAACGCTTTTCGGAGGACATCGATGTCTTTCTCGATCCTTTGGCGTTCGATCCGGCGATCGGGAAGCGCGCAATCGATCGTGAACTCAAAGCGCTCAGGGACTCCCTCGACGCGCATCCGGCCTTGACGTTCCTCAAAGATGAAAGCCGCACGATCGGCGGGTTCGGTCGCTCAGACCGATTCTCGTATCGGCAGCGTTTCGGCGGGCCGGGAGAGGTCGCCGGGCGTGTCCTCGTCGAGGCCGGCACCGCAAGCGGCCGGGAGCCGACCGTGACGGTAGAGCTACGCTCGTATCTCGGCGCGTTCCTGAATGAACGTGGCCTATCGTTCGGCACAGAAGATGAAGGCGGCTTTCCGATGCGCCTGCTTCACTTTCGCCGCACCTTCGTCGAGAAACTCTTCGCGATCCACAGCAAGGTGGAACTGCTCAAGCGCGACGGCCGGCCGATCGGCAGCTACGCACGTCACTACTACGACCTCTTCCAGTTGGCCGCCCTGCCGGAGGTGGCGGCCATGCTGCGGTCGGATGAATACGCGGCGATCAAGGCGGACTACGACGCGATCAGCCGCGCGTACTTTCCGCAGAGCTACTTCTGTCCCAGCGAGATGAGCTTTGCTGGCAGTGACGGGCTGTTTCCGCAAGGGGAACTGGCGCGCACGATCGCGGGGGAATATGAGGTTCAGTGCCGGCAGCTATGTTTCGGTCCGTACCCGCCTTGGGAGGACGTGCAGACCCGTTTTGAGGAGCTGAGAGAGTCTCTCTGAAAGCGTTGGCCGTGGCCAACCATGACTTCCGCTCACTCTCGCCGCATGACTTCGAGAGGCTGGCTTTCAAGGGCTCGAAGTCGTTAGGAAACCCGAAGACGGCGGCCTGAACGGCGTGGACTCCTAAGTCACGGGCCCATCTAACAGGCAATTGCGGCGCGGCGCGATCGTAGACGACGAAGGTGCTGTTGCCCTGGCTCGACGCGATGAGATAGCCGTCGCCCGGATCGCCGCTCGGGCCGGCGTAGAGCGCCAGCCCCTCGACGTCCCCGGCTAGGCGGCCACCGCTGTTCACCTCGACTCCGGTCGTATCGACGACGGTACGGACCACCTCGCGATCCGGGTCGGCGTCGTAGCGCCAGATGCCGTCGTTCTGCGCGCCCACGTGCAGCCAGCCGTTGGCGTCGTCGACGACGCACCCCTCCGTCTCCACCCCGGTCTGCCACGAGCGCACCTCGCGGCCGGTCAGCCGTCCGCCGCCGTCGGCGTCGAGCCGCCACTGGGTGACGCCGCCGCTCTTGTCGGTCGCAAACGCGTACAGCGTCCCGTCGGCGGGGCGATGGTAGAGACACATGCCGTACAGCTCGTCCTCAACGTCGGGTCGGATCGGCTCGTCGAGCAGGCTGGTCAGTTCGCCACTGCGCTTGTCGAGCGCGAAGACGTCGATCGTGTCCGTCGACCGGTTCGTGGCGGCGGCGACGACGCGCTCGCGGTCGCCGAACGCGTCCCCCGACCGGATGTCCACGTTGTTGACGCGGCCGATGGCGATCTCCGACAGCGTCCGGCCGTCGAGGCCATGCACGGCGAGCTTCCCGGTCTTGTTCGTGATCGCGATCTTGGTGTCCTCCGGGTCGCCGGCATCGCTCCAGATCGCCGGGTCGTCCGCCGCGTCGCAGGGATTCGTCACCGGCTCCGTCTCGGCCGTCGCGTGCACGTCCACGACCTCGGCCGGCTGCGGCTTTACCTCATCGCTCGCGAAGACCGCCAGCGCCGTGCAGTTTACGACGTTCGTAGCCGTTGCACAGCCGCCCGCCGCCACCGCCATGCCGACCAGGAGCAGGATTCGATGCACTCGCATGTGACCCTCCGCGTGGGCGCGATCCGGGTCACTGCACATTTTCGGCCTCGATCACTTCCATCGGCGTGAGCCCGCAGCCGGCCATGTCGCGCAGCTCGGTGTGCGTGGTCCAGGCGACGCTGACGCCGGAGTCGGTGCCCATGCCGATGATCATCCCCGCCTCGCGGTTGCGGGCCAGGTTGCGGCACTGCAGCTCGAACAGATCGTCGGGTCCCTCCGCCTCCAGCCGCTCCGCCTGCGCGCGCAGGCTCTCGACCTCGAACGGCGGCACCGTGTCGCTCAGCCAGGGCAGATCGTCGAGCCGCACCGGCGAGCCGGGCAGGTTCGGGATGGTCCAGACATCCGGGTACTCACGCACCAGCGCCATGTACTCCTCGTCGATGTCGCGGTCGCGCACCGTGTGCGCGAAGCCGTCGACGCCCGCCCGGAGCAGACCCTTCTCAGCCTTCCCCTGGTGGACATAGTCGAACTGTCCCAGGATGTGCTCGATGAACCCGTAGGCGGCTGCCTGATTCGGCACGTTCAGGTCGATCTGCCGGCTGCCGTCCAGGAAGTCCCGAACGTCGTGCAGGGTCCGTAGGCCGTCTGTGTAGAGTGTCACGATCATCCTCCGATGATCCACGACCCAGCTTCCCTTCAGGCTCATGTGTCGTTGGAAACAATCCCCCCTTCAGGCTCATGTCTCATTGGAAGAGACTCCGAGCCGACACCGCTTCCCGTGCTAGGATGCCGTTGCGGGTGTTCTTCTAGTGCCTGAGTCTGATGATCGTCGACGTTCGTGAACTGACGCCCGAACTCGCACTCATCTTCCGCTTGACGCATGTCGACAACCTGCCGTGGACGGTGACCAACGGAGTGCATTGCAGTGCGTCCGAGGTGCAGGATCCGGACTTCGTCGAGATCGGCAACACGGACCTGATCCAGAGGCGGCCCGCGAAGCTGGTACCGATCGCCCCGTACGGGACACTCGCGGACTACGTACCGTTCTATTTCACACCGTGCTCGCCCATGCTCCACAACATCCGAACCGGCTGGAACAACCTGACCCGACGGCCGCCGAGCGAACTCGTGTTTCTTGTCGCCTCGTTACGGTCGCTCGCGGCGCACGGCGTGCCGTTCGTGTTTAGCGACCGGCATGCGTTCTTGACGATCGCGACGTTCTCGACGTCACTCGACGACCTCGACAGTCTCGGATGGAGGTACTGGCAGCAACGAGACTTCCGCCGTGACCCGGACGATCCCGAAAAGTTGGAGCGCTACCAGGCGGAGGCGCTGGTTCGCCACCATCTGCCGGTCGAGCGAATGGACGCAATCGTTTGCAGCGGCGAGTCGGAGCAAGCATGCGTTGCACAGATGGCGCACGACTGCGGTTACGAGATCGAGGTTGTCTGTCGGAGACACTGGTTCCTCTGAAGGGCGAGGTTCCATGGTTCATTACAAGCAGGGCAACGTGCTCGACGCGCAGGCCGAGGCACTCGTGAATACCGTCAACGAGGTTGGCGTGATGGGCAAGGGTGTCGCGCTGATGTTCCGCGAATCGTTCCCGGAGAGCGCCAAGGCCTACCAAGCGGCGGCGAAGGCCGGTGCCGTGCGGGTCGGACGCATCTTTGTCACCGAGGGCGATTCTCTGATCGAGCCGAAGTACATCCTGCATTTTCCCACGAAGAGGCACTGGCGCCATCCATCGCGGATCGAGTGGATTCGAGACGGTCTTCACAACCTCGTGCAGGTGATCCGCGAACGACGGATTCAATCAGTGGCGCTGCCCCCGCTGGGTTGCGGCAACGGCGGACTCGACTGGGAGATCGTTCGTCGCGAGATCGAGGCGGCTCTCGACGCTGTTCCAGATATCGACGTGCTGCTGTACGAACCCACTGAAGCGTACCAGAACACAGCCAAGGGAGCGGGCGTCGAGGGACTGACAGTGCCGCGAGCCTTGATGGCGGAGCTGATTCGTCGGTACGAGGTGCTCGGCCTTGGGTGCACCAATCTTGAGGTCCAGAAGCTCGCATGGTTCGTAACTCGTTGGATTGACCTGTGTCGGATTGAGAACACGCTCAGGCTCGAGTTCGTGGCGAACCGCTACGGGCCCTATGCGGACCGATTGCGGCACCTGCTGAATGAGATGGACGGCAGTTACCTACATTGCGAGCGGCGTCTGTCCGACGCAGCGCCGACGGACCTGATCCGGTTCGACGACGACCGGCGCGCGGAGGTCGAGACCTACCTCGCAAACTCCTGGGCGGCACAGTACCGGTTGCCGCTCGACAAGACCTCGGATCTGATCGATGGGTTCGAGTCCCCGCTCGGCATGGAACTCCTTGCCACTGTGGATTGGCTCATGGTGAACGCCGGCTGTGACGCCACCGTGCAGAGCTTGCGGGACGGGCTCGCGAAGTGGCCGACGCGAGCCGCGGCGCGCCGGAAGAAGAGACTCTTTAGTGACAAGATGATTGAGACTGCGGCGGAACGTCTGATCGCGCGCGGCTTGGTGAGTTCGCCTACATAACGTCCGCGACAACGTGCGTGTCTCCACGCCGTTGCGGTTGGATCCGGACACTTGGAGATGGTCGTCCGGCTGGTCGGCCACTACGGCGGTGTCGTCCTTCTTGACCCGGCTGCCGATGCCGCGAAACCCCTTCTTGACGCTGGAACGGGTTCGTGGCTCTCGGTCCGCTCTCAGCGTTGCGCCCCCGCGGCGATCACGGCGCTGCGCGCCGCCGCGTTCGCCGCCGTCAGGCCGCCGTTCGCGCCGCCGAAGTTGAAGATCCGGTAGCCCTGCTCCATCCGCAGGGCGGCGTTGGCCGGAGTGACCGTGCCTCCGCAGGCGAGGTCGCGCTCCCGGCAGACCGCCAGGAGCCGCTCGAAGGCGGCCGCCACCTCGGGATCGTCGGGGCTCTCCGCACCGTAGGACGAGCTGAGGTCGGCGCCCGCTCCCAGGTAGAAGCCCCCGACACCGGGGACCTGGGCGATAGCGTCGGCGTTCTCCACTCCCTCCTTCGTCTCGATCATCGCCCAGAACAGCAGATCTCCCTGCGGATTGAGGGGCCAGAGGTCGGCGCGCCGCCGGCACTCGTCGCGCCCGATGCCCCAGAACGAGCACGTCACGGTGCCCCGCACACCCGGCGGATTCGGGATGGCCGACGATCGGAGCTGCCTGGGACGGATCGTCCGAACGATGTTCTCCGCCTGCTCGGGGGTTTCGACGTTGTTGATGAGGATGCCCATCAGACCGATGTCGAGCGCGTGCTTGACCATCCACAGCGTCTGCTCGCGCCCGTAGGGCGGAAAGCGCGCGAACACCGGCGGATGCGCCTGCGCGTTGCCTCGCGCGACGATGCCGGCCTTGTCGCCGGCCACCAGAAACGCCACGAAGTGCTCCAACTGGTCGAATCGCAGCGGGTTGTGCTCCATGTCGACGTACACGTAGTCGATGCTCGGCTCGCTCGCCAGGGCTCGCGCGTTCTGGAGCGACAGATCGGCCGTGCTCACGCCGAACACGTGCCTGCCCTGCACGAGCTTCTCGACCACGGGGTTCAGGTGCAGGTAGGCCTCCTGGGCCGACGGAACGGAGACGAACAGGACCGCGATGACGATGCCTGCCGCGAGAAGCGGCCCGGTGGGACGGTGAAGGGGCGGGGGCGCCATTGGAGACCTCCTGCTGGGAGTCTGCGCCGCGCAGAAGTGCTGGCGCAGACGACGCCGACCTGGCGGCTGGCCAGGCACCGGCACACGCGAATCGGCATCGAAGGCCCGGCAGCCCTACCGCGCGCCGCCGCTCGCGTCCGGAAGCGCGAACACGTACAGGGCGTTGCCGGTCTGCGGGTGGTGAATGTCGGGCGCCAGCGCGCGCGGGGCCGCCCTCGGGCTGCCGCCCCCGAGACCGGTCGACACGGCTACGTACTGCTTGCCCCCGACGGCGAACGAGATCGGAAAGCCCTGCACCGACGTGCCCAGACGGGACTGCCACAGCACCTCGCCCGTCCGCACGTCGAACGCCCGGAACCTCCGATCGAGGTCGCCGGCGAAGGCGAGGTCGCCGGCCGTCGACAGCACGCCGGTCAGGAACGGCGCCCGCTGCTCGACGCTCCAGACCTCCTCCAGGGTCTCGGCATCGAACGCCGCGAGCTTGCCGAGTCGGCCCTCCGTGTCCGGCATCTCGAAGAAGGGACGGGCGCTCATTCCCACGCCGCCCGATCCCTCCTCGAAGGCGACCTCGCGTCCCGCCAGCTCCATGCAGGTCTGCGCGAGCGGGATGATGAGCAGCCCCGATTCGGGGTGGTAGCTCATCGGGTGCCAGTTCTTGCCGCCGGCGGTGCTGGGACACGCCTGGACGAGCTGCTCGAGCTGCGCGTCGGCGATGTCCTGGCGGTAGGTGACGGCCCCGGTCCGCGGGTCGATCCGGTCGAAGACGTTCTGGAAGACGGTCTCCTTGTAGCCGAGGAACTCGCCGGTCTCGCGATCGAGCTTCCACAGAATGCCGTGCTTGCCGGCGCTGAAGACCACGCGGCGATCCTCCAGGTCGACCAGCACGCGCTCGAAGACCTCGTCGAGGTCGAGGGTCTCGCCGGGGACGTGTTGGAAGTGCCAGGCGAGCTCGCCGTCGCCCGGCCGCAGGGCCACCGTCGAGCTCGTGTAGAGGGCCGCGTCGCGCACCGTCATTCCCCGGCTGGCCGCCACCCAGGGCTTGGCCTGCGCCACGCCGAAATAGACCAGGTCGAGGACGGGATCGTAGCTGCCGGTAATCCAGGTCTCGCCGCCCCCGCGCAGGTAGTTGGGCAGGTTCGCCCAGGTGTTGCCCCCGGGCTCGTCCGAGCGGGCCACCGTATTGAACCGCCAGAGCTGCCGGCCGGTCGCCGCGTCGTAGGCGCTGAGGAAGCACCCCTCGCGGGTGTACTGCCCGCAGCCCCCGAGACCCTGCACCACCTTGCCGCCGACGACGACCGGCCCGCTGGTGTTGCGGAAGCCCTGGGCGTCGTCGGCGATGCGCGTGGTCCACACCTCCGCCCCGGTGCGCGCGTCGAGCGCGATCAGCCGCGCGTCGGCCGTGGCCAGGAAGAGCTTGTCCTCGTAGATCGCGAGGTTCCGGCTAGAGCTGGAGAGCTGACCCGCCTCGACGCCCACCCGGTGCTCCCAGATCAGGTCGCCGGTGCGCGCGTCGAGCGCCTGCACCACGGGGCCGAAGCCGGCGACATAGAGCACGCCGTCGTGGGCGATCGGCGAGGGCGCATTCCGTCCTCCCTCGTTCATGGCCCACATCCACACCAGCTCGAGCTCTCCGACGTTGTCGCGCGTGATCTCGGTGAGCGGGCTGTGGCTCCAGGCCTGGTAGTTCCGCCGGACCATCAGCCAGTCGCCCGGATCCGGATTGCGCAACCGCTCGTCGGTGACCGGCGTGTAGCGCTCCACCTCGCCGGCGACCGTCAGCCCGCCCGGCACGGTCTCCGTCGCGGTCCGCGTGACGGGCGTCGCCGCCCGCCCCTGGGCCTGCGCCGTTATCTCCTGGGCTGGTGCCGCTCGTCCCGCCACCGTGCCGATCGGCACCGCCGCGTCCGCCGTCAGCGCCTCGTCCCCGGCCGGGGCGCCGTTCGCCTGCAGCAGGTACGCGACGATGTCCAGGTAGGCTTGGTCCCCGAGCCGGCCCGGCCGGTCGGGGGGCATCGAATCCCTGATGCGTTCGAGCAGCTCGCGCGGGGTGCGGTCGCCCCAGTAGTTCAGGAAGTTGGCGCCGGCCAGCGGCGGAGCCTCGAAGTTGCCCTGGAGATCGGTGCGATGACAGATGGCACAGCTCCGGGTATAGACGGCGCGGCCGTTCTCGGCCTGATTCGCGGTATGGACGCCGATCCGAGCGGGCTGCTCGGCAGCGAACGTGCCCAGGCCGAGGAGACCGCCGGCAACGCCCAGCGTGGCCGTCGCCGCCGACAGGCGTCGGTGGAGGTCGTTCGCTGAGATCATCTCGCCACTCCCTCTCTTGGCCGGAGTTCCCGTAGTCTACATGCCTGCCAGGAATCTGCGCCGCAGGAGATACCGCGGCGTGAACTGGGTTGTCGGTCGACAACCTGAGTCATCAGCCTGATCACCGCGCCTAATCAATAGTTTCCAGAACTCGGCTACGCCGTATTTCCGGTTCTGTTTGCATAAGGTAACAAATACTGTCACCTTTAGCGAATGAAAACGGACTCAGGCCACCCCAAGGCGCGGCAATACCTCGAGAATCTGGCGGCTTCGAGCCGCTACACCTTTACGACCGGCGAAGCCCGAACTGCCCTGGGTTTGTCCCCGCCAGCGCTGAAGGTGGCGCTCAACCGGCTGGCGCGTCAGCGCCTGATTGTATCGCCCGTGCGCGGGTTCCACGTCATCGTGCCTCCGGAGTACCGGTCGCTCGGGTCGCTCCCGGCCAACCAGTTCGTTCCCGCGCTGATGACCACGTTGACGCTTCCCTACTATGTCGGCTTGCTCACGGCTGCGGAGTATCACGGCGCCGCGCATCAGCGCCCCCAGGAATTCCAGGTTCTCGTCGAGAAGGCCCGGCGCCGTATCGAATGCGGCAACGTGCGTGTCGGGTTCTTCGTCCGCAAGAACCTGCGCAGAGTGCCGACGCAGACCCTGAATACGCCACGCGGATTCATCGTGGTGTCAACGCCCGAGGCCACCGCGTTCGATCTTGTGGGTTACCACCATCGCGCCGGCGGCCTGAGCAATGTGGCCACGGTTCTCTCGGAGCTTGCGGAGAAGATCGATCCAGAGCGGCTCGTGAAGGCGGCGCCCGCCGCCCCGGTTCCGTGGGCCCAAAGGCTAGGCTACCTTCTGGAGCTGGCCGGAGCCGGTGGCAAGACGGAGCCGCTTCAGCAATACGTGCGCGTGCACGTGCACGAATCCGTCCTGCTCCGTCCGGGCGCGCCGCGCGGCAAGTCGAGCCGCCACGACGCATGGAAGCTGTTTGTGAACGCGGAAGTGGAGATCGATCTGTGATTCCACGCGATCACATTCTCGAATGGAGGGCGCAGGCGCCGTGGCCGCAAGATTCGCAGGTCGAGCAGGATTTGGTCATCAGCCGCGCGCTGGTGGCGATCTTTTCGAACGACATCCTTCACGACGCGCTCGCGTTTCGCGGCGGCACGGCCCTCTACAAGCTTCATCTGCCCGCGGCGCGCTACTCTGAGGATATCGATCTCGCGCGAACCGGAACTGGGCCGGCGAAGCCGATGATGGATGCGCTCCACGATGTCCTTAACCCGTGGCTGGGGCAACCGAGGACGACACAGAATCAAGGACGCATCACCTTCGTGTACCGCTTTGCATCCGAAGATGCGCCCCCGATCCTGTTGCGGCTGAAAGTCGAGACGAATACCCGCGAGCATTTTGCGGTCTACGGGTTCAACGCCGGGGTTATGACTACCAAGATGTTGTGAACGCGGCGACTTCCGGAGGGGGCGGCGGCGCTATTCCTGAAGCAGCGTCACGACATCGCCCCTGGGCGCACGATACAACCAGCCGCCCAGTCAGCATCCAGATGAAGCTCGTTCGCCAGCCGGTCGACGCACTTGCGGTCGCCCTTCTCGAGCACCCCGATGAGGTCCTCGATCGTTCGCACGGTGTCGAAATCCCTCGTTGGTGCGACATAGACGACAACTGGCCTTTGCCGACGTAAGAGGTTCACAACGTTGTTGATGGTGCCCTTGCTCTTTCCGTCCCAGAGCATCAGTCCGTATTCCGCAGCGTCAGCCATCACGCGGTCCTTCGTCGAATAGTAGTCGAAACCCCTGGTTCCTGGAGGAGCGGCGACCCGTCGAGCGGGCCAATGGCCGACGTTGTTGCGGCAGCTTCCATCCATGCAATGCACAACGACGTTCCCGTAGGCTCTGTCCGCCAAGTATCCCTGAACGGCCTTGTCCACACCGGCCGCGTCGCCAACGAGGATCTGAAACTCCCCATCGATCATCGCGTCGATTCGCCTCTTGACCTCGACAGGCAGGCGCGAGATTCGTCGTGAACCGGCGACGAAGACGGTGGGTGGAGGCATTTGGATCACGTTGTACGAGTCATGACAAGTGCGCGGATCTCAGTGGCTCCCATCTCACCGACGATGGTCGCCACACGACGCTCGGCCGAGTCAGTCCGGCCGAGTTTGAACGTCGGAGGCTGACACCGGCAGCATAGTCAACCCGTCCACGAAACTGGATCAAGGCCAACCCGGCGCTTGTCGGCCAAGGGAGCTCCGCCAGACCGCACCAGCATGCGGTTAGCGAGCGCCAATTCGCGGGCTTCGGCAAGCGAGACGAGCGCGGCGCACCGAGGGTATATTCCCGCTCCGGAAGGGCCAGCTGCATAATCCTTGTAAGCCACTCATAAAAAAAGACGGGACGATCGGGGCCATCTGCGGACGGCACCGTTCATCGTCCGAGCGAACCACTCCAGAAACCCAGCGAGTCCGAGGCCGGCCGCGACGGCGGCGGCACGGATTCCGGCGGTTTAGCGTGCACTTCTCACAGTGCGCTGCCAGTTCAGCGCAGCAGATCCCGCATTATCTTGCAGACGGTTCCTTCCGGATCGGCCACGTCAAACGGGAAACAGGCCAGCGCCAGATCTTCATCGACAAATCGAAAGCGGAGTGTCTCGCGGAACATCGTCGACTTTGGATACAGCAAGACGACGCGCCGGCAGCCGTAGCGCTTTCCGTAGGCGAAGAGCTGGTACGCGTCGGCCTGACTGACGCCATGGTTTGACTCACTGTGATCGAGGCGCTTCCACTTCGAGTCAAGGATGAACCGCACCTGTTGGCGGTCCATCAGCGCGATATCCGGCTTCAGCCGGAAAACGGGCTTGCAGGTGCCGTCCGTGGCCAGATGCCGCTTCGGGCCCTGGGCGCACACCGTGAACCGGCGCTGGTGGCGCCGGACGGCCGCGGTGACGAAGTCCTCGAACACCTCCTCCATCGGAAAGAGGAGTGCGCGGTTGACGTACGGACCAGCGAGCGTGGCGAGACCTTGGCCGAACAGGAACAGGCCGACCCACGGCATCACCCTGTCGTAATGCCGCATCGAACGGTCCACCCGATGCCGCGCCCAGTCGTCGTCGAGGTTCCTCGAAGGGGGCACGCCGGAGAAAACGATGCGTAACTGGTGCAGCCGCTGTCGGTTTGCGGGATGGCGCACGACACCGACCAGCCTCCGCAACGCAAGATGGATCAATCGGTTTGCCGGCCGATCCGCGGTGAACTCGTCGTAGCCGACGTAGAACCGGGAGCGATCAACCAGATTCTCACGAACGTGCGGCGGGAACAGGATCCGGCCGCGCAGGCAGGGCAGATTCGCCTCTCGCGTCCGGTACGCCCGGGCGAGGCCACGCCGAGTCAGTTGGATTACGTTCGTCAAGAACAGATGGACGAACGCCTCGAACATGTCGAGGCGGCGGATCGCGCGGATGCCAGCGGCGTCGAACTGCGCTTCCCCGAGACCGCGCCAGTCTCGCAGCATGGTCAGGAAGAGCCGCCTGGTGTCTTCGTCCTGGCCGTTCGATGGACCCATGGAGCCGTCCGTCTGCTCGCCGGTGCGTCTGGCTCCTCTCGTGTCGTCTCCAGCGTTCGACAGATCGACCTTCGGCAGGATTTCAATCACGGTTCCCCGTCGCGTCTCGATTATTCCGACGTAGTTCTCTGCATAGAGTTGGCCGTTCCTGAGCGTCAGAACAGGCCGGCGCTGACTTTGCGCGTCGGTCCATTGCACACGTGCGAATCTCTCCAGATCCCGCTGCTCGTCTTGATTCAGTCCGGTCAGTGGCTCGTACTCTCGAACCACCAGTGAGCGCCGCGCGGCGCAGCGCAGACGCCCCGCCGGAGGTGGATATCGCCCGTTTGGATCACGGAGGTCGGCCGGGTGGTCGTGCTCGCTTACGGTCGGCATGGTTAGTCGTCCCGTGCCGCTCCGCCGTCTTCCGCGCGCGACTTCGTTTCGTAGATCGTCCTGTACGCCTTCGAGACGTGCCATCGGCCGTCCTGGGCGGGCAGCAGCTTGTACACGGCCCGGCTGGAATCCACTAGATCCAATCGAACCAGCTCCTCCGGTGGATCCGACTGCTGGACGAATTCGTTCTCGTTCAGAACGGCTCGGATCTTTTCCCAGTCGTCGTAGAAGTACTCCTGCAACAGCGGAATGATTCGGCTCTGGAACGTGCTCGCGAGGGCCGCCAAGGTGTCGACCCCCAGGAAGTAGGTATGCCCGATCTGGTGCTCCCGGTCCAGCAAGACGGCGATGCGCCGATTCATGGCCTCGAGGAGCTTCCCGCAATCGATGCCGTCTACGTCCGTACAGACGTGGGAATGGAACGGATCCGGCATCATCTCCTCGAACACGAACCGCCGCCGCAGCGCGGTATCCAGTAGCGCGATAGATCGGTCCGCGGTGTTCATCGTCCCAACGACGTGCAAATTCTGCGGCACGCCGAACTCCTTCTTCGAGCTGGGCAGTGTTACCCGCGCCTCGTCGTCCCGGCCGATCCGCTTTGAGTCCTCGATCAGGGTGATCAGCTCCCCGAAGATCCGGGCGATGTTGCCGCGGTTGATTTCGTCGATGATGAGGACGTAGCGCCTGTCCGGTTCCTGCGCGGCGCGTTCCGCGATTCGCCGGAACACGCCGAGCGATAGCTCGTACCGGACCTCTCCGACGTTTCCGGCTTCGGCCGGAGTATCCTCGCCCATCGCCAGGATAGGCCGGATGCCTTCGACGAAATCCTCATAGGTGGTGTTCTGGTGGAACGTCACCATCTCGATCCGATCCTTGCATCGATGCTCGTCGAACCGGCGCTTGACAGCGGTGCGGTGTTCCTGCTCCACCTCGCGCACGTTCCGGTCCTCGATGATCGCCACCGCGCGCGCGACGGTATGCCACGTCTTCCCGGTGCCGGGCGGGCCATAGAGGATCTGATTCAGAGGATGGAACGGCGACGGCCGGTGGGGCGACGGATCGGGTGGCTTGGATCCTGTCGCCTTGTCGATTAGTGCGAACGTCGGTTTGTACGGAGCCGCCGTCGCGAACGCCTTGTAGGTGGAACTATTCGGCTCGGTTCGCGTGAAGGCCCTCCGGTCGGCCTGCGCGCCCAAGAAATCGACGGACGCCTTGCTGATCCAGCACACGTGGAGTCTGCTGCGCTCCTTCAGTCCATTGGCTTCGGCGTAGTCGTTGCTGTGAACGACGCCGATTGCGCGTCCCCTACTGACCCCCGTGCGAACCAGGATGACGTCTCCTCGCCGGGGTTTCGTCAGGGGATACGGGGCGCTCCCGCTGTCGCCGCCTTTCGTTCGTTCGTCCCATGAGTCCCCCGGTCCGGGTGCGTCCGTGTACACGGTATAGCTCCCCTCGAAGTCCTCCCAGCAATCGCTGTTGGATGCGTTCGTGCTGATCTGGAAGAACCGAGATTTAGGGGTCAGCAGCGGGGAACTTCCCTTCGACATGTACTGGAGGAACACGAACCTGTTGATTTCGTACGCACGGCATCCGGGAAACGTCTGTTTGGCCTTGTCCATGGCCGACATGTATTCGTCGTGGCCACAGTGTTTCAGGTCCATACCCTCGTTCGCGGGAACGTGATACAGCGTATCGGCCGCTAAGAAGTAGTCGGGGTTCATCAGACACAGCGCGTGCGTTAGCTTCACGAGCGCGACGTACTTGATCTCCAAGACAGCGCGAAACGTGGCCGGGTCGACATGGGGCTCGTCCTTGACCGCCTGCCGAAACAGTTGCCACAGCAAGTCCGGGTTGAAGATCTTGCCGTCGTTGAAGCACGCTGCACCGTGTGGGGGGGGAGTGGGAAAAGTGTAGATGTCCTCGTTGCCAAGATCCGGCGGTGGCTTCAGCCCGAAACACACCGCGACACTGGGATAGACCACCGGCCGCTGTTTCGCCGTGTTCTTCTGAGCCAAGGAGTAGACGAACGAGAATGGGTCGATGCCTTGATCGCCACGCTTGAGTAGCACGGGATTCCCGCTCCAGTCCACCTGCTTGGCCTTTTCGATAAGCCAAGGTTCGCCTCTCTCCGCGATCTTCACAGCGAGCTCCCGGAACCAAGGGGCCCAAGCGAAGATTTCCTTCACGCGTTTAGTCCCTTGTGATAGCGGCCCAGGCCGCGAGGCTGAACCGCGCATTGCGCGCCCCACGACCCTGGCCTAAGACTTGACCCTCCCCGGAGTCTGGCAGATCCGCCGTCCATCCGGTGATCGGGCAGCAGGCCCACGTCCGCGGCGAACATGCAGAAGATGAGGCGGTTGATGAAATGCGCGACAGCCTGCGGCGTCTGGCCACGCTCACGTAGTGCCTGTTCGACCGTCGCGAAAGCGCGACCGCATGCTGTGTCGTCGATTGCCGCGCCGCGCCTGAACTGAAGCCGCTCGCAGTCCGAAAAACGCCCACATGAGCCTGTTGCGGCTGCCGCGGCGATGAACTCGTACGGGGTCATGGGCGCGTTGAGCGTACCATGATGAATGCCGCCTGCACGCGAGCCGATTCCATGACAGCGACCGCGGCGATGGCGTCCGGCGCGTCCCTGTGATGCGGCCTTCCACCAGGAAGACTTCAGATGAGCGACCGCACCAGCGGCACCGGAGGCAGGGTAAGCAGACACCCCCCTCCGGGGTCGGTGCACCCGCCGCAGGCGGGGAACTCCCCACTATTCTGCAAGCGCCTTTTCGTGTCATCGTGACCGCGATTGAGGTGCGCGTGAGGAGACGGGATGGCCCGTTGACACTGCCGTCGCCGTGGACGCGCAGACACACCTACCGGACGCTTGTGCGTCGAATTCGCCAGTGCGTCGTGACGTTCACGCAGTGGTGATCCGGGCACGATGCGGGTCGAAGCAAGTGCCGTCGCGCAGTATCGCGCAGGCGACGTTGAGCAGGCGGTCGGCCACCGAGCGCAGCGCGCGCGCGTGTCGGTGGCCGCGGGCGCGCAGCGGCTGATGCTTGTCGTGGCTGACGGGATCGCGCTAGGCGGCGACGCGGGCCCAGCGGTAGGCGGCGTCGCGCAGCCGGTCGTGAGCCGCCGGACGGCTTAATCGGGTTGCAGGTCGGTGCCTGCCTTGAGGAGATGAACCACAAAGACATGGCGGTGCGAGTGTGGCGAAACCGGCTTGGCCAGGCGCGCGGGTCGAGCGGCGACGTGGAAGGCACGCCGGACCACCCCCCGAGTGAACGGAGTCTCCGGGCGCTCGCCGGAAAAGAGCCAGTGGCCGCGGCCGGTCGAGTTGCCACCAGGCGCGCAGGACCGCAAGCCACTCTCGGCGAGAGCATGACGTAGTGGTTCTTCTGCCCGTTGCGCTTCGCGATGGGCAGCACCATCCGTTCGCTGTCGATGGCGGACACCGTGAGGCGAACGGCCTCGGAGATGCGCAGGCTGGCGGCGTAGCACGTGGTCAGGATGGCGCGATGCTTGGCCAGATGTTCCCCGTCAAGAAACTGGACCACCTCTTGCGGGCTGAGCACGACGGGCAAGGGCCGCGGCTGTTTCGGCGTGGGAATCACTTCGTCGAAGGCCCAACGCTTCTGGAGCGTGACCCGATAGAGGAACCGGAGCGCCGATACGACAACCACCACGGAGCTCGGCGCGAGGCGGCGTTCAGTGGTCAGTTACATCTCGTAGGCGCGGATCTCCTCGGGACCGGGGCGAGCCGGGGAGCGGCCGATGTGGCGGGCGAACCGCGCGACGGTCTCGACGTACATCAGTTGAGTGCACGGCGACGGCCGCCGCACCTACATGTCTTGGAGCATGCGTGGACGAAGAGATGTCATGAGACGCTACTCTGCGAAGGGCCTAGAGGATTCCAGACGCTCGTAGAGCAGCGTATGGCGAGACCCACGATGGGCTGTAGGGCGGGACGATCCGCCTGGACGCCTCAGGGCGGGAGGTCGACCCGGCGTCTACCGCGAAGCGGTTTGGTCCAATTACACTTATGGTGAATGATTCAGACGGCAGGTAGGACAAGCACCTATGACCAACGGGCCGGCGATCGTCATCGAAGGAACGTTCGAGGAATGGCCCGGTGGCGCTCAAACTTTGACACCGGCGTATCCCCGACCACCGAGAGAAAATCCGTTTCGAGGCGCCCATTGGTTCGCCGCCCAGCTTGACCCGGATGGCAACGAGGTGTGGTTCCGCATCACGCAGCAAGCCATCCACCAGATGCAGGAGACACTCCCTACTGAACGCGGCGTGCGCCTCGTTTATGCCCTGATCGACTGGCTCAGAGAGCACCCAGACCACCAGTTGGAAGCCAGCAGTGGCTTCTATGTTTTCGTTTCTGAAGCCGGGAACGTGACGGTCCAACCAGAACCCGACGATGAGTGATTTTCTCGCCGCGGTCGTGCCGACAGGGGCTGCCATCGGCCGCCCGACGGCCACCGCGAGCCGTCTGGTCAACACGTCGGTTGGTGACAACACGCGCCGCACCTACGCCGGCGCCCTGCGCCAGCTCGACACTTAGCTCGACGGGCGTCCGCACGGCGCCATCCCCCAATGGCACGGCGACTCGCGCGCCCGCTGGGACGCCACCCTGGTTGTCGAGACCCGAAACTTCAGCGCGCACGTCAGCGTCAGAGGATCCACCGCGCACGTGCACCTGGTGGAGCGCTTCACGGGCGTCGGCCCCGACACCATCCTGTACGAGTTCACGGTGGACGATCCCGTGACGTGGACGCGGCCGTGGACCGCCGCGGTCCCGCTGACGAAGACCGGCGCGCCGATGTTCGAGTACGCCTGCCACGAGGGAAACTACGCCATGGAGGGGATCCTCGGCGGGGCGCGTGCCGGCGAGCGGGCCGCGGCCGAAGCCGCGCCGGAGGGGACTACCGTGGAGTGGCCTCGGCGGCCCGACCGGCCGTGCTCCACGGCTGCAGTACCCACCGGCGCAGTGGAGTTCGGCCACGCAGGGCCTATTCCTCGCCCGCAGCGTGATGACCACCGCTCCCGGAAGCCCACGGAGCGGGGAAGATGGCGCCGGCGGGTTGTTTCCAGGTGTCCCTCGGCTTAGGATGTGTGATGCCGATGCACGTTCTGCTGTCGCTCCTGCTGGTCGCCCTCGCCGCGCCGGTGCAGGATCCGTTGCGGGAGACACAGGTGTTCACTCCAGAGGTGGTGCGGACCGAGTACGACATGCCGGCAGTCGTCACGCCGCCGCCGCTCGCGGCGGATGCGCTGGCGGGTTGGAAGCTGTTCGTGCAGCGGTGCGCGATCTGCCACGACCCGCTGGGGCAGCCCTCGTATCCGGACAGTCTCGGCCCCCAGCTGAGTCGGGCGACCGTCGGCCAGATGGGCGAAGACACGGTCCGTGACGTCATCATGGTTGGCACGGTGCGGATGCCGGGCTGGCAATACACGCTGTCGCAGGAGCAGATCGGCGCGGTCATCGCCTACTTGAACACCGTGACGCAGGAGTAGCTGAGAGAGGCATCCGGACTCACACACGCAACGACACTGGCGCATCCGAGACATGTTCCCGCGATCGGGCCCCCGAGGTCGGTGACGTGGCGATGCGCAGAGGAGGCGACATGCTGGAAACCCGACGGTCCGTGGCGCTGGCAGGAACGATCATCGGCGTCTGCATGTTGCAGTGGGCGGGGGCGACGGCGCCCGCCGGCGCGCAGGGTGCCGCGCCTACACCGCTCGCCGGGATCATCACCGCGCCGACCGGCGACCCGATGCCGGGCGTGGCGGTGTCCGCGCGGGCGGAGGGGACGCCGGTCACGACCTCGGTGTTCACGGACGATGCCGGCCGGTACTACTTTCCCCCGCTGGCGCCTCCGCTCGAAGGCGGGCGATACCGGGTCTGGGCGCAGGCCGTGGGCTACGAGACCGCGAGCGCGGACGTGGTCCTCGATCCCGGGCGGCGGATGGCGCACGACTTCACCCTGGCGGCCGCCGCTGACTTCACCCACCAACTGTCAGGCGTGGAGTGGCTGGACGTGCTGCCGGCCGAGACGCGCGAGGATCGCCGGCTGAAAGAAGTGTTTCGGGTGACCTGCACGGAATGCCACCAGGCCGGTCTGGCGCTGCAGAACCGGTTCGACGAGCGTGGGTGGCTGGCCATGATCGACTTGATGGCGAACGTCAGCTATCACGGATGGCGCGGGTACGACAGCCGGCCGTCAATCACGATGGAGTACTACCGCGAGGAGTTGGCGACGTATCTCACCCGGGCCCGCGGCCCCGAGTCGCCGCCCTTGACGTTCAACCTGCAGCCGCGCCCGACCGGTGAGGCCGCGCGCCATGTCGTGACCGAATACGACATCCCCATCGCGGAGTTGCCAACGGAGCTCACGTCGATCAACGGGAGCGAATGGTCGGAAGGCATTCCCTCGGGGATGCGCGGCGGCGGCGGCATGCACGACGCAGCCGTCGACGACGACGGGAACGTCTGGATCACCGATTCGGTGGCGAACGACTTTCGGACCCTCGCCAGGATCGATCCGCGGACCGGCCAGGTCACCGGCTTCAAGCTGACCGCGGCCGATGGCAAACGGGCACGCAATGCACACGGCATCACGAAAGCGCGGAACGGCATGCTGTGGTTCGACACGGCCGGCAGCCTCGGCCGCTTGGACCCGACGACCGAGACGTTCGAGCTTTACACGCCGCCGCGACCGCTCCGCGTCGGCGGGAGCCTGCAGGAGGACGGCCAGGGCAACATCTGGGTGGGCAACCGTCACGGCGCACTCAAGTTCGATCCGGACACCAACGACTTCACGTTCTACCAGAACAAGACCATCGGCGACGGTCAGACCTACGGCACAGCCGCCGACCGCCTCGGGAACGGCTGGTGGGCGCAGTTCAACATGGACATCGTCGGGCACGCGAACGGCACGACCGGCGAGGTGAACGAGGTGCCGATGCGGCCGCCCGGCGCGCTGGACCGCGAGGCCCTGCTGACGCCGGCCGACCGCGACTTCTTCCAACGCATCGGCGCGATGCGCTTCTCCGGAAGCGTCTTCAACCCGGGCGCGCAGGCGCCGCGCCGGCTCGCGGCCGATCCTGCCGGCGACACGGTGTGGGTCGCGAACTGGTGGGGCTCGAACCTGGCGAAGATCGACATCCACACGCTGGAGGCAACGTACTACCGCCTGCCGATCGACGCGCATCCGTATGCGACGGCGGTCGACCGGAACCATATGGTGTGGACGAACCTGTCGTCAGACGACGCCGTCGCCAGGTTCGATCCGAACACCGAGGAATACACGATCTTCAAGCTCCCCAGCCTCGGGACCGAGTTGCGCCACATCGCGGTCGACAACGCGGGCGGGCCGGACGTCTGGGTCGTGTACCGGGAAGCGAGTCGTGCGGCGCGCATCCAGCTCCGTACGGAAGCGCAACTCCAGGCCGCCCGCGCTGGCAGCGCACTCCCTGCCGCCGCGGGAGGCGGCCAGTAGCACCGAGCACCGAAGCGCGCTTCACTACCTCGGACGGCTCTGAGGGACAGGACTACCGCACGTCCGCCGCGTGGGTGTACGCGATGGATGTCAGCCGGCTTCACGTGTGAGCCTGGCCGTGGGGTAGTCGTTGAGTCCAAGTTCATCGCGCAGATCAGCGGTCAGGGCGACCACCCTCTTGTCCAGCGGTATTCCGGTGCCGTCCGCAATGCGCACCATGCGCTGAAAGTTGGCGATCACGCCCGCCGCGTCGACCATCGAACGCTCGCCCAGTGCCTCACACACCCGTTGCCGGGCATCGGCGATCGCCTCGGCATCGTCACCGAGACCCGTTTCCGCAAAAGCGAGCAGGGCCTTCTCGCCCGGAATGCCGGTGGGGACCGCGTCGCCGGCAACGATGCCCTCAAGGTCGACATCGTCCCCGCTGATCTGTGCGCTCACACGGAGCTCCATCGCATGGATGGTGGTTCAATAGAAACAGCCGCTCAATGCCGACACCCGGCCCGCCAGCAACTCGATCTGACACCGCGACATGGCCCGGCCCGCATTGTCGTTGGGCGTGCGAACGCTCTCCAGCGGCAAGTAGTGGACGGCGCCGAGCCTGAGAAGCATGCGCACCGCATCGGGAACCAGACTCATCGCCGAAATGACATGGCCAGGGCGCCGGCCCGGATAGAGATCGGCTTCCCGTTCACCCACGTCTTCCCACTGCACGGTGGGAACCCAAGCCCCGGAGTCTGAGACGCCCGCGGGCCGGTACCCGCTCGGATCGCCGGCTTCCGGCGCCGGCAGCGGCTCGAGGGGCAACCCCAGCGCCCGATGGAAGGCATCGATGCTGATCGCGGCCACGACGACGCCGAGCAGTTCGACGTACTGCTCATCCGTCACCCCCTCGGCATGGACCTCGTCGAGCCAGCCTCTCGACACTCGCGCCGGATCGATGGTGAGCCGGTGAACGACGTCAACGACCGCGTCGGTCAGATGCGTTGTGCTGTTGTGCGGACCACAGTCCGTGTTCGGAGACGAGGCCACGCTACGCAGTGCGCAGGCCTCGCAGGAACGCGCATTGCGCGCCTCCTGGACGAAGGCGACACGGTCTGCTCCCTGCCACCAGCATCCGGGTTCGCGAATCTTGCCCCAGATCTCGCGATGCGCGACGGGAATGTCGTGGCGTATGGCATAGGCGCTTCGGGCATAGTCGAAACTCATCGCTTGCAATAGCCGCAGCAGGCGTTCGGGGTCGTGACGGACGTCAGGGAGCGCCCTGCGGTCCGGCCGGCAGCCTCGCAACGGAATTCGCCACGAACGTCGCGGGAGGCGGCCAGTAGAACCGAGAACCGAAGCGCGCTTCAATCGTCTGGCTGATCGACTTCCGCCTGTCGCAACCCCGGTTCCCACGGCGTGTCGAGAAACGGAGGCGGGAGGTATGAGTCCCGCAGCGGCATCGGCACGCTCGGCATGCTGTCAGCGTCCATCACGTCATCTTCCGAGATGATGCCGTTGCGATACAGAAGATAGGCGGTCAGGGCGTACACTTCGTCCGGCTTCAGACAACATGGTTCGTAGAGGATCCCGCCGATGGAAGGTCTCCTTCCGGCAACGAACCCCAACTTCGCATGCTGCATCTGCAGGTCGAGCGGCATCATCTGGTTGATGTAGCTCCAGATCATCGTCGCAAACGGGTAGCTCGCGATTCCGTCAAACTCGCCCTGAGGCCCGACCAGCTCCGGGCCG
Organism: Vicinamibacterales bacterium; assembly: GCA_965262555.1. GTDB lineage: Bacteria > Acidobacteriota > Vicinamibacteria > Vicinamibacterales > UBA8438 > VXRJ01. The sequence goes on from OZ253543.1 coordinate 3,710,749, forward strand.
GGGCCCTCCGTGCCGGTTGACCCGTGGCACTTGCCGCAACCGCGGGCGCGGTAGGTCATCGCGCCCTCCTTCGCGGTGCCTTGTCCCTGCGGGAGTCCTTCGCCGTCCGGCCCGACTGCCGCGTCTGCCGGCTGGAGCTCTCCCTCGGTGGGCGTCGTGCCGAGGTTGAACGTGGGCCCCTGGGCTACGGCAACACCGGGAGCCAGGATCAGCGCGAGAGCGATCAGGCTACAACGCATTGAGAACGATCCCGTCATTGGTCACCCTCCAAGGTTGAATGGCGTTCCCGTGAGGAGCTCCGGAGGTGCCCCAGAATGCGCGGTACTCGGCCGCCGTCGGTTGGACCTGACCCTTCTCATCCGTACACCGCGACTGCAGCATCGCCTCCGTGCCGTTCCAGGTCCAGGGGGCCGTAAAGCGGGTCCAGGCCATTGGACGCGCCGGCTCGTCAATCGCGGCGTCGCTCCAGCTCCGACCGCCGTCGGTGGAGACTTCCACCCTGCGGACAGCGCCGGACCCAGACCATGCGAGGCCGGTGATCGTGTAATAGCCGGCACCGGGCAGCCGCTGTTCGCCGGACGGGATGGTGATGACCGACTTCGGTCCCTGCTCCAGGTAGAAGTCGCCGCCGAAGTCGCTAGTACGAGCCTCGCCGCCCGGTCGGTAGCCCCTGTCCAGGAAATGATGCTTTTCCCAGTAGGACATCAGGGGGCGCTCCACCAGCCTGAGCCGCCTCAGCCACTTGACGTGGTACTTGCCTTGGAAGCCGGGCACCACAAGCCGCAACGGGTAGCCCTGGTGCGGACGTATCGGCTCCCCGTTCTGGCCGTACGCGACAATCACGTCGTCCATGGCTTTGCCCATCGGGAGGCTCGCGCCGAGTCTGATCGATTCGGCCCCTTCCGCGAAGACCCAGTTCGCCCCCGCGTCCACGCCCGCCTCGTCGAGCAACGTGGAGAGCGGCACGCCGGTCCACTCGCTGCACGCGACCATCCCGTGCATCTGCTCGACGGTCTTCCCCTCAGGGGTTGGCCTGTTGACGACGCACTCGATGTAGTGGGGTCGGGAAACGGACGGCAGGCGCACCAGCTCGTCCATCGTGAACACCAGCGGCCGCTGCACCATGCCGGAGATCACGAGCCGATGCTGGCTGGGATCGATGTCCGGGGGGAGGCTGCCGTGGGAGGACACGTAGTGCAGGTCGGATGGGGTGATGCTGCCCACCAGGTCCCGTAGCGGCGTGAATGCATCGAGCCCATCCGGTTCGCCGTGCAGGAAGATGTTCTGGCCGATGTTCGACATCGTCGGGCGCATGACCGTGACGAAACGCGAGCGCTCACCGAAGGCCATCGCGTGCGTCGCGAGTCTTTCCGGTGCTGGAGACCCGGGAATCTGGGCACCCAGCGGCCGCGCGCCCACCGCCACACCGGCCAATGCGACACCCGCTTTCAGGAATCGTCTTCTGTTGGCGTGCTTTGCATCCATGACAACCTCTCCTTCATCAGAGGCCCGCTGATACCCGTGCCACGCGTGTCCGAGAGCAGTCGACGCGCGCTGTCCGCGTGATGCGGCGGCGCCGACCTGTCTGAACCCTTATACACCCATCCCTTGTCCGGCGCGACCACATTTTCTCGTCGCTTGGCGCGGACCCTCGCCCCCCGGTTGCGGGTCCGCGCGCGGTCGGAGCGGGCGCCGCGTGTAGACGCGTCCCGTCGGGCGCGAGCACAGGGACCCCCTGCAGCCCGCGTCCCTGTCGGGGCAGCGGGCGGACGGGGGGCGCTGCCCCCCGAGCCGCACTGCCGGTGCGCTCATGGCTAACCGCCGCACGGTCATGGTAGCCGCCCGCGTCACGCCGGCGGAGCATGCCACGTGGCAGGACAAGGCGGCGGCGGCAGGCGTGTCGTCGTCCGCGCTGCTACGGTAGGCGATGGCTAGCGCGGCAATCGAAAGCTGAGTCCCGTACCGGCGAACAGATCGCTGGTCGGCCCCCGCAGTCCGCTGCCGACGTAGACGTCCAACTGGACGATGTCGGTCAGCAGCAACGTGAGTCCGCCGTCCACGGACGCGCTGGTCGCGAGATCGCCTGTGACCTGCCGGTCGCCGAACAGCTCCAGGAACGTACCCAGGCGATCCGTCAGCCTGACACCGAGCGCCAACGAGTACACGAGGAACGCGACGCGATCCGGCTGAGCGGCGGACGACTCCCACGCCGCTCCGACGTTGTAGCCGAGCGACAGCCGCGGCCGGAGCTCGTGGGCGAACGCCACGAGGAACGACGGGTCGACGCCGTCGCTCGAGAACCCGTGGTCGCCGGTCGGGAGCAACAGGCCGCCCAGGAGTGCAAGCTCAGGCCGCCAGCCATCCGCGCGCTCGATGAGATTGATCTTGGCGCCAAGCTCGCTGTCGCCCGCGCCGCGGCGTCCTTCTCCGCCCACGATGCCGGCGTGGCCGATGCGGAGCTCCGTCCGCCCGCCGAGACCGATCCGGGCCAGGGTGCCGGGTACCGCAAAGCCGTCCATGTCGCCATCGCGGGCAAACAGGTAGCCCGTCTCCACTTGCACCAGGCCCCGCGGCACCACCGTGGCCGACTCGGTCTGATCCGGACGATCGGTCACCATCTCCGCCGACTGCGCGCTCGCGATGCCGGTCCCCACCTGCGCCACCAGCACGAAGAGCAAGACTCTCACGACTCGATATTGGAGCGAAACTCCTCCTTCACATCCCAATTATCAGTGCCTCCGTCTGTCGTGACCAGGCACCCCCTACCGCTCCGGCTTCACCGCCACCGTCACCAGCAAATATCCGTGGCGGCGAAGGAACGCGACGCGGCGCAAGAGATGCTCAACGGAGAGTTGCCCGGTCCCACTCGGCCGCGACTCCGGCGTACAGCCCTTCCTGCGCACCCGCGTACCGCGTAGCCGAGAACACTAGAACGAGAGCCGCAAGCAGCGTGCGTCGGCACCCACGCCTTCGATAGCCGTTCGGTCGCAACCGGGAACTCCCCGTGCCGTGAACCGCGTCGATCATAGCCCGTAGAATGGGCCGATGATCCTGCTCTTCAGCGCGCTCGGGCTGCTGGCCGCCGTCGTGGCGTACGATCTCGCGCAGCGCCAGCACGCGATTCTCAGGAACTTTCCGATCGTGGGGCACTTTCGCTATTGGCTTGAAGCCGTCGGCCCCGAGTTGCGTCAATACATCGTGACGAGCAACAACGAGGAGCGGCCGTTCAGCCGCGACCAGCGGCGCTGGGTGTACGCGTCTTCGAAGCGGGAGAACAACTACTTCGGGTTCGGCTCCGACCAGGACATGGAGTTGCAGCCCAATTTCCTCGTCATCAAGCACAACACGTTTCCGCTGCCGACGCCCGCTCCCGGTGACCCGGCCTACGACCCCTCGTTCACGATCGCGTGCGCGAAAGTGCTTGGCGCAGCGCGCAGGCGCGCGAAGGCGTTCCGCCCGCAATCGATCGTCAACGTCTCGGGCATGAGCTTCGGATCGTTGAGTGGCCCGGCGGTCGAGGCGCTCAACGGCGGGTCGAGGATCGCTGGCTGCCTGCACAACACCGGCGAAGGAGGCGTCTCACCGTATCACCTGCAAGGCGGGGATCTCGTCTGGCAGCTTGGCACCGGGTACTTTGGCTGCCGTGACGCCGACGGCCGCTTCAGCATGACGCGGCTGAAAGAGACCGTCGAGCGGTGTCCTCAGATTCGGGCGATCGAGATCAAACTGAGTCAGGGCGCGAAACCGGGCGTCGGCGGTCTGCTGCCGCAGGCGAAGATCAGTGCGGAGATCGCGGAGACCCGCGGCATTCCGCGCGATCGCGATTGCGCCAGCCCAAACGCGCACAGCGCCTTCGGGAACGCGGACGAACTGCTCGATTTCGTCGAGTCCCTCGCGGCGGCAACCGGGTTGCCGGTCGGTATCAAGTCAGCGGTCGGCGAATCGACCTTCTGGACCGACCTCGCGCGACTCATGTCGACGGGTACCCGCGGTGTCGACTTCATCACGATCGACGGGGGCGAAGGCGGTACGGGCGCCGGGCCGCTCGTGTTCACCGACCACGTGGCGCTGCCGTTCAAGATCGGATTCAGCCGCGTGCAGAAGATCTTTCACGAGGAAGGGCTCCACCAACAGGTGGTGTTCGCCGGGTCAGGAAGGCTCGGCTTCCCGGAGGCCGCCGTCTTTGCGTTCGCGCTCGGCTGCGATCTGATCAACGTGGGGCGGGAAGCGCTGCTCGCCATCGGCTGCATCCAGGCCCAGCGGTGTCACACGAACCACTGTCCCACCGGCATTACGACCCAGCATCCCTGGCTGATTCGCGGCCTCGACGCGACCCTCAAGGCGTCGCGGCTCGCCAACTACGTCGTGGCGCTCAGAAAAGACGTGCTCTCGTTGAGCCACGCGTGCGGCGTGCCGCATCCCGCCCTCGTGACGGCCGATCACCTCGAGCTGGTCGACAACCGCTTCGGATCGAAGACGGTGGCGAAGCTGTTCGGCTATGGACGCGGGTTCGGCCTGCCGTCCGACCTGGATGCCGAGGCAGTCCGCCGCTTGATGTCGGATCAACCCGATCGGCCCACGGGATCAGGCTCGGGAATGGCTGCCAGCGGTCGGGAACCGAGCGACGCGAGCACCGGGCCGTTTCCGCCGGGGTAGTGGCGGCGGCACGTGTGGAAGGCGGGGAGGGACGTAACACGGGAAGCCCTGCCGGTGGCGAACACCCTCCAGAGGATTCGGACCGCAGGCGGGTGTTGGATGTGCCCCTCGGAGCGGGTCGTGGCGAAGGCCTCGGCTCGACCAACGCCGGCCGCGGTCAGCAACTTGGCTCCGCACACACCGGCATCGCAGACAGCTCGCAGGGGCCACACCATGCTCCGGCGGCAACCACGATTTATGGGTCATCCTGCATGAACCTGTACACCTGCGGAATGTGCTTAGGTATTAGCCGTGTGTGGACCGCACTGTGCATCGTCTCACTGGAAGAGCCGCGCCACGAACCTGCTGGCGGGTGCCCGGCGTATCTCTGACGGCGTCCCGCACTGCACGATCCGGCCCCGCCGCAGAACCGCGATCCGATTCGCGACCTCCAGTGCATCGGCGGCGTCGCGCGTCGCGTAGATCACAGTCCGGCGCCGCGGCATGGGGTGCAGGTCGAGGATGAACGCACAGCGGTCGGCCGCGTTGCCGAATCTCGGTTTCGTCGACAGATCGTCAACCAGCAGCAGGTCCTGCCTGTCCGAACCGTTGGGGCCCGGTCCCTCCCAGCCGAAGTCGCGCACCGTGCCGTCCGGCGAACGGACGGAGAAGAAGACGTTGTCCGTGCGCTCGGACCAGCCGCCAGGGGGCTCGCGGTCGGAGCCGTCCAGCGCCATGTTCGGAAACGCATAGCGCCGGATCCAGACGCCGCGCCATCGCTCCGAGCGCCACTCGGGTGGGAAGGCGTCGTGTCCCATGGAGAACCGCCAGCCGCGGCTCACGCCCGGCTTCCGCCCGCATCAGGCGTCAGCCAAGCGCGTCGCCCGGCTCGGTGCGACGCGGCCGGCTCTTCACGGTTGGCACGCGTTGTTGACGCAGGCTTGTTCACACATCGCCGCCGTTGAGCGCCAGCAACTCGCGCAGGGCATCGTCATCGGAGATGTCTACCGACCAACCGTACGCGGCAGCCACAGCCGCGTTAAGGGCTTCGTGAGCGTCGGCGAGCCACTGGCGGTCGGGCGTTGTAGAGGTTCGTCAGCGTGCGTTTCTTGAGCGCCTTCGCCGCGTCCTCGTCGCGCGGAATCGGCCGCTTCGGATAGCCGGGGGCCGGCTCGTCGACCCACTCGACCCATTCGGGCGGGTTGAGCCAGCGGTCGCGCAACTCGACGAGCCGTTGAGCTTCCAGGGCGTTCGCCATCGTGGTGGCGGTACCGGGCACGACGTGCAGAGCGCTCGCGACCCGCGCCATCGGCACCAGGCGCCATTCTCGCCGTGCACCACCTCGGCCTGATAGATGGCCTCAGGTAGTGCTCGACGGTGCTGGAGGGGGCATCGACGGCAGAAGCGTGCCACGGCGGCGGCCGGCCAACCGCCCGAATCGGTCCCCTGCGCCCGACGGTGGCTTGCAGGCCGCAGGATCCGGCGCACCCTACAGCGAGTCGAGAAACGCGACCAGGACCCCGTGGTCGCCCGAGCCGAGCCGGTCGAACCCCGCGCGGGACGGGGCCGCCTCGTTCGCGTGTCGCCGAATGGCTTCGACTGCGGTCGCCGCGCTGCCGTCGTGCAGCAGCGGGCGCCGGAAACGCAATCCCCACAACGGCGGCGTCCGGATCTCCTCCGGCCCTGCCCCGGCCTGTCGAATGCCGTCGCCGGTTCCGATGTCGTGCAGCAGGAGATCCGAGAACAGCGCGACCCGTTGCCGGTCGAACAGCGGATTGGTGCTCGGTCCGGTCACGAGCGCCGGCACGTGGCACGCCGCGCAACCGACGGCGTCGAACACCTGGCGGCCGGCCGTCACCTCGGGTGTGGCCGGCCCGCGCGGCAGCGGCGCCAGGAGCCGCATGAACGACTCGAAGTTGTCGATGCCGCGCCGGCCGGTGGACGGCTCGACCACGTCCTCGGGGTCCGGCGCCTCGTCGCAGCGCGCGAGCTGCCGCGCCGACAACCGGAAGACAAGCTCGTCTGGGAACAGATCGTTCGTTATCCCCATCTCGTTGCGGTAGGCGTCGGCCCCGAAGTCGAGCAGCGTCGCACGCTGCGACTTCCATCCGAAGCGGCCGACGCGACGCGCCCCCGTCAGCAGTTCGACGACCAGCGGGGCTCGCCCGCTGACGCCGTCCCGGTCGAGATCGTGAGGATCGGCGAGCGCCTCGAGCGCCGCGTCCGGTATCGCCTCGATCAGGCCGGCGCCGAACAGCGGGATGGGAACCCGCTTGGCGATGACGTTCGCCTCGGGCGGAATGACCGACTGGCAGGCGTGCGTCGGAATGGAGAAGATCTGGAACAACGAGTCGCGGCCCGGCTCGATGTCCCGAAACGTCCCGTCGGGTTCGCGGATGCCGGCGCGCGTGGTGGTCATCGGCGCGATACCGCCGATGGCCGGCACGTTGTGGCAACCGGCACAGCTCGTGTTGTTGTACGCCGGACCCAGTCCCTCCTCCGCGTCCTCGACCTCCAGGAAATCCTCGAGGCCGAGTATGAACTCCTCGAACTCGACGGGCGACAATCCGGGCAGCGGATCGCCGGGCAGCGCCGGCTCCTGCGCCGCAAGCTGCCTCCCCGCCGGAACCGCCGGCAACAGCACCGCCAGCGCCAGGGCCATCCATCGCCATCTCATGGCGCCTCCGTGGCGTCCTCGACGACTATCGCGCCCCGCATGAAGTTGTGCCCGGCTCCGCACAGCCGCGAGCACTCGAACGCGTAGAGTCCGGCCTCGGTCGCCTCGAAGACGACGACCGCCTCGCCCTGCCGGCGCTTCGGCACCAGCAGGTTCACGTTGCGGCCCACGATCCGGAACCCGTGCATGGTGTCGTCACTACGGATGCGGAGCTCCAGCGTGACGCCGCGGGGTACGCGGATCTCGGACGGCGTGAAGCTGAACCGCTCGGCCAGGATGCGGACGACTCGGCGCTCGCCGTCCGCACCGGCGGCGACACCGAGCAGGAGCGCACCGGCCGCCAGAAGACCGACCAAGCGGTGGCCCCGCATCAGAACCACCACCCCAGCCCGACGTTGATGGAGTTCGGCGCTTCGATGACGGCGCTCCGGTTGCGAAGCACCGTGTAGTCCACCTTGACGGCGATGTCCGGATCCGGAAACCAGGTGGCGCCCACGATCCAGGCATCTCGGTCGAAGGCAGGCAGCGCCTCGAAACCCGCCGGCATCCGGTACTGCGTGTCGAAGTTCTCGTAGCGCAGGAACACGGCCACCTCACGCGGCGCCGGCCGCGGCACGACGAAGTACGAGCCCTCCAGGTAGAAGCCGCGCATCTGCTCGGCGACGTTGGGACCGACCCCCGTCAGCCGCTGCACGGCCCGGTTCAGCGCCCCCATACCGTCGAGGTACGCGTGGGCGTAGAGTCCCCGGAGCGTCAGCTCGCCGGCGCGATAGCGGCCGTCGGCCTCGACCAGAGTCACGCTCGAGTCCAGGCGCGGAAACGCGAAGCCGGTGTCGCCGCTCCAGACGCTGGCCCCGAGCACAAGGCCCGGCGTCCCAACATACTCCACCCGGCCTGTCCCGGCGACGTGGCGGCCGTTGGCCTCGGCGCCCTTCTGCCGCCCCTCCCGCAACCCCTCCCCGGCGCCGAAGCGTGAAGCGTCGAGCGTTTCCATCGCGTAGGCGCGATAGCGGAACCCGCCACGGAGTTCGCCGTGCACGCCGACCCCGGCACCAAACCAGGTGGTCGGGATGATGAGGGTCTCGACGAATGGCCGCTCCACGCCGTGGAAGACGGGCGGCTCGTGCCGCTCGTTGATCACCCCGACCGGGGCGAGCACCATTCCCGCCCGCAGGTTGAACGGACGGCCGATGAGGAAGTCGACGTAGGCCTGCTCCAGCTCCAGTTCGCCGTCGGTCTCCGGCGACACGACGGCGTGCTCCAGCTCCAGCTCCGCAACGAAGCGGACCCGCTCCGAGAAGCTGTGGGTGAAGAGCAGCACGAAACGGTGGAAGTCGAGCACCGGGTCGGCGTGCTGCGCGTCGTTGACGTGGAAGTCCATGTAGCCGGAGATCGGCCCGGTCCGGGACGTCGCGGCGCCGCCGGCCGGCGCGGGTTGCTGCGCGGACGCGGTTGCCGCCCAGCCTGCCAGCAGCAGCACCGGCGCCATTTTGCACGGCAGGTATCGTGATTTTGTACTATGCATGCCTCGTATTTTGATTATTCAAAATACCTACGTCGGAGTCAACTCGCCCGTCGCCCGTGACTGCAGTTTCCTGCCGCCGCTATTTTCGAGAATCTGATCGTGGTCGAGCCGTGACCGGCGCTGCGAATCGTCAGCCCTTCACGCAGACGAACGCTCGAGGGTGTGGGCGTCGGCTCGCCGAGCAGCCGGCACAGGTCGGGAATGGGCAGCTCACGAACGGCGAAAACGGCACACGGAAGAGGTTGGCTCCTGACGCGTAGATGTCAGGAGCCAGCCTACCCAATGTGCGTACATTGGGGTCTGGCGAGGGGATGCTGCGCTCCCCTTCGAACCCCTTCCCGCCGGTCGCGCCCATGAGCCGCCCATTGTTCGTGTCCCGCAAGGAGCTTGTCATGCCTCATGACGCTCGACGCTTCGCTACGTTGTTCGCGGGCGGACTGATATGCCTGGTAGTGCCGGCGTCGGCCGCCCAGGCCCAGACCCGACCGCATGCGTTCGAGATCGCGGCCGGCACGATGTACGGCTTGCAGGATCCGGAGCGGCCGGTGACTGCGGGGTGGATCGTGTCGAGCGGTTTCGACCTTGGGCGTCAGTCGTTCGTGGTGGAGGGGGCGTGGCACCGGGACGCCTACGTCCTGGAGCCCCCGTGGGACTTCGGTGAGGTATTCCGCGAGAAGCTTCAGAGTCGCTACTGGATGCTGATGGGCGGCGTCCGGGGCGGAGAGCGTCAAGGGCGCATGGTGCCGTACTACCAAGTCCTGGCCGATGGCTTCGCGGCCCGGTTCAGGAGGGACTACGAGTGGCCGGCGTCGATCGACACCGAGACGGCGAACGCCGAGTGCGGAGGCTACATCGACGGCGTGCTGGTCCATCCGTGCCTCTACGTGCCGTACCCGGAGTTCGACGAAGAGCGCGCGGCCGGGTTCGTCATGCAGCCGGGGATGGGGTCTCCTCGGCCGCCCAGTCCCGGAACGACGACCGGAAGCTGTGCGCCACCGCGTCGATCCCGTGGTACTGGAGCATCTTGGGCAGCGTCGACGTGGAGATCGGCTTCCCGCTCCGCATGGGGAACACGAGCGGATTGCCGTCGCCGAGCGTCCGTGCCACGTCGAGAATCTCCACCGCCCGCCGGCACAGCGGAACCCGGTGCTCGCGCTTCGCCTTCATCCGCGCAGCGGCAATCGTCCACACGCGGCCGGCCGCGTCGATCTCGTCCCACGTCGCCAGCCGGACCTCACCGGACCGCGCGGCCGTCAGCACCAGAAACTCGAACGCCAGCTTGACCGCCGGCGCAGCCGACGCCGACGCCCGCACCGTTGCGATTGCCGCGGCCACGTCCTTGTGGGGCAGCGCCCGTGCTGGGGATGCTTTCTGACGTAGGACTGCTCACTCGCCTCGACGGAGGCCGGTTCGGCCTTACCAACACCGGCCGCAAGCGTCTACTGGAGGGCGAACACTGATGCGCGACGACGTGCTCAAGATCGTCACGAGCGCCAAGGACGCTACCAACGCTGTCATTCTTACGCATAACATCGATTTCGTTTTCGTGCAGTCCGTCGTGATTCCAGCACTGCGCAAGTGCGGTTCACCAGCCGTGACGATCTTCGCCGATGGAGATTGCGCTGCTCAGACTTACCAGTACCAGGCTCGCGTTCTCAACGGCCTTGGCACGCGCTATCGAGTGGTGCCGGTGACGATGAAGCCAGGATTTCGCTTCCACCCCAAGGCCGTGCTGCTGTCTGGGCCCAAGGCGGCCACTCTGCTCGTCGGTAGCGGCAACCTCACTTTCGGAGGGTGGAGGGAGAATGGTGAGGTCTGGTGTCGCTATGACACCGGTGCAGATGGCACGGGCCCATTCGCGGGTTTTCGCAGCTACATGCGCGAGATTATCGAACTCTGCGTCCAGCCTCGTGAGGCCGTGGCTACAGAGGTGGAAGAAGCGTTCGATCCCAACACCAGAACATGGGCAGTTGACATGACCGCTCCCGAGTTCTTGCTCGGTCGTGCCGGTCGCGGCGGCTCGATGTTGGAGCAGATGCAGGGGGTACTCGGTGCTGGTGCTGCTGACCATCTCTACGTGTGCGCTCCGTATTTCGACGAATCTGCCGAGGCGCTGCAGGCTCTTACACAGGCACTGAAGACACCGTCCTCGACGATCCTGGTCCAGAGCAAGCGCACGAATCTTCTCTCCGCTGCCGCCGCCAGCCTCGGGTCACAGTTCAGCCTCAAGGCTGCTACGTTCGAGCACAAGGAGACGGTCGGCTCAGATGGCGACGAACGCACCCACGAAGCGTTGCTGCACGCCAAGTTCTACGCGGTTCAGCGCGGCGGCGAGGTGACGATCTTTGCAGGCAGTGCCAATTGCTCGCACGCTGCTCTCACCATTTCCGGATCCGCCGGAAATGCCGAGTTGATGACACACGCGACTATCCCAGGGGCCGAGTTTGAGCGAGCGATCCTCGATGAAGTCATCGTTGAGCACGTGCAGCCGGAACTCGGCGCCGAGCCCACCGCGGCTCCACCTACTGAGACGGGAAAGGGATTTATCCGCATCCGAGCGGCACGCATGGAGGCTGGACACATCCAGGTTGCATATCACGCCGATACCGGCACCGGAATCATTCGCGCTCTGGTCGATGACAGCCCTCTCGAACCGATAGACCGCGGCGATGGATGGGTGACATTTCAGGCCAGCCAGCCGCGACGAATCATCGTATTGGTTGGCTCTAGCGATGGCGTGGATGTTCGATCGGAGCCAGATGAGGATGAGGGTGTTAGTGCCGATTGCGTTTCCGACGGTGCCGGCAGCGATTCAGCGGATGGTGACGGTGACAGCGCGGACAGCGTCATAGCTCTCCCGAAAGCCATCCCTCGGCCGACATTGCCATCCGCTTCGGAGGAGGACCGGAAGCGAGGCCTGAAGATCATCAAGCAGGTTACCAAACGCCTAGCCGAAGCGGAGTTCTTGAGCGAACGGCCACCTGAACTGCTCGCTGCCGATTTGAAGGTGGCCGCCGTCCTTTTCAGAGCGGGGCTGGCTGAAGCCTGGATTTCTGAACAAGAGTTCTTCGACGCCACGTTAGCGATTTGGTTGCCTCTGTTCTTCAACGCCGAGGGCGAGGAGAGCACCGGCTGGTTGGAGCAGAGGTATCTGACGGCACCGAAACGGCAGGAGTTCGCTGAGGCAATCCGATCCGTGGAGCTTGCTGCTGCCCTGGGATGCTGGGCGTTGTCCACGCCGGCGAAAGGGGACAGCCCAGAGCATGCCCGTTTTGATCTGGCCTCAGCCCTCGGCGTCGCTCGCTTGCCATGGCTTTGGCAGACGGGCGGCAACGAGCGTGTCGCCAAGGAGATCGCGGAGGTGTTCGCGCTCACCTCACGCGGCGACGACATTCGTCAGGCGACCTACATTCCTACCAGACGCGCCGCAAGCGTCGAGCCGACGGAGGCTCTCCGCGCGTGACGAAGAGATGCCGCTAGTTTGAGAGCATCCCAGCAAGAGGCATTGTCCCGGATTTCGCCTGCCCCACGCAGAAAGCCTTGACCGTCGCGATGCGTTCGGCCTGCTCATCCACCGGCCGGAGCGCGCCACCTTCTTCGAGACTGTCCTCGATGTTCAGCCTCGACCGGGGCCCAATCCGCCGCGTCAATCCGGCCGAGTTGCCGCGTCGCCGACGATTCTCGGAAATCGGAGTGGTTACCTTGCGCGCGCGCCGTCAAAGCGCGAAACCCATGACGTAGAGGCCGGTACCGGTCGCAGAGGAGAGACACATGCCCACGAAGGCGACTTGCCCCCATCGTCGGTGCCTCGGGCCGAAGGGGCCCGGCAGGGTACGGGAGAAGCGCCGCCACGACAGGACCGCCAGGCCGCACCAGATGATGAATGTCGGAACGGCGACCGCGAGATGCACGACGAAGAGCCCGGCTATCGGCGAGCCGTACAGCGAACTCGCGGCGAAAGCCCCCGCAGTGTTTCCGAACCGGATGCTGACCTCCAGCAGCAGCACGGCCACAATGCCGGCCAGCAGGATGCCCACCTGGAGGTTGCGATGTTCACGGTGCCGGCGTTGGCCCGCGAGGCGCAGTGCATAGGCCATCAGGAACGGGGCGACGATGAAGAACACGATCGCGGTATCCACGAAGACGTCCGCCCGTGTTCCGAGAAAGCCCGCGGTCGGCATGTACACCTCCCTTGTGTCGGTGCGGTGTGCCTGACGCTCCTCGCCAACGTCGGCTGCCCGCGCCACGAGTACATCGTGCTGGGGCCTGATCGCTCCGACGCCATCCGCCATGATCGGTGGACGGGCGATCATCAGCATATGTGGATCGAGGGGCGTGGCGCCTTGACGGACCCCCTGTCCATCCCGATCCAGCCGGGCATCCGGTAGCGGGGCGTGCGGCCGATTCGTTGAGTCTCCGGTCGTTCCTGCGTCTGGCGCCGCCGGCGGCGCCGCCCGACCACTCGACGATCTCCAGCACATGACAGCGCATGTGCTATCATCGAATCGTTGCGGATCGTTGTGGACACGAACGTTTTCGTCGCGGCCACTCTGAGCGCGAGCGGCGCAAGCCGAGAGGTTCTGCGCCGCTGCCTGCTGGGCCGATACGAGCCTTTGATGGGTCAGGCCCTGTTCACCGAATACGAATCGGTGCTGGCGCGGCCGGAGTTGTTCCTCCGCTCACCGATCTCCAGCAAGGAACGCGATGCATTGTGGGCGGCGATCATCAGCCGCTGCCTTTGGGTGCGCGTGTACTACCTCTGGCGACCGAATCTACCCGATGAGGCAGACAATCATGTTGTCGAGCTGGCGATCGCCGGGAACGCGGAGGCCATCGTCACCCATAACACGCGGGATTTCGCACGAATCGAGTTGCGCTTCCCGGAGTTGCGCGTTCTGACGCCGAGCGCGTTGATTGGCGAGGGCTGAGCCATGTCGACACTGACCGTCCGTCTCCCCGACGATACGCACGCGCGGATGAAGGTCCTCGCCCGACATCGCGCCGTGAGCGTGAACAAGCTGATGGAAGAGTTGTGCACTATCGCTCTCACGCAGCATGACGCGGAGACGCGGTTCCGTGCACTGGCCGCGCGCGGATCCATAGAGGACGGACTGCGCGTCCTCGACAAGCTCGATGCCGCGCTCGGCGGCGTGGAATAGACCCGCGGGCCACCCGTCCCGTCACGCTGGCGGGCGAACGGCCTTCTCCAGATACCGTTGCGCCGTCTCTCGGATGCGCCCGGCGTGGGCGAAAATGTCGCTCACCTCGTCGACGGGCACACGCTCCTCCGACTTGTTCGCGTCGAAGAGCCCGAGCCGCTTTTGAGCCGTGTTGAAGTGCAGCCGGCAGATCGGTTGCCGGTTCGTATTGTCTAGCAGCACCGAGCAGTAGTTCTTGCCGTCCCGGAGTGTGACCCGGTCTGCCGGTACGTCCGGCGTCAGAATCGCCGTGACGACGTAGTAGGCGCGCCACTCTTCCTCGGTCGTCACGATGTCGTTGTCGGTTGCCTCGGGTTCCGCAACGGCTTCCGATACCACTGGCTCGCTATCGTCCGGCGACGACAGCGCCGACTTCAAACGATCGCTAATCCGTCCTGTCAGAAACTGGTGCATCGCCTTCCGTGTGGCTCGCTCAAACTGCGCGATCACTGCCTTGGTCTTGACGCCTTCGTAGATCTGGCCAGCGAAGTGGCGCACAAGTGCTTCGGACGGGTTGGCCCATTCGGCTGTCAGCAGGCGCAGAACCTCGCGGGTGTACTTCAAGTCCTTCGACGTGTCGAGGATCTTCTCAAGGTCGAACGCCGGCTTCGTGAACCGCTTGATCTCATCAGCGTCGATGGATTCGGCGTCCAGCATGTTCAGCTCGAGGAACGGCCGGCGGTCCATCTTGTTGGGTTCGTCGATGTCAGAGTAGAACCGATATGTCACGCCGTCGGTCAACACGCCGAGCCGCGCCTCGGTAACACTGAAATACCGGTAGAGTTGCGAGGCGGGCTCCTTGGTCAGATCGACGCCGTAGTGCTTGCACTCGAAGATCATGATCGGGGACCCGTTCGCGACGATGGCGTAGTCGACCTTCTCACCCTTCTTGGTGCCAACGTCCGCCGTGTACTCAGGGACGACTTCGTCCGGATCGAATACGTTGAACCCAAGCACGTGCGTGATGAATGGTAGGACTAGCGCGGTCTTCGTCGCCTCTTCGGTCTTGACTCTGTCGAGCCGCTTCGCGACCCGTGCAGCAACCTCGCGGATGCGATCTGCCAAGTCCATCCCTTCGAGTGACTGAATCATCGAACTCCTCCTAGCCAGACTGCCGCAGCCATGCGACGCCAAATGATACTACGCTGTCTGCCGTCTGTCCGCGTGGCTCAAGTGCGCAGCCGATCCGTTCCAGGTAACGGTACGCCCACTTCCCCGAATCACGAACCGGGGCGCGACGAGTGCTTCGCTAAGCCCTCTTGATAGAGGTACGCCGCCCAATCGTCCATCAACCGCCGCCGCCGCTCGAACAAGTCCGACCGCGCGTAGGCTGCCTCCACGTTGTTCTGGACCACGTGTGCCAGCGCCGCCTCGATGACCTCGCGCGGGTCGTCGTCTCCTCAGCCGCCCAGTCGCGGAACGACGACCGGTGGGTAGCCTCGGCGAAGGTTGGAACACCCTGGACGCGGCGCTTGTCGGCCAACGGGTCGCCGCCCGAGCGGGCGAGCTTACGGTTGGCGAGCGCCTCCTCGCGAGCTTCGGCGAGCGAGACGAGCGCGGCGCACCGCGAGGGTTTATTCCCGCTCCGGCAGCGTGAGTTTGTGAATTCCAGTAAGTTGCTCATAAAATGAGACTTACTGTAAACCGACTAGCCGCTATTCCCCCGTCCATTACCACTTTACGTACGGGAATCAGCAGGACCAGTCAGGCAGCTTCCAGACCGAATCGGACATCGAGTGAGCGTCCATTTGCCGCTCCGGTGTCGGGACTGGATTACCATCATCGCCCCGGCAGCGCGGGAAGGGCCAACCCCGTGAGGCTTCCGATCTCGACTGCGGCTGCCTTGGCCCGTTCCGCAAGGACTTGGCTGATATCGGCAGTAGACTTCAGCGCCTTACGCGATGCTGCTGTCGTGGAATCCAGAGCTATGCGGGAACCGCTAGCCGCCGATTCCATCGCCCGTTTCGAGCCGCCTGCCGCAGCATCCAGCGCCCTCTTGGACCCGCTTGCGACAGACCCCGCCACCTCGCGGCTGATATCGGTAACGCTGACGTGAGACACGGCCTTACTGGCGAGAATGCCGACCACGAGACTCACCAAGAAGGACAGACCCACGGGTCCGCCAATCGTAGTGACCTGCGCGACCGCGACGATCGTGAGCGTGGCGACCACAGCACCGCGTGCCGATCCGTCGAGGAGGTCGCCGTATTTGCCGTCCAGTCTGGCCCTCTGGAATGCTCTGGCGAAGGCCACCACGGAGATGACCAGCAGCAGCGGATTCGCGCTGAGGGCGGCCGCCATACCCATGCTGCCCACCATCCTGCTGAAGCTCTCGGTGTCGGCCCGATTCCACTGGAACACCAAAGCAAGGATGCCAATGGAACCGCCTAACAACTCAGCTGCCGTATAGCTGTTCAGGTCGTTGAACCATTCTCGACTGAGTTGAAACCGCGTCTCCAGGAAGCTGGCGGCGTGGTCGTACGTCGCCTTGTCCCAACTTGCCAACGGCAGCCCCTTGGAAGTCGTCAGGTCCCGGAACATTCCTTGGACGAAGCCCAGGCCTTCCTGGATGATGCTGTCCTCGGTTGACGCGCCCTTGACCGCCTCGAACGCGCCCGCGATTGTGTGCCCCCCGTCGAACAGACGATGATTCCCGCCACCGATGTTCGTGGCAAGATACTCAGCGTCCATGGCCTTGTCGTAGATGGTCGCCGGTCCGTTCGCCAAGCCGGCCAGCATGGAATTGAGATCGGCTGACAGCGCGCTCGCCAGGACGCCCTGAGTCACGTGAATTAGGCGATCCGCCGACACTGACGCCGACTTCAACGCCTCTCGCGATACGGCTGTCGTGGAATCCAGAACCTTGCGGGAACCGCTAGCCGCCGATTCCATCGCCCGTTTCGAGCCGCCTGCCGCAGCATCCAGTGCCTTCTTGGACCCGCTTGAGACAGACCCCGCCACCCCGCGGCTGACATCGGCAGTAGACTTCAGCGCCCTTCGCGACGCGGCTGTCGTGGAATCCAGAACCTTGCGGGAACCACTGGACGCTGATTCCATCGCCCGTTTCGAGCCGCCCGCCGCAACATCCAGCGCCTTCCTGGACCCGCTTGAGACAGACCCCGCCACCCCGCGGCTGACATCGGCAGTAGACTTCAGCGCCCTTCGCGACGCGGCTGTCGTGGAATCCAGAACCTTGCGGGAACCACTGGACGCTGATTCCATCGCCCGTTTCGAGCCGCCCGCCGCAACATCCAGCGCCTTCCTGGACCCGCTTGAGACAGACCCCGCCACCCCACGGCTGATATCGGCAGTAGACTTCAGGGCCTTTCGCGATGCGGCTGTCGTGGAATCCACAGCTTTGCGCGAACCGCTAGCCGCTGATTCCATCACCCGTTTCGAGCCGCCTGCCGCAGCATC
Organism: Vicinamibacterales bacterium; assembly: GCA_965262555.1. Lineage (GTDB taxonomy): Bacteria > Acidobacteriota > Vicinamibacteria > Vicinamibacterales > UBA8438 > VXRJ01. The sequence goes on from OZ253543.1 coordinate 3,728,201, forward strand.
CAGCGCCTTCTTGGCAATCATGCGTGGCACACTGCATTTTACGATCTAGGGGCATGATCACCAACGTTCCGCGGACTGGCGCATCGTCCGGCTCGACCGTGCTCCAGACCACGCCGCCCGCCGTCTGGACGCATCGGGTTGTCGTTCCGAACAACGTCGCCACACGGCCCTCTTGCCGCCGCGACAACGACCTCCGGTGACCCGGGCCAGATGGCGCACAGGGGGGCGACCAATCCATCCTTTCCGGCCGCCCTCACCCACCAGGCGGCCGGGAAGGGAAAATCGCGCGCGCTGTGCGCGCGTTGCTGTTGCCGCGCTGTGCGCGGCAACAGCAACGAGGGGTCCAGACGGGCAAAGGGCACACACCGCTACCGCCGGGAAGCACGCTGGTGGGCATCTGGCCGGATTGCCCTGCGACCTCGGCCGGGGTCGTAAGGCCGCCGGCCACTTCAGGCAGGTCAACGCACCAGGTCCGGACCTCGGCGCGGCCGCTCTGGCCCCTGCAGTTCCGGTACCATCTGGCCGCTCTCCCAGCGCAATTCGCTCCGTCGCGGGGCTGTCACGGCTTGCCGGGCGGCCTCGCGGAGCCGCTCCCCGAACATCTCGTTGTGGCGGAAGTGTTCGTCAAGCCCGTTGACCGCGAACTCCCGGTCGATCTCATCGGGAGCCATCGTGATGCGGCGGGTCAGCCCGCCCCTGGTCTCCGTCTCGACGATGGTGAGCTGCTCCTCGGTCCGCACCGCCACTCGGTGGTAAAGCGCATCTTGCAGGGCCGCGGCGCCTTCGTCCCCCAGCGTGGCGGGATTCTCGCGCATGGCTTCCGGAACGCCGGCAAGCTGCTCGTCCGCGACCTTTTCGAACGCCGTGTTGCTCTTCTCCCAGGCGAGGCAGATCATCTCGGCCTCCAGTCGGCTCTTGCAGTTGAGCGCGACGGCGAGCGCCTGCGCGTCGAGGCGCGACACCTTGATGACGTCGAACACGTCGCGCACGGGGCTGCGGGTGGCCCGCTCGAGCTTGCCGTGGAGGATCTGCGCCGTCGACAGCACCGTGAAGGGCTCCCCGTCGACAACCGCGGTGCGTTGGCCGCGGGCCGGGCAGGGGTCGAGTTGCGCCAGGTCCACCTGCCCGATCCCGAAGTCGATCTTCCGCCGGCCCACGGAGAACTCGACCTTTCCGCCCAGCCGCTCCATCGCCTGCTCGAAGTCTGCCCCCATGCTATACAGGCTCACGCCCCTCGACACCGTCAGGTCGATGTCAACGCTGTCTCGGTGCCGCCATCTCGCCGCCAGGGTCGTCCCGCCTCCCAGCCGGCACTCGTGCGGTCCACCGTCGAGCTCGGCCAGGAAGACCGTAATCGGTTGCCGCACGGCGCGCCACAAGCGTCCGCCGGTCGTGGCCAGTGTCAGTACTTCGTCGCCCACTGGTTGATCTCGCGGATCCGGTCCCCGCAGTTGAAGTCAGCCAGATGGAGTGCCCGCACCAGCTGGCGGTCGGTGTACGCCCTTTGGGCCCAGGCCTCGAGGAGTTCCTGGAAGGTCGCTTCCCTCCCCCACATGTCGACGATCGCCTGCTGCCGCCGCGTCGGGCGCGTTGCGCGGACCGCCTCGTAGAACTCCTGGGCGGTCGGCCGTCGTCTCCATCCGGCGCAGCTGCTCATGATCCGGCGGTGCACTGCAGCGGCGTGCCGGCCCGTCCCGGCGCCGGGCTCACACAGCCGCTGGAAGTCGCGCCCGTTCGCTTCCGCGTCGCTGAAGGCCTCCGGCGGCAGCAGCGTCGCCGGCGCCCACCGGTCTTCTTCGTCGCGGCGGCGCTCCGCTTCCTGACGGACCCGCTCCGGGTCCGCGTATCCACCGCCCGCCTGGGTCCGCGCGGAGAGCTTCGCCATCCGTTCTTGTGGTTAGTGAATCGTCGCCCGTGCTGGGAGTATGGCACACCGATTTCTCGAAGCGTAACGGCCCGGCTCGAGCTGTCGCGACGAAAAAAAATCTGCCGACCTGGCCGTACCGCATGGGACAGGCAGGGACCGAACCGGCCACTCGGGGTCACGGCTGGCCTCATTGGGCCAGACCCGTACAGATAGGGACAGATACGGACATAAATCCTATATTTGCAGACATTTACGGCTGTCTTATACGCTCCCATCCTGTCCGTTAGCGGGCAGATCACCCCGGTCCACCCCGTCAAGGAGCGCATCAGATGACGACCAGCCCACACGCCCCCACTATGCAGCCGAGCGCCGGCGCCGCCATGCCCAGGCTCCTGACCCTGCGCGACGTGACGGCGGCGACCGCCCTGTCCCGCTCGGCCGTCTACGCGCTGATGGCAGAGTCCCGGTTCCCGAAGCCGATCCGCGTCGGCAACCGGGCCGTCCGCTGGGTCGAGCAGGAAGTGCGCGACTTCATCGCCAGCCGGCCCCGAGCTGGCTCCGCACGCCCGCCGCGCAGCCAAGGATGAGCTGCTGTCCACTAGGCAGCCAGCATGAGGCCCCCCCGGTGTCGACAAACGAGAGAGCACCCGCGGCTGGAGCTGGCTCATGACGTGTAGATGTCATGAGCCAGCATACCCCTTGTGTACACAAGGGCTGGCGAGGGTGAGTTGCCTCCCCCTTCGAACCCCCACTGCCGCGTCGCCTGATTCCGGCTCGCGGGAGAGCGGGCGGCGGCGTCCCCGCTCCATCCTTCCGGTGCGCTGATGGCTGATCGCCGCACCGGGCAGCTCCACCTGCGCGTCTCGCCGGCCGAGGTCGCCGTGTGGCGGGCCAAGGCCGAGGCGGCCGGCGTGCCGCTGTCCGACCTGCTGCGGCAGGCGATGGCGCGGACGCGCACCTGGACCGCCGCCGCGGCCGAGGTCGAGCGCGAGCGCACCCGGCAGGTCGCGCGCATCGGCAACAACCTGAACCAAGTCGCGCGCTGGGCGAACACCCACGCCTCGGGATTCGAGGCCGTTGACGTGATAGTGCACTTGGTCGACATCGCGCGGGCGGTGCGCACGGTTGCCCTCGTCGGCGGAGAGGCCGACGATGCACATTAAGTTCATCGCGCGCGGGACCGGTTCGGCCAAGGCGGCCGTCGACTACTTGCTCGGCGAGCGGGACGCGGCCGGCAAGCTGCGCGAGGGCGTCGAGGTCCTCCGCGGAGACCCCGACATGGTGGCCGAGGTCGCCGACTCTCTCGAGTTCGCGCACAAGTACACCTCGGGCGTGATCGCCTGGGCTCCGGAGGACCGGCCGACCGATGCGCAGATCGAAGCCGTCCTCGACACGTTCGAGCAGACGGCCTGGGCGGGGCTTGAGCCCGACCGCTACTCGTGGACGGCCGTCGAGCACCGCGAGCGCGGCGGCGGGGTGCACGTGCATGTCCTCGCCGCCCGCTGCGACCTGGAGACGGGCAAGAGCCTCAACATCGCGCCGCCCGGCTGGCAGAAGACATTCGCCCCGCTTCGCGACGGCTTCAACCACGAGCACGGCTGGAGCCGGCCCGACGACCCGGCGCGCGCCAGGGTGCAGCAGCCAGGACACCGCGCCTACGTCGACGCGGCAACGCTGCGGACCGGGCTTGAGCACGAAGCCGAGCCGCGGGAGTTGATACGGGACTACCTGGTGCAGCGCGTCGAGAACGGCGCCGTGCAGAGCCGCGCCGATGTGGTCTCCGCCCTGGAGGAGGCCGGCCTTGAGGTGCCGCGCCAGGGCGACAGCTACGTGACCGCGCGGGATCCCGACAGCGGCAGGAGGTGGCGGTTGAAGGGAGCGTTGTACGAGCATGACTTCAAGCCAGAGCGACTTGACCGAGAGGCTGCGGCAGAAGCTGGAAACCGAACGGCTGGAGATCGAGAAGACGGCCACGCGCGAGCTGCGGAGGCTTGGCGAGAACTTGAACGGTGTCGCAAGCGACGCGCTGCGTTCCATCGAAGACGATATGGCGGCGTCGACCGGACGGATGCGCGGGTTGCTGATGCGCGCGTGGCTCCGGCCCCTGGTGGTCGGTCTGAGCCTCTTTCTCGGTATCTCCGGCGGCAGCTGGGCGACGATGCACTGGTTGTCGGCGAGCATCGAGAGCCGGATCAGGACCGTGGCCGTGCTCAACGTCAGAATCGAGCAGGCCCGCGAGACCTTGGCGCAGCTCGAGGAGACGACGTGGGGCGTGACGCTGAACCAGATCGACGGGGAGCGGTTCGTGGTGCTGCCGGCCGGTTCGCTGGACCATCCGCCCTGGAGAGTGGGCGGGCGGCCTGCCGTGATGCTGTCGAGCGAGTGAAGGAGCTGTATGACCGAATTAGAACGGCAGCTGACGGCGGCCTTGCGGACGTTGTCCGCGCAGTACGAGACGGAACAGCGGCGGCACACCGAGCAGGTCGAAGCCTTGCAGCAGCGTGTCGAGCAGCAGGCCGCGCAGAGCGAAACCTTGCGGCGGCAAATCGAGCAGCTCACCGGGCATGTGACAGGCTTGGACGCGGACTACAAGACGATCGCCGCGACGTTGCGCGGGCCGTGGAGCTGATGCAGCGGCACGGCCGGCAGCACGGACCGGAGCGCGACCATGGCCCGAGCCGCTAGCAGGGCCGTGCCGTTTTCGCAATCGGATGGCAGCGGGCCGCGACGGCTGTCTACGGACGAATCCGCCGGCTATGCCGCTGCGGAGAACCGATGGACCGGGAGGCAACTAATCGGCCTTGCCGCCGGCTCGGCAAACCGTTCACACTTCGGTTTCGCGCAGCACTCGTTCGTAGATGAGCCGGCGGTCGTGGAGCCATTTGGCCATACCGTCCCAGTTGGCGCGATCAGAGGTATCGATCTTCCAGTAGGACGATCCCCATTTGTCGATCTGCTCGACCTCAAGGGCCGACCGCAGCGGCTCCAGGTACGGGTCGATTCGGGACGTCACAGCCTCTTCGGATTCGCCACGTGTTCCGCCGAGGAATATCCCCACGCCGCCGTGCGCAACGAACTGCGAGATCCGCAAGCCCGCCTCTTTCACGTGGTGATTAACGTTGGATCCGGCGAATCCCGGCCTCACTTCGCCAGGGTAACTATTGGCAACGTGAGCCCAGAACTCCCGTCGGAACTGGCCACGGTCGCTGAGGTCTCCGCGTGTCGCGGTCTCCCTCACGCTGCGGTCCCAGTTGCTCGGACGCGCAAGGATCTCGAAGACCGGTGCTAGCGGTGAGTTGCCGATCCTCACGACTCGGACTCGCACCGCGAAGAAGGCGTACGGGTCGACGGTGTGGTCGTTCAGCCATCGGATGGCCGACAGGTGGGCCTCATCGAAGCCGCGGGCGATCCAGACGACGATCCTTGCATCCAGTCCGGCGAGGTACGTTAGCACTTGGCCGAGGTGCTGCAGGTTCGCTTCTTCGAGCTGGTTCTCGATGACCACCCGACTGTCGTCCACCCGGGTGCGGGCCACAATGTCGGCGCGATACGGGCCGACGTGGACTTCGGTGTCTTCCTTCTCCAACTCAACTCCGAGCTCGCTCGCGAGGCGATCTAGGTTCTCAGCCAGCCAGGGCGTGAAATCGTGAGCTTCGTGCTTCCACGCGTCGCGGAGATCGGCTGTCTCCAGTGCTCCCAATGCCGTGTCCTGTGTGGCCATGGCGAGCGTTCACTCCTCTCGCTTCCCCGTGTCACCTGTCCGAATCACGAAGTCGCGGCGGTCCTTGTACAGAAGCGCACGGTTCAGGACGTAGTCGTCGGTGTCCAGGTCGATGTCGGCGCACTCCGTCATCGTCCAATACTTGTAGCTGCCCAGGAAAAGGTACCAGCGCGTCTGATGGAAGAACTGGCACTCGACACCCTCGCCGCGACGGATGCGCTCACAGAAGGCGGCCAGCAACTCCTGCTGCCCATCGCGATTGACAACCACGTACTCATGGGGCCACGTATCCCGGTACGTTACAGCTTCGCGCCACGGCGCGGCGGCGATCAACTCCATGATGTTCCGCGCGTGGGGCTTTTCATCCTTCACCGTTCATCCTCGTCACGCGCAGTTGATGGTGGATCTGGACTCCCGGTTTCACCGCCCGGCCCCGTCTCGGCACGGTGATTCTAGCATCCGCGCGTGCTAGCCGGCCGTGGCCGTAGAGGGCTGGTCAGAGAGCACGGTCGGCGCGGTCTTGTCGTTTGTGCGCGTCTGAGGACCAACCGCGCATGTTGAGGCCGTGCGCTTCGGCGGCCCCAGGGGGCCACCGGGATCGCTGTCGGGCCAGCGCCATTCAAATCAGCGCCGCGACGAGTCCTCGGCGTGTCCGCCGAGGTACTCCGCCCAGTCTTCCATCAAGAGCCGCCGCCGCTCGAACAGGTCCGAGCGGGCATAGGCGGCCTCAACCTTGTTCTGGACGACGTGAGCCAGCGCCGCCTCGATGACCTCGCGCGGGTGGTCCGTTTCCTCCGCCGCCCAGTCCCGGAACGACGAGCGGAAGCCGTGTGGTACGGCGGCGATCTCGTGGTACTGGAGCATCTTGGGCAGGGTCGACGGCGAGATCGGTCGACCGCTCCGCATCGGGAACACGAGGCCGCTGCCTTCACCGAGCGACCGCGCCGCGTTCAGCATCTCCAGCGCCCGGCCGCACAGCGGAACGCGGTGCTCCCGCTTCGCCTTCATCCGCATGGCCGGAATCGTCCATACGCGGTCCGCCGTGTTGATCTCGGTCCACGTGGCGAGCCGGACTTCGGCCGACCGCCCGGCCGTCAAGACCAGAAACTCGAACGCCAGCTTCACGGCGGGCTGCCCGGATTTCGACGTCCGCACCGTCTCGATGGCCGCGGCCACGTCCTTGTGGGGCAGCGCCAACCGGTGCGTCACGATGTCGTTCTGCGGACCGAGCACCGGCAACACTCGGTCACAAGGGTTGTCGTTGCGCATGTCAAGGGCGATGGCCCACTCCAGCACCGACCGGATGCGCTGCCGCACGGCGCGGGCCGTCTCGGCCTGGGCGTGCCAGATCGGCGTGAGGATCTCCAGCACGTCGGCCGTGTTGACCTCGGAGACCGGCCGGTTGCCGATGCGGGGGAAGGCGTACCGTTCCATGCTCCGGATCCAGTTCTGTGCGTGCCAACGGCCGCGCCAGCCGTCGCGCTTCTGTTTGAGCACGCGTTGGGCGGCTTCGGCGAAGGTGGGAACGCCCTGGATGCGGCGCCTGTCGGCGAGAGGATCGCCGCCCAACCGCGCCAGCATGCGGTTGGCGAGGGCCTGCTCGCGGGCCTTGGCGAGCGGGACCAGCGTGGCGGCGCCGAGCCCGAGTTCGCGGCGTCGGCCGCGGATGACGAGCCGCTGGACCCAGCTTCGCGTCCCGGAAGGCTGGACGAACAGGTACAGCCCGTTGCCGTCTGCGTGGCGTCCGGGCGGCGCGGAACGGACGAAGGCGGCCGAGAGCGCCTTGTCGGGATGGCGTCCTCGGCGCTTGGTTCTGCGGGTTGTGGCGGCGGGTTTGGCTACAACATCCATTCAGCCATTATATGCGGGATGAAGCCGGATTCCGCCATACGTCCTGATACGCATCAGTCCGCGACGACGAGTCATAAATGATTATGTGTCAGTAGTTTATAGGCTGTATCGGACGAACATGAACGTCTTCGGAATATGTGTGGGTGTTAAGGCAGCGCGAACACCCACATCACGCCGCTTCCCTGTGGCAACGTGATATCGGTGAGCCGCGCATAGGACGTGGCCTGGCCGATGCGGCCGCCGGCGCCGACCGCGAGATACTGGCGGCCGTCGATCTCGAAGGTGACCGGCGCGCCCGAGATGTCGCCGTTGAGGCGGGTCTCCCAGAGCACATCGCCGTTGTCGGCGTCGAGCGCGAAGAACCGGCGGTCTGCGGTGCCGCCGAAGACGATGCCGCCGGCGGTGGCGAGGGCTGCGGCGGTCATGGCCGCTCCGCTCTCCGGGCGGTACTCCCAGGCCCGTTGACCGGTGACCGGATTGAACGCCACGAACTCCCCGATGTAGTCGTAGCCGGGAACCATCTTGACCCGGCTGCCGATGCCGCGAAAGACGCGGCCCGGCTCGAACTCCTCCGAGACGAACGTCACATCCATGCAACTGTTGTTGATGCCGAGGTAGTAGAGGCCGGTCTCGGGGCTGAAGCTGGGGGAATTCAGGTTGCGCGCGCCGTGATAGTGCGGGCAGACCTCGAATACCCGATCCGAATCGACGTCGTCCATCGTCGGAATCTGCGCCGGGTTGAAGATGGGACTGCCGGTGTCGGTCCAGCCGGTGATGATGTTGTCGTAGCCGGTCCTGAACGCGTTGATGAAGCGGCCGGTTTCGCGGTCGAGCACGACGCCCCAGCCGATCTTGCTCGTCTCGATCAATGCCTTGCGCTCCACGCCGCCAATGACCAGATCGACCAGCATGCTCTCGTGGGTCGCATCCAGATCCCAGTTGTCCGACGGCACGACCTGGAAGTACCACTCGATCTCGCCGGTATCGATGTCCAGGGCGAGGATGCAGTTGGTGTAGAGGGCATCGCCGGGCCCCCGCAGGGTGGACGCCCAGGGCGTCGGCTGCCCCGTGCCGAGATAGATCAGGCCGAGCTCGGGGTCGTGGCTGATGGTGTTCCAGGTCAACCCGCCCAGCGGCGGAATCTCCCGCTCGGTCCAGGTCTCGTAGCCCGGCTCGCCCGGCGCCGGCACCGTGTAGGTGGTCCAGAGATGCTCGCCGGTCTCGGCGTCGTGCGCCACCACCGCGCCGCGCGCGCTCCGGTCGCCCCCGGCGAAGCCGAGCACCACCTTCCCGTCGGCGATCAGCGCCGGATGGGCGTGCCCCAGGCCGGTTGTGTAGTCGCCGGTGCTCACTTCCCAGCGCTGTTCTCCGGTTCGCGCATCCAGCGCAACCAGCGCGGCGTCGGCCGTCCCCCAGTAGATGGTGTCGCCGTAGACCGAGACACCGCGGTGCCGGCCAAGCGCCTGCGACTTCTCGATGTCCTCCGGGTAGCTCCGCGTGTGCACCCAGGCGACGTCCCCGGACACCACGTCGAAGGCGGTTACGCGGCCGCTCCCCTCGGCGACGTACATCAGCCCGTTGGCCACGATCGGCGTCGGCACCCAGCGGCTGCCGTCGCGCATCGACCAGGCCCAGACGAGCCGCAGTTCGCCGACGGTGTCGCGGTTGATCTGGTCGAGCGGGCTGAACCCGGTGACGTCGTAGGTTCGCCGGTAGCTCATCCAGTCGCCGTCTTCCGGGTTGAGCAGCCGCTCCTCGGTGATCGGCTCCCAGGCCTGATCCTGCGACTGCCCGCGCGCGGCGCCCGCCTGGATCACGAGCAAACCCGCCATGCACACCAGCACGAATCGCCCGCGTTCACCGTCTCGCATCAGTTATCTCCTTCAGTCCGCGGCTCGTCTCATCCAGGCTTGCGAACTCTGGGGCATCATCGCCGCTGCGGGCGATCAGCGCAACCGCGGGCTGTGGAAGACGGGCGACAACCGTCGGAACGCAGTGTCGGTGCCCCACTTGAGGATTTACTCCGACGCACGCGCGGTTGCAGCGAGGCCCCACCCGTGCGTGGCGCGATTCTGGAGATCTCGGAACGTTGCGCCGCGCTGCCCGACCTTGACACGAGAACTGCGGACGAGATCTCGGTGGCCGCTCTTCCCGTTGGAGTCGTCACCGCCAGTTCCGGTCGCCCAGACGGCGGCGCCACCCGCCGTCTGACGCTTGGGGCAGTTCCAAGGAACCCCGCAAGTGCCCCGCGCGAGACTTCACGGGTCGATCGCGAACCGCCTCCTGCAGAACGCGCATGCCACCGCCCGTGACCGCGCCCGGTCCATCGACGAACAGCCGACGAGTATATTAATCGACCGCGTCGGCGTGGCTGTAAGCCGATGTTGGGCTGCGGTTCAGAAGGCGGTGGGAAAGCTCTTGGAAGCGTGATGGACCGTTAGTATATGAAGCTCAGTAACGGCTCGGGAACGTCCGCCCGGCGCCGGGGTTGGGTGCACGCCGCACTTCTGGTGTGTACGGCCCTCTTGTTCGCGTGCGGCGACGACTTCTCTCCCACGGCGCCGAGTCCCGAGCCCGAGCTAGAGGTGAACGTGCTCCCGACGGTCAGCATCCTGACGGAGGCGCAGACGTTGGATGGCGGCGCGACGCTCTCGCTCCGGGCGACGTCAGCAGATGCAGACGGGACCATTGAGTCGTACGCGTGGTCTGGCACTGGGACGTTCTCGGATCCCGCTATCCAGAACCCGGCCTGGACCGCCCCGGCGGCGACGGCGAGCGACCAGGAGATCGTGCTCACACTGACCGTCACGGACAACGCCGGCGCCACGGCATCCACCTCCGTCACGATCACCGTCCGGGCCGATTTCTTTCTGACCGTCGAGAGCGGCGTTGCCGATTACATCGAGGCGCTGTTCCTGGGTATGGGGCCGCTTTCACCCAGGGATAACAACGGGTGTCCCGACGGTGAATATGGACATTGGATCGGCTGGGAGCAGAACATCCGTCTCAGAATCACCGTGTCCGATATCGTCGATGGCGCTGCGATGCGGCTTGTGGAAACTGCGGTGATGCAACTATCGGAAGCGACCGCGGGACGGTACTTCGCAACGTATTCCCGGACCGACGTCCCCGATCCTATCCCTGGTCTTCATGAAGTAACACTTACGGAACATCCTGATCCGGTAAGTCAGGGGTGCCCCCTTTCTCGCGGTTGCACCATTTTCACGTTCACCGGTCATGAGGCGTCGCGTGAGTTTCACTCAAGTGGCACCAGTTTGCTTAGAGGAGCGCGGGCTATTATCCAAACTACCTATCCGGCTCCCCAGGGACATCTTCATGACGCCATCGGTCACGGGGCATTGGGTTTGTGCCACATTGACGAGACGCGCAATGGCGGCACGCACAACTCCTTGATGAGCGGCGGACCGATGATGCGTGGCAGCGATCTTCCTGATCGACTCACTCAGCGGGATCTCGATGCTATCAAAGCGGTGTTTTCAAGCGATCTTGCAGTCGGCGCTCGACGATCGGATTTCGTGCGCGAAGGTCTTGTCAACCCTTAGCAGCCTGTGGCGAAAGTCGGTTTTGCCGGGATCGACAGGACCTCCTCACACGTGGGGCTCGCGCTGCGCGCCGAAGCTCAGGGCAACCTGAGGGCCGCGAGCGACCCCGGCAGGTCCGGTCCCGCCATCTGGACGAGGATGTACTGCTGTCCCTCGTGCAGGTAGCCCATCATTCCGTACTGGCCCGAGGCGGGCAGCTCGACCGTGCCGAGCCGCGCGCCGGTCCGCTTGTCGAGCGCATGCAGGCGGGGGGTGCCGCCGGTTCCCTCGGCCGTGATGAGCAGCGCCTGCGTGACCATCGTGACCGGGTGGGACAGCCGCCCGGTGTTGGGCAGATCGACACCCCGCAGCGCCGAATGGTTGCGGATGTTCTCCGGGGTGTCGCCGTTCGGCGTCTGCCACAGGTGTTCGCCGGTGTTCATGTCGATGGCGACGATGCGGCTGTAGGGCGGCTTGAAGATGGGCAGCCCCTGCGGCCCACGGAAATCGCCACGGTTGAGCACCGCGAAGTCGGCGATGGTCCGGCCGGTGGTCTTGATGTCGTCCGGTTCGTCGATCAGGTCCCCCGGCACGATGTTCTCGGAGCGACAGCCGCGCCGCGTCGAGACGTAGAGGATCCCGGTCTCGGGGTCCGCGGATGCCGGCCCGAAGATGTTCGTCGCCCCGCTCGGGCAACTGACGAACGATCGCAGTCCTGACGGATGGCCCCGCTGGATCGGCGGGTTGAAGATGGGGCCGAGCCGGTAGTTCTGGATGATCTCCAGCGCTTCGGCACGCAGCTCGGGCGTGAAGTCGATGAGGTCGTCCTCGGTGAGGCCCTGCATCTCGTACGCCGACGGGCGGGTCGGCATCGGCTGGGTGGGCGAGAGCTGTTCGCCCGGCACCTCGGACTGGGGCACCGGCCGCTCCTCGATCGGCCAGATCGGCTCGCCGGTCACCCGGTCGAACGTGTACGCCCAGCCCTGCTTGGTGGTCTGGACGACGATCTGCCGCGGCCGGCCGTCCACCGTGACGTCGAGCGCCACCGGCGCGGTCGGATTGTCGAAGTTCCAGATGTCGTGGTGCACCGTCTGGAAGTGCCAGGCCCGCTCGCCGGTCTGGACGTCGAGGGCAATGACGCTCGTCCCGAACAAGCCGTCGCCCGGACGGAAGCCGCCGAAGAAGTCGATGGTCGGCGGATTGGTCGGCACGTAGACGAGGCCCCGTTCCGGGTCGGCCGAGATGGGCGCCCAGGACGAGATGTCGCCCGTCCACTCCCACGCGTCGTTCTCCCACGTCTCGTGCCCGACTTCGCCGGGGCGCGGAATGACGTGGAACTTCCACTTGTGCTCGCCGGTCCGCGCGTCGTAGCCGAGGATGTCGCCCGGCACGTTCTCGATACGGGTCTGGTTGTAGCCCTGCTCGGCCGAGTTGCCGACCACGACGACGCCGTTCACCACGATCGGCGGTGACGAGCTGGTGACATAGCCGAGCTCACGCGGGATGCCGAAGTCGGGATCGTAGGCGCCGTCCCAGCTCTCCCAGGGTCCCCAGCCGGCAATCAGGTCAGGCAGCATGTCGACCACGCCCGTCTGCGGGAAGCCGGGGAGCGGCACCGCGCTGCCCCAGTTCTCCAGCGGCCGGCCCGTCTGCGCGTCGAGGGCGTGGAGAAAGAAGGCGGGGCTGATGATGTAGATGACCCCGCGACCGTCCACCTCCGCGTAGGCCACCCCCTTCCCGTAGCCGTTGCGCATCCCGCGGTCGAAGCGGATGGTGTGCGGCTCGCGGTGGGTCCAGAGCGTCTCGCCAGTGGCCGGATCGATCGCCACCACGTTGCGGCGCTCGCCGGCGACGGTATAGAGGACGCCGTCGACGTAGATCGGGGTCGAGCGCGACACCCCGAGCGCGCCCGGGCCGTAGTTGTCGCCGCGCCAGACCCACGCCACCTCGAGGTCTTCGAAGTTGTCGGCCGTGATCTGATCGAGTCCCGAGTAGCGGGTGTGCCCGGCGTCGCCGCCGATGTAGCGCCACTCGCCGGCTGGCGCGTCATCGCTCTGCGCGCCGGTCGTGGCGGGAACCAGCAGCACGCCCGCGACGGCGACGGCCACGACCGTGGCCGCGACGAGAAAACCGAGCGGACTCCCAACGCTTGCAAGCCGTTTCATGGCGCCTCCACGATCTCCATGCCGCGCAGCGACGACACGCTGGCCGGCAGCTCCGCGTCCCCGGCTGGATAGCCGTTCAGTTGCAACAGGTACGCCACCACCGCTGCGTATTCCGCGGGGCGGAGGCTTCCCGGATCACCCTCCGGCATGAGGGTCGAGATGGTATCGAACAGGTCGGCGGCCGTCTGGCCCACCCAGGTCAGGCGGAACCGGCCGCCGGAGAACTCGCCGGTGTCGTGACAGGCCGCACACACCTGCTGGAACGTCTGCTCGCCGCGCGACGCCTGGGCGTCGCTGAACACGCCGTCGGCCACCGAGCCGCCCGACTGCCAGCCCGGCGCGCCGTGCGATACGGTTTCCGCCGCGGCTTCCGACGGACGCCCTCCCGGCTCGGCCGCGGGTGCCCACGCCGATGCCGCACCCACGAGGCCGATGAGAAACGCTGCCTCGACGGCCAGGATGCGGCGGCCCGCGCGGCTTCGCGCCCTCTCTCGCGTCTTCATGCGAAACACATCCCGTACGACCAGGTGCCCGGCAAACAGCCGCTCCCTGTCGTGCCTGTCCGTGCCGACGCGCCTTTATCGCGCCGGGAAGCGTCCGATCCGGTTGCCCTCGGCGACCTGACCGACCCAGATTTCGTTACCCACCTGAATCGCGGCGGTGCCGAGGATCAGGTAGTCGTTCGACGGGTAGTTGACGACTTCCTCCGCCGTGTTGTCGTCCAGGTTGATCCGGGCGACGCGCGACGACACGCCATCGCACTGCCCGTCGCGAATGCACAGGCCGATCGCGTCGCGCGTCGGACCGACGTGACCGGCGGCGAGCAGCGTGTTGCCCGGGCCCCAGCGGACGTTGTCGATGTGGAACCCGACCGGGATGGGGTGCTTCTCCGGGGTCGCGCGGTTGCGCGAGAGGCGGATCAGCGCCTGATCGCCGTAGCCGCCGACGTAGTACCACTCACCGTCGCGCGACAGCTCGATGCCGTTCGGCCCGATGTCCTCGCTGCCCGGAACGCGTGTCCAGCCGTCGGCCGACTGCCACTCCCAGATGTCGAGCGTCCGGGGGCTGGTCGCCGTAAAGCCGCCGTCGGGAAGCGCAACGACCGAGTTGAGCCCGACCGGCTCCGGAGCGACGGCGCAGCCCACCCAGGTGAGCGCCGGCTGCGATCCCGTCGTGTCCAGCTCGAAGACCTCGATCGACTCGCGCGCCCCATGGCCGACGACATACAGCGTGTGGCTGCCACCGCTGCCGGGACGGAGGTTCAACCCGTGCGGACGGATATTGGCCGTCACCGGACCGGGGCAGTCTCCGTACATCGCCCGGTCATGCCGCGCGCCGGCCGTGGCCGGGAAGATGGTGACGACGCTGTTGTCGCGGGTGTCGACCGCCTGAATCGCTCCGTTGTCCACCATGTTGGGGACGATGACCCAGGGGGAATCGGGCACCGGCGCGAAGTCCTCCGGGCTGACGGGCCCGCAGATGAACTGCACGTCGCCGTCCGGCGCGCACTCCTGCGCCGCCGCGGGCGGCGCGGCGCCGAACACCAGGATGAACGCGCACGCGGCGCCGATGGGGGTACGTTTGCTCATGATGTGCCTCACTTCTCCTCAATCCGGTAAGACGAACGGGATTCGGGACGCTGCTCGGGCGCTGCTCGTAGTTCCAGACCACCTCGCCGGTCGCGCGGGTCGCCTACCGGGCCGGAAAGCGCGCCGGCCGGTTCCGGAAAGATGTCGATCACGCGGCGGTCGCGGGTGTCGACCGCATACATCGGCCCGTCGTCGATCCAACTGGAGACGATGACCCACGGTGAATCGGGCACCGGCGCGAAGTCCTCCGGACTGACGGGGCCACAGATGAACTGCACATCGCCGTCCGGCGCGCACTCCTGCGCCGCGACGTGCGGCGCGGCGCCGAACAGCAGGATGCCAAACGTGACCGCTGCAATGCTCAGTCGGGGCATGGTGTTCCTCATTGACTATTCCGGCAGGGCAAAGATGAAGAGATTCGGGACGCTGCTCGGGCGCAGCTCCGGGGTGAGGTTAAGGAAGCGGCCGGTGCCGGTGCTGACCGCGACGTACTGCCGGCCGTCCACCGCGTAGCTGATCGGAAAGCCCGAGACGGGCGATCCGAGGTTCACTTCCCAGAGGATGTCGCCCGTCTCCTGATCCAGCGCGCGAAAGCGTCCGTTCACATCGCCGCCGAAGACCAGTCCCCCACCGGTCGTCACCAGCGACATGGTCGCGGCACGCTGTTGGTAGTTCCAGACCACCTCGCCCGTCTCCGCCGAGATCGCCTGCACGCTCCCCACATCCTCGTAACCAGGCGCGAGCTGCGACGTCCAGGCGATGGCGTACAGCCGATTCGTCCGCTGATCCGGGTCCTCCGCCATCATCCGTGCGCAGACGTTCCGGAGCGGCATGTACATCATGTTGGTCAGCGGCGAATAGGCGCCCGCCTCCCAGTCCTTGCCGCCGCTCGCGTGCGGGCAGGCGAGCACCTGCTGGCCGCTGGAGGTGAAGACCAGCTCGGCGTTCTCCGTGACGTCGCCCGTCGCGCCGTCGATCCCGCTGACGACATTCTGCGTGATGGTCGGCGTCGCCCAGAGGAACTCGCCCGTGGCGCGGTCGAGCGTGTAGACGATGCCGGTCTTGCCGGGGATGCCGGTGACGACGCGCCGCTCCTCGCCCGGCTGAATCCGCGGATTGATCCAGCTCACCGCCGACGGGTCGGGCCGGACCGCCGTATCCACCAGAATCCGCTCGAACGGATGATCCAGGTCCCAGTGGTCGTTCATGTGCTGGTAGTACCAGACGATCTCGCCGGTGTCGCCATGCAGGGCGAGCGTGGAGTTGTGGTAGAGGTGCGCGAGGTCGACACCTCCGAGCATGAACTTCGGCGCGGGCGACGTGACCGAGGTGCCGACGTACAGCAGGTTCAGCTCCGGGTCGTAACTCGGCACCATCCACGAGCCGACGTGCGCCCGCTCCTCGTACGGTACGTCGCCCCAGGTTTCGTCGCCCGGCTCACCGGGCGCGGGGATCAGCCGCCGCCGCCAGAGTTCCTCGCCGGTCGCCGGATCATGCGCCGTGATGACGCAGCCGGTCGGCCCGCCACGCGGGTCGCAGCTCCGGCCGGAGTACACCTTGCCGTTCGCCACGATCGGTCCGGAGGTCTGGTTCGCCGGATTGACCGTGTAGTCGAGCACCTGCGTCTCCCACACCACGGCGCCGGTCTCGGCGTTCAGGGCGTAGATGTAGTCGTCCATGCTCGTGTTGATGATCAGTTCGCCGTGGATGGCAAGGTTTCGGTTGGTGTCGATCAGGCTGCCGATCATGTAGTCCGCCAGATCGTCCGGCCGATTGCGGCGGTACTCCCAGATGAGGTCGCCGGTCACCGCATCGATCGCCTGGATGACGTCGCGCGGGTTCGGCATGAACATCACGCCGTTGCGCACGAGCGGCGTCCCCTGCTGCCGCCCCTCCGACAGGCCACGTGACCAGACCATCCGCAGGTCGCCGACGTTGTCGCGGGTGATCTGATCGAGCGGGCTGTAGCCCCAGCCGTCGTGCGTCCGGCGCCACATCAGCCACTCGTCCGGGCTCGGCTCCTGCAACTCCGCGTCGGTGACCGGCCGAATGCGATCCGGTCCCTGCGCAAAGCCCGCCAGCCCGGCCGCGGCCGCCAGGGCGACGGCAAGACCACCCGCGATGAACACCGGGCGGAATCGAAACGACGGCAAGCCGGATGCGAGCATGGCGCCCTCCTCTTCGGTTCGGATTCCCGCTGATTATGGCACCGGCGGGAGGTTTTCCCGCTACCCCGGCAGGGACCGCCGCCCGATGCCTGCATTCTACGGGACCATCGAAGCGGTCCGCGTTGTCGGATAGCATGGGGCGGTGGCCGCGCGCGGCCGCCGGAGGGACGATGATGAACAGACCGACAGCGCTCGTCGCCGCGACGCTGCTGGCGCTCGTCGCCCCGCCCGGCGTCGGCGCGCAGCAGGACGACCCCGAACCCGAGCCGTTCGCGGCCGAGGGCATCCCGGCCGTCCCGCTCCCGGACGGTCCGCGCGAATACGACACCGCAACGGGACAGCGGATCCGGGTGGTCGTCGTTGCCAGGGGGCTCAGCTATCCCTGGGGCCTGGCGTTCCTGCCGGACGGAAGCCTGCTCGTCACCGAGCGCCCCGGTACGCTGCGGCGGATCCGCAACGGCGCGCTCGACCCGAACCCGATCGCCGGCGTGCCCGAGGTGTACTCCGAGGCTCCGCTCGCGGGGCTGATGGACGTAGCCGTGCACCCGGAGTTCACCGACAACCGGTTCGTCTACCTGACCTACTCGAAACCGATCGAGGACGGGTCGCGGGTCGCGCTGGCCCGCGGGCGCCTCGAGGGTGCGGCGCTCTCCGAGGTCCGCGACCTGTTCGTGTCCGACGGGACCACGGCGGGCGGCGCGGCGCGGCTCGCGTTCGCGCCGGACGGGATGCTCTACATGACGGTCGGCGGGGCGTTCGGCGGGATCCGGCCGCGCGCCCAGGATCCGGCGAACCACGCCGGGAAGGTGCTGCGGCTGCGTGACGACGGCACCGCGCCGGACGACAACCCGTTCGTCGGTCAGGAGGGGCTTGCGCCCGAGGTGTTCTCGCTCGGCCACCGCAACCCGATGGGCCTCGCGATCCACCCCGAGACCGGCGACCCCTGGGCGAGCGAGCACGGGGTGATGGGCGGCGACGAGGTCAACATCATCCTGCCGGGGCGCAATTACGGCTGGCCGGACGTCTCCTACTCGCGGGAGTACTTCGGCGTCCGCGTGGCGGAGCAGCCGTGGCAGGAGCAGTTCGAGCAGCCGGAGATCGTGTGGGTGCCCTCCATCGCGCCGTCCGGGCTCGTCTTCTATACCGGTGACCGGTTCCCCTCCTGGCAGGGCGACCTGTTCGCCGGCTCGCTGATGATCGGCCGCGTCGCCCGGACCGGCCACCTGGAGCGGATCGAGTTCAACGAGCAGGGCCTGGAGTCGCGCCGGGAGTGGCTGCTGGTCGATCTCCGGCAGCGCATCCGCGACGTCAGGCAGGGCCCCGACGGCCTGCTGTACGTGCTGACGGGGGGCGCGTTCCTCAGCAACGACCCGGACGGCGGCGAGGCGGCCCTGCTGCGCATCGAGCCGGCCGAGTAAGAAGAGCGTCGGCGCCACGGCGGGATGCCCGGTCGGCCCCTGGTCCACACCAGGGGCGGGCTTGACAAACCCGCACGGGCGTCCACAATGGAGATTCCGGCTGGAGGAAGCGGGCGTGTCCCGGGTGGACAGGCCGCTGGACGGAGGAGATGCCACCGATGCCGACTCGACACCGTCGTTCCGCCATGGTCGCCGGCGCCGCGCTGGCGTTTCTTGTCAGCGGCCACGCCGCGGTGGCCAACGCTCAGGACTGGGATCCGGGACCCGCGTCCTGGAAGGCCGACCTGACCGCCATCACCGCGGCGGACTGGAGCTACGACCGCGCCGAGCACCTGCTGGGTCGTGCGGGCTTCAGCGGCACGCCCGAGGAGATCCGGACGCTGGCGGCGATGACGCCCGCGGAGGCGGTCCGCGCCCTGGTCGACTACAACGACATTGCGAACGACCACCTGCCGCCGTTCGAGCACTCGGGCTTCTGGGACGAGACGCTGCTGCAGTTCCCGCCCAGCCGGCCCGCCGCGACCGAACGCGCCATGGCGCGCGGCGAGAGCATGGGCATCCGGGTGAAGCCGGAGTTCGTCAACCGCCACATGCAACCCATCTCCGACCGGTTCTTCTACTGGCTGCGCGCGACCGGGCTGGAGACTCGTCGCGTCGGCTACTGGTGGGCGGAGCGGATGCTCGACACCCACCGGCCCCTCGAGGAAAAGATGGCGCTGTTCTGGCACGGGCATTTCGCCACCGCCCAGAACAAGGTCCGCGACTACCGGAAGATGCTGCTGCAGATCGAGACGTTCGAGCGTCATGCGACCGGGAATTTCGGCGAGCTGGTGGTCGCGGTCGCCCAGGACCCGGGGATGCTCTACTACCTCGACGCGGGCGTGAACGTGAAGGGCGCTGCCAACGAGAATTTCGCCCGCGAGGTGATGGAGCTGTTCACGATGGGCGTGGGCCACTACACCGAACTGGACGTCCGGGAGGCGGCGCGGGCGTTCACGGGCTGGAACTTCGTGAACCTCGACTTCGTCGTCAACGCGGAGCAGCACGACGACGACCCCAAGACTTTCCTGGGCCTCACCGGCAACTTCGACGGCGTGGACGTGCTGGACATCATCCTGGAACAGCCGGTCACCGCCGAGTACATCGCGGCCAAGATGTACCGCTTCTTCGTCCGCGAGGATCCGTCGCCGGCGTTGCAGGCCGAGCTCGGCGCCGTCCTGCGGGACAACGATTACGAGCTCAAGCCGCTCCTGCGGACGATCTTCCTGTCGCGCGACTTCTACAGCGAGGCCAGCTACGGCGCCCACATCAAGGGGCCGGTCGAGCATCTGATCGCGATGCTGAAGCAGCTCGGCGCCGCGGACGTGCCGGGTGTGCCCGACTTCAACAGCACGGCCATCGCCCTGGGCCAGCACCTGCTGAACCCGCCGTCGGTCGCGGGCTGGGCGCAGGGCCGGTCGTGGATAACGCCGGCGCTGCTGCAGGAGCGGGGCAACGTCGCCTTCGAGTACCTGTTCCCGGACGTCATCGACTTCAAGGATCCGAACTTCCTCTCCCCGCGCGGGGACGGGCTGGTGGGCGAGCGCCTGCGGCGCGGCTACGACTTCGGCGCCGCCATCGCCATCGACGGCGACCCGAGCGAGATGACCGCGTTCGACCTGTCCGCCCTGGAGCGGGACGAGTTTTTCAACACGCGCGTCTCCGGCTACCGGGCGTGGGCCGAGGCGGTTCGCAAGCTGATTCCGACCCCGCGCGGCGCCGCCCGCTTCGACATGACCCGGATGGTGCTGGACGCCGGCGCGGCGACCGCCGACGAGGCGGTCGACCACCTGCTGGGGCGGTTCCTGCGGGTGCCCGTGTCGGCGGCGATGCGCGACGGACTCGTGGAGTTCCTCGAGGACGAGCTCGGGACCTCGGATCTCGACCGCGCCCGGACCTACCTGGAAGACCCGCTGCGCATGGTGACCCACCTCATCATGAGCACGCCGGAGTATCAGATCGACTGACCCGTCCGATAGAGAGGTGCACGACCATGACCCTGACCAGTCGCGGCAAGACGTTGTGTGATGCGAGCGGAGTGTCCCGCCGGCAGGCGCTCAAGATCGGCGCCCGTGGCATCGGCCTCGGCCTGCTTGGCAGCGGGCTCGGGCCCCTGCCGCCGCTGTTCGGTGCGACGTCGGAGGCGCTGGCCGCCACTGCGGGCAAGATCCTGGTGGTGTTCGAGTGGTTCGGCGGCTACGACGGCCTGAGCACGTTCGTGCCGTACGGCAACGACGAGCTGTACCGGCGCCGCCCGACCATCGGCGTCCGGGAGCCCGACGTCATCAAGGTCGACGAGCACTTCGGCTTCCAGAAGTCGATGGTGGGCATGCACCGCCTGTGGGACGAGGGCAACTGCGCCGTCATTCACGGGGCGGGTTACGACCAGCCCTCGTTCTCCCACTTCGCCTCCAGCTCGTTCTGGCACACCGGCGCGCCCAACAGCGGGGAAGCCTACGGCTGGTACGGCCGGACCGCCGACGCCCTGGATCCGTCGGGCACCCCCAACTTCCTGGTCAACATCTCGTCCGCGCAGTCGCTGGCCGTGCAGGCGCACGAGCACGTCCCGGTGGTCTTCCAGGACCCGGGCGGGTTCAGGCGCGACCTGTTCCATTCGCAGCACCCGTACGTCGACCAGCTGGGGAACGGGCAGGCCGCCCGCAGCGACGCCCACAAGTTCCTGCTCGACGTCAACCAGAGCGCCCGCGAGGCCTCAGCCCTCGTGAGCGAGGCCTGGGCGAACTACAACCAGGGCCGCAACACGGACCTGCGGTTGCTGGACCTCGACAAGGTCGTGGCGCTCATCGAGAACGACTTTCCGGCGCGGCTCTACTACGTGCGGCTGCGCGGCAGCCTCTTCGACACCCACGTCAACCAGGAGAGCCCCCACAACCGCCAGGTGCAGTACTGCTCCGACGCGGTCTGGGGCTTCTTCGAGGAGATGAAGCGCCTTGGCAAGCAGGACGAGGTGTGCATCTTCATCCACAGCGAGTTCGGCCGGCGCGTGCCGGAGAACACCAACCTCGGCACCGACCACGGAACCGCCAATGTCTCCTTCGTGCTCGGCGGGGGCGTCAAGGGCGGCCAGTACAGCACGCCTCCCAGCCTGACCGACCTCGTGCACGGGGACAACCTGCAGTACACGACCGACTTCCGGCGCGTGTACGCCTCGCTCATCGAGGGGTACCTCGGCTACTCCAAGTCGGAGGACGTGCTGGGGAGCAGGTTCGAGACGCTGGGGATGTTCACGTAACGGGTGACTTCCAGGCTCATCCTCGTTCTTCTCGCCATCGGCGGCCTTGCGGGGGGAGGCGCCCAGGTACGCGCGCAAGACCTCCCGACGGCAATTCCGGAATCGGTTGGGCTGTCGTCCGAACGGCTGGACGAAGCCACACGTCGTCTGCAGTCTCATGTGGACGCCCGAGACATCGCCGGCGTCGTGGCCGCCGTCGTCCGGCACGGTCGGCTCGTCTACCTCGAAGCCCTCGGCGAGCTGGACCGCGAGCGCGGCCTGGCGATGCGCGACGATGCCCTGTTCCGCCTGTACTCCATGACGCGCCCCATCACCAGCCTTGCCGCGATGATCCTCTGGGAGGAGGACCGCTTCGAGCTCGACGATCCCGTTGCCATGTATCTGCCCGAGTTCGCAGATCAGCGCGTCTTCGTCGACGCCTCCAACCCCGACATGACCGCGACCCGGCCGCGGCGCACCGAGATGACGGTTGAGCACCTCCTGCTGCATACCTCCGGATTGGGCAGCCGAAGCTCGTCCATCTACCGCGCCGAGCAGGTTCGACTGCGCTCGATCACGCTGTCTCAGATGGTGAGCAACGCCGCCCGCGTGCCGCTCTTCGAGGATCCGGGGACGCGCTGGCGTTACGGCATCTCCACCACCATCCTCGGCCGGCTGGTCGAGATCTGGTCCGGTCTGCCGTTCAACGAATTCCTCCAGGAGCGCGTGTTCGAGCCGCTCGGCATCACCGATACCGTGTTTCGGGTCGATTCCTCCCGAACCGACCGCTTCGGACCGGTGTACCGTCCCGGACCCGACGGCGACCTACGGCCGCACGCCATAGAGGTACTGCCATTCACCGAGCAGCCGGCTCTGATGGAGGGCGGCGTCGGTCTGGTCTCTACCGTCCGCGACTACCTCCGCTTCGCCCGGATGTTCCTCAACGGCGGCGAGCTCGACGGTGTGCGTGTCCTTCAGCCCGATACCGTCGCTCTGATGACCACCAACCGTGTCCCCGACGCCCTCCTGCCGATCGGCTTCGGCACTCCGCAGCTCGGCCGCGGATGGACCCTCGGGTTCTGCGTCGTGACGGACGCCGACACGTCCCCTCACCCGGTCCGCGAGGGCACCTTCTGGTGGGATGGCTCCTCTGGCACCCGTTTCTTCATCGACCCGGTGGAGGACATGGTGACCGTCGTCATGGCCGCTGCGTCGCCGGCATCCGGGAACGGTTTCCGAGAGGCATTCACCGAGGCGGTGTACCACGCGCTGATCGACTGATCCAACAGCCCGTGGTGAAACCCCGCGTAGCACCGCAGCCAGAGCAGGTCGACCGCGGCCTGCCAAGAAGCGGGCGCCAAGCTGGGCACCAGGTCGAGATCGAACGTCACGCGCGAACCGCCGTGCAGGGCCGCGGCGACTCCACCGACAATCACGAATTCAACGTGACGGTCGACTGTCGAGTGGCTCGATGGGGGAGTCGTCGGGGCCGACACCGGTCGAATCGACACCGGGATTCTTCGGCGGTTGCATCACAGGCATTCTACTCATGCCTGGCCAGCCAGCCGCGGAGGCGCGCGGCTTCCTCGGTTGCGGACGGGTCGAACTCGGCCTGGTAGCGCCCGCCGCACCCAGCATGCGGGCGATGCCTCGGCCGGCGCCGCGCGTGCCGCACGGACTTTGTGCGAAGTGAGCCGTATTCCGACGCGATTTCGCACTTCCCAATGGCGGCGGGCTGGACGCCCGGACAGAACAACCGCGAAACGGAGCGAGCGCAGACATGCCACTAACCACACGCTACGCCGCAGCAATTGCAGTCCTCGTCGCCGGATGTGGCGTACAGCCGGCCATGGCCGCGCCGGACGACCGTCTGGAACTGACGGTCGGCGCCGGCTACCTGGCGCACCAGTACGGGGGCGACAGCGATTCGCCCGCACTGGTGGGCGACATCGGCGTCTCGGTGTGGCTGAACGAACACTGGGGGCTGGCCGCAAGGTACTGGAGAACGGCCGACTACGAGCTCTCCTATGGGTGGTATCGATATCCGTACCTGTACCACGGTCGCGGCCATCTGGACTACGCCACTCTTACCGGGCGCTATCGGCTGTTCCTGGACAACCAGGTGGAACTCGCCCTGGGGTTCGGCGCGCTACTCAGGGCCGGATCGAGCCTGCGACTCGACTACCGGGCGTGGCACCCCTACGGCGCGTTCTATTCCGAGCGATCGACGCGACAGGGTGGGGAATCGATCGACGAATCGCGGCGGGAGCCTTGGGGTCGCGGAATCGCAATCGAGACGCTCGTAGGGCGGAAGGTCTCCCGCCGTGTCGGGATCAGGGGCGGTCTGACGTTCGTCATGGCAAGCGGGAACATCCTAATCCAGCCGGTCGTTCAAGCCGTGGTGTCCTTCTGACATGAGAGGAGTGTGGAGCATGGTGCGACTGATAACGGTCTGCGCCCTGGTGATCGCAGCGTGGCCACCGGTGGCGGCAGCGCAGGAAGCGTCGTCGTCGCTGGAGGCGCTCTTCCGCGCGCGCGAGCTGCGACGCGGTGTCGGGATCTACGTCACCGACGAGACGGGACAACGCATGAAGGGGAAGGTCATCGACCTGTCCGGCACGTTGCTGACGGTCGAAACCCGGGCCGGCGCTACGAGCATCGAGACTTCCGCGATCCGTCGAATCGAGCTTCCGGACTCGACAGGGAACGGCATCATGATCGGGCTCGGCCTGGCCGTTGCCGGAACCTTTCTCTCCTGCGGGATAGAGTCCGCAGCCAATGAGTACTGCTACGGGACAGCGTACGCCTTCTGGCCCATCCTGGGCGTGGGTGCGTTCGTCGGCGCCATGGTCGATGCCACCAGGCACAAGACGCTCTACGAGGCTGCCGACGCCAAGCGCGTGACGGTGGCCCCCGTCGTATCGCGCGCAGGACTCAGCGTGCGGGCATCCATCGAGTGGTAAGCCTCGACGACCGGTGCGAGCACGGCCAGCGGCGCGCTGTCGGCGCCGTCGGGCACGGCCACCGGGCGCATGGCGCCATCGATCAGCTTCGATGGTCATGAGACAGGGCGCGGAGGCTCCCGGTTGCGGGAGCAGCAGGGGCCCGAGGAGGCTCTGGTAGACCGTCAGTCCCGCGCGGACGCATCGCCAGCCCGCGGCTCACTCGATCGTGCGCACCTGGATGGCGTTCGAGTAGCCGTTGCTGGTGGTGACGTTCGCGACGATCACCACGGGGTCGCCGCTCTCCAGTCGATGGTGCGCTTTCAGGAGTTCGAGGGCCTGGAACACCACCTGTTCCGGCTCCTCCGTCAGGTCGAGGGTGAACGGCACCACGGATCGCGAGAGCCAGAGCCGGCGGCGGACGATGTCCGTGGTCGTGAAGGCGTAGATGATGGCGCCGCGCGGGCGAAAACTGCTGACGAGACGTCCCATCTGGCCCTGCATGGTCATGACGACGATCGCCCGGGATCCGAGCGAATCGGCCAGCAGACAGGCGCTCCGGGCCAACTGATCGCGGATCGATTTCAGTTCCCGGTCGCGGTGGAGTTCCAGCCCGCGTTCCTTCTCGATGCGCCGCGCAATGCGGTCGAGCACCGAGACGCAACGCGCCGGGTACTTGCCGGTCGCCGTTTCCCCGCTGAGCATCACCGCGTCGACCTGTTCGTACACCGCGTTGGCGACATCGGTGACCTCGGCCCGGGTCGGCATCGGGCTGTCGATCATCGATTCCAGCAGGTGGGTCGCCACAATCACCGGCTTGCCGGCGATCGCACAGCGCCGCACCATGTCGCGCTGCACCACCGGGAGCATCTCGAACTCCACCTCGACGCCGAGATCGCCCCGAGCCACCATGATGCCGTCGGCCGCGTCGATGATCTCGTCGAGATTGTCGATGCCCTCTTGGTTCTCGATCTTGGCGATGATGCGCATGGGGTGCCCGCCGGCCTCGGCGATGGTCCGCCGCGCGTCGCGCACTGCCTCGGCGCTGCGCACGAACGAGACGGCGAGGAAGTCGACGTCGTGCTCCGCCGCGAAACGGATGTCTGCAACGTCGTGGTCCGAGATCGACGGCAGGTTGATCCGCACGCCGGGAAGATTGATGTGCTTGCGCGATCCCAAGACCCCGCCGTCCAGCACCCGGCAGCGGAGATCGCGCTCGCGTACTTCCAGTACCTCCAGGTTGATCAGTCCGTTGTCGACCGTGATCCGATCACCCACCGTCAACTGATGCATCATGTCCTGGTAGTCGACGTGGATGGTTCTCTCCTCCGGATTTTCGGTGGGGCCGACGGTGACGTGGAACTCTTGACCGACCTCGAGGGACAGGTGCCCGGGGCGGTCGCCGGTGCGGATGGCCGGTCCCTGGAGGTCGAGCAGCAGGGCGATCGGGTGGTTCAGGCGCTCGTTGAGCTTCTGGACGACCTGGATCACCTGCAGATGGCTCGCGTGGTCGCCATGCGACATGTTGAGCCGCGCGATGTTCATGCCGGCGGCGGCGAGCTGTTCGATCTGTTCTGGCGTTGAGCTGGCCGGACCCAGCGTGCACACGATCTTGGTCTGCCGAAAGTCGCGTCTCGGTGCCATGGCTAGTCCCTCATTGTAGACAGGAATCCCTGGGACTACCGAAGCCGCCGGTGGACCGCACCGTGCCTACGCTCCAAGCGATCCAGCGCGTGGATCGTCCGGTTCAACGAGCGCGACCGGTAGCGGGCGGGCGGATACGCGGCGTACGGACTATCGTCTGCGGCGGGGCAGATACGTCTTGCTGATTGGCATGGCGTCAAGTCACCTCACGACGGTGATCTCGCCCTGCTGCCACGGGTGCTGCTCGCACGTGTACACGTACCGGCCCGGCGTGTCGAACTGGATCGAACCAGTCGCGCCGGGTGCGATCGCCCCGCTTGTCCATGTCTGCTGACGAACGGTTATCGTGTGCGGCGCGAGGCCGGTGTTCGTCCAGGTGACTTGCGCGCCAGCCGACACCTGCACGCGCCGCGGCTCGAACGTCTCGTAGTCGTCGATTACCAATCCCGGCGGTCTGATGGTGTCTCTCTGCCGCTCGGTGAAGTCGATGGTGATCTCGCTCGTCTTCTCGACGACCCCATGCCCTTCGAAGGTCTGCACCATGGGCGACAATGGCGGTGGACTGTGCGGTTGAACGGTGCCGCCGAGCTTGAACGCCCACACCGCGTTGCCGGTCGACCTGGACCCCGTTGACGGGCCGTGCGTCGACCCGCCACCGCTCGGCGCGAGGGCGATGTACTGCTCTCCGTCCAGCTCGTACGTGATCACGGGGGCCGAGTCGGCTCCCAGGCCGGTCTGGAACTGCCACAGCGGATCGCCCGTCGCGGCATCGCGGGCCTGGATGGTGCCGTCCACCTCGCCGTGGAACACCAGGTTGCCCGCGGTGGCCAGCATGCCGCCGCCATGCGCCTTGGGATATGGCGATCGCCGCTGCCACACGATCGTATTCGTGCGCGAGTCGACGGCCGTGATCAATCCATACCACCGCAGACCCGGCTCGTTACTTGATATGCCGAACCGCGTCGCCCACCACGGGTAGACGGCAGACGCTACGTAGAAATACCCCGTCTCCGGGCTGTAGGCCATCGGAGCCTGCCGGGCACCGATGTAGGGCGCCATCACGTTGGGTTGATTGAGAGGCTCGAAGTAGCACCCGGTCTTGAACCCGGGCGGCACGAGCCATGGCTCGATGCAATTCGGGACCACCTGCTCGCCGCCGACCGGAAACGGCTGCGTGGGCTCCGTCACCTGATAGGGATCCTGCGGGACGGGACGCTCCTCGATCGGCAGCAGCGGCGAGCCATCGACGCGATCGAACAGGAAGAGGTATCCGTCGGTGCGCATGACGGCAATCCCCTTGCGGGGGCGTCCGTCCATGGTCGTGTCATACAGCACCGGGGGCGTGGGCACGTCCATGTCCCATATGTCGTGGCGCGTGAGCTGGAAGTGCCAGCGGTACGCGCCCGTCTTGAGGTCGAGGGCCACCACCGAGGCGGCGAACAGCTGGTGGCCCGGACGCAGGTCGCCCGAATGCGACGGGTGTGGACCCGGATGCTGCGTCGGATGCTGCCCCTGCAGGCCCAGCGGATTGCCGTTCGGGTTGCCCGTGCCGAAGTAGACCAGCCCCAGCTCGGGATCGACGGCCGGCGGGCTCCAGACGCCGCCGCCGCCGGCCCGCCACATCTCGTTGTTCGGCCACGTCTCGAACCCGACGTCATCCGGTCCGGGAACGGCATAGAAGCGCCACATCTCGACGCCGGTCCCGGCATCGAGGGCGCTGACCCCGCCCCGCCGCCCGCTGTCGCCACCCGCGAGCGCTACGAGCAACACACCATCGGCATAGGTCGGCGCCGAGGTGATGCTCGCAGATCGTCCGTGGGCGGAATCCGGCGCGAGCGCGTGCGTCCACACGGATTGCCCGGTCGCCATGTCGATGGCGGCAATCGTGCCGCTGGCGCCCGCCACGAACACGACGCCGAGATCGGCGCCGACCGCCAGACCGCGTCTGGCGGGAGGCTCCATCAGCTCGAACACCCATGCAATCTCGCCGGTCTTCGCGTCCAGCGCGGCCACGTTGCAGTTCATCAGCGCCACGAAGATTCGGCCGTTCGACATCGTGACCGAAGACTGGTTCGTCGGGCCCGGCAGCCGGGTCATCCACGCGCCGCCGAGAGACGCGACATTGCTCCTGGTGATCTGCGCCAGCGTGGAGTACCGCTGGTTCGTGGCGGAGCCGCCGTACAACGGCCACTCGCTCGTCGACCGCGGGCGCCGCGGGCTCGCCGCCGCCTCGCGCGGTCCATCGGCCAACGTGCTGCAGCTTGGGCGGGCGGGCGGCGCACCGCTGGTTGCCGCCGCGCTCGACCGGTTGGCCAGCGCCGCGTCGATCGACTCGGCTGCCGTCACCGTCAGGGGCGTCGGGCCGACGGCCACGCCGTTCACCTGCAGGATGTAGGCGGCGATGTCGACGTGTGCCGCGTCGCCCAGCGCGCCGGGGTTGCTTGGCGGCATCGTGCGGATGGCCTCAATCAGATCGCGCGTCGTCCGCCCGCTCCAGCCCTCCGTGAAGGTGGAGCCGGCCAGCGGCGGCGCGTACGGCCCGCCGGACAGATCGGCGCCATGACAGAACGCGCAGTTCGCCTGAAACGCCGCGCCGCCCGCCGCGGTCTGTTCGCCCGTGAACGGGCCGACTGCGCCCGGCTGCTGGCCACCCGCCGAGAGCACGACAGGGACAGCCACCACACCCAGCAGAGCGCCTACCCAGGAAACGATGATTCTCATTTCACACTCCCGTGTCACCGGAGCCGCCCAGCTACCGACCAGACCGAAATTCTAACCCGTGGGCTGGATGACCGGGCGGACGCCATGCGGACTATCGTCTCGGAAAGCGCCGATGCGGGATGCGCGGGTGCTCGTGTGGTGCGTTGGGTTTGCGCTCCGTGTCGAGCAGCAGCCCGTCCATGTCGAAGACGAGCGCGGCCGGCGGTCACCTGGCGACTTCTTCACGCCGCTCTTCCGACGCGGACCGCAGCCAGTGCTGATGCTCCCGCATCCGGTAGCTGTGACCCCGGGACAGCTCTACCGCGCCGCGTTGCCCGCCGGGGCGATGCTCGCACATCAGTCTGCATTCCATCAACAGAGCATGGGTCTGAATCAATAGTGCACCCTATACTCACGATACTTCCGTTAGGTTGGACGGCGTTCCGATGCCCACCCGCCTCATCGTCAATGCGACCACGGAGGACGCACCTCTGTGTCGTTCCCAGAATCAGCACCTTCGCGCATAGGGCGGATTGGTCCGCTGGACGTGGGAGATGGAGCCGACAAGTGTCGTTAACGCTCCAGCAGGCCACGCGCTCAGCGAAGCTCTGGTGTCGTGCGCCGTGGCCATGCGCAGTGCATGCCGCCGTTGCGGCGTTTCTGCTGTGCGGTGCGGCGCCGGCGGCGACGGTGCAGGCGCAAGACGGCAGGCCGTCGGCCCCGCAGAACCTGGAGGCGGAGCCCGGGGACACCCAGGTGAGGATCACCTGGTCGCCGCCGGCGGACGACGGCGGTTCGGACCTCACGGGCTACCAGATGCGGGGGGGGCTCCAGACAAGCTGGGCATCGATTCCGGCGACGGAGACCGGTCCGGCTACGTTTGGCAATCTGGAGAACGGCCGTGAGTATACGTTCGAGGTGCGTGCGGTGAACGACGTAGGGGAGGGGGCGGTCGCGAGTGTGAAGGCGACGCCGCGCGGCGCGCCGTCGGCCCCGCGGAACCTGGCGGTGTCGCCGGGAGATGCCGAAGTGGCGCTCACCTGGTCGCCGCCGGCGGAAGACGGCGGTTCGGACGTCACGGGATACGAGTATCAGGTGGACCAGGGAGGCTGGAAGGACGCGGGGACGGCCACTGCGCGATCGGTGGTCGTGAGTAGCGGTCTGGAGAACGGGCGTGAGTATACGTTCTCGCTCCGTGCGGTGAATGACATAGGGCCGGGGGCAGTCGCGACGGTGGACGCCGCGCCGCGCGCCACGGTCACGGCGCCGTCGGCCCCCCGGGCCCTGGCGGCAGCGTCCGGGGACACGATGGTGACCCTCACCTGGTCACCGCCGGCGAACGACGGCGGTTCGGACCTCACGGGATACGAGTATCAGGTGGACCAGGGAGACTGGACCAACGCGGGGGCGGCCAGTGCGCGATCGGTTGTCGTGAGCCGTCTGGAGAACCTCCGCCAATATACGTTCTCGCTGCGTGCGCTGAACGATGGGACAGTGCCGGGGGCGGCCGCGACGGTGCAGGCGACGCCGCGCGCCGCGATCACGGCGCCGACCGCTCCCCGGGACCTGGAGGCGGAGCCCGGGGACACCCAGGTGAGGATCACCTGGTCGCCGCCGGCGGACGACGGCGGTTCGGACCTCACGGGCTACCAGATGCGGGGGGGGCTCCAGACAAGCTGGGCATCGATTCCGGCGACGGAGACCGGTCCGGCTACGTTTGGCAATCTGGAGAACGGCCGTGAGTATACGTTCGAGGTGCGTGCGGTGAATGAGATAGGGCCGGGGCCGACGGCGACGGTGGACGCCACGCCGCGCGCCGCGCCGTCGGCCCCGCGGAACCTGGCGGTGTCGCCGGGAGATGCCGAAGTGGCGCTCACCTGGTCGCCGCCGGCGGAAGACGGCGGTTCGGACGTCACGGGATACGAGTATCAGGTGGACCAGGGAGGCTGGAAGGACGCGGGGACGGCCACTGCGCGATCGGTGGTCGTGAGTAGCGGTCTGGAGAACGGGCGTGAGTATACGTTCTCGCTCCGTGCGGTGAATGACATAGGGCCGGGGGCAGTCGCGACGGTGGACGCCACGCCGCGCGCCACGGTCACGGCGCCGTCGGCCCCCCGGGCCCTGGCGGCAGCGTCCGGGGACACGATGGTGACCCTCACCTGGTCGCCGCCGGCGAACGACGGCGGTTCGGACCTCACGGGATACGAGTATCAGGTGGACCAGGGAGACTGGACCAACGCGGGGGCGGCCAATGCGCGATCGGTTGTCGTGAGCCGTCTGGAGAACCTCCGCCAATATACGTTCTCGCTACGGGCGCTGAATGGGGAGACAGAGCCGGGGGCGGCCGCGACGGTGCAGGCGACGCCGCGCGCCGCGATCACGGCGCCGACCGCTCCCCGGGACCTGGAGGCGGAGCCCGGGGACACCCAGGTGAGGATCACCTGGTCGCCGCCGGCGGACGACGGCGGTTCGGACCTCACGGGCTACCAGATGCGGGGGGGGCTCCAGACAAGCTGGGCATCGATTCCGGCGACGGAGACCGGTCCGGCTACGTTTGGCAATCTGGAGAACGGCCGTGAGTATACGTTCTCGGTGCGTGCGGTGAATGAGATAGGGCCGGGGCCGATCGCGACGGTGCAGGCCACGCCGCGCGGCGTGCTAATGGCACCGTCGGCCCCGCGGAACCTGGCGGCGTCGCCGAGAGATGCCATGGTGACGCTCACCTGGGAACCGCCGGCGGAAGATGGCGGTTCGGACGTCACGGGATACGAGTATCAGGTGGACCAGAGAGGCTGGAAGGACGCGGGGACGGCCACTGCGCGATCGGTGGTCGTGAGTAGCGGTCTGGAGAACGGGACTTCGTATACGTTCTCGCTCCGTGCGGTGAATGACATAGGGCCGGGGGCAGTCGCGACGGTGGACGCCACGCCGCGCACCACGGTCACGGCGCCGTTGGCCCCCCGGGACCTGGCGGCAGCGTCCGGGGACACGATGGTGACCCTCACCTGGTCGCGGCCAGCGAACGACGGCGGTTCGGACGTCACGCGATACCAGTATCAGGTGGACCAGGGAGACTGGACCAACGCGGGGGCGGCCGCTGCGCGGTCGGTCGTCGTGAGCGGTCTGGAGAACGGCCGCC
The DNA here is from genome assembly GCA_965262555.1 of Vicinamibacterales bacterium. Lineage (GTDB taxonomy): Bacteria > Acidobacteriota > Vicinamibacteria > Vicinamibacterales > UBA8438 > VXRJ01. The sequence goes on from OZ253543.1 coordinate 3,760,218, forward strand.
AATACACATTCTCGGTGCGGGCGGTGAACGAGACAGGGCCCGGGGCGGTCGCGACGGTGCAGGCTACACCGCACGGCGTGCTAACGGCGCCGACGGCTCCCCGGGACCTGGCGGCGGAGCCCGGGGACGCGATCGTGACCCTCACCTGGTCGGAGCCGTCGGACGACGGCGGTTCGGCGCTCACGGGATACCAGTATCAGGTGGACCAGGAAGACTGGATCAACGCGGGGGCGGCCGCTGCGCGATCGGTCGTCGTGAGCGGTCTGGAGAACGGTCGTCAGTATACGTTCGCGGTGCGGGCGGTGAACGGAGTTGGGCCCGGACCGGCAGCGGAAGCGACTGCCCGCCTGAACCAGCCTCTCGGGGCGGAGGCGCTGGCTCCGGTGGTGGTGACGGAGACGGTGAACGACCACCTGGTGCAGGCGGTAGCCGGAGACACGTTGGCCGCGATGGGTCGCGGACACTTGGCGAGCGCACGGATGATGCTGGGCCGGCGGGTGATGGCCGGGCGCGGCGAGCAGTCGCGGCTGACGGTGGTGGGGCAGTCCGTCCCGCTGGGAACCACGGCGGCCCGCGCCGCGGCGGAGCGGATGGCCATGAGTTTGCTGTCCCCAATGGATACGGCCACGTACGGCGCGCCTGGTCGCGGGCTCGGGTCGTCGTCGCCGGCCGGCACGCAACCAGGTGCGGCCCCGGCACGTGGTAGTTTCGGCGGCGGGTGGAACCAGGGGCTGACCGGCACGGACTTTTTGCTGACCCAGGGTGATGAAGACCCCGAGGAGGTACGCCCGTGGCGGCACTTCACGGTGTGGGGGCAGGGCGACGTCCAGACGTTTCGTGGCACTCCTTCGACGGTGTCCGGGTATGAGGGCGACGTGCGCACCGCCTACCTGGGGGTCGATTCGCGGCTGACGGATCGCTGGCTGGCCGGGGTGGCCCTGGCGCGCAGCGGGGCTGCCGGCGACTGGCATGCAGGTGGGGCACGCGGGCGGATGACGACGACGCTGACCGCGGTTCATCCGTACCTGCGCTGGTCGGATGGAGCGACGTCGGTGTGGACGATGGTCGGTGGCGGTCGCGGCGCGGCGGCCAACGAGCGGGCGGTGACCGGCGGCGAGGAGGCGAGTGGGCTGGGGTTGAGATTCGGTGTGGTCGAGGTGCGACGGCGGCTTGGCACGGTGGGGGGCGGCGTGCAACTCGGGCTGCGGGGCGACGCGGCATGGGCGCAGTTGACCACCGAAGCGGGCGACGAGACGATCGATGCGTTACGCGTGGCGGTAAACCAGACGCGCGTCGGTGTCGAGCTGACGCGACCGTTCAGGATGTCGAACGGTCTCGCGTTGGCGCCGTTCGGCGAGCTGAACATGCGGCGCGACGGCGGCGCCGGACAGAGCGGGGGCGGTCTGGAGCTGGCCGGCGGGCTGCGGGCGAGCCGCGGCACGATACGCGTGGACGCCCAGGCCAGGCTGCTGGCGCTGCATTCGGCGGACGGCTACCAGGAACGGGGCGCCAGCGTGACGTTCAGCGTCGGCGAAGGAGCACGACGTCCGGGGTTGACGCTGTCGCTTGCGCCGCGCTGGGGGAATCGAGCCTCTAGCGGGGCGCTGTGGCAGGACCACGTCTATCGTCGTAACACCCACGGCGCAGCCGGGGAGGAGCGGGCGATGGATGCCCGCGTCGACTATGGGGTGCGATCGTTCGGCGGCCGGTTGTTGACGTCGTTCGGCGTCTACGGTCAATCGCAGTACGGGCGACGGTTGCAGGTCGGTACCCGGTTGAGCAGTCTGGGCGGCGCGACGAGCGAGTTCCTGCAGGTGGAGTTGTCGGGCGAACGCTACTCGCGCCCGGGAGGCGCCGCCGATACCCGGGTGAGCCTGTCCGGGCTGATCACGTTCGGCGGCCGGGATCGAAACGTCGAGGCGTCCCGCCGTCTGCGTGGCCCAACTGTTCCTCGGTCACCTCGCCAGTCGGCCCCACGTACGCCAGCGCCGCCTCGATGACTTCCCGCGGATGGTCGGTCCGCTCAACCGCCCAGTCCCGGAAGCTCGACCGGAAGCCGTGCGCCACGGCCGCGATCTCGTGGTACTGGAGCATCTTCGGCAGCGGCGACATGGATATCGGCTTCCCGCTCCGCATGGGGAACACGAGCGACGTCCCGTCGCCGAGCGTGCGCGCGGCGTCGAGGATCTCCAGCGCTCGCCGGCACAGCGGGACGCGGCGCTTGTCGGCCAACGGGTCGCCCCCAGACCGCGCCAGCTTGCGGTTGGCGAGGGCCTGCTCGCGGGCCTCAGCGAGCGAGACGAGCGCGGCGGCGCCGAGTCCGAGTTCGCGGCGGCGCTAAGGCAGGGCGAACACAAACAAGTTGTTCCCGGCGCTCGGACGCAGCTCCGGCGTCAGCTCCAGGAAGCGGCCGTAGCCCGTGCTGACCGCGACGTACTGCCGGCCGGCCACCGCGTAAGTGATCGGGAAGCCGGACACGGGCGAGCCGAGGTTGACCTCCCACAGGATCTCGCCCGACTCGTGGTCGAAGGCCCGGAATCGTCCGTTGACGTCGCCGCCGAAGATGAGCCCGCCGCCGGTGGCGGCCAGCGCCATGGTGGCGGCGCGCTGCTGGTAGTTCCAGACCACCTGCCCGGTCTCGGCCGAGATCGCCTGGACGCTCCCCACCTGATCCGTGCCCGGCGCGATCTGGGGACGCCAGGCAATGGCGTAGAGCCGGCGGGCCTCGTCCAGCTCGTCGGGCTCGGCCATCGCGCGCATCTGCGAGCAGACGTTGCGCAGCGGCATGTACATCGTGTTGGTCAGCGGGCTGTAGGCGCCCGCTTCCCAGTCCTTCCCGCCGCTGGCGTGCGGACAGGCCAGTACCGTCTGCCCCTGGGAGGTGAAGACCAGCTCCGCGTTCTCGGACACCGCGCCGGTGGCGCCGTCAATGCCGGCGACGACGTTCTGGACGATGGTCGGCGTGGCCCACAGGAACTCCCCGGTTTCGCGGTCGAGGGTGTAGACGATGCCGGTCTTGCCCGGAATGCCGGTCACCACGCGCCGCTCCTCGCCCGGCTGAATGCGCGGATTGATCCAGCTCACCGCGGACGGGTCCGGCCGCACCGCGGTATCGACCAGCAGGCGCTCGAACGGGTGGTCGAGGTCCCAGTGATCGTTCAGGTGCTGGTAGTACCAGACGATCTCGCCGGTGTCCCCATGCAGGGCCAGCGTCGAGTTGTGGTAGAGGTGCTTCTTGTCGGTGCCGCCGAGCATGTACTTCGGCGCCGGCGACGTGACCGACGTGCCGACGTAGACCAGGTTCAGCTCGGGATCGTAACTCGGTGCCATCCACGACCCGACGTGCGTCCGCTGCTCGAACGGGACGTCGCCCCACGTCTCGTCACCCGGCTCGCCGGGGGCGGGGATCAGGCGCCGGCGCCACAGCTCTTCGCCGGTCGCGGCGTCGTGCGCGGTGATCACGCAGGCGTTCGGTCCGCCGCGCGGGTCGCAGCTCCGCCCCGAGAACACCTTGCCGCCGGCGACGATGGGCCCCGACGTCTGGTTGGCCGGGTTCACCCGGTAGTCGAGAATCTCGGTGTCCCACACCTCCGCGCCGGTCTCCGCGTTCAGCGCGAAGATGTGGTCGTCCATGCTGGTGTCGATGATCAGCTCGCCGTGGATGGCGATGTTGCGGTTCGTGTCGATCAGCGTGCCGATCATGTAGTCGCCCAGGTCGTCCGGGCGGTCCCGCCGATGCTCCCAGATCAGGTCGCCGGTCACCGCGTCGATCGCCTGGATGATGTCGCGCGGGTTCGGCATGAACAGCACGCCGTCACGCACCAGCGGCGTCCCCTGCTGGCGGCCGGGCTGAAGCGCTCGCGACCAGACCATCTGGAGGTCGGCGACGTTGTCTCGGTTGACCTGGTCGAGCGGGCTGTAGCCCCAGCCGTCGAGCGTCCGGCGCCACATCAGCCACTCGTCCGGACTCGGGTTCTCCAGCTCCGCGTCGGTGACCGGCCGGATGCGATCCGGTCCCTGCGCGAAGCCGGCCAGCCCGGCCGCGGCCGCCAGGGCGACGGCAAGACCGCCCGCGATGAACACCGGACGGAATTGAAACGACGGCCAGCGGGATGTGAGCATGACGCCCTCCTCATGTTTCGGAGTCCCGATGATTATGGCACCGGCTGGATGCGTTCCCGCTACTCGGCAGGGACCGCCCCCACAATGCCTGCAATTTACTCCACCAACTCCTTTGCGCGTCACCCAGGATGCAGCGCCGATCGAATGCAGCGGGGGTTTCACCACGGGCTGCTAGAAGGCGATGCGCTGGAGCTGCTCTACCGCATCGAAATGGGCGTCGTTGCTCAGGACGGGCAGGACGTGCTGCCGGGCGATCGCCGCTATCCAAGCGTCGTTGCTTGGAATGGGGTTGCCGGCGCGCTTCAGCTCCAGGCGGATGTCGGCGTAGACGCTGGCTGTCGCGTGGTTGATGGTTGCGATGGCAGTCAAGGGCAAGTAGTGCCGTAGCCAGTCTTCGTACCGGCGGCGATGGCTCGACTGGCGGATGCCGAAGTAGTACTCGCCGAGGACGATGCTGGGAACCACAAGCCGGTCGGCCGAACGCAACGGCGCCTCTACAGCCGGGATGCCCTCCGCCCACGCCGACAGCGCGTTGGTATCGAGAATCACGGGACGTCGCCGGGCGCCAGCGTTTCGAATTCGTCCTCCAGGGCCGCGGCTATGCGCCGATTCTCACTCGAGAGATCGGACAACGCTCCGAACCCCGCCATCCACGGAGCCTCGCTCGGCTTACCGCCGTCACCGGCGGCGCAGCGCCGCAGCTTCTCGTCGAGCGCCTCGGTGAGGAACTGCTTCAGGGTGATGCCGCGGCCGGAAGCCACGACCTTTGCCCGCCGGAACGCAGCGTCGGGCAACTCGACTGTCGTCTTCATATGGGCATATTTCCATATTTATGGGTACGCGTCAACGGCACCCGGAGAATCCGCTCCAGTCTGTCCCGTAAGCACTAGCTAGCGATCCAGGATGGCGCCGAACACCTGCCGCAGCAGATCGGAACGCTGGCCGAGCAGGTCGAACAGCTCCTCACGATCGATCTTGAGCACCACGCTCGGCATCGTCGCCACCAGGAAGACCTGTTTGGCGCCGGCCAGCGTTTCGTGCATCCCCACGACGTCGCCCGGCAGCGCCCGCGCCGCTGTCTTCTCGCCGCTGGTAGTCCGCAACCCGAGCTCGCCGGCGAGAACGATGGCGAGCGATGGCCGAGAACCTGCATCGGAGAACGATTCGTTCGCAGCGAGCCGCACCGGCTCGGCGATGGCGGCGACGTGGAGTATCTCCACCCCGGTGACCTTCGCGAACAGCGGAATCCGACGCAGAGCCATTCCTTTCTCTACGGCGGTCATGTCCAGGTCGTCGTCGGGGCTCAGCCCGACACTGTCGATGTCGTGGCTGAGGTCCTGTCCGGCCCGCCGGCGGACGGCTAGCAAGCTGGTTCGCGTGCCCGCCAGGTTGACCAGCGTTCGGAACTCCCCGCGCGCGCGGTGCCATCTGGAACTGGCGCGGGTCAGTTCGGCGAGCGTGCGGAACAGCCCGCGGACCAGGTCCGTATTGTCGGCCAACAGCGTCCGGAGCTCGTCGTCATCAACCACAAGGGTCACCGCCCGGCACGTCGTTCGGATAGTCTCTGTCATCCGGCTTCCCTGCAGCGCTTCTTCGAAGCCGGGTGCGGCCGGCGCGGCAATCTCCCGCGGCGCGCCATCGCCGACGGCTGTTGCCGCACCCTCCAGCAGGACTTGCAGCCCGTTGGGTTTCGTCCCTGTCTCGAACAAGCCGGCGTCCGCCGCGTGCTCCACCTGGCGGCCCGCCGCCGCAATCCGGAACAGCTCGTCGATACTCACCGACTCAAACAGCGGAAGCTTGCGCAGCCGGTCGACCACCGCGACCGCCGGCAGCGCACCAGCCCATGTGCCGTCCGTCCGACGGCCGCCGCGCAACGCCACGGACCAGGCGGCGGCGTCCGTGACGATCCGATCCGCGTCACGGTCGGCGGCCAACCGATCAACCTCGATCTCGAGGGTCTGGATACCGTGCGCGCCGACAAGATCGACCGCCGCGGCCGCTACGACCGGGTCGCGGTCGGCGATCAGCGCACGAAGCGTCGCGTCGACACCGCGCGGCCGATTCTTGAGCAGCGCGTCACCCCGCTTGATCCGGTCCTCGATCGGCAGGTTTTCGAGCACGGGGATCAACCAGGTGCGCAGCTTGCCGGCGAGGACGTTGTCGAGGTACTCCACTGCGCCGGCACGCGCACGCGCATCGCCGTACACGATGGCCCACCGGGCTGCGGCAATGTCCTTCCACGCGTGCAGCAGGCCAAGCAGTCGGTAGATCCGGTCGACGGAGAAATCGATCTTCTCGCTGAGCTCCGTGGCGAGGATCGTGTCGGTCGGCAGCCTCCCTTTGACGAACAGGTTGTAGTAGCTCCCGAGACGGGAGTAGTAGACGCTTCCCTCTGCAAGGGCGAGCCGTTCGATAGGCTCCCGGGCGATCGTCAGTTCGGGATGGTCACGATGCAGCTTCTCGATGGCGGCAATCGCCTTGAATCGCAGAAACCGGTCGTTTGTCTGCAGCGTAGCGACCAGGATGTCCATCGACGCCTGGCCAGGGATCCGCGCCAGCGTGGCGGGGATGTGGCGCCGCACCCAGCGGTCCTCCACCGGGTTCTCCAGGCAGGACTTGAGCATGTCGACCACCGATTGGCCGTACCACGCCAGCGTGTCTCGCGCGCCGTTCTTCAACTGTCGATCGCCGAGCAGCGACACCAGGCGTGGCGCGAAACCGAGGTCCGGCTCGTCGAACGCGCGGATGCTCCGCATCGCCTCCTCCGCCACCTCCGGGTGCGGGTCGTCGAGCAGCAGGACCAGCAGATCGCGGGCCCGGGGGGTCGCCGCCCGGCCGGCGGCGGCGGCCAAGTCACGCCTGACACCGGCCGATTCGGCGCGCGTGTCACTGGTGAACAAGGCGAGCGTGCGTTCGACGACGCGTTGATCGGCTTCGTCGCCGCTCTTCGAGAGAATCACGGCGGCGGTGGCGACGATGTGCGGGTTGTCGTCATGGATCAGGACCCGGGCATTCGTGAGCGCGTCTTCGTAGCTCAGGCCGACGAGGGCGCCGATCGCCGCTGTCCGCGTCTCCGGCTCCGGATCGGCAATGAGCCGCTCGATCTCCGGCGCCCACAGACCGGCGACGTCGGGCCGGACGGCGTCGATCGCGCCAAGCACCCGCGCCCGGACGCGGCTCGATCGGTGGCGCAGCAGGAGCGGAGTGATCAGGTGCCGTTTGTCGAAGCACTCCAACAGGTCGATCGCGTAGAGCACCCGCCGCTCGTCCGGATGCGCCAGCAACTCGACGAGGGTCTCGACCGTGGACGGGTCGGCCGCCTCGAGCCGCACCTCCGCCGGCCGGACGCGCCCCCGGGCGATCGACGCCCGAAACGTGGCAAGGTACTGCCGGTGCGCCATGACCGCACCGATGATCCAGAAGGCAGTGATCGTCAGACTGACCCAACTCAACTGGTGCCACGACAGCCCTAGCCCCCAGGGTTGAATCAGCGCCAACGTCAGCGCCGCGCCGATCCCCTTGGCGAACCGGTCGACCGTGACGTCGACGAATGGTTTGGTCCGCCGCCGCAAGTCCGGAGGCAGCGGCAGGAAGAGGATCTCGCGTGTCGTCTTGTCCACCGTGTACCGCAGCCCCGCATCGACGACACGCCCGGCCGCCGCCGCCCAAAGAGCCCCGGTCACCAGAATCAGGCCGCCGGTGGCGCCAAGGCCGATCGGCAGGATCAGGATGGCGAAGCCGACCCCGAGGTAGCGGTGGATCCGACTCGTGAGCCAGACCTGAACAACGAGACCGACGATCGACAGATACAACTGCACCTGGCCGAGAAAGGCCGCGATGCTGTTCGCACCTCCCGCCCCCGCCGCTTCCTCGACCGCCATGTTCAGTTGCTGGTCGAGCAGGCCGGCGCCAATCGCCGCAAAGCCGATGACGAGGGCAATGAGCTGCAGGTGCCGTGACTGGCGCAGCAGCCGGATCGCCTCGCGCCCACCCACGCCCGACTCGTCTCCCGCGGATACGTTGACGGTCGCGCCGGGCGACTCCCGCAGGACGGCGGTGACGACGGCGGCCCCGACAAACAGTATGGCCGCGCTGACGAGCAACAGGTTGTTCGTACCTATCTGCCCGACCGTGAAGACGACCAGGGCTGACGCCGTCATCCCGCCGAGGCTCGCACCGCCGCCAATGAAGCCGAACAGGCGCTTCGCCTGCCGCGCGTCATAGATGTCGTTCGCGAGCGTCCAGAACTGGCTGATGAGAAGGACGCCGAGGATCTGGCCGCTGAAGTAGAAGAGCACCGAGGTGCCCGGCACGCCCACACGGAACAGGGCCCAGAACACGATCAGCAGCAGCGCGATGCCGATCTGCGTTGCCGCCTGCACCCCCCTCGGAGGCAACCGCGACACCGCCAGGCTGTACAGCTGCATGACGAACCCCACCAGCACCCCGGAGACGACCAGCACCCACGGCAGGTTGTCCGCCCCCAGTTCCTGGATGAACTGCGCCCGCGTCAGCGGTTTGACGATGTTGTACGCCGACATTGCCAGGAAGGACTGGCAGAACATCAACAGCGCGGCGGTGGCTTCATCCCGGCGAACGTCGACGATCGGGGCCAGCAGGCGCTGGATGACGGACGTGGAAGAGGCCGGCGGCGTCGTGGGCAAGATGATGGCGTATCCAGGACGGCGACCGGGCGCGCCGGCGCCGTGAGGTCCTACATGCCGATCGTAGCGGGATCGGACTCCCGTTCGATGCCGACGACCTCGAACGTGTCACCCGCCGCCCGAAGATAGACGCCGACGCGGCGGTTCCAGCGAGGATGGTCGTCGTGCTGGGTATGGATGTCGGCCAGCAGGAAGTGGTTGGCTCCCGCCTGGCCCACGGCCGCCCGCGGCAGCGGCACGTCGGGCTCGGTCCACTCCCGTGGTGCGCCGAGCGCCTGCGCGCGGTCGGACCCGTTGTCGTACAGCGACCACTGCACGCGATAGACGGCGCCCGGCGCGGCGAACCCGTAGCGTTCCGACAGATTCGCGAACCGGAAATGGCCGTCCGCCACCTGGAACTCGTCGACCGGATTCATCCGGTTCAGGTATTCGCTGGCGGTTTTGCGCTGGCGCTCGACAAGCACGTCGAAAAAATACTCCGCGTGGCGCGGGTCGCTGAACTCGCCTGTTGCCACGATGGCGCGGAGCTCCTCCGGCGTGAACCGCATGATGATCGTCGCCGCCCAGAACCCGTCACGGTCGGTCATCCGCACGAACGCCGGGTTCGGGTAGTCGCTACGCCAGGTGGCCGGATCGTAGGCCTGCGCTTCCCAACGGCCGACCGCGCCGTACTCGGGAAAGTTGGGCCAATCCACCCTGCGATACGCTGGCGTTCGCAGGCCGAAGCTCAGGGCGTTCCGCTTCACCTCGTCGAGGTCCAGCCAGTACTGGAAGCCGAGGTCGGGCGGCTGCACATCGAAGCCGGCGCTGCCGAACGCGGATCCGAAATCGATCAGGTAGTGGCGGACGAACCGGAGCCCGCCCACCTCCACCCAACTGTCCTGCGTGTTCTGGGCGCGCGTATCGTCGTGGTTCGTCCAGGCCGCGAACAACCGGAGCCCGCGCAACTCGCGGCGGTGCTCGTGCGGAACGACGTCGTTGGGATCGTCGCTCCGGGTGCCGTAATACCGGAATGGCCCGAGCAGTTGCCCCTCCAGGTACTTGCTTGCCGCCACGCGGATGCGCCCGTCGGGCAGTCGAGGAAAACGCCGGAGCAGCCGGCGAAGCAGCTCTGGCGTCAGCGGCACCTCGTCGTCGAACTCGTCCGCCATCATCGTGCCCGGCTCGATGGCGAGCCCGGTTTCCGGATCGACCGTGACGATGTAGTTCTCCGGCGTGTGATAGCCGATGGCATGGAACAGCTTCGTTCCGACGATCTCGGCTGCGCTGCTGAGCTCCGGGCTTCCGGGCGGGTCGAACTTGATGATGTACCGGTCGCCCCGGCCGTCGATCATCTGGAACCCGGGCGTCACGCCGCCGATCTTGCTGCGGAAGATGCGCCACGGCGTGCCCATGTCGGGGCCGTCGCCGATGTTCGGTCCGCGCCGCAACTCGGCCAGGGAGAGGCGTTCGGCGCCGTGGCGGTTCGTGAACCAGGCGCTGTCCGGCACCTCGTCCAGGGTGTTGACGTGCTGTGCCTCGGTCGGCTCCTTCGCGCCGAGATCGACGAGTATGTTTCCAAACCGGTCGAAGAGGTCGCTCAGCTCGATGTCCGCCGGGCGAACCGCGACATCGAGCTGGTCATCGTCGATCCGGACCGGATCGTCCGGGAAGAACTTCGGGTGCTGCGCGGCGGCCGTGACGGCCAGACACGCGGCAATCGCCGGACCCGCAACCATCCGCCTGTACGTCATCATCGCGATTACCTCGATTCAGAAGCTCGGTCCGGAGCCGGCGTGCACCCTGAACCCTTCCTCGCTCCAGGCGAAGTCGAACCGCATCACCATTCCGCCTGGGGCATGCCCCCGGATTCCGAAGCCGTAGCCCGACTTCAGGTCGCGGACGCTCATGCCGCCCGCGTCCGGAAAGACCTTCCCGAAATCGCCAAAGAGCGCGAAGTCCAAGTACGTCCACACCTCCCACCGGTACTCCACGTTGAACAGCAGGTTGCGCGCGTCGCGGAATCGGTATTCGTGAAAGCCGCGCAGGGAGTCGGCGCCGCCGAGCGTTTCCATCAGGTAGAACGGCGGCGCGCCGCCGTTGCGGCCCACGGCGTGCGACGTTCGCGCGCGCAACGCCAGGATCCGGTTTCTGTAGCCGATGGGCAGATGGATCTGCACTTCGCCGACCGTGCGCGTGAAGTCGAACCCATTGCCCGTTCGGTCGTCGTAACGCTGGGCGGCGGCGGTCAGTGCAACGCCCACATGCGGAACCACCTCCCGGTTCCGCAGCACGAAGGCGACCTGCCCGCCGTAGACGGCGTAGTCCGTGGTCGTACCGAAACCGGGGGTTTCTCGAGGACCGAAGCGGGTCTCCAGACTCGCGCGGCGTCTGCCGGGACCGGCCTCGGCGGTCAGCCATCGGAGGTCGCCCTCGAGTCGGACGAAACGGCCCAGCCTGGCGCCGGCCGCCGCTTCGAACGCGCGCTCCCGGAGTCGATAGAAGGTCCGGTCGGCGCGGTGCGTGTCGCCGCCGAGGCCGAAGTGCCGCAGCGATCCGAAATCATTGACGCGGGCGCTGAGGCGGCCGGTGATGGGCCGAGCACTGTGTTCTTCCGGAAACAACCGCACGCTTGCATCGTACGCAGCGTAGCGCCGCGTGGAGTAACGGGCGTCCGCCGTGGCCTGCAGGAGATCGCTCGTTGCACCGGCGATGTAGCCCGCGCCCGCAACGAGCCCGGATCCGGGCGGCATTCCTCCCAGGACCGGCCGGAACCCCGCGAAACCCTTCGCGAACAGCCGCCGGGGGAGGCGCCAGGTTTCCAGGCGCCGGGTCTGCCGCTCCGCACGTGAGACGACATAGGGTGTCAACTGCGTCTGCTTCAACTCGCGGAGGCGACGGAGGATGTCCTGGCGCCTGCGCGGTTCCCCGGAGTCCACGGCCGGGGCACCGCTCGCTGGCTCCTGGGATTCGGCGGCAGACTGGGGCGTCGAGGACTCTGCACGGGAACCGGCCGCGCGCTGCGCCTCGGCGGGAGTCGGCGGCGCGTGCGCGAGGCCGGCGACCGGGCAGACGGCGACGAATGCAGCAAGCAGCACGACACGCGTCGGGTCGTAGGGGAAGGACACGCGTCGAACCATGAACGGGTTGATAGTATTCAATGTTAGACCTAGCAGCCCGTGGTGAACCTCAACCGCGCCAGCGGCCCCGCCGTTCTGCGGAGGATGAAGTGCGACGACGAAGGCACGCCGGCGCCGTGGCCGGACACCGCGGCGCGGTCGTGCTTGGGGCCATCGCGGTGCTGGCCGCGGCTGCCGCACTTGCCGTCCCGACGACGGGGGCGGGTGCCCCTGGTTCGTCGGCCGAAGCGCGGCTGCTGTTCGTCGGGGACACCGGCTCGGGCGACCGGCGCGCCCGAGCGGTCCGAGACGCCATCGTGGCAACGGTCACGGAAGCGGGAGCATCGCACCTGTTCCTGCTGGGCGACAACGTCTACGAAGACGGCGAGGCGCGGCACATCGCGCCGCGATTCGTCGACCTCTTCCGGCCCGTCATGCGTCTCGGCGTCACCGTTCACGCCGCGCTCGGTAACCACGACGTTCGGAAGTGCACGGGGACGGCGATGCGGCCGGTGCCCCGTGATGCGTCCGCCTACAGGGCGGGCCGGGAGTGCTGGGCGGCCGATCACCTGGCCACGCCGGAGTTCGGCTACGCCGACGGCGCCCGCTATTACACGGTCACGATTCCTGGAGCTGCGGAACCACTGGTCGATGTGTTCGTCCTCGACTCGAACACGCTGGGCGAGGATCAGGTCCGGATCGATGCAGGGGCCGACGACGCCCAACCCGCATGGCTCGACGCGGCGCTTGCAGCGTCTGCCGCTCGCTGGCGAGTGATTGCCCTGCACCATCCCATCTACTCGCCCGGCCGTCGCCGGTTCTGGATCTTCGGACGGCGCGGTACCGATCCGCGGTTACGGGCGCAGCTCGAGCCGCTACTGGTCCGTCACGGCGTCGACATCGTCTTTCAAGGTCACCAGCACCTGTACGCCCGCCTGCGGCCACAACGGGGCGTGCGTTACGTCGTGACCGGCGGGGGCAGCCGGAGGCCCGACGCGTTCGAACCTGATGACCAGACCACGCCGCGAAGCGACCGCGGCCGGTTCAACCACTTCGTCTACGTGCACGCGACCGGCGACCGTTTCGAGTACTGCGCGATTGACCACGAACAGGTGGTTCGTGATGGCGGCTGGTTTGCGTCTGGCGATGCCACCGATACGCTGTTCCCAGCGGGACGTTGCCCCGCGCTCGAGTGACCGGCCGGATGCGATCATGACGCCTCCTGCGTCGGAGTCCTGTCGATCATGGCAAGACCCCCCTGATACCATGGGCCACGTGAACGGACCCGTACCTGTCGCCGGCAGCGGTGACCGATCCAGAAAGGCAACAGTCATGAGAGCAGCTCTTCTCACCCTCGTCATCAGCCTCGGTTTCGCCGGCTCGGCATACGCGCAGGATCCAGCGCCCTGCGGTCCGGCCAGCGACCTCACAATGGAATTCGCCAAGAACGTGGCGCCGGATTCCCGCTGCTTCGAAGTCCGCATGTACACCGCCGAGCCGGAGCAGAACGGCATGGGCGGCATCGACAATCTGCACCGGCGCTTCCGCGAGGGCGAAGTGGAGTTGTTCGAAAAGCACGGCGCGGTCATCGTGGGGACCTGGCAGAGCCTGGAGAATCCGAACACGCTTATCTGGATGCTGGCCTACCGCGACCGGGCCCACCGCGACGAGGTGTTTGGCAATTTCCTCGCTGACCCGGACTGGAAGGAGCTCCTCGCGAAGTACCAGGTGCCGATCGAGATCGAGGCGTTCATGATGAGCGCATCCGACTACTCCAATATGAAGTAGCCGGACGCACGGCCGCCCCAGGGTCACGCGAACCCGGCAGGGTCTTCCGGCGCAGGCTCCCCGCGGAGCATCGCGGTCAGAAACCCAGCGACACGGCAACGCCCGTGCGGTCGCGGGAGATCAGCGGCGAGACGGAGACGCGCCGCGAGGAGCCCCGCGTGTCGTAGACGACGCGAGAGCCGACGAGGGCGCGATCCATAGCCGCGCCGATGCCTACCCCCCAGACTCCCGCTCCCACCACCACGCCGGGGTGGAAATATTCATAGCTTAGCAGCAGGACCGACATGATGGCTGCGCCCGCGATGAACCCCCGCAGTGCCCCCTCCTTGAGCGAGTCCGAATGCTGCTGCCTGATCCCAGCAATGTCGGTTTCCTGCAAGTCGTAGCGCGTATGTGCGATACACCGCCAGCCGTCCGGGCACCACGTCTTCCCGGCCATGTCGGTGTCCTGCAAGTCGTGGGGCTCGTCCACCAGCACCGAGAGCGCCGACGGGGAGAGGTCAATGAGTTCCCCCTGCAACTCCCGCCCTGTGTCGTCGGTCACCGTGATGCGGTCTCCCAGTTTCAGCAGCAGCGGCAACTCGTCGAAGGCCGCCACCGGCGTCTCGGGCGGTCCCTGTGCCGCAGACAGCGACGGCATCGCGATAGTCACCCCGACAGCGGCGACCATGGCCAGCCGCACCGTGTACCCGTTCGATTTCCGTTGAGATCCCGTACCGTGTGTGGTCCGCAGCATCGCCCGGCCCTCCCTGTGCTTCCGCATCCAGAACCTGCGAGAACCCGCCGTTGGTCGACTGGCTCGTTCCCGCGCATCTGCCAGGTAATGCGTCGAGCGGCTGGGAATCGGCTCATAGCATCAGCAGGACAGCCCCGTTGGCACCGGGCGAGCGGTGGCGCCCGACGAACCCTCCGTGCTGGGCGAACTCCTACGTTGAAACGTCCCGACCCAGGGCTGGGTCTCTCTAGCAATCGAGTTGATCCAACTCTGCGGTTGATGTTCCGCTCGACCTGGATCCCTCACCGAGGCGGACGATTGCCACCAGGATGACCAGCAGCCCGCCAATCAGATCGAGGCGGTCGTACTAGTACGTCAAGGGATACGGTCGGGTCCACGCTCGTCCAGGAGCTGGTCAACCCCTGATAGGATGAACTGCTTGAACGGGTGCGTATCCGTCGCCGGAAGCGGTGACCGATCCAGAAAGGAAACAGTCATGAAAGCAGCTCTTCTCACCCTCGTCATCAGCCTTGGTTTCGGCGGCCTGGCATATGCGCAGGACCCAGCCCCCTGCGGTCCGGCCAGCGATCTCGCAATGGATTTCTCCAAGAACGTCGCGCCGGATTCCCGCTGCTTCGAGATCCGCATGTACACCGCCGAGCCGGAGAAAGACGGCATGGGCGGCATCGGCAATCTGCACCGGCGCTTCCGCGAGGGCGAAGTGGCATTGTTCGAGAAGCACGGCGCCGTCATCGTGGGGACCTGGCAGAGCCTCGACAATCCGAACACGCTGATCTGGATGCTGGCCTACCGCGACCGGGCCCACCGCGATGAGGTGTTTGGCGATTTCCGCGCCGACCCGGACTGGAAGGAGCTCCGCGCGAAGTACGAGGTGCCACTCGACGCCGAGGTGTTCATGATGAGCGCATCCGACTACTCCAATATGAAGTAGCCGGACGCACGGCCGCCCCAGGGTCACGCGAACCCGGCAGGGTCTTCCGGCGCAGGCTCCCCGCGGAGCATCGCGATCAGAAACCCAGCGACACGGCAACGCCCGTGCGGTCGCGGGAGATCAGCGGCGAGACGGAGACGCGCCGCGAGGAGCCCCGCGTGTCGTAGACGACGCGCGAGCCGACGTGCGCACCATCCACGGCCGCGCCGATGCCTGCCCCGAGGCCTCCATAAGCTCCGATAGCGGCTAGCATACCGGCGGGGTGGACACTGCATCCCGAGCTTAGCACCAGGACCGATATGATGGCTGCGCCCGAGATGAACCCACGCAGTGCCCCGTCCTTGAGCGAGTCCGCACGCCGCTGCGTGATCCCAGTAATCTCGGTTTCCTGCAAGTCGTAGCGCCCCGTCTGTGCGATAGTCTGTGCGATAGAACACCGCCAGCCGTTCGGGCACCACGTCTTCCCGGCACTGTCGGTTTCCTGCAAGTCGTGGGGCTCGTCCACCAGCACCGAGAGCCCCGACGGGGAGAGGTCGATGAGTTCCCCCTGTAGCTCCCGCCCTGTGTCGTCGGTCACCGTGATGCGATCTCCCAGACTCACCAGCAGCGGCAACTCGCGGAAGGTGGCCGTCGGCGTGTCAGGCGGTCCCTGTGCCGCAGACAGCGACGGCATCGCGATCGTCACCGCGACAACGGCGACCATGGCCAGCCGCACCGTGTACCCGCTCGATTCCCGTTGAGATCCCGTACCGTGTGTGGTTCGCATCATCGCCTGGCCCTCCCTGTGCTGAGCATCCAGAACCTGCGAGAACCGCCGTTGGTCGACTGGCTCGTTCCCGCGCATCTGCCAGGTAATGCGTCGAGCGGCCGGAAATCGGCTCAAGGAAGCGAAGGCGTTGCAAGCTGGCCGGTTACGCCTTGCTTGGGGGAAGCAGGCCGCTTGCCGGCTGCATCCCGTGATTCCTTATGCGATCGCGAGGCCCGCGGACGCGAGCCGTTCGAAATCTGCTTCATTCGCCGTGGCGACGGGCGCACCGTCCGCAAGAGCGGCCGCGCCGATCATGCAATCGATGATCATCCCGCGGCGCCGTCCCGACTCGTTGAACAGGCGTGCGGCGACCGCGGCCTGGTCGGGCGTGAAGTCTTGCCGGCGTTCGACGAATCGTTCGGCCAACTCCAGATCGCCAACGTCGAGGGGACCGCACAGGAATTCGGCCCACGCGACCGAACTCATGATGAGCGTTCTTCCTTCCGCGACCCACCCTCTCAGCTTCGCGTCCTCCGGCGTTCCCGGGATCAGGGCGCGAACGAGAAAGCTCGTATCGAGGTGAATCATCGCGGTTCCGAGCCAAGCCGCCGGCCGGCTGCCCGCCGCTCGGACTCCACGTCCAGCGCCCACTGCTCCAGGTCAACATTGCGCGAACGCAGTGACGCCTGAAGCTGGTCGAGCGCCGCCAACGCCTCCCCGCCTTTGACGGGTTGCCGGCTTGCCTCGCTCCGGATGGCCCGCCGTAGCGCCGCCGACTTCGACACCCCCCAGCGACGAGCCAGGTCCTCAAGCGCCCGCACGGACTCTACGTCCAGCGCATACGTCGACTTGATGGTGATGGTGGCCATACTGAATTATGGCCATACCCGTCGTATCCATCAAGTGCATCCTTCTGGCGGCACATCAGCGTGATCCGCATCTACCACTACGGCGCCTACGAGACGACTGCCGTCAAGCGCTGACGAGGCGCCGCACTAGCGCATCAGTGCTTCAGAGGTGCCGCCTGCCACCTTCGGGCTGCACAAATTGAAACTGCAACTTTCAATTTGACACGCCGGTGGCGGCTAAAGCGCCGAGCCTCGACACTACCGCCTACCTCGGGCGCTGCGCGTCGCGGATGGCGCGGAACTCGCTTGTCTCGCTCCACGCCGGCCATTCGTTGCCGTTGGCAAGCAGGGCGCCCATTTCGTACATGAACCTCAGGTCCTCGACCGCCCCCGACATGTCCCAGTCGGGTTTCACTTCGTCCGAAACCTTGTGGTAGTCGTTCGCCGTGTACTCGTTCCGCTTCTCCAGTCCGTAGCCGGGCGCCTTCCCGATGTACTCGACACCCGGGTCGCCGTAGAACGCCGGGATGCCGACCCGCGCGAACGAGAAGTGATCCGAACGGAAGTAGAAGCCCTTTTCCGGCTCCGGGTCGGGCGCGAGCGTCCGGTTGAGGCGCGCGGCGACATCGGCGGCGACGTCATCCAGTTCCGACTGCCCGTAGCCGACGACGGTCAGGTCGCGCGTCCGGCCCCACTGGTTGAGCACATCCATGTTGATCGCGCCGACCGTCTGCGCGGCCGGGTACAGCGGGTTCTCGCCGTAGTGGCGCGACCCGAGCAATCCTTGCTCCTCCGCCGTCACCCCGAGGAACAGTACCGTCCGCCGCGGCGGTTCGGGCGCCGCCAGGAACGCCCGCGCGATCTCGATCAGGCCAGCCGTCCCGGTCGCGTTGTCCGCCGCGCCGTTGTAGATCTGATCGCCGTCGAGGCTCGCGTCGCGCCCCAGGTGATCCCAGTGCGCGCAGTAGATCACCACGTCGTCCGGCGCTTCGGTCCCGGTGATCTTCGCGACGAAGTTCTGCGAGGCGATTCGGCGCAGCTCGTTCCGGATCCGGAGGCTGCCGGTGATGCCCAGCGGGACCGGTTCGAACGCACGCGTCGCCGCCTGTGCCTTGGCCGCCTCGAAGTCGAGCCCCGCCATCTGGAAGAGCGACTCGGCGGTGGCGCGCTGGACCCATCCCTCGAATGTGGCGCGGCCCAGGTTGTCGTCGGCGGCCACGAGATCGAACGACTCGCTGAAGGGCGAACTCCCCACTACCTCCCACGGGTAGCCGGCCGGTCCTATTTCGTGGATGACGAGCGACCCGGCCGCGCCCAACTCAGCCGCGATCTCGTGCTTGTAGGTCCAGCGGCCGTAGTAGGTCATCGCGCTGCCGCCGAAGATGTCGTCGAGGGGCGGGTCGTTCACCAGGAAGAGGAGGATCTTCCCGCTGAGGTCGGCGTCCCCGAAGTCGTCCCAGTCGTACTCCGGCGCGCGTGCGCCGTAGCCCACGAAGACGAACTCGGCGTCGCTCACTTCCACCTCGTCGACGACGTGCTTCGTCGCGGCAACGTAGTCGACCGCCGGCTCGAGCGTCCGGGTCTCGCCGTTCGCCGTGACGGTCAGGTGGTCGCCCGGCTGCGGCGTGATGCCCACCAGCGGGACGTCCTGCACCCAGGTCCCGTCCGGGTTGCCCGGCTCGGCCCCGAGCGCTTCGAACTGCTCCGTCAGGTACGCGAGGGTCAGCTCCTCGCCGGGCGATCCGGGCGCCCGCCCCTCGAACTCGTCGGAGGCGAGCCGTTCGGTCGCCGCCATCAGCGTCTCGACCGAGATTCCGTCGGCGATGACCGCCGGCGCCGCTTCGGAGGCCGCCGAGTCACCCGCCGCCGGCTCGTCCGACATCGCCCCGCCGCCGCACGCGCTGGCCGCTGCCGCCATCGCCATCATCACCACCCACAACCAGATGCTACGCGCCGTCATTCCGTCCTCCCCGCCGCGTCTCCCGCGAGCTGGTCCCGTCCCACCTGCCAGAGCAGGAAGCTGATCGTGTCGACCATTTCGTCGATCTGCTGACTGACCGGCTGGCCACCGGAGTGGCCCGCCTGCGTGTGGTAGCGGAGCAGAATCGGGTTGTTCGATCCGTTCTTCGCCTGCATCAACGCCGTCATCTTCCGCGCGTGCAGCGGCGCAACCCGCGTATCGCCGTCGCCGGACAGATAGAGCGTCGCCGGATAGTCGCCGCCGTCGATCACATTGTGGTACGGCGAGTAGGCCCGCAACCACTCGAACTGTTCGGGGTCGTCGCTCGACCCGTACTCGGGCACCCAGAAGCTGGCGACCAGGAACTGGTGGTAGCGGATCATGTCCAGCAGGGGATAGGTGCAGACGACCGCGCCAAACAGGTCGGGTCGCTGGTTCGAGACGGCACCCACCAGCAGGCCGCCGTTGCTGCCGCCCCGGATCGCCAGGTGCTGGCTGCTCGTATAGCCCTCGGCGATCAGGTGCTCGGCGGCGGCAATGAAGTCATCGTAGACGTTCTGCTTGTTGCCGAGTATTCCCGCCTCGTGCCACGCCTCGCCGAACTCGCTGCCGCCACGGATGTTGGCGAGAGCGAAGACGCCGCCCGATTCGAGCCACGTCGTCGCGAGGGCGGAGAACAGCGGCGTCATCGCGTTGTTGAAGCCGCCGTAGCCGGTCAGGAGCGTCGGGTTCGCACCGGCGAGCGCGACACCGGGCGGCGCGACGACGAACATCGGGACGCGCGTCCCGTCCTTCGAGTGGAACCACTGCTGGGTTACGTCGTAGGCGACGGGGTCAACCGGCGTTTCCGGCGCGGCCCAGACGGATGGCTCGCCGGTGGCGATGTCGTAGCGGTAGATGGTGCGCGGGACGTGGAAGGTCTGGAAGGTGAAGAACGCTTCGTCGCTCGCCCAGCGGCCGGTGCCGCCGCCGACCGATCCGACCGTGTCGAATGCGAGGTCCCGGACATGTGACCCGTCCATCTCGTGGATCGCGACGCGCCGCTGGACATCCTGCAGATGCAGCACGGCCAGCTTCCCGCCAAGCGGACGCGCACCCTCCACGACGATGCCCTCCCGTTCCGGGAGCACCTCGCGCCACTGATCGGCGGCCGGATTTGCCGGATCGGCCACGATCACCCGCTTGTTGGGCGCATCCAGGTTCGTGACGATGACGAACCGATCGCCGGCGAACTCGCCCCACGACTCCGAGACGCCGTCGGCGATGGCGGTCACGAATGGCGTGTCGCTCGCCAGGTCCTTGATGTGGATCTCGGTCGGCCCGGACGATCCCTCGATCACGTGCACCGCCATCCATCGGCCGTCGTCGGAGATCACCGTCGACGGGATGTGATGCCGTTGGTAACCCTCGCCGAAGAGCTGCGCATCCTCCGCCAGCGGCGACCCGAACTCGTGGAGCATCACGCGCGGCGTCACATCGCCGTAGCGCTCGTAATACAGGCCGCTGCCGTCGGGCGCCAGCAGCACCGATCCGTAGCGTGCGGGTGGCAGGATGTCGGGCAGATCCTCGCCCGTGTCGACGTTGCGGACATGGATCGCCACTTCGTCGACGCCCCCCGCGCGCACCGCGTAGGCCGCCATGGTCCCGTCGTCCGACAGGTCGCGCAGTTCGACCGTCGTCGTATGGTCGGGGCTCATCGGGTGCGGATCGATCAGCACCTGATCGGCGCCGTCGATCCCGTCGCGCCAGTACAGGACGGCCAGATCCTGATCGGCCCGGCGGCGGCTGAAAAAGTAGCGTCCACCCCGCTCGTTCGGCAGGCCGATCGTGTCACGCTCCAGCACCGCGGCGGCTCGGGCGCGCAGCGCGTCGCGGCCGGGGAGGCTACCCAGCAGGCTGTCCGTGTAGGCGTTCTGCGCGTCGATCCAGGCGCGTGTCTCGGGCGATTCCTGATCTTCGAGCCAGCGGTACGGGTCGGCGATCTCGACGCCGTGGTGCGTATCGACTACGTCGCGCATGTCGGTCGGCGGTGGTGGCGGCACCTCAATGCCCCGATCGGTGACGGTTTCCCCGACGGCGCAGGCGGCCAGCAGCGCGGCGGCCGCAACCCAGCCGCCGTGTCGCAATCCGTCCATGGTCCCCTCCGAACCTCGAAACCTTCAGCCTAGCGCATTCGAAGCGGTCTTAGGGGCCTGTCTCCGCGCCAGCGGAAGCGGCCGACGCCAGCACCCGCGCCAGCCACGCTCCGATGTGCCGCACCTCCTCCGTACAGACGGTGTGCGCCATCGGGTACTCGTGGTACTCCACCTGGTAGCCCGTAGCCGTCAACAGGTCCCGCGTCTCGTGTGCCAGCTCCACCCCCACCATCGGATCGTCCGTCCCATGCCCCTGAAACACCGGCACGTCCAGGTTCGCCTCCGACGCCTCCGCCTCCAGCGTCTCGCGGACCACCAGGTACCCCGACAGGCACATCACGCCCGCCAGCCGCGCCGGATGGCGCAACCCGGTGAACAGCGCCAACGCTCCTCCTTGCGAGAATCCGGCCAGCACGATGCGCCACTCCGGCACGCCCCGGTCCACCTCGCGGGCGATCAGGCGGCCGATCCGCTCCGCCGACGCCCGGATCCCGGTCTCGTCCTGATCCCGTGGCCCGAAGCCGCGCACGTCGTACCACGCCGGCATCATCCATCCCTGATTGATGGTCACCGGCATCCGGGGCGCATTCGGAAAGACGTAGCGGACATTGAGCTCTGCCGGCAGCCCCAGCTCCGGCGGGATGCCGTAGAAATCGCGCGCATCCGCCCCGAGGCCATGCATCCAGATGATGGACGCGCCGGCCGGACCAGGCGGGTCGATTTCGAGCGTGTCGAGGAGCGGCGTGGCAGGCAGCGGGTCCGTCCGTCAGATCGATGGGGCGCTAGCTAGTTCGTCATCGCGTGGACAACGGTGTTGATCCCGACCGCGTACGCCTTCACCGAGAAGCGGTAGAAGAACTCGTAGTCCTCCCCCTCCCGCTCCCAGCCGTCGGCGATATCGGTGTTGTGGCTCATCAGCACCATCAACCGGCCGTCGGTGTCGGCGATGCCGCGGAAGTGCACCTCGTCGCTTCGGATGCCCCGCTCGGAGGTCGTCGCGCCGCCGCTCCGGCGCCAGTGCTGGATGGATGGAATCTGCGGGATCTCGTCCACGTCGTACTGCACCCGGAGAATCGGATGGTCGTCCGGGATGTCGAAGATCGGATAGCTGCCGGGCGGCAGCACCTTGCTGATCTCGCTGATCCACTGCTCCCAGGCGTACGGGCCCCAGAAGTCGTCCACCCAGAGGAAGCCCCCTTTCAGCAGGTACTCCCGCAGACGATCCACCTCAAGCGGGCTCAGATACATCGTGCCGACATCCGACATGAAGATGAACGGGTAGTTGAACAGCTCGTTGTCGGTCAGCCGGACAACCACATGATCCGGCTCGTTGTGCCGATCGAAGCCGACGTGCGTCGTCGTCATCTCGGACAGCCGGATCATCAGGTTCTGATCAGCCGACGGGTAGTCCGTGTGCCATCCCTGCCCGCCTGGCTCGCGGCGGTCGCTGTCGTACAGGACGCGGGAGAAGGTGAAGGCGCGGTGGGTCGGCGCGGCGATAGGGAACTTCGGCGGCATCCTGTACCAGCCGCCCCGCCAGCCACGTTGCGCGAGGGCGTCCGGACCGCCGGCAACCGCAAACGCAACCGCCCCGAGCCCCAACGCCGCCGCCAGCCTCCAGCGCATGTGGCGCCCCTCCGTCGTGTCCCGCATCATACCGCAGCAGGCACCCGACGCTCTCCAGCCGTCGCGGTTGCCTCAGCGTTCCGCCGTCACCCGGTCGAGATAGCGACGCCCGTACGCCACCGACGTCTGCGCCACCACGCGATAGCGTCCGTCGGGCGTCTCGGCTGCTACCTCCTCCGACCCCGCGTCCGTCGCCTCCTCCGACCCGGCGCGGAACGCCTCGGCGAGCGGCCGGCCGGTCATGGTCGGCGCGACCGGCAGGCCAAGCAGGGAGAGCATCGTCGGGGCAAGGTCGACGTTGGACGACGGCAGCAACACCTCCACGCCCGACTGCAAGTCGGGACCGGCGGCGATCAGCGTGTTGTGGATGTCGTACGGGCTGGTGCTGCCATGTCCCGCCGTGCCGTACGAGGCCGCGATCCCGCGATAGCCGTACTCGTTCTCCGCGTCGGTCCAGGCGGGCGAGAAGAGGATGTCGGCCGCGCGCGGATGGTCCCATCGCGCCACGTCGAGCGGAAGCGTCCCGGCCACGTCGCCGTCGCGGGTGAAGATGGCGCCGACCTGCTCCGAGGCCTGCAGCGCCTCGACGATCGCGGCCACCGTCCCGGCGTCCCCGTCGCGGACGTAGATCGCGTCTGCCCCCGCGACGATGCGCGGCGATCCGTCCGCCAGCGTCCCAGCGAACGGCTCAACCAGCGCGGGCAGGTCGACGTACCCGGTGTGCGTCGAGAACCCGTGGTCCGACGTCACCCAGATGTTGAAGTCGTCCAGGCGCCCGGCCGCGTCGAGCGCACGCTGGATCCGTCCCAGCTCGTCGTCGACGGCGCGGATCGACGCCATCGACGTCGGGTGCCCGACGCCATGCACATGGGCGGTCGTGTCGGGATCCGTGAGCCACATGAAGGTGACCGCCGGATCGACGGCGTCGAGCCCCACCTCGAGGAACGCGTCGACGATGTACCGATTGCGTTCGCCGCTGGGCGACTCGAGCGTCGGTGGCGGCCCAAGCTGCTGCGCCACCCGCTCGGCCAGCGACTCCGGCAGCACGTATTCGTAGTGGATGATCCCGCCTCCCGCGACGGTGTGGTTCAGGAGGAACGACGATCCGCTCGACCCGGCGCTCACCGCCAGCAGCCGCTCGCCGGCATCCTGCAGGACCTCCCCAAGCGTCGGCGCCGTCAGGAGTCGTCCCCCTTCCGCCTCCTCGATGCGCAGCAGGTTCGGCCGCAGGGAGGTACTGAGGAACCGCGTCGCGTCCACGTCCGGAACGAAGACGGCGTTCCCCATCAGCCCGTGCGTCTCCGCGTACGCCCCGGTCGAGATCGACGCTGCATTGACGCGCGTCACCGTCGGATAGACCGCGTGGTGATCGGCGAAGACGACACCGCGCTCGCCGAGCGCGTACAGCGTCGGCATCGCCTCGGGCGTGACGTAGTCGGGCCGGAGCCCGTCGAGGACGATCACCAGGTGCCGGTGTGGCGCGCCAGCGCCGGAGTCACCCGACGCGGACTCGGGATCAGACTGGGACGAGGGACCGCAACCGACGATGAGCGCAGTGGTCAGGCAGGCGGCAGGACGCCACCATCCCCAGCCGTCGTGTGGGCGTCGGCGTACCCGGGACGGCACCACTACTGATCCTGCGACAGTGAGCGGAAGTACTCCTCGACCAGGTCGCGGAAACCGTCGGGCATTTCCTCGTTGCCGGCGAGGAAGAGCTCCTCGTTCTCCTCGGTGATCTCGCGGCGGAGGCGGTACTCGAAACGCTTCAGTTCCTCGAGGACGAACGCCTGCAGCTTGGCGATCGTCTCCGGATCCTGGTACCGGCGCAGGTCGTCAAGTTCGCGCATCTGCTGAATGACCTGATCGAGGTCGCCCACCTCGAACTGTTCCTGATCCAGGAGGCGGCGGAGCTCCTGCGCCTCGCCGACGCGCTGCGTGTACTCGCGGCTCCACTGGCGGACGTCGCCCGGCTCCCACACCGCCGTGCCGGGCCGGCGGTCGCCCCAGCCGTAACCACCCAAGACGCCGCCGTAGGCGTTGCCGCCACCCGGCTGGCCGTCAGCGCCACCTGGCTGCTGGCTCGGGTTGCCACCCTGACCCGGCTGCCCCCCCTGCTGGCCCTGCTGACCGGCCTGCTGGCCCGACTGACCCTGCTGACCGGCCTGGCCCTGCTGACCGTCCTGGCCCTCTCCCGGCTGCATCGCCTGCTGGCCATCCTGCGACTCCTCGCCCTCCTGCCACATCCGGTGGTCGAGCGACTCGAGGCTGCGCATCAGGTCGCGGGTCTGCTCCAGCGCCTGCGCCATCCGGTCGCCCTCCGCGCGGCCGACGGCGGCGGCGGCCTCTTCCAGCAACTCCGCCAGCTCCTCGATGTCGCCGCCGATCTCCGTCTCGAACGCGTTGGCGGTCTCGCCCGGCCGGCTTCGGACCAGGCCGCGCGAGTAACGGATCTTCTCCTTCAGCTTGTTGTCGCGGATGCTGGCCGCCGCTTCCTGCAGCTCGCGCGATGCGTCCCGCTCGTCGCGGCGGAACTCGGCCGACGTGGAGTCGATCGACCGCTCCAGGTCGGCCACTTCCTCCTCCATCGCCGTCTTCTGTTCCAGCATCCCGCGGAGCGCGGGGGCGCGATCGTCGTCCGGCAGGTCGGGGAACTCCGCCACCTCCGACCGCATCTCGCGCTGCTGGTCCGCCAGGCGGTTCGCCCGCTGCAACTGTTCCTGGATGTCGCGCTCCAGGCGGCCACGTTGCTCGGCCCCCAACCGCTCCTGCACCTCACGCAGCCGGTCGAGCGCTGTCCCCGCCTCGGAGAAGCCGAGGTTGTCGTCGTTGGCGGCGGCGCGTCGCATCGCGTCGGCCGCTTCCTGGAGGCGCCGGGCTGTGTCCATCATCTGCGGCGAATTCTGCTCGCGTGCGAGCCGCTCGAGCCGCCTGGCTGCTTCCTCCGCCTCCTCGGCCAAAGCGCGCTGGCCGCCGCCGCCACCCTGCGTCGACTGCTGACCGCGGGCGCGGCGGCGCTGACGCTCCGCCTCGCGCTCCTGCCGGCGCGCGAGTTCGCGCAGCCGCTCCATCAACTCATCGATCGTCTCGTCCGCCCGCTGCTGCTGACCACGCTGTAGCGTCTCGTACTGATTGCGCATCTTGTCGAGCTCAAGCTCGAACAGATCGGCGAGATCCTCGGCTGCCTGGGCGTTGCCGCCGCCGCCACCGCCGCCGCCGCCGCCCATGGTGACCATCACCTCTTCGTAGGCTTCCTCGGCGCGCTGCAGGAACTGCAGCGAGCGCTGCTCGTGCGGCAGCGCGCCGTCGGCATCCTGCTCCTGCAGTTCGTTCTCCGCCTCGCCCATCGCCTCGGCGGCCCGCGGCAGGATCTCCTGAATGGTGCGGAACGCCGGATCCGCCGGCATGACGCGGCTGCTCATCCGGCGGATGAGGGTCTCCACCTGTTCGCGCAGCCGTCCCTGGGCGAGCGTCAGAAAGACCACGTTCTCCTGGAACTCCTCGGCGGTGTAGTCCTCCTGGTCCCGGATCAAATTGAAGGTGGCGGAGATGATCTCCCGCTGCGCCTTCGACAGCTCGCGCGCGTCGCCGCCTCCCCCCGCGTCCATCCCGCCGCCGCCACCTTGCGACTGCTGCTGGCGGAAGTCGGAACTGTAGCGGCGGATCTGGATGAAGTAGAGGTCGGACTTGACGTCGTCGTCCTCCTGCAGCAGGTTCCGGTCGGTCGCCCGCGCGTAGTAGCTGAGGAAGTCGCCCGGTTCGAGCTCCAGCTCCTCCAGGAAAAAGGTGTGGCCGGCGGAGACCTCCTTCAGCGCGTTGTCTCCCGCGCCGCCGCTGTTGAACAGACTGACCGCTTCGTCCGGCCCGCCGTTCACGGAGTAGACCACGTCGAGCGAGTGGAGTCCGAAGTCGTCATCGGCCCGCGCCTCGATGAACACCTCCTCGATGGCGCTCGCCGTCGTATCGCGCCCGGGCCGGATGAACATCGCCGATGGCGGCTGATCGGTCAGAACATCGATCGTGTACTGCGGCGACGCGGTGACCAGATCCCCGGCGGGCGCCGCCAGGTCGACCCGGTAGAAGCCTTCCTCCTCCACCGTGAAGCTGGCGCTGAGCGAGCCGTCCTGCTGTACGGCGAGGTCGATCGTATTCGCGTCGTCGTCATCGAAGACCAGGACGCCGCCGGTCGTTCCCATCGTCGGGATGGCGCGCAGGCGCACCTCGGTCCCCTGCAGGACGGCGATGTCGCCCCCCTCCTCCACCAGGCGCGGCTCCAGGCCGGTGTAGGCGGGGAAGTGGAATTCCAGCTCGAGCCGCTCGACGTACGGCAGCTCGATGACATCGAGCGCGTAGGTAGACGACTCCACGCCGGTCGATTCCACCAGGTAGTCGACGGCGTCCTGCAGGTCGAACAGCAGCACCTCGAACGTACCGGCAACCGGCTCGCCCGCTTCGTCCTGCGCCGGGATCAGCGGCAGCCGCTCGAACGTGTCGCCCGCGCCGGCGGTCCGCATCAGCAGGTGCACCTCTTCCGCCTCGAAGCCGATCAGGCGGGCGGTGATCGTCTGATCCGCGCCGCGCGCGACGGTGGCGTCGCCCGGCAGCACGTCGATCTGGTACGGGCTCGACGCCTCGACGTTCCCCATCGGCGTGAGCAGCGCCGAGAGGCCATGGCGGAGGTACGCGGGACCGAAGACGAAGAGCAGCACCGCGGCCAAGCCGGCGGCGATCAGCAGGCCGGACGACTGCTGCAACTGACGTTGCTCGACGCTGCGGCCCATGTCGACGGCGCGGATCTGCGCGGCGGCGCTTTCCAGCAGCCGGGTGACCAGCTCGGGCGAATGATCCGCGGCCCGCGCGCGCTCACCCTTGCGCGTCTCCTCGACCGCGCTCAGGACCGCCGCCTGCAGGGACGGCTCGTGCTCCTCCAGGTAGAGGGCCACCTGCTCGTCGGAGACGCGGCGCGCGATCGGACGGATGAAGAACCACCACCCCGCGGCAAGCAGCGCGACGTAGGTGACGATCCGGAAGCCGACAATGGCGCTCGGCGAGAACTTCATCAGTTCCAGGCCGTACGACGACGCCAGCAGCGTGCCGAGCGCGGCCGCCACGAGCACGGCAATGCTGCGGAGCGCGACGCGCAGGCGCCATCGGTTCCGCACATGTCGGATGGCGCGGAGGATCTCGTCCCGGTCGCCGGTCAACAGGGGCTCGTTCAGCATCGTTCTCGCCTTCCCGTATCGCCGCCGCTTCCGAATCTTACTCTCCCGGCCGGGCCGCGGCTATCCGGCGCTCAACTGCGTCCGGGACAGCCGGTTCGACACCAGCGTCTCGCTGAAGAAGAGGAGCGCCGCCGCCAGCAGCAGATACCACCAGATCGACTGCTGCCGCTCCAGGTCCTCTGCCGCAATCACCCGCTCCGGCGCCGCAGAGCGGTCCGCCCGGTCGCCACCCGCCCGGCCGGTCACCATGCCCGCCAGCTCCTCCGGGTCAACCGCCGTGAGGTCGGACTCCGCCAGGTCGACGTTCACGGCCAGCGTCAGCGGCCGCGCGTCGAGCACGTTCGCATCGTGCACCTCGTAGAAGCCCTGCTCCGCCAGATCGATGTAGCCGGCGCGCCCGCCGACGTCGACCGGCATCCGCTGGCCCGATGGCGACATCACGACGTAGTCCGCCGAACCTGCGCCGCCGCCGCCCAGCGAGACATCCTGCTCCGCAAGATTCAGCACCCGCCCGGCCGAGAACCAGGGGGTGGGGGGCGAATAGTCGGCCAAGTGCTCTACCACACGGTGCACCCACGGCAGGTAGACCGGCTTCTTCGCGAAATCGTTCCAGAAGGTGTCGATGGTCGACGCCCAGAGCAGGACGACGCCCTCGCCGATGCGACGCTCGATCAGCGCGGGGTTGCCGTCGTCGAAGCGGGCAAGCACGGTCGCGTCCTCTCCCGGTTCGACCGGGCGGAAACGGAAGAAGCGTGTCGTCGTGACGTCACCGCTTCGCGGCCCGCTGAACACCTCGAAGACCGGGTGGCTGTAGTCCACGAAGCCGAGCGACCCGCCGCGACCGGGCCGGTCGGTGGGCGGACCGAGGGCGCCCGGCAGCATGCCCGGCCCGCTGGCGGGCCAGGCGCTCCGTTCGCCCGAGACGACGAACAGCCCGCCTCCCTGCTCGACGAACGTCCGCAGCGCCGCGCCCGTCGTGCCGGTCGGCGCGGGCGTATCGTTCAGGATCACCACGTGCCGGCCAGCAAGATCGGACGCCGTAAACCCGGCACTCGCGACGGTCCGCACGTCGAACGCCGGCTCGGATCCGATGCCGAGCGCGCGCGTCAGGAAGAGGTTCGACTCTCCCGCGGCGAGTGCGTGGCCCACCACCAGCACCGTGACCACCTGACCGGGCGCGACGACAAAGTGGAAGACATCGTCCGCCGGCAACGCGTCCCCGCCGATCCGAACCGCGCCGGTCATCGGCTCCTCGCCCAGCGTGACGGGCGCGAAGTCCACCGTCACCGATCCGCTCTCCGGCAGGTCGGTCGTCAGCGATTCCACTTCGCGCCCTTCCATCTCGAGCGCGACATCGAGGCGGCTCACGGGCGCGTCGTTCCGGTTGGTGAGGCGCGCCGCCACCTGGATTCGTTCGCGGCCGGAGAAGTACTCCCGCTGGAACAACACCCCGGCGACGCTCACGTTGGTCGCGTCCGCCTCGTCGCCTCCCACCTGGATCGGCGTCAGCACCGTCCCCGGCGGAAAGCGGACGCCCGCCGCGCTCTCGACGCCACTCCGCTGAAAGTCGCTGACCATCACCGCCTCGAGGCGCGGCAGGTCGGACGCCTCGAAGATTCCCTCGGCCAGCTGCAGCGCCGGCCCGTAGCGGGTGACGCCGGAGCTCACCTCGGCGTTCGTTACCAGGCTCCGGAGGCTCGCCCGCTCGGCCGTCGACCGCGGACCTGACTCGGCACCGCTGTCGAACAGGATCACCGTCGCCTGATCGCCCGGGTCGAGATCGTCCAGCACGTCCGTCGCCGCGGCCTGCGCCTCCTGCCACCGGCCGCTGAAGCCCATGCTCCACGAGCGGTCGAGCAGCACCACCACCTCGCGCGACCCGTCGGTGACGGCCGCGATCGCGGCGGCGCGGAAGAACGGGCGCGTAAACGCGAAGATCAACAGCAGCAGCGCGGCGCAACGGAGCAGCAGCAGGAACCAGTGGCGAATCTTCTGGCGGCGGAACGAGTGGAACGGGATCTTCCGGACGAACATCAGGGAGGGGAACTCCACGTCCTCCTTCCGCTCGCGCTGAATCATGTGGATGATGATCGGCACGGCGATCGTCATGGCTCCGAGCAGGAACAGCGGCGCCAGCAAGCCCATTCAGTCCACTCCTCGTACAGCGGCTACCGCACGCGGTTCAGCTTCTCGCGCATCGCCAGGAACCTGAACAGCCCGTGATCCATCGGCTGCGACGTGTTGAAGAAGGCGTAGTCGATCCGGTTCTTGGCGCAGAGCTTCGACAACACGCGGATGTGCTCCTGCACCAGTTCGCGGTACTGCTCGCGCAGCTTCTCCGGCACCACCGGCATCCGACGTCCCGTCTCGATGTCCTTGAAGTTCGTCGCGTCGTCGTACGGGAAATCCACCTCCGCCGGGTCAAGCACGTGGAACACCATCAGGTCGTTCCCGCCATAGCTGAGCGGCTTCAGATGGCTCACGATCGCCTCCGGCTCGTCGTAGAAGTCGGAGATCACGAGCAGGATGCCGCGCCGCTTGAAGAACTCGGTGGCGCGGAACAGCGGCCGCGCGAACGATCCGGGGTTGCCCGCCTTAATCCGGTCGAGCGTGTGGAGCACGATGTCGAGATGCTTCGCCGACGGCGGCACGCGCGTCACGATGTCGTCGTCGAACGTCACGAGGCCCACCCGGTCGCGCTGCGTCGTCGCGAAGTAGGTGAGGCACGCGGCCAGGTACCGCCCGTAGTCGAGCTTCGAAATACCGCCGCTCGAGAAGCTCATCGACTTCGAGATGTCGAACACCACCGAGAAGTTGGCGTTGGTGTCCGCCTCGAACTGCTTCACATAGAAGCGGTCGGTCCGCGCGAAGACCCGCCAGTCGATGAAGCGGATGTCGTCCCCCGGCATGTAGCCCCGGTGCTCGGCGAAGTCGACCGACACCCCGAGGTACGGCGCCTTGTGCAAGCCGTTGATGAAGCCGTCCACCACGTTGCGGGCCAACAGCTTCAGGTTGCCGATCCGGGCGAGAACCTGCGGATCGACGAACCGGGCGCCGGGGGTCGACTGCGCAACGTCGGGCACGCTGTTCCTTCCTCTTTCCGGGTGCCAGTGGCTGGATGTTCCGCCGCTACATCCGCGACGCCGGCGCCGGCACCGCCTCCAGGAGCTGATCGACGATCTGGTCCGACGTGATGCCCTCCGACTCCGCGTGGAAGTTCAGGAGCACCCGGTGCCGCAGGACCGGCGGGGCGAGCGCGCGGATGTCGTCGAAGTTGACGTGGTAGCGCCCCTGCGTCAGGGCGCGCGCCTTGCCCCCCAGAACCAGGTACTGGGCGGCGCGGACGCTGGCGCCGTACTGCACCCACTTCCGGACGAACTCCGGCCCGTCGCCATCATTCAGCCGGCTCGTCCGGACCAGGTTCAGCGCGTAGCGCATCACCGGCTCGGAGACCGGCACCTTCCGGACCAGCTCCTGGAAGGCCACCAGATCCGCCCCGGTGACCGCGGGCCGGTAGTCCGGGTTGTTGGTGATGGTGGTCGTCCGGACCACCTCCAGCTCCTCGTGTTCCGGCGGATGCTCGATCACGATGTGGAACATGAACCGGTCGAGCTGCGCTTCCGGCAGCGGGTAGGTGCCTTCGAGCTCGATCGGGTTCTGCGTCGCGAAGACGTAGAACGGCTCGTCCAACTGGTAGGTCCGCCCCTGCACCGTGACGCGGTGCTCCTGCATGGCCTCGAGCAGCGCCGACTGCGTCTTCGGCGGCGTCCGGTTAATCTCGTCCGCCAGCAGGATGTTGGTGAAGACCGGCCCGGGGGCGAACACCATCTTGCGGCCGCCCGTCTCCGGGTCGTCCTGAATGATGTCGGTGCCGGTGATGTCGGACGGCATCAGGTCGGGCGTGAACTGAATCCGCGAGAACTTCAGGTCGAGCACCTGCGCCATCGTCTGGATCAGCAGCGTCTTCGCCAGCCCCGGCACGCCGACGACCAGGCTGTTGCCGCCGACGAAGAGCGTCAGCAGCGCCTGATTGATGACCGCCGCCTGGCCGATGATCTTCTTCTGGAGTTCTTCGATGATCTGCTCGCGGCCCGCTTTCATCCGGTCAGCGAGCACGATGTCGTCGGGCGACTCCAAGTCGGTCGGCGCGGTAAGGGGGGTGAGGTCAAGCTCCACGGTATCGGTTCTCCAGTCTGCCGTCGGTGCCGCAATATCAGTGCGTCAGTGCATAGACCACGTAATTCACACCGAACCGGTACGCCTCGTTCGTCACGTCGACGGCGAACCAGCCGGTGTCGGAGTACTCCCAGTACTCCCCGATGTCGTTCTCGTAGTTGATGATGCCCATCATCCGCCCGTTCGGATCGTTGTTCTCGAAGATTCCCCAGAACGTGGGGGGCGGGCCGTACATCGGCTCCATCTCGAGCGTGTCGATCTCGAAGAACGAATGGAAGATCGGATGCTCCGCGGTCAGCTCGATTGGCACCAGCCCCGGGATCGCCAGGTCGAGCTGCCGGACCAGGTTGTACCAGTGGTCGCCGGTGAAGTCGTCGAAGATGATGAAGCCGCCCTTCCGGAGGTAGTTGCCGAACCCCTCGAGATCTGCCTCCGACGGCCGCCAGAAACCGGGCTCGGACATGTAGGCGATGGGGTACCGGGTGAGCATCGGGTCGTCGAGCGGCAGGACGTTGCCGCCGTTCGGCGCCAGCACGATGTCAAGATGGCTGAGCTCCTCGATGATCCGTCCGAAGTTCTGCTCGGCGCGCGGGTAGTCGTGCGCCCACTTGACGTCCCCCCGGAACGCACCGGTCTCCAGGCCCCAGGACATCTCGTAGCTGATGCGGACGAAGGTGAACCGGCCGTCGTACGGGACGTTCCCCGGCCGGACATCCTCCTCGCCGTCGGCCGCGGCGGCATCGACGATGCCGGCCAGGACCGCCAGCAGGAGCGCCACCGTCAGCGTGGTCCGCACCGTCATCGCGGATCCGCGGCGCCGTCCCCCGGCGCGCCCCCCTTCGCCGCCTCGAGCTGACGGATCTCGCGGCTCTTGAGCGCGAGTTCAATCAGCAGCCGCTCCAGTTCCGCTTCGTACGCCTCCTGATCCGCGCCGCCCCGCAGCACGCGCAACTCGTCGATGCGCGTTTCCAGCCCGGTCCGCTCGGCGTAGAGCGGCGCCAGCTCCGGGTCGTCGGCAAACGGCATCCGTTCGGCGGCAAGCACCTCGCCCGCCGTCAGAAAGGCGGTCCGCGCCAGCATGCCGTCCCCTTCGAGCGGGTCCGGCTCCTCGGCCCCCTCTCCGTCGCCGTTGTCGTCCAGCAGCGCGTGCTCGGTGCGGAGAATCCCTTCGGTTTCGTACTCGGCGAGCACCTTGAGGCGCGCGTAGGTGAACGCCTCGAGCATCGAGACGCGCGAATCACGATCCTGATCCGCTTCGTCCTCGCCGTCGCCGAACGCCTCGACGAAGTAGCCGCCGAAGACGGTGGCGTTCCGCTCGCGGCCGTTGCGCGTCGCTGTCATCACAACGCGGCCCTCGCCCGAAAGCGCCTCGACGAACGGCCCGCTCGCGCTCGCCGTGTTGACGAACGTGATGCGGCGGCGGCCGAGCCGGTCCAGCATCGGCGCGAAGTCTTCCGCCGACGGGTCGCGACCCGGCAGGTTGAGTTTCGGGCCGTCGGTGAAGGTGCCATGGCCGAACAAGACGATCGCGACATGGTCGGTCGGTCCGGCGCGATCGGCGATCGCCTCGACCGTGGCGCCCACATTCTCGTGTGTCGAGCGGTCGGCGATCCGCTCGGGATCGATGTCGACCTTCTCACCCAGGTAGGTGATGTTGTCGGCCGGCACGCCGTAGTTCTCCATCGCCGCGTCGATGAGCGACGTTGCCCAGCCGTGGAACTGCTCGGTGTACATCTGGTCGCCGCCGAGGCCGACCACCACCAGCAGGTGCGTCTGCTGCGCGCCCGCCGGCGCCACTGACAGGACGACCAGCAGCGCCGCCGCGATCGCCGCCGTGTACGTCGTCGCGCGCATCACGCCAGCCCCCGGAAGCGGCGGAAGCCCCACTCGCCCAGCACCAGCGCGCCGAGCAGCAGCAGCAGCGCCGGCATGTCCCAGAGGTCATGCTCCTCCACGACGGTGACACCGCCACCGACGTACGCGATGTCATCCGCCAGCGTGCTGACCGTCTCCGGCGTGTAGTACCGCCCGCCCGTGTCCTCGGCGATCCGCTCGAGCAGCGGCGCGCGCATCGTCGAGTCGTAGAACTCGGCGTCGGACGGCGCCACCTGCACGTAGGCGACATCCTCGCCCAGCAACTCGTCGCCCGCCATCGCCTCGACCCGCACCTCGTAGAACCCCTCGGCGCCGGCCGTGAACGACGTCCGGTACTCGCCGTCACGCTGGGCGGTCCACTCCATCGGCAGGTCGGTGAAGTTGCCGTCGGGGTGGGTGACCGAGGTCATCACGAGGCTGTTGTTCAGCTCCTCGAAGTTGGCGTCCCCGACCGACGCCAGAATCTCCGCCGTCTCCTCGGGCTGCACCCGGTCGGTCGGCAGATCGATCGTCACCTGATCCGGCACGCCGTCCACCAGCCAGCGGAGCAGCCGGCGCCAGTAGGTCTCGTGCGTCATGTCGTCGACCGCGATGTCCGCATGCATCTGCCAGGTCCACGAGTCCTGGACCGGGAACGCAATCGACTTGCCCGCGCCGTACCGCTGAAACGCCAGCAGCACCAGGTCGCCGCCGGAACCCGTGAGCAACGTCGTCGCGCCCGGCTTCACCTCGGTGATCGGATTGACCACCGTGATCGGCGGCAGCTCCAGCCAACGCGCCGCAGAGGCATCCTCGGTGTCGGCGATCTGCGTCGAGACATGCGTCGCGCCGGCGCGGGTGGTCTCGACCGCGATCTCGGTGAAGAAGGTCTCCTCGCTGTCGGCCGCCTCGTCATCGAGCACGACCGGGAGGACATCGGCGACCGGCGTGCCGGCATAGCCGCCCTCGGCGAACGAACGGCGTCCCCCCAGCATCAGGAGGCCGCCTCCCCGATGGTTGACGAAGTCGGCAATCATCCGGAGCTGATCGGGTGTGAAGTGGTTCGCCTCGATGCTGCCGAGAATCAGCCCGCTGTAGCCGTACAGCTCGGCGCGCGTCGTCGGAAACCCGCCGACGAGGTCGTCCGGCCCGTCGACGTTGAACCGCATGAACTTGTTCTCTGCGGTCCGCTGCAGGATCACCACCTGCAGGTTCTCGTCGTCCTCGACCGCGCGCCGGAGGAACTTCACCTCGAAGCGGGGCTCCCCCTCGTAGTAGAGAATCTTCTCGCGCCGGTCGTCGACGACGATCAGCGAGTCCCGGACGTTGTTCTGGGTCACCATCTCGCCTGGCTGCGGGGTGACGCGGAAGGTGAAGAGCCGCGGTCCCTCCTCGCCGGCGGTGAAGCGGAGGCGGACCGTCTGCAGGTCGCCGTCGGCGCCGAGCGTGACATCCTCCGAGCCGACGATGCGCCCTTCGTCCTCCACCTGCACGCTCACCGTCTCGCCCCGGTAGCCGCGATGCGAGACGACGACATCGGTGACGAGGGCCGCCCCGCGCAGGACGCGGCGCGGCGTTTCGACCCGCCCCAACTGTATGTCGCGGTCGAACTCCTCCTCGCCCAAGCCGACCGTGAAGACCGGAACACCCGCCGCCTGGACCGGGAGCAGCGACTCGGCCAGACCCTCCACCGCGTTGTCGGCGCCGTCGGTCACCACGACCAGGCCGGAGAGCGGTACGTCCGAGAGCTCGTCGTGCGCCCGCTCGAGCGCCTGTCCCAGGTGGGTGCGCGTCCCGTCGTACGTCAGCTCGTTCACG
This sequence comes from Vicinamibacterales bacterium, assembly GCA_965262555.1. Classification (GTDB taxonomy): domain Bacteria; phylum Acidobacteriota; class Vicinamibacteria; order Vicinamibacterales; family UBA8438; genus VXRJ01. The sequence continues at coordinate 3,795,941 of OZ253543.1, forward strand.
ATGTCGAGGCGATCGGTCTCGTTGGCGAACCCGAAGAACCGCAGCGAGAAGCGTTCGTTCAGCGCGGCGCGGAGCGGCGCATCAGTCGACGCCAACTGCTCCTGCACGAACTGCAGGCGCGGCGTCTCGTCGGTATCGGCGATCCGCATACTGCGCGAGTCGTCGATCAACACGCCGAGGAAGTTCTGTTGCGGGACGACCGACGAGAGAATCAGCACCGGCTGCATCAGGCAGAGCGCCAGGACTGCCAACGCCGCGAGCCGGACGACGGTCAGGATCAGCCGATCGACTGGCTGGCTGTTGCCCCGCACCTGGGCATACGACCGCCAGGTGACGACGCCGGCCGCCACCGCGGCGAGCGCCGCGAGGCCGCCCAGCCAAGACGCACGGAAAGCGAAGTCGCCCTGCTCGAACATGAGCGGGCGATACTTGAAGAAGAACTCGAAGATGGCGTCAAACATTGTGCCGGGCTGGGCGTTCCAGCTAGTGGCTCATCGCATAGACGATGAAGTTGATGCCCATCTCCACGGCGAACGTCGAGAACCGCAACGGGTACTCCGGCCGTTCCGCCCACTCCCAGGCGTCGCCCAGGTCGGTGTTCCAGTTGATCAGCACCATCAGCCGGCCCTTCTCGTCGAAGATGCCGCGGACGTGGGCCTCGTAACCATCCTGCTCCCAGGTACGCCCGCCGTAGAAGTTGCCGATCGCCGGCACCTGCAGGATTTCGTCGATCCGGTACACGGCGTTGAAAATCGGATGGTCGATCGGCACGTCGATGATGGGGTACTCCGGGAACACCTCGCGGATCTGCCGCTCGAAGGCGGCCCACTGCCACGACCCCCAGAAGTCGTCGATCACCAGGAAGCCGCCAGCCAGCAGGTAGTTGCGCAGTCCCTCGATCTCCGCGCGGCTCAACGCGATGTCCCCCACCTCGAGTGCATAGAGGAAGGGAAAGTTCCGGATGTTCGGGTCGTCCAGCCGGATCGCGTTCTCGTACGGCGAGCCGTCGATGTCGATCAGGCGGTTCACGACCGTCATGAACTGCCGGTCCGCCTTCGGGAAGTCGATCGCCCAGCGCGAATATCCCCAGCCGCTGCTGTAGATGGCGCGGGTGAAATAGAACTCGTGCGGTCCCGCCGGGTTCCGCATCGTCCCGCGACCCCGGCGCAGCAGGTCGCGCGGATCGAACGGCTGGCCGCCCCGCTGCTCCGCGTGCAGGCCGCCGTCCGGCTGGCCGTGCGGGGCGGCCGCGGACGCCGCGGTCGGCGGCGACGGAGCGGGATCCGGCGCGCCGGGGTGCACCGCGACCGCCGCGGCAATCAATACCGGCACGACGATGGCGATCCGTGCAACACCTGACGGCCGCATCGGTTGCTCCAGAAAGACTCGGCCCAACTCGCGTGAGACTCCGGCAACCGCCGTCCACGGTGGCGAACAGGCAGGGCCTGGCTGCACGCCCCGCCCGATTGGCCGCGTCTCCCTTGCTCTGAACGGCAGCATAGCACAGCATATCGGTCCAACCCCATGACGCATGCAACGCCCGTTCGGCGGCGGCTGACCACCCTCTCACTGGCGTTCCTGGCGAGCGCCGGCGCGCTCCTCGGTGCGCCCGGCCCGGCTGCGGCAGAGGAGGAACAGGGGCCCGACTTCGCCTTCGGACGACCCCGGTGGTCCGTCGCCATCCGTCCTCTCGGACACCTGGCACGGGCCGAAGGCGACTTCTACGACTTTGTCCAGGAGCAGTTGTTCGCGCGACGGACCCCGAACGACGACCCGACGGACCCCGCCGCCGGCCGGTTCGACTTCAATGCGCCCGGGATCGCGCTCCACGCAGGGTACGCCGTCACGTCCCGGCTCGACGCCCGGGTCGGCTTCGACTATCTCCAGTCGCTCCAGCCGTCGGAACTGCGCCACTTCATCGGCTCGGACGGTCTGCCGATCGAGCAGGAAACGAAGCTGCGCCAGACCGAACTGAACGGCAGCATTACGCTGGCGCTCCTGCCGCGTGGCCGGGCCATCGGAAGCTACGTCTGGATCCCGAGCCGTGTGGTCCCGTACGTCGGCGTCGGGGCCGGACTGACCATCTATCGGCTGACGCAGAGCGGTGAGTTCGCGGATGTCTTCGGCGGCACGATCTTCGCCGCGGAGCTGGTGTCGAGCGGCTGGGCCGGCAACACTCGCCTGATCGTCGGCGCCGACGTCCGGGTCACGACCAGCCTTGCGGCAACGATCGAAGTGCACTACACCCGGGCGGCCGCGGATCTAGCGGGCGACTTCACGGACTTCGAGCCGATCGACCTGGGGGGCATCAGGATTGGCGCTGGCATTCGTCTTGCGTTTTGACGCATAGTGGACGGAGTCGTGCGCGCCGGGATCGCGCCCGGGCAACGCACAACGGACCAGGGGAGGAAGCGATGCGGATCATCCAGCGGACGGTGCTCGCGACGCTCGCCGCCAGCCTGATGCTGGCGTCGCCATCCGCGGCACAGGACCGGAGCGCGGCGGCGGCGCTCGCCGCCGGCCGGGCGGAAGCGGTGGCGGCCGACCCGGACGCCCGTTGGCTGCCCTGGTTCGGCTGCTGGCAGCTCTGGGAGGAACAGGTGGAACGTGCTGCCGCCGGCGACTCCGCGTTTCCGGAGCGGACGGTCGTCTGCATGACCCCCACCACGGCCCCCGACGGCGCCGGGGCCCGCCTCGCGGCTCGGGGCAACGGCGCCGTGCTCGTGGAACGGACGCTCGTCGCCGACGGCGTCCGCCGCGATGTCGCCGACGGCGAGTGCCACGGCTGGGAGCAGCGCACCTGGTCGGACGACGGGCTCCGTCTCTACACACACGCCGAGTTGCGTTGCGCCGATGATGCGCCGGTTCGCCGGACGAACGGCATCAGCCTGATGTCCGGCCGCGCCACCTGGGTGGACCTGCAACTCGTCACCGTCGCCGAGCGGCAGCACCTGGAGATCCGCCGCTACGAGCCCGCGGGCGGCACCGACCTGGATGACGACGCGCTCCCCGCCTCACGCGACGAGATCCGCCGGGCGCGCACGCGCGCCGGGGCGCCACCGACGCTTCGCGACGTCCGTGATGCCGCCCTCAGTGTCGATACCCGCGTCGTCGAGGCGATGCTGACCGAGACCGAGCCGCGGCTCGATCTGGATGCCGCCGCGCTGATTGAACTGGACGCCGCCGGCATCGACGGCAGCGTGATCGACCTGCTGGTCGCCCTCGCCTACCCGGAGCGCTTCACGGTGCAGCGTCGCAGCCGCAGGGGCAGCGGCGGCGGAAGCGGCTGGAGTAACTGGGGCGGTGGGGGAAGCGGACTAGGCTGGGCCGGCACGTACGATCCGATCTGGTACAGCGACCTCTACCCGTACTACCTCACGCCGCTTGGCTACGGCGCGTGGGGACGCGGCTACAACCCGTACTTCTACAACTACGGCACCAACCCCTTCATCAGCACCCGCGATGCGACCATCGCGGCGCGCGAGGCCGCGCCGCGCGCCGTCAACCGTCTCGGCTACACGCAGGTTCACGAGCGGACCGGCGTCGGCCGCGGGACGGCGGTTCCGGTAGGAAGCGGAGGGACGGGATCCGGTGGCGCGGTTTCGACCGGATCCGGAGGCAGCTCGTCCGGCGGTCGGGTCACGTCCGGCGGTTACACCAGCGGCGGGGGTGGCGGCGGCGCAGGAGGTGGCGGCGGCCGTAGCGGCGGCGGTGGCGGAAGAACCGCCGTCCCGCGCCGGTAGCGCGGTCGCGACTACTTGAACGTCACTTCGAACATCAGCGGCCAGAGCTTGCCGGTGATGTAGAAGGTGTCCGCCTCCGGGTCGTACGCAATCCCGTTCAGCACGTCGGTCCCACGCCGTTCCTCGCGCGTCAGCAGTCCCGCTGCGTCGATGAACTGGGTGACGCGGCCGGTCGACGGGTCGATCCGGACCAGGAACTCCTGCTGATAGACGTTCGCATAGACCGCGTCGCCGACGCATTCCAGCTCGTTGAGCGCCAGCAACGGTGCGCCGCGCAGCGTCACCGCCACTTCGCCCACTGGATCGAACGTCTCGCGGTCGCGGAACGTGAGGCGATCGGACCCGTTGCTCATGATCAGGCGCTCGCCATCGTCGCAGAGCCCCCATCCTTCGCCCCGGTAGCTGTAGGTTCCGGCGGGCGCGAAGCCGTCGAACTCGAAGACGAACGCCCGCTGCGCCTTCCAGGTGAGCATGATCAGCCGGTCGTCGACGCGCGCGAGTCCCTCGCCGAAGAACCCGGGAGTGATCGCGATGTGTCCCTCCACGGCCCCGGTCTCGGGATTGACGCGGCGGAGGGTCGAGGCGCCGTACTGGCCGGTGCTCTCGTACAGCTTCCCGTCAGACCAGATCAATCCTTGCGTGTAGGCGGACGTGTCGTGCGCGAACCGCCGACGCACGTTGACGGTGAGCGATTCGACGCCACCGGCGGACGCCTGGCGGGCGGCTGTCTCGACGGTGGTACCGCCCACTTTGGCCGACCGGATGGCGCCCACGCCCGCCGCCGCCGCAATCAGCAGCAGCGCCAGGACCGATCCGAGCAGCGGGCTCCCAATCCGCGCCCACGCGCCGGTCCCGACCGGGCGGTGCGATGGCGGTGTCGGCTTCAGCCGACCGGCCGACGATCGCTTCCGCTTGTTCGCGCTCACGGCTTCACACCCTCCGCCATTCTGCCACAGCGCCCAATGCCGCCGATCCGACTGGTCCCTAGCAGCTAGACCCTCAACAGGACGCCGGTGGCGGCTTCGCCGGTCGCGCGGGCGATCATCTCGGCGTAGAGGGCAACCTGGCGCCGGTAGATGTCGAGCGCGTCCTCGGCATCGTCCAGCTCGCGGTCGGTCTTGTAGTCGATGACGGTCCAGCCGCCGTCCTGGCGGAAGGCGATGTCGACGACGCCCTCAATCAGTACGCCGTCGTCGTCGCGCATGCTGACGGGAACCTCGCGGCGGCACTCGCCTCGGGCAAGCGCATCGCGGGCGCGGGCGATCAGCGGATGGGCCAGCGTCCGAATCGCCACGTCAACGGCCGCCTGCACCTCGTCGTCGCTGGCGCCCAGCACCCGGCCGTGCAGGCGTGCCAGCTCGTCCACCGGTGCCGGGGCGCCATCGGGCGCATCGAACGGCACGGTCGAAAGCAGGACGTGGACGAGCGACCCGAAGCGCTTGCCGCCGGGCCGATCGGCGGCGCGGTCGACATCGATGACCGTGATGTCGTTGGGGGCGACTGATCCGTTGCCGCCATCTCGTGCAGCCGCGTGCCCGTCACCGTCTGCGCTCTCCGCGGCCGTACGCGCGCGCGCCGTCGCCGTCGTCACATCCAGGCTGCGGCGCGCTCCCTGCTCCAACGTGTCGTCATGCCGCCGCCGCCACGCGCGGTAGCGACGCAGGTCTTCCTCCACCACGCTGTCAGGCGCCTTCTTCGAGAGCAGCTCCTCCTGGCGGATCCCGAACGGCGCCTCGACGTCCAGTGTGAGCTGGTACGGATCCCACCAGACCACGTCCCGGCCGGTGGAAGGCGCCGTCAGGTCCGGCTCGCCGACGCCCTTCTGCACGTTTCGGTCCGGGAACGGCACGATCTCCGCGCCCGGCTCGTCGGGCGTCCGCGCGCCGTCATCGTCCTCGTCGCGCGACTCACGGGGGCGGCTGCCGATGTCGGCCAGGACTCCGTGACGCGCGAGTCCCCACCGGTGTAGGCCTGGCGAGACGGTCTCGCTGGTGGCGCCAGTGTCGTTCGGCCGCTCCAGCACCGAATCGCGCCCGAACTGCGGGCAGCCAGGCGCCTGTGCCGCGTCCCTGCGCCGTCCCATCGGGGGATAGATCGCGGAATAGAGCGGGCTCGTCCAGACGCCCTGCAGCGGGTAGCTCTTCCAGCCCGCGGTCTTCGTACTCCAGGAAGCCGGCCCCAGCTCCGGCGCATCGCCCACCGCCGGCACCACCAGCAGATCGCGGGCGCGGGTCGCCGCGACGTAGGCGAGACGAATCCCTTCCTCCCGGTCGAGTGCGATTTCCTCGTCCTCGTGCTCGAGCAGGTCGATCGGCGACCAGTTCCCAAGGCGGATTGCGCAAAGGCCGTTCGCCGAGTCGATGAACCGGCTCGCGCCCGACGCATGCAGGCGGGCGGTCGGGTCCGCCAGGATCACGACCGGAAACTCCAGTCCCTTCGCCGAATGGACGGTCATCAGGCGGACGCCGTCGCTGGTGGCTTCGAGAATCGGCGCTTCGCCCGCTTCGTGTTCTGCCGCCTCGTCCGCGAGGTGATCGATGAAGCCGCGGAACGACAGCCCTCCGCGCTCCTCGTAGCGCCGCGCCAGTTCGCCGATCTGCAGGACGTTGGCGAGCACCTGCTCCCCGGCGGGGCGCATGGCGAATCCGGCGTGCGCGCGCGTGACCTCGAGCAGCATGCCGATGGTGCGGGCGATCGGCACGTCGTTGCGCCGCAGGCTGAGCTGCCGCAGCAGCGCGAGCGCGTCGGCCACGGGACGGAAGCGCTCCCGGTCCGTCGTCGAGAGGCGGTCGCCCTGGTCCCCGTCGGCGCCATCGCCCTCCGCCTCCGGCCGTAGGGCGCGCGGGATGCGGAAGGGATGCAGGCGGCGGAACTGGTACCGCCAGGCGAAGAGCGTCTCGTCGTCGAACGCGAAGAGGGCGCCGCGCAGCGTGGCAAGCACCGACAGCTCGTCGTCCGGCCATTCGATCGCCGCGAGCGCCGCGCGCACCGTTGCCACCTCCTCGCGGTCGTGGAACGAGCGGCCGCCTACGAGCAGATGGGGCAGCCCGCGCGCCTCGAGCGCGTCGACATAGGGCCGCGTCTTGTCATCGCGGAAACTGGTGAATCGCCGAAAGAGCAGAGCGATGTGCCGCGCGCCGATCGGCACGCGCGCCATCTCCCCGCCCGGCTGCCGCTCGGTGATGGTCCAGCCGCTCTCGTGAACCAGCCAGCGGACAAACGCGCCGGTGGCATCCGGCAGCGACGCTTCGATCTTCCCCTTCGTGACGTTGCGCCAGCTATACGGCCGCGGCGCCGGCAGCGCGACGACGGCCGGCTGCGAAGGCGCGTCCTCGCGGTACGGCGCGAGCGGCACGTAGCCCGACCGCCGGCCGTCACCCCGGTCCGCTGCGGGCGCTGGCGGCGTCCCCATCAGCGGCTCGAACGCCGCATTCACCAGACGCTGAATCATCGGCACCGCCCGGAAGCTGGTCGAGAGTGTCACGGTCGTCACACCGACGCGCGCCAACTGCTCGGTCACCTGCCGGTAGACCCCGACATCGGCGCGGCGGAAGCGGTAGATCGACTGCTTCGGATCGCCGACGATGAAGAGCTTGCCGGCGGCCGGCGTCACCTCCCGCCAGTCACGCTGATCGGGATCGCCAGCGGCAAGCAGCAGCAGGAGCTCCGCCTGCAGCGGGTCGGTGTCCTGGAACTCGTCGACGAAGATCCGCGCATAGCGTTCCTGCATGTCGCGGCGGACGACGTCGTCGTCGTGGATCAGGTCGCGCGCCTTCAGCAGCAGATCGACAAAGTCAACCGATCCGGCGTCGGCCTTCAGCTTGCCGTAGCGCTCGATCGGATCGCTCAGCTCGGTCTGCAGGCGCGCGGCCAAGTCGGCATTCGCGATGCGCCGGAAATGTTCGAGGACATCGACGATTCTTGCGTGCTGTCCCAGCACCGTGTCGCGCGTACTGTCAACGCCGTACATGGTCCGGCGCCCCTTGACCCGCGGATTGAGCACGTAGCGGTCCCCGGCGAGCTGCACCAGCAGGGCCTCGATGCCGTCGTAGTCGCGGCGGCGCGGACCGACCTCGTCGGTCTCGCGGATCTGCTGCACGACGGCGCGCACCGGCTGCATCGCCTGGTAGAGCGGATCGTCGCGGTACTCCGCCTGATTGGTCAGGTCGGCGAACTCCATCAGGAGCGCCGTCACCTGATCGATCATCGACTCGCGCGGGAAATTCTCGCGGCGCCACGGCCGGGTGAAGTCGCGCCACTCGGCCAGATCCCAGGCGGCGCGCGCGATGCGGTCGGTCGGGCTGTCGTCCCTCGTGTCCGGATCGTCGAAACGCGACCATTCCCGCTTGCGGCGGAGCGCGCGGCGGACGCCCTCGGGCGGATCGTCGAGCGCCGCCTGCAGCCAGTCCTGGAACGCCTCCAGGAAGAGCTGGTGCGCCTGTGATTCGTCCAGCACCGCGAACTGCGGATCGACCCGCGCCTCGACCGGCCGCTCGCGCAGCAGGTCGGCGCAGAAGCCGTGGATCGTGGAGATCTGAGCCTCTTCGAGATGCGCGATCGCCTCGTCCAGGTTGCGCGCGCGCACGGACGGATCGACCGCCGGGGTGCCGGGTGCAGCGGCATCATCGTCGCCGTCCGTCTGCCGCGCGCGCTCGAGTTCCTCGCGCAAACGCAGTTTCAGTTCGCCCGCCGCCTTCTCGGTGAACGTCACCGCCAGCATCTGGTCGACCGTCGCGCGGCCATGCTCAACCACGGCGACAATGCGGCGCACCAGCTCGCTCGTCTTCCCCGTCCCCGCCGCCGCTTCGACGACGAGCGACTCGTCGAGCGAATGCCGGATCCGGCGGCGCGCCTCCCCGTCGGCGAGCTGCGGACGCGTGGCCGTGCCGCTGTCGCTCATGCCCGGGACCTCAGCTCCAGCAGGTCGCTCAGGGGCCGCCTGTCCTTCTTCCCTATGCGACGCTCCTCCCAAGGGCCGCAGACCGGCTGGAAGTCGCACCACTCGCACGCCCGCTCGCGCGGCGCCGGCACCAGCACGCCCGTCTCGATCGCGCGGTCGATCACCTCGAGCACCTCGATGCCCTTTCGCTCTTCCTCTTCACCCATCCGCACCACCCGACGCTCGTAGCGGCCGGCCGCCGTGGCGAAGAAGAGCTGCGACTCGCTGACCGGCCGTCCAAGCGCCTGCTTGACCGCGAGGCCGTAGAGGACCGGCTGCAGCGTCTCGCCTCCACCCACCACCATGCCCGACTTCGTTCGGTTCTTCCCGGTCTTGTGGTCGGTGACACGCAACTCGCCTCTCTCGCTCGGCCTCGCCGGTGCGTCGATCTGATCGACGACGCCACGGAGCAGCCACCGTCCGTCCAGGGTCGCCGGCTCCGGCACGCTCTCGGGGTCGAAGTCGGGACGGGGCGGGAGTCCGAAGGCAAACTCGGCGTGGAGCGGGATCCATTCCCCTCCCTCGTCGGCGACGTGGTGCAGCCACCCCTTCAGGTCGGTCCGCATCGCTTCGATCTCGTCGCGCCAGACCCGCTCGATCGCCGGGACCAGCTCGTCCTTCCTGCGCGCCGCGACGTCGTCGAGGATCCTGTCGATCTCCCGCTCGGCGTGGGCGATCCGCGCACGCGTCACGGGCAACGCCTTCTGTTCCTGGAGCGCGCGCGTGAACTCCGCCTGCACCTCATGGAAGATGCTGCCTCGCGTCAACGGGTCGAGCTGCTCGATTGGCGTCGGGATCTCGTCGAGCTGGTGAATGCGCGCGACCGATCCGAGGAAGAACTGGTACGGACAGACGGCGAAGCGCTGCAGACCGGAACACGAGTAGGCGCGCTGGCTGGGCCGTTGTTCCGCCAGCATCGCGCGCGTCGCGTCGCTCACGCCGTACAGGCCGTCATGCTTCGACCAGCCCTTTTGCCACCGGGCCCACCGCGCGATGAGCGCGCGGTGCAGGCCGTCGTTCAGATGGAACAGGTAGCGCGCCCGGCCGGTGATCGCATCCGGCGGCCGTCTGAACAGATCGTGCAGCACCGCAAGGTCATGTTCCGTATCGTCGATCGCGAGATCGGGATCGGGCGGCGCCGGCCAGACGAGCCGCGCCGTCATCTGCTCCGACGCCCTCCATTCCACCTCGCGAAAATCGGGAATGCGGCCAGTGCGCGCCCGCTCGATGTCGAGCGCGTAGAACGACGGAACGCGCGGGCGCGCCCGGCTCATCTCGAGGCGGGGGTACGAGACCCAGATCCGCTCGGTGGCGGCACCGATCGCGACCTGCAGCAGCAGCTTTTCCCGCTGGTTCAGATCGTGGCGGCTCGGGAGGCCGATGCGCGGCGTGTCGCCGTTCGCCGCGGCAATGTTGAGCGCGGCGCGGTGACGGTCGAGCAGCAGCGGATCCTGCCGGTGCCTGTACGGAAACACCCGCTCTGCCAGGCCCGGGACGAAGATGACGCGGAAGCGCCGGCCCCGCAACTGATCCGGCACGCCCACGAAGACGCGGCCGTACCGGCGGCGCGGGGGGTTGCGCTGCAGGTCGGTCAGCCGCTCGCTCAGCACGTCGCGCACGTCAGCGAGCGGCGCCAGCCCGACGGTCGCCATCGGCCGCAGGTCGCCCAGCACGGCAAGCACGCCGTCCGGATCCCTCAGCACCATCGGCGCCAGCGCCTCGAGGTGGTCGAGCCACTCGCCCCAGGGCGCCTTCTGCGGGAGCGCCGCCAGACGCTCGATCACGGGAAGGGCGAACTGCCGGAGGTGTGCCAGGTTCTGAATCTGATGCTCGATGCGGCGGATGCGTGGCGATTCGGGATCGTCGCTTCGAAGTTCCGCCAGTCGGGCGGCCAGATCCGCAGCCAAGCCGGCAAGGCGTCGTTCCCACCGGTCGCGTCCGCCAACGACGGCCGAGTCGACGAGCAGCTCGTCCCAGCGGTACGGCGCGCGGAGGGTGCCACCCACGACCGGCGTCTCGTCGCTGTCGGGCGTCTCCCGATCCGCATCGCCACCGTGACGGGCGGCGTGAGCCGTGTCGGCGTCCTCTCGCGGGGTCGCGCCAGCGGCGTCCTGTTCGGCGTCGAACACCGGCGGCTGCGACAGCGTGGGCGCCATCTCCGGCGTGCTGTCGGGCGGCGTCCAGCGGTCGCCGGCGGCGGCCGGCGCACCGGCGGGGTCGAGCGGCGGGACCTGGCTCAGCGAGAGGTATTCAGAGAAGCGGCGGGCCGACAGGTTCTCGAGCGCGCAGGTGAGCAGGGCGAGGAATGCACGACCGGCTGGATGCGGGACGCGGGTGCCGCGGGAGAAGTAGGTGTCCACGCCGGCGCGGGCGAGCGCGGTCTCCACCAGGCCGGCGTAGACGCCGGGGGAGCGGAGCACGACCGCCATCTCGTCGAACCGCACGCCGCGCGCGGCTTCCCTGATGATTGCGCGTGCGATCTCCACCGCCTCGCGGCTCTCGCCCGGGGCCGAGAAGAAGGTGAGGGTGTCGGCGTCGGGCGCGTCGTCGTCCGCTGGCGGCGGATCCTCGGCCGCGAAGAGGTAGCGGCGGACGCGCTCGAGCGGATCGCGCGCGGCGACGCCGCCGTTGGCCTCGTCCACGGCGGCCGGCGCGTCGACCGTCTGTGCGCCAGGGAGGCGCCCGAGCGCGGTGAGCGTCCGGTCGTCACCGGCCGGGACGGTCGCGAACATCGACGCGGCGCGGCCGGCGATGGCCGACACGAAGTCGTACGTCGCCTGGTCGGGTACGGCGACATCGAGCAACAGCAGCGCGCCGCCCAGGGGGAGCCCGGCCATCGCCGCTTTCTCGCCGCGCGCGACGTCGGCCGCCACCCGGAAGAGTGCCGCGGCGTCCACCAGACCGGCGGCATCCATCAGCGCGTCGTACCGGCCGGCGAGCCGGGCGACGTCCGGACCGCTCCCGCCCGTCGCCTTCGCGGCGGCGGCGTCGACGCCGGCGTGGCGCAGATCGCGGAGCGTCGCCGCGAGGGTCCGACCGAACGTGCGGAACCTGGCGATCGGATGGAGATAGTTGAGCCGCCGGCCGGTCAGCTCCTCGAAGGCCGCATGCGTGGCCACCGCTTCCGCCGCGAGCGGACTGGCGGGGGCCAACCCGTGGCGCGCCAGCTCGACTGCCGCCACGCGCCACGCAAGCTGCCGCAGGCCGAATCGATGCAGCCCGAACGTGGCGCCTGCCTCCATCGTCAGGGCACGCGCCAGCTCGTCGGCCGCCTCGCGCGCCTGCCCGACCAGCAGCACCTCGGCCGCTGCGGAGCCCGCCAGGTTGCTCCGCAGATAGTCGGTCGCCGCGTCAAGCCGCGTGCCAGCCGCCGGGCCCGTCAGGATCGTGATGCGCGAGGCAGGTGCCAACGGGCAGGCATCGTACCACGCCCCCCCGGCCCGTCGCGCCGCCGGCGTCTCCGGCGGGACAGGCCGCGGCGCCAACCGCGCCGGCCGTGCCTCTACCCGAACAGATTCATCAGGCGGATGAACCGATCACTCAGGATCATGGTGATCATCGTGATCCCCGGCGGGAGAATCACCAGCGGCAGCACCGCGATCATCGCCTTCACCGTGGTGAGCCGGCACACCTCGCGCACTGTGGCGACCAGCAGCGCGATGAACCAGACGATCGCGACCGCGGCGCCCACGATCGGCTCCAACATCAGGATGAGCGGCGCGAACGCAAACCCGAAGACGCGGAACAGGCGGACGAAGCGGGGAGGCTCCGCCGCGAACAGCCGCGACGACAGGGTCAGCAGGCCGGTCAGGACGACCCACGCGAGCATGCCAAACAGCAACCCGCCGCCGATCGTGACCAGAAGACCGAGCACTCCCGGTCCACCCCCCGCCAGCAGCGCCGGCAGCAGCATGTGCACCAGCGCGGGCAATCCGGCCACCACCGCGACGACACCGAGCGCGGGCACTGTCGCCTGATCGTCGGCTGCAATCTCGGCGAACACACCCGTACGGAATGTCACCACGCGGCGCAGTCGATCGAGGATCACGTGTCTCTCCCTCGTGGCGGGTTCTTTTCCTACCCTACTATGAGGCCGATGGAGACGGATCGACTCGACCCGGACGGCACGACGAACGCACGGCGGATCGGCCGGGCGCTCCTCGTCGTGGGTCTCGCCGGAACTGCCGTCCTCGCCGCCGGCCTCGCCTGGTGGTTCACCGCGGACGAACCGCCGGCGCTGCCCGCCGCCAGGCGCGCGCTGTCCGTCCTCGTGCCGGACGATCTCGAACTGCTCGACATCGCCATCTCCCCCGACGGGCAGCGGCTGGCGTACACCGCCATCCGCGACGGCCGCGCGCGCCTGTACGTCAGGTCGCTCGATCGCTTCGAGGCGGTCGAGGTGCCGGGCACGGAGGGCGCCGAGCAGCCGTTCTTCTCACCTGACGGCACGGCGATCGTGTTCTTCGCCGGGCCGGACCTGAAGCGGACCGCCGTACCGGTCGACGCGGAGCCGGCACGGAGGCCGGCGACCGTGGTGGAGCTGTCCGGCGTCGCCGCGGGCGGAGTCTGGCGCGACGACGGCACGATCGTCATCGGAGGTCCGGGCGCCGCGGGCCTGCTCGCCGTGCCGCCCGGCGGCGGAACGCTCACGCCGCTGACGACCGTTGACGCCGCATCGGACGAGACGGCGCACGGCTGGCCACAGCACTTCGACGACGACCACATCCTCTTCACCATCGGGCGCCGGGGTCGCGATCCCCGCCTCGTGCTGCTGCACGTTGAGACCGGACGCATTCGCCCGCTGCTTCTGGCCGACGGCGGCGGCTTCGTGGTCGAACCGGACACGATCGTCGTCGCGCGCCGCGGCGAGATCTTTGCGGCCATGCTCCACCAGGATCTGCTGGACACCCTCGACGACCCGTCCACCGCGCCCGCCGATCGCCCATCCGACATCGCGATCGCGCTGGGCGCCTCGGCGGACGCCGGGACGGACGGCGATGCGCTCGTACTGTCGCCGCGTCCGGTCCTGCGGGGGGTCGCCAGCAGCGGCATCGGCTTTCGCAGCCTCGGCCGCGCGCGTCTCGCCGCCGCCCGTGACGGCACGCTCGTCTTCGTCCCGCCGGCCGTGACCGCCGGCAACAACCGCCTGATCCTTGTTGATCGCGACGGCCGCGCCGAGCCGATCGACAACGTCGTCGCGCAGCACCAGACGCCGCGCGTGTCGCCCGACGGCCGGCGCGTCGCGTTCGGCGCCACGACGACGATTCTGCAGCGCGATCTCTGGCTGCTCGACCTTGCTGACGGCTCACGCCGGCGCCTGACCGCAGATGCCGGGGACAACCACTCGCCCCTCTGGTCACGCGATGGCCGGTCGATGACGTTCGCCTCGTCGCGCACCGGCCTCCAACAGGTGTTTCGCCTCAGCCTGCCGGAGTTCGAGACGTCCGGTCCGATCCTCGCCGGCGATCTCCGGACGCCTGGATCGTGGTCGCCAGACGGCCGGCGCCTCGCGTTCCACGAACTACACCCGGACCGCCGCCGCGACATTTGGACCTGGCGCGACGGTGGCGATGACGACCCGGAACCGTGGCTCGCGACGAACGCCAACGAGCGTGCACCGGCCTACGCACCGGACGGCCGCTGGATCGCGTATGTGTCGGACGGCGAGACCGGCGACGGTGATCAGGTGTATGTCCGCGCCGCCGCGGGCGACCCGAATGCGGAGCCGCTCCGCATCACCGCCTCGGGCGGGACCGAACCGGTGTGGGCGCCGACCGGGTCTACGTTGTTTTTCCGGCGCGGCCGCAGTTTGTACGAGGTGGCGATCCACGCGGGCGACGGCGAGCGCCCGGCGGCGGATACGCCAACGCTCCTCTTCGACAGCCCGTTCCTGCGCGAACCGTTCGGCAACCTCCCGGCGTACGACGTCGTACCGGACGGCGACCGATTCGTTATGCTGGAACTTGTGAGTCGCCCCAACGTCATACAGATCATGAGCGGCTGGCGTGGGGTGGTATTCCCGCCCGCGCCGGACTGAGACCAGCATCAGGAGGACGCGGACGACATGGCCGATCAACAGGACGCGGCGGGCGGCGCCGCCAGGAAGCTGTTGCAGCGCTCCGTCATCGACCGGCGCATCGCTGGCGTCTGTGGCGGCCTTGCCCGATACCTCGATACCGATCCGGCGTTCATCCGCGTACTGTGGCTCATTCTCACGGTCGCCGGAATCATCGGGCTCGGCATCGGGATCTTCCTCGGCATCCTTGCCTACATCATCTGCTGGCTGATCATCCCCGAGGCGCCTGAGGGATCGGAGCCGATCGTCCAGGGCCAGAAGCGTCTGGAGCGTTCCGCGACCGACGTGACGCTGGCGGGTGTCTGCGGCGGGATCGCCGAGTACTTCTCCGTCGATGTCACCGTGGTGCGCGTGCTGTGGGTGCTGTTGACGCTCTGCACGCTCGTGATCGGCGGGTTGCTGGTCTACCTGGCCGCCTGGATCATCCTGCCGGCCCGCGCCGTACCGATGGCGGCCGCCGCGCCGGCGGCGGCTGACCCCTCGCCGCCCCCGACGGAGGCCACTGATTCACCGACTGACGACGCCGCGCCGGCGGCGGACTCCACTGCGTCAACGACTGGCACCGCCGCGGAGGAATCGCAGTCGTAGGCAGGCTCAGCCGACGACGCGCGCGCCGGCCCCGTTGACCGGTCCGACGTAGCGGTCGCTGGTGACGCCGGCATGGGCGAACGCCCCTTCCATCGCCGTCGCGACGGCATCGGCGGCCGCATCCGAGTCGGCGAACGCGAGCACGCTGGGACCGGATCCGGAAATCGAACAGCCGAGTGCGCCGGCGTCGAGCGCCGCTGCCTTTACCTCCCCGAACGCCGGCACCAGCGGCGCTCGGATCGGTTCCACCAGGGCGTCGCTGATGCTCCGCCCCAGCATCGCCAGGTCGCCCTGATGCAGAGCCGCCACCAGCGCTGCGACGTTCCCCAGGTTGGCGACCGCCTGGCCGATGGCGAACCGCTGCTCCGCCACCAGACGACGCGCCTCGGCGGTCAATACCTCCGCGTGCGGATGCACCAGGACGACGCGCAGGGCGTCGGGTACCGGCAGCGGGATCAGATCGAGCGGATCGGACGACCGGATCAGCACGATCCCACCCAGAACGCATGGTGCCACGTTGTCGGCGTGCGCCGTCCCGGACGCCGCCGCCTCCCCTCGCAGCGCGCACGCCACGAGGTCGTCCGTCGTGAGGGGGGCTCCGAACAGCGCGTTCACCGCCACCGCCCCCGCTACGCTGCTGGCGGCCGAACTCCCCAGCCCGCTCCCGAGCGGCATCTGCTTGTGCAGCCACAGCCGCACGCCCCGCGCGCCGCCGTCGTCCAGCCGTTCAAGTGCCGCTGCCGCCGCGATCCCGACCACGTTCTCGCCGGGATCCGTGCTCAACGCGTCGGCCCCCGTCACCTCGACGATCTCGACGCCCGGCTGATCGCGTCGCTCCGCCTCGACCAGATCGCCCGGCCGCTCCAGCGCCAGTCCGAGTACGTCGAAACCCGGTCCCAGGTTCGACGCCGTCGCCGGCGCAAACACCCGCACCCTATCGGACATGCGGCGATTATCGCCCACCGCTATAGACTGTGTGGAATGGCTGGGAGGGAAGTGCGATGACAGTTCGCGATGTCGCGTCCGGGAGCTTCGTTGCCGCCGTCGGTGTTGCGGCCGTCGTGGCCGCATCGGTTGCCTGCGGGCCACCCCCGGCGCCCGATCCGCCGCTGCCGGAGATCGTCGAGAAGGCGATCACCTACCACGGTGGGGATCTGTACGAGCGGTCTCGGATGACGATGACGATTGCGTCTCTCTCCGGCAGCTTCCAGATCGAGGCGACGCGGAACGGCGGCGCGTTCGACTTCGTCGTGATCAATCCGGCACAGGGCGAGCGGCCGGAGCGGCGGGTGCAGTTGACGAACGACGGCGTCACCGAGTGGATCGACGGTGTCGAATCGGCACTCGACGAGGAGGGCGCGCGGCGCGCCACGGCGTTCGTCAACGCGCGTGTCTTCTTCCCGCTGCTGCCGTACACGCTGAAGGGCGACGACGTGCTGTTCGAGGATCGCGGGATCGACCGATGGGAAGGACGTGACCTCCATCGAATGAAGGTGACCTTCAACCCGGGCTCGAGCAACGATGCGGATGACGCCTACACCTTCTGGTTCGATCCGGAGACGGGACGCGTCGAGCAGTTCGGGTACGACTTCGACAACGGGCTCCGCTACCGCCGCGCCATCTCGTTCGAGCGGGTGAACGGGGTCCTGTTCTCGGATCAGGACAATTACGCCGTCGATGGCGGGAAGGTGCCGGTCGACACGCTGGCGCCCGACTACGTGGCGAGCAACATGCGCCTGCTGTCGACGGTGCGCATCTCGGACGTCACGGTCGAACCGCTCTGATGGGGTGCCGGCCTGGAGGCCGGCGCACCAGTACGGCCGGCCTGGAGGCCGGCGCACCAGCCGGCGCACCTCAGTCGAAGATGCCGAGCTGAAGCTTGGCGGCGTCGGTCATCCGGTCCTTGTCCCAGGGGGGATCCCAGACCAGGTCGACACGGGCGTTGGTAACGCCGTCGATCGACTTCACCTTGCCCTGCACTTCCGCGGGAAGCGTCACCGCGGCGGGGCAGCCGGGGGCGGTGAGCGTCATCTGAATCACGGCGAGACCGTCCCGGTTGACGGCGATGTCGTAGATGAGGCCCAGCTCGTAGATGTTGACGGGGATCTCCGGGTCATAGACGGTCGAGAGCTGGTCGACGATCTGCGGCTTCAGTTCGAGCGTCCTGACCGGATCCGCCTCGACCGGAGCCGCCGGCTGGGACGACGGCGGCGGGACCGCGCCCGGTGGGGCGGACGGACCGGGGGCGGTCAGCGCACTGGTGTCGAAGAGGGACGACTCCGGCGCGGGTGACGCCTGCGGTGGCGGCGTGGACCCGTCGACGTGGGACGGGATGACGGTGCCGGTTGCAGTGGTCTTGGTCGTCGCGGTGGGTGCCGGCCTGGAGGCCGGCGCACCACCGTCCCTATCCCCATCGAACGGCGGCGGTACGTCACTCAGATTCAAAATGCCCATTGTCTACTCCGTCGTCACCGTTTCGTGGCGGTCCACTACCGCGGCGCGCAGCGTATGCCAGGCGAGGCTGGCGCACTTGACGCGCGTCGGGTAATCGCGCACACCGGCGAAAACCGCCAGTTTGCCGAGCGCAGCGCCGTCGACGTCCGCGACCTCGTCGGTCACGAGGTTCAGGAACTGCTCGAAGAGCTGCCGCGCTTCGTTCAGTGTCTTGCCTCTGACCGCGTCGGTCATCAGCGACGCCGACGCTTTCGAGATGGCGCAGCCGGTCCCGATGAAACTGATGTCGACTATCGTCCCGCCATCAAGATTGACGTAGACCGCCAGGCGGTCGCCGCAGAGCGGGTTGTAGCCGTCGGCATGGCGGTCGGCGCCGTCCAGTTCGCGGAAGTTGTGCGGGTGCCGGTTATGGTCCAGGATCACTTCCTGGTACAGCTCGCGCAGATCGCTCATACAGGAAACATCTCCCGCACCAGTTCGAGCGCGCGGACGAGTGCATCGATCTCCGCGCGCGTGGTGTACATCGCGACCGACGCGCGCGCCGTCGCGGGCACCCCGAAGCGATCCATGATCGGCTGCGTGCAGTGGTGGCCGGTCCGAATCGCCACTCCCTCGGTGTCGACGAGGGTGCCGACGTCGTGCGGATGCGCCCCCTTCATCACGAAGGCCAGGATGCTCGCTTTGTCCGGGGCAGTGCCGATGAACCGCAGCCCCTTCACCTCGGACAGCGCCGCGGTGCCGTAGGCGAGCAGCTCCGCCTCGTGCGGCGCAATCGCGTCGAAGCCGACGCCGGTCACGTAGTCGAGCGCGACGCCCAGGCCGACGACACCCGCAATGTTCGGCGTCCCGGCCTCGAACTTGTTCGGCAGGTCGGCGTACGTGGTCTTCTCGAACGTCACCGACCGGATCATGTCGCCACCCCCCTGATAGGGAGGCATCGCGTCGAGCAGCGCCTCGCGCCCGTAGAGGACACCGATGCCGGTCGGTCCGTACGTCTTGTGCCCGGTGAAACAGAGGAAGTCGCAGTCGAGCGCCTGCACGTCGACCGGCATGTGGTAGACCGACTGCGACGCGTCGATCAGCACCGGCACGCCGTGGCGGTGCGCCAGCTCGACGATATCGCGGACCGGGTTGATCGTGCCGAGAGAATTGGACAGGTGCACGACGGAGATCATCCGTGTGCGCGGCGTGATGAGGCGCTCGAACTCGTCCATCTGCAGCACGCCGCGGTCGTCGATCGGCGCGACCCGCAGGCGGGCGTCCATCTGCTCGCACAGAAGCTGCCACGGGACGATGTTCGAGTGGTGCTCCATGTGCGTAATCAGCACTTCGTCGCCCGGCCCCACCTGACGCCGTCCGAAGCTCTGCGCTACCAGGTTGATGCTCTCGGTCGAGTTGCGGGTGAAGATGATCTCGCGGGGGGCGCGCGCGTTCAGGAAGCGCTGCACCGTCACGCGCGCGGCGTCGTAGGCGGCGGTCGCTTCCTCGCTCAGCAGATAGACGCCCCGGTGGATATTCGCGTTCCCGTGGGCGTAGTACCGGGTTATCGCGTCGAGTACGGCGCGCGGCTTCTGTGTCGTCGCGGCGTTGTCGAGATAGACGAGGGGGTGCCCGCGGATCTGCCGGCAGAGGATCGGGAAGTCGGCGCGGATCTGCTCGACGTCGAACGCGGGCGGCGCCGTTGCCGCCGCCGTCTCAAGCAGTGACATAAAACGACTCTCCGCCGGAGCCGGGCAACTGTGCGAGGAGGAGCTCGTCGAGCTGATCCCGGATCGGCTCAACCCGGATGCGGTTCAGCAGGTCGCTGGCAAAGGCGTGAATCAGCACGCTGCGGGCCTGCTCGAGGCCGAGCCCGCGCGCGCGCAGATAGAACAGCGCGTCCTCGTCGAGCTGTCCCACCGTCGCGCCGTGCGTGCACTTGACGTCGTCCGCGAAGATTTCCAGCTCCGGTTTCGTGTTGATCTGTGCGTCCTCCGACAGCAGCAACGCCTTGTTGGTCTGCTTGGCGTCGGTCTTCTGTGCATCGATGGCCACGATGATCTTGCCGTTGAACACCGCGCGCGCCTGGCCGTCGAGGATGCCCTTGTAGAGCTCGTGGCTGTTGCAGTGCGGCTTCGCGTGACGGATGGTGGTGTGGTTGTCGATCAGCCGCTGACCGTCCGCCAGATACAGGCCGTTCAGCGTGCACTCGACGCCTTCGCCGTCGAGCAGCGCCTGCGCGTCGTTGCGGACGATGGCGCCGCCGAGCGTCACGACGTGCGACGAGAACGACGCCGACCGGTCGCAGCGGACATGCATCGACGCGATGTGGTACGCCGCCGCCGCCTCACGCACGACCTTGTAGTGATCCACCACCGCGTTCGGCCCTGCGAACACCTCGGTCACGCCGTTTGACAGGTACGGCGCGCCGGCGGCGCCGCCGTAGCTCTCGACGATGCGCACCTGGGCGTTCTCGCCGACGATCAGCAGGACGCGCGGATGGGTCATGACCGGCGCGCCCCCATCGGGCGGCACGGTCACGAACAGCAGTTGAATCGGTTCCTCGACCACCGTATTCGCCGGGACGCGCACGACGGCGGCATCCCGCAGCAGCGCCGTGTTGAGCGCCGTGAACGCCTCGTCGGCGATCGGCGCGCCGGCGGCAAGGTGTTCCTCGACGGCAGCGAGCGTCCCGTCGCCGTTCGACGCGACCGCGTCCGCCAGGCTCCGCACCTCCACGCCCGCCGGCAGGCCATCGAGATGCGACGCGCCCGCGACGTACTGGCCGTTGACGAACGTGATGCCGGTCGGCACCACGCTCAGCGGTCCGGCGACCGCAACGGCGGCGGCGCGGTCGGCTTCCGTCGCCAGCCCGAACCGGGTGCGGGCGATCGGCGCGATGTTCGTGAAGCGCCACCGCTCCAGCTTCGTCGTCGGCAGGCCGAGTGCGGTGAAGCGTTCGAAGGCACGCCGTCGCAGATCGACCACGGCGGCGGGCGCGGGAGCCGTGCGGCGCACCGCCTCGAAGGCGTCGGCGTAGGCTTCCGCGGGAGCGAGGGACGCCATCGTCTCGGTCACGATGTCAGGCTCCCGCGGCCACCCCGGCCGCCGCGCCGTCGGCGATCCAGCCATAGCCCTTCTCTTCCAGTTCGAGGGCAAGCTCCTTGCCGCCCGACTTGACGATCCGGCCGTCCGACAGCACGTGCACCACGTCGGGGACGATGTAGTTGAGCAGCCGCTGATAGTGGGTGACGATGACAATCGCCCGCTCCGGGCTGCGCATCGCGTTCACCCCCTCGGACACCGTCCTGAGCGCGTCGATGTCGAGTCCGGAGTCGGTCTCGTCCATGATGGCGAGCTTCGGTTCGAGCACCGCCATCTGGAAGATCTCGTTCCGCTTCTTCTCGCCGCCGGAGAACCCGTCGTTGACCGGCCGGTTCAGCAGGCCTTGATCGATGTGGAGGATGTTCATCCGCTCCTTGACGAGCGCCATGAAGTCGATGGCGTCCAGCTCCGGCTCGCCCCGGTGCTTGCGCATCTCGTTCAAGGCCGCCTTCAGCAGGTAGGCGTTGTTGACGCCCGGGATCTCCACCGGGTACTGGAAGGCGAGGAAGATCCCCTCGCGCGCCCGCTCTTCCGGCTCCATGTCCAGCAGATCCTGGCCCCGGTAGGTGACCGATCCGGCGGACACCTCGTAGTCTTCCCGTCCCGCGAGCACCGCCGCGAGCGTGCTCTTGCCGGAGCCGTTCGGCCCCATGATGGCGTGCACCTCGCCCGCCTGCACCGACAGGTTGATCCCCTTCAGGATTTCGCGCCCTGCGACCGAGGCGTGCAGATTCGTGACGTCCAGCATGGCTATCCGACACTTCCTTCCAGACTGATACCGAGCAGCTTCTGCGCCTCGACCGCGAACTCCATCGGCAGCTCGCGGAAGACCTCCTTGCAGAAGCCGTTGACGATGATGTTGACGGCGTCCTCGGTGCTCAGCCCGCGCTGGCGGCAGTAGAAGATCTGGTCCTCGTCGATCTTGGCCGTCGACGCTTCGTGCTCGACCCGCGACGAGGTGTTGCGCACTTCCAGGTACGGGAAGGTGTGGGCGCCGCACTTGTCGCCGATCAGCAGCGAGTCGCACTGCGAGAAGTTGCGCGCGCCCTTCGCGTTCTTCCCGATGCGAACCAGGCCGCGGTAGGTGTTCTGCCCCTGCCCGGCCGAGATCCCCTTCGAGACGATGGTGCTGCGGGTGTTCTTCCCGAGGTGCAGCATCTTCGTCCCGGTATCCGCCTGCTGATGGTTGTTCGTGACGGCAACCGAGTAGAACTCGCCCACCGAGTTGTCCCCCTGCAGGATGCAGCTCGGGTACTTCCAGGTGATGGCCGAGCCGGTCTCCACCTGTGTCCAGGTGATCTTCGCGTTCGTGAACGCCTTGCCCCGCTTCGTGACGAAGTTGTAGATGCCGCCCTTGCCGTCCTTGTCGCCGGGGTACCAGTTCTGCACGGTGGAGTACTTGATGGTGGCGTCGTCGAGCGCGACCAGCTCGACCACCGCGGCGTGGAGCTGGTTCTCGTCGCGCATCGGGGCGGTGCAGCCCTCCAGATAGCTGACCGTCGCGCCCTCGTCGGCGACGAGCAGCGTCCGCTCGAACTGGCCGGTCTGCGCCGCGTTGATCCGGAAGTAGGTGGACAGCTCCATCGGGCACCTCACCCCCTTCGGGATGTAGGCGAACGACCCGTCGGAAAAGACCGCCGAGTTGAGCGCGGCGTAGAAGTTGTCCGAGGACGGAACGACCGAACCGAGGTACTTCCGGACCAGGTCGGGATGATCCCGCACCGCCTCGGAGAACGAGCAGAAGATGATCCCGAGCTCGGCCAGCTTGTCCTTGAACGTGGTGGCGACCGAAACCGAGTCGAACACCGCGTCCACCGCGACGCCGGCCATCACCTTCTGTTCCTCGAGCGGGATCCCCAGCTTGTCGAACGTCGCCTTGATCTCCGGATCGATGTCGTCGAGGCTCTCGAGCTTCGGCTTCCGCTTTGGCGCCGAGTAATAGATGATCGACTGGAAGTCGACCGGCGGGAAGTGGACGTTGTGCCACTTCGGCTCGGTCATCTGGCGCCAGACGCGGAACGCGTTCAGCCGCCAGTCGAGCAGCCAGCCCGGCTCGCCCTTCTTCGCCGAGATGATCCGGACGATCTCCTCGCTCAGCCCGGGCGGAATCGCGTCGGCGTCGACGTCGGTGACGAATCCGTACTTGTAGTCCTGGGTCGCCAGTTGTTCGATGTTCTCGGTCGATGTCGCCATCACCCGTCTCCCACGGGAACGCGAACTCCGGGGGCCTCGGCCACCCGGGCTTCCGCTCCCGGCAGTCGTCCATAAACCCGACCGGAATGGTCGGGTATCGCAATTCTATCGAACCGCGCAACGAAGGCGCAAGGGGAAGGGGCACCAGCCCCTTCCCCTTGTAACCGCGGACGTCCCGGACGCGGCGAAACAAAGCGCCGCAGGCGCCGCGTTGTTGCCTTGTCCGGAAGGCCCGCCGCAGGCGCCGCCTTCTCCGGAAGGCGCGCCGAAGCCGCCGCCGCTGTTCACATCTCCCGCCTCCCGTGCGTTGTACCCAATGAGGGCCGCGGTAAAGCGGCCCACGCCGCAAGGAGAGCCAGCATGGAAGACATCCTGATCCCGTTCGTATTCTTCGGCTTCGTCGGCTTCGTGGTCTGGGTCGCGATATCGCACCAGACCCGGCGCGCCACCCTCCGGGCCGACATGCAGAAGCAATTGCTCGAGAGGTTCAGCTCGGGCCAGGAACTCGCCGCGTTCCTCGAGACCGAGGCCGGGAAGGAGTTCCTGCGCAACTCCGAAGACAGGCAGCCACGCTACCGGTGGCTCGGAATGGCTCAGGGCGCGATCGTGGTCATCTTTCTCAGCATCGGCTTCCTGGCGATGTCCAGCGGGCAGGGCTACATGCTGATGCCAGGCACGATCTTGTTGGCCATTGGCCTCGGCCTGCTCGCCGCTGCCGGCCTCGCGTGGTACGTGGGGCGCAAGCAGCACGACGGCGACCGCCCTGATGACCAGATCTCCTGACCTCCCATAGAGTGAACGTGTGAGCTACGCGCCGGTGTGGGGCACGACGCTGGGTCAGGAAGCCGCCTTGGCGAAGGACGCCGGCCGGGAAGAGCGCGAGGACCGTCGCCTCGCCCTCGACCGGCCGGCGTTCGAGATGTTCTACAACCGGACCGAGCGACCGCTCAGGGCGTATCTCCACCGACTGACAGGCAGCTCGACTCTGGCCGATGACCTGGCGCACGAAGCGTATCTCCGGCTCCTCAGGACCACGCCGCCAACGGCGGAGCCCGCAGGACTTCGCGCTTACCTGTTTCGCGTGGCAACGAACCTCTACCGCGATCACTACCGGCGGATCGGCCGGCGCGAGACGGCGATGGTCGAGCCTGACGCGGAAAGATCGATGGAACCTGACGCCGCCGTGCGGACCGACATGAGACAGGCGCTTGGCCTGATCCGGCCCCGCCAGCGCGCGCTGCTGTGGCTGACGTATGTCGAAGGCCTCACGCACCGCGAGGTGGCGACGGTGCTCGGCCTACGCCCGATCAGCGTCGGGCCGTTGTTGTGGCGGGCGCGGCGCAGTCTCGCCAAGGTGCTGCAGGCCCAGGGAATGGAGTTGAAGCCATGATCGGCATGTGCCGGCACGACGCGGCTGTCCACGAGGCCATCCGCACCGGGGAGTGGACGCCCACGCTACAGCAGCACGTCTCCGGCTGTGCGCGATGCGCCGAGGCTGTCGCGATCAGCCGCCTCCTGAACGCCATGCCTTCCCTCCCGGCCTCGGCACGAACCGCGGACGTCATGTGGTGGCAGGCGCAACTGGCGGCCCGCAATGCTCGTGTTGAACGCGTCGACCGGACATGTGCGGTGATGGAGACCGTTGCCGTCAGTGTCGCGAGCGCCTTGGGGCTCGGCGCCCTGATCTGGGGATTGCAGCCGGTCCTCCCGGACCTGACGATCCCGCGGATCGTGCTTGCCAGTCTCGCGATTCCGCCGACAGGACTGCTTGACGTGGGCGTGATTCCCGACGCCGCATGGGTCGGCGCCGGGCTGCTCGTGTCTCTTGCTGCCCTCGTTGCGAACCGGGTCTGGGACGACGCATAACCTCGTGCGCTGCGCCTCAACGAATGCGATCAACGAAGCGATCTTGAATAGGAGCGGCCTGATGAATGATAATGTCATTCACGAGGCAGGGAGGAACTGAGCCAATGGCCGCAAATCAACTCGTCCAAGCACGGATCAACCGCGCCGTGAAGGAAGAGGCGGCCGCTGTGCTGGCTGCCATGGGCCTGACCGTGTCCGATGCTGTGCGGCTGCTGCTGACGAGGATCGCGCATGAGAAGGCCCTGCCGTTCGCGCCCCTGGTTCCCAACGCAGCCACCGTCAAGGCGATGAAGGAAGCCCGCAAGGGTGGCCTCTCGCGGGTCGATAGCGTGCAGGATCTAATGGACGACCTGCATGCGGAAGATTGAACGAACCGGCCAGTTCAGGCGCGACTACAAGCGTGAATCCAAGGGCCGGCACCGAAGAGTCCTCGATTCCGACCTGGTGCCTATCGTGGCAGCTTTGGCCGACGATCAGCCCCTCGAACCTCGCTGCCACGACTATGCGTTGAGCGGCAACTGGTCCGATCACCGCGACTGCCACGTGAAGCCCGACTTGATTCTGCTCTACCAAAAGCCGGACGCGGACACTTTGCAACTGGTGCGCCTTGGGTCACACTCGGAACTGGGATTCTGACCCGAGACCCAGCGGAGGGGCGGAAAGCGCCCCCCCTTTACTCCTCTGTCGGTTCGTGCTCGGCCTCGCCTTCCATCAACGCCGCCTTGATGGTGGACGCCCAGATCCGCGTGCCCTTCTCGTTCAGGTGCAAGCCGTCGTCGATGAAGATGTCGTCCATCACCGTGCCGTTGGACTGCAGGAAGGGATTGGCGACGTCGATGTAGGAGACGAGGTCGTTGCTGTGAGCGAGGCGCTGGTAGAGCACGTTGGTTTCCTGCGCCTTGTCCCAGGCCGCCACGCGCGCCAAGCTCGGTTTGACGGACATCACGTAGACGCGAGTGTCCGGGAGCACAGCGTGAATCCGGTCGACGATGGACTCGAGCCGGCCGGCGATCCCCGCTGGCGGAACGCCGTACGCGCCGGTGTCGTTGTCGCCCTCGTAGATGACGACGGCGCGCGGCTCGTACTTGATGACGATCCGATCGAGGAAGTGCTCGACATCCTGCATCGTGCTGCCGCCGAACCCGCGCGGGATCACGGTGAGCGGCGCGAGGTCCTGCTTCAGGCTGGGATGCCAGCGGCGGATGCTCGAGCTGCCGGTAACCACGATGGCGCCCTCGGGCGGCATCATGGCGGCGTCCTCGGCTTCGAACGCCTGGATGGCTTCCTCAAAGCGGGTCGGATCGATGGTCTGGGTCTGCGCGGCGGCCAGCGTCGCACAACCGAGCGCGAGCACCAGCAGGACGGCTACCCGGGCGTAGCGGGTCTTCATGTCAACCTCCAGGGTCGTTCGCTGCAGGGGACACGTCGGTCCCCATCCAGTGCGCATCATATAGAAGCTTCAGGGCGGCACGGGCACCAGGACGCTGCCGAAGCAACCGCCGACCACGTGCTACGGGCGGCGAGCCGCAGCCTACTGCAGGTACGAGAGCGCGTCCGCCCCGCCGCTGCCATCGTCGTCGAGCCGCCACTGTCCCACCGCGCCGCCCTGACCGTTGGCGAAGACGTACAGACGCCCGCTCGACGCGGTGCGGTACAGGCAGATGCCGTCGGGTCCCCCTCGAACCCCGGTTCGATCGCAGATGGCCGGGTCGCCTGCCGCGTCGCAGGGGTCGTCGACCGGGACCGTCTCGGCCGCAGCCCGCCAGCGGGATTGAACAAACGACGACAGCCGCTGCAAGCTACGCGCCCGACCCGATCCAAGGATTCAGAACTTCAATGTCGAATGGCGCGAAGTCATCGACGTTGCGCGTCGCGACCACAAGGTCGTTCGCCACTGCGGTGCCTGCGATCAGCGCGTCCGCGACGTGCACGGTCCGACCGGCTTGACGTGCGTGGGCGCGGAGCCGGGCGGCATGCCCTGCCTCCGCACGACCAATGGGCAGAAGGCGGCGGTGATAGCGTGCGGCCAGCTCCGTCAACCCGGCGCTTAGCGCGTCACGGCGGCGGCCAGCCGACATCAAGGCTACGCCGTACTCCAACTCGTAGAGCACGACCACGGAAAGCCAGAGATCGATCCGACCGGCCAGGAATGCCATCACGCTGGGACTCGGGATCGGTCTTGCCGCCTCCGACACTACATTGGTGTCAAGGAGAAAACCCTTCATTCGTCCTGGTCCTTACGCATGTGCTCCCGATCGAAAGCCTCCCAGTCATCGTCGGTCCAGTCGGCGAATGGCACGGGGCGTTCACGCTCCTCGTGACGGGGTGGAGCCTCGACTTCCCCAAGGCGCGGCATGTTCTCGATCAGCCACTGCCCAAGTGGCTGGCGCGGTTTGTTCTTCTCGTACCAGACACGGGCCGGCACGATCACGAACTCCTTTCGCGTCCCGATCAGTTGCGGACCCTCTTCCTCGGATCGGCGCAACACCTCTGAAAGGCGAGCCTTTGCCTCGGCGACGGTCCACACCCGCGGCGGCTTCCGTTCGTAAGTGTCCATCTGCGCCCCCGTGACAGCGTTTCCTCGCAACGACCGGCTCAAACAAACTCTAGTCTAGACTAGACCATATTTGAGAATCAAGCTCTCGGTCGGGCGGGAATCAGCAACGAATACGTGGCGCAAGTCGCTCATCGCGGACCCGAGAGGCCGATGAGACGGGCTCCCGTTTCCGCCTCCCGGTAGTCGAAGAACTCCTGGGTGATCGAGCCCTGGAACGCGCCGGCCGCGGATGGCCGCCGTCGGAGTGACGGAGGCCCGGGTTGTTGGTAGCTATCATGGGGGAATGGACAGCCTCAGGATTCCGGTGCTGGTTCTGGCGACAGTGCACGCCATCTTCTCGGCACTCACGGCCCTGGTTGGAGCATTCGCCAACGGTGGAGACGTGTGGCACCGGCTGCTGCTGGTCGTCCTTCACCCTCTTGGTGCCGCGGGCGTGCTCTTGCTCGTGTTGGTGCCCCGCCTCTCCACCACGAAGATCCTCGCCACAGTGGCGCTCCTGACGGCGAACGTGATCGGCGACCTGCTCGCCGCACAGTTGCTTGCCACGGGCGCGATGCGGGGCGATTGGGAACTTGCGCTGGCGTTCTCGGTGGTTCCCGCCATTGGGATTGTCTACGCGCTGGCGCTGCTCCGAACGGGCCGTGTAACCCGTATCCAGCACCGGCAAGCCGACTAACCTGGCGGCTGGCGCAGCGCGCTGATCCCGCCGATGGCGCAGACCGCCACGACCCCCACGAGGTTGTGCCACATGAACGAGACGTCGGGGAAGAAGGTGGCGACGGCGGCGACGGACGCCATGCCGCCGATGAGGCCCCAGAAGGCGCCGGCCGAGGTGGCGCGCCGCATGCCGACGGCAAGGACGAAGACGCCGAGCAGCGATCCATAGAAGAAGGAACCGAAGCGGTTCACCACCTCGATCAGCGAGCCCAGGTTGGCCGCGTAGAGGGCGATGACCGACGCGAACGCGCCCCAGAAGCCGGTGGCGATCTTCGAGAAGAACAGGTAGTGGGCGTCCGACGCCTCGCGCCGGACGTGGCGGCGGTAGAAGTCGATGGTGCTGGCGGCGGAGAGCGCATTCAGCTCCGCCGCGATGCTCGACATGGCCGCAGCGAAAATCGCGGCGATGAGCAGGCCGACCAGCCCGATGGGAAGGTGGGTCGTGATGAATGTCGGGAAGACGTAGTTGACGTCGGTGTAGGCGGCATCGCCGGTAACGTCGCGCACCAGGTCGCGCGCCCGTGCGCGAATCTCGACAACGTGCTGGTCGCTCGCTTGGAAGGCCGCGGTGGCCGATTGGACCGCTACGTCGTCACCCGCCCGCCGCGACGCGATGACGGCGGTCGCGTCGTCACGCCGCGCCGCGTGCGCCGCGCGGAACTCGTCGTCGAGCGCCCGGTATTCGCCCGCCCGCCCGCTGGCTTCGACCGCGGGCTGGTGCGCGTCGTTGAACAGCATCGGCGGCTCGGTGAAGAGGTAGAAGCAGAAAACCAGCACGCCCATCACCAGGATGAGCACCTGGAGCGGGATCTTGGCGAAGGCGCTCATCATCAGCGAGTGGCGCCCGGCGTCGACCGACTTCGCGGTCAGGTACCGCTGCACCTGGCTCTGGTCGCAGCCGAAGTAGCCCAGCATCAGGAACAGTCCGCCCAGCAGCCCCGACCAGAAGGTGTAGGTCTCGTTCAGGTCGAAGGTGAAGTCGATCGCCTGCAGCCGGCCGGTGGCGCCCGCCACGTGCAGCACCGGCTCAAGTGAGACGTCGTCCGGCAGCCCGGCGACGAGCGCCGCCACCGCGGCGCTGACGCCCACCATGATCACCACCATCTGCTTCACGTCCGCCCAGGTGACCGCCTGCACGCCGCCGAACATCGTGTAGAGCGTCGTCGGCACACCGATCGCGAGAATCGTCAGCGGCAAGCTCCACCCCAGCACGATGGAGAGGATCACGGCGGGCGCTGCGATGATCACGCCGGCGCTCAGGCCGCGCGACATCAGGAAGAGGAAGCTCGCCAGGGCGCGCGTGCGGGCATCGAAGCGCCGCTCCAGGTACTCGTACGCCGTGAAGACGCGGGCCCTGTGGAAGAACGGAACCAGCGTGACCGACAGGATGATCATCGCCAGCGGCAGCCCGAAGTAGAACTGCACGAAGCGGATCCCGTCGTCGTACCCCTGTCCGGTGGTGCCGACCAGCGTGATGGCGCTCATCTGCGTCGCCATCACCGACAGCCCAACCGCCCACCACGGCAGCGACCGTGACGCCAGGAAGTAGCCCTCGATCGCCCCGGTGCCCTTCGCCCGCTTTATCCCGTCGTACAGCACCCACGCGAGGTACGTGACGATGATCGTCCAGTCGATGATGTGCATGGCGTCGGCGGGCTGACCCGGGCCGGATCCGCGCCGATCAACCGGCGAAGTGCTGCGACAGCAGCCAGAGCGCCGTCAGTACGGCAACCTGAACGACAACGACGGCGGCGTAGGTGCGGACCATCGCAGCGAGTATACGGCGTCCGATAGACTTCTCCTGTGGCGGACGTAGACGGGACGATGGCGGGGTCGGCGAAGCCGCTTCCGATCCTGCGGCTGCTGCTCGGGCTCGTGGCGGTCGTCGCGCTTGTCGCGTTGGGCCGCACGTTCGGCGTGTTCCTCGACCGGTTCGTCGTCTGGGTGAACGGGCTGGGCGCGCTCGGGCCGGCGGCGTTCATCCTGGGGTACGTCGCGGCGACGGTGGCGTTCATTCCGGGGTCGGTGCTCACGCTGGCGGCCGGCGCGATCTTCGGGATCGGGCCGGGTGTGGTCTACGTGATGACCGGGGCGACGCTCGGCGCATCGGCGGCGTTCCTCCTGGCGCGCTACGTGGCGCGCGCGGCGGTCGCGCGGCGCATCGCGGGAAGCGTGAAGTTCGCGGCTGTGGATCGCGCGGTGGGCCGCGAGGGATTCAAGATCGTCCTGCTGCTGCGCCTGTCTCCAGTGTTCCCGTTCAACCTGCTGAACTACGGGTTGGGGCTGACGCAGGTGAAGCTCCGGGATTACGTGCTGGCGTCGATTGGGATGCTGCCGGGGTCGTTCCTCTATACATACACCGGGTTCCTGGTGGGGGACGTGATCCGGCTCGCGGGGGATGTGGGGCCGGAGCGGGGACCGATGTACTACGTCGTCGTGGGGATCGGCCTGGTCGCCGCGATCGGGGTGACGGCGTTGATCACGCGGACGGCGCGGCGGGCGATTGCGGAGGCGACAGGCCACTGACACGAACCTTGATCACGCGGCGCCAGCTTCTCCGGGGCGCCGCCGCCGGACTGGCGACGGCCGCCGTGGCGGAATCCGGTGTCGGCGCCGCGGCGCCGCCCGCAGCGCAGCTGGGGCCGTACGCACGCGAGGTCCTGCCGGACGGCGTCCGTTCCCGGTTCGTCGACAACGTCAACGGCATCCGGATGCATCTCCTCGAGGCGGGCTCGAACGCTGACGCGCGCGCCGGCGTCCTGCTGCTGCACGGCTTCCCCGAACTTGCCTATAGCTGGCGGCGCGCCATGCCGGCGCTCGCCGCGGCGGGGTATCACGTCATCGCCCCCGATCTGCGCGGCTACGGCCGGACCGACGGCGCCGGCGTCAGTTACGACGATGACCTGCGCCCGTTCCGGATGCTGAACGAGATCCAGGACATGCTCGCCCTCGTGTCGGCGTTCGGCTACCGCCAGATCCACCTCGCCGGTCACGACTTCGGATCGCTCGTCGCGTCGTGGTGCGCGGTCGCCCGGCCGGATGTCTTCCGCTCCGTCGTCCTGATGAGCGCGCCGTTCGGCGGGACGGCAACGTTCCCAGTCGACACTGCCGACGCGGTGCCGCCCGAGGCCGCCGCCGCGGCTCCCGACATGGACGCCGAGCTTGCGCGCCTGACGCCGCCGCGCTTCCACTACCGTCGCTTCTACGCGACGCGCGACGCGAACGAGAACCTGTGGCGGGCGCCGCAGGGTGTGCACGATTTCCTACGCGCCTACTACCATATGAAGAGCGGCGACTGGACCGGAAACCAGCCCGAGCCGCTCCGCGCGTGGTCGGCCGCCGAGCTGGCGCGCCTGCCCCACTACTACGTGCTGGAACTCGGCACGGGCATGGCCGAAACCGTCGACGCACACATGCCGTCGGCGGCCGAGATCGCAGCGTGCGCGTGGCTGCCGGACGATGCACTTCGTGTGTACAGCGCCGAGTACGAACGGACCGGGTTCCAGGGCGGGCTGCAGTGGTACCGCAGCGTGACGTCGGTGTCGTCCATCTTCGGCGGCGGGATCAACGCCGACCTGCGGGTGTTCGCCGGGCGCACGATCGATCAGCCGTCACTATTCATCGCCGGCGCGCAGGACTGGGGCATCCACCAGCGTCCCGGCGCACTGGAGCAGATGGAAACGAACGCGTGCACTGACCTGCGCGGGCTGCACCTGCTCGACGGGGCCGGGCACTGGGTACAGCAGGAGCAGTGGGCGGAGGTGAACCGGCTGGTGCTCCAGTTCCTGCAGTCGGCGTGAGGCCCAGGCTCTACGGCAGCATGTCGCGCGGGGGCAGCACGAGCACGCTGCCGACAGGACGCTGGACATCGAACGCCTTGAGTGTGTAATTCACCACCGTGTAGTGGCCGACCAGGCCCGCCAGATCCATCACGCCCTCGTTGCCGAAGAGGCGCTGCGCCGCCTCGAACATGTCGTCGCTGAGCTTCGGCGCGCGGATCAGTTCGCGGACTGAACGGATGATCGTCCGCTCGGCCTCGCCCAGGCCCGGCAGGTCGCCCGCCTCGGCAAGGGAACGATCGTAGCGGACGAGGTCGATGATCTCCTCCTCGAGGCCGGCGTTCCGGCCGAGCCCCTCGTGGGCGGACCATTCGTACTGGCTGTCGAGCGCGCGGGCGGCGGTCAGGATCGCCAGCTCCGTCAGCCGCTGATCGCGGGTGCCGTCGGCACCGAACCGCAGGTAGGTGCTGCCCGGGAAGTAGTGCTCCGCCATCCGCGGGCTGTACATCCACATGCCGATCGGGCCGCGCAAGCCGTCGGCGTAGCGGCTCTCGGGATGGACGATGACGTCGTACGCGCGCTGGCCGTCCGCGTCGAGCGACTCGCGCGTGATCCGCGGCAGGCGCGCCATCGAATCCTCGTGGATGCCCGCAGGGATGTCGGCGGCGGTCACTTCGCGCGGCGTGAACGTCTCGCTCGCGGCCGGCGCCTCACCGGGCGCCAAGGCCTCGACCGCAGCCGCCGCATCGGCTTCGGGATCGGCTGGGTCGGGCGCACCGCACGCCGCCAGGGCAATGACCGCCGCCGCCAGGACCGGTTGCTTCAACTTCACGGGTGACCTCCCTTTCCTGAGCGACACGTCAAAAACCCCGCCACGGAGGCGAACTTGCCGGACGACACGGTCGCGCAGCCCCCGGCGCCCCTAATCTCTATCAGGATCCACTACTACCGCAAGCCGTTCTTTCACTTTGGGAATTAATTCCCAAAGTGCAAGCATTCGGCCGCGCATCTACACCCGGCAGGTCACGGAAACGCTTGGCCGGTTTCCGGCCGCCGCCATTATCGGCCCCCGCCAGAGACGCGGAATGGGACGTGCTGGCCCAGGGCCGGAGACTGGTGGTCATCGACGATGCGCAGCAAGCGCCGGCTGTGTTCAGCCGTTTGCGCGGCACCATAGACGCCGATCGGAAGCGCAATGGGCGATTCCTGCTGTTCGGTTCCGTGTCGCCCTCGTTGATGGCGAACGTGGCCGAATCGCTGGCTGGGTGAAGTCGACGAGCCGTCCGTCGGCCGACATGGTTGCCCGGCCGCACAAGACTGCGGACATGGTCGACGCGAGTCGCCGGATCCTGATCTGCCCGATCCGGCGCAGCATCGAGAATCCGACGTTGCTGGTCACCGACCTTGCGGGCTGGCTGACCCGACTGCTTGACTGGCGGTCGCAGGATTCACCTTGAGTCGCGGCTCGAAACGGCGTTAGATTGACGAACCGTTCACGGGCGGCAGCCTCCATTGGGCGGTACCCGGGGAGGCTCTCACACGCGGGAGGCGCTTTCTGCTCATGGCTACACGTTGCCCGACGACACGTCATCGCGTACTGCAGCGTTCGCTTGGGTCCCTCGTGGTGGCGACCCTGGCCGCACAGCGGCTGCCAGCTCAGGCGCAGGACGACTGGGTGCACTGGGGACGCGACGCCGGTAACCGGCGCCACTCGCCGTTGACGCAGATCAACACCGGCAACGTCTCGACCCTGGTGCCCGCGTGGCGGTACGAGATGCCGAAGCCGGGCGTACCGTCACGGCCGATCCAGTCGACCCCACTCCTCGTCGATGGCGTCCTGTACCTATCGTTCCCGTACTACCGCGTGGTGGCGCTGGAGCCAGAGACCGGCGACGAAATCTGGGAGTACACGGCGCCCGGGGACTGGAATTCACCCGAGCACCAGTTGCACTGGACAGGCGGCTCGAT
The DNA here is from genome assembly GCA_965262555.1 of Vicinamibacterales bacterium. Classification (GTDB taxonomy): domain Bacteria; phylum Acidobacteriota; class Vicinamibacteria; order Vicinamibacterales; family UBA8438; genus VXRJ01. The sequence continues at coordinate 3,829,905 of OZ253543.1, forward strand.
GCGGGGACTGGCGTACTGGGAAGGCGACGACACGACGCCCCCGCAGATCGTGTTCGGCACCGAGGAAGGCGAGTTGATCTCGCTGAACGCGGCGACCGGGATCCCCAACCCGCGGTTCGGCAGCGACGGCTTCGTCGACATGAAGACTCCCGACGTGATGAACGGCTTTCCGAACATGCACTACGGGATCTCGTCCGGGGTGGCCGTCTGGAAGCACCTCGTGTTCACCGGTGTTCACAACGCGGACGAGACCGGGTCGAAAGGGCCGGCGGGCGACACGCGCGCATGGGATCTGCGGACCGGCGATCTGGTCTGGACATTCCATACCGTGCCCCGGCCCGGCGAGTTCGGCAACGAGACCTAGCTCAACGACTCGTGGCGCAACGTCAGCGGCGCCAACACCTGGTCGTTCTTCACCATCGACGAGGAGCGCGGCATTCTGTACATGCCCCTCGGGTCCGCCCACAACGATTTCTATGGCCACGACCGCCCCGGGGACAACCTCTTTTCAGACTCGATCGTGGCCGTCGACGCCCTGACGGGGGAGCGGCTGTGGCACTTCCAGGCCGTCCATCACGACCTGTGGGACCTGGACATGCCGGTGCCGCCGATCCTCTTCGACGTCGAGCGGGACGGCGAGACGATTCCCGCCGTCGGCGTCATGACGAAGTACCCGGTGCTGTTCATCCTCAACCGGGTCACCGGCGAGCCGATCTACGAGATCGAGGAACGACCCGTCCCGCAGGGGAACATGCCCGGGGAGTACTACTCGCCGACCGAGCCGTTCCCGGTGAAGCCCCCGCCCTTTGGACGCATCGATTTCACGATGGACGAGATAGCGACGGTGACGCCGGAGCACACGGCGGCGTGCCGCGAGCTGCTGATGCAGTACGACGGCAGGCGAAACCGCGGTCCCTACACGCCGCCGTCGGCGGAGGGTGCGCTCGTGTTTCCATCGACCGGGGGCGGGACGGAGTTCACCGGCGGAACCTTCGATCCGAGTCTCGGTTACTACATCATCAACTACGCGGACACCGGCCACATCAGCGAGCTCGTCAAGGTGGAGGACGATCCCGATCGCGGCGGCTACGTGGGTCCTCCCGAGTCGCGCCGGATCTACTGGCACGTCGTCACCCGACCGTCCGTCAACGGCTGGCCCTGCTGGCAGCCGCCCTGGTCGAGGCTGGTCGCCGTGGACGTCAACAGCGGCGAGATCGCCTGGACGATCCCGTTCGGCACGGTGGGGGGGGCGCCTCCCGGCGTGAACACCGGCGCCCCCAACTCTCAGAAGGGCGGGCCGACCTCCACCGCGGGGGGCGTGCTCTTCATCAGGGGGGCCACCGACCGACTGTTCCGCGCCTACGAGACGAAGATCGGACGCGAGCTGTGGAGCTTCGAGACCGAGCAGTTGATTAGCGGCTCCAATCCCATCACCTACATGGGCGAGGACGGCAAGCAGTAGGTCGCGGTGGCCGCGGGCACCACGCTGCTGGCCTTCACGCTGCCGTAAGGAGGCGAGCCCCGGCCCCCTCGCGGCCGTGTCGATTCCGCCGTCGCTCCAACCCCTTGGCCTTCCAATGGCCGCAGGCCCCGATCCTGCGGCAGATTCTAACTGCACGTCCGCTATCATCCGTTCATCATGGCAAGCAACCGGCGACGCCCGAGAGAAGACCCGCTATCCTATTCTCGCTCGTGCTCGCTCGCTCGCCCGACTGGATGCTGACATGACCCAACGCCGAAGAATACCCCTCCCGAGCGGCCTCCCAAAACGGTTCTTGGATGGCCAACCCGGGTTCCTGCGACTGCGCAAGTTTCTGGAGATTCCCAACACGAAATCCGTGGAGGTGGTGCTCGACGCCGTCAAGCACTCCGTTCCGCGGGCAGGCAAGCTCCCAGGCGCGCAGCGCCGCCGCGCAGCGCTTATCGGGTACTACGAGAATCCGGAGTCGCGTCGCCAGCTCTGGCGCCAGGCGCTGGCCCTCCATCGGCAGGCCACCCCGCATGAACAGCCGGTGCCTTCACTCGAGTTCATTGCCCTGCAGCGTCATGACGGCAAGTTTCACGAAAAGGAAGTCGACATCGCCGCCGCGGAGGGTGCATTTCGCGACTTCCCCGATGTCGTTGAGTCCATCGCGGATACACCGGCCTGGCAGCACTCCGCGATTGCGGCATGGCCAGCCCTGGATCGAGACATCGCCGAGTGGAGTGATCTGCCGGACGATCGCCGCGAAGCGACGTTGCTCGCGGTGTTTGCCGCGGCCACCGTCCTTGATGACCTCCGACTCCTGCAAAGAGCCGCACGTGGCATCGATTCGCTCCAGGATGAGTTCGCCGCGCTGCTGAAACAACGGCCCGCGGACTCACAGGTTGGAGAAGAGGATTCGCTGACGGAAAAAGACTCGGTCATCCGCCGGTGGAAGGAAACCTGTGACGCCGTGGCCTCCGCGGCGCGCACTCTCGCCGCCGACCCGCTCCAGCCTGAGCTCCTGCCTGAGCTCGTCAGCGACCTGTCAGGTCAGGTGGACACCCTCTCCGACCTCTGTGCCACGCTCACCGAGATCCTCGATCAAGCCGCACCCGAGAATCTTCTACAGCGCGTCGACAATATCGTGTCGCAACTGGCCGAAGGCGACGACTCGCCGATCGCAGGTTGGACCCGCCAGATCGCCGCGCAATGGCGGTTGGCGTACCCGCTCCGGGCCGATCCAGATGTCGAGTCGCTCCGTGCCGACGTGGAGCGTCTGGAAGCCGAGCTCGAGGATGCCCTCACCCTGTGGCGGACAGGATGTCAGCGCCGGACCGCACTTGCCGAGCGACACGGGAAAGCCAGACGGTGCGTGGAGCAAGAAGATGACCCCCTGAAGCGCCTCGATGCGCAGGACCAAGAGGCTGAACTTCAGCAACAGCTTGGTCGCGCGGCCGAGGAGATTCAGAGGGCGCGCGACCGTGTCTTCCAGGTAGTCGCGCCGGCCAACCAGGTGTTCGACCCACGCCATGACTACGACGCCGACAACACCCCCGCGCCCCCTGCACCACCAGAACCCGAGGAGCGTACCCCGAAGCCGCCTTCCGATACGCCCACCACCATGGGAGAAGCGGCTGCAGAGGAAGCCCACGACGACGTCGAACCGGCACCGCCTGCTACGCAACCGCCGCCCGACTCCGCAACGACGGTCGACCCAAGCACATCCGGCAGTGCCAAGTCCCCGGTTGACCCCGAGCCGTCGACCACTCCTGAACCGCCCGCCGAACTCCCCGCCCCGCCAACGGCCATCGACCGTCGGCAGACATCCGCAGCCGAGGGGTTGTGGGGCGCGCTCGGCACCGGCCGGCCCGGCATCGCCTACCACGTGGCTCGACTGTGCGCCGAGCACGGGTACGCAGGCGTCCCGCCGACGCTGGCGGACGTTATCGCCGCGTCGATGCTGGCGCCCGCGGTGCATTCGCCTGACAGCGAGTCGGTGCGGGACCTTCGCCCCATCCTCCAACGCATCGACCCGGCCGCACTGTTGCGCGACGAGCGGCCGCAACCGGAGCGAGACGCCCTCGGCCTGCTGCTGTTCAGCGCTACTATGCGGCCCTCGCTCTTTGCGCCGGCCACCGGCGCCCCGTCACTACTCCGGGCAGTGAGCCTCTCCGATCCTCTGAACCCCGTATACGACCTCGCCACGCGCGTTGCCGACCATGCAGACCGCCTGCTGGGGGTCAGACTCCACGCCTCCATGTTGCGGTCCAGCGAGACCGGCACCTGGCAGGACCAGTTCGATGCGCTCGCCGGGCGGGTTCGCGCATGGCAAGCCGGCGCAGATTCCAAGCGCAACATCTACGGTCCAGCAACCAGGGTCTGGCGCGACCTGATCGGCCGCGACGGCGTGCTCGCGAAGTTAATGAGGCTCATCTCCGATTCCGACAAGTCCGTCCGGCCTGATGTAGAGGCTATTCACGAACAGATCAGCGACCAGCGGACGTTCAACGAGCTCGTCCATCGCGCCGACCGAGGGGCGCGCAAGCGCAATCAGATCGAGGGCCGCGCGCTCAAACAGATCTGGAACGACGTGCAGCCTGCCGTCGACTTGTCCGGTCAGTGGCTTTCCTTGATGGACACTCGGCCCGACGCGGCAGGATTCGTCAGCCAGCGCATCGACGCGCTCCACAACGATCTCAAGCGCGTTGGCGTCACAGCCATCGAGACGCTTGACGGCGCCGCTAACACGGCTGCAAGCGGCGACCCGCTTGCGGCCACGCTGCTGTACGCCCGGAATACAGTCAGCGAGCTGCTGCAACTCTTCGACCGCTCCGCTACGTTTACAGAATCGAGTTTCCACGCGAACGTCATCCTGTCACGAGACCTGTTGTGGGTCCCGGACCAGAGGATCGACGCCGCCTTCAGTCCAGTTTCGACGGACGTGACCCGACTGCTCGATCGCCTTCTGGACACCGACGCGCACGCGGACACCATGCGAGCCGCCTTCGACGCTCGGCTCGCACTCGGTGACTTCATCGGCGCGCGTCTCGCTCTCGATTTCCTTGAGACCGAAGAAGATGTCGATGAGTGTATGGCGTCCCTCAACCGCCGCGTCGACGACCTTCGCCGGACCCTGCGCACCGACCTGCGGGATACGCAGAAACGCCTTGAACGCGCCTTCTGTAGAGGTCAGCTTTCGGCCGATGACCGCGACGGAATGGCGGCGGGACTCGCTGCACTGCGACAGGCAGCCGAGCCTTCGTCCTCGACGCTCCACCTCGCTGAAGTGGAGGCCTTGACCGGATCATCACGAAGACTCGGCGAAATCGATGAGGGAATCGAGGACTCCAGCCGGAAGAGCATAGAGATGGTCAGAGTCCGGCTGCGGAATGTGCCGGACGACCAGATGGATGAAGCGGCGAGGGGCATCGTTGACCGCACGATCACGAAGGGATACGTCCAGACGGCCCACGAGCAGATCAATCGCCTCGAACGCGGGGAGTCGCTCGGGCCGCCCCCGCCGGTAGACGAACCGTTTTCGGAATTCACCTCAGCGGTGGAAGCCATCGAGACCGCCCGCAGGACGACGGATCCCCAGACCATCGTCGGCGGCACCCGGGCCCGCGAGCGCATCGCGGCGGCGCCCTTCGATGAGTTGGCGGAAGAAGACGCGCAATCGGCAGCGAGTCTGCTGGAAGCGTGGTATCAGACGGCGCGGAAGCGTTCCGTCGACAAGACGCGGCTCCGGGATCTGCTCAAGTGCCTTGGATTCAGCGTACGCACCGTCAGTCCTCAACGATCCGGCTCCGCCATCGTCACCACGGAGCCGATAGCCGACCGCGCCGTCTGTCCCTCGCGGCAGTTCGGATCGGAGGCGAACGGACGGTACCGCGTGCTCCTCAACCACGATCGATCCGCGATCGACTCCATCTTCAGATCCGTCGGGGTCGAGAGCCGCGAACCCACGATCGTGCTGCACTTCGGGTGTCTGGGAGCCAACCGGGACGAGATCCGCAAGCGCGCAACCCGTGAACACCGGCTGTTCCTCGTCGTCGACGAATCCCTCGTTCTCTTCCTCGCCGCCCGCGCCTCGAACCGGTTGTCTGCTCTGTTTCGCTGCACACTGCCCTACAGCGCGGCCCAACCGTACGCGACTACCTCCAGCCTCGTACCGCAGGAGCTGTTCTACGGCCGCCGGCGCGAGCGCGAGACCATCATGGATCAGTCCGGCGCCTGCTTCATCTACGGCGGCCGGCAGCTCGGCAAGACCGCCCTGCTCCGCCAGGTCGAGAAGGACTTTGGAAGCGACGACTGTGTAGCCAAGTGGATCGACCTCAACGTCAACGAGATCGACCAGGCATCCGACGTCTGGCGCGTGGTTCAGCGCGCACTCCGACCGTCGCGCATCGTACGCAGCGACCGTGAAATCGATCCCGAGAATACGCGTCGAGTCGAGTCGCTTCTCCGTCAGATTCGGGAATGGCTGGATGGTCGAGATACCCGTCGGCTGCTTCTGCTCCTGGACGAAGCCGACGACTTCCTGTTATTGGACTCCAAGAAAGACTTCAGAGAGTCGGCCCGACTCAAGGGGCTGATGGACGAGACGGCCCGGCGGTTCAAGGTCGTGTTCGCGGGCCTGCACAACGTACTGCGCACGACGCGCCACGCGAACCACCCCCTCGCGCACCTGGGCGACCCGATATGCGTGGGTGCGATGACGTCGAACGGAGAGTGGAAGGAGGCGCAGGCTCTCGTAAGGGAACCCCTCCAGGCGGTCGGGTGCAGATTCGGGAGGGACGATCTCAGCACGCGAATCCTGGCTCACACCAACTACTATCCGTCGCTAATACAGCTCTACGGCGACGAACTCACCCGCAGGCTTCGCGACTCCGACAGGGCCTTTCCTTACGCCATCGACGACGACGCCATCGATGACGCGTACGGCAGTCGCGAACTCCGCGACGCGATACGCGATCGGTTCCTGCTCACGCTGCAACTGGATCAACGCTACGAGGTCATCGCCTACGCCCTCGCCCACGAACTGAAGGAGGGCGTTGATCCGGACCAGGGTCTGACGCGCGATCGGATTGTTGAGGCCGCCACGTACTGGTGGCCCGAGGGTTTCGGGTCGCGGAACGTGGAGTTCGACATGCTGCTCCAGGAAATGGAGGGGCTCGGCGTCCTGCGGAAGATCGAACCGAATCGCTACACGCTCCGCAACCCGAATATCCTGCTGCTGCTCGGCAACCGGGAAGACTTCGAGAAGGCGCTGACTCGGGAAAGGCAGCCGGAACAGCCGTACGCACCTGCGTCGTTTCGGGCCCGCTATCCGAATGACTCGCATGGCAGTGCGAGACGCGGCCCGCTTACCCGGCAGCAGGAATCCGCACTTCACCGCGGGGGCGTGGGCGTAATCTGCGGCTGCCCTGCGGCCGGACTCGAGGACGTGCAAGAGTTCCTGTCCCAGCGCATCGGGAGCGACGAATTCTCCCGGATTCAGCCTGCAGCGAACGCTGCCGAATTCGAACGACAACTCAGGAAGCTGCGATCCGTGCGCAACAGCGTGACCGTGCGACTCGTCCCGCCGACCATGGAGTGGGACGTCGCGTGGGTCCGGGCCGCGAAGCGCGTTCTCAAGGAGAAGGCGCAGGGCAAGCGCCTCTGGAATCGGGTCGCGTTCATCGCCACGCCGGACCAGATCTGGCGACTGTTGACGGACACCGCGGAATCGGGAATGGACGACGTAGATTGGTTCCTGCTCGGACCGTGCGACCTCACGTTCCTACAACGCTGGCTGGCTGACATCAACGCCACGGCGGACAGAAGCGAGGCAGAGAACTTCCTTCGGATCTCCGGGGGATGGCCAGCGGAACTCGATCGGTTCGGCAAGAAGAAACCCAGCAAGAGCTGGCAGACCCGGATCGAGGAGCTGCAGCGCGAAGTCCGGAAGAATGCGGCGAAGCGCCTGCGGGAGGAATTCGGCTTGACCGACGAGGCGGAAGCGGTCTTGCGCGGTCTGGCTGGCGCAGATGATCCGTTCGACGATGAGAGCATCGAACTGGTAGCGGGCGAGATCGGATTGGACCCCGGGTTGGTACGGCTACGGGTCGACTGGAGCGAGCGCCTCGGGTTGTTGTCCCGCGTCGGAGACGGTTCCTGGACCATCAATTCACTGGTGAGGCATCTGCTCGAAGTGACCGCGGTTCGATGAATCTCTGGACCCTCCCCGGCCCAGCCCGTTTCGTTCGCCAGGCCGAACACGCGTTGCACGACGGCGCGAATGCCGTGTTGCGATTTCCCGTGGCGACGCCATCCGGTTTCGGGGAGCGGATGCGGGCCCAGTTGCAGGAATCGTGGCGCTGCACCGTGTTCCACCCCGCGCCCGCGAGCTCACCGTTCCGGAGTATTCGCGAGCGCTTCGCGCCGAACCTGCCTAACGAGTGGAACCCGACGCTTCTCGACTTGTGCGAGCACGAGGATTTTCAGGGGCGCCTCATCTGGCTCGACGACGTGGGACGCTTGGATCGGGAAGACTGCTCCGCCTGGAAGAGGTTCCTCGTGGACTACGCCCAAGCCTCCCGCAGCGTCCCCGAGTTCGAGCGGACCCTGTTCGTTGCCATTCTCGACGGCGCGCCGCCGGCCGATCCCCCGCCGGACGACGTCACGCTGAAGTGCTTCGATTGGCGCGGCGTCATCGACGAAACCGACCTGCTCCTGGCGGCGCACGAGCGGTTGCACAGCTGCGACGCCGGGGCCGTAATGCGTTCACTGCTCGCCACGACCGTGGCGCACGTAGCGAGCTGGGATCCGGATGTGGCGGAGCGGCTGCTCGACGAGGGATGCGACGCGATACTCAATCCTGTCTCCTTTCTGCAATCGATCGCGAAAGAAAAAGGATGGACCTTAGAAACCGACGCATGTTGGGAACTCGGCACCGCGTCGGGAAACGGCGTGTCGCACGCTGCCCTAGCATCGTTGGAAAATCCACCGAGGGACCTTCGGCGTCGCCTCTGGAGCGCGCAGGCGTCGGTGCTCCTGCCGTCGATTGCCGGCTGGCGGTGGGATCTTCTGCTGGAGCACCAAGCACTGCTCGGGGAGCATCTGCAGCGCGAGGGCAACTCCGCAGACCCGCTGGACCTCGACATCGGAGAACTCACGGGCATGGTGCAGCGTCCGGGTTTCGACCCCGAGGTTCAACGGGACGTACGGCAGATGAACCGGTGGCGAAACGAACTCGCGCACTTGAGACCCTTGTCAGCGAACACCGCACGATTGTTGGCCGTCCGGTAGGGAGGGAGGTTGGCGCGGCCCGCGCAACCCGAGCCGATGCTCTCAGCGCGACGCAGACGATGGCCAGGAGCCCGTAGCTGGGAAGCGTGACCCATCGTCGGATTCTACCAGCCCGCGGGAAGGCTTCCCTGTCAAGTGGACCACTTATAATTGGACTCCGAGCGCGGTGTGACGCGCGCCAAGTAAGGGAGCGGCGGTACCCGGCCCAGCGCGTCGTGGGGCCGGTGCTCGTTGTAGTGATGAGCCACGTGTCGGATTGCTGCTGTACTTCCTGCGTGCACACCCACAGAAAGGCGTCGAGAACCTCCTCGCGGAAGGTCCGATTGAACCGTTCGATGAAGGCGTTCTGCGCGGGCTTGCCCGGCTGGATGTAGAGCCGGGCAATCCCGTGCCGGTCGCACCAGTCGACAAACACCTGGGCCGTCAACTCGGGTCCGTTGTCGAGCCGGAGCGCCCGGGGACACCCGTAAAGCGCCACCAGTTGGTCGAGCACGCGGACCACCCGTGGCGCTGGGATCGACGTGCCGACCTCGATGGCCAGGCCTTCGCGATTGCCTTCGTCGAGCACGTTCAGTGTACGGAATCGTCGGCCGCTGTACAGGGCGTCATGGATGAAGTCGAGCGCCCAGATCTCGTTGAGGCGGTTCGGCGCCACGAGGGTCTGACGCACGCGCGGCGGAACGCGGCGACGCGTCCGCCGCGGCAGGTGCAAGCCGAGGGCGCGATGCACGCGGTGCACCCGTTTGTGGTTCCACCCGTGGCCGTCAAGGCGCAACCGGCCATGGCACTTCCAGAATCCCCACCGGGGATTGGCCGCCACCACCCGTTGAAGGCCCTCGATCACTGCCGCGTCCCGCACGGTGGCGTCCACCGATGGGGCATACCATGCCGCCCGGGCCAGTCCGACGACGCGGCAGGCGCGACGGACCGAGAGACGATGCTCTGTCGTCAACACCTCGATGGCTTGACGACGCGCGGCCGGCGTTACAGTTTTCGGCTCAGCAGATCCTTGATAGCGGCGTTCTCCAGCGCGAGCTCCGCATACATCCGCTTCAGCGTCGCGTTCTCCGTCTCCAGCTCCTTCAGACGCTTGAGTTCGGAAACGCTCGTGCCCGCATACTTCGACCGCCAGTTGAAATACGTCGCGCGACTGATGCCGTGTTTCCGCACCAGGTCCGCGATCGGGACCCCCGCCTCGCCTTCTTTCAGGATGCCAACAATCTGACTCTCCGTGAACCGGGACTTCCGCATGGCAACTCCTTCCAGAGCGCCCGAAAGTCCAACATTCTATGGTCCGGCATCCGGGGAAGCGTACCCGCGGACCAAGGGCCGGCGATACTTGCAGCGCGTCATCCCGACCGGGTGGCGGTGCTTCCCCGGTGACGCGCACTGCCGTGGGACACGTTCTGCTTCACCAGTCCATCGCTGTCGAGCGCCAATAGCTACGCTGGCGGTGGGTTACAGGCCGACGACCTTGTTCCAGTCGGAGATGTACATGTAGATCCGTTGGAATTCAGAGGGCAGCAGCATGCGGTTGTGTGCAACGAAGTTCCGGGCCTTCTCCAGCTCTGTCATCCGCTGGCGAATCCAGTCCTGGCTGGGCATCGCGTCTTTGAAGTGCTCCCAGTTCTGGATGATGATCGAGGCTAGGTCACCGAAGTCCACGAACTCGAGCCGGTCGCCCTTGGCCCCTTCCAGCCAGGAGTCCTTCTCCGCTGTTTTCTGGCGGGACTCAGCAATACTCCTGACCTTGCTGGGCACCGCCTCGGTATCCCACCAGTTCGCGCCGACAGTCTCGTCGAGTGTGTCCCGGATCAACGAGCGCACCTCGTTTTCGAACGCGTGCAACACTGAGTAGAGGCGGGCCATCTCCAACGCATCATTCCGACGCTTTACGCCAAACGGGCTGAGCGCCTCCAGCAGGAGCAGTTGTTCGGATTGTCCAAGATCCGCGCCAACCCTGATTCCCGCACGCCTGAAGGCCGCGGCCTCGGACTCAAAGAGAAGGCCCCTGAAGACGAAGTCCCTGACGGAGCTAATCAATGATGTGCTCCCGCAACGACTTGAAGATCGCGTTGTAGACTTCTATGTCCTTTGTGGCGGGAAGGTGGATCTGAATGTTGTAGTTCAGTCCCACTGCCCTAGATGCGGAGTTCTGGGAGTGTTTCGCGTCTAGCTTGGGCGGCTCGGGCTGGGGCACCTTGGGCTGGGCTACCTTGGGCTGGGCTACCGTGGGCTCCGCCTCACGCTTCGTTGAGTCCGTGTCGGACAGCTCTAGAAGCGAGAGGAACGTCCGCGCCGCGCGCTCCGCGGCGGTGTTGGACATATTGTAGGTGCTCTTGTACTTGCCCGAGATCATTTGAAGATCGGCTGAACCAGGCTCACGCTTCATCACGAAGATGTCGCTGTACGCCTCCTGCAGTGCATTTCCTAGAACGACCCTCCATTTGGTCTTGTCCAGAAGCTCCATGTACTGGCTGGTCGGCGTACCGTCAGACGAAAGAAAGCCAAGGCCCTTCAGCAAGCCGATCGCTGCGTGCCAATTGGACGACTTGAAGCCAAGATCCGTGATGAACGCTCGATTGAATTTGTCTGGTGCCTGTCCCTCCCGGAGTTTTTCGAAGAGCAGATCGTATTTGTTTAGCGGGGTGGTTTCGTGACGCGCGAGATCCAACATTTTGGACTTGTACTTTTCTAGGGGATCTGGCATAACGGTGGGGTGCCACGGCAACGTCCCCGGACGGAACAGGATCCCCGCGATACCCGCATTGAGGAACAAGAGCGAGAGATCGCACGGCTGCGGGAGGAGTTGACGCGGGTCGAGGGCGACCGGGATCGGTGGAAGCGCCGCAGTGAACACCTCAAGCAGCAACTCGACGCGGCGCGGCGGGCAGGATTCCGGCAGGCCGCGCCCTTCGCCAAGGACCGGCCCCAAGGTCGCGGCGGGCGACCCGGCCGGCGCGCTGGTGCGCACTACGGCCGGCAGGCGTGCCGCCCGCGTCCGGCGCAGGTTGACGAGACCTGCCGAGCACCGGCGCCTGCCGCGTGTCCGGACTGCGGCGGCGCCGTCGAGTTGTCCCGCGTAGCGACGCAATATCAGGAAGATCTCCCGGTGGTGCGCCCTATCGTGCGGCGCTTCGACATCGAGGTCGGCCACTGCTCGCAGTGTCGGCGTCGCGTCCAGGGCCGCCACCGGCTGCAAACCTCCGACGCGCTGGGAGCGGCCGGCGTGCAACTGGGTCCCGAAGTCGTCGCGCTGGTCGTGCGGCTGCACACGCACCTGGGCGTGCCGCTGGCGAAGGTCACGCACCTGCTCCGGACCCAGTTCGGCCTGACCGTCACACCGGGAGGCCTCGCGCAGGTGCTGCATCGCACGGCTCGCCAAGCCGCGCCGACCTACACCGCACTGTGCCAGCAGGTGCGGGAATCTCCCGTGGTCACGCCGGATGAAACCGGCTGGCGCGTCGGCGCCATGCGCCATTGGCTGTGGGTCTTCGCCACGCCCCAGACGACGGTCTACGCGATTCGCGCCGGCCGCGGGTTCGACGACGCCGCAACGGTCCTGGGAACCGACTACGCCGGCGTGCTCGTGCGCGACGGGTGGGCGCCGTATCGCCGCTTCACCCACGCGCTGCACCAGACCTGTCTGGCTCACCTGATGCGGCGAGCGCGGCAACTCCGAACCGATCATCCGCGCAGCCCGTGGGCCGCCCGGGTGCACGCCGTCCTGCAGGCCGCTCTCAAGCTGCGCGACCGCCGCGACGCCGGGCTTCTGAGCGACCACGGCCTGGCAACCGCTCGCGGTCGACTGCTCGCCCAACTCGGTCGGCTGATCGACAAAGCGCCGACGCTGGACGCCGCCGACCGCTTCGCCGCCCATCTGGACCGCGAATTCCCCGCCGCGTTCACCTTCCTGTGGGACCCGTCGGTCGACGCCACCAACTGGCGCGCCGAACAGGCCATCCGACCCGCCGTGGTCACCCGCAAAGTCTGTGGCGGTAATCGTACCCGCCACGGCGCCGACACCCAGCAGGTGCTCGCCAGCGTCGTGCGGACCGCCTACCAGCGTCAGCTCGACCTCGCCCCTCTGATCATCACGATGCTTCGCTGTTCCAGCCCCGTCGTTCCCGACACGCTCCAACGGTCGCCCCCGTAGATCAACGCGCGGTCCTTCCGATCCGAAACCACGTCAGTAGAACAGCGCCGCTGTCAGTATGCCTCCGCGTGGCTGTTGAGGAAGAACTCGGCACCTACGTCCGCGCTCGTCGAATCACCCCGGTAAACAAAGACAGCAGATCAAGCTTGCCGTACACCTGAACCGATTGGTTAAGAAGCGCCATCACCACCTCGCCCGTGTGCTCATATTCATATGCCCGGATTGTACATTCCTACGCGATTCCTTGCCAGTCTAGGTTTGGTTTGCCCAAACTCTACGCCGCCATCACGATTGGTGGCCTGGCCCGGATTCTCCGTGGTCCGCTGCCGACGGTGGGCGGAACCGCGGCCCTTACATGGGCAAGGACGGCGTGCGGGACGTCGCCGGAGCCGCGGGCAGCACGCTGCTGGCCTTCAGGTTGCCGTAACTAGAAGGACATCAGAAGGATCATAAGGACGAAGACCCACCCGGCTTCAAACAGGACATGCATGCTCGCATCGGGTGTCGTTCGCCCCGGTTCCCGTCCCCGCGTGTTCAGGTGGCGCGCGATCTTGACGATGCCCATCGCTGGGAGCAGCAGAAGCACCATGTCAGCCACGTGAATGCCCTGCTGCCAGAACGAGTAGACGGCGAGGGCGCTCATGGCCGCGGTGAAGATGCACAGGCCCCTCACCGTTGCCGCCCATCGCAGCCACGCCCACGACCAGTGGTGCGCAATCGGGTCGTAGACAATCCGCGTGCGCTGCATAACTGTCCTTCCTTGCCGCGCTCGTACGTACCTCCACCATAATCGATGCCGCCATGCGGATGCCGATCGGACTCCTGCCTCCGGACGGCCGTCCCTTCGACGCGGTTGGCTTTGGCCTCAACATGACCGACCTGCTGGTCGTGGTGGAGCGCTTTCCGGCGCCCGATTCCAAGCAGCCGGTCCGCCGACAGGCGTACTCGCCGGGCGGCCAGGCGGCAAGCGCGATGGTGGCGTGCTCGAGGTTGGGCTGGCGCGCCCGCTATGTCGGGTGTTTCGGAGACGACGAGAACGGCCGGCAGGGACGAGCCTCCCCGACGAAGGGGTCGACATCAGCGCCTGCCGGGTGGCGCCCGGCACGCGCAACGGGATGTCCGTGATTCTCGTCGATGAACGGACCGGCGCGCGCACCGTCCTCTGGTCGCGCGATCCGGGGCTCGCGCTGAGGCCCGAGGACTTCGATCCGGCGGTCGTCGGCGCCGGCCGCGTGCTGCTGGTCGACTGTCACGATACCGCCGCCTCGACGGCGGCCGCCCGCCACGCCCGACGGGCCCGAGTCCGCACCGTCATCGACATGGAGCACGTGCGCGACGGCATCGACGCACTGCTGGCGGAGATCGACATCATCGTGACGGCCCAGGACTTCCCGGCCGCCCTGACCGGCAAGGGCGCGCCCGGCGCCGCGCTGCGGGCAATCCGCGACGCCTACCAGCCGGCCCTCGTCTGCATGACTCTCGGCGCCGAGGGAAGCTTGGCGCTGGTCGGCAACGTCGAGATCCGAACGCCGGGCTTCCGCGTCCCGGTCGTCGATTCCACCGGCGCTGGCGACGTCTTCCGCGGCGGGTTCATCGCGGGATGGCTGCGCGACGGGGACGGGACGGAAGTCGAGGACGTGCTGCGCTACGCGAACGCGGTAGCGGCGCTGAAGTGCCGCGGCCTCGGCGCCCGCGAGGCGAGCCCCACCTCGGAAGAGGTCGATGCGCTGATCCAGGCAGGAACGATTTGACCGCGAACCACTTCTGCTTGACGACCTCGTCCAATTGGACTTGTCCGTCGGCCGTCGGCTGCGGTGACCCGCCGACGATCTGTTCGTTGGCACCGGGCTGAGCCTTCGATTGCCGCGATGACCGCCGGGCGCCGAACCCTTTTGCCGCCGGTCGGCCGACTCGTGGCCGTCCTGGTAAGCGTTGCGCCCGGCCATACTGTCTGGACACATACGAGGACTTCGCGAAACGGGCCATGTCTCATTGCGTGCAGGAACGCACGCGGTCACAGGAGTTGACGATGATCCGCACTGCCGTCGCATGCGCCACCGTGGGGTGGATACTCCTCGGAAGCCTTGCCGCCGCCCAGGAGGTGTATCGATCCGCCTATCACGATTTTCGCGCCGTGATCGTGGCTGATGGTCTTGAGGTTCCCTGGTCGATCGCGTGGCTCCCGAACGGCGACATGCTGGTCACCGAACGCCCGGGGCGTCTGCGCATCGTGCGTGACGGGACCTTGCTGCCCGACCCGGTTCCGGGTGTGCCGGAGGTGGTCGCGAGGGGCCAGGGCGGACTCTTCGACGTGCTCCCGCACCCCGACTTCGAGACCAACCGCCTGCTGTACCTGAGCTACGCGCGACCCAAAGGAGAGGGATCGACGACGGCGGTCGTCAGAGGCCGGTTCGAGGGCGATCGGCTCACCGGCCTCGAAGACGTCTTCGAGGCGCAGTCGGAAGGTCGCGGTCACTACGGCGGACGGCTCGCCTGGGACCCCGACGGATACCTCTTCGCGTCGGTGGGCGATCGGATGGCGCGTGCATCTGGCGATCTCCCGTCGCACCCCGCGCAGGATCCGTCGAACCATCACGGGGTTACGGTCCGCCTCCATGACGACGGCAGCGTGCCGGACGACAATCCGTTCGTCGCCCAGCCCGGCGTCCTGCCCGAGATCTGGAGCTACGGGCACCGGAACCCGCAGGGGCTGCTCGTCCATCCGGAGACCGGCGATCTGTGGGCGAACGAGCACGGTCCGCAGGGCGGTGACGAGCTCAATCTGATCCAGCCTGGCCGGAATTTCGGCTGGCCGGTGATCGGCTACGGCGTGAACTACCGAAGCGGGACGGCGATCCATGCCGGAACGCACGGCGAGGGTATGGAATCGCCGGCGCACTTCTGGGTGCCCTCGATCGCCACATCCGGCCTGATCGTCTACACGGGTGACCGGTTCCCGGCTTGGAAAGGCAGCTTTTTCACGGGCGGGATGTCCGGACAGCAGCTCGCGCGCCTCACGCCGAGCGTCGACCAGCCACCACGGATCGAGCAGGAAGAGACGCTGGTCTACGGCATCGGCAGAGTGCGTGACGTCCGGCAGGGGCCGGACGGCTACATCTACCTGGCGGTCGAGCACCGGGGTGGGCCCAGTCAGGTCGTGCGGCTCGAACCGGCGCCGCGCCAGTAGCCGGCTCACCGCTTGATCGCCGTCACCAGAGAACGGAGGAGCAACCCCTCCCGGATGCCGATCAGTTTCGCCTCCCCTCGCTCGCAGCCGGCTTCATACTGGTCGTCGCCCTGTTCCGCGCGCAACTCGGGTGCCCACCGCCGCGCGGCGCGCAGCATCGCTTCGACTGTTGCCTTGAATTGATCGGTGACGTCCTCTCGGACTACATCCGAGAAGCCGGCCTCCCGCGTCAGATCTTCCGGCAGGGTGGCGCAGGTCACATGGTCGGGCCCCAGTTCGCGGGCTCGCCGCTCGTCAGCCGCGCTGAGGCCGGCCGGCGTGTGAATGACGTAACCGGCGATATGACCTGCCGGCTTCACGACGCGGTAACACTCTCTCAACACGGAGAGCTTGTCCGGGATTCAACAGAACGTATCGGCATGGACGACGGCGTCGAACACAGCAGACCGAAACGGCAATGCGCGACCGTCCGCCGCGACGAACGCCACGCGAGCGCCGAGCTGGCGCACGCCCACATTCGCCTGCGCGCCCCGGAGCGCGTCCAGCGGAACGTCGCTGCCGACGAAGTCGCACGCGTGCCGCTGCGCGATGTGTAATCCCGGCCATCCGTAACCACAGCCGACTTCCAGGAGACGGCCCTCAGCGCTCACCCGCAGGACGTCGCAGAGTGTCTCCGCCTGCGCGACGGTCGTGAAGCCGTTCAGGCCTACTGCGTGGCCGAGCACGGCGCGCTCGACCCGCCGCGCGACCTCGCCTTGAGGTTGAGCGTACTGCTCTCGGAATCGATCGGCCGGGTCCGGCTCGGTCACGGTTGGTTTCCATGATATTGCTCTCCTTGGCGTATCTACGCGCCAGGGAGGATGAGAGGTTCTCATGAAACAACTTCAACTCTGGACAGCAGCACTGCTTCTGGTCCTGGCAGGTTGCGGAGGCGCGGCGCCCGACGAAACCGCGGCGCCCGAGGGGGCCGGCAGCCTCGCACTGGTGGGAGCGCAATTGATAGACGCGACGGGGGCGCCACCGGTGGCCGACTCGGTAGTCGTCGTTCGCGACGGCCGGATCGTGAGCACCGGTCCTCGAGACACCACTCCCGTGCCCGAGGGCGCGGAGACGCTCGACCTGACCGGCAAGACGATCATTCCCGGTCTGGTCAACCTGCACGTGCACTATCGGGAGGGACCGGCGGAGATCGAACGTCAGTTTCGGTCGCAGCTCTACTACGGCGTGACCACCGCCCGGAGCATCGGCAGTGATTCACCGGAACGCGTCGCGTACCTGCTCTCGGCCTACGCGGGCCGTCCCGACGCTCCCCGGACCTATACGGCGGGGATGGGATTCTCCTACCCCGGCGGCTTCAACGCCGCCGGCCGGAATGCCCCTACCACCGAAGAAGAAGCGCGGGCGCTGGTTCGCGACCAGATTGCGCTCGGCGTGCACTTCATCAAGATGTGGGTCAACGAGGTCGCGGAACCAGGGCTGAAGATCCCGCCGGATATACGGGCCGCCATCATCGACGAGGCAAAGCGGAACGGCGCCATTCCTGTCGCCCACATCGACGACGAAGCCGACGGCCGGCAATTGGTCGAGGCCGGACTGCGGGATTTCCTGCACAGCACGGTGCTGACCTTCGGCCCCGGCGCAGGGGTACCGATGGACGATCCCGACCCCTCGCCCGAGTTCATCCGGATGTGCCTCGACAACGACGTGTACTTCACTCCCACACTGTCGATCGTCCAGAACAACTGGCACTTCGCCGAGCATCCGGAACTGCTGGACGACCCGGCGCTGCGTGCCGCGTTCAACCTGTACAACCCCGATTCGCTGGCCCGATGGGACGACGCCGCACGCAGGGCGGAGGTCGTGGAGGATCCGGGATTCGAGGACCGTAAAGCCGCGTTCCGGCAGTTGCAGGACTTCGTGAAGACGATGCACGACGCCGGCGTCCAGGTCGCGCTGGGAAACGATGCGGGGACCGCGAACGTACCGTTCGGCTGGGGCATGCACCACGAGATGGCGCTGTATGTCGAGGCCGGCCTGACCCCGATGGACGCCATCGTCGCCGCAACCGCCACGGGCGCGGCTCAGATGCCCCCGGTGGGCGAGGCCGACTTCGGCACCCTCGAGGCCGGCAGGGTCGCCGACCTGATTGTGCTGAATGCCGATCCTCTGGTCGACATCCGCAATACCTTGGAGATTGACCGGGTGATGCGGCTTGGCGAGTGGGCGGACCGTTCGGGATTCCTGCCCGCGCGGTAGGCTATTCTCCACGCCCGAACGCGCCATGGCACGGGAGACCGGTTCACAAGACGCTGAATCGATTGGAGGGAAGCCATGTCATCGTCTAGATACCTGATGTTCACAGTGTTCGCCTGCGGTGCTCTGGTACTGGGCGGTTGCGCCACCGAGTCCGACACACCGACCGAATCAGCGGCGGCACCGGCGCTGCCACCCGGCAATACGATCACGGGTGAGGGTCTGCCGAATCCGACCTCGACCGTGACAGCGAATTGGGGTGACCTGCCCGAAGGCCGGGAGTGGGGCTCGACCGCCGGCGTCGATATCGACCCGATTGATGGCCATGTCTGGGCATATGAACGCTGCGGAGCCGGCACGTTCGGGAGCGGCGTACCCATCAACTGCGACTCCAACCCCGTCGATCCCATCTTCAAGTTCGACCGCCACACCGGGGAGGTGTTGGCGAACTTCGGGGGCGGCATTATGGTCACGCCGCACGGCATCCACGTGGACGCCGAAGGCAACGTATGGGTGACCGACTTCGCGGGCAACCAGGAAGGGACCAAGGGGCATCAGGTCCACAAGTTCAGCCCCGATGGCGAGCTGCTGATGAGCCTCGGCACGGCCGGCCAGCCGGGGAGCGGCCCGAATCAGTTCAACCAGCCGAACGACGTCGTCACGAGCCCGGACGGCAGCATCTATGTCGCGGACGGCCACAGCGGCTAGGGCATGACCACGAACCGGGCGATCGAGGAGGGTCGTGAGGCGGGCGCCACCGGCCGCATTCTGAAGTTCGCCCCCGACGGCACGTTCATCCAGGAGTGGGGTCAGATCGGCACGCTGCACGGCGAGTTTCGCACGCCCCACGCGCTGGAGTTCGATTCGCAGGGGCGCCTCTTTCGTCGCAGACCGCGGCAACCATCGTATTGAGATCTTCGACCAGGACGGTAACGTTTTCGCCGCTGAGGGACCAAACTCACTCCGCTTTGCGGGTGGAGCGTTCACGAAGTACGCGGTCGGCCAGTAGCCGGTGGCGGGCGCCTGGGGGCCTGCAGTCAATCCAGGCAAGCCGCGCGGTCCGGAAGTTCCCACCGAGGCGGCGTCGCGAAGTCGGCGGCGCTGAACCGTCCGCCGCGGGCGGTGAGCCAACTGGCGGCGGCCTCCCGGACGAGCGGCGCCGACGGTAGCGCGGCCGGCGGCGGCGCGACGATGGAGTCGCGTGCGGCGCGCGCGGCGAAGAAGTCCGTGGCCGCCACGACAAACGTCTCGTCCGGGCTGATCGGTACTCCCGAGGGCCGGACGATCTCGAGTTGCCGGCGATCCCCTGCGCACGCCACCCGCACGCGAATACCCGACACGCTCGGAATTCCTCGCCGGCTGCCGGTCAGCTCGCGCGTCAACTCACGAGCCAGGGCTTGCTGCACCTGCGCCCCGGTCATCGTCAAGGTGGCGATTCGATTGTCGAAGGGAAACACGTCGTAGAGCGGTCCCCGCGTGAGCGCCCCGGCCGGCAGATCCCTGCGCAGTCCGCCGCGCCGGGCCCCCATGCCGATCGCGAGGTCCGCGCCCGGGACGGCGGCGAGGAACGCATCCGCGAAGAGGTTTCCGAGCGGTGACTCGGCGCCGTCGGGGTTCCGCGGGACGGGTGTCTCGAAGGTGACGCCGAGCGGCTCGGCGCGCCAGCGATTCACGCGCTCGAGTTGCGGTTGCATCGCGGCGACGATCAACGCGTCGGGCCGGACGGGCGCAGCTTCGTAGGTCGCCGGCGTGGCGTCGCCGCCAGTCGCACAGGACCAGCCGTCCGGGGCGACGGCGGCACAGACCGCCTGGGGTGGGAAGAGTCGTGCCGCCACGACCCCGGCGCCGCGCTCCACGGTCAGATCGAGGCGCGCGAACGTTCTCCCGAGCGAATGGGCCTGCACGATCGGGATTCCGGCCACCTCGTGCGCCACCGCCCGGTGGGTGTGTCCGGCGACGATCGCATCGACGAGACCGGGCGGTAGCCCCCGGGCCAGTCGGAAGATCTCGGCATCGTTGTCGCACGACGACAGGTCGGTGGGATCGTCGAACCGCGCGCAGGCGCCGCCGGCGTGCGCGAGAACCAGCACGAGATCGGCGCCGCGCCGCCGTAGGCGCCGGGCCTCGTGCTCGACGGTGGGTCCGAGCGCCGCCGTGTCGAGCCCCTGGACGTTGGCGGCGAGCGTCCTCGTGAGGCCGTCGCGGGTCATGATCCCGACGATCCCCACCCGGAGGCCCGCGGTGTCGACGAGCGCGGACGGCCGGACGTGCGACCACTCCACCGGGTGTCCCGTTGCCGTGTCGAGTACGTTCGCCGCGAGAAACGGAAACCGTGCGCGCGCGGCCGCCGCCTTGAGCGCACCGCGCATGTCGGGCATCCCGCCGTCCCCGGACGCGGTCTCGATCGCCCCGTACTCGAAGTCGTGGTTGCCGATGGCGAGCGCGTCGTAGCCGAGCGCGTTGTAGGCGTCGACGACGAGGGCTCCTTCCGAGATATCGGAGGCGATCCCGCCCTGAAACGTGTCGCCGGCGTCCAGAAGCAGCACCGCGCCGCCGTCGGCCGCTCTCGCCTCGCGCAGGTTGCGGAGATACCCGCCCAGCAGCGCGAGGCCTCCCTGCCCAGCGTCGGGGAACACGCGGCCGTGCAGGTCGGTGGTGCCGACGATCGAAAGCGTCACGCCCCCGGTCGCGCCGCCCGGAGCGCCCGCGGGGTGCTGTCTCACCCACGCCGACCCCACGAGCGGAACGGAGGCCGCAACGAGCGCAGCCGAGCAGATTGTCGACAGGCACAGACGCGTCATGGTCGTTATGTCTACCGCCTCGAGTACTTCCTGATGTGCCGTCCACGCATGATATCCAACGCCGACCCGGGTCTGCCCCCAACAGATGTTGCGGTCACGGACGACGCGGCGCGGTTACACTACGTCGCGCGGCGGTCCTGACGCCTAAGAGGGGTTGTGTCATAGGCGCACTGACGAGAGGAACACGACCGATGCGACAGCTCCTTCGACCGGTCCCCGGCGTGACCGCCGTATGCCTGCTGCTCGCGGGAGCGTTCGTCTCGGCACAGTCGCCCATCGACGACTACACCCCGGTGACCGAGCAGATGCTCGTGGACCCGCCGGCGAGCGATTGGCTCATGTGGCGGCACAGCTACAACCACTGGGGTCACAGCCCCCTCGACCAGATCGACACGACCAACGTAGGGAACCTGGGTCTCGCCTGGGCGTGGACCATGACCGAAGGCCTGCAGGAGACCACGCCCCTCTTCCACGACGGCATCATGTTCCTGGTGCAGGCGTGCGACTACGTCGAGGCGCTCGACGTTCGCGACGGCACCCGCCTGTGGGAGTATCGCCGGCCGCGGGTCGAGCACGCCGCGACGCTGGCCTGCGCGAACCGCAACGGGACCCTCTACGAAGACAAACTTCTCATCGGCACCCACGACGCCCACCTGGTGGCGCTCGACGCGCGTACCGGTGAGGTGGTGTGGGACCAGACGGTCGGCGACTGGGAGGTCGGGCAGCACTACTCCGGCGGGCCGCAGGTCATCAAGGGCCGGGTCGTGGCCGGGATGTCAGGCTGCTACTACCTCAATACGCGCTGCTGGATCTCGGCCCACGACGTCGAGACCGGGGAGGAGGTGTGGCGCACCTACACGATTCCCCGCGCCGGCGAGTTCGGCTACGACACCTGGGGTGACATCCCCGACGAGATGCGGCGCGGCGGCTCCTCGTGGAATGCGCCGAGCTACGACCCGGAACTGAATCTGATCTACGCCGGCGTCGGGGTGCCGATTCCGTGGGGCTCGGTGCAGCGCGGTACCGGCGACGGCGACGTCCTCTACACGAACTCCACCCTCGCGCTTAACGCCGACACGGGCGACATCGTGTGGTACTTCCAGCACACCCCGAACGACGAATGGGACCTCGACCATCCGTACGCCCGGCTCGTGGTGGAGACCGAGGTGTCGCCGGACCCGGACGCGGTCGAATGGTTGAACGGTGGGATCACCCCCGGCTCGCGTCGCAAGATCGTGACCGGCATCCCGGGCAAGACCGGCATCGTCTGGGCGCTCGATGCCGCCACCGGCGCGTTTCTCTGGGCCGAACCGACGAACCGCCAGAATGTGGTCGCCGCGGTCGACGCCGAGAGCCGCCGCGTCATCCTCAATGAGGCGCTCAAGTTTCCGCAGGTCGGCGAGCCGGTCTACGTCTGTCCGAGCCTGACCGGCGGCATCAACTGGAACGCGACCGCCTACCACCCGGGCACCAACGCCCTGTATGCGCCGACCAACAACGTCTGCATGAACCTGACCCTCAACGAGTTCCGTGACCGCACGGGCTTCCACCATGGGTCGGCGCGGACGACACGCGAGGTGGCCCCGGACGTCGACGGGCAGGTCGGCATGCTCACGGCGATGGACATGGCGACCGGTGGAACGCTCTGGGTTCATCGCCAGCGGGCCGGCATCGGCGGTTCCGTACTGACCACCGGCGGCGGGCTGGTGTTCGTGACCGACGACGCGCGGCGCTTTCGAGCCTTCGACGCGCGGACCGGTGAGATCCTCTGGGAGCAGATCCTCAACTCGAGCGCCGGCGGCTTTCCGGTCAGCTACATGCACGACGGCGTGCAGTACATCGCCATCGCGGCCGGCGGCGGGGTCAACTACCGGATGGTCACGCCGGAAATCCAGCAGCCGCCGCGCGGCAACATGCTCTGGGTGTTCCGGCTTCGCTGAGACGCGCGGCTACGGCAGCGCATAGGCCACCAGTCCACCGGGAAAGTCCGCGTGAATGCTCCCAACCTGCACGACGATGTACTGCTTCCCCTCGTGCAGGTAGGTCATCATGCCATACTGGCCGGGCGCCGGTAGCTCGACGCTGCCGAGAATCTCGCCGGTGTGCTTGTCGCGGCCGTGGAGCATCAGGGGGGCGTCCGGAACGATCTGTCGTGTCCCCTCGCTGTGCGAGCGCGTCTGCACCAGCAGGTCACCCGTGACCAACTGAATCGAGAAGCCGGCGCCGCCGGTGTTCGGGATGTCGAGGCCCGCCAGCCGCGGGTTTTCCCGGATCACCTGTGGCGTCTCGCCGACCGCCAACGACCAGGCCGGCTCGCCGGTGGTCATCTGCACGGCGGAGAGCTGATTGTCCATCGGCTTGAAGATCCGCAGTCCATCGATTCTCGGGAGCCCCGTCACCGAGACGAACGGCTCCTGCTCGGGGGTGGGCTGCCGGAAGCCGCCCGGCAGCCAGGCAGCCACGGTCGTGCCGGTGGTGGGCGTCGTATTGGGGGTGGCGCCCCCGGGACCCGGCGTGGCGTAGTTCGGACTGTCCTCAGCCACGCCTCCCGTCGGCCGCATGAACTGGGGCGCGTTGCATGACCGGCGGTGCGAGGCGAACATCAACCCGGTGCTTGGGTCGGCGGCCGGCGGGTGCGGGATGACGTTGCCGCCCCCCTGGCAGCCGAGGTTGTTGTAGAAGTCGTTCGTGTGGTTCTCCGGGAGCGCCGGCACGTAGAGGCCGCCGACGCGGTAGTGCTCCAGGATCGCGAGCGCCTGCTGCTTCAGCTCCGGGGTGTAGTCGATGACGAATGCCTCGGTCAGACCGTCCAGAAGAATCGGGTCGAGCGGCGCCGGCCGGGTGGGGTAGGCCTGTGTCGGTGACGTGTAGTTGCCCGGCACCTCCGTCTGGATGACCGGCCGGTCCTCGATCGGCCAGATCGGCTCGCCGGTCTCCCGGTTGAACGCGAAGACCAACCCCTGCTTGGTGTTCTGAATCAGTGCCGGGATCCGTTCGCCATCCACCGTCAGGTCCATCAGCATCGGCGGGGTCGGCAAGTCGTAGTTCCACTGATCGCTCCGGTGGATCTGGAAGTGCCACCGCCGCTCGCCGGTCCGCACGTCGAGAGCAAGGACGCAGCCGCCGAACAGGTTGTCGCCCGGTCGGTGGCCAGCGTAGCTCTGGACGGTCGACGCGTTCGTCACGAGATACACCAGCCCCAGGTCCGGGTCCGCCGATGCCGGCGCCCACGTGGACATGTCGCCCGACCATTGCCACGCGTCGTTGTGCCACGTGTCGTGGCCGAACTCGCCAGGGCGGGGAATCACGTGAAACTTCCAGAGCACCTCGCCGGTGGCCGCATCGACGCCCATGATGTCGCCCGGCACGTTCTCGATCCGCGTCTGGCCGTAGCTCGGCTGATGCCCCACCAGCACGATCACGACACCGTTCACCACAATCGGCGGCGCCGAGCTGGTCACCATGCCGAGCTCGCGCGGGATGCCGTAGCCCGGGTCGTAGCTGGCCGCCCGGTCCTGCCACCGTCCCCAGTCCTCCACGAGCGGCGGGATCAGGTCGAGGCCTCCGCTCCGCGGGAAGCCCTCGATGGGGATCTGCGGCCCCCAGTTCTCGAGCGGCCGCCCCGTCTCGGCGTCGAGCGCCCAGAGGAAGAACGCGGGGCTCGTGACGAAGATGACGCCGCGGCCGTTCACCTCCGCGTAGGCGACCCCCTTGCCGTAGGCCTGGCGGGGCGAACGCAGGTGCCGGATCGTCTCCGGTTCGCGAAACGACCAGAGGGTCTCGCCCGTCTCCGGATCGATCGCCACCACCTGCCGCCGGGGCGTGGCGACGGTATAGAGGACACCGTCGACGTAGATCGGCGTCGCGCGGTTGAAGTAGTCGCGGTTCGGGCCGAAGTTGTCCCCCCGCCAGATCCACGCCACCTCGAGGTCCGAGAAGTTGTCGCCGTTGATCTGATCGAGCGCCGACGAGCGCGTATGTCCGGCGTCACCGCCAAGGTAGCGCCACTCACCGTTCTCGGTGCCCGTCAGGCGCTGTGCCGAGGCGGGGCCGGCCGTTCCGGCCAGCAGGGCAGCCGCGGCGATCAGTGCGAGGGTCCGCGATCCGAACGATCCGCGCATGTTTGCACTCCCCAATCCCTGCATCCTGCGCCGAGATCCGCGAGTGTAGCAGGTCGGCCGAGGACCGGCGCGACGCCGGATCACCGCCGTTGGCGGCTGGTTGCGCCGACCGGCTGGGGCCGGTTAGAATCCGCGCGGTAACGGTGCACGAAAGGAGTCACGACGTTGGCTGACGCGACGACGACGGAGACCGCCACCCCAACGGCCGGCGCCGGCGAACAGCACGACGCCGCACACGGACACGACGAGCACGGCCACGGCGACCACGGGCACCACGAGCTGGGGTTCTGGCAGACTTATGTGTTCTCGGTCGATCACAAGGTGATCGGCATCCAGTACGCGCTTACCGGCCTGCTCTTCCTGCTGTTCGGCTTCACGCTGATGATGGTGATGCGGTGGCAGATCGCCTACCCCGGCGAGCCGATCCCGCTGATTGGCGGCTGGCTGGGCGAGGAGCGAGCGCCGGGCGGCATCATGCTGCCGGAGTTCTACAACCAGTTGGGCGCGATGCACGGCACCATCATGGTGTTTCTCGGCGTCGTGCCGCTCGCCGTCGGCGGCTTCGGCAACTTCGTGCTGCCGTTGCAGATCGGCGCGCCCGACATGGCGTTCCCGAAGCTCAACATGGCGAGCTACTGGTCGTTCTTCATCGGCGGCGTCGTGATGTTCGCCAGCTTTTTCGTGCCGGGTGGGGCGGCCAACTCCGGCTGGACGTCGTACGCGCCGCTGTCGGTCTTCGCCACCACCGGCCAGACGATGTGGCTCGTCGGGATGATCTTCCTGATCACGTCGTCGCTGCTCGGCTCGGTCAACTTCATCGTGACGACGATCCAGTTGCGCGCCCCTGGCCTGTCGTTCATGCGGCTGCCATTCTTCGTCTGGGCGCAGCTCGTCACGGCGTTCCTGCTGCTGCTCGCCTTTCCGCCGCTCGAGGCGGCGGGCGTGCTGCAGTTGATGGACCGCGTGGCCGGCACCAGCTTCTTCCTGCCGAGCGGCCTGGTCTACGCCGATGCGGCGGTCGATGCGAGCGGGGGCGGCAGCGTGCTGCTGTGGCAGCACCTCTTCTGGTTCCTGGCGCACCCGGAGGTGTACGTCCTCATCCTCCCGGCGCTCGGCATCGTCGCCGACATCGTCGCCAACAACACGCGCAAGCCGCTCTGGGGCTACCGCGTGCTGGTCTACTCGGTCATCTTCCTCGGCTTCATGTCGTTCATCGTCTGGGCGCACCACATGTTCCTGACCGGCATGGGCACGACGATGAGCTCGTTCTTCCAGACGACCACGATGATCATCTCGATCCCGTCGGTCGTCATTCTGTCGGCGCTCTTCATTTCGCTCTACGGCGGGTCCATCCGGTTCACCGTGCCGATGCTGTTCGCGCTGGCATTCCTGCCGATGTTCGGCATCGGCGGACTGACCGGGCTGCCGCTGGGCCTGTCGGCGCCGGACATCCACCTGCACGACACCTACTACGTGATCGGGCACTTTCACTACGTCGTGGCGCCCGGCACGCTGATGGCACTGTTCGGCGGGATCTACTACTGGTTCCCGAAGGCGACCGGGCGGAAGATGAACGACCTGCTGGGCCGCATCCACTTCTGGGGATCGTTCATCGCGATCAACGTCGTCTTCATGCCGATGTTCATCCAGGGACTTGCCGGCATGAACCGCCGGATGTACGACGGCGGCGAACAGTACGTGATGAACGCCGACGTTCTGGTCTGGAACGAGGTGATCAGCCTGGGCGCCTGGGCGCTCGGTTTCTTCCAGCTCTTCTTCATCTACAACTTCGTCAACAGCATCAAGCGGGGGGAGAAGGTGGACGACAACCCGTGGCAGGCGACCACGCTCGAGTGGGCGGCGCCGTCGCCGCCGCCGCACGGGAACTTCGCCACGCCGCCGCAGGCATACCGCGGCCCGTACGAGTACAGCGTGCCTGGCATGGCGCGCGACTACGTCATGCAGGGCGAGCGGGATCCTGCCCGATCCGGGACGCCGGCCACCGCCGAGCCGGCCGGCGCGTGACGCGCGGGCGGCGAACGGACGAACGAAGGACAGAGGTCAGCACGTCGAC
The DNA here is from genome assembly GCA_965262555.1 of Vicinamibacterales bacterium. GTDB lineage: Bacteria > Acidobacteriota > Vicinamibacteria > Vicinamibacterales > UBA8438 > VXRJ01. The sequence goes on from OZ253543.1 coordinate 3,857,252, forward strand.
ACATGGAAATTCCGTACATCGTTGATGAACGGCCGGATACCGGACTGACGAACGTCAAGCTGGGTATCTGGCTCTTCCTCGCGTCGGAGGTGATGCTCTTCGGCGCGCTCTTCTCTTCCTACGTCCTGCTGCGGCTGATGGCGCCCGAGGGAACGTGGCCGTTCGGCGTGGACGTGCTGAACGTCCCGCTCGGGACCTTCAACACCGCGGTGCTGATCGGATCGAGCGTCACGATGGTCATGGCCTTCGCGTCGCTCAAGATGGACGATCTGGCGGGCTACAAGAAGTGGATGGCGGCCACGATCGGCCTGTCGCTCGTCTTCATGGTCGTGAAGGCGTTCGAGTACAGCCACGAGTTCGACATCGGCAACTTCCCCTGGACGAGCACCTACCTCGCCATCTACTTCACGATGACCGGTCTGCATGCGATGCACATCATCGGCGGGGTGATCGTCAACACCTACTTCCTGCTGCCCGGCTCGAAGATGTGGGAGACGAACAAGGTGCAGTTCGTCAACCGGATCGAGGCGGCGGGACTCTACTGGCACTTCGTCGACCTGGTGTGGATCTTCCTGTTCCCGGTGCTCTACCTGTTGTAGGCGGCTGCGGAAGACAACGAGCGAACCCATGAGTGAAGACGTTCATTCGCACATTCGGACCTATATGAAGGTGGCCGGCGCGCTCGCCGTGCTGACCACGGTCACCGTGGCGGTGTCGTACATCGACTTCTGGGGCGTGCCGATCGCGGTCATTGTGGCGCTGATCATCGCGGCGACCAAGGGCTCGCTGGTGGCCAGCTTCTTCATGCACCTCATCGGCGAGCAGAAGATGATCTACTGGGCGCTGATGCTGACGGTCGTCTTCTTCCTCGCGCTCATCTTCCTGCCGCTGCTCGGCCACGCCGACAAGCAGGGCGAGTACTACACGGTGCCGAACGCCAACGCGCCGGCGCCTGCCGCGCCGGCGCACTGAGGACGCGAACGGAGAGAGACGGAGACCGGCATGTCGCTCCGATCCATACATCTCGTCTTCATCGCCGCCTCCATCCTGCTGGCGGCACTCACTACTTGGTGGGGCGTGGCGATGTTCACGACCGGGCGCGGCGGCAGCGGGTACCTGCTGTTCGCCGGAGGGTCGCTCGGGGCGGTGATCGCGATGGCGATCTACGCGGTGCTGTTCATCCGGAAGACGCGCGCGATCGGGATGCACTGACGGTCCCGGAGGTACTGCCATGACGAAGCTCACGACGGCAACGATGACGGCCGCGCTCGTCACGCTGGCGCCCGCGGTGGCGTGGGCCTGCCCCATCTGCTTCGGCGGCGACCCCGACTCCGCGGAAGCGCAGAGCCTGAACTGGGCGGTCTTCACGCTGCTCGGCGTCACCGGAGGCGTGCTGAGTGGCTTCGTCGGCTTCATCTTTCATTTGTTGAAACGGTCCCGGCAGGCGCTCGGGAACGACGACGCATTCGACGCCACGGACGACCGTGGCGACGCGGGAGGGATTTCGTAGATGGGCGAGTTGCTCGGACTGCCGATTCAGGCGTCGGCTCACGCCGGCGAGATCGATCAGATGATCATCCTCATCCACTACATGATGGCCGTGCTGTTTGTCGGGTGGGGAGCCTTTTACGTCTATACGTTGATCCGGTTCCGCGCGAGCGCGAACTCGACCGCCAACTACACCGGCGTCACCAGCCACACCTCCACCTACCTGGAGTGGGGCGTGGCGGTCATCGAGGCGGTCTTGCTGGTCGGCTTCGCCATTCCGGCCTGGGCGCACCGCGTGAACGATATCCCGCCGGAGGGGGAGGCGACCGTCGTCAACGTGATCGGGAAGCAGTTCGAATGGATCTCGCACTACGCCGGCGCCGACGGCCGATTCGGGCAGCGCGACATCAGCCTCATCACGCCGACCAACGTCATCGGCCTCGACCGGTCAAGTCCGAACGCCGCCGACGACATCGTCACCATCAACCAGTTGAACATGCCGGTCGACAAGCCGATCATCGTCTACCTTTCGTCGCAGGATGTCATCCACAGCTTCGGCATCGCCGAGATGCGCGTGAAGCAGGATGCGATCCCCGGCATCCAGGTACCGGTCTGGTGGCTGCCGACCGAGGTGGGAGACTACGAGGTGAACTGCTCGCAACTCTGCGGCCTCGGCCACTACCGCATGCGCGGCTTCACCAGCGTAATGACGCAGGCCGACTACGACGCCTGGCTCGCCGAAGAAGCCTCGTTGCTCACCGGTAACTGACCCGTCGTCGCGCGTGGGCCGCCGACCCGCATCACGCCCGTCCGGTGCCCGCTCGAAACTGACCAGCCGCCGACTCAGCGGCTCCTATTCCTGGTTCCGCGAGGCCTCCAGCAGGGCCTTCACGTCTGCCACGACCGCTTCCAGTTGATCTGCGGCGGACGCGATGTCGGTGCGGGCGTCGAGGCGGGCTGCGTTGATCCGGTCCTGGAACGGCCCGATCGGAAGCGCCTGCTGAGCGGCCGCGATCATCAGGCGAAGCGCGTCGACGCTGAGCCGCTGGAAGCGGCCAGCGTCGCCCTCTTCGCCCGGGTTGACGGCAACCGCGGGCGGTTGCGGCGAGAACTCCGTTGTCGGCGACGCCTCCGTTTCCACGGCGCCGGCGGCGGGGCCATCGCCCCCGCCGCACCCAACGGTGGCGGCGAGTGCCGCGACGAGCGCCACGGCGCGGACGAAGGCGGTCGCGGTCACGGGGTTACCGCCCGGCGGCTGCCAGTTCCTCGCGGATGATCTCGGCGAAGGTCTCGTACGGTGCGGCGCCGATGACGGACCGACCGTTAACAAAGAGCGTCGGCGTGGACGCGACGCCGTAGCCGTTGCCGATGGCCATGTCGCGCTCGACACTGGCGACGTGGCGCCCGCTGTCGAGGCACTCAGCGAACGCCTCCGTATCAAGGCCGATGGTCTCGGCGTGCGTGTGCAGCTCGTCGACGCCGAGCGCCCCCTGGTTGGCGAACATCGTGTCGTGCAGCTCCCAGAAGCGGTCTTGCTCGTGCGCGCAGTTGCCCGCCTCGGCCGCCTTGAACGCGTTCGGGTGGGTCGGCAGCGGGTAGTCCTTGTAGACGAAGCGGATCTGGCCGGCGAAGTCCTCCAGCAGCCGGTCGACCGTCTCGGTCGCGCGCTGGCAGAAGGGGCAGTCGAAGTCTGAGAACTCCACGATCTCGATCGCCGCGTCGGCCGGGCCGCGCACTGGATCGTCGGGAAGGATGTCGATCGTCTGGCGGGGGGCCGAGAGCATCACCTCGATGTCGCCCGCCGCCTCACGCAACTCGTTCGTATAGGCGTGCAGCGCCTGCATCGGTCGCTGCTGCTCGATGGCGGCGACGATCTCCGGCCGCAGCGTCTCGAGCGTCTGATCCGGGAAGCGGTCATTGTTCCGCTCCCAGATCAACTGAATCTCTTCCTCGGTCACCTCCAACGTTCGGCTGGGCAGCTCGGCGCTGAGCAGTTCGTTCCGCGTCATGCCACGCGCCTGCGCCTCGCGGTCGATCAGTCGATCGCCGACCAGGATGTCGAGCGCGCGACGCCGCGTCTCGTACAGGTCCTGCAGCATCCGGAGGCGCGACGCCGCGTCGTTCTGCCGCCACGCCGTCTCCAGCTCGCCGAAGGTCACTTCGATGTCGCCGATGCGCGCGACCACGTCGTCGTCCGCCTGCTGGGCCCGCGCCATCGAGCCGCCGGCCGCCAGCAGGAACGCCGCCGCCAGCATCAGCGTGAACGCGGGCTCGCACGTCCGCCGCGTCCGCCGCCAGCGTGCATCGATCATGGCGGCGACTGTACACCCGAGCCGTACCCGCGTCCATGCGGGATAATGCCGGCCCGATGGCTGGATACCGGATCCGGGGGCGTGCGCCGCAGGGGCCGGCAGGGGAAACGGCGGTCCGGACCGACATCGAGACGGTGGCCGCGCACCTCGAGGATGCCGCACACTTTCCCGGCGGACATGCGGCGGGTGTCGCCCGGCCGGCATCCGAGGCGGACATCGCGGCGCTCGTCTCGAGCGGCGCGCGCATCCTGCCGATCGGCGCGCAGTCGTCGCTCACCGGCGGGGCGACGCCGATGGGCGAGGTAGTGCTCGACATGCAGCGGTTCGACCGGATTGGCCGCCTCGGCGGCGATCACGTCACGGTCGAGGCGGGCGTCCCGATCGCGACACTGCAGGCGGCACTGGCGCGAAGCGATGCATTCTATCCGCCGGCGCCGACGTTCGACGGCGCGTTCGCGGGGGGCGTCGTGGCGACGAACGCGGCGGGCGCCGCCACGTTCAAGTACGGCACGACGCGCGACTGGGTGCGGGGGCTGACCGTCGTCCTCGCGTCCGGTGACGTGCTCGACATCACGCGAGCCGAGACGGCCGCGCATCCCGACGGCTGGTTCGAGGTGGAGACGGCGGACGGTGTCCGGCGCGTGCCGGTGCCGACGTACCGGATGCCGGACGTCGTGAAGTGTTCCGCCGGCTATTTTGCTGAGCCGGAGATGGATCTGATCGATCTCTTCATCGGCTCGGAAGGCACGCTTGGTGTGATCACGGACATCACGGTCGCGGTGGTCACGCCGGCTCCGCGGCGCGCGATGCTCTGGATCCCGCTGGCGGGCGAGGCGGCGGCGATTGCGCTCGCCGGCACATTGCGCGACGCGGCGCTCGCTTGCTGGCGGAGCGCAGGCGCGGAGGGGGTCGACATCGCGGCGATCGAACACCTCGACGCGCGGAGTCTCGCGATCGTGCGCGAGGACGGCGCGCCGCGGCGTCAGGGCGTTGCCTTGCCGAACGACGCGGCCGTGGCGCTGATCGCGCAGGTGGAACTGCCGGGTGATTCCGCCGCGGCGACCGATCCCGCGGCGGCGTACTCGGAGATTGCCGGCGCGCTGGCGGACGACGCGCCCGACGTGCCGCTCGTCCGCCTGTGCCGCCTGCTTGCGGAGGCCGGCGCGCTCGACCGCGCGGAGATCGCGCTGCCGGCCGACACGCGGCGGCAGGCGGCCCTCGTCGCCCTACGCGAAGCGGCGCCCGACGGCGTCAATCGGCGCGTCGGCGAAGCGAAACGGCGCACGGGGGCGCCGATCTCAAAGACCGCGGCGGACATGATCGTCCCGTTCGACCGGTTTGCCGAGAGCCTCGCCCTGTTCCGCGGCGCGTTTGGCGCGCGTGGCCTCGACTATGCCATCTGGGGACACATCTCCGACGGCAATGTGCACCCGAACGTGATCCCGCGTACGATCGACGACGTGACGCGCGGCCGGGAGGCCATCCTGGAGTGCGGCCGCAGGATTGTCCGCCTGGGCGGATCGCCGCTGGCGGAACATGGCGTTGGACGGAACGGGGTGAAGCAGGCGCTGCTGCGGCAGTTGTACGGCGACGCCGGCATCGACGAGATGCGCGCCGTCAGGGCGGCGCTCGATCCGGACGGCGTGCTCGCGCCGGGAGTGCTGTTCCGATGACGTGGTTCGTGATCACCTGGGCGACCACCGGCATTGCGCTCGGCGCCGCCGCCTGGATCCTGCCAGGCGTCACCATCGACTCGATGGCGGCGCTCGCCGTCGCCGCGCTGGTGCTCGGCTTCGTCAACAGCGTGGTCAAGCCGGTGCTGATCGTCCTGACGCTGCCGCTGACGGTGCTGACTCTCGGCGTCTTCTACTTCGTGGTCAACGGCGTCGCGTTCGCGCTCGCCGCCTGGATCGTGCCCGGCTTCCAGGTGGCGTCGTTCCTCTGGGCCATGGCGGGCGCCGTGCTGGTCGGCCTGATGTCGTTGTTCATCGGCAGCTTCCGCCCACGCGAACAGAAACGCTTCCGCGTGTAGGCCCGCGCTCTTGTTTTACAGCGCCACGCGCCGCAGGCGCAGCGCGTTCCCGATCACCGAGAGCGAACTCATCGTCATCGCCGCGCTCGCCCAGATCGGGCTGATGAGCAATCCGAATGCCGGATAGAGCACGCCCGCCGCCAGCGGCACTCCGACGCCGTTGTAGACGAACGCGAGGAACAGGTTCTGCCGGATGTTGCGCATCGTCGCGCGGCTCAGCCGGCGCGCCCTGACGATGCCGCGCAGATCACCATGCACCAGCGTGACGCCGGCACTCTCCATCGCGACATCGGTCCCGGTTCCCATCGCAATTCCGACCGCCGCCTCGGCCAGGGCCGGCGCGTCGTTGATGCCATCCCCCGCCATCGCCACGACGCGCCCCGCCGCCGTCTCCTCCGCCACGATCCGCCGCTTGTCCGCCGGCAGCGTGTCGGCATGGACATCTTCCGGGGCAATGCCGACCCGCGCCGCCACCGCGCCTGCCGTCACGCGGTTGTCCCCGGTCGCCATGACGACACGGATCCCCTCCGCGCGCAGCAGGGACACCGCTTCGGCCGCGGTGTCCCTCACCGGATCGACCACCCCGATGATCCCCGCCGCCTGACCGTCCACCGCCACGAACACGACGGTCTCGCCACGGCCACGCGCCCGGTCGGCATCGTCGGCCAGCGCCGCAACCTCGACGCCGCGCTCAGCCAGGAACGCCGCCGTCCCGATCGCCACCTGCCTGCCGTCGACGCTCCCGACAACGCCCTGTCCCGGCCGATACTCGAAGTCGGCCGCAACCGGCGCCACTGCGCCACGCTGCTCCGCCGCCTTGACGATGGCCGACGCGAGCGGATGTTCGCTCGTCCGCTCCAGACCCGCGGCCAGCCGCAACAGCTCGCCCTCCTCCAGCGGTCCCGCGACCGTCTCCACGCGCGGCTGTCCCTCCGTCAGCGTGCCGGTCTTGTCGACGATGAGCGTGTCGACCTGCTCGAGCGTCTCAAGTGCCTCGGCGTCGCGGATCAGGACGCCGCCCGTGGCGCCGCGGCCCGTGCCGACCATGATGGCCATCGGCGTGGCAAGGCCGAGCGCACAGGGGCACGCGATGATCAGGACGGCGACTGCGCTCAGTAGCGCGAGGGTAAGACGCGGTTCGGGACCGACGAGCGACCACGTGATGAACGCGATGACCGCAACCGTGACGACAGTAGGAACGAAGACGCCCGCCACGCGGTCGGCGACTCGCTGAATCGGCGCGCGGCTGCGCTGGGCGTCCGACACCATCTGGACGATGCGGGCCAGCAGGGTGTCGCTGCCGACCCGCTCGGCACGCATCAGCAGGCTGCCGGTGCCATTCACGGTGGCGCCCACCACCGGTGATCCGATTTCCTTCTCGATCGGGATCGGTTCGCCGCTGATCATCGATTCATCGACGGCACTGCGCCCGTCGGTGACGACGCCATCCACCGGGATCCGGTCGCCCGGCCGCACGCGCAGGACGTCGCCCGCCTGAACATCGGCAAGTGGCACATCCTCCTCACGGTCGGCCGTGACGCGGTGGGCGACGGGCGGCGCGAGGTCGAGCAGCGCCCGGAGCGCCGCGCCGGTCCGGTGACGCGCGCGCAGCTCGAGCACCTGACCCAGCAGCACGAGGACCACGATCACCACCGCGGTGTCGAAATACGGTTCGACGCCGCCGTTCATTCGGAAGCCGTCCGGGAAGGCACCGGGGGCGATGGTGGCGACCGCGCTGTAGATGAACGCGGCGCCCACCCCGAGAGCAATCAACGTGAACATGTTCGGACTGCGGTTCACCACCGACGTCCAGGCACGCTCGAAGAAGGGGCGGCCGGCCCACACGACGACAGGGGCCGCGCAGGCGAGCTGCAGCCAGTTCGAGACCGTCCGCGAAATCGGCAGCCCGCCGGCACCCGCCACCATCTCGGTCATCGCCAGCGCGAAGACCGGGAACCCGATCGCCGCCGCGATCCAGAAGCGGCGCGTCATGTCGATCAGTTCGAGATTCGGTCCCTCGTCCAGCGTCACCGTGAGCGGCTGGAGCGCCATGCCGCAGCTGGGACACGGCCCCGGTTCGGTCTCGCGGACATCCGGACACATCGGGCAGACGTACACGACGCCCACCGGCAGTGCCCTGTCGTCCGCGGCCGCTGGCCCAGCATCCCTCGCGGCCGCCGATGCAGCGTCCGCCGGCGCCGGCGCGTCGCTTGCCGCCCCATGGTGCCCATGCATCTGCATCGAGGCGACGCCGGTCGCGGCATCGCCGACAGCCCTCAGGAACGCTTCGGGATCCTGCTGGAACGCGCCGTGGCAGCCGCCGCAACAGAAGTGATAGGTCGTGCCGCGGTAGTCGAACGACAACCGGGACGTCTCCGGGTCAACGGTCATGCCGCAGACCGGATCGCGTGTCGCGACGGGCATGACCCGATGATAGCCGCAGCGTGCGGACTACGCGCCGGCGCCGAGGGCCTGGGCGACGAACTCCGCTTCGGGGAGGGCGCCGACGATCTCGATGGTGTCGTCAACCACCGTCTTCGGCACGCCGGTGACGCGGTACCGCTGCGCGAGGTCGGGGAACTCGGTCGCTTCGATCACGGTCGCGGTGATTCGCGGACTTGCCGCCGCGAGACGCCAGGCCAGGCGGACCGCCTGGGGACAGAACCGTCAGGTGGGGGTGACGAACACGCGCAGAGTGACGTCGCGGTCGAGTGCGTCCACCGCATCCAGGGTGTCGTCGCTCAGCGCGGCCCGGCCCGCCCGAACCGCCGCGGGGCCGCCCGCCGCCACCAGTTCGATCGCTTCGACGATCGATTCCACCTCGAAGCCGGCGGGGACGCCGTAATAGCGGATGCCCAGATCGCCAACATCCTCTGTGCCGCCCACCACGGCGAGCGCAGGCGCCCGGTCGACGCCGTACGCTTCCACCTGTTCCCGGTCGAGCACCAGGTTGTGTTCCACGACCGTCACCTGATCGGATACGGCGGCAATGCGGCCGACCACCTGCCGCGCCATCAGGCAGCCGTCGCATCCGAACGTCTGCGTGAAGCACACCAGCCGGACCGGCGCGGCAAGGGCGCTGAGGCGGGACTCGAGACTGGCGGACGGGCCGGCGGGATCCACTACTTGAAGAGGTCGTCGAACGCCTGCCGCGCGCTCGCCGCATCGGGTGCCGGCTCCGACGACGACGGCGCCGCCGCGTCGGCCGCGGGCGCGGGCGTTACCCGGGAATGCGTCTCCCGTTCTACGGTGACGCGTGGCTCAAAATGGGCGCAGTCGTTCCGCCTGTCCTTCGGCGAGACGCGCTTGGTGATCGGCTGCGCGCACTCCAGCGTCTGGCTGGTGTCGAACCAGGTGCACTGCGCGCAACTGTGGAGGTCGGCGCCGCACCCCTCGCATTGCGTGTCGAACCGGATGGAGGTGGAGTCGAGCGACTGCCCGCAACGGTGACACTTCATCACCTCATGGAACGCGGGCATGTTGATCGTGCGCGGCTCGCGCGATCCATACCCGCGCCGTGGGCGACCGTCACCCTTCGGCCGACGATCGGGATCCAGTACGCGGTCGGACGGTTTGCGTTCGTCTTGCTGGTATCCGCGCTGGAGGTATTTCCTCGACATGCAGTCGGGTGGGGGTTCTCCTTATCTACTCCAACTGCCGGCCGTTTGTCCAGATCGGTCGGTTGCGCGGGCGCACCCATCGACGGGAATCGACTTCGGTCCGTCTGCTACGATGCCAGACAGCCCGTGGCATCCCTCGACGAACTGAAGATTGATCGGTCGCGGCATCGGTCGAGCTGGATCGGGCCGGTGATGGGCGTGATCGGCATGATCACGATCACCGGCGCCGGCGGACTGGCGGCGTGGCGGTGGTGGGACGCATCACAGATCCCGGTGGTGCAGACGGTCGCGGTCCGGCAGACGGTCGCCGGAGACGGGCAGCCGACCGTGCTGAACGCCTCCGGGTACGTGACGGCGCGGCTGCAATCGACCGTCTCCTCCAAGGTGACCGGGCGCATTACCGACGTGCTGGTCGAAGAGGGGATGGACGTGCGCGAGGGACAGGTGCTGGCGCGGCTGGACGATTCGGTCGAGCGGTCGCGCCTGGCGCTCAGCGAGGCTCAGTTGCAGGCGGCGCGCGGCGCGGTGGCCGAGATGGACGTGCGCTACGACGAGGCGATGCTCGACCTGGGACGTCGCGAGCGGCTGCTCGAGCAGGGGATCATCGGACAGGGGGAGCTCGATACGGCAAGGGCGGAGGCGGACTCGCTACGGGCGCGAATCGTGAACCAGCGGGAACAGATCGTCGTAGCGGAACGTCAGATCGACCTGCAGCGGACGACGCTGGACGACATGGTGATCCGGGCGCCGTTCAGTGGTGTCGCCATCTCGAAGGATGCGCAGCCGGGAGAGATGATCTCGCCCGTGAGCGCGGGCGGCGGGTTTACCCGGACCGGAATCTGCACAATCGTCGACATGTCGTCGCTCGAGATCGAAGTGGACGTGAACGAGAGTTACATCGGCCGGGTCGAGCCGGGACAGCGGGTGGTGGCACATCTGGACGCCTACCCGGAATGGGACATCCCGGCGTCGGTCATCACGACGATTCCGGCAGCGGATCGGCAGCGGGCGACCGTGCTGGTGCGGATTGCGTTCGACGAGCTGGGCGACCAGAGAATCCTGCCCGATATGGGGGTGAACGTCGCGTTCCTCGAAGTGGGCGCCCCGGCGGCGGTGGACGACCCGGACGCACGGCCGCGGCTCTGGGTACCGTTGGCGGCGGTGCGGGATGAGGGCGCGACTCAAGCGATCTTCCTCCTGCGGGGGGAGACGGTGGAGCGGCGGGCGGTGACGCTCGGGATCGAGGATGGCGACAATGTCGAGGTGCTGTCCGGAGTGACCCCCGGCGACCGGGTCGTCGTGGATCCGCCGGCGGAGTTGGCGGGCGGGGATCGGGTGGTGACGGAGTAGACGGCGTAACGTGCCGGCCGGGAGGCCGGCGCACTATGAAGGCACGCGGATGAGCGAGAACGGCGCGCTGATCGAGGTTCGAAACCTGCACAAGGCGTTCCGGCGGGGGTCGGAGCGGATCGATGTCCTGCAGGGACTGAGCCTCGAGATGCCGAAGGGCGACTTCCTGGCCCTGATGGGCCCCTCAGGGTCGGGGAAGACGACGCTGCTCAACCTGCTGGGCGGCCTCGACACGCCGACCGACGGATCGGTGGTCGTGGGCGGCGACCGGATCGACCGGATGTCGGGCGGCAAACTCGCCCACTGGCGCGCGCGGCACATCGGTTTCGTCTTTCAGCTCTACAACCTGCTGCCGGTCCTGACCGCCGAGCGCAACGTCGAGCTGCCGCTGCTGCTGACGCCGCTCGCGCGCGCCGAGCGGAAGAAACACGTGGCGACAGCGCTCGAGGTGGTCGGGCTGTCAGATCGGGCGAAGCATTATCCGCGGCAACTCTCGGGCGGCCAGGAGCAGCGGGTCGGCATCGCGCGCGCCATCGTGACCGACCCGACGCTGCTGCTCTGCGACGAGCCGACCGGCGACCTCGACCGGAAGTCGGGCGACGAGATCCTCGACCTGCTCGAGGCGCTCAACCGCGAGCATGGCAAGACGATCGTCATGGTGACGCACGACGCGCACGCGGCCGCCCGCGCCCGGCGCACGCTTTTCCTGAACAAGGGAGCGCTCTCGACGGAACCGGTCGCATGAAGTATCTGCCGCTCATCTGGAAGAACCTGTTCCGCCGCAAGGTCCGCACCTTCTTCACGGTCGGATCGATCGTTGTCGCCTTCGTGCTCTTCTCGTACCTGATGGCGGTGCGGCAGGCATTCAGCGGCGGCGTCTCGGTGGCGGGCGCCGACCGTCTGCTGGTGATCCACAAGGTGTCGCTGATTCAGCCGATGCCGGAGAGTTACCGGGGACGGATCGCGGCCATCGACGGCGTGGCGGACCTGAGCTTCGCGCAGTGGTTTGGCGGGATCTACCAGGATCCGCGCAACTTCTTCGCGCAGTTCGCCGTCGACCCGGAGAGCTACCTGCGGCTCTACCCCGAGATCGTGCTGACCGCCGAGGAGCGGGAGCGTTGGGTCGGCAACCGGACCGGCGCCATCGTCGGACGGGCTTCCGCGGACCGGTTCGGCTTCGAGGTGGGCGACCGGATCCCGCTGCAAGGCACCATTTTTCGCACGCCGGACGACGCCCCCTGGGAGTTCACCATCGACGGCCTCTACGAAGCCGGCGTAGAGGGGTTCGACACGTCGACGATGTACTTCCACTACGACTACCTGGCCGAGGCGAACGATGCGTTCCGCCAGATCGGACAGTTCGTCATCCGCGTGGACGACCCGGCCCGCGCCGTGGAGGTGGCGGCGGCGGTGGACGCCCGCTTCGCCAACTCCCCGGCCGAGACGAAGACCACGACCGAGGAAGCGTTCCTGCAGGGCTTCGCCGATCAGGTGGGCAACATCGGCGCCATCATGACCGCCATCCTGACCGCCGTCTTCTTCACGATCCTGGTGATCGCCGCCAACACGATGGCGCAGGCCATCCGCGAGCGGACGAGCGAGCTGGCGGTGCTGAAGACGCTCGGCTTCACCGACCGGAAGGTGCTGGCGCTGGTGCTGCTCGAGTCGATGGCGCTGGCGGTGGCGGGCGGCGCGATCGGACTCGGGCTCGGCTTCCTGCTCACGAACATGGGCGATCCCACCGGCGGCTTCCTGCCGGTGTTCGGCGTGCCGTCGGGTGACTGGCTGATCGGCGTCGGGCTGGTCCTGACGCTCGGACTGGCCACCGGCATCCTGCCTGGCGTGCAGGCGACGCGGCTTCGGATCGTCACCGCGCTCCGAAAGACCTAGACGGACCCATCCATGCGACTTCTGGCCCAGGTGGCGGCAGTCACGGCGCTGACGATCCGGACGATCCCGCAGCGCGCCGGCTCGTCGGCCGTCGCCGTCGTTGGCATCACTGGTGTCGTGGTCGTCTTCGTCGCCGTCCTTTCCATCGCCGAGGGGTTCCGCGCTGCGATGCTCGGCGCCGGCTCGCCCGACACGGCGATCGTCATGCGTGGCGGAAGCGACACCGAGTTGAGCAGCGTCTTCGATCTCGACAGCAGCCGCATCATCAAGGACGCCCCCGGCGTGCGGCGTACCGACCGCGGGCCGGTCGCCTCCGCCGAACTGTTCGTCGTCGTGGACGTGCCGAAGCGCAGCACCGGCACCAGCGCGAACGTGCCGCTGCGCGGCGTCGAGCCGGCAGCGTTCGACATCCGCGACGAGGTGCGGATTGTCGAGGGGCGCGCGTTCCGTCCCGGCACGAACGAGATCATCGTCGGCCGGGGCGCCGTCACGCAGTTCGCCGGCATCGACCTGGGTGCGACGCAGCGCTGGGGAGAGAACGCGTGGGAAGTGGTGGGGATCTTCGAGGCGGACGGGACCGTGGCCGAATCGGAGATCTGGTGCGACGCGCGCGTCCTCGCCCCCGCCTACGGCCGGGGCGACACCGTGCAGTCGGTCTACGCCCGACTGGATTCAGCCGAGACGTTCGACACGTTCAGGGATGCGCTCACCACCGACCCGCGGCTCGACGTGATGGTGGAGCGCGAGACCGACTATTACGCCGGCCAGTCGGAACTGATCACCGGCATCATCACCGGCATCGGCACGCTGATCGCCATCCTCATGGGAATCGGCGCTGTGTTCGGCGCGATCAACACGATGTACAGCGCGGTCGCGACACGGACACGTGAGATCGCAACGCTGCGCGCGCTCGGCTTCTCGAGCCTGCCGGTTGTCATCTCCGTGATGATTGAGTCGGTCCTGTTGAGTGCCGCGGGCGGCGTCACCGGCGGGATGCTGGCCTACGTGGCGTTCGACAACTTCCAGACCTCCACCATCAACTGGCAAACCTTCAGCCAGGTGGCGTTCGCCTTCAGGGTGACGCCGGCGCTGACGATGCAGGGGATCCTGATCGCCGTCACCATGGGCCTCTTCGGCGGCCTCTTTCCCGCCATCCGCGCCGCCCGCCTTCCCGTCGCCACGGCGCTGCGCGAACTCTGACTGATGGCGGTCCGCTCCGCCCCCCGCCTCCTGGCGCTCATCGTCTGCCTGTGGATGGCGCCCGGCGCGGCGGCGGCGCAGGAGGCCGACGCCAGGCTGGACATCGCCGGGGGCGTCACGCTGCTGGACGGCGGCGGCATCGTCGACGGACGCGGCGCGGGCGCGCTGATCGGGGTCGGATGGCGGGTGGCGGGACCGCTCACCCTGGCCCTCGAGGCGGGGATCAACCAGCTCGCACAGGATGTCGGCCTGCTTGACGTGACGGTCGAATTTCAGCAGGTGATGGCGGGGGTGCGCGTCGGCGTCAGCGCCGGTCCGGTGCGGCCCTTCGTGCAGGCGCTCGCCGGCGGCTCGCGCATCGAGACCGCCGCGACGGCCGATCGGGTGTTCCGGACCAGCGGCCGCTTCCGCGAGCTCCATGCCGCCTGGCAGGTGGGGGGAGGCGTGGATCTGCGGATCCCTGCCGCCCCGTTGGCGATCCGGGCCGGCGTCGACTATCGGCGCGTGCATGCCGCGGCGCCGTTCGGCCAGGCGCGGGTGCACCTGGGACTCGTCTACCGGCCGCTCGGCCAGTAGCGGGACGCGGGCCGGACACGGCGTCACGGTCGCGGGGACGTGCACGGCATCCAAAGAGGTTGCAGCCAGGGCACCGCCTCACGTAACCTTCGATACGGTGCGTGCCAGACTGTCGCTCGCGCTCGTGCTCCTGGCGCTGTTCGTGATGCTGCCATCGGTGGCTGAGCTGTACACCGAATGGCTCTGGTTCGGCGAGGTGGGCTACCAAGGGGTCTTCCTCAAGAGCCTGACGGCGCGCGGCCTGGTCGGGCTCGCGGCGTTCCTCGCCGCGTTCACGGTCCTCTTCGTCAACCTCCGCTTCGCCGTGCGGCGGGCGCGACGACCGTTTGTCGTCTTCACCGGCGGCGACAACCTGCAGCCGGTCGTGCTTGAGCGGCGGCATCTCGGCCTGCTGGCATTGGCGATCTCGGGGCTGGTTGCGCTGTTCGTCGCCGGGGTGACGTCGAGCCAGTGGATCACCGTCCTGCAGTACCTCGACGCGACGCCGTTCGGCGAGGCAGACCCGCTGTTCGGTCGCGACGTCGGCTTCTACATCTTCACGCTGCCGTTCCTTGACCTCGTCCGCCTCGGGCTGCAGTCGGTCGTCGTCCTCTCGCTCGCCGGGGCCGCCGGGGCATACATCGTGGCCGGCGAGATCACGCTCGATCAGATGGAGGTGCGGGTCGCGCCAGCCGCGCGCCAGCACCTGCTGCTGCTGACCGCCGCCATCTTCGCCCTGTTCGCCTGGGGCGCGTACCTCGACATGCCGCGCCTACTGACCACACCGGCGGGCATTGTCCACGGCGCGTCGTGGACCGACGTGATGGTCCGGCTGCCGGTCTTCCGCATCCTGATGGCGGTCTCCACGCTCACGGCGGGGGCGGCGCTCTACGGCGCGTTCGCGTCGACCACCTGGCCGGTCGTGGCAGCGGTCGGCGTCTACGTCCTGGCGTGGGTGGGCGGCGGCGCCGCGGCGGTCGTGCTGCAGCAGCTCGTAGTGACACCGGACGAGCAGCAGAAGGAATCGCCCTACATCGCGCACAACATCGCCGGCACGCGCACCGCGTTCGACCTCGACGCGGTGGAGGAACGCCAGGTGTCTGGCGATGCGCTGCTGACGGCGGATGACATCGAGAGCAACGCCGAAACGATCAACAACGTCCGGCTCTGGGATCACGAGCCACTGCTCGACACATTCAGCCAGATCCAGGAGATCCGGACGTACTACGAGTTCGCATCGGTCGACAACGACCGCTACATGATCGATGGGGAGTACCGGCAGACGATGCTATCGGGGCGCGAACTCAACTCCGACAGCCTGCCGAACCGCTCGTGGGTGAACGAGCGGCTGCAGTACACGCATGGCTTCGGCGTCGCGCTCGGCCCGGTCAACCAGGTGACGACGGAAGGCCTCCCGGTGCTGTTCATTCAGGATCTGCCCCCGACGTCGGCAACCGACCTTCAGGTCGATCAGCCGAGCGTCTACTTCGGCGAGCTGTCGAACGACTACGTTCTGGTGAATACGAACACCGACGAGTTCCACTACCCGCAGGGGGACGACAACGTCTCCAACCGCTACGACGGCACCGGCGGCATCGAGCTGGGAGGCCTGTTCCGCCGGCTGCTGTTCAGCCTCCGCTTCCGGTCGTACGAGGTTCTGGTGAGCGGGCAGCTCAACGCCGACAGCCGCATCATCTACCACCGCAACATCTCGGAGCGGGTGGAGAACATTGCGCCGTTCCTCCGGTACGACGCCGACCCGTATCTGGTGATCGCCGATGGCCGGCTCTTCTGGATGCGGGACGCCTACACGGTGGCCGACAGCTACCCCTACTCGACGCCGGCGGCGGGGGGCATCAACTACATCCGCAACTCGGTGAAGATCGTCATCGACGCCTACAACGGCGAAACCACCTTCTACCTGGCGGAGCCGGACGACCCGATTGGCGTCACCCTCGGCCAAATCTTCCCTGGGTGGCTCCAGCCGCTCGATGCGATGCCGGAGTCGCTGCGGAGCCACATCCGCTACCCGGAGGGGATCTTCTCGCTGCAGACGGCGATGTACTCCACCTTCCACATGACCAACCCCGCGGTCTTTTATAACCGCGAGGACGAGTGGGAGGTGCCGGTGATCGACAACGATCAGATGGAGCCGTATTACACGATCATGCGGCTGCCGGGCGAGGAGCGCGCCGAGTTCATTCAGATGCTTCCGTTCACGCCGCGCGGCAAGAACAACCTCGCCGCCTGGATCGTGGCACGAAGCGACGGCGAGCACTATGGGAAGATGCTGGTCTTCCAGTTCCCCAAGCAGAAGCTGGTGTTCGGCCCATCGCAGGTGGTCGCGCGGATCAACCAGGATCAGGAGATCTCGCCGCAGATCACGTTGTGGAACCAGCAGGGCTCCGAGGTGATCCAGGGCACGCTCCTGGTGATCCCGATCGAGGAGGCGCTGCTCTACATCCGGCCGCTGTACCTCCGCGCCTCGGGCGGGCGGATCCCGCAGTTGACGCGCGTCGTCGTCGTCTACCAGGACCAGGTCGTCATGGAGGAGACGCTTGCCCTCGCCCTCGACCGGCTGTTCCGGCGTGCGCCTTCCGAACCGCGATCGGTCCCCGCCGGTGTGCTGCTGACGGATGCCGCGGCGGGGGTCGGGGCGGCCGCCGCCACGGCTGCGCTGGAGGTCGCCGCCGCCGAGAGCGCGCCGTCGGCGCTCACCACGCTCGCCGACGAGGCGCAGGATCACTACGCGCGCGCCATCGACGCTCAGCGCGACGGCAACTGGGCGCTCTACGGCGCGGAAATCGCACGCCTCGGTGAGATCCTCCAGGAACTGCAGGAGAACGAGAACTGAGAGGACGCATGATGACCAGGCACGATGGACCACTCGGACCGATCGCGGCGGTGGCACTAGCGGCCGTCGCGCTCTCGGCGGCGGCGTGCGGCGGGCCAGCCGAGCCGGAGGTCGTGGAGCCGACGCCCGGGCTGCGTGCGTTCACCGGCGCGAGGTTGATCACCGGCGACGGCGGCGCCATTGACAACGGGACGATGGTGGTGCGCGACGGGATGATTGAGACGCTCGGCGCGGCCGATGCCGTCGAGATTCCCGCCGACGCGGCAACGATCGATCTTGCCGGGCGGACTGTGACGCCCGGCCTGATCAACGCGCACGGCCATGTCAACAACGTGCGCGGCCTCGAGTCGGACCCATCCTTCTACACCGAGGAGCACATCCGTCATCAACTGGGGCTCTATGCTCGCTATGGCGTCACGACGGTGGCGAGCCTGGGCGGCGGCGGCCCCGAGGGCGTCCGCGTGCGCGACAGCGAGGATGCCAGCCTGGCGCATGCCCGGCTCCGCCTCTCCGGGCCGGTCATCGTCGGCGACGACCCTGACGCAGCGGCCGCGATGGTGAACGAGGTGGCCGACATGGGCGTCGACTTCATCAAGATCCGGGTCGATGACAACCTGGGCAACTCGCAGAAGATGACTCCGGCGGTGTACACGGCGGTGATCGACGCGGCCCACGCCCGTGGCCTCAAGCTGACGTCGCACCTTTATTACCTCGACGACGCGAAGGGCCTGCTCGAGGCGGGCACCGACTTCATCGCCCACAGCGTCCGCGACGTACCGGTGGACGACGCGTTCATCTCGATGATGCAGGAGGCAGGTATCTGCTACTGCCCGACGCTGATGCGCGAGGTGTCGACCTACGTCTACGGGGAGCGGCCCGACTGGTTCGACAACCCGTTCTTCCTGCGCGAAGCGGATGTCGCGGTGGTGGCGCAACTCGAGGATCCGGCGCGGATGGAGGGCGTGCGCAACAGTTCGAGTGCGCAGACCTACCGCGAGCAGATGCCGACCGCCATGGCTAACCTGAAGGCGGTGTACGACGCCGGCATCCCGGTCGCCATGGGAACCGACACCGGTCCCGCGGCCCGCTTCCAGGGCTACTTCGAGCACGGCGAACTGGCATTGATGGCCGAGTCGGGCATGCCATCGATGGACGTGATCGTCGCCTCGACAAAGAACGCCGCCGAGTGCCTCGGCCTCGAGAACCTCGGCATGCTCGCCCCCGGCTACCACGCGGACTTCGTCGTCTACACCGCGGACCCGTCGGTCGACGTCACGAACAGCACGACGATCGAGTCGGTCTGGGTAGCCGGCAGCGAGGTTCCCGGCAGCAGCGCCAGCAACTGACGTTCGGGCGACACGGCCGCCGCCCGGTCGGCAGCAGCGTCGCCCGGGCGCCCGGCCCACCCCCCAACCCTCTCGACGTGCCGACCCGCAAGACGCTCTATCTCGCCAATCCGTACGGCTTCTCCGCGCAGCAGAAGGCGGGACCGCTCGAAGCACTGGTCGCGGCCCTGGAAGCGGCCGGCGCCGAGGTGTGGGAGCCGTTCGCGCGAAACAACCAGGTGGACAAGGCGACGGCCGGCTGGGCGTACCGGATCGGCCAGGCGGACGTCCGCGACGTGCGCCAGGCCGACGGGATATTCGCGGTGGTCAACGGTTGTCCTCCTGACGAGGGCGTGATGGTGGAACTCGGACTCGCCATCGCCTGGGGCAAACCGACGTTCCTCTTCCGCGACGACTTCCGCCGCTGCACCGACAGCGAGGTGTACCCGCTGAACCTGATGCTCTTCGCCGGCATACCCGAAGCCGAGTGGGAGCAGTACTGGTACACGTCGCTCGACGAGATCGCCGACCCGGACAAGGCGCTTGCCCGCTGGCTCCGCGGTGATCCGCTACCGGGAGCCTGAGCCGCGGGTTGGGGCTGCCGGGCCGGAGTCCCGGGGCGCCACTATGGCGCGGTGACGCCCTGCTTCGTCCAGTAGCGGGCGAGGCCGAGCCAGCACTGATCGATCGGGGCGGCGGCGGTGTAGGATGCCGCCTCTTCCTTCGGGAGATGGTCCAGGACGTAAGCGTTCGCCTTGAGGATGAAGCGGATCATCCGCTCGGTGTCGTCGCCGCCCCCTTCGATCACGTCGCGCGCGATCGCCGCTGCCGCGTGGAGATGCTCGCGGGCCGCATCCAGGTGCGGGGCGACGTCGCTGTGCGGGCCGAAGTGCGTGATGAGCAGCGTCGACGGGTTCCAGGCGCGGACCAGCTCGATGCTTGTCGTCCAGGCGTCGAGATTGATGTCGGGAGGCGGCGTCGGCGGCATGACGAAGAGCGGCTCGCCGGTCCGGACGCCGGCGACGTCGCCGACGAAGGCAATGGCGCTGTCGCGCTCGAGGAAGCAGACATGGTGCGAGGCGTGGCCCGGCGTGTAGGCCACCTCGAAGCGCCGGCCCGATGCCTCTACGCGCTCGCCCCCCGACAGCACATGCACGTTTCCTTCCGGAACGGGCAGGAATGGGCCCCAGAGCATGTCCATCTGATCGCCGTAGAGACGGGCGGCGCTCGCGAGCAGCTTCGATGGATCGATCATGTGCGGCGCGCCCCGCTCGTGGACATACACGTCGATCTCCGGGTTTTGCTTCACAAGCGATCCGGTTGCGCCGGCGTGGTCGAGGTGAATGTGGGTCAGCAGGATCGTCCGGATGTCGGCAATCGAAATGCCAGCGGCGTCGAGCGACGCGTGCAGCGTCGTGAGGCAGGAGGAGGGGCCGGGGTCGATCAACGTGACGCCACCATCGCCCTGAATCACGGTGGCGGCGATGACGCGCTGGCGGCCGAGGTGGGTCAGGTCGAAGTAGCTGATCCCGGGCGCCATCTCCTGCATGGGGCGAGATTCTACTCCGCTTGACCGGTCGAAAGCGCTGTCGGTACGCTGGAGGCTGGCGCCCGCGGCGTGGTTGCTGCCGTTCCGGCACCACACCCAGCGCACCCAGGAAGACCGGCGCAGACGGAATGGCAGCTCACGACACGGATCGGCAGCTCGGCGGGGAGGTGCTCGAACGGCCCGAGGATCGGACCGTCACGCCGAAGATGTACCGCGTGGTGCTGCTGAACGACGACTACACGACGATGGACTTCGTCTTGGCAATCCTCGAGGACCTATTCCACAAGGCGCCGGCCGAGGCGTTCCGCCTGATGATGCTGGTCCACACGCAGGGCCAGGCGGTCTGCGGCGCCTACCCGTACGAGATCGCGGAGACCAAGGTCGCGATGGTCCGTGAGCGGGCCGAGCAGGCAGGATTTCCGCTGCAGGCGACCATCGAGGAAGAGGACGCGTAACCGGCACCATGTTCAGCACGTCACTCGAACTGATTCTGAACGTCGCGTACCGCGAGGCGATGTCGCGCCGCCATACGCACCTGACGCTGGAGCACCTGCTCTACGCCCTGGCGCACGATACGGAGGCGGAACGGATCCTCTCCGCCTGCGGCGTCGATCTGCCGGCGCTCCGAAGCACGCTCGACGACTACCTCGCGACGCTCGAGACCGTGAGCCGCCGCGAGCGGGCGCCCGAACCGGCGCAGACGATCAGCTTCCGGCGTGTGCTGCAGACCGCCGTGCTGCAGGTGCAGAGCGCCGGGAAGGACGAAGTCCGATCGGGCGACGTGCTGGCCGCCATTCTGCAGCAGCCGAAAGCGTACGCCGCGCAGGTGCTCGAAACCCAGGGGGTAACGCGGCTCGACATCCTCAACTACATCTCGCATGGCATCACGAAGGCGCCGGCCGGGCGCGACGGCAGGAGAGACCCGGCGGAGGCGGACGCCGGCGCCGAGGGTCCTGCCTCGGCGCGCGATCCGCTCCGCGCGTACACGGTCAACCTGACGGCGCGGGCGCGCGCCGGCAAGCTGGATCCCCTGATCGGCCGGACACCGGAACTGCAGCGGACGTTGCAGATCCTCTGCCGGCGGCGCAAGAACAACCCGGTGTTCGTCGGCGACGCCGGCGTCGGGAAGACGGCGCTGGCCGAGGGTCTCGCCGCGCGCCTGACAGAGGATGACGTCCCGGCACGGCTCGCCGGTGCAGAGATCTACGGGCTCGACACCGCCGCGCTGCTGGCCGGCACCCGCTACCGGGGCGACTTCGAGGAGCGGTTCAAGGCGGTGGCGAACGCGCTCGCCGATCACCCGATGCCGATCCTCTTCATCGACGAGGTGCACGCGACGGTGGGCGCGGGCGCGACGGCCGGCGGGACGATGGACCTGGCGACACTGATCAAGCCGCTGCTGTCGGCGGGCGAATTGCGCGTCATCGGATCGACGACGTTCGAGGAGTTCAAGCAGATCGAGAAGGACCGCGCGCTGGCGCGCCGCCTGCAGAAGGTGGTGATCGAGGAGCCGACCATCGACGAGACGTCGAAGATTCTCGAGGGCCTGCAGTCGCGATACGAGGAGCACCACGGTGTGACGTTCGCGCCGGAGACGGTGCCCGCGGCGGCGAAGCTGGCCAAGCGGCACTTGCGCGAGTCGCGGCTGCCGGACGCCGCGATCGACATCATGGACGAGGCGGGAGCGGCAATCGGAATGCAGCGGACCGTCGCCGATGCTGATGGCGCCGCGACGCAGGGTGGAGCGACGGACGACGATGGCGGGCCGCCAGCCGGCGCAGCCGCCGAGGCGCCCAGCGACCCGCCCGCCGAGCCGCCGGAGGTGACGCTCGAGGACATCGAGCGGGTAGTGGCGCGGATGGCGCGCATTCCGGAGAAGCAGGCCACCTCCTCCGACAGGGAACGGCTCCGCGCGCTCGACGAGGCGCTCGAGCGGGTGGTGTTCGGACAGTCGGAGGCGGTCAAGGTGGTGGTGACCGCCATCAAGCGGTCACGCGCGGGACTCGCGACGCCTGACCGGCCAGCCGGTTGCTTCCTCTTCACGGGGCCGACCGGCGTGGGCAAGACGGAGCTGGCGCGGCAGCTCGCCATCCACCTGGGGAACGAGTTCGTCCGCTACGACATGAGCGAGTACATGGAGAAGCACGCGGTGGCGCGGCTGATCGGCGCGCCACCCGGCTACGTCGGCTTCGAGCAGGGGGGCCTGCTGGTCGACGCGGTCCGGACGCATCCCTACAGTGTCGTCCTGCTGGACGAGATTGAGAAGGCGCACCCGGACATCTACAACATCCTGTTGC
This sequence comes from Vicinamibacterales bacterium, assembly GCA_965262555.1. GTDB lineage: Bacteria > Acidobacteriota > Vicinamibacteria > Vicinamibacterales > UBA8438 > VXRJ01. The sequence continues at coordinate 3,879,724 of OZ253543.1, forward strand.
AGGTGATGGATCACGCGACGCTGACCGACAACAGCGGCCGGAAGGCCGACTTCCGCCACGTGATCCTGATCCTCACCTCCAACGCCGGCTCGCGGGAGGCGAGCGCCGGCATGATCGGCTTCAGCGACGATCGCGCCACGACGGCGAAGGTACAGATGAAGGCGGCGATCGAACGGATCTTCAGCCCGGAGTTCCGGAACCGACTCGACGGCATCATTCCGTTCGATCCGCTGACGCCCGAGACGATGGAGACGATCGTCGAGAAGTTCATCCTGCAGCTCGAATCGCAACTCGCCGAGCGGCGCGTCGCCATCGCGCTGGATCCGGCGGCGTGCGCCTGGCTCGCGACGAAGGGGTACGATCCGGTCTACGGCGCGCGGCCCCTCGCGCGCGTCGTGCAGACCGAGGTGCGCAACCCGCTCAGCGACGAGATTCTGTTCGGCCGGCTCGAGCATGGCGGCACGGTCCGGATTGGCCTCGCGGACGACACGCTGACGTTCGATGTCGAGGCGCTGCCGCCGGACGCGGCGGCGGACGGCAACGGCGGCGCGGCCGGATCAGCCACGCACGCACCCGAGGAGACCGTCGAATAGCCGGCGGGCGAGACGGGGCAGACAAACCGATGCGCCTCTACGTGGACACGATGGACGCCGTCCTGGTGGAGTTCGACGCCGACGGACGTGTCCGCTTCGACGGCGAGGAGTGGAGCCGGCCGTCGCTGCAGGAGACGCGCGCCATCCTGTATGCCGCCGAGCAGGAACAGGCGGCGCTCGGCGAGCTAACCGACGCGCTCGTGTCGGCCATCGCGTCCGGCGCCGGCAGCAGCGCGCGCCGTCCGGATTGACAAGGCCCGCCGATAGTCGACGTGCCGCTCGGCTCGCTGGAAGCGTCGTCACCGTGCAGGTCATCGGTGTTCTCGACAGCCGCAACACACTGTGATACCACTGCCGAGGAGGGTGGGCCACCATCCGAGGCGACCAGAGTGGCGGCCCTCGAGAGGAAGGGGCAAGACATGCGGACGAGATACCACCTGTTCGTCACGATCTTCGCCGTGGCATGCCTGTCGAGCATCGGGTTCGGGCTGCTCGCATCCGAACAAGCACCGCCCGGCGTCCCGCAGAGCGATGTGGTGGACCGGTTCCAGCGGACCTACGAGGTGCTCCAGAACAACGAGGTGGCCACGAGCGGCGTCGCGCGTGGGGAGACCATCTACTTCTACAAGTGCTGGATGTGCCACCAGGAGCTGGCCAGCGAAGGAGACCTCAGCGGACTCGTTGGTCCGTCGCTCCACGATCTGGCCCAGCGGTCGATGACGGATGATGCGATCGCAACGAAGATCAGGAACGGCGGTCCGCGGATGCCGGCCTTTCGTCACACCCTGACCGATGCCGATGTCGCTGATCTCGTCAGCTATCTCCGGGACCCGTCCTGCTGTTACGAGCTTCAAGAGCCGCCGCGCAACCCGCACTACACGGCCGAGACGCATTCCTGGCCGGTGACGTCAGCGGTGAGGGGCGGCGCCCGGGGCGTTGTCCAGTTGGCCAACGGCCATCCGCTTGAAGGGATCAAGGTACAACTGATTGCGCCCAATGCCGTGCGAACGACCGTCTTTACCAATGCGGATGGTCGGTACGAGTTCCCCGCGCTGCAAACCGGGTCGTACACCCTCCGTATCGCAACCCCCCTGCCCTACAAGGCGTTTGTGCGCGAGGATGTGTCGATCAGCGGAGCGCCGACTCTCGATTTGATTGTGCTCGAGATGGTGCCCAGTGCCATCGATCCCGTGATCATACGAGGCGCGCTGCCGCCCACCCTCGAGGTGATGTCCCAGTTGAGCGGTGCCGAATGGTTGTGGAATCTGCCGGGCACCGCCGAAGAGAAGACGACCTTCGCGAAGTCATGCGGCATCGGCTGTCACAGCTACGAGCTGATCTTCCGAAACCGCTACGACGAGCGGAGCTGGCGGCTCATTGTCGAGCGCATGAAGACGGGCGCACAGGGCGGACCCGGTCGGGCGATCGACCCGGATAGCGAGGCTGGGACCCTTGTGGAACGCGAGATCGATGTGGTTGCCAACTGGCTGGCGACGGTGCGCGGCCCCGATTCGCAGGATATGCCGGTGCGGATGTGGAAACGGACGCCACGCGGGGCTGCCACCCGGGTGGTGATCACCGAGTACGAACCGAACCGCCGACTGCTGAACCTGCACGACGTGTGCGGAGACGCGCAGGGGAGAATCTGGTACACGAGTCACCATGCGCCGCAGGTCGGGTACCTGGATCCACAGACCGGGATCATCAAGGAGTACCGCCTGCCTGACGTCGAGGGTCGCGCAACGATCGATAGCCACGCGTGCCGCGTCGATGACAGGAACGGGTTTGTCTGGTTCGTGCAGGGACCGCCGCAGAAGCCTCCTCCCCGCGTGTACTTCCGGCTGGATATGGCGACCGAGGAGATCGTGGCACTTACGGCCATTGAGGCCGGATTGAATCCCGGGTTGGCGCCGGACGGGTTCTTGTGGCAGGGACGGACAGGCGAAGGAGGGATCCAGGAGGCCGTGCGGCTGGATCCCCACACGGGTGAAGTCGTGAACTCGTACCCGCGCCCGAACACTTCAAGCTCGTACCATCACTCCGTGTCAGACGATGGACGGTTCGTCGCGGGCGGGTCGCCCGGGGGGGCCGGAAACAACGCTGCCTGGATGCTCGACGTGTCAACTGGAACGGTGTACGAGACGTTCTCGCACGAGCAGGACCACGGCGCGGCCCGCGGCGCATTCGATCCGGACGGCAATGCATGGTTCGGCGGTCGCGCCGGTCCGCTGGTGCAGATCGTGAACGAGATCGACGAGGGCAAGGGAATTCACACGCGTTTGTTCTGGCCGCCGACGCCGCTGTTCCCGTACACCGATTTCTATACCGCGACGCCGGACAAGAATGGTGAGGTGTGGGGTGGGGTGATGCACGGTCGGGGGTTCGTGCGGTTCAACCCGAAGACGGACCGCTGGATCGTCTACGAGAATCCCGAGCCCAGTGCACTCAACCGTTTCCAGTGGATCGACAACTCGACAACGCCGCCCACGATCTGGTATCCGGACTTTCTGACGCAGATGTTTGTGCGGATCCAGCCGTTGGAGTAGGCGACGACGGGAGCGGTCTGGCGCGGCTGCTAGCAGCCCGTGGTGAAACCCGCGTGACACCGAGAGCGGTGAGGCGCCCGCCTGACAAGGCGCGACGAGGGAGCCTCTTGGCCAGAGGCGACCGAGGAGCAACGCCGCTCAGGCGGGATGCATCGCCGCTCGAATGTAGCGGGGGTTTCACCACGGGCTGCTAGATGCCGATGGCGGTGGCGGCGCGGCGGGGGTCCTCTACGCCGACGATGACGGCGGCACTCGTTTCGCCTTCCTGCGCGGTGGCGTAGAGGTACTCGATGTTGATGCCGGCGCTGGCGACGAACCGGGCCGCCTGCGCCAGCGCGCCGGGGGTGTTCGCGAGCTCCAGCAACAGCACGTCCCGCTGTTCCGGACGGTACTCAGCGTCCTCGAGGGCGCCGGCGGCGCGCAGCGGGTTGTCGGTCACGATGCGGAGGGTGCCTGACGCCTCGACCGTGAGGGCAACGATGTTCACGCGGGCATCGGCCAACACCTGACAGACCCGCTGGACCGTGCCGGGACTGTTGGCAAGCCGGAGGGAGAGCTCGGTCCGCGACGCCATGCCGGCGGAGCTTAACGCAGGGGCTGGAGTATCATCAACAGATCATGGTGGTTCAGGCGCCGCCCGTCATTTCGGTGGCGAAGCGGAGCGCGGCGTTCGACTATGCGATCCGGAGCATCGTCGCCGAGGCGCACAAGGTCGAGGCGGCCGGTCGGCACATCGAGTACCTCAACATCGGCGACCCGGTGCTGTTCGGGTTCCAGACGCCCCCCCATCTGATCCAGGCGGTGGAGCGGGCGATGCGGGACGGCCACAATGGCTACACGCCGGCGGCGGGCGTGTTCGAGGCGCGCGAGGCGGTGGCGGCCGACTTCGTCGCGCGCGGCCTCGAGGTGTCGCCAGAGCGCGTCGTGCTGACGGCCGGTGCGTCGGAGGGGATCGACCTGGCGCTCAGCGTATTGGTCGACCGGGACGACGAGGTTATGGTCTCGGTCCCCACCTATCCCCTCTACACCGGCGTCCTCGCCAAGCTGGGGGCACGCGCCGTCTACTACCGGACCGACCCGTCGAACGGCTGGCAGCCTGATCTGGAGCACATCGCCAGTCTGATCTCGCCGCGGACCCGCGCGCTGGTGGTGATCGATCCAAACAACCCGACCGGCGCCGTCTACAGTCCGGAGTGCCGGCGCGCGCTGATCGAACTGGCCGAGCGGCACAGCTTCGTGCTGATCTCGGACGAGGGTTACACCGACCTCGCGTACGACGGCCCGGTGCCGCCGCTCGGCTCGTATAGCCCGGACGCGCCGATCATCTCGTTCTCATCCCTCTCGAAGGCGTACCTGGCGCCTGGATGGCGCGCCGGCTGGTTGGCGGTGGGCAGCAGCCCGTGCCTCGACGGCGTGCTGCAGGCGATCAAGGACATGGCCGATGGCCGGATCTGCAGCGTCGGCCCGATGCAGTTCGCGGTGGCGGCGGCGCTGAACGGCGACCGCTCGCACCAGAAGGCGTTTCTCACCGCGCTGCGCGAGCGCGCGGCGGTCACGACGGAGCGCCTCAATGCGATCGACGGCATCTCGTGCGTTCCGCCGGCGGCGGCGTTCTACGCGATGCCGAAGGTGGATCTGCCCGACGGACGGACCGACACCGATTTTGTCCTCGGCCTGCTACGCGAGACCGGCGTGCTCTGCGTCTACGGCTCCGGATTCGGCACCGATCCCGCCGCCGGCTATTTCCGTATCGTCTACCTGGCGCCGCCCGCCGTGCTCCACCGCTACTTCGACACGATCGCATCGTTCACCTCCTGGTTCCTGGCGAGGTAGGTCATGACTCAATCCCATGCCGGCCGCGGCGTAGCCGCGGCCGGTTGCGCCGTGGCAGTTTGGCTGGCGTCGGGCGGTACGTTGGCGGCCCAGACCCCGCGACTCGTCGAGCTCGAGCCCCTCGTCGACAGACTGGAAGCGGCGGTGCGCACGGGGAACAGCGAGGCGTACCTGGCGCTGGTGGCTGACGGGGCGGACGTCACCGCGGCGCGAGCATTCGCCATCCGGGCGTTTCGCCCGGGCATCGACGCCGCCGTTGCCAGGTCGCTGCTGGTCCGACCCGCCGACGCACGCGAGGGAGAGGAGGCGGGCGCAGCGGGCATAGACGGGACGGAGACGCCCGAGGAACGCTACGAGCTGATGATCGAGGTGTTCCTGGAACGGGGTATCGCGGGCGAACTCCGAACCTGGACCTTCGACGTAACGCCCGATCCGGCAGTGCCGCGCGCAGCGGCCGGCGCAGCGCCGGACAACAGGCCGCCTGACGGCGGCGGACCGGCGGCCGGCAGCGCGGACCGTCCGGTCGGCTGGCAAATCGTGGCGCAAGAGCAGGTGGATGTGATCGACGGCCTGCTCAACCTCTCGCTGAAGCCGGGCGTTGCCTACGACGCGGCGAATCTCGTGCTGGCGGACGAGGACATGACCCTCCGGATGTCGTCCGGGTCGGCGTTCATCGCCGAGACGTCCGAGGGATTGGTGACTGGGCTGGTGCTGCTGGGTAACGGAGTGCTCCGTTTTGCGCCGAGGCCGGACACGGAGCGAGGGCAAGTCCGGCTGCTCACCGGCGAGGAGACGTTGGAAACGGAGATGACAGCCGCCTACGTGCGGGTGAACCCACGGAGCTTCGCCTCGCACGTCTCGTTCGGATCTTCGGTCGAACGTCCCGTTCCACAGGACGACTTCGAGCGCGCGGAGGAGATGTTCGCGCAGTTCGTGCCGCTGTCGTTCGCGGTCGACCTCCGCGATCTGAGCGAACGGACCTGGTCGCTCACGCCAGTCCGGGACGACCTCATCGCTGAGGTGGTAACCGAGGACTACGGCACGATCACCTACGCTCGGGCGTCCGGCCAGCCTGAGGACGTGACGCTCTACACGCGGGATCCGGAGCGGATCATCTCGCTCTATCCGTCGCCCGAGAAGCAGGCGGTGCAGGGGCGTTACTACAGCGAGGACGACAACGTCGCTTACGACGTGCTCGACTACAGGATCACCGCAACGTTCGAGCCGCAGGGAATCATGCGTGAATCGCTCAGGTCGCGGGCGCGGCTGCGCGGCTGCGTCATCGAAGGACAGGCGCGCATCGTGGTGCGGGTGAACGAAGCGAACCGGTCGTCGCTGACGTTCCGGCTGGCCGACAACCTCGAGGTCCTGTCAGTGTCGTTGGTCGACTTCGGCCCGCTGCTCCACCTCCGGGCGCAAGGGCGGGACAACCTGGTGGTGAGCCTGCCGACTGACTCGACGCCGGCCGGAACGGAGTTTGTGTTCGATGTCACCTACCGGGGCCTTCTCGAGCCGCAGGAACCAGACGAGAACTGGATCGGACGCTGGAACTCCATGCTCGACACACCGTACCCCCGCGGGGTCGCGGCGCACCGGTACATCTACAGCAATTCAAGCTACTGGTATCCGCAGTCGACCGTCTCCGACTACGCGACCGCCACGATGGATCTGACGGCGCCGACAGGCTTCGGCCTGGTGGCGAGCGGGACGCCCGACGCCGCCAATCCGCAGGTCGACATCGGCCGGGGCGCCGACGAACCTCGCCGTTTCCGCTTCGTGACGCTCCAGCCGGCTCGGTACCTCTCGGTCATCCTCAGTCCGTTCGCGTCAACCGAGGGAAGAGACGATGCGGCCGAGACCCGCCCCCGTGAAGTCCCGCTCGCGTCCGCGGACGGCGGTGCTGAGGATGCCGCGGCGCGCGCCGGCGTGACGTACGACGGCGTGTTGCTGTCGGTGGAGTCGACCCGGCGGACGGTCAGCCGCGTCGCCGACTACTACGACGACGCGGAGGCGATTCTCCGGTTCTACACCTCACTGATAGGGGATCTGCCCTACCCGACCTTCACCCTCCTCCTGTCCGACTCGCTCCTGCCGGGTGGTCATAGCCCGGCGTACTTTGCGATCCTGAACCAGGCGTTGCCCCAGCCGGCCCGCAACGAGCTGCGGTGGCAGGCTGATCCGGTCGCGTTCAGCAGCTACCCCACCTTTTTTCTGGCGCACGAAGTGGCGCACCAGTGGTGGGGACAGGCGGTCGGCTGGAAGAACTACCACGAGCAGTGGCTGAGCGAGGGGCTGTCGCAGTACTTCGCCGCGCTCTACGCCGAACAGCTGTACGGCCCGCAGGTGTTCGGGGACGTGATCGAGCAGATGCGTGACTGGAGCCTGCGCCACTCCGATCAGGGGCCGATCTACCTGGGTCGCCGGCTCGGCCGGATCACGAACGAGCCGCGTGTCTTCCGCGCTGTCGTCTACAACAAAGGCGCCATGGTGCTGCACATGCTGCGCCGCACCCTGGGCGATGCGACGTTCTTCGAGGGCCTGCGGCAGTTCTACCGCGAGATGCGCTTCCGCAAGGCGGGGACCGACGACCTGATCCGGGTACTCGAAGCGGTCTCGGGCCGGTCGCTGACGCAATTCTTCGAGCGCTGGATCCATGACGACGACCTGCCGGACGTCACGTTCAGCTACCGGACCGAACGCGGCAACGGCGACGCACGCGATGCGGCGGTTCTGCGGTTCGAACAGAGTGGCAAGCCGTTCGAGTTTCCGGTCACCGCGACGCTGCGGTATCGGGGCGCGCCCGCCGAGCAGATCGTGGTTCTGGTGGCGGGGGAAGTGACGGAGCATCGGGTGCCGCTACGGGGTGAACTGCGAGACGTCGAGGTGAACCAGGACCGCCAGGCCCTCGCCGAGATCGAGTGACTGACGCCAGTCCCCGTGGCGCCCTCGCCTAGTGTCGCGCCTCGGCGGGGCGCGTTCTTGGCACGGCTGGCTGAAGCGCTGGTAGGATCAGGGCAGGAGTGATGACAGTCGCACCCCTCAGATGGCGGCGCGCGACGGTCGCATTGTGGCTCGCGGCCGGGTCCCTCGCGGCAGCGGCGCCGGCCGTCGCGCAGCCAGTGCGGATCGGCATCGAACTGGCGGCACTGAGCGAGACTGACGGCGCGCCGTCGGACTCGACCTACCGCGCGGCGCTCGACGCACGACTCACGCCGTCCGGCCGCGGCCTGCACGTCAACTCCGAGGCGCCGCTTGAGGACTTCCTGATCCCGACCGTCCTGACGCTCGACCCGCCAGCGGGAATCACGCTCGACGGTCTCGCCTGGCCGGAGCCGATCCTGCTGGAGCAGCAGGGGGCAGAGAATCCGCTGGCGGTCTTCGAGGAGGAGTTCGTCATCGGCGCCGCGTTCGCGCTGGACGCCGACCTCCCGCCGGGCGATTACGTCGTCCCGGGCACGCTGCGCTACCAGGCGTGCGACGAACGGATGTGCTACATCCCGGCGACTGCGGAACTGAGCTTCCCGGTTCGTGTCGTCCCGGCCGGCGCCACGCCCGCGCCGACCTCGGAGGCGGCGCTGTTCAGGGAAATGACCTTCACCGATCCGCCGGCTGCCGCGCCGGCGGCCGTTGCGGCTGCGGGTGACGTCCCGGCCGACGGCGACGCGGCGCTCGCCCGGTTCGGCCGCTTCGACGTGCTCGCCACCGCCGGCGGCTATTTGGACGAGGAGCAGTTCCTCGAGTTCATACGCCGCGCCGAGACGGGCGAGGCGGAACGGGGCTGGTTCGAGGGGCGCGGCCCGCTTGCGATCCTGGCGCTGATCCTGGTAGGCGGCCTGGCGCTGAACCTCACGCCGTGCGTCCTGCCGATGATCCCGATCAACCTGGCGATCATCGGCGCCGGCGCGCGCGCCTCGTCGCGCTGGCGCGGCTTTGCACTCGGGAGCGCGTACGGCGCGGCGATGGCGGTGGTCTACGGCGGACTGGGGCTCGCCGTGATCCTGACGGCGGGGACCTTCGGCACCATCAATGCTTCGCCCTGGTTCAATCTCGGAATCGCGCTGTTGTTCGTCGTGCTGGGGCTGGCGATGTTCGACGTCCTGACCATCGACCTTTCCAGTCTGCAGAGCCGGTTGCCCGGCGGGGGATCGGGACAGGGCACGTTTCTGCTGGCGTTCGGCATGGGCGCGGTCGCGGCGCTGCTCGCGGGTGCGTGCGTCGCGCCGGTCGTCATCCAGGTGATCGTCTTTTCGAGCAACCTGTACGGCACCGGTGTCACACTGGCGCTCGCGCTGCCCTTCATCCTGGGGGTCGGCATGGCGATCCCCTGGCCGATCGCCGGCGCCGGGCTGACGGCGCTGCCGAAGCCGGGCCCCTGGATGGTGCGTGTCAAGCAGGCGTTCGGCGTCTTCATCCTGGGGACGGCAATCTACTATGGCTACCTGTCGTACGGGTTGTTCAGCCAGCGCTGGGTCGATCCGGATCTCGTGGCCGAGAGCGTGCAGGAGCTGATCGCGGAAGGGTGGTATCCGTCCCTCGACCTCGGCCTGGCGGCGGCGGAAGCGGAGGGCAAGCCGGTGCTCCTCGACATCTGGGCCACCTGGTGCAAGAACTGCCTGACGATGGATAGGACCACGCTCAAGGCCGAGGGTGTGCAAACCGCGCTCGACGGCTATGTCAAGGTGAAGTTTCAGGCGGAGGACTTACGCGCCTCTCCGGCACATGCGGTGATGGAACGGCTCGAGGCGATCGGCCTGCCGGCGTATGCGATCCTCAGGCCTGGCTCGGGGTCACCCGAGGCCTTGCAGCAGGCGTTGCCGGCATCCGCACGCGCAACGACGAGCGACTGACGCGCACCTCGACTCGCTCCCCGTTGGCGGCGTACACCTCGCCGTCGACGTGAAACACCAGCGGACCGTTCCCCGCGATTTCGATTGCCGATACCGGCTGGCGCCGCACGCCAGGCACCCAGTCAGCCAGGCCGATAAACAGGTAGGGCACATGCCAGAGCATCCAGGGCAGCGACCGCTCCGGCACGACGACTAGATCGAGGAAGCCGTCGTCCGGGCGCGCACCCGGCGCGATCATCATGCCGGCTCCGTAGGTCGGGCAGTTCGCGATTGCCAACATCTGCGCCGGCGTCTCGATGGTCGCGTCGGCAGTCCGTATCGTGTAGCGCACGGCGCGGTAGGTGAGCAGCTCGCGCAGGCCGGCGCGGAAGTAGGCGATCGGTCCGCGCGTCGGCAGGTTGTTGAAGACGGCCGCCACGTGCGCGTCGAAGCCAATGCCGGCAAGGTTGACGAACAGCCGACCGTCGATGACGCCGGTGTCGAGCCGCCGTTCAGGGCCGGTGAGCGCCGTCCGGAGCGCGTCGTCCGGACGGCGCTCCAGGCCCATGCCGTCCGCGAATCCGTTGCCCGACCCGCCGCGCACGACGCCCAGCACCGCGTCCGCCGCCACCACTTCCGAGGCCACCTCGTTGATCGTGCCGTCGCCTCCCCAGGCGACGACGGTGGCGGCTCCGGCGGCAAGCATCGTACGGGCGATCGCGCGGGCGCTGCCCCGGTGCTCGGTCAATCGGACCTCGCCGTCGATCCCGAACCGCGCCAGCGCCGCTTCCGCCTGCCGCCGATGCACATCGACGAGACGTACGCTGTGCCGCCCCGCCACCGGATTGATGATGATCCCCGCCTGCATGCCGAAACCGGACACCCTCCGTTCTATCCGCCGATCGACCCGCCCCCGCAATCCCACCGCAGCATCTGCGGTCGGCAGCCCAGCCCCACCACAAGATGTTCGGGTCTGGTATGATAGGCGTTCCAGATGCGCCGCGTGTGGTTGAGAGCCGTCCTCGTCATCGCCATGCTTGGTGTCATTGTCGCATCCGGCTACCACGTCGTCCGCTCTCAACAGCGTATCGCCGTGGATGCGACTGCGGAGCGTGCCTTCGCGACGGACGCCTGGACGCTGGCGTTGTCGCTCACCGACCTCCACGCGGCACAGCAAGGCTACGTCGGCACCGGTCAGGATCGCTACTACTGGATGGCGGATGTCAGGCGCCGGCTCGAGGGAGCGGCGACCCAGCTCGCCTCGCTGTCGCGTGACACGACGGCATCCCCGACCCTCGGCGCGCTCGACGAAGCGACCGCCAATCTCGCCTCCTTCCGGCAAATGGATGTGCGCATCCGGGAGCACATGACAGCCGACCGGCTACTGCTTGCCTCCGACCTGCTCTACGCCGATGCCCTGGAGTTGGCACGCGAGGCGGTGGGGCACGTCGCGGCGGCGCACGTGGCGGAGCGGGCGGCACGTGACGCGTCGGTTGCGGCCGACCGCCAGTCGCAGGGGATCGCGCTCATGGTGGCAGCGGGCGCCAGTCTGCTCGTCGCCTTGTTGCTGCTGGCGCCGGTTCGGACCGCCCGCGAGAACACCGACGCCGAGTCGGTCGCGTCCGAGACGACCGCTACGGAGGCGGACGGTCTGGCCGACGCGGCGAGCTCGGCGGCGAACAGTGACGCCGACCTCGATGGCGCTGACGCCGGGTCGACCGGCGAGGCGTTGGATCTCCGGACCGATGGGCTTCTCGGCCTGAGCCGACACCACCCCGCCGCAGCCGCCGTCAACCGGGGGAACACCCACGACGACGACGCGCCCCCTGCGGCGTCCCCCGATCTGCAACTGACAGCCGACCTCTGCACCGACCTGGTCCGCTCGACGAGCGCGGCCGATCTGCCGTCGCTGCTTACGCGGTCGGCACACGTGCTGAATGCCACAGGCGTGGTTCTCTGGGTGCTCGACGGCACCGGCGCGGCGCTCCGGCCCGCCATCAGCCACGGCTACGCGTCGGAGGCGCTCGCCAGGATCGGCCGGTTGCCCTGCGACGGCGACAATGCGACCGTCGCCGCGTGGCGTGACGCGCGGATGCATGTGGTCCCCTCCACCAGCAACGGCGGCACGCACGGAGCAATCGCCGCGCCGCTCGTCTCACCCGATCGTTGCGGCGGCGTGTTGTCGCTGGAGCTGAAGGACGGATGGGAGACGAGCGAGGCGGTGCAGTCGGCAGCGGCGATCATTGCCGCGCAGTTGGCGACGCTCGTCTCCGCCGATCCGGCGACCAGCGAAATTCCCACGCGCGCCCGCGCCTGACGGCCGCGCCCGTTCGGCGCGCGCATGGCAGCCGTCTCCAGCAGTGGTCAAACCCGTCGTTCCGAGCGGACAGTCGTCCGCTCGGACCAATGGCAGCGGATCTGACGGCGCCAGGCCGCTGTTGGCGAGACGCGTCGGAAACACCGGCGTTGATCGGACGCTCGGTGACCGCGACCACGATTGGCACGGAACTTGCTTACTCACTGTACCGACCGCGCCGGGGTGCGACGGGATGCACAGAATCAGGCAGGCGCTGGCAAGAAAGGCATCCCGCACCGTTCGAACACCGCACCTCGGCGTGGCCATTTTCCTGTACCGGCATGCGGTGCAACCTCCGCCGGGCAGTATACTGACCCCGCCGTGACCACCGACCTCACCCTTCCGCTCGACAACGCCGCAATCGAACGGATTCTGCCGCACCGCTACCCCTTCCTGCTGGTCGACCGCATCACCGAGTTCGAGCAGGACAAGCGGATCGTCGGAATCAAGAACGTGTCGCTCAACGAACGCTACCTCTCGGCGCCGCCGGGCGGCGGACGGCCGGTCCTGCCGCCCACCATCCTCACCGAGGCGGTGGCGCAGGTGGGCGCCATTCTCATCCTCGCCAAGCTGGAGAACCGCCAGAAACTCCCCTTCTTCACCGGCATCGAACACGTCCGCTACCACCGCCCGGTCCATCCGGGTGATGTCGTCGTGGTCGAAGCGGAGGTCGTGCGGCTCCGGAGCCGGATGGGGCGGCTGAAGGGATTCGCACGCGTGGGTGACGACGTGGTGATCGACGGGACGATGACCTTCGCCCTCGGCCCGAAGGTCCGCACCCTCAACGGCGCCAATGGCGACGCCTGACGCCGGGGCGGACCGCCACGGGCTGGCCCATGATAAGATGCCGGCATGGGTCGAAAGAGACGGACTCGCACGGCGGGATCCGGCGCCCCGGTGGCGGAGGGGAGGCCGGAAACCCGTGGTGGCCCTCCCTGGATTCTGATCGGTGGCGGCCTGGCCGCGCTCGCGCTGGTCGGCTTCCTCGCCCTGAACGGCAACGACAATGCCGTGGTCGATCCTGAGAGTGAGATCGCGCTGAACGAGGCGGCGGACGAGACACCGGAGCCTCCTCCCGCCCCGCCGCCCGAGGAGCGGACGCCGCCGCCGCCGGCCGACGCCGCGATGCCGCCGTTGCCTCTGCAGGCGGGCCTGATTCCGCGTGACCCGGAGATGATTCGCGAGGTGTACATGTTCGCCGCGCGACACCCCGAGGTGCTGGAGTATGTCCCTTGCTTCTGCGGCTGCGAGACCCGTGGCCACCGGCGGAACGCCGACTGCTTCGTCCGGCAGCGGAACGCCGACGGCACGGTGCGCGCGTGGGAGGAGCACGGCATGGCGTGCATCGCCTGTGTCGACGTGGGACGGACGGCTATGCAGATGCACGCGTCCGGGGCGCTCGTGACCGACATTCGCGACGCGATCGAGGCGGCGTACGCGGGCTCGCCACTGCAAACGCCGACACCCGCACCGCCCGAACCGGCGAACTGACGTCCCAGGAACGGGGTCAGGGCTGTGCCGCCCCGCGCCGAACGACATACGCCGTCCGCCACGGCCGACGTTCCCGCCGACAGCCGCTTGCGCGACGCGCTCGCGGAGCTGTTCGAGACGGTCCACACCGGCATCTACATCGGATTGCTTCCCCGTAGCGGCGCCGGGGTCACCATCGCCGCCAACCCGTACCTCAAGCTGATGCTCGGTTTCGAACCGGACGCCGACCCGGCGGCGGTCCGCCCCTTCGACGAGGATCGCTTTGTCGACGTCGCGGGCCGCCGGGCGTTCGTCGGGCAGTTGCTGCGCGACGGGGCGGTGACCGACTATCTCGTGCGGCTTCGACGGACCGACGGCGCACCGATCTGGATGGAGGTGACCGCACACGCGTCCGGCCTGGGCAAGGGCGAACCGGCGCGGCTGGACGCCGTGCTGCGTGACGTCAGTGAGCGGCGCATGCTGGAGGATCAAGGGCGCGACATCTATCACCAACTGCTGCAGGCGGAGAAGCTGGCCGCCCTGGGCCAGACGGTGTCCGGGGTGGCGCACGAACTGAACAACCCGCTCGCCACCATCCTCACCTGGGCGGAACGCCTGTCGGGACGCGAGCAGGACGACCTGACGAAGCGGGGGATCGAGACGATTCTGGGCGAGTCGGAACGGGCGGCGAGGATCGTCCGCAACCTGCTCGACTTCTCGCGCAAGCGTCACACGACGCGTGGCCTGGTCGACATCAATCAGGTGACGCGCGAGACGCTGTCGCTTCGGGCGTACGATCAGCGGGTCACCAACATCACGACGATCGACGCGCTCGCCACAGGGTTGCCGCCGGTCTTCGCCGACGCACACCACCTGAAGCAAGTGCTGCTGAACCTGGTCATCAACGCCGAGCAGGCGATGCTGGCAGCCAATGGCCGTGGGACGCTGATCGCGCGCTCCTGGCACGACGTCGATCGACGCCTCGTGGTGCTCGAGATCCACGACGATGGTCCCGGGATTGCGAACGACGTGCAGGAACGAATCTTCGATCCGTTCTTCACCACCAAGTCGCCCGGCAAGGGGACCGGGCTCGGCCTGACCGTCGCGCATGCGATTGTGCAGGACCACGGCGGCGGGATGCGTCTGGAGTCGACCCCCGGCGAGGGGGCGTCGTTCCTGGTTGACCTGCCTGCCGCTGAATGACAATCTGCCCGGACGCCCCGCCGCCCGGAGGGAAGAAGGCGGACGGGGCGTCCGGGTTCGGACGACGCGGGGAGGAACTACCGCGCCGCCGCGATCTGTTGATGCCGGCGCGCGCCCGCGCGGGCTGACGCCAATCCGGCCTTCGCGATCCTGAGCCTGGGCGACCCGGTGGCGGCCGGGCCCTTGGCGAGCGCGCTGGCGAGTAGTTCCGGCGCCAGATCGGGCGCGAGCAGGCCGCGCAGCCGCCCGATGGCACGCGCATGGAGCTGTGACACGCGCGACTCGTTCACGCCGATCTCGCCCCCGATCTCCTTCATCGTGCTCTCGCCGTAGTAGTAGCGCCCCACCACCGTCCGCTCCCGCTCCGGGAGGGCGCCAATGGCGGCGCGGATCCGGTCGCGCACCTCGGCGCGCTCGCACTGCGCGTCGGGCGCCGCCGGCACCGACGGTGATAGCACGGGCGGCAGGTCGGACGGGTTCACCGTTTCCGCCGCGGTCAGAGGCGACGTCGACTCGATGACGCTGATCCGCCGGAGCGTCCGGTTCAACTTCACCTCGTCCATCCGCAGGTGGCGGGCGATGTCGGCGGTGGTAGGCTCCGTGCCCAACTCGCCGCGCAACTTCTCGCGCGCCTCCTTGACCTCCCGGCGGATGCGGCGGATCCCGCGCGGCCAGGCGCCGCGCCGCAACGCGTCGATCATGGCGCCGCGGACCCGCCGCTCCGCGAAGGTCTCGAACTTGATGCCGCGGGCGTCGTCGAACCGGTCGGCGGCGTCGATCAGGCCGATCATGCCGTCCTGCACCAGATCGCCAACATCAATCGAATGGGGCATCTGCGCCGCCATCCGCCGGGCCAGCACCCCGACAAAGGGAACACCTGCATCGATCCGTTCCTGCCGTGTGCGGCATCGCGTCTGTTTTTCCATGTGCTGGGAAAAGGCAAGATCCGTGCCAACTTAGGCAGATCTGGTGAGATCGACGTCCTGGCATCAGGGTTGAATCGCACAAGCCACTATTGTTCAGTAACTTGCGAGAATGTAACGGTTCGCGACGCGCCGGGCATCCGCGCGCAGAATCCGGC
This sequence comes from Vicinamibacterales bacterium, assembly GCA_965262555.1. Classification (GTDB taxonomy): domain Bacteria; phylum Acidobacteriota; class Vicinamibacteria; order Vicinamibacterales; family UBA8438; genus VXRJ01. The sequence continues at coordinate 3,895,632 of OZ253543.1, forward strand.
AACGGCTGGCCAAAATGTGCGTCAACGGCGTGACTCTCGACACCCAGAGTGTCGGATTGTTGACGGTTTCGGGCGTGTGCGGTCCCAGACGGTTGCGCGCGGGGGATGGCGCGCAGCGGGAAACGGGGGCTAGTGGGCGGGCGAGTTGACCAGCGGGCCGCGGTCCGCCCGTGTGTCCGGACCGCGCCAGAGCGTGTCGGCGAAGATCCGGACGGAGCCTCCAGCCGTCCGCACGTACTCCACCTTGCCGGCGGCGATCCAGTTGTAGATGGTCCGTCGGCTGACACCCACCAGTTCGCACGCCTTCATGATCGACACGGTCTTGCGGTCCACATCCATGGCTCGGTTCTCCTCCCGGACAACGCTACCGGGGGGAGGACGCCGCACCGGGCAGCGTCTTCCCCCGCCACGAATGGGATATCGGCAGTGTCTCGTGCAGACTGTAGCCCCCGTTGGCGCCGTCAGGCGGCGCCGCAGTCGATGCGTCCGCGGTGACTCGGCGCCACGCGTGGCGCCTTGACCGCCTCCAACCTGGAGCGTCAGAATGTTGACACTCCGCTCGAGTGGCCGCTCCCAAGTGCCAGAAGCCGAGACACATCTGCTGCTCGTCGAGGACGAGGCGCCGCTACGCGAGTCGTGGGCGGAACGGCTAGCGGAGCGCGGCTACCACGTCGTGCAAGCGGAGACCGGCGAGGCGGCGCGCGAGCGGCTCGCCGAGTTCGCCTTCGACGTCGTTATCACCGATCTCCGCCTGCCCGGCATCGACGGGACAGCCGTCGTCGAGACCGCGCTCGAACGCTATCCCGAGATCGTGGCGGTCGTGGTGACCGGGTACGCCACGGTCGAGACCGCCGTCACGCTGATCAAGCAGGGCGTGGCGGACTTCATCGAGAAGCCCTGTCCCTTCGACCGACTGCTGCACACGCTCGCGACCGCCCTCGAGCGCCGACGCCTCCGCTCCGAGAACGAGTACCTCCGCTCACAGCTTCAGCAGCGCTACGGCCTCGAGGGGATCGTCGGCGAGAGCCAACCGATGCACAGGTTGCGCGCGCTGCTGAAGACGGTGGCCGCCACGACCAGCACCGTGCTGATCACCGGCGACACCGGCACCGGGAAGGAACTCGTGGCGCGCGCGATCCACCACAACAGTCCGCGGCGGGACGAGCACTTCGTCGCGCTCAACTGCAGCGCCATTCCGGAAACGCTGCTCGAGGCGGAACTGTTCGGCCATGTCCGCGGCGCGTTCACGGGCGCCGTCGTCAACCGGAAGGGCCGCTTCGAACAGGCGCACCGCGGCACGCTCTTTCTGGACGAGATCGCCACGATGAGCATCAATCTGCAGGCGAAGCTGTTACGGGTGCTGCAGGAGCGGGAGTTCGAACGCGTCGGAGGAAACGATCCGATCAAGGTGGACGTGCGGGTGGTCGCCGCGACCAACGCGAACCTTGCAGGCCTGGTCGAGGCCGGCGAGTTCCGGGAAGACCTCTACTATCGGCTGAATGTCATCCCGATCCAACTAACCCCGCTGCGGGGCAGGCGCGAAGACATCCCGCTGCTCGTTCGGACGTTCGTCGCGCGGATCGGTGCCGCCCAGACGCCGCCGCGGGACGGTGTCGCCGTCTCGCAGGAGGCGATGCGCCAGATGATGATGTACCGCTGGCCGGGGAACGTCCGCCAGCTCGAGAACGTGATCGAGCGGGCGCTCGCCCTCAACCCGGGACGCGATCGGATCGAGGCGGAGGATCTGCCGGAGGAGGTGCGCGCGGGCGGCGCCGGTGCTGACGCCGCGCCGGAGCTACCGGACGCCGGAATGGACCTGCCCGCCCACCTGCAGCGGGTGGAGGCTTCGTTGATCCGGACGGCGCTCGACCGGACGGGCGGGAACAAGCAGCAGGCGGCCCGCCTGCTCAACATCAAGCGCACGACGCTCGTCGAGAAGGCGAAGCGGATCGACCACTGATCAGTGCTCGTCTTCGGCGCGAGCGCCGTGCAGCACGTTGATGACTACGCGAACATGCCCATCGAGTCGAACGACCCCTTCAGCACCTGCGGGGCGCCGTCGAACCGGAGCCACTCCTCGATCATCGTGGCGTAAACCCGCCGGAAGTCGGTCGTCTTGATCAGGTTGCCGTCGTCCAGCTCGGTCAGGCTCGGCGGCTCGCCGTGGAGGCCACCCTTGACATGGTTTCCAATGACGAACATCGGCGTCGCCGTGCCATGGTCGGTGCCGAGACTGCCGTTCTCCTCCACGCGCCGGCCGAACTCGGTGAAGACCATCATGGCGACGTCGTTGCCCCGGTCGATCCGGTCGAGGTCGGTCATGAAGCCGCGGATCGCGTCGGCGGTGTAGGCGAGCAGCCGCGCGTGCGGGTCCATCTGATGCACGTGGGTGTCGAACGAGTTGCCCTGGTAGACGACGTAGTACAGCCTCGTCGGCATGTCGGCGTGGATCAGCGACGCCACCTGGCGCAACGGCCCCGACAGCCCGCCAATGCCGTAGTCGACCGGCGTCTGGTAGGCGGCCGCCGCCTCCCGGACGAATTGGGAACTCTCGGCGGCGTTCTGCGCCGTGTTGGCGAGGAAGTCGAGCGTCGAGTTGCCCGCCGCGCCGGATGACGTCAGTCGGCCGATCGCCGCCTGCTCTCCGCCAGTTCCGTCGCGCTTGAACGTCCGCGGGTCGTTGAAGACCAGTGGCGAATGGTGCCGGGCCCGGACCGCGAGCGACTGCCGCGTGCCGATGTTGACGATCGTGTTCCCCTGCGCGTCGTGGTCGTACGCGCCGTCCGCCAGCCGGCCGAGCCAGCCGAGCGTCTCGCCGCCGTTCGGGACGCCAGTGTGCCAGAAGCCCATCGACGAGAAGTGCGACAGGCTCGGGTTGTCGTACCCGCACCCATGCACCACTGCCATGTGGCCATCCTTGTAGAGGCGCTCAAAACCGACCATCGACGGGTGCAACCCGAAGTGGTCGTCAAGCTTGATCACCTCCGACTTCGGAATGCCGATCGTCGGCCGCACCCGGTAGTACTCGTCATCGCCGTACGGCACCACGGTGTTCAGGCCGTCGTTGCCACCCGACAACTCCACCACCACCAGGATCCGCTCCGGGCTGTTCTCCATGCTGGTGCCCTCGAGCGCCTGCGCCGTGAGCGCCGCCGAGGTGCGGTTCAGTAGCACGGGGAGCGTCGCACCGACGCCCAGGCCGTACATCCCCTTGATTAGGAAGTCCCGCCGCGAACATCCGCAGGTGAATCGAGCCATCGTTCTCTCTCCTCCGGCCCTTCGCGTCAGGCCAGTTGGTACTCCGGAGTGCTCAGGACGAGGTACAGCAGGCCGCGCAACGCCGATTCGGTCTGAGGCGTGGCGCCCTCGATCCGGTCGGCGTCCAGTTCATCGCGCAGGAAGTCAACGAGGATGTCGCGGTCGGTGTCGCTCAGCTCCACACGCAGGAAGCGTAGGAGCAGGTGATCGACAACGTCTTCCACCGACGAGGCGCCCGCATCCGCGAGCAACTGCACCATGTCGAGGTCGGCGACGCGGCGCGGGATCGGAATGAGCCGGTCGAACGCCATCACGTAGCCCATGTAGCCGCCGTATCGCGTGTTGTAGTCCTCGTCGCGATCGGCCAGCATGCTCGACTCCGCGTCCCCTTCCTGGGTCGCGGCGGTGATGTTCATTCCCTGCGCCAACCGCTCCTCAACCTGCTGGTAGACACCGGGCACCACACGGTCGGGAGCCCAGAAGCCATCGGTGTCGGGATAGAGGACGTCGCGGAAGAGGTTGCCCCGCTGGAGAAGCGTGGCCGGCGTCACCCAGGTACGGCCACCCGCCCAACCCGCAACGTTCGGGGGATTGAAAACCGTCTGCCCCAGCCCCGCGGTCAGCCGGTTGAAGTCCGGAACTGTCGGCAGCTCCGTCAGCTCCAGCTTCCGGTAGGTGGAAACCACCAGATGAACCGGACTCTTGATCTGCGTCGCGTACGACGCCGGGCTGTAGAAGTCGCGCGAGAGGAAGATCTGCCGCAGCAGTGGCCGCAACGCGTAGCCGGCGTCGCGGAACGTCGCCGCGAGGTCCGTGCGGACGGCGGCGTCGATCTCCTCGCGCACGAAGAAGCGGTACAGCTTCGTGGCCATGAACTCAGCCGCAGCCGGCTGGTCCAGGATGATGTCGATGATGTCGCCGCCGTCGAAGGCGCCGCTCCGTCCCAGGAACGTCTTCTCGTTGAAATCGTGTTGCTCGGCGTCGAACTTGAACTCGAGCACGTCATTCGTCCATCCGGTGAACGCGCGTGCCGCTTCGCGGATGTCGGTCTCTGTGTAGTTGCCCACGCCGAGCGAGAAGAGCTCGAGCAACTCGCGGCCGAAGTTCTCGTTCGGGTGATCCTTCACGTTCTCGCCGTTGTCGAGATAGACGAGCATGGCCGGGTCGGTCAGGATGCCCAACAGCAGGTCGTGGAAGTTGCCGTTCGCGTTGGCGCGGAGCATCTCGATCTGCTGATGCATCATCCGCGTATCGCGCACCTTCGTGTTGCCGGTGGCGAAGTGCCCGTGCCAGAAGAGAGTCAGCCTCTCCTCAAGCGGTCGCTGGGTCGCGAGCATCCGCTCGCCCCACCAGGTGGCCAGCCGCTGCGTCTCGACGGCATTCGAGCGGAGACCGTAGAAGAACGTGTTCACCACCGGCTGCAGCCGCCGCGCCTCACCCTCCGGCAGCGGCTCGACCCCCATCGACACGCCTGTCTCGCGCGCGATCCGCACCGCGTCGGCACGGCTCTTCGGGAACGGGTCCATCCCCGGATCCCAGATGGGAGAGGCTTCGAATGCAGGTGCGGTGTCGGGCTGCGCTTGGTAGTCAACGAGGTGATCGACCGCCTCCGCCGGCGTCATCGCCACGAGGCGCTCGATCTCGTCGGGTGTCCCGCCGAAGCCGGCCCGTTCCAGCAGGTGCGCCGCCTTGCCGTAGTCCCAGTCGGCGGCGGTGATCGGCGCGAGGTCGTTCTGCCAGCCCTCCGGCCCGGCGGCGGCGGTTGCCTCGCCGGCCGCGCCGCGCAGTGAAGCGGCGGCCAGAAGCAGCAGGATCGCGGCCACCGGTACGACCAAACGGGTCACCCAACGCCAGCAGGGGCAGACGGCGTTGTCAACATCGTCGAATCTGTTACGTCCCACGGCCTCCTCCGAATCGCCGGGCCAAACCGCCCGAGGCCCGGTACACAGACGGACAGGCTGGCATCATACGCCACACGGGGTGTCTCGCCAACCCCCCGTGTGCCGATCGGATGCCGACTCAGGAGAGTACGTCGAGGGTGTGGTCCACCATCCGTTCGCCGTCGAAGATCCAGCGGCCGGCGAAGCGGCGGCCCGCCACGACCAGGGGGAGCCAGTGGCGGTCGTCCTCCCACATGTCGTCGAACGGGATGGCGTCGACGTCGACCCAGTGCGGTATCGCCTCGCCAGTCTCGGCCGGCTCCCCTTCAAGGTCGGGGGCGCGGAAGACATGGACGTAGGTGGAGTAGCCGTCGACGAACTGGAAGCGGTGGATCCCCACCTGCTCCGGCCGGAGCGGCGTCACCCGAAGCTCCTCCTGCACCTCGCGGACGGCGCAGTCGGCGAACGACTCGCCCGGCTCGAGGCGGCCTCCCGGACCGTTGATCTTGCCGGCGCCCAAGCCGCGCTTCTTCCGGATCAGGAGCATCCGGCCGTCCTTGATCACGAAGACCAGCGTCGCCGGGTCAACCGCCAGCCACGCCGTCCAGTCGATTGCACGCACGCGTCGCACGGTCATTCCCCATACAATACCGCGTTGCCCGCTCTGTCAGCGCGGCGGTTCCGACCCGGGATCCCCAATGGAGAATCGACGGTTGCACGCCTGCGTCTTCGCAGGCTCGAACGATGGCGTGAATCCCGCCTTCCGTCACCAGGCCGCCGCGCTGGGGTGTGCGCTCGCCGCCCGTGAGATTGACGTCGTCTACGGCGGCGCCGGCGTCGGATTGATGCGTGCGGTCGCCGACGCCGCGCTCGACGGCGGCTCGCACGTCACCGGCGTGTTCCCCCGCTGCCTGACGCAGGTCGAAGCGCGCCACGACGGACTGTCGGAACTCCGGATCGTCGCCTCCATGATGGAACGGAAGCAGCAGATGGAGGAGCTCTCAGACATGTTCATCGCGGTGCCGGGCGGACTCGGCACGCTCGATGAACTGTTCGAGATGGTGAACGCGTCGCAGATCGGCAACAGCACGAAGCCGTGCGGGATCCTGAACGTCGACGGCTACTACGACGCGCTGCTTGCATGGGTGGATCACGGCGTCGATCAGGGCCTGGTCCGCGCGGAGCATCGGGCGTTGCTGATCGTCGACCGCGACATCGAGTCGCTGCTCGATCGGCTCGTAGCCACCACCGCAGCCACCGCGGCGCGTCGCGACGGAGCGTAGCGGACGGTCACGCCGCCGCCACGGGAGCCGCCGCGTCGTCGTGCTCGGCCGGCGCGGGTGCATCCGCGTACTGCGCCCGGATGATCGCGCGGAGTTCCCCGATCGACCCGGCGCGGTTGATCGCCGTCCGGAGCTGCGACCCGCCGTGCTCTCCCTTCGTGTACCAGGAGCCGAGCGCACGCAGCTTGTTGATCACCCACCGCTCGCGGCTCGCGGGACGGCGCGCCGGACGCTGACGCAGAGGTCCCTCGCCCGGCGCCACGTGCCGAAAGTCGGACGCCTCGGCCTCCCCCTCGCGCAGCAGGAGGTCGATGTAGTCCAGCAGGAACCGGCCCCGCGTGGCGGGCGTCACCTCCGGCGCGGCCCCCCCCTCGGCAAGCGCCGCCGCCTGCTGGAAGATCCAGGGATTCCGTAGCGCACCACGGCCGATCAGGACGCCGGCCACGTGCGTCGTCCCGGTGCGGTCGACCGCCTGCGCGGCTGTCACGCAGTCGCCGCTGCCGAAGACCGGGACCGACACGCCCGCGGCGACCCGGTCGATCAGCATCCAGTCCGAGACGCCGTTGTACGACTGCCGGGCGGTCCGGCCATGGACGGCCAACGCGGCGGCGCCGGCGTCCTCCATCCGCTGCGCCAGCTCCGGCGCGTTGATCGTCTGCTCGTCCCAGCCAGCGCGCATCTTGACGGTGACCGGAATCGACACCGCGTCGGTCATCGCCCGCACAACCGACGCGGCGTGCGCCGGCTCGCGCATCAGGCTGCAGCCCGCGTTGTGCTTGGCGATCTTCGGGACCGGGCACCCCATGTTGACGTCGACGATGTCGGCGCCCATCCCCTCGACGATCTGCGCCGCGGCCGCCATCTTCGCGGGATCGCCGCCGAAGATCTGAATCGAGACCGGTCGCTCTGCCTCGGTGTACTCGGCGTACTCCAGCGTCCGGTCGATGCCGCGCACCAGTCCCTCGGAACTGACCATCTCGGTGACAACCAGGCCGCAGCCGCCCCGCGCCTTGACCAGCCGCCGGAACGCCGTGTCGGTCATGCCGGCCATCGGCGCGAGGGCGTACGGGTGATCGAGTGTGACGGATCCGATTCGCGTGGTCTCCGACATGGTCAACCGCCGGCGGGCGCCGCCAGCGGCGTCACTGGTCGTCGAGGGCCGTGGCGCCGGTCTGCCGAAGCAGTTCGTCGCGCGCCGCCGCAAACTGGTCGTACGCCTCGCGGAGCCGGTCGTCCTGCCACTCAATGTCCGCCTCGTCGCGCAGGTCGGCAATGTAGCGAGAATACTCGGCGGCGCGTCGGGCATTGAAGATGCTGTCGCCGATCGTCTCGCGCACGTCCTCAAACGGCATGGGGGTCGGCTCCGTGCGCCCCTCCAGCTTGATCACCTGATATCCGAGAGGGGTCCGGATGGGCTCGCTGATGTCTCCCACCTCGAGCTCGGCCAGCATCTCGGTCAGATTCTCGCTGACGACCGTAATGTCAAGTGGGCCGATCAGCCCACCGTTCGCCTTCGACGCGGCGTCGGAGACCTCAGCGACCACGTCGACAAAGTCCGCGCCGGCGACCACCCGCTGCCGCGCCGCCTCGGCAGCCTCCCGCGCCGCATCGTCTGCCGCCGCATTGAGGGCCCCGCCCACGCCCGGAGCGGCCCGGATCAGGATCTCGCGCATGGTCACGGTCGGCGGGTCGGTGAACTCCTCCAGGTTGGCGTCGTAGTACTCGCGCGCCTCCACATCGGTCAGCGTCACGCGGCTCATCACCTCCACCTGCTGCACCTGGCCGATGAGCATCTGCCGCTCCATCATTTCGCGCAGCCCTTCGAGCGTCATCCCCTCCGACGCGAGCGCCTCGGCGAACTGTTCGTCGGTGGTGATGTCGTTGTCCTCCTTGAGTTCCGCGATGATCCCGTCGAGCGCCTCGTCGGTCAGCGCATAACCCAGCTCGCGTCCCCGCTGGAGCAGCAGCAGTTCGTCGACCGCCTGACCGACCACCTGGGGTGTCACTTCCTCGAGCAGTCGCAGCACTTCCGCATCGGTCCTCGGCTGCACGCCGCGCGCGCGGATCGCATCGATCTGCCGCAGCTCGAACTGGGTCTGCGTGACGATGTCGCCGTTCACCTTCACCAGAATCCGCTCGAGCACCTCGCCCACTGCGTTGTCCGGGCTGGTGCCCCCCAACTGCGCCGCGGCCGGCGCCGCCAGTGCCAACATCGCTGCGGCGCAGAGCCCGATGCGCGCGCCGCGCGGCCGCACCGCCCGTCCCGCTCGACCACCTGTGTGTGCTGTCAGTCTCGCCATCGGTGCTGATACCTCCTGCTGATCACTCCAAGTGTAGCGCCGACAGCCCCTCGAGCAAGTCGTTCACCCGCGCCAGCAGCGTCAGGTCGCGCCGCGGCGCGCCGGTGGCCGCCGATACGGACGGCGGCAGATCGAAGCGGAGCACGCCTCGCGGCGAGAGGGCCACGCCCGGCTGCGACTCGACGAACCGGACCAGGCGGGCCGGGTCGAGCGGCGCCTCGTCGCGGAACCGGAGCATGAGCCGGCCCCCGTCCCGGTCGATCGCCTCGATGCCGGCCCGATCGGCGGCGATCCGGGTCCGGCCGTACGCAGCGAGCCGCTCGATCGTCGGATGCAGCGGACCGTACCGATCCGCCACCTCGTCGAGGGCCGAGGCGAGCCCGTCCTCGCCGATCGCCGCCGCCATCTTTCGGTAGACCGCAAGACGCTGATCCGCCTCCGGGATGTAGCCCTCGTCGATGCGGAGGTCGATGCCGATGTGGACGCGGGCGAGCCGTTCGTCCGGGGCCGCCTCCCCCTGCAGCTCACGCACCGTCTGCTCGAGCAGCTTCACGTACAGATCGAAACCGATTGCTTCGATGTGACCGCTCTGCTCCGCCCCAAGCAGGTTGCCGGCGCCGCGGATCTCCAGGTCGAGCGCGGCGATCCGGAACCCGCTGCCCAGCTCGCTGAACTCACGGATCGCGGCAAGCCGACGGCGCGCGACCGGCGTGAGCGCGTCCTCGGGCGGCACCATGAGGTACGCGTACGCCCGGCGGTCGGAGCGACCCACCCGTCCGCGCAACTGGTAGAGCTGCGCCAGGCCGTACCGCTCGGCATGGTTGACGATGATCGTGTTGACGTTCGGAATGTCGATCCCGTTCTCGATGATCGTCGTCGCGATCAGGATGTCGTAGCGGTGGGCAACAAAGTCGATCATCACCCGTTCGAGCGTCTCCTCGCTCGTCTGGCCGTGCGCCACGGCGAGCCGAGCCTCCGGCACGAGACGGCGGACCAGGTCGGCGACCGCGGCGATCGACTCGACGCGGTTGTGCACCAGGTAGACCTGGCCGCCGCGCGCCAGCTCGGTCCGGATGGCCCGTGCGATCAGCTCGCTGTCGAACCGGACGACGTTGGTCTGGATCGCCAGGCGATCCTTCGGCGGCGTCTCGATGATCGACATGTCGCGGATGCCGGCAAGCGACATGTTCAACGTGCGGGGGATCGGCGTTGCCGTGAGCGTCAGCACGTCAACCCGGCCGCGCAACTGCCTGATGCGCTCCTTGTGCGCCACGCCGAACCGCTGCTCCTCGTCGACGATCAGCAGGCCGAAGTCGCGGAACCTGACATCCTTCGACAATAGCCGGTGCGTCCCCACCACGAAGTCCACCCTGCCGGCGGCGAGCTGGGCAATGACTTCCTTCTGCTCTTTTCGACCGACGAACCGGCTGAGGAGCGCCACGCGGATCGGAAACGCGGCGAACCGCTCGCGGATCGTCTCGTAGTGCTGGAACGCCAGCACCGTGGTCGCGGTAAGCAGCGCCACCTGTTTGCCGTCCATCAGCGCCTTGAACCCCGCCTGAAGCGCCACCTCGGTCTTGCCGTAGCCGACGTCGCCGCAAAGCAGGCGGTCCATCGCGCCGGACGCCTCCATGTCGCGCTTGATGTCGGCGAGCGCCGACTGCTGATCGGGCGTCAGCTCGTACTCGAACGCCGCCTCGAATTCCTGCTGCCAGTGCGTGTCGGGGCTGAACGCATGGCCCGGGAGCGCTTTGCGCGCCGCGTATAGCTTCAGCAGCTCCTGCGCCATGTCGCGCATCGCCTTGCGGACCCGCGTCTTCGCCTTCTGCCAACTGGTACCGCCCAGCTTCTCGAGCGACGGGTTGGCAGCGCCGGTGTACTTCTGCAGCAGGTCGAGTTGCTCGACCGGCACGAACAGCTTGTCGCCACGGGCGTAGCGCAGCTCGACGAACTCCTGCACCGCCCCGCGGTCGCGCCCGGTGGCATCGGCGCCGATGTGGCGGAGACTGACGAACGCGCCGACGCCATGGTCGACATGCACGACATGGTCGCCCGCCTTCAGATCGCGGAAGTCGGAAAGGAACGTGCGGGCGACCGACTTCTTCCGTCGCCGGACCAGGTGCTCGTCGTCAAAGAGATCCGACTCGGCGTAGATCTGCAGCCCCGCATCCGGCAGGCGGAAGCCGCGCGACAGCAGGCCGGTGGCGACCAGCACGGTCGCGGGCGCCGTCGCCTCCGCCCCCTCCACCCCGACCCCTACCAGGTCGTTCTCGGCCAGTAACTCGATGATCCGCTCGGCGCGGCCGTCGGTCTCGGCGACGAACAGCAGCCGGTCGCCTCGTTCGCGTCCGCCACGGACGTCGTCGAGCCAGTCGTGCAGCCGGTTCCGAAACTCCAGCGCCGGCTGGCAGGCGACGTGGCGCGCACCGGCGTCGACATCGAGCGGATCGAACGTCACCGCACCGGCGAACCACTCGCGAACGGTTTCGTCATCCACCGCGAGCGTGACAGGCGACGGCGCCGGATCGCCCCGTGCCTCGGCGTCGGCCTGCGCCCCCCGGAGCTGCGCCATTTCGTCGCGGAGGCGTGCCGCGGTCTCTACCGACTCGGTCACGACGTAGCGCGCCGACGCCACGCGCGCATAGTCGTCGAACGTGCCGGAGCGATCCAGACGCGGCACATCGTCGTCGTCCGCCGCCGCCGGGCGACCGCCACCGTCCATCCGCCTGTGCCCGCGTGACGGCCGGCGCACGTCGTCGCGTGTGTCCGCCGCCTCGACATCGAACTGATCGGTGAGCGGGCGGATCGATACCTGATCAAGCGTCGACACCGACCGCTGCGTCGATGGATCGAACCGGCGGATCGATTCCACGCTGTCGCCGGCAAACTCCGCGCGCACCGGGTACTCCGCACCCGCCGGGAAGATGTCCACCACGCCGCCGCGCCCGCAGAAGGCACCATGCGCCTCGACCGGGTCGGCCCGTGTGAAGCCGGCATCGACGAGCCGGTCCGTCAGTTCGATCGGGTCGCAGACACCCCCCACCCGCAGCTCGACCGACGCGCGCAGCAGCCGTCCCGGCGGGCTGAGCCGCGGCAGGAGGGCCGGTGCGGAGGCGACGACAATCCGGACGTCGCGGTGGGCAAGTGCCGCCAGGGCCCGGGCGCGTGAGGAGGCGACATCGAGGTGCGGCACAATGCCGCGGTACGGATCGACCTCGGGCGAGGCGAACGGCAGGACGACGCGTGCCGCATCATCGCGCGTCAGCCCCTCGAGCGCGGCGAAGAAGAACCGCGCGTCGCCGGTCGTCGCTTCAACGTCCCGGTCGCGCGGGACGACGAGGACCACCGGTCCGGTACTCGCGAAGACCGCCGCCGCGAACGCCTGCGCGGGCGGCGTCAGCCCGGCAATCGACTCGCCCGCAGGCGCACCCCGCCCTAGTGCGGTCCGCTCGGCCGCCCCATGAAACAGCGCGCGCAGCGTCAACGACACGATCGGTCCCGGCGGCAGATGGACGCCGAAACCATCAAGTCTATCTTGGCGCGCCGGTCGGGGTGCGCCGGTCGGTGCGCCGGTCGGTGCGCCGGCCGGCACCCGGCCGGCGCACGACAAACCGGGGAGCGGGTCGCCGACGAGGCCGTCAGGGGTGGCGGCTCAACCGGTTGCTTCCGTCTGGACAGGAACCGGCGGGGGCAGGACCACGACGCGGTCTTCCGGTTCGGACAGGTGCTCCTCCGCCCAGGCCAGCACGTCGTCCTCGTGCGTGAAGAGGATCACCTGCGCCTCCCGGCTGATCGCCCGCAGCATCGTCAGTACCGCCTCCTTGCGGCCGGCATCGCACGCGGCGAGGACATCGTCGAGGATCATCGGGCACGTCTCGTTGGGCAGCGTCAGGTGCCGTGCCAGCGCGAGGCGCAGCAGCAGGTAGACCTGTTCGGCCGTCCCCCGCGACAGGTACGACGCGCTGCGCCACGGTCCGGTCCCGCCACGGACATCCACCTCGAGTGATTCGGGATCCACTTTGCACTCGTCGTAACGGGCGCCCGTTACCTCCGGCAGCCACTCGAGCACCGTCCGCTTGAGGATTGGCGCGATGTCTCGGTGGACCCGTTCCTCGGCCCGCTGCAGGAACTCGATGGCCGTTTTCAGTGTGCCGTCCAGTTGCCGGAGATGCGCCAGTTCCCGTTCGGCCGCCGCCACTTCCTCTTCGGCGTCGACGACGCTTGGAAGGTCCGCCTCGCGCTGGGCCATCTCGCCGCGCAGCGTGTCGCACGCAGCGCGCGCGTCGCGGGCATCCTCCTCGAAGCGGTCGAGTTGATCCGCGGCGAGCGCTTCGTTACGGATTCCGGCCATCACCGCGGCGTCGACGGTCGCCGCCCGCACCTCCGCGTCCGCGCGCAACCGCGCCGCCAGCGCGCGCAGTTCACCGACCGTCCGTCCGCCGAGCACCTGCTGCAGCTCGTCCCACTGCGCGCCCAGGCGAGCCTGGTCGCCGAGGCGCTGCTGCCGTGACCGCTGCCACTCAGTGAGGGCCTCTACCTGCGCCTGCGGTCCGGCCGCCGTCAAGCCCGCCGCCACAGTCGCCTCGCCGAGCGCCGTTACCGCCGCCGCGTGCCGTTCCATCGCCGCTGCATACCGCCGATCCGCCGCACGGCGTTGCTCGATCCGGCTCTCGATCAGTTCGAGGCGCCCCTCGACCAGCGCCGCGATCGCGGCGGCGTCCGGAGAGGACGGCGTTGGTCGCCGCCTCGACAGCCCCCACCACACGAGCAGACCGGCGCCGCCCACGAGTGCGACGGTGCCGGGGAGCTGCAGATCGGACACGAGCAGGGCGACGCCTGCAACGATGCCGACAAGACCCAGGGCAAGGAGCGGCGTAGCCGTGCGAGTCGGCTTGGGCTCGGGTGTTGCCACAGCCGGCCCTTCCGCCACGTTCGCCGCCTCCCGCTCGAGTTCTTCCAGCGACTGCCCGCCAGGCGGCGTCGCGTCGGGACGCGCTCGCCACCGGGCAAGCGCATCCGCCACCTGACTGATCAGGTGATCGTCCTCCATCGTGGGACGCGGGGAACCGTCCGGGAAACGGGACTGCAGGCCGACCGCGCGTTTGGCGCGCCGCTCCGCGTCCGCAGCCGCCTGTTCCGCGATCAGGACACGAAGCGCCACCACCCGCTGCTCGCGCCACGCTGCCTTCTGGGCGAGCGACTCCAGCCGCGCCCGACACTGTACATAGTCGTCATATAGGCGCCGTGCCTCCTCGAGCGTGGCGAGCGCCGCGTCCTTGCGCGCGGCCGCGAGGGGCAACGGCTTCTTCGTTGCACGTTCCGAGCCGACCCGCTCGCGCAGGCATTCCCGCAGGAGATCGAGCGCGCGGGCGGCGGTCGCGTGCGCGCCCGCGGTGGCGGCGGCCCGCTGCAGATCCTCCTGCAGCGCCTCGGGATCATCGAGCACGCCGAGCACGTCCGCCTGCCTCACGCACGCGGCGCCGCGAAACGTGCTGCGGCTCAACCCAAGGAAGCGCGATCCGTCAGGCGACCCCTCGTGCAGGACCTCGTGCGCGTAGTCCCGGCCGGCGAGGTCGGCATCCGTCGCGCTGCAGTTCGCCCGGTTGGCCAGATCCTGCAACAGTTCGACACGCCGCCCGTCCGCCAGGGCGACCGTCGCGGTGACCATCCAGTCGCCACCCTCGTCGTCCCACGGTCGGTGGCGATCCTGGAAGTCCCGATCCGTCCGAGCCGCCCCTTTGCCACGGCGCATCCCGCACAGCCCGGCGTACAGCGCGGCGTGCCACGACGACTTGCCGGCCTCGTTCGGGCCGTAGACGACGGTCATCCGGGGAGCAAAATCGAGCACCTCGTCCTCGAACGGCCCGAAGGGATGCGCGCGGACTGATTCGAAGCGCATCCTCAGAGCACCTCCAGGTCGGAGCGATCCTCGAAAGCGCGGAGGCCCGTCATCAGGACGCGCCGCTTTTCGTCCTCCGCCAGCTCCGCCGCGAGCACATCGCGGACGAACTGGCCGCGCACGGTCTGCTCGGTGCGGATCGCGTCGATGTCGTACCCGGATCGGAGATCGGCAGCCCGAACCTGCACGGCGTCGAACGTATCGAGCAGCGCGGATCGGAGATCCTCCTCGTGCAGATCGATCTCTCCGCTCAGCTCGCCCCGGACAATGACCCGAGCGACGCCTCTGCGTCCACTGACGATCTCCCGGAGACGGTCCAGCACCTCACGTTGCGAACCGCACCCGCTGACGTCGAGCGCGAGATCATGCGCCCCGGTGACCGCCACGACGCGCCAGTCGCGTTCCACGAATCCGTTCGCGCCGATCGTCGCCACCACCGCGCCTCGCTTTCCCTCTTCGCCAAACGCCAGCGGGTCAGGATTGCCCGGATAGGTGTGGCGCGAGGCCGCTTTCGGCTGGTGGTAGTGACCCATGAACGCGTGAGCGATGCCGGCCTGCTCGATGTCCGCCGTATCGAACGGCGCGTGCGGCCGCTTGCCTTCCTCCTGCGCGTCCAGCCAGGAACGTTCCGTCGCATGACAGAGGGCGACATGGACGCCCGGGCCCTCCGCCGTGAAGCCTTCGAAGAAGTTGCCGGTGTTCGCCGGCTGGCAGTGCGCCGCACCCCAGAGGGTCACGCCCTCGCCCAATGGAACCGATTGCAGTCGCGCGTCGCGGAAGAGGTGGACGTTGGCGCTCCACGTGACGCTGGCGTAGAGACTCTCCGGGCCGTACCAATCGTGGTTGCCCGGCGCGATGTACACGGGCACTGGCGCCAGGTCCTCGAACGTCCTGCGGAGGAACTGCGCCGTATCGCGCGTTACCCTGTCGTGCTCGTACAGATCGCCTCCGCAGAACAGCGCATCGGCATTGACCTCCTGCGCCAGTGCGGTGATCCGGACCAGCGCCTGCTGCAACCCCCGGCGGCGCTTGCGGGCCTCCTTGCCGTCCGCGCCCGCCCACGCGAACGCGGAATCGAGATGGAGGTCGGCGAAGTGAACAACGGTCATTGGAACCGGACGTTCGGTGTGAAGGTCCACTCGTGCCGCGGGCGGTAGATCCCGGTGTCCGGGACGTCGGACTTCACGCGAAACGTGTAGAGCAACCGGTGGTAATCGTACTGCTGCCCGGTCATGCTGTGAACTGCGACATCCAGCTTGTAGGTGCCGGCCACCAGGTCGAGATGGTCGATCGTGAAGACCGCCTCGCCGTCTCCCGACAGCGTGAGCGGCTCGAACCGCTCGATGTCGGTGTTTGTGCCGTAGCAGCAGACCCCTTCCGTATTGAAGATGCTGACGCCGAAGACGAAGTCGCGCAACGGTTCAGGCGTACTGTACGCGAGGCGGATGGTCATCCGGTCGCCGCTCTCGAAGAGATGCGCTTGCTTGCCGTCCCGCTCCATCGTCACCCGATCGATCCGGACGGGACCGGACCCCCAGCGTCCCTCCGCCGCGCGCGACATGTCCTGTGGCCCACTGTCGTCGTGCCCCGCGGCCTCCGGCAGCGCGCCCGCTGTCTCCAGCACCCTCCGTTCCGTCGCGGCAATCACCTGTTCCTCGCTGTCCGCGACGTCCGTCCGGTAGGCGTGCACGATGCGGCGCGAGTCTCCCCGTTCGCGGAGACGGCCGGCGTCGAGCCAGGCCGCTTCGTCGCAGAAGCGTTCCACCATGCCGAGGCCGTGCGTCACCAGCAGGATCGTCTTGCCGCGGCGCTTGAACTCGGCGAACTTGTCGAGGCACTTCAGGCTGAAACCCTCGTCGCCGACCGCGAGCACCTCGTCCACGAGCAGGATGTCGGGATCGACGTTGACCGCGACGGCGAAACCGAGGCGGATGTACATGCCGGACGAGTAGGTCTTGACCGGTGAATCGATCACGTCGCCCAGCTCGGCGAACTCCACGATCTCGTCGAACCGCCGTGCGATCTCCCGTTTCGTCATCCCGAGCATGACGCCGTTGATGAAGATGTTCTCGCGGCCGGAGATCTCCGGGTGAAAGCCGGCGCCCAGTTCGATCAGCGCGGAGATCCGTCCGTTGACGCTTACCGTACCGGTGGTCGGCTTCGCGATGCCCGCGATCATCTTGAGCAGCGTGCTCTTGCCCGATCCGTTCCGTCCGATCAGGCCGAAGGTCGCGCCGGACGGGATCTCGAGCGAAACCCCGTCCACCGCCCGCAGCACCTCCGCCGGCCGGAGCTGGGCGGCGAGGCTGCCGCTAAGCAGCGCGCTCTTCAGCGTCTGGAACTGCCGCTGATGTGCGTAGCGAAGGTACAGCTTCGTGACGTCGCGGAGCGCGACGGCGGCGTCGGTCACAGTTCCTCCGCAAACGAGTCGCGCAGCCGGTCGAACAGCGCGTAGCCGGCGGCGAAGACGACCACCGACGCGGCGCCGACCGCAAGCAGCCACCTCCAGTGTCCGAACGGGCCGTCATAAAACAGGATCTCCTGGTACGAGATCGCCAGGTGCGCGAACGGGTTCATGTCCATCAACACCTTGCCGAGTGGCGGCAGGCTGCCGAACCGCGGCCCCCGTTCGGCGACGAGCGACATCGGGTAGATGATCGGTGTCGCGAAGAACCAGAGCGTCAGGAGGTTCGCCAGGAGATCGCGGATGTCGCGGAAGTGGACCGTCAGCGCGGCGAGGATCAACCCGAGGCCGAGCGTCAGGAGAAACTGCACCGCGACCACTACCGGAAACCAGAGCAACTCGATCGGACTCGGCACGCTGGCTGCGAAGAAGGCCAGGCCGAGCAGCAGGATCGGAAGCGCCAGCAGGAAGTGGACCATGTTGGCGACCACTGCCACCACCGGAAGCACCTCCGCCGGAAAGAGCACCTTCTTGATCAGGTTGCCGTTGACGAGCAGGACATTCGACGAATCGGTCAGCGCGTTCGAGAACCAGGTCCAGGGGAGGAGACCGCAGAACAGGAAGAGCGCGTACGGCTCGATGTCGACCGGCCGGAACCCGGCCAGCACCACCGAGAAGACAAACGTGTAGACCAGCAGCAGCAGGAGCGGGTTGGCGAACGACCAGAAGAAGCCGAGGATCGATCCACGGTAGCGCGCTTTCAGTTCACGAGTGACCAGCGTCTGAATCAGCGTGCGGTGACGGAGCAGCCGCTGCAGGCTATCGAGCATTCACGTCCACCACGACGACGGTGATGTTGTCCGGACCGCCCGCCGCGTTGGCGGCGTCGATCAGGCGCGCCGCCACGCCGTCGGGCGGCAGATCCGCGCCGAGCAACTCGTTGATCCGGTCGTCCGACAGTACCACCGGCAGGCCGTCGGTGCAGACCAGCAGCCGGTCGCCCGCCTCGATCGGCCAGGTCGCCACCTCCACCTCCAGGCCATCTTCGCCCGTCAGCGCACGGGTGACGACGTGGCGCCAGTGGTGGCGCCGCGCCTCGTCCGCGGTGAGAAAGCCGGCGCGGACCTGATCCTCCACCCAGGAGTGATCCCGGGTCAGTCGGTCCAGTTGCCCCGCGCGGCGCCGGTACGCGCGGCTGTCGCCAACATGCGCGAGCGCGGCGTCCGCGCCGTAGACGAGCAGTGCCACGGCGGTGGTCGCCATGCCCTCCAGGGTGGAATCCTCGGCGACCAGCTCCGCCAGCCGGCGGTTCGCCCGATGCAGGCCAGCCCTCAGGCGGTTGCCGTCCGGGCCTAGCGCCGGGTTGTCCGCGACCGGCCGCTTGCCGCCGCCGCCCGGGATCGCCGAGGCGGCAACGAACCGCTCCACCTCCTCGACCACCAGGCCGGCGGCGACTTCGCCCGCCACATGGCCTCCCATGCCGTCCGCCACGATGCAGAATCCGAGATCGTCGCGAACGCGCACGGCATCTTCGTTGGTGCCGCGTCGAAGTCCCAGATGGGTGCGCGCGGCGCAGGTGAGTCGCATCAGTTTCTCACGGTCGCGGCCGACACGCGCGGCGGGCGGCGGTCGCGAGGCGTCACCGCCCTGGCGCGCGGCGGCGGCGCATTCGCTCCGCTACCTGCAGTCGCGACAGCGACTTGAGGAGCGCGATCCGCGCCCGCTCAGAGTCGACGGCGACCGCCTTGGCGAGCCGCTCGCGGGCGCGCTCCGCCGCCGCCCGCGCCCGCTCGACGTCGATCTCGTCGCCCCGCTCCGCCGTCCGCGCCAGAATCCGGATCCGGTCTGGCAGGATCTCGGCGAAGCCGAAGGCGACATGCAGGTGCGTCTTCTCCTCGCCCTGCCGGAACCAGATCTCGCCCACCTGCAACTGCACCAGAAGCGGCGTGTGCCCTGGCAGCACGCCGAGGTAGCCCTCCGCGCCCGGGATCTGCGCCTCGTCCACCGTCTGGTGGATGATCGCCCGTTCGGGCGTCACGATCTCAAGCGTCAGGTGGGGTGGCAGCGGCATGCGTTCGATCCCGACCTGCTAGGCGGCCGATTCCTGCTTCTCGGCGGCGGCGACCGCCTCCTCGATCGTCCCCACCATGTAGAACGCCTGCTCCGGCAGGTGATCGTGCTTCCCATCGACGATCTCCCTGAAGCCGCGCACGGTGTCGGCAATCGGGACGTACTTCCCTTCCTTGCCGGTGAACTGCTGCGCGACGAAGAAGGGCTGCGACAGGAACTTCTCGATCTTGCGCGCGCGGGAGACCGCCAGCTTGTCGTCCTCGGACAACTCGTCGATCCCCAGGATGGCAATGATGTCCTGCAGGTCCTTGTAGCGCTGCAGCACCTGCTTCACCGAGCGCGCGACGGCGTAGTGCTCCTCGCCGATGACGCGCGGGTCGAGGATGCGCGACGTCGACGCGAGCGGGTCGACGGCCGGGTAGATGCCCAACTCGACAATCCGCCGCGACAGGTTCGTCGTCGCGTCGAGGTGCGCGAACGTCGTCGCCGGCGCCGGGTCGGTGTAGTCGTCCGCCGGCACGTAGATGGCCTGCACCGACGTGATCGACCCCTTGTGCGTCGACGTGATTCGTTCCTGCAGCGCGCCCATCTCGGTCAGCAGCGTCGGCTGGTAGCCGACCGCCGACGGCATCCGGCCGAGCAGTGCGGAGACCTCGGATCCCGCCTGCGTGAACCGGAAGATGTTGTCGATGAACAGCAGGACGTCCTTTCCCTCGGCGTCCCGGAAGTACTCCGCGACGGTCAGCGCGCTCAGTCCCACACGCAGGCGCGCACCGGGCGGCTCGGTCATCTGGCCGTAGATCAAGGCGGCGCGCGACTTGTCCGGATCCTCGAGGCTGATGACGCCGCTCTCCTGGAACTCCAGCCAGAGGTCGTTGCCCTCGCGCGTTCGCTCACCGACGCCGCCGAAGACCGATACCCCGCCATGCTTCGTGGCGATGTTGTGGATCAGCTCCTGGATGATGACTGTCTTGCCGACGCCAGCGCCGCCGAACAGGCCAATCTTGCCCCCCTGCAGGTACGGCTCGAGCAGGTCGATCACCTTGATTCCGGTCTCGAACATTCTCAGTTCGGTCGACTGATCCACCAGCGACGGGGCCGGACGGTGGATCGACCAGCGCTCGGTCGCCTCAACCGGCCGATCCGGGAAGTCGACCGGCTCGCCCAGCACGTTCAGCACGCGGCCGAGCGTCTTCGGCCCGACCGGCATCGAGATCGGCCCGCCGGTATCGACCGCACTGATCCCGCGCTGCATCCCGTCGGTCGCCTTCATCGCGACCGAGCGGACCCGGTTCTCGCCCAGATGCTGCTCCACCTCGCAGATGACATCGATCGGCTCGGTCCCCTCGACGTCCACCTGGATGCGCAGCGCGTTGTAGATCGGCGGGAGGTCGCCCCCGTCGAACTCGATGTCGACGACCGGACCGATCACCGCCACGACGCGCCCGACCCTCTTGTCCCCGTCCGCCATCGTCTCAGTGCTCCCTGCCGCGTGCCGTTCCGTCTGACTCCGTCCGATGCGTCAGAACCGTCGCTGCGGTTGTTCCACGTGTTTCACGTTCCACCCGGCGTCGTGCCTTGGAGCTACAGCGCCTCGGCGCCCGACACCACCTCGATCAGCTCCCGCGTGATCGCCGCCTGGCGCACCTTGTTCATGTGGAGCGTCAGCCCGTCGATCATCTCGCCGGCGTTGCGCGTCGCCGCCTCCATCGCCGTCATCCGCGCCGCATGCTCCGCCGCCGCCGACTCGAGCAGCGCGCGGAAGCACTGCGTGTCGACGTGGTGCGGCAGCAGGTCGGCGAAGATCCGCTCGGCCGACGGCTCGAACTGGTGCTCCGCCACCGTCAGATCGTCCGAAATGTCGACCAGCCCGTTGTGCGGTTCCCCGGCCAACTCGTCGAGCGCCGGGATCGGCAGGAGCTGATCGACCACCACCTTCTGCTGCAGCACGCTCTTGAACTCGTTGTAAAGGATGACGACGCGCGACACGTCACCGTCGACGTACTGCCCGATCGCCGTCTTCGCCATCTGCTCCGCATGCGCGTAGGTCAGCTCGTTGAACAGGTTCACCATCTCGAACCGGATCTCGACGCCCCGCCGGACGAAGTAGTCGCGCCCCTTCCGGCCCACCAGCCCCATCGCCACCGGCCGGTCGGCGTCGACGGCGAAGTGGGCCGCCTCGCGGATCAGGTGCGAATTGAAGCTGCCGCAGAGCCCCTTGTCAGCCGTGACGACGAAGAGGAGGATCGGCGCGTCGGGCGCGACCGGCGGTGCGAGCAGCGGGTGCGCCGGTGCGTCGGCGCTGCGGGCGGCAAGGCCGCTCAGTACATGCTGCATGGTGTGGGCGAACGGGCGCGCGTTAACGATCCGATCCTGCGCGCGCCGCAGCTTCGATGCGGCGACCGTCTTCATCGCCTTGGTGATCTGTTCCGTCGACGTGACGGCCCGGATCCGGCGGCGGAGGTCGATGAGGGAGGGCATCGGTCCTCAGGCCGCCGCGCCCTTGCGCGCTGCGATAAACTGCTGGGAGAACTCGCGGATCACCTCCTCGAGGGCGGCGGCGAGCTCGTCGCTCAGCTTCTTCTCCTCCGCCAGCCGGGACACCAGCTCGGGGTGGCGAGTCTCCATCAAGCGGTACAGTTCCGTCTCGTACGTCGCAATATCGCTCTCCGGCACCTCGTCCAGGAAACCCTTCGTTCCGGCGAAGATGATCATCACCTGGCGCTCGACGGGCAGCGGGGCATACTGCGCCTGCTTGAGCACCTCGACCAGGCGCGCGCCCCGGTTCAGCTGATGTTGCGTCGCCTTGTCGAGGTCGCTCCCGAACTGCGCGAACGCCTGCAGCTCGCGGTACTGCGCGAGGTCCAGCCGGAGGGTCCCGGCCACCTGCCGCATCGCCCGGATCTGGGCCGATCCACCGACACGCGAGACCGAGTTGCCGACGTTGATTGCCGGCCGGATCCCCTGATGGAACAGATCCGACTCAAGGAAGATCTGCCCGTCGGTGATCGAGATGACGTTGGTCGGGATGTAGGCGGACAGGTCGCCCGCCTGCGTCTCGATGATCGGCAGGGCGGTGAGCGAGCCGCCGCCCTGCTCGTTGTTCATCTTCGCGGCGCGCTCGAGCAGGCGGGAGTGGAGATAGAAAACGTCTCCCGGGAACGCCTCGCGGCCCGGCGGCCGCCGCAGCAGCAGCGAGATCTCGCGGTAGGCCTGCGCATGCTTCGACAGGTCGTCGTAGATGCAAAGCGCGTGTCGGCCGCTGTCGCGGAAGAACTCGCCGATCGTGCAGGCGGTGTACGGACTGATGTACAGGAGGGGCGCCGGCTCGGACGCGGCAGCGGCCACGACGATGGTGTAGTCCATCGCCCCCTCCTCCTCGAGCGTCCGCACCACCTGCGCGATGGTCGACTGCTTCTGACCGATCGCGTTGTAGATGCAGACGACGTCAAGCCCCTTCTGGTTGATGATGGTGTCCATGGCGACCGCGGTCTTGCCGGTCTGCCGGTCGCCGATGATCAGCTCGCGCTGCCCGCGGCCGATTGGGATCATCGCGTCGACCGCCTTGAGCCCGGTCTGCAGCGGCTCCTTCACCGGCTGCCGGTCGACGACGCCGGGCGCGATCCGCTCGATCGGCGACTGCTGATCGGTCGCGATCGGGCCCTTGCCGTCGATCGGCTGGCCGAGCGCGTTCACGACTCGGCCCAGCATCGCATCGCCCACCGGCACCGACATCACGCGGCCCGTCCGCTTGACGGTGTCCCCCTCGCGGATCTCGGTGGTGGCGCCGAGCAGCACGGCGCCGACGCCGTCCTCCTCGAGGTTCAGCGCGATGCCGAAGATGCCGTGCGGGAACTCGAGCATCTCGGTCGCCATCGCCCGGTCAATGCCATGCAGCCGCGCAATGCCGTCGCCGACGGACACCACGGTGCCCACTTCCGCCACGTCGACGTCGAGCGCGTAGTCGCCAAGCTGTTCCTTGATGATCTTGGAGATCTCGTCTGCTTTGATCGTCATCGTTCTCTGTCGCTTGTCATCCGTCGATTGCCGGTGCTGATCGTGATCGGTGTCGGTTCCGTCGATGCCGCGCGGTCCGGCGTGTGCCGCCGGCGCCCGTCCCTCACGCGGTCATGAACCGCTGCCGGAGCCGCTCGAGGTGATGCGTGACGCTGCCGTCAAACACCGTGCCGCCGATCCGCGTCACCAGGCCACCCACCAGGTTCTCGTCGACCGCGGTCTCCACCTGCACCTCGCGTCCCGTCACCGTCTCGATGGTCCGGGTGATTGCCGCCACCTGCTGCGCGGTGAGCGGCTCGGCGGTTGTAACGCGCGCCCTCACCACCTGACGGTGATCCAGCAGCCGGTCCCGGAAGATCTCATGCAGCGCCGGCAGCAGCGCGAGCCGATCACGCTCGGCCAGCATCACGAGCAGCCGGCTGACGAGCGGCGATGTCTCCGGAAGCTTCTCGAGCACCGCCTCGACAACCGCGCGCTTGCGCGACAGTGGGATAGCGGGGTTGAACAGGGCGCGGGCGAGCAGCGGATGCTCGTCGACCAGCGACATGAACTCGGCGAGATCCGCTTCGGTGCGCGCCGGATCGCCGCTGTCGACACTCACCTCGAACAGGGCTCGCGCGTACCTGCGTGCCGACGCGTAATCAATCATCCTGAGCCAGTCCCCAACCGGTGTGGCAAGAGGTGGGCCACTCCGACGTAGGCCAAACGGGCATTTATACCACCCGGCACCGAAAGCGGGCAAGCCGGCACCGACGGTGCCGGCTTGTAACCGCGGACGTCCCGGACGCGGCACAACAACGCGCCGGCAGGCGCCGCCACGTCCCCCGGCACCGAAGGTGCCGGCTGGTAACCGCGGACGTCCCGGACGCGGCGAACCCGCGCGCCGGCAGGCGCCGCCACCTCCCCCCGGCACCGTGAGGGCCGGCCAGTCACCGGCGCGTCAGGTGTTCGTAGAGGCGCTGAAGTTCGTCGTCGGACTTGAACGCGATCTCGATGCGGCCGGCCTTGCCGCGCTGGACGATCCGAACCGGGGCGCCGAGGGCTCGGCGGAGCGTGGTCTCCGCGGCCTGGACATGCACATCGCGAGGTTCGGCCTTCTTCGGTGGGCGTGTCCGCGATGAGGTGGCCGCCTCGCGGACCAGCGCCTCCGCGTCGCGGACGGAGAGATCCCCGGCGATGATCTCTCGCGCCGCCCGCTGCTGCGCCGCAGCGTCAGTCAGCGACGCGACCGCGCGCGCGTGCCCCATCGTCAGGCGGCCTGCTGTCACCTCCGCCTGGACATCCTTCGGCAGGCCGAGCAGCCGCTGGTAGTTGGCGATCGTCGCGCGATCCTTTCCGACCGACCTCGCGACCTGCTCCTGCGTCAGGTCGAAGTCGTCGGTGAGGCGCGCATAGGCAGCTGCCTCCTCCATCGGGTTGAGATCCTCGCGCTGAATGTTCTCGATCAGCGCGAGTTCCAGCCGCCGCGTCTCCGGGACGTCGCGGACCACTATCGGGACGCGCAGCAGACCGGCGCGCTGCGCGGCACGCCATCGGCGCTCCCCCGCGACAATCTCGTACCCGCGCTCCCCCCCGCCACGTCGCGCGACGACGATTGGCTGAATCACGCCGTGGGCCCGTATCGACTGCGCGAGGTCGTCGAGTGCCGTTTCCTGCCTCGCACCGCGCGGCTGATCCCGGTTGGGATGCAGCAGGTCGAGATCCACCTCCTGCGTCAGCGGCCCATCACGATTCGGATCGATCGCCGGCACGTCCGGGATGAGGGCGCGCAGTCCGCGTCCCAGCGCCTTCCGTTTGTCAGCCACCGTTCGTCGTCCTTGCTGCCGCCGTCGCGGCGCCGCGCGTGCGCCCAAGGAATTCCATCGCCAGCGCCTGGTACGCCTCGGCCCCCTTCGAGCGGACGTCGTACAGGATCACCGGCAGGCCGTGGCTCGGCGCCTCGCCCAGGCGAACGTTACGCGGAATGGTTGTCCTGAACACCGCGTCGCCGAAGACCTGGCGCACCTCCGCGGCCACCTGCCGCCCCAGGGTCGTTCGGGTCTCAGTCATCGTCAACACGATACCGGCGACCGCGAGGTGCGGGTTGAACGTCGCCTGCACACGTCGGATCGTCGCCGCCAGCGCGGCGACGCCTTCGAGCGCGTAGTACTCGCAGGTCATCGGAATCAGCACCGCCTCGGCAGCAATCAGCGCGTTCACGGTCAGGAGGCCGAGCGATGGCGGCGTATCGATCACGATGTAGTCGAACCGGTCGCGCGCCTGATCCAGCAGCGGCTGCAGGCGCCGCTCGCGCCGGTCGAGGGACACCAGCTCCAGCTCGATGCTGCTCAGGCTGCTGTCGGCCGGCACGAGCGACAGCCCGGCGACGGGGGTCGGCACCAAGTAGCGATCCAGGTCGGGTGGTCCGTCGCCGGTCAGCGCGTCGAAGACCGTGAGTGGCGCCGGTCCGTCCGCCTCGTCCTCCATCCAGCCGTCCAGCTTCTGCCCAAGGCCGCTCGTCAGGTTCGCCTGGGGGTCGAGATCGACCACGAGCACCGTCTGATCCGCCAGTGCCAGCGCGGCCGACAGGTTGATCGCCGTGGTCGTCTTGCCGACGCCCCCCTTCTGGTTCGCCACCGCGAGAACGCGCGCCCCCATTATGTTTAGGGTGGTAGACCTAATATGTCTTGCCGCCAGCGCTCGCCGGTGGATGTTCCACGTGGAACATCACCCACCTCATCTACCGGCGCGCACCATGATAAGCCGACTTCGAAGGGTTGCGTGCAGCGGGTGCGAGGCCACCTCCTCGATCGGCGGCCCCAGATGTGACGCGGTGTCCATCGCCGCGCTGACGAAGAGCCAGATCAGGCCGCCCGGGCGAACGAAACGGCCGAGCTGTCGCAGAACGTCGGCGTCCCAGGCAATGCCGCGGAGCGTCACGATGTCGTGCACGCCGCACAGGTCCGGTCGCTCGAGCAACGCCTCGTAACGATCGTTCTCGACAACCACATGGCGCAGCGGCACCTCACGGACTGCGTGGCGCAGGAACGCGCTCCTGCGCGCTCGCGACTCGACCAGCCGTACCCACCTGAGATCCGGCCGTGCAATCCGGAGTGGGATTGCTGGGGATCCGTTCCCCGACCCGATGTCGATCAGTGACGCGTCCCGCGGTAGATGCGGCGCGGCGGCGAGCGGTTCGATGATCAGGCGGTCCATCGCCTGAGCCGCGACGTCGAGCGACGTCAGGTTCATTCGCGCGTTCCAGCGGCGGAGCAGCACGAGGTAGCTGGCGATCTGTGCGGCGGCCGCATCGTCCAGGGCAACACCGGCGCACAAGGCCCGCTCGTGCAGTTGCGCGATCAGCGCGGCGTTCCGGCGGTCCCGCTCGGCCACCGGCTACGCGCCCATCCGGGCGCCGAGCAGCGCGACGGCGGCCGGCGTGACGCCCGGGACACGGGACGCCTGGCCGAGTGTCTCCGGACGGACGGCGCTCAGCCGCTCCACCATCTCGGCGGACAGCCCGGGCATCCCCGCATACCTGAACGTGGGAGGAATCCGGCGCGATTCCTGCTCCCGCGACCGTTCGATCGCCGCCCGCTGGCGCTCCAGATAGCCACTGTACTTGCAGGTGGTCTCGATGCTCCAGCAGTCGGTCACTTCTTCACCCGGCGCGACGTCGAGCGCCAGCACGCCCGACGCGGTGAGCTCCGCGAGCGTCGTCTTGGGCCGCCGAAGGAACCGCGCGGCGGGCGTACGCTTGCCGTCGTCCCCCGTCACCGCGGTTGTCCGCACGGTCTCCATGTTCCGCTCGAACCGTCCACGCCTCGCCTCGAAGCGGCGCCAGCGCGCATCGTCCACCAGGCCGACCGCGCGGCCCCTGGCGGTGAGCCGGAGATCGGCATTGTCGATTCGCAACTGCAGCCGGTGCTCGGCGCGCGACGTGAACATCCGGTACGGCTCGAGGCAGCCGCGCGTCGTCAGATCATCCGCCAGAACCCCCAGATACGCCTCGTCGCGGTGCAGGACGAACGGCGGTTCCTCCCGTACGCACTGCGCGGCATTAATCCCCGCCACAATGCCCTGCGCCGCTGCCTCCTCGTAACCCGATGTCCCGTTCACCTGACCCGCCAGGAAGAGCCCCGCCACCGCGCGCGCTTCGTAGGTTCGCGTCAATTCGGTCGGCTGCACGAAGTCGTACTCCACCGCGTACCCCGGGCGGCGCATCACCGCCCGTTCCAGTCCCGGCAGTGCGTGCACCAGCGCCTCCTGCACGCCAGCCGGCAGGCTCATCGAGAAGCCGTTGACATAGATTTCGTCACTTGCGAGGCCCTCCGGCTCGAGCAGGATGTGATGACGCTCCCGATCCGGAAAACGCATCACCTTGTCTTCCAGCGACGGGCAGTAGCGAGGGCCGATGCCGGTAATTTGCCCGTTGTAGAGGGGCGACTCCGCGATATGCGCCTGGACCAGGTCATGCACTGCCGCGGTGGTGTGCAACTGATGGCAGACGATCTGTGGCCGGTCGATCCGGTCGGTCAGGAACGAGAAGGGGACCGGCGGCTCGTCGCCGCGTGCCTCCTCGAAGCGGCTGAACTCGATGCTGGCGCGGTCGAGGCGGGGCGGCGTCCCGGTCTTGAGCCGCCCCCAGCGAACCCCTAACGCCTTGAGCGACTCGGCCAGACGATGGGATGGCGGCTCGCCCGCCCGGCCCGCCGGCCGTTGCTCGGAACCGATGTGAATCAGCCCGTTCAGGAAGGTGCCGGCCGTTACCACCACCGCCCGCGCCGCGAAGCGCGCGCCGCCGTCGTCGGGTTCCAGTTCGACGCCGGCGATCCGGTTGCGCCGCACGACGAGGCCGCCAACGCGTCCGAAGATCCACTCGATTCCAGGCTGGCGGCGCAGCGCCTCGGCCACCCAGCGGCCGTAGCGCTGCTTGTCCGCCTGAGCGCGGGGGGATCGGACCGCCGGTCCCCGGCTCCGGTTCAGGAGCTTGAACTGAATGCCGGTCGCATCGATCGCCAGACCCATCAGCCCGCCAAGCGCGTCGATCTCCCGCACCAAGTGGCCCTTGGCGGTGCCGCCGATTGCCGGATTGCACGGCATGTGGGCAACCGTCGCCTCCGAGAACGTGCACAGGCCGACGCGGCAGCCGAGGCGCGCCGCCGCCCACGCCGCCTCGACGCCGGCATGCCCGCCGCCAATGACGATTACGTCGAATCGTGGGTTCTCGCCCATTCGTGCACGCGACTCGCGCCACCTACTTGCCGATGCAGAATGACTCGAAGATCCGTTCAATCACCGCCTCCGGCGTCCGCCGGCCGGCGATCTCCTCCAGCGTCAGCCGGGCTTCCTGCAGATCGGCCAGCAGCAGCTCCTCCGTCGCTCCACCGGCCGCCGCCCGGCATGCCCGCTGGAGCGCCTCCCTGGTCGCCTCGAGCGACTGCACATGCCGGATGTTCGAGATCGCTGGCCGATCGCGCGTCGGCTCGCATCCGGCGCTCCCGATCACCTGGGCCAGCGCAGCCCGAACCGTCGACGCCGCCCGGTTGGGCTCTTCGCCGTCACGCCGCAGACACGCTTCAACGACCGGCGCGCCGCGTCGATCCGCATCGATCGCGTCCAGGCGCCACGCCGCCGGCAAATCGCGCTTGCTCACCACCAGCAGCCGGCGGCGGCCAGCCGTCTCCGACAGCACCGCCCGGTCGTCCACGTCCAGCGGCCGGGAGCCGTCGAGCACCACGATCACCGCCGCCGCCACGCCGAGCGCACCGCGCGCGCGCCGGACGCCCTCCGCCTCCACCTGATCCTCCGGCTCGCGGAGGCCCGCCGTGTCGACCAGCGTAACCGCAATCCCCTCCACGTCGACGGTCTCGCTCACGAGGTCGCGCGTCGTCCCTGGGACATCGGTCACGATGGCGCGCGGCGCGCCGCACAGCCGGTTGAACAGCGTCGACTTGCCGGCGTTTGGCCGGCCGAGCACCGGCACCGTGCAGCCCTCCCGGATCAGGCGCCCGCGCGCAGCCGACGCCAGCAGATTATCAATCCGCGACGACAGCGCCTCCGCCTCGCGGCCGGCGGCCGCCGCGTCGATGAAGTGATACCCCTCCTCGGGGAAGTCGAGCGAGGCCTCGAGTCGCGCGACGAGATCGAACAGCGCGCGATCGAGGTCACCGATCGCCGTCGTGAGCGTTCCCTCCAGTTGATCGAACGCGACGCGCGCCTGAAGCGGCGTCACCGCGTCGACGAGATCGCCGATTGCCTCCGCCTGCACCAGGTCGATTCGGCCGTTGAGGTACGCGCGAAAGGTGAACTCCCCGGGTTCGGCCAGCCGCGCACCCGCCGCCGACGCCGCGCAGACGATCTGCCGCAGCACCACCGGGCTGCCATGCGCGCTCACCTCCACGACGTCTTCACCCGTGTAGGAAGCGGGACCGGGAAACCAGGTGGCCAGGACGCGGTCGATCCGGCGTGATCCCGACGGCTCGACCACTGCGGTCAACGTCGCCCGGCGCGGCTCCAGCCGGGGGGGCCCGGCGAGAATCACTCCGGCGATGTCCACCGCCCGCTCCCCGCTGAGTCGGACGATGCCGATGCCGCCCGGCCCTGGCGGCGTGGCGATCGCCACGATTGTGTCGTCGGTGGCAAACATCTCGGCCGCGCCGGCCGGGCGTCACTCGTCCGCGGTGATCAGGATCGTCTTGATGAACGCGTCGCCGATGCTCTCCGACGACGCGCCCGGCACGTCGACGACGGCGAGATGGACGATGCGCCGCGCGTACGGATTGAGCGGACCGATCTCCTGCGGCTCACCCGTTTCGATGGCGCGCCCCGCCATGAGGCGCGCTGTCTCCCGAAGCTCCGCGTCCTGGCCCTTCCGGAAGTCGAGGCAGTCGACCACGATGTGGCCCTCGGGATGGTCGCGCCGGAACGCCGCGTTCACCACATGCTGCAGTGCGTCCAGGCCCGCCCCCTTGCGCTGCAGAAAAATGTCGCAGCCGTCGCCCGCCACGGTGATGCGCGTACCGTCCGTGATCCGTTCCGCCTGCACGTCGAGCGTGAGCCCCATGGCGACGCCCAGTTCCCTCACGAACGCCGTCATCCGCGTCTGCAGTTCGTCACCCACGTCTCTGTCTCCTTCGCGACCCCCGCGATCCGCGGCGCGGCGCCGACGCCGTCGCGCTCGGACCGTCAGCTTCGGCCGGGGCCTCCGGACTTGGCGCCCCGCCGCCCGCCTCGCTGCTTCCAACCTGCTTCACGCGACGCTCTGCCGGCGGGCGGACTGTCCGAACGGGCGGTGGTCCGATGATCCGGTTCGTCAGGACCGTTTGGCCGATGCCGAAGATGTTGCTGGTCAGCCAGTAGATCACCAGGCCACTCGGCATCCGGAGGAACATGAAGGTGAAGATCACCGGCATCAGCATCATGATCCGCTGCTGCATCGGATCGGCCTGCGACGGCGTCAGCTTCTGTTGCCACACCATCGATGCGCCCATGACGATCGGCGTGATGTAGTACGGGTCGTACTGTGTCAGGTCAGTGATCCAGCCGATGAACGGCTCGCCCCGGATTTCGACGGCCGCGCGCAGCAAACTGAAGAAGGCGAACAGCACCGGGAACGTGAGCACCATGGGGAGGCAACCGCTCACCGGGTTCGCACCCCGGTCGCGATAGAGCTGCATGATCTCCTGGTTCATCTTCCCCTTGTCGGGATCGGTCGCCTTCAGGTGCCCGTAGCGCTCCTGGATGGCTTTCATCTCCGGCTGCAGTTCCTGCATCTTGCGCATCGAGACGACGCTCTTGTGGCGCAGCGGGAGGATGATGATGTTCACCAGGACAGTCAGGACGATGATCGACCAGCCCCAGTTGCCGACGTAGCCATGAATCCAGGTCAGTGACCGGTGGAGCGGCACCACCAGCCAGCCGAGCCAGCCGAAGTCGACCGCCTGTACCAGCGCCGGGTGGGCCGATTCGAGCGACTCGAACACCTTCGGGCCGAGGAAGAACGGCAGATCTGCCAGCGCGGCCTCCGGCACACGGAGCGTGAACGCTATCAGTTCGCGCGGCGAGCCGTCCGGCACGCGCGGCGGCAGCGGCACATTGCGGTATGCCACCTCTGCCTCGCCGTTCGCCATCAGCGCGGCGGCAAGGAAGTAGTGGTTATCGACACCGGCGAAGCTGAACTGGCCGCCATACGTTGGCCGTTCCGCCACGTCGGAGGCCTCGGGACGCCAGACATCCTCCGGCGCCAGCGCTCCTGCTTCGAGCACGCGGCCGAGCAGCAGGCCGCGCGGGCCCGACAGGTACGCAATGCCGGACTGGGACGACTCGATCCCGCCGATGGCCGGTCCCCAGGCAATGGCGGGAGTCAACGGTTGGCCCGCGAGCGAGGCCTCTACGCCGAAGTGGACGACGTAGCCGTTTGCCGCCGGGTTGAAGCGGAACGTCTTCCGGATCCGCAGGCCGGCGGCGTCCTCGTAGTCGAACGTGAGCGTCTCCTCCGTACCTCTGAGCGTCAGGCCTGCGGCGCTCGCCCGGAACAACGCGCCGCGCGCGCGCGCCGTCAGCGCCGGATCGTCGAAGACCAGCGTGAATGGAGCCTCCTCGCTCTCCGGGAGATCGCCTGGCACCAGGTCGATCGGTTCGCCGGTCTCCTGATCTACATGCTGCACCATCCGCCAACCGGCGAGCACGGCGCCACGGTTGCGGAACAGCGCCTCGACCAGGTCGCTTTCAACCGGAATCTCCCGCTCCGCATCGTCAGCCACCACCGGCATCGCTGGCGGCGCGGCTAGCGGCGCGACCGGCTCCGGTGCCGCCGCGGCGGCCGCCGGCAGCGCGGCCGAAGCGGGCGGCGGCTCCGCCGGATCAGCAGGCGACGCAACCGTCATGTCTCCCGCCGGCGCCGTCTCGACCGACGGCAATGGTGGCGGGGGAGGGGCCACGAGGCTCTGGTACACCAGCAGCACGAGGACCGACAGCGCCAGTGCGAGCAGGACTCGTCGTTCCATCATCTGCGGCGGGAGCTCACCGCCTCCGCCGCGAGGCGATCGGATGGCACCGGATCCAGGCCGCCGCGACAGAACGGCTGGCATCGCGCCAGGCGCGATGCCGTCAGCCAACTCCCCCGGATCGCCCCGTGCCGTGCTACCGCCTCGGCGGCGTACGCCGAGCAACTGGGAACGAACCGGCAGCAACCGCCAAACATCGGAGAAACGACGAGTTGATAGCCCCTGATGACCAGCAGGAGCAGCCGGGCGGCAGGCGAGACGGCGGCGGCCGCCGCCGGGCGCCGATCAGCGGACGGGGCGACGGGCGACGCGCTGGAGCGTGGCACGATAGTCAGCCTCGAGGGCACCAAAGGGAACGTCCTGAAATCCGGGGCGGAGCAATGCGACGATATCAACCCCGCCGGCTCCCTTGCGGTGCCGGAATAACTCGCGCATCAGCCGCTTTGCACGGTTCCGGGCCACCGCCCCTCCAAGGCGTCGGGTCGCGACGATCCCCAGGCGGTCCAGGTCAAGGCCGTTCGGCCGTGCAACGAGCGTCAGATGGCGGCCACGGGTCCGCTCACCCTGCCGCTGCACAGCCAGGAACTCCGGGCGCCGCCGAATCCGTTCACGGCGCGTCAGGGTCCGATCCACCAGCCTGCCAAGCGGTCGTAAACGCCGAAGAACCACGAAACAACTGGCCGACGGTCTACGAGACGGCCAGCCGCTTCCGCCCCTTCGCTCGCCGCTGCTTGAGGATCTGGCGACCGGACCGGGTCTTCATCCGGGCGCGGAAACCGTGGGTCCGTCTGCGACGTCGGTTGTTCGGCTGGTACGTGCGTTTCATCGTGCCCTGATCTTATCGACGCGAACCGCGCATGATAGCTAGCCCAACCGTTCTTGTCAAACCGCGGGTGGAAACGCTCTTCAGGCTGCAAAACCAGCCGTTTTCACGACCCGTTGCGGCACCCGGCGGGGTGTGGTAAGTTTCCCATCCCGCAAGCTGATCGGACCCGAGAACGCCGTTAGGAGTTTTCCACAGGCGTTGAAGAACTTGTGGAAATTTCGGCCGTGCCGGTGCGACGTGTCGTTGGCTCGCGGCCGTCTGTACCATGCCGAAGGATTCCTGGAGCGCCGTCCTCGAACGCATCGAACGGAAGGTTGATCGCGATATCTTCTATCAGTGGTTCAAGCCGACCATCCTTGTTGAGGACACCGGCGACCGGCTGACGATCCGAGTACCGAACGAACTCTGCCGGGACTGGCTCCACCGGCACTACACCGGGGTCATCAACGAGGCGGCAGCCGAGGCGCAGCGGCCCGGCGTCACGGTGTCGTTCGTCATCGATCCGAACAGGGGTCTCACCGCACCGGTCCACTCACCGGCTGCCGAGCCGGTTTCGGGCGTGAGCGCCGCCGCAACATCATCCCTGAACCCCCGGTACACGTTCGACAGCTTCGTCGTCGGCCCGTCGAATCGGTTTGCCCATGCCGCCGCCCTGGCGGTGGCTGAAGCCCCATCCCTTGCCTACAACCCGCTGTACCTGTACGGCGGGGTCGGCCTGGGAAAGACTCACCTGATGCATGCCGCCGGCCACGTGCTGCTTCAGAACGATCCGAAGCTGAAGCTCACCTACGTCACGTCAGAGCGTTTCATGAACGAGATGATCAACGCGGTCCGCTACGACCGGATACTCGACTTCCGCGAGCGGTACCGGGCTGTCGACGTGATCATGGTGGACGACGTCCAGTTCATGGCGGGAAAGGACGGGACGCAGAACGAGTTTTTTCACACGTTCAACGCGCTGCACGAATCACAGAAGCAGATTGTCATTAGCAGCGATTGTCCACCGCAGGAGATTTCCTCGCTCGAGGATCGCCTCCGATCGCGCTTCCTCTGGGGATTGATTGCCGACATCCAACCGCCGGACCTCGAAACGAAGATCGCGATCCTCAAGAAGAAGGCCGACGCGGAGGCGGTCCCCCTCCCGGACGATGTCGCGCTCTACATCGCCAGCCGCATCAAGTCAAACATCCGCGAGCTGGAGGGATCGCTCATCCGCCTGGTCGCCTATGCCTCGCTGCGCGACCAGATGCTGTCACTACCGCTCGCCCAAGACGTCCTGCACGACATCCTCCAGTCAGACGAACATCCAGTCACTGTCTACATGGTCCTCAAGTTCATCGCGAACTACTACCGGCTGCGCCCCGCCGAGCTGAAGGCGAAGAACAACTCCCGCGCGATCGCCGAGCCACGGCAGATCGCGATGTACCTCTGTAAGCAGTTGACGGCGGCATCACTGAAGCAGATCGGCCTGGCGTTCGGTGGAAAGCACCACACCACGGTGCTGCATTCCATCAACAAGGTGGCCGAGCGGTGCCGGACCGACCGGGCTTTTCACAACCTCATCCACGGCTTTCTCGAGACATTCCGGTAGCGGCGGCCGGACCGTTCCGACACCCATTCCGCCGACGTTCCACACCTGTCGCCTCCGTGGATCCAGCGCCGTTGTGGATACCCTGATGGTCCACCCCCGGCCGCCCGACCGTCCACCTCCCACCGACGATATCTGAGAATAGTAAGTGACTGATAAAAAAGGCTTTATCTGAGTTTCCCACACTTTCCACGCGCTTCAGAATCCTGTATGATTGGAATAGTTTTTTTCCGATCACGAGATGGTAGTGATCGGTCGTTGCTGGCTCTCCAGTCGAGGTCACCGACTCCATGGAACTGAACGTCCGCAAGAGCGATCTTCT
Organism: Vicinamibacterales bacterium; assembly: GCA_965262555.1. GTDB lineage: Bacteria > Acidobacteriota > Vicinamibacteria > Vicinamibacterales > UBA8438 > VXRJ01. Next base: position 3,930,466 of record OZ253543.1, read on the forward strand.
CCGTGAACTGCAGCTCTGCCAGGGGATTGTCGAACGCAAGAACACCATTCCGATCCTCTCGAATGTCCTGCTGAAGGCGGATGGAGACGGTGGTGTTGATCTGCTTGCGACGGATCTTGACGTGACGCTTCGCAGCCGGTGCGATGCCTCGGTCACGCGCCCCGGATCCGTAGCCGTGCCTGCAAAGAAGCTGTTCGAGATCGTGCGGAGCGTCGCGGACACCGACATCCGGATTTGCGAGGAGACGAAGGGGAGCGTGACCGTAGAGGCAGATCAGTTCAACTCGAAGCTGCAGACGCTGCCACGCGAAGACTTTCCAACCCTGCCCGAGGCAGGCGGTGGCGCCGCGGTGTCAGTTGATCGCGCGGCGATGCGCGACATGGTTCTGAAAACCGCCTTCGCGATCACGGGAGAGGACACGCGGTTCTACCTGAACGGCGCGCTGTTCGTCGTGAAGAGCGGTGCAATGAGCCTGATCGCTACTGACGGGCACCGCCTCGCACTCGCGACGACCACCCGTGACGGTACCGGATCGCCGGACGATGAACTGAGCGCGATCCTTCCGAAGAAGACATTGAACGAGTTGAGCCATCTGCTGTCGGACGCCGACGGCGACCTGCTGTACAGCATCGGCGAGAGTCACCTCTTCTTCGAGGTGGATGGCCGGCACCTGATTTCGCGGAAGATCGACGCGACGTTTCCTACGTACGAGCGGGTGATTCCGACCGGTAACGACAAGAAGGTCGAGATTGAACGCGACCGCCTGACGAGTGCGGTGCGACGCGTTGCGCTGCTCTCGAACGACCGGTCGCACGCGATGAAGTTCAGCATCTCGGCCACGGCGCGGCCCGATGAGGACGGCGTGGCGTCCGACGGCGGGTCGGCCGAGGTCAGCGCCGAGAGTCCCGAGCATGGCCGGGCAAGCGAGATTGTCCCGATCGACTACGAGGGGCCGGACCTCGTGATCTGCTTCAACGCCCAGTATGTGCTTGATTTCCTGGGCGTGATCGAGGCGGACGCGGTGACGCTCGAACTGAAGGACGAGACGAGCCAGGCGGTGCTGCACCCGTCCGGTGGCGAGTCGGACTACACCTACGTGATCATGCCGATGCGTGTCTGATGGCCGTTCCACCCGCCGCCGATAATTCGACGACCGCGAGCGATCTCACGGGCACGCCGCCGGACGCGAGGACGCCGATCAACCCTGACGCGTACGGGGCCGATCAGATCAAGGTACTCGAGGGGCTTGAAGCCGTCCGGAAGCGTCCCGCCATGTACATCGGATCGACCGGGCCGGACGGTCTGCACCATCTCGTGTACGAGGTGGTCGACAATTCGATCGACGAAGCGCTGGCGGGGCACTGCGACGCGATCGACGTCACCGTTCACATCGACAACTCCATCACCATCGTCGACAACGGTCGCGGCATCCCGGTCGACCGGCACGAGAGCGGGCGCTCGGCGGCGGAGGTGGTGCTGACCGTCCTGCACGCCGGCGGTAAGTTCGATAACAAGAGCTACAAGGTCTCCGGGGGCCTCCATGGCGTCGGTGTCTCGGTGGTGAACGCACTCTCGGAGTGGCTCGACCTTGAGATCCGGCGCGACGGCCACGTGTACCACCAGCACTACGACCGCGGCGAGCCGCAGGCGTCAATCAAGGCCACCGGCACCACCAGGCGCCGCGGTACGAAGCTCACGTTCATGGCAGATCCCGACGTGTTCGAGACCGTGGAGTTCAGCTACGACGTACTCGCCCACCGGCTGCGCGAACTGGCGTTCCTGAATGCAGGCGTCACGGTCACGCTAAACGACGAGCGGGCCGGCAAGCAGCGGACGTTCGAGTACAGCGGCGGCATCCGGTCGTTCGTCCAGTTCCTGAACAAGAACAAGGCGGTGGTCAACGACACCCCCATTTACATGCACGGAGGGCGTGATGGCGTCGGCGTCGAGCTCGCGCTGCAGTGGAACGACGGCTACGCGGAAGCGATCTACGCCTTCGCCAACAACATCAACACGCGCGAGGGGGGCACGCACCTCTCCGGTTTCCGCGGCGCGCTCACGCGCACGATCAACGTCTACGCCAACCGGAACAATCTCGCGAAGGACCTGTCCGACAGCATCAGCGGCGATGACATCCGCGAGGGACTGGTGGTGGTCATCAGCGTCAAGATTCCCCAGCCGCAGTTCGAGGGACAGACGAAGACGAAGCTGGGCAACACCGAGGTGAAGGGGATCGTCGAGTCGGTCGTCAACGATCGGCTCGGCGCGTTCCTTGAGGAGAACCCCCCGGTCGCGCGGCGGATCGTCAGCAAGGCGATCGAGGCGGCGCGGGCGCGCGAGGCGGCGCGGCACGCCCGCGACCTGGTCCGGCGCAAGGGCGCCCTCGACAGCAGCTCGCTGCCGGGCAAGCTGGCCGACTGCCAGGAGCGAGACCCGGCGCAGAGCGAGATCTACATCGTCGAGGGGGAGTCTGCCGGCGGTTCGGCCAAGCAGGCGCGCGACCGCCGCTTCCAGGCGGTGCTGCCGATCAAGGGGAAGATCCTGAACGTCGAGAAGGCGCGGTTCGAGCGGATGCTGGCCAGCGACGAGATCAGGACGATGATCGCCGCGCTCGGTTGTGGCATCGGCACCGAGGAGTTCAACCTCTCGAAGCTCCGCTACCACAAGATCGTCATCATGACCGACGCCGACATCGACGGCTCACACATCCGGACGCTGCTGCTCACGTTCTTTTACCGGCAGATGCGGGCGCTGATCGAGGCGGGCCACGTCTACATCGCGCAGCCGCCGCTCTACCGCGCGAAGCGGGGCCGCGCGGAGCACTACATCAAGGACGACCACGATCTGGAGACGTTCCTGATCCGGCGCGCGAGCGAGGTTCGGACTCTTCGGCTGGCGGAGTCGGACCAGCCGCTCGCAGGGGAGCAGCTCGAGCGGACACTCCGCGGCCTCAGTAGCTTCCGCCGCCTGCTCGACGTCGCCGAGCGGCTCGGACCGAGACGCGACGTGGTGTTGGCGCTGCTCGAGCATGGCGCGCGCGACCGGAGCTTCTTTACCGACAGAGCCAGCGTCAACGCGCTCGCCGCGGCGGTCGCCACGCCCACCCGCACCGCCAGCGTCGCTGCCGACGAAGAGCATGGCGGGTGGCTGATCGCGATCGAGGATCGGACCAACGGCTACGTCCGGCCGTCGACGATCGGCGTTGCGTTCATTGAGCGGGCCGAGTACCGGATCCTGCTGTCGCACCACACGCAGATTGCACTGCTGCGCGGGCCGATGACGGTTGCCTCGTCACGCGCCGCGTCGGCCGGCAACGGCTCGGGTGGCGAGGCGGCCGGCACGGACAGTCTGGCGGACGCCGGGCCGGAGGCGACGCCGGCCGCGGATGGCGAACGGCTGATCGGGTCGCTTGACGAGTTGCTCGACTACTTCATTACTGCGGGCAAGCGCGGCCTCGCCATCAACCGCTACAAGGGCCTGGGTGAGATGAATCCCGAGCAGCTCTGGGCCACCACCATGGAGCCCGCGCACCGCACGCTGCTGCAGGTGCGCGCCGAGGACCACACCGAGGCCGATCAGATGTTCACCACACTGATGGGCGATCAGGTGGAGCCGCGAAAGAAGTTCATTCAGGACCACGCGCTCGACGTCCAGTACCTCGACGTCTAACCGCGCCGGCCCCAACCCCACAGACCGCTGATGTCCGACATCGCACGGCCGACACGCCCCAACATCCAGGTCGCGATCGAGGACGAGATGCGCCGGTCATATATGGATTACGCCATGAGCGTGATCATTGGCCGGGCGCTACCCGACGTGCGCGACGGACTCAAGCCGGCGCACCGCCGCGTCATCTACGGCATGCGGACGATGGGGCTCGCCTCGAACCGCGCCCACCGCAAGTGCGCAAAGATCGTCGGCGAGGTGATGGGGAACTTCCATCCCCACGGCGACAGCTCCATTTACGACACGCTGGTCCGGCTCGCCCAGCATTTCAACATGCGCTACCCCCTGGTGGACGGCCAGGGCAACTTCGGCTCCATCGACGGCGACCCGCCGGCGGCCATGCGTTACACGGAAGCGCGGCTCAAGGCGCTGTCCGACGACCTAATGGCGGACATCGACCGGGAAACGGTCGACTTCGTCCCCAACTATGACGAGACGACCGAGGAGCCGTCGGTTCTACCGGCCCCGTTCCCGAACCTGCTGGTGAACGGCGCCGACGGCATCGCCGTGGGGATGGCGACGAAGATCCCTCCGCACAACCTGCGGGAGGTGATCGACGGAATCGTCTGGGCGGCCGAACATGCCGACGCAGACGCGACGGCGCGCGAGCAGACGTTACTGCGGCTGATTCCGGGTCCCGACTTTCCGACCGGCGGCATCATCATCGGCCGAGCCGGTATTCGGCACGGCTACCTGACTGGCCGCGGATCGGTACATCTCCGTGCAAGGGCCGAGGTGGAGCCGGCGGCGCGGAAGCGGGACAAGGACGCGATTGTCGTCACTGAGATTCCGTACCAGGTGAACAAGTCACGCCTGCTCGAGAAGATCGCCGGGCTGGTTCGCGACAAGACGATCGAAGGGATCACCGACATCCGCGACGAATCGGACCGGTCCGGGATGCGAATCGTGATCGAACTCCGGCGCGGCGAGGTGCCGGAGGTCGTGCTGAACAACCTCTACAAGCACACGCCGCTACAGACGACGTACGGCATCAACGCGGTCGCTATCGTCGACGGCCGGCCGCGGACGCTGCCGCTCGTCGACCTGATCGATCACTTCATCGATTTCCGCCGCGATGTAGTCCGGCGCCGGACCGCGCACGACCTGCGCAAGGCGGAGGCGCGCGTGCATGTCCTCGAGGGGCTGCAGACGGCCCTCGACCATCTTGACGCCATCATCGCGCTCATCCGCGCGGCGGCGAACCCGGCCGAGGCAAGAGCGGGTCTGATCGGGCAGCACGACCTCAGCAACATCCAGGCCCAGGCGATCCTCGACATGCAGCTCCAGCGGCTGACTGGCCTCGAGCGGCAGAAAATCGCCAACGAGCTGGCCGAGCTGCGCGAGAGCATCACGCGACTCCGCGCGATCCTCGCGAGTGAGCCGTTGCTCCTGAACCTGGTGATCACCGAGCTTCGCGAGGTGCAGCAGAAGTACGGCGACGACCGCCGAACCGAGATCGTAGAGGACGTCGACGGCGAGTTCACCATTGAGGATCTGATCGCTGACGAGGACGTCGTCATCACGGTGAGCAACACCGGCTACGTCAAGCGGACGGCGGTGACCGAGTACCGGAGCCAGCGGCGGGGCGGTAAGGGCATGATCGGCATGCGGACGCGCGACGAGGATTTCCTGACGCACCTCTTCGTCGCCTCGACGCACGCCTACCTGATGATCTTCTCCGACCGGGGCCGCGTCTATCCGCTGAAGGTGCACCGGATCCCGGAAGTGGGACGCGACGGCCGAGGCAAGGCGATCGCCAACCTCGTGCCGCTGGCCGAAGGGGAGCGGGTCGCGGCGCTCGAGACGCTGCGGGACTTTCCGGCGGAGTCGGACGAGCGCTTCGTCGTCATGGCGACTCGCCACGGCGTCATGAAGCGGATCGACCTGAGCGCCTTCCGCCATGCCCGCCCGGCGGGGGTCATCGGCATGCTGGTCGGTCCGGACGATGCGGTGGTGGGAGCGCAACTGACGGACGGTCGGGGCGAAATCTTTATCGGCACCCGCGACGGCATGGCGATCCGTTTCGTCCAGGACGATCTCCGGCCGATGGGGCGGGATGCTGGCGGAGTGCGGGGGATCCGACTGCGGGAGGGCGACGAGGTCGTGGGGATGGCTCTGGTCCATCCGGGCGGCACGCTGCTGACCGTCACGGAGAACGGCTACGGCAAGCGGACGCGTCTGGACGAATATAGGGTGCAATCTCGCGGCGGAGTCGGTATCATAGACATCCGGGCCAATGAACGGAACGGCCCGGTCGTCGGCGTCGCGTTCGTCGACGGTCCGGACGATGCCCTGTTGCTGATCACGCAGCAGGGCAAGGTGCTCCGGATGCGAGCCGAGGATGCGCGGCGCATCGGCCGGGCGACGCAAGGTGTACGGCTGATCGAGATCGGCGCGGATGACCGCGTCGTATCGATCGATAAGTTCGTCGACCGGAACGCCGTTGAGTCGGCCGGCGACGAGGGCTCGGCCGCTGGGGCAGCGATCGCGTCGGCGGAAGCGGAGGACGCAACGGGCGGCGAGTAGATCATTGCATCAGCGCCGTGGGAGGCGTTGCTGCCAGACGCAAGGAGGCATCCGATGTCGCGTTTCATCATCCACATGCTCATTGTCATCCTGGCGCTCCTGGCCGGCGGCGGGCTGCTGGCTGCGTGCGGTGGAGGCGGCCAGGAGTTGACTCTCATTCGCGGCTTCTTTACGGCGTCGCGGTACCAAGACCGTGCCACGCTTGGCAACATGTCGATGGTCGTCTTCAGTCCGACCGAGGACGGGATCGCGTCGAGCCCCAGCATCGAGAACGTCACGGAGGAGGAGCGTCGGCAGTTGCGGTTCAGCGAGTTGCAACAGGCGCTGGAGGACATCCAGGCCGCCGAGACCTCCTTCCGAGCGGAAAAGAAGCAGTACCAGGACGAGAACGAAGAGACAATCGGGCGCGTCATCGACGCGAACCGCGAGGGCGAAGAGGTGGCGTCGAGCGACGAAGAGGTGCGCGACATGTGGAACCAGTTGGTGGCCGACGAGCGGGAGTACGCCCGCAAGGTCTCCGACGCCCAGAACGCGCTCAACGACGAGAGCCGCCTCGCCCAGGCGAGCGTCTACGACCCATCGAACCCGATCAATGTCGTCGACTTTGAGGGGGAGCTTCTGTCGAAGGAGGTGACGGTGTCCGCCAACATCGAGATGGACGGCGGGTCCGAGGAGCGGACGATGGTCTTCAGCCTGCAGAAGGTGGAGTTGCAGGGCGAACAGGGCCTGATCGAGGGCCGCTGGATCATCACGAGCATCGAATAGCGGCTCACGGTCCGACCACACCGTCCAGCAGGTCGAGCACCAGGCTCGGCCAGAGGCCTAGAATCACCGAGGCGACGGCGACCGCGATGAGCGGCGCCGTCATCGTCCACGGAGGATCCCGCAGGTCGTCGCGTTCCGCGAGCGAGGGACTCAGCGGGCCGAAGAAGATCTGCCGAGCCGAGCCGAACGTGTAGGCGACGGTCAGCAGGATCGCGGCGACGCCGCAGACGCCGATCGCGACGGTTGCCGGTCCCGCGACCACGCCGCGCTCGAAGACGCCGGTGAAGAGGATCCACTCCGCCGCGAAGCTGCTGAAGGGTGGGAAGCCCGACAGCATCAGCGCGCCGGCGATCCAGAGTCCGGCCGTCACCGGCATCCGCGCTGCCAGCCCTCCCAGTTCCCGCATGTCGCGGATACCGGTGGTGTAGACGACGATGCCGGCAGTGGAGAAGAAAATGGTCTTCCCCATGATGTGGCTCAGGAAGAAGAACATCCCCCCTTCGACGCCGGCGGCGTTCAGAGCGCCCAGGCCGAGCACCGAGTACGCGATCTGACTGATGGTGGAGCAGGCGGCCAGCCGTTTGATATCGGTCTGCGCCAGCGTGAGGAGCGAGCCGTACACCATCGTCACGAGCGCAAGCCCCATCAGCGGCGGTCCGAACGGCGCCATCTCGCCGCCCAACGGCAGCACCAGGACGCGCACCATCACGTAGAGCGCCAGGTTGGCGTAGACCGCCAGCAGCCCCGCAATGCAGGTGGGATGTTCCGCGTGGACCGCCGGCATCCAGACATGGAACGGCACGATCGCCAGCTTCATCGCCAGCCCGGCGAGCAAGAGCGCGACCGCCGCCGGTGCCAGCGGGTCGTCCGCCATCCGTGCCAGCTCCGCGATCTCGAGGCTGCCGGTCCGGCTGTAGACAATCAGCGCGCCGGCGAGGAAGAGCAGCGCCCCCAGAATTCCCCACGCCAGGCTGACGAACGCGGTGTGCACGCGCTCCCGATAGCCGTAGAACGCCATCAGGAAGAACAGGGTGATCGTCAGCGCCTCCATGAAGAAGTAGAGCGTCACCAGGTTGGTGCTCAGGATTGTCCCGATGAAGCCGAACGGAAAGAAGGGAAGCAGCGCAAAGAAGCGCCGGTAGTGCGTCGCCTGCACCGCCGCCGGAGCATCACCGTACAGCACCGCGACACGGTGCTCGATGTAGCGGATCGAGTAACAGCAGAGCGCGGCGCACAGGAGGACGACGACCGCGAGCGTCGGATAGCTCAGCCCGTCGGCCAGGAGACCGACGCGAATGCCGGGCGCAACCGGCAGATACGCCGCCGCGAGCGAGCGTCCGTCCAGGATCGCCGGCCCAGCAAGGGCGACGAGACATCCGGTCAGCGCGAGCCCGCAGGTCGCGATCCATCCGGCGCGCCGTCCGCCCGGCACCGCGTGGTGGCCGCCAGGCGCCGCGAGGTCGCCGCGGCCGGCCAACAACACCGTTGCCGACGTCAACGCCGGAACGAGCAGGATCGGCAGCAGCAGGCTGTCCGCCATCAGCCGCCCCCTCCGCCGCCCCAGAACAGCACTGCCGCGAGCAGCAGGGCGAAGAGCACCAGGACGTACGAGATGTTGTCGGCGAGCGTTTCGCTGTCGGCGCGCAGGCCGATCAGCCTCCCGTGCAACCGCTCGAGCACGAGGCGCGGCAGCCAGACGTGGACGGCGCGATCCCACGGCGCCTCGATTCGCTCCGCCACGACGTCGGCGATGCGCACCGCGCCGCCAACCGCGATGCGCTGGTACGCGCCATCGATCCCCCAGCGGTTCCAGAAGAAGTGGTGGAGCGCCGCCACCACGCCGTTCGCGGCCAGGATCGCATCCGGCGAACGCTTCCGCAGCAGATAGATCCACGCCGCCGCGCCGGCGCCGCCGGCGATCGCGATGAGGGAAAGCGCCATGACCAGCAGATGCGGATCCGAGGCGCCGCCGGTCTGCGGTTGGTCGGCCGCGCCGGCAACGCCACCCGCCACCTGAGCGTCGAGACTGACGTCGAACCCATGGTGCAGCACCTGTTCGACCACGGGCGCGCCGACGCCGGCGGCGACGATCAACAGCGCCAGCACGCCTGACGCGAACAGCATCGATCGCGCGCCGTCGTCGAGATGTCCGCCGCCGTGCCCGCGGGCCGCTGCAACGTGGGCGCTCTCCGGCCCGTGAAACACCAACGCGACCATGCGGACCGTGTAGAACGCGGTCAGCCCGGCGGTCAGGAGGCCGAGCCCGAAGAGCGGCGTGCTGGCCCGGTACGCTACCACCAGCACCGCGTCCTTGCTCCAGAAGCCGGGCAGCGGGGGCATGCCCATCAGCGAGAGCGCCGCCACCAGGATGAAGCCCCAGGTGAGCGGCATGTACCGCCGCATCCCGCCCATGTCGGTGACGTAGATCGAATGGACTGCGTGGATCACCGTGCCGGCGCACAGGAAGAGGCACGCCTTGAAGAGCGCATGGCTGACCAGGTGGAAGAGCCCCGCGGTATAGCCCTCGACCAGGAGTCCGGGCGCCAGGCCCGCGGCGCCCAGGCCGACCATCATGTAGCCGATCTGGCTCACCGTCGAGTAAGCGAGCACCTTCTTCAGCTCGAGCGCCACCATCGCCTGCGTCGCAGCGAGCAGCGCAGTGAACGCACCGATCCAGGCGACCGCCTGAAAGAAGAGCGCGGCGCCGTCGATACCCGAAACGTGCAGGCCGACCCAGAAGATCGGCACGAGCCGCGCCACCAGGTAGACCCCGCTCTTCACCATCGTCGCCGCATGGATCAGCGCCGAGACCGGCCCCGGTCCGGCCATCGCCTCTGGCAGCCACTCGTGGAAGGGAAACTGCGCCGACTTGCCTGCCGGACCGGCGAGCAGCAGCAGGATGACGAGGGTCAGCAGGCCCGGTGACGCCGCCAACGATGGCAACCAGATGGGCGCCGTGGCGTACAGCTCGACGAAGTTCAGCGTGCCGCTGTGCGCGTAGAGCAGCAGGATGCCGCCCAGCATCAGCATGTCGCCCGCGCCGGTGGTGACGAGCGCCTTGAGAGAGGCGGCCGACGGCGTCACGAAGGGCGCCGGCGCCGGCCCCCCGATCCAGTACTCTCGCTGATCGCGGTAGTAGTAGCCGATCAATCCGTAGCTGCAGAGGCCCACCAGCTTCCAGCCGACGAAGAGCCAGAGCAGGTTGTCGGCGAGCACCAACAGCAGCATGCTGCCGATGAAGCCGTTCATCCAGATCCAGAAGCGAGTGGCGCCCGGATCGCCCCGCATGTAGCCGGCGCAGTAGATCATGATGAGGAAACTGATCACCGCCACGACGTTCGCGAGCACGATGGCCAGCGGATCGATCAGCAGCCCGAATCCGATGCGGACCGGCGCGTCGATCCAGGCGGCGGTGCTCTCGACCGGCAACCTCTCCGGCTGGAGGAGCGCCGGTAGCAGCGACAGCGCCGCCGCCGCGGCCACGAACGAGGCGCCGACCGCCGTCGTCGACCGCGCGGCGGCCCCCAACCGCGCAGCGAGCGGCGTCAAGAGCGCCCCGACGAACGGCATGGCGAGCGCAATCCAGGCGGCGGCGGCGAGCGCGTCGGCGGGCCGATCAGTCATTGCACGAACGCCGCTGGCACCGCCGGTGCCACGAAGACCGAAACGACGGCACCGTTGAAAAGCCCGAGCAGCAGGATGCCCGCCGCCAGCACCAGCATCGGGACAAGCATCGACGCCGGCGGATCCGAGGCCGACCCGGCCGCAACGGCGCCCGTCACACCGGCCTCACCGTCGCCAGCCCCGGCGAAGTAGAGCGCGCGGATCGCGTTCCCGAAGTAGGCGAGGGCCAGCAGGCTGCTAATCAGGATCACCGCAACGAACACCCACGCGCCCGCGTCGATCGCGCCGAGCAGCAGGTACAGCTTGCTGAAGAACCCGCCGGTCGGAGGGATGCCGATCATCGCGAACGCGGCCAGGACGAACGTTGCGGCGGTGAGCGGCATCGCCCGACCGAGTCCGCGCAGATCGTCAATCTGCCGCACGCCGGTGCGATAGATGATCGCGCCGGCCACCAGGAAGAGGCAGCCCTTCATGAACGCGTGGTTCACCAGGTGGAGGACGGCGCCGGTGAACCCATCCATGTTTGCGAGGCCAACCCCCAGGATGATGTAGCCAATCTGGGCGACCGACGAGTACGCCAGCATCCGCTTCAGGTCCGACTGCGCGATCGCCATCACCGACCCGACCAGCATCGCCACCGCCGCCGCCCAGGCGAGGATCGTCGTGGCGGGGATCACGTCGATTGCGACGCGCGGCTCGAAGACGTAGAACAACACGCGGATCAGAACGTACGCTGCCACTTTCGCGGTCGTCGCCGCGATCAGCGCGCTGACCGCCGATGGTGCATTCGCGTACGCGCGCGGCAGCCAGGCATGCATCGGGAAGAGCCCCATCTTGAGCGCCATCCCGGTGACGAGAAAGGCGATGCTCACCAGCACCGTGTTCGACCCGGACAGCGGGGGCAGCAGGCCCGAGAGATCCGTCATGTTGAGGGTACCGGCGACGCTGTAGAGGTAGGCGACGGCCAGCAGGTAGAACGCCGCGCCGATCGTCCCGAGGATCAGATAGCGAAAGGCCGAGACCACCGCCGCGCCGCCGCCGAGCGAGACAAGCGCGTAGCCCGCGAGCGACGTGATCTCCAGGAAGACGTACAGATTGAACAGGTCGGCGGTCGAGACCAGCCCGGCGAGTCCTGCCGCCAGCAACAGGTAGACGCAATAGAACGGGGTGTGCTGCTCCGGCAGTTCCGCCTCGACGCTCCGCCGCGCGTAGACCGCCACCACGAGCGGGATGAACGTGACGAGCAGCAGCATCAAGGCCCCGAGGGTGTCGATGCGAAACGCGATCCCCCACGGCGGCGGCCACCCCCCCAGGTGGTACTCGACGGCGCCGCCGGTCACGACGGCCCGCGCCGTTGCCACGGCCGAGACGAACGCCGCCCCGAGCGCGGCGATCGTCACTGGGTAGACCGCCGCGCGCCCCCACAAGGTGACCACCGGCAGGGTGAACGCCGCGAGCAGCGGTGCGGCGACAGTGAGGATTGGCGCGGCGAACTGCGAGTCGGTCATTACTCGGCGGGGCCCTGGCCCGGCGCCTGGAGCTGCGCGAGCACTTCGTCCTCTTCCAGTGTTCCGTAGCGGCCATGGATACGGAGCAGGAGCGCCAGCGCGACGCCGGTCGTGGCGACGCCGACGACGATGGCCGTGAGCATCAGGACGTGCGGCAGCGGGTTGATATAGCGAGTCGCCTCGAGCGCCGGCGCAACGGCGCCGGCGGCGGTATGGCCCGCCTCGACGATCGGGATTGTTGCGTCCCTTTTCGCGCCGAGCGAGACGACGAAGAGGATGATCGACCACTGGAAGATGTTCATGCCGATCACCTTCTTCGCCAGGTTCGTCTTGCTGATCATCGCGTAGAACCCGACCGTCATCAGCGCGATGTACGCCGCAACGTTCGCGTGGCCCAGCACGAAGTCGAAATCGATCATCGTGTCAGCGGTCCTGCCGATTCCCGTCGAACGCGCTCAGGTCGAGAAAGATCGACACCATCGCCGCCATCACGGTGATGCCGACGCCGATCTCGATCACCAGCATCCCGAGGCTCCGCGCATCGGCGACCGGCAGCGCGCCGTAATCGAGGTAGTTCGCACCGAGCAACAGACAGACGAGGCCAAGCCCGCCGTAGAGCAGGACGCCAGCGCTAGTCGAGATGGTCAGCGCAGCAGGTGTCACGCGCCGCTGCACCTCCTCCACGCCGAAGGCGACCGCCAGCAGGATGGCGCTGGCGCCCAGGATCACGCCGCCCTGAAAGCCGCCGCCGGGGCTCGAGTGGCCATGCATGATGACGTAGAGGCCGAAGAGCTGCACGAACGGCACAAGCAGCCGCGCCACCGTACGGACGATCAGGCTCTGTGGTCCGGTCAGCACGCGCCTATGCTTCTCTGTCTCCGTCGTCCCGTCTCGGGGCCCGGCCGGCCCGCAGGATCAGCAACACGGCGACCGCGCCGGTGAACACGACGGTCACCTCGCCCAGCGTGTCGAAGCTGCGGTAATCGGCCAGCACCGCCGTCACCATGTTCGGGACGTTCGTCTCCGCGAAGCCCTCCTCGATGTACCGCGGCGAGACATGCGTGCTGGGCGGCGCGGACGCGTCGCCGGTCGCCGGCATGTCGAGCGAGCCGAAAAAGAGGAGCACCCCAATGGCGCCCGCCGCCGCGATGTGGATCCACTTCGCGATCAATCCTTCGCCCCCCGTTCCGTCTTGAACACGGTGATGACGAAGAACACCGTGGTGATCCCGGCACCGACCGCGGCTTCGGTGAACGCGACGTCGACGGCGCCGACTCCCACCCAGAGCAGGCACATGAAGAGACTGAACACCCCCATCAGGACGACCGATGCCAGCAGGTCGCGCACCTGCACCGCCGCCACCGCGCTGATGAGGGCCAGGGCGAGCAGGATCACGTCGAGCTGCCAGATCATCAGTCCTCCTCGGACCAGCGCGCCTCTTCGTGCTGGAACGCGGCGCGCGCAATGGCGTGGGTCGCAGTCGGGCTGGTCATGAAGATGAAGAGCGCGATCACCAGGATCTTGACGCTGGCGAACGTGGCGCCGTCGTAACAGATGAGACCGGTCAGCAGCAGCAGGCTGCCGAGCGTGTCGCACTTCCCGGCAGCGTGCATCCGCGACCAGTAGTCCGGGAAGCGGAGCAGGCCGACCGCCCCCATCACGAGAAAGAACACTCCGAGCGAGATCAGCACCACCGAGAGAACCGTCACTGCGCGGCCTCCTCCCTGTGAGGCATTCCCTTCCGCTGGAGGTACCGCGACAGCGCAAGCGTGCCAATGAAGTTGATCAGCGCATAGACAATCGCGATGTCGACGAAGAACTCAACGCGTTCGAAGACATGTCCTGCCAGCAGGATCACAGCGATCGTCTTCGTCCCGACGACGTTGGCGCCGATGATCCGGTCGAAGATCGACGGCCCGGTCACCACGCGCCAGACCGCCAACAGCACCGAGACCAGGATGACGATGGCGGCTCCCAGGATGAAGGCTTCCATCACTCCGTCGTTCCGGGCGTCGCCGTTTCGCCGTACAGCCGTGCGACGCGCCGCTCCATGTCGCCGCTGCGCAGCTCGTCCGCCACCTTGTCGCTCAGCGCATGGACGACGAACTCGTCACCTCGGATGCGCATCGTAATCGTGCCCGGCGTCAGCGTGATCGAGGTCCCGAGCGTCACCTTCGCCAGGTCGCTCCGGAGAGTCGTCCGGAAGCGCACCACCTGCGAACGGATCTCGGACGGTCGCAGGATCAGGTAGATCAGGTGCAGGTTGGCGAGGACGACCTCCCAGAGGAGCCAGGGCACGTAGGTGACGTGGCGGAGCAACACGGCGGGCGTCACCGGCGTCGCCGTGGGCGGCAGCAGCAGGTCGTACGACATCGCGGCCACCAGCGCCGCACAGACCACTCCGTACGCCAGATGCACGGCGTCGAGTTGTCCTGAAAAGATCACCCACGCCCCAAACAGCAGCGCAAACGCCTCCAGCCGCCGACGGTTGTCGCTGCTCGGTCTCGCCATCCGACGATTGTAGCGGTTCTCCCGGACGGAGCTTCAGACCAGGACGCGGGAGTCCGACGTTCGTGCGGGGCATGCCGGCCTGGAGGCCGGCGCACCAAGCGTGCGCATCAGGCGTCACACCCGTTCGAGGTTGGCGTAGCGGGCGAGGAGCTTCTTCCGGCCGACAGTGGCGAAGCGGATCGTGAGCTTCAGATCGCCGGCGACCGGTTCGACGTGGATCACTTCGCCCGTGCCGAAGGTGGGATGGCGGACCCGCGCGCCGCGCGAGATGCCGCCGGCGGACTGATCCTCGTCGGCGGCGTTCCAGGAGACGGACGCCGCATCCGCGTTGCCGCCCCATGCTTCGTGGCGGTGGCCCCGGCCCCGGCGGGGAGACCAGCCGGTGCCGCCACCGCCGTACGGGCGGGCGGTGAAGGCTGGCTCGATGACGTCGACCAGCTCGCGCGGGATCTCGGCCAGAAAGCGGGACGGCTCGGTGGCCTGATACTCGCCGAACAACCGGCGACGGGCGGCCGACGTGAGGAGGAGGTGCGATTCGGCGCGGGTCATGCCGACATAGCAGAGACGGCGTTCCTCCTCGATCGCCGCCTCGTCCTCCGTCGCGATTGACCGCATGTGGGGGAACAGTCCCTCCTCGAGGCCGGAGAGGACGACGAGCGGAAACTCCAGGCCCTTTGCGGCATGGAGGCTCATCAGCCAGACGCGCGCGTTGGGCGACCCCTCCTCCTCGTCCGCCTCGGACAGGAGCGACAGGTGGTCGACGAAGCCGGCCAGCGTGGCATCCTCCTCGCGCATCTCGTAGTCGGCGGCCGCCGAGACCAGTTCCATCAGGTTCTGCAGGCGTGCTTCCGATTCCTCGTTCTGCGCGTCGCGCAGGGCCTCGATGTAGCCGCTGTCGGTCAGCGTCCGCGAGACCGTTTCGGATGCCAACGCCCCCGACGCGGCGACCTCTTGCAGTGCCCTGATCAGCGTCCGGAACGACACCAGCGCCGTCGCGGCCCGCTTCGGCAGCAGGTTGTTCTCGACGGCGCGTCCGATGCGCGCCCAGAGCGACGCAGCCGATCCGCCACCGCCTGGGCCGTCGGCGCCGCCCGCGTCAAAGAGCGGTCCTGCACTGGCCGGTGCCGGCTCGATCGCCTCGAGCCGCTCCATCGCGCCAGAGCCGATGCCGCGCGTCGGCACGTTGATCACCCGCCGCAGACTGATGTCGTCGTCCGGGTTGAGGATCAGCTTCAGGTAGGCGAGCGCGTCCTTCACTTCCTTCCGCTCGTAGAAGCGGACGCCGCCGACGATGCGGTACGGCAGCCCGTCACGGATCAGCGCATCCTCGATCGCGCGCGACTGCGCGTGCGTCCGGTAAAGGACCGCCACCGGATCGACATCCGCCGCCAGCGCGGCGCGCAGCCGTTGCCGGATGAAGTCCGCTTCCTCGAGTTCGTCCCCCGCCTGGTAGTAGACGATCCGCGCGCCGCCGGTCCGCTCGGCGACCAGACGCTTGTCTTCGCGCCCGCGATTCCGGCCGATGACGCCCGCCGCCGCGTCGAGGATTACCTGTGTCGAACGGTAGTTCCGCTCCAGGTAGACGACAGTCGCGTCCGGGAAGTCCGCCTTGAAGTCCAGGATGTTCCGGATATCGGCGCCGCGCCACGCATAGATGGACTGGTCGGGGTCGCCGACGACGCACAGGTTGCGATGCTCCGCGGCGAGATGCCGCACCAGCAGGTACTGCGGCCGGTTCGTGTCCTGGTACTCGTCGATCATCACCTGGCGGAACCGCCGGGCGTACCGCGCCCGCGTCTCGGCCGATTCGTCGAACAGCGTCACGGTCCGTAACAGGAGGTCGTCGAAGTCGAGCGCGTGGTTCGCTTCGAGCATCCGCGTGTAACGCTCGAAGACATCCGCCAGCCGCTCGTCGGCGAACCCGGCCGCCTCGCGCCGGACGTCCGCGGCGCTCTCCAGGCGGTTCTTCGCCTGGCTGATCCGCGCCAACAGCGACCGTGGCGGCGTCACCTTCGGGTCGAGGCGCAACTCGTCCATCGCCTGGCGGATGACGTTGCGTTGATCGACCGAGTCGTAGATGACGAAGTCGCGCGACAGCCTGATCCGCGGCCCGTCCCGCCGAAGCACGCGCGCGCAGAAGCTGTGAAAGGTCGACATCCAGAGTCTGGGTGCTTCCGAGGCGAGCAGCGCCTGGACGCGCTCGCGCATCTCCCCCGCCGCCTTGTTGGTGAACGTGACAACGAGCACCTCGTCGGGCGCGGCGTATCCATTGCCGACCAGGTAGGCGAGGCGGTAGCAGATGACGCGCGTCTTGCCGGATCCGGCGCCCGCCACGATCAGCAGCGGTCCGTCGCGATGCAAGACGGCGGTCCGCTGCTCCGGGTTGAGTTGATCGAGAAAGTCCAGCGCCGCTACTCCACCGTCACGGTCTTGGCGAGGTTGCGCGGCTGATCGACGTCGCACCCGCGGAGGACGGCGATGTGGTAGGCGAGCAATTGCAGCGGCGCCACCATCGGGATCGGCATCAGCAGCGGATGTGTCGCCGGAACCTGGATGAATGCGTCGTGCTCCCGGTCGAGGATGTCGCGGAATGCCTCGTGCGGCGCATCGCTCAGCGCAATGACCGATGCCCCCCGCGCCTTCGCCTCCTGCACGTTCGCCTGCATCTTCTCGAAGACGTGGTCCTGCGGGATCAGCGCCACCACCGGCAGGTGCTCGTCAATCAGCGCGATCGGGCCGTGCTTCATCTCGCCCGCCGGGTAGCCCTCGGCATGGATGTACGAGATCTCCTTCAGCTTCAGTGCGCCCTCGAGCGCAATCGGGTAGTTGATGCCGCGGCCGATGTAGAGGAAGTCGGTCCACCGGTAGAAACGCTTCGCGATCTCCTCGATCGCGCCGTTCGCCTGAAGCGCATCCCCGACGAGGGCCGGCACGCGTGCGAGCGCTTCGACATGCGCCCGCTCCGTCTCGGCGTCTATCGTGCCGCGCACCTGCGCCAGGTGCAGCGCAAGCAGGTTGAGCGCGATCAATTGCCCGCTGAACGCCTTCGTCGACGCGACGCCGATCTCCGGGCCGGCGTGGATGTAGATCGTGCCGTCCGCCTCGCGCGCCGCCATGCTGCCGACGACGTTGCAGATGGCGATGCTGTGCGCGCCCGCTGTCTTCGCCTCGCGGAGTGCCGCCAGGGTGTCGGCGGTCTCGCCCGACTGCGTGATCACCACCGCGAGCGTCTGCCGCCCTGCGATCGGCCCGCGGTAGCGGTACTCCGATCCGTAGTCCACCTCGACACGCACCCGTGCGAGCTGCTCGATCAGGAACTTGCCCACCAGCGCCGCGTGCCACGACGTGCCGCAGGCGAGCAGCACGACATGGTCGATTGTCCGCAGCACCGCCTCCGGGATCTCGAGCTCACCCAGAAAGACGCGCCCCTGCTCCTCGGAGACGCGGCCCACCACGGTCTCCTGCAGGGCCATCGGCTGCTCGAGGATCTCCTTCAGCATGAAGTGCTTGTACCCTGACTTCTCGGCCATCACCGGATCCCAGTGGATCCGCTGCGTCGCCTTCGACACGGCGGCGCCGGCGAAGTCGGTGAACTCGACGCCGCCAGGGGTCACCACCGCCATCTCCTCGTCGCCCAGGAAGACGACGTCACGCGTGTGGTTCAGGATGGCGGTGACGTCGGAGGCGACCAGGAACTCGCCCTCGCCGAGGCCCACGACGATCGGTGGCCCGTGGCGCACCGCGACAATCTTGTCCGGGTCCTCGGCGTGCACCAGGACCATGCCAAAGAGGCCGCGCAGCTTCGAGAGGGCGCGGCGGACGGCCCGGTCGATCCCGTCGCCCCGCAGTTCGCTCTCCACCAAGTGGGCGACCACCTCGGTGTCGGTTTCGGTCGCGAACGTGTGCCCCGCCGCTTCGAGTTCGCGCTTCAGCTCCAGGTGGTTTTCGATAATCCCGTTGTGGACCACCACCAGCTTGCCCGTGCAGTCGCGGTGCGGGTGGGCGTTCTCTTCCGTCGGCCGGCCGTGCGTGGCCCAGCGGGTGTGACCGACGCCGTAGTCACCGTCGACCGGATCGCCCGCGAGAGTCTCCTCGAGCCGCGCCAGCTTGCCGGCGCTCCGCCGCACCTCGATGCCGCCGTCGCGCACGAGGGCGATGCCGGCGGAGTCGTACCCGCGGTACTCGAGCCGCCGCAGCGCGTCGATCAGAACCGGCACGACCGGCTTGCCGCCGACGTATCCGACGATGCCGCACATGGTGGTGTGATGATTCCCGTCCGCCGACCGCGCGTTACCCGTCGCCGGAGCGCCCGCCGTCGTCCGCCGCGCCAGCGTCGGCCTTGTCACGTATCTTATCCGCCCCTCCGGGCTTGGTGACCTGACGGGCCCGTGCGACGGCAAACGCGCCCGCGGGCACATCCTCGGTGACAACTGACCCGGCGCCGACGTAGGCGCCCTGGCCTACGGTGACCGGGGCGACGAACTGCGTGCCGCTCCCGATGAACGCGTCCGCCTCGATGGTCGTTCGGTGTTTCCGCCGGCCGTCGTAGTTGCAGGTGATCGTGCCGGCGCCGATGTTCGCGCCGGCGGCCACCTCGGCGTCGCCGACGTAGCTGAGGTGGCCCACCCTTGCTCCGGCGCCGATTGATGCCTGTTTCAGCTCGACGAAGTTGCCGATGCGCGCGCCGCCGCCGACCGTCGAGCCGGGCCGGATGTGCGCGAACGGTCCGATCCTGGCCTCTGCCGCCACCTCCGCCCCGGTGATGAGCGAATGGTCCAGCACGGTGACGCCCGCGCCAATCGTGGAGTCGGCAATCCTGACGCCGCCGCGCAGTTCGCACCGCGGGCCGATCAGGGTACGCCCCTCCAGGATCACGTTCGGGTGAATCACCGTGTCGGTGCCCACGTCGACGTCGACATCGACATAGACGGTGGCCGGGTCGATAATCGTCACGCCCGCCGCCATCAGTTCCTCGTTCTTGCGCTGTCGCATCAGGATGCCTGCTTCCGCCAGTTGGGACTGGCTGTTGATGCCGCGAACCTCGTCGAGGTCGACGGCCGCCACCGTCTCCACCGTCAACCCTTGCGCGCCGTAGGCCTGCAGGACGCGCGGCAGGTAACGCTCGCGGTTCGGGCCCGCCTCCGGCACCCGGCGCAGCGCGCGGAAGAGCGGCGCGACGTCGAAGACGTAGACACCGCAGTTCACCTCCGAAATCGCCCGATGCGCGTCGGTGGCGTCCGCCTCCTCCACCACCCGGGAGAACGCACCGTCATGCCGGACGATGCGGCCGTAGCCGTACGGCCGCTCTACCTCGGCGGTCAGCATCGTGGCGGCGGCACCGGTCCGCTCGTGCACCTCGACCAGTGACGCGACCGTCTGCCCCCGGAGAAGTGGCGTATCGCCCGACAGGACGACGACGGCGCCCCGTACGCCGTTCAGCGCCGACTCCGCCTGCAGCAACGCATGCGCCGTGCCGAGCGGCGACGCCTGGCGGACGAAGCGAATGCCGTTGCGCGATGCGGGGAGCGCCGCCGCCACGGCGTCGGCACCGTCGCCAACGACCAGCGTGGTGGTTCCCGCCCCGAGCGGGTCAGCCGCGCGCAGGACGTGCTCGACGAGCGGGCAACCCGCTAGCCGGTGCAGCACCTTCGGCCGGATCGACCGCATCCTGGTTCCCCGACCCGCCGCGAGGATTACGACATGCCGGTCTCCCCGCTCAGTGGATGCCGTCATCGCCTTCGGTTTGGATGATACCCGCGCGCGCCGCTTCGAGAGTCGCGTAGACGGTCCGGCCGGAAACACCATGGCGTGTGGCGAGCGCCCGGACTGCTTCCCGGCGGCCCATCCCCTCGCCGTCGGTCAGGCGTGCGAACTCGGCGAGCAGCGTCGGCCCCTCCGGCAGACGGTTCACGTGCTGCGGCGGAGGGTCGGCGGGAGCGATCACCAGCGTGTACTCGCCCCGCGGTCGGCCCAGCCCGCCCGCGAGCAAGCCAGAAATAGGGGATATGACATAACTCTCGTGGATCTTCGTCATCTCGCGACACACGGCGATTCTCCGGTCGCCCATCGAAGCCTGCAGATCAACCAGCGACGCCCGGATCCGATGGGGTGCCTCGAAGACCACCAGCGGCCTCGTCTCGTCAGCCAACGCCGCAAACCATGTTTTTCTGGCATTTGACCGAGACGGAGGAAATCCCGCAAACGTGAAGGCGTCCGCCGAAGGCCGCTGCCGACCAGCGCGGTGAGGATGGCGCTCGGCCCGGGAACCGCCTCCACCCGGACGCCGGCGTCGAGGGCAGCGCGGACGAGCCGGCTACCCGGGTCGGAGACGAGTGGCGTGCCAGCGTCGCTCACCAGTGCGATCCGCGCGCCCCCCGTGAGGCGCCGGACCAGCGCGGTGCTCTTCGTCGCCGCGTTGTGCTCATGAAAGCTGGTGGTGCGGGTGGCGATGCCATAGTGGGCGAGGAGCTTCGCGGTCCGGCGCGTGTCCTCGGCCGCGATCAGGTCGGCCTCGCCCAGCACCCGAACCGCCCGGTAGGTGATGTCCTCAAGGTTGCCGATCGGCGTGGCGACGACATGGAGAGTGCCGGGCGGCGGCGCAGAGGGCACGGGGCTAGCGTCGGTATTGTACCATCAGTGGAGCAAGGCCCCCTGCCGGCCGCGCCCGGCACGCACGGCATACAGCACACCGTTCTCTGATCGACGGCACGGAAATGACGTGGCACAAGACGCCCGGGGCGTCGGAACCACTGGCGCACTTCGCCAGCGAGCACCTCGACTGGCTGCACGAGACGTACCCGACCGAGGCGGCGTTCGACGGCATACACGCATACGACGACCTGCTGGAGGACGTCAGCCGCGACGCGATCGACGCACGCATCCGCGACCTCGGCGGCTGGGCGCGTCGCCTAGAGGGGATCAGCAACGTCGGGCTGACGCCGACCGAGGTGCTCGAACGCCGGATGCTGGGCGACCGGACCCGCGCGCGGCTGTTCGACCTCGAGGACGTGCGCGACTGGGAACGGAACCCGCTCGTCTATGCCGACATGCTGGCGACCAGCCTTGCCGGGCAGGTGCTCTTCGCGTACACCGATCTAGGCAACCGCGCGCGGCGCGTCAGCTCGAAGCTGCGCCAGGTGCCGCGCCTCGTCCGCTCGCTCGAACGGAACCTGACCGAGGCGCCCGGCCTGTTCGTCAAGACCGGCATCGAATCGCTCGAGGGCGTCGTCCGCTTCATCGACCGCGATCTCCCCCGCGCGTTCCGCGATCTGGACGACATGCACCTTCTGGGCGATCTGGCGGACGCGTCGACCGAGGCGACCGAGGCGTTGGGCGTCTGCCTGGAAGACCTACGCGCGATGGCGCCGCAGAGCCGTGCCTCGTTCCGTCTCGGCCGCGAACGGTTCGAACGCAAGCTGCGGCTCGACGAGGGGATCGACCTGCCCGCCGAGCGGCTGCTGCAGATCGCGCGGCGCGAGCTGGCGGCGACGCAGGAGGAGTTCGCACGGGTCGCCTCCGAGATCGACAGCAACCCGCGCGCGGCGTGGCGGCAGACCAAGGCCAGGCATCCGTCGGCGGACGAGCTGATCCCGACGGCTGCCGCACAGGTGGAGACGCTCCGGACCTTCCTCGAACGGAAGCGGATTGTCACCATCCCGGCGCACGCCGGCCTCGAGGTGCGGCCCACGCCCGACTTCTACCGCTGGACCTTCGCGAGCCTCTGGACGCCTGGCCCGTTCGAGCCGTCGCCGCAGCCGGCGTACTACTACCTGACGAACGTCAACCCGTCGTGGGACGACACGCGGCAGCAGGCGCACCTGCGCGATCTGAACCATGCCGCGCTCTGGTCGATCTCGACCCACGAGGTGTTCCCCGGGCACTTCCTCCACTTCGAGCACCTGCGACACATTGACTCGGCGATCCGGAAGTCGAACTTCTTTGCCGCGACATCGTTCGTCGAGGGGTGGGCGCACTACGCCGAACAGATGGTGCTGGAGGAGGGCTTCGAGCGGGGGAACCCGGAGATCCGCCTCGGCCAGCTCGCAGAAGCCTTGGTCCGCTTGGCGCGCACGGTTGTCGGCATCCGGCTGCACACCGAGGATCTCTCAGTCGAACAGGGCGTCCGCTTCTTCCGGGACGAGGCCTACCTGGAGGAGGGAAGCGCCCGCACCGAAGCGGAACGCGGCACCTACGACCCCTCCTATGTCCTCTACGCCATCGGCAAGCAGATGCTCCTCAAGCTCCGCGCCGACGTCGCCGCGGAGGACGACAATTTTTCCCTGCAGCACTTCCACGACACCCTGCTCGCCCAGGGCAGCCTCCCCTTCTGGATGCACCGCGCCTTGATGCTCGGCGCCGGCTCCGTGATCGAGTAGCAAGGGCACGCCGGCCGTCGGCGGTGCGCACTGAACAGGTGCGACGTCTGGATCCCATGCCGCCATTGGTCGCGCTGGCGTCAGGGCTGGGGCGTTTGACGCCCAGTCCGGCCCGTCGCTAGGATCCGGACAGATGCCGCTCTACGAGTACCAGTGCGAGCACTGCGCGCACCGCTGCGAGCAGCTCCGGAAGTTCTCGGATCCTCCGCTGACGACCTGCCCCGAGTGCGGCGGCCCGGTCCGCAAGCTCCCGTCGGCCCCCGCCATCCAGTTCAAGGGCACCGGCTGGTACATCACCGACTACGCCCGAAAGCCAGCGGGTGATCAGGCGACCGAGACGTCGAAGGAGGAAGCCGCGTCGGACGCCAAGGATTCCCCGAACGCGTCGTCGGACTCGAAGACGTCGGACACCAAGACGTCCGACACGAGCACGAGCGACAGCGGCACGGCCGATGCCAAGCCGGCGGCCGCGACGAGGACGCAAGGGAGCTGACGCGGCGGCTATGTCTCTTCCAACGACAGACGAGCCTGAACCCCTAACCGGACCGAATGACCGACATCCCGCCCATGTAGGGGCGCAACACGTCCGGCACCAGCACTGAACCGTCCCGCTGCTGGAAGTTCTCGAGGATCGCCACCAGGGCGCGGCCGACGGCGACACCGGATCCGTTGAGCGTGTGGACATGTTCCGGCTTGCCCTTCCCGCCGCGCCGGAAGCGGATGCCGGCCCGACGGGCCTGGAACGCTTCGGTGTTGCTACAGCTCGAGATCTCGCGGTACGTCTGCTGGCTCGGGAGCCACACCTCCAGGTCGTAGGTCTTTGACGCGGCGAACCCCATGTCGCCGGAGCAGAGGAGGACGGTGCGGTAGGGGAGACCGAGGCGCTTGAGGACTTCCTCCGCGTGCAGCGTCAGTTCCTCGTGGACGTCCCACGACTGGTCCGGCGCGGCGTAGGCGACCAGTTCCACCTTGTCGAACTGATGCTGGCGGATCAATCCGCGCACGTCCTTGCCGTAGGCGCCCGCTTCGCTGCGGAAGCAGGGCGTGTAGGCGACGTAGCGCACGGGGAGGTCGCGGCCGTCGAGAATCTCGCCGCGGTGCAGGTTACAGAGCGGGACCTCGGCCGTCGGGATCAGGTAGAGATCCCAGTCGCCCGCAATCCGGAACAGGTCCGCTTCGAACTTCGGCAGGTTTCCGGTCCCGGTCAGCGCGTCGGCGCTCGCGAGGAACGGCGGCTCCACCTCGGTGTAGCCATGCTCGGTCGTGTGAAGGTCGAGCATGAAGTTGATCAGCGCGCGCGTCAGGCGGGCGCCGGCGCCGGAAAGCACGGCAAATCGCGCACCGGCAATGCGGGCGGCGCGTTCGAAGTCGAGAATGCCGAGGGCCGGGCCGAGATCCCAGTGCGGCTGTGGCTCGAAATCGAAGACGGTCGGCTCGCCGTGGCGGCGGATCTCCAGGTTGTCCTGTTCCGTCGCGCCCTCCGGGACGGTGTCATGCGGCAGGTTGGGGAGGGACAGTGACCCGCCGCGCAGCGCGTGCTCCACCCCCTTGAGCTTCGCTTCTTGCTCTTCGATCAGCCCGCGCTGCTCCTGGCCATCAGCTACCAGGTGGTCGGCCGCTTCCCCTGCCCGCTTCGCCGCGCCGATCTGTTCGCCGATGCGCTTGCGCGCGTGACGCGCCGCTTCGAGGACCGGGAGGATGGCGCGGCGCTCGGCGTCGAGCCGGATAACGCGGTCGAGTTCGCCGTCGAACTCATCGCCGCGCGTCCGGAGCCGGGTCCGGACATCGTCGGGACGGTCACGGAGCAGCGCCGGGTTGATCATCGGCGGTCATTGTACCGTGCGCCCGGAGGGTCCTCTGCTACGATCCGGGCGCCGTGCCGACCCCTGCAACCCATGTCTCCACGCTGATCGTGCCGGTCGCGGGTCTGGGAACGCGCATGCTGCCCGCGACGCGCGCGATTCCGAAGGAAATGCTACCGCTGGTTGACCGGCCAATCATTCAGTACGGCGTGGAGGAAGCGGTGGCGGCCGGCATTCGTCGCGTCGTGCTGGTAACCAACCCGGGCAACTCGTTGTCGGTAGCGCACTTCGCGCCGGCGCCCGGGCTCGAGGCCGAACTCGACCGGCGGGGCAAGACCGAACTGCTCGCGATGGTGCGATCGCTCTCGTCGATGGCAGAGGTGTCGGCAGTGCCCCAGGATGCGCCGCGCGGGTTAGGGCATGCCGTGCTCTGCGGGCGCGAAGCGGTGGGAGATGCGCCCTTCGCCGTGTTGCTGCCGGACGATCTCCTCGATGCGGAACCGCCGGCGCTGGCACAGATGCTGCATGTGTTCCGCGAGACGGGCGGGCCGGTGCTGCTGGTGGAGCGGGTACCCCATGCGACCGTGCAGCAATACGGGATCATCGCCGCGGCGGCGGTGCGCGAAGGCGTGTGGCGCGTGACCGATCTGGTAGAGAAGCCGGTGCCGGAGCACGCGCCGTCCAACCTGGGGATTATCGGGCGGTACGTGCTGACACCTGACCTGTTCGACGAGCTGGAGGCGACGGAGCCCGGTGCGGGCGGGGAGATTCAGTTGACGGACGCCCTGCGGCGGCTGGCGGACAAGCGACCAATCTACGCGTGCGAGTTGCGGGGTACGCGCCACGATGCGGGGAATCCGCTCGGATACATGAAGGCAGCCATCCATGTCGCCCTGCGCCGGCCCGAGCTGGCGCCGGAACTGCGGGAGTGGCTGGCGGACGCGATCCGCGCCAGCGACTGAGACGTCGCGTCAGCCCCCGAACTGCCAGGCGAGCGCCATCTTGAACCGGCGGCCCTTGGGGTCGTGCGTGAAGCCGTCGTAGGACTGCTCGACATTCGCCCACGGCGGTAGTCGACCTGTCAGGTTCAGCGCGTAGAGCGTGAGGTTCACGCCGGTATCGGGAAAGCGCCAGATGAAGCTGACGTCCCACGTGAGGAACGGGTCGATGATCGGCACGACCCTGTTGCCGCCGCGGTCTTCGTAGGACGAGAGATAGCTGACGTAACTCGAGAGGGTGTACGCGCGCAAGGCGTAGCTGGCCGACCAGCGGCTCTTCCAGCGCGGCAGCGGCACGGCGATCGGGTGAGCAAAGTTCAGATAGCCCGCTGCCTCCCGCTCGGCATACAGGGTCAGGTCCGTTCCTTCCAGCAGCAGGGTCTTCGTGTCGTATCCGAGGGTATAGGTGGAGTCCCAACTGGCCACGAACTGTCCCGGTCCCGCGTCCGCCCGCACCGCGAGGTGCGTGTCGACCCCCTGGGTGGTGAGCCCGGGCCAGTTGACCAGGTCGAGCTGGAGCCGCTGCAGGTTCTTGGCCGCGCAGCGATCGGCGGGCAGCAGTTCGGACGCCCGCCCGCCGGGACAAATAATGAAGGGCGCCACGGCTTCCTGCGCGGCCGGATCCCCGTTTTTGTAGAGGTTGGTGACGGCGTCGTAGGGCATCGAGCCGATGACGTTCTCGAAGTCGTAGTGCCAGTAGTCGACTGTCGCTTCGAGCCCACCGGCCAGGAACAGCACGGCGCCTGCGTTATAGGTAAATGCCCGCTCCGGCTCCAGGTCCGGCCGCCCGAAGCGGTCGACTGCCTGGTAGGCGCCGGTTTCCGAGATCCACTCCAGGGTCGTCAGCGGACTCGTGTTCAAGTCGTCGAGTGACGGCGTCCGGAAGGTGGTCTGCACCGAGCCGCGCAGCGACAGCGAGTAGTTCAGGTTCTCCGCCACCTGAATGCGCCACCCCACCTTCGGATCGAAACTGTCCACGGTGCGGCCCGCGATGTTGTAGAACTCGTAGTTCGCGGCGAGCTGCATATCGACGCGGGGGCCGATGCCCAGGGCGAGCTCGCCGAAGAGGCGCTGCACCTGCTGATCCGCGGCGTAGGGCCGGTGGACGTTGGTAAAAAGATAGGGTCCGAACCGGACGCCCGCCGCGCAGCCAAGGTCCCCCGCCACCGGGCAGGGGTTCACCGTCACGTCGCCCGGGTCGTTCGGGTCGCCGTCCGCCCGCATCCCGCGGTACTGGTACCCGACGGCGAAGTCGGCCACGTTCTCGACCAGGTTGCCGCTCACCGTCGCGTCGGCGACGAAGAGGTCAGTCGTGCTGAACAGGTCCACTTCCTCGTTCAGCCACACCCGCAACGCCTCCGGGTTCGCCAGGCCGGCGGCGTAGTCGGGGTTCGGGCTGCTCGCAAAGGGCGAGCCGGGCTGATCGGAGTACTGAATGGCGTTGCTGAAGGGGTTGAAGTACATGCAGGGCCCCTGCCCCGCGACCGCGCCGCCGAGCGGCCCGAGCACCATCCCCGCGGGAGAACTCGGGTCCGCCATCACCCCGACGCCGCAATCCGAGCCGCCGAAGCCGCGGAACGCCCGGAAGATCCGATCGGTGTACACCGCCGGCAGGTTGAGGTTGCCCCTGGCGCGCGAATAGCTGATGCCGACATCCCAATGGGTGCTCCCGCCCGCCACGAAGTCGCCGTCGAGGGAGGCGGCAACGCGCAGAGTGCGCGATTCGCGGCGCAGGCGGCGGCCAGGACCCGAATTACCGAACGGGCGGCCGTTGAAGTACCACGGGGCGTCGTCCGCGCAGGCGCTGTTCGGATCCGCCTTCGCGTTGCCCGCGTAGGTAGAGCAGAAGGCCTGCCGACCCGGGTGGCCGGCCGCCACCTCCATGTTGGTGGTGCTAATCAGCGGGAAGGGCGGATACGACGGCGTCGTGTACCAGTTCGGGATCACGGCATCGGCCCACAGTCCTTCGACGTGGTAGTTGGTCCGGTTGTTCACCGGGCCGTTGAGTTCCGCGAAGATCCGCGTCTGATCCTGCTCGTCGATCAGGTTGTCGTACGGCGCATAGCGGAACCGGCACGTCCAGCCTTCATCCAGGCCGCCGAAGTCCGTGCAGCGGGGGTCGAAGACGGGGGCGGTATAGGGCGCGGGCGCCCCGACCGCGAACGTGCCGGGGTTGCCGATGCTCGACCATCCGCCGCGAGTCCCCGATGGGTACGCGCTCAGGCGGTCCAGCGTCCACGGGCGGTCCGCCATCTGCAGCTCCTGGCGACCTACCCGCTCTGCCGCGAGCACGGCCCTCGACGATCCGATCCGACCGCCCCAGATGCCGGAGACGGTCGTATCCCCCGCGCCGCTGAACCAGTCGTGCGTGACGTTGAACTCGAAGCCGCGGAAATCGTTGCGGGTGACGAAGTTGGCGACGCCCCCGACCGCATCGGAGCCGTAGGTGGCCGCCGCGCCCTCCTTCAGCACCTCGAGCCGGCCGATGGCGATGGCCGGAATCGTGTTCACGTCGACGAAGCGCCCGCCGATGAGCCGCGCCGGCACCGGCACGTGGCGCCGGCCGTTGATCAGCACGAGCGTCCGCGAGGCGCCCAGGCCGCGCAGATTGACGTTCGCCACGTTCTCGGTCAGTGTGGCCGGCTGGTTCGAGTTGTACCAACTGTTCCGCTCGCCGACGACGCCGTGGCTGACGTTCAGGCTCCGGAAGAGGTCGACGAGCTGCGTCGCCCCCTGCTGCTGCAGGACCTCCCGGCTGACCACGGTGACCGCGTGGGGCATGTTGATGGCGGGCGCCGCGATGGCGGTGCCGGTCACGGAGACGGTCACCTCCTCGAAGAGGCCGCCAACGCGCAGGTCGACATCGAGCATCGCGGGGAGACCGGACGTCAGCTCCACGTCGCGCTGCGCCCGCTCGAAGCCGGGCAGGCTGAACGTGACGACATAGCTGCCGGCGCCCAACTCCGTGAGGGCGTAGCGGCCGTCGGTGTCGGTCACCGTCACGCGCGGACCCGTGGGCAGCGCGTCCGATGACGCCTCGACGGTCACTCCTGGCAGCACGCCGCCGGTGTCGTCGGACACAGTGCCCGCGATCTCCCCGTCCTGTGCTGCCGCGGCGCACGGCAAGGCAACGAGCCAGATTGCGATCATGAGTGTCCGCATCGTTCCCTCCTGGCCGTGTCGGGGCGAGCCCCGGCTGGCGTCAGCGTGACCAAGTCTGCGCTCGCCCGAGATGCCGCTGATCTATACCCCCCGGTTGGACACGGCGACGCCGCGGGGCCAAGGTTGGCGCACGCGCCGCGGGATCGGACGCCATCGAGGGTCATCCGTCCCCCCGGATCGCCTCCCGCGCGTCGAGAATGTCCCGGACCAGTTGCTCGACGTCCCGCTCGTCGATGAACGGGGAGAGGATGAAGCTCTTCAGGCCGACCATCGGCTCGCCGTAATCGGTGATCCGATAGCAGTCGGTCATCGAGATGTGGACCCCTTCGCCCCGCATCGCCCGGTCGTAGAGGTAGCGGTACAGCCGCCGGTTGTAGTCGTTGTGGCGCAGCAGCTCTTCCCGCGCGGCAGGGTCGGTGCGCTCCCGATCCTTGATCGTCCAGGTGTCGACGCCATCGGGATAGACCCGGAAGACGGTCACCGTCCCGACGCCGTCGTCGTTGAGCACCGTGGTGGAGTCGTGTCCCTCCAGGTGCTCGCGCAGCACCTCCGCCATCTCGACGAGGTGGCCGAGGAGGACACGGAGGCCGACCCGTCCGAAGAGCTGCAGGTTGGCGTAGGCGGCGAGCACCCCCGAGCCGCCACGTGACGTCTCCAGCGTGTAGACGCCGGGATGCCGCTCGCCGCTCTGGAACAGGTAGGGCATCTGTTCCCGGCCGCGCACCAGCAGCTGCATGTCGGCGCGGTTCCGGACGAGGAACAGGCTCGAGATGTACGGCGCGAAGCCGGTCTTGTGGAAGTCGAAACCGATCGAATCGGCCCGGTGCAGTCTGGAGATGCGCCGGCGGGCGGACGCGAGGGCCCGCACCGTGCGGGGACGGAACCCGAGCGGGTTCTCCTCGAAGTCGTAGTCGTTGAAGACCGACCACGCCCAGCCGATCACGGCGTCGGCATGGATGTGCGGCGTGTAGTCGAGGCCGTAGTCCTCGACCAGCCGGTCGCGCAGATCGGCGATCGCGTCGAGATCGTCGATGCCGAACGCGTCGGTCGTGCCCATCGTCGCCACCAGGGCCACGATGCGCCGTCCCTGATCGAGGAGGTCCCGGGCGGCCTTCTCCAGAAGATCGATCCGGATGTCGTTCGTCAGATGTGTCGGCACCGCGACCACGTTCTCTTCGCCCAGGCCCAGCCAGCCCGCCACGTTCAGGCGGCAGTAGTGGCTCTGGCCCGACGCCAGGATCACGCCGCCTGACGGCACGCCGGTGTCCATCGCGCCCGGAAACGCCTTCTCGATGCCGAGCTTCGCGCCGTACAGCACGGTCCCGGTCCCCCCGAACGTGAAGACGCCGGCCGCCTGCTCCGGGTCGTAGCCGACGAGCCGGGACGCCATGGCCACGACCGCGGCCTCCGTCAGCATGAGGCCGAACGAGGTGTCGTCGGAGACGAGATTGGGGTTGTAGATCGCGGGCAGCAGCGAGCCGATGACGCTCGGGATCGACGGCGGCGGGACGACGTTGATCTGCGTTCGCGGATGGCCCCAGATCGGCATCCCTTCCAGTTGGCGAACCAGCAGGCGCGCCACCTCTTCGACGCTGCGGCCCTCCTCCGTCAGTTCGGCCTGCTCGGCGGGCCCATACTCCAGCGCGCGCGGACGGCCGAGCAGCGGGATCTCGGACTTCAGGTCGTCGACCGCATCGAGTGCGCGCAGAATGGAGAAGACGAAGTAGGCGTCGTGCTTCCGGTCCGAGACTGGAGCGGGGAAGGTGTCCCGGATCCGGTTCAGATGGTCGCGGTAGCTGGGCTCCTGCACACCGGGCGTCCTGATCCCATTCTAGTCCCGGCCGCCCACCGCTCCGGGCGCCCGCCACGCCGGGCAACCGAGACTTGGCATAATGTGCGGCGGAGCCGAGGGTCGGATGGAACGCTTGAGAGCGTGCGTGCGCGCAGCGGTGAGGGTCGCACTGGTGGTCGCGGCCGGCGCCAGCAGCGTATCCGTCGGCTTTGCGCAGAACACGCCGTTCGACCGCCTGCCTCCCGCCCTCCTCGATGTCACGCCACCGTCCGTGCGCGCGAGCGGCGCTCCGGGCAGGATGGCGATCCGCCGGACGTCGTGTGGCGACCTGCCAATGGAGGAGGTCCGGCGCCGTATCGTGGACATCGCCGTGCAGGAATGGGGCTTCTTCGGGTTCACGGTCGTGGACCAGACGAACATCGACGCTGGAGGGCGGGCGGCGCCGCGTACTCGACGTCGCTGGCGGCCGAGTCCTGCGGAATCTGCCCGGGTCGCCAGTTCGGTCGCCGGCTACTGGGCCGTGACGCCGCAGGGCAGTTGGATCCTCAACGCGCAGAACGCCGTTTGGAACGGACCGAGCGGCGTCGCGGTCAGATGGCGGTATCCGTGGTCGGCGGCCTTCGTGTCCTGGGTCATGTGCGAAGCCGGTCTCGGCGACGCCAGCCGATTCCAGCGCGCGGTGGCGCACCACACCTACATCGACCAAGCCATCCGGGCGCTTGCTTCCGACGAGACGCCCGCCGGTTTCTCCGCGCACGACATCGGCACGACGCCGATTGCACCCGGCGACCTGTTATGCAGCGCGCGGCGACCAGCCTATCGGTCGATTGCCGAACGGCGCCGCCAGATGGGAACCGGTGCCCGGACGCACTGCGACATCGTGGTGAAGCTCGACGCGGTCCACGATCGCATCCTTGCCATCGGAGGCAACGTGCGCGGGACGGTGGCCCTGAAACTCTTGCCGGCGGCGCGCGCGCCAGGCAAGGACCTGCATCCCGTCAGCGGAGCGCGTCCCTTCTTCGCCCACCTGACGCTGCGCGCCGCGCCGATCGAGGCGGATGCGTTCAGGCACACGCCGACGATGCGGGCCTTGGGTTGCGCGGATGGACTGCGGGCGCGGGCCAGGCTCGCCGCCGCGCACCTGTTACCCGATGGCGCCCAGGCCTCCCGGTGTTAACGGTGCGCGCCACAGGCACGCCGCAGCCCCACTTCGTAGTTGGTGGTCGTGTCCGGCCGGATCAGCGCCTGGTCCGCGTAGATGCAACCCGACTGAGGCGGGTCGTTGCCCGGGTCGGCGTCGCTGA
The DNA here is from genome assembly GCA_965262555.1 of Vicinamibacterales bacterium. GTDB lineage: Bacteria > Acidobacteriota > Vicinamibacteria > Vicinamibacterales > UBA8438 > VXRJ01. Next base: position 3,962,559 of record OZ253543.1, read on the forward strand.
GCAGGGCGATCTCCTCGTCGCGGCAGACCCGGAAGTTGTTGCCGCCGCCGATCCGGTCTGGGAGACGACACTTGCAACACACGTCCCAGTCACGGAACGAAAAATAGCCACCTGACCGCCATCCGGCCGTCAGCACTCGATGATGCTGACCGGCACGCTGACGACATGCAGCGCCAGCCCGCCACGGGAGGTTTCCTTGTACTTCTCCTGCATGTCCCGGCCGGTGTCGCGCATCGTCCGGATCACCTTGTCGAGCGAGACGAAATGCCGCCCGGTGCCGCGCAGCGCCAGGCGCGAGGCATTGATCGCTTCCACCGACGCCATGGCGTTGCGCTCGATGCACGGGACCTGCACCAGCCCGCCCACTGGGTCGCAGGTCAGGCCGAGGTTGTGCTCCATCCCGATCTCCGCCGCGTTCTCCACCTGGGCGGCGGAACCGCCCAGCACCTCCGTCAGGCCGGCCGCGGCCATCGAGCAGGCCGACCCCACCTCGCCCTGGCAGCCCACCTCGGCCCCGCTGATCGACGCATTCGCCTTGAACAGCAGGCCGATCGCCCCTGCCGTGAGGAGGAACCGGATTACGCTGTCCTCGTTCGCCCCCTCGCAGAACCGGGCGTAATAGTGCAGCACGGCCGGGATGATGCCGGCCGCGCCGTTCGTCGGGGCGGTCACGACCCGGCCGCCCATGGCGTTCTCCTCGTTCACCGCGAGGGCGAACAGGTTCACCCAGTCGATGACGGTGAGTGGGTCGTGCCGCGCGGCATCCGGCGGGCTCTGCAGCTGCCGATACAGCTTCGCGGCGCGCCGCTCCAGCTTCAGGCCGGGCAACTGTCCCTCGTTCTTGCAGCCCCGCCGGACGCACTGCTGCATCGCCTCCCAGATCCGCAGCAGCCCGGCGCGCACCTCCGCTTCCGGCCGCCACGCGCATTCGTTGCGCAGCATCACCTCGCTGATCGGCAGCCCGTGGTGGTCGCACAGCGCCAGCAGTTCCCGGCCCGTGCTGAACGGCAGTGGGAGCGGCGTGTCACGCTCGACCAGCACCGCCTGCCCTGCATCGTCGGCAGTGGCCACGAAACCGCCGCCGACGGAGTAGTAGATACGCTCCTCGACGACGCCGGAGCCCGCCAACGCCACGAACCGCATGCCGTTCGGATGGCCGGGGAGGCTCCCCCGGCGTTCGAAGACGAGGTCCTTGTCGGGGTCGAAGGCGATCGCGTGGCGACCGAGCAGATTCAGGCGCTGCCCCTCCGTGATGGCGGCGACCCGAGCCGGTATCCGGTCGACGTCGGTCTGCTCCGCCGTCTCCCCTTCCAACCCGAGCATCAGCGCCTTGTGGCTGCCATGACCGCGGCCGGTCGCGGCCAGCGAACCGTACAGATGCACCCGGACCCGCGTGACCCGATCGAGGCTGCCGGCCGCCTGCAACTCCAGCGCGAACTGCCGCGCCGCCCGCATCGGGCCGACGGTATGGGAGCTCGACGGGCCGATCCCAATGGTGAAGAGGTCGAAAACGCTGACGGCCATCAGAACCTCACGCTCAGTCCCACCTGACCGCGCCGTGTATCGCCCAGGCCGCTGCGCAGGGAGCCGTCGAAGTTGAACAGCAGGGATCCGACCGCGCTGTCGAGGTAGTTGTCGGCGTTGGTCAGGTTGAACACCTCGACCATCGGCTCGACGACCGCGCCGTTGGGGAGGGCGAAACGCCGCGAGAACCGGATGTCCCAGGTGAAGAACGCATTATCGCGCCGCAGCGTGTTGCGCGTGAGGCTCGAGCCGTCCGCGCAGAGGCGGTCCGACGGCTGCGCCGCCCGCATGCCCCGGTCGGCGCACGACTCCGACGCGGGCGAGGCGGAGAGGTAGCGGACCACGTTGTTCAGATGCAGGTCGCCGGGGAGGGCGATCAGCAGGTAGCCGCTCACCTGGTGGCGCCGGTCGCGGTCCGACCAGCCGTACTCCGGTGCGAGGTTGCCGGCGTCAGCGTAGCGCAGCGTGAACGGGTCGCGTTCGTTGTCGTCGTCCGAGCGGTCGAAGGCGAGCGTGTAGTGGGTCTCGAAGGTGATCGGCCGGGTGCGCACCGCGCCCCGCCCGCGCAGCCCAAAGGTGAGGGCGGAGTACCGGGAGCGGGCGCTGCTCTCGGCGACGGTCAGCGCGTTGATGCCGCCCCCGGACGGATGGGTGCCGATGCCGAACGGCGAGCCGAAGGCCGGATCGTTTCGGTTGACGAAGCGGAAGAGGTGATCCGTCCGCGCGTGGACGAAGGTGGCGCTGGCCGCCACGCCACGCCCCAGGTCCCGATCGAGGCCGGTGCTGAGCGACCAGGTGCGAGGCAGTTCCAGGTTGCGGTCGGCGACCTGGATGTCGGGCAGAAACGGGGGCGCGGCCGACCCGTCGATCAGGCTGTCGATGGGAGGCACCGGGCCGAGGGTTGGGGCGTCGACGCTGCTGCGGAACAGGATCTGCTGGAACGCGCCGTTGGTCGATCGGTGTTGGGCAAAGACGAGCATCGGGATCCGCGCCACGTACGACCCGGCGTTGGCGCGCACCACCGTGCGGCTGTCGCCGGCGACGTCCCAGGCGAGGCCGGCGCGCGGCTGGACGTTGTCGAGGTCGTCCGGAATCCGGCCGTCCGAGGGAAACCGGGGGTCGTCGAGGTACGGCGCGAAGAACGTGTCCTCCGGCTCGACGAAGACCTCCGGGTGCCAGGTCCCTTCCCAGCGGAGTCCGAGATCCAGCGTGACGCGATCGTGCGGGCGCCACGTATCCTGCAGGAACGCGCCCAGCTCGTGCGTCTCGAACTGCTGGACGCCGAGTTGTTCGGCGGGAACGCCGGGGACGGTTGCCGCCTGCAGGTAGAGGAGCACCGGGCCGGCGACCTCTGCGTCCGGCGGACAGATTCCAAGAGGGCTGGACGATCCGTCGGAACAGGTCACGTAGCGGTTTCCGTGGGTGACGAACCCCATGAACCCGTCGACCGAATCGAAGACGTACCGGCCGTTCGCCAAGCCGACGAACTGCTGCTCGGCGCGAGTGCGGTTGTACTCCACGCCCGCCTTGAACAGGTGGGCGCCGGTCGCGAACGACACGTTGTCGACGAGCTGGAACCGCGTGTCGAACGACGGATCGATCGGAAGAAAGAACGGCAGCCCGATCCGGAAGCCGTCCGCGAAGTCCATCGAGATGTCGGGAAACGGCCGCCCGCCCAGCCGGTCGAACTGCGGCGGGCCGGGCGTGCGCGCCCCGGGCAGCAGCGGCCCGTCGTACCAGCGTGGCCGGTCCTCGCGTGCCCACTGGACGCGCAGCTCGTTGGAGAGCGCGTTGGTGAGCAGGGAGCGGAGGCTGCCGTTGAACGCGTGCGACTCGTCTCCCTCGATCCCGTTGGCCGACGCCCCCCAGGCGTCGACATCGAAGGTGCCATTCACCTGCTCCGCCCAGGTGTAGTTGTATTTGACCGAGGCCTGGTGCCGGCCGTCCAGGTTCAGGTCCACCTTGGCGATCAGGGACCGCGCGTTGTCGGTCCGCCGGATCGGCCCGAACTCGCCGTCGAACAACCCCGGCCAGCGCGCCCGCAGGAACTGATCGAGCCGCTCCAGGTTCGCCCGGTCGACGACGTGACGGATCCCTTGCTTGGTCTCGTCGGACACCTGATGGTCGTAAGCCAGGAAGAAGAAGGCCCGGTCGCGGACAAGCGGACCGCCCAGCGTGGCGCCCGCCTGGTTGCGCCTGAAGTCCGACTTCCCGCCGCCGCGCGCGTCCGGAAAGGGCGCTACGATCTCGTCCCACTGGCCGTAGTAGTGGGCCGAGCCGCTCAGCTCGTTCGTCCCCGACCGCGTGATCACGTTGACGAACCCGCCCGCGGAACGGCCGTACTCCGCGGTGGCGCCCTGGTTCACCACCACCAGATCCTCGATGGCGTCCTGATTGAACGTGAACGCGGGCCGCTGCCCGCCCCGCTGCTCTCCGAAGAAGGGGCTGTTGAAGTCGGCGCCATCGACGATGAAGTTGTTGAAGATGCCGCGCTGCCCGGCGATGTTCAGCTCGTCGCCGTCGGGGCCCTGCGAGATGGACACGCCCGGCGTGAGCAGCGTCAGGTTCAGGAAGTTGCGGCCGTTGCTCGGCAGGCCGTCCACCACGTCCTCCTGAAGGCGCTGCGAGCGCGTGACGTCCGACGTGTCGATGGGCGACGGCAGCTCGCTGACGACCGTCACCGTCTCGGACGCCACCACCCGCAGCGCGACGTCCAGATCGAGCGTATCGCCCACGCGCAGGACGGCGCCCTCGATGCGCTCGGTGCCGAATCCGGCGGTTGCCGGCGCCACCGTCAGGTCGTAAGCCCCGGGCGGCAGGAGGGTGCGGACGAACATCCCGGACGCGGACGTTTCCACCGTGGTCACCAGATCGGTCTCGCGGTGCTGGATGACGATCACCGCGGCGGGCACCGGCTCGCCCGCCGGATCGCGGACCGTGCCCCGGATGATGCCGGTCGTCGTTCCCGCCTGGGCGGCCAAGTCCGCCCCGCTCAGGCCGAGGAGCGCCGCCAGCAGCACCGTCGCGGCCAGGCCCCGCGCAGCGCGGCGGCTACAGGTGGCCAGCCGGGCGCAGGTCGTCCGAGCAATCCAGCATGTTTGCAAAGGCGCCTGCATCTGCGTGTTGACGTGGCCGTACGGATACCTGGACCGGCACTCGATATTTCCAGTATCCACCCCGGTTCGTGCCCGCCGCAACTCGCGAGTCGAGTGGTGCAATCATGCGCCGCTCGGCGGACGGTGCGCTGCTCCCGACCGGCCACTCAGACCAGAATCTCGCCGTTCCACAAGCGCTTCAGGAAACCGAGCACCGGCAGGACCCGTACGTCGTCCCAGAGAGCCGCGCGCTGTCCCAGATAGACGCCGTAGCACGTTGTCTTGTGCGGGTCGAGATGTTGCCGGACACGGTGCAGACCTCGGTTGAAGCGCCGGTCCCAGCGTGCCGCCGCCTTGATCTCGATCGCCACGAATCCTGCGGATGTCTCGCAGAGGACGTCTACCTCCGCGCCGTCGTAGCTCCGCCAGTAGTGAGGACGGTAGTGACGGCCCGAGTAGCTCAGAAAGGCCCGCACTTCGTTCAGGACGAACGTTTCCATCAAGGGCCCCCGCTCTTCCTGGGTCGGCGGGTAGGGCAGGCGGCCCGACAGCGCCCGGACGACTCCTCCGTCGAAGAAATAGAACTTGCTCTGCTGCACTTGCCGGGTCGCGGGCTTCAGCTTCCAGGCCGGCAGCCAGTACCCGATGAGCGTGTCGGTCAGGATCGAGAAGTGGCTCTGCACGGTCCTGCGGTCGATCCCGGCGTCGCGGGCGATGGACGTCGCATTGGTGGCCTGCGCGTTCTGGCGGGCGGCGATCTCGAGAAACCGCGCGAAGGCGCCGAGGTTGCGGGTCAGTGCTTCGGCCTGCACTTCCTGCACCAGGTAGGTTTCGGCATACGTACGCAGGTAGTCCGGCGGGTTGTCGCCGGTCAGGGCCATCGGTAGCGTGCCCTCCGAGAGCGCGCGCTCGACGTCGAGCTCGAAATCGAGCTCGGCGGAGACCAGCGGGAACATCGTCGTCGTCACCGCCCGTCCCGCAAGCAGATTGACGCCGCGCCGGCGCAGCTTGCGGGCACTGGAACCGGAAAGCAGGAAGCGCAGGCCGTGGGTCTCGATGAGGCGATGCACTTCGTTCAAGAGGTCGGGGACCTTCTGCACTTCGTCAATGACCGCCCAGGATCCCGGGGGCAGCGTCGCGAGTTCCCGGTACAGGTCGCCGGGGGCCTTGCTCAGCCGCAACGCCTCGCGCGTGTCGAGCAGATCGTACGTGGCAGCAGTCGGAAACCGGTCACGGATCCAGGTGGTCTTGCCCGTGCCCCTGGGACCAAAGAGGAAGACCGAACCCGTGGGAGTAGGGAGTAATCTGGCGTACACTATGTGCTATTTTACGCGACAAACGTGCATAGCGTAGTGCTATTGTGCGGCCTCGGCCACGGTGTCAGCGCGGCGGTCGGGCTTGGTGGATTGCCGCGGAATATCCGCCCGCCCGCCCCGCTCGGAGATGCGCTACCATGCTTAATTGTCCATCGGTGGGGATCCCGCCGGTCGGGCCGGCGGTAGTACGCCGGAATACGATGAGACGGACCATATCGCTCGCGGTCACGTTCGCCGCGGCCATCACGCTGGGCGCCGCCGAGCTGACGGCGCAACGGTCGTCGGAGCGGCGGGTGGCCAACCCGGGCGAGACGCAGTTCGATGTCCAGTTGCTGCGGCCGTCGGGCGGTCCCGTGGTGCCGATCTTCGAGGGGTGGTACCGGAATCCCGACGGCACGTTCGAGCTGTCGTTCGGCTACTTCAACGTGAACACCGAGGAAACCCTGGAGATCCCGCTGGGGCCCGACAACGTCATCGAGCCCACCGAATTCGATGGGCGCCAGCCGACACGGTTCGAACCGGTCCCCGACAGCGACCGGCGCCACTGGGGCGCCTTCACCGTGACGGTGCCGGCGGACTTCGGCGACCGCGACGTGGTCTGGACGCTGCACGTGCGCGGGCAGACGCTCTCGGTGCCGGGGCGGCTGACCGGCCCCGCCTACGAGCTGGCCGGGTGGGAGTTTCCGGGACGGTCGACCGTGTCGCCGCTGCTGCGGTTGGCACCGGACCGGCCGGCCGGGCGCGGACCGAGAGGGATCACCGGCGAACCGCGCCAGGCGAAGGCGGGGGAACCGCTCGATCTCAGCGCCTGGGTGGCCCGCGATGCCGCCGCCGTCGAGGACGAGCGTCCGATCAACATCAAGTGGTTCAAGCACCAGGGGTCCGGCGACGTCGCGTTCGCCGAGCGGACGGCCGCCATCGAGCCGGACGCCTGGGCGCAGGAGGGCGGGGCGAAGGTGACCACCGCGGTCACCTTCTCGGAGCCCGGCGACTATCTGCTGCGCGTGCTTGCGTTCAACGTGATCCGGGAGTTCGAGTTCCAGTGCTGCTGGACCAACGGGTTCGTGCCGGTTACGGTGGCTCCGTGATCGCCGATCTGGGCCGGCAGGGGGAGAAGACGATCATGGCCACGTCGGACAGGCGAATTGGCAGGCGGTGGAGTCTCGCGCCAGGCGGCGGACTGGCCGTGGCGCTGCTGCTGGCGAGCGCAGGTGGAGCCCTGGCGCAGAGCGCCGTCTCGGAGGCGCCGGTGGCGGAGGACACGGCGCCCACGTTCAGCCGGGACGTCGCGCCGATCCTGCAGCGGTCGTGTCAGCGCTGTCACCAGCCCACCGGCATCGGGCCGATGTCGCTGCTCACCTATCGGGAGGTGCGCCCCTGGGCGCGCAGCATCAGGGACCGCGTGGAACGGCGGCTCATGCCGCCCTGGCACCTCGACCCGACCGTGGGCATTCAGGGCTACAAGAACGACATCTCGCTGACGCCGGACGAGATCGACACCGTCGTCCGGTGGGTGGATACGGGTGCGCCGGAGGGCGACCCGGCCGATCTTCCCGAGCCGCTGGAGTTCCCCCGCGCGGACGCGTGGGAAGTGGAGGCGATGCTGGGCCGTCCGCCCGATTTCATCGTCCGCGCGAAGCCCTACACCGTGGTGGCGAACGGACAGGATCAGTGGTGGGAGCCGGAGATCGAGTTCGAGGGCTTCGACGTGCCCCGGTACATTCGCGCGGCCGAGTTCAAGCCGTCTTACCCGATCGGGATCAAGGTCACGCATCACGGGCACGCCACCCTGCGAGCCCCGGAGCCCCCCGAGGGCGAGGAGCGGCCGCCATCCGTGCGGCTCGTCGGCATGGGCATCGGCAAGCGGTGGGATGTGCTGGCCGAGGGGATCGGCAAGCTGCTTCCGCCGGGCCCGGGCACCGTCCGCTTCAGCCTCCATTACTTCCCGGTGGGCGAAGAGGTGACGGAGGCGGCCGAGGTCGGGGTGTGGCTCTATCCCGAGGGCGAGGTGCCGGAGAAGGTGACCGCCGGCGAGCGACAGTTCTACGTTGACGGCACCCATCGCGAGCGGCTGCGGGCCAGCGACATCCTGATTCCGCCGCACGGGCATCTTGTGCTCGAGGACCAGTACGTCATGGAGCAGCCGGCGCTGATCCAGAGCTTCCGGCCCCACATGCACATGCGGGGTACTGAGATGTCGGTGACGGCGCTCTATCCGGACGGCCGTCGCGAGCTGTTCAGCAGCGTCAACCGCTACGACCACACCTGGCAGATCGCGTATGTCTACGACGACGAGGCGCAGCCGCTGCTTCCCAAGGGGACCGTGCTGATGCTGCGCTCAAAGTTCGACAACACCGCGGCGAACCGGATCAACCCCGACCCGGACCAGTGGGTGGTGTTCGGGGCGCGGGGCGTCGACGAGATGTCGCACGCCTGGATCGGCATCACCTATCTCGACGACGCCGAGTACGAGGAGCTGGCGGCGGCCCGCGTGGCCGATGCCCCCGCCGACACGGACGAGTCGCAGTAGGCGGCAGCCGGTCTACGACCGGAGCGCTATCTCGGGACCCACTTCTGGAGGCAGCCGCCGGACGGGCTGGTGTCGCACCCGCTGGTCAGGCCGGCGAAGATGTTGCCTGCCTCGTCGGCCGCCATCCCTTCCGGGCGTGTGCCCGGGATGAAGTGATGCAGCGAGCCGTCCTTCGCGCTGCCGATCCGGACGCCGACTTGCCAGCCCGGATTGCGGGGCGAGCGGCCGCCGCCCTCGGGAGCGACCGGGGGCCCCGCGATCGATGCCCCTGACTCCGAGTCGGCCACGATCATCGTGTCGTCGGCCAGGATCGTGATGCCGCTGGGCCGGCCGAAATGCCGCCATTCGTCGACGAAATTCAGGTCCTGGTCCAGGATCTGGACGCGGTTGTTCGACCGGTCCGCGACGAACAGCCGTCCCTGGGAGTCGAACGCCAGCGCGTGCGCTCCCATGAACTCGCCCGGACCCAGTCCGAGGCGGCCGACGGCCCGCACGAACTCGCCGTCGGTCGTGATCTCCACCAGCCGGTCTCCGTCCTGCTGGGCGGTGGACGGTCGCGGCCAGTGCCCGTCGGCGACGATGATGTTGCCGTTCGACGCCACCGCGCAGGCCGTCGGACCGATGAAGGTGTCCTCACCCGCCGCCGACACCCCCGCCTCGCCGAGGCTCATCAGCAGCTCGCCGTCCTGGCTGAACTTGTGGAGCTGAAAGCCGCGCCCGGCCGTGGACGGGTCGTCGCGGAACGGACCGCTGTCGCCGGCCCACAGGTTGCCGTCGTTGTCCATGCAGAACCCGTGGGCCTGGACGATCGTCCCCTCGCCGAAGCTCTTGGTGATCTGACCGTCGGCGTTGATGTAGTTGATCGGCGGTTCCGACCGAAACATCATCCAGGTGCCGCCGGTTCCGTCCGGGATGAGCCCGATGGCGGCGCCCCACTCCATGCCCGGTCGCAGGGTCGGCCAGTTCTCGATCAGCCGGTACGGGTTGGACATCGTGCTGGTTGGTCGCCGGGACAGCTCGAACAGCGGCGACGGTTCCTGCGCCGACGACGCCACGCTCAACCCGAGCGCGGCAACGAGCACCAGGCCGGGCGCGAGCGTGATGACAGCACGTTGTGACATCGGGATCCTCCCTCCGGACGACTCGGCGTCCTGCTGACGGCCGATGTTACAGTCAGGGGTCGATTGTAGCTAGCGTCAGGGTTGTGCGGCTGCCGGCCGCCGCGATCCGTTGACAGCCGAGGAGGGACAACTCATGCGGCACCCGATGCCTTCTACGTTGACCGTCGGTCTGTTGGCGGTGGCGCTGCTGGTGGCGGGGGCCGCGCCTGCGCGCGCACAACTCCAGGACCAAACCCGGGTGGCGCCGACCAACGACCTGCCCAACCCCTACGCCCGCGTGCACCCGTGGGGCGAGCTGCCGGATCCGTATGTGCCCGGCGCCTACAACGACCGGGCGTCGTTCATCGGCGCCGACGAGGGACCCGACGGCAACATCTACCTGCTGAGCCGCTGTCTCCAGAACTCCTGCACCGGACGGACCGAGCCGGCGCTGCTGAAGCTCGACCCGTCGGGCCGGTTGCTCCTGAGCTGGGGTTCGGGGATGTTCGACTTCCCGCACGGCCTGGATCTCGACGACGCGGGCAACGTCTGGGTGGCTGACCAGCGTGGGCACCGGGTGGTGAAGTTCGATGCCCAGGGCAACACGCTCCTGACCATCGGCGAGCGGGGCACGGCGGGCGATCCACCGCTGCTCAACGAGCCGACCGACGTCGTGGTCGCCCCGGGCGGTGAGATCTTCATCACGGAAGGGCACAGCTTCGCACCAGGCGCCAACCGGGTGTCGAAGTTTGCGGCCGACGGCACGTTCCTGATGTCCTGGGGACGTACCGGCTCGGGGCCGGGCGAGTTCAACGTGCCACACACGATCGCGCTCGATTCCCAGGGCCGCGTGTTCGTCGGTGATCGGGCCAACAACCGGATCCAGATCTTCGACCAGCAGGGCACGCTGCTCGACATCTGGTACCAGTTCGGCCGTCCCAGTGGCCTCGCCATCGGTGACGACGACCGGATCTACGTGGCCGACTCCGAGTCCTATGGCACTGATAACCCGGGGTGGAAGAAAGGGATTCGGGTCGGGAGCGCGCGCGACGGGTCGGTCCAGTCTCTGATCGAGGACCTGGAGTCGACCGCCATCGAGCACAGCGGCGCCGAAGGGGTGGGCGTGGACTCGGCCGGGAACGTCTATGGGGCCGTCGTCCGGCGCCGGATGCTGGAGAAGCACGTGCCGAACGGTGATGCCACCGCGCTCCCGGGCGAGACCGCGCCGGCGCATCTCGGGCACGTCGCCTACGGCTTCCCCGGCGCGCCGGGGGGACGGAGCCTGGCCGCCACGGCCTCGGCCGAGACCGGCACGATGCTGCTCCACGCGAACGTCGCGGCCGGCGACCTGAGCGACTTCGGCGCGATGCGCCGCCACGCCGGACACGTGCTGCACCTACTGGAGCCGGCCGACGGCGCGTCCGGGCCCGGTCTCGGGCTCGGCGTGATCCCCGCTGTCGAAGGGCTCGTCAGCCACCTGGAGCGGGCGGCCAGCGAGAGCGGGGCTTCGGACAGCCTGCGGACGCACGCCGGGCACGTCTCCCAGATCGCGGCGGGCCTGCTCGCCAATGCTCGCGCCGCCGCCGCGGTGGCCCAGCGACTCGTCGACGCCAACACCATCCGCAGGGCCGCCCCGCTGGTCGCGCGGCTCCGCGTCCTGGCCTATCAGATCGCGGAAGGGTTCGACCTCGACGGCAACGGGGAGTTGGCGTTCGATGGCGAGGCCGGCATGCAGCAGCTCGAGGCGCACCTCTACCTGCTGCTTGAGGGCGAGCCGCTTCCGCGCGAGCTGCGGTAGACCCGGAGGAACACGATGACCCGATACCGTACGACTGGTGGCGTCTTGGCCGTCATGGCTTGCCTGCTCGGGGTGGCTTCCCCGGCCGCTGCGCAGCTTCCAGGGGTCGAGGACGGCCAGTGGCGCTACCTGGGCGGCGACGCCGGCCACACCCGCTCGAACCCCTGGCTCACGCAGATCAACGCCGCCAACTTCGCCGACCTCGAGGTCGCCTGGATCTGGCGCGCCAACAACTTCGGGCCCGGCGTCGAGTACACGGCGCGGGCCACGCCGGTGTTCGCCGACGGCGTGCTCTACACCGTCGCCGGTCAGCGGCGGCAGGTGGTGGCGATTGACGCCGCCACCGGCGAGACGCTCTGGACCTTCCGCGAGCCGGAGACGATGCGCTACCGCCGTTCGCCGCGCACCGACTTCGGCAAGGGGGTCGCCTATGCGGAGGTCGACGGCCGGGGCGTCGTCTTCATCACGTCGCCCGCCTTCTTTCTCTGGGCGTTGGACGCCCAGACCGGGCGACCGCTTGAGGGCTGGGGCGAGCCGGTCGAGATAGACACCTTCTCGCCGACCGGGGTGGTCGACCTCATTCCGCCCCTGGTGGCCGACTGGGATCCGTGGCTGGCCTGGGACGGCCCCTATGACCCGGACCACGGCATTCCTCAGCGACTCGGGATGGTCACCGCATCGTCACCCCCGATTGTGGTCAACGGGGTGGTGGTTGTCCTCGTGGGTCATGAACCGAGCTACGACCAGACCCGCATCGAAAACGTGCCGGGGGACATCATGGGGATCGATGCCCGCACCGGCGCGGTGCTGTGGAAGTTCCACGTGATCCCCCGGCCCGGCGAGTACGGCCACGAGACCTGGGAGAACGACGCCTGGCGCTGGTCGGGTGACATGTCCACCTGGGCGCCGGCCTCGGCCGACCCGGAGCTTGGGCTCGTCTACCTGGTGACCAATGCCTCGACCGTTCAGTCCTACACGGGCCACCGGCCGGGTCACAACCTGTTCGGTGGGAGCGTCCTGGCGCTCGACGTGGCGACCGGAGAGCGGCGGTGGCACTTCCAGATCCACCACAGCGACCAGTGGAACTACGACCTGGCGGCCGCGCCGATCCTGATGGACCTGACGGTCGACGGCACGCGGGTGCCGGCGCTCATCCAGAACACCAAGCAAGGGCTGGTCTTCGCGTTCAACCGGGCCACCGGCGAGCCGCTCTGGCCGATCGAGGAGCGCCCGGTGATGCAGACCCAGGTGCCGGGCAACTACACGGCCCCCACCCAGCCGTATCCGACCCGGCCCGAACCGCTCGACCCGATCGTGGTCGATGGGCTGACCGAGGACTACGTACTCGACTTCACGCCGGAGTTGAAGCGCGAGGCGCTCGAGATCCTGAGCGAGTTCCGGGTTGGGGGCCTGTACATGCCCCCGCTGCCATATCCGCACGACAACGACTACCGGAACGTGATCGGCTGCATGGGCGGGCTCAACATCTATAAACCGGCGGTGGCCGACCCGACGACCGGCATCATGTACGCGCCCCACAGCCGGGGGTGCAGCGCGCCGCGCTTCATGGTGCCCACCAATGGCGTCGACGAGGAGCGCGGATTGCCCGGTCTGTCGGCCGAGGCCTGGCGGGGCCGGGAGCGCCACACTCCCACGACAGGCACGACGGTGGCCGCCTGGGCTCCGGGCGGGCCAGCCGAGTTTCCGGCCCAGATCGACGGGTTGCCGGTGTATCGGCCGCTCTTCCAGGCACTGGCCGCCTACGACATGAACACCGGGGAGCGTTTGTGGGACATCCCGATCGGGGAGACCCCCGAGCGGTTCCGGAACCACCCCCGTCTGGCCGGTGTCGACCTGCCGAACCTGGGCGGTTCGGGACACTCCATCCAGATGGTCGTGGGCGATCTCTTGGTGCAGACCACCGAGGACCTGCGGGGCGAGGCGGAGCTCAGCGACAATGGGCTGCCGCTGCTGCGGGCCCGCGACAAGCGGTCGGGCGAGATCGTGGCCAGCGTCGAGGTGCCGATTCCTGGTCAGTACGGCATGATGACCTACCTCGATGACGGTGTGCAGTACATCCTCATGCAGGCAGGCAGCGCGCGACGCGGGCACCCCGGAGCGCTCGTGGCGCTACGGCTGCCGGACGACGCGATCCAGTAACTGGCCGCCGCGCCGCGCCGGGGTGAGGAGAGCCGGCAGGTCCTTCCGGGGCGCCACCGCGGTCGTCTGGGGCGCCTCGGGCCAGGTGGTGAGGGCGCACGCAGCTCGAACTGACCGAGGCTCACGTCATGTACCACCGCCGGGGCGGTGACTCTCGGTGATCCGGCCGAGGTGAGCCTTCAGCTCCTCGACACCGGCCCCGGTGCGGGCGGAGACGGCCAGGCCGCCCTTCGCGTCTCCGACCTCCGCGCCGCATCGGTCCATCTTGTTGAAGACGCGGAAGACTCGACGCTGATCGACCCCGATGTCCGCCAGCACCGCCTCGCCCACCTCCATGTGCTCGCGCCACTGCGCATGGCTGGCGTCGACGAGGTGAACGACGACGTCTGCCTGGAGGATCTCTTCGAGTGTGCTGCGAAACGATGCGACAAGATGATGCGGGAGCTTACGGATGAAGCCAACGGTGTCGACAAAGATCGCGGTCGCCCCACCGCCGAGGGAACCCCGCCGAAGCTTGGAATCGAGGGTCGCGAAGAGCTTCCCTTCGGCCCGGACACCGGCACGCGTCAGGCGGTTGAAGAGGGTCGATTTGCCGGCGTTGGTGTAGCCGGCGAGCGAGACGACCGGGGCGCTCCGCCGCCCTCGACGATGGAGCTCACGCGTCCGTTCGATCTTGGAGAGCTCCCGCTTCAGGTGCTTGATGCGTGTGCGTATCATGCGCCGGTCGACCTCGAGCTGGGTCTCGCCCTCCCCGCCACGCACCCCGATACCGCCAACCTGACGAGACAGGTGGGTCCAGCGACGGGTCAGACGCGGCAACTGATACTCGAGCCGCGCCATCTCGACCTGGGTACGAGCCTCGCGCGTCCGCGCCCGCCGAACGAAGAGGTCGAGGATCAAGTCGCTCCGATCAATGACGGCACACTCGACGACTTGTTCGAGGTTCCTGACCTGACGGGGCGTCAGGTCGTCGTCGAAGATCACCACGTCGGCCTCCGACTCGGCCGCGACGCGTGCGAGCTCACCGGCTTTGCCCCGGCCGATGAGCGTTCTCGCGTCCGGCGCGCGTCGGTTCTGCAGACTCCTTCCAACCACCTCCATCCCGGTACTTCGGGCGAGCTCCGCCAGCTCGTTGAGGTGCTCTTCGACGACGATGCCAGCCTGACCCGGCAACGACAGGCCCATGAGGAAGGCGCGCGACGCGGCACGTTCGGATGGCATCGTCGGGTCTGGATACAGTCTATCGCCGCCGGTACCGGAGAGCCGCCCGACCTCGGCGGGACGCATGCCCACGGCCGGGACGCCCGTTCGGGTTTGACGATCGCCCCTCGTGTCGATATCGTGGGTCAAGTTCGGCGCACCGCGCCCCCCCGGGTGTGAATCCGCGTGAGGACAACCGGCAATCCGCCCTGTTCGAGGCGGCGGCATGTGGAGGTCCAAGGGGGGCGGGATGACCGGGAGGGGGCAGCATGACCGGAAAGCGCGCCAATACGGACGATCGTCTGCGAATCTGGCTGGCCCGTCATGCGCTCGCGCGGTCTCGCCGTCTCGTACGGGGCGCCGGCGTCCTGACCAGCCTGCTCCTGGTCGGGTGCGGTCCGAGTCCGAGCTTCGAGAGCGCCGGGATCGGCCAGACCGGCGTGACTGGAGCGGGGGAGGTGTCGATCCCGGTGCCGCCAGGGGTGAGTGGGGATCTCCTCGTGGCGATCCTCGGCGTTCCGGGGAATCCGAATACCTCCGGGCCCGAGGGATGGACGGCGGTGCCCGGCTTCGATGGCTTCAACGGCGCCATGTGTCAGTCGGATGGACAGGGGACCGCGTGTCAACTGGCCGTCTTCTACAGAATCGCCGACGGATCGGAGTCCACCGCCTCCTTTTCGTGGAGCGGCAGGCGGCAGGCGGCAGCTGCCGTGCTGCGGTTCTCGAACGTCGATGTGAACGAGCCGATCGGCGCGGCTGGCCCGCAGCGCGGGTCGTCGGATATGCCGACAGCGCCGGTGGTCGAGATCACCCGGGACGGGTCCCGCGCACTGCGGATCGCCGTCGTTGAGCTGGACGAAGCGGCACCGTTTCTCCGCGGGGCGGTGGCGCTGGCCGACGAACCTCCCTCGTCACGGCTGAGCATCGTCTCGTTTCCTGCCGCCGCAGACGATCCGACGAACGGCTGTGGCCCGCCGTTGTCCGCGTGCGACCAGATCGACCGCGCCGTGGGGCTGGCCGTGTCGGACACGCGTCACGCGACGGCCGGTGCCTCCGGTCCCGTCTCGTGGGAGCTCGCCGGCGGCGACCAATGGCTCACCGCCACGATAGAGATCAAGCGGCCGCCCGGGCAGGGACGCTGACGCCTCGCGCGTCGTCGAGTCGCCAACGCGCGCGGTCCATGTCGGGACCCAGCGAGAGCGCCGACGGAAGAGTGGGGAATGCACCGACAGCGCCCGTCCTGCCAGGTCCGGTGCGGTCCAGAGGAGCACGGCTGATGAGAGTCACCACTCGCCAGTCGCACGTTGCCGTAGCGCTTGCCCTGAGCCTGGCCGCCTGCGGCGGGGCGCCGGATCGCCCCTCGGGGCGGAGGTCTCCGGAGCGATCCTCCGGGTGGATGGCGACACCGGCAACCTCACCGGCGCGTATCGTGACGGCACGTTCGTCATGAGCCACTTCTCGGGTGCGCGCCCGCTGCTGCTCGAGGTGACGCTCGAGGACGACGGCTCGCTCCGGCTGCTGCAGAACCGGCAACGGGAGCTGACGGCCGTCCGGTCGGACAGCGCGGCGGCCGCCGCGTTGCCCAAGCCGACCGATCCGTCCCGCCACACCACCGTCGCCGATCCGGATGAACCGTTTCGCTTCAGCTTCCCGGACCTCGAGGGGCGGCTCGTGACGAACGAGGATGCCCGGTTCGCCGGAGAGGTCGTGGTGGTGAACATCACCGGGAGCTGGTGTCCCAACTGCCACGACGAAGCGCCGTTCCTCGCGGAGCTGTATGACACCTACCGCGACCTGGGCCTGGCGATGGGGGCGTGGGTCGAGGAGGACCGCGCGCCGGAGCGCCTCGTGGCTTCCAAGCTCGACGCGGACGGCCAGGTGACGCTCACCCGTGCGCTCTGCCCGTACCCGCAGGTGGCGGAGTCCGACGGCAGCGGTGACGTGAACGACGAGCAGAGCTTTCGCTGCGTGACGGCCCCGACGGTGGACGAGTAGGAGAGCTAGCTGCTAGCGGCTGCGCAGTCGCCGAATGCCCCCACCGAAGGATGCGCCCCCCAGAGGAGTGGCCTCACCGATCTGAGTCATGGTCGACAGGTCGAACGTGACCAGGTCACCTGCTCCCTCGTTCATGATGTGGAGCGTGTTGCTGTCTGGCGAGAACAGCGGGAAGCCGTGTCCGGAGAACTCGTCGGGCGTGGTGCGCAGCGTGCTCAGGACCTCTCTCGTGTGGGCATCGATGACCGAGACTTCTCGACCGTGCGTCGCGGCAACGTAGCGACCGTCCGGTGAGACCGCGACTCGTCCCGACGACTGCTCGGTCGGCGGCCGGAGCACGTCGATCACCTCATGGGTGTCTGGATCGATCACGGTGACCGATCCATCGCCATCGCCGTTGATCCAGACCTCACCTCGCGGCCCGCCGAAGTCAACCCCCGCGGGACGGCTGCCGTCATGCATCTCGATCACGTCGACGACGCTGTCGGTGTGGGTATCGATGACGACCACGCTGTCGTCGTCGTTGCGCGCCGGATAATAGAGACGGCCGGTCGTCGGATGCACCCAGAGGTAGTTGCCGGCAATCACGGTGTCGATTTTGTTCACCACGGTACCCGATGCCACGTCGTACACCACGACGCCGGGAACCTGGGCAAACTCGGCCGTGATGTAGAGCTTGCTGCCGTCGCGGTTCAGGGCGAGTCCGTGAGGGTCGCTGGACGTCGACGCGCGCTCGCCGATCCTGGCGAACCGCCGCACCGCGGCCGGCCTCGAGAAGAACTCCGACTCGATGACTCCCGTCTGCTCGAACGTCTCGAGGTCGAGGACAAGGACCTGCTTGGCATAGGGCACGGACACATAGAGCGTTCGGGCGTCCGGGCTGATCGCGGCTTCGTGAGGCTCGCCGTACCACTCGCGTGGAATGACGAACTCCCGCAGGGTCCGGCCATTCCCGGGATCGATTTCGGAGATTTTGTTGTCCGTATGGCTGAGCGCGATGATCGTGTAGTCCTGCGCGAGCGCCGGCTGGGCCACGAGCAGCCCAAGCAACCACAACCCCTTCACCATGACACCTCCTGTGCAGTGCCGCGTGACCACTGCGAAAACGGTCCACATGATAGAGTCGCGACGACCTGAAATCGTTGCGGTGAGCGCGAATGAACGCTCGGCCGCGGCGGGCGAGGCACGGTCGAGGTCACGACAGTGACCGAAGGAGGCAAGAGATGCGGCGGGCGAGACGAATCCTGACGGTCGTAGCGGTCATGGTACTGGCAATGGTCGGGACGGCGTCGGCGCAGACGGCGCTGTCGGCGCAGGATGTGACCGAGATCAACCATCTGTACGCGCGATACAACCTGGCCCTCGACAGTGGTGACGCCCAGGGATGGGCTGACACGTTCACCGCGGACGGCGTGTTCGGGAACAGCGAAGGCCGCGCCGGCTTGGTGCAGTTCGCCGAGGGGTTCCACGCGCAGCAGGATGGGCACGCGCGCCACTGGAACAACAACGTGCACGTGACGTCCACGGCCGAGGGCGCCGAGGGCACAACCTACCTGCAGCTCTGGAACGTCGGGGTGCGCCCGCAGACGATCATCGTGACCGGCATCTACCACGACACCCTGGTGAAGACCGCCGACGGCTGGCGATTCAAGACCCGGCGGGTCGAGGTCGACCGACCGGCGGACGGCGGGCAGTGATCACCGACCGGCCGGGTCGTCGGTCAGGGTGACCAACGGCCGGCCCGGTTGGACGAGATCCCCCACGGCGCACGTGACCTCCGCCACGGTGCCGTCGCGGGGTGCGCGGAGCGTCAGTTCCATCTTCATCGCTTCGAGCAGGATCAGCGCATCTCCCTGCGTGACCGCCTGCCCCGGCTCGACCAGGACGTCGATCACCGTCGCCGGCATCGGTGCTTCCAGGGAGTGACTCGGCTCCGCGGCCGGGCCGGGGGCCGCGAGGGGACGCAGCTCAAGCCGCATCGGGCAGCCGTCGGCGTGTGCCCACACGTTGTCCTCGTGGCGTGCGAGGTACACGAGCACCCGCCGGCCGCCCAGGGTGACCTGGACGGTGCCGTCGGCGATCGGGGTCACCGTGGCCGGCTCCGGCCAGCCGTCAACCAGCACGGTTCCATCCGGCGACACCGTCAGCCGATGCTCACGGCCGGCCACGGTGATGGTGAGGTGCGCCATGGCGTGGGTCAGTCGGTGTGGGGCGACGTCAGCCGCCAGTCGGTCAAGCGCGTCCAGGGGTCTGGCACCCGTTCGCGCGGACCGGTCGAGGGGCTGACGGCCACGCCGGCACCCTGGTGCAGGGCGGCTGCTGCGGCCAGCGCGGCAATCAGGGGGATGTCGGCGACCGGCGCGACCAGGGCGTCATGCTCGTCGGCCAGGAACCCGGTGTCGATCCGTCCGTCGACGAAGCGGGGGTGGTCCAGCACTCGCTGGAGCAGCAGGAGATTCGTCGGCAGTCCCAGGATTGCGTAGCGCCGCAGGGCGTCGAGTGCCCGGCGTCGCGCGAGATCCCGCGTTTCGGCGTGGGTCACGACCTTGGCGATCAGCGGATCGTACTGGACCGGCACGGTGCCGCCCTCCCAGGCCGCGGTGTCGATGCGGAGCCCCGGGCTCGAGGGCTCCCGATACAGCGCAATGCGCCCGGCCTGCGGGAGATAGTCGTGCGATGGGTCCTCGGCGTAGACTCGGCATTCGATGGCGTGTCCGCGCGACGTCAGCATCGGTTGCGCCCAGGGTACCGGCTGGCCGGCCGCGATCAGGAGCTGGCCTCGCACCAGATCCACTCCGGTGCACAGTTCGGTCACGGCATGCTCGACCTGGAGCCGGGTGTTCATCTCGAGGAAGTAGAACCTGGCGTCGTCCCCCTCGCCATCGAGCAGGAATTCAACCGTGCCGACGTTGTCGTAGCCGGCGGTGGCCGCGACGGCGACCGCCGCCGCCGTCAGACGCTCCCGGATGGTGGGCGTGACGGCCGGCGACGGGCTCTCCTCCACCACCTTCTGATACCGTCGCTGCACGCTGCACTCGCGCTCGAAGAGGTGCACCAGCCCCCCTCGCTGGTCGCCTGCCACCTGCACCTCGACATGGCGGGGCCGTTCGAGCCGGCGCTCCACGTAGACCGTGCCGTCACCGAAGGCCGCCAGCGCCTCGCGGCGCGCGGCCCCGATTGCGGCATCCAGCTCGGTGGCATCGTTCACCAGGCGTATGCCCTTGCCGCCCCCGCCGGCGGCCGCCTTGAGCAGGGCCGGGAAGCCGACCCTGTGCACGGCGCGCCGGAGGCCGGCGTCGGTCTGGTCGTCCGGCGTGCCTCCGGGCACCACCGGTACGCCCGCCTCGGCGGCGAGCCGTCGTGCCTCGATCTTCGATCCGGCACGGGCGATGACGTCCGCCGACGGGCCCACGAAGGCGATACCGGCGTCCCTGCAGGCCGCCGCCAGCTCGGGATTCTCCGACAGGAACCCGTAGCCAGGATGCACCGCCTCGGCGCCCGATCGACGGGCGGCATCGATGATGCGGTCGACAGCGAGATAGCTCTGCCGGGGGGTGGCTGGGCCGATTGGCTCCGCCTGGTCGGCCGCCGTCACATGCGGCTCCGCCGCGTCCACCTCGGAGAACACCGCGACGCTGGCCATCCCCAGCTCACGGCAGGTCCGGATGATGCGGAGGGCGATCTCGCCCCGGTTGGCGATCAGGACGCGGCGGAACATCGCTGAATGGACTCGGGAGCTACATTCGGAAGATGCCGAAGGCGGTGTCCGGTATCGGGGCGCCGTAAGCGGCGGCCAGGCCCAGGGCCAGACTGTCCCGGGTGCGGACAGGGTTGATGACGCCGTCGTCCCACAACCGGGCGGTCGAGTAGTAGGGCGACCCCTCGTGCTCGTACTTCGCGAGGATAGGCGCGCGGATGCCATCCAGCTCCTCGGGAGAGGCGTCGCGGCCCTCCCGAGACGCCCGGTCCTGCCGGATGGTGGCCAGCACGGTGGCCGCCTGCTCTCCCCCCATGACGGAGATCCGGGCATTGGGCCACATCCAGAGCAGCCGCGGGTCGTAGGCCCGGCCGCACATCCCGTAGTTCCCGGCCCCGAACGAGCCACCGATGATGACGGTGAACTTGGGGACGGCAGCGTTGGCCACCGCGTGCACCATTTTGGCGCCATCCTTGGCGATGCCACCCCGCTCGTACTCACGCCCCACCATGAACCCGGTGATGTTCTGGAGGAAGACAAGGGGCACACGCCGCATGGCACACAGTTGGATGAAGTGCGCGGCCTTGAGCGCCGATTCGGAGAACAGGACGCCGTTGTTGGCGAGCAGGCCCACGAGGATGCCATGGACGCGGGCGAAGCCGGTGACCAGGGTCGGGCCGTACCGCGCTTTGAACTCGTCGAACCGGGAGCCGTCGACCAGTCGGGCCACGACCTCCCGCACGTCGTAGGCCGTCCGCAGATCGACCGGCACGATGCCTAGCAGCTCGGCCGGGTCGTAGATCGGGTCCTCTGGCGTCGCCAGATCGGGGATGGTCGCTTCCGGAGCGCGGATCGAGGCGACGATCGTGCGGGCGAGCTCGATCGCGTGGTCGTCGTTCTCGGCCAGGTAGTCGGCTACGCCCGACAGTCGGGTGTGGACGTCGGCGCCGCCCAGCGCTTCGGCCGTCACGTCTTCACCGGTCGCCGCCTTCACCAGCGGAGGACCGCCGAGGAAAATCGTCCCGGTGCCCTTCACGATGACCGCGACGTCGGCCATTGCCGGCACATAGGCGCCGCCGGCGGTGCACGAGCCCATGACCACGGCGATCTGGTCGATCCCCAGCGCCGACATCCGCGCCTGGTTGGCAAAGATGCGGCCGAAGTGCTCACGGTCCGGGAAGACCTCGGCCTGCCGCGGCAGAAACGCACCTCCCGAGTCGACCAGGTAGAGACAGGGGAGGCGGTTCTCCAGCGCGACCTGCTGCGCCCGCAGATGCTTCTTGACGGTGATCGGGTAGTACGTGCCGCCCTTTACGGTGGCGTCGTTGGCCACGATCATGACCGTCCGGCCCTCGACTCGGCCAATCCCGGTCACCAGACCGGCCGCCGGCGTGTGGTCGTCGTACACCCCGTGACCCGCAAGCGGCGACAGTTCGAGGAACGGGGCGCCCGGGTCGAGCAGCCGGTCGATGCGCTCGCGCACCAGCCGTTTCCCCTGCGCGCGGTGACGGGCCGTGGAGCGCTCGCCACCGCCGTCGAGGGCCGCTCGGTGGCGCTCGTCGAGCTCACGCACCAGCGCCTCCATGGCGCGGCGGTTGCTCTGGTAGCCGGGGTCGTCGACCCGGACCTGGGATCGCAGCGTTTGCATCGAGCCGGCCGCGCTATCCGGCCCGGCCGACGACCGCAAGCTCGGGGCGGGTGGTGGATGCCTGCAACTGCTTGGCGATGACGATTCGCAGAATCTCGCTGGTGCCTTCTCCAATCGTCAGGAGCTTGGCATCGCGGGAGTACTTCTCGGCTGGATAGTCTTTCACGAAACCGTAGCCGCCGTGGATCTGGATCCCGTCATCCGCAACCTTGACGGCAACTTCGCTGGCGAAGAGCTTGGCCATCGACGCGTGCAGCGTGGCGGGCCCCCCGTTCTCGATCGTGCGTGCCGCCTGGTAGGTGAGCAGCCGAGCGGCTTCGATCCGGGTGGCCGCGTCGGCGAGCTTGGACTGAATTGCCTGGAACGCTGAGATCGGCTCGCCAAAGGCGATCCGCTCGCTCGCATAGCGAAGGGCCGCCTCGTGCGCACCCTGGGCCAACCCGACCGACAGGGCGGCGATGCCCACCCGGCCTCCGTCGAGGATCTGCATCGTCTGGGTAAAGCCGTGCCCCTCCTCGCCGATCAGGTGATCCTCAGGAATGGCGCAGTCCTCGAAGATCAACTCGCTGGTCTCGCTGGCGCGCATGCCCAGCTTGTTCTCTTTCTTGCCGACCCGGAACCCCGGCGTGTTCTTCTCGACGATGAAAGCCGAGATGCCCTTCGACCGCCGTGACCGGTCGGTGACCGCCATCACGACCACGACGCTGCTGGCCTGGCCACTGGTGATGAACACCTTCGAGCCGTTCAGCACCCAGCGACCGTTGTCGCGGGTGGCCGTGGTGCGCATGTTCGCCGCGTCGCTGCCTGCAGACGGCTCGGTCAGGGCCCAGGCGCCGAGGTGCTCGCCGCTGGCCAGCCGGGGCAGGAAGCGGCGGCGTTGCTCGTCACTACCGAACCGTGCGATGTGGGCGACGCACAGCCCGTTGTGCGCCGCCACCGACAGGGCGATCGCGGGGCAGACGCGGGCCAGTTCCTCAATGCAGATGCACTGGTCGAGCTTCGTCATTCCCGCTCCACCGAGCGCTTCAGGCACCTCGATACCCATCAGTCCCAACGCTCCGAGCGCCGGCGCCAGCTCCGTCGGAAAGCGTTGCTCCTCATCCCAGTCCAGTGCGTGCGGACGGATCTCCTGTTCGGCGAACTCCCGGATCGATTGACGCAAAATCTGCCGGTCGTCGGACTCATCGAGGCACATGGTGGCTTCCTCTACGTGCTTATTATATTATCACCATTGATTATTGACAGGGCATCCGAGGCTGCATCATTCCGGGCGAGCGTTCATTCGTCAGTACCGATGGAAGCTGATCACCCGCGAAGGCCCGTTCGAAGGGCCGTGTCCCTGACGATCCACACCCAGCGGCCCAAGCTCCGGGTCGCCGCCATGGCGTACGGAGCAGAAGCGGGTGTATAAGGGGGCCGATCCGGAGGAGAGTACCGCCGGAGGAGGTTGACCATGAGCACACAGGCACAGACCGCTGGCACGTCATCGAAGTCCGTCAGGAGGATCCTCCCCGGTATCGCGGCCACGCTGGCGTTGGTGGTCGTGGCCGGGGGCGTCGTCTGGACCATGAACTGTCCATGCGAGGCCACCCCGGGCTTCGTACTGCTGGGCGACACGCACGAGCAGCCGGTCACCGACTGGAGCTTCGCGAACGATGTCTCGCTGTGCCAGATCCAGATTGGGATCTGGTTGAGACCCCATTCGGTGAACGTCAACTGCATGGCGACGCCGGACGGCAATCTCTTCATCAGTTGCTCGTTCGGCGCGAACAAGTACTGGTGTCCACGGGTGGGACAGGACCACTCGGGACGCCTCCGGCTCGACGGCGTCGTCTATCCCGTCGTCCTCAACCGGGAAATGGATCAGGCCACCCTCGATCGGGTCTGGGCCGCACGGATCCGGAAGCTGCAGAAGCCGGCCGTGCAGGCGCGGCAGCCTGGGGGCGGCGGCGAACCGCCTCCGCTCGATACGCCCCGGCCGGAGGCCTGGTGGTCGTTCCACGTCGTGTCGCGCTCGTAGCGCCGGCGACGCACAATGTGACGTTCGTGCCAGCACATCACGCCCGGCTGTGGCTGGTGACGCCGCTCCGGACGGCGGCCGCGGCGATGGCGGATTGACGCGGTCCTACGCCACACCCTGTTCCTCCAGGAAGTCGAGGGTGAGGGCGGCACACGTCTCCGGGTCTTCAAGTTGGAGGAAGTGCGTCGTGTCCGGGACCAAGTCGTAGCGGAGCGTGTTGAGGGTGCGCAAGTTCATGCTCGGCATGTAGGAGTGGCTGGAGGTGGGATCGGAGCCGATCGCTATCACGGGGCACTCCACGTGCTTCAAGACGTCGGGCACCTGTATCGCCCAGCCGAAGTAGAACTCGAATATCTGGGCTTCGTGCTCCGGCGGGCAACACAGCTCGTACCCGCCGTTGGCCGCGGGCCGCAGGGTCGTCTGCGCGAACAGGTCCAACGTGTCCGCCGGTATCCGGGCGAAGACTTGAGAACGGCTGATAGCCTCGGTGAACTCCTCGCGGGTCTCGAAGAACCGCTTGCGACGCCGGGCCCGCGCCGCGGACGGCTGCAAGAGGGCCTCCAGGTCCGAGGGCGAGCCGCCGGGCGGACAGATCGGTGGGTCGAACAGGACGAGCGCCGCAAAGCCGGCGTCATCGGGTCCGTGGAACAGCGCCGGAAGGGTCGCCAGCGAATGGAACACGCCGGCCTTCGGCTTCGCTCCGAAATGCGCTTCGATAGTGGCGGAGACGTTCCAGTTGTCCCTGATGAGCGTCGGTATGTTATGGGTCCGCAGGCTGCTGACCGCGTTCCATCCGTGGCTGCGCAGGTCGTGGACGACGATGTCGAATTGATCGGCCAGCAGCGACCAAAAGGGATAGTACAGGTCGGCGGCGAGGCCGTTCCCGTTGCTGAGCACCATGCGTGGGCCTGCCGGGTTGCCGTGCCGGCGCAGGGTGATCACCGTGCCGTCGTCCATGCGAGCCTTGGCGGTAGCGAGCGGGGTGGGCAGTTCCCAGCGGTCCACGGCCGCAGTATCCCAGATCGCGGCGGCGCCGGTCGCGAGCTACCCAGCTCAAACAGGCTCAGTTCGGCCCGAGCAGCCCGTGGTGAAACCCCCGCTACATTTGAGCGGCGATGCATCCCGCCTGAGCGGCGTTGCTCCTCGGTCGCCTCTGGCCAAGAGGCTCCCTCGTCGCGCCTTGTCAGGCGGGCGCCTCACCGCTCTCGGTGTCACGCGGGGTTTCACCACGGGCTGCTAGGCGCGGGCGTTCGGGCTGACCGAGACCGGGAGTTTCGAGGCCGGACGGAGCGCCGACTTCCTGGTGCTCGACGCCAACCCGCTCGACGACATCATGCATACGCGGCAGATCGCCGCAGTGTATCTTCGAGGCGTCGAGGTCGACCGCGAGGCCTTGCGGACGCGCTGGATGGACTGATACGGTACAACGGCGAGCTGTGATCTTTCGATAGGTTGTCCACTCGGGCCCGAGCGAGGAAACTGAAGGTGCGAACCAACCAGTTTGCCGGAAGGAGGACCGAGTGGACGGCCTCGCGGAAGGAGATCGTCATGAAGTTGGCGTTGAGTCTGCTGGTCCTGAGCCTGATCGCGATGATCGCGGGTCCGGCGCGCGCCGCGCAGGACCGCGGTGTGGCAGACTCCGAACGCGTGGTCTTCCGCTGGGTGGGGACCACCGGACATGCTTGGGGCGCCTGGGTGACGGCCGGGGCCTCCGTCGAGGACTGGGTCGAGGAAGCCATCGCGCTGTGTGCCGAGGAGGACTTCTGCGAGGTCAACGTCTTCGAGGGGCCCGAGCACGCGACGCACGAGATTCCGGTGCCCGAGGCGAACCGGGCCGGCCTGAAATGGGTCGTGCGATACCGGCACCGCGAGACGCCCGCCGTCGTGGTCGAAGAGGTGCAGACCGAGCCGGGACGCGAGCTCCGCACGTGGACCTTCGATCGGTGAACGCGGGGCCTCGGGTCCCAGCATGAACGGTGGCCTCCGCCGTCGGGCGACCAGTGTTCTACTGGACCCCCAGGTAGCCAGTTAGAGAACCCCCGCCGGGCCCCCGGCCAGGAGTGTGCGACGGCGCGCCCGTCAGGGCGCGCTACCGCGTTCCTTCGGCTTCCTGCCGTTCGATGTTGCGGTAGATCTCCTGGATGTGCCGGATGTCGTGATTACCCTCGTGGCAGGCGTACTCGTACATCGGCCCCTCGGTGGCCATCAGCGGGATCTCGGCGCTCCACGGCCGGTCCCAGGTGGCCGGATCCTCCACCGTGAACGTGAAGTGGATCCGGTCGTCCGCCACCCGGGTGAACCGCTCCACGACCTTGAGGTCGCGGCTCGAGCCCTGCCACGCGGACTCGTCGTTGAAGTGGGTGCTCTCGACGACCAGGGTGTCGCCCTCCCAGTGCCCGCGCGAGTCGCCCGGCCACTGGCGGATCGTCTCGGAGATGGGCGGTCGTCCGTCGATTGGGATGATCCGCGGCGCGTTGTTGTTCTGCTCGGTGAAGATGACGACGTGCGTCGGTGTCTGGAAGATCTGGTGGATGTCGTTGTACGAGGGCGGCTGCAGCGGCGGCCCGTTGTAGCCGTAGTAGAGGCAACGTTCGCTGTGCGGGCGCAGCTCGTAGCCGTCGAACTGCCCCCGGTCGCCACGTGCCGCCCGCCGATCCGCCGCCCGCGCCTGGGCCTGTTCGTTGGCCGGGGGAATCCGGCCGTTCGGCGGATCGGTGATCAGCGACGTGCGCCGGGTCGACAACCCCTTCGGCACTCTGGTGGCGAGCCAGATGGCGTTGTCGTAGTGGACATAGGTTTCGTCGCGGTGGGTCTGGTCGAGAGCCTGCGCGCGTTCATCGGCGTCGGCAATATCGATGACAAAGCGCGCCAGCGGGTCGGCCCCGTCGACCGTCAACTGCGCCTGGAGCTGCGCGAACTCCTCCTCGGAGTAGAACGCCTGATCGCCCAGATGCTCGGGGCGCTCCATCGGCGTGAAGGTCTGGGTGGTCCAGTAGCCCTGCAGGTTGGGCTGGCCGTCCGGCAGGCGAGGCATCTGCCAGTCCGGATCCGTGTTCGGGGTGCTCTCGGACCGGCTCTGGGCAAACGCCGGCCCGGAGGCCAGCAGAGCGACCGTAAGCACCGCGGCGACCGTTCGAAGACGATGGTCCATCTCAAGTCCTCCCTGGGAGGTTGCCGTGGTTACTCGGAATGCCCCCCATGATCGCTCATGTTCCCGCCGTTCGCAAGCTGCCGGGACACCACCCGCCCCCGCCCTCGCCCGGACCTCGGTGCGAGTAGGATGGGTAGGTCTCGCAGCAATAGGGGAGAACCAGAATGATCATCGAACGCCCCACCCTGTGCGCGCGCGTCGCGCTGTCGCTCGCGGTCGTGCTGGCCCTCGTGCTGCCGGGTGCGGTCGCGGCGCAATCACAGCAACCGCCACCCAAGCCGCCCGCCGAATGGGGGCCGATCTCGATCAACCTGGAGGAGTTCGAGTATCCGCATCCGGTCGAGTTCATGAACCTTCAGGTCTACGGCCAGGACGTGCGGATCGCCTACATGGACGTCGCGCCGGTCGGGCCCGCGAACGGCCGCGCCGTCGTCTTCCACCATGGGGGCAGTTACTACGGCTGGTATTGGAAGCGCCAGGTCGAGGCCCTCACCAAGGCCGGCTACCGGGTCGTCGTGAAGGACCGGCTCGGCTGGGGGAAATCATCCAAGCCGATCCTCCCGTACAGCATGAGTCTGCACGCCTCGAACACGGCCCGGCTCATGGAGCACGTCGGCATCGCCGAGGCCGCCATCGTCGGACACTCGATCGGCGGGCAGATGGCGACCCGGTTCGCCTTCCTCTATCCGGAGAAGACGACGCATTTGGTCACCATCAACCAGATCGGCCTGACCGACAACCGCGCCGGGCGCGGGTTCAGTCCGTTCGACGGCGAGATCGACGCCGACCCGGATCTCCAGCGCGCCTACGCGGCGGACGTGCGCACCGACACGCGGCGCTACGTCGAGTGGAAGCCCGAGTTCCTGGATCACCTCCGGATCCGCCACGGCCAGCGGCTGAGTGGCGACTGGCCGCGGCTGGCGTACGTGCGCCGGCTCGGCGGCAACCTGCGCGCGATGGACACAGTGGTCAACGACTGGCCCCACATCCAAACCAGGACGCTGATCCTCGGTGGCGAGATCGACGGGCCCGACTTCCCCGCGAACGCGCGGCGGGCGGCCGAGATCCTCTCCAACGGAGAGATCTTTCTGATCCCGAACGTCGGCCACAATCCCCACGAGGAGGTGCCGGACATCGTCAACGCCGAGTTGATCCGTTTTTTCGGCACCGATCCGGACGCGCCGGAGGGGGAGGGGGCACGCTAGCGTCTACGCTGTTAGCGGACAGGAGGGGCTCGCCTGGGCATCGACCTGCCGGCAGCGTCACCGTCCCGGGCTCCGGCGTGACGGCCGGACAGAGCCTAGCCAGCGCGCGTCCTGGTGTCGCGGCGGTAGCGGCTCGCTACGTACTCGTCGGCCACGCAGGCGTCAGTGCCGTGTGGTGCACATTCCGCACCTCATCCAGACTCAGAATCCGTTCGGGATGCGTGAGTCCGTTCGGGCTGATTGCGCGGCGGTAGACCCAGTCCGCCGCGTCAGCGTACCCGCGCACCTCCATGTACTCGCGCAGCTCCTTGTTGCCGACGGCCCGCCCTTCGTCAAGGAGTCGTTCGACCTGCTTCAGGACCAGGGTGTTGCCCTCAATGGCGGTGGAGTGGTGAGCTTCCTCGTACCAGATGCCGCGCCAGATGCCGGCGGCTTCCGCCTCCGCCGGGCTCGGCAGGCCGCCCAGTCGGTCCCGCAACTCCGTGATCTCCTTTCTTATTTGTCGAGTCTGTCGACGAATAAAATTACCGAACACTTTTCGGTCGGGTGAAGGTCGAGGTGGAGAACGCTTCGCGCGCGACCTGGTACTACGCGTGACGCGGGCGAACAGCAGCCTCTGCCGCGCGAGGCGGTGCTTAGGTGTGCAGGGCCACGGACCAGCCTGATAGGAGCTGATCGTGGCCGGATCGAAACCGGAGCCTCCGGATTATCAGAGGGCGCGGTCGAACAGGGCGAGCAGACGGTCCCACGCCCGCTCCGCCTGGGCCTCGTGGTAGACCTGCGTGTCGGGCGGGCACCAGCCGTGCAGGGCACCCTCGTACACCTCGATCTCGGCCGGCAGGCCTGCGGCCTCGAAGGTGTCGCGCAGGACGTCCTTCGCCTCGGGCTGGTTCTCGTCGTCGTTCTCGGCGATCGCGAACAGGTAGTGGGCCGTCATCTGCGGCACCAGCAGGTGCGGGCTGTTCGGCTGATCGGTCACGAGACCGCCGCCGTGGAACGAGGCACCGGCGCCGATGCGGTCGGGCACGGCGGCTGCCGCGCGCATCGTTATGGGACCGCCCATGCAGTAGCCCATCGTCCCCATCTTTCGGTTGCTGTCCACCGACGACTGATTGTCGAGGAAGCTCACGAACGCCCTCGTATCGCGCATGTGGGTATCCGCGTTCAGGGTCCCCATCAGCGGCATCAGCGTCTCGCGCACCGCGCCGAAATCCGTCGTGTCCACGACGGGCGCCCGCTGCGTCCGGTAGTACGGGTTGACCACCAGGACCGAGTAGCCCGATTCCGCGAGCCGCTTGGCCATCTGGCGCTTTGCCGGCCGCAGGCCGAAGGCGTCGGGCCAGATCAGGACGCCCGGATGGGCTCCGCTGGAGGGATGCACGAAGTAGCTGTCGCATGTGCCGTCGGGGGTCGTGACGTCGAGTTCGGACTCGGTCACAGCCTGGGCGTTTGCCGCCCGGGGCAGCAGCATCGCCAGACCGGCTCCAGCCGACACGGCTCCGAACTCCCGGCGCGTCAGTCCCTTGGCGCGCAGGTACTTGGCAGTTTCGACGTCGGTTCTCTCATCGCACATGTCGGCCTCCTTACTGGAACCCTCCCTGGGGGGCTGCAGATCCGTCCAATGATCAGCCCTGATACTACGCCAATCCGCGTCAAACGCGCTGTGCCACCGGTCGTCCCTCGATACAACCGGACGATCCGCATCAGCACCGGTGTCGGCAGTGTCCCGCCCGGGCCTGTCGTGTCGTTCATCGGGCGAGTTGTACCGTAACCCCTAGAGCGGCACAACTCCCGGGCAGCGCCCCCAAGCCGTCAGCGCCGGCACCCGGCGGTGACGTTGAAGGGGCCTGCGGTTCTGGTGAATGATCCGGACGCACGGTGGGTTCGAGGCGCGTCGGGGCTGCGTCGAGGGCGGTGCGACGGGGGAGAGACGCATGGGCACACGGTTCCTGGCGACGTCGGTGGCGGTATGCGGCGTCGCGGTACTGGTTGCGTCGTGCGGACCGGCGGGTGACGCCGATCCGGCGGCCGGCACGGGCGGTGCGGCAGTCTCGGACGCGGCCGGCGACGCAGGCGAGGCCGCCAGCGACATCACCCTGACGCAGATCGACGTCGGCGATTTCACGTTCGACGTACGGATGGCCGGTCCGGATGACGGCGAGGTGGTGATCCTGCTCCACGGCTTCCCGCAGAC
Source organism: Vicinamibacterales bacterium (assembly GCA_965262555.1). Taxonomy (GTDB): domain Bacteria; phylum Acidobacteriota; class Vicinamibacteria; order Vicinamibacterales; family UBA8438; genus VXRJ01. The sequence continues at coordinate 3,993,192 of OZ253543.1, forward strand.
GTCGTACGAGTGGCGTCACCAGCTCCGCGAGCTGGCGGCGGCCGGGTTCCGCGCGGTAGCCCCAGATCAGCGCGGCTACTCGCCTGGGGCGCGCCCGCCGGACGTTGACGACTACGTGCTGCCGCTCCTGATCGAAGATGTCCTCGGTCTCGCCGACGCCATCGGCGCCGACCGGTTTCACATCGTGGGCCATGACTGGGGCGCGGCCGTTGCCTGGGTGGTTGCGGTGGTCGCCCCGGAGCGCGTGATCACGGCAAATCCGGTGTCGGTCCCGCATCCGGATGCGTTCGCCGCGGTGCTGAACGACCCGATGTCGTGCCAGTTCGCCGCGTCCGCCTACTTCGATCTGTTCGTCCAGCCGGATTCGGAGGACGCCTTTCTTGCCGCCGGCCACGCGGTGCTGCGCGGCCTCTTCGCCGGCATCGACGACGAGGCCGTCGAGGAGTACGTGCGTGTGCTCGGGTCGAAAGCGGCGCTCGGCGCCGCCCTCAACTGGTACCGCGCGAACATCGGCGACCGTAATCTGCGGGGACCGGCCGCCGGCAGCGTCGTGGTGCCGACGATGTTCACGTGGAGCGACGGCGACGCTGCGCTCTGCATCGACGGCGCCGTGCTCACCGAGCAGTACGTCGAGGCTCCGTACCGCTTCGAGATCCTCGAGGGCGTGAGCCACTGGATTCCCGACCTCGCGCCCGAAGCGATGTCATCGCTGCTCGTCGACCATGTGACGCAGTATTCTGAGCGCTGACGGGTGTCTGTCTGCCGCGGGATCACCGGCCGATAGACTCCATAGCACCAACCGGCGTCCTACGATGGGCTCGTTGCCGATGTCTCCCGCACTCAGCGCTTCACGCGAACCTGCCTCGACCCGCCACCAGCACTGGAGGACGGCCCGGTCGGCTCTCGCATGGGCAGCTTGCCTGATTGCTGTCGGCGCGGTCATCGCTCTCGCCGAACAGCCCGAGTCGGACCTGGAGCGTCTGCTCACCGAGCAGATGGATTTCTCGGCCGACGACCTGCGGGCTCTGGACGGCGGCGACGTCGTGATCACCAGCCTCGACACGCGAGTCCGTCAGGAGCTGGCTCACGTCAGCGCGGTATACCTCGACGCGTCCCCCGCCGACTTCGTCGATCGCTTCCGCGACATCGAGGAGTTCGAGAGCGGCCCCGGCATCCCGCAGATCGGCCTCTTCAGCAATCTTCCGCGGATCGAGGATCTCCAAGGGTTGACGCTGCCCGAGGCGGACCTCGAGGAGTTGTCGTCTTGCCGTCCAGGCGACTGCGAGCTGAAGCTCTCGGCGGACTGGATGGAGCGATTCCGGACCGAGGTGGACTGGTCGTCGCCAACCGCGGCGCAACGGGCCGACCACATCGCCCGGGAGGTGATCCTCGAGTTGGTCGTTGCCTACCAGGTGGAGGGCAACGCGGCGCTCGGGTCGTATGCCGACAGCGACGAGCCGATGCCAGTGGCCGAGCAGTTCCGCGCGCTGCTCGCCAACGACGACCCGCTACCCAACCCGGTGCCTGCGTTGCTCACGTATATGGTGAGCTACCCGCAGGGTGCTCCCCCGAGTGCCGAGGACTTCTTCTACTGGACGGTGGTCGACTTCGGCCTCAAGCCCACCATCCGGGTGAATCACGTCACGATCTACCCGGTGGCCGACCACTCGACGCCGGGTGACGCCTATGCCATCGCCATCAAGCAGCTCTACGCGAGCCACTACTTCCATACGACGCTCGAACTGCGCTTCGTGACCGCCCACCCGCTCGCGTCCGGCCGGGACGGCTCGTCCCTCATTTCGTTTACGCGGTCGCGCAACGACGGGATGACCGGCTTCAAGGGATGGTTCCTGCGACCGATCATCAGACGCCGTTCCCGTGATGCCGTGCGCCGCTATCTCGAGCACGTCAAGCGGCAGGTCGAACGTCCCGTACCGAAGACCTCCTGAGGCGCGTCACCGGCCACGGCGCCGCGCGCGGCGCGTTCGCCTCGACTCGCGGGTGCGGTTCTGGCATTCTGTGACTTCCACGCCGGTCCAACCGGAACAACCGCAGGAGGCCACATGCGCACGCGACCGCGTCATCTGTCACACCTCACGCGCCGCGAGGCGCTCGGCATGCTCGGCACCGGAGCCGGGGCCAGCCTGGCGTTCGCCGCGGGCTGCGGCGGCGGCAGCGCCCCGCCGGCAGAGTCGGGCAGCGGCGGGATGGAAGAAGCGGCCGGTGCGACGCCGGACGTCACGTTCCCCGACGGCGCCGTCATCCGGACCATTCTCGGAGACGTCGATCCCGTGACGCTCGCGGGCGGCGCCACCCTCTTTCATGAGCACCTCGACATCAATCAGGCCTACGCCGTGCCGCCTCGGGACGAGGCGCGCAGCCGCGACAACCCGCTTGCCGGCGACGAGGCGGAGGCGTTCGTCGAGCTGGTCTCCGAAGAGCTGCGCATGGCCGCCGCCGATGGCCTGAGTTGCATTGTGGACGCCGCCATCTATCGCCGGACCGAGCAGGAGCTGGAATTCCTGCGGCAGATGGCGACTCGCTCCGGCGTAGCGGTGGTCGCGGCCGGCGCCTACTGGCGCGCGCCCTTCCCCGAGAACATCGCCGCCATGAACGTGGACGAGCTGACCGAGCACTTGATCACCGACGCGCGCGGACAGCACTGGGGCGCCTTCGGCGAAGTGGGCACGTTGATGGAGATGCACGAGACGGAGCGCACCTTCCTGCACGCGGTCAGCCGGGCGCATCACGCGACCAATCTCCCGATCCTGACGCACACCGAGCATCAGGGCTGCCCGCCCTGCGGCCTCGAGCAGCTCGACGTATTCGAGGAGGAGAACGTCGACTTCAGCCGCGTTTGCATCGGGCACCTCTCCGACATCACCGCGGAGCAGGATCCGGGCTGGACGTCTCACCTGGAAATTGGCCGCCGGGGGGCCTACATCGGGTTCGACACCGTGGGCCGGCCGCTCAGGTCGGATGCGTTCGACGACATTCCGGAAGCCGACAAGGTCCGCATGGTGCTGAACGTCCTGGAGGCGGGTTACGAGGATCAGGTGCTGCTGTCGGCCGACTTCGCCAACTCGATTGATCTCAAGTCGAACTCGGGGACCGGATTCGCCACCACCATCGTGCAGTTCGTGCCGAAGCTGCGGCACGCCGGCGTGGACGAGGCGACGCTGCACAAGATCACCGTCGACAACCCGCGCCGGTTCCTGGCGTTTGTGCCGCCGGAGGTGTAGTCATGCGGACGAACAGGCTCGGCATCGCGGTGGCCGGCGCGGCGCTGCTCGCCGTGCTCAGCGCCAGTGCGGCGGCGGCGCAGGCGCTGCCCGACCCGCCGCGGGCCGATCGGCAGCCGGTCGGCCTGTCGGCGCCGCGGATCGCGCCGCTCCCGGAGTCGCAGTGGACCGACGAGCACCGCCGCCTCGTGGAGAGGTATGCGGCTGACGGCCGGGCCGACAACCAGCTCCACACGCTGCTCAACGTGCCGGCCATCGTGGAAGGGCTGATGCCGTTCACCGTCTATCTCACGGAGGCGTCGACGGTGTCGCCGCGCCACCGAGCGCTGCTGATCCTCCGGGCCGCCTGGCTGTGCGGCAACCAGCCGATCTGGGCGACCAACGCGGCGCGCGCGCGTGACGGCGGGATGACGAACGACGAGATCCGCCGCATTGCGGAGGGGCCGGAGGCGGCCGGATGGGATCCGTTCGAGCGGACGCTGCTGCAATTGGCGGATCAGTTGTATCTGCACTCGTCGGTGGCCGACGCCACCTGGAACGCCCTTGCCGCGCGCTACGGCGAGCACAACCTGATCGACGCGGTCGAAACGGCGAACCACTTCATCGTGCTGTCGATGATCTACAACGCGTTCGGCGTCCAGCCGGACAGCGACACGCCCGACCGGCTCCCCACCGACGTGCCCTACCGGATCACGGGGCCCGAGCCCGAGCCGAGGCTGACGGTGGCGCGCGTCGATCCGCTCGACGGACCGGGCATCGCGGTCGGGCGGACGTTCGCGCGGCATCCCGCGCTGGCCGAGGCGCGTGGCCCGCGGGCCGGCTACATCAACCGCGTGTCGCCGCTCACGCCGCACGACCGGGAGATCCTGATCCTGCGCATCGGGTGGAACTGCCAGGCGGTGTACGAATGGGCCAAGCATGTCGGGACGGTTGGCCGCGCGCGCGATCATGGCGTGGACCCGCGCGCGGTGGCCCTCGGCCCCGGCGCCCCAGGCGCCGGCGGCCTCGAAGCCACGCTGCTGCGGCTTGTCGACGAGCTGTACCAGAACGCGGTTGTCTCGGACGAGACGTGGCGCGCCCTCACCGCGCAGTACGACACCGCCGAGGCGATGAGCGCCGTCTACACGCCCAGTTCCTACCGGGCGACGTCGATGTCGCTCAACGCCTACGGGGTGCAACTCGAACCGGGCGACGAGGGATTCCCGGACGTCCCGTTGCGCTGAACCGCGGGCTCAGGGCTCAGCACCGACCCTTCGTACACGGTTCAGGAGGTGAGGACCCTCTCGCGCCCTGCTCCCGCAACTGGCCCGGCGGCCCGACGTACCTGTAGAGCGTCACTGGCCTGATTCCGAGATCGCTGCACCGCGCCCTCGCGGGCTCGTAGACGGCGCCCGCCCGGTCGTCTGGAGACGCCGCTCACACGGAAGCAGACCGATGCGCCCGGAGGAAGGAACGTATCTGGCGCACCGCCAGGGGAATCCGCTCCTTGGGCTCCTTCCACGGGTACATGCTCACTTCGGCCCGCGGCGCGAGCAGCGCCATTTCCATGGCCACGGCATACGAGTGCGCCGCCGTGTCGTCCGGCAGGACCAGTACGGGCGTCTGGAGCGGATCGCTCGGACGATGAACGGTGCGGTTCGCTGACGGCTTCGACGGTCCCGTAGATTCCCGCGGAGGGCGTCCGCGTTGGCGATATCCGTCAGGTGCCGCTTCGTCCACACGACTCGCGCTCCAGCTCCTTGAGCCGTTCGCGCTCGCTCGTCGTCAAGCCGGGCCAATGCCCAGCATCACGCTGCGTTGGCCGCACCCACTTGCGTAGCGTCTCGGCCGTGCACCCGAGCTTCGGCGCGACCGGCTGCAGCACCGCCCACTCCGACCCGTGGGCCCCCGGTGCTCCGCGACCCTCCGGACCACGCGCTCTCGCACCTCTGACGAAAACCGCCTTGGACGTCCCATAGACCCCATCCTCCCAAGCAATGAGGTCTCCGAGAAACCCGGTACGGTTCAGGCACCCCTGTGGCGCAAACGCCCGCGGGATCCCTACCGCATGTCGTCAAGAAACTCTGAAGCCGGGTCCACTGCGCTGACGTGCAGGAAGTCGCGAGCCCGCGTACAGGCGACGTACAGGAGGTGCCGCTCGGTGTCGTAGACCTCCTTCAGGTCCGCATCGTCACCCACGGCGTCGATACGTGCTTGCAGGGGGACTACCTCATCGTCGCAGGCGATCACAGCCACGGCCTTGAACTCGAGGCCCTTGGCTAGATGCATAGTGCTCAGCGACACGCGTCCAGGTCTCATCTCAACGTGCCCGTCCAGAACCGCTGAAGGTACTCCGGCGGCCTTGGCCGCGGCCTGTGCTCGGTCGAGCTGCTCGCTGGAGCGCACGAACATCCCGATCTCGTGCACCTGTACGCCGTTCGCTAGCCGCTCCTTCACCCATGCCGCAACGGCAGCGGTCTCCTCGTCGGCCGTGGCGCATACGCAGACAACAGGCGGTGGTCCATTGAATACCGACACTGTTTCCCGCCGAGCCTCCACGTTTCCGTCAACGTCCGCGATCTCGGGCCCCAGCAGGCGGTCCGCCTCCTCGCGAATCTGGTGCGAGGTGCGATAGTTGACCCTGAGCGTGCGGGACCGGCCGCGCACGTCGACACCGAGCGACTTCCAGGAGAACGGCTGCTGGAAGATGCGCTGGCCGAGATCGCCGGCGAAGAATAGCGCGTTGGGATGGTCGCCTCCGAGAGCGGCGAAGAAGCGCAACTGTGACACGGACAGGTCCTGGGCCTCGTCCACGACGGCGAAGTCGTAGGGCACTCGGCCCGTCTCGGCGATGTGTCGGGCCAGCGCAGTAGAGACCGCAGCCGGTGTGGTCAAGCCGAGGGCTTTCAGCCGCTCTCGCACCGTGGCAAAGACACGCCAGAGTGCTTCGCGTTTCGGCTCAGGCAACCGCGTCTTGCGACCCAGCCTAGCAACTTCGCGGTAATCGTCCCACGACCCGAGTTGCCAGGCGTCCACTACCTGCTCCCATTCGTCAAGCAAGAATCGGCCGCTGAACCTGCCGTCGTCCTCCAGCGCGGATGCCTCGGCGAGCAGCCCGCTCATCTGCTCGAACGTGACGTACCGGACGGGTCCAAGTTGCGCCTGGTGCAAGCGCATACCGAGCGCATCCAGCGCGTGGACCTCGACTCGCTCCGCCACGCGAGGCTCCGTGCCGACCAACCGGCGCAACTTCGCTTCGAGTAGGCGCGCCAGGGGTTCGGAGAACGTCGCCAGCAGGACACGGGCGTCTGGATTCGTGCGAGCCAAGTGCGCGGCGCGGTGGAGCGCCACGACGGTCTTGCCGGTGCCTGCCGAACCTGCCACCCGCGCTGGCCCTGCGTAATCACGCTCTACCCATCGGCGCTGCTCGGGATGAAGGAAGACCGCCCACTTCTCCCAGGGCGCATCGAGGGCCTGTTCCAGCTCCTCGACGCTGGTGACTACACGGAAGCGGCGCTGTGCGTCGGGGTGCTCGAACGGCGACAGCGCCGCTGGTGGCACCTCGGCCACCGCCGGCTTGCCGCCGGTGGCCAACTCCAACAACGCCTCCGCAGCCTCCGCCGGCAGGTGGTCGGCCAGAACAAGCAGGCTGTCCTCGTCGGCCTCGCGCACGTTGTCGAGCCACTCCGCAGGGACGCCGTAGCCCAGCAACTCGTCGTCCTCACGATCCGCGAACAGCGTGCCCCTGGGCTTCGCCTTCCCCACAGGGGCCGCCGTCGGTTCCGGTTCCGCCTGCGTGTAGGCCGGGACTACGATCTCGCGGACCGCCTCGCGGATCTCCACGAGCTGCGCCGCTCCGGTCTTCGGGTGCGTTTCGAGCTTGCGTCGTTCGGCCCAGTGGTAGGCCTTGTCGTGGTGATCCACGTAGCACAGCAGCAGACTGCTCTCGGAGCGGTGGACGATGATGCGGACGTCCACATTCACCCGCACCGACCAGAAGTTCTTGTCTCGCGCCTTGTCGAGCTTGTGGAAACTCAGGCCTGGACTGGCCGGGTTCATCTGCAGGTCGAATGCCGTGGTCTTGACTGCCTTCTGTTCGTCACCGTTCAGCCGGGCCAGGCCGTCGGTGAACGTGTCCGCGATGAGGAAGGTGGTCATTGCCATACCAGCAGGTTTCCCTTGCCACGGTGCGGAACTCTTTGTTTGGGCCGCCAGCCTTCAGGCTCGAGCCGTCCACTCTCAATCCACTGCCGGATCCAGTCCTTGATATCGCGCTCCCATGTCATGGGCTGAGAGAGTGCTAGGTCCCAGAGGTCGTCGTAGAGAACGCGCTTCCTTGCCTCGAGGACGTCCTGGACCATCGCTCGCGATCGTGCCACATACCGGTCTCTCAGCAGTTCGTAGTGCGCCGAGCTATGCATGTCCTCGGCTCCAAAGAGGCTTGACATCCCGCTCAATTCACGCCTGCTGCGGTCCTGGACCCTCGCCCGTGCGGCTTCCTGGACCTCCATGGCCTTCCGTTCCGCTTCCTTGAATACCTCGACACCTTTGCGGTGTCTCGTCGCATAGATCAGATGACAATGCGTCCGGTTGCGCCCGGGGTGCAGGACGATGGCGGAGCACACGTACCGGAATCCACCGAACTGACGAACGCTACTCTGGTACTCGTCAACGACAGCGTCGTCCCTATCCAGGCCCTGCAATCCAGCCACCCGCTCTTTCACACCGGGCCGCCCGAACAGCCTGTCGAAGCTCGCCTGAGTCTGCTGCTGCGGGGACTCGATGAACCGGCGGACATCCTTGGTCATCAGGTTGATCAGCACCTCGCCAGGTTCGACACTCAGAAGAGGCGCGATCGTATCCATCGCGAAGCCTGTCCAGCCGGTCGGGTCGATGAAGATGAACGGGAACGTCTGGCGCCCATCGCGCCGCACGAAGTCGAGAATCGCGTCGACCGATTCCTCGAGGATGGCATTTCTGGTCTCAACCTCAGCATCGTCCACGGCGTCGGCGTAGGCCTTCAGTCTGGCGTGAGCATCTTCGTTCCGCTCCAGAAAGAAGCAGCGAAGCCCAACCTGACGGCCCGAATCCGCATGGCGGTCGCGCGCGCGCCGGAGTTCCTCGAGGGCGATGGAGAAGGATGTGTCGCGCAGATCATCCGTGTGGGCGTTCCACGGACCGGAAAAGCAATCGACGTAGCTGATGGAGTTCCAGTTCGACAGGACGATTGGTGCGAACCGGCTCAGGTACTTCCGGAGAATGAAGTGCTTAACGAGCGTCTGCTCCCGGCCGACGTAGGGGTCGTCCTCCTCCATCGCGTTCCAACTACACGCTCACGGGCGTCAACTCGCGTAGCGCCGTTGCCCGCGCGCTGTCGTCGGGCGGCGCAACTCTTGAACGCGTGGGAAACTGGTTATAGGTTCGCCCGTCGAGACGTCTCCCGGTCTCACGCTTGCGTACCCCGCCCCACTGTTTGAAGAAAAACGGCACGCTGGCATCTCGACACTGGTCCCGAATGCCTCGGACCCAGTCCACCGACATCGGGCGCGCGCCCGGGCCGCTCTCGCCGCCGACGATCACCCAGTCGATACTGCGCAGGTCGAACTGTCCCAAGTCTTCCAGAAGCGGCTCAATCGAGAGAAACCTGACAGCGGCCGGCGCGCGCCGAAGATGTTCGATTCGAACCAGTCCGTGCTTGCGGTTCTCGACACTGACGCCCCACCAGATGTTCGGGCACCGCGCCGCAAAACTCAGCTCACCGTTGAGGAGGCCTGCGAGACGCTCGGCACGCTTGGTGAGCACCTGGAACGTGTGCCAGTTGGCAGCAGCCATCACCTTCGCGACCGCGATCACGTACTCGTCAGGAACTCCATCGTGGAACAGGTCGCTCATCGAGTTCACGAAGACCATACGCGGTGTGCGCCACCGGAGCGGGTCGCCAAGCTTCTCCGGGACGAGCCGCAGGTCGAATCCAAACTCGAAGGGATGGCCCGGCACGCCACGGAACCGCTCCGCAAATGTCTCCGCGTAACAGTGAGCACACCCAAGGCTGATCTTCGTGCAGCCGCGCACTGGGTTCCAGGTGGCGTCGGTCCATTCGATCTTCGACTTGTCACTCATGCGCGAGTCCCATTCCAATGTCCCCTACGCCCGTGACAGTCCAGGTCACACCCGGAACACCTTCATCACCTCGTCGCCGAGGTGGTTGATGACCTTCACGGCGTAGCGGCCGCTCGTGGGCTTGGGGAATGGGCGCGAGGTGTCGCTGCGTAAGGTGGCCCAGGCGTCGGGGTCGACCTCTGCCTTCAGAGTCGTCTTCAGCGCGCCGTACGGGTCGTTCTGGCCGAGGAAGTAGGCGTGCCGGACGAAGAAGCTTTCCTCGTTGTAGTCGGTATCGATAAACCAGCAGGCGATGCCGTCGGCGTTGTCGCTGCGGACTTCGCCGGTGCTGGGGTCGAACACGTCCACGCCCTTTACGCGCACGCGAAGGGCGCCGTCCTCCTCCTCGATCTGCTCAATGTCGGGCTCGCCGAACACTACGAACAGGTTGCCCTTATCGGTGGTCTTGAGGTCGCCGCCCATGTGGAGGTCGGCGTTCATCCGCGCTTTAAGAACAGGGATGCGGCCGAGCTTACTGAACTCCGACGCGTGGGCCTCGAAGTTGAACGCGCACGCGATCAGCACGTCGAAGCCGGAGTCACCTGCCTCGCGGGCGGACCCTACCAAGTCGGGGCGGCCGACGGTCCCAAACTCGGGCCCGATGAGGATGCCGGCGCGGCGCTCGGCATCGCCCTCGCGGTAGCGGCCCTCGGCGCAGATCAGCTGGCCGGGCCACGGCTGCAGGGAGGTGAACGTGATGCGGTCGTCCCTATCTTTCTGCTGGACGCCGGCCACCCTCAGGTTCTCCACTATCATCTGGTCGAATTGCTGTCCCACGCCGTAAGTGGGGCCACGCTCGGCCACCTTGAAGGGGTCGATCAGCTTGTCGTTCTCGTCCACGCCGAGCATGCGGTGGGGACTGAGGCTTTCGACGGTGAACGGGCCCGCGACGCGGACCTTCTTCCGGTCCTCGTAGGGCTTGTCGTAGAGGTACTCGAACTCGGCTTTCGCAGTGATGGAAGCATCAATGGCCTGCTGGCGGGCGATGCGCGCCTCCCAGAACTCCGCGAATGGCTTCGCGGCAGCCTTCGGCCAGTCGTCCGGTACCTCGCGCGGGACCTCCCACTCAGCTAACTCGAACGCGGGCACCACCTCGCCGCTTGGCATCGTGAACGTGGCCTGCTCCTGGGCATCGAAGTTCACGGCTCCAGCCCGGCCGCCGGTCGTCACCTCACATGGCGTCTTGTGCCCGCACAGCGTCTGGTTGAGCACCGCCAACGCGTCCTCCACCCTCGGCTGGTGCTCTTCCCAGATGACGTCGATCTCCACGTTGTTGGCGATCGACTTCAGCGTGATGTGCGGCACGCGCTCGTAGACGAATCCCTGGCGGACGTTCCCATACGTCGGCTTCTCGACGTAAGGTTGCCCAGTCACCTCGGCCTGTTTCCGCAGACCGTCCTCAGAGTCCGCGAGCAGATAGAATGGGTAACGGGCGCCCATGACACGCGCGCGAGCGAGCGCCAGCGCCACCCGAGACGTGTCAATCGTGATCCAGCGTCGACCCCATTGCTCTGCTGTATAAGGGCTGGTGCCCGATCCGCATGTGGGATCCAGGACTAGATCGCCAGGATCCGTGCTCATCAAGATGCACCGCTGAACGACGCTGGTCGCCGTCTGAACTACGTACAGCTTTGGATCGCCGAATCCTGACTGGCGCGTGTCGTCCCAGATGTCCGAATGCGACTGACACGAAAAGTCACCAAAAGGGCGCACGAAGCCCAAGGTCGCGCCAGAGTACGTAAGCCTCTGGGCCTTCGCTAGCAGCCCGTGGTAGAAGGGGCTCTTCGTAAATCGATGGGTAGGTGTTCGTGACACCGTGTCACAGGGTCGCTACACGACCAATCCGGGCGATCGCGCGCCTCTGGTGCCCAGGAGCGCGATACGAGGGTCCAGAGGCAACTGAGACCGGCGATCAAAGCGCCGAACACGGCGGCGGCGCGGCCTTGGAGGCTCCTTGGCGTACCGACGCCCGTCAGCTGCCGCATGAGGAGTCCCAGATTGAACCCGCAGACGTGGACGAGCACGCGCTTGAGGATATTGGGATGCCCGCGCAGATGCACCCGGCGCATCCGGCCGGTCTCATAGAGATGCGCGTTGGGCCGTTCCAGCAGCTCGCCGCGCTGGCGCAGCAGCCGTCGCCCGCGCGCGCCCCGAATCCGCCGCCGATTGGCATACACCGCTGCGCGCGCCCCCGCCTTGCCCTTCCACGTGCGCCGCCCGCGATCCGGCTCCGACACGTAACTCCGCACCCCGATCGCGGCACACCCGACCATCGTCTCGTTGCTGTGATACCCCTTGTCGCCCACGACCTCGACAATCCCGGCGGCGCCGACCGCTTCGACCTGTTCCGCCGCGGTGATGAGGGTTTCGACCATCGTCGTCGTGTCGCCCTCGTCCGCGTCCTGCACCGTCACGCCCACAATGGCCCCCGTCTCCAGGTCGACCGCGTGCTCGGCGGTATGGGCCAGATGCGTCCGCCCGTCCTTCATCTTCGTGATTTTCGCGTCCGGATCCTGGGGATGCGTCCAGTCGTCGTTGGACCCTTTCTTCTTGCGCTTCCGGTCGAAGCGGGCCAGTTCAGCCCGCGTCGGTGTGGCGATACCGGATGCCGCCGCGAGCCGCGTCAACCAGGCCTCGTACTCCTCGCCCGTGTCCCGGCGCACGATGCTTCGCATCGCCGCGTTGGCTTCCAGCGTCGTCGCATCGATCCCGATCGTGTGCCCGTGGACGAGGTGGGCGTCGGCCAGACGCTGCAACACCCACGTGAACACGGCCTGGTGCGTCTCGAGGTCGATCAGGCGCCGGGTGCGCGACAGCGTCGAGTGGTCGGGCGGGGCCTCGTGCAGCGCGAAGTCCAGAAACTCGCGGATGCTCAGCGAGTCGGCGGCGCGCCACGCGATCGCCCGTTCCGAGTCCAGGCCTTCGAAGTAGCCGAGCAGCAGCAGCCGGAAATAGCGGCCCGGCGCCAGACTCGGCCGGCCGACCCCGTCGGCGTAGAACGCCGCGCACTGCGCTTCGACGAAGGCATCGAAGTCCGCCTCGTCAAGCGTGCGATTCAGGCGCTCGTAAAACGGGTGCCCCGCGCTCTGCGGCAAATCCGTGGTGGCCACCCACATCGTCGATTGGCGCGCCCGGCGCCGTCGTTTGCCCATCGCCATGCCCGAAGTGTAGTACGAGCGGTCAATCGTGTCGATCCCTATAACGAAGGACTTTCACCACGGGCTGCTAGCACTCACTGCCGCGGCACGGGCAGTGGCGCCGTCCGTGTCCACCGCGATGCTGTGCGCCCCCGCCAGAAGTTCCGCGTAACGCGCTTGGACTTCTATAGTACAGGAGTTCCTCGGCGGCGAAGCCCTCTACGGATTCGCCCGGCGCCACGATGTGTCGCGAAACCTCATCCGTGTCTGGGTGGCGAAGTACGAAGCCGGCGCCTTCGATGACGAGTTCCAGGCCGCGGACCTTCTGCAGCAGTACGAAGCGAGGATCGTGGCGCTGGAACGGCTGGTTGGACGCCAGGCGCTGGAGATCGAGTTTCTAAAGGGGGCTCAGAACGGCGTGCCGTCGCCCAGAAGCGCACCTACGTCCGTCGTTGCCGGGCCCGTGGCCTGTCCGTCACCCGAGGATGCGTCCTAGTGGGCCTGCCACGCTCGACCTGCTACGACGCGCCGAGCGTCGCCGTGGATGACCCCGAGATCGTCAGTCGCATGCAGGCCATCTGCGACGAGTTCGAGACGTATGGGTACCGGCGCGTCGGCGCTGCGCTGCGCCAGGAAGGGCTCGTCGTCAACAGCAAAAAGGTGCGTCGGTTGATGCGTGACCACGACCTGCAACCCAGACGGCGCAGGCGTTTCGTCGCGACGACCGACAGCGGCCACGACCTGCCGGTGTTCGCCAATCTCGCCCGGGACACCGTGCCCGACGGCCCCAACGAGATCTGGAACGGCGACATCACCTACGTCGCCGTAGCGTCCGCCGGGTTCGTCTATGTCGCGCTGATCCTCGATGCCTAGTCGCGCCGCGTGGTCGGCTATGCGATCGGTCGGACCATCGACGCGCGGCTCGCCGTGGCTGCCCTCAAGGCCGCACAGAATCTCATGGCCGACAACGACGTGCGCTCCTCTCAATGTTGTACTATCGCCCCTTCGCCATGCGAGCTGAGGTCGCCGCAGGGTCCTCGTCGTTCCTAGCGGCTCTGTCGACGACGGCAGGAAACGGGACAATGCGCACGCCGCGCTCAAGCGGATATACGCGTCCCCTCGGCGGTCTCGCCCCTCCACTTGGCCGGCACCCGCCCGCCGGCCCGCTGAGCGTCTTGGACATTGAAGCGACGGCCCTTCGCTGCTCGTCATGAACGAGTGGTCGCCACATTGAGGCAACACGCCTCACAGCGAAGGAGGGTGTATCCGGACTAGAAGCAACATCTGGCAGGGACCCTACTGGAAGATGTGGACCCGAGAGCGACGCCGTCCCGCGCCCCGTTCCCTGTTGCCTGGGCAATGAAGAGGGTTGACACGTCGCCAGTGTCCACACGCGCGGAGCTCAGACCGACCGAGAAGAAACCAAAGACTTCGAGAACACGAGGTAGACCACATGAGAGCTGACGCCGTTTCTCTACTAGCAATCTTCGAAAAGAAGATGCGCCTCGAGGTTCCTTTGTTTCAACGGCAATATGTCTGGACGAAGGAGCAACAATGGGAGCCGCTCTGGGAAGATATTGAACGCAAGTTCTCCGATTATCTCGATGGACGGAAGGACACGCCCGTGCACTTCCTCGGAGCGATCGTGCTTGACCAGAAGCAAACGCCCACCACCCATGTCGAGAAACGACAGGTCATAGATGGGCAACAACGATTGACAACGCTGCAGATCTTTCTCTCTGCATTTCGAGATTTTTGCCATGAGCATGAGTGCGAGGAACTCGCAAGCGAATGCGACGGCTTCACGCTCAACCGTGGCATGATGGCTGAACCGGAGATCGATAGGTTTAAGGTCTGGCCAACCAATCTTGACCGCAAGCAATTCACGGATGTTGTAGCGTCACGTTCGCGCGAAGAGTTGGAACGGCGGCACCCGGTAGTCCGCAGGAAGTATGCACGGCAACCGGATCCACGGCCGCGCATGGTCGAGGCCTATATTTTCTTTCGTGAGAGAATTGACGCTTTTTTTGTCGGTGCCAATGGCGAGGCACCTCTTGCCGCGGAGGAGGATCTCGCGGTTCGCCTTGAAGATTGTTTTCAGGCCCTCAAGAATGCACTTCAAATCGTGACAATTGATTTGGATCACGACGATGATGCTCAAGTCATTTTCGAAACGCTCAATGCGCGTGGCGAACCGCTTCTTCCTGCCGATCTGCTGCGCAACTTTATATTTCTCCGAGCGGCGCGGAACGGCGAACCGGTCGAAGCATTGTATGAACAGTACTGGAAAGATTTCGATAATTATTTCTGGCGCACACCCGTGAAACAGGGAAGGTTGTTGAGACCGCGCAGCGACCTATTCATCCAGCATTTTCTTGCCAGCCGACAGACCTACGACATTCCCATTAAGCACCTTTTTGTGGAGTACAAGTATTGGATTCAACGCAAGGCACCGTTCGAGTCAGTAGCCGATGAGCTAGCAGAACTCGCGCGCCAAGGTCATGATTTTCGGCGCATTCTCGAACCGAAAAAGAATGATTCGCTGTACTCACTCGCAGTGTTCCTGGACGCCTTTGATGTGCGAACGTCCTATCCGCTTTTGTTGTCGCTGCTCGATGTCGGCATCAGCGATGAAGAATGGCGGGCCGTTTCAAATATGCTTGAGAGCTATTTGTTGCGACGGGGTGTTTGCGGGCTTACCACAAAGAACTATAATCGAGTTTTTCTAGCAATAACACGTACTCTCCGGCGCGATGGCGTAAATGCCGAGAACCTAAAAACGTACCTCTTATCACAATCTGGCGAGTCCATTGAATGGCCGACAGATGACGCTTTTTCCGAGGCGTGGCGAACTTCGTATGCATACCGCATTCTGAACAATCGGAAGATCGTGCATATCCTCAAGCGTTTAAACGAGACCTACTACGACAGCAAGATGGAAACGGTCTCCATTGAGGACGCGCTAACAGTTGAGCATATTTTGCCGCAGGGATGGATCGAGAGCTGGCCGCTTGAGGACGGCAGTCGCGGAGTGCCTGTCCTTGAGTTGTGGGGCGCCGATGAACACGACCCGCGTGTAGCGCAAACCCGGGCGAGAAACGTAGCACTCCAAACGTTTGGAAATCTCACCATCCTGACGCAAAAGCTAAATTCCTCTGTGTCCAACGGATCGTGGACCATGAAGCAACCAGCGCTACAGAGCCACTCGCTGTTGCCGATCAATCAGCAGCTTCAGAATAGGAATGTCTGGAATGAGGCGGCGATACTGGCGCGATCGAATGAGTTGTTGGAGCGCGCATTGCAATTGTGGCCGCGCTCGTAGGCCCGGACTTCAGGCGAACTCCCAAAGGAGTTTAGATGTGGGTACGTCAACAGAGCGCCCAATTCAGGTCGGATGGGGTAATCGTAACTCGTGGAGGGAGCCTAATCGCACCTCTTGGCACTGGGGTCACGCGAAAGACTACGTTCTGCGACCGTCGACGCCAGTCTACGATGATCACGACATCGTGGTTCTAAGTGACGAGATCGTGTCGGTCTTTGGCCCGGTGGACCAAGGTCGCTACATTACCGCCCTGGCAACTGAGCGGGGCCCGAACGTCGCTGCTAGTATGATCGACTATTTTACCGCCCGTCGACGTGGTTTGCGACTCAGATAACGGGTGCCGTCGCTCGCGTTTGGAGTGCGCAGGACGACGGAACGTGATACTCTTCAGACGTATTCGTGAGGGTTGCGTGCTGGGATCTAAATGATGACGGAGGACGATTTCCGGCGAGAGCTTCACGCGGCGTTTATTGGTGCGCAGGATCGGGGCGCGTCCTATGTGGACATCAACGCTGGGGAGATCCATAGGCGTGTCGGCGGGTATCCTCGGTCCAACCACCGGATGCCGATATGCTGCGCAGTTCTCCAGAGTGAGAGGGCCGTCGGTGACAAGGTTCTTGAGCAACCGCCGAAGGGGACGGGGGCGTCCTTAACGATCCGTTATTCTCTGCCACGAACTACTTCTCGGCAGGCAGACCTCGCGAAACGGAGTCGATAGGGAGGCTGAGGTGCGATGCTAGTCCGGCTCCGGGCCGGTCGCAGGCGTAGCAGTCTGGGAGTTGTCGTGGTGAACACCGACGTCCGCCGTCCAGAGCGACTAGAATAGCGCAACTGCGACAACAACGAAGACCCCCAATCCAAAAGTCAACAGCTGACACTTGAGAAGGCACCAGCTTAGGTCACCCAACCTATCCGCTGTCGCCTTGGCATTGTCTCGAATGTCATCAAGTTCGCATTGCCCAGATGCGTTAGCGATCTGTGCTGTCAGCCGGAAGTCTAGCAGTCGATTCCAGGAACACAGGAGTGCGAGAAACCCAGACACTCCCAAGATAAAGATGCCGAGGAGCAGCACGTAACTCAGACAGCCGGGGAGCATTGATGCCTGACCAACAGCGAAACCGATCGATGCCGTGGTCAAGACAAGCACGGTGTTGGTGAAGAAACCAAACTGTGTAATCGTGATCTGTTGCCACCTGGAAAACCTACTTCGGGTGTCCGCCGTCCGGAGCGGAGCCTTGGTGCGACTCTTCAGGTCAACGACGTACCGTTCCGCGGTGTTCCACTGGTCACACAACATTCAGGGTCTTTGTTTACCGGGGTGATTCGACGAGCGCGGACGTAGGTGCCGAGTTCTTCCTCAACAGCCACGCGGAGGCATACTGACAGCGGCGCTGTTCTACTGACGTGGTTTCGGATCGGAAGGACCGCGCGTTGATCTACGGGGGCGACCGTTGGAGCGTGTCGGGAACGACGGGGCTGGAAGAGCGAAGCATCGTGATGATCAGCGGGGCGAGGTCGAGTTGACGCTGGTAGGCGGTCCGCACGACGCTGGCGAGCACCTGCTGGGTGTCGGCGCCGTGGCGGGTACGATTACCGCCACAGACTGTGCGGGTGACCACCGCGGGTCGGATGGCCTGTTCGGCGCGCCAGTTGGTGGCGTCGATCGACGGGTCCCACAGGAAGGCGAACGTCGCGGCGAATTCGCGGTCCAGATGGGCGGCGAAGCGGTCGGCGGCGTCCAGCGTCGGAGATTTGTCGATCAGCCGACCGAGTTGGGCGAGCAGTCGGCCGCGAGCGGTTGCCAGGCCGTGGTCGCTCAGCAGCCCGGCGTCGCGGCGGTCGCGCAGCTTGAGAGCGGCCTGCAGGACGGCGTGCACCCGGGCGGCCCACGGGCTGCGCGGATGATCGGTTCGGAGTTGCCGCGCTCGCCGGATCAAGTGAGCCAGACACGACTGGTGCAGCGCGTGGGTGAAGCGGCGATACGGCGCCCACCCGTCGCGCACGAGCACGCCGGCGAAGTCGGTTCCCAGGACCGTTGCCGCGTCGTCGAACCCGCGGCCGGCGCGAATCGCGTAGACCGTCGTCTGGGGCGTGGCGAAGGCCCACAGCCAGTGGCGCATGGCGCCGACGCGCCAGCCGGTTTCATCCGGCGTGACCACGGGAGATTCCCGCACCTGCTGGCACAGTGCGGTGTAGGTCGGCGCGGCGTGGCGAGCCGTGCGATGCAGCACCTGCGCGAGGCCTCCCGGTGTGACGGTCAGGCCGAACTGGGTCCGGAGCAGGTGCGCGACCTTCGCCAGCGGCACACCCAGGTGCGTGTGCAGCCGCACGACCAGCGCGACGACTGCGGGACCGAGTTGCACGCTGGCCGCTCCCAGCGCGTCGGAGGTGTGCAGCCGGTGGCGGCCCTGGACGCGACGCCGACACTGCGAGCAGTGGCCGACCTCGATGTCGAAGCGCCGCACGATGGGGCGCACCACCGGGAGATCTTCCTGATATTGCGTCGCCACCCGGGACAGCTCGACGGCGCCGCCGCAGTCCGGACACGCGGCAGCCACCGGCGCTCGGCCGGTCTCGTCAACCTGCGGCGGACGCGGGCGGCACGCCTGCCGGCCGTAGTGCGCACCTGCGCGCCGGCCGGGTCGTCCGCCGCGACCGTGGGGCCGGTCCTTGGCGAAGGGAGCCGCCTGCCGGAATCCTGCCCGCCGCGCCGCGTCGAGTTGCTGCTTGAGGTGTTCACTACGGCGTTTCCACCGATCCCGGTCACCCTTCCACCGATCCCGGTCGCCCTCGACCCGCGTCAACTCCTCGCGCAGTCGTGCGATCTCTCGCTCTTGTTCCTCAATGCGGGAATCGCGGGGATCCTGCTCCGTCCGGGGACGTTGCCGTGGCACCCCACCGTTATGCCAGATCCCCTAGAAAAGTACAAGTCCAAAATGTTGGATCTCGCGCGTCACGAAACCATCCCGCTAAACAAATACGAGCAAGCCAGCCACCACCAACCCAGTCCCGACGATCGTTCCGATGATCGCTTTCGTATCAGAACGCAGCCCCGTAGCGTAGCACACACCGTCCGCCGAGGGCTCCGTGACCGAGCTTACTCGATTCTGAGGTTGCCGGTAGGGCGGCTGTTCCACAAACGGTTCCTGCAGTCCGCCGAAGTTCAGATTGAGAACGGGGGATGTGACGAGGGAAACGGTCACTCGCTAACGAAATAGGGCGCTTAATATCAACATGTTACGGGCCACTCGCGTTGGAAGAAGGGATGCCCGCCGCCCCGAGGTAGGTCCGACGGCGCCACCCACATCGCCTGTTGGGACCCGTCGTCGCGGGTGGTGCCCATCGCCATGGGGCCGCAGTGTAGTACAGAGGATCGGTCCTGTCGATCCCGCAAACCGACTTTCGCCACAGACTGTTAGTCGTTTTTCGCCTCATCGGAGGCCCGCATTCGATCGTTCCGCTCAAGTCTCAGTCGGCCGATCGACCATCCGGAGGCATCGGCTCAGCGGATTTTGACTCGCTGACGCGATTCACCTTATCTTCGACCACATGAGCGACGGCTCGGCCATCGAGTGGACGGACGCGACCTGGAACCCGGTGCGTGGATGCACCAAGGTCAGTCCTGGTTGCAAGTTCTGTTACGCGGAAACGCTCGCTGAGCGTTTCCGCGGCGTCCCGGGACACCCGTTCGAACACGGGTTCGACCTGTGCGTGGTCGACGACAAGCTGGAGCAGCCGCTCTCGTGGCGTCGACCGCGGAAGATCTTCGTCAACTCGATGAGCGACTTGTTCCACGAAGGTGTGCCGCCGGAGTACATCGCGGCGGTAGGCAACACCATGCGCCGGGCGAACTGGCACATTTATCAGGTGCTGACGAAGCGCCACGAGCGTATGCGCTGCCTGCTCCAGGCCGAACTGCGCTGGATGGGCAGCCTCCCTCACGTGTGGTTTGGCGTGAGCGTTGAGGATCGGAAACACGGAGTACCAAGGATCGCGATTCTTCGCGACACGCCCGCTGCTATAAGGTTCCTGTCGATCGAGCCTCTCCTCGAGGATCTCGGTCCGTTGGATTTCGCTGGCATCAACTGGGTGATCGTCGGAGGGGAAAGCGGATCGCACGCTCGGCCGATGCAGAAGGACTGGGTCGTGAACATCCGGCGGCAATGCCGAGAGCAGAAGATCCCGTTTTTCTTCAAACAGTGGGGAGGCGTTCACAAACATGTCACCGGCAGAACCCTGAACGGCCGGACCTATAACGAATTTCCGCCGCCGCGCACGCCCAATCCACTGGAGGCACCTGTCACTGTACTCTGACCCGAACCCGGAATATTGGGTCGAGTACGGGCCTTTCCAGCGGGTCAAACACGACCTGATTCGCGCGTATCTCGGTGGATGGTTCCCCAAGCTTGGAACCTGGGCCAGGCGCGTGCTGTACGTAGACACACACGCCGGCCGCGGCCGGTACGTCACGGGCGAGCCGGGATCTCCGCTCGTCGCACTGACTACGTTCCTCAGTCACAGCTACCGGGACGAGTTGCTGAAGAAATCCGAGTTCCACTTTCTGTTCATCGAACGAGACGTTGGAAACCTGAGCATGCTGAATGCCGAACTGAAGGCACTTGGCGCGCTGCCGAGCCGGGTGTTGGTCGATCGACAGCATGGGGACGCGTTTCGATGGCTGTCGGAGGCCGTCGAACGGTTGCGGAAGAGCGGTAAGAACATGGCACCGGCCTTTGTGTTCGTCGACCCGTACGGCTTCAAGGTGCCGGCCGAGTTACTCGCCGATCTGATGCGCGCTGGCCGAGTCGAGCTCTTCATCAACATGATCTGGCGCGAGCTCGACATGGCCGTCCAGCAACGTCCGGAGCCCGGAGAGGGTATGGCCCGGACTCTTGACACCATCTTCGGCGGGGAGGATTGGCGAACGGAGATCACGGCGCCCGACGTCAACGAACGTATGCGCCAGGCTGTTCGTCTTTTGGCGCGAAACGTTGGTGCGAAGTGGTGGACCTACGTACGCATGGTTACCGGTGGCGAGGCCACGCGATACATCCTTCTTCACCTCACGAACCACGACAAGGGTCGTGATCTCATCAAAGACTGTATCTGGAGCATCATCCCGGAGGGTGGCTTCGAGGTCTTGAAATCGGAAGACCCTCGGCAGCTCATGTTGATCGAGAAGGAGCCGGACTTCGCACCCTTGAGGGCTTGGGTTCTTCAACGACTCGCCGAGGGATCGCAGCGATGGAGCACCCTCGAGGACGGCATTCGAAGTACGCAGTGGCGAGCAAGGCACCTGAACGACATGGTCAAAGATCTTCGTCGCGACCACATCATCGTTGCCAATGACTTCAGCGGCCGGTTCTCGAGAACTGCGAATCCGCTCCTGCGGCTCCCGTCGTGACTGAGGTGTTTCGCTGGGAACCGGAGAATGGGGTTGGATGAGAACATGCAGCGAATGGCTTAGAGCCGCAGAAGACACCCCAAAAACACTGAGGCCGGCCCGGCGGCTGGCCTCGCAGCCTCTTCTCAAAGAAGAGGGAGAAGAAATGCGATGCTGTCGTCGATAACCCAATTTCTGAATATCGGTGTCGGCTAGCGGGTAAGGTACGAGTAACCATGCCATCACACAATGAGACAGACGACTGACGCCCTTGTTCGCGCACCCACGGACCTCAGCAACTTCCTGAGCTGCCGACACCTCTCCACGCTGGACCTACGGGCGGCGCGAGGCGAGGTGGAGCGTCCGAAGCGATACGACCCGGTTCTCGAGGACCTCCGTGCCCGAGGCCTCGCGCACGAGCGGGCGTACCTGGAACGCCTGCGGGCCGAAGGGCTCACGATCGCCGGCGTCAGCGAGATCGGAGACGGTGCTCCTGTCTACGGCGCGGAGGCGACTCTCGCCGCCATGCGCGAGGGGGTCGACGTCGTCTACCAGGCCACCCTCGAGGACGACCGCTGGTCTGGTCGAGTCGACTTCCTCCGCCGCGTCAACGTCCCGAGCGACCTCGGTGCCTGGTCGTACGAGCCGTTCGACACCAAGCTTGCTAGAGAGACCAAGGCCGGGACGATCCTCCAGCTCTGCGTCTACGCGTACCTGCTTGAGAATACCCAAGGGGTGCGGCCGGGCTCTATGCACGTCGTGACGCCGGCCACCGGCTTCGAGCCGACGAGCTACCGGGTCGACGACTACGGCGCCTACTTCCGCCTGCTCGAGCGGGATATCGACCAGTTCCTGGCCGGGCCTAGCGAGACTTATCCGGAGCTGGTGTCGCACTGTGACTACTGCGCCTGGTGGTCGGCGTGCGCGGCGCGTCGTCGCGGGGACGATCACCTCTGCTACGTGGCCGGGATCTCCGGTGCCCAGATCAAGAGTCTGCGCGCGTTGGGCATCGAGCGGCTGGCCCAGCTGGCGGCGCTCGATCCCGTGCCAGCGCCGCCCCAGGGATCGAGAGAGGCGTTGGCACGCGTGCGCGATCAGGCGCGGCTGCAAGTCGTCGGCCGCGAGAGCCAGGCGCCGGTGCACGAGCTCAAGGAGCCCTTCGACGCTGAGCACGGGCTCGCGCTGCTCCCCGAGCCTACACCCGACGACATCTTCCTCGACTTCGAGGGCGATCACTTCGCCGCGGAGGGGGTGCGCGAGTACCTGCTTGGCTATGTGACCAGAGGACCGGACGGCGAGCCAGTCTACACGGCGCTCTGGGCCACCACACGCGAAGAGGAGCGCGCCGCCTTCGAGCGCTTCATGGACCTCGTGACCGCGACCCGGGCCTGCAACCCGGAGGCCCACGTCTACCACTTCGCCCCGTACGAGCCGGTGGCGCTCAAGCGCCTCATGGGTGTGTACGCCAGCAAGGAGATCGAGCTCGATGCGCTCCTGCGCGGGCGCGCATTCGTCGACCTGCACATGGTAGTCAAGCGGGCCCTCATCGCGAGCGTCGAGCGCTACTCCATCAAAGAGCTGGAGCCCTTCTTCGGCTACGAGCGCGCGCAGGATCTGCGCGAGGCGACGATGAGCCGGCGCATCGTCGAGAACGCCGTCGCCGCTGGCGACCTCGACAAGGATCTCGAGCCGCACCGGCGGGTCGTCGAGGACTACAACCGCGAGGACTGCGAATCGGCGTCGCGGCTGCGTGAGTGGCTGGAACGGCTCCGGGCCGAGGTAATCGCGAGCGGCCACGAACTCCCTCGCCCTGCGGTGGAGAGCGGAGAGGCGTCGGAGGCGATTAGCGACCTCGATCGCGAGCTGCAGCGACTGCGTGACGGTTTACTTGACGGAGTCCCCACGGAACCACGGGATCGGTCGGCGGACCAGCAGGCGCGGTTCGCGCTCGCGCACATGATGGAGTTTCACCGCCGGGAGGACAAAGCGGGCTGGTGGGAGTACTTCCGCGTTCTCGGGCTGGAGGCGGGTGAGCTCGAAGAGGAACGGCGAGCCCTGGCCGGCTTGCACTTCCTCGAGCAACTCGACGACAAGCGTGCTCCGCTTCAGCGGTACCTCTTTCCTGCTCAGGAGCTCGACGCGCGCGAAAAGGACGATGTCTTCGATTGCGACGGCAATAGGATCGGCAAGGTCCACGCGGTCAGCTACGGCGAGTGCACCATCGATATCAAGAAGATGGTCAAGACGGCGGGCGAGCACCCGACCGATGTCGTGTTCCACAACATCGTCCCCTCCGACACGCTGCGACAATCCCTCATGCGGTTCGGGGATGCCGTCCTCAACCGGGGATTCTCGCCGCGTGAACCGTACCGCGCCGCGGTGGAGCTGATCCTTCGCAGGCCGCCCCCCATGAGCGAGGACGGCTCCAGCCTGCAACGCCACGGCGAGAAGACCGTCGACGCGGCCTGCCGCATCGCACGCGCCCTGGACGGGAGCGTACTTGCCATCCAAGGCCCGCCCGGCACTGGAAAGACGTACACCGGGGCGCACGTCATCTGCGCGCTCGTGCGCGCGGGACTGAGAGTCGGCGTCACGGCGGTGAGCCACAAGGTCATCCTGAACCTCCTCGAGGATGCCGCCGCGCAAGCGCGGGCCGACGAGACGGCCATGACGATCGTTCACCGCCAGGACGGCGAGTACGAGGGCGAGTGGAGGATCCGGCGAGAAACAAACTACGACTCCATCCGAGGGGATCTCAACAGCGGCGACACCAACGTCCTCGGCGCCACCGCGTGGTGCTGGGCGCGACCCGACTTCGAGCAGAGCGTCGACGTCTTGATCGTCGACGAGGCCGGTCAGATGTCGCTCGCGAATGTGTTGGCTGCCGCCCCGGCCGGGCGGAGCCTCGTCCTGCTTGGTGATCCGCAACAGCTCGAGCAGCCGTTGCAGAGTAGTCATCCCGAGGGCAGCGAGGTCTCGGCGCTCTACCACCTACTGGACGGCGAGGACACGATGCCCGTCAACAAGGGGCTGTTCTTGGCGGAGACCTACCGGCTGCACCCCGACATCGCAACGTTCACCTCCGAGATTTACTACGAAGGCAAGGTCGCGGCTCGCCCGGGCCTGGAGCGGCAAGCCATTGTCCCTAACGGCGATTCGGACTCCGCTCTCACGGGCTCAGGGCTCGTCTATGTGTCCGTTCCCCACACCGGACATACGGCGAGGTCGCTGGAGGAGATCGAGGTCATCGCACGCCTCATCGACGAACTCGTCGGCCGCTGCAGCTGGCAGGACAAGGACGGGATCGTCAAACCGCTCACGGAGAGCGACATCCTCGTCATTGCCCCATACAACGCTCAGGTCTCCGCGTTGATCGAGGCGCTCCCCGCGCTGAGCAATCGAATCGGCACGGTCGACCGCTTCCAGGGTCAAGAGGCACCAGTCGTTGTCTACTCGATGACGTCCTCGAGCCCGGAACACGCACCACGGGGGATGGAGTTTCTCTACAGCCGATTCCGTTTCAACGTGGCCACCTCTCGGGCCCGAGCCCTATGCATTCTGGTAGGCAGCCCCGAGTTGTTTCGACCGGAATGCCGAACGCCACGCCAGATGAAGATGGCGAACGGATTCTGCCGATACTTGGAGCTGGCGAGAGTCGTCGAGCGCAGTGAATCAGCGCCGCTGTAGGGTCGGCCCTCTTGAAGAAGTCGGTCCGCTCAAGGATGTCGGCAAGTATGGTCGGCACGCGACAGTGAGGATTTGAGCAGAGGCATCTTGCTCGCTTTGCGAGTCGCTCGACGGTCGCTTTTGCTGAAGTCGTCACGCACTCGACTGCATGCTTCGTCGACCAGACGGCGAACAGCAACAGGGGAAGGCCGGCGTCATTGGGACACGCGCGATCGAGGGCATGTACGCTAACGGCGACGCGCCCTTCTGTCTGGCTCACTCAACCGCATATCCAAGTGCTTCTGCGTTTTCGCGAACCCGAGTGTCCCGTGTCACGACCACAATCAACGGCGGTGGCTCGCCAAGCAACTCCGTTGTAGCCAAGTGCACCGCGTCGACCAAGACGCTCTAGCGATCACTGGATCGCGGCCGTGGCGCACGGTTTCCGGTCGAGCTTTCGAGATCGGGTGGCCGAGGAGACCAACGACTCGCGCGAGGTCATCGAGGCGGTGCTGCCGCACGTTGTACAGAACAAGGTGGAGGTGGCCAATGCGCGGAGGCGCAATAGAGCCGAACCGCGGCGCACGACGTCTTTCCCATGCGGAGGCAACGCGATGTTTTTCGACCGGATGTTCCTCTTCCTGCCCGGGGTTGGGCGCCCACGGCCCACACCGCATCAGAACCTGTGGGTATACAGGACCTTCGAAGATAGCCGGCGGTCGAGCGTGTAGGTGTGACCGATCACCGGGTCGTCCAGCCAGTTGTGGATATAGACGAAATAGAAATCGTTTCCCGGTGTGAAAATCCATCGAAAGCGCGCCTGCCAACCGAGGATCGCGCTCTGTGTGTCGTATTGCACATTGTTGACAAGTGAGACTCTGGGGTTGAATTGCGTCTCGGCGATTATGCGATACAACTGGGTGGTGAAGTCCCCTTCTGCCAGCGACACGCGGTTCCACTCATGAGTGAAGGTGTAGAAATGTCCAGACGCAGCGCGGACGTTGAACGTCGCATTGAGTCGCAGGCGGTCTCCCGAGAAGAACTCGCCCCACTCGACCTCCGGCCGGACGGAGATGGGGCGGCGGGCTGAAGTCCTTCCGCCGATGGAGTAGCGGGTGAAACCGTAGTCTTGGCCCGTCGGGAGTGTCACCCCGCGCGCGATGCGGAAATCCCGCTCGAGCAGTTCGTAGGTTGGGAGGATATGCACCTGAATCGAATCCTGGCTGTGAGTCTCGATCTCGAGCGCCACAATGTCGATCTCCCTGGTCAACAGTCCGTTGTCGACCGGGTCGAGAAACCAGTTCATCGCGGCGCCGAAATTGAAGTTCCGGATCCATGGATGCTGGCGCGGCCGCGGAGCAAAGCTTACTTGGGGGCTGATGTTTCGGAAGCCGGTTCGGCGAGTATACCCAACCGCCGCGTCGTAGTTCTCCTGGATCTCCTGGAACCCGATCTGAAGATCCAATGGGTCGTTCGGGTATGCGAGCACGGCACCAAAGGCTGAGGCCTTACCGGCCGTGTCCATCGGATTCGTCGTGCGTAGGAAATAGCCGGTCGCACTCAAGTTGTCGGAGCCGAGGAACGTCGATGTCGCCAGCCTCAGGTCGACGCCGATTGTCTGGCGGTCGTCGACGTCGCCACCACGCGTGTGCCGTAGCGTGTACAGCGCACCGAGGTGGGATTCGCGGAACATCCGGCGCTTGAGACGCACCACCGTGAAGTCCTCCCCAAGGGAACCGCCTCCTTTCTCGCCGGTCTCGTCACCGGTCTGAACCTGCAGGACACCGATATCGAAAGCTCCGGCCTGGCCGGTCAGCTTGCCACCGAAGTTGATGCCTTGCGGCGTGTTCTCTTCGTCGAGTCCGATCCGGCGGCTTTGAAACGGGATCAGCGTCTCGCCGCTGCCGCCGGTCTCGAAATTGAAGAAGAGCGCGCCGTCGAGGAAGAAGTCGCGCTGTTCCGGAAACAGCAGCGAGAAACGCGTGAGGTTGGTCTGGCGCGCGTCGACCTGGGTCTGGGCGAAGTCGGTGTTTACGGTGAGATTCGTTCGCAGACTCGGGGTGATGTTGTAGAACAGATCGACGCCGACCTGCGCCGCGTTCCTGTCCTCGGCATCATCCCGACCAGGGAACGCCTCTGACGTGCCCACCACGTATGGCTTGATGTCGAGACCACGGCCCTGGGTCACATCTCGGATCCCGGTCAGCAGACCGGCGTTGCTCATCCGGTTCAACCCTTGGTTGCGCAGCCAGCCCATCCAGAGGCTCACCTCGTTCTTCCGAGCGATCGTCCGCTGGAAGTTGACGCCCCACCCTTCGCTGTTGGGGTTGAAATTCATCGTTCGGAACGGGACTGCGATCTCGAGGGTCCATCCAATCTCGCTCCGGGTCGATCGGGCGTCCCAGATCCCATCCCACCGCCGGTTGTTCGTGTTGTTCGCGCCTCGCAACGAATCGGCCATTGAACCGGCCGGGTTCATCTCCCACCAGTAGGCGCTCTGACCATCATTGAAGGTGTCGATCGCCCACTGCAATTTGTCGTCGGACGGAAGGAACCCGTCCCGTCCCATCTGGTAATAAATCAGCTTGTCCGGTTCGGAATCGAACAGCGTGACCCCCATGTAGAGCTTGTCGGAGTCGTAGACGAAGCGCACTTCCGTCTGCTCGGTGGCGGGCTGGCCGTTGTCCGGATCTCGCTGCAGGAAGTTCGTCGCCGGCACGGCCCGCATCCAGACGTCTTCATCGAGCCGTCCATCCAGGGTGATCGATTCGTCAGGGTCCATTCGGACCGCTTCCATAAAGCGCCGTTCGTTGGGCGAGGTAGTTGCGCTGCCACGCGGCACCGACTGAACGGGCGGCGGAGCCGCCAACCGTACGACCGGATTCGGTGTTTGCCCTGTAACGGGAACCTGGGCCTCCTGACTCTCCGCGAAGGCGGGAAGAGTGACCCCGACGGTGAGAACAAATGCCGCGCCGGATGTCAACTGTCTAATCTGTAGATGCACGTCGGCCAGATTATAGGTGCGGGTGTGCTCCGAGCGGGTGACAGTCGTCCTTCGAGAGTTGCGGTTCCTTGAGCTGCGAGAATTGGGTCGCTAAACGTTGCGGGAGTGAGATTGGGGGGCGGTGCGTTCAGGCTCGAGGCCGCGCTAGCGCGACACGACCAGTAGCACCCCGACGACGACGACACTGGAGCAGCCGAGGGACCAGAGCGTCAACGTCTCGCCCGCGAGCAGGTACCCCAGGATGAGGGCGATGACGGGGTTCACGTAGGCGTAGGTGGCCGCCTTGGCCGGAGTCGACGCCTTCAGTAGCCACAGGTAGGAGCCGTAGGCGACCGATCCGAACGCCGCGACGTAGATCCACGCCCCGAACGCGGCTGGTGACACGGTGGACCAGTCGAGGCCGACGAACTCGCCGGACACGGCCGATATCGCCATCAGCGCGGCGCCGCCGCCCAGCATCTGCATGCCCGCCGACAGCCAATGCGAAGAGGGCTGCGGGGCGTAGCGCGAATAGACGGAGCCGGCTGCCCACAGAAGACTGGCCATGACAAGCGCGCCCGCGCCAACCGCGTCGAGTGCGCGCCCGCCGGCGATGGCGGACGGATTGACGAGCAGGGCGACTCCGGTGAACCCGATCGCGAGCCCGAGGATCACCTGTCCCGGCGGTCGGGCGCCACGGGGGCGCAGCCAGTCGGCCAGCGTCACCCAGAACGGCACCATCGAGATGAGCAGGGCGCCGAGCCCGGAGGGCACGCGCTGCAGTGCCCAACTGACCAGGCCGTTGCCGCCGGCCGCCATCAGCAGGCCGACCACGCCGGTGGTCAGCCAGTGGTAGGCCGTGGGCCGCGCCGCGCCCTGGTATGCGGCCAACGCGACGAAGACGATCCCGGCGCTCAGGAAGCGCCCGCCAGCCATCAGGAACGGCGGGATCTCCGCCACGCCCCAGCGGATGGCGAGGTAGGTCGATCCCCAGATGACGTAGACGGCAGCGAAGGCGGCCACGAGCGAGACGCGCGAGGGCTGGGTCACGGGAACCTGTCGGGGGTGGACACGACGGTGATGGGTCAGCCCGACATTCTAGGTCCACGGTGCAGTGGCCCGTGGTGAACCCAGCGCAACCGGGCTCGATCACCCTCGGCCGGAGGGTCAGGCAACGCGCCGATGCGGATACGATGAAGGGACGATGAGCCAGCGCGGCCGGACGGGTTGGGTGGTCACAGGGGCCGTCGCGGTGCTCGCCGGTGGGTGCGTCGCCGCGCAGGAGCCGCAGCCACGTGACGCGACCTGGTTCGAGGGGCGGCGAATCCTCCGGAACCGCGTTGCTCCCCCGAGCCCCGTGTCTTGACGAACGCCGAGGTGGCTCGGGCTAACGGTGTCGGAGGCTGGAGGCAATGAGGGAGCTTTTCGAGTCTGCCAGCAGAACGTGGGTTCTCAGCGCCACGCTGGTCACGGTCCTGGTTCTCCTCGTCGCGGTCTTTCCGGCTCTGCCCATCGGCGGCGAAATGCTCGACGTGAGGGCAGGCTACACCTACCCGGAGGCTGTCGCCGCGATGGAGAGCTATGGCGAGCAAGGGCGGCGGGTGTATGCGTGGTCCAGCGGGATCCTGGACACGTTGATGCCTGTCGTTTACGTCAGCTTTCTGGCCGGATTCGTCTACCGGTTCCGACCAACGGAACGGCTTTGGAGGCTGGCGTACCTGCCGCTGGCGGCGGGAGTCCTTGATCTGTCCGAGAACGTCCAGGTCGTTCTCATGCTGACTCGATATCCTGACGTGTCTACGTGGCAGGTGGCGAGCGCATCGCTGTTCACGCTATCGAAGCAATACGCGATTTTGATCTGCCTGGCGCTGGCGATGACCCTGGCGGCTGCCTCGGCGGTGCGCCGGGCCCGGCACGGTTATCGTGACGGTGCGTCGTAGCCGTCAACCGCCGGGAGAGCCACGCGCGGCGTTAGCGGTGGACCCCCACTACCATCGCCTGCTCCACCTCGACTGGATTCGAGCGGACGTCGACGGCGACGGTCGCAGGAAGTACGTGCCTCACGCCGATCGAACCGGCCCGCGCCAGCCGGAGCGGTACAAGGCCCCGCCCTTCAGACCCGAGCTGCCGGCTCGAGACACGATCAGAATCTTCACCGTCACGTGGTAACGGGAGCGGGTCGACACGCGGGCGGCGATCCGGTAGGATTCACAACTGTTGGAGAGCGCGACCCAAGAGGAGTGTATGAGTCATCGGAAGCGGGAGAGAGTGCTTTGGACCGTCAGTCTAGCCCTGGGTGTTCAGATTGCGTGTGGAGGTAACCCCGCGGAACCAAGCCCGACCTCCGGTGTCACCGTGTACCAGCATCCCAATTACGGCGGCGACTCATTCATGTTTGTCGACGACTTCCCCAACTTTAGTCGTCTGGAGGGTCCCTGCGTGACGCAAAACCCGTTCTCGCCCATAATAATCCCTAGTTGGAATATGTGTGTCTCTTCCGTAAAAATTGCGGCGGGGTGGCAGGCTATCGCATACGGGCTCGTTAATTACTCCGGCGTGCCCCTCACCATCACGGCCGACATCAGCGATCTCGACGACATAGAGGGGCCGTGCAGCGATGATTGGGACGACTGCATCACATCAATACGGGTGTCCCCCGCTGAGTAGCGGCGGGACGATTTCCACAAGCCCTGTTGGCCGCGCACCTGCAACGGCCGGTCTGAACGCCCGAGTGACGGCGGCTGCCGACTGGCGCGCCTGAAGGCGTGGAACGAGCGGAAGCGGGCGCTCGTCCCTCTGACCGGCGCCGGCGCGAACTCTCTCGACTTACGGTGCCCGCTTCGCGGCGGCCTCCAGGGCGCGCTCACCGTCCAGCACGTTGGCGATCGAGTAGTTCCCCTCGTGACACGCGTACTCGTAGATGACGTAGCCGGGGGGGCTGGTGAGGGGCAGCTCCACCGTGAAGGGGCGAGTGTAGGTCGCCGGGTCGTGAATCGTGTAGCGGTACTCGATGGTGTCGGCGTCGATGCGGGTGAACCGCTCGACCGCGCGCAGACCGCGGGTGCCGGGGAACCCCCGCCACGTCGTGTCGTCGCGGTAGTGCGTGGTCTCGACCACGAGGGCGTCGCCGTCCCAGCGGCCGCGCCCGTCGCCGTTCCACTGGCGGATGCGCCCGTCGATCTCCGGACGCCCGTCCAGCGGCACGACGCGCACGTCGTGGATCATTTCGTTGAGAATGACGACCTGCCCGGGCGCCTGGAAGATCTGATACGTGTTGTTGTAGCCGGACGGCACCGGCGGCACGCGCTGGTAGGTCATGCAGCGTTCCTGCAGCGGCCGGTCCTCCCAGGAATCGAAGGGGTGGGCGCGGCGATGCTCGCGTTGCGCCGCCTGCCGCCGCTCGGCCGCGGGCGTCAGGGGCGGCAGCCTGCCGTCGGGCGGGTCCACGATGAGCGACGTGCGCCCGGTCGAGGCGCCCCGATCCCACCAGACCTGGTTGTACGCGAGGGCCAGGTCGCCCTCGCGGCTGAGTTCGCCGCGCCGTTCGGACGACGCGCGGGTCGCGTCGGCGAGGTTCTGCTCGGCCACCTCCTCCGGGGTCAGGAACTCGCGCCCGGCCAGGGTCGCCGGCCGCTGCAGCGGCGTGAACGTGGCGTAGGACCAGATGCCCTGCAGGTCCGGATCACCCCAGGGGGTCCGGAGAGTCGTCGCATCCGGCGCCGATGCGGTCTCCTGACCGGCTGCGAGAGCCAGCATCGGCCACGCCGCCGCGACCATCGCCGCCGCCGACCGCACCAACCATCGACGAGTCATGCCAACCTCCTCGGTTCGCGAGGGCGGTTGTCCGACGAGCCGCCCGGGCTCGCCGGCACCGATCCGCGGCCCTGGCTTCCCTGAGGATATACCGACCGCCGCGGGACCGGGACGACAGGCTCACCGCGGCGGTGGCCTGTCAGTTATGGCTCCTACTGTACCATCGCCGCGACGTGTCCTCCGCTTGCTCGCTCGCCGGTTGGTACGG
Source organism: Vicinamibacterales bacterium (assembly GCA_965262555.1). Classification (GTDB taxonomy): domain Bacteria; phylum Acidobacteriota; class Vicinamibacteria; order Vicinamibacterales; family UBA8438; genus VXRJ01. The sequence continues at coordinate 4,025,084 of OZ253543.1, forward strand.
ACGGTGGTGATGCGCAAAGCTGCCGTTCACCGTCGCATACCCGTCGGTGTAGCCCCGACGGAGGGAGGTTCATGATGCGGGCTTCGGAATCGTCAGCCATGACACGAGCGTGGCCCGCGCTGCCGGGTTGGGTGGTCACGTGCGCCGTCGCGTTGGTCGCCGGTGGGTGTGTCGCCGCGCAGGAGCAGCAGCCACGGGACGCGACCTGGTTCGAGGGCGCCAGACTGATTGACGGCAACGGCGGCGCGCCCGTCGAGCGGTCGGCATTCGTCGTCGAGGACGGCATCCTCGCCTGGGTTGGCGCGGAGGGCGAGCGAGAGGCGCCCGAGGGTGCCGCGCGCGTGGACCTGACGGGCAAGACGGTGATCCCGGCGCTGATCGACGCGCACCAGCACTTGGGACTGACCAGCGTGACGGAGGGGACGTACAGCACCGGCAACTACACGGTGGCCAACCTGGTCGACCACCTGGAGCGCACGGCCTATCACGGCGTCGCGGCGACGATGAGCCTGGGGCTGGAGGCCGACGAGACGCTGGCGTTCGAGCTGCGGAACGCGCGGGTTCCGAACGCGGCGCGCTTTCTGACATCGGGCCGCGGCATCGCGGCGACGCCGATGGCTGGCCCGCAGCAGGAGTACCGCCTCGGGATCCCGCGCGGCGCGCAGACCGCGGCGGAGGGGTGGGCGGCGGTTGACGAGCTGCACGGGCACGGGGTCGACATCATCAAGATCTGGGTCGACGATCGAGGCGGTACGGTGCCGAAACTGGAGCCGGAGGTCTACCGGGCGATCATCGACGAGGCGCACGCCCGCGGCATGCGGGTAACGGCGCATCTCGGCTCTACCAGCGGGCTGGCCGACGCCAAGGACCTGCTGCGGGCAGGCGTCGATGGCTTCGCGCACACGGTGCGCGACCGCGACGTCGACGAGGAGTACCTGGCGCTGGTGCGTGAGTACCCGGATGTCTGGACCATCCCGAACCTGCCCGACTCGCCGGTGACCCTCGACGATCTGCCGTGGTTAAGCGAGACACTGCCGCCGTTCGAGGTCGAGAACTTGCGCGCGCACGCGGAGCGGTTGGCGGCGGAGGGGCCCGGAGAGTCGTTCGAGCTGCAGTGCCGCAACCTGGCCCGCAACCGCGAGGCGGGGATGATCATCGGCATGGGCACCGACTCGGGCGTCAGCGTCGGCTGGACCACCCACACCGAGCTGCGCGACATGGCGGGCTGCGGCCTCACGCCGATGGAGGTGATCGAGGCCGCGACGCGGGTCAACGCGGAGATCCTGGGGCTCGACGATCTCGGCACGGTGGCGGCGGGGAAGAACGCGTCGTTCGTGGTGCTCGACGCAAACCCGCTGGACGACATCGGCAACACGCGGCGGATCGCGAGCGTCTATCTGGGTGGCGTGGCGGTGGACCGCGCGGCCCTGCGGGCGACGTTCATGAATCGCGTGCCCTGACGGCGCCGCTGCCGAGGCGGCGCTTCGTTACGGCGCGATTCAGGGAGCAGGCTGGGCCACCGGCGTGCCTAGCAGCCCGTGGTGAAATCCCCGCTACATTCGAGCGGCGATGCATCCCGCCTGCACGGCGTTGCTCCTCGGTCGCCTATGGCCGATAGGCTCCCTCGTCGCGCCTTGTCAGGCGGGCGCCTCACCACTCTCGGTGCTACGCGGGGTTTCACCACGGGCTGCTAGCCGCCGCAGGGCGGCGATCCGCTGGAGCACCGGCGGGTGCGAGTAACTCAGGAACACCGCCAACGGGTGCGGCGTCAGGTTGGTGAGGGTGTCGGCGGACAGCTTCTTGAGGGCGGTGATGAGCGGTTCGCCGCTGCCGGTGGTCTCTGCCGCGAACCGGTCGGCCTCGAACTCGTTGCGGCGGGAGAAGAGGTTGACGAGGACCGACAGCACCAGCTCGACGGGCGTGAAGAGCAGGCCGAAGAAGAGGAGGCCGGCATAGACCGACGGCTTGGTGACGTAGAACGCGGCGAACAGCCCCTCCTGCTCCAGGAAGAGCGACAGGATCCAGAGCATCGCGCCGAGGTGGGCGATCGACAGCGCCATTCCCTGCCAGACGTGCCGCTTCTTGTAGTGGCCCACCTCGTGCGCGACCACCGCCACCAGTTCCGGCACCGTGTACTGCTCGACCAGCGTGTCGAACAGGCCGATCCGCTTGTGCCGGCCGAAGCCGGTGAAGAAGGCGTTCGCCTTGGACGACCGGCGCGATCCGTCGACGACGAAGATGCCCCGCAGAGGAAACCGGGCGGAGCGGGCGTACTGCAGGATGGCGTCGTGGAGGTCTCCGGTGTCGAGCGGCGTGAACGTGTTGAACAGGGGCATGATCCAGGTCGGCGCGACGAACTGAATCGCCAGCATGAAGACGGTGGCGGCGATCCAGCACCAGAGCCAGGCGAGCGGCCCCGCCCACTCGAAGAACCCGAGGATGATGGCGAGCAGCGCGCCCCCCAGGACGACGGCGAGCAGGACGCCCTTGAGGAGATCGGCCACGAATGTCGTCGGCGTCGTACGGTTGAACCCGTATCGCGCTTCGATGCCGAACGTGGAGTAGATGCGGAACGGCAGGCCGAGCAGCGTTGAGGCCACGCCGAGCCCGCCGATGTAGAGGAGGCCGGTGACGACCGGGCCGCGATCCAGGCCGCGGAGTGCCTGATCGAGCCACTCGAAGCCGCCGGCGAACCAGAACAGCAGCACCACCGCCAGGTCGAACGCACCCCGGATCAGGCCCAAGCGGGTCCGCGTCGCGGTGTAACGCTGCGCCTGGGCGTACGTGGCGTCGTCGAAGACGCCGGTGAACTCGGCCGGCAACGTTGGCGAAAAGGCGCGTGCGTTCAGGACGCCGGTGGCGACGCTGAGCACGTACTCGCCGACCAGGGCGACGAGAATAATGACGGCGAAGGTGTTCATGTGTTCATTGTGCCGGCCTGGAGGCCGGCGCACCATGGCCCGGCCCCGCGAAACGGTAAGATCTTGGTGATGGCCAGCTTCCATTATCAACCCATCTTCGAGCTCGGACCGGACGAGACTCCGTACCGGCGCCTCGGGACCGACGGCGTGTCGACGGTGACGATGAACGGCCACGAGATGCTGACCGTAGACGCGGAGGTGCTGCGGAGCGTCGCGCGGCAGGCGTTCGACGACGTGTCGCACCTGCTGCGGCCGGCGCACCTGGCGCAGCTCCGCTCGATCCTCGACGACCCGGAGGCGTCGGGGAACGACAAGTTCGTCGCGCTCGAGCTGCTGCGGAACGCCAACATCGCCGCGGGCCGGGTGCTGCCCGGCTGCCAGGACACCGGAACGGCAATCGTCATGGGACACAAGGGCGAGCAGGTGCTCACCTTCGGCGACGACAGCGTCGCGCTGTCCCGCGGCATCTACGACGCCTACAACGAGCGCAACCTTCGCTACTCGCAACTCGCGCCCCTCGACATGTACACCGAGACGAACACTGGTTCGAACCTGCCGGCCCAGATCGAGATCTACGCCGAGCCGGGCGACGAATACGAACTGCTGTTCATCGCCAAGGGGGGCGGCTCGGCGAACAAGAGCTTCCTCTATCAGGAAACGAAGGCGCTGCTGAACCCGACGTCGATGCTCCGGTTCGTCGAGGAGAAGCTGAAGACGATCGGCACCTCCGCCTGCCCGCCGTACCACTTGGCCCTCGTCATCGGCGGCACCTCCGCCGAGTTCACGCTCAAGACGCTGAAGCTGGCGACGACGAAGTACCTCGACCGCCTGCCGACGTCCGGCAACGAGTACGGCCGCGCGTTCCGTGATGTCGACATGGAGCGGCAGGTGTTCGAGATCGCGCGGCAGATCGGCGTCGGCGCGCAGTTCGGCGGAAAGTACTTCGCGCACGATGTCCGCGTGATCCGCCTCCTGCGCCACGGCGCCTCCTGTCCGGTCGGCCTCGGCGTCTCCTGCTCGGCCGATCGGCAGGCGATCGCGAAGATCACGCGCGACGGCATCTTCCTCGAACAGCTCGAGGAGAACCCGGCGACGTACCTGCCGGATGTGACCGACGAGGAATTGCCGAGCGACGTCGTTCGGATCGACCTGAACCGACCGATGCCGGAGATCCTGGGTGAGCTGACCCGGTACCCCGTCGCCACCCGTCTGTCGCTGACGGGGCCGATGGTGGTGGCGCGCGACCTCGCGCACGCGAAGCTGAAGGAGCGGCTCGATGCGGGCGAGGCGCTCCCCGCGCACATGCGCGACTACATGGTCTACTACGCCGGCCCGGCAAAGAAGCCGGAGGGCCGTCCGTCGGGCTCGTTCGGTCCGACCACGGCGGGCCGGATGGACGCCTACGTCGATTTGTTGCAGTCGCACGGCGGCAGCATGGTGATGCTGGCGAAGGGGAACCGCTCGCCGCAGGTCACCGAGGCGTGCCGGCGCCATGGCGGCTTCTACCTCGGCTCGATCGGCGGTCCGGCGGCACGCCTGGCCGACCACAGCATCCGGAAGGTGGAGGTGCTCGAGTACCCCGAGCTGGGGATGGAGGCGATCTGGAGAATCGAGGTCAACGATTTCCCGGCCTTTATCGTCACAGATGACAAGGGAAACGACTTCTACACGCAACTGCTGGCTGCGAAGCCGGCGACGTTGATCCGATAGCGACGTTCGATCCAAACTGATAGGTTCGCGGCAGGCCGTTTTCACAGATCACCCAGGGAGGCAGACATGCGGAACGTGCTGATCGGCGCGGCGGTGGCGGGGTTGGCGGCGATGGCGGTTCCTGTTGTCGGCGCGCAGGAGGGGGGCAACGAGGCTCCCGGTTGGGAAGCCAGGCTTGATCGGGAGGGGGACATCAACAGCGTGCTCCACTTCCGGCCGATGGACACCGGCGTGCATGCGACCACCGGCGGCCGCGGGTTCGCCATCTTCTGGCGGCCGGGGTCCAGCGGGTCAGGGGACTTCAGCGTCAGTGCCACGTTTACGCAGATGGAGCCTTCGGGTCACGCGAATGCGTACGGGCTGTTCTGGGGTGGCTCCAACCTGCAGGCCGACAACCAGCAGTACTCGTACTTCATGCTGCGCCAGGGCGGCGAGTACCTGATCAAGAAGCGGATGGGCGAGGACCTCCCGACCTTGGTCGACTGGACCGCCCACGACGCCGTCAACGACCTGGACGCGAACGGCTCGTCAACGAACACGCTCGAGGTCGAGTTCAGGGGCGACAGCGTGCGTTTTCTCGTCAACAACACGGAAGTGGCGACGCAGTCGCGGTCCGCGGTCGATTCCGACGGCATCGCCGGCCTGCGGGTGACGCACCTGCTGGATCTGCACATCAGCGATCTCAGTCTCGGCAACTAGACGCGCATCGGTTAACACTCGAAGGGGGAAGAGCATGCGGGCAGTGAAGATCGTCGGCGTCGCTGCGGTGGTCGTGGCGGCAGGCATGATGGCAAGCCTGGTCGAGGCGCAGAACCGGCCACCCAGCACGCGGGGACACACCGCCACGCAGCTCGGCGGCGCCTACAACGACGAGGGGCGCTTCGAGGGTGGCTCCTGGATCGACATCCACTACGGCCGGCCGATTCTGCGGGGGCGGGACGGTATCTTCGGCGAGGGGGACGAGTTCGGCCAGGGCATCTATGCCGGTGCGCCCATCTGGCGCGTTGGCGCGGATCAGACGACCACCTTCACCACCGAAGCAGATCTCCTGATCGGCGGGCAGCGTCTCGCGGCGGGCGAATACACGATGTTCGCCGATCTGGCGAACCCGACCGCGTGGGAGCTGATCTTCACCACCTGGGGAGTCAAGCAGGCCTTCCGCGAGGACAACCCGAACGCGCTGTGGGGCGCCTACGGCTACGACGATAGCAAGGACGTGATGCGGACGACATTGAGCGTCGACACGGCGAACGACCGCGCCGATCAACTGATCGTCGGCTTCCGCAACATGAACCAGCAGGGCGGCGAGCTGTACATCTACTGGGACAACCAGTTCGCGACGGTCCCAATCCAGGTTGCCAACTAGCTGACCGTCCCGACCGCAGGTGCGCCGGTTTGTCAGCCGCGGCTGGGCAGCCGGCGCACCAGGCCCGTACGGCTCCCCCGATGACGCCGGCGCCGACTCCCTTCACCCATCGGCAGATTCTTGTCGTCTTCTCCGGCCTCATGGCCGGCATGTTCCTCGCGGCGCTCGATCAGACGATCGTGTCCACCGCGCTCCCCACGATCGTGGGCGAGCTGGGCGGCCTCGAGTACTACTCGTGGGTGGTGACGGCGTACCTGCTGACCGGCACCATTACGCCGCCGCTGTTCGGCAAGCTGGGCGACATCTATGGCAGGCCGGTCACCTTCCAGGTGGCGGTGGTGATTTTCCTGCTCGGGTCACTGCTGGCCGGCCTCGCGCCCGGGATGGTCGAGCTGGTGCTGGCGCGCGGCGTGCAGGGCGTCGGCGCCGGCGGCCTCATCACGCTGACATTCGCCGTCATCGGCGACATCGTGTCGCCGCGGCAGCGCGGGCGCTACATCGGGCTGATGGCGAGCACCTGGGGGATCGCGAGCGTCGTCGGACCGCTCGCGGGGGGGTTCATTGTCGACAACGTGTCGTGGCGCTGGGTCTTCCTGATCAACCTGCCGGTCGGCGCGGCGGCGCTCGCCATTATCGCGATCGTGCTCAAGCTTCCACCGACGCATAAGCCGGCGAAGCTCGACGTCGGCGGCGCCGTCCTGCTGATGGCGGGCGTCAGCCTGCTGCTGCTGGCGCTCGTGCAGATCGAGCAGGATGGACCGGCGGCGTGGCGCACGGCGTCGTTCCTCGGATCGGCCGCGGCCGGCGCGGCGCTGCTTGTCGGGTTCGTCGCGTGGGAGGCGTGGGTCGAAGAGCCGCTGCTGCCCCTCCGGCTGTTCCGGTTGCCGATCTTCCTGGTCGGCTCGGCGATCAGCCTGACCCTCGGCAGCGTGTTCTTCGGCACCGTGATCTTCCTGCCCCTGTTCCTGCAGGTGGTGACCGGCGTGTCGGCGACCAACTCCGGCCTGTTGCTGCTGCCGCTCACCGCCGGCATGGTGACCGGATCCGCCGGCTCCGGCCGGCTGACCGCGGCGACCGGACGCTACCGGATCTATCCGATCGCAGGGAGTATCTGCGCCCTGATCGGTATGGCGCTCCTGAGCGTCATGTCCAGCGGCACGTCCATCCTCGTGATCTCGCTGTCGATGCTGCTGCTGGGCCTCGGGTTCGGCATGGTGCTGCAGGTGTCGCTGCTCGCCGTACAGAACGTCGCGCCGCACAGCGACCTGGGCGTGGCGACATCGTCAACGCAGTTCTTTCGCTCGATGGGCGGGTCGTTCGGCGTCGCCATCTTCGGCGCCATCCTGAACGTCCGCCTCGCCGACGAACTGCCGGCGCGTCTGCCCGCGGCGGTGGTCGCGGAGACGGCGGGCGAGGTCACGCAGTTTCTTCAGAGCCCGGCCGCTATCCGCGCGCTGCCTCCCGCCATCGGAACCGCTGTGAGTTCCGCCCTGGAGGTCTCGATTCAGACGGTCTTCCTCGTCGCCGTCCCAATCGCCGCCGTCGGCGTCGTCCTCGCGTTCCTTCTGCAGGAGATCCCGCTGCGCGACACGGTCGGCGCCGAGACCGCGGCCGGAGAAGGCACGCCGGCCGGATGAGGCGCGCCGCGATGAACGCAGAATTCGCCTAGTCTCAGCAACCTGCCATAAGCTCAACGATGTACCACGTTATCTGAGACATACCATAAATGGATTAATATCCCATATGTGTAGCGGATGCCAGTCATAGGAATAGTTACCATATTCTAAGACTCCTGCCATATCGTGAGGATCTCCCAGGCTTGGCGAATCTGCCATATGCCGGAAGGCGCCGCGTCGCATATCCCGCCGCGAGACGATCGGTTCGGAAGGTACGGGATCGGGCCCGGATCGGACAGCATTCCCAGGTCTGGGACGGAGCAGTTGGGCGACACCACCGGTCGTCTGACGGCGCTCACCGGCGTTTAGCGCGTCGGGCCGCCGTTCCGAAGGGAGGCAAGATCGTGCCGAAGTGTCCTTCGTGCAACAACGAGGTCGTGCCGGGTACGCGGTAGTGCCGGATCTGCTACGCCAACGTCGTCAGTCCGCAAGCGGGTCGCCTGGCGGCGCCCATCAAGCGGCTGGGCGCGCATCTGCTGGACCTGGCCATTCCTCTGTTCGTGTTTGCCACGGTCCTCATGCCGGTGCTGATGGGCGTTGCGCTCACCAGCGCCGCGGGTGACGAGGCGAGTGCCGTCGGCGCCGGACTTGGCGGCCTGCTCGGTCTTGCGATCCTGTCCGCCTACATCGTCTGGGCGTTGCTGCTCTTCTCGCGAGGCACGACACCCGGGAAATTCCTGCTGGGCATGCGCGTGGTCAAGGAAGACGGGAGCAACGCGGGGCTCCTGACGATGCTGATCCGCGAATGGGTGGGAAAGTGGATCTCCGGCTTCATCTTCGCGCTCGGGTTTCTGTGGATTCTGATCGATCAGGACAGGCAGGGCTGGCACGACAAGCTCATGAGCACGTATGTGGTGAATTAGCACTCGGCGATACGGTGCGGCGGCAGCGGCTGCGCTCGCTGATCGTCTGGACGGCGGCGGGCCTTGCCGCCGCGGCGCCGGCCGACTCACCCGTCGACTTTCTCTAGGTCGACACAGAGGCGCAACATCAACGGAATCAGAAAGTTGCGCTGATCCAGTTGACGCGGTCGACTACTCCGACGGCATCCGGCAGGTGAAGTTCGTGGCGTCGTCGGTGCTGCCGCTGCCGCTGTAGACCGCCTGCTCGGGATACGGGCAGAGGGGGCGGGTGCGGTCGACTTGGCCGTCGCGCGGGCGCTCGGCCAGGACGGAGGTGGGAGCCGTGCCCTCCTCCACCCAGGTTTCGAGCGCGGTCAGCATGTCGAAGCGGCTGGGGCCGTTGCCGCCGCCGCAGTGGCCCATCCCGGGGGCCATGAAGAGGCGGTAGTTGTCATGCACGGCGTCCCGGCCGCCCAGCGTGCCGAGGACGCGGCTGTAGTACTGCGTCGCGTTCGCCGGCGAGATCTGCGGGTCGGCCCAGCCGTGGTAGGCGATCAGCTTGCCGCCCTGGTCGAAGAAGGGCTGCAGGTTCGGGTCGATCGCGTTCAGCGTGTCGTTGTCCACCTCCTCGGCGCGGACGATGTCGGTCTCGAAATTGAACCGGTCGATCGTCCAGTCCGGGTCGGCGAACGTCAGGTAGCGGAACTGCTCGAGACCGGTGCTGCGGGCTGACTGCGTCCAGCCCAGGTCGGTCCAGCCCAGCTCGCTGCCGGGCAGCAGCCCGGTGATCGGCCGGCCCGTCGCCGGGTTCTCGGGCGAGGCGTAGAGCATCCGGACCGCGTTCACCTGCGGCGGGGTGAGACACCCGTCGCTGCCCGAGCCCTGGCACGCCAGCGCGCCCGGATCGAAGTCGCAGCGTTCCGGATCTCCCACGACGCCGTCCTCCACGCCGTCGGCCGCATCGCACGCCGCCAGCACGGCGTCGTGGACGAGCTGGCGTGTCGCCTCCGGCAACTGCATCGCCGGATCAGCCTCGAGCGGCTTCGCGACCCGAAGCGCCCCCCCGGCGCGGTCGGTCCAGGCGTTGCCCGGCGCACCGGCAACGATGCCGTCGAAGTCGTCGGGGAAGCGCTGCGCCGCCTTCATCGCCTGGCGGCCGCCGGCCGAGCAGCCGACCCAGTACGAGTAGCGGGGCGCCTCGTCGTAGTACGCCTCGATCAGCGCCTTCGAGACGTCCGACATCTCGTGTACCGCACGCCAGCCGAAGTCGATCACCTTCTCCGGGTGGCCGAGGCCGAAGCTGGCGGTGTTTCCTTCGTGGCCGGTGTCGGTGGAACTGCCGGCGTAGCCGCGCGCGAGCGCCTGCGCCAGCGAGTTGTGGCGGATCGATCCGGTGAACGCGCCGTTGCCGACCGCCTGGTACTTGCCGTTCCAGTCGTCCGCGTCGGCGGGGAGCCAGACCTCCACGTTGATGTCGGAATCGCTCGACGGCGTGAGCGTCGCCAGGACACGGCAGAAGGCGGGCAGCGCGGCGTACATGTCCGCGCCGCGGCCGCCGCCGCCCGGCGGCATGAAGACGCCGGCCGCGACCACCTCCGCGCCGGTGATCCCGGTGTTCGGCAGCGCGAGCGACATCAGGTCCGCGCATGCGGCGGACTGCTCCACGGTAACCGTCGTGGCCGGCGCGGCCGCCGTAACGGCGGCGAGGCGTGTGCCGGCGTCGATGCCGGCCCCGGCGGCGGCGGCAACGACGGCGATCATGGCGGCGGTGAACATGCGCTTCATCGTTCTTCTCCTCGTGTCTTCAGCCCTGGTGGGTGCGCCACGCTAGAACATCGCGATCGGGTTCACCGGGCTGCCGGTGCCGCGTGCGACGTTGAGCGGCAGGCCCATGAACATGAACTCGTAGCGTCCCTCCTCGGCGCAGGCGTCGGCCAACGGCTCGAGCAAGGCATTGTCGAGCAGGGCGACGCCGAAGTTGAACAACACGCCATGCATCGGAAACGCCAGGTTGTACGGGTCCGGACGCGCATCCATCATGTCCCAGCCGAGCAGTGCGACGTCATGGTCGCGGACGAACCTCGCGCAGGTGGCGCTGAGGCCGGGACGGTCGCCGCCGCCGTAGTCGCCGCCGGCGCGGACGTACGGATCCTTTCCGCTGTAGACCAGCAGCGCGTCGCCGGGCTCGACCGTGATCCCCTCCGCCTCGGCGATCTCCTCGAGCTCCCAGCCATGCACCGGGCGGTCGGGCGTCACGTACGGCTCGCCCCGATGGCGCGGCACGTCGAGCAGCACGCCCTTCGTGACGATGCCCTCCTTCCAGGCGTCGATGGCGCCCCAGTGCGCCCCCTGCGTCGTGACGCCTTCGTCGGGATCGCGTCCGCCCCACATGCCGTCGACATCCCACATGTGGCAGAGCGCATCGATGTGCGTGATCGTCTGGCCGTGATAGATGAAGCCGACGTAGTCGACGCAGGCGCCGGCCCCGCCCGGACGCGGGTTCTTCCGGATGAAGTGCTGTTCCGGCTCGAACACCCGGCTCGTCGAGACGCGCCGGCCGTTCCGGACGAGCCGGGCCGCCGCGGCGCTCTTCTCCGGCGTCACCAGGTTGACGGCGCCCTTCTGGTCGTCGTCCCCCCAGCGCCCCCAGTTGCGGCCGTCGGTGTAGACCGCCTCCATTTCCGCCTGGGTCGGCATCCGGGCGTCCGACTGCAGCGCGTTCGCCGCCGACGCACTCCGTGCCATTCCCGCCCCCGCCGCCGCACTCATCGCCGTCAGGAACCGTCGTCTCGTTGGAGCCATGGACACCCTCCTGCCGCTTCGATTCGGCCCATGCTACCGCACCCAGGGCCGCGATTGACACTCCGCGCCGCTTCGTAGTACAAAACGGCGATTTCCCATGATGTGGCGGGGTGTCTGTACCCGTAGTTGCAGGCGCCGCCTGGTGTTGCTTATGACGAGACGATCGCATTTCACGCTCGCAGTGTTCGTGGCTGGCGTTGCCGCTGTGGTGGTGGCCACGTCGCCGACTCCCGCCGCCGCTCAGTCGGCCAGCGCCGCGGCCCCGGCGGTCGATCCACAGCCGCTGCTCGACCGCTACTGCGTCACCTGTCACAACGATCGGCTCGAGACGGGCGGCTTCTCGCTGGAAGCGCTCGACGTGGCCGACGTGGCGGCGCACCCCGAGGCGTGGGAGAAGGCGGTCCGGAAGCTTCGCGCCGGCGCGATGCCGCCCCGGCCGCGGCCGCGGCCGGACGATGCGACCTACACCGCGCTGCGCGCCTGGCTGGAAGGGGAGCTGGACGCCGCCGCGGCCGCCGGCCCGAATCCAGGGCGGACCGAAACGTTCCACCGGCTCAGTCGGACCCAGTACCGGAACGCCGTCCGCGACCTGTTCGCCCTTGACGTGAGCGTCGATGAACTGCTGCCGGCGGACGACACCAGTTACGGTTTCGACAACATCGCCGGCGTGCTCGGCGTCTCGCCGACACTGATGGATCGCTACCTGTCCGCCGCGCGCAAGCTCAGCCGCCTCGCCGTCGCGTCGCCGGTGCCCTCGCCCACCGCGGAGACGTTCCGCATCGCATCCGACCTGGGGCAGGACACGCGGATCGAAGGCCTGCCGTTCGGGACGCGCGGCGGCATGGTGATCGACTACAACTTCCCGGAAGACGCCGAGTATCTGATCGAGGTCATGCCGGACGGCCCGCTTCGCATCGAGCCGCACGATCTCGAGATCACGATCGACGGTGAGCGGGTCGAGGTGCTGAGCGTCGGCCAGACGCCCGATCCGGAAGCGCCGAGCGGCCTCTACAGGGGCCAGATCGAAGCGCTCGAGGTGCGCCTGCCGATCACCGCGGGCCCGCACGAAGTGGGCGTCACGTTCCTGCGCAAGACCGCGGCAGAGCCCGAGGGCCTCCGCAAGCTGTACCTCCGGCCGTTCACCGGGGAGGGTTCGGGCGGCGACTCGCGCTACCAGCCGTACGTCGACAGCGTGACGATCGCCGGGCCGTATGAATCGAGCGGCGCCCGTCCGGTTGACGAGACGCCGAGCCGCGAGCGGATCTTCACGTGCCACCCCGACCGCGACAGCGCCCAGGCGGAGGAGGTGGCCTGCGCAACCGAGATCCTCTCGACGCTCGCCCGCCGCGCGTTCCGCCGGCCGGTGACCGATGAGGATGTCGACCGTCTGCTCGTCTTCTACGAGCGGGGCCGCGGCGGTGGCAGCTTCGATACTGGTATCGAGATGGCGCTCCGTCGGCTGCTGGTCAGCCCGGAGTTCCTCTTCCGTGTCGAGCGCGATCCGGACGGCGTGGCGCCCGGGGAGAATTACCGCGTCAGCGATCTCGAACTGGCGTCGCGGCTGTCGTTCTTCCTCTGGAACAGCATTCCTGACGACGCGTTGCTCGACCTCGCCGAGCAGGGCGACCTGAGCGAGCCCGCCACGTTCGACGCGCAGGTGGAGCGGATGCTGGCCGACCCGAAGTCGGACGCGCTGACGAGCAGTTTCGCCGGCCAGTGGCTGATGCTCCGCAACGCCGCCGCCGTGCAGCCGGACGAAGACCTCTTTCCCGACTTCGGCGAGGGGCTCCGCCAGGGCTTCCGCCGCGAGACCGAAATGCTCTTCGACAGCGTGCTGCGCGAGAACCGGAGCACGCTCGATCTGCTGGCGGCCGACTACACCTTCGTCAACGAGCGCCTCGCCCGGCACTACGGCATTCCGGGCATCCGTGGCAGCCGCTTCCGCCGCGTCCAACTGGACCAGGAGGCGCGCGGCGGCCTGCTGGGCCATGGCAGCATCCTGACCGTCACCTCCTACGGCAACCGCACGTCCCCGGTGAACCGGGGCAAGTGGGTACTCGAGAACATCCTCGGCACGCCGCCGCCGCCGCCGCCACCGGACGTGCCGGAGCTGGAGACCGGCGAAGGCGGCGAGGTGCTCTCGATGCGCGAGGCGATGGAGGCCCACCGCGCCAACCCGGTCTGCGCGAGTTGCCACCAGTTGATGGACCCGGTCGGGCTGTCGCTCGAGAACTTTGACGCCATCGGCCGCTGGCGCGACCGGAGCGAGACGAGGCTGGCCATCGACGCCACGGGCGAGTTGCCCGACGGCACGGAGTACGAGGGGCCGGCCGGACTGAAGGCGGCGCTGCTGCGCCACCCCGACCGCTTCGTCACCACCGTCACGGAGAAACTGCTCACCTACGCGCTCGGACGCGGGGTGGAGTACTATGACGCGCCCACGGTGCGCGCGATTGTCCGGGAAGCCGCCGCTGACGACTACCGGCTGTCGACGCTCATCAAGGGAGTTGTTCGGAGCACGCCGTTTCAGATGAGGAGAGCACCGTCATGATGATCACCAAGATGGCATTGCCGCGTCGGACGTTCTTGCGGGGCATCGGCGCCACTCTGGCGCTGCCGCTTCTCGACGCCATGGTGCCCGCGGGTACCGCCCTGGCGCGGACGGCCGCAAAGCAGACGCCGCGCGTCGGCTTCATCTATATCCCGAACGGCGCCAACATGGCGGCGTGGACGCCGCCGGGCGACACCGGTCCGCTGGAGTTGTCGCGCACCCTGCAGCCGCTCGCGAATGTCCGCGACCACGTCGTCATTCCGACCGGACTCGATCACCGGCAGGCCGAAGCGTGGGGCGACGGCAACGGTGAGCACTCGCGTGCGTGCACGGTCTGGCTGAGCGGCATCCACCCGAAGCGGACCGAAGGCGCCGACGTCCGCGCCGGCACGACGGCTGATCAGATCGCCGCCGCCACGCTCGGACAGGAGACGCCGCTGCCGTCGCTCGAGCTCGCGCTCGAGAACAGCTACGTCGTCGGCAACTGTGACAACGGGTACTCCTGCGTCTACAGCAACACCTTCTCGTGGCGCACGCCGACGACGCCGCTCCCGATGGAGCACAACCCGCGCGTCGTCTTCGAGCGGTTGTTCGGCGAGGGCGGAACCGAGGAGCAGCGGGCCGCACGGTTGCGGGACGACCGGAGCATCCTGGACGCGGTGCGTGAGGACATGGCGCGTCTGGACCGGAGTCTGGGCGCCTCCGATCGCACGCGCGTGACGCAGTACGTCGACGCCGTGCGCGAGATCGAGCGACGCATCGAGCGCGCCGAGGCGCAGTCGGATGCCACGCTGCCGGAGGTGCTCGAGCGCCCGGTCGGCATTCCGGAGTCGTTCGACGAGCACGCGAAGCTGATGTACGACCTGCAGGCGCTTGCCTTCCAGGCGGATATCACGCGGGTGTTTACCTTCCTGATCGGCCGGGAGCAGACGGCGCAGAGCTTCCCGGGGATCGGCGTTCCCGATCCGCATCACGCCATGTCGCATCACCAGATGGACACGGAGCGGCTCGAGAAGTACGCCAAGATCAACACCTACGAGGTGGGCCTGCTTGCGGGCTTCCTCGAGAAGCTGGCGGCGACGCCGGATGGCGATGGCACGCTGCTCGATCAGTCGATGATCGTCTACGGCGGCGGCATCAGCGACGGCGATCAGCACTCGCACGTCGACCTGCCGCTGATCCTGGCCGGCGGCGGCGCGGGAACGCTGAAGGGTGGCCGCCACTTGAGCTTCACGGACAAGGAAACCCCGATGGCCAACCTGCTGGTCAGCGTGCTCGACAAGGCGGGCGTGCAGGTCGACGAGTTGGGCGACAGCACCGGCCGTCTGCCGATGGAGACCCTGTCGGATGTCTAGACGGGTGCCTGCGGCCATGATCGTGGTCGGCGCCGTTGTCCTGGCGCTGGCCACCGCCGGCGGCGCAGCGGCTGCGCGTGCGGCCGACACGCCGCTCATCGACGCCGTCAAGGCGGGCGACGTCGATGCGGTGCGGTCGCTCCTGGCGGACGGCGTCGCGGTCGGCACCGCCGAGGTGGACGGCACGATGGCGCTCCATTGGGCGGCGCACCACGATCACCATGACATCGTCGAGGCGCTGCTCGAGGCCGGCGCAGCGGTCGATGCAACCAACCGTTACGGTGTCACGCCGCTCGCGCTCGCCTCGCTCAACGGCAGCACCCCGATGATCATGCGCCTGCTCGATGCCGGCGCGGATCCGAACCGTGCCAATCCGGAGGGCGAGACGCCGCTCATGACCGCGGCACGCACCGGGAACACGGAGGCGATCGATGCGCTGATCGCGCACGGCGCCGACGTGGACGCGGTCGAGGGGTGGCGTGGCCAGACGGCGCTCATGTGGGCGACGGCGCAGAACCAGGTGGCGGCGGTGGAGCGGCTGCTCGCGGCGGGCGCCGATCCGAACGCCCGCGCCCCGAGGGGCTTCACGCCGGTGTTGTTCGCGGCACGCGAGGGGAACGTCGATGTGCTCGGGCCGCTCGTCCGCGCCGGCGCGAACGTCGATGACGTGGTGCCGGAGCGCGGCATGAGCGCGTTGCTGCTGGCGACCTACAACGCGGAGTACGACCTCGCGGCGGCGCTGCTCGACGAGGGTGCCGACCCGAACATCGCGGAGAACGGCTGGACCGCACTCCATCAGGTGGTCTGGACGCACCGGCCCAACCTGGGCCGCAACCCGCCGTTCCCGGTGCCAACCGGCGCACTGGACGCGTACGACATGGTGCGCGCGCTGGCCGCCGCCGGGGCGGATCTGAACGCGCGCCAGACGCAGGAGCCGAGCGACGGCAACCGGAACGTCCTGAACCGGCTCGGCTCGACGCCCTTCCTGCAGGCGGCGAAGGTGGTCGACGTCGAGATGATGCAATTGCTGGTCGATCTGGGGGCCGATCCGTCCCTCACCACCGACGAGGAGGCGACCGCGCTGATGGCGGCGGCCGGCGTCGGCATCTGGAAGATCGGCGAGAACCCGGGCACCAATGACGAAGCGCTCGCGTCCGTCGAGTTGGCGTGGGAGCTGGGGAACAATGTGAACGCGGTCGACGCGAACGGCGACACCGCGTTGCATGGCGCGATCCATCGAGGCGCAGACAACGTCGTCCGGTTCCTGGTGGAGAAGGGCGCCAACATCGATGCGGTCAACGAGAAGGGCTGGTCGGCCCTCTCGACTGCCCAGGGCGTCTTCTACCCCAACACCTTCAACCGCCACCCGGCACTGGTGGATCTGCTGCTCGAGCTGGGTGCGGATCCGACCGTCGGGACGCGGCGGCCCGCGGACCTCTCGCCTGCCGAGCGCCTGGCGCTGGCCGAGCAACAGGAGCAGCAGTAACCGACTCGGGACAGTGTCGGGAGGGATGACTCGGTCGAGTCGATCCATTCCGTCGTGGCATCCGCCGGACACACGGGCACACCATTGAGACAGAGACAGAGGACACGGACTCAGGAGGAGAGGCACATGAACGCGCGCACATACACATCGCGGCGCACGCTGCGGCTCGGCGCCATCGCTGCGGCAGTCGTCGGCGCCATCGCCCTCTTTGCGGCGATGCCGACCGCCGAGGAAACCGCCCAGATGGCCGAGGGCTACATCAGCGGCGTCGTCGAGAGCAGCAACGGCCCGGAGGCGGGCGTCTGGGTGATTGCCGAGACGGAGGAGCTGGAAACGAGGTTCGCCAAGATTGTCGTCACAGCCGACGACGGCCGCTTCGTCATGCCCCAGTTGCCGGACGCCACCTACGACGTGTGGGTCCGCGGCTACGGGCTGGTCGACTCGGACAAGGTGCAGCTTTCGCCCACCACCGACGACGTCACCCTCGAGGCGGTCGTCGCACCGGACGAGCAGGCAGCCGCGGAGTACTACCCGGGCAACTACTGGTACTCGCTGATCGAGCCGCCGCCGGCAAGCGAGTTCCCCGGTACCGGTCCTGACGGAAACGGCATCGCCGAGAGCATGCGGACGCAGCAGCACTGGGTCGACGTCATGAAGCAGGGCTGCCAGCTCTGCCATCAGATCGGCAACACCGCGACCCGCGTCGTGCAGAATCTTGACGACTTCGACTCGACCGCCGCCGCCTGGGATCACCGGGTGCAGACCGGTCAGCGCGGGACGTCGATGAGCGCGATGATGAGCCGGATGGGTCGGGAGCGCGCACTCGAGATGTTCGCCGACTGGACCGACCGCATCGCTGCCGGCGAGACCCCGCCGCGGCCGCCGCGCCCGGACGGCGTGGAGCAGAACCTGGTGGTCACGCTCTGGGACTGGGGGCAGGACAGTTCGTTCATTCATGACGAGATCACGACGGACAAGCGGAACCCGACCGTCAATGGCGGCGGCCCGGTCTACGGCGTCTCCGCCGGCCATGGCTCCCTGACGGTCGTCAACCCCATCGACAATTCCTCGGTCGAGTTGACCATCCCGGTGCGGCCGGCGGATCCGAACTCGGTGCCGTCCCGCTTCCCGCAGGAGCAGCTTGAGCCGTCGTACTACTGGGGCGATCAGCTCCTCTGGGGCCGCGGCGGTCCGGACGGGAACGAGAACTCGGCCGACCCGCACAACCCGATGATGGACCACAAGGGCCGCGTCTGGATGACCTCGACGGTCCGCGCCCGGCCGAACCCCGAGTGGTGCATGGAGGGATCGGACAACAAGTACGCCCAGTACTTGCCCCTGAGCCGGAGCGGCCGGCAGGCGTCGTTCTACGACCCGGCGTCCGAGAAGTACGTCCTGGTTGACACCTGCTTCGGGACGCACCACCTGCAGTTCGGCGAGGACGAGAACGACACCCTCTGGTTCAGCGGCGACGGCAACGCGATCGGCTGGATCGACACCAAGCTGTACGACGAGACAGGTGACGAGCAGTTCTCGCAGGGCTGGTGCCCGACCGTCCTCGACACGAACGGAGACGGCAAGATCACGAAGCCGTGGAACGAGCCAGACCGCCAGGGCGAGGTGGAGATCGACCCGAGCCGCGACACGCGGATCGTCGGCTTCGGATACGGCATCATCGCCTCGCCGACGGACGATTCGATCTGGATCACCCGCACCGGGCCATTCCCGGGCCGGCTGGTCCGCCTTGACCTGGGTGACAACCCGCCCGAGACCTGCTCCGCCGAGGTCTACGAGCCGCCGTCCATCGAAAACCCGAACGTCGACGCGATGAACACCGGCTTCGCGCCGCGCGGCATCGACGTCGACCGGAACGGCGTCATCTGGACGGCGCTCTCGGGCAGCGCCCAGATGGCGAGCTTCGACCGGACGAAGTGCGACACGCTGAACGGTCCTGAGGCGACCGGCCAGCACTGTGTCGAGGGGTGGACGCTCTACAACGTGCCCGGCCCGCAGATGAAGGGGGTTGAGACGCCGGGGAGCGCCGACTTCTCCTACTACAGTTGGGTCGACCAGTACAACACGCTTGGACTGGGTGACAACATCCCGATCGCGAACGGATCGGGATCCGACTCACTGCTGGCGCTCGATCCAGAGAGCGGTGAGTGGACGACGCTGCGGGTGCCGTACCCGATGGCGTTCTACTCCCGCGGCCTCGACGGCCGGATCGACAACCCGAATGCCGGGTGGAAGGGCCGTGGCCTTTGGGCCAACTACGGCACCAACTATGTCTGGCACACCGAGGGTGGCTTTGGCACCAAGAGCAAGATGGTGCACTTCCAGCTTCGGCCCGATCCGCTCGCCCGGTAGAGCGCGTCGGTTTCGTTCGTGACCGATCGAAGGGGACAGGCGCCGCGCGGTGGCGTCTGTCCCCTTCGTGTTTCCGGCTGTGCGCGTGGCACGTCTGCGCAATGGGCGTGAGAGGAGAAGAGACGTCATGACTGCTGGACGTTCTCGTTGGTGGATTCCTGGCGTCGCCGCGTCATTGCTGGCCACGGCGATGTTGGGCGCGGCGCCGTTCGCGCAAACCGAGGACGGGCGGATGCACGGCGGAGCCGATTGGCCGTTCATCGGCGGCGACTGGGCGAACTCCAGCTACTCGGCGCTGGATGCGATCGACACGTCGAACGTCGATCGGCTGGGCGGGGTCTGGTCGTTGCCGTTCGAGGCGCGGGCAACGACGCGCGCCACCCCGGTGGCGCAGGACGGCGTGCTGTACATCGGCGCCGGCACGTACCTCTATGCCATCGACGGCGCGACGGGCGAGACGGTCTGGGTGGTGCGCCCGGACGAGGACGCTCCGGCCGACCTCGACGCGGCTGGCATCGGCGACATCCTGAACGCGGGCCGCGCCATCCCGTCGCCGCCCGGTGTGGCGCTGGGTGACGGCAAGGTGTTCGTTGGGCTGATGGACGGCCGCGTGGCGGCGTTCGATCAGGCGACGGGCGAGTTCCTCTGGGCGACCCAGATCGGCTACGACCCGCCCAAGAAGGGGCAGGCGGTCTCCGGCGCGCCGCTGTACGCCGACGGCAACGTCTACGTCGGCCTGGCGAACGGCGACTGGGCGTTCCGCGGCAAGATCGTCTCGCTCGACGGCGAGACGGGCGAGCTGCGCTGGGAGTTCTACACCATCCCGGGACCGGGCGAGCCGGGTCACGAGACCTGGCCGCAGTCGGCTGAGGAATGGGGCCACGTCTGGGAGCAGGGAGGTGGCGGCGTCTGGCACGTCGGCAACGTCGACCCGGACCTGGGTCTGGTCTACTTCGTGACCGGCAATGCGGTGCCGATGTTCGGCGGCGAGGCGCGCCGGGGCGACAACCTGTATACCGCGTCAATCCTGGCCCTCGAGATGGAGACGGGCGAGCTCCGCTGGCACTACCAGGTGGTGCATCACGACCTGTGGGACGCCGACATCGCCATCGCGCCGCTCCTCTACGAGGCGCAGGTGAACGGGGAGTCCCGGCCGGCCATTGCCGCACTCCGCGCCGACGGCTTCTTCTTCCTGCTCGACCGCGAGACAGGCGAACCCGTCTACCCGGTCGAGGAGCGCGACGTGCCGCAGGATCCGTTTAACCTCACCGCGCCCACGCAGCCCTTTCCGGTGAACGCCGAGAGCGTCATCGGCGACTGCTCGATGTGGCGGGACAGAGTGGCGCCGCCGTTCGAGCTGAGCTGCAGCGTGTTCACACCGCCGTACCTCGGCCGCGACAATGTCGTGGCGCCGGGTGCGCCGATTCCGCGCGTGCGCGTCACGCCAATCGCCTACAGCCCGGACACCCGTTTCCTCTACGCGCAGGGAAACGCGAACGTCGGTCGGGCGCGGCGGATCACCGACGATCCGTGGTTCCGCGGCGGCGCGCGGTCCTACACGAACCTGCCGCCATCGGTCGGCATCTTCGCCGCCATCGACACGCGGACGAATCGGATTGCCTGGAAGCACGAAATGGACTCGTCGCTGCTCGGCACGAGCGGACCGCTGGCGACCGCCGGCGGCCTGGTCTTCCGCGGGTCGGGCGATGGCAACGTGCAGGCCTACAACGCGCAGAGCGGCGAGCGGCTCTGGCAGTTCCAGACCGGCCAGCCTCGGGCGCGCGGCCCGGCCATGTCCTACGAAGCGGGCGGCCGGCAGTTCATCGCCCTTGCGATGGGTCCGGAACTCTGGGGGTTTGCCCTCGACGGCGACCTGCCCGAGGCGGACGCGCCACCGATGGCCGGTCCGCGCGCGAGGACGCGTGAGACGAATGAGATCATGACGTCGGCGATGGTCCAGAGCGCGGAGCGAGGGGTTGGCCTCCGCTACGCGGTGGACGAGCATGCCTTCAACCCGGCGCGCGCGCAGGTCCGGGTCGGCGCGACGGTGACGTTTGTCAACAGCGGCGACATCACCCACACCGTCACCGCGATGGACGCCTCGTGGACCACCGGTCCGCTGCTCCGCGCGCAGTCGGGCTACGTCCGGATGGACCGCGCCGGGGAGTTCACGTATCAATGCGAGGATCATCCATGGGCAATGGGCCAGATCGTGGTGGAGCCATAACGGAGCGACAGCCCTGGCTGCGCGGGCGCGGTGTTGCAGCGGCGCTGGCGGCGAGCGCGATCGCCTGTGGCGGCGGCGGTGAGGCGCCGCCGCCGGATGCGCCGCTGGACGAGGCGCCGGCCGCGCCGTCGTACATGGTGTACGTCACCAACGAGTACGCCGGCGACCTGACCGTCATTGACGGCGCGACGAACGAGGTGGTGAACACCATCCCGCTCGGCAAGCGTCCGCGCGGCGTCAAGGTGTCGCCCGACGGCACGCACCTGTTTGTCGCGCTGAGCGGGTCGCCACCTTCGCCCCCCGGCACCGACGAGAGCACGCTCCCGCCCCCCGACCGGTCAGCCGACGGCATCGGCGTCGTTGATCTGGCCGCTGGCGAAATGGTGACCATGGTCCGCGCCGGTACCGACCCGGAGCAGATGGCGGTGACCAACGACGGCGCGCGGCTCTATGTCGCCAACGAGGACGCCGGCGCGGCGAGCGTGGTCGACATCGCAACCGGCGAGATCCTCGCCGAGGTTCCGGTCGGCGGCGAGCCCGAGGGCGTCCGGATCAGCCCAGACGGCAGCGTCGTCTATGTCACCTCGGAAGAAGACAATCAGGTGACCGCCATCGACACCGCGACCAACGACGCGGTCGCGCAGTTCGAAGTGGGCGCCCGCCCCCGCGCCAGTGCGTTCTCCCCGGACGGCAACCGCGCCTATGTGACCGCCGAGAACAGCGGCACCGTCCATGTGGTGGACACGGCGACGCACCAGGTGCTCCACACCATCGAGCTTGCCGACCTCGGCGATCTGGTCCGTCCCATGGGTGTCGTTGTCTCCCCCGACGGGACCCGCGTCTACGTCACCACCGGCCGCGGCGGCACCGTCGTCACCATCGATGCCGCCACCTGGCAGCCGATGACGACCGTCGAAGTGGGAGAGCGTCCCTGGGGCATCGCCATCACCCCAGACGGCCGCTATCTCTACACCGCCAACGGTCCCTCCAACGACGTCAGCGTCATCGACACGGAGTCGAACCAGGTCGTCGCGACCATCCCGGTGGGTGAAAGACCGTGGGGCGTCGCCATCGTCGGCGAGTGAACGGCCGGTAGATGTAGATCATGCAGGTCGTGCCTGCACGATCACGGAACTCGCGTGCGGATGCAGAGGAGGAGCTCGATGCGCAGACGCATGATGCAATTGTTGAGCCGGCCAGCGTTGGTCGCAGCGCTGGCGGTGTGGTTCCCGGTCGCCGCGTTGGCGCAGTCGTCTGAGGCGCCGCGAACGCCGTGGGGCGATCCCGATCTCGGCGGGGTATGGGACTACTGGACCTTCACGCCGCTTGAGCGGCCGGAGGAGCTCGCCGACCGGGCGACGCTCACCGTGGAGGAGGCGGCGACCATCGCACAGGAGGCGAACGAGGCAGCGCTGGAGCGGGATCTGGAGGCGCCGCCAGGAGATCCGGGCGGGTACAGCCAAGCGGTGTGGACGGATCGAGCCCGGGCGACGGCGCTGACCCAGACAGCGCTGATCGTCGATCCACCAGACGGCAAGATCCCGCCGTTGACGGCCGATGCCGAGGCGCGCGAGGCGGCGCGGCTTGCCGGGGACGGACAGCCGGTCCGGATCCGCGTCGGCGGGTACGGGACGGCCAGTCATGAGGAGCGGGGGCTGGCGGAGCGCTGCCTACTCGGATTCAGCACCGGCCCGCCGCTGCTGCCCGGCGGCTACAACAACAACGTGCAGATTTTCCAGACGCCGGACGCCGTGGCGCTGCTGATCGAGATGAATCACGATGTGCGCTTCGTGCCGCTCGACGGCCGGCCGGCGCTGGCCGACGGCATCCGCCAGTGGATGGGGAGCTCCCGCGGCCGCTGGGAGGGGGACACGCTGGTCATCGATACCCGCAACTTCACCGACCGGAACGCCAGCTTTGCCCTGACCGGCCTGGCGTTGGGCTCGGCGGGCGAGCTGCACCTGGAGGAGCGGTTCACGCGGGTGGACGGCGACACGTTACTCTACGAGTTCACCGTGAACGATCCGGCCAGCTTTACCCGGTCGTTCAGCGGCCGGCTGCCGATGAACCGGAGTGATCTGCCGCTCTACGAGTACGCCTGTCACGAGGGCAACTACGGCCTGGAGAATCTACTGCGGGGAGCGCGGGCCGAAGAGCAGGGGGCAACGGACCAGCAGTAGGAGGTCAGATGCAGAGGCGAGCACTTCGCGCGATGAGCAGGATTGGAGCAGTGTGCGCAGCCGCGCTGCTGGGTGCTGTGGCGCCGGTGGCGGCGCAGAGCGGCGACGAAGCGCTCCCGCGTACCGCGTGGGGCGATCCGGATCTGCAGGGGATCTGGAACAACTCGACGACGACACCGCTCGAACAGATGACCGAGGCCGAGCTGCAGCGCAACCGTGAGGCGCGGGCGCCGGTGATCGAGGCGACGCGCGGCACCGGGGCGGCGTGGCCGGAGACCGGAGGGAACCTGGAGCAGCCCTCGCTGATTGTCGATCCCCCGAACGGGCGGATCTCGATGACGCCGGCAGCAATCGCCCGGCTGGTGGCGCGCGAGAAGGCGCGCGAGGGCCGGGGCGAGGGGGATTCGTGGCTCGACCGGAACAGTTGGGAGCGCTGCATCTCCCGGACGATGCCGGCCCAGATGATTCCCAACCTCTACAACAACAACTACCAGATCTTCCAGACGCCCACCCACGTCGCGATCCAGATCGAAATGATCCACGAGACCCGGATCATCCCGATCGACGACCGCCCGCATGCGTCCGACAACATCCGCCAGTGGCTGGGCGACTCGCGCGGCCGCTGGGAGGGCGACACCCTGGTGGTCGAGACGATTCACTTCCACGATCGGATGGACGGTGGTGACTATCAGCCGTCGCACATCCTGCAGACGGGACACCGCGGTCCCGGCGACACGCTGCGCATCGTGGAGCGCTTCACGCGCGTCGACACCGAGACGATCGACTACCGGTTCACGGTGGAGGATCCCTTCGCCTACACACGTCCGTATACCGTGGCGATTCCCTTCCGGTGGCGTGAAAATCAGGAGCCGATCTACGAGTACGCGTGCCACGAGGGCAACTACGGGATGGTGAACCTGCTCAACGGCGCGCGCGCCAACGAGGAGCTCGCGCTCAAGGCCGCCGCGCTTGTTTCGCAACAGCGGATTGACGGTGGGCACCCCGGCGTACGGGAGCCGGTGGTGCCGTTCGTGTCGGACCGGTAAGGAGATCGCGCCGCCTGTCTGCGGCGCACGGAGCCGACTGTCGCGGACGGAGTGGGGAGAAGTGATAACATGCGGGCCGCTGTGATCAACAGGGGGTTCAGGATGCGCCAGTTCAGCCGCACATGGCTTGTTGGGTTCGCGTTGGTTGCCTTCGGTTTCGCCGGCACGGCGGCAGCGCAGCAAGACGCGATCACGCGCGGGGATGCCCTCGGGGACTCGCCGGTCGTCGACCTCGCGGACGCACTCAGTACCATCCACGCCTACATGGACACCAGCGTGATCCTCGAGGGCGCGGTTCGCAGGGTGTGCCAGGTCAAGGGGTGCTGGATGGAGCTGGTGCAGGAGGGCGCGCCGCGCGGCCTTCGCGTCACCTTCAAGGACTACGGCTTCTTCGTCCCGACCGACTCTGACGGTTACGCAGCCCGCCTCGAGGGCATGTTCGAGACCAATGTCTTCTCGAAGCGCGATGCGGATCACCTGATCGAAGAGGGTGTCGCGCTCACGCGGAACGCGGACGGCACGGCGACGGAAGTGAGCTTCGTCGCCTCCGGCGTCGAGCTCCGGCCGTCTGGCAACTAGTCGGCAGGCGCCGCTGCGCCGGCACGGCAGGGCGGACTCAATTCTCCGTTGGACTGTAGCGCAGGTTTGACCACGGGCTCCCAGGCGTGACTACCGGCGCGCGCAGTTCATCAGGGACGGCAGTGAGCTCTGGTGGGATATCCGTCCGTCGCCCAACTTCCCGACGATCGAGGTGCGCATCTGCGACATATGTCCGACGACGCTTGACGCATAATAGGGCGGTCGACAATGACCGACGCTCGGAGGGAGGCTGAACGATGAACCCCACACGGTTTGCCTGGATCGTCGTCCTCGTGGCGGTGGTGGCGCTCTTTGCGGTGGCCGCCGTGGTCGCGGAAGGGGCGCAGGCCCCGGCCGACACCACCTTCACCAAGGACGTGCTGCCAATCCTGCAGCGCGCCTGCCAGCAGTGCCACCGGCCCGGTTCGGTCGCGCCGATGTCGCTCCTCACCTATGAAGACGTGCGGCCCTGGGCGCGCGCCATCCGTGACAGGACGGCGCAGCGCGAGATGCCACCGTGGTTCATCGAGCGGAACGTCGGCGTTCGCGCCTTCAAGGAGGACGCGTCGCTTTCCGACGCCGAGATCGCCACCATCGGCCGTTGGGTCGACGCGGACGCGCCACGCGGCAACCCGGCCGACGCGCCGCCGCCTATCGAGCTGGCGGACCTCGACGAGTGGCGCATCGGCACGCCCGAGTGGATTGTCGAGTTGCCGGAGGAAGTGGTCGTCGGCGCCGTCGACGCGGACCGCTGGCTCAATATGTGGGCCGACTCGCGCCTGACCGAGGACCGTTACATCAAGGCGGTCGAGACCAAGCCGTCGCCCGGCGCCTACCCGGTCGTGCATCACGTCGCCACCTCCATGACGTGGGAGGAGGAGGACGGCGAGGAAGGGGGCGGCTTCCTGAACGAGTACGCGATGGGGAAGAACGGCGACATTTTCCCTGACGGCACCGGTCGCCTGATGAAAGCCGGGACCCAGATCCGCTTCAACATGCACTACAGCGCGGTCGGGGAGGAGATCCGCGACCGGACCCGCGTCGGCCTCCAGTTCTATCCGCCCGGGTACGTGCCGGATCAGGTTCTCATCTCGCGCCACATCGGCGACAGCTTCGACACGCTCGACATCCGCGCCGGCGAGAGCAACGTGCGGAGCGACGGCTACTACGTGCTGCCCGAGCCGACGCAGATGACCGGGTTCCAGCCGCACATGCACATCCGTGGCGACCGGATGTGCGTCGAGGCGATCTACCCGGACGGCAGGATCGAGACGATGAACTGCACGAAGCACAACTTCGGCTGGCACATCGTCTACAACTTCGCCGACCACGAGGCGCCGCTGCTGCCCGCCGGGACAATCCTCCACGTCATCGGCTGGCACAACAACACGGCGACCAACCGCTACAACCCCGACCCGAAGAACTGGGTCGGCTTCGGCAACCGCTCCATCGACGACATGAGCTTCGCCTGGATGAGCTTCTTCCACATGTCGGAGGACGAGTTCGAGCGGCGGATCGGTGAGCGGGCGCGTCAGACGAACAACAACTGATGCGCGCCGCCGCGCCCGCCGCCGTCCGGCTCTGCGCCGCTGTCGCCGCGGCGGCGGTGCTGGCGTCGGCCTCGCCCGCCGCCGCCCAGACCTATCGCAGCGGCCAGAACGTGCAGCCGGTCTTCGAGGGGTGGGAGGAGAACGCCGACGGCAGCTTCAACATGGTGTTCGGCTACCTCAACCGCAACTACGAGGAGCATCTGAACATCCCGGTCGGTCCGGGCAACTACTTCGAGCCCGGGCCAGCCGATCAGGGTCAGCCCGCCTACTTCTATCCGCGCCGCCAGCGAATCATCTTCCGCGTCCGCGTCCCGGCCGACTGGGGCGACAAGGAACTCGTCTGGACGGTCACGGCGCATGGCCAGACCGACCGCGCCGTCGGCTGGCTGGTGCCGGAACAGATCATCGACGAGCAGGTGGTCGCCATGAATCGTGCCGGCGGCGGCGCCCCGGAGAGCGTCAACGACGCGCCGACGATCGCCATCGAGGAGGGACTGGAGCGAGCCGCGCGCGTCGGCGAACCGCTCACGCTGACCGCGGTCATCGCGGACGACGGCATCCCCGAGATGCGTCCCGCCCGCGACAGCCGACCGCCCGGCCGCCGGAACGCCCTCGGCCTCCGCCTTGCCTGGATGCAGTACCGCGGTCCGGCCGGTGTCACCTTCGACCCGTGGACCGCGCCGATGGAAGACCACACCCCCGGCTGGACTCCACCCGAGCTTCCGGAGGACGGACGGATCGCCACGACGGCCACCTTCACGGAACCCGGAACCTACGTCCTCCGGGGCATGGCGGACGACGGCTATCTGTATGCCTACGCCGACGTCACGGTGATCGTGACGCGGTAGACGGCACTGCGGCGGTTACTGCTGGGCCTCCTCCTCCGGGATCACGACGGCGACGCTGTTGACGTCCTTGTCGTGCAGCACGGAGTCGTAGACGCGTCGCGCGCGCATGTGCTCGCGCAGCAGTTCCGCCGTGTGGTCGGCGCGCTTGACGGTGCCGGTGTAGTGCACGCCGTCGGCGACCCGCAGCGGGGTCCAGCCTTCCTTCGTCTCGGGCAGGAGTTCCGCGCCATGCTCGATCAGGAAGTCGACGATCGGGTCGGCGCCGCGCAGCGCGGCGCCGTGCAGCGCGGTGTACCCGCTGTCGTCGGCGCCGTTGATGCCGTGGTCACCCAGCTCCCAGGCGAGCTTCACCGTCTCGAACGCCTCGTCATTCGTGCCGGCGCTCTCGCCGAGGTTGAAGATGCCAACGCCGGCCGCCACCATCAGCGGCGATGCGCCCCCCTCGGTCGGCATCTGCGTGTCGGCGCCGTACTCGGCCAGCAGCCGCATGAACGGAGGGTCGGCATGCTTGGCCGCCAACAGGTAGGGGGTCGCGCCGACGCGGTTCAGGTTGTTCCGCTCGCGGTTGTCGAAACGCTCGGTCTGGCGCTGGTTCGGGTCGGCGCCGTTCTCCAGCAGGAACCGGCCCAGTTCCAGCGTGTCGAGGCCGTCGACCCGCTCCACCGGCGGCAGCCCCTTGCCGGAGTTGGGCCGCCGGGTGTAGGCCACCTGGTGCAGCGCCGCCCAGCCCTGGACGGCGGCGTTCGGGTCGGCCCCGCGTTCGACCAGCTCGCGCGCGAGCGAGAAGTGCCCGTTCATGATCGCAATCACCAATGCGTTGGTGCCGACGGTCTTGGCCCGCGGCAACTCCTCCCCGGCTCCTTCGAGCGGCTGAATCCTGTCGTTGATGTCAGCGCCCGCCTCGAGCAGCGCGCGGATTGCTTCCGTGTTGCCCGCCCGGGCTGCATACAGCAACGGCGACCAGCCCCTGTCGGACCGCTGGCCCACACTTGCGCCCAACTCGATCAGCGTGTGGACCGCCTCCGGATGGTTGTCCCCCGCTGCCCAGTGCAGGGCCGTCTGGCCGCGCCAGCTCTCGCGCGCGTCAATGTCGGCGCCGGCGGCCAGCAGCAGCCGCAGGATGTCGACGGTGCCGGTCCGGGCCGCCGACATGAGGACGGTCTCGCCCTCCGGCAGCATGGTGTTCGGGTCGGCCCCTGCATCCAGCAGCGCCTCGACGAGTAGGGCGTGGCCGCGCTCGCACGCCAGCACGATCGGCGTGACCGAATAGCGGTTCCGTGCGGCGACGTCAGCGCCTGCCTCGAGCAGCAACTGTGCGCTCTCGAGGTCGCCCTTGTAGGCGGCCCAGTGCAGTGCGGTGGTCCCGTCCACGGCAGCGGCGTTGACGTCCGCCTGCTGTGACACGAGCGCCCCAACCGCCTCGCTGTCCGCCGCCTTTGCCGCCTCGATCAGCGGCGTGTCGACAGCCGCCTCCGCGGCGACGACCGACAGGCTCAGCCCGGCCGAGATGCCGAGCAATCCGACGAGCAAGCCCGCGCACCGCCAATTCCCATTTGTCCTGTACATGAACTCCTCCTGCATCCGCGTATACTACAGCATCTCTGGACCAGAGTTCAGTAGATTTTCTCCGGTAGGTTCCGCCAGTCATGGGGGTGCCGCCAGGGACGCGCGAGCCGCACAGGGACGCGCGAGCCGCTGGAAGTGGGCTTGACAACCGCCCAAAAGCCCATATGATCACGGAGAACCGGTGGCGTTCTGTGTGCAGAGTGGTGTTTCTGCGTGCGGAACGGAACCGTCTTCGGGGGTGGACTATGGAACTGCGCCGACGTGTTTCGTTCGTCTTCGGCGTGGCTGTTGCGGTGGCCATGGCGACGCTGGCCGTCGCCGGCACACCCGCGAGCGCTGCCGGTCCACAGGCGGTGCCGTCTGGCGCCGCGACCGCCCCGGTCGATCTCGTGGCCCACGCCGAGTTGATGCAGCGCTACTGCGTCACCTGTCACAACGAGCGGATGGCCCACCGCGGCACGGTGCCGGTGGAGCTCGAGTCGGTCGATCTCGGTAACGTCCCGGCCCGCGCCGACGTCTGGGAGAAGGTCATCCGAAAGCTCCGGACCGGATCGATGCCGCCGGCCGGTCGGCCGCGCCCGGACGACGCCGCGACGGATAGCCTCGCGACGTATCTTGAGACCCAGATTGATCGCTACTCCGCAGCGAGTCCCAACCCGGGCCGGACCGAACCGCTCCACCGGTTGAACCGGACCGAGTACCAAAACGCGATCCGTGATCTGCTGGCGCTCGACATCGACGCCGCCACGCTCGTGCCGGCGGACGATCAGAGCTACGGCTTCGACAACATCGCAGGCGTCCTGAAGGTGTCGCCAACCCTGCTCGAGCGCTACATGAGCGCGGCGCGCGCGGTGAGCCGGCTGGCGGTTGGCGCATCGCCGATGGCGCCGACGGGCGAGACGTTCCGCATCGTCTCCGACATGTCGCAGTACCAGCACCTTGACGGTCTGCCGTTCGGCACGCGCGGCGGCATGTCGGTCGACTACAACTTCCCGCGCGACGGCGAGTACGAGATCAAGCTCGCGCTGCTCGATCTGTTTGCCGGCGCGCCCATCCGGGAGCATCACCAGCTCGAGTTGAGCATCGACGGCGAGCGCGTGGCGGTGTTCGACCTGCAACCGCCGCCTGAGGATAACGAGCTGGGCGGTGTCTACAACATGGGCCCCGAAGACCTCGACGCTCGGGTGCTGGTGGAAGCGGGACCGCGGACCGTGGCGGCGGCGTTCGTCCGGAAGACCAGCGCGCTGGCCGAAAGCCTGCGCGAGCCGTTCGACCGGCCGCACGGTGAAGGCGACTACCTGCTGTACCAGCCGCACCTCGGCACGCTGACGGTTGCCGGCCCGTTCAACGTGGTCGGCGTCAGCGACACGCCGTCGCGTCAGCGCATTTTCGTCTGCCGCCCGGCGTCGTCGGCGGAAGAAGCCCCCTGCGCGCAGGAAATCCTTACGACACTCACGCGGCGCGCCTACCGCCGGCCGGTCGATGAGGAAGACATTGCCGACCTGCTCACGTTCTACGAGGAGGGGGCCGCGGCGGACGGATTCGAGATGGGCATCGAGCGGGCGGTGCGCGCGCTGCTCGTCAGCCCGGACTTTCTCTTCCGCGTCGTCGCGGATCCGGAGGGAGTCGGGCCGGGCGAGCCGTACCGGCTGACCGACCTGCAGCTCGCGTCGCGCATCGCGTTCTTCCTCTGGAGCAGCCTGCCGGACGACGGACTGCTGGAGGCCGCAACCAGCGGGGGCTTGAGCACCCCGGCGGGCGTCGAGCAGCAGATACGACGGATGCTGGCCGATCCGAGGTCTGAGGCACTGGCGAAGCACTTCGCGGGGCAGTGGCTCCGGCTGCGCAACATCTCCGGGACGCTTCCGTCGGACGTCATCTTCCCGAACTTCGGGGAGAGCCTGCGGCAGGACTTCGTGCGCGAGACTGAACTGTTCTTCGACAGCGTCATCCGCGAGGACCGCCCGGTTGCCGATCTCCTGACTGCGGACTACACGTTCCTGAACGAACGGCTGGCGAAGCACTACGGCATTCCGGGGATCTACGGCAGCGACTTCCGCCGCGTTACGCTGCCGGGCGACACGCGTCGGGGGCTGCTGGGCCAGGGCAGCATCCTGGCGGTCACCTCCTATCCCGACCGGACGTCGCCGGTCGGTCGGGGCAAGTGGGTACTCGAGAACGTCCTGGGGACGCCTCCCCCGCCCCCGCCACCCAACGTGCCCGAGCTGGAGCCGGCGGAGGACTCGGGCGTCGTGCTCTCGATGCGCGAGCTGATGGAGCAGCACCGCGAGAACCCGGTGTGCGCGAGCTGCCACCGGATGATGGATCCGCTGGGCCTGGCCCTGGAGAACTTCGATGCGATCGGTCGCTGGCGGTCGCAGATGCCGGGCGGCGTGGCGATTGATTCTTCCGGGGCAATGCCGGACGGCACGCCGTTCAACGGGCCCGGGGAGTTGCGGGAGTTGCTTGTCGGGAATCCGGAACAGTTCGCCACCGTCGTCACCGAGAAACTGCTCATCTACGCGCTCGGCCGCGGCATCGAGTACTACGATGCACCCGCGGTACGGGCGATCACGCGCGACGCTGCCGCCAACGACTATGGCTTGGCGTCGCTCGTCGTCGGAGTCGTCAACAGCATGCCGTTCCAGATGCGGCTGTCCCGTGAGACGGCCGTCGCGGAATAAGGAGGAGAAGACTGATGTTCATTTCCAAGATGGCGCTGCCGCGCCGGACGTTCCTCCGTGGCATGGGTGTCACGCTAGCGCTGCCGTTGCTCGATGCGATGGTGCCTGCCTCGACTGCCCTCGCGAAGACGGCCGCGAAGCCGGTTCGCCGGCTCGGATTCGTCTACGTCCCGAACGGTGCCGTGATGAAGCACTGGCAGCCTGAGGGCGAGGGCAAGCTGACACAGCTCTCTCCGACCCTGATGCCGCTGCAGCCCTTCCAGGATCAGGTGATCGTGCCGATCGGCCTGAGCCAGAAGCAGGCCGAGGCGCTGGGTGACGGCAACGGCGAGCACTCGCGCGCCGGGACCGTCTGGTTGAGTGGCGTCCACCCGAAGGAGACCGAGGGGGCCGACGTCCGCAACGGCACCACCGCGGATCAGATTGCCGCGCAGCACATCGGCGGTGACACGCCGCTCACGTCGCTCGAGTTGGCGATGGAGCAGACCTATCTGATCGGCAACTGCGACAACGGCTACAGTTGCGTGTACACGAACAGCATCTCGTGGCGGACGCCCACCACGCCGAACCCGCACGAGACCAATCCGCGCATCGTGTTCCAGCGGATGTTCGGGGATGGGGCCACGCCCGAGGAGCGGCTGGCGCAGATGCGCGAGGATCGGAGCATTCTCGACTGGGTGACCTCCGATGTGGCGAGCCTGAAGAACAAGCTGGGTGCTGCCGACCAGAGCAGCGTCAACGAGTACCTGGAGTCGGTCCGTGCATTGGAGCGGCGGCTGCAAGTGGCGGAGAGCAAGCACGGCGAGACGCTGCTCGACCTGCCGGAGCGGCCGGTCGGCGCGCCGGAGTCGTACGACGAGCACGCCAAGCTGATGTTCGACCTGGTCGCGCTGGCGTTCCGGGCCGACATCACCCGCGTGTTCGTCTTTACGCTCGGCAAGGAGCAGACCAACCGCGCCTATCCCGAGCTGGGCGTCAACGCCGCCCACCACTCGGTGTCGCACCACCAGCACGACGACCTGAAGTTCGAGCAGGGGCACAAGGTCAACCAGTACCACATCAGCTTGACCGCCCACTTGCTCGATGCGCTGAAGTCGACTCCGGACGGTGACGGCAACCTGCTCGACCACTCGCTCGTGCTCCACGGCGGCGGCATCAGCGACGCCAACGAGCACTCGCACATCGACCTGCCGCTCGTCATGGTCGGCGGCGCGGGTGGCGTCAAGGGGGGCAGGATCCTCCGTCACTCCATCGACACCCCGATGAACAACCTGCTGCTGGCGATGCTGGAGCGGGTTGGGGTAAACACGGACAGGTTCGGCGACGCCACCGACACCCTGCACCTGGAGCCGCTCTCCGGCGTCTAGCGGCCACGCGGGTCCGCCCGCCTGACGGTTCGTCGTCTTCCGGCGCACCCGTCTCCCGTTTGGGGGGGGATGGGTGCGCCGGACGTATGTACGGCATCGGGATTCCGTTCTACCGCGAGATGAAGATCTACCTGCTGCGCCGGCGGCCGCCGCATCGGTTAGAGTGCACGGTAACGGACCGGAGCCGGAAGGCTGGGAGGGGATGATGCGGAAGATGCTGACGTCGCTGATCGTCGTGTTCGCGTCGGGTGCCGTTCTGCTGTCGCTCGGATGCGGGGGCGGGGCCCCGCCGGCGGAGCCCGCGGCCGAGGCCGCGCCGGCGTCGGCTGACGCCGCCGCGGGGAATCCGAACGAACGATTCGCGGGTGCCTGGGAGCTGACACGGATCGAGCGGCACGACGCCGCCGGCG
This sequence comes from Vicinamibacterales bacterium, assembly GCA_965262555.1. Lineage (GTDB taxonomy): Bacteria > Acidobacteriota > Vicinamibacteria > Vicinamibacterales > UBA8438 > VXRJ01. The sequence goes on from OZ253543.1 coordinate 4,058,617, forward strand.
AGCTGCTCGGCGAGCCCGAGGAGACGCGGCTCGGGTATCTCATGTACGACGCCTCCGGGTATATGGGCGTCACGCTGATGCGGCCGGACCGGCAGCCGTACGCTGGCGACACGCCGACCGCGGAGGAGGCGCTCGATCGGCTCGGCACCTACACGTCGTACTTCGGGACGTTCACCGTCAACGAGGCGGAGGGGCACGTCACGCATCACCTGGCGGGAAGCGTCAACCCTGCCGCCGCCGGGTCGGACTATCAGCGCTTCTACACGTTCGGCGACAACACGCTGACACTGCAGCCGCCGGCGAACGACCGAGGCGAGCGGTCGTTCCTTACCTGGACGCGGCTGCCCGACCTGCCGGAGTCGGAGTTGACCGACACGCACCGGCGGCTGTCCGGGGTCTACAGCGTCGAGTCGGTCGAGGCCCGGACCCAGGACGGGGAGGACGTGCCGGCCGATCAGTACGAGATCGCGTACATCATGTACGCGCCGTCCGGCCACATGTCGGTCCACCTGATGCGGCCCGGGCGCACCCCCTACGCCGGCGACCAGCCGACCGCCGAGGAGGCGCTGATGGCGACTGAGAGCTACGGGAGCTACTTCGGTCCCTTTTCGGTCCACGACGAGGAGGGGTACCTCGTCCACCACCGCATAGGCAACGAGGATCCCAACGGCGACGGCACGGACGCCCAGCGCTTCTTCGAACTGACCGACACGCACCTGCTGCTCCGGCCGCCGCCCGCCACGGATGACGAGGGCCGGGAGATTCAGCGCACCATCCGCTGGCGCCGGATTAGCGGGTAAGCCGGAGGAGACGCCCGACGGCCTGCGTCGGAGGTGGCACGTGGCGAAGACGATCGAAGCGAAGGTGGGCCACCGGTTCAGCGCATCGGCCGACCGCGTGTTTGATGCCTGGCTGGACGCACACAGTGTGCGCGAGTGGATGGCGCTGCCGTTCTCCGCGCTCGGCGGACGCCCCGTGGACGTCCGGAGGGTCGACATCGATGCGCGGGTCGGGGGCCGCTTCACGTTCTCGGACATGCGCGAGGACGGTGAAGCGGTGCATTGGGGCACCTATCTCGAGATCGATCGGCCCAGGCGGCTGGTGTGTACCTGGTTCACGTCGACCGAGGACGAGCAGGAAGACAACTCCGTGGTCACCGTGACCATCGAGCCGGACGGGGAGGGCTGCGTGGCCACAATCGTTCATCGGATGGATGCCAGGTGGGCGGAGTACATCTCGCAGACCGAGCAGGGCTGGTCGGGCATGCTGGATCAGATCGCGGCGATGATGCGGGCAACGTCGTCCTGACTCAGTCGGGATCCCGTCCTGGGACGTGCGGGCGCACCAGCTCGACCACCAGCCGGGCGACGGCGCGCGCTTCGTCGCCATCCCGTTCCCGGTAGAAGTCGGAGGGCGTCAGGTCCTCGGCGCCGTAGAAGGCGAGCTCACGGTCGCGTCGCAGGAGACGGGAGGCCGCGGCAAGGCGGTCGATGTCGTCGGCCAAACCTGCCGGTAACTGGCTCCGCTCGGCTTCCAGAACCTCGGCAACGTCGTGCACGCGTGGCGGATCGATGCCGGCGGAGCGGAGCAGCCCCTTCAGGGCGAGCTCGACGACCTCCTGCGACTCGCGAACCACGTCGGCCCAGCTCCCGACCTCGTACAGGACGTCTATCGCGCGAAGGCGCGCGGAGGCGCGCCGGACGTAGTCTGCGGCGAGGGCGCGATTGCGCATCAGGCGGTCTCCGTCCAGTAGGGCTGTCCGTGGACGACGTGACGGACCAGCCGCCCCGCGGCTATCGCGCGGCGGATACGTGCCAAATGCGCCGACAGCCGCCAGTCGCGCTCGAACAGCACGATCCCGTCCAGCGCCATCTCGGCCCACAGGCCACTGAACTGCCCCTCTGCGGCGGCGTGCACGAAGTGCGGGTCGACGCGCCGGCCCCGCCATGTGACCGGCTGGGCATCCCACTCACGGTACAACGCACGGCTCAATGCGAGGCGCGAATCGACGACGATGAGGGTGTCAACATCCGAGGTGGGCGTTGCTTCGCCGCGCACCCATGACCCGTGAAGCACCACCGCCGACAGCGCCTCCCCTGCCACCCCCCGTGCGCGCGCGACCAGTGACGTCACGTCTTCGTTGCCGACCACGCCAAGACTGGCCGCCGCGAGCTGCCGCACGCAGTAGGCGTTAAGCGAGAGTCCGCTTGCGCGAGCCGAGCCGTCCAGTGCGGCATGCAGCGCCGCCGGCATCCGCAGGACGAAACGGCCGGACTTCGGCTGTTCACTGGAAGATGTCATGCTCAAGGCTATATGATATCACCTAGGAGTGCCAGTGTGATATCACATTGCGGGTTGTGCTTGCGCCAAGTTCCGTAGCATCGCCGGCAGGATGCCGGTCGATGCAGTCACGCGATGATCTGCGGAATCGGCACGCCGTGGACGTCCGTCAACCGCATGTCGCGGCCGTTGTAGCGGTATGTGAGCTTCTCGTGATCGATGCCCAGCAGGTGCAGGATCGTGGCGTGCAGGTCATGCGGCGAGACGCGCTGCTCGGCCGCCTTGTAGCCGAAGTCGTCGCTCGCGCCGATCACCTGGCCACCCTGAATCCCGGCGCCCGCCATCCAGCCGGTCATCGTCCCCGGATTGTGATCGCGGCCGACGCCTCGCTGCGAGATCGGCATCCGGCCGAACTCGGCGTGCCAGACGATCAACGTGGAGTCCAGCATGCCACGCGCCTTCAGATCAGTCAGCAGGCCCGTGATCGGGAGGTCGGTCTCCCTCGCATGCAGCGTGTGGTTGTCCACCAGGTTGCTGTGGGCATCCCAGGTATCGGTGTTCTGCTGTCCGATGCCGCCGTGGAAGAGCTGCACGAAGCGGACGCCCCGTTCCACGAGCCGCCGCGCCATCAGGCATTGCCGGCCGAACGGCTCGGTCATCGGATCGTCCAGCCCATAGAGCGTCTGCGTCGCGTCCGACTCGGCGGAGGTGTCGACCGCCTCCGGCGCGCAGCCCTGCATCCGGTAGGCGAGCTCATAGGATGAAATGCGCGCCGCCAGTTCCGAGTTGCCTGGGTGCCGCGCCACGTCGATCTCGTTCAGCCGTGCCAGGGTGTCGAGCCGGGCCCGCTGCTGCTGCTCCGACATTCCCTCGGGCGGCGCCAGATCGACGATCGGATCGCCCACCGCACGGAACAGCGTCCCCTGGTAGGTGGCGGGCATGAACCCCGCGCTCCAGTCGTTCGGGCCGCCGAGGGGACCGCCGCGGTGGTCGTTCATCACCACGTACGCTGGCAGGCTTGCCGCCTCGGAGCCGAGGCCGTAGGTAACCCACGATCCGACGCTCGGGAAGCCCATCCGGATCTGTCCACTCTGCATTTCGTAGGTCGCCTGGATGTGATCGTTCGACCGGCCGTAGAGCGACCGGATAAAGGCGATCTCGTCCACCTTCGAAGCCAGGTGCGGAAAGATCTCGGAGACCTCGATGCCGCTTTCGCCGTGCCGCGAGAAGGCGAACGGGCTCGGCATGAGTGGGCCGGGGTGGCCCTGGCGGACGACGACCGACTCGGCCATCGGCTGCCCGGCGTACCGATCGAGCGCTGGCTTCGGGTCGAACGTGTCCACCTGGCTGACGCCGCCGCTCATGAAGAGCGAGATAACCGCCGTGGCGCGCGGCGCGAAGGAGGGCTGCTTCGGGGCGAACGGGTTGCCCGGAATCGGCGCCTCGCAGGTGTCGGACTGCTCGGCGGCGAGCAGGTGCTGCCGGCTCATCAGGTCGGCCAGCGCCAGCCCGGCGATGCCGCCGCCCGACCGGAACAGGAAGTCGCGCCGCGACCAGAACGTCCGCTTCCGGCAGTGGTGATGGTGGTGATCCGCCATGATCGTGGCCTCTCGTCCGCCGCTACCGCAGGTACAGGAACTCGTTCAGGTTCATCATGACGTGAGCGAAATCGACGAGCGACTGCTCCGACACCAGCGCGCGGGCAATCCCGGCCTCTGCGTCGGTCGGCCTCCGCGTCAGCGCGATCAGGTAGGCGCGTTCGATCTGCGCGTCGACATCGCCCGGCGCCTCCCGTTCGAGCCGGTCGGCAAACAGTTGCGCCTGGTTCAACACGAACGGGTTGTTCATCAGCGTCAGCGCCTGCGTCGACACGGTCGAGACGTTGCGCGCCGCCGCGGTCTGGTTCTGATCCGGCAGGTCGAACGTGTCGAAGAAGGGGAAGCCGAGCGACCGGCGGCGGAAGACGTAGACGCTGCGGCGCCACACCTCGGGGCGGTCCGGCTCCTCGCACCAGATGCCGGTGGCTGGCGCCGTGATCCGCAAGCCTGGTTCCGGATTGCCGCACCAGAAGCCCTTCCCGTCCGACTGAAACAGGATGTCGGCCGGGATGTGCGGGAAGACCGGCGGACCGCCAACGGTAAGGTGGATGCCGCCGCTCACGGTCATGATGGCGTCACGCAGAACCTCCGCCTCGAGCCGCTGCGCGCCGTAGCGCCAGAGCCGGTGGTTCTCCGGGTCGGCCGCCACGCTGGCGTCGTGCGCGAACGACGACGCCATCCGGTACGCCTCCGACGTCATCAGCAGCCGGTGCATCTCCTTGATGCTCCAGCCGCGATCCATGAACTCGACCGCCAGCCAGTCAAGCAGCTCCGGGTGCGTCGGAGGGTCGCCCATGCGGCCGAGGTTGTCCAGCGTCCGGACGATTCCGCGGCCGAAGTGGTGATGCCAGATCCGGTTGACGATCACGCGTGCCGTCAGCGGGTTGTCGCGCGACGCGATCCACTCGGCGAGCGCGAGCCGCCGGCCGGAGGTGCGGCCATCGGGACGCGGGATCTCGGTCGGCGGATCACCGGAGGTGGCGACCGTCAGAAAACCGGGCGACACGTCCGACCCCGGGCTGAACGGGTCGCCCCGGATCAGCACGTAGCTGGGGGGCGCCTGGTAGGGCCGGTCCCCTTCCTCCCACAGGTAGGCTCCCTCCGCGTCGGGCGGCGTGCGGCATTCCGGACAGCCGATCACCTCGTCCCCCGGGCCGTCCGGCGCGAAGCGGTAGTCGCCGTCGGTGACGATGTGCGCCATCGGCGGCTCCGGCGGCCGCTGCTGCTCGAGCGCCGCGATTTGGGCGCGGAGGTCCGTCACCCGTCCCGCATCGTCGTGGCTGAGCGCCTCGGCCACCCGCGTGCGCGGCGGATTGATGGTGAGCACCTGCGCGGCAAGGAGCTGCTCGCCCGGCGTGCGGTCGGCCTCAGGCTTGAACGCCGCCGCCTGCACGTTCTCGGGGAACCGCTCCCGGATCATCCGCGCGCGCAGGTCCTCTCGGTACGGATCCTCGATCGCGTCGATCTCGTTGCGCAGCGGCTGCTGCTGTCGGTCGATGTCGGCGTTCGCGGCGCGCCAGGCGTCGGCGTCGGCGCGGTCGAGCAGCGGCTGATCGATCTCGACATAGCCGAAGATCGACGCCTGCATGCGGTAGTAGTCCCGCTGCAGGATCGGGTCGAACTTGTGGTCGTGGCACCGGGCGCAGTGAATCGTCATGCCGAGCACGCCGCGTCCGATCGTCGCCAGGACGTCGTCCAGGTAGTCGTGCCGTCGCTCCGGGTTGTCCTTCTCGCGGAAGTTGACGCGCGGCCCGGCGCGGAGGAAGCCGGTGGCGACGAGCGTCTCGTCGGTCACGTGATCCAGCTCGTCGCCCGCGATCTGCTCGCGCAGGAACTGGGTGTACGGCTTGTCCCGGTTGAACGCGTTGATGACGTAGTCGCGGTAGCGCCAGGCGTTTACTCGGACGTAGTCCTGCTCGAAACCGTCGGTATCGGCGTAGCGGGCCACGTCGAGCCAGTGGCGGCCCCAGCGCTCGCCGTAATGGGGAGAGTCGAGCAACTGCTCGATCAGCCGCTCCCAGGCGCCCCGCTCCGTGTCGGCCAGGAACGCGTCGATCTGTTCCGGCGTCGGCGGCAACCCGATGAGGTCGAGGTACGCACGCCGCAGCAGGGCCAGACGGTGGGCGCGCGGGGCGGCTTGAACGCCGGCCTGGCGGCGCGCCGCGTCGAGAAAACGGTCGACCGGGTGCGTGTACACGTCCGACGGTGGCACCGGCGCCGGCACCGGGGGCCTGAACGCCCAGTAGTCGCGCGCGCCGGCGGGAAGCTCGGCGGTGTCGAGCGCTGCGAGGGCGATGTCCGCGCCGGTCGCGCCGGCGGTGTCCCAGTGGGCGCCCTCGTCGATCCAGGTCCGGACGGCGGCCAGATCGGCGTCCGTCAGCGGGTCGCTGCTCATCGGCATCGACGGTTGATCGAGGCCCGCCACCATCCGGTAGAGGCGACTCCCGTCGGCGTCGCCCGGCACAATCGCCGGTCCTCTCGCGCCGCCCGCCAGGGCGCCGTCGCGGGTGCGGAGGTCAAGGTCGGAGAGCTGCGCCGCCTCGCCGTGGCAGTTCCAGCAGGTCCGCTCCATGATGGGGCGGATGTGGTCGGTAAAGGTGATCGGCCCGGTCTGCGCGGCAGCGGTCGCGGCCTGGCCGGCGGCAGCGAGCATGACGACGGCCACGGCGAGGACAAACGCCGGCGTTCGGAGCCGGCCGTGCGCGACGGCGCGTCTCGCCAGGCTGCGCATCATCCCTTACCTCGGCGTCGGCAGCGTCGAGCGGTAGTCCGGATCCTCGGCGTGGCGCGCGTTGTGCAGGATGTTCCGGAGACCGTAGTTCCCTTCGTGGCAGGCGTACTCGTAGGTCGGCTGATCCGTCCGGGTCATCGGCATGGCGAACGTCCAGGGCCGCGTCCAGGTCTCCGAGTCGGTCAGCGTCGCGCTGTAGTTGATCGTCTCCGGACCGACGCGGGTAAAGCGTTCCTCCAGGCGGAGCCCCTCCGTCGAGCCGCGGTAAGCGGCCTTCGGCGAGAAATGGGTGCTGATGACGACGAGCGTGTCGCCTTCCCAGTGCCCGCGCGCGGCGCCCGACCACAGCCGGACACCGTCCGCCGGCCGGTCGCGTCCGTCGAGCGGGACGATGCGTGTGTTGTGAATCATCTCGGAAAAGAGGACCACGTGATCCGGCGTCTGGATGATCAGATAGTTGTTGTTGTACGGACCGGGTACCGGCGGCATCCCGAACGTGATGCAGCGTTCGGTGAGGCTCCGGAACGTCGGGCCGTCGGCAGGCTGCTGCTGCCTCCGCTGGCGTCGGGCCGCGGCGCGGGCCTTCGCCGCGTCGGTCGTCTCGGGGATCCGGCCGTCGGGCGGATCGACGACGAGCGAGGTCCGCCGGTCCGAGGTGAGTTCCCGGCCGTAGTCGAGCCACCAGACGGCATGGACCGTCGTCCGGGCGTCGCGCACCGCGTTGGCGCGACGTTCGTACTCGGCCACTTCCTCCTCCGTGGCGACGGTCCGGTCGGCGAACTCCTCCGGCCGTTCCAGTGGCGTCAGCGTCCGGTAGTCCCAGATGCCCTGCAGGTCGGGGTCGCCCCAGGGGGTGCTTGGCGGCGCCCAGCGGTTGGCCGGGGCGTCGGCGGACTGGGACTGGGCCGCGACCGGCGTGGGAAACCCGACGGCACCGAGGGCGAGGCCGAGACTGACGGCCGACGCGAGGACCAAGCGCCGGCGAGGCTGCCCAACGGAGTGTCTCGTGTCGGTCATCGCGCGCTCCCGTCGCTCCGGCTTCCTGGCGATCCGGTGCAGTGCCGCCAAGAATATCACCCCTCCACCTGGAGATTGACGAATACCGCGGCGCGGTGAGCGATGCGAGAATCGACGTTCCGGCTACTCGCCGTACCCGGACTCAGGGCAACGCCAAGGCGATCAGTTGCGGGACATCCCCGCCGATGGTGAGCGCGATGTACTGGCGGCCGTCGTGCATGTACGTCATTGGGGCGCCGATGGCGCCGGCGGGCAGGTCGACGGAGCCGACAATTGCGCCGGTTGCCTTGTCGCGCGCGATCAGGCGGGGGCCGCCGTCCGAGCCGCCGGCGCTCAGCGCGGTGATCAGCAGGGTCTTCGTCAGGACCGGGCCACCGTTGCCTTCGCCCCCCAGAGGGGGCAGGTTCAGGTCACGCAGCATCGGGTGGTTGCGGTAACGGTTGCCGTCGCCGTTCGGTTGCATCCAGGCATGCTCGCCGCGGTGCATGTCGATGGCGGTCATACGTGAATAGGGTGGCTTGAGCAGCGGCAGGCCGCGCGGCATCGTCGGCTGCCGGCCGCTGTCGAACGCCCCCTGCGTGTAGCGCAGGTTGCCGCCATCGGCCGGATCTGGCGTGTAGTACTTGATCACCGAAAAGCGATTGGCCGACGGGACGTAGAGCATCCCGGTGTCCGGATCGACCGCCGCACCGCCCCAGCTTGCGCCGCCGGCGATGTGGGGGCGCTGAATCGTTCCCTGCACGCCCCCGTCGTGGCTCAGCATCGGCGGCGTGAACAGCGGCCCGAGGCGGAAGTCCTTCACCGCTTCGACCGCCAACTGACGGATCTCCGGGGTGAAGTCGACGAGGTCGTCGATCGTCATCCCCTGGTCCTCGAACGGCGGCGGCTTCGTCGGGAAGGGCTGCGTCGGCGAGAGCACCTCGCCCTCGAGGTTGGTGTCCGTTTCCACCGGGCGCTCTTCAATCGGCCACACCGGCTCGCCCGTTACCCGGTCGAAGACGTAGGTGAAGCCCTGTTTGCTCACCTGCGCCACCGCCTTGATGTCGCGCCCGCCGACGCGGATATCGATGAGGTTGGGAGCGGCGGGGAAGTCGTAGTCCCAGACGCCGTGATGCACCGCCTGGAAGTGCCAGAGGCGCTGCCCGGTCTCGGCGGCGACCGCCACCAGGCTCTCGGCGAACAGATTGTTGCCGGGACGGTGGCCGCCGTAGTAGTCGCTGGTCGGCGTGCCGAGCGGCAGGTAGAAGATGCCCAGCTCGTCGTCGGCGCTGAACGGTGGCCAGAGATTCGCGTTGCCCGAGTAGCGCCACGACTCGTTCAGCCACGTGTCGGCCCCGAAGTCGTCCCCCTCAGGGACGGTGCGGAACGTCCACTTCAGCTCGCCGGTCCGGGCGTCGATCCCTTTCAACCAGCCGGGCGGCGCCTCCTTCCGGACAACGAAGTCCGAGATGATGGTGGGCGTCACGACGACGTCGTGCGTCACGACCGGGGGCGAGGCGACGCTCATCAGGTTGCGGCCCAGGTAATTCCGCTCGTTCCGGTCCGCGCGCGGGATACCGGTCGTCAGATCGACGCGGCCGTTGTCGCCGAAGCTGCGGACCGGCTCGCCGGTCCGCGCGTCGACCGCGTGCAGGTACGCCTCGTTCGTCCCCCAGAAGATCCGTGCGTCGCTGCCGTCCGGTTCCGCCCAGTAGGCGACGCCGCGCGAGCGATAGGCGTGCGTCGGGCGGCCGCCGTTGTACGACTCCGGGTTGTACACCCAGATCGTCTCGCCTATGCCGGCGTCGATCGCCGCCACCTGGTAGAGTCCGGTCGCCAGGTACAACACGCCGTTCACCATGAGCGGCGTCGCCTGCAGGCCGCGGATCGAGATGCGCGGGGGGTCGGTCGCGTCCGCGCCGTCGTTCGTGTTGGCCGCGGCCCCCCGGGCGACCAGCCGCGCGGCGAGCGCGTCGATATCGACGGCCGTGTCTACCGAGTCCCAGCGCCAGGCGATCTCCAGGTTGCTGAAGTTCGACGCGTCGATCTGATCGAGCGGGGAGTATTTCGTGCTGCCGTTGTCGCCGGCATAGCTGCGCCACTCGCCGTCGACGGCGCCGTGCTGCGCGAGGGCGGGCGGGGTGGCGATCAGCGCGAAGAGGATGATGGCGATGCAGCGGGCGGCCAAACGGCTGTGTCGAGCGGGCATGGGACCTCCATTCGCCACGGCGGCGACACGACGAGTGCACCATCCTATCGCACGGAGCTGTCGGTGGGCCGCGTTCGTGTCGGGACGGGCGCGTGGGTGTTCGGAGCGCGCGCGCCGTGCCGGCCTGGAGGCCGGCGCACCATGACGGCCGGCGCACGATGACGAGCGGCGCACGATGACAGCCGGCGCACCTGGAGGTAGTGGTAGCATGCCGGGTTGAGGCTGGAGGATTCACGATGACGATGCCGGTTCCTTTTCGTGCACTGCTCGCAACGGCGGCGGTGACGCTGCTGGCCGCGCCCGCCGACGCGCAGACGACGTTCCGGACCCCGGACGGGCAGCCCGACCTGCAGGGGGTTTGGGACTTCCGCACCATGACGCCGTTGCAGCGGCCAGAGGATCAGGATCAGGCCTTTCTCACCGTGGAGGAGGCAGCCGAGGCGGAGGCGGCCGCCAACGCGCGCCGCGCCCAACTGCTCGAGCCGACCGAGGTGCGGACCGAACCGCTGCCGGCCGGCGGCGTCGGCGCTGAGCGTGGCCGCCGAGTGGGGGGCTACAACGACTTCTGGCTCGACTACGGCACGAACATCATCGGCGACCGGCGAACAGCGCTCATCGTTGACCCCGCAGACGGCCGTCTGCCGGCGCTGACGCCGGAAGGGGAGCGGCTGCGGCAGGTTGGCTCGCTCGCGGAGGATCTGCCGATCGAGCACCCGGTCCGGGTCCGCAGCGCCGGCACCGGCGCCGATCAGCCGGAGGACCGCGGTTTGGCCGAGCGCTGCCTGCTCGGCTTCAACAGTGGCCCGCCGATGATGCCGAGCGGTTACAACAACAACATGCAGTTGTTCCAGACACCGGACCATGTGGTCATCCTGAACGAGATGGTGAACGATGCGCGCATCATTCCGCTCGACGGCCGCCCGCACCTGCCGGAGACCGTCCGCCAGTGGATGGGCGACTCGCGTGGTCACTGGGAGGGCGACGCGCTCGTGGTGGTGACGAAGAACCGGACGGAGAAGACCGGCAGCTTTGATCCCTCTGCGACGCAGGCGATCGGCACCGGCCTGACGGTGACGCTCACCGAACGCTTCACCCGCGTCGACGAGGAGACGCTGCTCTACGAATACACGGTGGACGATCCGGCCATTTTCGCGCGCCCTTTCACCGTCGCGCTGCCGATGCGCCGGAACCCGGAGCCGATATTCGAGTACGCCTGCCACGAGGGCAACTACGGTCTCCTCAACATCCTGAGCGGTGCCCGCGCCGAGGACGCCGAGTCACAGTAGGGCCCGCGGTCACGGCAGCGATCGAGGAGGATCGGGCCGGATGGTCCGGGACCGGTCCCGACCCGAAGTCAAGGAGGCGAACATGGCGACGACACGACGCAGGTTTCTGATGCAGGCGGCGGCGTTCGGAGGCGTGGCGATGGCGGCGCGGTCCGGCGTCGCGCCAGCGCGTGCGGCGGCGCAGTCGGGCGCAGGAGCCGACTACGCGGCGATGTACCGCGCGCGGCGCAACTGGGGACGCTGGGGCGACAACGATCAGGTCGGCGCGATCAACCTGATCACCGCGGAGAAGCGCCGGGCGGCGGCCGGACTGGTGCAGTCCGGACGCACCGTCTCGCTCAGCCGCACCTTCGAGCCACCCCAGCACTTCATGACGAAGAGCGCGCTGGGCAACGGCGGCGGCTATGTCATGGACTACCTGGGCTTCATCTACCACGGTTCGACCATCACGCATATCGACGCGCTGTGCCACATCTGGGACGGCGACGGCATGTGGCAGGGGCACGATCCCGACGAGGACATCACGACCGAGGGCGCGCACTTCGCCGATATCACGCACTGGAAGGAGGGGATTATCACCAAGGGCGTGCTGATCGACGTCCCGCGCCACCGCGGCGCGCCGCACGTCACCGTCGCCGAGCCGGTCACCGCCGACGAGCTCGACGCAATCGTCCGGGCGGAGAACGTGACGGTCGAGCCGGGCGACGCGCTGCTCGTGCATAGCGGCTGGGCCGCCTACATGGCAAGCGATCCAGACCCCGGCCAGGGCGGCCCCGGCCTGCACGCGAGCTGCGCGGAGTTCATCCGCGACCACGACGTGGCGCTGCTCGGCTGGGACTTGATGGACGCCCGTCCGCAGGACGATCTCGCCTGGCCGGTCCACGGCGTTCTCTTCAACTTCGGCGTCGCACTGCTCGACAACGCGCTCCTCGAGCCGATCGCCGACGCGTGCGCCGAAGAGAACCGCTGGTCTTTCATGTTCCAGGCGCTTCCCCTGAACGTTGCGAGGGGCACCGGCAGCCCCGCCAACCCGATCGCGATGTTCTAGCGCGCCGTCACCGCGATTGCGGAAGCGCGAAGGCGACGATCTCCGGGATCTCTCCGCCGACGGTGAGGGCGATGTACTGGCGGCCCTCGTGCATGTAGGTCATCGGCGTACCGATGGCGCCGCCGGGCAGGTCGATGCTGCCGACGATCTCGCCGGTCGCCTTGTCGCGGGCGATCAGTCGGGGGCCGTCATCGTTGGTCCGGCCGCCGGCAGTGAGGGCGCTCACGAGCAGCGTCTTCGTCAGGACGGGGCCGCCGCGTCCGTCGCCGCCGACCGGGGGCAGGTTCAGGTCGCGCAGGCGTGGGTGGTTGCGGTAGCGGTCGCCGTCGCCGTTCGGCTGCATCCAGGCGTGCTCGCCCCGGTTCAGGTCGATCGCGGTCATCCGCGAATAGGGCGGCTTGAAGAGCGGCAGCCCTTGTGGCATCACAGACGGCGTGGAGTAGCTCTCCTGCATGTAGTCCAGGTTCGCGCCGTCGTCCTCCGGCGTGATGTACTTCAAGATCGAGTAGGTGTTGGTCGACGGGACGTAGAGGATGCCGGTCTCCGCGTCGACCGCGGATCCCATCCAGTTGGCCCCGCCGCCGAGCGACGGGCGCTGAATGGTCCCCTGCACGCCCCCCTCGATCGACAGCATCGGCGGCGAGTAGATCCCGCCCAGCCGGTGGTTCCGCACCGCCTCGACCGCGATCTCGCGCAACTCCGGCGTGAAGTCGATCAGGTCGTCGATTGACGAGCCCTGGTACTCGAACGGCGGCGGCTTCGTCGGGAACGGCTGCGTCGGCGAGAGCACCTCGCCCGGCAGGTTGGTGTCGGTCTCCACCGGGCGTTCCTCGATCGGCCAGACCGGCTCCCCCGTCACCCGGTCGAAGACGTACGCGAAGCCCTGCTTGCTCACCTGCGCGAGGGCGCGGACCGGCCGCCCGTCCACGGTGATGTCGACCAGGTTCGGATGGGTCGGCAGGTCGTAGTCCCAGACGCCGTGGTGCGCCACCTGGAAGTGCCACTGCCGCTGGCCGGTCTCGATGTCGAGTGCCACGACGCTCTCGGCGAAGAGATTGTCGCCCGGACGGTGGCCGCCGTAGTAGTCGTTCGTTGGCGTGCCGGTCGGCAGGTAGACGAAGCCGAGCGTCTCGTCGGCCGCGAAGGCGGACCAGACGTTGGCGCCGCCGGAGTAGCGCCACGAATCGCCCTCCCAGGTGTCAACGCCGAGGTCGTCGGCCTCCGGCACCGTCTTGAACGTCCAGCGGGTCTCGCCGGTCCGCGCGTCGATCCCCTGCACCCAGCCCGGCACCTGCTCCCGCGTGATCGGCTGATCGGAGATTGACAGCGGCGTGACGACGACGCCGCGCGCCACGAGCGGCGACGAGTTCACGCTGACGAAGGGATGGCCCTTGTTATCCATGATGCCCCGGCCGTTGCGAGGCAGCTCCGCCGCCAGATCCACCCGGCCGTTGTCGCCGAAGCTCCGCACCGGCTCGCCGGTGCGGGCGTCGAGCGCGAGCAGGTAGCCGTCGGGCGTGCCGTAGTAGAACCGCTCCTCGTTCCCGTCGCGCCAGTACGCGCCGCCGCGCGAGCTGAAGTTGTTCGCGTTGATGGAGTACCTCGTCTCGCCGACCACCTCCGGGTTGTGCACCCAGAGCGTCGCGCCAGTGCCGGCGTCGAGCGCCACCGCCAGGCGGAGCGGCGTGACGATGTACACCACGCCCCCTATCATCAGCGGCGTCGCCTTCAGGTTGAGCAGGCTGAGATCGGGATGGATCGCGCGGAGCGCGTCGAGGTCGAGCCCGCCGTCGGCCGACCGCCAGCGCCAGGCGATCTCGAGGTCGTTGAAGTTGCTGGCGTCGATCTGATCAAGGCCGGAGTACTTCGTCCCACCGAGGTCGCCGCCGTAGTAGGGCCACTCGCCGTTCGGCGCTCCCTGCTGCGCCGCGGCCGGAGCGCTCATGCCGGCGACGAGGATGAGGCACGCCAGCGCCGCGGCGCCGGCGATCTGGCGGACCGTCACGGTTGCTGGCCGGCGCCTTCAGCCTGCTCCGCCTCCGCCGTCTCGTCGGTGACACCCAGGTCGCGAAGCGCCTGCGCCGAGTTGCCGCTCGGGTAGCGGGTGATGTCGGGCCGCTCCAGCCGCCGCCCTTCGGCCTCCTCGGCAATCGTCAGGGGCGTCTGGCCGCGGCCGTTCGTCGGCGTGAGATCCGCGCCATGCTCGGCCAGCAACTGGACGATGGTGGCGTAGTTCTGCGACGCCGCGACATGCATCGGGGCGGTGCCTTCGTGGTCCGCATGGTTGACGTCGGCGCCGTAGGCGATCGCGAGCTGCACGGCTTCAAGCGCCCGCCGTTCGTCGGCGTCCGGGTTGCGCAGCGAACTGTTGAAGACCCGCCCGCGGTTGTTCCGGCCGCGGACGGCAGCGAGCAGCGGTGACTGGAACCCGCCGACGATGTGCGGCGGGCCGACCTCGCCAGCCCGCGCGAACACCGTCTCCCACCGTTCCAGGGTGGTGAGCGACGGGTCGGCGCCGGCGTCGATCAGCGCGCGCATGATCTCCGGCTCGTGGTAGTAGGCCGCGAGCCAGTAGGGGGTCGCGCCGGTGAACTGCGGCGCGATGGACCAGTCCTGGCTGGCGCGGCGGATCGGCGTTCCCTTCTCCACGCGGGCGTTGACGTCGGCGCCCGCCGCCACCAGTGCCCGCGCCATCGCCAGGTCGCCCCGCAGGACGGCGGCGTGGAGCGGGCTGTAGCCGGCGCCGGCGGCATTCGGGTCCGCCCCTGCCTCGATCGCGAAGCGGGCGAAGTCGATGTGGCCGCTGTGGGTCGCCACGGTCAGGGCGCTCGCGCCGGTCGGCGCGGTGTCGTTGATGTTGGCGCCGGCGTCTACGAGCAGCCGGCCCGCGTCGGGGTCGCCGTGCCGCGCGGCGAACAGCAGCGCCGTGTAGCCGCCGCGGTTCCAGACGATCCCCTGATCGTATTGCGACGCGTTCGTGCTGTCGGCATGCATCAAACGCGGCCGGACGCGCGAGCGGGCGTTGACGTCCGCATCGTGCGCAAGCAGCACGTCGATGACGTCGTGGTGTCCCTGCGCGACCGCCCACATCAGTGCGGTCTGATCGCGCGACGTCTCCGCGTGGTTGACGTCGGCGCCATGCCCGAGCAGCAGGCGGACCGCCTCGGCGCTGCCGGCCCGCGCAGCGGCCATCAGCGGGGTCTCGCCCTCCGGCAGCGGAACGTTGGGTTCGGCACCGGCGTCAAGGAGCCGTTCGACCATGCGCGCGCTGCGGTTGCTTGCCGCCAGCCAGAGCGGCGTCGCACCCAACTCGTTCGCCACCCCGACGTCAGCCCCCGCTTCGAGCAGGAGCGCGGCGATCATGTGGTCGTCGCGGTAGGCGGCCCAGTGAAGCGCCGTCGCGCCGTCCGCCTGCCGCGCGTTGACGTCGGCCCCCTCCGCCAGCAGTGTCCGAACCGCGGTGGCCTCCTGCGCCCGCGCCGCCTCGATGAGCGGCTCGTCATCAACGGTGGCGGCCGCCCGGACCGTGCCGGCCGCTGCTCCCACCGCGAGCCCAAGCGCCACCAGTCCCACCGTCCGCCATCCGCTGACCGCCTGCATCGGGATCATGGTCACCCGCCTTCCGGCTCGCGCCACCGCGCCCGCCGATACCCGTAGCGACCCATCTTATCGCATTGGACACGCGGGCTGTTGCGGCGCTGCTGCCCGAGGCGGTCTGGCAGCGCTGCTGCCATGACCGGCATGTTTCACACCTTGACGTACTCAACCCCAGCGTGCTAATTCAGCACCGAGTCCTGAAGCTCTACGGCGGGGTGTCACGCGTAGAACCCCCGCGCAGTCAGACTCGAGAGGAGGCGGGCTGGACAGGCGTACGAACCAGCCAAACCACGACGCGCCGGATACGATCTTCACTCTGAGACTCGTTCTCGACAGGAGGTTGAGATGTCTAGAATGAGCTGGGCGGTCGTCGCACTCCTCGGTTTTGTATTCCTTCCCACCACGGCGCTGGCGCAGAGCACCATCGCCGGTCAAGTCGTCGACAACACAGGCGGTGTACTGCCGGGCGTCACGGTAGAGGCTACCAGTCCCGCCCTGATCGAAGGCACCCGCACCGGGGTCACCGGTGGCCAGGGTCGCTACACGATCGTCAATCTGGAGCCCGGTGTCTACACCGTGCTCTTTTCGCTTCCAGGGTTCGGATCCGTGGCGAGGGAGGAACTGACTCTGCCGTCAGACTTCACAGCCACGATCGACGTGACGATGACTGTCGGTAACTTGGAGGAGACCGTGGTGGTCTCCGGTCAGAGTCCCGTCGTCGACATCCAGCAATCCGAGCGGACCCAGGTCCTCACCCGGGACGTGCTCGATTCCATCCCGACGGGGCGGAATACCTGGACCCAGGCGGCGATGCTGGCCGGCGTGCGGATGACCGGCACGGACGTGGGCGGGTCCCAGTATGTGTCGGACCTTCTTCTGGAGACCCATGGCGCGAGCGCGTTGCACAGCACGTACCAGGTCGACGGGATGAAGGTCAACACCATGCTCAACGACGGCCGGGACCAGAACTACTACCAGGACCAGTCGAACCAGGAGGTTTCGGTCCAGACGAGCGGCGGCAACGCGGAGGTCTCATCGGGGGGCGTGCTGCTGAATATGATTCCGAAAGATGGAGGGAACACCTTCTCCGGGACGGCCTACGGGGGCGGCTCCTCCGGCGCGTGGCAGAGTGACAATCTGACAGACAGGCTGCAGAACTTGGGCGTGTCCTCGGTCGATACGATTCGTCGGATCTTCGACTACAACGCGACCCTGGGCGGACCGATCATCCGCGACCGCCTCTGGTTCTTCCACTCGCTGCGGTATTGGGGCGTCTGGGACCCACCGGCCAGCACGTACCTGGACGACGGAAGCATTTTCAGCCCCGAGCGCAACATCACGTCGCCGATCCTGCGGATTACCTACCAGGCGTCTCAGAGCAACAAGATCAGCGTACACTTCGATCGGCAGGCGAAATCGTCCGGGCCTACCCTGACAGCGAGCTACCCGGCGGTTGTGAACAGCATCGGCTCTGACCCCGAGACGGCACGCAATTGGCAGGATTCTCGGACGCCGTATGGGGTGGCCTCGGTGAAGTGGACGTCAACGCCCAGCAACCGCGTGCTCATCGAGGCAGGCTACGTCTCGAGCTTCACCTACGTGCTGGTCAAGCCGCCAAACGGGGTGACGGTCGACGTCGGGGACAGCCTCGGCCTCTCGCCGCTTGAACAGACCACACTCTGGTATAGCCGGGTCCAGAAGCGGAACCTGTCGACAAATCAGACCTGGAACGCGACGGCGGGGCAACGGTGGAAGCCGTCTCGCAACACGGCGACGGTGTCGCTCTCGTATGTCACCGGCGAGCACAATGTGAAGTTTGGGCTGCAGAACTCGTTCGGCAGGAACGAACGCTTTTACGGCTACGAGACGAACGGTCATCTCCTCCGGGTGAACTACGTGAACGCCGTCGGTCCGGGCGGGGATACGATCTTGCAGCCGGTCTCAGCCATCGCCGCGAACTATCCGTCGTACCAGAATCCTCGGTTGAACTATGACCTGGGCCTCTATGCGCAGGACTCGTGGACGCTCGACCGGGTGACCCTCAACTACGGCATGCGGTTCGAATGGGTGAACTCGAAAGTCGGTGAGCAATTCGCGGCGGCGGGCCGGTTCGCGCCGGCGCGCTACTTCCCTGAGGTGGAGAACGTGCCGAACTGGTTCGACGTCAGACCTCGATTCGGCCTGGCCTACGACATGTTCGGCACGGGGCGGACGGCTCTGAAGTTCAGCATCGGCACCTACAGCACGCCGCAGGGAACCGGATTCGCGGAGCGGTTCAATCCGTTCAACCCCAATGCGACCGTTACACTGCCGTGGACGGACGCGGATGTAGGCGGTGGCGTACTGCCCACGAACGGCGACGACATCGTTCAGGACAACGAGCTCGACTTCAACCAGGTTCCAGCCAACTTTGGGCTGCGCGCGCTGGATCGGTTCGACCCAGACATCACGCGTGAGTACAACCTGGAGGTCGCCCTGAGCGTACAACACGAGCTGCTGGACAACGTGTCGGCCAGCGTCGGGTGGTACCATCGCCGCTTCTCCAATCAGTACTCCGATAACAACCTCCTGCGCAGTCGGGATCACTTCCGCGAGATCGAGGTTGTCAGTCCGTACAACGGCGAGGTCTTCCCGGTGTACGACTTCATCGATTCAGCCTCGCGTGGACTCGTCGACACGCTCGTGACGAATGCGGGAGAGGACCGCGCGGAGTCGTACCACGGATTCGAGGTCGCGCTCGAAGCGCGGCTTCCCGGTGGTGGGACAATCCTGACCAGCTCCACCACGCAGCGGATTGTCACCAAGTCCTGCGACGAGGGCGAGGATGACCCCAACCTGTTCCGCTTCTGTGATCGGGGCAATCTGCCCTCGATGTACAACAGCGTCCCGTACCGATCCGACTTCAAGTTCGCCTTCACCCACCCGCTGCCGTACGACTTGAACGTCAGCATGGGATACAACGACCTGCCGGGTCGGACCTTCGGCGATCTGGTGCGGATCGATGAGCTCCTTCCGGTCAGCTGGCTGATCACCCGCGGGACGACGTACGCCGATGGAACGCCGGTCATCCCCAACATGGTGTCTCCGTCGATCACGGTGCCGCTCGCCCCGGCAGGAACAGAGCGCTTCCTTCCTCGGCTGCGACAGCTTGATGTCGGGGTCAAGAAGATCTTCCAGACGGGGCGTATGACGTACGAAGCATCGTTTGAGGTCTTCAACCTACTCAACGCGAACAGTTGGGACAGCGAGCGATCGGCCAATTTCGGCACGTCGTCGTATGCCGTACCCTCGCGGATTCTGTTGGGACGGCTGCCGCGGATGTCGATCACGGCTCGGTGGTAGCAGTCGTCGAGTAGAGGAGTGGCTGCGACAGGGGGTTGAGCGCACCCTGTCGCCGTCCGCTTCGACTCGGTCTGATACCAGCCAACTCGGGGCGGCGGGTGCCGCCCCGTCCGGCCTCTGCCTGCCGCGACGAGGCGATATCCGGCGGTATTGAGTTGCCGGCCGCGCGGCGGTATGGTTGTCTGGAACGACCGGTGTTGAGCGTAGACGGCCGCGGCGCGTGGAGGGACGCGATGACCCGATGGATTGGATTCGCCGCCGGCGCCGTGACTGTCGTCCTCGTTGTGCCGGGCGCTGCACCCACCCCCGCCCTCGCCCAGCAGGCGCCGACGTACAACCAGGACGTCGGAGACATCCTGCTGCAGAACTGCGCCACCTGCCACCGGCCGAACCAGGTGGCGCCGATGCCGCTGCTCTCGTACTCAGATGCGCGGCCCTGGGCGCGGGCCATCAAGGCGAAGGTCGTCTCGCGCGAGATGCCCCCCTGGTTCGCCGACCCGCGCTTCGGCACCTTCAGGAACGACATCAGCCTGAGCGACGAGGAGATTGCCACGATCGTCGCCTGGGTCGATGCCGGCGCGCCGCAGGGGGACGGTCCGGTGCCGGAGCCGCCCCGCTTCTCCGAAGCAGGCTGGAGCCACCCGGACGGCCGGGAGCCCGACTACGTGATCGAGTTCCCGATCGCGTGGCAGGTCGATCCGGAGGGCGAGACACCCAACTTCAACCTGTACACGCCGCTGCCGTTCGATGACGTCATGCAGGTCTCGGCGACGCAGGTGCGGCCGGGCAACTACGCGGCGACCCACCACATCACCACCGGCCTCGTGAACATGCCGCCGGGCATGACGCTTGGCACCGGGCCGGCGTGGCCGGGCGGCCCGGTGGTCGACTACGTCCCGGCGCCCGATCCGGACGCCGATCCCGAGGCAGTGGCGGCCGAGCGGAGCGCGCGTGCGGACAACCGCGCGGAGCCGGACGACCCGGATGCCGCCGAGCGGGCCCGCGCGCGAACCGGCTTCGGGCCGTACATTCCGGGCGTCGGCGCGGACGTCGTGCGGCTGGGCCAGTTGCGCGAGATCCGGGGCGACCTGTTCGGCTACATCATCTGGAACCTGCACTACCAGGCCACTGGCAAGCCGGAGACTGCCCGGCCGTCGATCGGCGCCTGGCTGGCGGCGGACGATGCACAGACGTACGAGCGGAGGTTGTCGTTGCGCGAGTCCACCTCGGAGGATCGGCAACTGGTCGCGCCGCCGCCGCTCATGCCGGAGGAGCGCCGCGCTGCCGCCCGCACGCGGCAGGTGGGACAGGGCCTCAACCCCCTGCTCGATCCGATCCCGCCGCATGACGCCAACTGGACTGTCACCGGTATCGGCGCGCTTCAGAACGACGCGCTGATCCAGAGCCTGTTCCTCCACATGCATGTCCGGGGCAGGGACGTCACCTACGTCTTGACACGCCCCGACGGCGCGGAGGAGATCCTGCTGCGCGTGCCGAACTACAGCTTCGACTGGCAGTTCGAGTACGAACTCGCCGAGCCGATCCACGCGCCGGCCGGCAGCACGGTGAAAGCGATCGCGCGGTACGACAACTCACGATCCAACCGGCTCAACCCGGCGCCGCACAAGGAGGTGTACTGGTCGGAGCAGAGCTGGGACGACATGTTCCTGGCCAATGTCAGGTACGTCATCGTCGACGGGAAGCCCGCGAGCGAGTAATGGCCGGGTGGCGCCTCGGCGCGGCCGGCCGCGGCGCCGGCCTGCTTGGCATCCTGCTGGCGGCGGCCGGCCCGGCATCGGCGGCGCAGGATCGGCCGTCCGCCCACGTCGAGCCGGACATCGAGATCGTGGAGACGGTTGGCTGCGTGGCCCAGCGCGCCGGCGGCGCGGAGTGGTGGCTGGTGAGTGCCGCGGAGCCCGATTCCGCCAGGGCGGGGGTGTTCAACGTCCCCGAGGTGGAGGCGGCGCGCGACCGCGGCTTGGGCGACCGCGAGTTCCGGCTGGTCGGCGTCCCCGACTTTCTGGGCGCCGAGGCGCTGCTCCGGTCGGCCGACCGGTCGTTGTTCACCACGCCGGAACAGGTGAACGCCACCGGCGAGCTCCGCGCGGGCCGCACCGTCCTGGTGAAGGGCCTGCTGATCGAGGCGGCCCCGGCCGCCCATATCAACCTGCTCGCCGTCGTCTACCTCGCCGATACCTGCGGTGAGGCGCGGGACGACTCGCCATGATCGGCCGTGCGCGCCGGGCGGTGGGCTTTGCCGGCGCCGCGGCCATCGGTCTCGCGGCGGCCGGGCTGGGAGCTCAGACGCCGGAAGAGATTGCGGCCGAGCCGATCGTCAGGCTCGAGCCGGGCGAAACGCCGGTGCCGGACCAGTGCCTGACCCAGCAGGCATTGAACCTGATCGACGCGCTCAACGCACTGCGCCGGCCGACCCTCGGCGTCGAGGCGAACGGCGAAGGCGACGACCCGGCGCCGTTCGATCCGCACTACCTGGTGGGCGAGTGGACGATCGAAGGAGTGTTGCCCGACTCCCCGCTCGCACCGGCCGGCGAGTTCGTCGGCACCGAGGTGGTGCGGCACGTGGAGGGCTGCACCTACACATCCACCATCGCGGCGACCGTCGCGGGCGAAGCGATCACGATCGAGTCGCTCATGATCTATGACCGCCGGGCAAGGTACCTGGTTCGAATCGAGGACGACAGCCGCGGCTTCCGGCTTGTGAAGGTGGGGCAGGTGGGGGGCGACCCGGGGGGCTATTTCTCCCACCACTGGGAGGCGCCGGCTGTCGCCCGGGCGGGAGGAGAGGTCCGCCTGGCCGGGCGCACTTATATGACCTCGCCCTATGCCCACCAGGTCCGGATGCGGATCTCGCTCGATGGCGGGCCCTTCACGAACTTCGGCGCGGTCTGGTGGGAGCGGGTCGGAGACGAACCGTAGCAGCCCGTGGTGAAACCCCGCGTAGCTCGAGAGTGGTGACCAGGCCGACCGCCCCGCCGCCGGGGCAGCGCGACGGTTGACAACCGCCCCCGAAGGGCAAAAAATAGCGGATTGGTGCGGTGTTGGCCGCCTGCCTGGCGTAGTCATGGGTGGCCGCTGACGCACCGGAAGGAGTAGCGGGCGTGCGAAGAGGCCTGTTGGCGGCGGTCGGCGCGGTCGGACTGCTGCTCGGTGTGCTCGCCCTCGCCGAGGCACCGGCGACTCAGACTCAGGCGCCCGAGGCGCCGGCCGACATCTCTCCGCAACGGGCGCTCCTGGACCAGTACTGCGTCACCTGCCACAACCAGCGGATCGTCGACGGGACCGCCAGCTCCGGCCTGGTAGCGGATCAGTTGCGTCAGCTCGGTCTGACCCTCGACACCGCTGACGTCGAAAACGTCGCCGCCGACCCCGAGCTTTGGGAGAACGTGGTACGGAAGCTGCGGGTCGGCGCCATGCCGCCGCCGCCTCGCCCCCGGCCCGACCGGGCGACTTACGACGGCTTCCGCCGCTGGCTGGAGGACGAACTGGACCGCGCGGCCGAGGCGCGTCCCAACCCAGGCCGGACGGCGGCGTTCCACCGCCTGAACCAGGCGGAGTACCGGAACGTGATCCGCGACCTGCTCGACCTCGATGTGGACGTGGCGTCGCTCATCCCGCCCGATTCGCCGGATCAGCACGGCTTCGACAACATCGCGACGTCGCTTTCGCTCTCGCCCGTACTGCTGGAGCGCTACGTCTCCGCGGCGCGCAAGATCAGCCTGCTGGCGATTGGCGCGGCGCCGGCGGGGGGCGCCGTGATCGACGTGTACGATGTCCCGCTCAACCTGATGCAAACCGATCAGCAGAGCGAGGATTTGCCCTTCGGCTCGCGCGGCGGCGCCGCGATCCGGCATCACTTCCCGGTGGATGGCGAGTACCGGATCAAGCTCCGGCTGCAGACCAACTACGTCGGCTATGTCCGCGGCATCGATGATGCACACGACGTGGAGGTCCGGCTCGACGGCGAACGGGTCGGGCACTTCACCTTTGGCGGCGAGGCGCCGGGCCTGCCGGCGCCGATCAGCTTCGCCGGCAACATCCGGGGCAGCGACGACTGGGAGCACTACACGCAGCACGCCGGCGACGAACTGGAGTTGACGCTGTTCGTTCCGGCCGGGCCGCACACGGTGGGCGTCGCGTTTCCCCGCGAGACCTGGGTAGAGGAAGGAGTACTCCAGCCCCGGCAGACCGGCTTCGCCCTGGCCATCAACGACATGCCGGACGGCAACCCGGCGCTCAGCAGCGTCGAGATCACCGGGCCGCTCAGCGTCGCGGGGCCGGGCGACACCCCGACGCGCCGGCGCATCTTCACCTGCCGTCCCGCGCCGGACGCCTCCGAGGCGGAGGCGCGCGCCTGCGCCCGGGAGATTCTCTCGGCGCTCGCCCGCCGCGCCTATCGCCGTCCGGTCGAGGAAGCGGATGTCGCGACGCTGCTCGAGTTCTACGACGACGGTCCGGGAGAGGACGGCTTCGAGGCGGGGATTCAGTTCGCGCTGGAGCGGCTGCTGGCGGACCCCGACTTTCTCTTCCGTGTCGTGCGCGATCCGGTCGACGCGACGCCGAACACCGGCTATCCGATCTCGGACGTCGAGCTCGCGTCGCGGCTCTCGTTCTTCCTCTGGAGCAGCATCCCGGACGATCAGTTGCTGGACGCGGCGGAGGAGGGGACGCTGAGCAATCCCGACGTGCTCGAGCAGCAGGTTCGCCGGATGATGGCCGATCCCCGCTCGCAGGCGATGGTGGACAACTTCGTCGGCCAGTGGCTCTACGTCCGGAATATGCGCGGCGTCTATCCCGACCCGAACCTCTTCCCGCACTTCGACGAGAACCTGCGGGAGGCGTTCCAGCGCGAGACCGAACTGTTCATCGGCAACCAGTTGCGCGAGGACCGGAGCCTGCGGGCACTGCTGTCGGCCGACTACACCTATGTCAACGAGCGCCTGGCCGAACATTACGGCATCCCGAACGTCTACGGCAGCCGGTTCCGCCGCGTCGACCTTGATGGCGTGCAGCGGGGGGGGCTGCTGGGGCAGGGCAGCGTACTGACCGTGACGTCGTATCCCAACCGGACCTCGCCGGTGCTCCGCGGCAAGTGGGTGCTGGAGAACCTGCTGGGGGCGGCGCCGCCCGAGCCGCCGCCCGACATTCCCGCGCTCGACGAGCGGACCGACGACGGCGCACCGCGCTCGCTGCGCGAGGCGATGATCGAGCATCGGGAGAACCCGGCCTGCTCGGTCTGCCATGCCCCGATGGATCCGATTGGGTTCGCACTGCAGAACTACGACGCCATCGGCGGCTGGCGAGACACGAACGAAGGAGGCGATCCGGTGGACGCCTCCGGCGTGCTGCCGGACGGGGGCGCCTTTACGGGCCGGGCGGAGTTGACCGACCTGCTGCTGGATCGGCCCGAAGACTTCGTTGGGACCGTCACCGAGAAACTGCTGATGTATGCCTTGGGGCGGGGTGTGGAATACTATGACGCCCCGGTGGTACGGAGCATCGTGCGCGAAGCGGCTGGCGACGACTACCGCTGGTCGGCTATTATTTTGGGCATCGTCCAGAGCGACCCGTTCCAGATGCGGAGGTCAGATTCATGATCGTCACGCAGAAAGCGATTGCGCGGCGGACCGTGCTGCGGGGCATCGGCGCCTCGCTGGCGCTCCCGTTCCTCGACAGCATGGCGCCTGCGTTTGCCGCCATCCGCACGTCGGCGGCGAACCCGGTCCGCCGGTTCGGCGTCGTCTACGTCCCGAACGGAATGGCGATGAAGCACTTCACGCCGCCGACCGAGGGAGAGCACTTCGAGATCCCGCGCATTCTGAAGCGGGTCGAGGCGTTCACCGATCAGATGCACGTCCTGACCGGCCTGAACGGCGTGCCGAGCAATGCCGGCGTGCACGCGAGCGCGTCGACCCGGTTCCTGACCGGCGTCACCCCGGCGCGGACCGAGTCTGACCTGCTGGCGGGCGTCTCCCTGGATCAGTTGATCGCGCGGAGCTTCGAGCAGCACACCCAGCTCGCTTCGCTCGAGCTGGCGCTCGACAGCCGCGATGTCTCCGGCTCGTGCGATGTCGGCTTCAGTTGCACCTACACGAATACGATCGCGTGGCGCAGCGAGACGACGCCGCTGACGGGCGAGAACAACCCCCGCGCCGTCTTCGAACGGCTGTTCGGCGACGCCGGATCGACCGACACGGCGGCCCGAGTGTCTCGCATCCGCAATCAGCGGAGCATCCTCGATTCGGTCACCGACAAGATCGACACGCTGCAGCACGGCCTCGGACCGAACGACCGGCTGCGCGTGGACGAGTACCTGGACGCGGTCCGCGACATCGAGCGCCGCATCCAGAGGGCGGAGGAGCAGAGCGGTCGCGAGCTGCCCGAGGTGGATCAGCCGGCCGGCATCCCGGCCACCTACGAGGCGCACGCCAAGCTGATGTTCGACCTGATGCTCCTCGCGTACCAGACTGACCTGACGCGGGTCAGCACGTACATGATGGCGCGCGAGATCAGCGGCCGGACCTACCCGGAGATCGGCGTGCCCGACTCGCACCACCCGACATCGCACCACCGGAACGATCCGACCCTCTACGAGAAGGTCACGAAGATCAACGAGTTCCACATCTCGTTGTTCGGCTACTTCCTCGAGAAGGCGCGGGCGACGCCGGACGGCGACGGCAGCCTGCTGGACCACATGCTGCTGATCTACGGCGCCGGCATGTCGGACAGCAACCTGCACGACAACAAGGGGCTGCCGATCGTGCTGGTGGGCGGCGCATCGGGTCAGCTCGGGCCCGGCCGGCGGCACCTGGTCTACAAGGACAAGACCCCGGCGACCAACCTGCACCTCACCATTCTGGACAAGATGGGGGTGCCGGTGGAGAAGATCGCGGACAGCACCGGCCCGCTCGATCTGCTCACGGGCTGCTAGGGTCTGCTGGCTGCAGGGGTGTTCCTGCAGCCTTGCATTGTGACGGCGCCGTTCGTTTTTCTGGCGCGCGAACAGGGTCTGCGGCCCGCGCCGCGACGTTGACGATCCGCCCCGCCTGTGCCACGATCGATCTCGTCCAGAGGAGATTGACGATGCCTCGCACCAGCCTTGCCACGCTGATTCTGGCCCTGCTCGCCTGGCAGGCCGTCGCCGCCGTCCCTCCCGCGCTGGCGCAGGGACAGGGACGCATCTTTGGATCGGTGCTCGACGAAGACACGGACGAGCCGATTGCGGGCGCCCTGGTGCGCGTGGAGCATCCGAGCGCCACCCGCACGTTCGAAGCGACCACTGGCGAGGATGGCCGATTCACCGTGTTCGGCCTGGTCAGCGGCACCTGGACCGTCGCGGTGTCGGCCGACGGGTACAATCCGAACACCGACACCGCGCCGGTCATGCAGTCGGTCGGCCAGCCGGTGAGCGTCTGGCTGACGCGACTGTTCTCGCCGCTCGAGCAGGTCCTGGGCCGGGAGACGCTCGCGGGGCGCGACGTGGCGGCGCTTGAGCAGGCACTCGCCACAGCCGACACCGCCTTCAACGAGCAGCGCTGGGACGATGCGCTGGCCGCCTACGAGGCACTCCGGGACGATCTGCCGATGTTCGGCCGCCTGCACATCCTGATCGGCAACACGCGGCGCGCTCGGGGTGACAACGAAGGGGCGCTCGCCGCCTACGAGCATCTGCTGGCGACGGAGCCGGACAACGGCGAGGCGAGGGCCGAGGTGGCGCGCACGCGGCTCGCGATGGGCGACCTTGACGCGGCGCAGGACCTGGCCGCGGCGGCCGGCGCGACGCGTGAGGACCTGTTCAACCTGGGTGAGGTCGCCTTCGCCAGCGGCAACCTGGTGCTGGCCAGCGAGCTGTACGAGCAGGCGATCTCGGTCGATCCCACCTGGGGGAAGCCGCTGTTCAAGCTGGCGCTGGTGGCGCTCAACCAAGGTGACATCGAAGCGGCCAAGGAGCGCCTGCGCCAGGTCGTCGAGGTGGATCCCGACTCGCCCGAGGCGGCACAGGCGAGCGCCACGCTCGGCTCGCTCCCCTGACCCTGTCCCCCTCGGCCGGGGGCTTGCAACGACGGGGGTGGCTCATGTACTGTCTCACTGGTCGTGTTCCGGCCACGTTTCGACTCTTCTCTTGAGGGGGGACAGTAATGCGTAGATTCGTCATCGTTGCCCTGCTCGTTTCGGCAGGAATCGCACTCTCTACGGGTCCGGTGTTCGCTCAGGCGACCGGGACCCTTACTGGCAGCGTGCTCGATCAGGACTCGCTGGTCCTGCCGGGCGTCACCGTCGTCGCCACGAACACGGACACCGGCGCAACGCGCGAGGGCGTCACGTCCGGCACCGGCACCTACACCCTCCCGGCCCTCATCCCCGGCCCCTACGAGGTCCGGGCGGAGTTGGCCGGTTTCGACCCGGCGGTCGGCCTGGCCAACGTCGTGACGGCGTCGACCGTCACCGTCGACCTCCAGATGGGCATCGCGCAGCTCGAGGAGACGGTGGTCGTCCGCGGGGCGGCGCCGCTCGTCGAGGTGACGCAGGCGGTGGTGGCCGCCTCCATCCGGCAGGAGGAGGTGCGGGAGCTGCCGATGATCAACCGCAGCCTCTCGGCCATGATGAACCTGCTGCCGGGGGCGCGCGAGGTGGAGGCGAGCGGCTCGCACGGCCACGCGTCGAACTACGTGTCGTTTGCGGGCAACACGGGCCGCAGCTACAACATGTATGTCGACGGGATCGACAACAAGGAAGATCAGGACGGCGGCACGCTGCTGCAGTACAGCCTGGACGGCATCGAGGAGTTCCGGGCGCTGGGCGCGGGCTTCCAGGCGGAGTACGGCCGCGGCTCGACGGTGGTGACGCTGGCCACCCGCTCGGGCACGAACGAGTTCACGGGCACCGGCTTTGTGCAGGGGCGCAACCATTCGATGGGGGCGACCGACTACTACTCGAACATGGACAACGGGGGCCTGGGCGAGCAGCCGTTCAACCGGATTCAGCTCGGCGGCTCGGTCGGCGGCCCGATCCGCCGGAACAATGCCTGGTTCTTCACGTCGGTCGAGAAAATCCGGCAGCAATTCCAATTGCCGCGCTCGCGGCAGATCCTCGAACAGCACCAGGCGATCTTCGACGCCGGGATCGGTGGGGGCGTCGTGGTGAAGCCGGCCCTCGCGCAGCCGTTCCGCGATCTGCTCTTCCAGGCCCGGGCGGATATCCGGATGGGGGACAACCACACGAGCTTCCTGAAGATCGCGAGCCAGCACGGCTACGTCGACAACGCCACCTGGAACAGCCAGGCCCACATGTCGCGCGAGCCGTACATCTCCCGGAACGATCAGTCGATGTATGCGGCGGTCGGCGGGTGGACCTGGGTGGTGGACAACTCGGCGGTCAACGAGTTCCGGATGCAGTACATGTACTACCTGCACACGGACATCAACGGCGCGCCGTGCGACACGGGCAACGCGGCGTGGGCTGAGTGCCTGACGACCCGCCTCGGCTTCCCGTCGGTGGGCACCGACCGGCCGTTCTTCGCCCAGGAGGACTGGGTGAACTTCGAGACAAAGTTCGAAGTCGTCAACAACTTCTCGAAGCAGATGGGCTCGCACTACGTGAAGGTCGGCGTCGACTACGCCCAACTCCCCACGTTCTACGCCAACCTGATGGTCTGGTCGCCGGGCCGGATGTGGTTCTGGGACGACCCGAGCGTGATCCTGAACAACTCGAACGGGCGGTATCCGCAGGGCTTCATGACTCCCGGCATCGTCCAGGGCATTCGTGCCTCCAGCCAGAACCAGGTGGACGCCTGGTCGCGTGACGCGTGGTTCTTCGCCGGCTACATCCAGGACGACTGGCAGGTGGCGCCGAAGCTGACGCTGAACCTGGGGCTGCGGTACGACGTCAACGAGTTGATGGACAACGGCTACTGGGACCGGAACCCCACCTGGCAGGTGCTGCGGGACATCGGCCATGAATACGGCCAGGTGCCGGAGACCGACTGGAACAACTGGGGGCCGCGTCTCGGCTTCGCCTATGACGTGGCGGGTGACGGCCAGAACGTAGTCCGGGGCAGCTTCGGCTTGTTCTACGCCACCGGCATCATCACCTCGGCGTACGGGCGGGGATTGCTGCAGCAGGATACGATCTTCATCCGGAGCGACACTGTGAACTCCGAGTTCGGCGTCGGCCCGCTCGCCGACTACACCCTGGGCGATCCGGTGCCGTTCCTGCCGCCCGAGGATCCGAGCGAGTTGCCGCACGGGGGCAACACGGCGGGCTCGATTTACCACCCCGACTTTTCCGATGCCTACTCGATCAACTCATCCATCGGGATCTCGCACCTGTTCACGCCGGCCACCGTCTTCTCGGTCGACTACCTGAACGTGCAGGTGCGAAACGGGTGGCGCAGCCTGCAGCTCAACCATTTCGACCCCATGACCGGGCAGCGGTACCTCACGGACGATCTCACCCGCGTGTATAACGACCCGAACCGCGTCAGCGCCATGAGTGTGCTCTGTTCGTGCAACCAGGGGACCTACGACGGGATTGACGTCCACTTCGAGCACCGTTTCCAGACCGGGGGCGCGTTCCAGGTGAACTACACGCTCGCCTGGGCGCGTGGCATGGGCGGCTCGACCGACTTCACCACGCAGGGCGCCTTCGCGGGTCCGGAGCGGTGGGACCGGTTGGGCAACACCATCTTCGAAGACTCGGAGTGGGGACCGACCGCGTACGACGAGCGGCACCGGGTCACCTTCGCGGGGTCGTTCCCGCTGCCGGCCGGCTTCAGTGTCGCGCCGCTGATGACGTTTGCGACCTCCCGTCCCTATACCGCTTACGACAGGCCAATCAATGGCGTCAGGCAGTTCATCAAGGACGAGAGCGGCAACCCGGCCGGGCCGTACAATACCCGGGGCGTGCCGCTGTTCAACATGAACGCCCGGGTCACGAAGGCGTTCGACTTCGCGGCGGGGCAGAGCGTCGACTTCTTCCTGGAGTTCTACAACATCACGAACCGCGCGAACTTCGGGAACAGCTTCAACGGCAACGCGTGGACGCCGGCGTTCGGGACGCCGACCAGCTTCCTGGGCGGCGCCGGGTCGACGTCGACGCTGCCGGTGTCGCGCCAGATGCAGGTGGGTATGCGCTACGAGTTCTAGGCGGAACTCGTTCCGGGCATCGTCACGGCGTCGGGGGCCGGTCCCGCAGATGGGGCCGGCCCGCGGCGCCGTTCGTTTCTTGGACCTCAACGAAGATCCCGCGGCGCCGCGCCGATTGACGCTGATCTGGAGGGAGAGGACGATGCGGGTATGGCACTACGTTGTCGCCGCCGGGTTCTGGATTGCGCTGTCCGCCACCCTGGCGGGCGCGGAGTTCTGGGAGACCGAACCCTACACTGCGTGGTCACCATCGCAGGTGGAGGATCTGCTGACCGACTCGCCGTGGTCGCGCCAGGTGTCGATCCGGACGCAGATCGCGGAGGGACTGGCGGAGCGCGTCGGAGGCTTGAGCGGCGGCCTGGTGGGTGCCGGTGTCGGCTCGCGCGGCGGCGTTGGCTCCGGCGGCGGCGGCGTGGCCGGCTGCGGGGCGGGCAACATCGGCGGTGGCACGTTCCTGGCGCCGCCCGGCAGGCTCAGGCTGACCGTTCGCTGGGCGAGTGCGCTGCCGGTGCGGCAGGCGGCTGTCCGGCGCACGCAGCTCGCCACCGACTGGAGCCCCGCCGGCGAGCCGACGGGAATCGAGTCGTACTACCGCATTGC
Organism: Vicinamibacterales bacterium; assembly: GCA_965262555.1. Taxonomy (GTDB): domain Bacteria; phylum Acidobacteriota; class Vicinamibacteria; order Vicinamibacterales; family UBA8438; genus VXRJ01. The sequence continues at coordinate 4,089,466 of OZ253543.1, forward strand.
CGTGGCGGGCATTCCGGGCGCGCTCGTGGCTGGAGTCACCAGCCTGAACGAGCTTCTCGAGGCGACGCGGCTGCGGGTTGGCAACCGGGGTGAGCGGCCTGCGGTCGACATCCTCCTCGGCTACGAAGAGAGCCTGCTGATCATCGAGGCATACTTCTCGAGGGTCGACCCGATCGTCGTGGTCGACCGGGAGGTGGAATTCGTCATTCAGCTTGGGCCGGCACGCATCAGGCGGACGTTCGACCTGGACGAGATGACCCTCAACGGCCGGCTCGCCCTGTAGGAGGCATGCGCGCGCAGATCGTCCGGGCGTCGAGCCTGTTGCTGGCGGCAGCGGTCTCCGCCTGCGGCGGAACGGTCGATGCGCCGGCCGGCGCCGATGCGCTGACGTTCACGCGCGACGTCGCGCCGATCCTGTTCGAGCACTGCGCCGGGTGTCATCAACCGAACGGATCCGCGCCGTTCAGTCTGCTCGACTACGCGTCTGTCCGGGTGCGGGCCGACGCGATCGCGCGGGCGACCGCGAGCCGGGTGATGCCGCCCTGGCTGCCGGCATCCGGCCACGGACAGTTCGAGGGCGCGCGCGGCCTGACCGCGCAGGAGATCGGGACGATCGAACGCTGGACGGCGCAGGGCGCGCCGGAGGGACGCGCGTCCGATTTGCCGCCGCCGCCGGCCTCGGCGGACGGCTGGCAACTGGGCGAGCCCGACGTCGTCGTCGCGATGTCGCAGCCGTACACGCTGGAGGCGGGCGACATCGACGTCTTCCGAAACTTTGTCATTCCGGTCCCGACACAGGAGACGCGCTACGTCCGGACCATCGAGATCCGGCCCGGCAGCCCCCGGATCATCCACCACGGACTGGTGGGCGTGGACGAGATGCGGTCGTCGCGCCGCCGCGACGCGGCCGATCCGGGTTTGGGGTTCTCCGGCATGAGCATGGGCGACGCGAGCATGCCGGACGGCAGCCTGCTGGGGTGGACACCCGGCATGGTGCCGTTCCCCGGCGTCCCGGGCATGGCGTGGCGGCTGCCGCCCCGGAGCGACCTGGTGCTGCAGCTCCACATGCTCCCACACGACGAACCGCGGAGCGTCCAGGCGGAGATCGGCATCCACTTCGCCGAGACGGCCCAACCGGGAGACCCCGCCTACGTCGTCATCCTGGACGCAGACAAGCAACTCGATATTCCGCTCGGCGCCGCGAGCTTCAGCGTCACCGACACAATGGAGCTGCCGGTCGATGTGGAAGTGCTGGCGGTGTACCCGCACGCGCACTACATCGGCAAGGAACTCGAAGGATGGGCGGAGTTCCCCGACGGATCCACCGTTCCGCTCATCCGGATCGACCGCTGGGACTTCAAGTGGCAGGACTCCTACCGCTACGTCGAGCCGGTGGCGCTGCCGCGCGGAACGGTCGTAGGCATGCGCTGGACCTTCGACAACTCGCCGGAGAACCCGCACCAGGTGAACGACCCGCCGCGGCGAGTGACGGCGGGCAACCGGTCGTCGGACGAGATGGCGCACCTGCAACTGCAGATGCGTGTGCCCACATCCACCGACCGGGCGATGCTGCAGGAGGCGCACTATGCGCACATGCTCGCCAAGAGCCCGGACAACGCGCCGCTGCTCTATGCAATAGGCGGCACGCTTCGGGATCAGGGACGGTTCGCCGAGGCGGCCGCGCGTTACGAGGCGGCGCTCGCCATCCAACCGGAATACGTGTCGGCGCGAATCAACCTCGGCGCGGTGCTGATGGCGCTCGGCCGCCCGGACGATGCGGTGGCGCAGCTCCGCGCCGCGGCCCGGCTCGATCCGCAGGCGGCGGGCGCCCACTACAACCTCGGACTCGTCTTCGGTGCCCGCGGGCAGCTCGACGAGGCGGCGCGCCACTATCGCGACGCCATCGCCGCCGCGCCCGAGTACGCCGAGGCACACAACAATCTGGGTCAGGTGCTGGCGACGCAGGGCCGTCTCGCCGAGGCGGCGGCGCAGCTGCGGCAGGCGCTCCGGCTGTTGCCGGGCGCAGCGGAGATCCACAACAACCTGGGGCATGTCCTCGGCTCCCAGGGGGCACTCGACGAAGCGATCCGTCACTTCGAGGAAGCGGTCCGACTACAGCCCGAGGCGGCCGAGGGCCACGTCAACGTGGGCACCGGGCTGTTCATGCAGGGCCGGCTGGCGGAGGCCGCGGCCCACTTCCGGCGGGCGCTCGAGATCGATCCCCAACACCCCAGGGCGCGAGAGGGACTGCGCGCTACGGCGCAGGCGCGCTGATCACGACCGGCAACCCGGCGCGGTAGCGCTCGAGCCGTGCACGGATGCCGTCGGCGAGCCCCGGCGCGGAGACGCTGGCGACACGCTCCGCCTCCTCAGCCGTGAGAACCGCTTCGTCGAACCGCCCTGTGGCGGCATAGGCGGCGGCCAACGCGTCGAGCACCGCCACATCGCTCCGAGTGCTCAACTCCGCCGCACGCTCCGCCAGCGCGAGCGCCTCGTCCGGGTCGAGCACCGCGGCGTGGGTGGCGCGGACCCATGCGAGCGCCCCGAGGGCCGTCGGCCAGTCGGGACGGATACGCAGCGCCTCCTGGAATGCACCCAGCGCGCCGGCCGGATCGCCCGCGGCGTTCAGGGCGTGGGCCAGGTTGTAGTGGGCTTCCGAGTAGTCGGCGTCAAGCTCAACCGCCCGGCGCAACGACGCCACCGCCTCACCGGGCCGACCGGTCTGCATCACTCCCAGTCCCAGGTTGTTGTGTGCCTCCGGGTCGTCCGGATTCAGGACCGCGGCACGCCTCAGCAGCGGCAGCGCCTGCTGCACCTGTCCCAGCCGCAGCAGCGCGTACCCCAGCTTGGTGTTTCCCCCCGGGTGATCCGGCTCCTCCGCGAGCAGCGCGCGGTAGCTGGCGATCGACTCGCCAACCCTTCCCTGGGCCAGCAGCGTGTCGGCCCTGGCAAGCGCCACCTGGTTGCCTGACAGCGACTGCATGACGAGGAAGAGCGCCGCCCAGATCGCCATGTACGCCAGATTGCGCCGGAGCGGCAGCAACCGCTCGACGACCACGGTCGGGTCAAGGCGCGCCAGCAGCGGTGACCGCGCGGACCGGTCGATCAACTGGATCAGCAGGTTCAGCAGAGGCACGCCGAGGAGCTTGTCGTAGAAGGTTGGGATACCGAGTCGGCCGAGCCAGCCGAAGAGCGCGATGACGCTCAGGCCGTAGAGCACGCCGAACATGATCCGGCCGAGGTCGGTGCGCGGCGCCGTGGACGGGTCGCTGAACAGCAGGTGCATGCCGAGAAAGACCGCGATCGGAATGTACGACTCGATGAAGTACGGATCGCCGCTCGCCGCCGCGTAGGCCAGGCTGAACGCATAGGTGGTGCCGACCGCGGCGAGCGTCATCGACGCCACCCCGAACAGGTACTGGCCCGGCAGACTGACCAGGAAGATCAGCAGGTAGATGTACGGCGGATAGATCTGCGTGGTGGCGATCTCCACGCCCCACGTCACGTCGGTCGTGCCGGTGAGGATCAGCACGATCGAGGCGATGCTGAGGGGAAACGACGACGGATTGAAGATGTGCGTCCGGCGGCCCTCCTTGGTCCACCGGATCAGCTCCTTGGCGGCGAACCCGACCGCCACGAGGACGAACTGCAGGACGAACCAGTCGGGCTTGAACCACAGAAAGAGGTTGATACTGAAGATGATCGGGAACGGGCCGAACCCCAGCACCCAGGTGTCGCGCCGCGACCACGTAAGCAGCGCGTCGAACGCGTAGGCAAACGCCACCTGGGCGGCGATGAGATAGGCGTAGCCGTACACCTCCCGCCAGTACCATCCCCAGTAGATGAAGATGGCCGCCTGGGCGCACGCCTGAACGTAGTGCTGTCGGCGCGGCGCCAGTTCCAGCGAGAGCATCCGGCCCCGCCGCGCCGCCAGGAGGGTCAGCATGCCGGTCCAGGCGATGAGCGCGCCGCCCGCGCCAAACAGCGCGGCAAGCAGGTTCGGGTTCGCGCGCGAGGTGGGCGCCGCGGCGAACGCCAGCACGATGAACGCGAAGACGAGCGGAAGCCGGAGGGCGCGTGCCGGCGCGAGAACCCGGGGCGTGGGCGGCGCGGGCGCCACGCGGGCCTTGCGGGCTGGGCGGGGCCGGTGTCGTGCCATGGTGCGGGCCAGCGCCCGGTCCGCCGCCGGGGCGCGCCGGGCGCCGGTGGCGCAGGCCCCACCGTCGATTCTAAGCCATCTGCGGATCGTCAGTTGGACCGGATCGATGGCGATGCACCGGTGATAGACTGGGAAACGGTACGCGCGTCGCGTTCGCGGCGTTGCTTGCGAGAGGGGTGGAACGATGCGTGCATGGCACCACGTCGTCGTCGTCGCTGGCATCTGGATCGGCGTGTCTGCCGTGGCGGGCGCGCAGTTCTGGGAGCGGGAGTCCGCCTCGGACTGGTCAGACTCGGAGGTGGAGGCACTCCTGACTGACTCGCCCTGGTCACACGGCGTGAGGATCAACACGCCCAACACCAGCCTGGCGGGGCGCGTGGGTGGTCTCAGCGGCGGCGTCGTGGGCGCCGGGGCCGGCTCGCGGGCGGGCACCGGCGCGGGCGGCGGCGCGGGGGGCGCCGGCGCGGGCAACCTCGGAGGCGGCAGCTTCCTGGGGCTGCCGGAACGGACCAGACTGATCGTCCGCTGGGCAAGCGCGCTGCCCGTGCGGCAGGCCGCCGCCAGGCGCGATGGCGCGCCGGTGCCGGACCGGGAGGCACCCAACTACCGCGTTTCCGTAGCGGGGATCCCGCGTCCGCTGGCTGAGGAGCTCGTTAGCCTCGATGCGGTTCGGGACGCGACGACGCTCCGTGTCGGGAGCCGGGGCGACCGGTCCCCGATCGACATCCTCGTGGGGTACGAGGGCGACCAGCTGGCCATCGACTGGTATTTCTCGCGGAACGACCCGATCGTGGCGGCTGACGGCGAGGTCGTATTCACGACGCAACTGGGATCTCTGGGCATCGAGCGGTCGTTCGACCTGTCGGACATGACCCTCGACGGCCAGCCCGCGCTGTAGCGGGCAGGCGCGCCCGCACCGGTTCACGCTCGCGCCTTGACGGCCTGATACGTGTCTTGATGTAATTGCGGAGCCATGATCATGACTCTTTGTACCCGTCTGTCTGTTGTCGGTTTCCTTATTGCGTTCCTTGCCGTCGGTGCGACCACGGCCGCCGCGCAGCAGGACTCCCGTCTCGTCACCGCCGCCGCGGATCAGGACCGCGAGGCGGTCCTCACGCTCCTCGCCGAGGGGGTCGACGTCAACGCGGCGCGGGCCGACGGTACCACCGCGCTGCTGTGGGCGGCCCACTGGGACGACGTCGAGCTGGCGGAGCGGCTGCTCGCCGCTGGCGCGGACGTGAATGCGGCCGACGACCGCGGCGTAACGGCGCTCGAGCGGGCGTCCGAGAACGCGAGCCTCGCCATGGTCGAGCGGCTGCTCGCCGCCGGCGCCGACGCCGCCGTGGCGCGGGAGAGCGGTCTCACGGCGCTGATGACCGCCGCGCGGACCGGGAACGCCGAGGTGGTGGGAGCCCTCATCGGGGCCGGCGCGGACGTCAACGCCACGGTGGCGGCAACCCGGAGCACCGCGCTGATGTGGGCGGTGTCGGAGATGCATGCCGACACGATTCGGGTGCTGCTCGACGCGGGCGCCGACCCGACCGTCTCTACCATCAAGGGCTACACGGCACTGATGTTCGCGGCGCGCAACGGCGACGTCGACACGGCCCGCGTCCTGATCGCGGCCGGCGTCGACATCAACGAACCGAGCGCTGACGGCACGCACGTTCTGCCGTTCACGCTCGTGAACGGCCAAGCCGACTTCGCGCTGTTCCTGATCGAGGAGGGCGCCGACCCGAACGGCGAGATGAACGGTATCCCGGCGCTGCACGCCGCGGCAGGCGGCGTCCGCCTGTGGCTGCGCGAGTGGTACGCGCAGCACGGCTCCGGCCGGCTCTCCGCCAATGGGTCCTTCTTCGCCCGCCTCAACGCCGCGCGGCGTCTTCCGCTCGTGCGGGCGCTGCTCGACCGGGGCGCCGATCCGAACGGCCGGATCAAGACCTCCGCAATGGTCATGAGCTATATCGGCTGGCCGAAGAAGGGGGCGTTCGAGCCGTTCTCGTGTGGCACCGGGGACCTTCGCGGCGCCACGCCGCTCTGGGTCGCGGCGTACGACATGAACGGCGCCGGCGGGCAGGTGTTCAACGTCGTCCCGAGCCGGACATCGACCAGCGTCGAGATCCTCCGCACCCTGATCGATGCCGGGGCGGATCAGCACCTGACCACGGTCGACGGGACGACACCGCTGATGGCGGCGGCCGGGTTGGGTCGCGCCACCTACACGCCGCGCGAGCCTCACGGCCCACGCTCGGAGAGCGCCGAGGCGGCGGTGACGTTCCTCGTCGAGGCGGGCGGTGACATCCACGCCAGCAACGAGGCGGACTTCATGGCGCTGCACGGCGCGGCGTTCCGCGGCCTCAACGAGGTGATCGACTATCTGGTCGAGCAGGGGGCGGACCTCAACGCGCGCGACTTCCGCGGCCGGACCGCCTACCGGATGGCGGAAGGCTCGAAGCAGTCGTTCCAGTTCCAGAGCTGGCCCGAGACGGCGCAGGTGCTGGCCGACCTGGGCGCCGACACCACGCTCGGCATTCCCGGCACGGTGCAGGAGCGGCTGCGCGACACCTCGCCCGAGGAACTGCTCGAGGACGTCAACGAGCCGTAGTCGGGGTCGGGAACAGCCCTGAGCGGAGCTTCCTCCGCTGTCGTTGACATTGCGGACCGCCTTTGAGATCGTGGTACGCCTGAACGGGTTCACTGGATTCTTCGGAGGTGTGACCATGCCCATTCGCACCAGTCACTTCATTGCCGGCGCCGTAGTCGCAGTGCTGACGGTTGGCGTGACCGCCGCCGCGGCGCAGGACGACCGTCTCGTTGCCGCCGCCGCGAGCCAGGATCGCGAGGTGGTCCTCACGCTCCTTGACGAGGGGGTCGATGTCAATGCGGCGCGGGCCGACGGCACCACCGCGCTGCTGTGGGCAGCCCACTGGGACGACGTCGATCTGGCACAGCGGCTGCTTGCCGCCGGCGCCGACGTGAACGCGGCGGACGATCGTGGCGTGACGGCGCTCGAGCGGGCGGCCGAGAACGCGAGCCTCGCGATGGTCGAGACGCTGCTTGCCGCCGGCGCCGACGCCACCGTGGCGCGGGAGAGCGGCCTGACGCCGCTGATGACGGCCGCGCGGACCGGGAACGCCGACGTGGTCCGGGCGCTCATCGGGGTGGGCGCGAACGTCAACGGCACGGTGACGGCGACCCGCAGTACCGCACTGATGTGGGCCGTGTCGGAATCCCATGACGAGACCATCCGGCTGCTGCTCCCCGCCGGGGCCGACCCGACCATTTCTACCTTCAAGGGCTTCACGGCGCTGATGTTCGCGGCGCGCAACGGCGACGTCGACACCGCCCGTGCGCTGATCGCCGCCGGCGTCGACATCAACGAACCGAGCGCCGACGGCACCCACATCCTGCCCTACGCCATCATGATGGGCCAGCCCGAGTTCACGATGTTCCTCATCGAGCAGGGCGCCGATCCGAATGGCGAGGTCAATGGCGTGTCGGCGCTGCACGCCGCGTCGGGCGACATTCGGATGTGGATGCGCGAGTGGTACGTCCGGCACGGCGGCGGCGGGCTCTACGCGCAGTTCCTGTTCACGCCCGGCCTCAGCGCCGATCAGCGCCTCCCGGTCGTGCAGGCGCTGCTCGATCGGGGCGCCGATCCGAACGGGCGGATCACCACCTCCGCAATGGTCATGAGCTACATCGGGTGGCCGAAGAAGGGGGCGTTCGAGCCGTTCTCCTGCGGCACCGGCGACCTGCGCGGCGCTACGCCGCTCTGGGTCGCCGCGTACGACATGAACGGCATTGACGGACAGGTGGCTGCGGTCATGCCCAGCCGGACCTGGAGCAGCGTCGAGATCCTCCGGAGGCTGCTTGAAGGCGGGGCGGATCAACATATGACAACAGTCGACGGGACGACGCCGCTGATGGCGGCTGCCGGACTGGGTCGCGCCACCTATACGCCGCGCGAGCCGCGCGGCGTCCGCTCGGAGAGCGCCGAGGCGGCGGTGAGGTTCCTCATCGAGGCGGGGGGTGACGTGAGCGCCACCAACGAGGCGGACTTCACGGCGCTGCACGGCGCGGCGTTCCGCGGCCTGAACGAGGCGATCGAATACCTGGTCGCGCAGGGCGCAGACATCGACGCGCGTGACTTCCGGGGTCGGACCGCCTACCGGATGGCGGAGGGTTCGAAGCAGTCGTTCCAGTTCCAGAGCTGGCCGGAGACGGCGCAGTTCCTGGCCGATCTTGGCGCCGACACCGGCCTCGGCATTCCCGGCACGGTGCAGGAGCGGCTCCGCGACATATCGCCGGACGACCTGCTCGAAGACGTCAACGAGCCCTAGCAGAGGGTCGCGAGCGGCACACCATCTTGACAACAGGGCGCCACTTTTGAGATCGTGGTAGGCCTGTCGGGCTCACCAAATTCCCTAGGGGTGTGACCATGAGTAGTCGTACCAGTTACTTGATTGTCGGCCTTGTGTTCGTAGCGTTGACGGTTGGCGCGACCGCCGCCGCCGCGCAGGATGACGGGCTGGTTGCCGCCGCCGCGAGCCAGGACCGCGAGGTGGTCCTCGCGCTCCTCGACGAGGGGGCTGACGTCAACCAGACGCGGGCCGACGGCACCACCGCGCTGCTGTGGGCGGCCCACTGGGACGATGTCGAGTTGGCGGAGCGGTTGCTCGCCGCCGGCGCGGACGTGAACGCGGCGGACGACCGCGGTGTGACGGCGCTCGAGCGGGCGGCCGAGAACGCGAGCCCCGCGATGGTCGAAGCGCTGCTCACGGCTGGCGCCGACGCCACTGTGGCGCGGGACAGCGGCCTCACGCCGCTGATGACGGCCGCGCGCACCGGGAATGCCGACGTGGTCCGGGCACTCATCGAGGCCGGGGCGGGCGTCGACGCCGCGGTGACGGCAACGCGAGGCACCGCGCTGATGTGGGCCGTGACGGAGTCGCATGACGAGATCATCCGGCTACTGCTCGACGAGGGCGCCGACCCGACGATTTCCACCTTCAAGGGCTTCACGCCGCTGATGTTCGCGGCGCGCAACGGCGATGTTGAAGCGGGCCGTGTGCTGCTCGACGCCGGGGTCGACATGAACGCGTTGAGCGCCGACGACACCCACATCCTGCCGTACGCGATCTTGATGGGCCAGCCCGAGTTCGCGGTGTTCCTGCTTGAGCAGGGCGCTGATCCGAACGGCGAGCTCAACGGCGTGTCGGCGCTGCACGCCGCATCGGGCGACATCCGGACGTGGATGCGCGAGTGGTACACGCGGCACGGCGGCAACGGGCTCTACACCCAGTACCTGGCGGGCTCCGGCCTCAATGCGGATCAGCGCATCCCGATCGTGCGAGCATTGCTCGATCGGGGCGCCGACCCGAACGGGCGGATCAAGGCCTCCGCGATGATCATGAGCTACATCGGGTGGCCGAGGAAGGGGGCCTTCGAGCCGTTCGCCTGCGGCACCGGTGACCTGCTTGGCGCCACGCCCCTGTTCGTTGCCGCGTATGACCTGAACGGCGCCGGGGGGTTGGTCTTCGGCGCTGGCCAGAGCCATACGTCGAGCAGCGTGGAGATTCTGCGCATACTGATCGACGCCGGCGCGGATCAGTACCTGACGTCGGTTGACGGGACGACGCCGCTGATGATGGCGGCCGGACTGGGTGAGGCGACCTACACGCCGCGCGAGCCGCACGGGATCCGCTCCCCGAGCGCGGAGGAGGCGGTCAAGTTCCTCGTCGAGGCGGGGGGCGACATCAACGCCAGCAACGAGGCGGACTTCACAGCCCTGCACGGCGCGGCGTTCCGCGGCTTGAACGAGGTGATCGAGTATCTGGTGGAACAAGGGGCTGATATCGACGCGCGCGACTTCCGGGGCCGGACCGCCTACCGGATGGCCGAGGGCTCGAAGCAGTCGTTCCAGTTCCAGAGCTGGCCCGAGACGGCCCAGTTCCTGGCCGACCTGGGTGCCGACACCAGCCTTGGCATTCCCGGCACGGTGCAGGAACGGCTGCGCGACACGTCGCCGGACGATCTGCTCGAGGACGTCAACGAGCCCTAATGAGGACAGGAACAAGCCCTGAGCGGGGGGTGAGACGGTTCTCGCCAGGGGGGCTCCCTGACTTGCAGTCCGTGATAGACTATCGAACACCGTTTGGCGCTGCTCTCGGGTAGTGTTGAGTTGTCGTTCTTTCGGGCTCTGTGGGGCATTCGCCACAAAGGCGGGTGTTTGCACGTCACGTTGTGCGTCCTTCGATTCGGCGCATGTGAGGGACTGATGACCATGTCGAAGAAGTCGAAGAAGATGCTGGTTCCGGCGCTGGCGGGTCTGGTCGCGCTGGCCGTGGTGGCGAGCCTCCAGCCTCCGGCGTATGCCGCCTCGTCTGGCGGTGCCGAGACGCAGGCGGCCGAAGGGCCTTCGCGGGAGATTATCGACCGCTACTGCGTCACCTGCCACAACGAGCGGCTGCAGACCGCCGGGCTGATGCTCGATCAGCTTGACCTGAGCGACATCGCCGGCAACGCCGAGATGCTCGAGAAGATGGTCCACAAGCTGCGCAACGGGCAGATGCCGCCCGAGGGCCGGCCCCGGCCCGACGTTGCGACACTCACCGGGTTCCTCGCCTCGCTCCAGACGGCGCTCGACCGCGTGGCGGTCGACAATCCCAATCCGGGCCGAGTCGCCTCACGCCGGCTGAACCGGCTGGAGTACGCCAACGCCATCAACGACCTGCTGGCGCTGGAGATCGACTCCGAGACGCTGCTGCCGAGCGACATGGCGGGGTTCGGCTTCGACAACAACGCCGAGGTGCTGTCGATCACGCCGTCGTTGATGACGCGCTACATCGCCGCGGCGACGAAGATCAGCCGGGCCGCCGTCGGCAGTCCTGACAACCGGCCGATGATGCATGTCTACGACGTGGGGTACGAACGGCGTGACATTCGCCGGGATGACAACATGCCGTTCGCGACGCACGGCGGCGTCGCCGTGCGTCACCACTTCCCACTCGACGGCGAGTACGTCTTCGCGATCCGGCTGAAGCGAAATGAAACGATCGAGACGATCGACGGCATCGACGAAGACGAGCATCAGATGGAAATCCGGATCGACCACGAGTTGATCCGCGAGTTCGACATCGGCGGCCGGTACCGCGGACCCGACCCCGGGATGCTGATCGCGGTGCCTGAGGACGATCCCGAGGGTCAGATCCTGCATGAGTACCGGATGAGGGCCGATACCGAATTGGAGATCCGGGTGCCTGTCAAGGCGGGCACGCGGCTCGTGGCGACTGGCTTCATCGACTCGGCACCGTCGCCGAGCATGCCGGATGAACTGCCTGGCGTCGACATGCTGTACATCTCCGGCCCCTTTGACGGATCGGTGCCGGGCGAGACGCCGAGCCGGGAGCGGATCTTCACGTGCCGGCCGGCCAGCCCGACCACCGGGGCCGAGGACGCGTGCGCGCGCGAGATCTTCTCGACGCTCGCCCGCCGCGCCTACCGCCGGCCGGTGACCGACGCGGACATCGACGCGCTGCTGGGCGTCTATCGCCAGGGGCGGGCCGACCGCGACTTCGAGGCGGGGGTCGAGCGGGGTCTCGAGGCGCTGCTCTCGATGCCCAGCTTCCTGATGCGGGTCGAGCAGCAGCCGGTCGATACGCGGCCCGGCGCTATCTACGAGCTGTCCGACCTGGAGCTGGCGTCGCGGCTGTCGTTCTTCCTCTGGAAGAGCATCCCGGACGACGAGCTGCTCGACTTGGCGGAAGAGGGCCGTCTGCGCGAGCCGGAGGTGCTGGCGGAACAGGTGCAACGCCTGCTGACCGATGAGCGCGCCATCCGGTTCATGGACGACTTCGCCGGGCAGTGGTTGCAGATGCGCAACATCGACTCGCAGGATCCGGACGGCGCGTTGTTCGCCGGTTTCGACGACTCCCTCCGTGCCGCGATGGTGCGGGAGACTCAGACCTTCGTCCAGGATCAGGTGCGGACCGACCGGCCGATCCCGGAGCTGCTGACGGCCAACTACACCTTCCTGAATGAACAGTTGGCACGGCACTACGACGTCGAGGGGGTGTACGGCAGCCACTTCCGCCGGCACGAGTGGAACGACGATCGCCGCCACGGCCTACTGGGCCACGCGAGTCTGCTGACCGTGACGTCCTACGCGAACCGGACGTCGGTGGTGCTGCGGGGCAAGTGGGTGCTCGAGACGCTGCTCGGCTCGCCGCCGCCGCCGCCGCCGCCGAACGTCCCGCCGCTCGCGGAGAGCGACCGGGCCAACCCGACGTCGCTGCGCGAGCGAATGGAGCAGCACCGGCAGAACCCGGTCTGCGCGAGCTGCCACCGGCGGATGGATCCGCTCGGCTTCGCGATGGAGCACTTTGACGCGGTCGGCCGCTGGCGCGAGACGGACGGCGGCGCGGAGATCAACGCGGAGATCGACCTCTCCGGCCGGACGGTCAACAGCCCGCGCACGCTGCGCGAAGCGCTACTGGCCGAGGGCGACCGGGAGTTCGTCCGGACGGTGGCGGAGAAGATGCTGATCTACGCGCTGGGCCGTGGCGTGCTGCACACGGATCAGCCGCTGCTGCGGCAGATTGCTGACCGGTTGGAGCAGAGCGGCGAGCAGTGGTCGACACTGGTTGGGACGGTCGTCGCGAGCGATCAGTTCCGCCTGCGGCGGGCGCCGATGCCGGAAGGCGACGAGCTTGTGGCGGCCGATCAGCAGTAAGCAGTAGACTAACGCGTACAGGAGAGACGGAGACAGGGGAACGAACCTCAGGAGGCTGAAACGATGTTCATCACCAAGATGCACCTACCGCGCCGGACCGTGCTGCGGGGGCTCGGCGCTGCGCTCGCGCTGCCGCTGCTCGACGGGATGGTACCGGCGCTGACGGCGCTGCAGAACACGGCGGCGGCGCCGATTAAGCGCTTCGGCGTCTTCTACGTCCCGAACGGGATGTCGATGCCGTACTGGTTCCCGAAGACCGAGGGCCCGCTGGACGAGCTGCCGCCGACGCTGGCGTCGCTCAACCCGCACAAGGACCGGGTGGTGCTGTGCGGCGGCCTGGACGACGAGTCGGCGAACCTGGTGAAGGGGGGCGGCGACCACGCGCGCTCGGCCGGCACGTTCCTGACGTGCGTGCCGTTCAAGATCACCAACGGCGCGGACGTCTTCGCGTCGGTCTCGATGGACCAGATGGCGGCCCGCGAGACATCGAAGGAGACGCAGATTACGTCGCTGGAGCTGGGCATCGAGTCAAACTCGATGGTGGGCAACTGCGACGGCGGCGCGAGCTGCGCCTACACGAACACGATTGCGTGGCGGACGCCGACGACGCCGCTGCCGATCGAGAACGACCCGCGGGCGGTGTTCGAGCGGCTGTTCGGAACGAGCGGCAGCACGGACCCGGTGGTGCGGCAGGCGCGACTGGACCGCGACCGGAGCATCCTCGATGCGGTGGGCGCGGAGTTGAAGGACCTCGAGCGGGTGATTGGCGCGGGCGACCGGGTGAAGCTGGATGAATACGTCGACTCGGTGCGGGACATCGAGCGGCGCATCCGGATGGCCGAGGACCAGAACACGCGCGAGTTGCCGGTGGTCGACCAGCCGGTGGGTGTCCCGACGGACTACGTCGAGCACGCGCAGCTGATGATGGACCTGTTGGCGCTGGCGTATCAGACGGACCTGACGCGGATCTCGACGTTCATGCTGGCGCGCGAGGTGAGCGGCCGGGCGTATCCGGAGATCGGGGTGTCGGACTCGCACCACCCGCTGTCGCACCACCAGGACGAGCCGGCGAAGCTGGAGCGGCTGCACAAGATCAACCAGCACCACTTCGCGCAGTTCGCCTACCTGGTCGACAAGCTGGCGAACATAGCGGAGGGGGACGGCTCGATGCTCGACTCGACGCTGTTCCTTTACGGGACGGGCATCAGCGACAGCAACACGCACTTCCACGACGACCTGCCGATTGCGGTGGTTGGCGGCAAGGCGGCCGGCATCCACGGCGGGCGCTACGTGCGCTACCCACAGGACACGCCACTCGCCAACCTGCACATGACGATCCTCGAGATGCTGGGCGTCCCGCAGGACTCGTTCGGCGACGGCACCGGCAACCTGCCGCGCCTCACCGTCTAACGGACACGGCCGTGACGGTGACGCGCGAACCGGCTGGGACGGGGTGCGGCGGCGCAACGCCGCCGCACCCCGTGCGTACCTTCCCTCGACGGCGCCTCTGGCGCTGGTGGACTGTCGCGGCGGCGACACTAATGGCACTGTCGACGATCGCCGTTGCGCAGGCCCAGGACGATCCGTACCCCATCTTCACCGTCGGCAACCTCGCCACGACGATGGACACGATGGGTCCAAACTTCGACGCTGCCAGACGCGCGCTCGGCGACGAGGATTACGCCTTCGCCAAGGAGCGTTTCATCCGCGCCCGCGAGCAGTTGGCCATCACGATCACCTTCTGGCGCCAAAACGACCGCGACGACGCCGCCCAGTGGGTCCGTGAGGCCGTCAGGGGGTTGGACGATCTCGACAACATCCTCTCTGCGGAGAACATCGACGGCGACGCCGTGACGTCCAGGGCCGGACAGGTCAACCGCGTCTGTGCGTCCTGCCATGCCGTCTACCGCGAGCGGGACCCAGACAGTGGGGAGTACCGCCTGAAGCCAGGATCCGTCGGCTGAACCAAGAAGCCGGCATCGTCTAAGCGTCTCCCGGGGTAGCACCTGCCCTGGTGCCGTCGTGATCTGTCCAAGGAGCGTCCGATGATGACGGTGCGCGGTGCGCCAGCCTTCATGCGGCGCCGCCTCCACCGTGCGCATGGTGCCCCGCCGGCCGCCCTGGTGCGCCGGGCTGCTAGGCCGGCACTTCTCACCTCAGGCCAAGCTGGGCCTTGTATTGCGGCCAGTTCTGTTTGAGGGACCGAAAGGCGTCGAAGTCCTCGCAGCGGAGGAAGGGGTTGGTGGCCCTTTCGAGGGCCAGGGTGGAGCTGGGACGGGTGCCGTAGTCGTGGCCAGGCCAGACGGTGGTATCGTCGGGGTACGTATCCAGGACGCGGCGCAGGCTGTCCCATTCGGTGGCAGTGTCGGCGTCGGTTCGTGTACCGCCCACCTTGCCGACGAAGATGAGATCGCCGGTGAAGAGGAGACGGTGGGTTGGTTCGTACAGCGTCAGGTGGTCGGCGCAGTGGCCGGGGACATGGAGGCACTCGAGGACCAGTGAGCCGACCGGCAGGCGCGCGCCGTCGGAAAGCGGGTCCGTGACGTCAACCGGGCAGTCGGGGTGAGCCGCAACCGCCGGGGCGCCGGTGAGGCGGAGCGCCTCGACGTTGCCCCCGGTGTGGTCCGGGTGGCCGTGGGTGTTGACAATATGGGTCACCGCGAGCGCCTGCGCCTGCGCTCGGTCGACCAACGCCACGGGCTCTGGAGAGGGGTCGATGAGGACAGCCACCCCTGCGTCACGATCGCCCAGGAGATAGCCGAAGTTGCGGTCGCCGCCGGTCCGGACCTGTTCAAAAATCAGCGTCATGATCGTATATCTTAGACTTCGGATTGCCCACGCTGAACGGGGGGCGAGGTGGTGTGCCGGCCTGCGGCCGGCGCATCTGGCCGGCGTACGTGGGAGCGACGGACCATTGGCTGCGTGTGTGGTGCAGGCCCGGAGGGCTGGTGCACCTGAGCTCGCACGCGGAGAGAGCGGAGCAGGGGGAACGGATCATGGAGAAGTTGCTGCGTGTGAGCGCCGCGGTGGTGGGACTGGTGGTCGCATCTGGCCTCTTGGGTGCATCGGCCCGCCTGCAGCAGGAGTTCGTGTTGGATCTGCCGATCGGGCCGAGCCCGTACACCGTGGTGGAGGGGTGGCTGAAGCCGTTTGCGCCCGCAGGCCACGCATTCGGCGCGCAGAGCGGCGTCTTCGCGGAGTCGCCCGACCGGATCTTCATCGTGCAGCGAGGCGAGATCCGGCTGCCCGATCCGGTGCCGCCCGGCTTTGCAGGGTTCGTCGGCTCGATCGGCCTGAACGCGCTTGAAGCGGGAGACGATCGCGTCTGGCGCAACTCCATCTTCGTCGTCGACGGCGACGGCAACATGATCGAATCCTGGACGCAGTGGGACGACATGTGGGAGGGCGGCGCGGGTCCGCACAAGGTGAAGATCAACCCGCACGATCCCGATCGGAAGGTCTGGGTGGTGGATGAGACGAACCATCAGGTGCACGCCTTTACGAATGACGGTTCGGCGCTGGTGATGACGATCGGTGACGAGGGACCGGGCGCCGGCGAGACCAACTTCAATCGCCCGCAGGATGTGGCGTTCCTGGAGGATGGCTCAATCTTCGTCGCCGACTACGAGAACGCGCGCGTCGTGAAGTTCGACGCCCAGGGGAACTTCGTCACCGAGTGGGGAACGCTCGGCATCGAGCGGGGTCAGTTCAATGGCGTGCATGCGGTGGCGACCGACAGCATCGGCCGCATTTACGTCGCAGACCGGGAGAACGACCGAATCCAGGTGTTCAACGAGACCACCCGCTCGGTCTGGTATCACCCGAACATCTCGCCGATCGCCAGTTGGCCCGGCTTCGAGTTCCCGAACGATATCTACGCGACCGGCTACGAGGTCTGGGTCGCCGACAACCAGGAACCGCAACTGATCAAGCTGGACTGGAACGGCAATCCGCAGTTCGCGTTCGACATCGGCGGTGAGGGCGAGGGGCGCTTCCGCATCATCCACCAGTTCTCTGTCGACGCGGAGCGGAACCTCTACGCCAGCGACACCATGCAGGGCCGTACGCAGAAGCTGGTGCCGCGGGAGGGGGCGAGCTTCACCGAACTGATGGGGCGTCCCGACCCGGCGCACCGGTAGGATTGTGCCTCTCCGCGTGGCCTGGCTGATCGTCGCCGCGTTCGTGACCGCCGCCCCGGCGCATGCGTCGCAGGCGCCGGCGGTGGAGGTGGACGGCCGCGCCCTGGTGCAGGACTACTGCCTCTCCTGCCATAACGACCGGACACGCACTGGTGGCCTCTCTCTCGACGGGGTCGATCCCGATCATCCGGAGCACGATGCCGCCACGTTCGAGCAGGTGATCCTGAAGCTCCGCACCGGGATGATGCCCCCCGAAGGGCGTCCGCGCCCCGAGCCGCCGGTCATCGCCGCGTTCATCGATCAGCTCGAGACGCGCCTCGACCGCGCCGCCGCGGCAGCCCCCAACCCCGGCCGGCCGATTCTGCACCGGCTGAACCGCACGGAGTACGCCAACGCGATTCGCGACCTGCACGGCCTCGACGTGGACGCGACATCGCTGTTGCCGCCGGACGACATGAGTCAGGGCTACGACAACATGTCTGACGTCCTGACCGTTTCGCCGACGCTGCTCGAAAGCTACCTCACCGCCGCCGGCCGGATCGCGCGGATGGCGGTGGGGGATCCGGACGCCACGCCGTCGGTCGACACCTACGTCGTTCCGCAGGCCTTCTCTCAGATGCGGCATGTCCCTGGCACGCCGCTCGGCACGCGCGGCGGTATCGCCGTCACGCACAACTTCCCCGCCGACGGCAGCTACATCTTCCGGCTGTCGTTCTACTTCGCAAGCATCGGGGCCTTTTTTGGTGACAACATCCCGGCCGAGGGCGAACAGATCGAGATCGCGGTGAATGGCGAGCGGGTGGCGCTGCTCGACCTCGACCGGAAGCTCCGGACGACCGACCTGCTCCGGACCGAGCCGATCCCGATCCGGGCCGGACCCCAGCAGATCTCTGCCGCGTTCATTCAACGTGCCGCGGGGCCGGTGCAGGATTTCGTGATGCCGTTCGACCGGGCTCTGGCCGACCTGTCGACCGGCCACTTTCCCGGACTGACCGGCCTGCCGCACCTGCGGAACCTTGGAATCGACGGGCCGTACGACGTGACCGGCGTCAGCGAGACGCCCATCCGCGAGCGGCTCCTGACCTGCCGCCCACCCGCCACCGCCGCACCCTCGGAGGAAACGGCGTGCGCGGACGAGATCCTTTCTCGCGTCGCCCGCCGGGCGTTTCGCCGGCCGCTCAGCGACGCCGACCGCACGCGCCTGTTCCGCTTCTACGACGAGGGGCGTGCGATGGGCGGCTTCGATGCCGGGATCCGGATGGGCCTGCAGGCAATCCTCGCCGACCCGGAGTTCCTCCTTCGGTTCGAGCGGACACCCCCAGGCGTCGCACCGGGTGAGAATTACCGGCTGAGCGACCTGGAGCTCGCCTCGCGCCTCGCCTTCTTCCTCTGGAGCAGCCTGCCCGACGACGAGTTGATCGACGTGGCGGCGGCAGGACAGCTCTCGGATCGCGCGACGCTCCGGCAGCAGGTGCGCCGGATGCTGGCCGACCCGCGCGCCGAGTCGCTCTCTACCAACTTCGCGTCCCACTGGCTGCGGCTACAGAACCTGCAGGATGTCCACCCGGATGTCTTCCGGTATCCCAACTGGGATTTGAACCTGAACCAGTCGATGCGGCGCGAGACAGAACTGCTGTTCGACAACATCGTCCGGGAGGACCGGCGCGTGACCGACCTGCTCACCGCCAACGAGACGTTCGTCGATCAGCGACTCGCCGAGCACTACGGCATCCCGAACGTCATCGGCAACCGCTTCCGGCGCGTGGCCGTGACCCGCGACGCGCGGCGCGGTCTGCTGGGCCACGCGAGCATCCTGACGCTCACCGCGCTCGCCAACCGGACATCGCCGGTGATCCGGGGCGCCTGGGTACTCGACGTCCTGCTGGGCGCCCCCCCGCCGCGGCCGCCGGCAAACGTCCCGCCGCTCGACGAGAACGAGCATGGTGAGGAACCAGCGACGATGCGCGAACGCCTCGCGGCGCACCGGGAGAACCCCGCCTGTGCAGCCTGCCACCGGATCATGGACCCGGTTGGCCTTGCCCTCGAGAACTTCGACCCGATTGGCGCCTGGCGGACCCGCGACGCCGGGGAGCCGATTTATCCGTCCGAGATGCTCTTCGACGGCACCGCAGTCCGTGGCCCGGCCGATATCCGGCGTTGGATCGAGCGGCACGCGGAGAGCTTCACCATCAACCTCGCGCGCAACCTGCTGATGTTCGCCCTCGGCCGGATCCTCGAACCGTCGGACATGCCGGCGGTCCGGGGGGTGGTCGGCGAGGCGGAAGCCGCGGACCACCGGTTCTCGGCCTATGTGATGGGCATCGTCACCAGCACGCCGTTTGCGATGCGGCGGGCGGACGACGGTGTTGCGACGGCGGGCGTACAGCCGTAAACTGCACCAGTCGGCCGTTTCCGGGAGAAAACCGTACCGATGTTCATTACCCGGAGTCACCTTTCGCGCCGCACCGTGCTGCGGGGGATGGGGGTGTCGCTCGCCCTGCCGTTCCTCGATGCGATGGCGCCGGCGATGGCGGCGACCCGCCGGACCGCCGCCACGCCCCGGACCCGCTTCGCCGCCATCGAGATGGTACATGGCAGCGCCGGCAGCACCGCTGACGGCACCCGCCTCCACTACTGGTCGCCCACCGCGTCGGGACGCGACTTCGAGATGACGCCGATTCTTCGGTCGCTCGAGTCGCACCGCGACTACCTGACCATTGTCAGCCACACCGACATCGCGTCGGCGACGGCGCTGACCGAGGCTGAGGCGGGAGCGGATCACACCCGGTCGTCCGCCGCGTTCCTCACCAGCGCGCACGCGAAGATGACGGAGGGGGCTGACATCTACAACGCGACCTCCGCGGACCAGATCTACGCGCAGGCGTTCGGACAGGAGACACCGCTGCCCTCGATGCAGCTTTGCATCGAGGATGTCGGATCGCTCACCGGTGCGTGCGGCTACGGCTACAGTTGCGTCTACGCCAACACCATCTCCTGGTCGTCGCCCACCACGCCGCTTCCGATGGAGCGCGACCCGCGGGTTGCGTTCGAGCGACTGTTCGGCGACGGCGCAACGTCTGAGCAGCGGGCGGCCCGCCGCCGTGCGAACGCGTCGATTCTCGACGCGATCCTCGACAAGATCGACCATCTCGAGATGGGTCTCGGCGCCGCCGACCGCGCACGGCTCGACGACTACCTGGAGGATGTTCGCGAGATCGAGCGACGTATTCAGCGGGTGGAGGTGGTGAACGCCGGCGCGGTGGCGCGCGAACTGCCGGAGGCGCCGATCGGCGTGCCGGACAGTTGGACCGAACATGTCAACCTGATGTTCGACCTGCAGGTGCTCGCGTTCATGACCGACACCACGCGAGTCGCGGCCTTCAAGATGGGGCGCGACGTCAGCTCGCGTGTCTTCACCGAAGCGGGGGTCCAGACGCCGTTCCACGCGCTGTCGCACCACGGCAACCGGCCGGATCGGATCGCCGAGTTCGCGAGACTGAACGCGTTCCACGTCCGGCAGGTGGCGCACTTCATCCAGCGCCTGAAGGAGACGCCCGACGGGGACGGTAGCCTGCTCGACCATTCGTTGGTGCTCTACGGCAGCCCGATGGGAGACGGCAGCGTGCACAACCACCTGCGGGTGCCGCTCTTCCTCGCCGGCCGCGCAAACGGCCAGTTCAAGGGGAACCACCACCTGCTCTGCTCCGACGGCACGCCGATGGCCAACGTCCTGCTGACGGTGCTGCGCCGGCTGGGCGTCGACATCAGCAGCATCGGCGACAGCACCGGCGAGCTGAACCTGTAGCGATGCCGTCATTGCCGCAGCGCGAGCGTGTCGAGCGTGCCGGCGTCCCCGGTGCGCTGGCGTTCGCGTCGACATCCTGGTGCGCCGGCGTCCGCGTTGGCATCCTGGTGCGCCGGCGTCCACGCCGGCATCCCGCACTGCGACTGCTGCTGGCCGCCCTGTTTCTGCTTGCGACGGTCTCCGCGGCGCCGGCCGCCGCGTCCGACTCTCCTGTCGCCGACGCCGCTCGCGACGGCGACCTGATGCGTGTCCGCGCGCTGATCGCGCAGCGTGCCAACGTGAACGCCCCGCAGGGCGACGGCATGACCGCGCTCCACTGGGCGGCCTTCAACGACGACCACGCGATTGCCGATCTGCTGCTTGCCATCGGCGCCAACATGACGGTCCGGACGCGCGTCGGCGCGATCACGCCGCTCTGGCTGGCCGCGAACAACGGCAGCGCCGCGATGATCAGACGGCTGATCACGGTTGACACGGACATCAACGTCCCCACCGCGACGGGCGGAACGCCGCTGATGGCGGCGTCGATGTCGGGCCGCGTCGACGCGATCGACCTGCTGGTCAGGCGGGGCGCATGGGTCAATGCGCGCGAGACCGAGAATGGACAGACCGCGCTGATGTTCGCCGCCTGGGAAGACCGCCCCGATGCCATCCGAGCGCTGGTGCGCCACGGCGCGCTCACCGGCCTGATGTCGTACGTCGTCTCGATGATCGAAGAGAGACTGGACGAATACGGCAACCCGATCTCCGACCGCCGACGCCGCATCCCGGGTGGGAACTCAATCATGGGTGGCCTCACCCCCCTGTTGATTGCCGCGCGCGACGGCCACGTCGAAGCGGTCCGCGCACTGGTCGAATCGGGCGCCGACATCGACCGGGTGAGCGGCGGCGATGGCAGCAGCCCGATGGTGATCGCCATCGCCAACGGCCATTACGACGTCGCCCAGTATCTCCTCGATCAGGGGGCCGACCTGAACCGGGTGAACATCGACGGCCTCGGTCCGGTCTACGCCACCGTCAATATGCGTCACGCGCCCATCTCGTGGGCGCCCAACCCGCCGACCGATCAAGAGGAGGTCGACTCGCTCGATCTGTTGCGACACCTGCTCGCGGCGGGCGCGGACCCAAACGCGCGGGTGGTCCGCAAGCTCTGGTACAGTCCGACATCGCACGACCGAGGCTGGGTCGACTTCGCCGGCTCCACCCCCTTCTGGCGGGCGGCGCATTCGACCGATGTCGAGGCGATGCGAATCCTCGTCGAGGCGGGTGCCGACCCGAACCTGGCGACCGGCGCCGGCGCGACGCCGCTGATGGTGGCGGCCGGTGTCGGCTGGATGGGCAACTTCACGCAGAACGCGCCCGATTCGTTCATGGCGGCAGTCCGCTACTGCCTGGAGCTGGGGAACGACATCAACGCCGTGGACGGCCGGGGCTACACGGCGCTGCACGGTGCCGCCAGCCGGGGCGACATGGCGATGGTCCGGTACCTCGTCGACCAGGGCGCACGCGTTGATGCGGTCGCGCGCGATGGCAACTCGCCTGCCGACATGGCGTTCGGGCCGTCCCGTTTCTTCATCCCGAAGCCGGAGACTGCCGACCTGCTGGTCGCCCTCGGCGCCCCCTTCAAGAACGACTGCCGCTCCGATCAGTGCGTCGACGGGAAATTCTTCGGCGGCGCCGGCGACATTCAGGCGCGGTAGGCCCGGCCGCGCCGCATCCCGGCCGCGCCCACGTCTGCTTCTGCGTCGGCCGCACGGCTGCCCGGCTGGTCGTCACCGCGCTGGTGCTGTGCCCGGCGCAGCTTGCCGCCCAGACATCCAGCGCCGCCGCTGACGACGACGCACCCGGTTGGAACAACGCTGCCGAGTTGAGCATCGTCCGGACCGGCGGCAACGCCGAGACGCAAACCCTCGGCTTCTCGAACACCCTGCGTGTGCGCGGAACGAGGGACCGCCTGCGCCTTCGCTTCGACGGCGTGCGATCACGCGCGGGCGACGAGCGGTACCTCCTCGTCGCGCCCGGCGTCCGCTTCCAGCCCGGCGGGCGGCCCGACGAGTTCGAGACGGTGGTGGTCCGTCCGCCACAGGAGCCAGACGTCGAGCAGTACTTTCTCGAGGGGCGCTACGAGCGCGAGCTCGGCGAGCACTTCCTCTGGCACGCCGGCGCAAGCTGGGATCGCAACAACGACGCCGGCATCCGCAACCGCACCATCGTCTTCGGCGGTGTCGGCAATACCTGGATCGACCGTGAGTCGACCGGACTCGCCACCGCCTACGGCGTCAGTTACACCTCCCGCGAGGAACTGGTGGCAGACAGCGCGAAGGCGGACCACTTCGCCGGCCTCCGCATCGACAGCGACTACCGGCAGCGACTCGGCACCATCACGTCGGTCGACGGTACCCTGACCCTGAACGTCAACGTGACGGACCCGTCCGACTACTCGCTCAACACCGTGAGCGGCGCCGCCGTCGCGATGACGGATCACCTTTCGCTGCGCGTGAGCCTGCAGTGGCTCTACGAGCATCAGCCGGCGTTTGAGGAGGCGGCGATTGTCGCGCGGGTTGCGTTGCGCGATCCGGACGGCGCGCCGGGGAGCGGCGACGAGCTGTTCGAGACGGTCGCGGACGGCGGTGTGACGATCGATCTGGGCAGGGGGCGTCTCCGCAAGGACGGACTGGATACGATACTGAGGACCGCGCTGGTGATCAGTTTCTGACGGGCGGAGGACTTCATGCGACCGCACAGCCGATTGCCGATCCGACTTGGCGGAGGCGCGATTTCGTTCATCGTCGCCGGGCTTGCCGCCGCCGCCGCGACCGGTGCGACGCAGACGGCGGCACCGAACGCGGACGATCGGGCCGGCTGCGAGGCGCTGCAGCAGATCCGGACCGGCCATGACAACGGCGCCGAGCCGGGGTCGTCGTTCGCCTACAACAACCGGCAGGCGGAGATCGACTTCGGCTACCGCGCCGTCCACCTGACCGCCATGGCGGGCAAGACGCTCGGGCGCCGCTACTACGACGCCGAGCCGGAGTACTCGTACTTCGAGGGCTGCTCGACCGGCGGGCGACAGGGGCTGATGGAGGCGCAGCGCTACCCCGGCGACTTCGACGGGATCGTAGCGGGTGCGCCGGCGAACCACTACCAGGATATGAACGCGGTGCGCGTCTGGCTGCTGCAGCGGATGTTCCGCGACGACTTCGCGGGCGCGCTCGGGTTCGACACGGACGGCGACGGCCGGTTCGACAGCGTCCGGAAGGTGGAGATCCTGGCCGACGCGGTCCTCGCCGCCTGCGACCGGAACGACGGCGTCGCCGACGGCGTGATCGACGATCCGCTCGGCTGCGACTTCAATCCCGACCGCGACCTCGCGCCGCACCGCTGCATCGACGACATCGACGGCGACGACTGCTTCACACGCGCGCAGATCCAGACCGTCCGCGACTTCCATGCCGGGCCGCGCGACCGCCGGGGAGAGCCGATCTACGCCGGCAAACCGCTCGGCTCGGAACTGCAGTGGCCCCGGCTGTTCATTCCCGACGGGGAGGGCGACGTCATGAAGGGAATCACCGACGCGGTGGATCCCGATCTGACGCGCTTCCTGGTGCAGCAGGACGGAAAGCTGATCCTCTACCACGGCTGGGCCGACGCCCTGGTCGTGCCGCAGCCGACCGTCACCTACTACGACGACATGGTCGACACCACCTTCGGCGGGGATCTCGCGGTGGCCCAGGAGCGCGCCCGGCTCTTCATGGCGCCCGGGATGGGACACTGCCGCGGCGGCCGGGGCCCCGACACCTGGGACCGTCTGGCTCCGCTCGTCGCCTGGGTCGAACGGGGCGAGGCGCCCGACGCGCTGATCGCGACCCACGCGACCGATGGCACGGTTGATAACGAGCGGCCGCTCTGCCCCTACCCGGCGCGCGCGGTCTACACGGGACCCGCCGGCGGGGCGGACGATCCGGCGAACTGGACGGCGGCGAACTTCACCTGCCGGTAACGGCGGGGCAGCGGCCACCGCGGACGCGAGCGGTTACTCGGTGGCGGGGACGTAGGCGGGGGCCCGGCCGGCGAACTGCACCGCCTCGTTGGCGGACGGCGCGCTGCCGAACATGCGGGCGGTACGTTCGGTCACCTGCGGCGGCGCGCTGCTCGTCAGGACCAGCCAGTCGGTAACCGTGCCCGGATCGATCAGACCCATCCGGAGCTCCTCGACGTCGTCCACCTCCTCACCGAACGCGCTCTCCTCGAGGCCACGCCACTCGACACGCACCTGCGTATCGCCCTTGTTGGTGAGGCGATATCGGTACTCGTAGCCATCGGCCGTGGCCGCGACTTCCGATTCGAAGACGACGTTGACGTAGTACCAGAGCTCGTACTGGACGTCGAATGCGCGGGTACCGAGGGTGGTGACGAGCGGCTCCCACGTCTCGCTTTGCGCCGCGCCGGCCACCGGAACGGTTGTGGCCAGCAGCGCGACCAGAACCGCCGCGCACGCCCTGTGGCGGAAGGTCATACGGCAACATTGTAGCCCACGGGGGAGACTGGTTACCGTATCATAGGGGGTTCAATGCCAGACGGACGGCACCGCCGACGCGGCACGGCGCGCGGCGTACGGCGGCGCGCGGCCATGCTGTGCGCCTGTTTCGTCGCCAGTGTCACTGCACCCGCCTGGGCGCAGCAGATGTCCGGTGCGGTGGCCATCGTCCCCTTCACCAATCTGAGCCAGCATCCGGACGACGAATGGATCGGCACCGGGGTCACCGAGGCGGTCGCCGCCGATCTCTGGGACGCGGGCGTGACCGTGGTGGGCAACGCCGCGCTGCAGCATGCGCTTCGCACGGGCACGGTTGACGCACCGTCCGGCAACGTCGCCCTCGCCGCCAGCCGGACGCTGGGCGCCCGGTGGCTTGTCGCAGGCGGCTACCAGGTGCTGGAGGAGACGATCCGGATCACGGCCCGCGTGATCGAGGTCACGTCGGGGAGCGTGCACCGGACCGCCAAGATCGATGCGCCGCTGGCGGACCTGTTTCGCGCGCAGGACGAGCTGGCCGCCGTGATCGGCGAGGCCCTGAACGCCACCGGCGACGACGTTCAGACGGCCGATGCCGGAGCCCCGCGCCCCGGCCGGCGCGCCGCCGCCCCCGCCGCAGCGGGAGCACCCGTCGCTGAAGGGAGCGGCAACGGCGTCACGGGACTGCTGGAGCTGCCGGACGCGCCCGGTGACCCCGGCCGTGGCAACGGGCAGGATATCGCCCGGCGTGGCCAGCAACCGATACCGAGCCAACCACGGTCCGGCGGCGGACGCGGCGGCTTCGCAGCGGTGCCGAACGTCCAGCGGGAAACAACGATCGGTCTCGCCGCGCCGGCCCCGCAGATCGACGGCCGCCTGGACGATGCGGTCTGGGAGACGGCGACGCACATCACGGAGTTCGTGCAGGTGGCGCCGGTCGAAGGGGCGCCCGGCACGGAGGCGACCGAGGTGTGGATGGCGTTCGACCGCGAGCACCTCTACTTCGCCTTCTATGCCCACTATTCCGACCCGGGCATGATGCGCACCAACCGGGCCGACCGTGACGACATTCGGGGCGATGACCGGATGTCGGTTCTGTTCGATCCATTCCTCGATCAGCAGCGCGCGTACCAGTTCGAGGTGAACGGCTACGGCGTCCAGAGCGACTCGCTCGTCAACGCGTCCGGGAGCAGCGGATCGTCGGGTCGGGGAAGGATGTCCCGCTCGTCAAGCCGGAGGAGTGGCGGCGGCGGGCGGGGCGGCGGGGGGAGCGGTCTGAGTAACTCGGGCCAGTTCGGTATCCGCGGAGACGATTCGTGGAACGTGCTCTTCACGACCAGCGGCCGGTTGGTCGACGACGGCTGGACGGCGGAGATGGCCATCCCGTTCAAGAGCCTCCGGTACCCGCAGCGCGCCGACGCCGAGACGCACCGCTGGGGCTTCCAGATCACGCGGATCATCCGCGGCAAGTCGGAGGCTCAGGCGTGGTCGCCGATCTCCCGCGGCGTCGCCGGGCAGCTCACGCAGTTCGGTGTCCTGGACGGCCTGCGCGAGATGTCGCGGAGCCGCAACCTGGAGATTCTGCCGGAGCTGACCGGCGCCCGGCTCGGCGCGTTCGATTCCGATACCGGCACGTTCAACGCGCTGGACCCGCTGGGCGATCTGGGGATCAGCGTGAAGTACGGCGTGACGACCAACCTGACGGTCGACGTCACCTACAACCCGGACTTTTCGCAGATCGAATCGGATCAGCCGCAGATCGAAACGAACCAGCGCTTCGCGCTCTTCTACTCGGAGCAACGCCCCTTCTTTCTTGAGGGGCAGGAGATTTTCCGGACCGCGACGACGCTCAACCTGCTCCACACGCGAACCATCGTCGATCCCCGCTTCGGCGGGAAGCTGACCGGCAAGGTGGGGAACGTGACGCTCGGCGTGGTCGTCGCGGATGACGAAGCGCCGGGCCGGATCGATGACACGACTGACCCACGGTATGACACGACATCGCAGACGGTGGTGGGGCGGGCTCGGTACGACTTCTACTCGGAGTCGTATCTCGGCGCCATCATGACGTCGCGTCAGTTCGGCGACGACTACAACGTCGTCGGTGGGGTCGATGGCCGGTTCCGTCTGGGCCGGACCCACCGCTTCAGTTTCCTGGCCGTCAACTCGTCAACCCGCGACCCGGAATTCGGTGAGACATCAGCGCCCGCGTTCGAGGCGGACTTCACGCGGCAGGGCCGGAATTTCGGCTACAGCGCGTCGTACAGCGACGTCCACCCCGACTTCTGGACACAGACCGGGTTCCTGCCACGGGTGAACCTGCGCCAGGCGAGCACCACCGCGAATTACCGGTGGTGGCCCGAGTCGACGCTCATCACCTGGGGGCCATCACTCACCTATCTCCGGCTGTTCGACCACTCGGGCGTTCTGCAGGACGAGCAGATCCAGGGCACAGCGAGCTTTTCGTTCCAGGGGAACACGTCGGTCACGGCCATGGTCAATCGTGACTTCGAGCGGTTCGGCGGGGTCGATTTCCGGAAGGCGGGGTACGGCGCATTCGGCGTCAAGAGCGGCCGGGTCTTCTCGCTCGTGGGTGGGTTCAACGTCGGTGACGCCGTCCTCTACGACGCGGCGAGCCCGTACCGTGGCCGACTCACCTCCGCGAACTTCATGCTCTCGGGCCGACCCTCGCCGCGCTGGCGGATACAACTGAACGGCATCTACAACAAGTTCGTCGATGCGATCGCCGACGAGGACGTGTACACCGTACAGATCTACCGGATCCGCAGCACCTACCAGTTCACCAACCGGCTGCTGGTCCGATACATTGCCGAGCACAACACCCTGGCCGGCACACTCGGCAACAACGTGCTGTTCACCTACCGCATCAATGCCGGGACGGTGGCGTTCCTCGGCTACGATGACCGGTACCTGCAGGGACGGCTGCTCGATGAGTTGCGCTTTCCGCACGATCGGTTTGAACGAACCAACCGCGCTGTCTTCGGGAAGGTTGCGTACCTGTTCAGGTACTGACGCGGGCACGGGCGCATCGGACAACGATGTGCACATGGAAGGGAGAGTTGTCATGCGAACGATCGCGATTCTCGGCGTGGCCGCAGCGCTGCTCGCAGGGAGCACGGCGGCGGCATCCGCGCAACTGACGGCCGCACGCGAAGGTCCGGTCGTCTATGGACACCACCACATCAACGGCACTGATCTAGCGGCGCACAAGCGGTTCTGGGAAGGCGCGCTCGGCGGCGAGCCAGCGATGTTCGGCCAGTCGGAGATCTACCGCTTCTCGAACGTGCTGGTCTTCGTGCGCGAACGGGCACCGGAGAGCGGGACGGTCGGATCGACCGTCAATCACGTCGGCTTCAAGGTGCCGAGCGTCCGGGATGCGCTGGCGAGCGTGCGCGCGGCCGGCTTCCCGATCGTCACGCGGCAGGAGCTCCCGCCATCGGTCGGCGTGACGGACAACATGGCCTACATCGAGAACCAGGACACCTATATTGCGTTCGTCATGGCGCCGGACAATGTCAAGGTGGAACTGGTCGAGGCACGCGATCAGACGGAGCCGATCGCGCTGCACCATATCCATTTCGCGGCACGTGACGTCGACGCCATGAAGGCGTGGTACGTCGACACGTTCGGCGCCGCGCCGGGGATGCGCGGATCGTTCCAGGCGGCCGACCTGCCGGGGGTGAATCTCACGTACTCGCCCGGCGCCGCCGATCTGCACGGGACCGAAGGACGCAGCCTCGACCACATCGGCTTCGAGGTGGACAACCTCAAGGCGTTCTGCCAGGAGCTCGAGGCGAAGGGAATCACGTTCGACCGGCCGTACCAGGAACTGGAGCAGCTCGGGCTCGCGATTGCGTTCTTCACCGATCCGTTCGGCACCTACATCGAGTTGACCGAGGGGCTGGACGAGTACTGATGCGCGCCGCAGCGGCCCTCGTGCTGCTGTCATTGCTGCCCGCGCCGTCGCCGGAAGCGGCGCAGGCAATTCATGTCGACCCGCTGCTGCTGGCGCGGTACGTGGGGCAGTACGCGCTCTCGGCGAACTACACCCTGACGATCCTGGTCGACCGGGACCGGCTCTACGTCCGTGCGCCCACCCGCGGGCAGCGGCTCCTGGTGCCCGCGTCCGAGACCGAGTTCATCGAGGTTGAATCCGGCCTCCGCATCCGGTTCGGGATCCGCGAGGACACTCGCGAAGTGGACCACCTGATCTTCGAGCAGGCGGGGCTCGGCCGGCGCGCCAACCGGATCACATCGGAGGTGGGAGTCGACCCGGCGACCCGGCCGGCGGCCGACGTGGCAGACGCGACCCTCGAGCGGTACATTGGCCAGTACGAAGAGCAGCCAGGCTTCGCCATCACGATCACGCGCGACGGCGCCCACCTGGTAGCGCAGATGACCGATCAGGATCCGGTGGCGATCTTTCCCGAGACGGACACCGACTTCTTCTACCGCGACCGTAACGTGCGCATCACCTTCCGCGTAGCCGCCGGCCGGGTCGAGGCGCTGGTGCTGCACCAGGGGGGCGACGCGCTGGAGATGCGGCGGATGAACTAGCGCCGGCGCGCCGGGGGCGCGCGCAGCCGGCGCCGCAGGAGGCAGATGCATGAACGCCATGACCGACCGGCGGCGGTTCCTGAAGCGGGCAGCCCGCGCCGGGGCGGCGCTGGCGGCGGCCGGTGCGGGGGTCGGAGGCGCCAGCCGCACCGCCGGTGCGCAGGCGTCGTCCCACCTCGTCCGCTTTGATCATGTCGCCGTGCCGATGCGGAACACCGCGGCGATGGTTTCCTTCTACCGCGACCTGGGCTTCGAGGTGATGGAAGGGGACCGGATCTGCTCCGTCCACTTCGGCGACAACAAGATCAACTTCCACCGGCCGGAGACCTGGGAGAGCGGTACGTTCACGCTGCGCGCGCCCGAGGCGGTGCCGCCGTGCGGCGATTTCTGCTTCGTCTGGGGCGGGACCGCCGCCGAGCTGGAGGCGACGCTCGAGCGGGTGGGCGCCGTCGTGATCGAAGGTCCGGCGCCCCGCCAGGGCGGCCGCACCGGCGGCGCGGACACCGGCACGAGCCGTTACGTCCGTGACCCCGACGGCAACCTCCTCGAGTTCATCATCTACGCGTAGCGTTCCCCCGCCGCCGGTCCGCCCGGACGCTACGCCAGCAGATCCTGGAAGGCCGGCTCGATCTCGGGGAACCGGAACATGAATCCCTTGGCAAGCGCCCGCTCCGGCGTCACATGCTGCCCCTCGACGAGCAGCCCCGCCGCCTCCCCTAGCGCGATCCGCAGCGCGAACGCCGGTGCCGGCATGAACGCCGGCCGGTGCAGCACGCGGCCGAGCACCTTCGACAGCTCGCGGTTGGTCGCCGGATTCGGAGCGGTACCGTTGTAGATCCCGCTCACTTGGCCGTCCGTGATTGCCCACTCGAACATCGCGAGCAGATCCTCTATGTGAATCCACGAGACCCACTGCGCCCCGCTGCCGACCGGTCCGCCGACGCCGAGGCGGAACGGCAGCAGCATCTTTTGCAGCGCGCCGCCTCCCGGATGCTGCACGACGCCGATCCGGATCGTGACGGTCCGCACACCCGCATCGATGGCAGGCTGGCGGGCCGCCTCCCAGGCGACGCTCAGTTGCGCCAGGAAATCGTTGCCGGGGCCGTCGCGCTCCGTGAACCGGCGGTCCGGGCTGGCGCCGTAGTAGCCGATCGCCGACGCCGTCACGAAGGCCTGCGGCTTTGCGTCGGCCACCGCCTCGGCCAGCAGTTGCGTCGTATCGACCCGGCTCGCCCGCAGGCGTTCCTTCTGCCGCGCTGTCCAGCGCCGGCCAATCACGTTCTCGCCCGCCAGGTGGACCACCACGTTGCTCGCGGCCACTGCGGCGCGCACGGCCTCCGGCTCCCAGGTGACGTCACCCTGCGGCCCGCGGCTTACGACCCGGACTGTGTGTCCGTGCCCTTCGAGCCGTGTCTTGAGCCGCGACCCGATGAATCCGGTTCCCCCCGTCAGTAGAATCGTCATCTTTTCCTCCCGGCGCCGGCGTGTGGCTTGCGGTCGTCCCGCACGTCTCTTCCTATTCAATCACCGTACCGGCCGCCGGGGACTATAATCGGGCCGCTCCGCAAACATCGTCACTGCTCCGGGAGGTTCGCATGCCGTTTCTTGTCTCCCGTCTGCGTCTTCTCCTACTCGCCGTGACGGCTATCGTCGGCGCGGTGACACTGACCGGTCTCGCGCAGCAGGCGGCCGACATCCGTCCGGTGTCCGACGCGGTGCTGCAGGATCCCGATCCAGGGGACTGGGTGAACTGGCGCCGCACCCTCGACGGCTGGGGCTTCCGATGTGGACTTCTCTTAAATGACTGACAATAAAGCACCTTGTCGGTGTGCCACGATCTGATTCCCCTCGTTGCACCCCCCGTTCTGAACGCGACTTCAGCGGACCGCAGGCACCGTCTCCAGACTAACCGGGACCGGTGTCGCGGTCGGGATCGCCTGCGCTAGTGGGTGTCCTCGCCAGTCTTTGTCTCGCCGAGCGGACCGCGATCGGAATGCCCGTGGTAGCATGGTTTCGAGTCGAGCGTCGGGGGCGAGGTCTGTGTTTTCATCGACGAAGCCCTGCGAGCCAACGACATGTGATGTCTCCGGATGGTGCGTGGCCGCCGTACAGAGCTTCCACCGGGAGCGAGTGGAGGCATTGCCTCGCCCGACCGGTGGCGCAAGCTTGGCGCGCGTTCGACCGCGCTGGCAGTCTGCCATCGCGCGTCACACCGGCTGCGCCGATCCTGTTCTTCGGCGACCTCGTCGCCTACCGAGCCTCACCGTTGCGCGTACTGACGGTCGGGTTGAATCCCTCGTTCCACGAGTTCCCAGCTGGCGAGCCGTTCCGGCGCTTCCCGCTGAGCGGGGGTAGCCGCGACCGGGAGCCGGACCGCTACCTGGATGCGATGTCGGCCTACTTCCGGACCGACCCGTATCGCAACTGGTTCCGCGCCTTTGAGCCGCTGCTCAACGGCGCACGAGCGAGCTACTACGCGGGCGACACCTCGACGGCGCTCCACACCGATATCTGCTCGCCGGTAGCCACCAGCCCGACCTGGAGCAGGCTGGACGAGGCCGATCGCGCGACCCTTGAGGCCGAGGGCGGTCCGCTCTGGCACATGTTGCTGAGAGTACTTCGGCCGCAGATCGTTGCGCTGTCGGTGGCGGAGCATCACCTCCGGCGCATCAACTTCGCTCCGATGGCCGACTGGGAGGCCATCCACGCCTTCGAGCGAACAAGCAGCGGCGGCCCGCGTTCGCAGCCGTACGAGATCCGTGCACGGTGGTACGAAGTAGACGGTGAGCCGTCCCTCTTCGTCTTCGGCCGGGCGGCTCAGAAACCGTTTGGGCTGCTGCCCAACGCCCAGAAGCGCAAGACGGGCACGATCGCACTTGCAGCGTACCAACATGGCCGATAGCCGCTGTTTCGTTCAGTTCCCGCACCCCGGACCCGAGCACAAGCCCGACCACGACGGCGGGAAGGCTTGGCACATGCGGTTGAAGCGCGGCCACGAGCAGAGTCACAGGCGGAAGTTCATGCAGTTGCGCGGTGAGTGGATCACGGCGGATGGCACCAGGCAGACTGGCAACCTGCTCGCGTGGGGCGAGTGGGAGCCGGAATCGGATCTCATCCGACGACTCAATCCGCCGAAGGGCGACTTGCGTTGTCCCTGCTACCTTTGGCGTCCGTACTATGTCCCGAGGAACAGCTACCGGGATCTGCACAACACCGACCCGTTCATCTTCGGGGATCGGTTCCTCTACTCGAACTGCCGCCAGCCGAGCAAGTCCGGCCTGAGGCACCTTGACCAAGGCTCCGTGATCGTGTTCGGGAGCGGCAGGGAGATCGACGGCGTGCCCGAGTGGTGGCTCGATACCGTGCTCGTCGTCCAGGACTTCGTCGATTATGCCGTGCCCGATGTACGCGTGTCCCTCAAAGACTGGGTGCCGGCCACGTTCCTCGACGTGACCGGTGGCCCCTTGACGGACAACGCAGAGCAAGCGTCGACCTCAGGGACTTGCGTGCCGACGAGCGGACAGCTGCGGCTCTATCGGGGAGCGACACCCAACGATCCGGTCGACGGGATGTTCAGCTTCTTTCCTGCAATCCCGGCGACGGCTGACTCGGGCTTCCCTCGGCCGCTCGTCGAACTACCCGGCGAGTACTTCAACCCTCGCAACTTCCGGGCTCCGAAGGGGCAAGGGAGCAGCCGCCGGCCTGAGGAGTTACACGACTTGTGGGCACGGCTGGTCGAACGGGTCCGCGATGCCGGGCTCGTCCTCGGCACCCACGCCGATCTGCCGGAACGTCGCGAACTGAGATCGGCAAAAGGGGGATATGGTAAATGCGAATGATTGGGCTCGTGTTGTGGTTGATAGTATCGCTTGCGGGCGGGGTGAGGGCGGCAGAACCAGACCGGGGGCGGTTTCTGCGGACGGCAGCGGAACCGGCCGCACCGCGAGCGGCCGCCAAATCGGAGGGCAACCCGGATCGGCGGCCGGGATGGATCCGAGGAATGACGACGGGGCAACGGCTCGGGCTCGGCGCGGCGCTCACCGGAGGTGGGTTCGTTCTGCTGATCGCGCAGACGCGCTCCTACGCGGACTGCACGGAGCGCACTGGCGGGGTGTCTGGTTGTTGGGTGCCGCTGTGGGGTGGAGCCGCTGGAGGTGCCATAGGTGGGATCGGACTCAACCTGCTGTTGTGGTCGTCGCCGCCTGACGAGAACGAATCGCGAGCAACGCTATCGGTCGGGCCGAACGGGCTACGTTTCGCTTGGTGACGAAAGGGTGACCTGACGTTGGCCCGAATCCCCCTCGACCGACACGTCATGCCTCAATAGGGTCGGAGGTCAGACGATGAACTGGAGGATGGTTGCGAGCGCGGCGGTTTAGGCAACGAGAGCGCCGATCATCCACTTGACGAGCCGAACCTCAAGAGCCGACAGGGCTGCGTCCAACTCTGGGCGCGTCACGCTCGCGTCGCGAGCCTGTGTCGCGACGGATACCATTGCCTCGGCCAGTGGGGGATCGGCGCCGACCACACACGGACCAGAGATCCGACATGAAACAGCCATGTGGTCTCAGCGCCGCGCCGCGGCGTCGGATAGTCCCTCTGCGTCGAGGCAGGCCGCCCATCTCGTTCATCAGCCGCCGCCGCTCGAACAGGTCGGACCACGCGCAGGCCGCCTCGACCTCGTTCTGGACGACGTGCGCCGGCGCCGCCTCGATGACCTCAGCGCGGGCGGTCCGTCTCCTCGGTCGCCCGGTCGCGAAAGGACAACCGGAAGCCCCTGCGACAGGTCGCGGAGCCGGCTTCCCGCTCCGCACGGGGAACACGAGCGGACTGCCGCCGTCGCCGAGCGTCCGCGCCCGCGTCGGTGAGGGGATCCGGGAGAAGCCCCAACTCTGCAACAGCGTCATTCACGCCGTCCGCATGCCTCATTACGCCGCGTCGGACCGTGATTCGTGCTGTGGACTCGAATCACAGCCGGAATCCACACCGTGCCGCAACGCCGTCGCATCGGAGAGCGCCGTCGGTGCTGGCCGATCGCGCTCCCCGGCAGGAGCCGCCAGACCGGAATAGCGCCGCGCGTGATGCCGGGAGCGACCCCCTCGAAAACCGCGGTTTTCTGGCCCAATAGGTGTTCCTCCGTCACACCTACCGGGCGGGGTCGCTCCCGGCTGCATTTTTCCCTCCGGGAAGGGGGGAGAGCCGGCCGTCGCCGTTCTCCGTCCGGCACACGTCGCCGCCGCCCGCCAGCACCGGGCTATGGACGGCGACGCTCCCACAGCCATCACCTTCATCTTCATCAAGATCCGCACGAGCAGATAGGGTGCCGGAGCGAAGCGCCCGGACAAGGTGTCCACGGACAGCCCGCGCCAGATCGCTCGGGCATCAGTCCCCGAGTCCGCCGAAGTCGCGGCCGGCCAGTGGTCGATGGCCGGACGGAGACGGACGGCCATAACCAGCCTGGAGCCGGCGCGAGCGGCGTGTCACCCGCAGGGCCGGAGCGAAGCAGAGGAGGCGCGCCAGCGCCTTGACGCGCCGCTCGCAGAGGCTAGCCACGCGCGTTGTCACCGGGAGCCGTCCGACGACCACCCGACGCGGACGGCGGGACAACGGTTCGACGCCGGCTACCCGGACAACGGCGGCGGGACCGGCTACGCCGGGTCACGGTTGATCAGCTCCCTCAACTCCTTGCCGGGCGTGAAGTAGGCGATGCGCTTCGACGGCACGTCCACCCGGTCGCCGGTCCTGGGATTGCGGCCCCGGTGCGGCTCGCGGCGCCGGAGACGGAAGCTGCCGAAGCCGCGGAGTTCGACCTTCTCTCCCCGGTGCAGCGTCTTCACAATGCTGCCGAACACGGTGTCAACGATGATCTCGGCGCGCTTCCTCGTCAGGTCGGCGGCGGCGGCCACCTCCTCGATGAGCGCCGCCTTCGTCAGGCTGCCGTCGGTCATGGGTCCGTCTGTCGTGAGAGGGGCGCCGTCGCGGCCACCACGGCGCGGCCGTTGCCGCACGGCGGCAACCCGCGGGCGGAATGATAGCAGCCGCAGGATGGGGAGCGCGCCGACCACCAGGAGGGCTGCGCCGCCGCGGCCGGTGGCACGTGTCCGGCCAAGCCGCGAGCGCGACGGGCCGCAACGACGGCGGGTCCGAGCCGGCGCGGCGCGGCCGTGTCTCCGTCACGGGGGTCGAGGGGGCGGCGCCACCCGCCAGCCCCTTGTGTACACAAGGGGTATGCTGGCTCATGACAACTATCGGTGTCATGAGCCAGTGTTCGTTTCCTCTGATCGTACCGCCCGCCTCGTTCTCTTCAACGCCCGGATCGCCTTCGTCGCTCTCCGGGGTCCTCTCGTGTTCGCTGTCCCGCTCGATGCCGTTCCCCGCTCTCCCGTGCGCCTGATGTCCGTCCGTGCTCTCGTTCCCGCCTGACCCGTCTTGGGCGTCCGGTGTGGTCGATCGGGTGAGGCAGGATCGGATCCGGGTTCAGCGGAGTCAAGGTGCTGCGGTTCCGGCGAGTTCGTGCTCCACTGGTTCCACGATCGGGGGATGCTGCGGGTGTATACCGGCAACGTACTGCGCCCAATCGTCCATCAGCAGCCGCCGCCGTTCGAACAGGTCCGAACGGGCGTAGGCCGCCTCGACCTTGTTGCCGACGACGTGGGCCAGCGCCGCCTCGATGACCTCCCGCGGGTGGTCGGTCTTCTCGGCCGCCCAGTCCCGGAAGCTGGAACGGAATCCGTGCGGCACGGCGGCGACCTTCAGGTTCTTCAGCAGTCCCGACAACGCCATGTCGTGCAGGCACTTGCCGGCGATGCTCGGGAACACGAGCGGGCTGGAGCCGCCGTCGAGCGTCCGCGCCGCGTCGAGAACGTCCAGCGCCCGCCGGCAAAGCGGAACCCGGTGCTCGCGCTTCATCTTCATCCGCGTGGCCGGGATGGTCCACACGTGGTCCGCCGTGTCCATCTCGTCCCATCGTGCCCCGCGCACCTCGCCCGACCGCGCTGCGGTCAAGACGAGAAACTCGAACGCCAGCTTCGTCCCGGTCCAGGCCTGCGATGCCTGGACCGTCGCGATGGCCGCCGCGACCTCGCGGTGGGGCAACGCTTCCATGTGCCGCACGAGATCCTGCTGCGGACCGAGGACCGGGCCGATGCGGTCACAGGGATTATCGTTCCTGAACTCCAACGCCACGGCCCACTCCATGACCGTGCCGATACGCTGCCGGACGCGCCGCGCCGTCGACGGGCGGGCGTGCCAGACCGGCCGCAGCGTCTCGACCAGGTCGACGCTGCTGACCTCGCCCACCGGCAGTCGGCCGATGTGCGGGAAGGCGAAGCGGGTCAGGCTCGACAGCCAGTCGCGGGCGTGCCGCTGGTCACGCCAGCCGGGACGCATCTGGTTCCAGACCCGCTCGGCCGCTTCGGCGAAGGTCGGCATCGACTTGATGCGGCGCTTCTCGGCGAGCGGGTCGCCGCCGGCGCGGGCGAGCCTGCGGTTGGCGAACGCCTGGGCGCGGGCCTCCTTGAGGGAGACGAGCGGGAAGCCGCCGAGTCCGAGTTCTCGGCGCCGGCCGCGGATCGAGAGCCGCTGGACCCAGCTCCGGGTGCCGGTGGGCTGGACCTCCAGGTACAAGCCGTCTCCGTCGCAGTAGCGCCCGGCCTGTGCTACGTTACGGACGAAGGCAGTCGAGAGAGCGTGCCGGGGGTGCCGGCCGTGGGGCTTGGACTTCGGCGGTCTGGCTGCGAGTGTCATGGTCTACCAATATTCCCCGTATCGTATGGCGGAAACCAGTGCATTTTACGGGACGGAACGAGCCCAGTCAAGACCCACAAGATCGGATGTAATCAATTATTATTCAGCATGTTATGGACAATCATGGACGACGACGGACGGTGCTGGCTGGCAGATGCCGGGCTGCTGGGGCTACAGCCCGCTCGATCAGATCGACCGGGCCAACGTCGGGGAGCTGCAACTCGCCTGGTCGTGGGGCCTCGAGCCAGGTGTCTCGCAGACGACGCCGATCGTCCGTGACGGCGTGATGTACATCGCCAACCCGGGCAACGTCGTGCAGGCGCTCGACGCCGCGACCGGCGATTTCATCTGGGAACACCGCCGTGAAATGGACGAGCGGCGGCGCCCGGCCGCACAGATGCGCAGCCTCGCCATCTACGAGGACCTGATTCTTCTCAACACGGTCGATGCGCACATCGTCGGCCTCGACGCGCGCACCGGCGCGATCCGCTGGGACACCGACGTGGCGCCCGACCAGGATGGCTACGGCTTCTCGAGCGGTCCGGTGGTCGCCGACGGTGTCGTCGTCGCCGGGTTGCGCGGCTGCGAGCGGTTCCGTGAGGACACCTGCTACATCGTCGGCGTCGATGGGCGGACCGGGCGGGTGCTCTGGCGCACGTCCACGGTTGCGCGGCCGGGCGAGCGGGGAGGCGATTCGTGGGGCGACCTGCCCCTCCTCTTCCGCGCCGGCGCCGACGCCTGGATCCCGGGGAGCTACGACCCGGTCAACCGGCTCGTCTTCTACGGCACGTCGCAGGCGAAGCCCTGGACCCGCGATGCGCGCGGCACCGAGGGGGATGCGCTGTACAGCAACTCGACGCTGGCCCTCGACCCGGCAACCGGCGAGATGCGGTGGTACTACCAGCACATCCCGGGCGACAGCCATGACATGGACGAGACGTTCGAGCGGATTCTGATCGACGTCGACGGACGGTCCTCGGTGTACAGCATGGGCAAGCTGGGGATCCTCTGGCAGCTCGACCGCGTCACCGGGGACTACGTCAACGCGACCGACCTCGGCTACCAGAACCTGGTCGATCTGAACCGCGACACGGGTGAGCTCACCTACCGCGACGGTGCCGTCGTGGACGTGGGCGAGGAGCTCTTCTTCTGCCCCAGCACCGGCGGCTTCAAGAGCCTGCGGGCGATGGCATACCACCCCGAGACCGAGGCGCTCTACGTCCCGATCAACCTACAGTGCGAGACTGCGGCGTTCGGGCCGGTCGAGCGGCGCGAAGGGGGCGGCGGCACCGGCGGCGTCCGCGGACGTGAGAACCACTTCCATCCCGACGCGCCCGATCAGCTCGGCGAGTTTCAGGCGATGGACATCCGGACCGGCGAGACCCTCTGGCGGAACCGCCGCCGCGCGCCCTACAACACCGCCGCGCTCACCACCGCTGGCGGCCTGGTCTTCGTCGGCGACTGGGAACGCTACGTCTTCGCCTACGACGCGGCGACCGGTGACGAGCTCTGGCGCAGCCGCCTCTCGACAATGGCGAACGGCTATCCGATCAGCTACGCCGTCGACGGCAAGCAGTACATCGCGTTCGGCGCCGGCGGCCCGCTCGGTGGATCGAGCTGGACCAGCGTCATCCCGGCCGACATGATCTCGGAGATGCGCAACCCGAGGGCCGGCAACGCCATCTTCGTCTTCGCGTTGCCTTAACCGCATTCGGTCGATCCTGTCAGTACACCCGTAGCGGCGGCGCGGCGGAGTCGGCGAGACCGGCCCGCCGGGCCTGCCGGTCGAGCGTTTCCAGCGCCGCCCGACCGGTTTCGCCGAGGTCGGTGGTCCAGTCGTTCACATACAGATCGACGTGCTGGAACATCACGTCCTCGCTCAACTCCTGGGCGTAGCGGCGCATGGTGGGGACCGTCTCCCCGCGATGGGTTCGGGCGTGGGCGAGCGAGTCGCGGATCACGACGGTCACAGCTTGAATCGTTTCCGCGCCGAGCGCGTGCCGCGC
The DNA here is from genome assembly GCA_965262555.1 of Vicinamibacterales bacterium. Taxonomy (GTDB): domain Bacteria; phylum Acidobacteriota; class Vicinamibacteria; order Vicinamibacterales; family UBA8438; genus VXRJ01. Next base: position 4,129,146 of record OZ253543.1, read on the forward strand.
GAGGATGCCGCCGAGGGGAAGGGGCGCGGCTGTGGCCGCCTCCCAGACCGCGCCGAGGTCTTCGACCAGGGTGAGCTCGTGCGCGCGCCAGGTGAAGCGGCCTTCATGGATGCAGACGCCGAAGTCGGCGGCGCCCGCCTCGAGCGTGGGCATGATGTCGGAGAACACCACCTGCTCCACCGCGCCTTCACTAGGATGAAACAGCTCGTAGAGCAGCGTGGCGGTGGTGTGCGCGCCCGGGCATAGCACGCGGGCGGGCCGCGGGCCGCCGTGCGGTTGAGGGACCGGGTCGCGGGGATGGCTGTCCGGGCGCGCGGCGAGCAGCAGGGGGCCGACGCCGAAGCCCAGCGCGGAACCCACCGGCAGCACGCCCAGAGTGCCGCGCAGCCGGAGCGCGGCGTGAAAGCTGGCTTTTGCCACGTCGAAGTCACCGGCGAGCAGCCGCCGGTTCAGCTCTTCGACGTCGAGCAGATCGATGCGGAAGTCGAGGTCCCGCAGGTTCACCTTCCCTTCCAGAATGCCGTGGAAGGCAAACGTATCGTTCGGACAGGTGGAAATGCCCAGGTGGATCGGCGTCACGCGGCGGAGCTCCAGGCAGGCCGGTGCAGCAGGTCGGCCGCGACGAGATAGGCCGCGTCCAGGGCCTCTGGCATCTGCCAGCGCTCGAACCGCCGGTCGCCGACGGTGTTGGAGATGCCGCGGACGATGGCCACCGGAACCTTGGCGAGCCGGCACGCCAGGGCCACCGCGAAGCCTTCCATGTCTTCTGCCACCGCGCCCGGGAACAGATCCCGGCGCTCACGGGCCTCGGCTTCCGTCGCCGAAGCGGTACACACCGTCAGCAACGGGCCGGCCGCGGAGGGAACCGGACGGGCGAGAGGCAGCGCGTCGGGCTCGTCCGTCGCGGCGTGGCTGCTCCGCGGCCAATGACGGAACCCGAGGGCGTTCGCCGAGACGAACGAGGCGACGCCGACCCCGACCCCGTGCATCAGCACCGATGGAAAGACGGCGGCGGTGCCGACCGGGAGTCCGCGGGGGTCGAAGGTGCCGGCGATGCCGACGAGGATTACCCGCTCGGGCTCGTGGACCGCAATGGCGTGGCGGGCCTGCGCCGCCGCCGCCACCGGCCCGAAGCCGCACAGCTCGCAGGGCGCCTCGACCCCGAAGCCCCGCTGGCGGGCGAGGTGGCGTCGCTCGGTCTCGGTGGGGACCAGAACAAGGGTGTGAGGAGCGCTCATCACGACTTGCCGCCCGCCGTCAGTCGCCCGCGAGTTCTGCGTAGACGGCGGTGAGGAACCGCTCCGGGTCGCCCCACGTGGCTTCGTACTCGGCCGTCGGACCGGCCGCCACCACGTCGTCGTAGCTCCCGCCCTCAGCGACGAGGGCCGACACTTTCGCCTTGACGGCGATGACCATGTCGCGGAACTCGATGACGTCTGCCCGACCGGACACGACGCCGTGCCCCGGCACAATCATGGTGTCCGGACCGGCGATACCGGCCGCGATGCCGAGGGCTTCGATGGTGCCGTCGAGCGTTCCGCCGTTGTTGCGGTCGATGACCGGGAAGGCGACCGTCCGGAACACGTCGCCCAGGTGCAGTACGTCCGAGCCCGGGAAGTGGATGAAGGTGTCGCCGTCCGTATGCGCCGGCGGCACCGGAATCAAGCGGACGTCCTCGCCGTTGAGGTGCCCCGGATTGCCTCGACGATGCGATCCGTGAGCGGGGCGAACTGATCGTCGATCATGACGACGCCGTCGACGGCAAGCAGTACATCGCGTTCGGCGCTGGCGGCCCGCTCGGCGGATCGAGCTGGACCAGCATCATCCCGGCCGACCTGATCTCCGAGATGCGCAACCCACGCGCAGGCAACGCCATCTTCGTCTTCGGGCATTCCTGCCCTTGCGCGCTGGTTCCTTTCGCCAATCATCAACGGGGCGCCACGCGACGCGGTGGCGGGACACGCTGCAGGCGGTCGCCAAGCATCTCGGATCGGCCGTGCCGGCCGACAGCGTACGCGACAGCGAAGGCCGGGTCGACCTGGAGCCGCTGTCGCTGCTGTCCGACGCGTAGCGGCGCGCCGCTGGCGCTGGCCGGCTACTGGGCGTACTGCTTGCGCATACCGCGCGTCCACTTCTCGAACGGCGGCGGCACGTACGAGTCGCGGTTCGGCATGACGACCTGCGGCAACGTCGTCTGGTCCATCACCTCGTCGTCCGCGATGATGCCGCTGCGGTTGAGCAGATAGGCGGTCAGGCTGTACACCTCGTCCGGCGTGAGGCAGCACGGCGCCGAAGCCTCGGTCCAGACCGAGCTGCTGAAACGCCGCATGTCCATATGTTCGTGCTGCAGGTCGAGCGGCATCATCTGATTGATGTAGCTCCAGATCAGTGGCGCAAACGGGTGTTGGGAATTGGCGATGCGCGGAAAGCGCCCGCCCGGCGTCCGCTCCAGCAGCTTCGGACCCGGCCCTTCCAGACCGGTCGAGCCGTGGCATGAGGCGCACCCCCGCGCGAGCCAGACGATCTCGCCTTCCTTTGCGGTGCCGCGTCCGCGCGGGAGGTCTTCGCCGTCCGGTCCGACGGCGGCGTCGGAGGGGTTGAGTTCCGCCTCGGTCGGCGGACGGCCCAGGTTGTAGACGGGTTCCTGCGCCTCGGCCGCGAAGCCGGACCCCAGCAGCAGCGCCGCCGCTACAAGCAACCTACACAGCGTTGTGGACGGTCCCGTCACTGGCCACCCTCCAGGGTTGAATCGAGTTTCCGTGCGGCGCACCGGACGTGCCCCAGAAATTCGCGAACTCGGCCGCCGTCGGCTGCACCTGGCCCTGATCGTCGGTGCACCGCGACATGAGCAGCGCCTCGGCGCCGTCCCACGTCCACGGCAGCGTGAAGCGGGTCAGCGCGACGCGCAGCAGCGGCTCCTGCAGCTTCGCGTCGGTCCAGGTGCGGCCGCCGTCGGCCGACACCTCCACGCGCCGCACGGTGCCGCTGCCCGACCATGCCAGCCCGGTCAGCGTGTAGTAGCCGCGGCCGGGCAGCCGCTGCTCGCCGGACGGGAACGTGATGACCGACTTCGGCCCCTGTTCCATGAAGTAGGAGCCTTCCCCGGCCGTATGGCTGTTCGCCATCCGGTTGGGGCCGGTCCGCGCGGTGCCCTGCCGCTTCGTGTACGAATGCTTTTCCCAGTAGGTGACGTAGGGGCGATCGACGACCCTGATCCGCCGCAGCCACTTGATGTGGTACTTGCCCTGGAATCCGGGCACCACCAGGCGCAGGGGGAAGCCCTGGTGGGGGCGCAGCGGCTCGCCGTTCTGCCCGTACGCGACCAGCACGTCGTCCGTCGCCTTGCCCATCGGCATGCTGGCCCCGAGCTTGGTCGCCTCGGCGCCTTCCGACAGCACCCACCCTGCGCCGTCCTTGACGCCCACCTCGTCGAGCAGCACCGAGAGCGGGACGCCGGTCCACTCGCTGCAGGCAATCATGCCGTGCATCTGGTCGACCGTCTTCTCCTCCGGGCGCGGCGCGTTGGCGATGCACTCGATGAAATTCACCCGCGTGACGGACGGCAGGCGCGTCAACTCCTCCATGGTGAACACCAGCGGCCGGTCCACCAGGCCGTAGACCATGAGGCGGTGCTCCCGGGGGTCGATGTCCGGGGGATTGTTGCCGTGCGAGGAGACGTAGTGCAGCGCGGACGGCGTGATCGTGCCGGTCAACTCCGACAGCGGCGTCCGCGCGTCGAGGCCGTCCGGGTTGCCGTGCAGATCGATGTGGCCGATCATCGTCATCGGCGTGCGCACGGTCTGCACGAAGCGCGACCGCTCGCCGTACGCCATCGCGTGGCTGGCGACCCCTCCCGGCCGCGGGCCCCCCAGCCCCTGACCGCTCGCGGCATTCGCGCCGATGGCCATGCCGCCAGCCAGCCCGCCGGCGAACACCGCCCCTTCCTTGATGAAATTCCTGCGACTAGCGCGTTTGGCAGCCATGGGCCCTCCAGTATCAGACGGGGACGGATGCAAGGAACAGCTACTATCTAGCCCAGAGCCGCGCGAGAGTCAAGGCGAATCCTGAAACGGCTTCGCTGGGTAGACCGGTTCGAGTACGGCGTGGAGCTGGTTGGTGGGCGGGACGGGGGCGGTTGCGCGTCCGCTGTCGCGGTTAGGGCAGCCTATCGAACGGGTCGACCACCGTAACGCCAAGGGGCGCGAAGTCGCGCACGTTGCGCGTCAGGACGGTGAGGTTGTGACTGGCGGCGGTGGCGGCAATGGCAACGTCGGCGAAATCCGGGGTGCGTCCGGCAGAGCGAGCACGATCCGTCAGATCACCGGCCCGGCGCGCCTCCCTGACGCCGAACGGCAGGATTCGCGATCCGTACAAGTGCAGCACCAAGTCGATCCACTGCCGGAGGCCAACAGCCTTCGCGCTGGATCCGGTTCGCTCCAGCCTCGCGACGCCTGCGGTGATCTCGGTCACCGTCACGGCAGACAGAAACAGTTCCGGCGAGTGCTTGTGCATCCACCCACCGAGTGCGGGCGTATGCTGAGGCCGTCCGGGCGCCGAGGCGGACAGCACGTTGGTGTCGAGGAGGTACACCTTGGAATCTACAACCCTGGGTCGCGGGGCGGAGTGCGGGTGCGCTCGAACACGTCGTCGTCCACAGTCGGCATGGAGCAAAGTAGGTTGCCGAACGACGGAACCCGACGGAGCCGGTCCCATTCGTCGACACCGATGATGACCGCCCGGGGCTTGCCGTGGCGGGTGATCACGGCTGCGTTGCCCTCGGCCGCCGCTTCCACCAACGCTGAGAGCTTGGCCTTGGCATCGCGCAACTGAATCTGCTGCATACCTGAAACCCTCTTGAAGAGACTACTGTAGTCAGTATAATCCATGAAACGAGGAATCACCTCCGGAGACTGGAGGGACTGAACAATGCGACCAGATTGGCGCAACGTCCAGCAGGCAGTCGTCGCGTGCGCGCTGCTCGGATTGGCTGCCGGGTGCGCGGCGCCGGTTGGGGATTCGGCGGCGGCGTACACCGAGGTGGAGTGGCCGATTCCGGCGATGACGGCAGCCGACTCGCCGACGGTCTGGAACTTCGGGCAGGTGGTGGCGGTTGCGACCGGCGCCAACGGGAACATCCTGATGCTGCAGCGGCAGCGGCATCCCATCCTGGAGTTCGCGCCGGACGGCAGGTTCGTCCGGGCCTGGGGCGATGGATTGTTCAGCCACGGCAAGGTGGCGGGCGTCCCGCCGGAGAATCGCGCGCCGGACACCTCCGGATACTCGGCGGTCTATGGCGCGGCGGGGTGCCAGCATTGCGGAGCCCACGCGATCCGCGTCGACCCGGACGGCAACGTCTGGGTGGTCGACGCGCCGGGGCACGTCATCCACAAGCTGAGCCCGTCGGGCGAGCTGCTGATGCACCTGGGCACGCCGGGGGTCTCGGGTGACGGACCCGACACGTTCAATCTGCCGACGGACATCGCGTTCGCCCCCGACGGCGATCTCTACGTCAGCGACGGCTACGGCAACGCGCGGATCGTCCGGTTCACGAGCGACGGCACCTACAAGGCGGAATGGGGATCGCGCGGCATCGGGCCGGGCGAGTTCGGCCTGCCGCACGGCATCGCCGTGGCCGGCGACGGACGCGTCTACGCGGTCGACCGGGACAACCGCCGGGTGCAGGTGTTCGACGCCGACGGCGTGTTCCTCGACGAGTGGACCGACTTGACGGGCGTGCAGGCGCTTGTCGTCACAGACGATCAGCGGATCTGGGCGGGCGGCGCGTTGCGCGAACTCGACGGCACGGTCGTAGCCGAGCTGCCGGACGGCTACGGCGGCCACGGCATGAGCGTCTCGCATGACGGCGACGTATTCGTCGCGCAACTCAGCGGCCGCATGCAGAAATTCGTCCCGGGATCGGGCGATTGAACCTGGCGCCATGCAGGTCATCGTCTCGTCGCGGCACGCTTGAGCGTCGTTCCTGCGTGCCGCCTCGAGTCCGGTGGGACCCTATAATCGTGCAGGCCGGAATCCGGACGGGGGACACAGCATGAGTCAGTCACGAGCGGTGCAGGGTCTGGCTGTGGCGTTGATCACGGTGGGTGTGTTGGGAACCGCGGCGCCCGTCCAGGCGCAGTCGTCCCAGCCGGAGTCGTGGACCGTCCCGCGGACGCCGGACGGCCGGCCCGACCTGCAGGGGGTGTGGGCCAACAACACCGCCACGCCACTGGAGCGTCCGGAAGTCCTGGGTGACAAGGCGGAGCTGACCGACGAGGAGCTGGCTCGCCTGCAGGCGCGCTACGCGGAGCTCTTCGCAAACGGCGAGAGCGACGCGGCGTTCGCGGACAGCGTGTTCGTCGCCGCCCTTAGCGATCAGGACTCGTTCTCGTCGCGCGACGCGGCCACCGGCAACTACAACCAGTTCTGGCTGGTGGACCGGGAGTTCGACAACCGGACCTCGCTGGTGATCGACCCCCCGAACGGGCGCGTGCCGCCGTTCACGCCGGAAGCGCGGCGCCAGATCGACGCCCGCGTCGATCATCTGGCCGACAACCCCGCCTCATCCTGGACCGATCGGCGGCTGCAGGAACGCTGCATCACCTTCGGCATGCCGAATCTGTTCGCCGGCTACAACACCTACTACCAGATCATCCAGACCCCCGGACACGTCGTCTTCCTGCACGAGATGATCCACGACGCCCGCATCATCCCTCTGGACGGATCCCCGCATGCGGACGATGCGATCCGGCAGTGGCACGGTGACGCGCGCGGGCGCTGGGAGGGTGACACGCTGGTGGTCGAAACCACGAATTTCTCCCCCAAGAGCGAGTCGCCGGCCGCGCTCTACCAGCGGACCCGCGGCTCCGCGGAACGGCTGCGCCTGGTCGAGCGTTTCACCCGGGTCGGGCCCCACACGCTGCAGCACGAGTTCACGGTCGAGGATCCCGGTACCTACGCCGGCGCCTGGACCGCCATGATCCCGCTGTCGCGCAAGGACGAGTTGCTCTTCGAGTATGCCTGCCATGAAGGCAACATCGGCATGGAAGGCATTCTTGCCGGCCATCGCGCCGAGGAACGGGCAGCCGAAGCGGCGGCCGGCGCCGCACGGTAACTACTGGCTGCGAACGTGCTAGTCGGATGCTGCGCCCCCCCGGGGTGGCTCCGCCGCCTCGGGGTCGTGTGGATCGCAGCGCTTCTTACACCAGCCGCTGCCGCACGGGCCCAACCGCCGGGGCTTGAGCCGGGCACGCCCGATCCGCGTGAGGCGGCGGCCACCGTATCCGCCGCGGCGGCTGGACCCGCCGCGACCGGGGTGCCCGACCGCCCGATGCCACCGACGCCCCCCGCGGTCATCGCCCGGGACGCGCAGGGACGGGCCACCGTCCGCGCCGTCAGGCTGGTCACCGGCATTCGTCTGGACGGCGTCCTCGACGAACCGGCGTACCGGACTGTCCCCGCCCTCGACGACTTCATCCAGCAGGAGCCGAACGAGGGGGCGCCGGCCAGCGAGAGAACGGAAGCCTGGGTTCTGTTCGACGCGACGAACATCTATATAGCCGCCCGCGTGTGGGACTCGGCGCCGCCGTCCGCGTGGGTGGCGAACGAGATGCAGCGCGACACGCCGCAACTCCGCGAGAACGACTCGTTCTGGGTCGCCTTCGACACGTTCAACGACCGCCGCAACGGGGTCGCCTTCTACACCAACCCGCTCGGCGCGCTCGGAGACTTCGCCATCACCAACGAGGGTAACCCCAATGGAGACTGGAACCCGGTGTGGGACGTGCGCACGGGGCGCTTCGAGGGCGGCTGGACGGTCGAGATGGAAATCCCCTTCAAGTCGCTCCGCTACCGGCCTGGGCCGACGCCGGTCTGGGGGATTCAGTTCCGCCGCGTGGTGCGGCGGAAGAACGAACGGGCCTACCTCACTCCGGTGCCCATTTCGGCCGGGCGCCGCGGCATCTTCCGCCTATCCGACGCGGCGATGCTGGTGGGTCTGGACCTGCCTGCGGCAGGGAACAATCTGGAGGTCAAGCCGTACGCCATCGGCGGGCCCACGACCGACGTCACCGTCAATCCCCCAACGGCGTGGGATGGTGCCGCCGGCGTCGACGTCAAGTACGGCATCACCGAGAACCTGACGGCCGACCTCACGTACAACACGGACTTCGCGCAGGTGGAAGTGGACGAGCAGCAAGTGAACCTGACTCGCTTCAGCCTGTTCTTTCCCGAGAAACGCGAATTCTTTCTCGAAGGCCGGGGCATCTTCGACTTCGCCCGCGGCGGCGGCCCGAATACACGCGACAGCGCTCTGCGCCAGATTGGGGGCGGCCGCCGCGGCAGCTCGTTCGGGGGCGGCAACGCGCCGACGCTCTTCTACTCGCGCCGGATCGGCCTCCAGGGTGGATCGGTGGTGCCGATTGTCGGCGGCGGCAGGGTCACGGGGAAGGTGGGCGATTTCGATGTGGGCGCCCTGAACATCCAGACGGGCGAGCGCGTGCCCGGGCCCCAGGACGCGGCCGGCGCTGAATCGACACACTTCACCGTCGTGCGCGTAAAGCGTGACATCCTGCGCCGTAGCGCCGTCGGCGCCCTGTTCACCAACCGTTCCGTCTCGGTCGAGGGTGAGGGTCCCGGCGCGAACCGGGTGTTCGGCGCCGACGCCACCCTGGCGTTCTACGAGAACGTCAGCGTGGTGGGCTATTTCGCAAGGACGCAGACGCCGGGACTCGAAGAGCGGGACACGAGCTACCAGGGCCAGTTCATCTACGCGGGGGACCGCTACGGCCTGACCGCCGAGCACCTCGTCGTCGAAGACAACTTCATTCCCGAGGTGGGGTTCCTCCGGCGCGACAACTTCCGGCGATCGTACCTGTCGGGACGCTTCAGTCAGCGTCCGCAGTCACTGGAGGCAGTACGGCAGTTCCGGCTCGAAGCGAGCTACGACTACATTCTGACCGCCGATACCGGCATCCTGGAGACGAAGCAGGCGCAGGTGGGCTTCTCCACCGAGTTCGAGACGAGCGACCGGGTGGGGATGACGTTCGCGGACAACTACGAGTTCCTCGTGCGGCCGTTTGAACTCGGATCGGGCGTCGTGCTGCCGGTGGGCGGCTACGGGTTCCGGGATGTCGAGGCGACCTACACGGTCGGGGCGCAGCGCCGCCTCACGGGCATCGTCACGGTACGCGGTGGCGAGTACTTCAACGGGAACATCTGGTCCATTGGCTTCAGCCAGGGTCGTCTGGCGCTGACCCCCGAGCTGTCGATCGAACCGACCCTGTCGGAAAACTGGATCGACACGCCGCACGGCTCGTTCCACACCCGGCTGATCGTCTCCCGCGTCACCTACACGTTCTCGCCCCGCATGTTTTTCGGCGGGCTCATTCAGTACAACTCCGCCACCCATAGCGTCAGCACCAATCTCCGACTGCGCTGGGAATACAGTCCCGGCAGCGAGTTGTTCGTCGTCTACACGGAAGACCGCGACAGCGACCCCTTGCGGCCGGACCGCCTCGATAGCTTCTCCCTGCTTCGCAACCGCGGTTTCGTGGTAAAGGTGAACCGGCTGTTCCGTTTCTAGCGATCCGTCGTGAAACCCCGCGTCGCACCGTCCATGCGGTTTGCGGGCATGGACGGTACGCGCGCGGGAGAAAACCCGTAAAATCGCCGCCACCCCGATGATTACCGAGAGCGCCCTGATCGCTATCGCCGGCCTGGTGGCCGTCGTCGCGCTGCTCTTCCTCCTGATCGCGCGGTTCCGGTGGCACGTCTTCATTGCGCTGCTACTGCCGATCGTGCTGTTCGCGCTCATCCCGGGACTCGACCGGGAAGCGTTCATTGACGCGTTCGAGCAGGGCTTCGGCCGGACGATTCAAAGCATCGCGGTCGTCATCGTTCTCGGATCGGTCCTCGCCGAAGCGCTGAAGCACACCGGCGGGATCGAGCGGATCACCATCTCGATGATCCGGTGGGTGGGCGAAGCCCGCATGCCGCTGGCGTTGACGCTCAGCGGCTTCGTGATCGGCCTGGCGATCTTCTCCGATGTGGGCTACGTCATCCTCAACCCGCTCGTACATTCCGCCGCGATCAACAGCGGACTCAGTATGAGCGTGATGGCGACCGGCCTGGTCGGCGCGATGCAGCTGACGCACGCGATGGTGCCGCCCACACCCGGGCCGCTTGCCGCCGTCGCGCTGGTCGGCGCCGACATCGGCCAGGTGATTCTGTTCGGCGGGATAGTGACCCTGTTCGCGTCGCTCGCCGGCTGGGCGTACGCGTCGATTGTCGGCCCGCACATTGAATCGCCCCCGTCGCGCGAGTTCGTCGGGCAGTCATTCGTCGAGCAGGGACGCGAGGCGGAGCTGCCGACCACGTGGCGGGCCTACGCGCCCATCCTCATTCCGCTGACGCTCATCGCCGGGCAGAGCGTTGCCGCGTTCGCGTTGCCGGCCGGGCACCTCGTGAACCGCGCGATGCTCTACCTCGGCTGGCCGGTCGTCGCGCTTGGCATCGGTGTGCTGCTCGCCTACCGCAACACGCGCGCCAATCAGCGGGCCGCGCGGACCAGCGAGTGGATCGAGAACGCGCTCCGCACCTCCGCCATGATCATCATGGTGACCGGCCTCGGCGGCTCGCTCAGCCAGATCCTGCGCGAGACGCCCGCCGTCGACGCTATTGCTGGAGCGGTCGCCGCGACCGGCGTCCCCTCCATCTTCCTGCCGTTCGTCCTCGGCATCGCGGGCAACATGGTGACCGGATCGACGACCGTCGGCGTCATCACCGCGGCCAGCGTGGCGGCGCCGATGATGGGCACCCTCGGCCTCAGCCCCGAGGCCACGATGCTGTCGGGCGCCGCCGGCTCGATCATCATCAAGTACGTCAACTCCAGCTACTTCTGGGTCTGCACGTCGCTGTCGAAGATGTCGCTCAAGGCGGGGCTCCTCTCCTACGGCGGCGTCACCCTGGTGAACGGCATCGCCGCCATGGCGGCGGTTTATGTCCTCTGGGCCGCCGGCTTGATCTGAGCGCCGCTTCAGGCGATCAGTTCCGAAGGGTCGGCCGCTGCCGCGCCAGTCTCTCGCAATAGACGACTGCGTTAGCACGGGATCGCCCGTGCGGTGGCGAGGTCATCGTGTTCGAACGCTGACGCAAGACGGTCGATGTCACGGCGTGTCGCGCCGAGTTGGCCGGCGGTTTCCCGCCAGGCGGCTACCGCGGTGCCGACCTCGCCAGCGATTCGGCGCGCGGCGACCGCATCCAGACCGTACGATCCAGCGGTATCCATGGCCAGGTCGAGCGACGCGGCGGGATCGTCGAAGCCAATCGACGTGGAGAGGACGCGCGGCCGGACATCGGCCGGTGTGGGGTTGAGGTCGTAGGCCGGGGAGAGACGCCACCCGAGTTGGCCTTCGTGCAGAAGGCCATGATTGCGCAGGTGGTCGTCGGTGTTCGAGATCAGCACGTTGAAGACGATGCGCCGCCACAACTGCGCCAGGTCCTGCCGCGTGCGCGCGCCATGTTGACGCAGCGCGTCCGCGATCTCCAGGTACGAGTGCGCCTCGCGGTCCGCGGCGCCCACCAGACTCATCGCGGAGAGGAACGGTATCCGCTCGCCCCCGTCGCGGTCGAAGCGCTCGACGATCAGGACCGCCTTTCCGGCGACGCTTTGGATCTGCCACGACGGCGTGTCGATACCAGCGCGTTGGGCCAGCGCCAGGGCGATCGCTTCCCAGACGACGACGTTGTGGTCGTCCTCGGTGTGCGGGAACTTGGCGCTTGCGAGCGCGCCATCCGGCATCCGGACCGCCGCCTTGGGTCGCGCGCCACCGAGTGACGACCCCGGACCGATCAGCAGGCGCAGATCCTCGTCACCCTCCCGGTCGCCGGTGACCCGTTCGGCGCTCGCGAGGAGTTGTCGCAACTCGACGAGCGGTGGAATGCGCGAGGGTGGCGGCGCGGCCAGAAACGGCCCGTCCGGTTCCGTGGCGAAACGGAGGGCGCCCTGACGGGCTTCGTCGTCGACGGACAACAGGACGTCCGCCTCCGACAGCGTCCGGGGGGCCAGATCGTTGCGCCGCGCACGGAGGCTCTCGGCGCGTCGCAGCAGCATGCGGCCCCAACGGTCGGGGGCCGAATCGCTCATGCCGCCAAACAGTGGAACGCCCTGGCCCGTGTGGAACGGTCCGGACGCCACCGTGAGCGGCAGCGCCGGATCGATGGCGAAGCGCTCCGGATCCTGCAACCAGCCGACGTCGTACTCGAACGTTGCGCTCTGCCGGCCACCGCGGATGCGGCACCAGAGGCGACCCACGAAGACGGGTGCGCCGTGCAGATCGACGGATACGAAGATCTCGCGCTCCATTGTCTACGTCCTGGATGACAGCCGGCCGGAGACGGGCGCACCATGGCCGGCGGTCCGACCGGCAACGGGCGCGCCGCTGCGGGGGGCCGGGCGGCGTCGACGGGCGCGAATCCGTTGGGGCAGGCGCTCCGCCTCGAGGTCCAGCCCTACCGTGTCGTGCGCGGCTTCCGCCAGCGTAGCGATCCGGTCCGACAGCCCCAGAACGAACAGGACCGTCGCCACGGCGCCGAGCGCGACGCCCGGATCGCCCCGCTCGATCTTGTGGAGCGTGGAGCGGCTGATCAGGGCGCGCTCCGCCATCGTTGCCGTCGGGATGCGGCGGCGGCGGCGGGCGTCGCGGATGTCCGCACCGAGCTGGATCAACGCACGACGGGCCGCAAACGGTATCGACTTCCTGACAGGTACACCCATAGTGTCTTATATATAGCACGGTAAATAGTGGAGTGATTTGTTTTATGGACACTGCATATGACTGAAAGGCACGTCGCGGCGGCGGGATATGATACGCCTCGGCTGTACGCCCAACACCGACGGTGCGATTCCAGGGCCTGCACGGAAGACGTTCAGGCCCTTCGAGAGAGGGCGCCATGCAGAGAACGACAGCCGGGCGGCGCACGCGGGCGGCGGCGATCATCGTGGCGGTGCTGGCGGCCGCCGTGGGCGCGCCGGCCGCCCAGGAGAACAGCGGCGGGATCGTCGAGTGGTCCTACGTCGGGGCCGATCAGGCGGCGTCGAAGTACTCCCCCCTCACCGACATCAACCGCTCGAACGTCGATCAGCTCGAGGTCGCCTGGACCTGGGAGCCGAACGAGTTGCCCAGCCAGGAGTTCGGCGTACGACCCGGCAGCTTCGAGGTCATGCCGTTGATGATCGACAACGTCGTCTACGTCTCGACGATGTTCGCGCGCGTCGTCGCGCTCGATGCCGAGACGGGTGACGAGTTGTGGAGGTTCGATCCCGAGTCGTGGCGACTCGGCCCGGAGGGGAGTCCACCGGGCGGCTTCAAGCACCGCGGCGTTGCCGTCTGGGGCGAGGGCGACGCGATGCGGATCTTCATCAACAGCCGCGACAAGCTGTACGCCGTCGACGCGGCTGACGGAACGCTGATTCCGACGTTCGGCGACGACGGCCGCGTCGTGCTGACCGAGGACTTTCCCAACCCGGTCACCCCCGACATGTTCGATCAGACTTCTCCCCCCGTTGTCTTCGAGGACCTGGTGATCGTCGGGGGCCGCGTGCCCGACCGCATCCAGCGTCGCTTCGACACGCCCGGCTCGGTGCAGGCGTTCGACGTCGAGACCGGGGAGCGCCGCTGGATCTTCTACACGGTGCCGCAGTCGAACGACGCGTTCGGCGCGGACACCTGGGAGAACGGATCGTGGCGCTACACCGGGCACGCGAACGTCTGGGGCCTGATGTCGCTCGACGCAGAGCGCGGCTTGCTCTACGTCCCGACCAGCACGCCGAGCAGCGACTACTGGGGCGGCCGGCGGCTCGGCGCCAACCTGTTCGCCGAATCGCTCGTTTGCCTCGACGCCCGGACCGGCGAGCGGGAGTGGCACTTCCAGGCGGTGCACCACGGGCTGTGGGACTACGACTTCACGTCGGCCCCCAACCTGATGACGCTCACCGTGGACGGCCAGACGATCGACGCGGTGGCGGAGGTCTCCAAGCAGGGCTTCACGTACGTCTTCGACCGGGTGACCGGCGAGCCGGTCTGGCCGATCGAGGAGCGTCCGGTCGACACCGAGACCGATGTGCCGGGCGAGGTGCCCTACCCAACGCAGCCGTTCCCCACGAAGCCGCCGCCGTTCGCCCGGCAGGGAGTTTCGCTCGACGACGCGAACGACCTGACGCCGGAGGTGCATCGCCTCGCGGTGGCGGAGATGCAGACCTACCGCCTGGGACCGCTGTTCACACCTCCCAGCCTGCGCGGCACGCTGCAGCGCCCGCGTGTCGACGGCGGCGCCAACTGGGGCGGCGCGGCGCTCGATCAGTCGACCAACTGGCTCTACGTCCGGACGTCGGAGGGTGTCACCTCCAACCAGGTGTGCGAGACAGACCCGAGCCTCCCGGACGTCGATGTCGCCTACACCAACAACTGCCCGCGCGGTGCCGCGGCCACCATTTTCCGTGGCCTGGACGGTTCCGCCCCGGGAGCGACCAACCCGCTCGGTCCGATCCCGCTGATCAAGCCACCCTATGCGAAGCTGGTCGCGATCGACCTGAACGCCGGCGAAATCGCCTGGAGCGTCCCGTTCGGCGAGGGAAGCCGGGTCATGCGGTCGCACCCGCTGCTGCGCGGCGTGGACCTGCCGGAGCGCCTCGGCACCCCGGGGGCCATGGGTCCAATGGTGACCGGGGGCGGACTGGTCTTCCTCGGCGGCGGCGATCCCTACCTGTACGCATTCGACGCCGCCACCGGCGAGGAGCTGACGCGCCACGCGACCGAGTTCCGCACAAGCGGCAACCCGATGACGTATCGCTCGCGCGCCGGGCGTCAGTTCATCCTGATCGCGACCGGCGCCGGACCCGACGCTCGCCTCGTCGCTTTCGCGCTGCCTTAACGCCTCAGCACATTCCGCGGCGTGCGATACAGCCGATAAACTACTGACGGGTAATCACTTATGATTCGTCTCCGCGGACTGAGCGGGTCAGGACGTATGGCGGAATCCAGCCCAATCCCGTATACAATGGGGGAATGGATGTTGTAGCCGAAACCGCCGCCACACCCCGCAGAACCAAGCGCCAAGGCCGCCATCCCGACAAGTCGCTGTCGGCCGCCTTCGTCCGTTCCGCTCCGCCAGGAAGGCACGCCGATGGGAACGGGTTGTACCTGTTCGTCCAGCCCTCCGGGACCCGAAGCTGGGTCCAGCGGCTCGTCATCCGCGGCCGGCGCCGCGAACTCGGGCTCGGCGCCGCCACGCTCGTCCCGCTCGCCAAGGCCCGCGAGCAGGCCCTCGCCAACCGCATGCTGGCCCGGTCGGGCGGCGACCCCCTGTCGGAAAAGCGCCGCGTCCAGGGGGTTCCCACCTTCACCGAAGCCGCCCAACGCGTGCTCGAACAGAAGCGCGACGGCTGGCGCGGCCGGTGGCACGCACAGAACTGGCTCCGGAGCATGGAGCGGTACGCCTTCCCCCGCATCGGCAACCGGCCCGTGTCCGAGGTCAACACCGCGGACGTGCTGGAGATCCTCACGCCGATCTGGCACGTCAAGGCGGAGACGGCCCGCGCCGTCCGGCAGCGCATCCGGTCGGTGCTGGAGTGGGCCATCGCGTTGGACATGCGCAGCGACAACCCTTGCGACCGCGTCTTGCCGGTGCTCGGTCCGCAGAACGACATCGTGCAGCACATGCGGGCGTTGCCCCACAAGGACGTGGCGGCGGCTGTCGAGACGGTCCGGGCGTCGGCCTCGGCTGCGCCGGCGATCAAGCTGGCGTTCGAGTTTCTGGTGTTGACGGCCGCGCGGTCGGGAGAAGTCCGGCTTGCGACGTGGGCCGAGATGGACACGGCCGGCCGTGTGTGGACGATTTCCGCTGCGCGGATGAAGGCGAAGCGCGAGCACCGGGTCCCGTTGTGCCGGCGAGCAGCGCAGATTCTCGACGCTGCGCGGGCGCTCGGCGCCGGCGACAGTCCGCTCGTGTTCCCGATGCGGAGCGGGAGGCCGATCTCGGCGACGACGCTGCCCAAGATGCTCCAGCACCATCAGATCGCCGCCGTGGCACACGGCTTCCGTTCGAGCTTCCGCGATTGGGCGGCCGAAGAGACGGATCACCCCCGCGAGGTCATCGAGGCGGCGCTGGCCCACGTGATCCAGAACAAGGTCGAGGCGGCCTACGCTCGGTCGGACCTGTTCGAGCGTCGTCGGCGGCTCATGAACGACTGGTCGGCCTACCTCGACGCGGAGCAAGGGCGGGCCGTCCCGTTGCCCCGGTGACCGCTCACCGAGACGGCCCGGCCAACGCGGAGGCCCCGGCTCGGTCTGCCGTGGGACGTTCGCGCGGGGGCCCGTTTGTGGACGGCCGGGACGTTTCCCGTCCAGGCCGGGCCGCAAGGCCCATAACTGCTGTCTGAGCGGAGGGGCGGACGGCGTGTCACCCGACAGGGTCGAAGCGCAGCGGAGAACGCGCACAGCGCGTTGACATGCCGTCCGTCCCGTAGCTACCCCGCCTCTCGTTGAACCCGCCGATCGGGCTCAGCCCGACCACGTTGGCTGGCGAGCGGCAGCGACGCGAGCCGACCGGAGGCCGGCGACGGCGGGCTCCCCCCTTCCCGACTGACATGGACTCCTCCCGGCACTGCGATGCAGCATCCTGTTGTGAGCAGTGAACGGTTCAGGACGAACCAGGAGGAGGCCGACATGGAGAGTACGACAGTGGCGGTGGATCTCGCGAAGAGCGTGTTCGAGGTGGCGGTGGCGAACGAGCGCGGTCAGATCAGCGAGCGGAAGCGGTTTGGCCGGACTTCGTTCATGCGCTTTCTGACGAAGCGCCCGCCGTGCCGGGTCGTGATGGAAGCGTGCGGCACGGCGCACTACTGGGGGCGCGTTGCCCAAGAACACGGGCACCAGGTGACGCTGTTGCCGCCCAACTACGTGCGTCCATTCGTCCGCCGGAACAAGACAGACCGTGCCGATGCCGAGGCGCTGGTGGACGCATCGCGCGTGGAGCGGATCCCCGCCGTGCCGATCAAGCGGCCGGAGCAACAAGCCCTGGTCGCGTTGCACCGGGTCCGCGAGCAGTGGATGACGACGCGCACGGCACGCATCAATGCCCTGCGGGGGCTGCTCGGGGAGCATGGCCTGAATCTGCCGCCCGGTGCGAAGACGGCCGTGCAGGCGGTTCCAGCGCTGCTGGAGTCGGCGACGGCGTTGCCCGCCGCGATGCGGCGCGTGCTGGCCAGCGTGCACGAGGAGGTCCGGGCGCTGGAGGACCGCATCGCCGAGCTCGACCGCGAACTTCGGGAGCTGGCCGCCGCTGACCCGGTCTGCGCGCTGTTGCAGACAGTGCCCGGTATCGGACTGCTGGGGGCGACCACCCTGGTCGGTACGGTCGGTCACATCCATGCGTTCAGCCGTGGGCGCCAGTTTGCAAGCTGGGTCGGGTTGACGCCGCGCGAATACTCGAGCGGCGGCCACCGACGACTCGGACACATCAGCAAACGCGGCGACCGCTACCTGCGGTGCATGCTGATCCACGGTGGCCGCGCGGTGGTGCTGGCCGCGGCTCGCCGGCGGCGCACCGGTCAACCGCTCTCCCGCCTTCACCGGTGGGCGCTGCAGGTGCGCGACCGGTGCCACTTCAACCTGGCCATCGTCGCGGTGGCCAACAAGCTCGCCCGGCTGGTCTGGGCCGTCTGGACCCGCGACACCGCGTTCGTCGCCGCGTGACCGCCCCTGCCACAACGACTGCTGAGGGTTCGAACGAATGACATGGCATCTCGAACCGACCGACACCGCACGAGGCCGTTTCCCTGCCGGCGCACGTGACGCCGATTCCCGTAGTGGCCCGCGGTGTGCGACTGTCATGGTGGCCCGGAGACGGACGTCTCCAACTCAGAGGCCGAATATAGGTCCGCAGTCGGTTCGTCCCCTCGTGTCTTCGTTCCCGTTCCCGTCAGCACGCGGCAGGTGGAAGCGCAATTCCAGCCACACGCAAGGAGGCTGCGCCTGATCTCACCCTTCCAGGATGGATAAAACCCTTGCGTAGATGGAGGAGTCCATATAGGAGGGAAGAGTGCAGCCGGGAGCGACCCGCCCGGTAGGTGTGACGGAGGAACACCTATTGGGCCAGAAAACCGCAGGTTTTCTAGGGGTCGCTCCCGGCTTCTTTCGCGGCCCTATCCATGACCCCGAGGACGAGGCCAGGCGCGCAGCTCAGGCCGTAGATTCAGGGATTCCACGTGCCGGCCAAGGGACCCCGGAGTGTGACTGGGGTTGTGACTCGGCCGCCGAGATGCGATCACAGGCTGGCGCGGCGCAATCAGCCACCGGACGGTCTGAGTGTCGTCCTTCCAACGGTCGTGGAGGTCCTCGAAGCGTGCGTGCACGATCGCCGCGTGCCGGCACGCCGACCAGTCTCAGGCAGTCACCGTCTCGCTGGCGGTGGGCGTCGGAACGAGTCTTGGAAGACCGGCCCCGCTACACGCCGAGCACCACGTTCGAGACGTTCCCGTTCCCGCCCGGCCTGACGCCGGATATCTCGGCCAGCGAGTACGCCGCCGACCCGCGTTCCGCTGTAGCCCTGTCCACCATATACGGAGAGCCGGTACCGTCCTGCGCCGTCCTGAATGGTCCTTAAATGACTGAATAATAAGTTATTACTACTCATTCACGGGCTTGACGAGTGCCGCTTTCGTCCAGTACTATCCACCAGTATCCGCCATTCACTGAGGGGTATACTGGTAGGCCATGGAACTCCCGACACGACCCCGGACCGCCAAGCCGAACGGCCGGCAGCCCCACCACGCGCTCTCGACCGCCTTCGTCCGAAACGTAGCACAGGCCGGACGCTACTGTGATGGCGATGGCTTGTACCTCGACGTGCAGCCGTCCGGGACGCGCAGCTGGGTACAGCGGCTCGTCATCCGCGGCCGCCGCCGCGAACTCGGACTCGGCGGCTTCCCGCTCGTCCCGCTCAAGGACGCCCGCGCCCAGGCCCTCGCCAACCGCAGGCTCGCCCGCGCCGGAGGCGATCCGCTCGCCGAGAAGCGCCGACTCAAGAGCATGCCCACCTTTGCCGCCGCCGCCGAGGCCGTCCTGGCGCAGATGCGGCCCGGCTGGCGCAATCCCAAGCACGGCAAGGACTGGCTGTCGAGCATGGCCCGCTTCGCCTTCCCGCGGCTCGGCAAGCTGCCCGTCTCCGAGGTGACGAGCGCCGACGTGGTCGAGGCGCTGCGGGCCGTCTGGCACGAGCGGCCGGCGACGGCGCGGCGGGTCCGTCAGCGCATCAGCACCGTCATGGAGTGGGCCGTGGCGCTGAACTACCGCGACGACAACCCGTGCAGCCGCATTGGACCGGTCCTCGGACCGCAGCAGGATCTCGTCCAGCACATGCGGGCGCTGTCCCATCGCGCCGTGGCGGCGACGGTCGGCGCGGTGCGGTCGTCCGGTGCGGCTCCCGCGGTCAAGCTGGCGTTCGAGTTCCTCGTGCTGACCGCCGCGAGATCCGGCGAAGTACGTGGAGCACGGTGGGACGAGATCGACATGGCGAACCACGTGTGGACCGTCCCGGCCACGCGGACCAAGGCGAAGCGGGAGCACCGTGTCCCGCTGTGCCGCCGCGCCGAACAGATCCTCGACGCGGCCCAAGCGATCAGCAACGGGAACACGCTCGTGTTCCCGAGCGGACGCGGCAAGCGTCTCAACGACATGGCGTTGTCGGGACTGCTCAAGACGCTGGAGATCCCCGCGGTTCCGCACGGGTTCCGCTCCACCTTCCGGGACTGGGCCGCCGAGGAGACGAACCACCCACGCGAGGTGGTCGAGGCGGCGCTGGCCCACGTCGTCCAGAACAAGGTCGAGGCCGCCTATGCGAGATCGGACCTGTTCGAGCGGCGGAGGCGGCTCATGAACGATTGGGCCGCGTACGTTGCCGACACACATCGTCCGCATCCTCCGATCGCGGAACCGGCGGAACACGAGGTCGTCGGAAGCGCAGCACTGTGACCACGACCTGACCTGCCTTCCCCGGTCGATCACATCGTCCCCGCGGACCGGTCAGGCGCGAACGATGGGAGCACCGACGTACATCAGGCACGGGACACGGATCGAGCGCGGAACGACATCGAGGGAGCGCGACGGGACAAGAGAAGATCCGGGCGGTGAAAGCGAGGCTGTCGGGAGCACGATCAGAGGACACGAAGGGCTGGCCATGACACGCTTGTCTGTCATAGCCAGCATACCCCTTGTGTACACAAGGGCTGGCGAGGGTGAGTTGCCTCCCCCATCGAACCCCCACTGCCGCGCGCCTGAGTTCGGCTCGCGGGAGAGCGGGCGGCGTTGCCCCGCTCCTTCCTGGCGGTGCACTGACGGCTGATTCGCCGCACCGCGGTTACCGCCCGCCGCGTGTCGTCGGCGACGCTCGCCGGCCGGCCGGCGTTGCCTGTGCGCGGCCGTGGTCTCGCCGTAGACGTCGCTTCCGGCCGCGGTGGCGCGGTCGTTCCGGTGGCCGGCGCGCCCACCGTCTTGCCGCTGCTATCATTGCTCCGCACAAAGTTGTCGCCAGCCAGCGACGCCCGCGCCTGATGCTTCCGACGATAGACCAACCCGTGACCGAAGGCGGCCTTACGAAGGCGGCGCTCGTCGAGGAGGTGGCCCGCGTCGCCGGCCTAACGAAGAAGCGCGCCGAAATCATCGTCGACACCGTGTTCGGCAACATTGCGGAGGCGCTGCACCAAGGCGAGAGGGTCGAACTCCGCGGCTTCGGCAGTTTCCGTCTCCGGCGCCGCGAGCCGCGCCGCGCCCGCAACCCCAGGACCGGCGACCGAGTGGACGTGCCGCCCAAGCGCGTCGCCTACTTCAAGCCCGGCAAGGCGCTGAAGGAGTTGATCAACCGGGAGCCGGCACAGGCCGCGCCGCCGCCGTTGTCCGAGTAGGTCGGCGTCGAACCGCAATCCCGTCCGCGGCGGTATGTCCGTCGGACGGTTCCAGCGCACGCCCGTGGATAGCCTCCGCGAGCGGCGTGTCAGGCGTTAGGCGCATTCCTCCGCTCCGCACCGGCCCTTGGCAGGGTGACACGCTGCTCGCTCCGGCTCCAGGCTGGTTATGGTCGGCCGTATCCGGCCAGCCATCGACCACTGGCCGGCCGTGAGGTTGACCCGTGACAGAGACGCCGGCGCTTGGCGCGACGTAGTACCAGGCGACGACCGCCCGGTAAAGAATGGGCGTGTGGCAGTGCACGAGCACGGCCACGGGATCATCGACGGCGAACACTGCCGGCCAGTGCCACCCGCACCACGAGGACATGCCGCCGACGGTCAGCAATAACCCGCCGCCGCGCCGCGTCATAGCGCGGCTCGTCGGCGTGTCCGCTCGCGCCCGTGGGCGGGCGTCGGATCCTTCCAGCATGGATAATTTCGGACGGAGCGACCCCGCTTGGCGAGGGGGGACGGGTGGGACACGGCGTGGTACACGACGTGGTACACCCCCCACTCGTCGAGCCGCGCTAGCGGCGAAAAAAGGGGGGTCGCTCCCGTCCTCTCCCTCTCCGCTGGCGCGGTTCGGCAGCGACGGTCCAGGACGAAAAACCCGAACAAAGACAGCGCAAAAGCGACGGGTGGCGTGTGACACCCCCCACGCTGTTTTTGGTACACCCCCCCTCCTGTCCGTGTACCATTCTGCTCGACCCCCGCCGTGACCCCCATCGTGACCCCGGAACGGTCCATACGACGGGGCAAAATAGCGCGGGTCACATTAAGCCGCCTCGGGACTGACCAACCGGATCGTGCTCCATATTGAGTACCGGTCAATCGCGACTCGCCGATGCTCTTTGGTGGGCGCGCCCTCGGGAAGTTTCTGCAACAACTCAACACGATCCAGCAACACCGGATCCAGGGCGGCAGAACGGACATCGAGAGCAAGACTCGTGCACGGATCCAGGTTGGGAGGGCGGCGGCCACGGAGATCAACGGGAATCAGAAGGCGGCGAACGTGACGGAGATCAGGTGCGGGATGGGAGTCGAGGTCACGGAGCGGGACCACGATGAAGACAGGGAACGGGACGAGGGTGTGATCTACCCTGTCGCTCGATCACGACAAGATAGAGGCCCGAACTTACACCAGAGATGCCGGACGGGAGGTGTAAGCAGACCCAGGGCCTCAACTTACACCCCGAGTCACACTTCAACTTACACCCCCGCACCCAATAAATCCTTTCATATCAACCAGATCCCAACACAACGTACCACCCCCACGTACAGAGAATAGGTACAGGGGGGAGGTAGGGGAGCGACCCGGCGAAAACCTGGCGGTTTTCGGACCCGGCAGG
This sequence comes from Vicinamibacterales bacterium, assembly GCA_965262555.1. Taxonomy (GTDB): domain Bacteria; phylum Acidobacteriota; class Vicinamibacteria; order Vicinamibacterales; family UBA8438; genus VXRJ01. The sequence goes on from OZ253543.1 coordinate 4,151,493, forward strand.
CGTTCCTCCGTCACGCCTGCCGGGCCGGGTCGCTCCCCTCGAAATCGTCCCTCCGGGAAGGGAAGGGCTGCGGCTCGTGTGCGCCGTTGGCTCGCAAGCTGACCCATTCGGGCGGCGTCACGGTGCTGGCCGGCATGCTTCTTGCTTGCGTTAGTCCGTCAGGAGACCTCTACTCGCGGAGCTTGACCACTCGATGCCAGCACAACTACACTTCTGGCCTGTGAACGGACCCACCTTCACAGAGACTGCCGCCGATGCACTGTCACCTACAGGTGTCACAGCAGCACATCCGAGACGACCGGTTGAGATCGTCAAGGGCAAGACTCCTGAACGACTAAGGACGCCCCTTGACGGGCGACGCCGCCGCGACCAGCAGGGGGTACTGTGGCCCGGAACCCAGGTGCTCCGGCCAGCGCTAGTACCCGTCAACTCCCCGAATTGCGGCGAGACGGCCGCACGCCAAGCCCTGTACGACCGATTCGCCGATCGAGTTGAAGTCGACCCAGAATTCACACGACGGGTCGTCTCGTACCAGGGCAATCGCGAGGTCCCCGGACTTCGCTGGATGAAGTACAAGGAGGGCTTTTCGCGCACGCTCGTCAACTACCTCCTCGACGAGTACCAACCCGAACATGTGCTCGACCCCTTCGCGGGGATCGGCACGACGGTGCTCACAGCTGCCGGACGCGGTGTGGAAGCCACCGGGATCGAGATCATGCCGGTCGGCGTCCTGGTCGGCACCGGGATCGCTGCGGCAGCCAACGGCACGTCAAGGACGGTCTTCAACAAGGCCATCAGCGCGATCCGCTCTCGGATCGCTTCGCAGCGACCAGCTGCCCCTGAACACGCCTTTCCGCACGTGGCGATCACCGCGTCGGCCTTCCCGGTTGAGGCGGAGCGCGACATCGGGAAGGCTCGTGAGTTCATCGCCGGAATGGAGGATCGTGCAACGCAGAGGCTGATCAACCTCGGCTGCATGTCTGTCCTCGAGGCTGCGAGCTACACCCGCAAGGACGGTCAGTACCTTCGCTGGGACACTCGCTCGGGCCGCAAGTTGCGAGCGCGGATGGACAAGGGACCGATTCCGTCCTTCTCGGACGCGCTCGAACAGCGTCTCTCGGAAATGGCGTACGACCTCGACCCTGTCAAGCAGATCTTCGGCGGCGGTCGCCCGAGCTTCCGGGCCGGTTCTTCGCTCGATCTCCTCAAGACGCTGCCTGACGCCGCTTTCGACATGGTCATCACCTCGCCGCCCTACGCCAACCGATACGACTACACGCGAACCTACGCGCTCGAATTGGCATGGCTGGGTCTCGACCGCGACGCGTTCGGCAGGCTTCGACAGGGCCTACTCTCGGCAACGGTCGAAAACCGGAGCAAGGTCGAGTTGCTGCGCGCAGTGTATGGTGACCGGCCGGAGCCCCTCGAACACGCGCTCGCACTGTACCGGCGCCAAGCAGCCCTACACGAGGTGCTGCACATTCTCCGTGGCCACGTCGACGAGCTCGGCAACCGGCACGTCATTCGACTCCTAGAGGGGTATTTCCTGGAAATGGCGGTCATCGTGGCTGAGCTCGGCCGCGTAGTGCGTCCTGGCGGGTCTGTGATCATGGTGAACGACAACGTGCAGTATCACGGCGAGGAGGTTCCGGTCGACTTCATCCTGTCGGATTTCGCCGAGCAGTCTGGATTCGCCTGCACGGACATTTGGACTCTCGCAAGGGGCAAGGGCAACGCGAGCCAGCAAATGGGGCGATTCGGCCGGCGCGAGATCCGCAAGTGCGTCTACCGCTGGGAACGGATCGGATGACGTCCCACGACGACCTGACACGCTCCAAACTTCTCGCGGAGCGAATACGACAGCGCACAGATGAGAAGGTCCGGCGGCTCGTCGACAGATTCAAGGGTCACCTCGACTACGTGACGGCCAAGGAGTTGCTGATTAGCGAACCGGCGTGGGAGTACGTCACCTCGTCAGGCCTCGAGCCGCGTAGAGTGTTCGCACATCCCGAGCTCCTTCAGGAGCATCCCGAAGTCTCGTTCTACTATCGGGGAATCGCTCTCTTGTCGCTGAAACGGGTGCGCGCTGCGGCAGGGGTCGATGTCAAGGGATGGGAGACCAAGGACCGCGTCCGGCCCGTGTCTCAGCAGGACGCGCTTCAGGTCTGTCGCGTCTACAACAGCGTGATTTCCTCGATCATCGAGGGCACGACCGAATGGAGCTTGGGAAACGGGTATCGGAACATCCTGAACACCATGGGAATAACCTTGGACGGGATGTTCCGAAACGTCATCGGCCAAGACGCCGAGCGGCTAATCAAGACGAAAATCGCCGACTGGTTGGACGAGCAGGGATTGATCCTCGAGCGGAAGAGCGCGAGCAGGTTCCGCCTCCCGGAGGACGTGACGATGGTGTACGGGAGCGAACCGGACATCCGCTTCAGCCAGAACGAAGATGTCGTCGCCACGATTGAGATCAAAGGCGGGAAGGACCCCGCCGGCGCGCTCGAACGACTTGGGGCGATGCAGAAGAGCTTCGCCGAAACACCGCCCCGCTGTCAGAACTTCTTGATCGCAGGGGTGGTCACGACGGAAATGGAGTCGCGACTCGCCCAGCACAACGTCAAGGTCTTCATTCTTGACGACCTGCTGAACGACGACGACTGGAACGCGTTCACGACCGAGCTGTTCCACCACGCCCTGAGAATTGCGTAACGGGACGTCCGCCGTGTGCTTTCGTGTGCCCCCGACATCCCGTTACACAGACGAAGAGAGGGCAGTTCTCCCTGCCTTCCCATGTCACATGCCCAGTGCGAGGCCCATTAGCAGGCTCGCGGGTGCGCGGTCAGGAGGCCGGGGGAACTGCCTTGGAACTCGTTGGATCTCCAAGTGGGCGCGGATTCAGGGTCTCGGTCCGACGATGTGAATCGTCTGGCCGTTACGCATCGTCGTGATGGTTCCCCAGTCTTCCGCAGTCAAGTCAGCCATGACCGCTTTCGCTCGTTCTTCGTCCTTGAGATGCGCCCAGAACCAGCCGGACGTCGCGAGCATGGAGATCGTGGCCAGGAGCATTGCTGTCCAGAACCAGTCGCCCGGATAGACAGGCCATCCAGCCTCGTCGACGGGATTGCCCAACACTTGGCCCTTCCCGCCGTGTACGAAGTCGTTGAGTACCGGTGCGAGGTTCGCCCACCGCTGGCTGAGGTCCGGCCACCCGGTGCGAGCTGCCAAGTCCTTGAGGGTGCGACGGTTCACTCTGATTCTCTGCGCCACGAGCTTCTGCCACCCATCATCGTCGCCCACGTAGGCGGTGAGCAGCACCTGCTTCATCAGCGCCTCCAGTGTCGGACGGGCGAGCGCGAAACCGGAGGCGTATCGGTTGGAGTGAAAGGCGTAAGCCATGGTCACTGCATGATTCACAATGATCGCGGTGTACGAACCCGCGTACTTCTCGCGCGCTGACACGCTCTGCCCGCGGGTCAGGAGACCATGTGGAGCATGCCGTGCAAGCCTGTTGTAGCGGTCCAGGACGGCCTGCTTCACGATGTGGAACTCCTTATGATCCGTCGGCCGGTCCGCTGTATTGATCTCGTACATGTGCAGATGGTCGCGCTTGGGCGGGCCGTGGGGCAACGTTCATCTCAGGGACGGCCAGACGGTGCGCGTGCCCGTACGTGCATCATAGCTCTTGCCACGAGCAGGTTCCAAGCGCGGGCACCACCGGGAGGTCAGTGCTTCGGTCGGGAGTCTCGGTGCGTCCGACGTCGCTGCGTTTGGTTCGCGGCAGTCCGTTACGGAACGAGGGGTACGGCGGGGGGAACAAACAACTAACGTCGGCACAAAACGTTAGTTGTCAATAAGTTAGTGGATTGTTGCATCGGAAGCCCTGGAAACACCGCCATCTCGACTCGCGATCAACAGGCACTCGTTGATTGACGTGTGCGTTGACAGATTCGGATCTCGCGGGTCATGGCTGCACACGATCATGTCGATGTGGAACCGTGACGCGAGGAACTGTCGCTCGCGGAGCCCCGACGACCCCGTACAAGCGGTCACCGGTATGATCTTCGCCAGAACGCCGCTATCCTGGGCCAGGACCTTCTCGGCGAGCGGTGTGAACATCGTGCTGATGCTGTTCGAGTCGATGACGCCCGCCGCTTCCGCGTCGCTGGCCGCCAGCCGGTCGCGGATCTGAAGCTCCCGCCTTTGCAGGGCCTTGGTGACTTCCGGGGTGAACTTCCGCCCTTTCTTGTCGTTCGCGGTGAACGGCGGATTCATCATCACGATCCGCCGGTCCTCGACATCCTGGACGACTTCGGGGTCCACGGCCGACGACTCGAACAGAGCGCCCTGTCCCTGCTTGTCGCCTTCGGCGGCGTTCGCCGCCGCCGACCCCACCACGTCCTCATCGGTCAGCAACTCCAGCGTCCCGAGCCTCACGGTCTCGCCGTTGACGGAGCCGTACGGCATCGCCCGCAGAGCCATCTTCCGGTAGTCGATCAAAAGGTTGCCCAGCGTCATGCGCCCCGCCGCCATCTGCAAGGACACGGGATTGATGTCCAGACCCGTCACGAGCCGCTCGACGGCGTACTTGTGGAATTCGGCCGCGGTCCGTTCGTCGCCGCCGGCCTTGCGGATCCGATCCTTGACCACCTCCAAGTAGGCGTTCAACAGCGTGCCGCTCCCGCAGGCCAGATCGGCTATCTTGAGCCGCTTCCACGTTCGCCGCTCCTTCCACGCGGTTTCGCCGGTCGCATCGAGCGCCAGCTCGGCCAGCAGCCGCGCCGCCGGCTGCCGCGTGAAGAACGCACCGTCGGACGCCTGGTTGCCCAGGACCCGGCTGAATAGCTCGCCGGCGTACTCCATGCCCATCGACACGTAGAGCTCGGCGTTCTCGCTCGCCCAGGCGGCGACCGCTCGCACGGCCTGATTGACACCACCGTGCGCGTCCGCTGCCGCCAGCGCCTCCAGAACATCTAGCGCCGGCCGGAACACCGGCTCGTAGTCGTACCGCAGGACGGCCATCCACGCCGCCCGCAGCACCTTGACGGGTTCGCTTCCGGTCGCCACGTCGTGAAGCCGGCCGACACGGGCCAGATCCGCCGCCTGCCCCTTCGCGTCCTCCAGCCGCGCGTGCAGGAGCGCGGCGTTCATGAGGAGCAACACGCTGACCGTGCACGCATCGGCGTGGGCGTCCGCCTCCTGTAAGTGCTCCATGCCGAGCACCGAACGCAGCCGGCCCTCCAGCCCTTCGCGGCTCAAGTGCGCGGATGCGCGACGCACCGGCTCCATCAACAGGTTAAAGTCTCGGACCTCGTTCCCGCGCAGCCCGGACTTCTCCATCACCTCGACGCGCAGATCGCGTCCTACGCCGTCCTTCCGGATCTGCTCCAGGAGCCGCTGCGTTGGCGACTGTCCGGCCCGACGCCCCTCCTTGGAACCATCGCGCCGGGAGGCGCGCCGTCGGGGCCGTCGCGGCAACGGGTCGAGTGCCTCGGCCACCTCGCGCGCCCGCTCCACGGTCTTCGCCACGTCCACGCCGCCCTGACGCTCCGCGGACCGCGCCGCCGCCTGCACGGTGCAACGGACGCCGCCGCGACCGCGCTGGACCACCAGCACAGCCGGCGACCCATCCAGCATCTTTTCGTCGTCCGCAGCCGACCTGTCGGTGAAGCGCTCAGGCTCGCCGCGGATCGCCGGAGCCTGCCGCCACTCAAAGCCCTTGGCCTCCGTCAGGTACTCGGTGACAGGAGCCGCGCCCGCGGTCGAAGCCTCACGCCACGCCGGCACTTCCGCCTGCGCCACGGCGTCTTCAGCGTGGCCCCGAGGTCCCGTCCACACGCCCATGCGCGTCTCGCCGCCGTCGCGGACCACCAGCGGCTGGCAAACCGGTTCTTCAGCCTCCGGCGGCACATAGATCTGCAACAGGCTCGATATCTCGTCCTCGATACGTCCATCGTGCGCCCGCAGCGCCCGCAACACCTCACCGAGCATCTTCCACTCGTCGCCGAGTGTGTCCATCGACAGACTCGTCTCCGCGTCGATGCCCCGCGGCAGCGGCACCGGCACGATGACGTACCCGTGTTCTTTCCCCGGTGCTCGGCGCATGCAGCGGCCGACGATCTGGATCACGTCGGTCGGGCTGCGGCGCGGGGCCAACAGCGCCACCGCATCGAGACTGGGACTGTCCGTCCCCTCCCCGAAGATCCCGACGTTGGCGATCCCGCGCGGATTCTCGCCATCCGCCGCTGCGAGATCGCGCAGCGCCCGTCGCCGTTCGCGCACCGGATGTCCCGCGTCGAGATGCTCAACGGCATACTGCCGACCAGCGCCATCGAAGCCGCCCTCGGCGAAGTACTGCTCGATCTCCAAGCGCCCCTCGTCGCTGTTGAGCCACTTCGCCATCTGGTCCGACCGCTGGACCTTGTTCAGGAACGCCAGGGACCGGCTCACCCGCACGCTGCCGTCGTCTCCGACCGCGCCTCCGGCAAGCGTCACGCCGTAGACCAGCCAGGAGAGCGCCTCGCGGGTCGTCAGCCCGCGCGACTCCTGCGACTGCTCGAATCGCTGGACGATGCGATTGGCCGCCGTCCACGCTCGCTCATTAACGCCGATCGCGATGATCCGATAGTCGGACAGAAAGCGCTTCTCGACCGCCTCCTTGTACGGGAGCCGGTAGGCCACCGGGCCGAAGATCGACTGGTCCGACATGCTCGCCACGATCCACTTCGTGCGGTCAATACGGGCGACCTTCACGTTGCTCGCATCGAAGACGCGGGGCGTCGCCGTCTGGTACAGCCGGTACCGGGCCGGAAACGCCTCCTGGTCGTGACACAGCGTGAACACACGCATCCGCTCCGCTCGCCGCTGACTCTTCACCGGCCGCAACTGAGCCGTCCGGTGCGCCTCGTCCAGAATTAGGACCTGCGCGAACTGGCGCTCCGCCAGCAGCGCGTCCGCCGTGTGATGCGCCGACTGGTATGTCGAGAAGATGATGTGCAGGTCGGTCGAGTCCACGCCAGCGCGAAGCCAGTCGGCGACCGCCTCGGCGCTCTGGGACACCCGGCAACCGACATCGGCCGCGCGGACCTGTCCGGCGTCCCGTGTCGGATCCGCCGCGAGATCCGGATCCCGCTCGACATCGACATGTCCCGCCGTCGCGTCGCTGCACACCGCCAGCGTCCGCACCGGGCGACCGATGTGCGACAGGTACTCGCGCCGCACCTGCGCGATCAATGCGATGCTCGGCACGAGCACCACGCCAAGGTCGCCGGGTCCCGACAACTCCGACATGATCCGCATCGACACGCGGGTCTTGCCGGTCCCGCACGGCAGCACGAGCGTCGCCCGGGCTGGGTCACGCGGCATCCAATCCGCCGGGTTGCGGCCGAGCCAGCGGTCCCGATGCTCGGCCAACCCGGCGCGAAGCGCCTGCACGCACGCGGCCACGGCCTCTTGCTGCATAGCCGTACGCGGGTCGGGTTCAGTCGACGCCCGTTCCCGTTCCCTCGCATCCGCCAGCGCTTCGGCCAGCGCCGCCTCGAAGTCGATGAACGTCACCTCGGCGACGGCGGCGGCATCCTCCGTCGCCGCGCTCCGGCGGGCCTCGGCTACCATCCAGCGCTCAGCGAACACCGACGACGGAGCAGCCCCGGCGAACTGCTGCACCTGCTTCGTCGTCACGGCCCCGTCGCCGCTCCGCGCCTTGCACTGGATCGCCACACGGGAACCGTCATGCTTGACGGCCACGAGGTCGATGCCGGCGTCGTGCGACGGCAGGGGAACGCCTACCGTCGTCCGCTCCGGCCACTCCAGATAGGGCCAGCACTCGGCGATCTCCCAACTCGGAACATCCCGCGCATGCCGCAGCACCGCGTCCTCGAACTGCGTCCCGTCGAACCGGCGCGCGTCCCTGTCGGCTTGCAGGGACACGAGCGTCTCGTTGAAACTCGAAACCTGATCCGTCATGATCGTGCGGAAGTGTACATCGCGAGGGCCGTCAGTCGGAATGGAACCGTCAACCGTTACGGTCGCCACACCTGTCGTTGCATCGGGACCGGTTCATCACCGAACTGGCGCGCGACGACTCGGCGGCGAGCGCCGGCCGCGACCGTGGCAACCCTTCCCGGAGGGACATCTTCGATGGGGAGCGACCGGCCCGGCAGGTGTGACGGAGGAACGCCTGCCGGGTCCGCAAAACGCCAGTTTTGCGGCGGGTCGCTCCCATACCTCACCCCTGTACCTTTTCTGTACGTGGGGGGCGGTATGTGGTGTTGGGATCGAGTTGATATGAAAGGACTTATTCGGTACAGGGGTGTAAGTGAAACTGTGACTGGGGGTGTAAGTTGAGGCTCCGAGGCTGCTTACACCTCCCGTCCGGCACGATGCGTGTAATCTCTGCCCCTGTCCCGGTGTGATCAGGCGACCGGGTGGATCACACTTCCACTCGCGTGGCCTCTGCTCCCTCGGTCCGCCGATCCGTGCCGCCTTCCGTCTCCACCGTGCCGATCCCGTCGCTGTGGATCGGGACGTGCTTCCCGGCGATCTGCTGCACCTCTGCTCCTGCCGCCGTGTCCCGTCCGCTGTGGCCGGCGTGCGGCTCGACCGGGCGGGTTCGAGCCCGGAGCCGGTAGCGGCCGATGCGGTCTCGGGCTCCGGCTCGCCGCGACAACGGCGCGTGTTCGTCGTCAGCGAGGGCCAGCCTTCCGGCTGGCCCGTAAGAGCGTTTCCGCACGGTCGGCCGCGGCGGTCACCCGCAGGGCCGAAGCGCACGCGGAGGAGGCGCGGCAGCGCCTTGACGGCCGCGGGCGACCGTGCGCTCCCGGACGCCGGGGACCGCCCGGCGCTCATCATCCTGCCGAGCGAGCGGGCCGGCGACGGCCGCATCGATGGCGGGTCTGAAGCGGCGCGGCGACGCGCCGTCTCTCCGTCCGGGGGACGAGGGGGCGGAGCCACCCGCCAGTCTCCTTGTGTACACAAGGAGTATGCTGGCTATGATGCCTAACAGGTGTCAGAGTCAGTTCTGTGAACGTGAAGTTTTCTCCCCTCGTCAGCCGCTGTTCGTCGGGTTGGTGGGCGAGCGCGTAGACGAAGCAGTCGCCGTCGTTGAGTCCGGGCGTGGCCCTTTCCCGTAGTCGGCAAACGCCCGTCACCCGATCTTGTCCTGAGCGAAATCGACCGCCACGACCTCAATGAGGACCGACTCGATCAACAGGTCGAGCGACCGAACACCGTCGGCCCCGTGACGCGACTTGAGGACCATCGACCACGCCCAGCGGCGGGACGCTGCAACGAGGAAATGGCGCGACTGAGACAAGCCATCCTGAGCAACGATGAGCGCTGTTTGCGACATACGGGGGGACGTCAGTCAGGCGGACGCGCGCTACTCGGCACTCCGAAGACTGCCAGCCGGGACCGTGGACCGTGGCGGCTCGAATGGCCACTTTGTGACCTGGACGACGGGCCGGCTCGTTGGACCAGAGGCGGGCGCGTGATGCGCCGCGCTCGCGGCCGGAAACGCACCGCTCCGGGGTCGAGGCGGGGGTCACGGCGGGGGTCGAGCGGAATGGTACACGGACAGAGGGGGGGGTGTACCAAAAACAGAGTGGGGGGTGTAACACACCGGCCTTCCAATTTCCGCCGTCGCTATTGGGTTTTTTCGTTATAAGCCGTCTGCCCCGAACCGCGCCAGCGGAGAGGGAGAGGACGGGAGCGACCCCCCTTTTTTCGCCGCTGGCGCGGCTCGACGAGTGGGGGGTGTAACACGTCGTGTACCACGCCGTGTCCCACCCGTCCCCCCTCGCTAAGCGGGGTCGCTCCCGTCCGAAATCATCCTTGCTGGAAGGCTCAGACGCCCGCCAACGGGCGCGAGCGGACACGCCGACGAGAGGCGTGATGACGCGGCGCGTCGTCGGGTTTTTGCTGACCGTCGGCGGCATGTCCTGGTGGTGCGAGTGGCACCGGCCGGGACTGTTCCCCGTCGATGATCCCGTGGCCGTGCTCGTGCACTGCCACATGCCCAATCTCTACCGGGCGGTCGTCGCCTGCTGCTGCGTCGCGCCAAGCGTCGGCGTCCTTATCGCGGGGCAGATGATGATTGCCGCCTCGCGCATCTGATTCGCCAGAAGGGGCGGCAGACTGTCGCTCCCGGCGCCGACCGCGTTCGCCTCACGATGACGCGCCCGCCCGCGCGGTATCGGCAAGATGAAAAGCGACCACCCGCCCGCGCGCCCCGGCAAGGTACGCCTCCCAGTCGTTCATCAGACGCCGCCGCCGCTCGAACAGGTCCGACCGCGCGTAGGCCGCCTCGACCTTGTTCTGGACAACGTGCGCGAGCGCCGCCTCGATAACCTCGCGCGGATGGTCGGTCTCCTCGGCCGCCCAGTCCCGGAACGACGAACGGAAGCCATGTGGAACGCAGGCGATGCCGCAGCGTTCGAGCAGCCGGCGAAACTGCTTGGTATCCAGCGGTATGCCGCCCCTGTCGGTGAACACCAACGGACCCGCGTCGCCGATCATCCGCGCCTCGCACAGGATCTCGGTGGCCCTGCCGCACAGCGGCACCCGGTGGTCGCGCTTCATCTTCATCCGCGCCGCCGGAAGGGTCCACACGTGGTCCGTCGTGTCCATCTCGTCCCACGTGGCCCCGCGCACCTCGCCCGAACGTGCGGCCGTGAGCACCAGTAGCTCGCACGCCAGCTTGTCGACGGGTTTCTCCCCCGACGCCCGCACTGTCGCCACCGCAGCGGCGACCTCGCGGTGCGGCAGCGCCCGCATGTGCTCGACGATGTTGCGCTGCGGGCCAAGCACCGGCCGGACCCGGTCGGCGGGGTTGTCGCTGCGCAGGTTCATCGCAATGGCCCACTCCAGCACGGCATGGAGGCGCTGCCGAACGGCCTTGGCGATGACCGGCTTGGCGTACCAGATGGGGGAGAGGATCGCCAGCACGTCGGCGCTCGTGACCTCCGAGACGGGCCGGGCGCCGATGCGCGGGAAGGCGTAGCGTTGAAGGCTGTTCCGCCACGCCCGGATCTGTTCGGCGTTCTTCCAGCCGCCCTGCTTCTGCTCGATCACGGCGGCGGCGGCCTCGGCGAAGGTGGGTATGCTCTGAAGGCGGCGCTTGTCGGCGAGCGGATCGCCGCCTTCGCGGGCGAGCTTGCGGTTGGCGACGGCCTTCTCGCGGGCCTCGGCGAGCGAGACGAGGGCGACGCTGCCGAGTCCGAGTTCGCAGCGCCGGCCGCGGATGACGAGGCGCTGGATCCAGCTTCTCGCGCCGGTCGGCTGGACGTAGAGGTAGAGTCCGTTGCCGTCGATGTGGTGTCCCGGCGGCGCACTGCGGACGAAGGCAGGGGCGAGGGCGTTGTGGGGATGGCGTCCCCGGCGCTTGGTTCTGCGGGGTGAGGGGGCGGCATCCGTCTCTGTATACATCCCTGCATTATATACGGGATGTTGGCGGATTCCGCAAGATGTCCTGACCGGTTTTAGTTCGCCGATGTGAGTAATAAACGCCTATTATTCAGCAACTTATGGTCTTACCTGCACTGCACTGGATGTCAGTGGACCGAGCATGGGCGGTGCCCATGCGGCACGGCGGCGATGCCGAGTTCCTTGGTCAATTTCGATAGCGTCGTGTTGGAGAGTGGCTTCCCGCGCGGACTGCGGAACACGAGGCCGGTGCCATCGCTCCGTCTCGGTACGTCGTGCAGGATCGCGAGCGCCCGCCCCGAGAGCGGGACGCGGTGATCCCGCTTCGCCTTCATGCGCGCGGCGGGGATGGCCCAGACGCCCGCGTCCAGGTCCATTTCGTCCCACGTCGCCAGGCGCACTTCGCCGGATCGCGCCGCCGTCAGCACCAGAAACTCGAACGCCCGCTTAATGGTGACCGCGGCCTGGGAGGTTCGCACGGTCGCGAGAGCGTCCGCCACCGCGTCGTGGGGTAGCGCCTGCAAGTGCTGGACACGACGGCCTGCTGTCGCCCGCCGTGTTGTCCGGCGGGTAGCCCATCGCGACCACCCATTTCATCACGGCGCCGATCCGTTGCCGTACCCGCCGCGCGGTCTCAGGCTTGTCGTGCCAGATCGGAGTTAAGGACCGCCGGCAGGCCGTGGTCACCCCGGACAGGCACCACCCCGATGCGCGGGAACGCATAGGCGCGCAGACTGCGCGGCCAGGCTTGCCCGTACCTCGCACCACGCTGAAGAACCCAGCAGTGTTCCGATTCGACACGACAAGATTCGTTCGTCGCTTGGGGCCGAGCGAGATCGAGCGGAGTCCTGTTCTTGTTCTGGCGCCATGATATGGGGGACCATGTGGGGGACCATTCCCTCCTATCATAAACATAAAATGCTGATAATAAAGGTGTTAGCAAAAATAAATGGCGGTGAGGCAGGGATTCGAACCCTGGGAGGAGGTTAAAGCCCCCTCAACGGTTTAGCAAACCGCCGCCTTCAGCCTCTCGGCCACCTCACCGCAAGCGAGGGACTCCTACGATATCGCACTGCGTCGGCGGTTTCCACCCTCACCGGATGACCCAGAGTTCCGTCTGCGGCCCGGACAGGTACTCCACGCGGCCGTCCGAGTGAACGAGGGTGTCCTCCTCGCGCATGATGTCCACCGGCTGATCGTCCCATTCGGGGACCGGGACGGTCACCGCGAACTCGAGGGAGATCCACTCGCCGGCGCGGAGGGGGAAGCGGGGGTGGTCGCCGTAGCGTTCGGGCCAGTCGTGGATCATCCAGACGCCGGCGTCGTGCACCCAGTTGCCCTGCGCGTGGGAATAGACGAGTGACTCGATCCCCTCGTCGGCGGCGCGCGATTCGGCGGCGGTCTTGATCTCGATGCCGAGGCGACCCACCTCGAACTCGTCGAGGATGATTGTCGCCATGCGATTCGAGACGTCGAACGCGCGCCGCAGGCCGGCGGGCGGTTCGCTCTCGCCGTCGCGGAGCACGTAGGCCATCTTCTGCTGATCGGTTACCAGGCCGGAGCTGCGGACACCGAAGTCGACATGCAGGAGGTCGCCGCGCTCGATCACCGGGTCGGCGCTGTCGTCCATCGGCTCGGCGCCGCGCCGCTGCAGATCGAGCGACGCCGGGAAGTTGAACTCGAAGCCCTGGCGCTTCCACTCGGCGGTAATCCAGTAGTGGATATCCATCAGCGTCGTGCGGCCCGGTGTGATCACGTCGTTCGAGAGCGCGCGGTGCAGGATCTCGAACGTCGCGGCGCTCGCCTCTCGCTCGATCGCTTCCTCCGCCGGCGTCCGCGTGGAGACGTACTCGACGAGCAGCGGCACGGACGAGACGAGGCGATCGCGGTACGGCGCGCCGATGGCATTGATCAGGTAGTCCTTCAGCTCGGCCGTCAAGCCGTCCGCCATGCTGATCGTGCGCGACTGATTGATGGCGATCCGCCGCGGGTCCCGCGCCGCCACCCACTCCCTGAGGTGCGGCGCGAGCCCCTCCTCGCCATACAGCTCACGCTCGTCGTAGAACCGCGCAAGGTGGCCGCTCAGGTGGGTGCCGATGGCGGCCGTTTCCAGCCCGCGCTCGCCCGCGTCGCGGAAGAGGTAGGCGTTGCGGTGGCCGTACCAGCCGGTGACGCCGTGGCCGCCGAACAGTTCGATCGCCGGGTCGGGACCGTTCTCGCGGCTCAGGATGATCCAGAGGTCGATGTCGTGCGCACGCATCAGCGGGAGGAGATGCGTGCGCATCTTCTCCGCCTTGACCGTCCATTCCCGCTCGGTCCGCTCCCGGACCAGCTCCGGTGTCAGTTGCGCACCGGCCGGCGCGGCCGCGAGCACGGCGAGGAGGGCGGTTGCGGCCGCGCCGCCCAGGGGCACGATGCCGGCCCACCATGACTGCCGGCTGCATGCCGGCGCGCCATGAACGGTCCAGCGCATCATGAACGGCTAACCGCCGTAGGCGATCCGGTAGATGGCGCCCACCTGATCGTCGCTGACAAGCAGCGCGCCGTCCGGCATCACCTGCACGTCGACCGGGCGGCCCCATGCCTCGTTGGTCGTGGTGTCCAGCCAGCCGTCGGCGAAGATCGAGTAGTCGGTCACCTGGTCGCCGTCGAGCGTGGCGACGGTGATCCGGTAGCCGATGTGGCCCGCCTCCGGCGTCCGGTTCCAGGAGCCGTGCTCGGCGATGAAGATCTGGCTGCGGTACGCGGCCGGGAACATGTCGCCGGTGTAGAACCGCATGCCGAGCGAGGCGACGTGCGGGCCCAGCTTCCGGGCCGGCGGACGGAACTCGCTGCAGGGGCGCGTGTTGAACTCCGGATCCTGGATGTCGCCCTGGTGGCAGAAGGGGAAGCCGAAGTGCAGGCCCGGCCCCGGCGCGTGATTCAGCGTGTCGGCCGGCTGCGTGTCGCCCAGCATGTCCCGGCCGTTGTTCGTGAACCAGAGCTCGTCGGTCTCCGGGTGCCACCCGAAGCCGACCGAGTTGCGGATGCCGCGCGCGTAGATCTGCAGGTCGCTCCCGTCCGGGTTCATGCGGGTGATCGTGGCGTAGATCGGCGCGGTCGCCTCGTGGTCGCAGACGTTGCACGGCGCCCCGACCGGCACGTAGAGCCGTCCGTCCGGACCGAACGCAATGAACTTCCAGCCGTGCAGCCGGTCGCCCGGGAATGCGTCGTTGACCACCACCGGTTCTGGTGGCGTCTCCAGGTGTGCCTCGATGTTGTCGTACCGCAAGACGCGACTCCCTTCGGCGACGTAGAGCGCGCCGTCCTGGAACGCCACGCCGTTCGGCATGTTGAGGTCCGAGTCGATCGTCAACACGCGGTCGGCCGTCTGATCGCCGTCGTCGTCGAGCACCGCGTACACGTTCCCCGCCCGCCGCGTACTGACGAAGAGGGTGCCGCTCGGGCTGAGCGCCATCTGCCGCGCGTTCGGGACGTCGGCCGCGTACACCTCGATCGAGAATCCCGGCGGCAGCGTCAGCCGACTGAGCTGCGGCCGGCCCATCCCGTCCTGGGCCGATGCCGGCGCCGCGATCAGCGCAGCGACCGCACTACTGATCAGGATCGACACGATGCGAATCGTCATGGGTCGTCCTCGGTCTGCCGGCGCGATGCGCCGTTGCATCACTCTGCTCCGGGACGGCTCCGGCCGATTCCTAGTACCGGAAGAGGTACTGGAACTTGGCGAAGAATGCCCGGTTGGTCCGCTGCAGCGACGTGACGTAGGGGTAGTACTGCTCCGTAATGCCGTCGCCGTCGGTATCCTGGAAGATCAGGTCGCCCTGCTGGTAGCGATCGTCATACCCGATGTAGAACGCGGTGCCGGCGTTGACACGGTAGGTGAACAGCACGTTCAGCCCAAGCGTCTTGTCGTGACTGTTGTACTCGGCGATGTTCCGGAACGCGAATCGATCGGTGAACTGGTAGGTGCTGAGCGCGCGCAGGATCTTGACGTCGAAGACCAGGATGTCGCCGTTGCTCGGATCGATGAGATCGCTCGTCCCGAGGTTGATCTGCGACTGGAACCGTGAGAACGGCCGAATCGTCGCGTAGAAGTTCCCGTTGCTCCCATGCCCGAGGTATGGAAGCGCGTCACTGCCCCGGTTGTAATTCACCACGCCGCCGATCTCGTAGTTGGCTCCGAACGACAACCGCCGGCTGGTGTTGATTTGCGTACCGATCGATAGCTTCTGCTTCTCGAAGTTGATCCCCCGATACCGCTCCATCTCGTCCACAAAGTCGGCGTTGACCCTGATGTTCCTGGCGAAGGTGATGTTGAACCCGGTGCGGACCATCTTGTCCTGGAGCGTGTTGTCGAAGGTGTAGTTGAAGCTGTACTGGAGGCTCGGCCCCCAGCTCACCACCGTCGATTCGGGCCGGAAGGTATAGCCGATGCGGCTGAACATCCGCCTTTCGTTGACCCGGCGCACGAAACCGAGGTCATGCCTGAAATTGGGCGACAGGGTGTAGCCACCCAGGAACGCATTCCAGTTCCGGCTGTTGAGCCGCCACATCAGGTCGAACATCTGGCCCCGTCGCTTGACGCCTTGCAGGTCGACATGGTCGGTCTGCACCCCCTTCATACCGAGCGACTGCGTCCGGCCCAGGCGGAAGTTGGCGTCGATACCGCCCAGCGTGCTGCGGCTTCCCATGAACGTCCGGTTGGTGAAGATGGTGCCGATGTACGACTCGGCGTACAGGTCGTAGCGCGCGCGCGCGGCAACGTTGTTCGCCTTCTGTCGGTACGCGGGGTCCCCGGCCTCCACGCGCCCCGGCCCCTCGTCGTTCGCCACCAGCACACCGATCGTCGTGTTCCCCACCTTGCCGGTCAGCCTGCCGCCGATCTCCGGATCGACGATGTGCCGCGTGTAGAGGAACGTGATCGGCCCAATCATCTGGAAGATCTCCGCCCCTTCCAGGAAGAAGGGCCGAAGTTCCGGGTAGCGGAGCTGGAACCGCTGGTTAACTTCGATCTGCGGCAGGTCCGTCTCGATCTGCGAAAAGTCGGGGTTGTACGCGAAGTCGGCCACCAGGTTCGACGTGATGCCGTACTTCACGTTCAGTCCGCCTTCAGGCTTCACGTCGCCAATGTTGTAGCTGGCCCCCTGGAGCCGGCCGTAGCGGATCGCCGTGAACGTCGGGAGGAATTCCAGGTTGCGGCTGAGTGACAGGTTGGTCATCCCCTCGAGGACGCCCATCTGCGTCAGGAAGCCGGAGACGTTCCGCGTGACCGGCGCCCAGACCTGGAACTCGTCCTTCCCCCGCACCTCGCGCACCACCTGGAACCCCCAGCGGTGAGGGACGCCGCGGTCGCGCTGCGGGTACCGGAGACTCTTGAACGGGATCGCCATCTCGGCCGTGAAGCCGTCCTCCACGATGCGGCCGCCGCTGTCGAACAGCGCGTCCCAGCTCGAGTCGCCGGTCGGGATCTGTCCGCCGCCGAAGAAGCCACCGCCGCCACCACCACCGCGGCCACGGCCGCCGCTCCGGCCGCGCCCGCGGCTGCTGAAGCCGCGCGAATCGACCACGGAGTCTCCCTGGACGCCGTAGCCGTTGACCGAGAACCGGTAGGCGCGCTGCTGATCGACGAAGGTGTCGAAATAGACAGCGATGTTGTCGTCCTCGAACGACTGATCGCGGTCGACACGGTTGGCGCGCATCAGACCAGGATCCGCGTAGTGGGCATGGACGGCGACGTAGATATTCTGGGAGTCGTAGGCGATCCAGACATCGGTGGCCTCGGTTGCCGGTGCTCCCTCGACCGGGTTCTGCTGCACGAAATCGGTGATGTGGAGCGCGTCGCGCCAGAGGGCATCATCGAGGCGCCCGTCGATCCGCGGGCCCTCCGCCACACGCGGCGGCCCGATGGTGGGGCGTCCGGTCAGGATGCCTGCCCCCTCTGCCACGCCGAACCCGGCGGACGCCGTGGCAGCCTCGCCGAAGGCGATTCCTCCCTCAACGCCGTTTGGCCGCGCCGGCGCACCCGGCGGTGCGCTCTCCGGGCGACCGCGCTCCGGCCGTTCGGGAAGAATGACGCCGTCCGCGGTCCGCGGCGCGGGCGGCGCGCCCCTCTCAGCGGCAGGGACGAACCGGCCCTCGCCGTTGCCGGCTCCGTTGCCGACTCCGTTACCGGCGACGCTCTCAGCCTGGACGCTGGGCACCGCCGCCGCAGGCGACCGTCCCCCTGCCGCTGCGGGCGACCGTTCCACTGGCGCCCCGCGTGACCGCTCCGCGGCGACCGCGGGTGACCGCCCCGCCGCACCGGCCAGCGCGGCGCCAAGCTGCACCACCACCTCGTCCTGCAGCCCGAACAGATCGCCAACACTGCCATCCACCCTGATGGCGTCGGCGATGTCACCGGTCGCCGGGTCGAGCACGCTCGCGGTGATCCGGATCTGGTCCCCCACCCGCTGGTACCCGCCCGTCACCAGCCAGGCGGCCCCGGTCTCCCGCGCCGTCTCCAGCGCCGCGGCGCCCCGCGCGTTCGCGCTCGCCGCCAGCCGGACCACTTCGACCCCGGCGATCCGTCCGATGTCGGTCTCCACCGTCTCGGCGATGCCGACGCCGATCCACTCGTCTTCCGGCGCGCCGGAAATGTTCACGAACGGGGCCACGACCACGCCGTCCGGCGCCTGCGCGCCCGCCACCGTGGGCGCCAGCAAGCCCATCCACACAACGAACGGCACGAATGGCCTCCTCACGCGCATGACTGCCGACCTCGTTTCCTTAATGCCCGACGGCGTGGAACTGTTAATCATAGCTGATTCCGCTTTGGCACCTGCCTACTGAGACGGAATGGGGCGACCCCCACGTTTACGCGCGGACCGACCGGATCTCAGCCGGCCAGGCGGTCGACGATGGCCCGAGCCATCGCGGTGCAGGTGAGGGCCGGCGCACCGTCGGGCGGAGGGAGATCCGCGGTGCGACAGCCGTCGGCCAGGGCGGCGCCGATCGCCGTCTCGATCGCGGACGCCTCGGTCTCCGCCCCAAGGGCATGGCGGAGCAGCATGGCGACGGAGGCGATGGCGCCGATCGGGTTGGCGCGGTCCTGGCCGGCAATGTCGGGGGCGGACCCATGGACCGGTTCGAACAGCCCGCCCGTGCTGCCGATGCTGGCCGACGGAAGCAGGCCGAGCGAGCCGACAACGGCGCCCGCCTCGTCCGAGATGATGTCGCCGAAGAGGTTGCCGGCGAGCAGGACATCCATCGACGCCGGCGCCGTGACGAGGCGCATCGTGCAGGAGTCGACCAACTGGTGCTCGAGCGTCACGTCCGGATAGTCGGCGGCAACGCGGGTCACCACTTCCCGCCAGAGGCGTGAGGACTCCAGGACATTCGCCTTGTCGACCGACGTCACCAGCTTCCGCCGGCCACGCGCCGCCTCGAACGCGACCCGCGCGATCCGGTCGATCTCCGGCACGCTGTAGCGCATGGTGTCGAACGCCTCGGTCCCGTCCTCGTTCCGGCCGCGCGGCTCGCCGAAGTAGATGCCGCCAATCAGCTCGCGGACGATCAGCAGGTCGACCCCCACGAGCCGCTCCGGACGGAGGGGGCCCTCCGCATGAAGGCCAGGCCAGACGCGCGCCGGTCGGAGGTTCGCCCAGACATCGAGCGCCTTGCGCAGCTCAAGCAGGCCGGTCTCGGGGCGCCGTTCGCGCGGGCCATCGCTGAACTCGGGATCGCCCACGGCACCCAGCAGCACCGCGTCCGCCGCGCAGCAGGCCTCGAGGGTCGCGGGCGGCAGCGCCGGATCGCCAGCCCGCAGCGCAACGGCACCGAACGGCGATCGGGTGAGCGCGAAGGTATGGCCGTACCTCGCGGCGACGGCGTCGAGCACCCTCTGGGCGGCCTCGATGACTTCCGGACCGATCCCGTCCCCGGGGAGCAGCGCGATGGTGGCGTGCATACGGGCAGCCGATCAGGCGCGGTCGCCGGCAACGGCGGCAGGCACCGGCGCGTCGGCCGACGCGGACCGGACGCGCGCGACGATGGCGGTCACGTCGTCGTCCTCCACCGTCTTCTGCCGATCGGCCAGTGTGATCACCTCGCGGTACACCCGGTCCAGCTCGAAGCGGTTCAGGTCGTGTCCCAGATCCTCGCACCGCTTCTTGACGGCGTGCCGGCCGGAGTGCTTGCCGAGGACCAGGGTCGATGTGACGCCCACGTCCTCCGGCCTCATGATCTCGTAAGTGCGGCGGTCTTTGATGACGCCGTCCTGATGGATGCCCGCCTCGTGGGCGAATGCGTTGCGGCCGACGATCGCCTTGTTCGCCTGCACCGGCTGCCCGGTCAACTCGGAAAGTAGCCGGCTCGTCTGGACCAGCTCGGTCGTCCGGATCGCCGTCTCGAACGGCAGACGGTCCGGCTTCACCTTCGTCGCCATCACGATCTCCTCGAGCGCCGCGTTGCCCGCCCGCTCGCCGATGCCGTTGATGGTGCACTCCACCTGCCGGCAGCCGGCGCGCATCGCGGCCAGCGAGTTGGCGACGGCGAGCCCCAGATCGTCGTGGCAGTGCGCGCTGAAGATCACCTGGTCGGCATCGTGTACCTTGCCGCGCACCACGGTGAAGAACTCCACGATCTCATCCGGGGTGCAGTAGCCGACCGTGTCGGGCAGGTTGATCGTCGTCGCGCCGGCGGCGGTCGCCGCGTCGATCGCCCGACAGAGGAAGTCGAGGTCGCTCCGGGTCGCGTCCTCGGCCGAGAACTCGACGTCGTCGGTGTAGCCGCGCGCCTGCGCGACACAGGCAGTGATCGCCGCGAGACACGCCTCCCGGCTCATGTGGAGCTTCCGCTCGAGGTGCAGGTCGGAGGTGGCGATGAACGTGTGGATCCGCGACCGCTGCGCCGACCTGAGCGACTCGCCGGCGCGGTCGATATCGGCCGGGTTGCAACGCGCGAGCGCCGCGATCACGGGCCCCTGAAGCTCGCTGGCAATGAGGGCGACGGCGTGCGCGTCGTCGTCCGATGCGATCGGAAAACCCGCCTCGATGACATCCGCGCCGAGCGCGGCGAGCTGACGTCCGAGGCGGATCTTCTCCTGCGTATTCATCGAGAAGCCGGGCGATTGCTCACCGTCCCGCAGCGTGGTATCGAAGATGATCAGCCGGTCTGTGGCCATTGGAAACCCCCGCGTGTCTGCTAGCAGCCTCTACTGTATCCCGGCGGGCAGGCGGTAAGTCAAAGTTATGATTATTACACTGTGATTCAATCTATTTATGACATGGAGCCTCCAGGGAACGGCTTCAGCCCACGTTTTACCTTGAATTAACGATCCGGTGACCGACCGGATATACAGCTCCGATATCGTTCGATCCGTTCCGCCACGGAGTAGGTCTGCGACCTACCGCACGGCATGTGTCCACAGAACCGGAGGATCGAATTCATGCGCAGGATGGCAGTGGCTCTGTGTGCGCTGACGCTGGTCGCGTCGACGCCCGCCTCGGCCCAGGAGACGGGCATCATCGCCGGGGAGGTGAGCGATCAGAACCTGGCGATCACGTTACCCGGAGCGCCAGTCGCGCTGGTGGGCACGCAGGAGATCGCCTACACCGACCTCGACGGCCGGTTCCGTGTCGAGGTGCCGGCCGGCCCGCACCAGCTCCGCATCGTCATGGCGGGCTACGCGGAGCAGACCGTCTCGGTCGTGGTGCTGGACGGGCAGGTCTCGACGGTCGAAGTGGCGCTCACCTCGAACGTGTTCGCCGAAGAGGTGACCGTGTCCGCGGCGACCATCGAGGCCGATTCGTCAACCGCCGCTGCCCAGATGATGCTGCGGATGCGGGCCCCGGCGGTCCAGGACAACATTGGCGCGATGGAGATGTCGGCCAACAACGACTCGAACGCCGCCGACGCGATGCAGCGCGTGACCGGCGTCTCGGTCGTCGAGGGGCAGTCGGTCTTTGTCCGCGGCCTCGGCGAGCGCTACAGCAACACGACGCTGGCCGGCGTCACGCTGCCGACGACCGAGCCTGACCGCCGCGTCGTGCCGCTCGACCTCTTCCCGGCCGGCCTGATCGACAGCGTGCAGGTGAGCAAGACCTATACGCCCGACAAGCCGTCGCAGTTCGCCGGCGGCCTGGTCGAGATTGTGCCGATGAAGCTGCCGGACGCCACGTCGTTCGAGATCTCGGCGGGGGGCGGCTGGAACAGCCTGACCACCGGCACGATGGGACTCGGCTATGCAGGCGGTAGCAACGACTGGGCGGGCTACGACGACGGCACCCGTGGCCTGCCAGCCGGTTTTCCCACCCGCAAGGTCACGCGCGCCGGGCGCTTCGCCAGCGGGCTCGGCTTCACGTCCGACGATCTCGAGAGATTGGGAGAACAGTTCAGCAACGTCTGGGATCCGGTTCGGCAGGAACTGCCGCTGGATCAGTCATACAACGTGCTGTTCGGCGGCCGCTTCGGCGGGCTGGGCGTGGTCGCCACACTGCGGCACACCCAGAGCTCGCAGTACAGCACTGAAGAACAGTCCTTCTTCAAGGTGGGCGCCGGCGGCAAGATCGAGCGGTTCAACGGGCCGTACGACTTCGAGATCACCGAGCAGGCCGGCACGGTGGGCGGCGTCCTCAACGTCGCGTACCAGTTCACGCCAAACCAGCGGCTGTCCTTCGACAACTTCCTGACCCACGTCGGGACCAACGAGACCCGGACCTTCGACGGGTACAACGACGACGCCGGCAACGACATCCGCAACCAGCGCCTCTTCTGGGTGGAAGAGCAGATTCTGAGCCACCACATCGGCGGCGACCATCTCTTCCCGGCGCTGTCGAACAGCCGGGTGGACTGGAAGGTGGCGATCTCAGGCGCCAACCGGGACGAGCCGGACCTGCGCGAGGTGTTGTACGAATCCGACCCGGCGCGGCAGGCGTTCGTGCTGGCCGACGAGTCGCAGAGCGGCCTCCGGCAGTTCAACGATCTGGTGGACGACACCATCGAGGTGGGCCTCAACTGGAGCGCGCTGTTCGAGCAGTGGAACGGCTTCGCCTCGCAGGTGAAGTTCGGCGGCGGGCACATCGACCGGGCGCGGGATTTCCAGTCGCGGCGGCTGCGGTTCGTGCCGCGGACGCTGTCAGGCCGCTTCGGCGGTTTCTCGCTCGCCAATCCGCGCCTGCCGGCGCGCCTCGGCGTGGTGCAGGAGAACGCGGGCGGGATCGACCTGTCGCTGCCGGCCCAACAGCTCTTCTCAGTGGAGAACATCGGCAATGCGTTCGAGCTGAAGGAGGAGACGCGCGGTACCGATCGGTACGACGGGTCGCAGGAGGTGACCTCGTTCTACGGCATGGTCGACCTGCCGCTCGCCGCCTCGTGGCGCCTCGTCACCGGCGCACGTATCGAGCAGTTCACGCAGGATGTCGCAACGCTCGACCCGTTCGCCGGCACGATCGATCAGCAGTCGGCCGACGTTCAGCGTGCGTCGCTCGACGAGACCGACATCTTTCCGGCGGTCAACCTGGTCTACGCCGTGCGGACTGACCAGAACGTCCGCGTCGGCTACAGCCAGACGGTCAACCGGCCGGAGTTCCGCGAGGTCTCTCCCTTCGAGTTCACCGACGTGGTGGGCGGCCG
The DNA here is from genome assembly GCA_965262555.1 of Vicinamibacterales bacterium. Taxonomy (GTDB): domain Bacteria; phylum Acidobacteriota; class Vicinamibacteria; order Vicinamibacterales; family UBA8438; genus VXRJ01. Next base: position 4,174,527 of record OZ253543.1, read on the forward strand.
GGCGATCGTGGGCAACCCGAACCTGAACCAGTCGCTGATCCAGAACCTCGACCTACGCTGGGAGTGGTTCCCGGGCGCCGAAGAAGTGTTCGCGGCGAGCTTCTTCTACAAGCAGTTCGACGACCCGATCGAACGGACAGTCGAGCCGACCGCGCAGTTGCGGACGTCGTTCACCAACGCCGACACGGCGAAGAACGCCGGCCTCGAGCTCGAGGCGCGCAAGCTGTTCGGCCCGTACGTGCTCGGCGGCGTGAACTACACCTACGTCGATTCGGAGGTGACGCTGTCGCCTGCCGCCAGGCAGGTGCAGACGTCGCTCGTCCGGCCGCTCGCCGGCACGTCGGCGAACCTGTTCAACGCGATGCTGGAGGTGCGCGGCATGGGCTTCTCCGGCCGTTTTCTCTGGAACTGGTTCGACGACCGGATCAGCGACGTCGGCTCGCTCGGCCTGCCGGACATCATCGAGAAGGCCCGCCACTCGGTCGATCTCGTCATCTCGAAGCGGTTCGATCAAGCGAGCGTCAGGGTGGCGTTCACCAACCTGACCGATCAGGACTACGAGTACACGCAGGGCACCGACGGCCCGACGCAGCGGATCTACAACCTGGGGCGCGCCGTCAGCTTCGGCGTCACCTACCACCCGTAGACAACCACGGGATCAGATGAGGACGAGGACGGCCACGATGACGCGGAATTCGCACGGAGAGGCGCAGAAGGCGGTGCCTTCGAATTGCATGACGGGACGGCTGGCCCGTCACCTGGTGGTGGCGGTGCTGATTGCCGCGGCCGTCGCCTGGAGCGGCGACGCCGTCAACTCGCAGACGAACATCACCTGCGAGCAGAACCGGTGTCAGGTGAGCGGACGGATCACATCCGACGTCACCTTCACGGCGGACAACTCCTACCTGCTGAACGGCGCGGTCTTCATCGAGGCGCCAGCGCGGCTGACGATCGAAGCGGGCACGACGATCTTCGGGCAGTCGGAGACGAGCGGCACGCTGATCATCGCCCGGGGAGCGCAGATCCTGGCGAACGGCACGCGGGAGGCGCCCATCGTGATGACGAGCGACCAGCACATCGGTGAGCGGGCGCGGGCCGACTGGGGCGGGCTGATCATCAACGGCAACGCGCCGCTCAACGTCCCGGGCGGCGAGGGCACCGGCGAAGGCGATACCGGCGTCTACGGGGGGAACGACGCCGACGACGACAGCGGGCACCTGTACTACGTGCGCATCGAGTTCGCGGGCACCGAGTTCAGCCCGGACAACGAGTTGAACGGCATCGCGTTTCAGGGCGTCGGACGCATGACCGAAGTGGACCACGTGATGGTCAAGTTCAACAAGGACGACGGTCTCGAGTTCTTCGGCGGCACCGTCGAAGTGAAGCACATCATCTGCTTCGGCATCGCGGACGACAGCTTCGATTGGACCGACGGTTGGCAGGGCAAGGGCCAGTACATGATCGCCCTGCAGATGGGCGACGACGCGGACCAGGGCATCGAGGCGGACAACAACGGTGACGCGAACGACCTGACGCCGCGATCCAACCCCACCATCTACAACCTGACGCTGGTCGGCGACCCGTTCGACCTCCCCGGCTCGGAGAGCGACACCGGCATGCTGCTTCGCGAGGGGACCGCGGCAACCATCCGCAACTTCATCGTGAGCGGCTTCAAGGAAGCGTCGATCGACATCGACCACGCCGCGACCTTCCAGCAGATCACCGGCGGCGCCCTCACTCTCGCGAGCGGGATCATCAACGAGAACTGCCGCGTCGAGGGCTGTCAGGGCGAGTTCCGTCCCGACAGCGACGACGCCGAAGCGCCGATCTCCACCGTCGACTTCGTGACCGACAGCCCGGACGTTCACCTCGGCATGGATCCGATGATCGGCGAGGCGCCCTCCATCGACTGCCCGTTCTGCCCGTTCTCGCTCCTCCATCCGGAGCGGAACTTCAAGCCGCGCTCCGGTTCGCCGGCAGCCAACGGCGCTGTCCGGCCGTCAATGCCGCCGAACGATGGGTTCTTCGACGCCACGGGCGGGACGTTCATCGGTGCGGTCGGGCCGGAGGGATCGAGCCAGGACGACTGGTTCACGGGCTGGACCGACTGGGCGCTCAACTAACGACGCGTCGTCCGGCGGTACCCTTGGCGCTGTATGAGCGTGCACCGACGGTTTTCGCTCCTGGCTCTCCTCGCGTCGCTCCTTGCCGCCGGCTGCGGTGGCAGCGCCGCCGGTGATGCCGGGCCGTCGCCTCTTGACGGGACCTTCGCCTCGCCCGATGCTCTCGCCGAAGCAGTGCTCACCGCGTTGGAGAACGGAGACACGGCGGCCCTTGAGGCACTGCCGCTCTCGGAGCTGGAGTTCCGGACCGTCGTCTGGCCGGAGTTGCCGTCGAGCCGGCCGAAACGTGGGCTGCCGTTCGACTACGTCTGGGGCGACCTGCACCAGAAGAGCACGAACGCAAGGCGGCGGCTGATCGATCGGCACGGCGGCAAGCACTACGAGCTGTTAGCGGTCGAGTTCGCCGGCGACCCGACGGAGTACGAGACGTACCGGGTACACCGGGAGACGATGCTGACGGTGCGGAACGAGTCGGGAGAGGAAGACACCCTCGCGCTGTTCGGATCGATCCTCGAGCGCGACGGAGCGTTCAAGCTGTTCAGCTACGTCGTCGACTGACGGCCGCCCCAGGACGCCGGGCGGTGCGCCGGCCTCCAGACCGGCCCGGTTCGTCCAGGTGCGCCCCGTACAGGTGCGCCGGCCTCCAGGCCGGCATCGCCCGTACAGGTACGCCTCAGTCGGTGATACCAGAAACGATCGGATAATTCTCACTTATACTCCCCGTGGCCTGAAACGATGGACCTCGGCGAGCTAAACGTCTTTCTGACGGTGGCGGCAGAGCGGAGCTTTTCGCGGGCGGCGGAGCGACTGCACCGGACGCAGCCGGCGGTCAGCCAGGCGATTCGGCGACTTGAGGCGGAGCTGGACGAGCGGCTGTTCGATCGGTCGTCGAAGGGAGGACGGCTGACGGAAGCAGGAGTACTGCTGCTCGATTACGCGAAGCGCCTCACCACGCTGAAGGGGGAGGCGGAGCAGGCCGTCCGTGAGCTGCAGGAGCTGCGCCGCGGCCGAGTATCGATCGGCGCCAACGAGGGAGCAGTCCACACCCTGCTGCCGGCCATCGAACGGTTCCGCACCGACCATCCGGGCGCACAGGTGGAGGTGCGTCGCGTTTCGGCGCGCCGGATCACGGAGCACGTGCTGAACCGATCGCTCGACTTCGGCGTGCTCACCTTCCCGCCGCGCGAGCGGGGCCTCCGGTCACTCTCGCTCGGTGAGGACGAACTGGTGATGCTGATGCCACCGTCGCATCCGCTTGCCGACCGGAAGCGGATTACGATGGCGGAGTTCGGCCGGCAAACGGTAATCGCCCACAACGAGGCGTCACCCGCGCGCGAGCGGGTGCTCCGGCTCTACGAGCAGCGCCACACCGACATCAACATCCAGATCGGGCTGCCGAGCCTGGACGGCATCAAGCGGGCGGTGGAGATGGGCCTCGGCGTGGCCATGCTGCCGGTCCGTTGCGCGCGGGAGGAGATCGCCCGCGGCCAACTGCTCGCCGCGCGGGTGCCGGGGCTGCGTCTGCCGCGCCAGATCCGGCTCGTCTACCGGCGGTTGGGCGAGCAGACGCACGCCGCCACGGCATTCCTTGCCGCCGCGAGCGCCGCCGCCGGATAACGCAGGGCCGGCAGTCAGTCCTCAGAACCGGGTGGCATAGGGCAGCGCCCCCGCAACGCGGCGGACCTCGTCGAAGTTGTCCAGCAGGAGGCCGGTGGCGTCCCACTGGCCGGTCAGCAGCGCATCGCGGACGGCGGCCGGGATCACGAGCGGCACCGTGCGTCCTGCCGCCTCGATCGTGAGCGACTCGACGCTCAGCGTCATGCGGGCCGACGGGTCGCGCTCCGCGGTCGACTGGAGGAACGCGATATCGTCCGGGCCGGCGGTGGCGCAGACCAGGCCGATCGTCGTCGCATTCCCCAGGAAGATCTCCGAGAACGACTGGCCGACGCACGCGGCGATCCCGCGCCGCTTGAGCGCCTGCGGGGCATGCTCGCGCGATGAGCCGGAACCGAAGTTGTCGTTCACGACCAGGATGGCGGCGCCGTCGTAGGCCGGGTTCGCGAACGGATGCTCCGGCATCGACGCTCGGTCGTCCTCGAAGGCGTGCGCGCCCAGGCCGTCGAAGGTGATCGCCTTCAGGTAGCGGGCGGGGATGATCCGGTCGGTGTCGATGTTGTCGCCGCGGAGCGGGATGGCGGTTCCCTCGATACGGTCGATGTGCGTGTTGCTCATGGGAGCATGTCCCGTACGTCCGCCACTTCTCCGCTGACGGCGGCCGCCGCCACCATCGCCGGGCTCATCAGCAGTGTCCGCCCCGTCGGGCTTCCCTGGCGGCCTTTGAAGTTCCGGTTGGAGGACGATGCGCACACCTCGCGGCCGTGCAGGCGGTCCGGGTTCATCGCGAGACACATCGAGCACCCGGCGCCGCGCCACTCGAAGCCCGCCTCGGTGAATACCTCGTGCAGTCCTTCCGCCTCGGCCGCCTGCCGCACCTGTTTGGACCCAGGCACGGCGAGCGCGCGGACATGCGCGGCCACCTTGCGACCGCGGACGATCCGCGCCGCCTCGCGCAGGTCGGATAGGCGCGAGTTGGTGCAGGAGCCGACGAAGGCGACATCCACCCTCGTCCCGGCGATCGGCGCGCCGGCCGCGAATCCCATGAACTCGAGCGCCTCTCCCACCGCGGCGGCGCCGGTGGCAACGGCGGCCGGATCGGGAATCCGCTCCGTCACGCCGACCGACTGACCCGGGTTGATCCCCCAGGTGACGCGGGGTTCGATCGCGTGGCCATCGAGCGCCACGACGTCGTCGTACGGCGCGCCGTCGTCCGAGGCCATCGACCGCCACCACGTGCGGGCGCGCTCGAAGGCGTCGCCCGACGGCGCGTACGGCCGGCCCTCGATGTACGCGAACGTCGTCTCGTCCGGGTTCACGTAACCGATCCGGGCGCCTCCTTCGATCGACATGTTGCAAATCGTCATCCGCTCGTCCATCGTCATCGCGTCGATGGCCGCGCCGCCGTACTCGTACGCGTAGCCGACGCCGCCCCGAACGCCGAGCCGCGCGATGATTTCCAGGATGACGTCCTTCGCATAGACGCCCGGACCGAGCGCGCCGGTCACGTCGATACGCCGCACCTTGATCGGATCGATCGCCAGGCACTGCGACGCGAGGACGTCGCGCACTTGCGATGTGCCGATGCCGAACGCCACGGCGCCGAACGCACCATGCGTCGACGTGTGGCTGTCGCCGCAGGCGATCGTCATGCCGGGCTGCGTCAGGCCAAGCTCAGGGCCGATGACATGCACGATCCCCTGCCGATCGCTCGACAGGTCGGCGAACGGAATGCTGAACTCGCGGCAGTTCCGCTCGAGCGCCGCCATCATCTGCTCGGCCAGTTCGTCGGCGAACGGCCGCTGCTGATCGAGCGTCGGGATGATGTGGTCGACCGTCGCGTGGGTCCGCTCCGGGAAGGCGACACCGATGCCATGCTGGCGCAGCATGTCGAACGCCTGCGGGGTCGTCACCTCGTGGATCAGGTGCAGACCGATGAAGAGCTGCGTCCGCCCATCGGGCAGTCTTCGGACGGTGTGGAGATCCCAGATCTTCTGCAACAGTGTCTGTGCCATCTGCTCCTTCCGCGGGCCGCCGCGGGGCTTCGCCTGACCGCCGCGGGGGTGTGCGCAGCCGGCGCCTGCGTCCCGCTATTCTCGCAGACGCTTGGCGGCGACGGCGCCCTCCCGCTCGCGCCGCCGGCGCCGCATGAAAATCACGACGCCGAGCGCCACGACCGGGACCGGCGGCAGCAGGATCGCGAAGGTCTTGATGGTGGTGTGGATCCGGCGAATCTGCGACTCCATCGTCTCCCGGCTCGCCTGCACCCGCGTGTCCTTCTCGGTGTTGATGTTGGTCGAGAGGACCTCCAACCGCCGGTTCTCCACCTCTTCGAGATTGCGCACCATGATCTGCTTCGTCTGTGCGTCGATGTCGGTCCGCGCCTGCAGCTCCGCCACCCGGTCGTTCAGCCGCTGTTGCGCTTCGGTCAGCGCCGCCTCGGCATCCGTCTCCGCCTGCTGCTCCTCGGCCGTCCGCTGCTCGATGAACTCCGCGGTCTGCGCTTCCACCCGCTCGAGCGTCCGGTGGCGGGCGCGGCGGCTGCGCAGATCGATGAACGCGTCTTCCTCGAGCAGCGTGTCCATGGCGTTCAGGAAGAACGTGATGTTGTCGAAGTTCAGCCCGCCCGGCGCCTGCTCGCGGATCTGGAAGAACTGCTCGCTGATGAAGTCGAGGTCAGCGACCACGATGATGTCCACTTCGTCGCTGTCGGCCGACCGCACGCGCGCGGCAACGATGTAGTCGTCGTCGTCCTGCTCTCGCGGCGGGCTCGGGTTTACCTGCGGGCCGTACGGCGTGCCGCGCACCAGCGAGAAGTAACCGTTCGTGCCGGAGAGCATCCCGGTCCGGAGCAGTGGCTCGAACGTCCACGCGGTCTCGTCGTCCGGGTGGAGGAACCCTGGATAGAGAAAGACCAGCTCCTGCAGGTGCGACGTCATCGCGTCCTCGGCGTTGAACGTCGCCTCGTTCTCGTTCCCCGCGCCCAGGAAGACCACATCCTCCGGCATGTGCGCCAGATCGGGGTGGGGATTGTAGCTGTCCCAGACGACGCGGGTCGGCTCCCAGTCGACGCCGAGGGTGCGGATCCACTCGCGGACATTGCCGCGCGGACCGGGACGCGCGGCGGTCTGGCTGTAGGTGAACGGGTTGCCGTCACCCACCCACTCGGTGGGCGAGATCGTCGGGTTCACCGCCGGCAGCGGATCGACCAGGATCAACGCCGGCTTGCCGGACCGGATGTAGTCGGCCACGAACCCCTGCTCGTCCGTCTGGAGCGACGACGGAAGCGGCACCAGCAGGGCGTCCACCTCCTGGCGGATCTCCGTCTCCGGGCTGATCTCCACCACGTCGTACTGCTTTCGCAGTTCGGCGATCACCGACCACTGCGGCGTGAACTGGCTTTGCTGGAAGTTGGTGCCGCCGAACAGGTTGGCCATCGTCGCGACGACACCCACCCGCTTCCGCTCGGTCCGGGCGACCACACGGATGCTCCGCATGATCTCGTATTCGGCCGGCAAGCCGACGTCGAAAAAGCCGATCACCTGCTCCTCGGCCCCACAGGTGAACGCGAGGCCCAGGAACAGCTCCTCCACTTCGGAACGGGCGGAGCTGACGTTCCGGATCGGGCGAGGCAGGATGCCGAACGTCTCGCGGGCCTCGCGGGCCGCGTCGGTGAACGGCTCGGTGTCGTGGATGATCACCTCGACGCGCGAGCCGGCGATGGCATCTATCTCCTCCAGAATGCTGATGATGTTCGACCGGGTCTGGACGAACGGCTCGGGCGCCGTAGGCGAGATATACGCCTGGATGAAGACCGGCCGGTCGGACGCCAGATCCTCGATCAGGGCGCGCGTCTCGGCGCTGAGCGAATGGAGCTGTTCCGCGGTGACATCGAGCCGGACGCTGGCGCGGCCGACGATGACGCCGACGCTCACCAGCGCCATCGCTATCGCGGCGGCGCGTACGGCGTGGTGCAGCCAGAGCGGGTAGCCCCCCGCCACGGGCGCCCAGTGCCGGCGGCTCAGCAGCAGGACGTTCAGGTACAGGAAGAACGCGGTGACCGCGTCGAAGTACAGGATCGCGGTCAGGCTGACGATCCCCTTGGCGAAGTCGTCGAAGTGGAAGAAGACGCCGAGCGCGTCGGCCGACCGCTCGAGCGCCGGCAGCACCGCGCCGACGACGTCGCCCGCGGTCACCAGCGCCGTGCAGAACAGCGCGCCCGCGATGAACGCCACCGTCGCGTTGCGCGTCAGGATCGACGCCAGCATTCCGACCGCGATCAGTGCCGCGCCGGCGAACCAGTAGCCGGCGTAGTTGCTCAGCATCAGCCCCAGGTCGGGGCTCCCGAGATAGAAGAGGACCAGAACGTAGCTGAGCGACAGCGCGAGCGAGACAGTGTAGATGCCGAGTACGGCCGCGTACTTCCCGAGCACCACCTCCAGGTCGGTCGCCGGTAGTGTCAGCAGCAGCTCGTCGGTCCCCTGCTTCCTTTCCTCCGACCAGACCCCCATCGTGAGGGCGGGTACAAAGAAGAGCAGGAGGTACGGGAACACGCTGTTCAACTGCTCGAGGTTCGCGAGGTTCTGCAGGAAGAAGCGGTCCTGCCAGAACGCCGCCGCCGCGCTCAGGAAAATGAAGAGCGTGATGAAGACGTAGCCGCTCGGACTGCTGAAGTACAGCCGCAGGTCGCGACGCGCTACCGCCCGCACGATCGCCACGTTCATCTGGGGCAACATGGTTAGCCCGTTGCCTCCTCGTCCGCTGGTGGGCTGGCGTCCGGCCGATCCTGGTCAGTGTCACCTGGAACCGCACCGCCACCGGTCAGCCGGTAGAACGGCTGCTCGAGCGATCCGTCCTCCGCCAACTCGTCCACCGGCCCGTCGAACAGCAGCCGCCCGCTGTCGACCAGCAGCACGCGGTCCGCCACTGCTTCCGCCTCGTGCAGGATGTGGGTCGAAATGAGCACCGTCTTCGTGCGGCCGAGCCGCTGAATGTTCTCGCGGAAGTGCCTGATCTGGTTGGGGTCGAGCCCGGCGGTCGGCTCGTCCATGATCAGTACGTCGGGGTCGTGCAGCAGCGCCTGCGCCATCCCGACCCGCTGCCGGTAGCCGCGCGACAGTTTACCGATCGGCTTCTCCACCACCAGCTCGAGCGCGCAGAGATCGATCACCCCGTCGATGCGCGCCTTCAGGTGGTCCACCGGCAACTCGCGCGCCTCGCCGAAGAAGCGCAGCAATTCGAGCGGCGTCATGTCGGGATAGGTCGGACCGTTTTCCGGCAGGTATCCCAAGTGGCGCGATGCGGCGATCCGGTCGCGCCGCAGGTCGTGTCCGGCAATGGCCGCCGATCCTGCGCTCGGGGCGAGGTAGCCGGTCAACATCCGCATCATCGTCGTCTTCCCCGCCCCGTTCGGCCCGAGAAACGCGACCACCTGCCCCTGCGGAATGACGAACGAGATGTCCTGCACGGCGACGAACGGCCCGTAGTACTTCGAAAGCCCCTGCGCCTCGATCATCGCCGGCGCCTCGAGCGTCTCGCCGGTGGGCGCCGCGGGATGCGGCGTCTGATCAGGCGGCGGGAGTGTGTCCGATGGCAGCATGTCGTCCGGCAGCGGCGTCTCAGGCAGATGAACAGGATAGCGAGGGATCCGGCTACGGTCCAACCGGCGTGAAGTCGCTCCAGGTCCGGAACTCCAGGCGGCGGGTCCGGCGGAAGAGGACACGCGTATCGGTGTAGGTCTCGTACTGAAGGCGGGCCCAGAGGTTGTCGTCACCCAGGATCGGCCGGCGGTCGATGGAGCCGCGCGCGCGGTCGATGACGCCGAGCAGGCCCCACCAGAGGCGGACCGGCCGGATGAGTTCGAACTCGGCGCGCGCCGGTTCGTGGGTGGCGCGATCCACCCAGACGAAGCCGCGTGCGCTGTTGAGGGCATAGTCGATGCGCCGGACCACTGGCAGGTTGTCGGAGCGCGGGCTGAACGAGATCACGTAGCTGGGACGGTTGCGGAACTGCTCCACCGACTCGATGACGAAGGTGTACCGGTCGATCAGCGCCCGATCGAAGACCACCTCGTCCTCGGGCGGCTCCTCGGCCGGCGCTCCCTCGGCGCGCCGCCGGAGCAACTCCTTGCGGAACGCCGCCTCGCGCTCCGCCTCCCGCTCCCGCTCATCGTCGTTCAGCGGACGGCCGTTGATGGTGAGGCGGCGCCGGAACCGCTCGCCCTCGACCGGCACGACCTCGTATTCGCCGACATCCTCGCTCTCCACCTCGCCCTCGCCGTCGAAGCGGCGGCTCTCCCGCGTCATGCGGGCACTGAAGCGGGCGTCAATCTGCTCCTCGTCGTACCAGGTGAGGCGTTCGATCATCTTCTCCATCAGGGCGTACGCCTCCCCGCCGTCACCGTTCGCGGGCTGCGCCGCCAGGGGGCGGGAGCCGTCCGGCCAGGCGAGCGTCAGCGCGGAGACGAGCGCCGCTGTGAGTCCGAGCGCGGAGACGTTGCACCGGCGCCGCATCCCGTCATTCTGTCTGATCCTCGCGCCGTGCGGGAAGGATGTGTACTGGTGGGTTGCCGTGGCGGGCGGTCTGGCGGGACGCCCGCCACGGCGAACGGGCCGGTCGGTCGTGGCGCGCCCCGGCAGGCGCCGGGGGCAGTTGGAGCTGCAGGCCCGACCGGACGCGGCTACTCGATGACGAGCAGCGCGCCCCGAACGACCACCTCCCGGTGGCCGGAGGCGGCGATCAACTCGCCCACCACCTCATACTCGCCAGCGGGGAACCCGTGCCATTCGAAGGTGTGCACCTTCTGGGAGTCCTTGCCCGTGAGCCAGATGGTAGAGCTGCGGAAGTGCGCACCGGAGTCGGCGGTGATCCGAAGCTCCTCGGTTTCGTCCGTCGGCTCAATCTTGACTTCGATCTCGACCATGCCGGGCGACTGCACCACGAGCGGAGCGGGCATCACGCGGGGCGTTGCGACACTGCTGACGAACGTCTGCTGCCACAGCGCAGCCGGTTCCCCGGCCGCCACGGGCGCCGCGAGCGCCGCCATCGGACCAAGGCAGAGGGCAAACTGCAGCATCCGACGCATGGTTCCACCTCCTGTTGTCGCGCCCGCCCCTCGCTGGGCGGGCGGTGACACTGACAGGAAGATATATTACTACAGCGTTACGGAAATGTAACCAAGATTTAACATTAGATATTTCTTCCCGCTTTCAGTGGAAATCCCGGCTGCCAGCGGTAGCCGGCGTGGTGTCGAGACGGGGATCCCAGAGGGTGTCGGCAACGATGTGAACAACGCCGTCCGTTACCTGGAGGCGACCGGTGACGCCGAGGAACGAGGCGGTCTTCGCCAGGACGGCGTGCCGGTCGAACACCCGCTTCCAGATGACGACGTTGACGAAGCCGGTCTCGTCCTCCAGCGTCATGAAGGTGACGCCGGACGCGGTGGCGGGGCGCTGCCGGCAGATCACCAGCCCTGCGTAGCGAACCTCACGACCGTCGCGCATCGCGGCGACGGTGCGGGCGTCGGGCAACCGCTGCGCGGCGAGCGTGTTGCGCAACGGCGCGAGCGGATGGCCGGCGGTGCTGTGGCCGTTCGCGGCGTAGTCCCAGGTGATGGTCTCGAAATCGCTGAGCGGGTCGAACGCCGGCGTCCGCTCGCTCGGGGCGACCGGCAACGGCGGCGCGGGCGTGGCGGCCAAACCGCGCGCCTCCCAGAGCGCCGCGCGGCGCGCGTGCTCGAACGGGGCGAAGGCGCCCGCTTCGGCCAGGCGGCGGAGTGCGGCGTCGTCCAGGCGGGCGCGGCGGGCGACATCCGCCACCGATCGGAACGGCCGCGCGGCGCGCGCGCGGGCGAGCGGCGCGAAGTCGCGCTTCTCGGAAAAGCCCTTGACGTAACGGAAGCCCATGCGGACGGCGAAGCAGGGAGTGGCCGCAGCCTCGAGCGTGCAGTCCCACTCGCTGGCGGTGACGTCGACCGGGCGCACCTCGACGCCGTGACGGATCGCGTCGTCGACAATCGTCGCCGGCGTGTAGAAGCCCATCGGCTGCGCGTTGAGCAGCGCGCAGGTGAAGACGTCCGGGTAGTGGCAGCGGAGCCAGGCGGCGCCGTAGGCGATCAGCGCGAAGCTGGCGGCATGGCTTTCCGGGAAGCCGTACTCACCGAAGCCCCGAATCTGATCGAACACCCGCTCGGCGAACTCCGGCGCGATCCCCTTTGCCACCATCCGCGAGACGAGTCGTTCGCAGTGCCGCTCGATGCGGCCGCGCTGCCGCCACGCCCCCATGTCGCGCCGTAACTGATCCGCCTCGCCAGGCGTGTAGTCGGCCGCCACCATGGCCAGCCGCATCACCTGCTCCTGGAACAGCGGGACGCCGAGCGTCTTCCGCAGCACCGGCTCGAGCGACGCATGGGGATACACCACCGGTTCCTCGCCGTTCCGGCGTCGCAGGAACGGATGGACCATGCCACCGGTGATCGGTCCGGGACGGACAATGCTTATTTCGATCACCAGGTCGTAGTAGCAGCGCGGGCGGAGCCGCGGAAGCATCGCCATCTGGGCGCGGCTCTCGATCTGGAAGACGCCGACCGTGTCCGACCGGCAAATCTGATCGTAGGTGGCGGGATCGTCCTGCGGGATCCGGTCGAGCGAGAGCGACCGGCCGTAATGACGATCGAGCAGACGGAAGCCCAGATCGAGATGCGTCAACGCACCCAGGCCCAGCAGGTCCACCTTGAAGAGGCCGAGGTCTTCCAGGTCCTGCTTGTCCCATTGAATGACGGTCCGATCCGCCATCGTGGCGTTCTCGATCGGCACCAGCGTGTGGACCGGTTCGTGCCCCAGGAGAAAGCCGCCAGGATGAATCGACAGGTGCCGCGGCATGTCCTGAATCTCCGACGCCAGGCGGAACAGGTGGCGGGGCGCCGGATCCGCCGGGTCGAAGCCGGCGCGCGCAAGCTGCGTCAGGTCGAGCCGGTCATGGTGCGACAGCAGCCGCGCGAGGCGGTCGGTTGTGCCAGCGTCGACACCAAGCACCTTGCCGACGTCGCGCACCGCCGAGCGGCCGCGGTACCGGATGACATTCGCCGTCAGCGCCGCATGGTCGCGGCCGTACGTCTGGTAAACATGCTGAATCACCTCCTCGCGGCGCGCGTGCATGATGTCGAGGTCGATATCGGGCGGCTCGCGCCGCTCGCGCGACAGGAACCGCTCGAACAGCAGTTCGACGCGCGTCGGATCGACCGCGGTGATCCCGAGGCAGTAGCAGACGACCGAGTTTGCCGCCGAGCCGCGCCCCTGGCAGAGAATCTCCTCGCGCCGGCAGAACTGCACGATCTCGTGCATCGTCAGGAAGTAGCCGCCGTAGTCCAGCTCGTCGATTAGCTCCAGCTCGCGATCGATCTGCTCGCGGATCGTGCGCGGGACACCTCCCATCTCGCCCGTCGCATTGACGCCGCCGCCCCCCCGGCCGAAGCGTTCGCGCGCGCCGCGCAGGGTGAGCTCGCGCAGCCAGGCGGAGGCGGACCGGCCGTCGGACAACCGCTCGGCCGGGTAGCGGTAGCGGAGCTCGGCGAGCGAGAACGTGCAGCGCGCCGCCACCTCGCGGGTCCGGTCGACGAGCGCCGGGTCGTCAGCGAAGAGGCGCGTCATCGCGTCGGGCGACTTCAGGCCATGCTCGGCGTTCGGCTTCGTCAGGCGGCCGGCGGTGGCGAGCGTCACGCCGTGGCGGATGCAGGTGAGGACATCCTGCAGGTCGCGGCGCGACGGCGCGTGGTAGAGCACCTCGGTGGCGGCGACAAGCGGGATGCGGGCGCGTGCGGCGTGACAGCGCGCGCTCCCTTCGTAGCGGACCTCCTCCGGGCGGCGGTGACGCGGGAGCATCGCGTAGAGGCGGTCGCCGAACGCGTCGCGCAGCATGCAGGCGACGGCGGCGGTCTGCGGATGGTCGCCGTTGCGGATGAGCAGGCTGCCCTCGCCCCCCCAAAGGGCGATCAGGCCCGGGGCGTGATCGCACAGTTCGCGCCAAGTGACGAGGGCGGCGCCCTTGGGGCAGCGGCGGCGGCCAATGGTGATCAGGCGGCAGAGGTTGGCGTAGCCGGCGCGGTTGGTTGCGAGAAGAACGCAGGTGGAAGATGCCGGCCTGGAGGCCGGCGCACCAGTACGGCGGACCGGGGGGCCGGCATGTCGCGCGGCGGGCGGTGCCGGCCTGGAGGTCGGCGCACCAGTAGAGGCCGGCGCACCAGTGGGCGCATCGCCGGCGACCGTGAGTTCGGCGCCGATGAGGAGGTGGACGCCGAGCTCCTGCGCCTTCATGTGGGCACGGACGACGCCGTGGACGCCGTCGCGGTCGGTCATGGCGATGGCGGAGAGGCCGAACGCGTGAGCCTGCTCGATCAGTTCTTCGGGATGGCTCGCCCCTTCGAGAAACGAGTAGTTGCTCTTGCACCAGAGCGGGACGTACGCCATGAGCCCACACCTATTCGCAACCTGTCCGCACGTTCCACCCGGCTATTCCACCCGCCCCTGGCAGCACCACCGGCGGCGCGCGCGGTCGTAATAGATCCAGAGAAGGTCGCCCCCCCGCATCCTGGCGAAGTAGTAGGCGCGGCTGACCGGCGTCCGCCACCAGCCGCCGGCGACGAGGTACGGGCCAGCATGCTCCGCGGCGGATCCGGTGGGGAGCGGGCGCGGACTGGCGTAGATGCGGCGGACCATCGGGACGTCGCGGCTGCTGCCGCGCCGGTCCGGCGCCGGCGTAACGCCGCCGCCTCCGCGACCGGCAGGATGCCGGCGCCCCTGATCGCGCGGTGCGGGGAACGGGATGGTGTCGGCCGACTCCCAGGCGAAGCGCGCTTCCGGCAGGTGACCCTCGGTGAGGCGCGCCCGCGCGACGGCGGCGTCGCCGAAGCGGGCGCGGACGCGAGCGAGCGCGCGGTTCGCCACGGTCAGGTCGCGCGGCGGACGTTCGGCGAACAACCCTTCCTGTGTCGCCACCGTCCGGACGGAACGTGCGGCGACACGGAGATCGACGACGCCTCCGTCGAGCGACACCGACTCGAGGCGCAGACGGACCAGCGTCATCAGTTGCGCGATGTCGAGCGTCGGCGCGGCAGGACGAACCTGCTCGGTCCGCACCTCGTGCGCCAGATCAAGCCGCAGGTGCAGCGTCAGTTCGGCCAGCATCTCGCGCTGCTCGGCAGTGGCGGCGAGCAGGCGATCCAGCAGACGCTTGACGACGAACAGCAGGCGGGTGACGTCGGTCTCCGGCTGATCGAAATCGTGCCGCGCGAGCAACGGCTCCGGTGGACGGACCGGCTGCAGCGGCGGATCCAGATCGCCCGACGCGCGCCGGTGCAGATCGTGCGCGTCACGTCCGAAACGGCGGCGGACGCCTTCGGACGGCAGCTCCAGGAACGCGCGCACCGTCCGGACGCCCAGCTTCTCGAGGCTGTCGATCAGCGCCCTGTCGAGGCCGAGGCGATCGAGCGGCGCCTTTCCGGCGAGCGCCCGTTCACCGGCGCGGTCGCGGATCACGGCGATCCGCTGATCGGCCGCCTCCAGACGCCGGGCGATCGCGTAGGTGCCGAAGCCTGTGAAGCCGACCGCGACCGTCGTCTCGCGGTATCCGTCCGCCCGGAGCGCGGCGACGATCCGTTCCGCCCAGTGGCGGGTCGATCGATACAGGTGCGACAGTCCGGAGGCGTTCAACCAGAAGACACCCGGCTCGCCGCGCGACGGCTCGACGTCGGGGCTGAACTGGCGCAGCCGCGCGGCGATCGCGGCGGCGGCGTCCGCGCGCGCGGCAGCGTCCCGTACGTCAACGCACGCCATCCGGTCCACGCCGATCCTCCTCGTCGGTCCAGCCGGGACCACGCCGCTTGTCCTTCAGCACCTCCACCTGACAGACGTACCGGCCATCGCCCCGCCGAATGCGCCGCGCCTGGCCGCGAACGGCAACAAGCGATCCGAGCGACGGCTGCCGCGCGCGCTTCGTCGTGAGGCACAGGACCAGCGCCCCCTGCGCAATCGCCTGCTCCGACAGCCGGCTCTGCGCGGTGAGCGGCAGGGTGGGACCGTCCTCCGACAGGTCAAGCACCAGCAGGCCGAACGCCCCGGAGCGGGCAATCTGATCCGCGGCGCGCAACCGGTCGTGCAGGCTGTCGAGACGGACGACCGGCAGCACCGGCAGGTCGATGCCGCCGTCGGCCGCATCGGGCGGATAGAAGGTGCTGCCGGGGCGCGTCACCCAGGCGACCGGCTCGCCCTGCTGCTGCACCTCGCGCACCAGGCTGCACGCCAGCGTGAGCGACGGCGCGCCGGAGGCGCCCGAGAGTTCCGCCAGGCAGCCGCCCAACGCGGCGCGGCTCCACCGGCCGGGTACGGGCGCGGGCACCAGGCTGCGCTGCGCCCACGCGCGCGATGCACTGGCGATGGCCCGCACCCTGCGCTGCGTCGTTGCCGTTGTCGCTGCCGCCGTTGTCGTCGTCATCGTCACGTCCCTGTCACGGCAACGTCCGGCGCACTTCGATCACCCTCCCGAGAATGACGACCGTGTCGGCGTCCAGCTCGATCGGATCGAACGCCGGGTTCTCGGGACGGAGCGTCACGCGTCCGCCGCCGCCCGCAACGAAGGTCTTTACCGTCGCGTCGTGATCCACCAGCGCCACGACGATGTCGCCGGTCCGCGCGGTCGGCTGGCGGCGGACGATGACCGTGTCGCCCGGCAGGATGCTGGCGCCGGTCATGCTCTCGCCACGCACGCGGAGCGCGAATAGCTCGTCCGACGATGCGCCGCGGGCGTCGACCGGAAGGTAGCCGTCCGGATCCTCAACCGCCTCGTCGAGCGCGCCGGCCGGCACCTGGCCCAGAAGCGGCACCAGCCTCGTCCGTGACCCGTCGGCCGTCACCGGCAGCCGGTAGCCGCGCGCCCGGCCCCGGTCGGCGGCCAGGCGGCCCTCCTCGACCAGCCGCTCCAGGTGGGCTCGCGCCGTCTGCACCGCTCGGAAGCCGAGCGCCGCCTGCACCTCGCGCACCGTCGGCGGCCGGCCGGCCAGCAGTTGGTCACGGACGAACGCGAAAACCCGTTCGCGCGTCTCCCCTCGTGGTGTGCGACCCATGGGAAACGTGGACTATTGCATACATATGTCTGTTTTTCAACCCTCTTTTTCAGCGCCTGGCGGGAGGCTGGAATCGCCGCTTGCGTGGTGCCTGGCGGCTATGGTAGAAACGACGGGTAATTCTGTCTTCGGAGCGAGGAGAAACTCTCATGACCTTCAAGCGGACGCTCGTCGCCCTGTTCGTGTTCGGCGTTACGGCGGTCGCCGCCGCACCTGGTTTCGCCGCGGAGAACGAGGCCGAAGCCGAGGCGACGTACTACAAGGACGTGCTGCCGATCATGCAGGCGAACTGCCAGACCTGCCATCGGCCGTCCGGCTACAACATCAGCGGCCTGATTGCGCCGATGTCGTTCATGGACTACGCCGAGACGCGCCCCTGGGCCCGCGCCATCGCCCGCAAGGTGGAAGCGCGCGAGATGCCCCCCTGGTTCGCGTCGGCGCCGAAGGGGGTCTTCGAGAACGAGCGGGGTCTGACCGACGACGAGATCGACACGATCGTCCGCTGGGTCGAGGCGGGCGCACCCGCCGGTGATGCGGCCGATGCACCGCCGGCGCAGCAGTGGGCCGAGGACGCCAATGACGGCTGGACGTTCGGCACGCCCGACTTCGTCGTGACGATGCCGGAGCCATACCTGGTCGAGGACGACATCTACGACCTGAACATCTCCTTCTACACGAAGATTCCGGAGGAAGTGCTGTCGGAGGATGTCTGGATCCGAGGCTGGGAGATGCGCGTGGGCGACAATGCGATCACCCACCACATGTGCTCGTCCGTCCTCTCGCCCGGCGTCTACCTGCCGGACGGGCCGGTCGAGGACGAGGGGGCCGACACGCCCGACAGCCGGCTGCTGAGCTGCGTCGCCGAGGGTGGCGAGTCGGGGCTGCTGCCGGAAGGCTTCGGCGTGCTGATCGAGAAGGGGTCGAGCATCTCCTTCAACCTGCACTACCACAAGGAACCGGCGGAAGGCTCTGCCGCCTGGAGCACCCCCGAGCTGGGCTTCTTCGTCGCCGACGAGAAACCGAAGTACCCCGTGATCACCGACTCGCTCTACAACCGCGGGTTCGAGATTCCACCGAACCACCCGAACTACCGGATCGGCTCGTCGCGCGTCCTCGACACGGACATCTACGTGCTCAACTTCTGGCCGCACGCGCACTCGCGCGCGGTCGCCGCACGCTACATCGCCTTCTACCCGGATGGGACGGAAGAGTTGCTACTCGACGTGCCCCGCTACGATCAGGGGTGGCAGGTGACCTACAAGTACACGGAGCCGAAGCTGCTGCCGAAGGGGACGCGGATCGACGTCGACTTCTGGTACGACAACACGCCGGAACGGGCGGCGCGGGAGAAGTTCAACCCGAACCGGTTCGTCGGCTACGGCCCGCGGACTGACGACGAGATGTCGCTCGGCTTCATCGGCTACGCGACGATTGACGACGCGGAGGCGATGCCGACGACGAACAACAACAACAACTGACCGGTGGCAGGCTGACGGCCGCGGGTTCGTCGTGACGTGTTCCGAGGGCGGGGCCGGCAAGCCCCGCCCTCTTGTGTTTGTGCCGATGCCTTTTTCGATGCGCTGGTTCCCCTGGTTACGCCGGCAGTCTGCCGGCATCCTGATGATGGCGGCGGGCCTGATCGTCGCGCCGGCCGCCGCCGCCCAGACGCCCGAGCCGACCGAAACGGCGGACGCGATGATGCACGCGCTGCTCACGCTGGAGGCGCAGGCAATCGACATCGCCTATTCGCCCGACCTTCGGGACGACGACCCGGCGCACCGGGCGCTGCTGGATGGCGCGGTCGGATCGCGCGTCCGGATCGGGACGCTCAATGGCCATCGCGCGCTCCGGATCGGCGAGGTGGCGCCCGACCTGGCGGCGGCGGCGGCGGACACGGCCGACGCCGGGGAGGAGGCGGCCGACGCCGGGGAGGAGCGTGACACCGAGGAGGAGGCGGCCGACGCCGAGACCGACACGGACGCCGCGGCCGAACTCTGGCTGGCGCGCGACATGCACGGATGGCGCCTGGACGTGGTGGGCGGCGGCGAGACAGCGGACGACGTCCGGACCGTGCCGCTGAGCCACCACGAGACCGCCGAGGCGGCGCCGAGGCTCACCGCGTCGGCGGCAATGACCGGCGCCGACGCGGGCCGCCTGCAGCTCCGCTGGGGTCGCTACGCCTGGAGTACCGACTTCCGTTTCGACGAGTTGCCGGACCCGCCGCGGCGTCCACGCGTGTCGGGCCGTGGCCAAGAGCGCGAGGCGGCGACCGACACGCGCGACTTCGCGCGCGGCGTCACGATGGCGGAACGGAACGAGACGGCGCTCGTCCTGCCCGACGGGGCGCGGATCTCGATCCTCTACTGGAAGAGCATCGACGTCGAGGACGAGGACTACGGCCGTTTCGAGGAGACCGCTGACGGCGACGTGGTCGAACTGATCCGCGCCGCACCGCTCCGTCTCAGGACCGATGTCGGCCTCCGCGTTGGCGGCGCCGATGTCCCGACCGGCAACCTCGCGCCCGGCTATGCCGGCGCCTACGCCATCTGGATCCGCCGGTCGGGGGACGGTTGGCGCTTCGTCTTCAACCACGAAGCGGACTCGTGGGGGACGCAGCATGATCCGGCGTTCGACGCGGCGGAAACGGCTGCGGACTATTCCCGCGGCGAGCACTCGTTCCGCCCGCTCGGCGCGACGCTGATCCCGACCGGCGCGAACGAGGGCCGGCTGCTGGTCCATTGGGGCCCCCACGAGTGGGCAGCCGACTTCGCGATCGTTCGATAGCGCTCCGGGTCGTTCCGCCGCGTCACCCGGCGCTGTTCACAAGTAGCAGTCGTCAAACCATTCGTGCGGCAGCGTGATGAACGAGTTCACCGTTGCGGCCAATTGTTGGCCTCGTTGCATTGAGACCGCGTACACCTTCTTTTCGTGTGCGTGAACCGCCGCGACGGCCGGCGTGAAATCACCGTCCGCCGAGAGCACATAGGCCGCGTCGAACTCGTCACGTTCAGCCATGACCACAAGGTCAACCGCAAGCATCACGTCAACGGCTTTCTCGACCGTCACGGTTCTACGCTCGTGCGTCTTCGCGATCTCCATCAAGTCACGATACACATCCGAGTCGATTCGCCGCGGCAGGTTGGCCAAGTAGCTCAGCAACTCACGGGCAGCCGGATTGTCGTCGGGGCGCTGTTCCAACCGGCCAAGATGCGTGCTGATACGCCGATCCGTCTGTTCGAGTTGCGCAAGGAATTGGCGCTGCTCCGCATACAGGCGGGTGTTCCCTCGCTGCTGCACGCGGCCAACGTAGTATCGAGTTCCAAGCCAGTCTCTGGGACCTGTCAACTTCTCGGAGATCCGTGCATAGTCGAGACGCTTCTGGTTGATAACACCGTGATCCCGGAGCGCGTGGTACCAGTTGTTTCCGTCAATGAAGAGGACGGCCCGGTCGGCCATGAAGAAAAAAGCCCCGGGGTGTGGCGAACGCCAGACCCCGGGGGTGGTGAAGGCCCTCCGCCCGTAGGCAGAAGAGGCTTCTGCCAACCTATCGTCCTGAATCCCGTTGTGTCAAGCCGCCCGTTTCTGCCGGGCCACGCGGGTGGATCCGATGCCGACGCTGCGCAACGAATGACTACCAGGGACGACGCTCGACCGGGTCAATCCTTCTGCTTCCGCGTAGAATCGATCTGTCGTCGGGACCATGCGATCGACATCGCCAGACCCGACCTCGCGCGCAAAAGGAAGCTCCGACCATCTGCATGTTGACGCACGACCCGCGCTACGCTGGCCACGCCCAGCGGGAAATCCACCTGTTCGACGGCAGGCTGTCCGACGCCGCGTAGCTACGGCCGGCTCTCGGCGAGGCGCTGGGCGCGCCTGAAGAGGCCGCCGGCGTTGATCCGGGCGCAGAGGTCGAAGAAACGGGGCCCGGGGCCGGGCCAGCGCAGCTCGTCCACATCCGTGAAGACCGGCAGGTTCGTGCGCAGCGTTGCCAGATCCCGGAAGAGCCAGGCGTCGTCGCGCGCGTCGGCCAACGCGGCCGCCAGGCGTTCGGCGCCGCGCACCTTCACCTTCCAGGCCGCGGCGTCGGGCGGAATGTCGTCCAGGTGAGGGTACCGGGCGAGCACCGTGGCGGCCGACTTCGCCCCCCAGCCGGCCACGCCGGGGAAACCGTCCGCCGAGTCGCCCACGAGCGCCAGGTAGTCGGGGATCGACGCGGGGGCGACACCGAATTTCTCGCGGACGCCGTCGGCGTCGCGCACCCTGCCGGCGCGCCGGTCGAACTGCACGATCCGTGTGCCATCGACCATCTGCGCCAGATCCTTGTCGGGGGTGCAGATGAACACCTGCTCGACGCGGGCGTCGACCGCGGCGCGTGTCGCGGCGGACGCCAGCGCGTCGTCCGCCTCGTACTTCACCGTCTTCCAGACCACGACGCCGAGCGCGTCGAGTGCCTCCTCGAGCGGATGGAACTGGCTGAGGAGGGCCGGGTCGATCCCCTCACCCGTCTTGTAGCCGGGCCAGAGATCGTTCCGGAACGACTCGATGACGTGGTCGGTCGCGACACCGACATGCGTCACCCCCTCCTCGAGCAGCGCGATCGCCGAGCCGAGGACGCCGCGGAGCGCGCCGATTTCGTTGCCGTCGGCGTCGGTGCTCGAAGGGACGGCGTAGAAGTGGCGGAAGAGCTCGTACGTGCCGTCCACGACGAAGACGTTCACCGAACCAATTATGCGCCGGTGGCTGCCGACGCACCTAGCAGCCCGTGGTGAAACCCCCGCTACATTCGAGCGGCGATGCATCCCGCCTGAGCGCTCTCGGTGTCACGCGGGGTTTCACCACGGGCTGCTAGGTCAGAACCAGAGCTGCAACGTGACGCGGGCAGTCCGAGGGATTGAGGGGTGGGTGTGGATGCCCTCGATGCCGTCGGCCGGTTCACCAGGGAGGCGGGAGGCGTAGAAGTAGTCGATGTCGGCGACGTCGGAGTTGAAGAGGTTGAACGCTTCGAGGGCAATGCGCATTCGGGAGTTGACCGTGATGCCCACTTCGGCGTTCCAGATCGTGGTCGACTCCGATAGCACGCTCCGGTCTTCGATGAGCGGGCGGGGACCGAAGTGTCGGAGGCGAATGCTGCCGAAGACGCGGCGGGCCGGCTCGATGGTGAGCGCGGCGGAGACGACACGGTTGAGCGAGCCCGGGATTACGTTGCCGGCCGGGTCGTCGTCGGTGAACTCCGCCTCGGTGAACGCCAAGTCCGCCTCGGCGGTCATCCAGGGAGTTATCCGCATGTAGTTGGCCACCTCGACCCCCCAGCGGTGGCTCGGGCGGTTCGCCTCGGTGATGCCGGAGTCGCCGATGAACAACAGTTCCGAGTCGAAGTCGAGATACCAGAGCGCCAGCGTCGACTGCACGCCGCGCAGGCGGACCGTCCGGATGCCCAGCTCGCCGCCGGTGGCACGGACGAGCGGCGTCAGCGTGTCGACCGGCTCTCCGGTGCGCGGATCGACCGTCAGCGTCGCGCCGCGCACGTCGTTGCTGTGGAAGCCGCGGCCCCAGTTCAGGTAGAACTCGGTCTCGGCCCACGGCCCCAGCACCGCCGTCAGCTTCGGGCTGACGATGCCGTGTCTGCCCGGGCCGGAGTTGGCCGCGTCGAGCGCGGCGACGTCGTACGCGTACAGATCGCCCCGCAGACCGAGGGCGGTCCGGAAGCGCGGGCGCCATTCCACCTCGCTCTGCGCAAACAGCCCGACGGACGTCTGCACCAGGCGATCCTCACGGACGGTGTTCGTGCGGCGACGGGCCACCGTGTCGTACAAGCCGATCATGCCGGCGTTGTCGCGCCGGATCTGCACGCCGGCGGCCGACTGCACCGGGCGGCCAAGGAATTGCCCGAGCCGCCGGTGCGTCACCCGAACGCCCGCCATGGCACGCCGGTCCGCCTGTTCGAACTGATCGCCATCGTCAGGCCGGTCGAGGAAGTAGGTGAAGTTCTGGATCAGGTTCAGCCCGTAGCGCATCGCGAAGGCGGTGACGCGCGTCGAATGGTTGCCCCCGGAGCGAAGACCGTCGACGGCGACGCTGTGGCGGTAATTCCGCCCGGTGTCGGTCGGGTCGATGCTGCCGAAGCGCGTGATCACCCCCGACTCGATGGCGCGGAGCGGCACCTGATCGGTGGCGGACCAGTCGGCCGCGTAGCTCATGCCGGTGACCGAGAACGCGTTCTGCGTGTCACCCTGGCTGTAACGGATGATGCCGTTCGCCTTGCGCAGGTTGTCCGGCACCACCCAGGGGCCGTCGTTCATCCCGGTCTCGAGGCCGACGAGCAGGTCGCCCGCGCCGACGCGGTGGGAGATGGCGCCGAAGAAGCGCCGCCACCCCTGGCCGCCGCCGCTCAGACTGACGGTCGGGCGGTCCATGACGTTGGCGTAGTTGATATTGGCCGATCCGGCGGCCGAGAAGTCGCCATCCTCCGCGAAGTACGGCCCCTTCTTGAACTGTACGCCGCTCACCAGTTCCGGAATGATGACGTTCGAGTCGGCGTAGCCATGGAAGTGCGCCCCGGAGGGGACGTTCAACGGCACGCCAGCGACCGTCGTGGCGAAGTCGGAGCCGTGGTCGAGGTTGAAGCCGCGCAGGTAGTACTGGTTCGCCTTCCCCTCGCCGCTGTGCTGGCTGACGATCAGCCCCGGTACTGCTTCGAGCACTTCGCCCGGCCGCATGATCGGCCGGGCCTCGAGTTGGGCTGCCGTAATCGCGCCGACGCTCGCCGTCGTGGTGATACCGATCAGGTTCTCCGCCGGATCCTCCAGGTCGGCGATGTTCCTGAACGTGCGGCGTCCGGTGACGACCACGTCGGCGGTGAGCGCCAGCCTCAGCGTCGCATCGACGATCACGGTCGCGCCGACGGGCACCGCCAGGTCGCGTCGCGCCACGGAGAAGTTGATCAGGCGGAAGGTCAGGGTCGCCGCGCCGGCCGGAACCGCTTCGAACGCATACGTGCCGTCCGCACCGGTTACGGTCGTCAGTCCCGCCGGATCGAGCTGGACCGTCACGCCAGGCAGGACGCCGCCCGTCTCGTCGACAATGCTGCCCGATACCCTGCCGGTTTCCTGCGCCAACGCCGCGGTGGCGGCGGCGTGCCACACCAGGAGGAGCACAACCCGGGAGACGACGCGATGCCACGTCACGCCGTACACGCTAGCAGCACGTACAGATGATGATCCTGACGTTTCTCTGACGCGGCCGTCTGTCTGCAGCGCGTGCAGCAGGGCGTCGGCGCAGTTGGACTACGCGACGCCTTGCTCTTCGGTCGACGACGGGGGCGGCGTTGCCTCCGCGGGCGGCCGGCGGCCGCTGCGGCGAGGCTGACGCGGCTCGACGAACGAACTGAGCCGCTTGCTCAGTTCCGGGTCACGCAGCTTGCGGAGCGCGGCCGCCTCGATCTGGCGGATCCGCTCGCGCGTGAGCGAAAACTTCTCACCCAGTTCGGCCAGCGTCGGCTCGGCACCATCGTTCAGGCCGAAGCGCATCCGGATCACCTCACGCTCCTTCGGGCTGAGCGTGTCGAGCACCGACTCGGTCTGGCGGCGCAGATCAAACGCAACCGTCGCGTCCGACGGGTTGACCGCTTTTCGGTCCTCGATGAAGTCGCCGAACTGACTCTCGTCGCTGTCGCCGATCGGCGCATCGAGCGACACCACGGTCTGCGCGATCTTTCGCGCCTTGCGGACGACCGACATCGGCAGGTCCGCCCGCTCCGCCAGCTCCGCCGGCGTCGGCTCACGTCCCAGATCTCGGGTCAGCGTCTGCGTCGCCCGGTTCAGTTTGTTCAGCGTCTCGATCATGTGTACCGGGATCCGGATCGTGCGCGCCTGATCCGCGATCGCGCGGGTGATCGCCTGGCGGATCCACCAGGTGGCGTAGGTCGAGAATTTGAACCCGCGACGGTAGTCAAACTTGTCGACCGCGCGCATCAGTCCGATGTTCCCCTCTTGAATCAGGTCGAGGAACGCCAGCCCGCGGTTGACGTACTTCTTCGCCACCGACACCACGAGCCGGAGGTTCGCCTCGGTCAGTTCCTTGCGCGCCTGATCGCCCCCGATCGATCCCCGCCGGATCGCCCGATGGATCGCCTTCAGTGCCTCGGGATCCTCCCCCTGCTCCTGCAGCTGCTTCTTCAGCCCGCGGAGGCGCTTCTGCGCCTCCTTTAACTCGTCGCCCTGGCGCCCGAGCCTCTTCAGCTTCGCAACGCGGCGCTCCGCCCGCATGTACTCGTACGGCGCAATCTCCACGAGATCGATCAGTTCGCGCCGCACCGCCGGCGTGAATGCCACGCGCCGCACCGCGTGCGACAGGGCGATGTGCGCGCGGGTAATCTGCCACTTCTTCCGGATCTCGGCCCGCACCCGCCGCTTACGGATCTCGGCGGCGTGTTTCCGCTCCTCTTTCGTCCGCGTCTCCATCTTCCGGCGCTGCTTCCGCCCCTGGACCGCCCGCCGCACGGTCCGCTCGAGGATCTGCAGCGCGGCCCGCACCTTGTCGGCGCGCACGAGCAGCCTTCTCGTCCGGTTCTGGATAGTGCGGTCGGTCAGTTCGGCGTCCGGCAGGACGATGGTGTCGCGGAGCGACCGAATCCCGGCCGCCACGTCCTGCGCGATCCCGTCGACGCGACGCGCCACCAGCAAGCTGCGCGACATCGCCCTGGTGATCCGAATCTCACCCCGTTCGATCCGCTTCGCGATCGCCACTTCCCCCTCGCGGGTCAGTAGCGGCACACGGCTCATCTGGCGGAGATAGGTGCGGACCAGATCTTGCCCCTGATCCTCTTCATGCGCCGGCACCGGCTCCGCCGCGGTGGCCTCGACGACGCGTGCGCTCCGCTTGGTGCGGGTGTCGCCATCATCCACCTCGATCCCCTGGCTCTCGAGATCCTGCATGATGGCCGTCAGATCGTGGTCGTCGAGGTCCGACGGGGCATGCTCCATGACCTGATCGAGCGACACGAAGCCCCGCTCCTGACCGAGATGCGCGAGATCCTTTACGATTTCTTGGCGTTCCTGTATCAGCAAGCTGTCAGCTCTCCTTCACGGCGGCACGAACGCGCGGCCTCCGGCCCCCAGGCCGGGGCGTGCCATGCTCCCGCAACACGTTAGGACGCCCGGTACGGGCTCATGGTTTCAGCTTAACCCCTTCATTATATCGATCTCTCGGCCTCTCGGCATCTGGTTCCGGGCCGAATTGCCACCCTAAACCGGCCATTTCCTGCGAAATCGCGACGTTTTTCGGGCATCCGGCAGAAAAACCGCGCAAAACAAGGGTAGAATGGCCGCCCGGCGCGCGCCCGGCAGGGTCGACTGGGCAGTCGGCATCCGCTGGCGCCGCGCCGACGGCCATACCGATCCCGGCCGAAGGAGAAGCCACGTATGGCGATGTGCGAGAGTCTGCTGCCGGAACTGGATCAGGAGTTCGCCGGGGCGCGCACAACGCTGGAGCGGGTGCCCGAGGACAAGTACGCCTGGAAGCCGCACGTGAAGTCGGGATCGATGATCTGGCTCGCGGGGCACCTCGCCAACCTTCCCTCGTGGGCGCCGCTCACGATTGCGCAAGACGAGCTGGACCTCATGCCGGGTGGACAACCGATGGACCCGCCGCCGGAGCCGGCGAACAACAGCGAGTTGCTCGCCACGTTCGACAGCCATGCGGCCGCCGCCCGCGCCGCGATCGCCGGCGCGAGCGATGACACCCTGATGAAGCCATGGACGCTGCTGCAGAACGGCAAGGAGGTCATGACGCTCCCGAAAATCGTTGTGCTCCGGTCATTCGTCATGAACCACCTGGTACATCACCGGGCACAACTCTGCGTCTATCTCCGAATGAACGACATCCCGGTGCCGCCGCTCTACGGGCCGACCGCCGACGAAGCGCCGCCCGGGTTCTAGGTCCGCGCGTGGTGAGCGCCCTCCGGCTGCGCCAGGGATTCCCATGGAGGCATTGAGCGTGTCCCAGGCCGCTCCGATCGCCCCCGAGCCCACTGCCGTAGCCGGCGCGCAAGCCGCTGCGGGCGGCACAACGCCGACCCTCACGCCGCTGACGCCGGTGATCGGCGCGGAGGTGTCCGGCGTCGACCTGACCCAGCCGCTCGCCGACGCGACGTTCGCCTGGCTGCACGACGCGTGGATGAAGCATCTGGTCCTCTTCTTCCGCGATCAGCCGCTGACGTTCGATCAGCACAAGGCGCTGGGACGATGCTTCGGCGGGTTGCACATCCACCCCGCCGCGCCGAAGGACGCCGAGCATCCCGAGATTCTGGTCGTCCATGGTGATGACAAGGTGGAGTTCGTCGCCGGGAGCCTCTGGCACTCGGATGTCTCGTGTGACGTCCTGCCTCCGATGGGAAGCATCCTGCGGATCGAACAGGTGCCTTCCTGCGGGGGCGACACGCTGTTCGCCAACATGTACGCCGCGTACGAGGGACTCTCGGACCGGATGCAGCGGTTGCTCCGCGGACTGACGGCGCGGCACGAGGGGGAGCAGTATTACCGCGGCCGCTACGGCGCAACGACGCTGAGGGACACCGATTACCCGTCCGCAGAACATCCGGTGGTCCGGACACACCCGGTGACCGAGAAGCCGGGGCTCTACGTGAACGAGGGATTCACCACGCGGATCACGGAGCTGCCGATCGCTGAAAGCGACGCGCTGCTCGCGTTCCTCTTCCGCCATTGCGCGCAGCCCGACTACCAGTGCCGTTTCCGGTGGCAGGCCAACTCGATCGCGATGTGGGACAACCGGTGCGCCCAGCACCTCGCGGTCTGGGACTACTACCCGGAAACCCGCCACGGCTATCGCGTCACAATCGCCGGCGACGCGCCGTACTACGATCCTGACTGACACGCTGCGCGCCGGGACCATCGTCCTGGCGTTGCTCATCATGTTCGCGGTCGACGCGCTGCCGGCGCCGGCGCCGATCGTGCGCGCCGGCGAGGCGATCGCGCTGACGCCAGACGGCAAGGCGTGCCTGGCGATCCTCGCCTTCGCCATCACGCTCTGGGTAACCGAGGCGGTGCCGTTCGCCGTCACCGCGCTCGCCGTCCTGCTGCTCGTCCCGATCCTGGGGATCGCGGACTATCCGGCGGTGGTAGCGGCCGGCTTCGGCAACCCGCTCGTCACCTTCTTCATCGGCGTCCTGTTCCTCTCGACCGGCTTCAGCCACTCCGGGCTCGGCACGCGGCTGGTGCTGCACATGCTCCGCGTGGTCGGCACGCGGACCGACCGGGTGCTGCTCGGCTTCCTGGTGGTAGGGGCGCTGCTCTCGATGTGGATCACCGACATGGCGGTGGCGGCGCTGCTGATGCCGCTCGGCGTGGGGGTGCTGCGCGATGCGAAACTCGAACCGCTCCGGAGCAACTACGGCCGCGCACTGATGATCGCGTGCGCGTTCGGTCCACTCATCGGCGGCATCGGCACGCCGGCCGGCGCTGGCGCCAACCTGGCGGCGGTCGGCTACCTGCGCGAGCTGGCGGATATCGAGATCTCGTTCGCGCGCTGGATGGCGTACGGCGTGCCGGCGGCGGTCTTGATGGTCCCGGTCGCTTGGCGGCTGCTGCTCCGCGCGTTCCCGCCGGAGCTCGACCACCTGCCGATTGGCGACGCCGAGGTCACGGAGCGGATCGCCGCGCTCGGTCCGCCGACGAAGCTGGAACTCTGGACGCTGACGGTCTTTGCCGGGACGATCGCGGTCTGGCTGACGACGCCACTCCTGGCCGCCTGGACCGCCGGCGCAATCGATCCGCCGCCGCAGGCGGTCGCGCTCGGCGGCGGGCTGCTGCTGTTCCTCCCCGGCCTCAGCGTCCTCCGCTGGAAGGAGGCGCAACGCGACATGGACTGGGGCGGCGTCATCCTGATCGTCGCCGGGCTGTCACTCGGTGTGATGGTGTTCGACACCGGCGCGGCACGGTGGCTGGCGCAGGTGCTGTTGGGCCGCCTGCCCGACGTGCCGACCCTTCTGCAGCCGTTCGTCATCGTCCTGGTCGTGGCGGCGCTGCACATGGCCTTCTCGAGCAATACGGTGACCGGCGCGATCATCATGCCGATCCTGATCGCGCTCGCGCAGGACTTCCGCCTCGACGTCTGGATGATCGCCGCGCCGGCGGCGTTCACTTCGACGCTCGCCTTCATCCTTGTGACCGAGAGCCCGACAAACGTCGTGCCGTACTCCGCCGGCTACTTCACGATCCGCGACATGGCGAGGGTGGGTGTCGCCATGACCGTCGCGGCGGCGGCCTGTGTAACGATCGTGATCGCTGTCGTACGGCTGATATGATGGGACGGCATCGGCGATGCAGAATCCGACCGTCGACACGGATCGGCCGGCCGTCCAGCCTGCTCCGGCGGAGCTCGATCCAGCCGACCTGGAGAACCCGGCCCTCTACATCAACCGCGAGTTGAGCTGGCTCGAGTTCAACCAGCGGGTGCTGCTGCAGGCTGTGGCCGGGCACCATCCGCTGCTCGAGCGCGTGAAGTTTCTCTCGATCGTCGCCACCAACCTGGACGAATTCTTCATGGTCCGGGTGGCGACGCTGCTCCGGAAGTACCGGAACGACCTGGAGGCGACCTCGCCCGACGGGTTGAATACCGAGGAGCAGCTCGACGCGATCCGAGTCCGCGCCAACCGCATGATGGCGGACATCGAGCGCTGCTGGTCCGACATGCTCCGCCCGCTGCTCGCCGCCGAGCGGATCCGGATCCTTGACAAGGACGACTACACGCCGGCTGTCACGCGGTACCTGCACGATTACTACCAGCGGAATATCCACCCGGTGCTGACGCCGCTGGCGTTCGATCCGGGACATCCATTCCCGTTCATCTCGAACCTGAGCATGAACCTGGCCGTCGTGGTCGAGCAGAACGGCCGCACCCGGTTCGCCCGCGTCAAGCTGCCGGACGTTCTGCCGCGCTTCGTGCCGATTCCCGCGTCGACGGTGGGCGAGAAGGGCGACACCTTCGCGCTGCTTGAAGATGTCGTCAAGCTGAACGTCGCCTCGCTCTTCCCGAGCATCGCGGTCCGTGGCGCGCACCTCTTCCGGATCATTCGGGACACCGACATGGTGATCCAGGAGGACGAGGCGGACGATCTGCTCGAGTCGGTCGACCGGACGCTGAAGGAACTCCGCTACGGCGACCTGTCGCAGCTCCTGGTGGAATCGTCGATGCCGTCACGCGTCCTGAACATCCTGGTCGAGAACTTCGAGCTCGACGAGGACATCGTCACGCGGACCGAGGGCCGGATGGGCTACGGCGACTGGAACACGCTGGCGCGGCTGCACCGCCCGCAGTTGAAGGATCCCCCCTTCTCCCCCAGGACGCTCTGGGCAGAGGACGACGACGGGATTTTCGATGCGATCCAGGAGCGCGATCAGTTCGTCCACCATCCGTTCGAGTCGTTCTCGGCGGTGGAGGCATTCCTGCGCGCGGCGGTGGACGACCCGAACGTCATCGCCGTCAAGATCACGCTGTACCGCATCGGACCGAACTCGCCGCTGCTCGACCTGCTGATCCGCGCCGCCGAGGCAGGTAAGCAGGTGGCGGTGCTGGTAGAGCTGAAGGCGCGCTTCGACGAGCGGAACAACATCGTCTGGGCAAACCGCCTCGAGTCGGCCGGCGTGCATGTCGTCTACGGGATGGTGAACCTGAAGACGCACTGCAAGCTCTGCCTGGTGGTGCGCAAGGAGCTGGACGGGATCGTCCGCTACGCGCACGTCGGCACCGGCAACTACAACCGGGTGACGTCGCAGGTGTACACCGATTTCGGCCTGTTCACAGCGCGGCCGGACCTGCTGGACGAGGTGACCGAAGTCTTCAACTACCTGACCGGCTATTCGAACAAGTGGGACTACCGCGAGCTGCTGGTCGCGCCGCACCACCTGCGCAAGGCGTTCACGGCGCTGGTGGAGCGTGAGGCGGAGCACGCGGCGGACGGACGCGAGGCGGGCATCATCATCAAGAACAACTCGGTCGCCGACCCGGAGATTATCCGTGTCCTCTACCGCGCGTCACAGGCGGGCGTACCGATCGACATGATCGTCCGCGGCGTCTGCTGCCTCCGTCCCGGCATCCCGGGCATCAGCGAGACGATCCGCGTCCGATCGGTCGTCGGCCGCTTCCTCGAACACTCGCGCCTCTACTACTTCGTCAACGCCGGCGAGCCCGAAGCGCTCATCGGAAGCGCCGACCTGATGGAACGGAACCTCGATCGCCGCGTCGAGACCCTCTGCTACGTCCGCGATCCGGAACTCCGCAGCCACCTGCGCGATGTCGTGCTCGAGACGCTGCTTGCCGACACCGACCGCGCCATGGAGCTCGACACCGAGGGCAGCTACCACCCGGTCGACCGCGCCGAGGACGCCGACTCGATCAACGCCCAGGAACGGCTGCTCGACACCTACGCCCGCCGCCCGCAGGAATAGTCGGCCGTCGAGCGGGGCCGCTCGACTGTCCTACCGGCGTCCAAACCGCTAGACGTCACCGACGCCGAAGCGACGACCCAGTGTCATGGCCCTCCTCGTGACCCGCGACGCTTCCGCTGTCAGTAGCGGTAATGGTCGGACTTGTAGGGACCGTCGACCGGTACGCCCAGATAGGCGGCCTGCTCGGCCGTCATCTCCGTGAGATGCACACCGAGGGCGTCGAGATGGAGGCGGGCCACCTTTTCGTCAAGCTGCTTCGGCAGCATATAGACCCGCTTCTCGTACTCGCCCTCGTTCCGGTGCAGGGCGATCTGCGCGAGCACCTGGTTGGTGAACGACGCCGACATGACGAAGCTCGGGTGTCCGGTGGCACAGCCCAGGTTCAGCAGACGCCCCTCGGCGAGGACGAGGACGCTGTGGCCGTCCGCGAAGCGCCACTCGTCGTACTGCGGCTTGATCGGGATCCGCTTGATGCCGGGGAACCCCTTCAGCCCGGCCATGTCGATCTCGTTGTCGAAGTGGCCGATGTTGCCGACGATCGCCTTGTCCTTCATCCGGTTCATCTGCGTCACGCTGATGATGTCGCGGTTGCCAGTGGAGGTAATGAAGATGTCGGCGGTCTCGAGCATCTCCTCGAGCGTCGCCACCTGGTAGCCCTCCATCGCCGCCTGCAGCGCGCAGATCGGGTCGATCTCGGTAATGACGACGCGGCAGCCCTGGCCGCGCAGCGACTGGGCGCAGCCCTTTCCGACCTCGCCGTAGCCACACACCACCGCCACCTTGCCGCCCAGCATCACGTCGGTGGCGCGCGCGAGGCCGTCCGGCAGCGAGTGACGGCAGCCGTAGATGTTGTCGAACTTGCTCTTGGTGACGGAATCGTTGACGTTGATGGCCGGGAAGAGCAGCGTCCCGTCGCGCATCATCTCGTACAGACGGTGCACGCCGGTCGTCGTCTCCTCGCTGACGCCCCCGATGGCTGGACCGATGCGGCGCCACCGCCCCGGGTCGCGCGCGGCGACATCGCGCAGCAGGTCGAGGATGACGCCCCATTCCTCCGGCTCCGACGACGGATCGAAGGGCGGAATCGCACCGGCCTGCTCGAACTCGTAGCCCTTGTGGAGCAGGAGCGTCGCGTCGCCGCCGTCATCGACGACGAGGCTCGGGCCGCTGCCGTCCGGCCAGACGATCGCCTCGTTCGTGCACCACCAGTACTCGGAGAGGGTCTCCCCCTTCCACGCGAAGACCGGAATCCCGCGCGGCGCCTCCACCGTGCCGGCCGTCTCGGGCCGCCCCACCGCGACCGCGGCGGCGGCGTGGTCCTGGGTCGAGAAGATGTTGCACGACGCCCAGCGGACGTCGGCCCCCAGTTGGGCGAGCGTCTCGATCAGGACGGCAGTCTGCACCGTCATGTGCAGACTCCCCATCACCTTCGCGCCGGCGAGCGGGCGCTCGCCCGCGTGCTCGCGCCGGAGCGCCATCAGCCCGGGCATCTCCTGCTCGGCGAGGCGGATCTCGTTCCGGCCCCGCTCGGCCAGACCGAGGTCCGCCACCTTGAACGGAACGCGCCCGGCAGCCGCGGCCGTTTCGAACGGGAGGGTGGTTGCCGTCTCCATCACGGTCGTTACCATCTGATCGATCTCCTCGTGGCCTTCTATCCGTGGGTCTGTAGCGCCGGACGTCCGTCGACGACCGTCCTTTACGGCCGCCGCGACCCGCCACCGCGCCGCGAGCGACGGCGGCCGCCGGGCGATCCGCCGCCCGGGTCGGACGAATTCGACTGCCGCTTCCTCGCCGGCAGCTTCATCGAGTCGGGCCGCTCGACGCCCGGCTCCGCTGGTGCCGCGTGCAGCGTCTCCTGATAATAGTCGTCAAGCAGCATCCCGATGATCCGCGACTCGTCGTCGTTCTCGGCCAGTTGCCGGGCGAGCGGGACGAAGCGTTGGCTCCGTTCGACCCGCAGCCGGTCGCGCTCGCGGAATCGCGCCTCGAGCAGCGCCGTCAGCCGCTCGGCCACAACCGCCGCCACGTCGTCGTCGGTCGGGAGCTCGCGGACCTCGAACGCGACCCCGAACCGCTTCGCGATCTGATCGAGGTTCAGCTTCTCCGCCTCGGTCACGAGCGAGAGCGCCGTGCCGGACGCGCCGGCGCGTCCGGTCCGGCCCGCGCGGTGGACGTAGTCCTCGGGGTCCTCCGGCGGCTCGTACTGAATGACGTGTGACAGCTCCGGGATGTCAAGCCCGCGGGATGCGACATCGGTCGCGACAAGGAAGCGGAGCTTCCTCTCGCGCACCCGCTTCAGGATCCGCTCGCGATCCGCCTGTGACCGATCCGCACTGAGTTCGTCCGCGTCGTAACCGAACCGCTGCAGGACGATGGTGACGTAATGGACGTTCTGTTTCGTGTTGCAGAAGATGAACGCCGAGGACGGGTTTTCCGTTTCGATGATCCGGACCAGCGCACGGTCCTTTTCCATCGGCGGCACCGTATACGAGATGTGCTCGGTATCGGTGACGTGGACATGATCGCGGCTGAGGGTCAGGAACTCCGGCTCCGGTATGAACTCGCGTGCCGTCCGCATGACCGACGCCGGAAACGTCGCGGAGAACATGGTGACGTGGATCGGCCGATCCGGCAGGTACGCCTGTACCTGCTTCATGTCGGGATAAAACCCCATCGAGAGCATGCGATCCGCCTCGTCAAAGACGAGCATCGTCAGGTCCCGCAGCGCGAAGGTGCCGCGCATCAGGTGATCGAGCGCGCGCCCGGGCGTTGCGACCACCAGCTGCACCCCTTCGCGGAGCGCCTTGATCTGCGGTTCGTAGCCGACGCCGCCGTACACTGCGGTTGAACGAAGGCCGCTCTCGGCCCACAGCATCTCGGCGTCCGACTGCACCTGCCGCGCCAGCTCGCGCGTCGGCACCAGCACTAAGGCCTGCGTCCGGTGGAGGGAGGCATCGAGCCGCTCGAGCATCGGCAGCAGGAACGCCGCCGTCTTGCCACTCCCGGTCCGCGCCTGAATCACCAGGTCGCGTCCTGCCAGCAGGTACGGGATCCCCCGTGCCTGCACCGGCATCAGCACGGTCCAGCCCGGGTGGCCCACCGCCGTCCGGAGCCTGTCGGGAAGTGCGTCGAGCGTCGTTTCCGGAAGCGGATCGCGCGGTTCGTCAATCGTCGCCGTCAGCGACGTCGAGCTCAGTGTCGGCAAGGGCTGTAACGATCCGGATCCTCTGGTATCGCAGGCACGTGCATCCATTGTACACGGGCCGCCTTCGGGGCGAGGGTGCCCCGCGACGGCCGGATCGGGTCGATCCCGGGGGAAACCGGGCGCAGCCCGGGGCTACTCCACGCCGAACGCCAGGAGGACATTGCCCGGGCGGCCGCCGAATACGGCATAGCCGGAGTTGATGTAGACCATGCCGTCGACCACCACCGCGCCCGGACCGTTGATCGATCCGCCCTGCGCGGTGACGCCGTTCACCGTCGCCCACGCGCCGTTGGTGTCCTGCTCCCAGAGCACCGCGCCGTCGCTGGTGGCGTAGGCACGCAACAGACCGTCGTGCGCGCCGGCGAAGACGACACCGGGGATCACGGTCACCGCCGCCAGCACCGCGGGGCTGCACTGATCGCAGATCGGCTCGTGCGGAGCGGCGTACCAGATCAACTCGCCGGTCCGGAGCCGGATCGCCGCCATCCCTCCCGGCTCCGGCGTGATGAAGCCGGAGTTGGCGAAGTACGCGGCGTCGTCATCCACCGCGAAGCCCCACTCGATGCCGCCCAGCGCGCTCCCGGGACCCACCTGGTACTGCCACACAATCGCGCCGGCGCGATCCGGATCCAGGCCGAAGCCGATGCCCGACTTCTGCCCCACCACCAGCAGGTCGCGGCCGTCGGCCACGGACACCAGAACCGGCGATGCACCGAAGTCGAAATCAGGACCGGCGTCGTCCGGACAGTTCGGGTTCGAGCCGCTGCAGCCGACGATGAATGCATCGTCCGGCGTGAACTGCCTGGCCCAGCGGACCGTGCCGGTCTCCATGTCGACCGCGAGGATCGCGTCGCTCGTGGCGGGGGCCGGCTCGGTATACGCGTTGCCGGTTGCCGCGTAGACGAGGCCACGCGCCTCGTCGATCGTCGGCGCCGACCAGATCGCCGCGCCGGAGGGCCCCATCAGGAACGCACCGTCCGGATTCCGCCCGCGCGGAGCGGGTGGCTCTGGAATGGTGTACGTCTGCCAGATCAGATCGCCGGTCGCCGCATCGAGCGCCGCCAGGCTGCCGCGGAACGTGCAGCAGGCGTACTCCGGATCGGCCGCCAGGACCTCCTCCAGCGACGACACCGGCACGTACAGACGGCCGTCATGCAGGACCGGCGCGCCGGTGATCCGCGCCCCTTCGTGTGTGTCGAGGTCGCGCCGCCAGAGTTCGGCGCCGGTTGCCGCATCGAGGGCGTAGACGTTGGCGTTGTAGTCGCCGAGATAGAGCCCGTGCCGCCCGTCCGGCAAGTGACCGACCGTCATCGCCGTCCGGACGCTGCTCTGCGCCGCGTACGACCAGTGCGTGCAACCGGTCGCCGCATCAAGGGCCCAGACCTCCCCGCGCTGGCTCGCCACGAACAGACGTCCGCCCACCACCGTCGGCTGGGTGTGAGCCGCGCTCGCGTCCGGAAACCCGAACGCCCACTTCAGCCGCAGCCGTGGCACATCATCCGCGGTCAGTCCTGCGTGGTCGGCCGGCTGAAAGCGTCGGTTCGTCACGCCCGTCCCCCAGCCATTCCACGACGGTCCGCCGTCGAGTCCCGGCCATGCGGCGCCGTCCGCCGCGCACGCATCGGAGGCGCCGCTCGCCCGCGCGTCCCCGCCGGCCGCGAGAGGGCGCCCGGACACGAACTCCGCCACGGCCCGGTGCTCGGCCGGCGCGAGCGCCGACCCCTGCTGCTGCATCGCCCCGTCCGTCAGGGCCCCGACAATCGTCTCCGGCGAGAGCGCCCGCATGTTGCCGATGGCCAGTACCCGCGGCACCGCATTCGCAAGATGGCACGACGCGCAATGCTCGGCGAACAGGGCCTCCCCGTCCGGTGACTGCGCTGACGCTGGCGCCGCGGGGATCAGGACCGCTGACACGACGGCAGCCCACAGAGCAGAACACGAACGACGCATCGACCCTCCCGGCACGACCATGTGCAGGATGGACACTGCCGACGTCTCTCCGAGGCTCGCCGCCGGGACGCGCGACCGCAGCGTAGGCACCGAATAGGATAGCTTGACGACTGCGCGCTCAGTTCGACGGGCGCCGGCGGCCGGTCGGACGCTGTCCGAGGGCGCGCTGCATCACTTCGTACTGGACGGCCGTGATGCGGCCGACCGACTCGATCCAGTAGGCGGCGTTGTGGCCTCCCGGCTGCTGCATGTAGTCGAAGGGGATGTCCCCGTCCATCATGGAACGCGCCAACTCACGGGCACCGCTGATCAGGCGGTCATCGGTGCCGCAGTCGAGATAGACGTGCGGCAGGTCCTCGCGCGGCACCTCGCCGATCAGCGTGAAGGGATCGTAGGCGTCCGCCTGCTCGGGGGTCGCGAACATGGTTCCCTGCGGCGTCCGCTCCACCTGGCTGCTGAACCCCTCCATGCCAATCAGCGGATTCGGCTCGCGGCGCCGCGCCTCCTGCTCCGGCGTGAACTGGCGCGGCTCGCGCGGCGGCATCTCGCCGCGCATTCTGGCCGCCGCCTGACGGCCGTACTCGAGCGCGCCGCTCGTGCTGCCGATCGAGATGAACATCTCGGGGTGGCGCAGCCCCATCGTTATCGCACCGTAGCCGCCCATGGACAGCCCCGTGATGGCCCGTCCTTCACGGCGCGCGATCGTCCGGAAGTTCCAGTCGACGTGGCTGATGACGTCCTCGATGACGTGGTCCTCCCAGTTGTTCCGCTGGCCCCCTTCGTTCTCGGCCCAGTTGACGTACCAGGAGTTCCCCACGTCCGGCATGACGATGATCAGGTCTTCGTAGAGGCCGGCGTAGAAGGGCGCGCCGTTGGAGAGGCCCCACGCCGTGTAGTTCTGCGTCAGGCCATGCAGCAGGTACAGCACCGGGTAGCGCTCGGTCGATGCCGCGTAATCGTCCGGCAGCAGGATGTTGTACTTCATGGTCCGGTCGACCGCCGGACTCTGGAACTCGACCGTCTGGAGTTCGCGCTCCGAGGCGGTCGCCGCGCCGACCGTCGCCACGACAACGAAGAGGACCGCCGCCGCCGTCCGCTGCGCGAAGTGCCGTCTCAGCATGCTCTCCCCTCCTGCAGATCGCCGCACACGCCGGCGCCACACGTGCCCATGCTACGCCGGATCGGCGGAACGCCGGCCGTCGCGGCACACACTGGTCCGCCTCTGCGCGGCATCTGGCGAACACTCGCGGGCTGGCTGTATGCTTTCCTCTTTGCGTCACGATGGAGGATTCCTGATGCGATGCGACCGCAACCGAACCGACGCCCGGACAGGCTGGGTGCTGGCCCTGGCGGCCGCACTCCTCGCCGCTTCCATCGGGCTGGCCGCCCAGGAGGAAGGGACACGGAACGGGGAGTGGCCGAGTTATGGCGGCGATCTGGCGCACACGCGGTACTCGCCGCTGAACGAGATCGACGGGAGCACCTTCAACGACCTGGAAGTGGCCTGGTCGTTCCGCACCGACAACTTCGGGCCGCGGCCGGAGTTCCTTCTGCAGGCGACACCGCTGATGGTGGACGGCGTCCTCTACGCCGCCGTCGGCACGCGGCGCGCCGCCGTCGCGCTCGATGCGGCGACCGGTGAGATCCTGTGGTTTCACCGCTACGACGAGGGGGAACGGGGCGAGTCGGCGCCGCGGCGGCTGTCGGGTCGCGGCCTCACCTACGTAGACGACGGCGGTGACGGCCGGATCTTCTATGTCACGCCCGGCTACCACCTGATCGGGCTGAACGCGAGGAGCGGCCGGCGCCTCGCCGATTTCGGGACCGACGGCATCGTCGACCTCAAGACCCAGCTCGATCAGGAGATCGACCTCGTTACCGGCGAGATTGGCCTGCACGCCGCGCCGGTCGCCGTCGGCGACACCATTGTCATCGGCGCCGCGCACCTCCCGGGCGGCGCACCGAGGTCGATGCGGAACGTCAAGGGCTTCATCCGCGGCTACGACATCAATTCGGGCGAGCGGAAGTGGATCTTCCACACCATCCCGCAGGGCGACGAGTACGGCAACGACACCTGGGAAGGCGACTCGTGGCGGTACACCGGCAATGCCGGGGTCTGGGGCCAGATGACCATCGACCCGGAACTGAACATGGTCTACATGCCGGTCGAGATGCCGACCAACGACTACTACGGCGGCCACCGCCTGGGCGACAATCTCTTCTCGGACAGCCTCGTGGCGCTCGACCTCGACACCGGCGAACGGAAGTGGCACTTCCAGATCACGCACCACGACGTCTGGGACTGGGACCTGCCGGCCGCGCCGATCCTGGTCGACATCACGGTCGACGGCCGCGACATCAAGGCGGTGGCGCTGCCGACCAAGCAGGCGTGGGTGTTCGTCTTCGATCGGGAAACGGGCGAGCCGGTCTGGCCGATCGAGGAACAGCCGGTCGCGCCGTCAGACATCCCGGGCGAGCGGCTCTCCGCGACGCAACCGCACCCCACGAAGCCGCCCGCGTTCGACCGGCAGGGCATCGGGCCGGACGATCTGATCGACTGGACGCCTGAGTTGGACCAGCGCGCGCGCGATGTGCTGAGCCGATTCCGTTACGGGCCGTCCCTCTATACGCCGCCGTCGGTCGGCACGGCGGACGGGACGTACGGCACGCTGCAGGTGCCGGCCTCCACCGGCGGCGTGAATTGGCCCGGCGGATCGTTCGATCCCGAGACCGGCATCTTCTACGTGTTCTCGAAGACCGAGGTGAGCAACCTCGGCCTGGTGAACGACCCGGAACGGTCCGACATGGACTTGATCCGTGGCCGGCCCGAGGGCGTGACGGCGCGGGACGACACGCTGAACGTCGACGGGATCCCGATTATCAAGCCGCCGTGGGGGCGCATCAGCGCGATCGACCTCAACCAGGGTGAGATCCTGTGGCAGGTGGCGCACGGCGAGACGGCTGACAATGTCCGCAACCATGTCCTGCTCGAGGGGGTGGACATCCCCCGGACCGGCCGTCCAGGCCGGGTTGGCACCCTGGTGACGCAGACACTGATCATCGCGGGCGACGGTGGCAGCTTCACCAACGAGGACGGGGTCTCCGGCGCCATGCTGCGCGCCTACGACAAGGCGACCGGCGACGAGCTGGGAGCGGTCTACATGCCCGCGCAGCAGACCGGCTCGCCGATGACCTACCAGGTCGACGGGAAGCAGCACATCGTTGTCGCCGTCGGTGGCGGGGGCTACGGAGGCGAACTGATCGCGTACGCCCTGCCATGATCGTCGGCGTTCCCAAAGAGACGTTTCCGGGGGAGCGCCGCGTGGCGGTTGTCCCGAGTGTCGTTCCCGCACTCACCAAGGCGTCGCTCGACGTCCTGATCGAGTCGTCCGCCGGGACGGTGGCCGGCTTCCCCGACGCTGCCTACACCGACGCGGGCGCGCGTGTCGCCCCGTCGCGAGCGCAACTGTTCGCGGACGCCGACATCGTGCTGCAGGTGCGCAGCCCGGGCGCCGCGGATGACGCCGGGCGCGCCGACCTCGAACTGCTCCGCCCCGGCCAAGCGATCATCGGACTGTCGGACCCGCTCGGTGAGCCCGCCGCCGCACGGGCGGTGGCGGAGCGGGGCGTCGCCGCGTTCTCGATGGAGTTGATCCCGCGTATCACGCGCGCGCAAAGCATGGACGTCCTTTCGTCGATGGCGACCATCGCCGGCTACAAGGCGGTGCTGCTCGCCGCCGCGGCGCTCCCCCGGATGTTCCCGATGATGATGACAGCCGCCGGCACCATTACCCCCGCCAAGGTATTCGTCGTCGGGGCCGGCGTCGCGGGACTCCAGGCCATCGCCTCGGCCCGCCGGCTCGGGGCGCGCGTCGAGGCGTACGACGTCCGCCCCGCCGTCAAGGAACAGGTCGAGAGTCTCGGCGCGTCATTCGTCGAGCTGCCGCT
Source organism: Vicinamibacterales bacterium (assembly GCA_965262555.1). Taxonomy (GTDB): domain Bacteria; phylum Acidobacteriota; class Vicinamibacteria; order Vicinamibacterales; family UBA8438; genus VXRJ01. The sequence goes on from OZ253543.1 coordinate 4,214,946, forward strand.
CGAGACCGAGGGCGCCGAGGACGCCGGCGGCTACGCGAAGGCGCAGGACGAGACGTTCTATCAGCGGCAGCGGGAGACGATGGCGCGCGTCGTCGCGGCGAGTGATGTCGTGATCACGACCGCCCTGATCCCGGGCAAGACGGCGCCGATCCTGGTGACCGCGGAAGCCGTGGCAGGGATGTCGCCCGGCTCGGTGGTCGTGGACCTGGCGGCCGAGCGGGGCGGCAACTGCGAGCTGACGCAGGCTGACGAGACCGTCGTGACCGATAGCGGCGTCACGATCCTCGGCCCGACCAACCTGCCGTCCACGGTGCCGTACCACGCGTCGCAGATGTACGCGAAGAACATCTCGACGCTGTTGCTGCACCTGGTGAAGGAGGGCGCGCTCGCGCTCGACATGGACGACGAAATCACTGCCGGCACGCTCGTGTCGCGCGACGGCGCGGTGGTGCACCCGCGCATTTGCGACCTGCTCGGCATGCCAGCACCGTCCGGAGAGTAATCATGGACGTTCTCATTCCACTTCTCACCATCTTGATGCTGGCGGTCTTCGTCGGCTTCGAGATCATCACGAAGGTGCCGCCGCTGCTCCACACACCGCTGATGTCGGGCAGCAACGCGATCTCCGGCATCACCATCATCGGTGCGCTGCTGTCGGTCGCCTCCGACAACGAGACGGCGCGGATCCTCGGCTTCGTGGCACTCGTGATCGCCACGATCAACGTCGTCGGCGGCTTCCTGGTGACCAACCGGATGCTCAGCATGTTCCGCAAGAAGGACTGACGGCCCGGAACCAGAACACCGTGGACAGCACCTTCATCAACCTCATCTACCTCGTCGCCTCGGTCCTCTTCATCCTGGGGATCCGCGGGCTGACCCATCCGCGCACCGCAGTCCGCGGCAATCTGCTGGGCGCCACCGGGATGCTGCTCGCCGTGGTAGCGACCTTACTGGACCGGCAGATCTTCGGCGCCGGCACCGACGCGGTCGTCTGGATCGTGGCGGGCGTCGGCCTGGGAGCCGCCATCGGCGCGACGCTCGCGCTGCGGATCGCGATGACGGCGATGCCGGAAATGGTGGCGCTGCTGAACGCGTTCGGCGGCGGCGCTTCCGCGCTGGTCGCCGGCGCGGTGCTGGTAGCCGAGTCGGATCCGGCGGCGCAGACGACGGTCGCCACGGTGGCCTCCGGCCTGATCGGCTCGGTGACCTTCTGGGGGAGCCTGGTCGCCTTCGACAAGCTGCGTGGCCTGCTGCTACCCGACCGGCCGGTTGTCTTTCCCGGCCAGCAGATGGTGAACGCCGCGCTAGGCCTCGTCGCCCTCGGTTGCGGCGCGCTGGTGGTCATCGACGCCGGGATTGGCGGCCTCGGGCCGGTCGGCTGGTACGCCGCACTGGTCGGCGTCGCCTCGCTTCTGGGCGTGTTGCTGACGATTTCGATCGGCGGTGCCGACATGCCGGTCGCCATCGCGCTGCTCAATTCCTACTCCGGCCTCGCCGCCGCCTCGACCGGCTTCGTCCTGAACAACAACATCCTGATCATCACCGGCTCGCTCGTCGGCGCTTCCGGGCTCATCCTGACCCGGATCATGTGCAAGGCGATGAACCGCTCGCTCGTGAACGTGCTGGTCGGGGCCATCGCCGAGGGGGAGACGTCCGCCGCCGACGCCGACGCGATGTACGCCGGGCGGATCAAGAGCACCTCCGCCGAAGAGGTGGCGATGCTGTTCGACGGCGCCCGGCGCGTCGTGATTGTCCCGGGCTACGGCCTCGCGGTGTCGCAGGCGCAGCACCAGGTGCGCGACCTCGCCAACCTGCTCGAGGAGCGGGGCATCGAGGTGGAATACGCCATCCATCCGGTGGCCGGCCGGATGCCCGGCCACATGAACGTGCTGCTGGCCGAGGCGGATGTCGACTACGACAAGCTGAAGGAAATGGACGCCATCAACCCGTCGTTCGCACAAACCGACGTCACCCTCGTGATCGGCGCCAACGACATCGTCAATCCGGACGCCCGGACCGACCCGAAGAGCCCGATCGCCGGCATGCCGATCCTGAACGTGGATCAGTCGCGCACGGTCGTGATCATCAAGCGGAGCCTCTCCCCCGGCTTCGCGGGCGTGCCTAACCCGCTCTTCGCCGCCGACAACGCGCTGATGTTCTTCGGCGACGGCAAGCGGGCGGTGCTGGACCTGATCGCAGCCGTCAAAGACGCGTAGTGACCGCATCGGGCCAGCACGAGTCCGACTTCGCATCACCTGAGTTGCGGCAACAGCCTCGTTGAGCCTCGCGACAAGGCTTAGAAGGCCTTGCTAGACTGGATGCCGGTTGGCAGGCTCGCAGGAGGGTCCGATGCAGTTGGTTCTTCGCCTCGCCACGGCATTCGCGCTCGGCTGTCTCGTCTGGTTCGTCGCGGCTGACGTGACCGTAACGACGCAGTCATCGACCACGAATCCGTACCGCGCCACGTTCGGTTGGGAGCAACTGCCGGCCGGACGGGTGCTCGGCACGGTGAGCGGTGTCTTCCCCGACCCGGACGGCCGCCACCTCTGGATCCTCGACCGCTGCGGCGCGAACGAGTGCGCCGGCACCGATCTCGACCCGATCCTGAAGTTCGACCTCGAGGGGAACCTGGTCGATAGCTTCGGCGCCGGCCTCTTCGCGTTCCCGCACGGCTTCTTTCTCGATCACGAAGGATTCCTCTGGGTAACCGAGGGGGGCTCGCACGGCGATTCACGCGCCGTGGCGGGCGAAGCGATGGGGATAGGACACCAGGTGCTGAAGCTGAATCAGCAGGGAGACGTCGTGATGCGCCTGGGCGAGGCAGGCGTCTGGGGCGACGGCCCGAATCACTTCAACGGTCCGTCCGGCGTGGTCGTCGCCCCCAACGGCGACATCTGGGTGTCGGACGGCCACCGGGGCGGCAACAACCGGATCGTGAAGTTCTCGGCGGACGGCACCTTCATCCTGGACGTGGGAGGCAGCGTCGGATCGGAGAGCAAGGAAGCGGCCCGCTTCTCCGATCCGCACGACATCAAGATGGACTCGCAGGGACGCATCTACATCGCGGACCGGGGCAACAGCCGGATCCAGGTGTTCAATCAGGCGGGCGAGCTGCTCTACATGTGGACCCACTACGGCAAGCCGAGCGGGCTGTTCATCGACCGCAACGACATCCTCTACGCGGGCGACGGACTGTCAGGCATGGTCCGTACCGGCCCGCCCGACAACTGGCGCAGCAACCTGGGCTGGGAGAAAGGGATCCGGATCGGCGACCTGAAGACCGAGCAGGCGTGGGTCACCCACTTCATCCCGCAGCACGACGAGGACGTGGGCGCCGGCATCGAGTTCCTCGGCGTCGACTTCGACGGCAACATCTACGCGGGCGAGGTGAGCCGCCGCCGCCTCGTCCGCTACGTCCCGCACCGCCCCTCGGAGCTGAACCGCACGCAGTAGGGAACGTGCCGGAACTGCCAGAGGTAGAACGGGGACGCAGACTCGCGGACGCGGTGGCGGTCGGGCGCCACATCGAAACGGCGGAGTGCGCCGACGACCCGATCGTGTTCGCGGGAGTCACAGCCGGACAGTGGCGCCGGGCGCTTGAAGGCAAGCGGGTCGTGGCCGCCCGGCGCTGGGGCAAGCAGCTCTGGCTGGAGCTGGACGCGCCGCCGCATCCGCTCTTTCACTTCGGGATGGCGGGCGGATTCAAGGCGCCGGCATCCGTCCCGCTGCAGCTCAAGTCAGGACCACGCGAGGACGCCTCGGTCTGGCCGCCGCGCTTCATGAAGATACGCCTGCGCCTCGACGATGGCGGCGAGCTGGCGATGACCGACGGGCGGCGGCTGGGACGCCTCCTGCTGCGTGAGGATCCGGAGCACGAGCCGCCGGTCGCGAACCTCGGCTTCGATCCGCTGCTCGCGATGCCGTCGCCGGAACGGTTCTCCGCGCTGGTGCGGGCGCGCGGCGGCGTCGTCAAGTCGCTGCTGCTCGATCAATCGTTCTCCGCCGGGGTGGGCAACTGGATCGCCGACGAGGCGCTCTTCCAGGCCGGGATCGATCCCCGGCGGCGGGCATCCTCGCTCACGGACGCCGACGCGCGGCGGCTGCGCGCCAGGCTCCGCTCCATTGTCAGGCGCGCGGTGGACGCCAACGCGGACGACGCGCGCTATCCCCGCTCGTGGCTGTTCCACCGCCGCTGGGGCAAGCGCGGTGACGCACGCACGGCGAGCGGCGAGCCGATTGAGCACGTGACGATCGGCGGACGGACGACGGCGTGGGTGCCTCTCCGGCAAGGATGACGGACCCGCCGGGGGCACGACGGGCGCCCGGAATGCCGGGCCGGGAGCCCGCGCCGCGGGTTTGTGCCCCGGGGGGGATTGCCATAAGATGCGGGTTGGACTTGGGGCGGCTTGACCGCCGGCCCGATGGACCTCCAGAGTCGATGTTTGCGGAGGCCGACACGATGAGACCTGACGGATTCGATGCGCGACTCGGCATGCTGGCGGCCGCGGCCACCGTCGGGGTGGCGGTGGCGCTCCCGGCGGCAGCGTTCGCCCAGGACAACACCGTGACCTTCACGAAGCAGGTGGCGCCAATCCTGCAGGAGAACTGCCAGGTGTGCCACCGGCCGGGCGAGATCGGGCCGATGTCGCTGATGAACTACAGCGAGATCCGGCCCTGGGGACGGTCGATCCGGCAGAAGGTGGCGAATCGCGAGATGCCGCCGTACCAGTACGACCTCGACGTCGGCATTCAGGCGCTGCAGTACGACCCGCGTCTCTCGGTCGAGGAGATCGCGACCCTTGTCGCCTGGATCGACGGCGGCATGGTCGAAGGTGATCCCGCGGACATGCCGCCGCCGGTCGAGTGGCCTCCGCGGGGCGAATGGCGCCTGGCGGAAGAGTACGGCCAGCCCGACGTGGTGGTACCCGCGAAGCCGTACACCATCCCGGCCAAGGGATCGGACCTCTGGTGGGAGCCCCTCGTCGAGATCCCGCTCGAAGAGGACCGCTACATCAAGGCGATCGAAGTCAAGCCGTCGGCACAGGGTCGCCACGTCGTCCATCACGCCAACACCACCCTCTATCTCCGGAACGCGAACGGCGAACTGGAACAGCAGGGCCGGGGGCGGTTCACGGAGTACGCCAGCGGCAAGCTGGGCGAGATCGTCCCGGAGGGCGCCGGCCGGCTGTTGCCGGCGAACTCGCTGGTCCGCTGGAGCATCCACTACTACCCGATGGGCGAACTGGTGGAGAACGAGGTGACGGAGCTCGCCTTCTGGTTCCATCCGAAGGGCTATACGCCGGACTACATCCAGGATCTGGGCCGCTACAACCTGGTGGGCGACCTGGCGATCCCGCCGCACGGCTCGCAGATCCTCCAGGGCTTCCACACCTTCGACCACCCGGTCCGGATCGACAGCTTCCAGCCCCACGGCCATCTGCGGCTGCGCGGCGCGTCGCTCGAGATCTTCCACCCCTCCACCGGCGAGCGGGACGTCGTGAGCATGATCTCCGACTGGACCACCTGGTGGCAGCACAGCCACCTCTACGACAAGGATGTGGCGCCGCTGATGCCGGCCGGGTCGGTGATGATCCTGACCCAGTGGTACGACAACAGCACGGACAATCCGAACAACCCGGACCCGGAGCAGTGGGTCTACCGGGGCGGCCGCACGACCGACGAGATGTCCCACGCCTGGATCGCCGTTACCCATCTCGATGAAGCGGGCTACCAGCAGATCAAGGCGGAGCGGGAGGCGAAGCAGGCCGAGACGCTCGCCGGCGGCGACGGCGGCGGACAGTAGGAGCCAGCAGCAGCGATGCGGCGTCCGTTGCCCGTCGCCGGCCTCGCGGTCGCGCTGATTCTGTGCGGCGTGGCGCCGCTCGCGGCGCAGCCGCCGATCGACCGGGCGTGGCCGTCCGCGCCTCGCGAACGTGGCGGCGTGGCCACCGGGCTCACCGTGTCGCCCTTCTTCGAGGGCTGGTACGAGAACCCGGACGGCAGCTACACGCTGTCGTTCGGCTTCTTCAACCGCAACACCGAGGAGGTGCTGCAGATCCCGCAGGGGCCCGCCAACTTCATCGAGCCGGCGGCGTATGACGGGCGGCAGCCGACACTGTTCGCCCCGCGTCGCGACACCGGCATCTTCACGGTCACCATCCCGGGTGATTACGCGCGCGACGACGGGCGGGTCGTCTGGACCCTGCACACCCCCGGCCACGACGAACCGCACTCGGTGCCGGGCCGCGTCGGCGTCGAGGCGTACCGGCTGCACTACATCCCGATGGCGATGGGATCGCTACTGCCAATGCTGAAGCTGCAGGAGGACGGGCCCGAGCTGTGGGGACCGATGACGCTCGCCGGCGACGCGCGCGAGGCGTCGACCTGGGCGAGCGGCCAGAACCCGCCGGGCAGCATCACCAACCCGCTACGGATGACCGCCACGGTCGGGACGCCCCTGGCGTTGACTGTCTGGGTTGCCGACCGGATCGCCCCGGATGCGGAGCGCGAGCCCGTCGCCGGGGGCGCACGGTGGTTCACGCACCGCGGGCCGGGGCTCGCCACCTTCGGCGAACAGCCGCTCGAGCCGGATGCCGATGGCAGAGCCACGACGACTGCGACGTTCAGCGAGCCTGGCGAGTACCTGATCCGGGTCCGCGCGGACAACTTCAATCCGGTCGACAGCACCACCGGCGATCAGTGCTGCTGGACGAACGGCTACGTCGCGGTCACGGTCTCCCCGTAGGTCAGGCAAACAGCCAGGTGCCGCCGGTGACGTAGAAGGCGACGATTGGCAGTTCTCCCACCGCGACCGCCAGCAGGAAGCGACCGAAGGGCATCCGGAGCGACCCCGCCACGTAGCAGATCACGTCGGTCGGGACGAATGGGAAGACTGACCAGGCGGCGACCACCCAGAACCCGCGGCGCGCGATCTGCACCTCGAGCCAGCGGACGCGCGCGGCGTGCTTCCGCTCGAACAGCTCCGCCAAGCCGAGGAAGTCGAAGAACCAGTAGACCAGCCCCGACGATGCGACGACACCGCCGAGCGAGATGGCGAATACGGTCCAGTAGCGGTCCGGGAAGAGCAGCGTGCCGGCGACGATCAGCACCGTGCTGGGAATCAGGGTCACCGGACGCAGGAGGCTCACGACGACGTAGCCGAACAGCACCAGCGAACCCGACTGCCGGAGCAGGCCGACGAGATTCGCCGGCTCGATGAGGTCCGGCCGCGCGACGTAGAGCACGCTGAGTCCGACCGTCAGGGCCAGCCAGAAGCCGAGGGCGATACGCCGGCTGGTGGTCATCATGGGCGGCTGGCGGCCTGATGAATGGCGGAACAGTGACCGATCACCCGGGAGGCTGATTGGCCGGAACGAGGCGCGCGAGACTGGTTGCGTCGCGGACGAGGAGGCCGTCGCGCAGCGGGACCGGCATCGCCCAGGTGGCGCCATCCGCGACGTCGTAGTGGCGCACGACGGCAAACGCCGCGGCATCCGGCGCCGCGACGAACAACTCGGCGTCGCTCGTCAGCAAGAGGAGATCATTCCCGGCGATCAGCACGGACGCATGGTCCCCTTCGCGACCCTCGCTGGCCCATCTCACGGCGCCGGTCGCCGCGTCGATCGCCACGAACTGGCCGCTCCGGGTCGATGAATGTCCGTAGAGCGTGCTGCCGGCGAGTACCGGTGAACTCATGTACATCGTTACGTCTGCGTTGCTCCAGGCGGGAGTCACCTGCCAGTCGTCGTCCTGACGCCGGATCGCGAACGCGTGGGTCCCCTGCCGGGGACCGGAGACCACCAGGTGCGTGCCGGTCCAGACCGGCGTCACGATGTTCTCGTGCCATTCGTCGATGAACGGCACGCTCCACAGGAGCGCGCCGCTCGCCGCGTCGAGCCCGACGAGCGACGACTCGGTCAGCGTCACCACCTGGAGCTGGTCCTCGATGTCGACCGCGATCGGTGAGGCATACCCGGGGCCCACGCCGCTCCACGTCCAGATCTCGCGGCCCGTCGCCGGATCCAGCGCGAGCACTCGGCCTCCCGCGGCGTCGCTCCCGATCTGCACGACGAGCGTACCGCCGGCGACGAGCGGCGAGGCGGCCGTGCCGCAGAACAGATCCGTCACGCGCACCGACGCCGAATAGTCGTTCCGCCACTCCAGGGCGCCGGACGCCGCGTCCCAGCTCGACAGGATCCCGCCGGCGCCCAGGGTGAACACGCGGCCCCCATCGACGACCGGGGTCGCGAACGGGCCCTGGAGCTCGGCCGGGGCGATGGTGTTCTGAACGAAGCGCGCCGGATAATCCTGTTGCCACAGCCGCGCGCCGCCCGCGAGATCGAGCGCGGTCACGATCTCTCGGTCGCCGCGCCGACTGTGAACGAAGACGCGCCCGCCGGAGACCACCGGTGAGGAATAACCCGCGCCGATGTCGACCTGCCAGGCACGGGCGAACGCCTCGGGCCAGATCGCCAGCGACTGGGCGGCCGGCGCAATGCCGGCGCGTCCGGACCCGCGCCATCCGGCCCACTCCTGAGCCCACGCCAGCGGGCCAACCGCCAGCACCAGCCCCGCTGAGACCACCCACTGCACGGCGCGAACCATCCTGCTCACCCTGTACCACGCCATCATGATGTCCCTACCGGTTTCCGTCAGCGTCCGCTCGCGCTAGCCCCGGGCCGAGCCGGCGTGATCAGGTGCGGAGCGGGGGCAGCGCCTCGCCCGCCGGGACGAAGCGGACGGCGACGCCGTTGTTGCAATAACGCTGGCCGGACGGCGGCGGGCCATCCTTGAAGACGTGCCCCTGGTGGCCGCCGCACCGGGAGCAGTGGTACTCGGTGCGCGGCAGAATCAGCTTGAAGTCGACCTTCGTCCCCACGTGGCCCGGGATGGCGTCAAAGAAGCTGGGCCAGCCGGTGCCGCTGTCGTACTTCGCGGACGACTCGAAGAGCGGCAGGTGGCACGCCGCGCAGATGAACGTCCCCTCGCGCTTCTCGTCGTTCAGCGTGCTCGTGCCGGCCGGCTCGGTCGCCGCCCGGAACAGCACCCGGTACGAATCGGGCGGCAGCAGCTCCCGCCACTCCGCGTTCGGCTTCTTCAGCGTCTCGATCGCCGCCGGCGGGGCAGCCGTCTTCTGCTCATCCATCGTGATCTCCTCGGTCGTCAGTAGCGGAACAGGTACTGCAGCTTGGTGAACACGGCGCGGTTCTTCCGCTTCAGCGAGGCGTACGGGAATCGGTGATCCTCGATCAGGTCCGCCTGCCGGTAGTGGTCATCGTAACCGACGTAGAAGACGGTCAGCGCATTGATGCGGTAGGTGGCGAGCAGGTTCACGCCGAGCGTGCCGCGGTACGAGTCGTACTCCGTGATGTTCCGGATCAGCAGCCGGTCGGTGAACGCGAACGTGCTGAGCGCCCGGACGATCTCGACGTTGAACACCTCGCCCGCGGTGGGGCCGGGCCGAACGTCGGTGAAGCGGCTCGTCTCGAGGCTCACCTGCGCGGTGAGCCGCGGACTGGGCCGCACCGTAGCGGACATGCGCGCGGTGGCGCCGCGTCCGAGGTAGGGGTTGTCGCGATCGTAGAAAATCTCGTCTCCCCAGCCGAAGCGGCCGCGGAGCGCCAGGCGCCGCGTGGTCGTCATGTTGACGGACACGTCGTAGTTGGTCCGCTGGAAGCCGACGCCTTCGTAGCGTTCGAACGCCTCGGCGCCGCGCAGGCTCAGGCTGACGTTCCGGGTGAAGCGGAAGTCCAGCCCGATGGCAGTGGATGCGTCCTCGCGGATCCCGGCATGGTTGTAGCCGAGCATGTAGTCGACGCTCGGCCCCCAGTTGATGATCCAGTGCTCCGGCCACCACCGGTAGTCCACCTCCGCGGCGACCACGCGCTGATCCCTCCGGGGGTCGAACCCGACATCGGTGCGGAACCCGGGATCGATGTCGTACGTGTAGCCGACCGTCTGCAGGTGCCGGCCCTCGTGCCGGAACAGCGCGCCCAGCATCGGGCCGCTCCGCTCCGCGCCGTCCTCGTCACGGTGCTGCGACTGCACCGCGACGACATTGAAGCGGCTCGCGCGCCCGACGCGGAACTGCCCGTCGACGCCGCCGACGCGGCTGAAGCCGTCCATGAACTGCCGGCTGGTCGCGATGACGCCGATGTGCGACTCGCGGTAGAGATCGTACCGGGCGCGCCCCATCATGAACTGCGCCGTCTGGCCGAACGCCGGGTGAGACGCGTCGTCCTGCTTGCCCGGCGCCTCGTCGTCGGCGAACAGCACGCCGAGCGTGGTCCGCCCCACCTTGCCGGTGAGCTTGGCCCCGAGGTTCGGGTCGACGATCGTCCGGGTGTGGACCAACTGCACCGGCGACGTGAACTGAAAGATCTCCTGCCCCTCGAGAAAGAACGGACGCAACTCCGGGAAGAAGAGGGGGAAGCGCTGATTGACGTCGATCTGCGGCTGATCCGATTCGATCTGCGAAAAGTCGGGATGCAGCGTGAAGTCGGCCGTCAGGTTCGACGTGATGCCGTACTTGAGGTTCACGCCAGCCTCCGGCTTGGCGCCCCGGTTGACCCAGGCGCTGGAGTCGGCGTCGAGCTCGCCGTACTGGATCGCGGTGAATGTCGGAAGGATCTCCAGGTTCCGGCTGGTCGACAGATCGGTCATCCCCTCGAGGACGCCCATCTGCGCCATGAAGCTCTGGACATCGCGCGACATCGGCGCCCAGACGATGTTCTCCTGATCCTTCCCCTTCACTTCGCGGGCGATCTGGAACCCCCAGCGGTGCTCCACGCCGGGCGGCTGCTGCGGGTAGCGGATGCTCTTGAAGGGGATCGCCATCTCCGCCGTGTAACCGTCGTCCACGATCTCGGCGCCGCTGTAGAAGAGCGCGTCCCACGACCGATCGGCCGGCGGGATCGGCCCGCCACGCAGGTTCGACGCGTTGATCACGCCGTCACCCTGCACGTTGTAGGCGTTCACGTCGAAGTCGTAGGACCGCTGCTGATCCATGAACGTGTCGAGGTACACCGTCATCAGGTCGTCCTGAAACGCCGTGTCGCGGTCGACCCGGGTCGCCCGGAGGATGTCCGGGTTGCTGTAGTGCAGGTAGAACCCGAAGTAGAGGTGGTCGCTGTCGTAGGCGATGTAGATCTCGGTCCGCTCCGTCGCCGGCGCGCCGTCGAGGGGTGCCTGCTGCACGAAGTCGGTCAGCAGCGCCGCCTCGAGCCACGCCGCGTCGTCGAGCCGCCCGTCGATCACCGGTGGCGTGTCGACCCGCCGCGCCCGGACGCGCGGCCGGCTGGCGAGGGCCCCGTCGGCGGGGTCGCCCGACGGCGGCTCGGTGGTATCGACAAGGGGCCGGTTCGGTCCGACCGCCGACTGCCCCACCGACTGTGCCGACGCGCCGGGTGCCGTCAGCGGCAGAAGCAGCAGCGCGAGGACCGTGGCGGCGGGCGCGGAAGGGATGCGGCCGCGGAGTGGACGGTGCGGGTGCATCGAGTCGCGGACCGGGTCTGGAACGCCATCGGCCGCTACCCGTACGTCCTGTGTCATACAGTTTATTACGGGGCGCGCGGGGGCGGAGTTCATCTGCCGGCCGCGGGCCGCGCTGCTGGACGGACCTGCATCAGCCCCAGTTCCGCTGGCTGGTGCTGGGCAGATCAGTCGGCGGCGGGCCGTCCGAGCGCCATCGTGATTCGGGCTAAAGTAGCAGGCCGATGCACACCACCACTCTCCTGCTCGTTGCGGCATTCGGGTTCGCCTCGGCCGGAGGCGGCGTGGGTCTGTCGGCGCAAACGCCAGACTTCTCCGGGTACTGGCGACTCGATCGGGAGGAGAGCCAGATCACGCTGCCGGCGTTCAGCGGCGGGCGCGGGGGCGCGTCGATCGATCGGCTGTTCATCACGCATGCGGCGAACGGCACGCTGATCGTGGGGACCGAGACCAACGGGCTGAAGGCGTGGTCGTGGACGCCGGGCGCCGAGGGGGTCATCCCGGTGGGTCGCGACACGACGATGCGCGCGGCGTCGCGCTGGGACGGCAACCGGCTCGTCGCCGAAGGGACGCAGGGCGAGATGCGGATGCACGAGGTGATGGCGCTCGACGACGCCGGGCGGCGGCTCACGATCGACGTGACGACGACGACGCCGGAGGGGGAGACGACGAACCGCCTCGTCTACCTGAAGGATCAGCCGGTCGGTTTGTGCAACACCTGGGCGATGCCCTGCAAGGACTTCACGGACCAGCAGCGCTAGCGCGCCATGCCCGTGGAGCGCTCTGGGACGTGCCGGCGTGGACGCCGGCGCACCAGTGATCGCCGCCCCAGCGTGACGCTGGCTACTCCGACAGGTCCAGGGCGACGATCCGTTCCCGGTCGCGGGCGAAGAGCGTGGCCCCCACCAGCGTCGGCACGGTCCAGGAACGCGTGTTGAAGAGCGGCGCGCGCGCCAGCGTCGTCATTCCGGACGGCGTCATGTCCGCGAGCGACAGGTCGCCATCCTCCTCCAGGATGATCACCTTCCCGTCCGCACGAAGCAGGCTCGCCCGACTGAACCCGCGTTGCCGCCACGCGGTCTCGCCGGTGGGGACGTGCGTCGCCGTCATGATGGCGGTCGCGCTCTGGCCGCTCGTGCCATAGACAAAGTCGCCCAGCCGCAGCGTGTTCAGGAAGGTGAAGCGGAGCTGCGGGTCGTACCACAACTCTTCCGTCCGCGTGACGTCGCCGTCGCGGATCAGGCGGATCGCGCGGCTGCCCCCGATGTAGCCGGACGACAGAAACAGGATGTCGTCCGCGTCGTTCCAGAGCGGCACCTGGAAGTTGAAGTCGTTGCCCGCATCGTGGGGATGCGCCCACAGCACGTCGCCGGTCGCCGGGGCCATGCCGACGACCGCCTGGCCCGCGAACACCACCACCTGCTCCTCGCCGTCGACCGTGATCAGGCCGGCGGGCGCCTCGGAGACGAGGAAGCTGCCGCTTCGCCAGATCACCTCGCCGTCCGACTGCCGGAGCGCCATCACCGACTGCCCCGGTCCCCCCACCTGCATGATGATCGTGTCGCCGTAGGCCAGCGGGCTCGCGCCGTAGCCGGACTTGATCATCGAGCGGATCAGCAGCGGTGGCGCACCGAAGTCGGTGACGAAGTTGCGCGACCAGAGCAGCTCGCCGGTGGCCGGGTCGAAGACGTGCAGCTCCTTGTTCGTCCCGATCGTGAAGAGCCGGCCGTTCTCCAGCAGCGGCGTCGCATGCGGCCCGGCGCCCTGGCCGAAGTCCTGCACGTCGGACGGGTACGAGTACTCCCACAGCGTCTCGCCGGTCGCCGCATCGAGCGCAATGACCGTTTCGTTGCGGCTCCACGGCGCCGCGCCCCCCTCGCCGTACGACACCCGGTACATCGTGAACAGCCGGCCGTCGGCCGCGATGATCGCCGCGTGCCCGGCCCCGAGCGGACGACTCCAGATCTCGGGCGGCCCGGCATCCGGCCAGGCATCCGCCAGGCGCGGCGCGTCCGCGACGATGAAGTCGCCGCTCGGACCACCCCACTTGCGCCATGCGTCCTCTTCCTGGGCGGCGGCAACGGGGAGCAACCACAGGGCGAGCGCCAGCACCAGCGCGCCGGCGGTCATCGATGTCACGGTGTTCCGATGCGCTCCAGAACGCAAACTAGCACTCATACCTGAGACTTCTGCGATGCCTACTCATAGTCGCTGGCCGCCAGTGACAGGCGGGCCACTTCCGTCTCGTTCCGGACCACGACGTGCCGGTTCGCGAACGCCGGGTGGGCCCAGAGGACCGGGCGGTCGTCCCAACGGCCGGTGGCGCCGCCCCGCGTCTGCGTGTTCGGCGTCATCAGCAGCGTCCGGTCGATCTCCTCGTATCCAGCCGGCGTGAACCGCGCGATCACCAGCTCGCCTGTCTCGTTGATGACGAACCAGCGATCCTCGTGCTGGACGAGGTACGAATTCCCCCACCGCTCGAGCGGCGTCATGTCCCACGTGGACCAGAGGTGTTCGCCGGTCGTCGCGTCGACCCCGCGGAACTCGCCGTAGCCGGCCAGGCCGTACATCACGCCGTCCGAGACGACCGGCGTTCCGAGCGTCGCGCCCTGCGGCGGATGGTCGGTCCGGTCGGGGTTCGCCCCCTCCCAGAGCGGACGCGCCGCCGGGCGGTCGGGATTGAGGGCCAGCATCAGGCCGCCGTTCTCGATCTGCGACACCAGCAGGTAGCGCCCGCTTCGGACCGGGGTACTGATGGTCAGGCCGCTCGGCACGACGAAGTCGTAGTCCCACCAGGCCTCGCCGGTAGCCGGATTGAGCGAGGCGACCCCGCCGGCGTGCCAGACGATCAACTGCCGGACGCCGCCCGCGTCGATGACGATCGGCGACGAGTAGCCCGGCTCGTACCTCGCCTCGATAGCGCGCCACCGTTCCTCGCCGGTCGCCCGGTCGAACGCCACCACCATCGCGTCCGGCTCGCCGCCGAGCAGCGCGATCAGCAGATCCCCTTCGATCAGCGGTGCCTGCGAGACACCAAAGGCGGGAACGGTCACGTTGTAGGCGGCGGCGGTGTCGACCCGCCAGATGAAATCGCCGGTCGCCACGTCGAAGCACGACAGCATGCCGGCCGCGCCCAGGATGTACACGCGGTCGCCGTGCACCGTCGGCGTGACGCGTGGCCCGTTCACAAACTTCACATGGATGTTCCGGTAGGTGGCCGGCCACTCCGCCTGCCAAAGCTCGGCGCCGGTCGCCTCGTCGAGCACCAGCAGGCGTTCCTGACCATCCAGCGTCCGGCTGCCCGGATCCTCCTGCCAGTCGAGGACGAACACCCGCCCGTCCGACACCGCCGGTCCGGCGAATCCGCCCCGGATCTGGACGCGCCACGTCGCGCGCAGCCCTCCCTCGGGGAAGCGTTCGATGATGCCGGTATCGCGCCAGATGGCGTCGCGGTTGACGCCACGCCACTGCGGCCAGTCCTCCGCGCCGAGCGTGGCGGTCAGGCTGGCGGCGACGGCAACGGCGGCCATCGCGGCGGCGGTGCATGGCGCGTGATGAAGCAACATCGGCAGTCTCCCCGGCAACCCGGCGATCCTACGGCAGGAGCGGCGCCACCGGGAAGACGAGGACGATCGAGAAGCCCCATGGGGAGGCATCGTCCAGGAAGCGTTCACCGTCGATGACGTCGCCCGCCCGCGGCAGGCCGGTCGCGACGTAGTCGAGCGACCCCTCCAGCTCTACCCCCTTCAGCCAGTTGCCGTCCGGCAACCAGTTGAAGAGCAGGAACGCCGTGTCGAGCTCGAAGTTCAGCTTGTGCGTATAGACGCTCCGGTCGGTCGGACGCTCGGCCGGGCTGAACTTGTCGACGATGTCGACGTGGCTCTCGACCCACCCGGCGGTCTGCTCGCCGGTCAGCCAGTGGAGGTTCAGTTCGAACTCGAATTCGATGCCGTTGTCGCGAAACGTGCCGCCGGTAGCGCCGGTGAATGGATGGGCGTCGGTCTCGCCGGCCGGCGTGAAGATCGTCTCGATGGTGAAGCCGACGCGAGGGATCTCGGTCGGGATGCCGATGGCCAGGATGAGCTCCGGGACCAGCTCGGTCACCTCGCGCGTGGGCGGACCCGCGGGATTGCCCACCGCGTCCAGTGCCTGGACCCGCGCCCGGCTGCCGAGCGGCTCGAAGGTAAACGTCGGCTCCACCTTGAAGTCGGGCGCGCAGAAGAGGCGGCAGGGCGGCTCGTCTTCCTGCGCCTGAACCCCCGCCGGCCAGAGGCACAGGAGCGCGGCGACGGCCGCCGTGGAGAGCCGACCCGCTCGCATTCTGGCGGATAGTCTTACACTGATGGCGCTCGCGTCGCACGCGGAGGTCGAGCAGGCGTCTGGCGCACCCACGAACGAACGATGGTGACAATTGCCACCCGCTGTGTGCTGGCCGCCCTCGTTGCCGTGCTGGCAGCCGCCTGCGGCACGCCGTCGCCCCCGCCGCCGGACCCGGCCGACTATCCGGACGAGTACACCGGCTCGGCCGCCTGCCGCGACTGTCACCTGGAGATCCACGACACGTGGAGCGCGACGCTGATGGCGAACGTCCTCGTCGATCCCGGCGAGCGTCCCGACGTGATCCTGGGCGACTTCGACACGCCGCATCCTCTGGTGACGTTCGGGCCGGACGATGTGACGTTCACCTACGGCAGCAAGTGGAAGCAGCGCTACTTCACGCAGCGGGGCGACGATCTGTTCGTCCTGCCCGCCCAGTGGGACGTGCAGAACGGCGAGTGGCGGCGCTACGGACCGCGGACCGAGTGGTGGGCGGCGCACTACCCGGAGGATCAGATGGAGCGGCCGAGCGGCCCGCTCTGCGACGGCTGCCACTCGGTCAACTACGACCTCGAGACGCGGAGCGTCACCGAGTGGAACGTCGGCTGCGAAGCGTGTCACGGCCCGGGGCGTGCGCATCTCTTCGACCCGGTGGCCGACACGATCGTCAACCCCGCGAACCTCGACCCGGTCCGCGCCACCGACATCTGCATTCAGTGCCACTCGCAAGGCCAGCCGCACGGCAACCCGATCGGCGGGGAGTATGTCGACTGGCCGGTCGGCTTCCGGCCGGGCGAGCGGCTGAGTGACGTCTGGGCACTCGACGCTTCGCACCTGGGCGAGGAGACGGTGACCCACTGGCCGGAAGGCTCCGCGCACAAGAACCGGATGCAGGGGAACGACTACGTCGGGAGCCAGATGTATGTGAAGGGCGTCGCCTGCTCGGACTGCCACGACGTCCATGGCACCGAGCACGACGCGGACCTCCTGGCGCCAGGGAACGCGGTCTGCACCTCGTGCCACCAGCCGCACCTGCAACCGGGGCCGATCGGATCGCTCGAGTACCATACGCAGCACGATCCCGAGGGCGAGGGGAGCTCGTGCGTCGCCTGCCATATGCCGCGGATCGCGCGCACCATCGCCGACGTCAACGTCAGCAGCCACACGTTCCGGTTCGTCTCGCCCGCCGACACCATTCGCTACGGCATCCCGAACGCGTGCACGTCGTGCCATACGCACGCGGACGAGACGAACGCGTGGGCGCTCGAGGCGCTGCGCGACTGGCCGCAGGTCTCCCCCTGGCGGGTCGCGCCATGACCTGGTGGTGCGCCGGCGGCCACGCCGGCATCCGGTAGCGCGATGCCGCTCCATCCGCAGATCGTCCATTTCCCGATCGCGTTGCTCATGACGGCGGTCCTGATCGATCTCGTCGCGCTCGGAACGGCGCGGGGCTCGACGTTGCGGCGCGTCGCGACCGGCCTCTATCTCGCGGGCGCGGCGACGCTCGTCGCCACGTATCTCACCGGCCGGAACGACGCCGAGCTGGTCCGCATCCCCGGTTCGGCGCATGCGCTGGTGGACGAGCACTGGGACTGGGCGCTCCGGACCACGATCTACACGGGCGCCGTCGCCCTCGTCCGTGCCGCCCTCGAGTGGACCGGCCGGATCGCCGCCCGCGCCGTCTGGCTCCCGATCGCCGCCGCCAGCCTCGCGGCCCTGCTCCTCCTCTACCAGACCGCCGAGCGGGGCGGGCGCCTCGTCTACGAGCACGGCGTCGCCGTCGCCGCCCCGCGGTGACGGCGTCCGGTGGGTGCGCCAGCCTGGCGCCTGGCGCCCATGGCTGGCGCGGCGCCGCCACTTCAGGGGAAGCCCGTTACGCCTCAACGGCCGGATGATAGGCTTCGAACCGTCCGGGGCCGGACCTCGGATCCGAACGTGAAGAGGAGACCACCCATGTCCGTCACTCGCCCCGCGTCCTGGGTCATCTGGATCGCCGTGCTGGCCTGCGCGGCCGGCGCAGCGTTGACGGTAGCGCCGCATTCCACCCGTGCGCAGGAGCGGCGCCCCCTCAGTCCGCCCGGCCACTCGGCCACGCAGGTGGGCGGCACGTTCGACCCCGTGCAGTATGGCTATCTCCACGGTCCCTGGATTGACGTGTACTACGGGCAACCCCTCAAGCGCGGGCGCGATCTGTTCGGTCCGCCGGACTGGGCGGACATGCTCAACGACGGCGCTCCGGTGTGGCGCGCGGGCGCTAACCAGTCGACGCGCCTCGTCACGGAAGCGCCGCTGATCATCGGCGGCACGCGGGTCGAGCCAGGCGAGTACACGCTGTTCATCGACCTGGCGAACGACGGCTGGACCTTCATTGTCTCGACCTGGCCGGCGCAGCAGCCCTACGACGCCGAGAACAGGGATGCGCTCTTCGGCGCGTTCGAGTACACCGACGACCGCGACGTGCTGCGCACCCCCATGGAGCTCGAGACCCTGCCAGTCGCCTTCGAGCAGCTCTCCTGGCAGTTCCTCGACATGACCCCCGACGGCGGCCGCCTCGCGCTGATGTGGGACACCAGGCTGGCGTCGGTGCGGTTCACGGTCGCCGCGCAGTGATACAGTCGGGATGATGGCACGCCCCGCGCTTCACCTCGCGGTCGTCGTCCTGCTCGCGCTCCTGCCGGGAGTGCGCGTGCTCTGCGCCGACAGTTGCCTGGCGCTGCCCCCCGAGCCGTCGCGCACCGCCGAGCCCGCGTGCCATGGCGCGCATGGTGACGACACGACGCCACACCTCCCCGATGCGCCCGGTTCCGAGACCGGATGTGACCATGACGACGTGTCGCGCGCACGGCCGGCCGCGAAGATCGGACCGGACGGCGGTGACACACTCGCGGCTGTCGCGGCGGTAACGCCTCATGTTGCCGTCGTTCCGTTCGTCCGGCCGGTCATCGCGGATCGCACGCCCGCGCCTTCAGTGGACCCCGGCGGATTCCTGTCGCCGCTTCGCTGCTGATCTCCCCGTCCGTTCCCGTTTCGGTTTCGTTCATTCGACTCGACCGATGACGCGCGTACGGGCAATGCGGCCCGTACGCCAGGGAGCAGACAGATGAGAACCAATCGACGACAGTTTCTCGGCGCGACACTTGCCGGCGTCGGCGCGGCAGCGGCGGCGGAACGGCCGTCGGCAGGCGCCGCGGCTGCCATCACGCCGGCCGGCACGCCCGCGGACGATGCCGCGGCGCCGCTGCCGGTGGTCACCCCGGACCTACCGACGCTGCAGCCACGCCGCATCGACCCGGACGGCGTGAAGGAGTTTCACCTCGTGGCCGAACCGGTCCGGCGCGACTTCCTGCCGGGCCGTCCGGTCGACTGCTGGGGCTTCAACGGCACCATGCCGGGTCCGACGATCGAGGTGACCCAGGGGGACCGCGTCCGCCTCGTGGTGGAGAACCGCCTGCCGGAGCTCTTTGCGCTGCACTGGCACGGCTTCGAGATTCCGATTGCGATGGACGGCGTGCCGGGGTTGACGCAGGACCCGATCGCGCCGGGCGAGACGTTCACCTACGAGTTCACCCTGCATCAGCACGGCACGTTCTTCTATCACTCGCACATGGCGATGCAGGAGATGCTGGGGATGATCGGTCTCTTCATCATGCATCCGCGCGAGGCGTACACGCCGCGCGTCGACCGCGACTTCGGCCTCATCTTCCAGGAATGGGCGCTGCGACCGAACAGCGACGTGCCGAACACGCTGGAGATGGACTTCAACTGGTTCACCATCAACGGGCGCGCCGGGCCATCGGCAACGCCATTGCTGGTGAAGCGGGGCGAGCGGGTGCGGATCCGGATGGTCAACATGGGGATGGACCATCATCCGATCCACCTGCACGGCAACACCTTCCAGACGGTCGCGACCGAAGGGGGCCGCATTCCGCCCTCGGCGTGGCAGCCGGGCAACACGGTGCTGGTGGGCGTGGCGCAGGCGCGCGACATCGAGTTCGACGCGACGTACCCGGGCGACTGGGTGCTCCACTGCCACCTGCCGCACCACATGATGAACCACATGGTGGCGATGGTCGGCCCGATGCAGATACGCCACGGCACTCCCGAGGATGCGCCGCAGGTGCCGGGCTTCCCGCAGGACATGTTCATGACGATGGACGCGATGGTGGCAAAGCCGGAAACGCGCGGCCTGCGTCCCACCTGGACCGGCGGGATGATGGGGATGATGACGCTGGTGCGCGTCCTGGAGGACAAGGCCTACGACGCGATTCAGGCGGAGATCGCCGCTCGCGGGAACGGGGAGGTGGCGTGATGCCGCGCCTGGGGATCGCCGGCAGCGTCGCCCTGGTGATGCTCGTCGCCGCGTCGGCGCCGCGTGGGGCGCGGGCGCAGCCTGCCGGCGAGCCGCTCACGCTCGAGGCGCTCGAGCAGATGGCGCTCGCGCGGAACCCCACGTTGGCGCAGGCAGCGGCGGACGTGACGGTGGCGGACGCGCTCGCCCGGCAGGCGGGCCGCTGGCCCAACCCGTCGATCGGCTACACCGCCGAGGAGGTGAGCGACAGCCCGACCATCCGCTGGGGCGAGCACGGCGTCTTCGTGGAGCAGGTCTTTCCGATCAGCGGCCGCCTCGGCGCCGACCGGGCGGTGCGAAGGGGGGTGGCGGACGAGGCGCGCGCCAACGAGGCGGCGCAGCGGCAGCGGGTCGTGACGATGGTTCGGCTGTATTACCGCGACGCGCTCCTCGCCGCCGAGCGGATGGCGATCCGCGACGAACTGGCGCGGCACGCGGCCGACGTGGCGACGACGACGCGGCAGCTCGCCAACATCGGTGTCGCCGACCGGCCGGACCTGCTGGAGGCCGAAGCCGACGCGCATGCCGCGCAGGTGGCGGTGGCAGCGGCGCGGCACGACGAGCGGCGCATCTGGCGCCAGTTGGGCGCGGTGGTGGGCGACCCGTCGCTCGCACCCTCGCCCCTGGCTGCCGATCCGGACGCGCTCCCGCCACCCCTCGACGAGGCGATGGCGCTCGCCGCCCTGCTGCGCGACAGCCCGGAGCGGCGGGCGGCCGAAGCGGCAGTGACGCGGACAGCCGCGTCGGTCGTGCGGGCGCGGAAGGAATCGAATCCCGACCTGGTGGTGCGCGCCGGCCCGCGCTACAACCGCGAGCTGCTCGATCCGGGCCCGCGGCCGGTCGGCTGGGAGGCGTTCGCCGATGTCGGCGTCAGCATCCCGCTCTGGGACCGCAACCGCGACGGCATCGCGGCAGCCGAAGCGGAGTTGGCGCGCGCCCGCGCCGAGGTGTCGCGTGTCGAACTGGACCTGCGGGCACGGTTCGCCGAGGAGTACCGGACGTACGCCGCCGCCGCGGACGACGTTCGCGCATACCGCGACGAGATCATCCCGCGCGCCGGCGAGGCGCATCGCCTCCGCATGGAACGCTACCGGCAAATGATGGCGGAATACGCGGATGTCCTTACCGCCCGGCAGCGCCTCTACACCACTCGCGAGATGTATCTCGATGCTCTCGCCCGAGCGTGGCGCGCCACCATCCTGATCGACGGCCTGCTGCTGGAGGACGGCCTGATGTCGCCCTGATCGCCGTGAGCGCTCGGCGATCCAGTTGCGCTCACGTCCGTGGTGCGCCCACGTCCATGGTGCGCCGGCCCCCAGGCCGGCAGGTTCCCCATGGTGCGCCGGCCTCCAGGCCGGCACTCTGGCGCGCTGGTCCTATGGTGCGCCGGCGTCCACGCCGGCTCCGGCTACGACTGACTGTCGAACCGTTGCGCGTCGACCGCCGCGTAGTGCGCCATCATCCGGTCGAGGCTGACGGTCGCCTCCAGCCTGTCGACGACCTCTTCGATCCGCGCCCCCGGAATGACGCAGGTCATCTCCTCCGGCCGCATGCCGGTACGCGCGCGGCTGAGGGCGCAGCCAACGCTGGCCGCAACCGCGCCCTCTTCCTTCGCCATCGCCACGATGTGGCACTGCGGCTTTCCTTCGACCGCCATCTCCGGGCAGGCGCTCTTCAGCGTCATCATTGCGAAACCGTTGATTCGAAGCAACACGACGTCGGGCGCGGCGCCGCACTCCGCCAGCGGCCCGTAGACCACCGAACCCGGACGTTCCGCGACATGCGGCAGGCCCATCACCGCCGCCTGATCGACCCAGCCCGCTTCCAGCACCGCTTCCACGTCGTCCTTCGCGGCCGCCTCCGCCAGCGTCAGGAAGCCGTGCGTGTAGCTGCCGACGCTGCAGTTGGCGTGGTCCGCCGCCTCAGTCGCGAAGGTCCGCTCCGCACCATGCATCCAGAAGACGCAGCCGGCCGGGACCTGGCCGGTACGCCCGCGTTCGTTCGGCTCGGGATAGTCCGGTGTCACCCGCTCCGCCGAAGGCGTCTCTCCCGGCGCGTGAAACGAGATCGCCACCGGCGCCCCGGTCGGCTTCAGCGCCGCCACGAGACGTCGGCTCAGGCTCTTCCAGTCCGTCGATGAATCAGGCATGGGGCTCATGATAGCCGAGTGGCCTGTGGCTCGTCCCGCTTTGTGCAAAACGCAAATGGCATATATTCCATTTGCACGACCGAAGCGACCTTGAAGGGCTCGGCCCTCGGCGCCGACCCTCGAACCGATCGCGCCCGACCCCTTGGCAAGGGGATCCGGGTTGTGCCCTGGCGCTTCTGTGCGTAAGAATGATCAAGAGTCGGCGCCACGGAGAATTCTTCTGTGAGACGTCAGGGGGAGAACATGGTCCCTTCCATTGACGACGTGTGGGAAAGGCTGCGCCAACTGCAGGACGAAGGATTCAAGACGAAGCTCGGTCGCGAATTCTCCTTCACGATTTCCGGCGCGGTCTTGCGACCCAAGGGTAAAAACCGGAACATCCCCAAGTCTCATTTCCGACAGGTGCTTCCCAAGCTTCCTCTTGACGGACCGGCCAAAATCGAGAAGGAGATCGACGAGAAGGTCCAAGGCACCTCCTACGTCTGGGCTATACTGCACGACCCTCGCGTCCGTCAGAACGATTGGTGACTGTCACACCGCGCGGGCCTCGCATCGGCTAACTTTCTCGATTCCGCTCCTCCGGTCCGGCCGTGTCCCGCGCCACTTCTCCGACCAGACTGTCGCGATTCACCTGCCGGCAACGACACACCCCTCGCGAGTTTTCACTCGCCACGGTGGCGATTCCTGGGCGACCCGTGACACGCGAAAGCGGTGTTCGCCACGCCACGTGACTCCTCCACTCGCCACCAACAACCGTTGTTCTAGCGCACTCCACCCCGGCCCATCACCGCGCCATCATCGAGTCCGCGTCATTTCCGCAAGCGCCGACCGTGCTATAAGGTTGGGCGGTCTCTCCGAAACAAGCTGCCGCTGCACCTGCAGTCTTGTTCTTTCGTCGCCGGGTCGAACAATTCCAAAGCTGTGTACAGACAGCTCAGCCGCAAAGTACTGCGCGAGCCTAATCAAGTCCTCCGTGGCCTCCAACTGCAAAGCGAGCGGTCCCCTCAGCGTACCCAAATCCCTGCGATTAAATGTATCCTGAAGTTCGACAGAACCTTGCCACGCCCGGAACATATCGTAGTTCACAGCGTTTCGCGGCACGATCTGCCACGCATAGTCCCCCGTCGACGGCGTTAGCGCCTGTGAGAGCTCTCTCGGTGTCCAAGCCGCTAGGCTCGCGACCGCATCGTAAAAGAAATCCCAGAACTGCCGGTGACTACCTCTTGCGTCATTCGGTGATCTCAGTCTCCGATGAACTCTCAATCTTTGTTTTCCCGGGTCGCCACTCTCCACATCCACGACGCGGCTCCCCCTCACCGTAACCGAAATCCATCCTCCAAACATCCCAAGAATCGCGTTTGCCGCGAAAAAGGATGCGTAGTACAACGTCACATGCGCCCATGGCGCCGATCCCGGAACGAGCATCTCGACCGCACGCCGATAGTTTGTAACCGCGTACAGTAGCCACCGCTCTACTGCGTTCAGGAGATTACTCCGATGAATATTGAAGTACGTACTTCCTTCCCGCAAACGAACTACTGCGCCCGGCAAGTCCGCATGAAAACTGTTCAACGATTGCTGACTCGTCCCTATACCCGTTGCCTCCAGTGTGCAGAAATGTTCCGCTTCTGGGCGATCGAATAAGTCCATTGTCGTTCACGAGAAAATCTGTTGCTTCAACTGCTGGTACAAGTCCTTAACCCCAGCGGCGCCTTGGATTCGCCGAACTTCCTCCACCGACAGCGAACCACTATCTATCTTCTCCATGTGTTCCCGAATCAGTTGCGCCGTCGACGCTTCGATCCCCTTCGTCGCCACAATATCTCCT
The DNA here is from genome assembly GCA_965262555.1 of Vicinamibacterales bacterium. Classification (GTDB taxonomy): domain Bacteria; phylum Acidobacteriota; class Vicinamibacteria; order Vicinamibacterales; family UBA8438; genus VXRJ01. The sequence goes on from OZ253543.1 coordinate 4,239,078, forward strand.
AGGACTCTCAATAGCGCCCGTAGGACCCGTGCCTTGAAGAAGACCGATCTAGAAGTTCCCCACTCGGGGTCCACCGACTTTATAGCTGCGAAGAAACGGATAAACAAAGATGTCCACCCCTCGAGGTCCGTCCCCTCCTTCCGCTTTCCGTGCCTGCGAATAATCTTGCGAATCTCCGGAGCTAGCGAACCCTGCTTGATACTCATCCATGGCTTCTCTCCAGTAAGGTCGATACCCACGGCGCAAAACGGGCTCTCCCTCCGAATCGCCAGCTCATACACAACATCAGCGGTTAGTGCAATGCTCTCATCCCCTGGTCGCACCAACCTCACCAAGTCCCAGCGAAGCGAGGAAGGAACGCGTCGCTGGTTGTCGTTGATTTCCAGAAACAGCGATGCCATCTCCCTTTCAGTTCTGTCCATGTGGATGACGCACGGATACGTGCCTTCAACCTCCGACTTCCGCTGCGCCCACAGACGGTGTTGGCCGTCGACCACAAGCAGTTTAGCGGAGTCAGGAAACACGATGAAGTGATCTTCCGTTGCAAAGCGCTTCGCCGTCGTCGCCAGCGTAATTGCATTCGGGAAGGCTCGATGACCCTCGAGAACGGTCCGGGCGATCGCACGAGCTCTATCCTCCTTGACAATGCGCTGGAATCCAAGATCAGGCTTCTCGATTCGCCAGGACGGCGTGCAGTGCGCAAGAAGCCACATGCCCGGGAGCGCAGTCAGGTAAACAGCCGGTTCTTCTTGAATGGTGATTCCCGGGACCTTCTGCGAAAGGGTTGTACTCATCGGCTCGTTAGAGGTCCTTCTCTAGAGCATTGACCGATCGTTAGCCGCGGGCGCCCGTCCTCATTAACCCCGCCCCGCTGAACTCACACACGAACCGTTGGCACCAAGCCCGGCGCGGAGCTTCGCCTTTGAGCCACTTGCCAGGCACCTGGACTACGCGGCCACAGGTCGCTTCCGACATCAGACATCTCCTCTTTGTCCGGCCTCCGCCGCACCGAGGCTCCGGTGCGCCGGAGCCCGTGCATCCACGCGCTCCAGGATAGCCTCAATCGTGCGTTTCGCTACTGCCGGACGGGGGGCCAGCTCCGTGAGAATTTCGAACACGTCCGAATACCGCGCCATCTCCGATGGGTCAACGCTCTTCCAGGGTCCCGGCTGAAACGCTTTGAATCTCCGCTCCATCCTCTTCAGGGCCTCCAAACACTCATCGTAGTTCCCGTCGTCGGTGCACTTCTGCGTCAGAATCGCGATGTCCACTATCTTGCCCGCGATATACCTCCGCGCTCCGTCGGCCCCAAGGTACCCTGCTCCGGCCAACTCCAGCGCCTCCTCCCCTTGAGCCAAGAAGTCTCGAACGCGGCGTGTCTCACGTCGTCTCCTCGATGCCGCCCTGCACCGTCTCTCCAGGCTCCGACAGACGGCTCCCAGTTGGTTTTCCATGTCGCGAAGATGCGGACCCTGTTCGAAATAGTCGCGACGCGCATTTGGAACTATTGCCGGTTCTAGCACGTGAACCTCCCCTATACACCAACGGTTGAATCGACTTTCCACAAACAAGTGGTCAAACACGTTTTCCCCACCGATCTGCGCGTTCCCCACACGAGCGCGCAGACACCGCACACCGCTGTCCTTCCGAATCGCGCCTCCGTAAGAAGTATGAGCAACCCATCCTATCGCCGAGTACTTCCGTTCGCCGAGCCCCACAATCTTGATCTCCTCGAATCCAACGATTTCTTCCTCCCGCGTCTCCGATATCTTCACACTTCCTCCGTGCGGTCTCTTCACCCTTAGTTTCTCTCCGTCCAACCGAACATTCACGGTCAACGGACCCCCTTCGGCTCCAAACAAGCGCGAAACCGCCCTTCCATAGGGAAAGTCCTCCGCAAACGGCACCGGACACACCTCTCCAATATACCTGCGTACCACTTCCTTATTCATGATCGAGGCCGCCGCATACCTTGATATCCCGTCAATGTGAACCTCACAGAATCTGGCCGGATAACCGTCTCCACTCACAGCGTCCACCGTCACACTGTTGGCCAGAACACTCTCCAGAGACTCCCCCGCAGCGATCCCCTCGCGAAGGCCCCCGCCGTCCCAGGCCACCCGAACAACCCGTGCCTCCGCTTCTGCGCGACTGAGGAACATCACCGACTTTCCGAATGCCAAACCCGCCAGCCTGCCAATTCCCCGAAATCCCCTCCCTTCGCCGCGACGCTTTTGGCTGCTCGCAATAGGCACCAGCGCTCTCTTCGCCTGCTCCAAGGACAACCCAGGGCCGTTATCCCGAATCGTCACACGCGCCTCGGCGTACCCAACGACAACTTCGGCTTCCCCGTCCTCGCGACTCCGACCGCCGTGAATTGCATCCGCGGCATTCTGAATGTACTCCCTATAAACTACCAGGGGATCCGTATACATGCCCGACGTCACGAGCGCCACGACGTCAACCCCCACCAACGCGGCCCTCTCCACAACGGGCTCCGCCCTATCCACGCTGCGCGTCCTTCGCCATCGTCTCCCCTGACCGCCGCCCTGCCGTCGCCATACCCTGCAGGTCGCCGTCGAAGAGGCCAGCGTCCTCAACAACCTCCTCTTCATTGGGCAGTATCGGGTCGGGATTCAACGACGCAAACATCGACAGAATCTGCCCCGTGTTTTCGTATACTTCGTCCCTCGTTCCGAGCACATGGAACGCCAGAGCGTCGCGCACACGGCGGCTAACTGTCCTGCATCCCATAAGCCGTCTATATTGCTTGCGCCGCGACTTCTCGCCACCGGTGCACGTTGCCAGATATCCCAGCAATTCCGTCTCTTCCATCGCCGTCATCTCGCTCCGAATCCCCTTGTAGTCCTCCAGCGCCGACTTCCCTGCGCCGTTCTCATAGTGCTCCCGACGAAAAATGAAGCCATGCGGATAGCTCAGCAAGCGCCTAAAGTCTTCGCAGTCAGCACCGTACGCGCGACGAAAAAACGGAGCGCTCCCACTCACGATGCCGCGCGTCGCCTGCAACATGATCTGGAACGACCGCAAAAAGTAACGATTCCAGTTCCTGCCCACGTGCGAGCGGTCTTTCAGCAACACGGGCTGGTATCGCATCGGAAAAGACCAGATCCGCACGCCCAGCTCTTCGTTCAGGCCGATATTCAACTTCAGCCTCGAATACAAATCGTCCGGTGTGTCCATAAAGTTGTATAACATGTAATTGGACAACGACCGAATCCCGCTGTCAGCCGCCATTTTCACGGACTTTTCGTATACCCGCTTGACGCCAATATGGTCGAACGCGATCCGCAGCGGACTTATGCATATCGTCGCCATCTCTCGAAGGTACATCGGGGTCTTCGCTAGAATACGCGCATCAACCCCCTGGTTGAAGTCTACCCGCCGCTTAATCTTTCTTCCGCGGCGCTCCGTCGTCGCGCCTGCCTCAAAGCCGAGGTCGCGGATCTCCGCAAGGATTTCCTTGTAACGACTCGACGCCGTGACGTTATTGTCCATCAGGATCAGATCCTTCTTCTCCCCGTGCTTCCTACGCACCCCTTCCACCAAACTCCTAAGTCCTGCAACCTCCCTCTGACCGCCCTCCAACGTGGGCACACCGCAAAAATGACACTTTCGCACACAGCCTCGCGACGCGTATCCGAAGTACGCGTCGGTCACGGGATACGTATAACTAGTGTCCGCTAAAATACCGTAGTCTGGCACGCGGTCCTCGATTGGTCGTCCCGCTACGTCGTCCGCACCAAAGTCGCACTCCTCCACCGACAACTGCAAGGAGCGGGCCGGCGCCTGATCCAGCAACCCCTTAATGAAGCGCACCCCGGACCATCGAGGCTCAGCCAGAAACTCGTCCCGCATCAGGGATGCCGCAATCCCTCCCACAAAAACTCGTTCCGTCTGTCCACTGCCCGCTCGGATAGCGAAATCGATCGCCCGCGAGGTTCGCTCCCACTCGAAACTAAATAGCGTCGTGACGTACACACGATCCCACGCTCGCAACAGTACCGATCGATCTTCCCCCTTTACGAATCGAACTTCATCTCCCCGGTCTCTGTGATACGCCGCCAGCTTCATGAGCCCCAGCGGCGGATACTTATTGCGATAACCAGGCTCAACCAACAATACCGAACGCTTCGTCACTTCCGGCCTCCCTTCGCCACGATTCCACGAATCCTCTCGACGTCCCGGGCCAGTTTCCTAACGGCCTGCCGCAGCGAGTTTAGCGAATTCGGATCGAGCTTTGCAACATCCCGCCCGGAACTCTCTTCCAGCAACGCGAGCGCGTCCTTCACCCGTTCCTCTGCTCGGCTAACCTTAGCGCGGTGATACCCCTCATCGAGGTCTATTGTGCCCGCCACAAAGCGCTGCAGGACCTTTGGTTTCTTGATTATTATCGGAAGTTTCTTTCGCAAGTCCGGCGCAGTGAAATCGCCGCCGTCCTGCGCGTCCATAGTTCTAATTCCGTCGAGCAGACGTTCCCGAAACGCGTTCGACTCTTTCACTTGCCTCCAGATTTCGGGTACCCGGACAAGCACGTCGTAATGACTGAAGTGACTTTGGTCCGTATCGTTACTGTTCTTCATTAGACCAATAGCGTTGATCCTGGTCCGGATGGTGGCACGCGACTCGCCGAACAATGTCGCTATATCGTCGACCGCCATCCCACCAATCCTCCTCACGTAAGCAAAGTTCGCCTTCTCGTACGGTCGCCACTGTGTCTTACCCTTAACATGTATCTGGTTCAGAAATGCGGCTTGTTGCCGGGGCGTTAGGCTCGTCACCAGGTAGCACGGGATTAGAGCCCAGTCGCCACCGCGCGGCCTTTCATGGAGGATGCGATACACCGCCAATCGCGAATTGCCTTCGATCACCTCCATCGTATCTAAACGAACCAATACCGGCTCCAACAGGCCCCCATGCCGCTCCACCTCGGGCCGAAGGTTCCTGACGCTGGGCTCATTCTTGAGTTTCTGGAAGATGAGGTCTTGCTGTTCTTCAGCCGTCAACTGTTCGAAACCACCTTCAGCGTGGGTCACGGCGTAGACACGCGGATTGTCCTTTAAGAACTTAAGATCTGTCACCGGCTGATAATCCTCACTCAGGTCTATAGACTCACCGAGAATCTTAATTCTCATCTCCACTCGTCTGTTCCCCTTCGCATGGTCGCTCAGATTGTCTTCCCGTCGCGCGCCGGTGACAGCGTCTCTGCCAAAGCCTCCGCCAGCTTCTTCGCGAAGCCTCCTTCGAACTCCTCCTCGGACACGTCGCCTTGTGCCAATTGCGCGGCCTGATGCTTCGCGTTCAGCAACGAGTCCACCCACTCATCGATACTATGGACGGCCATCACATTGTGAACAAAGCACTCTTGATTCTGCGAAATGCGATGGATGCGGTCCTGAGCTTGGAGATAGTCATCGAGACTGAATCCGCGATCGTAAAAGATCGCGTGATTTGCCACCGTTAAGGTCAAGCCCTCCTTAGCGGCGCCTGGGGTCGCCACCAATACTCGACTGGCGTCGTTCTTCTTAAATATAGATATCGACTCCTCACGTTCCGGGACCGTCATTCGTCCGTGAACCTTCTGAGGACTGTACCTCGCCAGGCGCCTTGCCAACCATTCCACGTTGTCTACGAATTGTGTCCAGACCACCGCTTTCGCACCGACCCGTTCGACCATGTCCACTAGCGCCAGTAATGTCGGAAGCTTGCCGGGGCACTCCTTGTACGTCGGGTCGATCAAGTGGGGGTTAGACGCGCATTGCACGAGTCGCAATAGTCGCTTAAGAATCCACGCGGCGTCGTCGACAAGGGCCTCGGAGTCACCGCGCAACTCGCAAGCTAACGACTCGCGATATGACCGATACATCAGTGCCTGGCGCGGCGCCAATTGGACCAGATGAGTTTGTATTATCTTGTCCGGCAGTTGAATTCCGCTGGTCCGCTTCGTCTCGCGAACGGTAAAACCTCGGATCCGATCCATAATTTCAGGGAGGCGGCGCGCGTATTGACGAACTGCGGTTTCGCTGAAGGAACTCGGAAAATCATATTGCTGTCGAAACTGGACGTACGAGTCGCCGAGCGCGTGACCGCCGTCTAGGAACTTGACCTGCGACCAGATGTCGTAGGGTCGGTTGGCTGCAGGAGTGCCCGTCATGATGATTCGTCGTTCGAACGCCATTGCGAGGGACTGAAAGCACAGGGTCAAGCCCGCGTCCGGGTTCTTGATCTTTTGGCTCTCGTCGAGAATCGCGCCCACACGACACGTGGATAGGAAGTCGCGGATTAGGTCCTCGTTCGCCGCCACCACTTCGTAGTTCAAGACGTAGATCAATACCGGCGAGTTGAGGGCGAGGCTGTTATCCCTACGGTTATCGGAAAGGACCCGCGGCGTGACATACGAGTGGGTCGCCAGCTCGTCGAGCCAATTATGGACCAGCATCTTCTTGGTGACGACGAAGACCGTGTCCACCGCGTCGTCATCCAACCAGAGCAGCATGAGGTCGATGGCCATCTTCGTCTTGCCCAAGCCCTGTTCGTGGAAGATCGCAGCGTACGGAAGCGCCCGGACGGCCCGCACCGCATCTAGTTGGTACGGGTATGCATCCTGCTTGGGACTCAACGACGGCGGCCGTCTCAGCCTGAAGGCCATAGCCCAGCCCTCAGCTGCGGGGCGGTGTCGGAACGAGGTCCCAGGCTATGCCGTTCGGTTGAAGGACCCAGAGGTCGCACTGGTCAAATACCGCCACTCTTGTCCGTAAAGGCCTCATCTCCAGGTGAACAAAGCGCAGCACCGTCTTGGCCAGATCTGCTTGCCGTCCAGTGACCGAGAGTACGAACAGACCCTCCGTCGACCGTTCGAGATGGGCGATGAAGGATGACACTTGTTCGTACGTGTGCTTGCGGTCGACATCCTTGTCCGTCTTGGCCTCGGCGATGACCATCGCCGCCTCGGCGTGAAGAAGGACGTCAGGCCGAAAGGCACCAACCGCCGGCGGAACCTCGTCTCCAGGCGCCCGTTGCATGTCGACGATTGTCGTCGCGTTGGGGTACAGCGCGCTGAGGACGGCCATCACTTGGAGCACCAGAGCCCTATGTTCATCACTCTCCGACATCTTGGAGGAAGCTCTGGAGGTGCTCCGACAAATCTTCGAGGGCGCGTAGCTGCTCAGAAGCGTCGGCGGTGTCGCGATTCTTCAGCGCCCGTATTTCGGAGTACGGAAGGTCATTGATACGCCGCGACAGCACCTCGGCCAATTGATGCAGCGATGCTGCCTCCAACGTCGTCTTGCCAATAGCGGAGCCCCGCTCTGTGTCGGCTCTTTGGTCGAGGCGCCTGATCGCTTTTTCTATTGATCTCGGCCCGCCACCAAGAAAGATCGCTCTCGCTTCATGATCAGAAAGGACCTTCGGAAGTTTTCGCACGTCAGCCAGCCGATGGATCTTGCCGTAGCGGATCCATTCACCGAAGTCCTTCAAGTCCAAGCCAGCGTCAAAGATGGCGTTCTTGATACCTGGCCTCTGGAGTTGAACGAAACCACTGAATCGGTTGATGTGGAAGGCAGTGTCGTCGACGACGTCCCGATAGTATTCGTTCATATCATGGTATGCCTCGATCTGATGTTCGATATCTGCCTTGTCGCCACCACAGAGCGCTATCATTTCATTGAAGTCCATGAACTCCTTGGTGCGAAGATAGTACAGGTACCTCGCCTTTTCGTAAGCGGGCCACTCCCTCGCTCCGACCAAATGCGCGGCGACGCGGATTTTCTCGATGTCGTGCTGCTTTACGTCCTCAAGAACAACGGCTTTAATCGTGGACCACTTGTCTTCCAGCCCTTTCTTGAGAAACTGTTTGTAGATGGCGAGTCGAGTGTTCCCGTCGATGCAAACATATCGGTCACCTCGGACCGTTACTACAATCGGGGATGCAACTCCTCCGTGGGCGAGAATGGAGTCTCGGAGGCTCATATAGGAAGAAGCACCGCCTGCGCCATCGGTGGCGGAACGAAGGGCAAAATGGATCCGTTCTGCATTGAGGCTGTTGCCGTACTTCTCCAGGGCCTTCTTAATTCTCGGGTTGTCGGGATCGTAATCGACCGAATCGACGCTCAAGACCTGATGATTTTCTTTCATGGTGGTTCGACTAGATTTCGTGAGGCCCAAGGGCCAGTAAGGGGACCTGGCTACGCCACAACCCTCCGGATCTGGTGTCCAACAGCCGAGAGTGAGAACTCGCCGCCTCGGGAGCGGTAGGTGCGGCGGGTGTGATCGTGGCCGGGCAGGTGCCGCACTGCGGGGGGAACCTCTCGGAGGGTGTCGGCGTTCTTGATCACGCGGCCGCAGTAATGTCCGGTATGGTCGTGGAGGAAGCCGTTGCTGAGGCGAGTGCTGGCAAAGGCGAAGGCTGAAGGGGTGGTGGTCATGGTCGCGGCGGGTGGTTTCCTGCACGAACCGCTTGTGCCCGAACTCGCCCAAGCCCACGACTGCATGGTTGCCGACCCATTGTGTCGCGGCAATCGAGACGAAGGCAACCGAACCGCGTGGTGCCGTGGCCTGCACCGTGGGTCGCTGGATGGCCGCCGCCTGGGCCGCGGTCAACCCGGCTGAACCCGCGAGCGCCGCCGCCACCTTCGAAGACTGCGTTAGCGGCATCGTGAAGGCTGGGAGCCTGAGCTACGGGATACAATGTACTATCGCTGCCGTCGGGTGTAAACATCCCGGAATGGTACCCCGCGGCGGCGGGACTCAAGGAGCGTGTCCCGGCGCAAAAGCGGCGTTACCTCATGGTGCAATCCGGGCAGCGCGCAGCCGGTCGGCGATCACGTGACGTCCGAGGTTCCAGTCCAGGAACAAGATCGGTTCAGGCGGCGGTTCGGAGCTCGCATCGGATCGCTTCCTCGATCTCTTCTTCCTTGCGGTCATAGTCTTGCGCCAATTCCTTGACCGATTCGCCTGCCTTGTAGCGTTCCGCAAGGATGTTGGTTACAAGTCCGGTGCCCACGATCACGGGGCGACCCGCAGATACCCGCGGATCGATTACGACGATCGACGGTGCGTCGGCGGCGATGTTGGTACGAGTGAACGGGTACAACTTGATCGGTACGCCTTGGCGGTCGCGGTGGATGCGCTGCAGGGCGGCCTTCATCAGGTCACGCATGGCCAACTGCCCCTGCCGACTGATGTTGACCAGTTGTCCGTAGTGACTAAATGAAGAGATCCAAGCCGTCTGTCTCAAGGTCGGCACTGATCAACGGGTGAAGATCATCAGACGAGTCATGCGTGTGCTCCTTCAGATACTCGATGGCTCTCCGGACCCTTGGCATCGAGACATCGTGCCGCCGTCGAATCGTTGCCAGAACGTGGAGTTCCGTAAGATTCACGAACGACAGCAGCACCACCGGATCCTGGTCCGGTACGGCGATGACAGGAGGGTACCCACCCCGCCCGACGGCCCACCAGTGAATCCTCGCTGGCGGCACGTTCAGGTAGTGGGCCGCTTCCGCAATCGTGTAGGCGGGGCACTCACGAGGGTCGTTGGCCGTCGGTTCTCCCCTCCCGGTTGGTCCGGATCCGACCAGGATCTAGACGCCAGCGTACTACTACCAAGGACCCCCACCACGCGAGGCACGGATTCCGGTCACTCGACGTTGACGAAGTCGCGGGCTGGGTCAGATCACTCGACCCGGACGACGTCGCGGGCGTCGGCCGGCGAGTCGAAGATCTCTCGGAGACGGGCGCAGCGGTACTCGAAGACCCGCCGCAGGTCGGGGGCGACGAGGAAGCGGTTCACCAGGCGGCCGCCCGGCACGGTGTAGGCGACTTCGTCCTCCGCCAGCGTCATGCCGTCCACTTCCCGGAAGCGGTGTTCGTGATGCCACGTCACGTAGGGGCCCCGATCCTGTTCGTCCACGAAGCGGTGCGGCGGCTCCCAAGCCGAGATCCGGCCGGTCCAGCGAATCGGGATGCCGCGGAGGCGCAGCCGGAGTGACACTTGCAATCTGTGCGTCTCGCGGGCCATCACTCTCAGGATAGCCGGGACGGCCCGGTCGTCTCCTCCGTCATGCAGACGATGCGTTCCGGAAAGCGGGGGGCCGGCATGAACGCCGCTCTAGAGCCCGCGCAGGCCTTCCGTCAGAACGATCGACGTGCCCCAGGGATCGGTCAGGAACGCATACCCGATGCCCTCGGAGCTCCGGCGGTACGGCACATCGAACGTCACGCCCCGCGCTTCCAGATCGCGGCAGAACCGCTCGAGGTTCTCCACCTCGAAGCCGATGTGATCGAGCATGCGCCCCCTGGTGGGGGCTCCGCCGGCATCGGGGTTGTAGGAGAAGTTGAAGTTGATGCCGGGCACGTCGACCGCGTCGTAGCGCCAGCGCATGCCCGGGACGCCCCCGAACATGGTCGCGTACCAACCCTGCGCTTCCTCCACGGCGTCATCCACCAGATAGAGGTGCAGGTGGTGCGCGCGGATGGGACCTGCCAGCGGCTGGTTGTGGCGCTGGGCGACCGGGTCCGTCGCGCCGTCGTCGCGCGTGAACGTCAGGTTCGTCGCCGTGTCGTCGAACAGCTCGATCCGCTCGCCCTCCGGCGAGAAGACGTTCGTGATGCCCGATCCGCGGTCCTCGAACTCGAAGCCGGCCGACGCGACTGTCGACAGCGACTGCACACGGAAGGCCATGTGGTTCAGGATCGACCCCTCGGTGCCGCCCGACGATTCGCCCTCGTCGAGCATCACCAGGACGTCCGGGAACGTCACCACGACCGTGTCCCCGACCCGATCGGCCACGCCGCCCAAGGCAACCCAGAACGCAGTGTTCGCCTCGACATCGCGCACGACGTAGTGCAGATGCCCCATAGCCACGCCGGCGTCGTTCGGGGGCGCAATCTGCGCCGTCGCCGGCGCGACTGCGGCCGCAAGGAGCAGGCTGGAGGTCATCGCCGACACAAGTCCGCGCATGGGCAATCTCGTCGTGTCGCGCGTCCCAGTCTACCTTGCAGCCGGGGCGGGCCACGGTACTCTGCCTCAAAACGTGCCGACGAGAGGGAAACGGCCCCTGCCGGCCTGGAGGCCGGCGCACCAGTACGCTCACCGAGAGTGCCGGCGTGAGTGCCGGTGCACGAGAAATGCCGGCCTGGAGGCCGGCGCACCATGGGAACCTGCCGGCCTGGAGGCCGGCGCACCAGTACGAGGCCGACGCGGCAGGCACAAAAAAAGCGGGCGTCCCATGTGCTCTCGTCATGGGACGCCCGCGCGACGGGGCCGTGCGGGCGGGAGGGACGCCCGCAAGCCCATCTGGTGGCGGCGGCTATTGGCGGCGACGGTCGCGGATGCGCTCGCGCCGTTCCGCGAACCGCTCGCTGCGCCGCTCGCGCATCTCACGTACCTGGTCCTGCTGCTCCGGCGTCAGGATCTCCCAGGTGTCGGCGTAGGCGTGGGCCTGTCGGACCAGGGCGTCCGCTTCCAGCGACGCGCCTCGCGCGGCGAGCGAGCGGATGAGGCTCTCATCCACCACCCCGGCGCGGACCGCTTCGCCGAGCGCCTGTCGCGCCTCGCGCATCTCGTCGCGGACCGACGCGGCCGCCTCGCGCGCCGCCTCCCGGATCTGCTCGACCTGCGCCTGCTGCCCGTCGGTCAACTCGACGGTCCAGAGCGGAAGCGTGCCGCCCCGGACGCCGGGGCCGCCGAAGCCCCTCCGCTGGGCGTGCAGCGGCCCGCCGATCAGCGCGGCTGCCGTCGCCGCAACCACCACCGTCAGGGTGACCGCGGCGAGGGCTCCCAGGATCCGCTTTCGTGTAACGTGAATTCGCATCGTGTGCCTCCCCTGCATCGTGTGCCTCCTCTCGGGCTGTTGTGCGTTCTGTGCCTACCGACCGTCGCCTGGGAGTGATTCTTCCCAGTGATTCACGGGAATAATGAGGAAGGCGGCGCGGTCTATGGAGGACGCCAGCGGGAGAAGGAATGCTGGCTGACGATGATGACGACCGGCGCCGAAGGTGAAGCATGGACGGTCGCGACGAGCCTCGCGGCAGCTCGCCCGTGGCCCGATACCGGGCCGCAGGGCCGGGTGACGGTGGCGGCTGAACAGGCGCCGGTCGCCGCCGAGCGTGTCGACCCGGACCGAGCCGAGGTGGAAGCGGCTCGGACCGGCGACGCCGGCGCGTTCGAAGTGCTCGTGATCCGCTACCAGGTCCGGATCGTCAGTTACGCGGCGGCGATCGTGCGCGATGCGAGTGTGGCGGAAGACGTGGCGCAGGAGACCTTCGTCCGCGTCTGGAAGAGCCTGCCCAGCTTCCGCGGCGAAAGCGCGTTCAAGACCTGGCTCTACCGGATCGCATCGAACGTGGCGCGGACGCAGCTCGAGCGGTCCGGCCGGCAGGCGCGAGTCGGAAGCGAGAGCCTGGACGACGAGGATGCGCCGCTTCGGACCGGCGACGTGTCGTCGGGGGCGGCCGATGTCGAGACGACGCTCGCCGCGCGCGAGGCGATCAACCACGCCCTGGCGCAGTTGCCGGCGGAGTTGCGCGTGGCGGTCGTGCTGCGCGACGTCGAGGGGCTCGACTACAAGGAGATCGCGGAGGTGACCGGCGCGCCAATGGGTACCGTGGAGTCGCGTATCTTCCGCGCGCGGCGGCGGCTTCGGTCGCTGCTGCAATCGATCGCCGGTAGATGAACGGGACGTGATGACTGATGGGAGCTGGATGATGACGTGCGAACAGGTGGAACGGTTGCTCGCGCGCGCCGCCGACGGGATGCTCGATGCCGAGCGCCGGGCGGCCGTGGATCGGCACGTCGCCGGGTGCGCCGCGTGCCGCGAGGCGCTCGATGCGCAGCGGGCGGCGCGCAGTCTGCTTGCCGCGCGGCCCGACACGGCGGTGCGGCCCGGCTTCGTGACGCGCGTCATGGCGAACCTGCCGGCACAGGATCCGGCCAGCGGGTTCGATGGGGCCGCGGCGCCGGGCGGCGACTGGCTCGAGCTGCTGAACTGGCGCGCCTGGACAATCCGCCTCGCGCCGGTGGCCGCGACGCTGCTGGTGGCCGCCGCGTTCGGCGGCGGCGCGGCGACGAACGGACCGGACGAAACAGCCGAGGCGATTGCCTTCACCGACCTCGCTGCGGCATGGGCAATCGAGGATGGCACGACCGAGACGGTGACGCGGATCTGGCAGAACGAGACGGGCGCCGAGGGCGACGACCTGCTGCTGGATCTGCTGCTCGCCGGACACTGAGGCAAGGATGATCGCCATGAAGCGAGAGTTGTGGGTCGCGCTGTTCGTCCTGGTGATCTTCGTCGCCGGACTGGCGACGGGAATCATCGTGACGCGCGGGGCGCCGTTCGGATGGTTCGGCCCACGTCCCGGCCCGGCGTTCGTCGGCGGACCGGGCGCGCCGGGCGGATTTTTTGGCCGCGGCCGCCTGCTCGCACGGGTCTCCGAGCGGCTCGATCTGACCGACGAACAGACCGACCGTCTGGAACAGGTCTTCGAAGCGCGACGCGAACGGTTCCGCGGTCAGTCGGAGGAGATCCGCCGGCGGATCGGCGAGGAAGAGGAAACGTTCCGGAATGAGATCGCGGGCATTCTCACGCCGGAGCAGCTCGAGACGTTCAACGCGGAGATCGTGCGGTTGGGCGAGGAACGGCGTCGCCGCGGCGGCCCGGGCGGGCGCGGTCCGGGTGGTCCGGGCGGACGTGGACCGATGCGCGCCCCCTGGCGGTAGCGCGCCCTCGGCGCGCCGCCGTTAGACTTACCGCCCGTGGCCAACTGGGGGATCGCCGTGGGCGGCCTGCTGCTGCTTGCGGCGGCGGCCCCCCGCTTTGCCGGCATCGCGGCGGCGGTTGCGCTCGGCCTGTATCTCCTGGGGCTCGGCATCGGCGGCGCGGGCCGCCGCGATCGCTCTGGCGCCATGCCCGAGCTCTGTTTCGCCCTGGGCGTGACGCTCTGCCTCGCCCTCGTCGTCGCCTACCGTCTCCCGGTCGCGATCCCGTTCACCGAACTCGTCCGGAACGCCGGCCTCCCCCAATCGCTCGATCCGTTCGACGCCGCGCCGTTCGCCGTGCCGGGCCTGGTGGCCACGCTCGGCCTGTCGGTCTTCGCGTGGCATGCGGCCTCGTACGTCATCGACCTCTACCGCGGCGACGCGGCGGCGGCGCGCAACCCGTCGCAGACGTTCGCCTACCTCTTTTTCGTTCCCTGCCTGCTTGCCGGCCCGACGCTCCGCTACCGCGAGCTCCACGCGCCGCTCGCCACGCGCCAGCCGAGCATGGCGTCAGCCGCGTACGGCGTGCGTCGGGTCACGCTCGGCATCGCCAAGGTCTGGCTGATCGGACGCACACTCGCCGTGCCGGCCGAGGCGGCCTTCACGGCGGCGCCGGGCGAACTGGGCGCCCTGCTCGCCTGGACGGGGCTCGTCTGCTTCGCGCTGCAGGTGTACTACGACCTCTCCGGCGTCGCCGACATCGCGCTCGGCCTGGGACGGATGCTCGGCTTCCGGCTGCCGGAGAACTTCGACTGGCCGTACTCCGCCGACTCGCTCGACCGGTTCTGGCGGCGCTGGAACACAACACTGACCGCCTGGACCGATGCGTATCTGCGCGTGCCGCCGGTGGTTGCCTTCGTCGCGCTCGCCGCCTGGTATGGCGCGACGCCGACGCTGCTCGCCTGGGGCGCGCTCCAGGGCGCGCTCGTGACGCTGGAGCGGACCCGCTGGTGCAGCACGCGGCTCGCCCGACTGCGGCCGTGGGTGCGGCACGCCCTGGTGGTCGGAACCGTGACGTTCAGTTGGATCCTCTTTCGCGCCGAGACATTCGTCGATGCCGGCTTCTACATCGCGGCGCTCGCCGGTTTCGGCAGCCCGCCGCTGCCGGGGACGCCCAGCCCACTCACCGTGTGGACGGCCACCATGCTCATGGTTGGCACCGTAGGAGCCGTGCCACTGCTCCGGGTGATCAGCCGCTGGAGCGTCACGCTCGACGCGATGGCAACGGCGTTTCAGATGATCGTTACCGCCGGGGCAATGTTCGTCTGGACGCGCCTGGGGGGACGGAAGCGGCAGCCGCCCTCGTGACGGCACTCGCCCGCAGCGCGCGTGCGGACGCGAGGGTCCACGCAGCCGCGAACTACCAGGGCTGTTCTTCGGTGACCCGCCAGCGTGACGGCTCGTGGTGCTCGAGGTACTGCCGGCGCGTGATCCAGCCGAAGATCATTGCCTTCGTCAGCCACCAGTGATCCGGCCTGAGCGCGAAGTAGATGTGCGCGACGACGAGGCCAACAAGTGAGACACCCACCAGCCCGTGCAGCACGTAGACCCAGCCCCACGCCTGTTCACTCACAAGGTACTGGTTCGGTGTGAAGAACGGTGTCGGGATCCGGAACATCATCAGGATGCCGGTGATGATCACGGTCAGGCCGACGACCGTCAGGATCCAATGGTAGAGCTGATTGCCGAGCGGGTACTTCGCCGGTCGCGGCGCCACCTTGATCTGCCCGGTCTCGCGGAGCATCAGCGCCTTGAACGCGGGGATATCCTTCGGTCCCGCCCAGATCGACCAGAAGTCGAGCCAGACGGTGGTGTGGACAACGTGCCAGACGATGACCCCGGTGAAGATCGCCCCCGCCCAGTAGTGCCACGGCACCCAGTCGAACTCCAGGCCGAGGATCGGGAAGAACGCGGTCACCAGCAGGACGAACATCGTGGTCGACATCGACCAGTGGAAGAGCCGTGCCGTGAACGAGTGGCGCAGGATGCGCGCCGGGATGGAGGTGTGCTTCTTCTCCATCGAGTCCGCTTCCTCGGGAGTCCGGCGGTGGCCCGCCGACAGCATCGTGTAGGCGGCGTGCGCCAGCACGAACATGATGACGCAGAAGATGGTGACCCAGAGCGGATCCCAGTTGAGATGCAGCAGGATTGGCCGCTGCCAGGGGTCGTGGCCCCAGACGACGAACTCCATGCGCCTCCTTCAGGCTCGACGCCGGCGCGCGGCTACGGCATCCTGACGACGATGGCGGCCGCCACCGGCTCGTCGTCGCGCGCCAACTCCGACTCCAGCTTCTGGTGCTCCCGGAAGGCGATCCACTGCTCGTCGGTCCACCGCTTCCGGTGAGTGCGGGGCGCAGCCGCCAGTGCCGGGCCGTCGGTGCCGGCGTAGACGGGTAGCGGCTCTTTCACCGTCCGACGGCGGTTCGCGCCGATCGGCACCGCGTCGGTCACCTCGTGCGTCGGCAACGGGACCGAGACGTACTCGACCCCTTGTTCGTCCACGTATACGACAGGCACAATCATTCATTCTACCAGCCCCACTCTCTCCCGGGTGCAGGAGTTCTACGGCAGCATCGGGGGGTGCGTCGCCCCGGCTCGAAACTGCGGTAAACTAGCGGCTCCAAACCGTTCGAGCCCGGAGGCACAACGATGAAAGTCCGCAGATCGTTGGGATGGCGTCGGGCCGGCGCACTCGGCCTGGTGGCAGCGTTCGCCGCAGGTGGGGCGATGCTGCTGGCGCCCGTGGAGGCGCAGGAGGCGGCGCGCGGCAATCCGTACGGCGAATGGCGCTACCAGAGCGGCGACGCGTGGGGGACGCGCTACTCGCCGCTGGATCAAGTCACAGCCGAGAACTTCGAGGATCTCGAGGTGGCATGGGTCTGGCGGGGCGACAACTTCAGCCCGCACCCCTACTACCTGTCGCGCTCGACGCCGAGCTACATCGATGGGGTTCTTTATTCCGTCGCCGGCTACCGCCGGACGATCATCGCCATCGATCCAGCAACCGGCGAAACGCTCTGGACCTACCGCGAGCCGGAGACCCGGAGATGGCGGGAGTCGATGCGCGCCAGCTACGGCAAGGGAGTCGGCTACGCAGAGGTCGATGGCCGCGGCGTCATTTACGTGATCACGCCGGGCTTCTTCCTGCACGCGATCGACGCCAAGACCGGCGAGCACCTCGAGGGCTTCGGCGAGCGAGTGCCAATCGAGGGCTTCCCCGAGACCGGCGTCGTCGACCTGCTGAAGGACCTTGGCCACCCCTACGATCCCTACGAGGGGATCCCGATGGAGATCGGTTACATCACCAGCTCGTCGCCGCCGATCGTCGTGAACGACACGGTGGTGGTGGGCAACTCGCACGAGCAGGGCTACAGCCAGAGCCGCATCGAGAACGTCCCGGGCGACATTCTGGGCTACGACGCGCGGACCGGCGAGCACAAGTGGAAGTTCAACGTCATCCCGCAGTCCGAGAGCGAGTTCGGCTTCGACACATGGGAGAGCAACGCGTGGGACTGGACCGGAGACGTGTCGTCGTGGGCGCCGCTCTCGGCCGACCTCGAACGGGGCATCGTCTACATCCCGACGAATGCGCCGACCATCGACTACTACGGCGGGTTCCGACCAGGAGACAACCTGTTCGGCACCAGCACCATTGCGATTGACGTCGAGACCGGGCACCGGGTCTGGCACTTCCAGACGGTGCACCACCCGATCTGGAACTACGACCTGCCGAACGTCCCGATCCTGGTGGACGTCACCGTCGATGGGCAGGACGTGCCGATGGCAATCCAGACGACGAAGCAGGGGATGACGTTCGCGTTCAACCGCGAGACGGGTGAACCGGTCTGGCCGATCGACGAGCGTCCGGTGCCGGCGTCGCTCGTGCCGGGCGAGCAGCTTTCCGACACGCAGCCGTTCCCGACGCGGCCAGCGCCGCTGAATCCCCTTGGGCTCACGGAGGATGATCTCATCGACCTGACGCCTGAATTGAAGGCAGAGGCGCTGGAGATCGTGAGCCAGTTCCGGATCGGCGATCCCTATGTGCCGCCGCTACCGGAGAACCACACCGAGAACGTCAGGGGCTGGATTGCCTGCGGGGCGGGCGGGGTCAACATTACTCACCCGGCCACGCTCGACCCGGAGACCGGCTATCTGTATCAGTCGAACGGGCAGGGTTGTTCGGGCCGGACCGTGCAGCCAGGCGCCGACGTCGACGGCGCCACGCACGGTTGCACCGCCGACTCGGGCGAGTGCACGACGACCGGCCGGACGATCTCCGACTGGGTGCAGGGAGGCGGCGTCGGCTTCACCGGACCGCAGGGCCTGCCGATGTACAAGCCGCCGTTCAGCAAGATCACGGCAATCGACATGAACACCGGCGAACACGTATTCGCCGTACCTGTCGGGGAGCCTGACGATCGGGTGAAGGATCACCCTGCGTTGCAGGGCGTCGACCTTTCGGGGGTGGGAGCCACCCGCGCGCGTCCGATCCTCATGACCACCCGCAATCTACTGCTTGCCACTGAGGGGACGAATGGACCGCCGGTCCTGAACGCCCACGACAAGCGAACCGGCCAGAAGCTCGGCACCGTTGAGCTCCCCGCCCCCGGCCAGTACGGCATGATGACCTACCTGCACGACGGTCAGCAGTACATCATCGTCCAGATCGGCCAGGGAGGCACCTTCCCCGGCTCGCTCGCCGCGTTGCGGTTGCCGATGGAATAGTGCCGGCGGCGACAGCCGCCAGTCGCGCGGCGGACGTCGCACAACTCGAGAGCGCGGGTCAATCCCAACGGATCGGCCCGCGTTCTTTTTTTCTGCATTCGTGCCCCGGCTCTACTGGTGCGCTAGCCTCCCTGGCACCCCGGCCTCCCGGTGCGCCGGCCTCCAGGCCGACCATGCATGGCGCGTCGGCTCTACTGGTGCGCCGATCTCCAGGCCGGCCCTCCCCGCGAACGGCGCGTGTGTCGAGCGCCGATCACTCGTCGAGAAGGGTCTGAATCTTGGGGGCCAGATCGCCGGTCTGGCCGAACGTAGATTCCCGGAGCTTGCCGTTCCTGTCGATGAGGATGGTCGACGGGGTCCCGTGCAGGGCGTAGGTGTCGAACGTCGTCGGGGCGTACTGGCGGGTGCTGAGGTACGCGGCGACGCGCTCGATCAGCTGGGACTGCTGATCGGGCGGCAGAACCTCGAACTGCGGAACCTGAGGGCGGATGGCAGCGAGCGTCTGGTCCCGCGTTGGGTCGCCGGTGGCGGGAACCAGTTCGTCCATGGCGAGCGGGAAGGGAATGCGGTACCGGAGCCGGCCGTTGTCGAGCATCCGCGCCTGATCGAGCATGCGGCGGGTCTCACCGATCACTTCGCCGGTTTCGGCAAGCCGCTTGAGGCTGTCGAGCGTGTTCTTGTCCCAGTCCTCGAAGGCGGTGGCGACGCCGAGGACGGTGACAGGCTGGCCGGCGAAGCGGTCGTGAACCTTGATCGCTTCGGGGATGGCGGTAAAGAAGCAGCCGGGACAGTTGACCTGGAAGACGTCGATCAGGATGACGTTACCCCGTTGCTGATCCACGTTCGTCGGGTCACCCTGAACCCAGTCCGACACCACGAGGTTGGGGGCGGGACGGCCCGGGGGAATAGGCATGGCGGAGTGAGGGTATCACGCGGGATCGGGTTCCAGGACCCGCGCGGGTTGCCATGGAGCGCCGGCCCGGCGGTCAGGGCTGGAGGGCGTGGAACGTCACTCGATTGAGATCGCGTGCGCGGGTCGAGAGCTCGGTGTCGCCGGCGGGGTAGCCGCTCATTTCGAGCATGTACGCGAGGATGTCAGCCTTCTGGGCGCGGCTGACGCTGGTGGGATCGGCCTGTGGCATCGAGATGCGGATGCGCTCGAACAGGTCGCCCAGCGTCAGGCCGTCCCAGTTCCACACGAAGTCCCCGCCGGCCAAGCCAGGGGCCATGTCGATCCCCTCCATGGCCGGACCGTGGCACTCGGAACACTCGGTCTGATAGACCGGCCCGCCGCGGCGCGACTGGGCTTCGGTGTAGACGCCGTCCCAGACGGTCCGCTCCTGCGCCGCCGCAACGCCGGGAAGCGCCAGCGCGACGACGGCCAGCGTCGCCGCGAGGCATGGGAGTGCCGGCCTGGAGGCCGGCGCACCAGTACGCGTTGCCGGCGTGGAGGCCGGCGCACCGGGAAGCGCCAGCGTACCCGGCGATCGGTTGGCCCTCATCGGTGGTGATCCAACCATGCCCGGCGCGGCGCCGCAAGCGGTTGGCGTTCCGGGCCGACTGTGCGAGACTCGCCCGGCAGGAGGATCCCATGCGAAGGGCAGCAGTCGCGACGATCGCCGGGCTCGTGTTGGCGACCGCCCCGCCCGGCGCCGTTGCGCAGCACGGCGCGACCGACGGCGAGTGGCACGCCTACGGCGGCGACCTCGGCAGCACGCGCTACGCGCCGCTCGATCAGATCGACGGATCGAACTTCAACGACCTTGAAGTGGCGTGGCGCTTCAGGACCGCGAACCTCGGCCCCGGCCCCGACTTCAACTACCAGACGACGCCGCTGATGGTCGACGGCGTTCTGTACGCCACGGCGGGCAGCCGCCGGAACGCAGTGGCGATCGACGCGGCGACCGGCGAGCTTCTCTGGATGTACCGCCTCGACGAGGGCGAACGGGCGGCCAGCGCGCTCCGCCGCATGTCGGGGCGCGGCGTCGCCTACTGGACCGACGGGCAGGGGGACGAACGGGTCTACCTGGTGACGATCGGCTACCAGCTCGTCGCGCTCGACGCGAAGACCGGCATCCCGGTGCCGACGTTCGGCGAGAACGGCATCGTCGACCTGAAGCAGCACAACGATCAGGTGATCGATCCGCTCACCGGCGAGATCGGCTGGAACAGCGCACCGATCGTCGCGCGCGACACGGTGGTCGTCGGCGCGTCGCACCGCGGCGGCAGCGGGCCGCCTAGCCGCGAGAACATCAAGGGCTACATCCGCGGCTTCGACGCGCGGACCGGCGAGCGGACGTGGATCTTCCACACCATCCCAACCGCCAACGAGTTCGGGCGCGACACCTGGCTGAACGATTCGGCCGTCTACACCGGCAACACCGGCGTCTGGACCAACCTGACGGTGGACGAGGAACTGGGCATCGCGTATCTCCCGATCGAGATCCCGACCGGCGACTACTACGGCGGCCACCGCCCGGGCGACAACCTCTTCGCTGAAAGCCTGGTGGCGGTCGACCTCGAGACGGGCGAGCGGAAGTGGCACTTCCAGTTCGTCCACCATCCGGTCTGGGACTACGACGTGCCGTGCCCGCCCATCCTGGTGGACATCACCGTCGACGGGCGGGAGATCGCAGCGGTCGCGCAGCCGACGAAGCAGGGGTGGGTGTTCGTCTTCGACCGGGTGACGGGCGAGCCGGTCTGGCCGATCGAGGAGCGTCCGGTCGAGCAGGGAACCGTCCCGGGTGAGTGGTATTCGCCGACCCAGCCGTTCCCGACCAAGCCGCCGCCGTTCGAGCGGCAGGGCTTCCCGGTGGAGGAGCTGATCGACTTCACGCCCGAGCTGCACGCCGAGGCGCTGGAAGTCGTTTCCCAGTTCAAGGTGGGGCCGGTCTACACGCCCCCCATCGTGCAGGGGGACGGTGGCAAGCGCGCGACGCTCTTCGTCCCGAACGGCGCGAACTGGCCGGGCGGATCGTTCGATCCCGAGACCGGCATCCTCTACCTCTACTCGCACACGCTGATGCGCGCGCTCGGCCTCGTGAACGATCCGGCGCGGTCTGACATGGACTACATCAACGGGCGGGCGGGGTCGTTGACGGTGCAGGGCCTGCCGTTGCTCAAGCCGCCGTGGGGGCGGATTACGGCGATCGATCTGCACCAGGGAGAGATCGTCTGGCAGGTCGCCCACGGGGAGACGCCCGACCGGGTCCGGAATCATCCGGCGCTGCGCGGTCTCGACATTCCGCGGACCGGGAGAACAGGCGGCGCCGGCGGAAGCTCCGGAGGGATTGGGACGCTGACGACGAAGACGCTCGTCATCAGCGGCGAGGGCGGAACGATCACGCGGGCAGACGGAACCCGCGCGGCGATGCTGCGGGCGTACGACAAGGCGACCGGCGCGGAGCTGGGCGCCGTCGGGATTCCGGCGGCACAGACCGGGTCGCCGATGACGTACCTGCTCGACGGACAGCAGTACATCGTCCTCGCCGTGGGCGGCGGAACGTACCAAGCCGAGCTGATGGCGTTCCGGTTGCCGGACACGGAGGACTGAAACGGCGGCGGCGGTCCGTGCGGGGCGGCGCCGGTCCTTACCGGGCGGCGCCGGTTGCGACGTCGATGATCGTTCGCGCGAGCAGATAGAGCCGCGGCACGATCGATGAGAGTTCCACGTACTCCCGCGCGTCGGAGTGCGCGCCGTAGCCGACCAGGCCGAATCCCTCGATGACGGCGGCGTCGCTCTCCAGCGCCGCGAACGCGGCGTCGGTGCCGCCGCCTGCGGCCACGTCAGTCACCCCCAGTTCGCGGTCCAGCTCGCGGTACACCGACTGCGCGTGCGCCGCCAGCCGGCGGGCGGCGCCGGTCACCTCCAGCGGCGGGCGGCGCCGTTCGAACGACACCTCGACCGTCGTGTCGGGGATTAACTGATTCCGGATCCGCTCGCGCACCAGCTGCTCCACCTCGTCGTACGCCTCCACGCGTAATACGCGGAAGTCGGCCGTCGCGCGCGCCGCCGCCGGGATGACGTTGCGCGTCCCGCCGGCCGACGCGATCGTCCAGTTCAGCTTGATGCCGGCGTCGGCGTCGCTCAGGTCGCTCATCTGCAGCACCTGGTGCGCCAGTTCGTACAGCGCGTTCCGCCCCTGCTCCGGCGCGCCGCCGGCGTGTGACGCGCGGCCCGTCACCGTCAGCAGGACCGCGCCGATGCCGGCCGTGGTGAGCGCAAGCCGGTCGGTCGCTCCGCCCCCCTCGCACGAGAACACGACGTCGTGCTCTGCGCCCAACCGGGTGATCAGATCGCGCGACCCGGCGGAACTCACCTCTTCGTCGCCGTTGATCAGCACGGTGATCAGTTCGTAGTCGTCGAAGTCGATCGCGCGCAGCACCGACAGCACATGCAGGATCAGCGCGACGCCATGCTTGTCGTCGGCAATCCCCAGCCCGAACGCCCGGCCGTCGCTGACGCGGAACGGTTGATCGGCGAGCTGGCCGCGGAGGTACACCGTGTCCATGTGCGCCAGCAGCAGGATGCGCCCCGTGCCGCTGCCGCGGAATCGGGCGACGACGCTCTGGCCGATCTCGTCCGGTGTGTCGACCATGGCGTACGGGTCGTCGTGCGACACCAGCTCCACCTCACCCCCCAGCGCGCGGAGACGCCCGTCGATGACGCCGGCGATCTCGCGCAACCCCTGCGGGTCGCGGCTGCCCGATTCGATCGAGACCAGCTCGCGCATCGTGTCGATCATCGGGAGGCGCTGCGCTTCGGCCGCCGCCAGCACGGCCTGTTCAGGCTGGGTGGCGGCGGGCGCAGCGGACGCGGACAGGAGAAGGATGGCGACGACAGGCAGGGTGGCGCGCCGCATGGCGCTGATCATAGCCCCACCGGCGCGGGCGGCCGAAATCGGAGGGATCCTCCGCCCGCGGCTGGGATCGGGTACGGTGTTTTCCGGACGTGACGATTCTCGCCGCCGTCATGCTGTCGCTGCTCGCCGTCGGCCTCCACTACGAGCTGCTGGTCTTCATCTCGTTCTTCGTGCAGCGGGTCTCGGGGTCGGCCCGGTTCGGCGTGGCGCTCGCGGTCGTGATGGCGCTCATCGCGCACATGATCGAGGTGGCGGTCTTTGCGGCCGGGTGGCATGTGCTGATCCAGTGGGGCTACGTTGAGTTGGCGCACTTCGAGATGGAAGTGTTCGTGCCAACGTTCATCGACGCCCTGTACTTCTCCGGGTCGGTGTACACGTCGCTCGGGTTCGGCGACATCGTGCCGCTGCGCGGGGGGCAGGTGCTGGCGGTATCGGAGGCGGTGACCGGCCTGGTACTGATCGCGTGGACGGCGTCATACACGTTCTTCCAGATGCAGTCGCACTGGAGAGCGGTGCGGGGAGGGGGATCCGGCAGGTTGTCATGACCGGCCGGCCTGGAGGCCGGCGCAGGGTTACGAGCCGGACTGGGCGGCCAGCTCGCGGCGGCCGCGTTCGAAGAGGTCGCGAATGCGGTCGCTGGTCCGAAACTCGGCAAGGATGGCGGCGCGGCGGTTGTTGATCAGCGCGTCGATCGCGAAGCGGATGGTCGTCGCCATCACCGTCCCTTCCTCGCTCTCGGTCGCGGCAAAGCGGCGGGCGAACGCCTTGAGCTGTTCGGCGAACGCGTCGGTGTGCCACTCCTCAGCCGGGGCGTTGAGCCGGAGGAACTCGTTCAGGATCTCAGCGTACGCCGGCGGCGGCGGCCGGTGCCAGAACGAGACGTCGGGGCCGAATGCCTCCACGTACTCCGGCAGGTAAAGGTTCGCACCGCGCGGCACTTGCCGGACCAGCGCCGGGTTGTAGCGCTTCAATTCGTCGCGCGACAGGCCGGTGGCGTCGGCGAGGGCGCCGATCGACAGGTTCCGGGGCGCCCGCATCGCGTACACCTCGGTCTGGGGTATCTCGTGGATCAGGCGCCGCACCGTGTCTACGTTCCCGAACACCATCTCGGCGTACAGCGCCGACCGCGGGCCGTACGTCCGGAAGAGGGTCCGGTAGCGACGGATCGACACCTCGCGCAGCGCCCGGGCGAAGTCCGACCCGCGCAGGTACTGCTCGCGCGTGCCGACACCACCCAGACGCTCGCCGTTGATCACGGTTCGGCCGACGTTCACGCCACCGGCGTGATGCTCCGACAGCGCCGGAATGAAGCTGTCGTACATCGTCGCGAGAATCGTGAGGTAGGCAGCGCAGAAAGGCGCCTGCGTCGTCTGGTTGTAGCCCTCGATGACATGCGGGGACAGCCTCTGGAGGAACCGCCAGTTGCGCGGCAGCCACTGACAGAAGCCCAGGGCGCGCGCCCGCGAGCGAGCCCGGCCGTTCAGTCCCGACTCAACCACCGCCTGCGCCAGGCCAACCTCGGCCGGTACGCCGAACCGCTCGTAGATGCGTCGCCACTCCTCGAGGAAGCTGCCGTGGCGGGCCGCATGGGGGGAGAGAAAGCGGCCGCGTGTGGGGTTGTGAATCAGCTCGCCCGCCACCGGCGCGAGCAGCTCCGCCACCCGCTCGCGGCGGTCGCGCAGGCGGCGCGGCAGCGGCTCGCCCGCCAACACCGACTCGAGCGCCGGGTTCACCCACTCGCCGACCCGCGCCCAGTTGCCGCGCTGCGGAAAGGTCGCCACCAGGTGGCCGTCCGCGGCGCTGCCGTACACGACGCTGCCATCCGGAATGCTGAAGATGTGCTGCCAGAAGCGGTAGGCGGGCCGGTGGACCTCGAAGGAGGCGATGTCGTCTTCGTAACGCGCCTGTCCATAGGCGACGGCCGCCGCCAGCGAGCCGGCGGGCGCGGCGAGGTACGCCGGGACGGGCGGCCCCACATCCGTCGGCGACTGCGCGCGGGCCACCACGGGGGATCCCGTCTCGCCCGCCAAGCCGGCCAGAATCAGCCCGACCGGGATCAGGGCGGCCAGCGGGGCAAGTACCCTCGTCGGCCGCTGTGTGAGAGATCGCACCAGGAAGTCCGTCTCGCGCACCAGTGCGCGATTATATGCAACAACTATCGGCAGCGCGAGCCAGACACTACAGGGGGCAACGGCGCCGGCGTCGTCCGCCTGCGGTATCGTTGTGGTCATGCCGTGCACGAGACCCTTGGCCGTCGCCTCCCTGCTGCTGCTCGGCGTAAGCTGCGCCGGCAGTCCCGGCGGGCCGATCGCACTGCACGATCACGTCTCGCTGCTCCGGCTGCCCGAAGGCGGCCGCCTGCCGCAGGCCGTCGTCGACGACGGCGGCACCGTCCATGTCGTCTATGTCGAAGGCGATCCGCGAGCGGGAGACCTGCGCTACGTCACGCGGGCGCCGGGGGCGTCCGCCTGGTCGGAACCGCAGCATGTGAACTCGCAGCGCGGCACGGTGGTCGGCATGGGCCCGATCGACGGCGGGCAGATCGCACTCGGCCGGGACGGCCGGCTGCACGTGGTCTGGTTCAAGCTCGGCCGGACGGAGTTTCTCTACACGCGGACCAACGACGCCGGCACCGGCTTCGAGCCGCAGTTCGCGCTCACCGGCGGAGAGGGCGTGGAGGCGGGACCGTCGGTGGCCGCCGACCGGGCGGGGAACGTGTACATCTTCTGGCACACTGGGGAGCCGCCAGACGCCGAACGCGCCGTCTTCATGGCCGCCTCACGCGACGACGGTCGGACGTTCTCGCTCCCCGAGTCCGTCAGCCCCGCAGCCGAGGGCGCCTGCGACTGCTGCGGGCTGCAGGCGCTGGTCGGCGCGGCCGGCCCATCGGAGGGTGAGCTCTACGTCTCGTATCGCGGCGCCGGGGACAACATCCGGCGGAGCCAGCGGCTGCTGCTGTCGGGAGACGGCGGCGAAACGTTCGACGACCGAGAGCTCGACCCCTGGGAGATCAACGCCTGTCCCATCTCGACGACGAGCATCGCCACTGGATCCGATGGGGTCACCGTGGCCTGGGAGACCGAAGGACAGGTCTACTTCCAGGAGATCCATGCGGCGGATCCGCCCACATCGCCGGACGGCGACACGGTGGCTCGACGGAAGAACCCGGCGGTGGCCGTCAACGACCGCGACGAGACGCTGCTCGTCTGGGGCGACGGCCCGGGCTGGCAGCCGGGCGGCACCTTCCACTGGCAGCTCTTCGGCGGCGGGAGCACGGCTGACGACCGGGGGACCGGCCCGGAGCTCCCGGACGGAAGCCTCGCGGCCGTTGTCGCGGAGCCGGACGGCCAGTTCCTCGTTATCTACTAGGTGCTGAGACGGCAGTCCCCGCGACGCGCCGTGCGCCGCGGGGACCCCGAGAGCCGCTGCATGCGAGGCGTCGCCGGTTAATTCGCGGCGACGTACTTGGTCAGGCCGCCGCCGGCGAACGGCCTCGAGCCGGGGCCCTCGGCGGCGAAGACGTTGCCATCCGCGTCGACGGCGACTCCTTCACCCGCGAGTCCCTGCAACGTCCGTCCCTCCGCCGGGATGTGCGGGGGGATGAACGCCGTGACGCGATCCTCGCCCGCCGGACCGATCCGGACGCCATCCAGCCAGCCGTAGTGGTTGCCCTCATTCGACTCGGAGTCGATCGCGTAGAGCATGTCGTCGGGCGTGATGAACAGGCCGCTGATTCGGCTGAACTGGTAGTAGATGTCGAGCAGCTCCCCTTCCTGATCGAAGATCTGGATTCGGTGGTTGCCGCGGTCGGCGACGAACAGCCGTCCCTGCGAGTCGAACTCCATGGCGTGCGGTGTGCGGAACTGCCCCGGCCGGAAGCCGATCTCGCCCCACTGCATGATGAAGTTGCCCTCGGCGTCGTACTTCAGGATCCGGCCCGTCCGTCCCTCGGGCGGATCCGGGCTTTGGCCGCTGTGGCCGTCGGAGACGAAGATGTCGCCGGTCGGCCCCCAGGTGATGACGTCGCACGGCTCGTTCAGGTGACGCCCCTCCGGGTCGCTGCCTGGCTCGCCCGCCACGCCGAGCGTCATCAGCACCTCGCCCTCCGGACTGAACTTGAACACCTGATGCCCGATCTCGTCGTTGCCCTGCGAGTCGGTCACCCAGACGTTGCCGTCGTCGTCGGCGTGCAGGCCGTGCGGCAGGACCAGGAGTCCCCGACCGAAGGCGGCCATCAGCTCGCCGGTGTTCCGGTCGTACTTCAGGATCGGGTCGACGTCCGGGTTGGCCGCGCAGCCGCCGTCCAGGCCGTTGGCGCCGCAGCGGTCGTACACCCAGACGTGGCCGTCGGTCGGGTCGATGTCGATGCCGGCCGTGGATCCCCAGGTGCGGCCTTCGGGCAGGTCGACCCAGCTCGTGAGCACCTCGGACGTCGGGTTCGGGAGGATGCGCTGCACCAGGTCGGCGTGGCCCATCGGCTCCGCCATCGCCTCCTCGTCGGCCGGCATCTCCGCGCCGCCGCAGGCGACTGCCGTCGCAAGCGCCATGAGCGCGAACAGCGTCGCGCCCCGCGTAAGTACGAATCGAAGGTCCATCATGATGTTGTCTCCTCGGAGCCCGGTCGTCGGGACTCGTTCAGAAAGCCGATCCTAGCCGAACATCCGCCGCGGTTCCAACCGGGGGGGAAACGCCCCCCGCCGCGCGGGCGTCAATCGGCGGTAGGATCGACGCTGGATGGCTGTTCCTCCGCACGCCGCACGCCGGTCCGCCGCAACCATCACAATGCTGCTGCTGCCGGCGGCCGGTCTGGCCCAGACCACGCCTCGCACCACCTGGGGAGATCCCGACCTGCAGGGGCTCTGGAATCACGGCACGGCGACGCCGCTCGAGCGGCCCGAGCGCTACGGTGAGCGGAGGCGGCTGACCGACGCGGAAGTCGCGGAGGTAAATTCCGCGCAGACGTCGGCTGACGGTGTCGGCGCGCGCCGCGTCGTCTGGTGGGAGCGGTCGCTCTCGGACGGCCGAACGTCGATGATCGTCGATCCGCCCGACGGAAGGATCCCGTGGTCCGAGGCGGGCCGCGCGGCGCTCGCCGCCCGGCCCCCCGACCGGGCCGACAACCCCGAGGATCGCAACCTGCGCGGCCGCTGCATCTCCTACGGCATCCCGCGCCTCGGTGGTCCCTACAGCCAGAACATCCATATCGCGCAGGCGCCGGACCACCTGATCCTGTTCTTCGAGATGGTCCACGAGTTCCGCGTGGTCTGGCTCGACGGCCGGACGCACGTGCCGGACGGCGTCCGGCAGTGGCTGGGTGACTCGCGCGGCCGGTGGGAGGGGGACACGCTCGTGGTCGAAACCACGAACTTCCACTCTGGCCAGCAGTTTCAGGGCCTGTCGATGGAGAACGTGACGTTGACCGAACGCTTCGCGCGGACCGGTGACGACGCGATCCGGTACGCCGTTACCTTTGAGGATCCGGCGCTCTGGACTCGTCCCTGGACGGCGGAGATCCGAATGCCGCGGACCGAGGGGCCAATGTTCGAGTTCGCCTGCCACGAGGGGAACGCCGGCATGATCGGGCTGCTTGAAGCAGCCCGGTGGGAGGAGGAACAGGCAGCGGGGGGGAGACGCTGACGGTGCTGCGATCGATGGCTTTCGTTCTCGCCCTGGCACTGGCGCTTGCACTCCCCGCTGTGGCGGCCGCGCAGCAGGAGGCCTCCGGGGCCCAATCCTCGGCGCAGTCGGAGCCCGCTACCCCGACGGAAATCTTCGGGCCGGCACCGCCTGTGCCGCCCGCCGTGATCGTGCGTGACGCGAGCGGCGTCACGGTGCGCGCCACGCGCGTCCAGCAGCGGATCGACATCGACGGCGACCTCGACGAGGAGGTCTACGCACAGGTGCAGTCGATGTCCGACTTCATCCAGAACGATCCCGACGAGGGGGCGCCGGCGACGGAACGGACCGAGGTGTGGCTGTTGTTCGACGACGAGAACGTCTACGTCGTCGCCCGCTGCTGGGAGACGCGCCCCGACCGGATCATCGCGA
This sequence comes from Vicinamibacterales bacterium, assembly GCA_965262555.1. Classification (GTDB taxonomy): domain Bacteria; phylum Acidobacteriota; class Vicinamibacteria; order Vicinamibacterales; family UBA8438; genus VXRJ01. The sequence goes on from OZ253543.1 coordinate 4,268,490, forward strand.
ACGAGATGCGGCGCGACAACACCCGCGTGGTGCGCGACGACAACATCGCCTGGTCGTTCGACACCTTCTACGACCGGCGCAACGTGATCATGTTCGAGGTGTCGGCGGTGGGCGGCCGGATCGACGCGCAGACCACCAACGAGTCGCAAGTGAACCTGGACTGGAACCCGATCTGGGACTTCTCGGTCGGCCGGTTCGACGGCGGCTGGACGCTGGAGGCGGCACTCCCCTTCAAGTCGCTCCGCTACCGCGCCGGCGGGCCGCAGGTGTGGGGATTCCAGGCGCGGCGCGTGAACCGCTGGAAGAACGAGTCGTCGTACCTGACCCCGCTGTCGGCGGCCCAGGGACTGCGCGGCCACTTCCGTGCATCGCTCGCCGCGACCGCTGTCGGGATTGACGCGCCGCCGACGTCGCGGCTGTTCGAGGTGAAGCCGTACGTGATCGGCGACCTCACGACGAACCTCGCGCCGACCGACCCGGCTGCGCGGCTGACGAACGATCCAAACGGCGATGCCGGGATCGATATCAAGGTGGGTGTCACCGAGGGACTGACCGCCGACTTCACGGTCAACCCCGACTTCGCGCAGGTGGAGGCGGACGAGCAGCAGATCAACCTGACGCGCTTCAACCTCTTCTTTCCCGAGAAGCGGGAGTTCTTTCTGGAGAACCAGGGGATCTTCGGTTTCGGCGGCGCCGCGACCAGCGGCCGGCAGGCCGGCGGTAGCGACATGCCGATCCTCTTCTACAGTCGCCGCATCGGCCTGGAGGGGACGCGCGAGGTGCCGCTTCGGGCGGGGGGCCGGCTGACCGGCCGGGTCGGCGCGTTCACGCTCGGCGCGATCAACATTCAGTCGGGCGATCTGCTGGCTGACGGACCGGCGATGCCCAGCCTGACCGGCGGTGGAACGTCGGCGCCACTAGCGCCCGGCACCAACTTCACCGTGCTGCGGGCGAAGCGGGACATCCTGCGGCGGAGCAGCGTCGGACTGCTCTTCACCGGACGGTCCAACAGCCGGATGGGCCCCGGCTCGAACGAGGCGTTCGGCGCCGACGCCGTCTTCGGCTTCTACGACGACGTGACGATCAACATGCACTGGGCGAAGACGCGAACGCCGGGGTGGGTCGTCAACGATCTGCCGGATCGCCAGGGCCGTCGCCCTAACGACACCAGCTACCGCGCACAGCTCGACTACCGGGGCGATCGGTACGGCGTCGAGATCGAGCATCTGCTCGTCGGCGATGTCTTCAACCCGGAAATCGGTTTCGTCCGCCGGCGCGACATGCGCCGCAGCTACGGGCTGTTCCGCTTCAGTCCGCGCCCGCAGAACATCGGCTGGGTACGCCGCTTCCTTTGGAGCGGATCGTTCGCCTACATCGAGAATCTCGGCGGCCACGTGGAGACGCGCGAGGCGACTGGCATCTTCACGACCGAGCTGAACAACAGCGATCAGTTCACGGTGACCGCCGTCAGGTCGTACGAGTTCCTGCCGCGGCCGTTTCTGATCGCCAAGGATGTGACGCTCCCGGTCGCCGGCTACGACTTCACCAACACGCAGGTGAGCTACCAGTTCGGTCCGCAACGGCGCGTCGGCGGTACGGTGAGGGTGGAACACGGCGGCTTCTACAGCGGGACGAAGACGGCGCTCACGCTGCAGCAGGGGCGCGCCAGCATCACGAATCAGTTATCGATGGAGCCGACCTGGTCGATCAACAAGATCGATCTGGTCGAGGGGTCGTTCACGACTAACCTGGTCGGGACCCGGATCACCTACACCGTGACGCCGCTGATGTTCGCCAGCGCCCTCATCCAGTACAACTCCGCGGCGGAGGCGGTTTCCGCCAACGTCCGGTTCCGCTGGGAGTACCAGCCGGGCAGCGAGCTGTTCATCGTTTTCAACGAACAGCGCGACACCACCCTGCGCCGCTTCCCCGGCTTGGTGAACCGCGCCTTCGTCGTCAAGTTCAACCGCCTCTTCCGCTTCTGAGCCGGCGTCCACGGCGGTGCCCCGGCCTCCATGGCACGCCGGCCTCCCCGGTGCGCTGGCCTCCCCGGTGCGCTGGCCTCCCCGGTGCGCTGGCCTCCAGGCCAGCACCGGCCTCCATGGTGCGCTGGCCTCCAAGCCGGCAACCGCATCGTGCGCCCGCCTCCATGGTGCAACGGCTCCATGGCGCGCCGGCCTCCAGGCCGGCCATAGGCCAACGCCACGCGCTCGGCGGCGTCATCCCGCTCCATTCGGGGTAGGATGGGACCCTGACGTGAAGGAGAGCGCCATGCAGACCTACCGCATTGCTGTCATCGTCGTGACCATCGCCGTCGCTGCCAGTCTCGCCGCCGCGCCGGCCGTCGCCCAGTCGTCGGACGCCGCCGCGCCGTCGATGCCGATGCGCACACCCGACGGCCAGCCCGACATCTCCGGCATCTTTACGTTCCGGACGCTCACGCCGCTGCAGCGTCCCAGCGCCCTCGCGGAGAAGGAGACGCTCGACCCGGAGGAGGCCGCCCAGTTCGAAGCGTCCGAGCGGGTGCGGTTGAACCGCGACCTGTTCGATCCCGAGACCGGTGCGCCGAGCGCCGGCTACCAGTCGCGCTCCGAAGGTGGCGTGCTCTCGTACAACGAGTTCTGGTACGAGCGGGGCGTCGAGCTGACCAGCGACAACCGGACCTCGCTCGTGGTCGATCCGCCTGACGGCCGGATTCCGTACACCGAGGAGTTCGCCCGCGAGCAGCAGATCCGCAGGCTCAACCTCCGGAACGGCTTCGCCGACGACTACACCGACCGCAGCCTCGGCGACCGCTGCCTGATGGGCTCGAACTCCGGCCCGCCGATGCGCCCCGGCTCGTACAACAACAACGTGCACATCTTCCAGGCGCCCGGTTATGTCGCGCTGCTGAACGAACACATCCACAACGTCCGGATCATCCCGATCGATCAGCCGCACGTCGACCTCCCCCAGTGGGTCGGCAGCTCGCGCGGCCGCTGGGAAGGCGAGACGCTGGTAGTCGAAACGAAGAACTTCCTCCGCGAGACCAACTTCGCGGGTAGCTCGAAGGACACCTCCCTGATCGAAACGTTCACCCGTCTCGACCCAGACACCGTGATGTACGAGTTCACGATCGAGGATCCGAACAACTACACGCGTCCCTGGACCGTCGTCATTCCCTTCCGACGCACCGACGGCGTCCTCTACGAGTACGCCTGCCACGAAGGCAACTACGGCCTGACCGGCATCCTGGCGGGCGCGCGGAACCTGAACACGCAGAAGGTCACGTCGCTCGACGAGCAGTAGTTGGCGGTGGCGCGCCTGCCCGCTGCCGTAGCGCGACGGCCCTGGTGCGCCGGCCTCCAGGCCGGCTCTCGATCGAGATCTGGCAGCCCGGATGGCCCCTGTTGATCTGCTGATCGTCGCGCTCTTCATCCTCTACGCGATCGCCTCCGGACTGCGGAACCGGCGCGCGGCGTCGCGCGATCTCGAGGCGTACTTCCTGGCCGACCGGTCGCTGCCGGGCTGGAAGGCGGGGCTCTCGATGGCCGCGACGCAGTTCGCGGCGGATACGCCACTGCTGGTGACCGGGCTGGTGGCGACGGCCGGGATCTTCGCGCTGTGGCAATTGTGGATCTACGCGCTGGCGTTCCTGGTGATGGGCTTCCTGCTCGCGCCGGGGTGGCGGCGGGCCGGCGTGGTGACCGACGCGGAGCTGACCGAGGTGCGCTACGGGGGACGCGCCGCGGTGGTGCTGCGCGGGGTGAAGGCGTTCTGGCTCGGAACGGTGTTCAACTGCGTCGTCCTGGCGTTCGTCTTCTTCGCGGCGGCGAAGATTGCGGAGCCGTTCCTGCTGTGGGATGTCTGGCTGCCCGCGGCGCTGTTCCAGCCGGTCGTGGGGCTGGTCGAATGGGTGGGGGCGCCGCTCACGATCGGGGCGCCGGACGATCCGGCGGTCTGGGTGCGGACGGCCTCGAACCTGATCTCGCTCATGCTGATCCTGACGGTCGCTGCCTTCTATTCGATGACCGGCGGGCTGCGCAGCGTCGTCGCGACCGACGTGGTGCAGCTTGGGGTGATGTTTGTCGGGACGGCGGCGTTCGCCTGGATCGCGGTGCGCGAGGCGGGCGGGTTGGCGGCGCTGCCGGTGCGCATCGGCGAGTTGTTCGCGGCGGGCGGACCGGGCGGCATCCGGCCGGACGAGATCCTGGCGTTCACGCCGGGCGGGGCGCACGAGGCATCCGCCGCCGTGCTGGCGCTGTTCGGCCTGCAGTGGCTGATTCAGATCAACGCAGACGGCACCGGCTACCTGGCGCAGCGGTCGATGGCGTGCCGGAGCGACGCCGACGCGCGGACGGCGGCAATCGTCTTCACGTTCACACAGGTGCTGCTGCGGAGCCTGCTGTGGATCCCGCTCGCGCTCGGGTTGCTGGTGCTGTTTCCCTTCGACGGCGCCATGCTCACCGGTGCCGGGTCAGCGGGCGGCGCAGGCGCGGTGGCGCTCGACCCGGCGCTGCTGCAGGCGGAGCGCGAGGCGACGTATGTGCGCGGCATGGCGGACCTGCTGCCGGCCGGCCTGCGCGGACTGATGGTGACCGGGATGCTGGCGGCGCTCGCGTCGACGGTCGACACGCATCTGAACTGGGGCGCGTCGTACTGGGCCAACGACATCTACCGGCGGTTCGTCTGTCAACTCTGGCTCGGGCGCGAGCCGTCGGCGCGGTCGCTGGTCCGGGTCGCGCGCGCGTCGAACGTCGGCCTGACGATCATCGCGCTCGGCATCATGACCCGCCTGACGTCGATCAACGAAGCGTGGCAGGTGAGCCTGCTGCTCGGCGCGGGGATTGGCGTGGTGCTGATCCTGCGATGGATCTGGTGGCGGATGAACGCGTGGGGAGAGATTGCGGCGATTGCGGCGTCAGTGGTGGCGGCGCCGGTGTTGATGGCCACCGTTCCTGACGATCAGCATGCCGTGCGGTTGCTCGTGGTTGCGGTCGTGGCGACGGCGGCGGCGCTCGTGGCGGTCGCCGTTGCGGGACCGGAGGACCGGGCACGCCTGGTGGTGTTCTACCGGAAGGTGCGGCCAGTCGGCTTCTGGGGGCCGGTGGCGCGGGAGGCGGCCGGCATGGATGACTCACGGGACCCGAGCGGCAGGGGCAGTCCGGGCGGCGGCGCGGTGGATGACGGCCCGGCGCGGCTGGCCCGGGCCGTAGCCGCGGCGGGAGCGTGCGCGCTGTCGATCTTCTGCCTGCTCGTGGGGATCGGATCCTGGATGGTGGGCAGTCCCGCGCCGGGATGGGTGCCGTCCGCCGGCGCGTGGCAGTTGGGGCTGGTCGTGCTGGGTCTGGGGCTGACGCCAGTCTGGCGGCGGTTGGGATCCTAGCCGGCGTGGGATTCAAGCGGCGGCGGGAGACTCCGGGTCAGCCCCTGAAAGAGCAGCTTCAGCGGGAGGTCCGCGCGCACCAGGAGACTGGTGACGGAGGTCACCGCCCGCACGCTGCGTCGTGAGATCTTGACCTCGGCGCCGCTCCGGAACTCCGGCGTGGCATGAATGCGCCGCAACGTGAGCACTGCCATGCCCAGCGGCCAGAGGCAGAAGCGGCGGATGCCAGTCTCGTGGGCGGGCAGGATCAGGACGAACTGGAGCGCGTTCGCGAGGTGGCGGTTGGCGATCCCCACCAGCTCGGAGAGCCCGTCGACGAAGCCGGGAGCGTGCTGTCCGGGGGACAGGGACCGCAGCTCGAAGCCGGCCGCGTCGAAGACGTCGCGCGGCAGCCAGCATGCGCCGCGGCGCCGATCCTCCCAGACGTCCTTGAGGATGTTGACCATCTGCAAGCCCTGGCCGAACGAGACCGACAGCGAGAGCAGGTCGTCGCGCCGGCGGCGGATCTCGGAGGAGTAGTCGCAGAACAGATCGGTGAGGGTCTCGCCGACCACGCCGGCAACGTGGTAGCAGTAGCGGTTCAGATGGGCCATATCCACCAGACCGGCGGACGTCGCGTTGGACTGGAACTCCGCCATGCCGTGCGACATGATCCGCACGCAGCGTTCGATGGCCCGCCGCTGGGCGGTGTGAAACCCCCTGGTGATGCGGACCACCCGGGCTGTGTTGGCGATCAGGTCGTGCTCGCTCGCGGTGGTTGACGACGAGAGCAGCGGGCTGAGGTCGCACGAGAACGCCGCCACGTCGGCGCCGCCGGCCACCACGTCGATCAGGCGTTCCGAGAACGCCTTCTTCTGGGCGGGGGACAGTGCCGGCTCGTCCTCGATGGTGTCCGCGATGCGACACAGGGCGTACACGTTGCCGACGACGTCGCGCAACGCCCCGGGGAGTTGCGGGATGTTGAGGGCAAAGGTGCGAGAAACGCCCTGCAGGATGTGCGACTGGTAGGCGAGGTCGCTGTCCGACGGTTCGTTCCCGCGCGACGTGTTCATGGCCGCGATCCTACCGAATCGCTGCGGCCGGCGGGACCGGTCATCCCCGTCGGGACGGGTGCTGAGTGGACACGTACAATGACAGTCAATGACTATCACAAAGTCAACCGGGCGAGAGCTGATGACCATCCTTTCCACGAGGGCTCCATGGAATCGACACACACACTGAGGTCCTTCTTCCTCGTCGCTTCGGCGGCGCTGCTCGCGGCCTGTGCCACCACTGTGTCCGAACTGGCAACGCCAGCGGCAGTGCCTCCGGGCGCCGCGCGGTCGTCACCGGGCTTGGATTTCGAGTACTACCGCACGCGAATCGAACCGATCTTCCTGAAGGCTCGCGCCCCCAACGAGGGGGCCGGTCAAGCCTGCGCCAGTTGTCATACGAGGGTCGCTACCCGGCTCAGTCTGCAGCCGTTGACGCCCGGTGCCACAGCGTGGACGGAGGAACAGTCACGGCAGAATCTTCAATTCGTGTCCACGCTCGTGACGCCTGGCAATCCGCTGAATAGCCGGCTGCTGCTGCACCCGTTGGCAGCCGACGCCGGTGGGGACCCCTCGCACACAGGCGGCAAGTTCTGGCCGTCGCAGAACAATCCTGAGTGGACCACAATCGCGGAATGGGTCCGAGGAGCCGCCGGCCCGGGAGGTGCCCCGGCGACAGCGGTCGCATCGGCACCCGTCCCAGAGTTGGACTACGAGTATTTCAAGACACGGGTGCAGGCGGTTTTCCTGAAGAAGCGTCCTGGTTTAGCTCGCTGCTATTCATGCCATGGGCAGGGCGCCGGCGAGGGACCTGCCCGTAGAACCATGCCGCTGGAGCCGCTGTCGCCCGGGGCGACCACCTGGAACGAGGAACAGTCGCGGAGCAACTTCGACGTGGTCAGCCAGAAGGTGGTTCCCGGCGCTCCACATGCCAGTCGATTACTCCTCCATCCGCTGCGATTTGAGGCAGGCGGCGACCTGGACCACATGGGAGGGACTCACTTCGAGTCGCCGAACGACCCCGATTGGCAGATCCTCGCTACATGGGTCACTGGCGGCGAGCCGTTGACTCGGTAGGTTGAACACAGACGCATTGGCATGGCCAACAGGAAGGAACTGAGATGACGAGACTCATACGAGTGATTGCGCTGGCCTCGCTCGGCATCGTGATCATCGCGCCACATTCACGCCTCATGGCGCAGGCCGGCAAGCTCCTTGTCTTCCAGAACGCGATGGCGGGAGACGCGGTCACTGTCATCGATACTCAGACGAATCGAGTGATCGGCCAGGTTCCGGATATCGAGATCCCCAATGGGCTGGCGACGTCGCCGGATGGCAGCCGTCTATACGTGACTGGCGAGGTGGCGAAGACGCTCTACGAGGTCGACACCGAGACGATGGAGGTTGTCAACAAGGTCGCCACGACCGGACGGCCCTCCGCGATCGCCGTCAGTAAAGACGGACGGCGCATTTACGCCGGCGTGCAGGATCAGGGCGCAACCGGCCTGGACATCTATGATGCCGCGACGCTGACGTTGGTCAAGAACCTTCCGCTGGAAGGGATGCGGACCCATTACGTGCTCGTCACACCCGACGGCAAGTACGTCGCGGTCACGGCCAACCAAGGGCGTTCAGCGGAGGAAGCGCTGACGGTTCGGCTCGTCGACACGGAGACCGAGGAGTACGTGCGAAAGATCGTCGGGGTCGGCAGCGGCGGTCATCGCGTCTGTGATTTCTATCCGAACCCCGACGGCTCCACGAGGTGGCTGTTGTGTAACCAGGGTGGCCTCCCCGGGTTCGTGGTCTATGACTTCAATACCGGCGAGATCGTCCAGAAGGTCTCGTATCCCGTACTTGGGGGGCGCGTGAATTTGCAGCATTCATGGACGGCTCAAAACAGCCCCAGCCACGGCATCGCGCTTACGCCTGACAACGAAACGATTTTGGTCAGCGACCGTTGGTACAACCTGGTTCACCTGTTTTCGGCTCCGGACATGGAGCACGTTGGCTCAATTCCAATGGGGCCAGACCCGTTCTGGTTCTCAATAACGCCGGACAGCAGAACGGCCTACGTATCGGCCTCGCTGACAGCATCCATGTCCGTCCTCGATCTCGTGGACATGAGAGAGGTCGCGCGCATTCCCGTCCAAAACGTGCCCAAGCGCAACATCATGGCGCGGGTGCCCTGAATCGCGTCGTCGTCGGCCCGAACTGTTCGCCGTCGGACCGGGGGGACGTTCGCGGTCAGTGCGTCAGGCCGTAGATCATGTAGTTGATCCCCAGTTCGAAGCCGTTGTTCATCGGCTCGACGGGGAAGAAACCGGTGCCGCCGGACTGCCAGTATTCGGCCAGGTTGGTGTTGTAGTTGGCGATGGCCATGAGGCGGCGGGTGGGATCGTTGTCCTCGAACAGGCCGAAGTACTCGGGAATGAGGCCGGCCAGGTGGTGGTTGTAGGGGTTGGGAAGCTGCAGCTCGGTCACCTGGAAGAAGCTGTCGAAGATGCGGTGGGCGGGGTCCATCGGGAGCCAGCGCGCGTCGGGGAGGACGCGGCGCATCTGGGCCTCGAAGTTCTCCCACTGCGCGCCCTCGAAGTCGTTGAAGATGACGAAGCCGCCCTTCAGGAGGTAGGCGCGCAGCCGCGCCGCCTCCGCGTCGGTCATCAGCCAGAAGCCGGGCTCCTGCATCAGCGCAATCGGGTAGCGGAAGAGCGACGGGTCGTCCAGCTTCAGGATCAGGCTGCCGTTGGCGTTCGCGTCGGTGGTGGAAAAGTCGCTCAACAGCGTCATCAGGTGCTGTTCGGCGCGCGGGAATTCGTGCAGCCAGAAGTTGGGGCCACGGCCGTAGACCTGCGCGCCAGGTTCGCCGCGGTCCCACCGAAGGCGGACGAAGGTGACGTCAGCCGTGTACGGGAGGGCCGGGCTGCCCCAGGCACCGAAGCCGCGGAAAAGGGATTGGGTGGCGGCGACGGCACCGACGGCGGTGGCCAGCGCCAGGAGGGTGGCGGCAGCGACCGTGCGGTGCCATTGGGGCATTGATGATCCTCACGCCTCCGGCGCCGTCCGCGGATGTGGGCGTCCGCGCTCCCAGGATCATAGCGCGGCGTCGACCTCTCCGATGATCGCGTCGGCCACCGACGCCGGATCCGGCGCCTGCAGGATCGGCCGGCCCACAACCAGGTAGTCGGCGCCCGCACGGATCGCGTCGGTCGGAGTGGTCAGCCGTTTGTGATCATCCGCGCCCGACCCGGCCGGCCGGATGCCCGGGCTGACGATCACCACGTTCCGCTCGCCGCCGCGAGGCCAGCGGCCGCGGCAGAGCGCGATCGCATCTCCGGACGCGATGATCCCGTCGCAGCCTCGATCAAGCGCCGACCCCGCCCGCTCGAGGATCCACTCGTCCATCGTCATCCCCCGCGCCGCGTCCGCCGGCGCGATGCGCGGGAAGTCCTCCGTGGACAGGCTCGACACGAACGGCACCATCAGCAGTCGGGGCGTGGCGCTCTCCCCCCGCGCCACCCGCGCCCGCTCGATGTCGCGCGCCTGCATGTTCTCGTGCAGCGTCAGGAACCGCACCTGCGGGTCGCGCGCCAGGTCGCCGACGACGTCCGCCACCGTGTTGCCAATGTCCGGTACCTTCAGATCCACGAAGATCTCGCGGCCAGTCCCCGTGATCGACTGCCACAACTCCGCCAGCCCGCGTGTCCGCAGCCCCGCCATCAGCAGGCGCCACCCCAGCTTGAACATCCGGACGCGCTGCAGTTGATCGACGAGCGCCGCCCCCCGCTCGACGCTGTCGACGTCCAACGCGACGATCAACCGGTCCTGCCCCGTCATCTCCGGCATGGAACCTGATGGTACAGTAGCGATCTGTCGTCAGGCCGACCCTGCGGAGGGATGGCCGAGCGGTCGAAGGCGGCGGTCTTGAAAACCGTTAGCGGGGAAACTCGCTCCAGGGTTCGAATCCCTGTCCCTCCGCCACATACATTTTGTAAGTTGTTTATTATGAATAACTTAACATAAACATGATGGCATGTACCCACGTTTATACCAACAATTAAAGATTGGAACACCAGGGACTTGGGCAGCCCTGCTTCGGCGGCGACGCCAGCGTCCTGGCGCTGTCCGGGGCATCCGCTGAAGCTACCGGTAGCGTTTCGACACCGCCCGGTCCTCCGGCGCGGCTAGTCGCCGTCGGCACCGAGTACGAGGACACTGACGGGTTCGTCATCCGGCCGCCAGACGAGCGTCCGGCCGTGCGCCCCGTCGAGATCCCAGCCGCCGAGGCCTCCATGACCCCGGGCCGCGCGGAGCTCCGCTGCGGCGCACGGCTGATGCGTCGCCCGTTCGAGGTGCGGATCCGGGTCCGGGATCACGACTTCCAGGTGCTGCGGCAGCTCCTGCAACCGCTCGATCAATTCCGCTACCGTCATGCTGCCCTCCCCAAGGGCCAACTATAGGGGAGCGGCAGCCATACACGAACGGTCAGCCCTCAGCATGCCTTCCGTCAACTTGACAGTACCCGGTCGCCCCATCCCCGGGGCCCGTCGCGTTAGCGGCGCCGGGTGACGGCCCCCGGCCGTCCCGTCATGTGTTTGCGGATGGTGCTCGCGTGGCAGCCGGCCGCCACCGGCTGCTTGGCAAGCTGTCGCGCGTACCACACGTCGGACATGTGCGGGCGCCGTTGCTTCAGCGCGCGGTAGGCCTGTTGCCAGCGCGCGTACCGCGCCTGCGACTCGAGCGTGCGGGCCCCGCGCCGCGTCGTGCTCGGCGTGTAGCGCGGGTCGGCGGTCGTCGCCGCATCGACGAGGTGGCGAATGGCGGCGGTGTCCAGGACGTAGGCGCCGCGATCGAAGTCGATCAGGTCCGCCAGGGCCACGGCCGTGTCCGCGACGACCAGCGTCACGTCCCCGTGCGTGCGCAGGCCCAGCATCTGGTGCCGCGTGTCGCCGGCGGCGAGCCCGAGGGGCTGCGTTCCGGACGCATCGGTCCGGTGCCGGCTCCGGCGCAGGCCCACCTGCTCGACGACAAACCGGGCGAGCGCCTCGCCGTCGCATTTCCATTGGTCCACGTGGGCCGTGGTGAGCGCGACCCGGTTGATATCGCTCCGTTTGTCACAGACGATGAAGCGTGCCGCCTCGCGCGGCCCCGCGGGGATCGTCTGCACCGGCATGACGCAGTCAGCTTCGCAGCCGGGACAGACCACGGTCCTGGCAGGACGGGCTCGGACCAGGAGCCGGTGCGCCTTGAGGGCCTCGACGGCATCGGCCGGCCACTGACGTACGTCGGTCCCGCTCACCCGCACCGCCGCGCCGTCTCGCGCCCCGACCCGGGCCACGAGGTCGAGCAGGGCCTCCCGCGGCGTCATCCCGCGGGCGCCTCCGCGTCGGCGGGCGCCGTCGGCTCGATCCCGGAGGTGTGCAGCATGGCGCGCAGGGTCAGGCCGAGGTCGTCGTAGGGCAGGGAGCAGGCGTTGGGATGCGTGAGGCGAATCGTCACCCGCTGTGGCGGCTGGGTGATCTCCGTGATCACCGACACCGCCAGCTCAACCTGGGTGACGCGGTAGAGGTGGAGGGGGACGGCCGAGCCCAGCCGCGCGAGCAGGTCGTAGACCGCCGTGGGGTGGCCGACCGTATCGGCTTCGACCGTGAGGCGGTCCCCCGTTGTGACCCGCGACGTGAGGCGCAGCGCCGTCACCACGACGTCCTGAATGCCGCTCCCGCTCTCGTAGACGAACTCGAACCCGGGCTCCCGTAACGCATGCAGGTCGTAGACCCGGTCGTCGGTCGGATCGGGGGGCAGCGCGGTCTGCTTGAGGATGGCGGCCGCGAACAGGCCCTGCAGCGGTTCGACGGCGGTGCGTGCGCCGCGGATGTTCACGTCGAGTGTGCCGTCGGGTTGCGAATAGACGTAGATGACCTCGAAGGCCGGGTGGTGCGGCCGCTGCCCGAACTGGCCGTCCACCCATTCGACGCTGTGCTGCGAGTAGTCCTCGGGGTAGGCGAAGAAATAGTCCAGCGTGCCCCGACGGAGCGGTTCCACGACGCAGCGGGTGCCCCGGCCCTCGGTGCGGCGGAAGTACGAGCTCATGCCGGCGGCCAGTTCTTGGAGGCTCGCCTCGTCCACGGCCGCGGGCACGTGCGGCAGATGGGTGCGCTTGCGCCAGGCGGGCAACGCATCCGCGTGATAGAAGCGCGTGGCGCGCCGCCAGCAGGCGGGATGGTCGAGGAACGTCGTCATCGCGCGCTCGCCATGATTCGCCAGCGAGGCGAGCGGCTCGACGAAGGCCGCGTGGGCTTCCTGGTTGGTCGAGAAGTACCACGCCGCGTCGTCGAGGATGGCGCGGCAGCCTTTCTCGCAACTCAGGGCCGCGATGTCCCGGAACGCGGTGTCCATCGCGTGGCGCTGGGTGTCGTCCAGCGTCAGCCAGGCCACCCAGAGCGCGTCGGGTTGGGGCTCCGGCAGCGCGGCAATGTCAAGATCGGCGAAGACGCCGCGGGCGTGGAAGTAGCGGGCCAGCAGCGGGTTCGGCATCTGCCGGAAGAAGTCGCGGGTGGCGTAGTGACGCGCCATCGACTCGTTGCGCGCCCGACGCGGGCCTCCCGGCGCCCCGCCGTGCGCCGCCGGACGCCGTGATCGGGTGCGGTCTGCGGTGCGGGCTCGCGCCGGGTGCCCTCACGGTCGACGGCGCCTGGGCGCGCGGGCCGCCCCTACCAGTGCATGGTGGCCTTCCCGAGCACGCCGTGGTCCGTGCCATCGGCCGCCGGGCTCTCCCGGCGTTGCGCCTCGACGCCCAGCTCGAAGCGCACGCTGTCTGTGCCCAACACCCCGAGGCCATCGCCGATCCGATCGTCCCGTCCGTGCTCCGTGGCTGCGACGCCGATCCGCGGCGTTCCCACGAAACGCCTGCCCACCGGCAGCCCGTCGCCGATCTCCGCATCGAGGCGGCTGCCGTTGGCGACGCCGTCCACGTGCACCGCCGCCGTCCACCCGAACCGTGCCATCAGCGCCCGCGGCATCGGGTCAGTGTTGCGGATCCGCCCGGTCGCGGTCCTGTCGGCCAAGGAGGCCCGCACGGGGTTGGACAGGCGCAGCGTCGTCTCCTTGGTGCCTTCGTCATGGGCGTCGTCGATCACGTCCACACAACACCGGCAGCCGCTCACGGCACCGCATCCGGGCTCGCCGAGGCGTTGTCCGCGCCGCCGAAGGTGATGCGGCCGAGGACGCTCACGCGGTAGTCGTCGCGGCCCGGATGGCGCTGGGCGGCGCGTTCCCCCGACACCTCCAGCCCGAGCGGTCCGAGCCGGCTGAGCAGGAGTCCGACCTGCAGGCGCCGCCCGTACGGCGACTGGCCGTAGATCCCGAACGGCGTCACGAGGCCGCCGGCCGGAAGCTGTAGGCCGTAGTCGACGCGCGCATCGAGCGCCCGTTCGTCACGCCGGGCGCCGGAGGCGCCGGCCGCGCGCTGGTGGAACAGGTGGTCCTGCCACAAGGCGTCGCTGGCCGTCGCCCGCGCGCCCCAGCGCGGCGACAGCGAGAGCGTCAGGCCCGGCTGCCGCGCGCCGTCACCCACGCTCAGCGTCACGGCGCCGCCGTGCTCCCGGTAGCCGTCGGCCGCGTGCAGCGCCAGCACCCGGCCCATGCCTTCGACGCGGAACACGCCACGCGCCACCCGCAGTCCGCCGGCCACCTCCAGGCCGGCGCCGGTCTGTCCCGCGCCGCCATCGTGGCGCGCATGGACTTCGCCGAACGGCTCCACCAGCGTCCCGCCTGCGGTGCGCACCGGGCGGCTCACGTCGATCCCGACCCGCAGCTGGTGCACGTCCACCGCCAGCGCGTCGATCAACTCATGGCCCGCGGCGGTCGTCAGCCGCGCCCATGACGCGTCGCCGCGCACCTGCAACTCCACGCCGCCGCCGACCGTCGCCAGCCGCCGCCGCACCTCCACCAGGCCGAGCCGCAGCCCGAGGTCACTCTCCTCCAGCAGCCCGTACCGCACGCGCTCGTTCTCCACCGACCCGGTGCCGCCGCCGGCCGTGGCCCAGATCGTCGTGCCGCCGTCCGACCACCGCAGATACGGCTGCACCGACGTCAGGGTGGTCGTCAGCCGACCGGTCGACGCACCGAAGGTCCAGTCGCCGTCCCCGCGGCTGCGCGACACCGCCACGCCCGCCAGCCAGCGTTCGCTCAGCCGCGCGTCGACGCCCACGTAGGCCGTCCGGAGGTGCCCGTCATAGCGCGCCGCCGGCGATCGCTCGCCGCCGAACGCTTGCTGGTCATGCTGCCCCCAGACCGTCCAGCGGTGCCCCTGCGCCGCGCCGCCGCCGGCCTGCCCGCTGCCGAGCGCCAGCAGGAACGCCGTCTGACCGCCAGCGCTCAGCGGCGACAAGGTGGAGCGGGTGGGTGAGGCGCCGGCGCCGAACGGCGCGCCGCCGGCCATGCCGGGTGGTGCCGCGGGAGCGCCCAGCGCACCAGGCGCACCGACCGCTTCCGCCCCCGGCGCCGCGTCCATCCCGGTCCGGTCGCCGGACGGCAGCGGCCTGCCGCCCGCCACGCCCGTGATCCAGCGCTCCGCCACGGCCCATCCGGCGGCGGCCACGCCCGTCCCCAGCGGCACGTGCAGCCCCGCCACCGTGACCTGCGACGCTTCCTGGCCCGTCGTCTCGACGCGCCGGCCGAGCGTCGCCCGCGCGCTCGCCAGATGCCCGCGGCCCAGCGCCGCCAGCGTGTCCTCCACAACGCCCCGCGCCTCGTGGTCGGTCGTCGTGACCAGGAACGCCTGCATCGCCGTCAGCCCGTCGGGATCCTGTGCCGTCACCGTTACCGTCGCCGTACCCGGACGCGTCGCGGTCAGCGTCAGCGTCGCGCCGGTGAGGCGCACCGCCACGGCCTGATCCGACACGACGGCCGTGTAGCCGAGCGCATCGCCGTCCCGGTCCTCGAAGAACGGGATCAGATCGAGCACCGCCGGCCCGTCTCCGACATCCAGGGTCTGGTCGGGGATGACGCCCGTGGCCAGCGGCGGGTCGTTCACCGGCAGCACCGTCACGTCCACCGCCGCCCGGGCTGTCAGCCCCGACCCGTCGCCCACCACGTACGTGAAGCGGTCGGTGCCGTGAAAGTCCGGCTCCGGCGTGTACTCCACCGCGCCCGCGTCGGTCAGCCGCGCGCTGCCGTGCGCCGGCGCCGACGCCTCCACCAGCGCCAGCGCGTCCCCGTCGCCGTCGCTGTCGTTCCTGAGCACGGCGATGGTCACCGACGTGTCCTCGGGCGTGTCCGCCGCGTCGTCGACCGCCAGCGGCGGGTCGTTCACCGGCAGCACCGTCACCTCCACCGCCGCCCGGGCCGTCAGCCCCGATCCGTCGCCCACCACGTACGTGAAGCGGTCGGTGCCGTGAAAGTCCGGCTCCGGCGTGTACTCCACCGTACCCGCCGCCGCCACCACCGCCGTGCCGTGCGCCGGCGCCGATACCTCCACCACCGTCAGCGTGTCCCCGTTGGGGTCGCTGTCGTTGGCGAGCACGTCGATGGTCACCGGCGTGTCCTCGGCCGTCTCCGCCGCGTCGTCAACGGCCAGCGGCGCTGCGTTGACGGGGGGGGGGGGGGGCCGTCGTCCTCGTCGGTCCCGTCGTCCTCGTCGGTGGTGGTGGTGAGCGAGCCGTCCACCTTGTGCCCGCTCTGGAGGCCGGGCTGGTCATAGGTGAGAGTGGCGTCGGCGGGGTCGGTGGCGTCGCGGATCGTGCCGCCAAAGAGCTCGACTGCGCTCGCCGGAAGCCGGATGCCGTCGTCGTCCCTGTCGTCGGCCAGCACCGTATAGGTGAACACCAGGGCCGTGCCCCCCGAACCGCTGCTGTACTCGGCCCACCTGTTCGGGTTCGGATCCCCGTCGAGGCGGAACGCGATCCGGGGCGTGCCGCCGGACGTGCCCACCGTGACCGCCTTGTCGAAGGTGACCGTGATTGCGATGGTCTCGCCCAGCCCGTAGGTGTCGCCCGTGGCCATCGGCGTCGAGGTGACCTGCACGCCGCCGGTGACGATCGCGGGCGGCGTGGTCGTGGTCTCGTCGTCATCGTCGATGGTGGTGATGAGCGAGCCGTCCACCTTGTGCCCGCTCTGCAGGCCGGGGTCGGCATAGGTGAGGGTGGCGTCGACGATGGGGTCGGTGGCGTCGACGATGGTGCCGCTAAAGAGCTGGATGGAGTTCGCCGGAAGCCGGATGCCGTCGTCGTCCATGTCGTCGGCCAGCACCGTATAGGTGAACATCAGGGCCGTGCCCCCCGAACCGCTGCTGTACACGGCCCACCCGAGCAGATCCCCGTCGAGGCGGAACGCGATCCGGGGCGTGCCGCCGGACGTGTCCACCGTGACCGCGTTGTCGAAGGTGACCGTGATTTCGATGGTCTCGCCCAGCCCGTAGGTGTCGCCCGTGGCCATCGGCGTCGAGGTGACCTGCACGCCGCCGGTGACGATCGCGGGCGGCGTGGTCGTGGTCTCGTCGTCATCGTCGATGGTGGTGGTGAGCGAGCCGTCCACCTTGTGCCCGGTCTGCAGGCCGGGCGCGGCATAGGTGAGGGTGGCGTCGACGGTGGGGTCGGTGGCGTCGCGGATCGTGCCGCTAAAGAGCTGGATTGTGTTCGCCGCAAGCAAGATGCCGTTGACAGCCATGTCGTCGACCAGCACCGTATAGGTGAACATCAGGGCCGTGCCCCCCGAACCGCTGCTGTACACGGCCCACCCGAGCAGATCCCCGTCGAGGCGGAACGCGATCCGGGGCGTGCCGCCGGACGTGTCCACCGTGACCGCGTTGTCGAAGGTGACCGTGATTTCGATGGTCTCGCCCAGCCCGTAGGTGTCGCCCGTGGCCATCGGCGTCGAGGTGACCTGCACGCCGCCGTCGGTGACGATCGCGGGCGGCGTGGTCGTGGTCTCGTCGTCATCGTCGATGGTGGTGATGAGCGAGCCGTTCACCTTGTGCCCGGTCTTGGTGCCGGGCTCGGCATAGGTGAGGGTGGCGGCGATGGCGTTGTCGGCGGCGGCGCGGATCGTGCCGCCAAAGAGCTGGATTGTGTTCGCCGGAAGCCGGATGCCGTCGTCGTCCCTGTCGTCGGCCAGCACCGTATAGGTGAACACCAGGGCCGTGCCCTCCGAACCGCGGCTGTACTCGGCCCACCTGTTCGGGTTCGGATCCCCGTCGAGGCGGAACGCGATCCGGGGCGTGCCGCCGGACGTGTCCACCGTGACCGCGTTGTCGAAGGTGACCGTGATTTCGATGGTCTCGCCCAGCCCGTAGGTGTCGCCCGTGGCCATCGGCGTCGAGGTCACCTGCACGCCGTCGGCGACGATCTCGGGCGCCGTGGTCGTCCCCCGCGTCACCGTCACCATGTAGGTCTTCATGGTGGTGGTGTCCTCGGACGTCACCACCGCCTTGATGACGTTGGCGCCCTCGGCAAGGGTCACCGGGTTCGTGAGCGCAATGTCGGCGCCGTCCTTGAACGCGACCGTCGCGCCCGAATGCGTCGGGGTCGCCGTCACCGTGGTCTCCGTGACGGAGTTCACCACCGTTGCGGTGTAGGTTTCCGTGGTCGACACGAAGGTCGGGTCGAGCGTGACGCCGCTCAGCCTCAGGATGCGCAGGGTGGCGTCGACGGTGGTGGTGCGCGAGCCGTCCACCTTGTGCTCGGTCTGCAGGCCGGGCTCGTCATAGGTGAGGGTGGCGGCGACGGTGTTGTCGGTGGCGTCGCGGATCGTGCCGCTCCGGAGCTGGAGCAAGTTCGCCGCAAGCCAGATGCCATCGGTGTCCATGTCGCCGGCCAGCACCGTATAGGTGAACACCAGGGCCGTGGTGGCCGAGCCCCTGCTGTACTGGGCCCACCTGTTCTTGTTCCCGTCGAGGCGGAACTGGATCCGGGGCGTGCCGCCAGACGTGTCCACCGTGACCGCCTTGTCGAACGTGACCGTGATTTCGATGGTCTCGCCAAACCCGTAGGTGTCGCCCGTCATCGACGTCGAGGTGACCTGCACGCCGCCGGTGACGATCGCGGGCGCCGTGGTGGTGGTGGCCTCCCGCGTCACCGTCACCATGTAGGTCTTCATGGTGGTGGTGTCCTCGGCCGTCACCACGGCCTTGATGACGTTGGCGCCCTCGGCAAGGGTCACCGGGTTGGTGAGCGCAGTGTCGTCGCCGTCCTTGAACGCGACCGTCGCGCCCGAATGCGTCGGGGTCGCCGTCACCGTGGTCTCCGTGACGGCGTTCACCACCGTTGCGGTGTAGGTTTCCGTACTTGACACGAAGGTCGGGGCGAGCGTGACGCCGCTCAGCGCCAGGGCGCTCAGGGTCGCGTCGGTGGAGAGGGTCCCCGACAGCGCCGCCTCGATCGTGGTCGCGCCGGACCAGTCGAGGACGGCGTCGGTCCACCGATAGGTCGACGTGCCTGCTTGCGTGGCCGTCGTCAGGTCGAACGTGTCGCCGCAGAGATGCAGGCGTAGCTTGTCCTGGTCGCTGTCGGGCAAAAATGCGTCCAGGTCGAGTTCCAGTCTATTCACGCTACCTGTGTCGAAAGATTCACGAATTCCCGCGATGGTGTAATTGGTCCCGCCGTAATCGAAGTTGTCCGGGTCGGACAAATCGCCAAATCTATTGTCTTCATACCCGCGGCTGAAGGCATCGTTCCCGACCGTGATGGTCCCTCGCCAGACCTCGGCCCGGCCGGTGAAGGTCGGGGCGAGGCAGGTGCCGGCGGCGGCCTCCCGCGTCACCGTCACCATGTAGGTCTTCGTGATGGTTGTGTCCTCGGCCGTCACCTCGGCCTTGATGACGTTGGCGCCCACGGCCAGGGTCACCGGGTTGGTGAGCGCGTTGTCGTCGCCGTCCTTGAACGCGACCGTCGCGCCCGCATGCGTCGGGGTCGCCGTCACCGTGGTCTCCGTGACGGCGTTCCCCACCGTTGCGGTGTAGGTTTCCGTGCTTGATACGAAGGTCGGGTCGAGCGTGACGCCGCTCAGCGCCAGGGCGCTCAGCGTCGCGTCGGTGGAGAGGGTGGGGCCGCCGTCCACCTTGTGCTCGCTCTGTGTGCCGGGCTGGGCATAGGTGAGGGTGGCGGCGACGGTGGTGTCGGCGGCGGCGCTGATCGTGCCGCCCTGGAGCTCAAGGGAGTTCGCCGGAAGCCAGATGCCGTCGTCGTCCAGGTCGCCGGCCTGCACCGTATAGGTGAACACCAGGGCCGTGCCCCCCGAACCGCTGCTGTACTCGGCCCACCCGTCCACAGGGGTCCCACCCCCGTTGAGGACGGACCGGATGCGGGGCGTGCCGCCGGACGTGTCTACCGTGACCGCCGTGTCGAAGGTGACCGTGATTTCGATGGGCTCGCCCAGCCCGTAGGTGTCGCCCGTGGCCGCCGTCGACGTCACCTGCACGCCGTCGGTGACGATCGCGGGCGGCGACCCCGACAGCGCCGCCTCGATCGTGGTCGCGCCGGACCAGTCCAGGACGGCGTCGGACCACCGATAGGTCCCCGTATCGCCTACTTTCGAGGCCGCCGTCAGGTCGAACGTGTCGCCGCAGAGATGCAGGCGCAGCTTGTTCTCGTCGCTGCCGGGGAGGAAGCTGTCCAGGTCGAGGTCCAGTACATTGTCAAAACCGGTGGTGTGAGTTTCATAAAGGCTCTCGATGGTGTAATTGTTCCCGCCGTAATCGAAGTTTTTCGGGTCGGACAAATCGCCAAATACATCGAGCCCGTCATCGTAATACCCGTAGCCCGTAAACGGATCCGTCCCGACCGTGATGGTTCCCCTCCAGACCTCGGTGCGGCCGGTGAAGGTCGGGGCGAGGCAGGCGGTGGTGGGGGCCTCCCGCGTCACCGTCACCATGTAGGTCTTCATGGTGGTTGTGTCCTCGGCCGTCACCACGGCCTTGATGACGGTGGCGCCCACGGCAAGGGTCACCGGGCTGGTGAGCGCAGTGTCGTCGCCGTGCTTGAACGCGACCGTCGCGCCCGAATGCGTCGGGGTCGCCGTCACCGTGGTCTGCATCACGGCGTTCCCCACCGTTGCGGTGTAGGTTTCCGTGCTTGACACGAAGGTCGGGGCGAGCGTGACGCCGCTCAGCGCCAGGGCGCTCAGGGTCGCGTCGGTGGAGGTGGTGGGGCCCGCCCGCGTCACCGTCACCATGTAGGTCTGCGTGGTGGTGGTGTCCTCGGCCGTCACCTTCACCTGGATGACGTTGTCGCCGGGATCCAGGTCCACCTGGAAACCGTTCAAATCCGGGTCGGCGTCCGGGAGCGCGACGCCGTCGCCGTCCAGGTACTCGATCGTGGCGTTCGCATCGCTCCGGGTTGGCAGAACATCGATCTGAGTGTCGGCGTTCGTCACCGACGCCGTGTACGTGAGCAGAGTCGAGGCGAAGGTCTCGTTCAGCGTGATCGGGTCGCCGTCGAAGTCCTCCAGCGCCAGGGCGCTCAGGGTCGCGTCGGTGGAGAGGGTGCCGCCCTTCGCCGTGCCCCTAACCTGCATCTTCAGTGCGCGGGTATTTGCTTGAAGCTCCCACCCATCCGGGGCTGTTCTACTGTCTACCTTGTATGGGGTGTCGATGGTCCACCCGGCAGCGCTGCCGGGGTCGAGGCCATCGCTCAGATCCACTCTCCACCAATTCGGCCCGCCGGAATCGGAGCTGTAGCTCGCCACCACCCAATAGGTCGTGTTGGCGTCCAGCGTGGCACTCGGGGGGGCGTCAAAGATATTCAGATTTTCCGTAATCGAAGTGGGATTGGTCAGCGTGTACAGCACCGTCCCGCTCGGGTCCCCCGACGCGTCCTCGCGCACCGTGACGGTCATTGTGCCGGTTCCGCTCGGCACGGTACCGATATCCAACACGATGCTTTCGAGGTCATATCCGGCCGCAATGTTTCCCGTGCCGAACACCTGGGCAAAGTCAAGAACTCCGAAAGTCCGACTACCCGAATTGTCGTATTTGTTTAGCGGGGTGGTTTCGTGACGCGCGAGATCCAACATTTTGGACTTGTACTTTTCTAGGGGATCTGGCATAACGGTGGGGTGCCACGGCAACGTCCCCGGACGGAACAGGATCCCCGCGATACCCGCATTGAGGAACAAGAGCGAGAGATCGCACGGCTGCGGGAGGAGTTGACGCGGGTCGAGGGCGACCGGGATCGGTGGAAGCGCCGCAGTGAACACCTCAAGCAGCAACTCGACGCGGCGCGGCGGGCAGGATTCCGGCAGGCCGCGCCCTTCGCCAAGGACCGGCCCCAAGGTCGCGGCGGGCGACCCGGCCGGCGCGCTGGTGCGCACTACGGCCGGCAGGCGTGCCGCCCGCGTCCGGCGCAGGTTGACGAGACCTGCCGAGCACCGGCGCCTGCCGCGTGTCCGGACTGCGGCGGCGCCGTCGAGTTGTCCCGCGTAGCGACGCAATATCAGGAAGATCTCCCGGTGGTGCGCCCTATCGTGCGGCGCTTCGACATCGAGGTCGGCCACTGCTCGCAGTGTCGGCGTCGCGTCCAGGGCCGCCACCGGCTGCAAACCTCCGACGCGCTGGGAGCGGCCGGCGTGCAACTGGGTCCCGAAGTCGTCGCGCTGGTCGTGCGGCTGCACACGCACCTGGGCGTGCCGCTGGCGAAGGTCACGCACCTGCTCCGGACCCAGTTCGGCCTGACCGTCACACCGGGAGGCCTCGCGCAGGTGCTGCATCGCACGGCTCGCCAAGCCGCGCCGACCTACACCGCACTGTGCCAGCAGGTGCGGGAATCTCCCGTGGTCACGCCGGATGAAACCGGCTGGCGCGTCGGCGCCATGCGCCATTGGCTGTGGGTCTTCGCCACGCCCCAGACGACGGTCTACGCGATTCGCGCCGGCCGCGGGTTCGACGACGCCGCAACGGTCCTGGGAACCGACTACGCCGGCGTGCTCGTGCGCGACGGGTGGGCGCCGTATCGCCGCTTCACCCACGCGCTGCACCAGACCTGTCTGGCTCACCTGATGCGGCGAGCGCGGCAACTCCGAACCGATCATCCGCGCAGCCCGTGGGCCGCCCGGGTGCACGCCGTCCTGCAGGCCGCTCTCAAGCTGCGCGACCGCCGCGACGCCGGGCTTCTGAGCGACCACGGCCTGGCAACCGCTCGCGGTCGACTGCTCGCCCAACTCGGTCGGCTGATCGACAAAGCGCCGACGCTGGACGCCGCCGACCGCTTCGCCGCCCATCTGGACCGCGAATTCCCCGCCGCGTTCACCTTCCTGTGGGACCCGTCGGTCGACGCCACCAACTGGCGCGCCGAACAGGCCATCCGACCCGCCGTGGTCACCCGCAAAGTCTGTGGCGGTAATCGTACCCGCCACGGCGCCGACACCCAGCAGGTGCTCGCCAGCGTCGTGCGGACCGCCTACCAGCGTCAGCTCGACCTCGCCCCTCTGATCATCACGATGCTTCGCTGTTCCAGCCCCGTCGTTCCCGACACGCTCCAACGGTCGCCCCCGTAGATCAACGCGCGGTCCTTCCGATCCGAAACCACGTCAGTAGAACAGCGCCGCTGTCAGTATGCCTCCGCGTGGCTGTTGAGGAAGAACTCGGCACCTACGTCCGCGCTCGTCGAATCACCCCGGTAAACAAAGACGAATTGTCTTGCTCGGTGTTGGACACAAGGATGTTCTGCGCTTGGGCGTCGGTGGACACGCCAAGCAGGCCGGCCACGACCAGGAGCAACCCGGCCGCCAGGCGCCGCACCGCCGCGCGCGACCGCGATGTCCCCGCCGGCAGGCGGGACGGGCGTTCTCTGGAAATGCAGGAGGACCCGCCCGCGCCGGGCGGGGAGGATGCAGGCGGCCGGCGCGCAAGGCCCGCTTTGCGTGGGGCTGCGTTGCGCCGAGGCGTGTGGTCCAGTGGCGGGGGGGCGTTCGGGCGAGGCGTCGCGCCGTGCCGCTCAAGCGGTTGTCTGCCCGACTCGGCCTGTGTGCTCGAAACTAGCATCCCACCCTCCCTTTCGCCGCCCGCACGCCCAATCCCCGCGCCGGTTCCAGCGCGCCCGGGCCACGAGCGCTCCGACCCTGCGAGCACGTGCTGCCCTTGGACATCCGTTTTGCTCGCGATAACTGGATTTATCGCGAGTAACATTCGCGGCCTTTTGGACTGACCGGGAGGCCGCCGGATGCTGAGTGCGCAGACGACATGCGACGTCGAACGTTCGTTCGAACCGGATGACACAGACGTGGTGGGAGCACCGCTAACCGCCTACTTCGAGGAGGCCAGAGGCGCGTTCAGCCGCAATACGGAACGCGCGCTTCGGGCGGACGTGCAGGTATTCGCGGCCTGGTGCCGGCGACATTTCCGGGAGGCGTTCCCCGCCAGCCCGGCCACCATGGTCGCCTTCGTCGACGACATGGCCCGCGTCAAGACGCCGGCCACGGTGCGCCGCTACGTGTCCAGCATCGCCGCCCTGCACAAGGCGCTGCGGCAGACCAGCCCGCTGGAAAGCGCCGCCGTACGCTTCGCCCTGCAGCGGATGCACCGGCTACGGGGGCGCCGGCAGGCGCAGGTCCAGGGACTGACCTGGCCGCTACGGAACCGGCTGCTGGAGGCGGCCGGAGACCGGCTGATCGACGTCCGGAACCGTGCGCTGCTGGCCGTGGGCTACGACACGCTGCTGCGGCGCTCCGAGCTGGTGTCGCTGGAAGTGTCTGATTTAATGGAGGAAATCGACGGAACGGCAACGCTGCTCGTGCGCTCGGGCAAGACCGACGCGCACGGGCGAGGCGCGATGCTCTACGTGGCGCGCGACACCGTGCAGCTCGTCAAAAATGGCGCGAACTCGGCGGCGTCGACCGCGGGCGGCTCTTCCGCTCCGTGCGCAAGGACGACGCGGTCGGCGAGCAGCTCGACGCGAGCCAGGTGCCGCGCATCTATAAGAGGATGGCTCGACGGGCCGGGCTCCGCGGCGACATCGTGGACACCCTCGCAGGGCACAGCACGCGCGTCGGGGCCGTGCAGGATATGATCGCCTGCGGCATCGGGTTGCCGGCCATCCTGCAGTCCGGGCGCTGGCAGACGACGCGCATGGTCCAGCGCTACGGGGAGCGGCTCATGGCGAAGCGCAGCGGCGCCGCCCAGCTCGCCGAGCGGCAGAAGCGCTGAGAAGGCCGCGCCGCCGAGCCATGCGGGCCGTCGCCGTCGACGCCGGCGGCGACGCGGGCGGGGACGTGCGCCCGCCGCCTGAAGCGCCCCTCCGGATGCTCGGCGTGTTGTTATCGCGAGCAAAAACTGTCCACATTTGGCTACACCTCGCCGCAGCCATCGTCACGCCCAGCCGTCGTCACGCAGGCCAGTGCGGCGTGTCTTGACGGCAAACCACGTGTGTCCAGTGGGTTACGAACGGACGTGGCAACTTGCGGACCACGGTGGACTTTGTGCTAGCATGCGCCCGATTCGGTGTGGAACGATGTTTGTGCGCGATAAATCCAGTTATCGCGAGCAAAACGTCTCGATTCGTTCGCGTGGCCCGACACGGCAGGCCACACGATGTCAGCGCCAGCCGGTGCTCCCCGTGCCCCCGCCGCCGCGTCGTTCACGCCGCCGTCGCAGCGCTCCCCGCGGGTGGGCGGCCTCTGCCATCCCTGCCTTGCATCACGTAGAGGCCA